>NZ_SMTK01000003.1 GCF_004357995.1 Arthrobacter crusticola
AGCCGGTGACCTCGGCGATGACCTCCACCGGCACGTCCTGGGGCAGCACCCCCAGCCCGCCGCGCCGGGCCATGGTCTCGACCATCCGCCGCCCGGTCACCGCGGTCATGTTCGCCACCACCAACGGAATCGTGGAACCGGTCCCGTCGGCGCTGGAGAGATCCACGTCAAAACGCGAGACCACCTCCGAGGCCGAGGGCACCAAAAACACATCGGCATAGGTCAGGTCGGTGGACGGATCATTGATAAATCGCATGGCTTCCAATCTGGGGGAGGGCCCGCTGTACCGCCGCAGAATCTTCCGGCCGGGGTCCGAGTTTTATACTTTTCGGTCAATATAACGGAGGGAAGAAAATTCTATTCCCGGCCGGCGCGGCAGTGGGCGTTCCGAGGGGTTGTTGCGGTACCGGCTCGCGAGCATCAATGACCCGGCCAGTGACGAAGCCGACCGGATACTCCACTGGGACCGGTCCGGCCCGCGCCCGGCCGACCCCCCCAGCCTCACCGATCTCGGGTTACAACCGCCGGCGGATCAGTCGTCACTGCGGGCCGGCACTCCCGCCAGGAGCAGGGCCTGAACGGCGCGGAGTTCCTCGTCCGAGGGTACGCGCTCCGGTTTCTGCTCGAGGTGGTAGCCGTCCCCGGCCATGCGCGGGAACACATGCAGGTGCGTGTGGAAGACAGTCTGGCCCGCTGCCTGCCCGTTGGACATCAGCAGGTTGAACCCCTCAAAGCGCGGCAGGGTGTGCGAGAGGTTGTAGGCGACGTCGTGGGCAAGATCGGCAACCGCCGTCCGGTCCTCGGCCGGCATGTCGAGGAAGTTTTCCGAATGGTGCTTTGGGATCACCAGCGTATGGCCGTCGCTGATGGGGTGCCTGTCCAGGAAGGCAAGCGCCCGCGGATTCTCTCCAACCACCAAGGCGTCGAGCCGGCCCTCGCCAATGGCGCAGAAAACGCATTCCTCGCTCATAGCTCCCGAGGGTAGACCTTCTGGTGCCGCCCGGCCACAACCTGGAGCATGCCTGCTCCTGCCGACCGGCCATGGGGCGCCGGCCGCTGGGCCGTGCGCCCCCATGGCTCCTCCCCGATCAGGCCAGGGAATCGGCCACCAGGTTGGTCAGGTCCACCATCCGGTTGGAGAAACCCCACTCGTTGTCGTACCAGGCAACTACCTTCACCTGGTTGCCGATGACTTTGGTGAGCCCGGCGTCGAAGATCGATGAGGAGGGATTTCCCACGATGTCCGAGGAGACGATCGGCTCGTCTGTGTACGTCAAATAACCCTTCACCGGGCCCGATTCGGCAGCAGCCTTGTAGGCCGCGTTGACCTCCTCGGCCGTGACTTCGCGGCTGATCGTCGCGGTGAGGTCGGTGGCGGAGCCAACCGGTACGGGGACGCGCATCGCGTAGCCGTCGATCTTGCCCTTGAGTTCGGGCATGACGACGCCGATGGCCTTCGCCGCGCCGGTTGAGGTCGGGACGATGTTGATGGCCGCGGCGCGTGCCCGGCGAAGATCCCGGTGCGGTCCGTCCTGCAGGTTCTGGTCCGCGGTGTAGGCGTGGATGGTCGTCATCAGCGCTTTTTCAATCCCGAACGCCTCGTGCAGGACGCGGGCCAGGGTGCCCACCGAGTTCGTCGTGCAGGAAGCGTTGGAAAGAATGTGGTGCTTGGCCGGATCGTAGTCGCCTTCGTTCACTCCCAGCAGCAGCGTCACGTCCTCATCGGTTGCGGGAGCGGAGATGATGACCTTCTTGGCACCGGCGGTGAGGTGCTTTCCGGCGTCCGCGGCCTTGGTGAAGAAGCCGGTCGATTCGATCACAATATCGACCTCCAGTTCGGCCCAGGGCAGTGCCGCCGGATCTTTTTCCGCGAAGGTGCGCACGGTGTGCCCGCCGACGATGAGATTGCCGCCGCTCACTTCCACTGGGACGGGCAGTTTGCCGACGACGGAGTCGTAGCGCAGGAGATGGGCCAGCGTCTCGGCGTCGGTGAGGTCATTGACGGCCACGATCTCGAAGGAGGCGTCCTGTTCGAGGGCGGCCCTGAAATAGCTGCGTCCGATGCGTCCGAATCCATTGATGGCTACACGGGTGGTCATTGTGGTTCTCCTTAGGAGATGGGGGATATTGATCGGCGCCCCACCCCATCGGCGAAGCGTCAGTGAAGGTGCGCTAGCGTGCGGCCGCTGTCCAACGGAAACCGTGGACGGTATCGGTGCCTTGTCCCCTCAGGAAAGGATCGCATGTCCGCCGTCCCTGGCGAAGGGGCCGGTGGTCCGCGCGAACCCGGGGTCGGCAGGAATCCCTGCGCACGGGTGAAACCGGAAACGCCAATGGCTCCACCCCGAGGGGAGGAGCCAGCGGCGCAGGTACCTAGGAGACGGTGACGGCGGAGGAGTCGACGACCGGGAAGTCGATTTCGACATCGGCGGCCCTGTTGAAGAAGTTGGTGAAAACGTTCAGTGCGATGTTGGCCACGATCTCGCCCATCTCCTCATCCGAAACTCCAGCGGTCCGGAGGTCGGCAATGTCCTGCTCGGACACGGCTCCGCGGCTCTCGAGAACCGCGGCGGCGAACTTGAGGATGGCGTCGGACTTGGCATCCGCCGCAGTGCCGCGACGTGCATCCAGGACATCCTGCTCGGTGAGTCCTACCCGGGGTGCGGTGAAGGTGTGGGCCGAGAGGCAGTAGTCGCACCCGTTGGCCTGCGCGAGGTTGAGGGCCAGGCGTTCCTGGGTCTTGCGGCCGAGGACGCCCCCGGCCAGGGCGCCGGACAGCGCCAGGTACCCCTTCAGGGTCGCCGGGCTGTTCGCCATGGCCTTGGTCATGTTGGGTACAGCACCCATCCCCTTCTTCACCTGGGTCAGGAGCTCCTGTGCGGTGCCTGAGGCTTCGTCCAGTTCAATGAGCGGCATGCGGGTCATGGTTCCTCCAGATTTCTAACGCTAGAACTTATTTCCTGGCGTGAGAAAGATACTACTCTTAATTCTCACGGAACCAAATCGACCTAAACGTTAGAACTGAGATCTGGTCCGTCCTGCCGCTGCATCTGGTGCGAGTCGTCCGGCAGGAGCCTGCTGGGGCTCCGTGGCATGGCGAAGGACCGCCCGGTCACCGTGGACCTGCGGTTGAGCCCGCGGATGACGCCGTGGGGGTTCTTTTCTGGAGCGGGCCGGGTCGATGACGCGGCGGGCGGGCCCTTAGGCCGGCACATCCCCCAGTACGGGGAGAACCTTGATCGAGGTCAAGGCGATGGCCGTAAGTTCGGTCCGGCTGACGCCGGCGCTGCCCAGGACCTCCATGCCGCGGGTCAGGGCCACAAAGAAAGATGCCAGAGCTGACGCATCGGCGGCCGGGTCGAGCTCTCCGCAGTCCTGCGCGTCAATGATGCACTGACGGTAGATCTGCTCGAGATCGTGGAAGCCCTGGAGGGCGGCCTGGGCGACGTCGGGGTCCCGATCGCCCAATTCCACCGTGGCCTTGGTGAAGAGAATGCCCTTGTCGCCGTCACTGAGGGTGATTGCCAGTTTGATCAGGTGGCCGCGGATCCGCTCCAGCGGCGTGGCGGACTCGTCGCCGAGTTCCGCATCGAGGGCCGCGACGGCGTCCGCGGTGTCGGAGTTCAGTGCCCGCAGGAACAGTTCCCGCTTGCCGCCGAACGCGTTGTACAGGCTCTGTTTCCCCAGGCCGGTTGCCCCGACCAGGTCCTCGAGGGTCGTGCCTCCGTAGCCGTGATCAGAGAAGGCCTTGCCCGCGGAGTGGACGACATCGGTTTCAAGGAATTTGCGCGGTCTGCCCATGGAGTGAGCCTACCGTTTATTGACCAGGCGGCCCAGTACGAGGGCCGTAGATCCCGGGCGGCGGACCCAGAACCGGGGGCCTGCGCTGCCGGATCACCGCCGGCGGAAGGACCGTTTCAGCGGTTTTAAAACAAGGCCATCCCACACTGTCTCTTGCGTCATCGCCGAAGAAGGACTCCAATGGTGCGATGAGTGAAAAAACCGGCACGGCCACACCCAGTGAGCACATCGGACTGAAGCGGGCCGTCGGTGCGCCGCTGCTGTTTGCGTTCATCGTGGGGGACACTCTCGGGGCGGGCATCTACACCCTCGTGGGTTCCATGTCCGCCGACGTCGGGGGCGTCATCTGGCTGCCGCTGCTTATCGCGCTGGTCGTGGCACTCCTTACTGCGGGGACCTACGCGGAACTCATCACCAAGTATCCGCACGCCGGTGGAGCCGCGCGGTACGCCGAGCGCGCCTTCAAGGTCCCCTACGTGTCGTTCCTCGTCGGGTTCCTGATGATGGCCTCGGGCATCACCACGGCAGCGGCCCTGGCGAACGCCTTCGCCGGTGACTACCTTGCCGCGCTCATCGACGTGCCGGCCGGCCCGGCGGCCGTCGTCTTCATCATCCTGCTGACGCTGATCAACCTCCGCGGCGTCCGGGAATCCCTCGGCGCCAACCTCGTTGCCTCAATCATCGAGGTGACCGGCCTGGTGCTCGTCATTGTGGTTGCCGCCATCGTGCTCGGCAGCGGCAACGGGGAACCGGGCCGGCTGGTCGAATTCGCTCCGGGCGTGTCCCCGCTGGGCGGCGCCTTCGCGGCATCCGTCATCGCCTTCTTCTCCTTCCTTGGCTTCGAGGCGGCCGCCAACATGGCGGAGGAGGTGCGCAACCCCTCCAAGGCCTACCCGCGGGCCCTCTTCGGAGCCATCGGCACCGCGGCGGTCGTCTACCTCCTGATCGCACTCGGCGCGGTGATCGTCCTGCCTCCGGCCGAACTGGCCGAATCCACCGGCCCGTTGCTCGACGTGGTCCGGGCCAGCGGCGTCGGGATCCCACTCTGGCTGTTCAGCCTGATCGCCCTGGTCGCGATCGCCAACGGCACCCTGCTGTTCATGGTCATGGCCAGCCGTGTCGGCTACGGCCTCTCGGAAGCGAAACTTCTTCCCGATGCGTTCTGCCGGGTGCTGCCGAAGCGGCGCACTCCGTTTGTCTCGATCATCGTCGTCGCCGTTCTGACGATCATTTTGACCCTTGTCGGAAACGTCAACTCACTCGCCGAGACCACCGTGCTGCTGCTGCTCCTGGTGTTCCTCTCGGCCAATGTCAGCGTGCTCGTCCTCAAGAAGGACAAGGTGGAGCACGAGCACTTCTCGGTTCCCCGGATTGTGCCGATCCTCGCGACCATCGCCAGCATTGTGCTGCTGGCCCAGCAGTCCGGTGTGATCTGGCTCGGTGCCATCGCCTACATTGTGGTCGGTTCGCTGCTGTTCCTCGCCGCCCGCGCGGGCCGCAGGCGCGAGGAGCGGGTCTCGACCTCGGTCTAGGGCCGCCCGCCCCGCACAGGTTCGCCGCCGTGACGGGCCACCGGATTCCGGTGCGTCCCACCATGCCGCTCGATCTTCGCGCCTTTACCTATGCTGGGAGCTGCGCTTTTCGGCGCCCATGCTGATCAGGAAGCCGTCGGGGTCCTTGATGCTGGCAACCCGCTCGCCCCACGGCATATCGGCGGGCGCCCTCACCGGCTGGCCGCCGGCTCGAAGAGCCTGCTCGTAGGCGGAATCGGCGTCGTCGACGTAGAACCAGAGTGCTATCCGGTCGGCGGCGGCGGTGGGTACCTCGTCTGCTGCGATCGCGACGGTGGCTCCTCCGACGCGAAGGGAGACGAAGACATCGTTTCCATCGGGCCCGGGGTACCCGTACGTGCGCTCGGCGTCGAATGCTGACTCGTAAAAGCTCACGAGTCGCTCAAGGTCCCGGGTTGAAAGGATGGGGAATCCGCCACGCACCGCCATGCAGAAAGTCTAGGACGCTCCGTCGGGCGTTGGCGATGCCCGCCGTCGGCAGGAGATTCAGCGAAAACTCATCAGTTTCCAGGTCGTTCGGGGACGCTGATCACCCGGTCGCGGCCGGCAAGCACACCGGTGCCGGCCAGCACCGCCATGACGACGGCGGTGGCCAGGAGCGGAAGCGTCCAGTCTCCGCTCACGTCGCGGAGGCCGCCGAAGATCACCGGGCCCGCCGCTCCCAGACCGTAGCCGACCGATTGCGCCATGCCGGACAGTGAGGCCGCCTGCGGGTAGTTCACCGTGCGGAGGCTGAAGAGGGACAGGGCGATGACGATCAGGCCTCCGCACCCGATTGCCCCCAGAATCACCCACAGCAGGATGAGCCCCGGCGCCAGCGCGAGACCGAGGAAGGTCACGAACATGAGTGCGCTGGTGGTGAAGGCGACGAGCCGCTGATCCGGTCCCCGGTGCAGGATCCGTCCGGTGGCGAGGCTGGCGAACACGCTGACCAGCAGGAAAACGGAAAGGTGGATGCCCGCCGTGGTGGCGGAGATGCCCCGGCTTTGTTCGATGGTGGGCAGCCAGGCCATCAGGATGTAGAAGGCGATCGATTGCAGGCCCATGAAGATCGTCACCTGCCAGCCAAGGGCCGAGGCCCAGGGTGAGCGGAAGGGGACCTGCGGTGCGGTGGCGTGCGCGGTGGCTGCCCCGTGCCGGCGCAGCCACGGCAGGAGCACCGCCAAGGCGATGAGGACCAGCCCCACCCAGATTCCGAGGGCAAGCCGCCAACCCGCCGGGGACGTCTGCGCCACGGGAACGACGACGGCGGCCCCGACCGCGGCGAACGCGGCCTGGGTGGCGGTGTAGCTCCCGGTGACCTGGCTGACCCTCCGTGGGAAGTCCCGCTTCACGACGGAGGGCACCAGGACATTGAGGAACGCGATGGCCAGGCCGATCAGTGCGGTGCCTCCCCAGATGAAGCCGGGCACGGGGAGGGAGCGAAGCACGATGCCTGAGGCGAGAATCAGCAGGGACATCCACAGGGCCCGGTCCAGGCCCAGCCGGGAGGCAAAGCCGGGCGCCACGGGTGAGAAGACGGCGAAGGCGATCAGGGGAAGCCCTGTCAGGAATCCCGCTGCGGCACTCGGGAGGTCAAGGTCTGCACTGATGTTCGCGAGAACCGGTCCGACGCTGACGAAGGACACCCGGAGGTTGACTGCGATGAGCAGGACACCGATGAAGGCGAAGCCGAACCTGGCAGTGCGGTCTGGTGCGTTCCGGGCGGCAGCGTGCATCCGGCGATTTTCCCTCCATCGGATGGCGCTCGTGCGCCATCCGGTTCCACCCTAGTCAGGGCGCGGTGGGTCCGGCCACTCCACTGGGGGCGGTGGCTGCGCCCCGCGAGGAGCAGGGGCCCCCGGTGGCCGTTATGCGGCGGCGACCATCTCGATCTCCACGCGGGCCCCCTTGGGTAGGCCCGCGACGGCGTAGGTGGCCCGCGCAGGGAGGACAGCGCCGGTGAAGAACCGCCCGTAGATTTCGTTGACCGCGTCGAAGTCGCCGATGTCGGCAAGCAGCACCGTGGTTTTCACTACGCGGTCCATGGTGGTGCCGGCGGCCTCGAGGATGGCTTCCGCGTTGCGCAGCGACTGCGCGGCTTCATCGGCGACGCCGGGGCCGGCGAGCCGCCCGGTCGAGGGGTCGACGGGCAGTTGTCCCGAGACGAACACGAGGTCGCCGACACGGACCGCCTGCGAGTAGGCTCCGATGGCCGCGGGAGCCCCGGGGGTGCTGATGGAGGTGATCGACGCGTTGCTGGTGTAGGTCATGACAGTCCTTTCAGGATGCTCGACGCTTCGTCGATGGCCGCATCAGTCGTGGTGGCGTGAAGAGACACGCGGATGCGGTCCGGTGCGTGGAGGGTGGTAGTGATGCCGGCTTCGGCGAGCTGTGTGTGCACGTGTTTGGCCGGTGCTCCCGTGGATTTCGCGACGACGATCCCTGCGCGCCGGCTGGGTTCCAGGGGAGAACCCACAGCCACGCCAAAGCCCTGCAGGCTTTCGAGCAAGCGTGTTGTCCGGCCGGCGATCCGCTCCTCGAGGGCAGGCACGCCCACCGTTTCTAGAAGCTCGAGTCCACTGGCCAGACCGCCCGACGCGAAGGGCGACCCATTGGTGACGGAGAACCGCCGTGCGCCGTCGGCCGGCGGATGCTCAAGGCCGTCGTAGTGCGTCGGCGATTGGACGCCTGTCCACCCGCCCAGCGTGTTGTCGAGGCGGTCCAGGGTGCGGTCGGACAAGGCCAGGAACCCGCAGCCCCATCCGGCGCGCAGCCATTTCTGGCCGCCGACGACCACGGCGTCGGCGGCTGTCCACGGCAGGTCGCTCACCCCGAACCCCTGGATGCCGTCAACAATGAGCAGGCGGTCGCCGACGGCCTCCCGGATCCCCGGAAGGTCGACCCGGAACCCGGTGCGGAAGTCCACCGCGCTCACGGCGACGGCGGTGATGGCCTCAGTCAGATGCGCCCGGATCAGCTCGGGTGTCACCGGGGGCGGATCGCACGCCGGGAATCCCGCGCCCATGAGACGCACGGTGATCCGGCCCGCTTCCTGCGCGCGCCACCACGGATAGAGGTTCGCCGGGAACTCCGTGGCCGCAACGAGCACCTCACCACCCCCGGCCAGTCCGAAGGCCAGTTGGAACAACCCGTGCGAGGTGCTGGGCAGGAGGTCGATGGAGCCTTCCGGGAAGCCACTCAGCCTGGACGCGGCGGCGATCGCCCGTTGATCCACCGAATGCAGCTGGGTCGTTGAGTCTGCTCCGGATGCGGCGAGTTCCATCAGGCGGTGGGCTTCGCCCACGACCTGCCGTGACGGGGGACCGTAACTGGCGAAGTTGAGGTATCCGGCGTCTTCGCGGAACCGCCCCAAATACTCGTTCAGCGCCCGCTGCGCGCCCGTGCCGTCCAGTCGAAGGTCCGAGGGGGTTCCGCTCATGCGAGAACCCGTTGAAGGAACTGTTGGGTTCGCTGTTCCCGCGGCGCTTCGAGCACCTGGGCGACCGGACCCTGCTCGACGATGGCGCCATCCGCCATGAACACCACCCGGTCGGCGACCTGGCGGGCGAACGCCATTTCGTGGGTGACGACGAGCATTGTCATTCCATCCCGGGCCAGGTCGGCCATCACCTCAAGCACCTCGCCGACGAGTTCGGGATCGAGGGCGGAGGTGGGCTCGTCGAAGAGGAGGAACAGTGGCCTCATGGCGACCGCGCGCGCGATGGCGACCCTCTGCCGTTGTCCGCCCGAGAGCTGGCCGGGATACTGGTCGATCTTGTCGCCCAGACCGACGCGCTCGAGGATGGCCACCGCCTCAGAGCGCACCTCCCGGGCCTTGCGCCGCTGTACCTGGACCGGTCCTTCAATGACGTTCTCGAGAACGGTGAGGTGGGGAAAGAGGTTGAAGTGCTGGAACACCATCGCGGTCCGGGCCCGCTGGGCGGCGACCCGGCGCTCGGTGAGCTCGTACAGTTTGCCGCCCCTGAGCTCGAAGCCCATCGGTTGTCCACCGACCCAGACCTCGCCGCTGTCGGGTACTTCCAGACGGTTCAGGGTGCGCAGGAAGGTCGACTTGCCTGCCCCGGAGGGTCCGATGATGCAGACGACCTCGCCGGGATGCACCTCGAGGGAGACGTTCTTCAAAACGTGGTTGCTGCCGTAGTACTTGTCGATTGCAACGGCTTCCAGGACCGGTGCCGGATCGGTGGTCCGCAGTGCCTGTGTCATGGTGTGCTCCGGATCATTGGTGCGCGGCCGAGGTCGGCGGCCACGCGACGGCGAAGGGACGTGGCTTTTGGGGGGCCCCCGGGGCGGCGGTCCTGGCGGTCGAATCCCCGCTCAAGGTAGTACTGGCCGACGCTCGCTACGCTGACGACGACCATGTACCAGATTGCCGCGGCGATGAGGGTCTCCATCACCTGGAGGTTGAAGGAGGAGATATTGTTCGCCGCCTTGATGAGTTCCATGTACCCGATGACCGATGCCAGGGCCGTGCCCTTCAGCATGTTGATGAAGTCATTGCCCGTGGGGGGAATGATCACCCGCATAGCCTGCGGCAGGATGATGCGTGACATCCGCTGGGCCGGGGTTTCACCGATCGACTGCGCCGCCTCGATCTGTCCGCGGTCGACGCTCTTCAGGCCCGCCCGCACGATCTCGGCCATGTAGGCGCTCTCGTTCAGGGCCAGGCCGAGAAACGCCGCCACGAAGGTCGTCATGACCGCGTTGGTGCTGAGGTCGACGAAGACGATGTCGGTGAACGGGATGCCCAGCTGCAGACGCGGGAAAATCAGTGCCAGGTTGTACCACAGCAGGATCTGCAGCAGCACGGGAAGACCGCGGAACAGCCAGGTGTAGCCCGCGGCGAAGGCGCTCGCCACGGGGTTCTGCGAGATGCGCATCAGGGCGATGAACACCCCGATGACGATGGCGGAGACCTGGGCGACCACCGCCAGGATGAGGGTGTTGACCAACCCCTCCAGGATCACCGGAGAAACGAGGTAGGAGGGAATCGCCGCGTAATCGATATCGCCCTGCGATGCCCCTATCGCGAGCAGCACGAGCAGCGCCAGGACGATGACGGCGCTGATCCACCGGCCGGTGTGCTTGAGGTGCACCTGGGGAAGGGGGGAGCGGGTGGCCAGCCGCTCCCCGTGGGTGCCCGGAGTGCTCATACCCCGCCGTTGACCGTTGCGGCATCGACGGCACCGTCGGTGACGCCCCAGGAATCGAGGATCTCACTGTAGGTGCCGTCGGCGATCAGGGCATCGAGGGCGCCGGCGATGGCGTCGCGGAGCTCGGGGTTCTCCTTGTTGACGCCGATACCGTAGGGGGCGCCGTCGATGACGTCGCCCGGCACGACCTCGAACGCCTCACCGTTCTTGGTCGTCTTGGATACGTAGACGGCGGTGGGAAGATCATTCACGATTGCGTCGATGCGCCCGGTGCGCAGCTGGGTCTGGTTCTGGCTGTCACTGTCGGTCACCACAATCTTGACAGCGTCCTCACCCCCGCTGGTGCACTCATCGCTCGTCCGCTGGGCGAATTCCTGCTGGCTGGTTCCCGTGACGACGGCGATCGCCTTGCCGCAGAGCGTATCGGGCCCGGTGATCCCGGCGGGATTTCCCTTCTGCACCATGAGGGTGATTCCCGACGTCAGGTAGTCCACGAAGTCGATCGCCTCCTGGCGCTCCGCGGAGTCGTTCATGGCGGCGATGGTCGTCTCCACGCGGCCGGTCTGCAGACTGGTGATGAGCGCCTGGAATTCGAGGTTCTCGTACTTGACGTCCAGGCCGAGCTTCTTCGCCACCGCGGTGATGAGGTCATGATCGTTTCCGATGACGGTCGTGCCGTCTTCGGCGAAGAAGTTGTTAGGAGGAGACTGCACGTAGGAGCCGACCGTCAGTGCGCCGTCGTCGGAGATGGCGGCAGGCACCATGCCGGCAAGGGATTCATCGACCTTCACGCC
Organism: Arthrobacter crusticola; assembly: GCF_004357995.1. Lineage (GTDB taxonomy): Bacteria > Actinomycetota > Actinomycetes > Actinomycetales > Micrococcaceae > Arthrobacter_D > Arthrobacter_D crusticola. The sequence goes on from NZ_SMTK01000003.1 coordinate 11,323, forward strand.
TTCGAGGAGGGCTGAGTTGTCGGGAATGATCGAGCCGCCGGTCGAGCCGGAAGCGCCGGAAGCGGGTTCCGAAGCCGCTCCTGATCCCGAGCAGCCGGTCAGAAGCGCGGCGAGAGCCAGAGTGCCGGCAGCCGTACCAAGCAGGGTACGGGACGGGATTCTTTTCATGGTTGTTCCCTTCAGAGCGTCATTGGTCATTGCACCGTAGCCGGGTTTCGCTGCGGGTGATAGAACGTTATCGTCATGATAGACATTTGTTAACACAATTGACGCCCCGCGTTTCGCAGAATCTCAGATGGTGGACTGGGAGGATGTCCTCGTACGATGTGCCCACCGGATGGAGAGCGAGCGGATGAGGACTGCCATGACAACGACGGGCGCCACGCAGGTCGACCCCGGGCGGGTCCTGCGCCCCGAATTCGGACCCTTCCTCGCCATCATGGACTTTCTCGGCGCCCTCCTGGGGCCCCGCAGCGAGATCGTGCTGCACGACACCAGTGACCTGTCCCGATCAGTGGTCGCCCTGACGAATGGTCATGTCAGCGGTAGGGCGGTCGGCGCCCCGGCCACCGACCTGGTGTTGAAAGTGCTGCGCAATCATGAGGGTCACGGTGCGGACTACCTCGCGAACTACCTCGCCGAATCCACCGCCGGCCGCCGCTTCCGGTCCTCGACCTTTTTCATCCGTGATGCCGAACGGTCGGTGATTGGGATGCTGTGCATCAATATCGACGACACGGCTCTTGTGGCGGCGCGTGATGCGCTGGCAGCGACCACCGCGACCGTCGACATCACCAAGGATTCCGAACCGGCCGGAACCGAGGAGCTGCCGGACGCCGACCTTCTGGCAGCCCTCCCGGTCCGACGCGTCATGGAGCGCCTCAGCACCAGCGTCGACGACCTCACCCTCGACAGCATCAGCCGCATAGTGAGCGCGCAGAACGTCTCACCGCTGCGGATGACGGCCGAAGAGAAGATCGCCGTGGTGGGTGACCTCGACCGGGCAGGCGTTTTCCTCCTGAAGGGCGCCGTCGCACGCGCGGCGCTGGTTCTCGAGGTATCCGAGCCGACTGTCTACCGGTACCTCCGCGCGGTGAGGCAGGGTGCTTGATCGATGAGGGCGCTGCGACCCGGCACGTGGGGCGCGGAGCGGTGGCGGTGGCCGATCGGCGTCCGGGGGTCCGGTCCGGGGTGTCGCAGTGAGCGGTGATGCTCCCGCTGAGCACTGGTCCCGCTATGCCTCACCCCGGATCGCCCTGCGACAGTTCCTGCTCGCCTGCCACGGAGCAGGCGAGCAAGTCGGACACGTGCCGCCCTTCACCCGCAGAAGGCTCCCCAGCCACGGCCTCGTGTACATCTCGAAGGGTCGTGGGACCTACATCGAATACCATCCACGCAGGATCGAGGTACCTGTGGAGGCGCCGGCGGTCATCTGGCTTGTCCCGGGCGTGGAACACGGGTATGGCCCGGATCCGGGCGGGTGGAGCGAGCACTGGATCCTGTTCACCGGGCAGTCGTTCGCCGCGTTCGAAGAGCTCGGGCTCGGCAGCCGGCACCGGCCGGTGCTCCCGCTGTTCCAGCTCATCGAAACGGAGGCTCTCTTCGGCGAGCTCCGTGGATTCGTGGAGACGGTCGGGGCGCGGTCCGAGATCGCCGCATCGCTCGCCATCCAGCGATTTCTGCTCGCCGTCCTGCATGCCGTGGGCGACCGGGATGGCACCGAGGATCGGTCGTCCCTGGTTGATTCCATCGCCCGGGACGCCACCCGACCCATGTCAGTACCGGAGCGGGCCCGGGCACTCGGGGTTTCGGTGCGGGAACTTGGCGACGCCGTAAAGGCCGCCACCGGCCTTACCCTCAACGACTTCGTGATCGAGGTGCGGCTGGCGAAAGCCCAGGCCCTGCTGGCCGAAACCCGGCTCGATGTCGGCAGGATCGCCAGCAGCGTCGGGTACGGCGATCCGGCATACTTCTCGCGGATTTTTACCCGGCGGATCGGCATGTCCCCCACCGTCTTCCGTGCACAGCAATCTAGAAACAGCGTGGGCTAAACTCCAAACCCATCTCAACGGATGCAAAAATCCAAGAATTAGACGGAAAAGTCTATGGAGAATAATCCAGATTCCGTCAATTGTGGATTTATGTTCACCTCAAACGGATACACCCTCGATGATTCGCCGGCCCGGCTCGGGTGGATCGAACCGGTCCCGGACTCCATCCGCCACGACAAGGATGCGCTGTGGACGAGGCTCCGGCGCGACGGGTACCTGTACCTGCCGCAGCAGCTCGATCCGGACCTGGTGAACAGCTTCCGCGAGTACTACTTCACCATGCTGTCCGACACCGGCCTCGTTGAGCGCGGAACGAACCCTGCCGTCGGAGTCGGCGCTGCCGGCGAGCTCGATCGAGCGATGATCCGTGACGTGCTCTTCAACGGCATCGTGCCCGGCCAGCGGTACGAGGCGCTGACCACGCACCCCGATATCAAGGGCTGGTTTGAGTGGTTCCTGGGCGACGGGGTTCACCTCCATAAGCGCAAAATCATCCGCCACATCCGCCCGGGGGAGTCGGGCATCGGAACCGCGACGCAGGCCCACTACGACCTGGTGTACCTGCGCGAGGGGAGCGAGCGGGTTCTCTCGATGTGGATTCCGCTCGGGGATTGCCCGGCCGAACAGGGCGGCCTCACCTACCTGGAAGGCAGCCATCACTGGGCGATGGCCGATGAGCGTGACCGGGGGGACCGGCGTCCTGCGGCCTCCATCACCGCCGACCTGCCGGGACTTGCAGACAAACATGACTCCCGCTGGCTGATGGCGAATTACAAGGCCGGCGACGTCATGGTCCACTCCTCCTACGTCGTTCACGCAAGCACCGACAACGTGGACCTGCAGAACCGCGTGCGGCTGTCCACCGACATCCGTTATCAGCGGGCATCGGAGCCGATCGACTGGCGCTGGCAGGAGCACTGGAACGAGGATGACGGACTGTGAGGGCGCCAGCCGGATCAGCCGGAGGCACCGGCATCGACTCCACAACTCCGGTGGCCGGCCGGTGGAACGCGGAAGCGCCATCCGCCGCGGTCGACGTCGAGTTGGGCGGTCGGCGGTATCGCTGGACCGAATACACAACCCATCCGACGCCGACCCGGGCGTGGTCGCACCACGGAGTCGTCGTCGGCCCCGACGGCGAGGGCTTCATCGTCGCCTCTCCGGACGGACGCGCCCTTGTCCACCTGAACCGGGGAACCGCCCGGCGTTCGGAGGATCTCGACGTCACCGAATGCCACGGCATGAGCGTGGACGCGTTCGATTCCACCTACTCCATCTGGATCGCAGACAACGGCCACAAGTACGGTTACCGCGATCGTGGCAATGACCTCGAGACCGACCGCCCCGGTCAGGTCATCCGCACGGACCAATCGGGACGGGTTCTTCAGAGACTGGATTCCCGCCAGCTTCCCGCCCGGGCGATGGGGTGGCGGCCGACGGGAGTGACGAGCGAAGCCCGGGAACAGGGCGGGCGGGTGTGGGTCGCCGACGGGTACGGACGAAGCTTCGTTCACTGTTTTTCCCGGGAAGGAAACCTGCTCTGGAGCTCGGACGGGCGCGACAGCGGGACGGCCTTTAATTCCCCGCACGGAATACTTCTCGACACGCGCCCGGTCGTTCCGGAACTGCTCATCGCCGACCGGGGAAACAAGCGGATCGTCGTGCTCAGTACGGACGGGACGTTCCTGCGGACGTTCGGCGCGGGGAGTCTGACGAGCCCCTCGGGCTTCGCCATCCACGGCAACCTGCTGTGGGTGACCGAGCTGTTCGGCGCGATCGTCGCCTTTGACGGTCACGACCGCCTGGCAGCCGTGCTGGGGTCCGGGCTCCAATCGAGCGAGGACGGCTGGCCCAATGCCCTGGACGGCGAGGTCGTTGAACGCCCACGGCTCGAAGCCGGCACGTTCCGCAGTCCTCATGGAATCGCGGTCAACGATTCAGGCAGCATTGCCGTGTCGGAATGGGTGATCGGTGGGCGGCTGATTCTGCTCACCCCTGTGCAGGAGTGAAGAAACCGCCGAGCCGTGCCTGCCTGGAGCGTCGGCTAGACTCCTGAATCGGGCTGCCTCCGCAGGATTACCATCCGATGATCATGCGATGGAGCGATCATCCCCGGCCCGAAGACGAGCTGGTTCAATAAGGAGCGGTTGAAGATGAGAATGACGGTCGTCGGCGGGGGCTCAACCTATACGCCCGAACTGATCGACGGCATATCGCGGCTTCGGGAATCGCTATCGATCGACGAAGTGGTGCTGACCGACCCAGCCGCCGAACGACTGGAACTGGTGGCCGGGTTGGCCCGCCGGATCCTCGCTCGAGGGGGCCACCCGGCCAGGGTGACCGCAACCACCGACCTCGATGCCGCTGTAACGGGTGCCGACGTTGTCCTGATCCAGCTGCGCGTCGGAGGGCAGGCGGCCCGGATCGGCGACGAAACCTGGCCCCTCGACTGCGGCTGTCTTGGACAGGAGACCACGGGTGCGGGAGGCCTCGCGAAGGCACTTCGCACGGTTCCCGTGGTGCTCGACGTCGCGGACAGGGTGCGCCGGCTTGCGGCACCGGGTGCATGGATCGTCGATTTCACCAACCCTGTGGGCATCGTGACGCGCGCCCTGCTCGACGCGGGCCACCGCGCCGTCGGGCTCTGCAACGTGGCCATCGGGCTGCAGCGATACTTCGCGCGGCTGCTCGAGGTTGCCCCCGAGCGCGTCGAGCTGGACCACGTCGGCCTGAACCACCTGACCTGGGAGCGGGCGGTGCGCCTCGACGGCGTGGACCAGCTGCCTCGGCTCCTCGATCGCCATGCGGCCGACATCGCAGGGCATCTTCACCTCCCCGAGAGCGTCCTGACCCGCCTCGGTTCCATCCCGTCCTACTACCTCCGCTACTTCTATCAGCACGATGCCGTGGTTGAGGAGCAGCGCAGGGAACCCTCCCGCGGGCAGCGGGTGGCGGACATTGAAGAGCAGCTCCTGCGGATGTATGCGGACGAGACGCTGGATGAGAAGCCCGCGCTGCTGTCCGAACGCGGTGGGGCGTTCTACTCCGAGGCGGCCATCAACCTGGTCGCCTCACTGATGAGCGACCGCGGCGATGTCCAGGTGGTCAATGTCCGCAATGAAGGAACCTTCCCGTTCCTCCCGGCGGAGGCCGTCATCGAGGTGCCCGGGACGGTCACTTCCGGGGCGGTGGCCCCGGTGAAGGTGGAACCGGTGGATCCGCTGTATGCCGGACTGATTTCCCACGTGTCGGCCTACGAGGAACTGGCACTGGATGCCGCGCTGCGGGGCGGGCGGGACCGCGTCTTCCGCGCCCTGCTCGCCCACCCGCTTGTGGGGCAGATCAACCTCGCCGATCAGCTGACCGACCGGTTGCTCAGCGCGAACCGGCAGCACCTGGCCTGGGCATGATGAACGCGGCGGTGCTGGCCATCGACGGCGGCAACAGCAAGACGGATGTCGCGCTGGTGGCTCCCTCAGGGGAGGTCCTCGCGCACGTGCGGGGGCCCGGGTCCTCGCCCCACTTCCTGGGCATCGACGGCTGCGCCGATCTCCTCGACGGACTCGTCGCACGAGCCGCTGCCCAGGCCGGTTTCGAGGGAGCCGTGGGGGTGGCGGATTCCGCCGGTGCCTATCTCGCCGGAGCGGACCTGCCGGGTGAAACGGCGGAGCTGACGAAGGCCCTGACGGCCAGGGGCTGGGCACGCGAGACGGTCGTGGACAATGACACGTTCGCACTGCTGCGGGCCGGAACCGATGACCGTGATGCGGTGGCCGTGGTCTGCGGGGCGGGAATCAACTGTGTCGGGGTGTCGCGGGACGGACGGCAGGCGCGCTTTCCCTCACTTGGACGGATCTCCGGCGACTGGGGCGGTGGGATGCAGCTGGGCGACGAAGCCCTGTGGTGGGCGGCGCGGGCGGTCGACGGCAGGGGCGAGCCCACTGCCTTGGTTCACCTCATCGCCGAACGGTTTCAGGCCGACTCGCTCGAGGACGTGATCGAGGGCCTCCACTACGGCCGGCTGCACACCGGCGACCTGAGGATGCTGGCGCCGGTGGTGTTGCAGGCGGCCTCGGAAGGGGACGCCATCGCCGTCCGGATTGTCGAGCGGCAGGCGGAGGAAGTGGTCGTCCTCGTCCTTGCCTCGCTGCGGCGGCTGGAGCTGCTGGAAAAGCCCACCACCGTGGTCCTCGGAGGAGGGGTGCTCACCAGCGGGAACGACCTCCTTCACGCCGGGATCCGCCGTGGTCTTCGGGACACCGCGCCGCTGGCCGCTGCGCACACCACCGGGTCGGCGCCGATTGTGGGCGCCGCCCTGCTGGGCCTGGACCGCCTCGGGGCCAACCGGGAAGGCGAGAGCCGCCTGCGGGCATCCTTCGCGCAGATTCTCTCGGAGACAGACCCACGTGGACCCGTCGGATCGGCGGCCCACTGACGCCTGCTGCGCGTCGCCCGCGCCGCGCCGGTGACGGGCCGGTGGAGGGCCACGCCGCGCAGCGGGTGGCCCGGGACTCCGCCGGGCACCCCGTGGCATGGAGGGCAGAAGGACCCCGGAACGGTGCCCGGGGTCCTCCTGTTCGGCTCTGTGCCGTCAGCCGTGCAGGGTGGCTGTCAGCGAGATGTCCTTGACGGCGGCAAGGGCCTGCGAGACCGGGCAGCCCTCCTTGGCGGCCTGGGCAAGGCGCTGGAAATCCTCCTCCGAGATTCCAGGCACGGTGGCGTCGAGCGTGAGCCGGATCGCCGTGATCCCGGTGCCGGGCTGGAAGTCGACCTCCGCCTTGGTTGCCACGCGCTCGGGGGTCTTACCTTCCTCGCCCAGGGCGTGGCTGAAGGCCATCGAGAAGCATGCCGAGTGGGCTGCGGCGATAAGCTCCTCAGGGCTCGTCTTGCCCTCGGACTGCTCGGCGCGTGCCTTCCAGGTGACGTCGTAGGTGCCGATGCCGGAGGAATCGAGGGTGACCTGTCCCGAGCCTGAGGCGAGATCGCCACTCCAGATGGTGTGGGCTGTGCGAACGGTAGCCATGGTTCTCCTTGCTGTTGGACGGACACGTCGATTCGTGTCCGCGACTGCATTCCCTATCCTAGGGAGCGCGACTCGGATGTGTGCCTGACCTCCGCCAGGCCAAGGTCGACGCCGCCCGGTTCCGGGATGTCGTCACAGCAAGGTACGGAGGTACTCCAGCTGGGCTGCCACCGAGCTCTCTGCCGCCCGCCGCACCGAGGGGTCAGCATCGGCGTAGACGGCGTCAGCGATCTGTCCTACCCCCGCCTCCGGTCCGAGGCGCGTTACGGCGGAGCGGATCTGCGCGAGGCGGTCCAGGCGGTGCGCGCGGTAGGCGCGCACGACGGAGTCGAGTGCCGGCAGGACCGGGCCGTGGGCTGGCAGCACGGTGGCCGGTCCGAGCAGTCCGAGCCGGTTCAGTGAGGAAAGGTAATCACCGAGGCGGCCATCGGGATGGTCGAGCATCGTCGTTCCGCGGCCCAGAATGGTGTCGCCGGTGAGGACCGATCCCGCCGGGCCGTCGAAAGGAAGGTGGAAACAGACCGAATCCGAGGTGTGGCCGGGCGTGGCCACCACCCGCATCTCCGTTCCGGCAACCAGGAGGACCTCGCCGTCCCCCAGCGGCTGTGCCTCGATGCAATGCTTCGGGTCGGCGGCCCGGACCGGCGCTCCCGTCAGTTCGTGCAGGCGCGCTGCCCCGGCAGTGTGATCGGCGTGGCGGTGCGTGATCAGGATCAGTTCCACGGGGCCGGCGGCAAGCACCTCGAGGTGCTGCTCGTCCAGCGGGCCGGGATCCACCACGGCCGCTCCCGCGCTGCCGTCAGCACCTATCAGATACGAGTTGGTTCCCTCGAGGCTCATCGGTCCGGGATTGGGAGCAAGCCGGAATCGAGTCAGAGCGGTCGAGGTGACCCATACGGAGGAATCTGCGGCTGCCACCCATTCATCGTTGCATCGATCCCGCCGGCCTCCTAGGACGGAAGAGTTCCCATGCCGCGGTGTCCCTCAGGCCCCGCAGTGCTGCGGCGGGTTCGATGCGCATCGCCTTGCGGGCGGGGAAGCCACCGGCGACCGGTCCTACGAGCGCCGAGGAATGCCCCACCGCCGGCGACGAGCGGGTCGATAACGGGTGGCCACTGCTGGGAGAGCGCGATGGCGAGCACCACAAATGGGTCGGTCAGGGCCTTGATTGTGCTGGGCGTCATCCTGCTCATGCAGCAGATCGGAAGCTGACAAAGTCCCTTGACCGGCTGCAACTCGGTCTGATCAGGGCATAGTCTGGAAGGGCGTGCTGCGCCTGTCCGGAAGAGTCTTTACTCCACACCTCGAGACAGATCGGGCCGGTTCCTCGCCGGGATCCGATACAAGGCCGCCTGGCGTCCGGAACCTCCGACCAAGGGAACCACCATGAGTTATCGGTACATCGCGATCGGGGATAGTTTGTCCGAAGGGGTTGGGGACCTTCCCTGGCCGGGCGGAACGCCCCGCGGATGGACGGACCGCCTCGCGGGTCTGCTTACCGTTCAGCACGGCCCCGTCGAGTATGCGAACCTTGCCGTCCGCGGATACAGGACCGACCAGGTCCGCGAACATCAGCTGGACCAGGCACTCGGTCTCGCTCCGGATCTCGTCACCATCACGGCCGGTATGAATGACATCCTGCGTCCGCGTGTCGACTTCGATGCCCTGCAAGCCAGCCTCGCCGGATTGGTCACGGCGTTCAGGGAATCAGGCGCCGACGTCATGTTCGTTCCGATCCCTGATCTGAAGGGAGTGTCGCCGGCAGGAAGCCTCATCGACATCCGGCGACGACGCCTGAACGCCATCTACCGGCAGTTGTCCGACCAATGGGGTGCCGTTTCGCTCGCCGGCACCGAGGGGACAGTCTTCGAGGACCCCAGGGCCTGGGCTGTCGACCGCCTCCATCTTTCCCAGCTGGGACACGAACGTCTCGCTCTGGGGGCGGCTGATGCGTTGGGTCTTGCGGGTGCTTCTGACTGGAACGCGGCACTGGAGGGAACACGGTCTCCGCGAACGTTCCGCACAGAAGCACAGTGGTGGTGGTTCTACGTGCTGCCTTGGGTCAACCGCCGTATCCGAGGGCGATCATCCGGCGACGGACGGGTGGCTAAGCTGCCCACGCTCAGCCTCGTCGAATCAGCAGAGACACGATGGGTCAGCACAACGGAGGGCCCGGCCTAGCAGCCGCATCCTGAAGCGGGGGCACACCACCTCCGCGAGCGGCGAAATGCTCCGCCGAGCCAGACGGAATCCGAGGGCCGATTGTTATGGCTTCCGCCCCGAGGGGCGTGCCCCTACTGCTCCAGCTTCATCGCCTTCCGCAGGGACAGGGCGCCGGGCTGCATCACCGCACGGCGGTAGATCTTCTCACCGAGGTGAATCAGTGCGGCCGCGGCCGCCAGCGCGATCACCAGTGAGAGGATCGGCTCCCACAGGGCCACCTCGGTGTTGAGCATGCGGATGGGCATTGCGACGGACGACACAACGGGCACATAGGAGGCAACGACCAGCAACTGTCCGGTGGCGAACAGGCCGGCGCCCAGCGCCGCGAGGATCAGCGCCAGCACCGGCGCCGAGCTGTTGTTCAGGTCCTCCGGCCGGCTGGCCAGCGATCCGAGCACCGCCCACATCGCCGCGAGGATCAGGAATCCGAAGAGGAAGAACACGAGGAACCAGCCGGAGGCCGGGATGATGCCGCCCACGAGGTCGGACGTGCCCGTAAGGTTGAGCGCGAGCAGCGCCGCTCCGCCGTACAGCGCCAGCTGCACCATGGCGAGGATGGTGTTGCCCAGGACCTTCCCGTACAGCAGCTGCCGGATGGGAATGGCGGTGGCGAGGATTTCGACCACCCGATTCTGCTTCTCCTCAACGACCGAGTTCGCGATCTGCAGGCCGAAGATAATTGCCGCCATGTAGAACAGGAAGCCGAAAGCGAACCCCGCGACGGAGGCGACGGCCTGGTTCTCGGTGCTGCCCTCAAGCAGCGATTGTTCGAGCTCCGACCCGGCGAGCAGTTCCTGGGGGGAGATTCCAGTGGCAGCGGCGTTGGTGCTCAGGACGAAGCTCTCCAGCGCGGCACCCAGCCCGCCGCTGAGTCCGGGGGAGACCTCCTCCTTGCCGGTCAGCGTCCACAGACCATCCTCGTTCTGCAGGAGCGCCGCGTCGACGTCCCCGCTGCGCACCTGGTCCAGGGCGGCGTCGTCAGACCCGGCAACCACCGCCTCGAAGGTGGCGTTGCCGTCGTCGGCCCTGCCTTCCTCGTCCGCGAGCGCCACCACGGAGCGGCCTGCGTCCGAGGTGACGGCGACGGCGAAGTCGTCGCCGCGGTTGTCCATGTAGGCGTTGAACACCACGCCCGCGACGATCAGGACCAGGGTCACCAGGGTAGAGATCGCGAAACCTCGGTCCTTCGTCTTCACCATTACCTCGCGCAGCGTGACGATCAGCCAGGCCGGCTGGGTGTTGCGCGGGACGGAGGGCGGAGCACCTTCGGGCTGGTGCCCGGTGTGCTGGAGTTTCGTTAGAGTGCTCACTGGGATACCCCCCGGTAGATTTCGCTGAGACTTGGCCGGATCCGGCTAAATTCGTGCACGCGGCCGCGTGCCATGGCTGCAGTAAGGAGCCGCTGCGCGTCGTCGTCGTTGTCCAGTTCCACCACGGCGTCCTGGCCCGCGACGTCGATGACCCTCACCCCTGCCTCCTCCCGCACCCACCCGGCGTCGGGTGACACCGTGAGCCGGTGGCGGCGTGGGGCGGCGGCACGGAGCTCATCACCGCTGCCGGATGTCACCAGCCGGCCCCGCTGCAGGATCACGAGGTTGTCGCACAGGCGGTCCACGAGGTCGAGCTGGTGGCTGGAGAACAGGACCGGCACCCCCTGGGCGGTGTGCTCACGGAGAAGCTCCACCATTGAGTCAACGGCGACGGGATCGAGTCCGGAGAATGGTTCATCCAGGATCAGCACCGACGGCCGGTGCAGGAGTGAGGCCGCGATCTGGACCCGCTGCTGGTTGCCCAGTGACAGCGACTCCAGCTTGTCCTTCCGGCGGTCACCGAGCTGGAAACGTTCGAGCAGTTCCTGGGCGCGGGATCGTGCATCCCCCTGGCTCATCCGGTGCAGTTGTCCGAGGTAGATGAGCTGATCGATGATGGGCTGCTTGGGGTAGAGGCCGCGCTCCTCGGGCATGTACCCGAACCTCGCCCGGTCGTCGGCGGTGACGGGGCGGCCGTCGAGCAGCACCGCCCCGGCGTGCGCCGTCAGCACCCCCATGATCATGCGCATGGTCGTTGTCTTTCCTGCGCCGTTCGCGCCGACGAACCCGGTCATTTTCCCTGACGGGACTGAGAAGGTGACGTCGTCGACGGCGGTGTGCTCGCCGAAGCGTCGGGTCAGGTTCTGCACCTGCAGCATGGGATTCCTCCGTTGGGCCGTGGGATCGCGTCCTTCACTCAATCTATAGAGACCGGCCCCGGGAGGGATGAGCCGAAAGGTGGAACTTTCATTCACCCGGACGGATGAACCCGCTCTCGTAGGCGAAGACCACTGCCTGGACGCGGTCGCGCACCTGGATCTTTGCCAGCAGGGAAGAGACGTGGGATTTCACTGTCGCCTCGGCAAGGGACAGCTTCGTGGCCAGTTCCGCGTTGCTCAGGCCCGCCGCCATGCACGTCAGGACTTCCTTCTCGCGCTGGGTCAGGGGAGCGAGCAAGGCCTGTTTCTGCTGCTGTTCCGGACTGGGCTGCCGTTGCGCCGGTGGAGAGTTCCGGCCGCCGAGCTGGCTGGCGAACTGTTGAATCACCCGCACCGTGACCTCGGGTGCGAGCAGTGCGTATCCGCCCGCAACCGCCCTCACCGCTGCCACGAGATCCTCGGGGTCGGCGTTCTTCAGGAGGAAGCCGCTCGCGCCACCCCGGATGGCATCGAATAGGTAATCGTCGCGTTCGAAGGTGGTGAGGATGATGACCTTCCCCCGCCCCTCCGCCGTGACCAGTTCGGTTGCCCGGATGCCGTCCATCACCGGCATCTGCACATCCATGAGGACGACGTCAACGTCCTGGGAGGCCGCGAAGTCCACCGCCTCCTGCCCGTTGGTCACCTGGCCCACCACCTCAATATCGTCCTCAACGGAGAGCATGGTGGCGAAACCTGCGCGGACCAGGCGTTGGTCGTCGGCAAGCAGTACTCGAATTGTGTCCATTTCGGTCTTTCCCGATGGGGTGGAGGTCGTCGGCGGGGCGGCTGCGCTCTGCAGATTCAGTGAAGCAGGAAACGGGCACGGACCCGCCACCCGCCGTTGGACCGGGGTCCTATTTCCGCAGTGCCGCGGTGCAGTGCCACGCGTTCGCGGACTCCCTGCAGCCCATACCCGGAGCCGGACTCCGCGCGCTGGCGCGGCCTGCCGTTGTCCACCGTCTCAAGTTCGACCCAGCGCTGCCCGCCCGATCGTCCGGCGCGCAGGGTGAGCACGGCGGCCGACGCGGTCGAGTGGCGCCGGATGTTGGTCAGGGACTCCTGGGCGGTTCGGTACACCGACAGGGCGAGCGGCGCCGACACCTCCTCAAGGGCCCCCGGAACATCCTCGACCCGGGCGAAATCAACCTCCAGGCCGAAGGCACGCTGGCTCTGGGCCAGTGCATCAAGGTCGGCAAGGCCCGGCTCGGGATGGCGTCCTTCATTCTCTTTGGGGTCTTCGTCGAGGGCTCCCGAGCGGAGCACTCCCAACAGGCCCCGCATATCCGTCACCGCCTCGCGGCTGACCTGCTCGATCGTGCGGAGGGCTTCGGCGGCAACCTCGGGCTTCCGCTCCAGGACGCGGCGGGCAGCTCCGGCCTGGACCCCGATGACCGACACATGGTGCGCGACCACGTCATGCAGTTCCCGCGCAATCCGCAGGCGTTCCTCGATGACCGCCCGCCGGGCCAGCTCCGCGGACTGGCGGGTGATCCTTTCGGCCTGTTCCGCCAGCTGCGCCCGCTGCAGGGCGTTCCGCCAGGAGGACAGACCGACGAGGATGGCACCTCCGAAGTATGCGATATTCACGATCGAGTTGTAGAGCGCTATTGAGGTGAGTGGATCAAGGATGCCCCTCGACGTTTCGTCGCCCTCCTGAATGCTCTCGATCAGCCCGTCGAACGTCGATGACACGGTCAGTGCGAGAATCAGCCACAGCGCCATCGCCACCACCACCACGGTGGTCCCAAGCCACAGCACCCGGCGGTCCTTCGCCCAGGCCACCGCCGAGTAGAGCGAGGCGAAGTACGCCACCTGGAATGAGAGCTGAAGCGAAAGAGCGGGAATCCACAGCCCCAGGGCGATGAAGAGGGCCGACATTGCGAGCATCACGGCGACCGGAAACCGACGCCGCAGCATGAGCGGAAGGATCATCACGGCAAGGACCGCGTGCTGCAGCCAGATCGGACTGCGTTCCTCGGCCATCGCTCCCGCGCCGCGGCTTAGCTCGAGTGCGACGGCGCTCACAAGGATGACAATGAGGACGCCGATGACATCCCTGCGCTGCTGGTCGGGGGTGGGACCGGGCCGCTCCCACCGACTCTCCTCGGAACCCGTTGCAGGCAGGAATCGGTTCACAATGTTCGGCATGTCGACAGCAGCACCCTCCGGATCGTCCCTGCGTAGTGTAGCGAGAGCCGCACTCCGGGTGGATCCCCCACGAGGGCTAATCCGGAAGGACCACTTGCAGCTTCACCTGTTGCCCGTTCCGGCGCACCCCAGCAGGGAGGGGCCATGGTTGTCTCCGCCCGGCGTCAGGGCAGGGTTGGTGTGGAGGGGCGGGTGTCGAAGCGGCGTCGATAGTCCGTCGGGGTGGTCGAGAACGCGGCCGCGAAGTTCTGGCGGAGTGTGACCGCGTTGCCGAACCCGCAGTCCGCGGCGATCTGATCGATCGACAGGTCGGTGGTTTCCAATAGGCGGCGGGCAGTATCGAGCCGGCGGGACCGCACCCAGGCCGACGGTGTTGTGCCGGTCGCTGCCCGGAAGGCGCGGACAAAAGTGCGCCGGCTCATGTGCGCCCGCTGTGAAAGCTGATCGATGGTGAGCGGCTCGCGGAGATTGCCCAGCGCCCACTCGAGCAAACGCGCAACCGGGTCGGCGGTGGATCGCTGGGGTATTGGATGCTCGATGTACTGTGCCTGTCCGCCCTCGCGGTGCGGTGCGACGACGAGGCTGCGCGCTACCTTGTTTGCGGCGTCGGCCCCCAGACGGGTCCGCACCAGGTGAAGGCATGCGTCCAGGCCCGATGCGGTTCCCGCCGAAGTCAGAACGTCCCCGTGGTCGATATACAGCACGGAGCGGTCGAGGAGGACGTCAGGGTGCCGCTCGGTCAGGGCGGTGAAGGCCTGCCAGTGCGTGACGGCCTGACGGCCGGCGAGCAGGCCTGCGTCCGCCACGGCAATCGCACCAAGGCACAGGCCCAGGATTGCGACGTCCTGCTGGTGCGCATCCTGCAGTACGGTCCGCAGGGTGTCGCTCGGGACGCGCCCGTCGTCGAACCATGATGGCACCACCACAACATCCGCGCCCACCGCGGCGTCGGGGCCGTCAATTCCGGCGAGCTGATAGCCCTCGGCTGTCCGGACCGCGCCAGGGAGGTCCGAAAACAGGGTGGTCGTCCACTCCGCCAGTCCCTGCCGCGTGACCTCATCGAAGACCATCTGTGGCACGGCGAGGTGGAACATCGTCACCCCGTCGAAGGCGTACACCGCAATCCGCATGAAATTTCCCGTGGCCTGATTCCGTCGTACATAGGCATGCGTGCCACTGTTGTCCCGCCGCCGCACGGTGCAGGATGGAATCACTGCCGACCGGCGATCACCGCCCTCCCGCACCCAGGAGAATCCCTCACCATGAGCACACCCCGCCGCGCCCTCGTCCTCGTCGATGTCCAGCAGCAGTACTTCAGCGGTCTGCTCGAGGTCCAGTACCCGCCGCACGAGCAGTCCCTGCCGCGCATCACCGCAGCTATTGATGCGGCCACCGCGGCAGGCATCCCCATCGCCGTCGTGCAGCACACCGCCGGCGAGGGAGCTCCCGTCTTCGCCCCGGGGACCCCGGAGTTCGAGCTGCACCCCGAGGTGCAGAGCCGGCGCACCGACGCGTGGAAGAGCGTCGAGAAGCAGTACGGCTCCGTGTACGCCGGCACCGACCTCACCGCATGGCTGCAGGAGAACGGGGTCGACACCGTCACCCTCGTGGGCTACATGACCAACAACTGCATCCTCGGCTCGGCCGTCGAAGCCGAAGCCCTCGGTTTCAGCACCGAGGTCCTCTCCGATGCCACAGGTGCGATCAACATCGCCAACGACGCCGGTTTCGCTGACGCCAGGACCGTGCACATGACCCTGCTCGCACTGCTGAACTCCAATTGGGCCGCAGTCGACACCACGGACGCCTGGACAGCAGCCCTGACCGCCCAGCAGAAACTGCCCGGAGGCGATCTGGGCAACTCGGCTGCGGCAGGAGCGGCACGCGCCACTCAATCCCTTTCATCAACGCCGAGGTAGCGACAGATCAGCTCTTGTGCAGTTCCTGGGCGAGCATCACCAGGATGCCGCTGGGGCCGCGGACGTAGGCGAGCTTGTAGATATCCCCGTAGGTGGCCACGCCGCGCAGCGGATGGAATCCGTGCCTGGCGGCGATCCCGAGGGCCGCGTCGATGTCGTCGACCGAGAAGGCGACGCGGTGCATGCCGATCTCGTTGGGCAGGGTGGGCTCCGTCTCGATGGCCTCGGGGTGGAGGTATTCGAAGAGTTCGAGGCGGCCGTTGCCGTCCGGCGTCTGCAGCATGGCGATCCTGGCGTGGTTGCCGTCGAGGCCGACGGCGGTGTCGGCCCATTCTCCGCTGACCGTGTCGCGGCCGAGGACGGTGAGCCCGAGGTCGGTGAAGAAGGTGATAGCTTCTTCGAGGTCGCGGACCGCGATGCCGACATTCTCGAGTTTGATGGGCATGCGCCACAGGCTAGCAAGGCGGGGCGGCCACGTCACGGTCGAGGCCGCCCGGGTTACGGACTTCTGACACTCCGGCGGGGCCCGCCCTGGAAATGGCGTGGTCCCGGCGGGAGGTTTGAGGACCCTCCACCGGGACCACGGTGGTGAGGTGATGCATCCTGTCCGCTCTGTAGGCGAAGGAATGCCCGGCAGGCCATTCAGGAGGCCTGACCGTGGTGTGAACTACTTCTAATGGCCGCCGCCCTTGCGGCAGTCGATCCGAAGGATTTTGCTCCTGTCCAAGCCGTCTTTCTTGCTGTAGCTGTAAGCCCGGTATTCATTGCCGCACTTGGCCTTCTTGCTCTCGACCTCGAAACGGCCTTTGTCGGTCCACACCCTTTCGTTGTAGATTTCCTTTTCCCTGTCCTTGTGATTCGTCTGAACGATTATCACCTTGACTCTGTTGGCCTCGTAACCCTTGCCGATGACCTTCAATTTGCCGTCGCGGTCGACCTTCAACGTGAGCTCGTTGTCCTTGTCCTTGTCTTTGGAATAATCCGTAGCGGCCACAGTCTGAACGGGGGCAGCAACTGCGGGAGCCGACAGCCCCAGGCCCGCAAGCAGGCCAAGCAGCATCCCGGCAACAAGGACCAACAGCCGCCAGCTGAGAGACTTTTTCATGATGGTTTTCTACTTCCGCCTACGCCGGGGTGGTGATGGGGAGGGTCGCGTGATCAACGCTGCGGCTGGATGTCCGGCGGGTCCGTCCGCTTTTGCCCGAAGCGGATGCACCTAAATTTGAGTGGACCCGGCGTCCGTGACCGGGATCCGTTCATGTCTGGTGCATCTGATGCAGTTTTACGTGGTCGGTCCGGACTTCCCAGCAAAGCCATTCCTGAAACGCCTCTCAAGGCGCAACTCAAGCCTAGACCTCGGCCAGCCATTGCAAAAGAGCCGCCAGCCCGGCGGGAGCGGGCCGCCTACCGGCGGACCAGGGAGCTGCGTGACGACAGCCGGTGGTCAGGACAAGCCCGGCTGCGAGTAGCGTCCGGTGAACGTCGATCCACGGTTGAGCTCGGTGAATTCGAGGCCGATGACCTCCCCGTCCTCGACCAGGTACCGGAGCTCGTAGCAGGCGCGGTAGCTCGGCGGCCAAAAGGAGCAGAATCGTCCCTTGTCATCGACGTACCACTCGCCCTGGGTCGGGCGGCCGTGCTCGACGTAGACTGTCGTGCCGGTTTCATCGAACGTCTGAGTGGCTCCGTCATCGTAGAGGAAGCTCCCGGCCGTGAGCGCCTCGGCAATATCGGCTGCCGGCACCGGTTCCCGGTCGGTGATCTGCCGCTTCTTCCCAAAATTCGACACCGCTACCTCCCTGATAATGAATCGCTGGACCCGCCTTATTCACTCCCGCCGCCGTCGGCCGGCAGGGCTGGACGGCCCCCGTAGCCAAGTGTCGGCCTTTGGCGCAGAGTGGACAAGAGCCAATCGGCGGTACGCGGCGCCCAGGGTCACGCCTGCCCGACCCGCCCGAAGCGCAGCGATGGGCCCCAACGCAGGTCTAGATTGGGTTCGTGCAGAAGAACCCGGCCTTCAGCGACTACCTCAAGGCGAGGAGGAAGCTCGTACGTCCCCAGGACGTCGATCTCCACACCTATGGCCGACGTCGTGTCACCGGGCTGCGGCGTGAAGAAGTAGCGCAGCTGGCAGGGATCAGCGTTGACTATTACGTGCGCCTCGAGCAGGGCAAGGACCACCATCCGTCCCCTCAGATCCTCGATGCACTGGCGCGGGCGCTGATGCTCGACCCACCCTCCACCCTGCACCTTCACCGGTTGGCCCAGCCACCCTCCGGCTCCATCCTGACCACAGAAGACATGGCGGCTTCGGGCACCGTTGCGCCGGGGCTCACGCATCTTCTCGGGACGATCAACGTGCCGGCCTTCGTGCAGGACCGGTTCATGACCGTGCTGGCCGCCAATCCGTTCGCGATCGCGCTCTCACCCCGTAACGCACCCGGCAAAAACGTCCTGCGGGAGGCGTTCCTCGATTCCGCCGAACGTGACCTCTATGAGGACTACGACCAGGTGATGGGTGAAGCTGTGGCAGGGCTGCGCGCATCGGTCGGAGAACGGACGAACGATCCCCGCCTCGTGCGCCTGGTCACTGATCTCTCCGAACGGAGCGCGTATTTCCTGCAGCTTTGGAACCGGCACGACGTGCGCCCGAAAGTCGCCGGGCACCGCATTCTCCACCACCCGGTCGTCGGCGACCTTGAACTGTTCCACGAAAAGCTCGCCGTCACCGGAACCGACGGTCACCTGCTCGTCGTCCACCACGCCGCGCCCGGCAGCCCCTCCGCCGCAGCCCTGGAACGGCTCGCCGCCCTGTAGCAGCAAACTCGGGCCGGTAGGAGTCGACCTGCTGTCCTGAGGAGGGTCAGCGCCGAAGGTGGCCCTGCCATTCCTATGAAAGACAGGGTTCTACCTACCGCTTTCGCGTAAGAGCACACTCATATCCGGAGCCCGTCACGCCGCCCACCAGCGCATTCCGGCTGGGACCGGCAGGACAGCGGACCCTCCGCACGATGAACCACCTCTCTCGACGAAAGAAGTCCTCCATCATGACCCGCATCACCACCCCGTTCGGTTTCTCCTCGACCACCTCGGATGTCACCGAAGGCATCGACTTCACCGGCAGGCGTGTCGTCATCACCGGCGGCGCCTCCGGCATCGGCATTGAAACAGCCCGCGCGTTCGCCAAGATCGGTGCCGAGGTGACCCTCGCCGTCCGGAACCTGGAGGCGGCTGCCCCGGTCGCCGAGGAACTGCGTGCCTCGACGGGCAACCCGAACATCTTCCTAGGCCGTCTCGACCTCGCCGACCTCACCTCGATCACTGAATTCGCTGACGGGTGGACCGGGCCCCTGCATGTGCTCGTCAACAACGCGGGCATCATGGCACTGCCCGAACTGGAGCGCACCGCCGAGGGGTGGGAGATGCAGTTCGCCACCAACCACCTCGGCCACTTTGCCCTCGCCCAGGCACTCCACCCGGCACTGGCCGCAGCGGGCAACGCCCGCATCGTATCGCTGAGCTCCAGCGGCCACCTGTTCGCCCCGGTCCTCTTCGACGACCCGCACTTCAACTTCATCCCCTATGACTCGTTCCTCGCGTACGGCCAGTCAAAGACCGCCTCCGCCCTGTTCGCCGTGGCGGTGACCCGTCAATGGGCGAAGGACGGCATCACCTCCAACGCCGTCATGCCGGGCGCCATCGCCACCAACCTGCAGCGCCACACGGGCGGCCTGCGTACACCGGTCGAGCGCCAGAAGACACCTCAGCAGGGAGCCGCCAGCACCCTGTACGTGGCGACCTCACCGGACCTTGAGGGCATCGGCGGACGTTACTTTGAGGACGTCAACGAAGCGCCCGTCGTTCACCACCGCGGCCCCGACTACACCGGTGTCGCGGCCTACGCCCTCGACGCCGCGAACGCCGACCGGCTCTGGGACCTCTCCCTGGAGCTCCTCGCCCGGCACTCTGCCTGATCCCCCGACGACGAAGGACACCATCATGACGACCGTCACTGCCAACCCAACCTCGAATGCCGTCGCCCTCCGCGTCGGATGGATAGGGCTCGGCGACCAGGGCGCACCAATGGCCCGCGCAATTATTGAAGCGGGTTTCGAGCTGAACATCTGGGTGCGCCGGGAGACCTCCCTAGCCGCCCTTGAGGGGCTGCCGTACATCCGACACGCAACCCTCGCGGACGTCGGGGCAGTCAGCGACATCGTGGGACTGTGCCTGCGCGAGGACTCCGACATCGAGGACGTCCTTACCACGGGTGGGCTCCTGGCCAGCCTGAAACCCGGGACGATCCTCATCAACCACGGAACAGGTCTGCCGGGCTACGCTTCCTCCCTGTCCCACCGTGCCGCACGCGCCGGGGTCGTCGTCCTTGATGCCCCCGTCAGCGGCGGCCGGCCAGGAGCCGAAGCCAAGCGCCTCACCACGATTGTGGGAGGACCGGAGCAGGCACTGGACAAGGTCCGGCCCGTGCTCGAGTCGTTCTCGGCGACCATTGCCCACATGGGGCCCACCGGCACCGGCCAGACCGGGAAGCTCATCAACAATGCTTTGCTCATGATGAACCAGCGCAACGTACAGGACATCCTGGTCCTGGCCCGCAGCCTCAACCTGGACCTCGGTGCGCTGATGAGCCTGCTGCTCGCCGGGACCGCGCGGAGCTTCGCCCTGGAAGCGCTCGCCGGGGCCGTCACCACCGATAACGCCGAGCACCTGAGGACGCTGCAGGTCATCGACATGGACATCTTCACCGAAGCCATGACGACGCTCGGTCAGGATGTCGCCGAGCTCGACGCCTACGCACGGTCAGGAGCACATGGCCTGCCGATGGCAGCCCGACTCGTCACGGGAGATATGGCCTGATCACCGCGCCGTCGGTTGCTGCGAACGACACTGCGGGTGCTGGTTCGAGAACCAGCGCCCGCAGTGATGATCAGCCCTCTCCTCCACCGGTCGATGCCGGCTCTGATGCCAGTCGCAGGTTTTATCGGCCACCCGCCGGCGACGGATAAGGAGTCCTCAGGCGGCGGCCGCCGGGAGCCGCCCGAGGGTGCGGCCCATCCAGGAGTCCCGCGCGGCGACGGCGGCGACGGACAGCAGCGCGTCCGGCGCCGCTCCGTCGAAGATGTGGAAGCCGCCGGCCCAGACGTGCAGCTCGGCCTGCACTCCGGCCGCCCACAGGCGGGACGCGTAGGCGACGTCCTCATCGCGGAAGACCTCGGCCGACCCGACATCGATGAACGCCGGCGGCAGGCCCGTCAGGTCGGTCGCCCGGGCCGGTGCGCTGTAGATGTCGACGGCGTCGGTCCCGCGGCGGTCCCCGAGCAGGGAGTCCCAGCCGGTGGCGTTGCTTTCGCGGCTCCACGAGCCGGTCTGCGTGTACTGGTGGCTTGACGCGGTGGCGTCGCGGTCGTCGAGCATGGGGCTCAGCAGCATCTGGGCGATCAGGGCCGGGCCCTTCCGGTCGCGGGCCAGCAGCGTGACGCCGGCCGAGAGGCCGGCGCCGGCGGAGGTTCCGGCAATCAGGATGCGCTCGCTGTCGACTCCGAGCTCCCCGGCGTTGTCAACCAGCCAGAGGAGCCCTGCGTAGGCGTCCTCCACCGGGCCCGGTGCAGGGCTCTCGGGTGCGAGGCGGTATTCGAGCGAGACGACGACGGCCCGGTGCTCGACGGCCCAGTCCAGGACGTGCCCGATGCCGGTGAAGCGGTTGCCGATGATCATTCCGCCGCCGTGCAGGAAGTAGATGGCCGGAGCTGAGGCGTCCTTATCGGCGGGGGTGAAGACCGAGGCGATGATCTCGCTGCCCGGGCGGGCGATGGTGTACTCGCGGTGTGAGATGGGGCGGGTGGCGAGGAGGTCCTCAAGGGTGGGGCCGAACGGATTGGCCCGAAGGAAATCGATCATGTCGGCGGTGACCGTTGAGGGCAACGGGCTGTTGTCGAGCAGCTCGGCCAGCTCGGGATCGTACGGCGGGCGGGCGGGGGCGGTTGGGGCGGTTGTCATGGTTTTTTCCTTAGGAAGCTGTAGGTGGAGGAGGGATGGAGCGCTCAGGCCAGGTTGGCTCCGGAGACGACGATCTTGCCGCGGAGGTGTCCGCCCTGGCTGAGCGCGAGGGCCTCGGGAACCTGCTCGAAGGGGAACTTCCGGGCGATCTCGGTCCGGAAGGCGCCCCGGGCGGCGAGGTCGAGCACCGGTGGGAGGGTTTCGGCGGTGAGAGCGGTGGGATCGCCTGCGGCGACGATCGCGCCCTGGGCCCCGGCGGCAAAGTCGACGATGGTGACGATCCGGGATGCCGGCACGAGCCCGGCGACGCGGGCAATGAATTCCTGGCCAGCGGTGTCGAAGGCGGCGTCCACTCCCTGGGGCGCCGCGGCCGTGATCTCGTCGACCATGGTCTCGCTGTAGGTCACGGGGGTTGCACCGAGGGAGCGGAGGTAATCGTGGTTGTCGGGGCTGGCGGTGCCGATGACCTTGTGGCCGTCGGCGACGAGGATCTGCACGACGGCGCTTCCCACGGCACCGGCCGCACCGTTGACGACGACGGTGGAGGCTGGCGCCGGCGCCAGCAGGGACAGGCCACGCTGTGAGGTTTCACCGGAGGTGGCCAGGGTGACGGCCTGCTCGGCCGTCAGGCCGTCCGGGATCACCGCGAGCCGGGCGGCGCCGGTGACGGCCTTCTCCGCGAAGGCTCCGCTGTCGGCAAAACCGACAACCCGGTTCCCGACAGTGAATCCCTCGACGCCGTCGCCGACCTCGAGCACCGTGCCGGCGATGTCCGTCCCCAGAACCGCCGGCAGCGGCAGCGGGAACATCTCGGCGAGGTAGCCGTTGCTGAACTTCCAGTCCAGCGGGTTGATGCCGATCGCTTCGACGGCCACCTTTACCTGCCCGGCGGCTGCGGTGGGCTCATCGGCCTCACCGAGGACGATGGAGTCGGGGCCATAGCTGTTGAGGAGATGCGCTTTCATGATGGGTCCTTCGGTCTGGAGTTCGTTCACGGGCTGCGGAAGAAGCTGCGGGTCTGGGTCTGCATCCCGCAAGGTGGCCGACCACTCATTCGAATATATGTGGTCGACCCCGTTTTCTTTCATGCTGTTGGAACCAGTGACTGACGCACATTATTCCGGCCGGACCTCAAGGGCCCGTCGAGATCACCGCAACATTACCCTTCGGACACCGAGGGGGCTCGAGCGAACCGGGCGGTCCGGGGCGCCTCGGGTCCGAATAGTGCGTCTGGCTCAGGGACGCTCCGGCGCGCTTCCCGAGGGGCCCGCGGCCTTGTCGACGAAGTAGTGAAGCGCCGCGCCGGTCAGGGGGCTTGAGCCGGCGACGAGTTCGGCCAGGTGGATTCCGACCTCGGCGCCCTCGATCCCGCGCGGGTCGTCGACGCCGGCGAACTGCCGCGCCCGGGTGCGGACGACGCCGAGAATCACCTCGTAGATGCGCGGTCCACGCCCGGCGAGCTCGGCTGCGAGGGTGCGGGTGAGGGACTTCGTCGCCGCGGCGGTCAGTGCGACGCCGCCGGCCCAGGGGAAGGGAAGGTCGGCGCTCAGCCCGTTGAGCTGCACCAGCACGCCGTCCACTCCGAGGTGTGGCACCAGGGCGCGGTACAGGCGGAACACGCTGGTCTGGTTCGCCGCGACGAGGGCGTCCCATTCGGCGTCGGTCAGGGCCAGCAGGGGCTTGCGGCCCTGATCCCCCCACGACGCGACGCTCACGACGACGGCGTCGAACCCGCCGTGTTCGGCCGCAAGGGCCGACACCGCCTGGTCCAGGTCCTCAGCCAGGGCATCAAGCACCGTGGTGTGCAGCCGCGGGGAGCGCAGCCGGGAGGCAAGCTCATCGAGACGGGTGCTGCTCCGGCCCGCGGCCACGACCCGCGCGCCGGCGTCGAGGAGGGCCCGGACAACGCCTTCACCGACACCGCCTGCACCTCCCACGACAAGCGCGGTCCTGCCGGTGAGGTCGGTGTGCGGGTGGGCCCAGGCGGGCAGGGTGAGCGTGTTCATCGTTTGTCCTTGGGCAGTGCGGGAAGCTCTTGGAGGGTCATGCCCTCAACGGAAAGTTGGTGTTGAAGAGCCCCGCCGGGTCGTAGACGGCCTTCAGGTCTCGGAGCCGGGCCAGGGTCGCGGTGGGAAAGGCGTCGGCGAGCCGGCGCGGATCCTTGTCCATCTCGAAGCTGAGGTACAGCCCATCGAGGTGGGGATGGAGCCCATCCCACTCCCGCCAGAGTTCTCCTCGGTGGGCAGGGTCGGCACCGACGAAAATGGAGAAGTTCTGATGCCGGTGCGCATAGGCGGTGGCGCCGGCGTCGACGTCGTTGATCCTCCCGCCGACCGCGCGGATCTGCAGCGTGGCCGCGGTTCCACTGGCCACCATCCCGGCGAGCCGGACGGCGATCGGGGCGTCGAGGTGGACCGCGAGCCCGCTTCGCGTCTGCAGCGACACCGCACCGGTGTGCGCGGCGTGGGGGGAGGCGACCAGTTCGGCGTAGGGCATGGCCTGGGATTGCCCGCCGAGGAGCGGGGCCAGCGCGAGGAACGGTGCGAGCGCCCGCCGGGCGGCGTCCGCGTCCAGCCCCGCGTAAACGATGCTTGCCATGCCGGCGGTGGACCCGGCGAACAGGTAAAGAAACGCCGTCATCTCCCGGGGTGCCGCCTCGACCGCGTCGCCCCACCGCTGCAGGAACCCGGTGGTGTCCGAGGTGTCGTACTGGACGGTGGTGGAGATGACGCCGGGGACCTTGGCTGCTGTGAACTCGAACTCCGTCACAATGCCGAAATTCGCTCCCGCCCCGCGGACCGCCCAGAAGAGGTCCGGGTTCTCGGCCGCGCTCGCCGTCCGTACGGCGCCGTCGGCGGTCACGATGGTGGCCGCCGCCATCGAATCTATGGTCAGCCCGTGCTTGCGTCCCATCAGGCCGATTCCGCCGGCCGTGGCGAGCCCGCCCACCCCGACGTCGCCGGAGTCGCCCGAGCTGACCGCCAGGCCGGCCGGGGAGAGGGCCCGCGCGGCGTCTCCCCACCGGGCGCCGGCGCCGATGCGCACCCGCCCTGTGCCTGGATCGAGGACCTCGACCGCGTTCATCGCCGAGAGGTCCAGGACGATCCCGCCGTCGTTGGTGGAGGCGCTGCTGATGCCGTGGCCACCACTGCGCACGCTCAGGGGGAGGGCCGACGCCGCCGCATAGGACAGCGCGTCAACGACGGCCCCGGCCGTGCGCGGGTGCAGCACGGCCGCCGGTGATCCCCTGTAGGAGTAGGTGTGCCGCAGCTGCCCGTACCCCGGGTCGGAGGGAAGGACCAGGCCCTCCCGGAGGGAGGAGGGCAGCGACGAGCGGGTAATGCCGCCGGCCATGCCGCGGAGCGGTGCGGAACTCATGCGCGGGCCGGGTCGGTGGATGCCTGCGCGAAACGCCGCTGCCGAACGGCCAGTGCCAGCAGCCCGCCGAGAACGATGACGGCGGCCGCCCCGAGCGCGGCACCGTACCCGGTGTCGACGGCGCCGGGTCCGCTTCCGCGAAGGGATCCGGTCACCGCTGCGGCGATGGCGCCGATGACGGTGAGCCCCACCGCGCCGCCCAGTTGCTGGGCGGTCTGGATCAGGCCGCTGACCGCGCCGGCCTCTCGGGGGCTGGCACCGGCAAGGGCCTGAGTGGTCGCCGAGGTGACCGCAATGCCGACCGCTGCACCGAAGGCCACGGTCGCCGGGACGAAAACGGCGGGCGGCGCACCGAGAGCGCTCGCCAGCGCCAGGACCCCGCTGGCCAGGCCGAGCAGCGCAAGCCCGATGAACAGGGAGGCCAGCGGGCCCCGCACGGCGACAAGCCGCGGGGTGAACAGCGCGGCCCCGATGGTGGCCAGGGACATGGGCAGCATCATCAGCCCGGCGCCGATCGGCGAGAAACCGAGGGGTCCCTGGAGAATGAGTGAGAGCAGCAGCATCGTCGGGTACAGGGCGACGGCGACGAGGACCATGCCGATGTTCCCGCCGGTCGAGGGCCAGCGCCTGAGCAGGTGCGCGGGTATCAACGGAGCCGGTTTTCCCCGTTCCGTGAGGCCGAAGGCGGTGAGCAGGACGGCTCCGCCGCCCAACAGCCCCAGAGTGATCGGGGAGAGCCAGCCCTGCTCATTGCCGAGGGTTAGGCCGCCGATCAGTGCGGAGATTCCGAGGAAGGACAGCACGGCACCGGAAACGTCCAGGCGCTGGGCCCCTCCCCGCGGAATGGCGGGAATCAGCAGGGGAATGGCCACCAGCATCAGCACGATGAGGGGAACGTTCACCAGCAGCACCGCGCGCCAACCCCAGGCCGCCGTGAAGCCTCCGCCGACCAGGACGCCCGCCGCTCCGCCGGAACTGGCGACGGCTCCCCAGACGCCGATGGCGCGCCGTCGGGCCGTGGGGTCGGTGAAGAGGGTCGTCAGCAGCGACAGCGCAGTTGGAG
The DNA here is from genome assembly GCF_004357995.1 of Arthrobacter crusticola. Classification (GTDB taxonomy): domain Bacteria; phylum Actinomycetota; class Actinomycetes; order Actinomycetales; family Micrococcaceae; genus Arthrobacter_D; species Arthrobacter_D crusticola. Next base: position 37,373 of record NZ_SMTK01000003.1, read on the forward strand.
CAAGGCCGGCGGCGGCGGCGCCCTGTACGGCACGGGCGGCGATGAGGGTCTCAAGAGTCGGGGCAAGCCCGCCGGCCAGGGCCGCCGCACCGAAAAGTCCCACCGAGATCGAGAACATCCGGCGCCGGCCGATGACATCACCCAGCCGTCCGCCGAACAGTAGCAGTGCGCCGAAGGTCAGCAGGTAGGCCGACACGACCCACACGGACAGCGATGCGGAGGCATCGAGATCGCCGATCAGGCTGGGGAGCGCCAGATTGACGCTGCTCGCGTTGAGCACCACCAGGAACTGGGCCGCCGCCAGCAGGGCCAGCACAGCCCTTGCCCTCCGGCGGGGATTCTCGAGGTTGGGCGGCGGCGGGGTGGCTCGGTCGTGGAGGGTGGGTTGGAGGATGGACGGCATGAGAAGCCTTTCGGGAATGCCCGCCTGCTCTGCCCGCCTCGGGCGGTGACGGCTGCCGGGGTCAAAGATGCTGATGTGTCAGCAACATTAAACAGTAACTGACGCGTCAGTAACCTGGCAAGTACCGCATGCCCTCGGCTTAAGTGACGGAGTGGCTGGAGCCTGGACCGGTAGACTCCCTGATATGTCAGCAAATATGACCGAGCGTCAGCTCAGGACGTGGGAGAACCTTCAGGAGGTCACCGAGCTGCTTCGGCGCGAGGTTGGCCGTGACCTGTGGAACGACGCGAAGCTCTCGGAGGCCGAGTTCACGGTGCTGGCCCATCTGTCGATGGCTGCGAAGGGCACTGCGCGGCCGTCCGAGTGCGCACGCGCCATCGGCTGGGACTCAAGCCGCCTCGCCCACCAGCTCCGCCGGCTGGAGAAGCGTGGGCTGGTCGAAAAAGCGGCGAGCGAGGCCACCGACGGCCGAGCCTCCCTGATCGCCCTCACGGACGAGGGCCGCACCGCCTACCGGCGCGCCCTCGGGCCGCATCTGCGGTCGGCGCAGAAGTGGTTCGCCGACGCGCTCAGCGATGAGCAGGTGGACAACCTCGCCGACGCGCTCGAGACCCTGCTGCGGCATGGCTCCCAGCTCGCTGCGGCTCCGACGGCGGAACCGCGGGCCTGACGGCGTCCGGGGCGCATGCGTCCGGCTTCGGGTGGAAGGCATGCCCCGGCGGGGACGGCTCCCTGCGTTCAGTCGTTCCCCGTTGAACCACCTGCCCCGGGTCAGCGGGGCGCGACGTTGTGGTTGAGCCGGAAGACGTTCCGCGGGTCAACCTCCGTCTTGAGCGCGGTGAGCCGGTCGAAGACCTCCCCGCGGTAGACCGCCGCGTCGTCGGGGGCGCGGGTCCCCGGGTCGGGCGCGGCCGGTTCCTCAGCGCCCATGAAGTTGACGTACCGGCCGGGCGCGGCGTGCGGGGCGATGTCCCCGGAGAACGACTTCACGAACCCTACGTTCCGCTCGTCGTCGCCGTCGTCGGTCCAGAATCCGTAGATGTTCAGCCAGTAGGGCGACTGGCGGTCGGGGAACGGGGTGGCGCCGGCCGGCACCCGGGCCACCGCTCCGCCCATGTGGTGGATGTCGAACCCCGTGCCCTGCCAGGTCTGTTCGGCGGCCCGGCGGAGGAGGATCTCCTGGACTTCCGGTGAGAGATGCTTCAGCGCGGAGTTGCGCCAGTAGGCGCGCACGCCCTTGGGGAAAAGCTCGTCGACGGCGGACTGCCATCCGGTCCAGGTGGCAGCCTCCACCTCTTCCATCTCGGGAGGGGCCGCGGCACGCAGGTCGGCGATGAGCGCCTCCCCGACGCTCTGGTCCCTGCCGGCCCAGACGAACCCGACGATCATCAGCGGATCGGTTCCCATCTCCCAGTGCGGCGGCGGGGTGATGAAGGTCAGGATGCTGTTCAGCTCATCGGGCAGCGTCTGCGTCCAGGCGGCGTAGGCGGCCAGGGCCGTGTCCCACGTCCGCGGGGTGTAGACGAGGTTGCCGGCGTAGAGGGGCTGCGGTATGCGGTGGGCCCGGAAGGTGAACGAGGAGACGACGCCGAAGTTGCCGCCTCCGCCCCGCAGGCCCCAGAACAGTTCCGGATTCTGCCGGTCATCGGCCTCGACCACCTTCCCCGACGCGGTGACGACCCGCGCCGAGACCAGGTTGTCGATGCTCAGCCCGTAGGGCCGCGTCAGCCATCCCATGCCCCCGCCCAGGGAGAGTCCGCCCACGCCCGTCGCCGACACGACTCCCAGCGGCACCGCCAGTCCGTGGGGTTCGGTCGCCGCGTCCACCTGCGCCAGCGTTGCACCGCCGCCGATCCGCACCAATTCCCGGTCGGCGTCGACGTCCACCGCGGACAGGGCGCTGAGGTCGAGCACGATCCCGCCGTCCACCGTGCCGTTACCGGCCACACTGTGTCCTCCGCCGCGGACGGCAAGCGGGATCCCGTGTTCGATGGAGCACCGGATGGCGGCGGCGATGTCGTCTTCCCCCGAAACCCGGAGGATCGCGGCGGGGTGGCGGTCGATCATGGCGTTCCAGACGCGCCGGGCGTCGTCGTACTCCGGGTGGGCTTCGTCGATCACCTCCCCTGACGTTTCCGCGGTGAGGGCGAGGACGGCGGCCGCCGCGCCGTCATGACTGGGCATCAGGGGAGTGTGCATGATTCACCGACCGGCCGCGTCGGGGCTCCGTGTGAGTCCGCGGGGAAACGCGGCGGGTCCATTATCCGGCCCGCCGATTCGGCGGGTCAACGGGTTACATCCTGATTACAGGACCTGCTGGCGGATCCTCTCCACCGGCAGCGGCGGCCGTGCCCGACCTAGCGGAGGAGCAGGTCGCGGATGGCCTGCGTGATCTGCGCCGGGGTTTCCTCGGCCATGAAGTGCCCGGCCTGGGTGCTGAAATGCTCAAGGTCCGGAGCCCACGCCTTCCACAGCGCGGCGGCGTCGAAGCCCAGCGCGGAGCCCCAGTCCTGCTGGATCACGGTCACCGGCATCCGGAGCATGTTCCCGACGTCCAGATCCGCCTGGTCGTGGACGACGTCGATCCCGGCGGAGGCCCGGTAGTCGGCCACGATGGAGGGCACCGCGTCGGCGCTGGCACGGAGGTAGGCCGACCGGACGTCTGCCGGGATGGCACTGGAGTCCTTCGTCCACGCGTCCAGGAAGTAGGAGAAGAACGTGTCGGCGCTGTTGGAGATCATCTCCTCGGCCAGACCCGGGGGCTGGGCCATCAGGTAGAGGTGGAACCCGACCGCGGCGGACTGCCCGTGCAGCACGTTCCACATATCCAGGGTCGGCAGGACGTCGAGGCTGGCGAAGTGCGTGACGGCGTCGGGGTGGTCCATGGCGGTGCGGAAGCCGACCAGGGCTCCCCGGTCGTGACCGGCGAGGGCGAACCTCCCGTGGCCCAGCGCGGCGGCCAGGGCGACGACGTCCCGACCCATCGTGCGTTTGGAATATACGTCCGGGCCGGTCTCGGCGGGCTTGCCGCTGTCGCCGTATCCCCGCAGGTCCGGGCAGATCACGGTGTGGTCCTCGGCCAAAGCGGCGGCGACGTGCCGCCACATCAGGTGGGTCTGGGGAAAGCCGTGAAGCAGCACGACGGGGCTGCCCGAGCCGGCGACGGCGACATTCAACTCGACGCCGGCGGCCACCGTCACCTTCGAGTAGGTGAAGTTTTCGATCGTGGGGGTCATGGAGGAGTCCTTGGGTCGGGATCAGGATGCAGCCCAAGGCTCGCACCACCGACTCAACGGGTTCTCAATGGCGTCCGGCGCCGGCGGGTGAGTCAGTCACACTTGATGAAGGCGGTGTGGAAGGTGGTCCGGGCATGGGTGTGACGATCGGCGTTCTGGGGACGACGGCGGCCTGGGATGCCGACGGTGACCCGATCCCGTTGGGCGGCCCGCGGCAGCGTGCGCTGCTGGCCCGGCTCGCCGCGGCGCGGGGGCGCCCCGTCGCGCTGGCGACGCTCATCGGGGACCTCTGGGAGGACTCCCCGGCGAACGTCACCGGAGTGGTCCACACCTACATCGGCGCTCTGCGCCGTGCGCTCGAACCAGAGCGCCCCGCCCGGGGCAGACCCCGGGTCGTAGTGTCGGCCGGTTCCGGGTACGCCCTGCAGCTGAATTCCTGCGAGGTGGACTCCCTCCTGTTCGAAGACGCCCTCAGGCCGGGGGCCGGTGCCGGCACACTCTCGCTGGCCGCCCTCGAGGAGGCCCTGTCCCGCTGGCGCGGCCCGGCCTACGCCGAGTTTGCCGACGAGCCGTGGACTTTCACCGAACGAGGGAGGCTCGGGGAACTCCGCCTCGGGGCGGTGGAGGCCCGCGCGGCGGAACAGCTTCGGGTAGGGCGGGCAGCCCAGGCAGTGCCCGACCTCGAGGTTTTCGTGGAGGAGCACCCCTGGCGGGAGGAGGGATGGCGCCTCCTTGCGCTTGCCCTCTACCGGTCGGGCCGCCAGCACGAAGCCCTGAAGGTGCTGCGGCGGGCCCGCGCCCTGCTGAATGACAAGCTGGGCTTGTCCCCGCATTCGGTGCTCCGTGCACTCGAGCACGACATCCTGCACCAGTCGCCCGGGCTCGACCAGGACCCGGCTCTTTCGGAGGCCCCGGAGCTGGTGTGGCACCGGACGCTGTCCGGCTACGGCCGGAATTCCGGCGTCGGGGCCAAGGGGCGGCTCCGCTCGACGGTGGAGCTGCTGCGCCAGCTGGCCATCACCGGGGGCGGCGGACTCGAGACCGCGCGCAGGCAGCGCCTGGCGGCGGTGGTCGCGGCCGACGGGCTGGCGGATGTGGACCTGACGGCGCGCGTGATCGGCGCCTACGACGTGCCGGCCCTGTGGACGAGGTCCGATGATCCTGACCAGGCGGCACACATCCTCGCCCTCACCGAGAGAACCCTCGCCGCGCTGCCCCCCGGAACGCACGGGACCCTCCGGGCGCGGCTGCTGACGACGATCGCCGTCGAATCCCGGGGACTGCCCGGAACCCGGGGACGGGAGGCCGCTCAGGAGGCGGAGGAGCTGGCCCGCGGCCGGAACGACCCGGCGCTGCTGGCATTCGCCCTGAACGGGTCGTTTCTTCAGTCGTTCTCCCGATCGGGGCTGGCCCCGGAGCGGGCGAGCCTCGGTTCCGAAATCCTCGAGCTCGCCGGACAGCACGACCTGCCCACCTCTGCGCTTCTGGGCCACCTCATCCGGATGCAGGCAGGCGCCGCACTGGGGGAGGTGGCCTCCGCCGATCACCATGCCGCCGAGGCCGACCGGCTGGCGGCGGAGTATGAATCACCGCTGGTGGCTGTCTTCACCACCTGGTACCGCGCCCTGCGGATGGACCTGACCGGCGGGGCGCCCACCGAGGTGGCGGCCGCCTACCGGGCGGCGGCGGGCCTACTGCGCGGCGCCGGCATGCCCGGGGTTGAGCAGGGCGCACTGGCGTTGTCCCTGCTGTGCCTGCGGGTTCGGCACGGGCGGCCTGCGCCCGCGGAGGACGGGATCGACTGGGGCCCGTACCGGCCCTGGGCCGAACCCCTGGTCCTGTTGGCCAGGGGAGAGGGACAGGCAGCGCTCGCCGTCCTCCGCGGGGTTCCGGAGCCGGAGCCGACCCATCACCGGGAAACGCTCTGGTGCCTGATCGCCGAGGCGGCGCTTCAACTCGGGGAGGAAGACACCATGGGCAGGGCGTACAAGGAACTGCTTCCCGCCGCCGCCGAATACGCGGGTGCCGGAAGCGGGTTCTGCAATCTGGGACCCGTCTCCGGATTCCTGTCGCGGCTTGAGGCCCGGCGGGGCGGCCGGCCGGAGTGAGCGGGCGGACAATTCATGCCCGGAATCCACCCCGCCGTGCGCCCTTGTCCCGTAGGGTGGCGCTCATGGAACTCCGCCTCGAGGTTGTCCAGGTGCCCGTCTCCGATGTGGACAGGGCCAAGGCCTTCTATGTCGACGCCCTCGGCTTCGTTCTCGACCACGACGCTGAGCACATCCCCGGGATGCGGGTCGTCCAACTCACTCCGCCGGGATCGTCCTGTTCCATCGTGATCGGCACCGGGATGACCGGCATGGTTCCCGGAAGCCTTGAGGGTCTCCAGCTCGTGGTGCCGGACATGGCGGCTGCGCGCTCCGAACTGGTCGGCCGCGGAGCCCCGATCAGCGAGCCGCAGGACCTTGGGGGGTTCCTGTTCGCCTATTTCGCCGACCCGGACGGCAACCGCTGGGTCCTCCAGGAGATTCCGCCCCGGGAGGCCGGCGGTCCCGCGCAGTCCTGAGCTACGTGGTGACGTCCTCGTGGTCCGTGGAAACTGAAACTTCGCGCCAGAGCTCGAGTTCTTCCCGGACATGATCGATCTTGGCCTCGACCGCGCCGAGGGTGTCGCGGCCGAGAAGAAGCCGTAGCGGCGGCGTCTCGGCTCCGACGACGTCCACGATGGCCTTTGCTGCCTTCCTCGGGTCCCCCGGCTGGGAGTGGTTAACCTCCGCTGCCCGCAGCCTCATCTGGCCGGCCGGCCCCTCCCGGTAATCATCGATCACCTGATCCTCGACGTGCAGGCTGCTCGAATCCAGGAAATCGGTCCGGAAATAGCCCGGTTCAACCACCATGACGTGCACTCCAAGCGGTTCCAGTTCCGCATGGAGTGATTCCGAGAGGCCCTCGACAGCGAACTTGGTCGAACAGTAGACACCCCACCCGGCGGACGACCGGAAACCACCGATCGAACTGATATTGACGATCGTCCCGGACCGCTGCCGCCGCAGCACCGGCGCAATGGCCCTGGTCACCGACAGCAGGCCGAAGACATTCGTCTCGTAGACGGCGCGAACCTCGACGTCGCTGGCCTCCTCCACAGCACCGACAAGGCCACGACCCGCATTGTTGATCAGCACGTCGACGCGGCCGAACGCGTCCACCGCCGCATCGGCGGCGGTTCTGGCTGCGGCCTCATCCGTTACATCCAGAGACACGGCCAGCAGCCGATCCCCGGCATCGGGGAAAGTGTCACTAACGGCCTGCCGGTTGCGGGCCGTGGCGACCACCTGATGCCCACGCGACAATGCCTCGCGAACCAACTCGGCCCCGAAACCCCGGGACGCTCCGGTAATGAAATACACGCTCATTTCAACCTCCTGCGGCAGTTTTACGCACGGCAGATAACACCGGGTGGAATCGTTGAGTGTTCCACGGGACGCGGTCGCCCCTGCAGCGAAGGACGTTCCATCCGTGCTCGTGGTGACAGCAACACGGTGAGCTGCCGACTCCAGGAGTGAGGCCCGGGCGCGGTCTGCGCAGGGTCATCAGAATCTGAAACTCGTCGTCGGGGCGGATATTTCGATTGACGAAACCTATGCATCGAGGTTAAAGGCGCGACAAGGCCCAGGGCCACAATGACACCGAAGGTTACGGTCATCCGCAGCCGCCTGGCGGGCGGCCGCCCCCCCCTATGGCACTGCTGCGGTCAAGCGGCCGCGGGCGCCTCTCAGTCCTTGAGGCGGGGTTCCCAGCGCTCGGCCCATTGGACCAGCGGGTGCAGGATCCGGATCAGTTCCTCGCCCGCAGTCGACAGCCGGTACCGGATCTGCACAGGGGTGGTCGGGATGACCTCACGCACAATGAGCCTGCGCTGTTCGAGTTCACGCAGGCGTGCAGCCAGCAGGCGGTCCGAGATGCGGTCGACGGAGTGCGCAATATCCGAAAAGCGATCAGCCCCCCGGGCAAGAGCCAGCAGGATTGCCGCGTTCCACTTCTTGCCCGCCAGCTCGGCGGAGCGCTGGAAGATGCGGCAGGCCTCGTCATCGATATGCGATGACTCATTTCGCAGGGACTGGTTCGGAGCGGCCTTCATGCTTACTAATGGTAAGTAACATACGGGCGGTTCGCAACTTGTCCTTCCGCTCCCCAGACTGGGATCAACAGTGGATTCAAGGTTTTGAGGAGGCATGGCGTGACAGCCATAGCGGTTTTAGGAGTGGGTCGGGTCGGTGCGGCGGTGGCGCGCACGGCCCTGCAGGGCGGTTACGACGTGCGGGTCGCCGGCTCGGGAGCAGTCGAGGATATCGCGCTGCTGGCGGAGATCGTCATTCCCGGCGCGCGAGCCATGTCGGCGGAGGCTGCCGTGGAGGATGCCGACATGGTCATTCTCGCCGTTCCACTGAGCAAGTACCGGACGGTGGACCCGGGCCCGCTGGCGGGCAAGGTCGTCGTGGACGCCATGAACTACTGGGCGCCGGCCGATGGTCCGATCGCAGAGTTTGAGGACAGCCGCCTGACGAGCAGCGAAATCGTCACCCGCCATCTTCATGGTGCCCGGCTGGTGAAGACCCTCAACCACATCGGATACCACGATCTTGAGGACCACCGCACCCCGCCGGGAACACCAGGACGACGCGCGCTCGGCGTCGCCAGCGACGACGAACCCGCCGCCCGGGCGGTGATGGACCTGATCGACCGCTTCGGATACGACCCCGTCTACTCCGGGCCGCTGAGCACCGGGGCGGCGTTCCAACCCGGGACGGAAATCTTCAACGGCGCCTTCGCACGGGAGGCCTTCGAGCGTGAACTCGGGCACGCCAACGGCACCCGCCTCAGCGCATGACGCCAATCACTCCTTCTTTAGAAAAGAGATCTCCCATGGAAATCGGTGCCTACAGCTTCGGTGACACCCAGCGAAACCCCGACGGCACTCAGCGGTCGACGACGGAGGCCATCCAGAACCTCTTCGACGCAATCGTGGTCTCGGACAAGGCCGGACTCGACTATTTCGCGGTCGGTGAGCACCACACGCTGGAAATGCCCGCATCATCACCGGGGGCACTCATTGCGGCAGCCGCGGCCGCAACCACACAGATCCGTCTCGGCTCGGGAGTGAGCGTGATCAGCACCGACGACCCGGTGCGGGTGTTCCAACAGTTCGCGACGGCCGACGCGATCTCGGGCGGCAGGGTCGAGATCACGGCGGGACGCGGCTCCTCCGTGGACTCGTACCCACTCTTCGGCTACGACCTGAAAGACTATGACCGCCTCTACGAGGACAAGCTTGAACTGCTCATCCGGATCAATAAGAACGAATCGGTGACCTGGCGGGGCGCCGGACGTCCCGCGCTCGATAACCTCCTTGTCGTTCCACGCCCCGTCGCAGGAAGCATGCCGATCTGGGTTGGAACCGGAGGCAACGCACCCTCATCGGTGCGGGCCGGGCGCCTCGGACTGCCCGTCAGTTACGGGATTATCGGCGGCGCTCCCCACCGCTTCGCGCCCCTGGCCGAGCTCTACCGGCGGACGGCCCAGCAGTACGGCCACTCGGGTCCGAACATCAAGGTCTCGGTTGCAGCCCTGGGCCTCGTCGCCCCGACGAAGAAGGAAGCACTGGAGCGGTTTCACCCGAGTTGGAGGAACATGAGCATCCAGGCGGGCAAGACCCGGGGCTGGCCCGCGCCGGACGACGGGGCGTACCTTGCCCAGGCACACGCTCCCGGCGCCTACTACGTGGGGGATCCGGACGATGTCGCCGAGCGCATTGTCCACCTGCACGGCTACATGGGACACGTCCGCCATTTCCTTCAAATGGACATCGGCGGCCTCCCTCAGGACCACTTCCTGGAATCCCTGACTCTCCTCGCAACAGAGGTCAAGCCCCGGGTGGAGCGGCTCCTCGCGAGGGTCTCGTAGTCCACAACCCACGATGGAGAAGCACATGGAACTCGGCGTCTACAGTTTCCCCTCAAGGTTCCCGCGCCTCGCCGAGCTGTACCGGGCCACTGCGAAACAGGCAGGACACAGCGGTGCCGGAATCAAGGTCTCCGTAGGCACGCTGGGACTCATCGCACCCGCCAAGGGAGAAGCCGTGGAGCGCTACGACCCGGGCTGGAGGAACATCCAGATCCTGGCGATCGAACGCCGCGGATGGCCCGGCCCGGACCGGAAGTTCTCCGAGCAACAGGTCCAGCCGCCGTTCGCCTACTACGTCGGCGACCCCGTCGATGTAGCGCGACGCATCGTCGACCTCCATCAGAAAATCGGTCGTATGCGCCATTTCTTCCAGATGGATCTCGGCGGTCTGCCGCAGGAACAATTCCTCAAATCCATCGAGCTTCTTGCGACGGAGGTGAAACCCCGCGTCGACCGGCTCATGTCCCGCCTCTGAACACCCAGCGGCGCCCGGTTGATATTCTCCGCTGGGGACACGGAGGCCACGGCCTTTTCGATTCGCGGCGGGGAAGTGGAGGAGTGGCACATGCCGATGTGGCTGCAGGCCCTGGGGTGGGGAACCCTCGCCGGCGGGGCCCTCGTGCTGGGGTCAGCGATCGCCTGGCTATGGAAGGTTCCTTCCCGGCTCGTGGCCACCATCATGGCCTTCGGAGCCGGTGTCCTGATCTCGGCGCTGGCCTTCGAACTGGTTCAGGAAGCCGTCGACAGCGGGGGGCTGCTGCCGACGGTCATTGGCTTCCTCACCGGTGCGGTGATCTTCGTCGGCTCGAACATCCTCCTGGCCCGCGCAGGGGCCAAGCATCGCAAACGGTCCGGGCAGAAGCAGCCCTCGGAGAAGGACGCACCGGGCAGCGGGACGGCTATCGCCATCGGTGCCCTGATTGACGGTATTCCCGAATCCGTCGTACTCGGCGTCGGCCTCGTCGCCTCGGGAACCATCAGCCCGGCCATGCTCGCGGCGGTGTTCATCTCCAACGTCCCGGAAGGCCTTTCGAGTACGGCCGGCATGAAGAAGGCCGGCCGCGGGCCCGCATACGTATTCGGCGTGTGGACGGCCATCGCGGTGCTCTGTGGCTTGGCCTCACTGCTCGGATACGCCGCCCTGGAGAACGCCCCGGCCGCGCTGATCGCCTTCATCACGGCCATCGCCGCCGGAGGCATCCTCGCCATGCTGGCAGACACCATGATCCCGGAGGCCTTTGAGGAACATCACAACCTCACCGGTTTCACCACGGCCGTCGGATTCCTCACCGCCTTCACCATCCACCGCGTCGGCGGTTGAGCTGACGGCGGCGCTTCCCACATGTTGCGCACACGGGGGCTTGGCTCCGGAAGCGTAGGCTCGACTGATGAGTTCTGTGGACCGGAGGACTTTCCTCGCTGCGGTGGCCTTTGGCGGAGCCGCCGCTGTGCTGGCGGCCTGCTCCCGGCCTGCAACGCCGACGGTCGTGCAGACCTCGCCGCCCACCGTGGCGCCACCGCCGGCCGCTCCGGATTGGGAGAGCCTCCGGTCGAGGATCTCCGGGTCGTTGTACCTGGAGGGTGCCGACGGCTACGAGGACGCGAAGAGGGTCGAGAACCCACGGTTCGACGGCGCCCTGCCGCTCGCCGTGCTGGCGGCGGCCACCGCGGACGACGTCGCACAGGCGGTCCGCTTCGCAGGGGAGGCGGACGTGCCCTTCGTCGTCCGGGCCGGGGGCCACAGCTACTCAGGGTATTCCTCGGGAGACGTGGAGCAGGCGGGCCTGGCACCCTCGCTCGTTATCGACCTGCGCGGTCTTTCCGGCATCACGGTGGAGGACTCGGGCGCTGCCGTCGTCGGGGCCGGCGCATCGCTGATTCAGGTCTACGGCGCGGTGGGCGCGAGGGGACGCGCGGTGGCCGGCGGCTCCTGCGCCACGGTCGGCGTCGCCGGGCTGACCCTGGGCGGCGGCGTGGGAGTGCTGACCAGGGCGTACGGGTTGACCTCGGACGCGCTGCGGGCGGTGGAGCTCGTGGCGGCCGACGGGGAGATCCTGACTGCCAGCCCCGACGAGAACGAGGACCTCCTCTGGGCCTGCCGCGGAGGAGGTGGGCAGGTCGGCATCGTGACATCGTTGACCTTCGAGACGGTCCCAGCTCCCACCATCACCACCGTGTTCCTCGAATGGGCCTTCACCGATGCCGTGCCCGTCATCCTTGCGTGGCAGCAGTGGGCTCCCGAGGCGGATCCCCGGCTTTGGTCAACGCTCAAGCTGCTCAGCGGAGCCCGGCACGACGGGCCGACCATCCAGCTCACCGTGACCTGGACGGGTCCCTCCGCCGAACTCGACGCCCAGGTCGCGGGCCTCCACGAGGCGGCCGGAGTCCTGCCGCTGGTGAACAGCGTGCGGCCCGACCGGACCTACACGGAGGTGATGTTCACCTACGCCGGGTGCGCCGGGGTTCCCGTGGATCAGTGCACCACCGGTGACGGCGGGGCGCTCCGGCGGGAAGCCTTCAGCGCCACCTCCCATGTCCCCTACGACCTGCTGGACGCCGACGGCGCCGCCGTGCTGGTGGAACGGTGCGTGCTCGGCCACCGGCTGGGAGCCATCGAGACGGGGGTGTCGCTGGATGCCCTCGGGGGCGCGGTGCGCGAGCTGCCGGCCGACTCGACCGCCTTCGGGCACCGCGGCGCCTACGCCACCGTCCAGTACACCGCCACCTATGAGGAGGGCGGGGATCCCGTTCCCTTCGATGAGTTTGTCCGGCAGTCCCGCGCCAGCATGGTCCCGTTCTGGGGTGAAGGCGCCTACTTCAACTACTCCGACTCCACCCTCACCGATCCGGGGACCTCTTACTTCGGCGAGAACGCGAAGCGGCTGGCCGAAATCCGGGCCGCGGCCGACCCCGCAGGGGTCTTCGCCACCCCGGCCTTCCGGACTGCCTGACCGGAAACGGCGCTTTCCCCCGCCGCGGACCCGGACGGGCTGCGCCGGTGACGACGCGCACCTGCGGTGCTGCACCGGAGGTGCGGTGCCATGAACGCGGCGACCGGTCGGCACCTCCATGGGTGCCGACCGGTCGGGTTGAGTGGGGGTTGGTGGGAGTGTTACTTCTTGTCGGCCGAAGCGGTCACGGTGGACCAGGCGTCCAGTTCGGTGAGGCGGCCGTTCAGAGCCGCACGCATCTGGTCTGCACCCGCTTCGCCCAGGGCGATGCGCAGCGGGGGGGTGTCCGAGTCGACGACGGCCATCAGGGCAGCCACGGCGGCGGCCGGGTCGATGCCGGATCCGGCCGGGATCTCACCGATGGCCTTCTGCACGGCCCGCACGGTTCCGTCGTAGGCCTCGATGGGCTCGGCGAAGGCAAGGTTCGCCAGGAACGGCGTCTCGGTGGCGCCGGGCTGGACGATGCTGACCTTGATGCCCAGAGGGGCAACCTCCTGCGCCAGGGCCTCGGAGAGACCTTCGACCGCGAACTTGGTCGCGGCGAGCATTCCGACACCCGGGTGCGCGAACTGCCCGTAGAGCGATGAACCCTGGAGGATCAGGCCGCTTCGCTGGGCCCGCAGTACGGGAAGGGTCGCGCGCAGGACGTTGAGCACGCCGAACACGTTCGTGTCGAAGATGGCACGCGCCTGCGTATCGGTTGCCTCCTCGACGCCGCCGAACAGCCCGTAACCGGCGTTGTTCGCCACGATGTCGATCGTCCCGAAATTCTCAACGGTGCGCGATACGGCGGCGGTGACCGCCGCTTCGTCCGCCACGTCGGCGCTCAGCAGCAGCAGGCGGTTCGGGTACTCGCGCGCCAGATCATCCAGCGGCGCGGTCTTCCGCGACAGTGCAGCGACACTATCGCCCCGACCCAGAGCCGCGAGAACAAGCTCACGGCCAATGCCGCTCGATGCGCCAGTGATAAACCATGTCTTCGCCTCGGTGGGCGTCTGTGAAGTAATCATGTTATGATCATAGCGCTTTAGCACATTACATACAACCCCTTCTCGCTCTCTTGTTATGTTCAAAGTAATTTGACGTAACAAAGGGGTGTATACTTGACGCGTGAGCACATCATCCAGCCCGTCGGTTCTAACCGCTACTCCAGGAGTGGAGGCACTCATGGCCTTCACCAATACCAAGGCGACCGCGGAAAAAGGCGAGGAATGGGGGAGTCCAGACCAGCTCTCCCACTGGCTCTCCCAGCGCATGGGGGCCCCCGAGGGCCTGGCCCTCACACCTGCGGACCTCGCCGCCGCGAAGGAGCTCCGTGACGCCCTGGTCGTGAGCATGCTGCACAACGCCGGCCATGCCGTCTCGGAGGAGGAGGTGGCGCGGGCGCAGGACGCCATCGCGAAGATCGGCGCGGCGCACCCCCTTACGGCCATGCCGTTCTCGCCCCGGGAGAAGCTCGTCCCCCTGCAGTCCGGGTTCGCGGCGGTCCTGGGCCAGGTCGTGGCAGCCCTGACCGTCACCACGCTTGAAGAGCGGTGGCACAGGGTCAAGGCCTGCGGTAATCCGCAGTGCAAGACGGCGTTCTACGACCGCACCCGCAATGGGGCCGGAGCCTACTGCAGGGCCAACCCCTGCGGCACGAAGATGGCGATGCGCTCCTACCGGCAGCGCAAGGCCAGTGCCGCCGCGAAGGACGCTTCGGCTGAGGCCTAGCGCAGGACACCGGCTCCTGGGCCGATGAGGTCCTGATCCTCGCTGTGACTTTCGAGTCTTCGAGGAACCGCCGTGTCGCTCGAATGACACCCCGGGGGCCTATATTGGAACATCCCCAACGGGAGGGCGAAGGAGGAACCGTGACCACCAACACCGAAGGCGCCACCGTCAAGGACGCCGCTGTCCCGCGCCGCGCCCTGAAGAAAGCGGAACTCATCGCCTGGCGGGAACTGCACGATACGACCGCAGCGCTCTCGCGCCGGATGGGTGGGGTCCTGGGCGCGTCGAACCTCTCCGCGCAGGACTACGAGATCATGATGGCTCTCAGCGAGGCGGAGGACCGCAGCATGCGCTCCTCCGAACTGGCATCGGCCGTCAACTGGGAGCGGAGCAGGCTCTCGCACCACATCGGAAGGATGGAAAGGCGGGCCCTCGTCCGCCGTGAGGAGTGCCCGACGGACAACCGCGGTGCCATCGTGTGCCTTACTGATGACGGCGCCGACGCCTTCCGCCGCGCGTCCGTGCCGCAGTTGAAGGCCGTCAAGGCCCTGTTCGCCGATGCGCTCACGCCGGAGCAACTGGAGTCCCTGGCGGACATTCTCGGCTCCCTCAAGCGTCACCTCGACACCGCGTAGTCCAACCCCCATTCCGCACGGTTGCGACCGTGAGCGGCCCCGGAACCTGCCGCACGTCGCCCTAGCTGTCCATGGGCCGGTGCTCCACCGGGGAGCCGGCGCCGGGGACGGCGAAGTCGGTCAGGTCAATCACCCGGTCGGCGGCGGCCCTCGTCGCGTCGATAAGGCGGGCGTTCGGCTCATCCACCTGCTCCACCCAGGCGCGGGCGGCGTCCTCGGACTTGCCGAACCGGACATGCCGGTCGATCAGGCGCTGCACCCGCACGGAGGGATCGACGTCGACGAACCACACCTCGCTCAGCTGCCCGTGAACCTCCCGCCACCCAGGAGCATCGAGGAGCAGGTAATTGCCCTCGGTGATGAGCAGCACAAGTCCGGGCGCCACCGGAAGGGCGTTGGCGAGGGGCTGTTCAAGGTTCCGCTCGAAGACCGGCGCGTAAATGGTGTGGGCCGGCCGGCCGCGCAACCGGGCCAGCAGGTCGGCGTACCCGTAGGCGTCGAAGGTCTCCGGGGCGCCCTTCCGATCACGCAGGCCCTGGCGCACCAGCTCCTGATCGGCAAAATGGAATCCATCCATCGGCACGTAACCGCGCCGGCCGGGTTCCGCGTCCACCAGTGCGCGGGCGAGCGTCGACTTTCCGGCGCCCGGCGGCCCGGTGATGCCGAGCAGGGTCCGCCCGCCGTCGACGGACCGCGGGAGAAACCGCTCCAGGTCACCGGGGCCCGCGGCCCTGATCGTTTCAGCTGTCACGGCTCCTCTTCGCCTTAGGCAGGATGTACCGCCATTGTGTCCGGGCCGGCACCGTGCGCGCCACCCGGCCCGGACCTTGACGGCCGCCGCGGGGATCCCGGCCGGTTAGCCGGATGTTAAGGGGGAGTCGGGGCCCCGGTCACCTTCCGGACCCGGTCCGTTCGCCGATCCCCGCGACGGTGGAAGGGCAAATTGCCCCCGACCAGGAGCTCCAGTGAAACCACGACACCTTCCCGCCACAGCGGCCCTCTGCCTCGCCCTGGCGTTCGGCACCGCCGCCCCCGCCGCCGCACAGACCGCTCCCGCTCCGGCCACCAACGGCCACTCCGCGCCGGCCGCCGGCGCCCACTTCGACCTCCAGGCCCACCGCGGCGGGATCGGCCTCACCGTGGAGAGCACCCTCCCGGCGTTCGCCGCCGCGCTGCGCACGGGGGTCTCGACGCTCGAGCTTGACCTGCAGATCACCCGGGACGGCCGGGAGGTGATCACCCACGACCGCCGGATCGATCCCCGGAAGTGCGCCGACACCGCGCCCGTGGTCCCCGGCGACCCGCAGTTCCCCTACGCCGGCAAGTACGTCAAGGACCTCACCTTCGACCAGGTCCGCACCCTCGACTGCGGATCCCAGGCGCACCCCTCCCACCCCGGCCAGGTCACGGTGCCGGGCGCGAAAATGCCGACCCTGGCCGAACTATTCGCCCTGGTGAGGGCGCACCGGGCCAGCCAGGTCGAGTTCAACATCGAAACCAAGGTGGAGGCAGGCGCCCCGGAACAGACCGCCCCGCGGGAGCAGTTCGTCGAGGTGGCGCTGCGGGAAATCCGGGCCGCCGGCATGGAGCGCCGGGCCTCCATCCAGAGCTTCGACTGGGGCGCCCTGCGCCTGGTGCAGCAGCAGGCGCCGGAGATTCCGACCGTCGCCCTCACCAATAAGGACTTCCTGCAGGTCGGACAGCCCGGCGCCTCGCCCTGGCTCGGTGGCATCGACGCCGACGACTTCGGCGGGGATCTCGTCCAGGCGGCCTCCTTCCTGGGCTTCGACGCGGTCTCACCGGTGCACGGCTCGCCGCAGAACGGCACGGTCATCGACGGCAACTACGTCCCCTACGTCACCGCCGACATGGTCCAGCGGGCGCACGCTGCGGGAATGCAGGTCATCCCCTGGACGGTGAACGACGAGGCCACCATGTCCAGCCTGATCGACCTCGGCATCGACGGGCTGATTACTGACTACCCGGACCGGCTGCGCGCGGTCCTCGCCGGGAAGTCGATGAAGCTGCCCCACCAGTACAAGGAAGCCAAGGCGTCCTCCTAGGAGGTGTCGGCCGCGGGCCGGGTCTCCGTGCAGGTTTCCCCCTGCCGGAAATGCCCGGCCCGTGCGACACTGGCGCATGACTTCGGACCGGCCGAATGGGGGCGCCGGCGGCGGGCCGCCCGGCGAGGAGTTGAGCTGGGTGCAGCGGCTGATGCTGTACTTCACCACGCCGCTGCGCCGGACAATGGCGGTGCTGGTGGTGGTCGGCGCGTGGTTTGCCCTTACCGCCTGGACGGAGACGGCAGGGGATTCATTGCTTTTGGGCCTGCTTCCCGGGCTCTTCTTCTACCCGTCGATCTTTGTGCTTGCAGTGCTCTTCACCCGGGGTGGCTACCTGCGCAGGCCGGTCCGGCTGCCCTCTGAGGTCATGCAGAGCACGGCCGCCGGACGGTTCTCGACCAGGGAATCCTGGACCTCGCCCCAGGAGGTTTCCGAAGCGCTCTCGACACTGCGGACCGAGTTCGCCCGGCCGGGTGCCACCGCCCGGAAGGTTGAATCCTCGCTCTGGGTGGAGCTGGGCAAGGATTGGGACACCACGGGGCTGCGGCACCAGGAGGCGTCCGTTTACCTGAAGCAGCCGGTTTTTCTCCACTTCTTCGCCGAGCACACCGGCGGCGGAACCACCGTGACGGCCTTCAGTGGTGATCTGCGGTTCACAGGGGTGTGGGACGTCCTCAAACTCTCCGACGAAATGTCCGCCGCCGCCGTGGAACTCGCGCGGAACGCCACCTCCGGGGAATCCGATGGCACCCCGGGTCCCGGTTCGGTATCGTCGCCGGAATGACGACATCGACCCAGACAACCTCAAGCCTCGTGACAGGCGCCGGGCGCGGCATCGGCGCCGCCATTGCAAACGCGCTCGCGGGCGCCGGCCACCGGGTGGCCGTGCACGCAGGGCATGACGCCGATTCCGCCGAGCGGGTGCGGGCCGGGCTGCCCGGTGACGGCCACGCCGTCGTCGTCGGCGACGTCGCCTCGCCCGAGGCCTGCCGGCGTGTCTTCGATGAGGCGGCACGGGAGCTCGGCGGCATCGACGTGCTGGTCAACAACGCTGGCGTCTTTTCCTCACACCCCGTGGACGGCACCTCCTACGCCGACTGGCAGCAGGCCTGGCGGCACACCCTCGAGGTCAACCTGATGGGGCCGGCCAATCTGTCCTGGCTGATGGCCGACCACCTGATCCACCGCTCCCGGGGGCCCGCCGGCGGGCGGCTGATCAGTGTCGGTTCCCGCGGCGCGTACCGGGGCGAACCGAGCACCCCCGCGTACGGCGCGAGCAAGGCAGCGCTCCACTCAATGACCCAGTCGCTCGCCGTGGCCCTGGCCCCGCACGGCATCGTCGCCGCCGCCGTCGCCCCCGGTTTCGTCGACACGAGGATGGGCCGGCCGGTGCTGCAGGGTGCCCAGGGCGACGCTGTCCGCGCCCAGAGCCCGTTCGGCCGGGTCGCCGAGCCGGAGGAGGTTGCCGCCGTCGTGCTGTGGCTGGCGACCGAGGCGCCGGAGTGGGTCAGCGGAACCGTGGTTGACGCAAACGGGGCGTCCTACCTGCGCTGACCGCTGGTAGGACGCCCCGACAACCGCGTGCCCGGCTACAACCGCTGGGTGCGGGAGAGAACCGTCTGGATGATGACCACGACGGCCAGGAAGATCCCTGAGACCACCGCCTGCACCGAGGAGGTGAGGGAGCCGACCTGGTTGATCAGGTTCTGGATCACCGTCAGCAGCAGCACGCCCGCCGTCGTCCCGATCAGGTTGCCGCGGCCACCGGTGAGGAGCGTTCCGCCGATGACGACGGCGGCGATCGCGCTCAGCTCAAGCCCGACGCCGACGGTCGGCACGCCCGAGGAGGAGTAGGCCGCGTTCAGCGCCCCGGCGAGGCCGGCGCACAGGCCGCTCACCACGTAGACGCTGAACTTCACGCGGGCCACCGGCAGGCCCATCAGCACCGCCGCGCTCTCGGAGCCGCCGACGGCCAGGACCGTCTGTGAGCCCCTGCCGCGGGCGAGCAGCACCGACCCGATGACCACGACGACCACGGCGATCACCACCGGCCAGCGCAGGCCGAGGATGCCGCCCTGGCCCAGGGCGGTCACCGCGGCGTCCTTGATCAGTGGGGTGTTGGCGCCCTCATTGGTCAGCGCGAAGACCAGGCCGCGGATGCCGAGCAGGCCTGCCAGCGTGACGATGAAGGGCGCCATCCCGCCGTAGGCGATCAGCAGCCCCTGGAGAATGCCGACGACCCCGCAGACCAGCAGCGGCAGGAGCACGGCGCCGGCGATCCCCCAGGTGGAGCCGTAGGCGGCAAGGATGCCGCCGAGCGCGTAAACGGATCCGACCGAGAGGTCGATCCCGCCGGTCAGGATGACGAAGGTCATGCCGACGGCGACGATGAGCAGGAACGAGGACTGGGTGGCGATGTTCGTGAAGTTGCTCAGGGTGGGGAAGGTCGGGAAGGCGAAGCTGCCGACCACCAGCAGCAGCCCCAGGACGATTGCCGCCCCGTAGCGCTGCACGTTCCCGGCGATGCGCTCGCGGGTGACCTGCTTGGTCGTTGCCGGTCCGACACTGGGTTCAAGGGCCAGGCTCACTTGAGCACCGCCTTTCCACGCTGGAGGTAGACCGCGAGGAGGATGATGACGGCCTGGGTGATCTGGGAGTACGCATCGGGCACATTGTGCTTGATCAGCGACGCTGCGATGAGCTGAAGGAGCAGGGCGCCGGCGACGGTCCCCAGGACCTTCACCTGGCCACCGCTGAGCGGGGTGCCGCCGATCACGACGGCGGTGATCGCCGAGAGTTCGATGAGGTTCCCGACCGTCGAGGGCACCGAGGCGCTGAGCCGTGCGGTCTGGATGATGCCGGCGATGGAGGCGAGCGCGGCCGCGAGGATGTAGATGGTGATCAGCACGCGCTTTACCGGCAGTCCGGCGAGCTCGGCGGCCCGCCGGCTTCCGCCGATGGAGACCAGCTGCTTGCCGAAGGTTGTCCGGTTCACCAGCACCGCCACCAGGCCCACGAGGACCAAGGCGAGCAGGACGCTGTAGGGCACCCCGGCGATGGTTCCACGGCCCAGGGCCAGGAAGCCCGGGTCGATGACGGACTTGAGCTGCTCGTCGGCCACCAGCAGGGCGATGCCGCGCCCGGCGACCATGAGGGAGAGGGTCGCCACGATCGGCTGTACCCCGATGAGCGCGATCATTGTGCCGTTGGCCAGGCCGATCAGGCAGCCGGCGAGGACCGCAAGGATCGCCGCCGGCAGCGGGCCGTACCCGATGTAGAGGGGGATCACCGCGGCGGAGAGGGCCATGACGGCACCGACGCTGAGGTCGATGCCCTCAGTGCCGATCACCAGGGCCATGCCGAGGGCCACGATGAGCACCGGAACCACCTGGATGAACTGGACGCGGAAGTTATCGATCGTCATGAAGTTCGGGGTGAAGAACAGGTTGAACAGCAGGAGCAGCGCAATGGCCAGGTACACGCCGTACCGCTGGAGGAAGACCAGCGCCGATCCCTTCTGCGGCAGGCGGACAGCGGACGTTACGGTACTCACAGGCGTTCCTTAATCTCAGCTGGTGACTCTTCGGCCGGTGAGTGGTTTTCTCCCACCAGCGCGGCCATGAGGTGGTGCTCGGTGACCTCGCTGCCGCGCAGCTCCCGCTCGACGGAACCGTCGCGCAGGACGACGACGCGCGCGGATCCCTCGACGACTTCCTCGAGTTCGGAGGAGACCAGGACGATCGCCAGGCCTTCGTCGGCCAGCTCGTTGATGAGCGCCTGGACCTCCGCCTTGGCGCCGACGTCGATTCCCCTGGTGGGCTCGTCGAGCAGCAGGACCTTCGGGTTCATGGCCAGCCAGCGGGCGATCATGACTTTCTGCTGGTTGCCGCCGGACAGCTCCGACACCACCTGGTTGGGGCTCGCGGCCTTGATGCGGAGGCGCTTCATGAAGACGTCGACGATGGCATCCTGCTTGGCGCGAGAGGTGAACCCGGCACGCGAGAGGCGCGGCAGGGCGGCCAGGACGATGTTGTCGCGGATGGAGAGGTTCGGAATGATGCCTTCGGCCTTCCGGTCCTCGGGGAGCATGACGACGCCCGCCTTGATGGCGGCCGCGACCGATCCGCTGCGGACGCGTTTCCCGTCCACGGTGAGGCTTCCCTCGTCCAGCTGCATGACCCCGGCCATCGCCTTGAGCGTCTCGGAGCGCCCGGAGCCGAGCAGGCCGCCCAGGCCCACCACTTCGCCGGGGCGGATGTCCAGGCCGATGCCGCTGATCTGGTGCTTGCGGCTCATGTCCCGGGCGGTGAGGACCGGTTCGCCCTCGCCCTCCTTGACCTCGCCGAAGGCGGTCACGCCGCCGCGCTTGACCTTCTCCACCGACCGGCCGAGCATCAGCGCCACCAGTTCGACCCGTGACAGGTCGGCCAGGCGCCCGTTGTGGACCACTTTGCCGTCCCGCAGGACCGTGACCGTTTCGCAGATGGTGAAGATCTCGTCCATCCGGTGGCTGACGTAGACGATTGCGATGCCCTGCGAGCGGAGCATCCCGATCACCCGAAAGAGGGTCTCCACCTCGCGGGCCTCGAGCGACGACGTCGGTTCATCCATGATGACCACGCGGGCGTCGATGGAGACGGCCCGGGCGAGCGCGACCATCTGCTGCATGCCCAGGGCCAGGCTGCGCAGCGGACGGCGCACGTCGACGTGGATGTCGTACGTCGCCAGGAGGGCGCGGGCGTCCTCCTGCATTTTACGGAAGTCGATCAGGCCGAACCGGTTCCGTGGTTCGCGGCCCAGGAAGATGTTTTGGGCCACCGTCATCAGGGGGACGAGGTTGACCTCCTGGTAGATGGTGCTGATCCCGGCGTGCTGGGCGTCGACCGGTTTGGCGAAGCTGGCCGGCTCGCCGTGGAGGAACAATTCGCCCTCGTCCGGCTGGTACACCCCGGTGAGGACCTTGATCAGCGTCGACTTCCCAGCGCCGTTCTCTCCCATCAGGGCGAGGCTCTCACCAGCGCGGAGGGTGAAGTCGACGCCCTGCAGGGCTGTGACTCCGGTGAAGGTCTTGCCCACCCCGCGGGCTTCGAGCACGGGCGCTGGCGCGGCGGTGCTGAGCTGCTCTGTCACGTTTGCTGCCTTTCGTGTGACGTTGGTGGAGGGCGGGACCGGTGCGGCCCCGCCCCCGGGGAATCAGTACGCGGAGTTGACCCGCTCGGCAGCGTTGGAGGGGTCGTATTCCGAATCGGCGATGATGATGTTCTGCCCCACCGGCTTGCCGTCCATGAAGTCGACAAGGGTCTGGAAGGCCAGCGGACCGAAGCGGGGGTTGGATTCGATGACGCCGTTGTAGGAGCCGGCGGTGATCTGTTCGACCGCGTTCCGGGTGCCGTCGATGGAGTAGATCTGGATGTCCTCTCCCGGGGTCTTGCCCGCTGCGACAATCGCCGCCTGGGCACCCAGGCCCATCTCGTCGTTTTCGGCGTAGATGGCCGTGATGTCCGGGTTGGCCTGCAGCAGCTGCTCGGTGACCGACTGGCCCTTGTCACGGGCGAAGTCGCCGGTCTGCTCGGCGACGATCTCGACGTCGGGGGCTTCAGCGGCAACCTGGTCCTTGAACCCCTTGGTCCGGTCGGTGGTCACGGCGTTGCCCGAGGACCCCAGGAGGATCGCGACTTTGGCCTTGCCGCCGGTGCCCTCGATGAGCTGGTCGGCGGCGCGCTTGCCCTGCTCCACGAAGTTCGAGCCCAGGAAGGTGACGTAGTCCTCGCAGGGGGTCGCGTTGACCTTGCGGTCGATGGTGATGACCGGGATGTTCTTGTCCCGGGCCGCCTGCAGGGCAGGCTCCAGGCCGTCGGAGTTCAGGGGAGCGACGATGAGCGCCTGGGCCCCCTGGGAGATCATGTCCTGGATGTCGGAGATCTGCTTGGACAGGGTCGACTGCGCATTGGTGGTGATCAGCTTCTTCACCCCCAGCTTCTCGGCTTCATCCTTGATCGACTGCGTCTCGGCGATGCGGAAGGGATTGTCTTCCTTCTCCGACTGGGAGAACCCGACGACGGCGTCCTTCAGGTCGATCTTCTCGGCTCCGTAGTCCTCAATGGAGCAGGTTGGGCCCTCGGAGGAGGCGACGGACTGCTGAGTTCCCTCAGGGGTCTCGGAGCCGCCTCCGGAGCCCCCGGTGGTGGTCCCCGTGTTGGTGCAGCCGGTCAGGGCGAAGCCCAGCACTGCGGCACAGGCCAGGGACTTGAGGATCGGGGTGGCGTGCAGATTCATGATTCCAACTTCCTTGTTGAGTTTCGTGCTCGGCTGCGGCCCCGACAGCTGTGGCGGGGCCTCAAAAGACGGACGCGGCTAGCTGCCGCGCCGGTAGTCCAGGTAGACAGTTTTCTTGCGGGTGTAGCGCTCAAAGCCGTGCTGGCCGTCGTCGCCGCCCAGACCTGACATCTTCCACCCGGTGTGGAAGCCCTGCACCTGCTCGGGGCCGGTCTGGTTGATGTACACCTCGCCGAACTCGAGGTCCTCGGTGAGCGAGAGGGCTGTCCGGAAGTCCTCGGTGTAGGCGTACGCGGTGAGGCCGTAGTCGGTCGAGTTGGCGTACTCCACCACCTCGTCGTAGGTGTCGAAGGGGATGATCGGGAGCACCGGGCCGAACACTTCCTGCTGCACGATGTCCATTTCATTGCTGACGCCGGTCAGGACGGTGGGGGCGAACCAGAACCCCTTGTCGTCCGCGAGGTCCTCAGGCCGGCCGCCGCCGGTCTCAAGCCGCGCACCGGCGTCGACCGCGCCGTCGACGAAGGCCTTGACCTTGTCCCATTCGGCCTGCGAGACCTTGGGGCCGATCTGGCTGCCCTCGTCCAGCGGGTCGCCGACCACGAGCCCGTTCACCTTCTCCAGGAGGCGCCGCACGAACTCGTCGTGCACGCCCCGCTGGACGTAGGTGCGCTCGTTGCAGGTGCAGACCTGCCCGCAGTTCCAGAACCGCGATTCGAAGGCCTCCTGCACCGCCAGGTCGAGGTCGGCGTCGTCGAAGACGATGACGGGGGCCTTGCCGCCCAGCTCGAGGGACACCGGGATCACCTTGTGCGCCGCCTGGGCCAGGATTTCGCGGCCCGCGCGGGTCGATCCGGTCACGGTGACCATGCCCACCAGCGGGTGCTCGACGAGGGCCTTGCCGATGCTCCGGCCCCCGCCGGTGAGGACGCTCACCAGGCCGGCCGGGACGCCCGCCTTCTCGCAGACCTTCGCCATGGCGAGGGCCGACAGGGGGGTCAGCTCGCTGGGTTTGAGCACGATGGCGTTGCCGGCCATCAGGGCGGGGGCGACCTTCCGCGCGAAGATCGCCGCCGGGAAGTTCCACGGGATGATCGCCGCGACGATGCCGATGGGTTCCTCGCGCACCATCAGTTGGCGGTTGGCCGCCGAGGAGGCGACCACCTCGCCGACGTTGCGGTACTTCTGGGTGAGCGCGAAGTCGAAGAAGGCCTTGACCCCGCCGATTTCCCCGCGCGCCTCGGTGATCGTCTTGCCCTGTTCGGCAACGACGATCTGCGCCAGTTCCTCGGCGTGCTCCTCGACGGTGTCGATGACGGCGGCCAGGACATCGGCGCGCTCCGCGTAGGTGCGCCGGCCCCAGTCCTTCTGGGCCTTGTAGGCGACGGCGAGGGTTTCCTCGAGGTGCTCCGGGCCGGCCTCGGGCACTTCGGTGAGCACGTCGCCGGTGGCCGGGTTGTCGACCGGCCGGGTTTCGTCGGTGGAGACCCACCGTCCGCCGACCAGCATGGCGGGTGTTGATCCAAGCAGGGAGTTCTCGCTCAGGAGGGAAAAGCTCACGACTGTCCTTTCGGGAACAGGTTGGGGATGGGGTTGAGCCGGAAGGCTCAGCTCATGACCATTCCGCCCTCGACGTTGTAGGTCTGGGCCGTGATGTAGTCCGAGCCGGGGCCGGCGAGGAAGATCGCCAGCGGCACGACGTCCTCGGGAACGGAGGTGCGGCCCAGCGGGATGTTGTCGGCGGCGCTCTTGAACGTCTCGCCCTCGGCCTTTCCGGTGATCTCGCCGAACTGCTTGTCGACTTCCTTCCAGTAGGGGGTGTCGACGATGCCCGGTGCCATCGCGTTGACGTTGACGCCGTACTCGGCCATGGCCATGGCAGTGGACTGGGTGATGGAGATGACGGTGGCCTTGGAGGCGCAGTAGGCGGCGACGAGCGCCTCGCCGCGGCGGCCGGCAATGGAGGCCATGTTGATGATCTTGCCGCTGCGCTGCTTGCGCATCGGTTCGCACACCGCCTGGGTCAGGAAGAACAGGCCCTTGACGTTGACGTTCATGATGCGGTCCCACTCTTCGGGGGTGGTCTCCCAGAGCGGCTTGATCAGGCCGATGCCCGCGTTGTTGACCAGGATGTCGATCCGGCCGTGCTCGTTCACGATGTCTTCGGTGACGGCCTTGGACTGCTGGGGATCCGCGACGTTCAGGGACACGGCCGAGGCCGATCCTCCTGTGGCGCGGATGGCCTCGGCGGCTTCCTTCGCCCCGTCCAGGTTCAGGTCGGCGATAACGACATGCGCGCCTTCTCCGGCGAACCCGACCGCCATCGCCTTGCCCATTCCGGAAGCGGCGCCGGTGATGAGTGCTACCTTGCCCTCAAGTGATCCCATGTGTGTCTCCTCAGTAGTATTCCGGCGGCGCGGAGCGCGCCCTCCGCCTGATGCGGCTGAAAAACCGGTTTTCTGCTGTGATCCAGATTACAGCGGAGGACAAGGCTGTCAAGGCGAAAAGCTGGCAGCGGGATGGGTTGCGGCGCCGGTGAGGGGGTGGAAGGCGGCGAGGCAGGCGGGACCGGGCGCGTCTGGGCGGGGCGCCCGTGGCGGGGTGGAGCGCGGGGCGGGGCGCGGGGGAGGGACCCCTGTGCGGACCGCCGAAACTGCAGATCACCACCCTCTGGGTGCGGCAAAAGGTGGTGATCTGCACACTCGGCGGGAGACGGCCCCGCCGCCGACGTACGGGGCCCCTTCCCTGTCGGCTCCGTTCCTCGCCGAAACCGCAGGTCACCACGCTCCGAGCCAGGGAGAGCGTGGTGAGCTGCAGTCTCGACGTCAGGGCCCTGCTACTGCTTGAAGGCGGCGTCGAAGGAGGCGCCGGAAGGGGCGAAGTCGAAGGACTTCAGGAAGGCCAGCGCCTCAGGGGCGCCCTGCAGGCGGTCCATGCCCGCGTCCTCCCACTCCACCGAGATCGGCCCGTCGTAGCCGATGGCCGTCAGGGCCCGGAAGCTTGCCTCCCAGGGCACGTCCCCGCGGCCGGTCGAGACGAAATCCCAGCCCCGGCGCTGGTCTCCCCAGGGAAGGTGCGAGGAGAGGATGCCGTTGCGCCCGCCGCCCATCCGCATCTTCGTGTCCTTGCAGTCCACGTGGTAGATCCGGTCGGCGAAGTCGGAGATGAACCCCACAGGATCGATCTGCTGCCACAGGAAGTGGCTCGGATCCCAGTTCAGGCCGAACGCCTCGCGGTGCCCGATGGCCTCCAGGGCACGCTGGGTGCTCCAGTAGTCGTAGGCGATCTCCGACGGGTGCACCTCGTGGGCGAAGCGGACGCCGCACTCGTCGAACACATCGAGGATGGGGTTCCACCGGTCCGCGAAGTCCCGGTACCCGGCCTCGATCACCTCGGCGGAGACCGGCGGGAACATCGCGACGTACTGCCAGATCGAGGATCCGGTGAAACCCACGACGGTCTTCACGCCGAGCCGCTGCGCCAGGCGTGCAGTCAGCTTCATCTCCTCGGCGGCCCGGGAGCGCACGCCCTCGGGGTCGCCGTCGCCCCAGACCTTCGGCCCCACGATTGCCTCGTGCCGGAAGTCGATCGGGTCGTCGCACACCGCCTGGCCCTTGAGATGGTTCGAGATGGCCCAGACCTTCAGTCCGTTGCGTTCGAGGATGTCCAGCCGGTCCTGGATGTAGGCGTCGTCGTCCCACCGCCAGGCGTCGAGGTGGTCCCCGGAGACGGCGATCTCCAGCCCGTCGTACCCCCACTGGCCGGCCAGTTCGGCCACCTTCTCGAAGGGCAGGTCGGCCCACTGGCCCGTGAACAGCGTGTAGTTTCGTCCCACTCAGCATCTCCTCGGTTCGGGAAGCGGGCGTGGGGCCCGGCCTCCGGCGTTACAGGTCCACCGCCCGGCTGCCCTGGGCCGCACTGACCTGCAGGGCCTCGAGCACCCGCTGCACCGCGAGCCCGTCCTCGAACGAGGGGGACGGCGCCGTCCCGGACTCGATCGCCCGGAGCAGGTCCGCGGCCTGGCTGGTGAACGTCGAATCCCAGCCTAGTAGGTGGCCGGGCGGCCACCACGCTTCGAGGTAGGGGTGGGAGGGCTCTGTGGCGAGAATCGTGCCGTACCCCTGGGCCTCGGCCGGGGCTCCGGCGTCGAAGAACCTCAGCTCGTTGAGCCGCTCCAGGTCGAACTGCAGCCCGCCGCGGGAGCCGAATACCTCGATCTGGAGCGCGTTCTTCCGGCCGGTGGCGACCCGGGAGACCTCGAGGCTGGCCACGGCGCCGCTGCCCAGCCGCAGCGTCGCCCAGGCCGCGTCATCGACGGTGACCGGTTCCGGTCCGTGCCCGCCCTCCCGCGTTGGAACGAAGGTGTTCACGGTTCCGGACACCGAGACGATGGGCGTCCCGAGGAGGAACAGCACCTGGTCGACGGCGTGGGAGGCGAGGTCGCCGAGGGCGCCGGAGCCGGCGGTTTCCCTGCGCAGGCGCCAGGACATCGGAGCGCCCTCGTCCGAGAGCCAGTCCTGAAGGTAGCTCAGGCGCACCTGCCGGACCTCCCCGAGCCGGCCTTCGGCGATGAGCTTACGGGCCAGGGCCAGCGCCGGCAGCCGGCGGTAGTTGAAGGCGACCATCGACTGCACGCCGCGGGAGCGGGCCTCCACCGCGGCCGCCGCCATGAGCGCCGCCTCCGGCACGGAGTTCGCGAGCGGCTTCTCCACGAGGACGTGCTTGCCCGCCTCCAGGGCGGCGATGGCGAGCTCGGCGTGGAGGTGCCCGGGAGTGCAGATGTCAACGATGGCGATGTCGTCCCGCTCGAGCACGGAGCGCCAGTCCGTGGCGCTCTCCTCCCAGCCGAACTGCCGCGCGGCCTCCCGGACCTGCGCCGGATCCCGGCCCACCAGCACCTTCTGGGCGACCCGCGGCGAGGGGTAGAAGGCATTCACATTGCGCCACGCGTTGGAGTGGGCCTTGCCCATGAAGGAATAGCCGAGGACCGCCACCCCCAAGGGGTCCGCCGAAACGCCGGACGGGGAAGGGGCGGGTGCCGGAACGGTGGTGGTCATGTAGGAATCTCCTTAGAGGGCGGCGGCGTGGACTGAGCGCAGGAACCGCAGGCCGTCCCGGGCCAGGGCGTCCTGCGACTCCGCGAGAGGGCGCCAGATGGAGGCGGCCGTGGCGATGCTGGCGTTGTCCGCCGTGAAGCTTTCGATGTTGACCGCGCCCCGGTAACCGATGGAGTCGAGGGCCGTGAAGATGCCGGTCCAGTCGGTCTGGTCGCCGCCCGGGGCGCCCCGGTCGTTGCCACAGACCTGAAGGTGCACCAGATGCTCCCCGGCGGCCCGGATGGCGTCCGCCGAGGAGCGCTCCTCGATGCCCAGATGGTAGGTGTCCAGGGCCAGGCCCACGCCCCGGCCCAGCAGCGGCCCGAGCGCCTCCAGCGCCTGCGCGGTGGTGTTGAGCAGCGAGGTCTCGTACCGGTTGAGGGGTTCGATTCCCAGCACGACGCCGGACTCCAGCGCCTCCTCGGCCAGCGGGGCCAGGTTCCGGCGCAGCTGGTCGTAGGCGTCCCGCCGCGCCGCCTCGTCCATCCGCCAGAGCCGGCCGGTGGAGGAGTAGAACGGCCCGCATACCGCCCCGGCACCGATGTCCCGGGCCAGAGCGATGCACGCGCGCAGGTAGCCCTGCGTCCGGGCAATCACCGGCTCCTCGGCCAGGACGAGGTCCCGGCCCGGGGCCATGGCCCCGACCACGAAGGGCTGCAGTCCGCCAAGGGCGGCCCGCACCGCCTCCGCGGTAAGGTCCCCGGCGTTCTCAAGGGGCAGTTCGACCGCATCGAAGCCCATGGCGGCGATGCGGGCAAGCAGCGGAGGCAGGGTGGCGTCTGTGAGCGGGGATTCCCATACCCAGGTGTTGACGCCGATGCTGCGGTGCATGCTGCCCTGCCTCCTGAAAGTGCTGCCGGCCGGTTACGGAATCTGGCGTTCCTGCCAGACCTCCGGGTAGCCCGGGAGGTCGGTGCCGCCGAACTTGGCGTAATGGCCGTCCGGCATGCCCTCGTTCGAGGCAAGGAAGTCGGCCCGTTCCTCTTCGGGGATGGGGGTCTGCGGAAGCACCCATTCCTTGGGCACTTCCTCGCCGGCGAAGATGCGCTCGACAGCCAGCAGCGGGGTGCGCCACTGGAAGTTGGAGTACACCGGCGCGAGTCCGGTTAGTCCGGTCTCCTCCCACTTGCGCAGGAAGCTCATCTCGTCCTCTCCGGTCATGACCGGGTAGTCCTTGCCGGCGTCCTCGAAGGCTTCGATGGCCGCGACGGCGCCGTCGCCGGCGTCCATCCATACACCCTGCACGTCGCCGGTGGCCAGCTCATCCGAGATGATCTTCTTGATCTCGGTCGGGTCGGCCCCGGTGAAGTAGTCGGTCGCCTCGATGCCGTTCTCCTGGAAGATCTTCTCCGCCGCCGCCCAGCGCTGCTCGAGCACGTCGACGCCGGGGAGGATCCGCAGGGCCACGACCTTGTCGCCCTCCTCGAGGTTGTCCACAAGGAATTCGGCGGTGTCGATGCCCCAGGCGAAACCGCCGATCGGGTGGATGAAGGTGGTGGCGCAGTCGGTGTCGACGCCGCGGTCGAAGACGATCACGGGCTTCCCGGTCTCACAGGCCCGCTCGACGGCCGGGGTCATGGCGGCGGTGGAGTTGGGCGAGATGATGAAGGCGTCGCAGTCGCCCTCGGCAATGAAGTAGTCGATGTCGGCGATCTGGGTGTTGTCGTCGTCCTGTGCATCCCGGGTCTCCATCTGGGAGATCACGCCCTGCTCCTGGAGCACCTCGAGCTGCTGGTTCATGGTGATCCAGCCGGTCTGGCGCCACGGGTTGGAGATCGAGGCGTTGGCGAAGCACACCTTCTTGGCACCCTCGGAGGCGAACTCGGAGGTGTCGGTCATTTCCCCCTCGAGGTACTGGAGCCACGGCTGCTCCGGGTCGCCGATGAAGCTCGCCGAACGCTGCTCGGACTGCTCGTCGAACGCCTCCTGGTCAAACCACTCCTCGGCCGGGGTGGTCGCCGCCTCCCCGCCTTCGGTCTCGGCGGCCGGCGGATTCTCGATGGATGGATCGGTGGTGCACGCGGTCAGGGCGAGCAGCGCTGCCGCTGCGACCACCGTGACCTTTGACTGGATGCTTCGGCGCATCATTTTCCTCCCTCATTGGCGCCCACTGCGGGCGGCTGTGCGATTGGTGTCTGCTTGTCGTGGGTGGCGCTGGATGCCCCGCGCCGGCGGCGCTCCCAGGTGCGTGCTCCGGCCGCGACCGCGGCGACGATGATGATGCCCTGGACGGTGTCGCGCCAGGTCGATGCGACGCCGGCGAAGTTCAGCAGCGCGAAGAGCATCTCCAGGGCAAAGGCCCCGGCGGCCGCGGAGAGCACCCAGCCGCGTCCGCCGCCCAGGACCACCCCGCCGAGGACGACGGCGGTGATGGCCGTGAACTCGTAGCCGCGCCCCACCGAGGGGTGCACCCCGGCATAACCGACCAGAATGATGCCGGCGACTGTGGCGGCGAGCGAGGAGAGGATGAAGGCGCGGGTGCGGATCCACCACACGCGGGCCCCGGTCAGGGCCGCGGCGCGGGCGTTGTCGCCGACGGCGACCAGGGTGCGCCCGTAGGGCCGGCGCATCAGCCAGAAGGCCCCGGCGGCGATGGCCAGGAGGATCAGCACCGGGTAGGGCAGGATCTCCAGCACCGGAATGTTCTCAATGCCGCCGCGGCCGATCTGGCGGAAGGAGTCAGCGGGGTTTCCGGTGGCGGCGCCACCGGTCCAGTAGAGCACCAGGCCCAGCAGTGCGAGCATCATGCCGAGGGTGACGATGAAGCTTGGGATCTTCAGCAGCGTCGTCACCAGACCGTTGATCAGGCCGATGAGCGCGCCGAAGACCAGCATCAGGAGCAGCACGGGAAGGACCTTCGCGTCGTCCTGGCCGATGAGGTTCCCGGCGATGATGACCTGGGCCGTGACCACCGAGCCCATGGAGAGGTCGAATTCGCCCGAGACGATGACGAAGTACTGCCCGATCGCCGCGATCGCGATCGGTGCGGTGCGGCCGATGAAGCGGATCAGGGAACCCGGCTCGCCAAAGGAGGGGTTGACGAAGATGACGGCGGCGAGCAGGACCAGCAGCAGGAGAAACACCGCGCCCCCGGGGGTGCGCATGCCGCGCAGCAGGCGGTCCTTTCGTGGAGAACGGTCGCGCCGCAGTTCGGCCTTCCGGTCCGGGGCGAGGGTGCTCATGCGCCGACCTCCTGCCGGGTCGAAACGGTTTCCTGAGGGGTGTCATCGAAGCGGGCGGTCCGGTTGACCACCCGGCGCCCGGCGTAGACCGCGACGGCGGCCACGATGACGATGCCGCGCACCACATCCTTGAGGAAGGGGTTGATCTGCAGAACGCTCATGATGTTGTCGATCATCGCGAAGATCAGGACGCCTCCAAGGGTTCCCACGAGCGACCCTTTCCCGCCGGCCAGCAGGGTGCCGCCGAGGACGACGGCGGCGATGGAGAGCAGGTCGTAGCCGCCCTGGCTGCCGATGGTCGGGCTGCCCACGCCGAGCCGCGCCGCCAGCAGCAGTCCCGCCATGCCGGCCAGGACGGAGCAGATGATGTGGGCGGCGATGATGGGGGTGCTGGTGCGGATGCCCGACATGCGGGCCACGTTGATGTCGCCCCCCACGGCGTACATCGAGTGCCCGAGCCGGGTGCGGTCGAGCACCAGCAGGACGACGGCGGCGCAGGCGAGCATGATCAGGGTGGAGATGGGCACCGGTCCGAGGCCGGTGGCCCCCACCAGCCGGAAGGACAGCGGTGCCTGCCCGGAGCTGCCCTTGTAGTTGGTGGCCAGATAGCCGCTGATGATCAGGCCCGTGCCCAGGGTGGCGATGAAGCCGTGGACCTTCAGCCCGGACACCACGAGCCCGTTGATGAGGCCGATGACCGCGGCCACCGCCAGGGCGAGGAGGACGCCGGGGAGGATATTGGCCGGCTGGTTGGCCATGATCCCGGCCGCGAGCAGGCTGCTAAGGCTCACCACGTAGGGCACGGAGAGGTCGAGGCTTCCCACGAGGATCACCAGGGTCTGGCCGATGGCGATGAAGCCCAGCACGCTGGTGCCGGTGAGGATCGAGGAGATGTTGCCGGCGCTGAAGAAGCTGCGCCCGGCGGCGGCCACGAGGATGGTGCCGGCGATGATGGTCAGCAGCACCACGAGGTAGACGATGTGGGTCGAGGTGAGCCGGGAGGTGATTTTCATGGAAGTGCCGTTTCGTTCCGGGCCCCGGTGGCGAGCTGGAGGACCTGTTCTTCGCTTGCGCCCGCCGGCAGTCCGCCGGCGATCCGGCCGTCGCGCATCACTACGATGCGGCTGCTCATGCCGAGCAGTTCGGGCAGTTCGCTGGAGACCATGAGCAGCGCCCGGCCCTCGGCGGCGAGGGCCCGCATGAGGTTGTAGACCGCGAGCTTGGCCCCGACGTCGATGCCGCGGGTCGGTTCGTCGAGCAGGACCACCAGCGGGTCGATGGCGAGCCACTTGGCCAGCACCACCTTCTGCTGGTTGCCGCCCGAGAGGTACTGCACCTCCTGGTCGAGGTCCCGCGCGACGACCTCGAGGGAGGACAGGATGCCGGGGGTCGCCGCGCGCGCCTCGGGGGTGCGCCGCGGAAAGACCGACCGGATGACGCCGAGGGCGTTGTTGAGGATTGACTGGTTCAGGCTCAGCCCCTGCGCCTTGCGGTCCTCGGTGATCAGGGCGATGCGCCGCCGGATGGCCTCGCGCGGGGAAGTCGCGGTGAAGGGCTGGCCGTCCAGTTCCACCCGGCCGCGGGTGAAGGGTGCTGCGCCGAAAATCGCCTCGACCAGCTCGGTGCGCCCGGAGCCCTGCAGCCCGGCCACCCCGACGATCTCCCCTGCCCGCAGATCGAGGTCGATGGCATCGAGCTGGTGGTTGCCGCCTCCCTCGATGCTCAGCAGGATCCGTCCCACAGTGGTGCCCGGGTGTTCCTCAGGGTAGTAGGCAGAAATGGGACGGCCCACCATCATGCGCACGAGGGCGGCGTCGTTGAGTTCGGCGGCCGGCTGGGTGCCGACGATCCGCCCGTCCTTGAGCACCGTGATGGTGTCGCAGAGATCGAAGATCTCCTTGAGCCGGTGGGAGACATAGAGGATGGCCGTCCCGCGTTCCTTCAGGCGGCGCACGATGGCGTAGAGGAGTTCGACCTCCGCGCCGGCGAGGGCGGCGGTGGGTTCGTCCATGGAGATGATGCGGGCGTCGTAGCTGACGGCCTTGGCGATTTCGACGATCTGCTGCTGGGCCACCGACAGGGAGCTGACCGCCGCGGTGGGCCGGATGTTGCCGATGCCGAGCTGGTCGAGCAGTTCGGACGTCCTGAGGTTCATCGCCTTCGTGTCGACGAGGAGGCCCCGGCGCGGCTCCCGGCCCAGGTAAATGTTCTCCGCCACGGTTCGGTCGGGGAGCAGGTTGAACTCCTGGAACACCGTGGACAGGCCCGCGAGGTGGGCCTGGGTGGGGTGGTGGAACTCCACCGGCTCTCCGTCGATTTCGATGGTTCCGGCGTCACGCTGGTAGACACCGGCCAGCAGTTTCATCAGCGTCGACTTGCCGGCCCCGTTCTCGCCGACGAGGCCGTGGACTTCCCCGGCGCGCAGCTCGAGGCCCACCTCCTGGAGCACCGGCACCCCGAAGAATGCCTTGGAGAGACCGGTCACGCGGAGCACCGGCCGGTGGAGAATCCCGTTCATGGAAACACTGTGACAGAGCTCACAACTTCTGTCGATACTCGTTCAAAAGTCGCGTACTACTTGCTCGATACCTGCCGAGGTGACGAGTGAAAGTGCGCGTGCTTTACTGAACGCGTGTCATCTTTTCCAGCGCTTCCATGGACGGGAGCCCGGCCCTCGACGGTTCCCGCACCGGGGGCGAGCGAAGTGTTCCAGCTGCTCCGGGACGGGCAGCCGCGTACCCGGGCCGAACTGGCGCAGCTGACCGGCCTCGCCCGCTCCACCGTCGCCTCACGTGTTGACACCCTGATCCGGCTCGGCCTCGTCGCCCCGTACGGGGGTGCTGCCTCCACCGGCGGCCGTCCGCCCTCATTGTTTGCCCTGAACCCCGGAGCGCGCGTGGTCATCGGCGCCGACCTCGGGGCCACCCACGCCCGGGTGATCCTCAGCGACCTCTCCGGCACCGAACTCGACAGCGCCCAGGCGGACCTCCCGATCACCGACGGACCGGAGCGCGTCCTGGGCTGGCTCACGGAGACCATCGGGGCGCTCCTCGCCCGTACCGGCCGCAGCGTCGCCGAGCTCGCCGCCATCGGCATCGGGCTGCCGGGGCCGGTCGAGCACGAGACGGGCCGGCCCATGAACCCGCCGATCATGCCCGGATGGGACCGCATCGATGTCCCCGCCCTCGTGCAGCGGAGCTATTCCGTTCCGGTGCTCGTAGACAATGACGTGAACATCATGGCGCTGGGGGAGCAGCGGTTCCACTGGCCCGACATCACCGAGTTCATGTTCATCAAGGTGGCCACCGGGATCGGGGCCGGCATTATTTCAAGCGGCTCCATCCAGCGTGGAGCCCAGGGCACGGCCGGGGACCTCGGCCACGTCCGGGTGCCCCGCGGCGGAGAGGTGTGGTGCCGCTGCGGCAATACCGGCTGCCTCGAGGCACTGGCCGGCTGGCCTGCGCTCGCCGCGGCCCTCAACGCCGAGACCGGGCTGACGCTCTCCTCCAGCGCGGACGTCATCCGGCTGGTCCGGTCCGGGGACAGCACCGCAATCCAGGTGATCCGGCAGGCCGGCCGGGACATCGGGGACGTCCTGGCGACCTGCGTGAACCTGACCAACCCCTCGGTCATCGTCATCGGCGGCAGCCTCGCGCAGGCAGGGGAGCACCTGCTGGCCGGAATCCGGGAGGTGGTGTACCGGAGGTCCCTGCCGTTGGCCACCGAACACCTGCGGGTGGTGCCCTCCCTCGCCGGCCAGCGCGCCGGGGTGCTCGGCGCCGCCGTCATGGCGATCGCCCACGTCCTCTCGCCGGAAGCCATCGAGGCGGCGAGCGCCGCCCTCACCTGATCCATGCCGCGGGAAAAGGGGTGCCCTTATCGGCCCCCGTTTGGTGCAATGTAACTGTCACTGGGGAATCGGATGATGGGGAATCGGAGCGGGAGGAAGAGCACATGCATCAGCCCAGGGTCCTTACCCTCATCCTCGCCGGAGGTGCCGGCGGCCGGCTGGGTGTCCTGACGGACCACCGGGCTAAACCGGTGCTTCCCGTTGGCGGCACCTACCGGATGATCGACATTCCCCTGTCGAACCTCTATCACAGCGGCTATGCCGACGTGTGGATCGTCGAGCAGTACCAACCCAAATCGATCAACGACCACCTGGCCAGCGGTCGGCCCTGGGACCTTGACCGGACCAACGGAGGCCTTCGGGTACTGCCGCCCTTCCAAGGCAACGACGGCGAGGGATTCGCCGAAGGCAACGCCGATGGGATCTACAGGCAGGCGGACTTCATCCGCGAGTACGACCCTGACCTCGTGCTGGTCCTCAGCGCCGATCACCTCTACCAGCTGGACTACCGGGAAGTGGTGCAGACCCACCTCGACTCCGGGGCGGTGCTGACCATGGTCACCACCCGCTTCGACGGAGACGCCTCCCAGCACGGGGTGGTCGAAGCGGAGAACGGACTGGTGACCGGGTTCCAGTACAAGCCGGACGAGCCCGCGACGGACCTCGTCGCAGCCGAGATCTTCCTCTACGACGCCTCGACGCTCCTTGACACCCTGGCGATGCTGCAGGAGACGGAGGGGGAGTTGAAGGACTACGGCCATCAGCTGGTCCCCCACCTGGTGAAGAACGCCAAGGTTGCCGAGCACCGGCTCGAAGGGTACTGGCGGGACCTCGGGCGGCCGGAGAACTACCACCGCGCCCATATGGACCTTCTCGACGGCAACGGCCTGGACTTCGACGACCCGAAATGGCCCATGCTCACCGGAGCTCCGCGCAGGATGCCGGCCTTCGTGGCCGCGGGCGCACGCATCGAGAATTCGCTGCTGTCCCCCGGATCCACGGTGCACGGCCACGTCGCCGGGAGCGTCATCGGCCCCGACACCGTGGTGGAATCCGGCGCAGTGGTCCGGAACTCGGTGCTGCTCGAGGGCGTCACCGTTGCCGCGGGGGCGGAGGTCACAATGGCCATCGTCGACGCGGGAGCGTCGATTGAGGCGGGCCGCAGGATCGACGGTACGGAGGGTGTCATCACCGTCGATGGGGCGGGACAGGAACACCCCTGAGTCCCTCATCGTCCGGATCCCGGCCGCCCACAGGTTCCGCAGCGTCCGGGCGCGGCCCGCTGGTGGCCGGGGCCACGGCGAGCACCACCAGGGCCGCGGCGATGGTTGCCAGTCCGGCCCACCCGGCCGCCGTCAGGTGTTCGCCCACGACGAGGACCGCAAGGAGGGCCGCAACGGCCGGCTCGCTGAGGGTGAGCGTGGTGGCGGTGCTCGGGCGCACCCGGGTGAGGCCGTAACCGAACAGCAGGTACCCCAGGAACATCGGCACCAATGCCATATATGCCGCAACTGCGATCGACTGTCCTGTGGCGAGCAGCGGTGCGCCCGTGAGGAGCAGCACCGGCAGCAGGAGCGCCCCGCCGGTTCCGAACACCGCGCCCATGGAGGCGGCCCGTTCCACGCCGGAGGCCATCAGGCGGTGCACCACCCAGGAATAGGTGGCATAGGTGGCCCCGGCGACCAGGCCGAGCACGATGCTTCCCGCCAGCGGGAGGACGGCGGCCGGTGAGCCTTCCAGCCTGGACAGGCAGAGCAGGATGCTTCCCGCAATGCCCAGCGCCGCGGCAAGCATCCACCAGCGGCTGAGGGAGCGGCCCTCAAGGACCCGTTCGAGCACGCCCGAGGCCAGCGGCGCCGAGGCGAGGGACACCACCGTGCCGATCGCCACCCCGCCCAGGTGCATCGAGCTGTA
Source organism: Arthrobacter crusticola (assembly GCF_004357995.1). GTDB lineage: Bacteria > Actinomycetota > Actinomycetes > Actinomycetales > Micrococcaceae > Arthrobacter_D > Arthrobacter_D crusticola. The sequence continues at coordinate 74,653 of NZ_SMTK01000003.1, forward strand.
GAAGGCCAAGGGGTAGACGGCGACTGACAGCGCGCCGGCGGCGACCAGGGACGCATGGCGGCGCAGGCCGGGGCGGGCTCGGCGCAGTGCCGGGACGGCAATCACCGCCTGCAGGAGACCGCCGATGCCTAGGGCTGCGGCCCCGATCGCCAGGGGCCCCACGCCGGGGGCGAAGGTCGCGGCCGTGCCGGTCGTGCCCCAAAGGAAGGAGGTCACGAGAATCGCGGCAGCCCCCAGCGGCAGGCCGCGGCTCATCCGCCCACCCGGCCGGCGGCCGTGGCAGGGGCTTTGCGTCGTCGAACGTCCACCGGCACCCTCCCCACCTCCCGGGGTGGGGGCCCGGTAGGCCAGCTTATCCTTCGGCGCCGATCTTCCTCGCGGTGAGCAGCAGATATTCCAATTCCATCCGCATCGGCGCCCCCGGGTCGGCGGTGTTGAAGCTGCCAGCCAGTTCCATCAGGGCGTTGTCCAGGGCGTCGACCTTCTCCTGGTCCTCGGCGATGAACTTGTACACCGAGATCGTCGGTCCGTAGAAGTCCTTGAAGTAGTGAAGGAACTCCCGCGGCCCGGGGAACTTGTCGATGACCACCGTCTGGGTCAACTCCCGGAGATCGGTGACCTGCGCCCCAAGGAGCTCCTGGACGTGGTCCTCGCTGCCCCACAGGGGCGGCGGCTGGGCGCCGGGCGGGGGCGGGGGAGCGAACGGCTTCATGGTGGAGAACATCCTTCCGATGAACCCCCCGGGGGTCCAGTTCAGCAGGCCGATGGTGCCGCCCGGCCGGCACACCCGAACCAGTTCGTCGGCGGCCGCCTGGTGGTGCGGTGCGAACATCACCCCCACACAGGACATCACCACGTCGAATTCGTTGTCCGGAAAGGGCAGTGCCTCGGCGTCGGCCTCCCGCCATTCGAGGCTGGCGCCCCGGGCGGCCGCCTGGTCGCGGCCGGCATCGAACAGTTCCGGTGTGAGGTCGCTCGCGATCACCTCCGCGCCCATCATGGCCGCCGGGATGGCCGCGTTGCCCGCACCGGCCGCCACATCAAGGACCCGCTGTCCGGGCCGGATTCCGCACGCTTCGACGAGGACCGCTCCGAGTTCGGAGATGAGGTCGCTGGCCAGGGTGGGATAGTCGCCCGAGGCCCACATGGCGCGGTGCTTCTGCTTGAGCGCCCGGTCCGCGTCGGACGCACTCTTCACGTCATCCATTGTTCTGCCTTCTGCTGTTCGGGGAGGGAGAGGCAGCGCGCTGTCGAAGCAGTGGAGGCTGGTATGCGGAATATTTTGCGCGCGGCGGGCGGAGTTGTAAAGGATTCCGCCCGCCCTCCCTGGCGCCCGGGTTCAGCGCCCGACGGCGACCCGCGCGTCGGCTTCCTTCGCGGGGAAGGCCGGAGGATGGACCCCGGCCATCTCCTCCATCACCCGCACCACCTGGCAGCTGTAGCCGAACTCGTTGTCGTACCAGACGTACAGCACCAGGAAGGTGTCATTGGCGATGGTCGCCAGGCCGTCGACGATTCCGGCGCGCCGCGAGCCGACGAAGTCGGTTGAGACAACCTCCGGCGAGTCGATGTAGTCGATCTGCTTGCGCAGGTCCGACTGCAGCGACATCTCCCGCAGGTAGGCGTTGACCTCTTCCTTCGTCGTGCCGGTGCGCAGGGTGAGGTTCAAGATCGCGATGGAGACATCCGGGGTGGGGACCCGGATGGAACTGCCGGTCAGCTTCCCGTCAAGTTCGGGCAGCGCCTTGGCGACGGCCTTCGCCGCACCGGTCTCCGTGAGCACCATGTTCAGCGCCGCCGACCGCCCCCGCCGGTCCCCGCGGTGGAAGTTGTCGATCAGGTTCTGGTCGTTGGTGAAGGAGTGGACCGTCTCCACGTGCCCGTGCACCACGCCGAACCGGTCGTTGACGGCCTTCAGGACGGGCGTGATGGCGTTCGTGGTGCACGATGCCGCGGTGATGATGGTGTCTTCGCCGCTGATGGTGCCGTGGTTGATGCCGTGCACGATGTTCTTCAGCGCGCCCTTGCCCGGCGCGGTCAGCAGGACCTTCGCCGCACCCTTGCTGCGCAGGTGCTGGGAAAGCCCTTCGGCGTCGCGCCAGCGGCCGGTGTTGTCCACGACGAGCGCGTCGTGGATTCCGTACCGGGTGTAGTCGATGGTGGAGGGGTCGTTCGAGTAAATCACCTGGATCGGGATCCCGTTCGCGGTGATGATCTCCGCTTCCTCGTCCACCTGGATGGTGCCTTCGAAGGAGCCGTGGACCGAATCGCGGCGCAGCAGGCTCGCCCGCTTGATGAGGTCGTTGTCGGAGCCGCGGCGGACGACGATGGCGCGCAGCCGCAGGCCATGGCCGCCGCCGGCCTTTTCGATGAGCAGGCGGGCCAGGAGGCGGCCGATCCGGCCGAAACCGTAGAGGACGACGTCGGTGCTGGTCCGCTCGTCACGGCCGCCCTTGCCCACGACGTCTGCGAGTTCGCCGCGGAGGAAGTCCTCAAGTGAGCGGCTTCCACCTTCGAGGTCGTACTTCGAGCGCAGCCTTGCGATGTCGATCGCCGCCGCGCCGAGATCGAGGCGCGAGAGGATCTCGAGCATCGGCAGGGTGTCCTCGAGGCGGAGTTCCTCCGTGCTGATCCGCCGCGCGAACCGGTGCGCCTTGAGGATGTTCATTGTCGACTTATTGATGAGGCTGCGGCCGTGGATGCTGGTAACTACATTGTTGGTGCGGTACAGGCGGCCGATCAGCGGGATCATCGCTTCGGCGAGCGCCTCGCGGTCCATCCAGGTCCCGCGGCTCGTGGTCGGATCGTGGTGCGTCAACTGTGTCCCTCACTGCGCCGGGAGTACCGGCGCGTACTCATCCAGCCGGATGGGACGCAGGGATAGCGCCAGGCATCGTCGACTGGTCGTTTGACTCATTACACCGCTTCCGGTGCGTGCGGGCCAACTCCAGATCCCGCACTGGGTGCCGCCGTCGATTCCGGACCCCCGCCTCGAAGGTGCCGGCCGTCCGCTGCAGTGGCGCGCGGCGCAGTATTTGCGCAATTTTCACCCACCGGGGCTGCCCGGGGATTTTCCGCCCTTAGGCTCATCGGATGGGCTCCTGGGGGACGGAAATTTTCGACAACGACGATGCTCTGGACGTTCGGGGCGACTTCGAGGAACACCTTGCGGAAGGAGCCACTCCGGAGGAGGCCACCGCCCGCATCCGCCGGGATTTCGGCCTTGCCGATAGATCCCTGCACTCCCGCGGCGCGGAGGACAACGATGTGTGGCTCGGCCTTGCCGCAGTCCATCACGAGAGGGGGCATTCTTCGCCGGCGGTGGTCGCCCGGGCCCTTGCCATCGTCGAATCCCGCGAGGAACTGGAACGGTGGTTCGAGGAGGACCGTCCGGCGCGCGCCGCGGCGCTCGCCGAGTTCGGGCGGGTCCTGCAGGGTGCGAACCCCGGCGTACGGCCCCAGCGGACGCCGTCCTTCCGGGCGTCCATCGAACACCTGCGGCGCATGCCGTGGTGGGCCCGCCTGCTGGTGGCGACCCTGATCTCGGTCGGGCTATTCCTGGTTCTGAGGGCGTGGGTGCCCTCGGTCTTCGCCGTCGCGATGTGGCCCCTGTTTGCATGGGCCGCCTATACAGGAAGGACGATCCGGCACCGGTTCATCCTGCCGGGCGGCTCGACTCACAAAGGCTGACACGGGCATCAGCGGCAGACCGTATCACCCTCGACGCGACGCCCCGCGCCGGGAAGCCGGAGGCCGTTCGACCGGCGCCCGCAGCGCGGGTCAGAGTGTCGCCGCCGCGAACCGCTTGCCGTCCGAGTTCTCGATCATGACGGCCCGGACCTTCGAAGGATCGAAGATCGCGCTTCCGTTGATCGTCGCCCCTTCGGCCGCGCCCTTCTCGGAGATGACCCAGCTACCGGCGATCTCCCGGTTCCCGTCAATGCCCTCAACGATGAGCCGGCACCTTTCCCCCGCGGGGATGCCGGTCACGGCCGCGTTGACCTTCACGAACCCGGCCGCCGGCTGCACGCTCACCGTGAGCCGGGTGCCGGTGGCCGCGTCGACGGTGCTCGCATACCGGGTTCCCGGCACCTCGGTGGCGGGAGCGGTGGCCGCCGGCGGTGCGGGCGGAACGGGATCGGATGCCTGCGGGGCGTTCATCGTGTAACCCACAGTCCCGCTGACTCCCGCGACGAACGCCACCAGGGCTGCGGCCGCCGCGAAGGTGGCCACCCGCCGCCGTCCGGCACGTGCGTGCGGTGCGGCGAGGGTTCGGCGCTGCCGAAGGGTGCGCTGCAGCAGCAGATCGGCGTCGGGCGGCGGTCCGTCAAGCAGGGCTTCCGGGGGGAGGGAGCGCAGGGAGCCCTCGAGCGCCCGCAGGGAAGCGAGCTCGTCCCGGCAGGCCAGGCACTGAGCAAGATGGTCCCGCGCGTGCCTCTCCTCCTCGCCGGTCAGCTCGTCCATCCACACTGCCTGGACATCGAGGTGGGCATCAAACATGTTCATGGGCTACTCCTTCCATGTTGAGCCCCAGATCATTGAAGCGCTCCCGCAGAGTGCGCAGGGCATAGTACGTTCGGGATTTCACGGTGCCCGGCGGAATGCCGAGCCGCTCCGCCGTCTCTCCAACCGTCCGCCCCTCAAGGTAGACGCATCTCAGCACATCACGATGGTCGGAGGACAACTGTGCCAGCGCGTCCATGGTCACCATGGTGGTCACCACCGACGCCGAATGGTCGGGTTCCAGCGGCACCGTCATTTCATTCTCCGCAACCTCGAGCGGCCGGGCATTACGCGCCCTTATCCGGTCGGTGATGATGTTGCGGACCACTGTGAGGAGCCACCCGCGCACGGACCCTTTGCCGTTGCCGAGGGTTTCCTCGTGCTTCCACGCCCGGATCAGTGTTTCCTGCACAATATCCTCGGCGGCGGCCCGGTCCCCGGTGAGGCGGGTGGCGTACGCGAGCATTGCGTTGCCGTGCTCTCGGAAGAGGGCGCGGATGAATTCGTCCCCCGGATCCACCGGGGCCCGCCGCCGCAGGATCATTCGCCCTGTCCATTCATTGGGATCGGCCGGCAGGCGGAATGCCCCCGTGTCCGGCCCCTGCCCACTCCGGGCGCAGCGTTCTGTCGCGCAGACGCGTGCATGTCACTCCTCAGCTTCTTTTCAGCGGTACACAGGGGAACACGTGCCCCGGGCCGAACCGGTTCAACAGGCGGACGGCGGATCGTGAAATACCTGGGGGTCCGCGCGTGGACGCCGAAGGAACGGCCTAGTCGGGGACGCAGTGCCGTCCCTCGTTGAGGCACCGGACGACGCTGTCCATCAGCCCGGCGGACATCAGGTTGATGAAGTGGGCATGGTCGCTGACAGGGCTCGAGCGTTCCTCGGGGAACGCGTCGACAACATACCGGGCGCCGTCGGGCACGGCGTAGGCCAACTCGAGGTGGAGCTGCGGCACCGGGAACGTACCCGGCGGGCAGAAGCCGGCGCCGTCCGGATAGCCGAGGTGGGAGCGGTGGTTGGGGCTGTCGACCGACCGCCCGTCCCAGCAGCTTGGGAACTCAAAGATGCGCACCGTGTCTTCGCCCGCGGGACAGAGCGGATAGTGCCGGCTGGCGAGGTCGGGGCTGCCCGAGCAGGACCACCGCAGGTGGTCCGTCCCCGCCCCGGCCTGGGTGTACCCGTGGGCGTTTCCTGCGCCGGTGCGGACATTCGGGGCCAACGGCACGACGTTGCCGGCAGGGCTGCCCCGGAACTCGATGCGGACCGAGCGCGGGGTGAGGATGCCGTCGTCGTCGGCCGCTGGGCCGTGTGTGCCGTGCATGGCCCCCGGGCCGACCCGGAGCACGGGCCAGTAGTAGGACGACCGGTCACCGTTCGTGCAGGTGGTCCCGGCCGCCGTGAGGCTCTCCTCGGTGGAGAAGGCGTTGGTTGAGAGGTTGCCGACGTAATCGTGGACGTGGTGCGCAGCGCCCCGCTTGCCGGGGCTGACGACGAGGTTGTCGGAGTTCCGCACCTTGCCGCTGTTCACTCCGCAGTCGACGGTGAACGAACCGAGCGAAGCCCCGGGCTGCGCTTCGGGGGCGGAGGCGACACGGGGAGCCTTCGAAATCGGCTCGTATGCAGCGGCGCTCGGTGACGGGCCTGCGGCCGCCGGGAGGAGCAGCAACCCCGCGGTGAGCGCGGCGAGAACGGCAAGGAGGAAGGCAAGGGCGGGAGCCTTGAACTTCCCTCCCGGGCTACGAAACATGGAGTCGACCCACGACAGACCGTAAAACTCTTGTTCCGTTGTGCTGGAGAAATCTGGAATTCAGGTGCTGCGCCTTCCGAACAAAGATCCCGAACCGGTGATGCGGGGACTGCGTGTCCGGGACCCCACTACTTTACCCGGTTCCCGGCCGCGGAACGGCCGCAGCCGCCTGGTGAACCGTCCGGCGCCGGGGTGCGTGTGGTGGGTGATGGATTCCCCATCGCCTCCCCTCAGTCGAAGGACGATCGAATGACCGTGAACCGCACCGCCCTCAAAGCAGCACTGATCCCCGTTCTCCTGGCCACGCTGGCCGGCTGCAGCACCGCCGCCGAACCGGCCTCGTCCGCCCAGCCCGCGCCGATCTCGACGGCCGCACCCGCCCCGGTCGAAGAATCCCCGGCGCCTGCACAGGCTCCGACGCTGGTGCGCACGCAGGGCGCTGTGCAGATTTTCGAGGGCGCAGCCCCTACCCTGCTGGACACCGCCGACCGGTACAGCGCCAGGAACGCCATCCAGCTCACGGCGGGACCGGCGGCCGGCACTGCCGTGACGGACGCGGGTGGGTTTTCCCTCTACCGCTTCGACAATGACACCGCCAACCCGTCCACGACCACCTGTGTCGATGACTGCGCGGTGAACTGGCCGCCGCTACTGGTGGACGGCACCGCCAAAATCTACACTGAGAACGTCGACGCCAGCCTGATCGGCTACGTCGAACGGTCCGACGGGACCTGCCAGGTGACCATTGGCGGATGGCCCGTTTACTACTTCGCCGGGGATACAGCCCCGGGTCAGGCGCTTGGCCAGGGCATTGGGGGCACCTGGTTCACGATCGACGGAACCGGAAAGAAGGCCGCCCAGACGGCTGCTCCGTCGGAGGTCCCGGGATACTAAGCCGGCATCCCGGGCCGATTGAACCCATTCCCCCTCAAGACCGCGTATCGACCGGCGGCCGATGACGGCCTGCCCGGGCACGAGTGCCCTTCCGAGGGGATCTAGGAAACCCAGGAACCAGGAATTTCAGGAGACCATAGTGACCGCAGAACCGAATCCAGCCGCCACCGCCCCCATCCTGGCCGCCGCCGGGGAAAGCGCCTACGCAGCCGCCACCTCCAGCTACAACCTTGCAGTGGAGATCCGTCCGCTGTTCGCCGCGACCGCCACCACCGTCGCCGACGTCCAGGCCATCCTCAGGGAGGCGAGGGCACAAAACCTGTCGGTGCGGGTGCATGCCACCGGGCATGCCGCGGGCTCCGCGCTCCCCTACGGGGCGGACGACGTGCTGATCCGGGTGCGGCTGGAAGGCGGGGTCGCCGTCGACCCGGAGGCCCGGACGGCGGTGATTCCGGCGGGCACTCCCTGGGGGGAGGTCCTGGCCGCCTCCGCTCCCCACGGACTGGTTCCGCTGCACGGGTCCTCCCCGACGGTGGGGGCGGTCGGCTACCTGCTGCGGACGGGGCTGAGCTTCTACGGCAGGCGGTACGGTCTCGCCTCGAACTCGGTCACCTCGATCACGCTGGTCACCGCGGACGGTGCCGTCGTCACGGTAAACCACGACCATGACCGTGAACTGTTCGACGCGCTGCGCGGCGGTGGCGGTGGCTTCGGCGTCGTCGTCTCGGTGACGGTGTCCCTCTTTGCCATCGACTCGGTGTTCACCGGTGCCGCGTTCTGGCCGGCCGCCGAGGCCCCGTTCCTGCTTCAGGCGTGGGAGGAATGGGCCGAAACGGCCCCGCCCGAGGCCTCCACGGCATTCCGCGTCATGAACCTGCCGCCCCTGCCCGGGATCCCACCGGCGCTCACGGCGGGCCCGGTCGTGTGTATTGACGGAGCCGTACTCGACGGGGAGGGGCGCTCCGGGGCGGAGATCGCCGCGGACCTGCTGGAACCCCTCCGTCGACGGGTCGCACCGATCCTCGACACCTGGCACCCCGGGGTCCCCACCGACGTGCCCGCAACCCACATGGATCCCCCGGACCCGGCACCGTTCGTGGGCGACCACCAGATGCTCAAACCTCTCGGTGCCGCCGGGCGCCAGGCGCTGCTGTCGATCGCAGGCACGGCCGCCGGAGCCCACCTGACGATCGTTGAGCTCCGGCAGCTGGGCGGGGCACTGGCCGTCGCCGATCCCCGGGGCGGCATCGTGAATTCCCTGTCCGGTGCGTACGGCTCGCTCAGCATAGGCATCCTCGCCGGCCCTGACGCCCTCGAGGGGGTGGAGGCCGGCTTGGCCGCACTGCGTGCGGTGCTTGAGCCCTGGGACACCGGCCTGACCGCTCCAAGCTTCGTTGACCGCTTCGATGGACCGCAGCGTTCCTTCGACGCCTCGGTGGCGGAGCAGGTCGAGGCGGTCCGCCGGCGGGTGGATCCGCAGGGCGTGTTCGGCCGCGATGCCTCATATGCCGTGCCGGCGGGCTCGCGGAGATAGTTCGAGGTCATGACGACATCGTTTCGGTACGACGTGGAGGTGCTGCACCTGCTCGTGTCGCCGGCGCACGCCTACTTCGGCCGCGCCCGCGACGGAGTGGCGGACGTCCCGACGACGGACGCCGACCGGGTTGACCTCGTGGCGGGCAAGGGGATCATCGGCGACCGGTTCTTCGGCAAGGCGGCGCACATGGATGCGGCGGTGACGCTGATGGCGGTCGAGGCCCTCGATGCCATTGCCGACGAACTGGGGGTCGAGCACTTCGACCCGCTGCTTCCCCGGCGCAACGTGATCCTTCGGGGCGCCCAGCTCGCACCCTTGGTCGGGGAGGAGTTCGCGCTCGAATCCGGTGGTGACACCGCGAGGCTTCGAGGCGGGCGGCCGGCCCACCCCTGTGTCTGGATGGACCGGGTGATGGCACCCGGCGTGCACTCCGCGATGCGCGGGCGCGGGGGCATCCGCTGCCAGGTGCTCTCGGACGGCGTGCTGCACCGCGGTCCGGCCGTGCTGGTCAGCCCCGTCCCGCTGGAGCCCGGGCAGGCGCATGTTCCGGCCCTGCGCCGGGCCACCCGGCTGCCCTGACCCCGCACCGCCGCCTACCCGTCCGCCCACAGTGGACGGGTAGGCTGTGCCCTGTCCGGGGTGGGCGATGCCCCGGCGGTTGGATACAGCGGGAGGACAGCGGCTTCGTGGGAAAAGTTAAGGTCATCGCGCACCGCGGCGCGTCCGCCCATGCCCCGGAGAACACCCTGCCGGCGATCGACCTCGCCGTCGAACACGGCGCGGACTTGGTGGAGATCGACGTGCGCAGGACGCTGGACGGGGAGCTGGCCGTCATCCACGACCCCACCCTCGAGCGGACCACGGATGCGGCCAGGGCGTTTCCGGGCCGCGCCCGGTACGACGTCGCAGGGTTCACCCTGGCCGAGATCCGGTCCCTCGATGCGGGAAGCTGGTTCGGGCCCGCCTTCGCGGGCGTCCGGGTCCCCACGCTCCATGAGGTCCTCACCGCCCTCGCCGGCCGGGCGGGGCTGCTGCTTGAAGTCAAGGATCCCGCGTCCGCCCCGGGCATCGCCGCCGACCTCCGGGCCGTGCTCGACGCCGCGGGCTGGCTGGGCGGCGGACCGGCCGGGCCGCTCGTCGTGCAGTCCGCCGACTGGCAATTCGTCAACGCGTTCCACCTGCTCCTGCCGGGGGTCCCGGTGGGTCTGCTGGGCGGGCCGCCGCCCCCGCAGGAGATCGACGGCGCGGCGGGCTGGGCGCACTGCATCAACCCGAAGAACACCAAGGTAACGGCCGACCTCGTCCACCGCGTTCACAGCGGCGGGATGGTCCTGTGGCCCTACACGGTCGACAACCCCCGCCGCATGCGCGAGCTGATCGCCCTGGGAGTCGACGGCATCATCACCAACCGTCCCGCACTCCTGGCGGAGGTCCTGGCCGGGTCCGCACGACGTCGGTTCACATGGCTGCGGCGGTGGTGGTCGATCAGCAGGGCTTCCAGGTGAGGCCTCCGGGCGCATAGCAGCGGGGGCCGTTGTACCCCGGGTACGGGTTGGCAGGTGCGGGAGCCGGCGCCGGAGCGGGGGCGGGAACATAGGGCGCCGGAGCCGGCGGAACATATGGATCCGGGGCCGGCTGAAGATTCGCGATCCGGTCACGTTCCGCGGCGGCCGCCGCCTCGGCCGCAATACGTTCGGCCTCTGCTGCGGCTGCTGCGGCCGCAACTCGTTCCGCCTCCGCGATCCGGTCGGCCTCCTGCTGGCGCTTCGCCGCGGCTTTGGCTTCAGCAGCCTCCTTGGCCTTCTGGGCCGCCCGGGCCTCCGTCCGGGCGAACTCCCCTCCGGCCTCCTCCCGGGCGCGCAGTTCCGACTCTCCGGTACTGATCGCAGCGGTCAGGCCGGCGGTCAGGGAACTCGCCCTGGCGCTGCCAAGGGCGAGCCAGAGCACAGACTTCTTCTCCAGCGCGAGAGTTTCCTGCACGGCCTTGGCACTGGCCAGGGCGGCAGCGAGACCTGCTGCCGCCGCTGCTGCTGTCGCCGCCGTTCCGCCCACCGGCACCGCCGACGCTTCGGCCAGAGCCTGGGTGGCATCCTTCACCTGGGCGGGAAGGGAACATTCGGTCTGCGGGCTGTGGAGCCCTGCACGGTCTGCCTTGGCTTCACTGTGCGCGGCTTCAACCTCGTCAAGGTACTTCCGGTTCGGCTCGAACACCACGGGCACGCCGAACCCTTGGCGGGCGATTTCGGCATTAACCAAGGTCCGGTCCGTCAGAAACACTGCTGCCAAGGTCCGGCCGTACCGGTCCTCCCGCTCCACATCGAAGTCGAGGCCGACCTGCGTGCCTGGCGGTGTCAACTTCTTGAGGAACTCCGTCGCCTCGGGGCCAAGGCACTCAACCGGCTTGTCCGGGTGCTTAGTCTCGGGCGTGTCGATATTGAGGAGTCGGACGGTTTTTTCATCGCCGCCCACCTTGATGACAAGCGTGTCCCCATCGACGACGCGAACGACACTGCCCGCTTCCGCATCGGGAGAGTCCGAGCAGCTGGTCAGTCCTCCCACCAGGGCCGCGGTGACCGCTCCCGCTACGAAAAGCCTGCGCCGGCCGACCGGATGCACCACTGCTCCACCCCCACAATTTTCATTTCCCGTGTTCTTTGGCTGCGCCGGTTCGGCCCCCGCCACCGCGTGGAGGCACCGGTACGCCCTTGCGGCGCACCCTCGCCCAGAACGCGGCAGATCGAGTGTATCGGTCCAACACCTGTCGGGGGAGAACTGTCCGGGCGGTAGCGGGACGGTAAGGAACCAGCCGGGCTTATAGGCTGAGCCGGTGAGTGAAACCCTCCCCGGAAACCGGCAGCTCAGCCGCAGCATCCTCCGGTTGGCCGTGCCCGCGCTGGGCGCGCTCATCGCCGAACCCCTGTTCCTGCTGGCCGACTCGGCCATCGTCGGGCATCTGGGCGTCGCCGAGCTCGCCGGCGTCGGCCTCGCCTCCACCGTCCTGCAGACCGGGGTGGGCCTGATGATCTTTCTCGCCTACTCGACCACCCCGGCCGTGGCCCGCCTCCTTGGCGCCGGCCGGCGCCAGGAAGCCCTGGCCGCCGGGCGCGACGGCATCGGCCTGGCGGTGCTCCTGGGTGTTGCGCTCTCCGCCGCCGGCTGGATCTTTGCCCCGGCGCTGACCGCGGGCCTGGGGGCACGGGGTGAGGTGCACGCCTTCGCCGTCGACTACCTCCGCTGGTCCATGCCCGGACTCACCGCGATCCTCGTGGTCCTTGCCGCCACCGGGGTGCTGCGCGGCCTGCAGGACACCCGGACACCGCTGATCGTCGCCGCGGTGGGCTTCGGGGTGAACATCGTGCTGAATCTGCTGCTCGTGTACGGAGCGGGACTGTCGGTCGCCGGCTCCGCCCTGGGTACCAGCCTCACCCAGTGCGGCATGGCCACGGCGTTCCTGGTGGTCATCTTCCGCTCCGCACGCGCCGGCGCGGTGCCGCTGCGGCCGTCCTGGCGCGGGGTGCGGTCCACCGCCACCGTCGGCTCGTGGCTGATGCTGCGCACGCTCAGCCTGCGCCTCGCCATCCTGGCCACGGTCTTCGTCGCCACCGCCCAGGGTCCGGTGTCCCTCGCGGCCCACCAGCTGGTCATGACGGTGTTCACGTTCCTCGCCTTCGCCCTCGACGCCCTGGCCATTGCGGCCCAGGCGTTGATCGGGAAGGAGCTCGGCGCGGCAAACAAGACCCTCGCCGGTGCCCTCACGCGGCGCATGATCGTGTGGGGCGTCGGCTTCGGCGTGGTCACCGGCGCCCTGCTTGCCCTGGCCGCGCCCTTTGCCGGCTGGATCTTCACCCCCGACGAATCGGTCCAGGCGGCGTTCGCTGCGGGACTCTGGGTGCTTGCGGCCGCCCAACCGGTGTGCGGGTTCGTGTTCGTGCTCGACGGCGTTCTGATCGGAGCCGGTGATGCGCGTTACCTCGCCCTCGCCGGAGTCCTCAATCTGATCGTCTATCTTCCGCTGCTCGCCTGGCTGCACAGCACCGCGCTCACCGGTGGGGCGGGCCTGGTCTGGCTGTGGTCCGCCTTCGCCTTCGGCTACATGGCGGCACGGGCCGCCACCCTAAGCTGGCGGGTGCGCGATGACCGGTGGATGGTCACCGGCCCCGGTGGCCGCGCGGCGTGACCGGGCCCGTGCGGCCCCCTACACTTGACGGTGCCGGAGGCGTCTTTTTCCCTCCCGGTTCCCCCTGAAAGGTAGAGCGGAATGACCGCGACTTCCCGCGCCGACGGCGCCTCCGCGCCGCCGAGCCGGGACGGGTCCTCCATCTGGAAACCCTTCCTGCTCCGGGCCGCCGGGGCTGCCGTCTTCGGCCTGCTCACGATCTTCTGGCAGGATCCGTCCGTCCACGTCCTGTCCATCGCCGGTGGGGCATACTTGCTGGTCCTGGGCGCGGGCCTCGCGTGGACCGCGCGTTCCACCCGGGCCTCCGGGACCCGAGGTACCGCCGCCGCGCTGGCCGGTGGCCTGCTGGCCGCCGCAGGGCTCGCCGACCTGGTGGTCCATGACGAACACCTCTTCGCCGCCACCGCCGGGGTTGCCCTCGCCGCCGCCGGAGCCGTCGAACTCGCCACCGGGGCGCGCTTGCGCCGCACCCGGCCGGCGGGCAACGACCTGATCCTTGTCGGCGCGGTCTCCGTCCTCACCGCGGTGGCCCTGCCCTTCGTCGTGCCGCTTGGTGCCCATGCGCTCCTCGGCGTGGCCGGCGGGGGAGCGCTGCTGACCGCCGTCGTGCTGGGCATCGCCGCCCTGAGTTACCGGCAGGATGCCGGCCGGCCGGGGTCGGGGGAGGCCGGTGCGCACCCCGCCGGGAACGCCGTAAACTAGGAGGGGTGCTTCTACTGGTCGTAGAAGCCCCGACCATCTATGCTCCACCGGAAGGATTGACAGTGGCTAAGAGCCAACCGGGGCAGCCCGGCCAGGGCAGCGAACGCCTCGGCGTGAAGGGCCCCCTCGTCTTTTCGGCGGTCCTTGCGGTCGTGGCGGGCGCCGCCACGACGGTTTTCGCGACCGGCGGGGGAAGCAGGGTTCTGCGCGTCGATCTCGGCATCACGGCGGCGGGCATCGCCTTCATCGTGTCCCTGGTCATCTGCGCGATGCTCATGATCTCCGCCAAGCCCAACCCGGAACACCTGGGCAAGGGTTCCGGGGTGAACCGGTCCTCGGCCGCGGCCGGCGGACCTGGAATGTCCGGGGCCGCGGGCACTCAGACGGCGCCGGAGTCCGGCACAGACGAGCCGCGCTACGGGCAGCGCAGCCCGGAAGTTTGACCCCGCCGCACCTGGGCGGCGTCCAGCCTAGCCCGCCGCGCGGCGGGCCCGGTAGGCCTTCACATGCGTCCGGTTCGCGCAGTTTCCGGTGTCGCAGAAGCGCTTCGACCGGTTGCGGCTGAGATCAAGGACCACGGCCGCGCAGTCCTCCGCCGCGCACGTGCGCAGCCGCTCAAGTTCGTGCCCGCGGATCACGTCGGCGAGGGCCATCGCGGCCTCGGTGGCCATCCGGTCCGCGAGGGGCGCCTCCGGCCCCGTGGCGTGAAGATGCCAGTCCCAGTGGTCGTGGCGCACCAGCTGCGGCAGCGCGTGCGCCGCGCGGAGGATGCGGTTGACGCCCTCGACCGCCTCGTCCTCGGGGGCATGCCAGATAGCCTCTAGCTCGGTGCGGAGCCTGCGCACGTCGTCCAGCTCCGCCTGCGTGTGGGTGCGGGAGCCGGAGAACTGCTGGGCGGCAAGGAATGCGTCGAGGTCGGCCAGCGTGGAAAGCCCATCCGGGACCTCTGCTGCCGTGTTGATGAGCGCCGCAGCGGACACCAACGCAACTTCCGTGTCATAGGCAAAAGACATCTTGACTCCTGACAAATCGGCCCGCTAGTGTCACGACCATAACCATATTTTGGTCATTACACCACCGTTTGCGGGGGCATCCCGCGGATCGTCACCTGAGGGGCAAGCGTATGGCACAGCGTCCACCGTCCGGTATCTGGGTGGCGCTGCTGTCCGCGGCAACCTTCGGGGTTTCCGGACCGTTCGCCAAGTCCCTGCTCGAGATCGGCTGGAGCCCCGGTGCCGCCGTCGGTGTGCGCATCGGCGGTGCGGCCCTGGTGCTCCTGGTGCCGGCGTTCGTGTCCCTGCGGGGGCGTTGGTCAACGCTGCGCGGCAACGCCCTGACCCTGGCTATCTACGGCGTCACGGCGATCGCCCTGTGCCAGCTCTTCTACTTCAACGCGGTCGCCCGGATGTCGGTCGGGGTCTCGCTGCTGCTCGAATACCTGGCTCCGGTGCTGCTGGTGGGCTGGCTGTGGATCCGTTCGGGGCGGGCACCGCACCGGCTGACAGCCATGGGCTCCGTTGTCGCCGTCCTCGGCCTGCTGCTGGTGCTCGACCTGGGCGCGGAGGAACGGCTCGACCCCGTCGGGGTGCTTTTCGGACTTGCCGCGGCGGTCTGCCTGGTGGTCTTCTTCCTCATGTCGGCCCGGGTGCAGGACTCCCTCCCGCCGCTGGTCATGGCCGGCGGCGGTATGGTGGCCGGCGCGCTCACCATCCTGGTCCTGGGCCTGACCGGCCTGATGCCGTTCCGCTTCGTGTTCACCGACGTGGTGCTGGCGGGCTGGGAGACATCCTGGTTGGTGCCGGTGGCCGGGCTGGTCCTCATCTCCACGGTGGCCGCGTACGTCGTGGGCATCGTCGCCGCCCAGCGGCTTGGCTCCAAAGTGGCGTCCTTCGCCGCACTCACCGAGGTGGTCTTCGCCGTCCTTGCGGCCTGGCTGATCCTGGGCGAGCTCCCGGGGCTGATACAGCTCGCCGGCGGCGCCCTGATCGTTGCCGGCGTGGTATGCGTCCGGGTGGATGAACAGCGTGCCGCAGGGAGGGCGGAGCGTGCTCCGCTCAACCAGCCGAATGTTGTGGAGCCGCTGCCGCGCGCCTGAGACCCCCGTCGACGGGCACCGCGGACCGGACCGTCGGCCGGGCCGGCATGGGGTCCGAGGGCCCGACCGGAGCCGGCGCCGGTCGGGCCGTCCGGTCCAGCGGGTCGAACGGTGCCGGTGGGTTCCCCGTCCACCGGTGTAGGCGCAGGAGGCTTCCGTTGCCCGCCGGGCCGGTGCGCTGCTCGGAGACGTAGTAGTACCCGTCACCGAGCGCCTCGAATCCGACGTCGGCGCGGAAATCCCAGCCGCTGATGCCCGAGGCGGGATGGTGGAGCCCGGACGGGTGCAGTTGCAGCATCCGGCCGTGGTCCGGCGTGGCACCCGTCCCGAGCGGAGCACGCACCGGCGGCACCGTTCCATCGACCAGGAACAGGCGGTAGTTGGGAAAGCCGTCCTTGGCCCCTTGGTACACGCCGAGGAACCAGTGCCCGGTGTGCGGGTCGTACTTCAGGTTCTGCACTCCGAAGCGGGTGTTCCCGGTGCGGACGAAGAATTTGTCCTGGGGCCGGTCCGGACCGCTCCGGTGGGGCCGGTCCTGCTGCAGGGTCCGCTTGTAGGGCAACAACGCCGCCGGGTCGTACTGCAGGAGCACCTGGTGGTCGTTGTCGTTCCGGCTGGTGTCCGAGTAAATGCCGTAGGCCACCATAAGGTGCCAGTGGCCGCCGGGATCGCCCGGGGTGGGGCCGAAGGAGATGCCGTCGATCCCGCTGCAGCCGTACCGGTGCGGCAGGTGCCGTCCGTCGTCGGTCCGGCCGGCCGCCGTGAAATCGTCGGCGACTTCCTTCAGGTACACGGTGGTGACCACCCCGTCGGATTCCGCATCCATTCCCCGGCGGGTCACCCGGTCCACCTCGAAGACGGCCACATAGAAGGACTCCGCCGCCTTGTACTCAAGGGAGGCGTAGACCCGGTGGTCGTGCGGGTTGAACGCCACGTCGCCCAGGTGGCCCGTGAACCCCGTGACCGAACCGATGACGGTGCCGGAAAGGTCGGTTTTCACCAGCAGGGTGGTGAAGGAGAAGTAGACAAAGCCCTGGGCCGTGTCGACGGCGATGCCCTGGACGTGCCCGGCGCGCCACATTCCGCTGTCGATGCGCGGAGGGAGGTCCCGCCGGGGCGGTGTGGTCGACGGCGGCGCCGCTGCGGGGGCCGGCGGGCGGGGCGGTGCGGTCAGGACGGCCGACCCGCGCGGCGTCACCGCGCCGCCTTGACCAGCCTGCGGAGCCCGCCCTTCGGCGGCACCCGCACCGGCTCCGACCAGCGGGGCTGGAGGTGATCGCCAAGGGTGACCCGGCGGAGCTTCCGCTGCGCCAGGGGAAGGACCCAGTCGTGCACCCACCGGCGTTGGGCGTACTCCCATTCCCGGAGCGTCTGCCGGGGTGCCGGGTCCCACTCCTTGGGTGTGAGCGAGTGCCGCACCCCCAGCAGGTCGAGCACCTGTGCGGCCATGTATTTGTGTCCTGCCTTCGACATGTGGAGGCGGTCGGCCGCCCACATCCTCCGGTCCCGGTAGGCGTCCATGGCCCAGAAGTCGACGAGGACCGCACCATGCCGTTCGGCGATGGCGCGGACCCCGTCGTTGTAGGCGTGGTTGCGTTTCCTTAGCAGGCGCAGGGCAGGGGAGACCTCGACGTCGTAGCCGGTGAAGAGCAGGAGCCGGGCCCCCGTCGCGGACAGGGGGGCGACGAGCCGCTCGTAGGAAGAGAGGAGTTCGACGACATTGGTCCCTGCGTCCATAATGTCGTTTCCTCCGGCGTACAGCGTGATCAGGGTGGGTTCCATGGCCAGGGCGGGGCCGAGCTGTTCGGCGGCGATATGGCGCAGGCGTTTGCTGCGGATGGCGAGGTTCGCGTATTCCCATCCCGGCGCAGACTTCGCGAGCCGCTCAGCCACCCGGTCCGCCCAGCCGCGGACGCCGTTGGGGAGGATCCTGCTCGGATCCCCCACCCCTTCGGTGAAGGAATCGCCGAGAGCGACATAGCGCCCCGGGAGCCCCGGAGGCCGGAGGTGCATGTGCGGCCCCGGCCTCAGGACCCCACGCCCGAGTGGGCCGCGTCGATGGTGGAGAGTCCGGCCCGCCGGCCGCGCCCGATGCCCCGGTGGAACCAACCCGCCGCCCGCCACGCGGCGGCGTCGAGCGCATTGCGTCCGTCCAGGACAGCGCACCGGTCCACCAGGGATGAGACCCCGCGTGGGTCGAGCGCGAGGTACTCGGCCCATTCGGTGAGCAGGACCGTCAGCTCGGCACCGCGCAGCGCCGCCGCCGTCTCCGGCTCGAAGCGAAGCTCCGGGTAGCGGAACCACGGCTGGCCTGCCGCCCGGGGATCCGTGACCGTCACCACCGCACCGGAGCCGGCGAGCCGAAGGGCGATGTCGAGGGCAGGGGAGTCGCGGATGTCATCGGTGTCGGGCTTGAAGGCGGCGCCCAGGACCGTGATGCGGCGCCCGGCCAGCTGCCCTCCGCACATCTGGCGGGCCGACTCGTGGATCCGGTGCCGGGTTTCGGTGTTCAGGGTGTCGACCAGGGCCAGCAGCCGTCCCAGGGAGCCGGCACCGGCGTCCTCGGCCTGGGCCTGCAGGGCGCGGATGTCCTTCGGAAGGCACCCGCCGCCGAAGCCGGCGCCGGCCTGCAGGTACCTGGGACCGATCCGGGCATCGAGGCCGAGGGCCTGGGCCAGGTGGACGACGTCGCCGCCCGCGTTCTCGCACAGCTCGGCGATGCCGTTGAGGTAGGAGATCTTCAGGGCCAGGAACGCGTTGGCCGCCGATTTGGTGAGTTCGGCCGTCGCGAGCCCGGTGATGAGGCGGGGCACGCCGTCGTGGAGCAGGGGAGCGTAGACCTCGTCGAGGACGCGGGCCACCTGGGCTCCCGCCGTGCCGTCGGGCACGCCGTAGACCAGCCGGTCCGGCTGCAGGGAGTCGGAGACCGCAGTGCCCTGGCGGAGGAACTCGGGGTTCCATCCCAGGTCCGCCCCGGTGCCGGCGAGGAGGCGGGTGAGGATGGCACTGGTCCCTGCGGGGACCGTCGACTTGCCCACCACGGTCGACCCCGGGCGCAGGTGGGCGGCGAGGTCCTCGACCGCCGAGGTGAGGTAGCCCAGGTCGGCGCGCCGGGTTGTCTTCTCTTGGGGGGTGCCGACGCAGAGAAAGTGGACGTCGGCGCCGGCCGCCGCGGCGGGGTCCGGAGTGAAGTGCAGCGTGCCGTCCCGGAGTCCTCCCTGCAGCAGCGGCTCAAGCCCGGGTTCGTGGAAGGGCGCCGACCCGGCCGCCAACTGCGCGGCCCGGGCCGGGTCGGTGTCGATGCCGGTGACGGTATGACCCAGCGAGGACAGTGCGGCGGCGTGGACGGCACCCAGGTAGCCGCATCCGATGACGGAAATCTTCATGGTGTTCCCCAAGCTCAGAAGTGAAGGAGGGCGTGGTCATTGATGGCTTCTTCGTAGTGCTGGATCAGCAGTTCGCACAGGACCGGCCAGGTGCGCCCCTGGACGCCTGCGAATGCAGCGGCGGAAAAGGCCGCCCGTTTCGCGTCGTCTCCGGCCAGGTCCTCCACATGGCGCCGGAGCTCGGCGAGGTTGCCCGGTTCGTAGAGCCAGCCCGTGCGGGAGTTGTCGACCAGATCCACCGGACCGCCCCGGGCGGTGGCGACGACAGGGACGCCCGAGGCCATCGCTTCCTGGATGGTCTGGCAGAACGTCTCAAGCTCACCCGGGTGGACGAAGAGGTCGAGGCTGGCCATCGCCTCGGCCAGCGCATCCCCGCCAAGGAACCCCAGGAACGCGGCCTCGGGAAGCATTTCCTCAAGAGCCGGCCGCTGGGGCCCGTCGCCGATGATGACGAGGCGGGTGTTGTCGATACCGGCCAGGGCCCGCAGGTCCTCCACCTGTTTCTCGGCGGCGAGCCGTCCCACATAGCCGATGAGCCGGGCTCCGTCCCGGGCGATGCCGGCCCGCAGGACGGTGCTGCGTCGAGAGGGGTGGAACCGGTGTGTGTCGACGCCGCGCCGCCACAGGCGGACCCTCGGAATGCCCCGGTCCTGCAGCTGGGCAACGGCGGGGCTCGATGGTGCGAGGGTTCGTGCTGCACCGCCGTGGATGTTCTCGACCCGCTGCCAGGCCCAGTTCTCAAGGAACGGCACGCCGTACCTGGCCGCGTAGCCGGGAATGTCGGTCTGGTAGACGGCAATGACCGGCAGTCCCAGCTGCTCGGCGGCGCGGGCGGCCCGCCAGCCCAGTTCGAAGGGGGAGGCCAGGTGCACCACGTCCGGAGCGAATTCGGCGAGGACCCGACGGATTCGAGCGACGCCGCCCACCGCGATCCGGACGCTGGCGTACCGGGCCAGGGGAACCGATGGAAGCAGCACAACCCGGGCGGCGGCCTCCGGCACCGGCCCCGGAAGGCCGCCGGCGGAGGGCGCGATGACCAGGACCTCGTCTCCGCGCAGGGCGAAATGCTCGAGCATCTTCTGTACGGAGTGGGTGACCCCATTGACGGCGGGCAGGAATGTTTCGGCGACGACCACGATCCTCACCGGATCACCGTCGCACTCCTACGGTGATGGGCCGGGTCCGGAAGGTGGCCGGTGGGGGAAGCTCCAGTGAATACCAGGAGCCGCCCGCGCACCCCGGCGGCCGGCCGGGGCGTCTGTGGTCAGCGGTTCAACGGCCGAAGCGGCGCAGGCGCAGCGAGTTGGCCACCACCAGCACCGAACTCGCCGCCATGGCGGCGCCGGCCAGAATGGGGTTCAGCAGGCCCAGCGCGGCAATCGGTATTCCGATCACGTTATAGAAGAAGGCCCAGAAAAGGTTCGTCTTAATAGTGGCCAGGGTGCGGCGGGACAGCCGGACGGCCTGGGCCACCTGTTCGAGGCTGCTTCCCATGACGGTGATGTCCGCGGCCTCGATGGCCACGTCGGTGCCCGAGCCCATCGCGATCCCGAGGTCGGCCTGGGCGAGCGCCGGCGCGTCGTTCACGCCGTCCCCGGCCATGGCGACTGTCGCACCCTCCTGCTGGAGTGCACGGATCACCGCCACCTTGCCTTCCGGCAGCACGCCGGCACGCACGTCGGCCGGGGGGATGCCGACCTCAGCGGCCACGCGGGCCGCGGCGGCCGCATTGTCCCCGGTGAGCAGGATCGGCCGCAGGCCCAGCTCCTTCAGCTGCCGGACGGCCCGAGCCGACCCGTCCTTCACCGTGTCGGTGAGGGAGACCACTCCGGCCACGGCGCCGTCCACGGCGACCCAGACGGCCGTGGCGCCCGCGCTCTCGGCCACCCCGAACACCCCGGACTCGGCGGCTCCGGGGAGAATGCCGTGCTCGTGAAGCCAGCCGGTCCGGCCCACGACCACGTCCAGCCCCTCGACGGTGCCGCGGACGCCGCCGCCGGGGGCACTGGTGAACGCGGTGACCGCGGGCAGGGCGCTGGTGCGGGCGGCGATGGCCGCGCCGATCGGGTGTTCACTGGCGGCTTCGACCGCTCCAGCGAGGCGCAGCAGCTCGTCGGATCCGTAGCGGCCGAGGACCTCGACCCCGCTGACGGACAGGCGGCCACTGGTGATGGTGCCCGTCTTGTCCAGCACGATGGTGTCGATGGTGCGGGTGTCCTCAAGCACCTGGGGGCCGCGGATCAGGATGCCAAGCTGCGCGCCCCGCCCGGAACCGGTCAGCAATGCCGTCGGCGTGGCGAGGCCGAGCGCGCAGGGGCAGGCGATGACCAGTACGGCGACCGCTGCGGTGAAGGCGCCCTGGAGGTCCCCGGTGAGGAGCATCCAGGCGGTGAAGGTGACGACGGCGATACCGAGGACGACCGGCACGAAGACGGCGCTGATGCGGTCGGCAAGGCGCGCGATCCGGGCCTTGCCGCTTTGGGCCTGGCTGACCAGCCGGCCCATTCGCGCCAACGTCGTCTCGCTGCCGACCCGGGTGGCCTGAACGACGAGCCGGCCCGAGGTGTTCATGGTGGCACCGGTGACGCGGTCCCCGGGCCCGACCTCCACCGGGAGGAACTCACCGGTCAACAGGGAGGTGTCGACGGCGCTGTGCCCGTGGGCCACCACGCCGTCGGTGGGGATCTTCTCGCCGGGGCGCACCACGATCTCGTCCCCCGGGATGAGCTGGGAGGCCGGGATGCCGAGTTCAATGCGTTCGCCGTCGACGGTGCGCAGTACGCGGGCGTCCTTCGCTCCGAGGTTCAGCAGCGACGTCAGGGCGTGCCCGGCCCGCTGCTTGGCGTTGGCCTCGAGGTAGCGGCCGAGCAGGAGGAAGGTCACGATAACCGCGGCGACCTCGAAGTAAAGGGCGTGTGCCCCCATGTCCATGCCGGGGTGGGCGGTCAGATCCGGCTCCGAGAGGAGTTGCCACGCCGAGAAACCAAAGGCTGCGGCCACCCCGATGGACACCAGGGTGTCCATGGTGGAGGCGCCGTGGCGGGCGTTGACGAGGGCGGCGCGGTGGAAGGTCCAGGCGGCCCAGGTGGCCACCGGCGCCGACAGGGCGAAGGCGATCCAGCCCCATCCCGGGAACTGCAGTGCAGGAACCATCGAGATCAGCAGGACGGGCACTGTCAGGACGGCGGCGGTGAGCAGGCGGGGGCGCAGGCGGGCGGCCGTGGGAGCTCCGTCCTCGCCGTCCTGGACTCCCGGCTCCCCGGGGTCCTTGAGGTGGGCGGAGTAGCCCGTGGCCTTGACGGTGTCGAGCAGCACCTGGTCCGGCACGCCGGCCGGAACGCGCACCACGGCAGACTCAAGTGGGAGATTGACGCTGGCCTCGACGCCCTCGAGTTTGCCCAGTTTGCGCTCGACACGGCTGACGCAGGAGGCGCAGGTCATTCCCTGGATGGCCAGTTCGACCACCCGGGTTTCCGGGGCCGGCGCCGGCCTGTCAGCTCGGGTTGTCATGCGTCGTTGGAGACCAGGAGGTAGCCGGCCTCGGCGACGGCTTCGCCGATGGAGGCCGGGGTCAGCGGACCCGCGGAAGTGACGGTGGCCGTGGAGATTCCGTCCTTGTTCAGGTCGATCTCAACGCCCTGAACCCCGTCGAGGGACTGCAGTTCGCTGGTGACGGCATCGACGCAGTGGCCGCAGGTCATTCCGGAGATGCTGACGGTGGTGGTTGTCATGGTGTGCTCCTTGGCTGGTGATGGGTGGGACTCAGCGCAGCAGGCGGCCGATGGCGGCAGCCGCCTCCTGCACCTTGTCCTGGACGAGATCGGGGTTCCCCGTGGCCTGGGACTCCTGGGCCGCGTCCACGACGCAATGGGCGATGTGGTCCTCGAGCAGGCCCAGGCTGACCGCATGCAGGGCCTTGTTGATCGCCGCCACCTGGGTGAGGATGTCGATGCAGTACTTTTCCTCGTCGACCATGCGGGCGATGCCGCGGACCTGTCCCTCGATGCGCTTCAGGCGTTTAAGGTACGCGTCCTTCTCGCCGCTGTAGCCGTGCGTTGCCGGCGCGGCGGCGGATGCTGTGGTGATTTCCTGGGTCATGGTGCCTCCTCCGGTCAATCATACCCCGAGGGGGTATCGGAGGGAAAGCGTGCGCCGGGGCCGGCCCGCAGGGCGCGGGCTGCGGGTCCTTTGTTCGATGCCGTTCAGGAGCCGACGCGCGCGGTCAGCAGCTGCTGCAGTCCTTCCGGGGACAGTGCCTGCTGGAGCGCCAGGACCTCGGCGCCCCGGACACCCACCGTCTCAGCGCGGGAACTTGATTCAACGCGCAGCGACCGGGTGGCCAGGGGCAGCGCGCGGTGGTAGATGGCCGAGCGGATCCCGGCCAGGAGTTCCTCATTCAGTTCCGCGAACGGCCCGCCGACCACGATGGCGTTGGGGTTGTAGAAACTCACGAGCGTCGCGAGCACCCTTCCGATGCTCTCGGAGGCCTCGCGCACGGCCCGCCGTGCGAAGGGGTTGCCTTCGGCCGCCAGCCGGGTCACGTCCCGGCTGGTCCGCGCCTCCGCCACTCCCTGGGCCCGCAGCCGGCGCGCCAGGGCGTCTCCTCCCGCGACGGCCTCGAGGCAGCCCATGTTCCCGCAGGAGCACAGCAGGTCCTCCCCGCCGGGCACCCGGATGTGGCCGATATCCCCGGCCGCGCCCTGGGCGCCCCGGTGCAGGGCGCCTCCGCTGACGATGCCGCAGCCGATGCCGGTGCTGATCTTGACGTAGAGGATGTGCTCGGAGTCCTCCTTGCGCGCCCAGTACTCACCCAGCGCCGCGAGGTTGGCGTCATTGTCCACTAGCGTCGGGACGCCGTATCGGTCCGCGAAAAACTCCGGGATGGCGAACCCGTCCCAGCCCGGCATGATCGGCGGGCGCACCACGGTGCCGGTTCTGTGCTCGACCGGGCCCGGGACGCCGATCCCGATGGCGCGGACCTCCGAGGGACGCTTTCCCGCGGAGGACAGCAGGCCCTGGAATGCCTCGTCAAGGCCCCCCAGGACCGCTGCGGGGCCGTCGGCGATCCGCAGGTCGTAGGAAGCGGAGGCGAGGGGAACGCCCGCGAGGTCACTCGCCGAGACCCGGCAGTGCGAGGATCCCAGGTCCGCCCCCAGAATCACGCCGGCGGCCCCGTTGAGCCGCAGTTCCCCCGGGGGCCTGCCGCCCTTGGAGGCGCCTGCCTCCTCGACCACGAGGCCCGCGGCGATCAGCTCCTCGATCCGGGTCGCCACCGTCCCGCGGGACAGGCCCGTGAGCCGGGTCAGATAGGCCCGGGTGCACCGGGGCTGCCGGGCGATGGCGTGCAGGAGGGCACTGAGGTCGGCGTGCGCCAACGGGAGGGCCGCGGGGCGTCCGGTAGGGGAGGTCATGGAAGTATCCTGCCATTGTTTAGCCAATTTTTGAATAACTTTAACCATTTGTCTACATATCAAACAGAACATATGCTCAGAGTGGTACTGGTGATACCAGTGATACTTCAGGAAACCATTCGACTTTGGGAGCCATGTGACACAGCTAGGTATTGGCATTGTGGGAACGGGCATGATGGGCCGAATCCACGCAGACGCCGCGCGCCGGGTCGGTGCACGCGTTGTTGCCGTCGCGGGATCCTCACGCACCTCGGCCGAGCGGGCCGTGCGGGAATGGGCCGGGGGCAGCGCAGCCCTCGAGGTCGAGGACCTCATCACCCACCCGGACATCGATGTTGTGCACCTCTGCGTGCCCAACCACCTGCATGAGCCGCTCGCCGCGCGGGCCCTCGAGGCCGGCAAGCACGTTGTCTGCGAAAAGCCCCTCGCCCTGGACCTTGCCGGGGCCCGTGCCCTCGCCGGCAGCGCCCGCACGTCGGGGCTGACCGCAGCCGTTCCGTTCATCTACCGCTACCACCCGCTCGTCGCCGAGGCCCGGGCGCGGGTTCAGGCCGGTTCGGCGGGCAGCATCCACCTCATCCACGGCTCCTACCTCCAAGACTGGCTCTCCAACCCGGAGGACACCAACTGGCGCGTGGATGCCGGAAAGGGCGGCGCGTCGCGGGCCTTCGCCGACATCGGCTCCCACTGGTGCGACCTCGTGGAGTGGGTCAGCGGCCACCGCATCCAGGAGGTTTCCGCACTCACCAAGACGGCCTACGCGGAACGGCCCGGTGCGGCCGGAACCGCGCCCGGAGCGGTCTCCACTGAAGACATCGCAAGCGTCGCCTTCCGCACCGATCGGGGCGCCGTCGGTTCGGTCATAATCAGCCAGGTGTCGCCGGGGCGCAAAAACAGGCTGTGGTTCGAGATCAGCACGGCGAATGTGAGCGTTGGCTTCGACCAGGAACAGCCCGAGACCCTGTGGGTGGGTGGACGCGAAGGGAACCAGGTTCTCACCCGCGACCCGAACACCCTCTCCCCGGAGGCGGCCGAACTGTCGACGCTTCCCGCCGGGCACCCCCAGGGCTACCACGACGCCTTCCGGGCCTTTGTCGCCGATGTCTACGCCAGCGTCTCCCACGGCGCCGCCGTGGGCCGGATGCCGACCTTCGAGGACGGACTCCGGGCAGCGGCGATCACCGAGGCGGTTCTTGCCTCCGCCGAGCGCGGCGCCTGGGTGCGGGTCGGGGACTTCTCCCCGGCGCTGCTCACCGCGTCGGCGGCGGGGGCCTCCCTGCCGGAAAGCTAACCGTCCGCAGCTCCCTCAGCGTTCCTCCATGCACAACACCACGACAAGGAAGTCAACGATGAAGAAACCAGCTTCGACCCGGGCGGCGGCCGCCGCCGCCGCAATCCTGGCCCTGGCAGTGACGGGATGCACCGGAGCCGCGCCGGATGCTGCGGAAAAGGGGTCCGACGGCCTCCGCTACCTCATCAGCCAGCCGGAACGACCCTCGGAACTCGATGCGATCCGGTCCGACCTGGAGGAGTTCGAGAAGGAATCCGGAATCGAGGTGACCCTCGACGTCCTGCCGCTGGAGAACCTCCGCACCGTCCTGCAGACGCAGCTTCGCTCCGGTGAAGGCCCGGACGTCTTCAACTACGACACGGGCCCCGGCTTCGCCGGCACCCTCGCCGAGGCGGGACTCCTGTACGACCTCACCGACGCGTACCAGGATAACGACTGGAAGATCTACGACTTCGCCCGGGAGCGGGTCACCTTCGACGGGAAGATCTCCGGCGTGCCGACCCAGCTGGAGGAGGTAGGCATCTTCTACAACAAGGACCTGTTCAAAAAGCACGGCGTGCAGGAGCCGAAGAACCTCTCCGACCTCCAAAAGGCCGCGGAAACCTTCACCGCGGCCGGCGTGACCCCCTTCGCCGTCAATGACAAGGAAGGCTGGCAGGGCGGCCACCTGTTCAGCATGGCCCTGTCCAGCCGCGTCGGTCCGGACGGGATGGAGAAGCTGCTCGACGGCAGCATGCCGTGGACCTCGCCGGAGGTGGTTGCCGCCCTGGAGACCTGGAGCGGCTTCGCCAAGGACGGACACCTGCCCGACTCTCCCAACGCCCTGACCTACGACAACGGCAACGCCCTGTTCTACAAGGGCGACGCCGCCATGAACCCCACCGGCAGCTGGCTCATCTCCTCACTGCAGGAGACGGTGGACTTCGAGGTCGGGTTCCTTCCCTTCCCCGCCGAGGACGGCCCCGGCATCTTCACCGGCGGCCTCGGCGGCGGAAGCTTCGTCTCGGCCGATACGGAAAACCCCGAAGGCGCCGTCGAACTTTTGGACTACCTCCAGTCCGAAGAGCACGGGCGCTGGCAGGTCGAAACCATCGGCACCATCCCGGCCTTCCCGGTGGATACCGAAGGGCTCGAGGTTTCCCCGCTGTTCGCCCAGGTCATCGAGGATACGGCGAAGATCGCCGAAGGCTCGGGCGAGTTCGGCTACAACATCGACGTCCTGACCACCGACACCTTCAACAAGACCATGTGGGACGGCTTCCAGGGCATCCTCACAGGCCAGAAGACCGCCGAGGCCGTCGCCCAGGACCTCCAGACCGCAAGCAAGCAAGCTGCCGAGGACAAGTGACATGAGCACACCCATTTCCATGACGACTCCCAAGGTCACCCGGCGGGCCCAGACCCGCCTGGGCATCGCGCTCATCAGCCCGCTGATGCTCCTGGTGATTGTGTTTTTCCTCTTCCCGCTCGGGAACGCCATCTACTATTCCTTCGTCGACTTCGACGGAATCGACCCGACGCCTGCCTTCGTGGGCCTGCAGAACTACACCCGGCTGCTCACCGACCCCGAGGTGTGGCACGCCCTGGGCAACAACGCCATCTGGATCGTCATCGGCACGGCGGGTCCGCTGCTGATCGGCCTCGCGCAGGCGCTGCTGCTCTGGAAGGTCCGCCACGCCGGGGTGTTCTACCGGCTCGCGTTCTTCCTGCCGTACGTCCTTCCCCAGGTCGCCATCGGCATCGTCTGGGGCTGGATCTACGATCCGGTCAGCGGGTGGGTCAACAAGGCGCTGCAGGTCGTCGGGCTGGACTCCCTGGCCACCGGCTGGCTGGGCAACCCGAACACGGCACTCTACGCGGTCCTGGCCACCGCCATCTGGGCCACGACCGGCTTCGTGCTCATCATCTTCCTCTCCGCGCTGCGCAATGTTGACGGGGCGCTCATGGACGCCTCCCGGCTCGACGGCGTCAACGCCGTCCAGCAGCTGGTGTACATCATCCTGCCCCAGATCATGCCCGTGTTCCTCATGGTCACCACCGTGACCCTCGTAGGCGGGTTCAGCGTCTTCGACATCATCTTCATCATGACCGGCGGAGGCCCCGCCAATGCGACGAACGTCATTGGCACCTACGCCTACACCAATGCCTTCCAGCTCAGCCAGATCAGCTACGGCACGACCCTCGCGCTGCTGATCACCGCGCTCTCGGTGCCCTTCGCCGTGGCGCTCAACCGGCTGCAGCGGCGGCTCTCTCTCCAAGGAACAGGCGCATGACCACCACAACGGCACTGAAGCACATCGAGACGGACCCCGCGCCCCGGCGGACGGCCCGGGTATCCCGGAAAGACAACGGAATGTCCCCTCGGCGCCGGACCGCGCTGACCGGAAAACACCTCCTGCTGATCGTGCTCTCGGCGGTCTCGCTCTTCCCGGTGATCCTGGTGATCTCCACGGCGCTGAAATCCGAAGCCGAGGTACGCACCGACCCGTTCAGCCTGTTCACCTCGTTCTCCCTGGAGAACCTCCAGAACGCGTGGGTCGTGGGAGACTTCGGCAGCTACCTGCTCAACAGCATCCTGCTGAGCGTGCCCAGCACCCTGCTCGTGGTCGTCCTCTCCACGATGGCCGGCTACACCTTCGCCCGGCTTCCCTTCCGCGGGCGCACCGTGGCGTTCTACCTGGTGGTCCTCGGGCTCCTCGTTCCGTTCTTCGCCTACATGATTCCGCTGTACTTCCAGCTCCGCGGGCTCGGGCTCCTCGATACCCTTCCCGGGGCCATCCTGGTGCTCACCTCCACCGGGGTGTCCTTCGGAACCTTCTTCATGAGGGCGTTCTTCTCGGACCTCCCCCTTGAACTCGAGCAGGCGGCCCGGATGGACGGGGCGTCGGAGTGGCAGATCTTCGTGAAGGTCATGCTCCCGCTGGTCTCCTCCGGTGCGGGCGCCCTCGGTGTCTTCACCTTCATCCAGAACTGGAACAACTTCCTCGTGCCGCTGCTGTACCTGCCGGGCGGGGAGTTCCGACCCCTCACCACCGGGCTCTACCAGTTCACCGGCGGACGCTCCCTCGACATCGGCCCGCTGGCGGCCGGAACCCTGATCACGATCATCCCCGTCGTCGTCCTGTTCCTGGTCATGCAGCGCCAGGTCGCCGAAGGCTTCATCTCCGGCGCCGTCAAGGGCTGAGCCGGTACCAACCTCCCTCTCCAAAACCAGCACCACCAACACGAAGGACATGCGCTCCATGGCATCCGTTGTCAGTTTCACCTCTCCGCGCGTTGCGGAAATCACCGACGAGTCCGAAGCCGCACTCGCCGGCAACGAGGTCCGCATCCGCACCCTCTACTCGGGCATCTCCGCCGGCACCGAGCTCACCGCCTACCGCGGCAGCAACCCCTACCTGCAGAAGAAGTGGAGCCCCGAGCGGCGCCTGTTCGTCGACGGCGAATCGACCCTTTCCTACCCGGTCCACGGCTGGGGCTACGAGGAGGTCGGCGAGGTCGTCGAGCTGGGCTCCGACGTGACCACCGTCGCCCTCGGCGACCGCATCTGGGGCACCTGGGGCCACCGGTCCTCCACCGTGAAGACCGAGGAGTACGCCGCCGCGCGAATCCTCGACCCCTCCGCGGATCCCAGGATCGGCATCTTCTCGCAGATCGGGGCCATCGCCCTGAACGTCGTGCTCGACGCCGACATCCACGTGGGCGAGACGGTCGCCGTCTTCGGGCTGGGAGTGCCCGGCCAGATCGTCGCGCAGCTGGCCCGGCTCAACGGCGCCCGCGTGATCGCCGTCGACGGCATCGCCGGCCGGCGCAAGCTCGCCGAGGAACTCGGTGCGGACATCGTCCTCGACCCGGCCGACGGGAACGTCGCCGAACGCATCCGCGAGCTCACCGGAGGCCGCGGCGCCGACGCCGCCCTCGAGGTGACCGGCAACCACCGGGCACTCCACGAGGCGATCCGCTCGGTGGCCTACAGCTCACGCGTCTGCGCCGCGGGCTTCCTGCAGGGCGACGGTATGGGCCTGCGCCTCGGCGAGGAGTTCCACCACAACCGCATCCAGGTCATCTCCTCGCAGATCTCCGGGGTGTCCCCGGCCCTGCAGCACCGGTGGGACACCTACCGGCTCAACACCACCGCCATCGACCTGGCCGTCACCGGGAAGCTGAACCTCGTGGACCTGATCTCCCACACCGTCCCCCTGGCCGACGCCGCGGCCGCCTTCAGCATGCTCGATGAAAACCCGCAGGACGCCCTCCAGGTCGTCCTCAGCTTTGAGGAGAACAAGTGACTTTTCGGCTCGCAATCCAGGAACACTTCCTTGAGGGCAGGAACCTCATGGAGAAGTTCGACTTCGCGCAGGAGCGCGGCTTCGACGGCATCGAGCTGCTGGGCAAGGGCGACGGGATCTTCGCCGGACGCTCCGCGGAACTCCGTGAGGCCCGCGCCGCCGGGGTCGTAATGCCCAGCGTCTGCGTGAACATGGACCACTTCATCGGTGACTTCGATCCCGGCCGGGCCAAGGATGCCCGAGAGCAGATGAAGCACCTGCTCTCGGGCATCGCCGAGGCCGGAGGGTTCGGCGCCGTCACGCCCAACGCCTACGCCCTGTTCAGCCGCCGGCTTCCCCCGTTCGAGCCGCCCCGCAGCGACGAGGAATCGCGTGCGGTCCTCGTCGAGGCCCTGGCGGAGCTTGGGGAGCACGCCGCCGCCGAAGGCGCCCTGGTCCTGCTCGAACCCCTGAACCGGTACGAGGACTTTATGGTCAACACCCTCGCCGACGCCGTCTCCATCGTCGAGGAGGTGTCGTCTCCGGGTGTCGCCGTCATCGCCGACACCTTCCATATGTCCATCGAGGAGGCGGACATCCCCGCCTCCATCCGGGCCGCCGGGAAGCATATCCGCCACGTCCAGCTCGGCGACAGCAACCGGCTTGAGCCGGGTGCCGGCCACTATGACTGGCCCGCGACGCTCGCCGCGCTGGAGGAGATCGGCTACGACGGATGGCTCGCCATGGAGTGCCGCCTCAGCGGCCCGGTCCGGGACGTCCTCCCAAAGGTCTCGGCCCTGCTGAAGAGCCCTGCCCTGCTGAAGAACTAGGCGAAAGCCGCGACGAACGGATTCTCATGCAGCACAGCACCATCCCGCCCCTGCGGATCACCGTCTGGAACGAGGGCATCCACGAGAGAACCGAACCGGGGGTCGCCGCCATCTACCCCGAGGGCATCCACGGCGCCATCGCCGACGGTCTCCGGCTCCTGCTCGACGGGGACCCGGTGATCCGGACGGCCGTCCTGGCCGACCCCGAGCACGGGCTCACCGAGGAGGTCCTCGCGGAGACCGACGTCCTCCTGTGGTGGGGCCACATCGCCCACGACCAGGTGTCCGACGAGGTGGTGGAGCGGGTCCAGCGGCACGTGCTGGGCGGGATGGGCCTGCTCGTGCTGCACTCGGGCCACTTCTCCAAGATCTTCACCCGGCTGATGGGCACCACCTGCTCCCTGCTGTGGCGCAACGGGGCGGAACGGGAACTCGTCTGGAACGTAAACCCCGCCCACCCCATCACGGCCGGGATCGAAGGTCCCCTGGTGATCGATAAACAGGAAACCTACGGGGAGTTCTTCGACATCCCCACCCCGGATGACCTGGTGTTCATCAGCTCCTTCAGCGGCGGCGAGGTCTTCCGCTCGGGAGTGACGTTCACCCGGGGGCGCGGACGCATCTTCTACTTCAGCCCCGGAGACCAGGCGTATCCCGTCTACTACCATCCCCAGATCCGAAGGGTCCTGGCCAACGGCGTCCGCTGGGCGGCGCAGACCGCGGCCGGTCGGACACCGCCCGCGGTCACCAACCCGTCCCGCGGCTGGTTCCAGGACTCCCCGGCCTGACCGGCCGGGACATCAGGCTCACCCGTACGCACCCCACCGATTCGACAAGAAAGCACTCCATGAAACGCCTTGCAGCTCTCCGGATCCCTGCGGTCACCGCCGCGTTCGCCTTCGCCGTCACGGGATGCACCGGCACCTCGTCGGCCGCGGAGAAGGACAGCGGGGGAGGCGAGCAGATCCGCTACCTCATCGAGCAGCCCGAGGACTCGGCCGCCGTCGACCTGATCAACGAGGACATTGCGGTCTTCGAGAAGCAGAACCCGGGCATCGACGTCGAACTCGAGGTCCTGCCCACTGACAATATGCGCACTGTGCTCCAGACCCAGCTGCGCTCCGGCGAGGGCCCCGACATCTTCAACTGGGGCTCCGGCCCGGGCTACGCCGGGGCGCTGGCCGACGCCGGGCTGCTCCACGACCTGACGGACGCCTACGAGGAGTACGACTGGCCCGTCTATGAGTTCGCCAAGGAGCGCGTGACCTTCGACGGCAAGGTCTACGGGGTGCCCGGGGACATCGAAACCGTCGGACTCTTCTACAACAAGCAGGTCTTCGACGAGCTCGGGATCAGCGAGCCCACGAACCTGGGGGAACTCGAGGCCGCCGCGGCGACCCTCGCCAAGAAGGGAATCACCCCGTTCGCGGCCAGTGACAAGGAAGGCTGGCAGGGCGGGCACCTGCTGAGCATGGCCTTGTCCAGCCGGGTCGGCGCCGATGGCGTGGACAAGCTGCTCAGCGGCGAGATGCCCTGGACCTCCCCTGAGGTCGTCGCGGCCCTGGACACGTGGAAGTCCTTCAACGCCGCCGGCTACCTCCCGGACTTCCCCACCTCCCTGACCTACGACGGCGCCAATGCCCTCTTCTACTCGGGGGAGGCCGCCATCCTGCCCACCGGCAGCTGGGCCACCGACGAGATCGCCAAGAACACCGACTTCGAGGTCGGCTTCATTCCCTTCCCCGCCGAGGACGGTCCGGGAATCTTCAGCGGCGGGCTTGGGTCCGGCCCGTTCATCTCGGCCGCGTCCAAGAACACCGAGGCGGCCGAAAAGTTCCTCGACTACATGGTGACCCCCGAGCACGGACGGTGGACCGTTGAGAACTTCAACACCATCCCGCCGTTCCCGGTGGAGACCGAGGGCATCGACGCCGATCCCCTGTTCGCCCAGGTCATCGAGGACGCCTCGAAGATTTCGGACGGCACCGGCGAATTCGGCTCCAACGTCGACGTCCTGTCGACGGACGTCTTCAATGACGCAATGTGGAAGGGCGTGCAGGGCATGCTGACCGACCAAAAGAGCGCCCAGGACGTCGCCGCCGACCTCGACGCCGCCTTCAAGAAGTAGAACCCCGGGACGGCCCGCCCGCCCGGGCGGGCCGTTCCCGACCGCCGGCCCCCTGAACCACCGGCACCCCCACACACCCCCGAACAGCAACGAGGAAAACATGCACGACGTACTCGACCCCCGCGACATCGTCCCCGACGAGGCCGAACAGCTGGCCCATTCCGGCTACGCCGTCGGCGACCTTGAACAGCAGGCACGGGAGGCGGCGGCGGCGTCGGACCTTCCCCGCCTCGCCTCGATCGCGCAGACCCTCGCCGGGCTGGAGCGGGATTCCGACTGGGCCTACGACGAGCCCGGCGATGAGGACGCCCTGCTCGCCCTGGCCGGCACGGTGGAAAAGACCGCCTATGCGCCGTCCGAACTCCCCGGGCGCATCCGGGGGGCCTGGCTCGGCCGGGCTGTGGGCAACACGATGGGAAAGCCGATCGAAGGGCTCACCCGGCGCGAGGTGGAGACCTACCTGCGGGCCGCCGGCCAGTGGCCCCAGACGGGCTACATCAAGCTGCTGGACCCGCTGCCCGCCGGCGTCGAGCGGCTCCACCCCTCGGCCCCGACCGCATCCGCCGGGAGCTTCACCGAAGTGCCCCGCGACGACGATATCGACTGGACCATCCTGGGGCTGAACCTGCTCGAAACCCACGGGCGCGGCCTGACGACCGAACACATCGCCGCCGAATGGCTGGGCCGGATGCCGTTCACCCAGATCTACACGGCCGAGCGCGCCGCCTACCGGAACCTCATC
This sequence comes from Arthrobacter crusticola, assembly GCF_004357995.1. Taxonomy (GTDB): domain Bacteria; phylum Actinomycetota; class Actinomycetes; order Actinomycetales; family Micrococcaceae; genus Arthrobacter_D; species Arthrobacter_D crusticola. The sequence continues at coordinate 108,368 of NZ_SMTK01000003.1, forward strand.
TCCGGCCTGCAGGCGCCGGCCACCGCCACCGAGGCCAACCCCTACCGGGAGTGGATCGGCGCGCTCATCCGCGGGGACATCTTCGGGTACGTGAACCCCGGGGACCCGGCGGAGGCCGCTAGGCTGGCCCTCGTGGACGCCCGCCTCAGCCACACCGCCAACGGCGTCTACGGCGAGATGTGGGCCGCGGCGCTCCTGGCGGCGGCGTTCGCGACCGACTCGGCGCGGGAGGCCCTGGGCACCGCGCTGCGCGTTGTCCCCGCGCGCTCCCGGCTGGCCGAGGCCCTCCGCGGGGTCGTCGAGCTCTTCGACGGCGGCGCGTCCTCCGAGGAGGCCCTGGACTGGGTGGACGAGACGCTCGGCCACTACAGCTGGGTCCACACCATCCACAACGCCGCCCTGATCTCGATCGGCCTGCTGTGGGGCAGGGACTTCGCCGGCGCCGTCGCCATCGCGATCTCCGGCGGGCGCGACACCGACTCCACCGCGGCCACCGTGGGCAGCGCCTACGGTGCCCTGCACGGGGACCAGGCGGTTCCGGCCGAACTCGTGGGTACCACGCACGAGCACGTGCGCAGCGACGTGCGCGGCTACGACCACATCACCATCGACGAACTCGCTGAGCGCACCCTGCGGCTGGTTCCCGGCCGGGCCGAATAGGGCAACGGGCCCAGCCCGGCGCGTCCGCGGCACCGCTTCCGGGCGGCGCCGCGGACGCACCGTGTACCCGGCCGGGCGGCCCCCACCACGGGGCAGCCGGCATTAAGGTAACGCCCAGCATGATGGCCTACGGTGGGAGGTTGAACCCACCGCCCAGCGAGGAAACCCATGACGAACTCCCTGCCGTTCTGGCAAAAACGGCTGCTGCTCATCCTGGCCGGAGTGGCCGTGCTGGCCCTGATGGGCCTGGTCTTCACCGCCGGGCGCGTGTCCGCCGGGCAGGAGCACCCCGGCGGGAGCAGCGCCGACGCCGGCTTCGCCCGCGACATGCAGGTGCACCATGCCCAGGCCGTGGAGATGTCCCTGCTGATCCGCGACCGCAGCACCGACGAGGACCTGCGGTCCGTCGCCTACGACATCGCGCTCACCCAGCAGCACCAGATCGGCCAGATGTACGCCTGGCTTGAGGAGTGGGGCCTGCCCCAGAGCAGCTCCGCGCCCGCGATGGCATGGCTTGACTCCTCCGCCGGCGGCCACCACGGCGGGCAGGACGGCGCCCCGGCGCACACCGCCGGAGCGCTCATGCCGGGCATGGCCACCCCGGAGCAGCTCGCAGAACTGAAGTCGTCCTCCGGCGTCGAGGCCGAACGCCTCTTCCTCGAACTCATGATCGACCACCACACCGCCGGCGCCGAGATGGCCGAGGCCGGCGCCGAACTGGCCGAGACCGCCCAGGTGCGCTCCCTGGCCACCAAGATGGCCACGGCGCAGCAGGCCGAAATCGGCGCCTTGAAGGACCTGCTTGACCGGCGTTAGCCGGCACCGGCGGTAGATTGGACTACAGCCGGTGCGCCCGCGCAGGGCGCTCCCCATTCCGCCACGAAGGACAGATAACCGTTGAACAAGAAGAGAGCCCAGCAGAACTCGGACCGCCAGGCACGGCTTGCCGCCATTCAGGCCCAGCAGCGGGCCAGTGAACGCAAGCGCAGCGCTCTGATTTTCGGCGGCATCGGCGCTGTCATCCTCGCGATCATCATCGCGGTGACCCTGGTGATCGTCAATCAGGTCCAGGCCAACAACGCCGCCAAGGAGGCCGCCGCCAAGCCGATCGAGGGCGTGGCGACCTTCGAGGACCTGGGCCGGGAGCATACCGACGAAGAGGTCACCTACGAGCAGTCCCCTCCGGTCGGCGGGGACCACAGCCCCATCTGGCTCAACTGCGGCGTGTACACCGAAACGGTGCCCGACACGAACGCCGTCCACTCCCTCGAGCACGGCGCCGTCTGGATCAGCTACCAGCCCGATCTGGCCCAGGCCGAGATCGATGCGCTCACCGACCTCGTCGGCTCCCGCAGCTACGTGGTCCTGAGCCCGCACGCCGACCAGGAATCCCCGATCGCAGCCACCGCGTGGGGCCTGCAGCTTGAGGTCGACTCCGCCGACGATCCCCGGCTGGCGGCGTTTATGGAAAAGTACATCCAGGGCGAGCAGACCCCCGAGCCCGGTGCGTCCTGCTCCGGCGGCATCACCCCGTAACAGGGCGTAGAAGCAACAGCACAGCGAAGTAGCAGCACAGAAAACGGCGGGCCCGGGACAACCGGGCCCGCCGTTCTGTTCGATGCCGTTGTGGTTGACGGCGGCCTAGTCGATGGCGGCGCCGATCGGCTCAAGCACCACACCCGGGTAGTCCTTGCGGAAGTGCCCGACCTTCCACTTGTCGCCGAAGACGGCGATGACCTCGCCGTCGGCGCGGCGCAGGATCTCCCCGCCGCGGAAGGTCTCAGGGACCCCGGTGCTTCCGGGGGCCACGGCCATGGCCAGGGTGTAGGTGAGGTGATCGAGCGAGGTGGGCGCGTTGAACTCCGTGCCCAGCCGCTGCGCGGCGACCTCGAACTGCAGCGCGCCCACCGCGGCGAGCACCGGTGCCTGGTCGCCACGAAGGTCCGAACGCAGCACCTGGACCACGCCCTCGTGCTCGAGCTGCTCGATCCCGCGGCGGAACTGCTTATACCGGCCCGGATCCTTCGCCCGGGCGACGGCGAACAGCTCGGGGGAGAACCGGGGAATGTCGGGGAAGCGCACGGGTTCCTCGGCGAAGAGGCTGTCTCCGACGCGCAGGCTGGTGGCGTTGACCAGCCCGACGACGTCGCCCGGCCAGGCGGTGTCGACGACCTCGCGGCTGCGGCCCAGGACGCGGTGGGCGTACTTGGTGGCGAAGGGCTTGCCAGTGCGCTGGTTGGTGATGACCATGCCGCGCTCGAAGCTGCCGGAGCAGATCCGCAGGTAGGCGATATGGTCGCGGTGGGAGCTGTCCTGACCGGCCTGGACCTTGAAGACGAAGCCGGAGAACGGGGATTCCAGCGGGCGGGGCTCATCGGTGAGCGTCTCCCGCGGTGAGGGTGCCGGGCCCAGGTCGACAAGGGTGTCGAGCAGCTGGGAGACGCCGAAGTTCTTTGCGGCGGCGGCGAACAGGACCGGGGTCTGCCGGGCCGCGGCGAACTCGGCCGTGTCGAAGGCACCGTTCGAGGATTCGACGAGCCCGGCCTCCTCCTCGGCCTCGACCCACCGCGCAGCCTCGATCGGGTCGAGCTCCGCGGGCCGCACCTCGGTCTCCGTCGCCGCCTGGGCGCCGCCGTCGACGGCCTCGAGCCGGAAGGCCCGCTTGCCCGGGATATCGAGCAGCCCATGGAAGTCTCCGGCGATCCCTGCGGGCCAGGTCAGAGGCACCGGCGTCATGCCGGTCCGCTCGCCGATGTCGTCGATGAGGCCCAGCGCGTCGAGGCCGGGGCGGTCCCACTTGTTGATGACCGTGATGATGGGGATGTTCCTGGCCTTGCAGACGGCCAGGAGCTTCACCGTCTGCGGCTCGAAGCCCTTCGCGGCGTCAATGAGCATCACGGCCGAGTCCACGGCGGCGAGCACCCGGTAAGTGTCCTCGGAGAAGTCCGCGTGGCCGGGGGTGTCGACGACGTTGAGGATCGTGTCACGGTAGGTCAGCTGCAGGGCTGCCGAGCTGATCGAGATTCCACGCTCCTGCTCGATGCCCATCCAGTCAGAGACGGTGGCGTGGCGGCTGGACTTGCCGTGGGTGACCCCGGCGTCCTGGATGGCGCGGGCCAGCAGGGCCAGGGCCTCGGTCAGGGTCGACTTGCCGGCGTCGGGGTGGGAAATCACGGCGAAGGTGCGGCGCCGGGAGGCTTCACGCCGGACGGCCGCGGGATCGGTGGGGAGGGATTCGGTAAGAACGGGCACACTCCATTGTCGCTGATCGGCTGTCCGTGCCCCGCCGGGGCCGACGGGGCACGGAGCTGGGGGGTCCGCCGGGCGGGCAGCGCCCGCCCGGCGGAACCCAGTCAGGAGGAGCGGCGTCAGGAGGAACCCGGTCAGCGCGCGGCGGTCGGGCGCAGGGACCACCAGCCGAGGCCGGCGGCCAGCACCATGAGCACGGCCCCGATCCCTGAGGTGAGGATCACTCCGCTGTCGAAGGCGGAGAAGGCCGACTCGAGCAGCGCGGAGGCGTTCGCCGCCGGCAGCTGGGCCGCGGTGTTGACCGCCCCGCCCAGGGTTTCGGTGGCCTCGGCCACCTGCCCGGCGCTCAGCCCGGCCGGCAGGCTCAGGTGGGCCTGGTAGGAGGCGAGCAGGATGCTGCCGAGCACCGCGGTGCCGAACACCGAACCGACCTCGTAGGCGGTCTCCGAGACCGCCGAGGCCGCCCCGGCCTTCGCCGGGGGAACGGTCGAGAGGATCAGGTCGTTCGAGACGGTCTCCGAGGCCCCGACGCCGATGCCCAGCAGGATGAACGCGAACAGCAGCGCCATGGCTGACTCGCCCGTGAAGGCGACGAAGGCATACGCGGCGGCGGAGAACCCGAGCGACACCGGGACCACGATGTGCGGCGGGACCCGTTTGACCACGGGCACGACGGCGAAACCGGCGGCGATGGTCATCAGGAGCCCGGGCAGCAGGATCACTCCGGCCTCAAGCGGGCTGTAGCCCAGGATGAGCTGCAGGTGCTGCGAGACGAAGTACAAGAAGCCCACCAGCGAGAAGATGGCCAGCAGGTTCACCAGTACGGCGCCGGTGAAGGCGCGCACGGTGAACAGCCGCACGTCAAGCATCGGACCGGGCCGGCGCAGCTGCCGGCGCACGAACACGACGCCGGCGGTGAGTCCGACGACCACAGCGGAGATGGCCACCGGGTTGGGGCCCTCCATGGCGAAGTCCTTGATGGCATAGACGACCGGAAGCATCGCGGCGACCGAGAGCCCGATGCTCAGGATGTCGATACGCCCCGGGCTCGGATCGCGGGACTCGGGGACGAAGATCGGGGTGAGGATGAGCATCAGCACCAGCACGGGCACGGCCAGGAGGAAGACCGAGCCCCACCAGAAGTGCTCAAGCAGCGCGCCACCGAGCAGGGGGCCCAGGGCGGCCCCGGCGGAGAACCCCGCGGCCCACACGGCGATGGCGAGGCGGCGCTGGTCGCGGTCGGTGAAGATGTTGCGGATCAGGGACAGCGTGGAGGGCATCAGCATCGCACCGAAGATTCCGAGGCCGACCCGGGCTCCGACGAGGAACCCGGCGCTCGGGGCGAAGGCTGCGGCAATGGAGAAGGCGGCGAAGCCCCAGGCGCCGATGATGAGCAGGCGGCGGCGGCCGAAGCGGTCACCGAGGCTGCCCATGGCCACGAGCAGTCCGGCCAGCACGAGCGGGTAGCTGTCGATGATCCACAGCTGGGTCGCTCCGCTGGTGGCGAACGCGAGTGAGATGGCGGGAATGGCGAAACTGAGCACCGTGTTGTCCACCGCTACGAGCAGCACGGGGAGCATCAGGACAGCGAGGGAGATCCAACCCTTCACCCCTGTGCGGGTGGAGGCCGGTGACAGCACTGAGCTCACCCCGGCCGGGGATGCGGAAGTGGAGATGGACGAAGTCATGTCGAGGATACTATACCGTCCAGCCGGTACAGTGCAACTTTAGTGACCCCTATCATGGAGGAATGCCAAGTTCACGAGAACGCATCCTCGACAGCTTCGAAGACACCCTGATCCGCGACGGGGAACGGGCCGCCACCATGGAGGCCGTAGCCGCGGCCGCTGAGGTCTCCAAGGGCGGCCTGCTGTACCACTTCCCGGCCAAGGAGGCCCTCGTCGAGGCCCTCGCCGAACGGCTGCTGGCCCTGGTCGAGAAGGACCGGGAGCAGATGTCGGCCGACCCCGAGGGTCCCGGCCGCTACTACGTCCGGACCTCGGTCTATGAGGACAGCCCGCTGGACCGGGCACTCGTCTCCATGGCGCGACTGGCGCAGCAGGGCCACCCGGTGGCCCGCCGGACGCTTTCGCGCATCCAGGAGCTGTGGCTGACCACCCTCGAGGACCGGCTGGGGGACCGTACGGCGGCCCTGGCCATCAAGCTCCTCGGTGACGGGCTCTACTACGAGGCGGCGTTCTTCCGGGGCGAGGGCGCCGCGGGCCCCAGTGAGAAGGACCTCGAACGGGTCCTTTCGGTGGTCGACCTGATCGTGCTCAACCACTGCATCCCGCGGGGTGCCGCCGATGTTTAAGGGCTTCCGAAACTTCATCCTGCGCGGAAATGTCGTCGAACTGGCCACCGCCGTCGTCATCGGTTCGGCCTTCACGGCCCTGGTCGGGTCCGTGACGGACAACCTGCTGCGGCCGCTGATCGCCGCCGCCGGCGGCGGAGTCAGCGCCGAGGGATTCGGGTTCCGCATCTGGCCGGGCAACCCCGAGACCTTCGTGGACCTCGGCGCCGTGTTCACCGCCGCCGTGACCTTCCTGATCACCGCCGCGGTCGTCTACTTCGGCGTCGTGCTTCCCATGAACCGGATCAATGCCCATGCCCGGGCGCGGACGGCCGCCGCGGAGACGGAGGAGCAGCCGGTTCCCGTGGATACGGCGCTGTTGATCGAGATGCGGGACCTGCTCCGGCAGCTCGCGGATTCCACCGGCAGGAACTGAAACCGGCAGGAACTGAAACCGGCAGGAACTGAAACCGGCAGGAACTGAAACCGGCAGGAACTGAAACCGGCAGGAACTGAAAAAGGGCCGGCGCCCAAGGGCGCCGGCCCTTTCGGGATCAGCTTGTATGCCGGCCCTCTCGGAGCCAGCCGGCGGGTTGCACCCGCCCTTGCGGCCGGGCGCCGGACACGCCCGGGCAGTTCGTCAGCGCAGCGCGGCGGTCCCGGTGCGTGCGTCGAGCAGGTTCTGGTCCTTGCCCGCCCCGAAGCGCAGGCTCGCCCTGCCGACCGACACCGCGGCAAGCCAGACCGACAGGCCGCCCACCGCAAGGCCGGCAAAGACATCAACGACGTAGTGCCAGCCGAAGTAGACGGTGGCCACGGCCGTCAGGATGAAGTAGATCCACATCACCCAGCGGACCACCCGGGGCAGGCGCGCCATCTGGGCGATCACCGCGGCGGTGAAGACAATGGACACGTGCAGCGAGGCGAAGGCCGCGATGCCGTGCACCGACTGCGTCGAATGCGGGTCGGCAAGCACCGTCAACCGGTTGCGGTACAGCGCTTCCTGAAGGCTTGAGACTGCAGTGTCCGGGAGGTCGGTGAAGGATGCGCGCTGCACGTAGATCGGGCCCAGCGAGGGAACCGCGTAGTAGGTCACCGTTCCAATGACCCAGTTGAAGCAGAGCGCGCCCACATACCAGGCGCCCAGGGACAGGTCCTTGGACCAGACGAGGGCCACGGCGAGGGAGATCGGCACGAAGATCAGGAAGATCATGTAGACGAAGGAAAGGACCTCCGCCGTGATGCCGGTGCCGAGCAGCTGCTGGAGCACGTCGGCGGGGTTGCCGCCGCCCCCGAACCAGCGGTCCGTCTCGACCAGTGCGGCGTCGGCCAGGTGGTCCTGAAGGAAGGGCAGAAAGCTCTTGAGGTTCCGGTACGCCACGTAGGCGAGATAGAAGCTCGCCAGGCCCGCCGCCGCAACCGACATCCGGTGCCCGGTCCACCTCTGCTTGAAAATCCTGCGGGTCACGCGCACAAGGTCGCGCGGAGCGGGGCGCTGCAGGAGCACCCGCGGAATGACGTCGGCGGCGATGACGCCGAGCACGGTCAGGGGCAGCCGGACGTAGCTGGGGCCGAGGAAGCCCTCCGGGTCACGAAGGGGCAGCCCGGTCAGCACGGCCGTCAGCACCATCAAACCGGCGAAGGCAAGGGTCACGATCAGGGGAACGCCGAACAGTCGGCGCCATGGTGGGCGTTCGGGCCCGACGTGGGTGGTCATTATATATATCTATCCTATGCGCGACAGTGTCAGCAGGGTGACAGGCATCTTAACAGTTACCCCCATCTTCCCATAGGCGCTCCGCCCTATGGCACCAAGGCCGCGCTTGTGGTTAGATCCCACTGCCCAGATTCGACGTTGACGGCCCCTCAAGCACCGTTCCGTCGGCGGCAAACCGGGACCCGTGCAGGGGGCAGTCCCATGTCCGCTCGGCGGTGTTCCAGCTCACGATGCCGCGCAGATGCGGGCACACCGCCGACACGCGGTGCTCGACGCCGTCGACGGTGCAGACCCCGATCGGGCTCCTGCCCTCCCGGACCACGACGCCCTGCCCCTCCGGCGGGGACGCAGGGGCCGTCTTCGCCAGGCCCGACACCCAGCCGGTGAGCATCTCCAGCCCGACCTCGGCGTTGACCCGCGCCGTCGACAGCGCGTCAACGGGGGTCACCCGGGTCCTGTACAGGGTGTCGGCCCACGGCATGTGCCCGCCCAGAATCTTGGCCGAGAGTGCCAGCGAGGCGGCCACCGCGTTCGTCATGCCCCACTTGTTGTAACCCGTCGCGGCATAGATGTGCCCGCCGCCGGCCGGGACCTTGCCGACGTAGGGAACCGCGGCGGCCGGCTGGTAGTCCTGGGCCGACCAGGAGTAGGCGGGGCGGGCCGTCGGGAAATACTCGCGGGCCCAGCGGGTCAGATCATCGACGAGGCCCTGGGTGTTTGAGTGGTGGCCGACCTTATGGCCGTTGCCGCCCACGATGAGGTAGTCCCTGCCGCCCACCCGGGCCGTGCGCAGGGAACGCGTGGGGGTGTCCACCGAGAGGTACATCTCCGGGGGCACCCGGTCGGTCACCTCGAGGGCGATGCAGTAGGACCGCTGCGGCTTGAGGACGGCAAAGTATCCGCCCCGGTCGAGGATGGGGATGCCGGTGGCCAGGACGACATTGCGGGCCGTCACGGCTCCGGCGTCCGTCGTGAGTTCCACGCCGCCGGATTTGGGGGTTGAGGCGCCCTGGACCCGCACGCCCTCGAAAAGGCGCCCCCCGTGGCGGCGCAGCTCCGAGGCCAGCGCCGCGAGAACCTCCAACGGGTGGAACTGCGCCTGGTCCGCCAGCCTCAGGGTGCGCCGCACCGGAAACGGAAGGGTCGAGGCATTGCCCAGCTCGGTCCCCAGGCCCGCCTGCGTGCAGGCCTCGTGTTCGGCGTCCAGGCTTTTCGCGCCGCTGTCGGTCACCGCGTAGTTCACGGCGTCCCGGCGCTCGTACCCCACCCCGTTTTCGTCGCAGAAACGGAGGATCCAGCTCTGCCCCTCACGGTTGCCCGTGACGTAGGCCCGCGCCAGCTCGGCGTCGTGGTGGGAGGTGATCCGGGATAGCCCGGTGCCCTGCAGCAGTGAGAGCTTGGCTGTGGTGTTGCCGGTGGTGACCGCGCCGGCACGGCGGGCCTCAAGCACCGCCACCTTGTGCCCGGCACGGGCCAGCAGGAGTGCGGTGGTCATGCCGGTCAGTCCGCCGCCGACCACCACCGAGTCGAATCCGGCCCCGGGGGAGAACGGCTCCGCAGGTATCTCCGGCGCGGTATCCAACCACAGTGATCTCATCGTCATCCCTCCGTAGGTGGTTCCCACCCCACTACTAATCATGCTTACAGTCAAGGGAGGGCCACCGCCTATAGTCGGAGGATGGAACAGCGCACACTAGGCAGAACCGGCCGGCCGGTCTCGGTGATCGGCCTCGGAACATGGCAGCTCGGCGCGGACTGGGGCGAGGTCCAGGAGAGGGACGCACTGGAGGTCCTTGAGGCCGCAGCTGAGGCCGGCACCACCTTCTTCGACACCGCCGACGTCTATGGGGACGGCCGGAGCGAGAAGACGATCGGGGCCTTCCGGAGGGCCAACCCTGCACTGGACCTGGTGATCGGCACCAAGATGGGCCGGCGGGTGGAGCAGGACCCCTCCCAGTACACCCTGGCGAACTTCCGCTCCTGGGTGGACCGCTCCCGCGCCAACCTCGGCATGGAGACCCTCGACCTGATCCAGCTCCACTGCCCGCCCTCGGACGTCTACACCACCGAGGCCGTATACGACGCGCTGGACACCCTCGTCGAGGAGGGCGCTGTGCGCCACTACGGGGTCAGCGTCGAGCGCGCCGACGAGGCCCTTGCCGCCATCGACCGCGGCAACACGGCCACGGTGCAGATCATCCTCAATGCCTTCCGGCTCAAGCCGCTCGACGCCGTCCTCCCGGCGGCCCGGACGGCCGGGGTCGGCATCATCGCCCGGGTGCCGCTCGCCTCGGGGCTGCTGAGCGGCAAATACAGCACCTCCACCGTCTTCCCGGCCGACGATCACCGCAACTACAACCGCTCCGGCGCCGCGTTCGACGTTGGTGAGACCTTTTCGGGCGTCGATTACGACACGGGGCTCGCGGCCGCGCAGGAGTTCGCGCAGCTGCTTCCCGCCGGGATGGAACCCGCACAGGGCGCGCTCGCCTGGATCATCGCCCAGGAGGGGGTCAGCACCGTCATCCCCGGGGCCCGCAATGCCGCCCAGGCCCGGGCGAACGCCGCCGCGGCCGACCGGCTGGACCTCGGGCGCGCGATTCACGACGGTGTCACCGAGCTGTACGACCGCCGCTTTCGGCCCACGGTCCACTCCCGCTGGTGAGCCGTGGAGGCCGCGGTGGGGGTTCCCTGCCGCGGCACGGTCGGCTATCGTTGAACCACCCGTCAGACGGAGTTAGAGGACGTCTGTCATCGTTCGATCCAGCTAAGGAATCAACCATGACTGAATTCACCTCGTCCCTCTCCGCCGCCGGCCGGGAGGAGCGTTCCATCCGCGACTGGGCGGACCTCGCCGAAGAAATGTGGAGCTACCTCACCGGCAAGGGCGCCGCGGTCAACTACAGCCTCATCGACATGACAGTCGAGGTCCCGCGCGACGTCGGCCCCGATGCCCCGCGCGCCACCTGGAAATTCAACGGCACCCTGCGCGTCACCACCAGCGACAACGACGCCCCCGGTTCCGATCCCCACCGCGGCTGAGGCACCGTTGTGGTGGCACAACTGAAACTGGACATCGACCTCGCATTCTCCCTGACCGAACCCGGTCCGGACGGTGGGCCCGACGAGGTTATCTCCGGAACGGTGACGGCGGCCGGATCGAGCATCTCGATCTTCTGCGACAACCCCGGCGCCTTCGGCGGAAACCTTCCCTCCGTCTCCGGGGTGCGGACCTTCGCGAAGCTGCTCGCCGACGCCGGCCTGGACGTGACCGTGACGGGCCCGCGGGGCCCGCTGATCAGCCTGGGCGCCGTCGAAACCTCGATGGCGCAGCGGCTCCTGACGCGCTCACCGCACCTGCGGCTCGGCTCGCCTTCCGCCCTGGCCCCGCTGGTGCACCTGGGGCGGCGGTCGCTCGAGCGCTCCGGCTCGGCGAGCCTGCTGCCCCCGTCCACGCCGCTGCCGCTGGTGCCCACGGTGAACCGGCGGATCAGCCGCCGGATCACCACCACCCACTACGCTCCGGGCGGGGGCCGGCCGCGGCTGATCTTCGTTCAGGACTCTGCCCGGTGGAACGGTCAGGTGCCTCGGGAGTTCGTGCTCGGGCAGGAGCGGACCACGATCGGCGCGTCCGCGGACTCGGACCTGCAGCTGCCCGGCCTTGAGGAGCTGCACGCGGAGATCCTCCACGACGCCAATGACGAGTACGTCCTGGTCCCGCACGGCGCCGTCACCGGCAGCGTCGGCGGCGGGCCCGCGGTGCTGCGCACCGGGGCACGGGTCCAGCTGGGATCCTGGTGCCTTGCCTTCTTCCGAGAGGAATATGCCGACCACGGCCGTCCTTTCGGCGGACGCAACGGCGGGGAGTTCGCCTATCAGCGGCCCCAGCGCAACCCGCGCACCGGGGTGACCGAACAGGACGGATCCGTCGGCATCGGCGATCCGCGGCGGCCTCCGCGCTGAGAGCGTGAGCGACAGCGTCGAGCTGCTCCTGGACTCCGCCGCGGAGGAGGCGGTGCGCCGCGACTGGGTGAGGCTGCTGGAGCTGGGCCTGCCCAGCCAGGCGCGGCACACCTCTGCGAGCAACCGGCCGCACATCACCCTCGCGGCCGCACCGGCCATCGACGGAACCTTCGATGCCGCCCTGCGCGGCGCGGTCCGGGACCTGCCGCAGGAGGTGCGTTTCGGCGGGCTCCTGCTCTTCGGGGGAGGGCGGCGGACCTTCATCCTGGTGCGCTCGATCGTGGTCTCGGCGGCGCTGACGGACCTGCACCGGCGGGTGGGGGAAGCCCTCAGCGGCCTGCCGGGGCAGTTCGCCACCACCCTCACCGGGAACTGGACGCCGCACGTCACCCTGGCCCGCGGCCTCTCGGCCGACCAGATGGCACTCGCGCTTGGAGCCGTTCAGGCCGAACCGGCGGCCGCCACCGCGGTGGCCGCGCGCCGGTGGGACAGCGCGGCGAGGGTGACGGTCGACCTCAGCGGATAGGGGCACCCCGGGTTCTGCCGTGGCGCCGGCCGGGCGGCGTCAGGACCCGAGATGGTCAACCAGCCGGTCGGCGATCCCGGTGTAGGTCGACGGGGTCAGCCCGAGCATCCTCTGCTCCGCCTCGGGGCCGAGTCCGAGGCCCGAGACGAACTCGCGCATGCGGGCGGCGTCGACCCGCCGCCCCCGGGTCAGGTCCTTGAGCCGCTCATACGGGTCGTCAAGGCCGGCGGTGCCGGCGACGGCCTCGGCGCGCATCACCATCTGGATGGCCTCCCCGAGCACCTCCCAGTTGTCCTCGAGGTCCGCGGCGATTGCCGCCCCGGCCACGTCCAGCCGCTGCAGGCCCTTGAGCACGTTGCTCACCGCCAGGAGGGAGTGCCCGAAGGCCACCCCGATGTTGCGCTGGCTCGAGGAGTCGGTGAGGTCGCGCTGCCACCGGGAGGTGACCAGGGTCGAGGCGAGCACGTCAAGGAGGGACGAGGAGATCTCGAGGTTCGCTTCGGCGTTTTCGAACCGGATCGGGTTCACCTTGTGCGGCATGGTGGAGGACCCGGTGGCTCCGGCGACCGGGACCTGCGCGAAGTACCCGATGGAGATGTAGCTCCAGACATCGGTGCAGAAGTTGTGGAGGATCCGGTTGAACCGGGCAATGTCGGAGTACAGCTCCGCCTGCCAGTCGTGGGATTCGATCTGCGTGGTGAGCGGATTCCAGGACAGGCCGAGCCCCTCGACGAAGCTGCGTGCCACCTGCTCCCAGTCCGCGGAGGGGACTGAGGCGTAGTGCGCCGCGTAGGTTCCGGTGGCCCCGTTGATCTTCCCGAGGAACTCGGTGGCTTCGATGCGCCGGAGCTGCCGGGACAGCCGGTGGGCGGTGACGGCCATCTCCTTGCCCAGGGTGGTCGGCGTGGCCGGCTGGCCGTGGGTGCGCGAGAGCATCGCGACGGACCGGGAGTCCCGGGCCAGGTCCTCGATGGCCCCGACCAGGCGGCGGGCCGCGGGAAGCCACACGTCCCGGACGGCGCCCTTGATGCCCAGTGCGTAGGAGAGGTTGTTGATGTCCTCAGAGGTGCAGCCGAAGTGCACGAGGGGTTTCAGGCGCTCAAGGTCCATGCCCGGAAGCCGGCGTCCGATGAAGTACTCGACGGCCTTCACATCGTGGACGGTCACCTTCTCGATGTCCGCGAGTTCCGCGGCCGCGGCGGCGTCGAAGGAGGTCACGATGGCGCGCAGCGCCTCCTCCTGCCCTGCGTCGAGCGGGCCGGCGCCCGGGACGACCGAGTTTCGCGTGAGGTGGATGAACCACTCGACCTCGACGTGGAGGCGGTCCCGGTTCAGGGCCGCCTCGGACAGGTGGTTCACCAGGGGTGCGGACGCCTCCCGGTACCGGCCGTCCAGCGGCCCGAGGGCCAGTGAGGGGGCCTCTCCCTGGGGGATGGAAGCAAGGTCAACACGGGTCGGGGAGGTATCAGCCATGCACCGATTCTTTCACGGCCCGGATGAGGCCGGACGCCGGGCGGCAACTGCCGCGTGCATCCACATCGGCGGCCGGAGGACACCCCCGGCACTGCCCGGGCTCTAGCATCCTGACATCGGGCAGCAGCACAGGGAGGGCGCCATGGCAGCACCGGGGATCTTCGGGCTCCCCAACACCGGGGATGCGGCCGACCTCGGGGGCAGGCTGCTGCGGCAGGCCCGCGAGCTCGAGGACATCCGCCACCGGGCGGCCGTGGTGGCGGCCCTTGACTGGGAGTCCCCGGCGGGCCGCAACTTCCGGCAGTACCTGGCCGGGCGCGCCGCCGCGGTCGGGGCCGCGGCCGAACTGCTTGAACAGGCGGCTCGGCTGGCCGAGGAGTACGCCGCCGAACGCGGTGACGCGCCCCTGGCCGGGGGCACCTGGCGGTGAGCCCGGCCGGCGGCTACGATCCGGCCCCGGTTTCCCCTTCCGGACCCGGGCTGAGTGTGCGCGGCGGCGTGGGCGGCATCCGGTTCCAGTGGGTGGAACTCGAGCGGGCGGCGGTCGAACTCGGCGGGCTGGCCGGCGCGGTGCGGGAGGTCTCAGCCGCCCTGCTGTACCTCAGCATCGAGCTTGAGCGCACCCGCCTGGCGGGCGCGTGGTTCCCCGGCGCCCGGGATGCCGGTGCCGCCGGGCGGGCCGCCGCCGAAGCGCTCGACGCCGCCCGCCGGCACACCTCCGCTTCCGGCGACGATCTGCAGGAGACCGCCGACCGGATCACCCGGGCCCGCCTCGCCTATCTCGCCGCTGACGCCGCGGCGCGGGCCGCGGTCCTTGGCGCCACGGAGTCGGTGGAACTCTCGGCCCGCGCCGCCGCTTCGACGGCCGCCCGGGAGGGGCTGCTGGTCCCGGGCCCGCTGGCCCTCACCGCGCCGGCCGAGGTGGAACAGGTGGACTTCGGGGGAACCGTGGAGGCTGTCACCGACCGCCTTGCCGCCGTCGAGGCGGCCGCGCCCGGTTCCTTCGAGATCCTGCGCATCGACGGGGCCACCCGACCGGCCTACCTCGTGATCCTCCCCGGCACGCAGCTCTCGGAGCCAGGCAATCCTTTCGACGCCACCGGCATCGCGGAGGCCGTCAATGAGGACAGCCGCCATGTCGGGGCCGCGGTGGCGCAGGCCCTGCGGGAGGCCGGCGCCCGGCCGGGAGACGCCGTCCTGCTCGCCGGCTACAGCCAGGGCGGAATGCACGCGATGAACCTGGCCGCCGGCGGCACCGTGGGCGGCACCTACGACGTCCGCCTGGTACTCACCGCGGGTTCCCCGACGGGCTGGGAGCCGACGGGGACGGCCGAGTATCTCCACCTCGAACACGCCGCCGACACAGTGCCCGCCCTCGACGGCGGCCCCGCCCCGGACGAGCCCAATCGCGTCAGCGTGCGGGTCGATTTCCCCGTTTCGACCGCGCCGACCGGACCGGGCGCCGAGGGCAAGGGCCTCGGGGGCGCGCACAAGCTCGCCACCTATGCGCAGGCGGCGGTGCTCGTCGACGCCAGCGCCCTTCCGTCCCTGGCCCCGGCGGCGGCAGTTCTTGCCGCAACCGGCGGAGGTGCCCGGCGCCACCTCTACCGGGCTGCCCGGCTCCCTGCGGAACGCCCGGCTGCGGCGCCGGGCGGCACCCGGCCGACCGGCCTCCCCGGGCCGCCGGTGGGCGTTCCGGTACCGGGCCGGGGGGAGGGGCCGGCCCGCCCGGGCCCGGCCGGCCCTCCATCGGCGCCCCGGCGCTAGGCTATGGGCATGACGTCGAACAACAGCCAGAGCACCGAGGCCGCCGCAGGCATCTCCCCGCGCAGCGTGCTGGGAAAACTTCCGCGCTACGCCGCGGGCAAGCCGCCCACGGTTCTGGAGGGGGTGCAGAGCTACAAGCTCTCCTCGAATGAGAACCCCCTGCCGCCGCTGCCGGCCGTCCTGACCGCCATCCGCGACCGCACCGACATCAACCGGTATCCGGATCCGGCCACCACCTCGCTGCGGGGAGAACTCGCCTCCTTCCTCGGCGTGCCGGCCGAGGACATCGTGACCGGCGCGGGAAGCCTTGGCGCGCTCAACCAGATCCTCGCCGCCTTCGCCGGGCAGAACGACTTCGATGCCCCGGATGAGGTCATCTACGCCTGGCGCTCCTTCGAGGCCTACCCGATCTGCGTCGGGCTCGCCGGTGCGGAGTCCCGGCCGGTGCCGGTCCGCGTCGACGGCACCCACGACCTTGACGCCATGGCCGCCGCTGTCACCGACCGGACCCGCGTGATCCTGCTGTGCACCCCCAACAACCCCACCGGTCCGGCGCTGCCGGCCGCCGCGGTCGAGGAGTTCCTCATCCGGGTGCCTGCGAACGTCGTCGTCGTAATCGATGAGGCGTACCAGGAATTCGTCCGCGATGCCGGTGTCGTGGATGGGCTTGAGATGTACCGCAGGTACCCGAACGTCATCGTGCTGCGCACCTTCTCCAAGGCGCACGGGCTCGCCGGGCTCCGGGTGGGGTATTCGGTGTCCCAGCCCGGACTGACCGCGCACCTGCGGATGAGCGCGGTGCCCTTCGCGGTGTCGCAGATCGCAGAAACCGCCGCTGTGGCCTCGCTCCAGCACTTCGACGAGGTCGCAGAGCGGGTCCAGGGCATTGTTGATGAACGGGTGCGCGTGGTGGAGGGCCTTAGAGAGCTGGGCTGGAAGATCCCCGAGGCGCAGGGAAATTTTGTCTGGCTGGCCCTCGGTGAGTCAACTCCCGACTTCGCGGCGCAGGCCGACCTGCAGGGCCTGTCCGTGCGCGCCTTCGGCACCGAAGGCGTCCGGGTCAGCATCGGGGAACCCGAGGCAAACACCCGGTTCCTGGCGCTGTGTGCAGGATACCCGGTGGCGCCCGGCGGGTGCTGACCAGACATAAATAGGTCTAACCGCCGTCACTGGCTAGTGTGGGAGCCGTACGTTTAACGAACATATGTATCCCGGTGTATGCGTCCCCAAAGCATTCCGATAGGGGCATACTTCGACTGAGGAGTGGTCATGAGTGGCACCCGTTTGCCTGCGGCTGAATTTGAATCGGAGGAGATTGCCCTCGCCTCCGCCCCGCCGGGGCCCGACGGCGGCCCGGACATGGTCCAGTTCCTCGACCCCGACGGGCGCCTGAACGACCATCCCGAATTCGGCGGCTTCTCCAGTGGCACCGGTGCGGAGCGGCTCAAGGCCCTCTACCGGGACATGTACCTCATCCGCCGGTTCGACCAGGAGGCCACCGCCCTGCAGCGGCAGGGCCAGCTGGCGCTCTGGGTGCCCCTCACCGGCCAGGAGGCCGCCCAGATCGGCTCCGGCCGGGCGCTCCAGGCCCAGGACTACGTGTTCCCGACCTACCGGGAACACGGCGTGGCACTCACCCGCGGCGTCCGGCTCTCCGAGATGCTCCGCCTGTTCCGCGGCATCACCAACGGCGGGTGGGACCCGCGCGAAAACAACTTCCACCTCTACACCCTCGTCCTGGCCGCCCAGGCCCTCCACGCCGTCGGCTACGCCATGGGCCTCCAGCGCGACCAGGCCGCCGACCCCACCCTGGCGCCGGCGGCGTCGGTGGCCTACTTCGGCGACGGGGCGAGTTCCGAGGGCGACGTGCACGAGGCGATGGTGTTCGCCGCCTCCTTCAACGCCCCCGTCGTGTTCTTCTGCCAGAACAACCACTGGGCCATCTCGGTGCCCTCCTCGGTACAGACCCGGGTGCCGCTGGCGCAGCGGGCCGAAGGGTACGGCTTCCCGGGCATTCGGGTCGACGGCAACGACGTCGTCGCCGTCGAGGCCGTCACCAACTGGGCACTGGAGCACGCCCGCAGCGGCAAGGGTCCGGTCCTGATCGAGGCGTTCACCTACCGGATGAGCGCGCACACCACCGCCGACGACCCCACGAAGTACCGGCTCTCGCGCGAGGAGGAGGACTGGCACCCCCGGGACCCGCTCGCCCGCCTGGAGAAGCACCTGCGCACCACCGGGAAGGCCGGCGATGCCTTCTTCGACGAGCTGACGAAGGAGGCAAAGGCCATGGCCGTCGAGCTGCGGCGCGACGTGCAGGCCATGCAGCCGCCGGGACTCGAGGAACGCTTCAACACCGTGTATGCGGAGCCGCATCCGCTGGTGCAGGAGGAACTGCAGGCGTGGCGGGACTACGAAGCAGGCTTCATTGGAGAGGAAGAAACGTCCTGATGGCAGTGATGACGGTCGCCAAGGCGATCAACGAGGGGCTCCGTGCCGCCCTTGAGAACAACCCGAAGACGCTGCTCATGGGCGAGGACATCGGCGAGCTCGGCGGCGTCTACCGCATCACCGAGGGCCTGAAGCGGGACTTCGGCGCCAACCGGGTCGTCGACACCCCGCTGGCCGAGTCCGGCATCATCGGTACGGCCATCGGCCTGGCGCTGCGCGGCTACCGGCCCGTGTGCGAGATCCAGTTCGACGGCTTCGTGTTCCCGGCCTTCAACCAGATCACCACCCAGCTGGCCAAGCTGCGCACCCGCAGCGATGGAATGCTGGGCGCGCCGGTCGTCATCCGCATCCCCTATGGCGGCGGAATCGGCAGCGTCGAACACCACTCGGAGTCACCGGAGGCGCTCTTCGCGCACACCGCCGGGCTGAGGATCATCACCCCGTCGAATCCGCAGGATGCCTACTGGATGGTCCAGCAGGCCATCGACTGCCAGGACCCGGTGATCGTCTTCGAACCCAAGCGCCGGTACTGGCTCAAGGGCGAGGTCGACACCGTCAATGCCCCGCCGAGCCCGTTCACGGCGCAGGTCCTGCGGGAGGGCTCCGACGCAACGGTCGTGGCCTACGGCCCGCTGGTCCCGGTGGCCCTGGCGGCGGCGGAGGCTGCGCAGCAGGACGGGCACAGCGTCGAGGTGATCGACCTGCGCTCGATCTCGCCCATCGACTTCGACACCGTCACCGCATCCGTGGCCAAGACCGGCCGGCTGGTGGTGGCCCACGAGGCGCCGACCTTCGGGGGCATCGGCGGGGAGATCGCCGCCCGCATCTCAGAACGTGCCTTCCTCTCCCTCGAAGCGCCGGTCATCCGGGTGGGCGGTTTCCACATGCCCTACCCCGTGGCGCGCACCGAGGAACAGTACCTGCCCGATATCGACCGAATCCTCGAGGCCCTTGAGCGGGCCTTTGCCTACTAAGGACACCGAATGGCACTGAACACTTTCCACCTCCCGGATGTCGGCGAGGGGCTCACCGAGGCCGAAATCGTTTCCTGGAAGGTCCAGCCCGGCGCCGTCGTGGCCGTCAACGACACCATCGTCGAGATCGAGACGGCGAAGTCGCTGGTCGAACTGCCCTCGCCGTTCGCCGGCGTGGTCTCGGCCCTGCTGGTGGCCGAGGGTGACACCGTCGAGGTGGGAACCGCGATCATCGCCGTCGAGGACGCCGTCCCGGCTCCCGGGGAGCCCACCTCCGGCGGCCCGGCCGCCCAGGCGCCGGCCCCCGAGATGCCCGGTGAGCTGACCACTCCGCCGCCGGTTGAGCCGGCGGCCGGACCGGAGAACGGACCCCTCGTTGGAACCGGGCCCAAGGCCGATGCGGTCCGCCGCAGGCCGCGGCGTGCCGCCGGCGCGAACACTCCGGAGCCGGAGCCGGCGCCCGCGCCACCGCCTGCTCCTGCCGTTCCGGCCGCCCTCCCGGCGGCCGGCGCCGACGGCACCGGTCCCGCTGCGGGCCGGCCGGACCCGCGGCCCGGGCCGCTGAACCAGCTGCTCAACCGCGTCCTGGCCAAGCCCCCGGTGCGCAAGGCCGCGCGGGACCTCGGGATCAACCTCGCCGATGTTCCGGCCACCGGGTCCTCCGGTGAGGTGACAAAGCAGGACCTGATGAGCTACCAGGCCCAGCGCGACGCCGAACAGGACGGTGCAGATTCGTTCTGGGACGACCGGAAAAAGCACGGTGCCGGCCGGATCGAGCGGATCCCCGTGAAGGGGGTGCGCAAGGCCACGGCCAAGGCCATGGTGCAGAGCGCCTTCTCCGCTCCGCACGTCAGCATCTTCGTCGACGTCGATG
Source organism: Arthrobacter crusticola (assembly GCF_004357995.1). Classification (GTDB taxonomy): domain Bacteria; phylum Actinomycetota; class Actinomycetes; order Actinomycetales; family Micrococcaceae; genus Arthrobacter_D; species Arthrobacter_D crusticola. Next base: position 128,312 of record NZ_SMTK01000003.1, read on the forward strand.
CCTCCCGCACCATGGAGTTCGTCAAGCGGCTCAAGGCCTCGCGCGACTTCGAGGGCATCAAGGTCTCACCCCTGCTGATCCTGGCCAAGGCCGTGATCTGGGCGGCGGCCCGCAATCCCTCGGTCAATGCCACCTGGACCGACGACGAGATCCTCGTGAAGCACTTTATGAACCTCGGGATCGCCGCTGCGACGCCCCGCGGGCTGATGGTGCCCAACATCAAGGACGCGCAGAACCTGTCCCTGAAGGAGCTTGCCCTGGCCCTGAACGACCTGGCAGTGACGGCGCGGGCCGGGAAGACCCAGCCGGCCCAGATGCAGGGCGGCACCCTGACCATCACCAACATCGGCGCCCTCGGCATCGACACGGGAACCCCGATCATCAATCCCGGCGAGGTGGCGATCGTGGCGTTCGGCACCATCAAGCAGAAGCCGTGGGTGCTCGACGGCGAGGTGATTCCGCGGTGGATCACCACTCTCGGCGGATCCTTCGACCACCGGGTGGTCGACGGCGACCTCAGCGCCCGCTTCATGGCCGACGTCGCCTCGATCCTCGAGGAGCCGGCACTGCTGCTCGACTAGCCCCGAGGCCCGGTGGCTGCCGCGTCCACGCGGCAGCCTCTGGGCATTCGGAGTTGCAGGGCGTCAGGAATTTCTTGAATGGGCGGCGTCCTGCGGCGGAACCGACGCCAGGGCCCGCTGCAGGATGGGTGCAAGCCGTCGCACGCCCTCGGCGATGTCCTCGGGGGAGACCGCGCTGAAGGCAAGGCGGAGCTTGTTCGATGCCTCGTCCGAGGGGGTGAAGGCCGCACCGGGAATGAAGACAACGCCGGCGTCGATCGCTTCGTAGAGCAGGGGATAGGTGTCGATCCCCTCGGGGAGGGTCACCCAGACGAAGAAGCCGCCTTCGGGCGTGGTCCAGTGCACGCCCTCCGGAAGGTGCTCGGCCAGCGCGGCGAGCATCGCTTCGCACCGCTCCCGGTACAGCACCCTCATGGTCTCGAGGTGGCCGCGCCAGTCGTAGTCCGTCAGGTAGGCGCTCACCAGCATCTGGGTCAGCGGCGACGGGCAGAGCACCACGGCCTCACAGGCCAGGTAGAAGCGGCGGTGCAGGTGGCGCGGAACCAGCGCCCAGCCCAGCCGGACGCCCGGGGCGAAAATCTTCGAGAACGAGCCGAGGTAGATGACGTCGTTCGGGTTGCCCGCCCGCATCGGCGCCAGGGGGTGGCCGTCGAAGCGGAGCATGCCGTAGGGGTTGTCCTCGAGCACCAGGATGTTGTTGTCCCGGCAGATGTCGACGACGCGCTGGCGCCGGCCGGCCTCCATCGTGACCCCGCTGGGGTTGTTGAAGCTGGGGATGGTGTAGAGCAGCTTGATCGAGCGGCCCTCCTCCTTCAGCCGGAGGATGGTGCGTTCGAGCTCCTCGGGAATGAGGCCCTTGTCGTCCATGGGGACGGTGACGACGTCGACCTCGTAGGCCTCGAAGGTGTTCAGGGCCCCGACGTAGGTGGGATCCTCGCAGAGGATCACGTCGCCGGGGTTGCAGAAGACCTTGGCGGCGACGTCCTGGGCCGACTGGGAGCCGGTGGTGACCACGATGTCGGCCGGGTCGGCGTCGGTGATCCCTTCGGCGGCCATCACTTCGCAGATCAGTTCGCGCAGCTCCTCCATGCCCTGGCCGCCGCCGTACTGAAGGGCTTCGAGGCCCTGCTCGGCGATGATCCGCTGGGCCGTGCGGCCCAGGTCGTCGAGGGGCAGCGACCGCAGGTACGGGCTGCCTCCGGCAAGGGATACGAGGCCGGGCCGGATGGAGATATCGAAGACATCGCGGACCGCCGACTGCTTGATGTTGGCGGCACGGGCCGAGTAGAGCACGTCGTGGCGGGCCGCATAGTCGGCCACCCGCTCCAGGGCTGCTTCGGTTTCGGCGGGAATCACTTCGTGGCTTGAGTCACTGGAGTTCGTCACCCCCCGAGTCTAGGCGGCGGGTTCACCGGGGGGCAACAGCTGTTGCCCATCTGCGGCGGAGCACGTCCCTGGTCGGCCGGCAAACCGCTCACGCTGGTGCCCGCCACGCCACGGCGGACGAGCCGGCGCGGGCAGCGAGGCTGCCGGGGAGGAGCCTCAGCAGTGCGTTCCGGGCGGCGACGCCGGTCGGCGCGCTGACGTCCGCTCCCAGCCGGCCGGCCGTGGCCGACCGGCGGGCGATCCGCTGGGTGCGGGGGCGGCGCTGGTTGTCATAGCTGCCGAGGGCGGCGGCCAGGGAGGCACCCTCATTGACCGCCCGGGCGATGAGGAGACCGACGCACGCCCCGTCCTCAAGGGAGGAATTGGCCCCCTGCCCCAGGGTGGGCACCATCGCGTGGGCGGCGTCCCCAATGAGCACGGCGCGCCCGTAGACGTACGTCGCAAGGGCCGGCGCGAGCGCGTAGACGTCATGGCGCAGGATCGCCGGCGGGGGCGTCGCCTCGATCAGCGAAGGGACCGGCTCGGCCCAGCCGGCGAAGTGCTCCATCGCGGCGTCCTTTTCATCGGGCCATTGATGGCCTTCCTCGGAAAAGGTGTACCCGTACCAGTACACGGAACCGGCCCCGATCCGCAGTGCCCCAAATTCGGTACCCGGGCCCAACCGCACCGCAAAGCCGTTGGCCGCGGTGGGGAATTCCTGGACGACGCCCCGCCAGGCGGACTTCCCGCTGTACCGGGGTGCCGCCGCCGGTGCGAGCTGTTGACGGCAGGCACTGCGCAGGCCGTCGGCCCCCACGATAAGATCCGCGTCGAGGGCCAGGTCCCCCGTGTCGGAGGTGCAGAACACAACTGCCCTTGGCCCGTCCGGCCGCCCCGGATCGATGCCCACCATGCGTACGCCGGGCAGAAGGGTGGCTTCCCGGGCGGATGCCAGGAGCAGGCGGTGCAGTTCCCTGCGGTGGATGCCGTAGGCCGTCGGGGGCGGGCGCCGGGGGCTGCCGGAGGGGATATGCACCAGCCACCTGCCGCGGTGGTCCTGGGTGCCCGCCATCTGCACAGGATGGCCCGCCCCGCGCGCCGGTGCATCGAGCCCGAGCGACGAGAGCGCGGAGAGGCCGTTGGGCGTCAGGGCCAGCCCGGCCCCGACCTCCGCGAACCGGCGTGCCTGCTCGAGCACGGTCACAGTCCATCCCTGGCGCAGCAGGGAGCAGGCGGCGGCCAGCCCGGCGATGCCGCCCCCGACAACCACAGCGTCCCGTCCCGTTCCGGCCATCCCTTCCCTCCGCCCGCGGTGCCTCCGCCGCGCCCGTGCTACGCCCGGACACAGCCGTCCGGCAGCCGGGCCGCATTGCCCGCGCTAGATCCAGCCGGCGTCGCGGGCCTTCACCCCCGCCTGGAAGCGGCTGTCGGCCCGCAGCGTCTCGAGCATCCACGCGATGTGCCGCCGGCAGGTGCGCACATTGATGTCGAGGCGCCGGGCGATCGACTCATCGGACAGGCCGGCGGCCAGCCCCTGGAGGATCGCGTGCTGCATGCTGTTGAGGGGGGTCTGCGTCGGACCCGGGGCCAGGAACGGCTCGCTCAGTTCCCACGCCACATCGAAGAGCAGGGTGAAGATATGGATGAGGCTGGGGTCGCGGATCACCAGCGCCGCCTTGTCGCCGGCGTCGAGCTGCCGGGCCACGAGGGCGAGTTTTTGGTCGAAGATCATCATGCGCAGCGGTACGAAGGGAAGCGCCCCGAATTCACCGCCGCCGGCCTGGATGGCGGTGACGGCTTTGCGGGTGGGTACGTGGTCACGGGTGCTGACGTCGTAGAGCGTGCGGCGCCGGACGCCACGGTTGAGTAGGTCGAGGTCCTTGCGGATGCTCTCCTCGTGCACATCGGCGGTGGAGCCCTGACCGGGCTGGGCGATCAGGACCTTCTCGGAGACGTCCCTGCCGTAGTCGATCAGCACCCGGTGGATCAGGTGGGGATCCTCAAGGGTTTCCACCGAGGTGCTCGACACGCTCTGCTTGCGTGCCTCGAGGAAGATCGGCACGAGGCTTGAAAGCTCCCGGCGGCGTGAGCTGATGCGCATCTTCAGCTCCTGCAGGGATCGTTCGTCGGCGTCGACGAGGTCCGCAAGGGCGACGTCGGGTGAGACCGCGACGAATCCGGCGATGCCGGCCGCCTGAGGGCCGAGGAGCCTGCGGGCCTGAAGCTCGGTCATGGCGTTGTCGATCTCACGCAGCGTCAGCCCCAGCGCCTCGGATGCCTGCTCCTTGGTCCAGCCGGGATGGCCGACGGCGTAGCGGTACAACTCAAGGCATGAACCATCGAGCATGAGACCTCCTCCTGGACGGACACCGGGCGGCGCGTCGGCGGCCCGCCCCTCCCCAGAGTACAGAGGAGCCCGGGCCGCCCCGCCATTCGCGCGGTGGCGCTCGCCCCGGCCGGACAGCACGAAAAACATGGCATGTCCAGTTAATGACACTGCGGACGGAGCGGCAACCCGCCGGCGTTGGCGCTGGGATTTGCCGCGCGCTGCCGGGAAATCCCGCGGGCAGTCTCGGGGCGACGGTGGCCGCGCGGACCACCGGAAGTCCGGTTCCGGCCATGTCCTGAAGCGGCCATCCGGGAGGCTGGACACGCGGGGACACTCCGACCATTCTGGGTAGACCGGAAAGGCGGTGCTGGTCGAACGGCGGCATCGAGAGGCCCGACAGGTTCGTGGGCCACCCCTTCCGAAAACAGTCCCACTGCGAAAGGTGATCTCCATGAAGAAGCTCCTCGGCACAGCCGCCGGAATCCTCATCCTCATGGGCGCGGTGTCACCGGCGGGCCCGGCCCTCGCGGCAGGCAGCGCCGAGTCGCCGCGTGGAGAAATCGTCGCCGGCAGTTGGGACTGGCCGAAGTAAGACGGAACGCCGTGCGTGTTGGTACGGCGGCGTTCCCCCCGATCCCGCCCCAGCGGGGTAACCACTAACCCTGAAGGAGAGGGCCCATGAGTCAGCTCACCACCGTTCGAACCGCCTCACGAACGGCCGGGAGCACTCAATGGTGGCACCTCACCTTCACCACGGGTGGCTTCGATGTAGCGGACGGCATCATCGAAGAGCTGGTTACCCCCCTGGTGGCGCAGGCCCGTTCGCTGGGAGCCAAGCGCTGGTACTTTTCCCGCAGCGGCGACCCGGCCACCCAGGTGCGGGTGAACATCCAGGCACATCCCCGCGTCCTCGAGAAACTTCAGGGCCTCCAGCGCGACCAGCGGATTCACCGCAGCGCCGCTCGACCGAAGGTCTCGATCCGGCAGCACACCTCAAGCCCGGCGGTGGACCTCTACTACTTCGGCGGAGTCGGGGAACCCGATCCGCAACTCGAGGCCGACCTCATCACCTACGGCGGTGCGGCCGGGCTCGAACTGGCAGAGCAGGTCTTCGAACTCAGCTCGGACCTTGCCCTGTGGGCTGTGCAGCGGTTCACCCGCATGCAGAGCCGCTCGGCGCTGGGGGCGCTGATTCTCTTCGATTCGACCCAGGCCATGATGCGCGGGCCGCGCTCGGGCACCTGGCCCGAGCGGCGGCGGGACTCCTGGGACTCCTACTGGGACCACCACCTTGCGGCCTGCACCGCCGAGTTGGGCGTGCGCGCGCCGGCCGTCCGGCACGCGATGACCGAGCAGGTCCGCGCCAAGAGCCCGGCGTTCCACAGCCTCATGGGGGCCACGGCGGCTGAAGCGACAGTCCAGCATTGGCGCCGGCGGTGGTTCTCGGCCCTCGACGGCTACCTGAGCAGCGCGGACAAGGCCGGCGTGAGCCGCGGCGCCCGCCACCTGACCGTGTACCAGGCCCACATGACGCTCAACCGGCTGGGTTTCCTTCCCCGGGAGGAGGCGGCCCTCGGACTTCACGCCCGGACCTGGAGCCCGCAGGTGCAGGCGGGGGCTCGACGCCGACAGTACAGCACCTCCTGACCGCCACGACCCTCAGCGCCCCCACCAGAAGAAGGTTCCCATGAGCGACCGCAGTGATTTCGTCATCGCCGCCGACGATCGTGATCTGACAGTGGCCCTTGGATGTTCCGCTGCGGCGCTTGCGTCCCTGAGGGACAGCGGGGTCCTCGCAAGTTCCGGTGAGCTCTGGGAGGTGGGCCCGGCGAGGGACTACCTCCGGGACGCCGCATGGGCCGACAGCCTGTGGCACTGAACACCGGCGCGGCCGGTACCCCTTAACGGCGGAAGGCCGGGCAGCTGCCCGGCCTTCCTGGTTAAAACCAGCGATGAGCTCTGTTACGCGGCGGCCGGTTCCTTGGCGGCACCGGAGAGCGCGTTGAGGATCGCGGTGATCTGCTCGACGAGCTCGGCGTCATCCTTGGGGTGGATCTCGGCGAACCGGTCCATGCTCGTCCCGACCGACAGCTGGGCGTCCTCGAGCACCGAGGCGCCTGCAACGCCGAGCGAGCGGCGGGCGTCGTCGTGGGCGCGCACCGCACCGTAGGGGCTCATAGAGGAGCCGATCACGGCTGCGGGCTTGGCCGAGATGGAGCTCTCGCCGTAGGGGCGGGAGGCCCAGTCGATGGCGTTCTTCAGCACGGCGGGAATCGTGCCGTTGTACTCGGGGGAGACGAGCAGGACGGCGTCGGCCTCGGCCACGGCGGCACGGAACTTCTCGGCAGCGGCCGGAACAGCGCCGGGCACGTCGATGTCCTCGTTGTAGAACGGGAGGCTGGTGAGGTCGTCATAGGTCACGATGCTCACGTCACCCGGGGCAACCGCAGCTGCAGCTTCGGCGATCTGGCGGTTGTGGGAATCTCCGCGGAGGCTTCCGACGAGGGTGAGGATGGTCGTGGTCATGGGTACTCCTTGTGGGGGTAATGGGGGCCGGCCCTCAGGCCGCTGTCCAGTGTAACCGGACCGCGGTCCACTTTATTCCGCTCTATGCTTGAACTATGTCGGACGGTGATTCATTGCTCCGGCTCTCCGGCAACGACGGCGAGCGGGCCGATGCCGCGCGCAACCGCCGGCTCCTGCTGGAGGCCGCCGCCCTCATTGTGGAGCTGCACGGCGCGGAGAACCTCACCATGGACGAGGTGGCCCGCCACGCCGGCGTGGGAAAGGGCACGCTGTTCCGCCGGTTTGGGAACAAGACGGGGCTGATCCATGCGCTGCTCGATCAGTCCGGGAAGGACTTCCAGGCCGCCTTCATGTTCGGGCCGCCTCCCCTCGGCCCGGGGGCTGCTCCGGTGGACCGGCTGAGGGCTTTCGGTGAGGCATCGATCCGGCGGTGCGACTTCCAGGGCCAGCTGCTGCGGGCCGCGCAGGAGGGCCCGGAGGCGCTCAGCCACCCTACCCAGCGGCTCGCCCGGCAGCACCTTGGGCTTCTGCTGCGTGAGGCCGGAACCACCGGCGACCTCGAACTTGCTGCGTACGAACTCGCCGCCTACCTCAATGCCGGGCTGCTGATCCACCTGAAGGAAGAACGCCGGATGCCGCACGAGCGCCTCCTCGCCGGCTGGCACGAGATGGTTGAGCGCTTCCTGCCGAGGTAGCCGGCTGACGCCCGGGGACGGGCCGCAGGGCGTGCCCGTCCCGGGCCGGCGGATGCACCCCGGTAGGCTGGGGCCATGCATAAGATCCGCGCGGCGCTCTTCGGTTTCGGTCTCGGTGGAAGGGTCTTCCACGCCCCGTTCCTTGCCGCTGACCCCCGGTTCGAGCTGAAGGTCATCGTCACCTCCGATCCCGGTCGCGCCACGGCCGCCCGGCAGGCCTACCCGGGAGCCGCCGTGGTCTCCTCCGCCGAGGAGGCCCTCGCCGCCGCCACGGACCTGGACCTGGCCGTCATCAGCACCCCGCCGGCCACCCACGCCCCGCTGGCCGGAGCGGCACTGGAGGCCTCGCTCCATGTCGTCGTCGACAAACCCTTCGTCGTCGACAGCGCCGAGGGAGCGCGGCTGGTCGACCTGGCCGCCTCCCGTTCGCGGGTGCTGACGGTCTTCCAGAACCGGCGCTGGGACGGCGACTTCCTCACCGTGGAGCGGCTGGTCCGCGACGGCGCACTGGGCCGGGTGCGGAGGTTCGAATCCCGCATGGAGTTCTTCAAGCCCGAGGTTGCCAAGCCGTGGAAAAAGAGCGCCGGCCCCGACCAGGGCGGAGGCATCCTCTACGATCTGGGCCCACACCTGATCGATCAGGCCCTGCGCCTGTTCGGCCCGGCGACCCTTGAGCATGCGGAGCTGGCCACGGCCCGCTCCGGCGGGGGTCCGGACGACGACGCCTTCGTGGTGCTGCGCCACGACCAGGGAGTCACCTCCCACCTGGCGATGAACTTCCTCGCTCCGCAGGCCGGACCCCGGTTCCGCCTCACCGGGACTGACGCCTCCTACACCAAGTGGGGCGTCGACCCGCAGGAAGCCTCGATCGAGGCCGGAATGCTTCCCGGGGATCCCCGGTACGGGCACGAACCGGAGGAGCTGTGGGGGCGGCTCGGCCACGATCCGTCGACGGAGCCAGTGGAGACGGCGCGGGGCGACTACGGCGGGTTCTACCGGCAGCTCGCCGGTGCGCTCCGCAGCGGCGGAACCGTTCCGGTGGATCCGGAGGATTCCCTGGCGGGCCTGCGCCTCATCGAGCAGGCCCACCGGCTGGTGGGCGGCTAGATCAATTCCCGCCAGTCAGCGGCCAGCTCAAGCCCGTGCGCCTCGGAGACCGAGGAGTGCGCCACCCGGCCGGCGGCGGCGTTGAGCCCGCGGGCCAGGGCCGGGTCCGCCTCGAACGCCGCCCGCACGCCCCGGTTGGCCAGGGCCACCGCGTAGCGCAGGGTGACGTTGGTCAGCGCATAGGTTGAGGTGTTCGGGACGGCACCGGGCATGTTGCCGACGCAGTAGAACAGCGAGTTGTGGACCTTGAAGGTCGGCTCCTGGTGGGTGGTGACGTGCGAGTCCTCGAAGCAGCCCCCCTGGTCCACCGCGATGTCGACCAGCACGCTGCCGGGCTTCATCCGCGAGACCATGTCGTTGGTGACGAGCTTGGGGGCCTTCGCCCCCGGAATGAGGACCGAACCGATGACGAGGTCCGCCTCGAGCACGGATTTCTCGATCTCGAAGGCGTTCGAGGCGACGGTCTTGATCCGCCCCGCGTACTGCGCGTCGAGCTCGCGCAGCCGGGCGATGTTGATATCGAGGATTGTGACCTCCGCTCCGGTGCCCACTGCCATGGCGGTGGCATTGGTGCCGGCGACACCGGCGCCCAGCACGGTGACCTTGGCCGGGCGCACCCCCGGAACCCCGCCCAACAGCAGGCCAGGGCCGCCGGCCGGGGCGGTCATGACCTGGGCGCCCACCTGGACTGAGAGCCGCCCTGCGACCTCCGACATCGGGGCCAGCAGCGGAAGGGCGCGCCCGTCCTGCACGGTCTCGTAGGCGATGGCGGTAACCCCGGCGTCCAGCAGGTTCCGGGTGAGTTCGGCCTCGGCGGCGAGATGCAGGTAGGTGAAGAGGATCAGGCCCTCGCGGAAGCGGTGATATTCCTCCTTGATCGGCTCCTTGACCTTGAGGACCATGTCGGCCCGCCCCCAGACCTCGTCGGCGTCGTCAAGGATCTGGGCGCCGGCGGCCCGGTACTCCGCATCAGTGATGTTGGAGCCGGTTCCGGCGCCCCTCTCGATCAGCACTGTGTGCCCGTGGGTTTGGAACTCGTGCACTCCCGAGGCCGTGATGGCGACGCGGTACTCGTTGTTCTTAACTTCTTTCGGGACGCCGATGATCATGGGGTTCTCCAGGTGTCGTTCGGGCAGGCGCCCGGTGGGGCGTGCTTCAAGTATGAGCGGCGCCCATACCGCTGTCTGCTGCTTCGCCGGAGTTGCGCGCCGGCTGTCGGTGGGATGCCGCGCGGAGCGTTGCCTGCCGGGCCGGAGTCCCGGCCGTGCCCGTGCCCGCGCTGGTGCGGAACGCCGGGGCTGCCGCGGTCTTTGTGTCCCAGGTCACTAGCAGTGGGGGTCGGTGAAAGCAATCGACATCTGTCGAGTTCGGGAGCGGCAAATGTCGCCCCGCTGCCGGTGCAGACCCTAGGCTGGCGGGATGCACATCTCCGCCATCGAGGACGCCGTCGAGCGGATCGCCGGGACGCTGCGCCGGGGTCTTTCACTCGAGGACCTCGACGGCGTGCTGGTGGCCTACAGCAGCCACCAGAGTTCCGCGGACCGGGTCCGGGTCAATTTCCTGCTGAGCAAAAAGGTTCCCGCGGACGTCGGTGCCTGGCAGCTGCGGCATGGGATCGGAACCGCGGTGCGGCCGGTGGCGGTCCCGGCCAACGCCGATCTGGGGATGCTGGGGCGGGTGTGCGTGCCCCTGCTGGTCAAGGGATTCCGGGTGGGGTACCTGTGGGTGCAGCAGGAGTCCGAGGCCGATCCCGCCGCGGACATCCTCGCCGCCCTTCCCCGGGTCCGCCCGGACCTGGACCGGCTCGCCGAGCTCCTGCTCGAGGGCAATACGGCCGACTCCGAACACCGCACGCGCCGGGAGGCGGACTTCCTGGCCGCCTGCGGCGGCACCGCCTCCGCCCTCGAGGACCTCAGGGGGTGGCCGGAGGTCGACGACGGTGGCCCGTGGCAGCTGGGCGTGATCGCCGACGCCGGAAGCCCGCGGGCGCGGCCGGCCGATCCCGAAGCCGGCACGCTGATGCACCGGGCCGCCGCACTGCAGGCGACGGTCGGCGTCGAACCGTTCCTCTTCAGCGCCGGTGCGCCAACACATGCGGTCCTCCTGCTGCGCGCTGGTGTCGGCTATGCCCCCCACGCGGACGTCCTGCGCCGGTACGGGGAGGGCCTGGCCAAGCGGGCGGGGCGCCCGGCCGCACACCTGGTCCTGGGCCTGGGGGAGTCCTTCGCGGGCCTTGAACGCCTGGCCGAGTCCTACGGCCAGGCCCGCTGCGCCGCGCAGGCCGCCGGCGTCGAGCCGCAGCTCGGCACCATCGTCGAGTACCGCTCGATCGGGGCCTATCAGATGCTCGCCGCCGTGGGCTGGCAGGCCGCGGCGGCCCGGAGCATCTATTTCGCCGAGCTGGAGGAGCAGGACCGGGCCGGGGAGCTGCTGCCGGTGCTCGAGCTGCTGTACGACAAGAACGGGTCTGTGCAGGATGTCGCGGCGCAGCTCCACCTGCACCGCAGCAGCGTGTACAACCGCCTCGCCCGGATCCGGGCCATCATCGGGGCCGATCCGCTCGGCGGTGCGGTGCGGCTCGAACTGCACCTCGCCCTAAAGGCCCGCCGCTGGATGCTCCGTCCGAGGTTCTGAACCGGCCCGGCGGGAGCCCTGGCGGCGGAGCCAATGTTCGATCTCGCTCCGGCGGATGCGCCGGTGGGAGCCGCGGTACTCGGTGGCGATGTCCCCGGCGTCGGTGAGGTTGCGCAGGTAGGTCGGGGAGATCCCGGCCAGTTCGGCGGCCTGCGAGGTCGTCAGCAGCTCGGCCACCGAGGAGCACTGCACGGTGTCGCCCGCTCCGAGCCGTGCGAGCAGGTCGACCACCGCCTCACGTGCACCGGCGGGCAGGCGGAACGCCGTCCCGTCAACGAAGATGGTGATGTCGGAGCTGTCGGCCAGCGCCCGTTCGAGCCTTGCGGCCTCGGCGGAGGGCAGCGCATCGGTGGTTCGGGGGGCTCGTGGCGGCATGGGGACATTGTGCCAAAGATGGGCGCCCTGCGGGTTCTGAGGCCTTCCCGAATTCCAAAGCTTGCGCCCGGCCGGGCGGCACCGATGAGGTGCGCGGGCTATCCGGTGGTCTGGACCGGTAGTATCCTAGGTTGATCAGTATCCTTACTTCCGTTCGCGGCCAATGTCGGCCGCTTGAAGCGAGATGGTGAAGGCAATGACCACAATCAACTCCACGCCCGGCGCCGCCTGGTCGGCGGCAGCCCCCGCCGAAACCGGCGAACGCCCCTGGTGCCACCGCTGCGGCACCGACGATTTCCTGATTTTCGAAGAGTACGTCCCGCCCCGGCTCCCGAGCGGCGGCGGAGCGATCCTTCCCGCCAGCGCGGGCTACTCCTGCTCGGAGTGCGGCGGTTTCGCTGCGCATACGGTGCCGGCGGACTGGAGCCCGCCGCACTGGTTCTGGTACAGCTGACCTCCCAGGGCCGGTTTCCCTTCCCCATGCACCGGCCTTGACCTTGACGCTGCGTCAACTCCTACGCTGGATCCGGCACAGAATCCAACACAGGAGAACAAACGTGGAACGGTCGATCCAGGACGTCGCGAGACTCGCCGGCACCACCAGCAGGGCCCTGCGCCACTACGGGCAGCTGGGCCTCCTTGAGCCGTCGCGCGTAGGCGCCAACGGCTACCGGTACTACGACGACAACGCCCTGGTGCGCCTCCAGCGCATCCTCCTCCTGCGCGGATTCGGGCTGGCACTGCCCGCCATCCGGGACATCCTCGATGGCGGCGAACAACCGGCCGCTGCCCTGCGCACCCACCTGGGACAGCTGCGCCGGGAGCACCAGCGGATCGGACAACAGATCGAATCGGTGCTGGGCACCGTACGGAGTCTTGAGAGAGGGGAACCCCTGATGGCCGAGAACATGTTCGACGGCTTCGACCACACCCGGTTCAAGGAGGAGGTGGAGCAGCGGTGGGGCGCCGACGCGTACGCCGCCGGAGACTCCTGGTGGCGGGCGAAGAGTGATGCCGAGCGGAAGGACTACGCGGCGGCGGCCAAGCGGCTCGCCGACGGCTGGGTGGCCGCGGCGTCCGGCGGCGAGCGCCCCGAGGGGCCACGTGCGCAGGAGCTCGCCGCCCGGCACTTCGACTGGCTGTCCGAGGCGCCGGGGATCCCCCGCGAGGGCGGCAGGCCGGCGAAGGACTATGTGATCGGGCTCGGGGAGATGTACGTCGCCGACCCCCGCTTCAGCGCGGTCTACGGAGGACCGGAGAAGGCCGGGTTCGTCCGCGATGCCCTGAAGGCCTACGCTGAGGCGAACCTCTAGGCTCCGGCCGCCTCCCGCCGGCCCCTCCACCGCCCGCCGCGCCCCGCCGCGCCGTCCCGGAAACCGGGAGGGCGCGGCGGGGCCGGCGCAGGCGCTATTGACCCTCCCCGGCACAGATGATTCGATAATCGCGTGCGCCCCGAGGCGCACCGGACGTGGGAGGCCCAGTCATGGGATCAACTTTTCCATGGGGCGGGAGCAGGAAAGCTGCTCAACACGAAGGTGCCGGGCCGGGCTGCCGGCCGGCCGTGGGGCGGCCGTGACTGCCCCAGCGGCGGGCCAGCGGAGGTCCGACGGCGCCAGGGGGCTTACCGCCATCCTCACCGTCGACGACGAACCGAGCGTCTCCCGGGCCGTCGCCCGGGACCTGCGCCGGCGCTTCGGGGAACAGTACCGGATTGTGCGCGCCGATTCGGGGGCCGAGGCGCTCGAGGCGCTGCGCGAACTCAAGCTCCGCGGCGATGAGGTCGCCCTGCTCATCGCCGACCACAAGATGCCCGAGATGAACGGCATCCAGTTCCTCGAGGCGGCCATCGACATTTACCCGGCGGCCCGCCGGATGCTGCTCACCGCCTACGCCGACACCAGCGCAGCCATCGACGCGATCAACGTCGTGGACCTCGACCACTACCTCCTGAAGCCGTGGGACCCGCCCGAGCAGAAGCTGTACCCGGTTGTCGATTCCCTCCTTGAGTCCTGGCGGACCTCGGACCGCCGCCCCGTCCACACCACAACCCTCGTGGGCCACCGCTGGTCCGCGCGGTCCGTCGAAGTGCGCGAATTCCTCGCCCGGAACCAGGTCTCCTACCGCTGGCTGCCGGTCACGGAACCGGAGGCGCAGCGGATCCTGGCGGCGGCAGGCACCGACGGCTCGGTCCTTCCGGTGGTGGTGACCGCCGGTGGGGACGCCCTCATCGCCCCCACCGACACCGTCCTGGCCGAACGCGTCGGCCTGAGCACCGCCCCGCTCAAGGACTTCTACGACCTCGTGGTGGTCGGCGGGGGCCCGGCGGGCCTGGGGGCCGCGGTGTACGGTGCATCCGAGGGCCTCCGGACGGTCCTCGTGGAAAAGAACGCCACCGGCGGGCAGGCAGGGCAGAGCTCACGGATCGAAAACTACCTGGGCTTCCCGGACGGGGTGTCCGGTGCCCAGCTGGCCGACCGGGCCCGGCGCCAGGTCTCGAAGTTCGGCGCCGAGGTCCTGACCACCCGCAACATGACCGGGCTTGAGGCGCGGGGCGGGGCGCGCGTCGTGACCTTCGAAGACGGGACGGAAATCGCCGGCCATGCGGTGGTGCTGGCGATGGGCGTGGCCTACAAGACCCTGGCCGGCGAAGGGCTCCCGCATCTCACCGACCGGGGTGTCTTCTACGGCGCGGCAACCGCCTCCGCTGCGGACCTCGCCGGCGAAGACGTCTACATCGTCGGAGGTGCCAATTCCGCAGGGCAGGCCGCCGTCTACTTCGCGCGGACGGCCCGCTCGGTCAAGCTGCTGATCCGTGCCTCGAGCCTGACGGCGTCGATGTCCTCCTACCTCATCGACCAGATCGAGGCGACCGCGAACATTGAGCTCCTGCTCCAGACGGAGGTGGCGGCGGCCCGCGGCGAGGACCACCTCGAAGGGCTGACCCTGCGCAACCGGGCGACGGGCATAATCCACGAGGTGGCGACAAACTGGCTGTTCGTGTTCATCGGGGCCGATCCCCACACCGAAAACCTCGAGGGGGCCGTGGTCCGGGACAGCCGCGGGTTCATCGTGACCGGCAACGACCTCCTGACCGACGGCCGGCCCCCGGCGGACTGGCCACTCGACCGCATGCCGTACCCGCTTGAGACCAGCATCCCCGGAGTGTTTGTCGCAGGCGACGTGCGCGCCGGGTCGGTGAAACGGGTGGCTTCGGCCGTCGGCGAAGGCGCCATGGCCGTCACTCTCGCCCACCGCTACCTGGCCGCGCAGTGAACGGGGGTCAGCGGTGCGATCCGGAGGAGCTGCGCACGCTCTTCCTGTTCGAGAAGCTCACCGAGGAGCAGCTCGCCTGGATCTGCGGGATCGGCACCGTCCGCTCCTACGGCGCCGAGACAATCTACAGCGAAAACACGCCGGCGGAGGTGTTCTACGTCCTGCTCGACGGCGAGGTGGTGCTGACGCGCCGCGTCGGCGACGACGACGTCGAGCTTATCCGCACCAGCCAGCGGGGCGTGTACGCCGGTGCGGTGCAGGCCTACCTCGGGGACCGGGTACCCCAGGTCTATTCGACGTCCTTCCGCACGAGCAGGCCCAGCCGGTTCCTCGAGATCCGGGCCGAAGACTTCGGCAACCTCGTCGGCGACTGGTTCCCCATGGCGCTGCACCTGCTTGAGGGACTGTTCCTCGGCATGGAGAACACCCGCGAGGTGATCGCCCAGCGGGAGCGGCTGATGGCCCTGGGCTCCCTCTCGGCCGGACTGACCCACGAGCTCAACAACCCGGCCGCGTCGGCGCTGCGGGCCACCTCCGTGCTGCGGGAACGGGTAGCCGCCCTCCGCGACACGATCCATTTCGCCGCCGGCCTGACAGTCTCCCCGGAGGCGCTCGAGCGCCTCGTCGTCCTGCAGGAGGAGGCACTGCGCCGGTCCGCGCACGTCGGAACCCTCGGCCCGCTTGAGGTCTCCGACCGGGAGGACGCGCTCGCCGACTGGCTCGAGGACCACGGTGTCCAGGGCAGCTGGGAGCTCGCCGCGACCTTCGTCCAGGCCGGCGTCGGCGAGGACTGGCTGAGGGAGGCCGCGACGGCCGCTCCCGACGGCGACATCAACGGGGTCCTCCACTGGCTGGCCAACGTGATCGTCACCGAACAGCTGATGAATGAGATCCAGGACTCGACCTCCCGGATCTCCACCCTGGTCGAAGCGGCCTCCCAATACTCCCAGCTCGACCGCGCGCCCTACCAGGAGGCCGACGTGCGGACGCTGCTCGACAGCACCCTGGTCATGCTGGCTCAGCGCATCGGTGCCGGGATCACCGTCGAGAAGACCTACGACCCCGACCTGCCGACGCTTCAGTGCTACCCGGCAGAACTCAACCAGGTCTGGACGAACCTCATCGACAACGCCGTGGCCGCCATGGAAGGTCGGGGCCGGTTGACCGTGACCGCCGTCCGCGAGCGCGACACGGTGCTCGTGGAAATCGGGGACTCCGGGCCCGGCGTTCCCCGGGAGCTTCGGGGGCGGATCTTCGAGCCCTTCTTCACCACCAAACCCGTGGGCAGCGGCACAGGACTCGGCCTCGACATCTCCTGGCGGATCGTCGTGAACAAGCACCATGGGTCGCTGAAGCTCATCAGCGACCCGGCCACGGCGTTCCAGGTGCGGCTGCCGCTGCGGCAGGCCGCGGAGGGCGGCCGCGGCTCCGCCCGGGCGCAAGAACCCCGGGCCGTTTCCGGATGAACCTCGCCCTGACCCTGCTCACCATCGTGGCCGTCATCTGCGCCGGCAGCGCCCTGGCCACCCGGTGGCGCATGTCGGCTCCGCTGCTGCTCGTGGTCCTTGGCCTGATCGGGTCCTACCTGCCGTTCATCCCACCGGTGCGCCTCATCCCCGAGATGGTGCTGATCGGCATCCTTCCGCCGCTGCTCTATGCGGCCGCGCTGCGGACCCCCGTCGTGCAGTTCCGGGCCCTCAAACGCCCCATTGCGCTGCTCTCGGTCGGCTACGTCATTTTCGGTACGGTCACCGTGGGACTCCTGGTCGTGTGGCTGGTCCCCGAGGTGCCCCTGCCGGCCGCCTTCGCCCTGGGCGCCGTCGTCGCGCCTCCGGACGCGGTGGCCGCGACCTCCATCGCGCGGCGGGTGGGCATGCCCCGCCGGGCGGTGGCGATCCTCGAAGGGGAGTCCCTCGTCAACGACGCCACCGCCCTGGTGCTGCTGCGCTCCTCCGTCGCCGCGCTCGCGGGGAGCATCAGCCTGCTCGAGATTGCCTTCGAATTCGTGGTGGCCGCCGCCGGCGGTGCGCTCATCGGCGCCTGCGTGGCCATGGTGCTGCTGGGAATCCGCAAGCGCGTGCGGAGCGTGCCGATCAACACGGCGATGTCCCTGGCCGCACCCTTCGTCGCGTTCCTTCCCGCCGAGGCCCTCCATACCTCCGGGGTGCTCGCGGTCGTCGTGGCCGGCCTGATCATCGGCACCCGGACCCCCTCGATGCCCGGCAGCGCCTCACGGCTGAGCCAGCGCACCAACTGGGCGACGGTCCAGTTCCTCCTTGAGAACGCGGTGTTCCTGCTCATCGGGCTGCAGGTGCGCTCGATCGTCGACGCCGCCCTGATGGACCCGATGGGCCCGGCGAGGGTCTGGACAGTGTGCGGCATCATCCTGCTGGCGGTCATCGTGCTGCGCCCGGTCTGGGTCTTCCCCGCCAGCTACCTGCCCCGGCTCCTCCCGCGGATCAAGACCAGCGAACCTCCGCTGCCCTGGCAGTTCCCGGCCGTTGTGTCGTGGGCCGGGATGCGCGGAGTGGTCACGCTGGCGGCGGTGTTCGTCCTCCCGGAGGACCTTCCGCACCGGCCGGTGCTCATCCTCGCCGCCCTCGTCGTGGCCGCCGGCACCCTGGCGATCCAGGGTTTCAGCCTGCCCTGGGTGGTGCGCCGGCTTGGGCTGCGCGGCCCCGACCGCCGCGAGGACGCACTGCAGCGGGCCCTGCTGGTGCGCCAATCCACCGCGGCCGGACTGGGACAGCTTGAGGGGCGCATCCTCGCCGAGGATTCCCCGGAGCTGCTGGGGATGCTCCGCCGCCGCACCAAGGAGTGGAGCGCCGCGGCCTGGGAGCGCCTCGGGCCGCCCGAGGAGCAGCTCCAGACACCGAGCCAGCGGTATTTCGAACTGCGGATGGTGATGCTCGACGCCGAACGCCGGGAGGTGCTGAAGCTGCGCCGGCAGGGCCTCTATGCCGCCGAAGTGGTCGATGAGGTCCTTGAGCGGCTCGACTCCGAGGAGGCGATGCTTGAAACGTTCCTCGCCGAGGAAGCGGACGAAGCCGGGGGGACCGTTCCTGCCGTGGGCCCGGCCGCCCTGGCGGATCCGCGGAACCGGCCCGTCCGGGGCAGGTGTGCGCATCTGCAGGACGCTCCCGAACGGCAGGCGCCGGCGGACCTCCGGTGCCTTGAGTGCGTGCGTGAGGGCACGACGCCGGTGCACCTGCGGATGTGCCTTGAGTGCGGCGAGGTCGCGTGCTGTGAATCCTCGCCCGGCCTGCATGCCGACCGGCACTTCCGGAACACGGGGCATCCGCTGATGCGCAGCGTCGAGCCGGGCGAGTCGTGGCGGTGGTGCTACCTCGACGAGGTGCTTGGCTGATTCCAGCCCGCCCTCCGCCCGCCTCGGGGATCGCCATGCGCGGGGCAGGGACGAAAGGGCCCGCCCGGCTGCTGCCGGACGGGCCCTGCTGCGGGCTGATCAGCGTGGGGCTGACCAGCCCGCGATTCGATCGGCGTGGGGACTGATCAGCCGGCGGCCTTGATCAGTTCGGCGGTGTCGGCACGGAACAGTCCGCCCTGCCGGGTGCCGACGAACAGCCACTTCCCATCGTCGCTCGCATCAAGTGAGGTGACCGAGGTGGAGGCCAGCCCGGCTGACACGTTCTTCCAGGTGACACCCCCGTCCAGGCTGGCGAGCACCCCGCGGCCGTGGACCCACAGGGGGGAGGGGCGGAAGGTGGTCGACCCGGCGAACAGGACGGTCTGGTTTCCGCGCTTACCCTTCACCACGGCCTCGGTGATCGAACTGGTGTACATGTCGATCCCGCCGACGTCCGAGCGCGTGAAGCTCTTCCCGCCGTCGGTCGAGACGGAGATGCCCCGGCCGCCGGTGACGATGTGGAGCGGATCGGCCGGATCGACCCAGACGGTCGAGGTCTCACCCTCCTGCACCTGACGGATCGTGACGCCGTGGTCCTCCGAGACGTAGAGTCCCTCATCGGCGGCAAGCCACATCCGGGAGTCGTTCGAAGGGTCGATGGCGATGTTGCGGATGGTGACCGGGTGCTCGTACGTCTTCCAGGTCTGCCAGGCGTCGCCGGTGACGAGGAGGCCCCTTTCCCCATCGTCCGAGTAGCTCGCCGCGCCGTGCGCCGTCGTGGTCGGGCTGACTTCCAGGTCGTGGATCAGCTGGTCGAGGGAGGCCCTGCCGGCCTGCTTCCAGGTCGTTCCGCCGTCCGTGCTCACCTCGATGCGATGGTCGTGCCAGGCATCCACCCGGGTCCGCCACAGGGTATTCCGGTTTCCCGCGTCCTGCGCCAGCTCGGTGCTCCGGACCCCGAACATGCCCTCCCCGCCCGTGGCGCCCCACTCGACAATATTGGCGGGGAGCTTCCGGCCGGCCGGAAGCTCGCGCGAGGTGGAGCCATGGTCGTCGGAGATGAACAGGCGCGGGGCGCCGGTGGCGTCGGTTGACGCGATGACGTCCGAGATGGTGGTGGCTGCAACGCCCAGCCGCTTGAAGGATTCGCCGTCGTTGCGTGAACCGTAAAGACCGCCCGCTTCCATCGCCACGAGCAGGGAACGCCGATCGTCCGGCCACCGGCCGAAGTCGCTGCCGACGCCGCGGCCGTCACCTGGATAGGGGAAGTCCTGCCAGGTGGCGCCGTTGTCGGTGGAGCGGGCATACCCGTTGTTGCTGGTGGCCCGGATGAGTTCATCGCCCACCGCGTGGACGTCGATGGCAAAGGACCCGAGCGGCTCGGACGTCCGCCAGGTCGAGCCTCCGTCGGTGGAGGTGGTGACCCGGTCGCGTTCGCTGACGGCTACCACCGAGCCGGTCGCGACGACCCCGGTGATGCTCCCGTCAGGGGATTCGTACACCACGTCGGGGGTGCCGGGGCTTTCGAAGATGCCCTCCACCCGCCAGACCTGCTCATACCCGGAGACCAGCAGGGTGCCGTTCTGCAACGCGGCACCGGTCACCGCTCCGGCCCAGCGGAAGGGCTCGTGGGACCAGGTGGCCCCGCCGTCGAGGCTGATCTCGACTCCGTCGGCGGTGAGGACGGCAAGCCTGCTGCCGTCATTGACGACCGCGGAGACGTGCTTGTCGGGCATCGGCAGGACGCTCCAGGTCTTCCCGAGGTCCTCCGTGCGCAGCAGGCGCCCGGCGTAGCTCGGGTCCAGGGGTGGATTGGTCCCTCCGCCGTTGACGGCGTACCAGAAGGCCTTGCCGTTCTTGGGGTCGGCGATGGGGGTGCCCGCACCGTCGGCCACCGGCAGGGACTGCACCTGCCGCCAGGAGGCACCGTGGTCGGTGGTGATGAAGGGGCGCACCGACGTTGACGTCGTCTGCAGGGCCGTTCCGGGCGCGGCCGGCGAGACGGCGAGCTGTTCCGAACTGGCGTTGCGCCCCACCTGCTTCCAGGTGTCCCCGGTGGTTTCGCCGGAGACGACTTCCATCGAGCCCGAACCTGCGATCTGCCGGCCGCCGGTGATGCCGGTGGCCGTGAGCGTGTAGGCACCGATATCGCGGGCCTCGACGTCGGCGCTGAACCAGCCCGGCATCGTAGGGGACGGAACCGTGGCGAGGGTGAACGGTCCACCCGTCCCGCCGTTGCCGGACACCGTCAGGGTCGGCGCCTCGTCAAGGCGGAGGAAGGAGGAAATCAGGACCCTCGTCGTGCCGGGAGCCGCGGGCTGTGGCGTAGCGGTGACCGAGAGGCGGCGCGAGAGCTGGAGGTAGGGGATGCGCACCTCGGTGCCGTCGCTCATGCGGGCGAGAATGACCCCGGAGAGCTCGGAGTCGGCCTCGGACACAGCGGCGGAGGCCACCGCCTCCACCGGCACGGAGGCACCCGGTGCGATGGTGACGTCGGTGCTGCCGAGCGTCAGCTCGCCGGCGCTGCGGTTTGAGGGCAGGACCTCAAGCCGGGCGGATACCGGCTCGGTGGAGAGGTTCTTCAGGGCGAATTCAAGGGGAACGGGCCGGCCACCCCGGGCGTCGGCCTGGCCGAACCCGAGGGACGACGGCGAAGCGAGGACGCTTGCCTTCTGCGGCGTGCCCGCGTCGGCCCGGCCGGTGCCCTGAAGAGTGGGGGAGAGCCGCGCCGACGCGCCCGCGAGCTCCTTGGAACTCCCCACGAGGAGCGAGCGAAGCGATGCCGGGTCCAGGTCGGGATGCTGGGCGCTCGCGATGGCCGCGGCTCCCGCGACGAAGGGCGAGGCCATCGACGTTCCGGAGAGCCGGAAGACATTGCCGGGCACCCCTTGAGCGGCAGGGACAGTGGAGAGGATGTCCAGGCCGGGAGCGACGATCTCGGGCTTGAGCTGGGCGCGGGCCGTCGGTCCGCGGGAGCTGAAGCTGGCGATGGTGTCGGTTGCGTCGACCGAGGAGATCGTGATCCGCGCGGTTCCCTCCTCTACCGCTCCAGCAAAGGCTCCGTATTCGGAGTTCGTCATCCCGAGGACAACGATCGAGTCGAACCGTGTATCGGCGCTCTGGGTGAGAGGTCCGGAAGCGCTCGGTGCGGCCTCGGTGATACCCGGATCCACCCCGGGACCCGCGGGATCACCGGGCCCGAAAACGGGGGGTGCTTCGGTGGCGGGAGGATCGTTGTAGAAGATGATGGCTGCAGCGCCGCGCTCCTCGGCGAGCCGGGCGACCGCAGGGAGGCGGCCGGCGGATTGGGCGGGGTCCCGCGGGAGGCCGCCCAGATGGACAACGACCTTACCGGTGATATCGCCGGCGGCGTCGAAGTCCTCGGGAGCTCCTGGCCCGCCCACGGCGACCACCGGTGCGGTGAAGTCCTGCTCAGGCGGATTCGCGCTGAAGGGTGCCCGCCAGGTGGTGAGGGTGCGCTGCACGGGGGCGGCGAGCGCCGCCGTGGCGACGCGGTAGTCGGTCACGGACGCGCCGACGGCGAGGACCTCCGGGGCCGCCGCGGGCGTTCCGATGGTTCCTTCCCCCGGGCCTTCATTTCCGGCGGCGGCGACCACCAGGGCGCCGCTCCGAGTGGCGTTTGACGCGGCGTTGCCGACCGGGTCGGTTCCATCTCCGGACCCGCCGAGGCTCATATTGATGACATCGGCCGGGTGCTCACCGAGCGGGTCGGCCGCAGCCTCGATGCCGGTGATGATCGTCGATTCCCACCCCTCACCCTGGTCATCGAGTACCTTGTAGGCGGTGAGGGAGGCCTCCGGTGCCACGCCGGGTGCCGCGCCGGTCCCTGCGACAATGCCGGCGACGTGCGTGCCGTGGTAGTGATCGTCCATCGGGTCGTCGTCGTCATTGACGAAGTCGTACCCGTCCACCACCTTGAATCCCTCACCGAATCCACCGCCCAGTTCCGGCAGCCCGTAGTCGATTCCGGTGTCGAGGACCGCGACGACCGAGCCCTTCCCGGCGGCGGCGTCCGCCGTTGTGGGAGCACCGGCATCATCCGCCTCGGCGCTCTTGGCCGGAGTCGCTGCGTCTTTGGGAGCGGGCTTCGCCGAGGGCTTCGCCGTCGCCTCCAACGTGGGCGCGGGGGCCGCGGGGTCGGCTGGAGGAATCGGCTTTTCGGCGGGCGGAGTCGGTGCAGTCGTCGCCTCCGCACCTTCGGAAGGTTCGGCCGGTTCCGGTGCCGGGGCGGTCTCGAGTGAGTGGACGCGGCGGTCAAGGTTCACCCGGGCCACGCCGGGAATTCCGCGGAGTGCCTCGAGCTGGCCCGGATCGACCGTGGCGATGACGGCGTTGAGCACGCCGGTGACGTGCCGGGTTTCTTCGATCCGGATGCCACGGGCGCCCGCTTCGGCGAGGACGCCCTCCTGCGCCTCGGTTACCTCGGCGCGGGCCGAGCGGTAGGCGCTCTGCGCCGCGGAACGGGCGTTTCCCGATCCCTTCCGCAGTGCGTTGGTTTCGGCATTACCGAGCCGGGCGAGTGCGTGCTCGCCCTCGAATTCGATGATGACACGTTGGGATTTATTGGCTGCGGAGGCGGGAGGGGCCTCAACGGCTGCGAGGCCGCCGGCGAGGACCGCGAGGACCGCGGTGCCTCCGGCGAGGTGGGTTAAGGAACGGGAACCGAGTATCGACATGGACATCCTTCGTCACGATCGCCTTTTGGCGTGCCGTAACTCTACGGGCGGATCTCCCGAATGAATGGCCGCAAGCGGCCTCTGGCCGCAGGAGGTCAAAAATTTACATCGGTGCCGGTGCTTTGTGTCATCGATCCGTCACAGCCACCCGCGTCGTGCCGCCTCCGCGCCGGCCTGGAACCGGTTGGCGGCTCCCAGTTCCGCCATCAGGTCCTGGCTCCTGCGGCGCAGGGTGCGCGCCGACATACCGAGCTGACGGGCAATAACTTCGTCCTTCAGGCCGGCGCCGATCAGGGTGAGCATCGCATGCTCCTCAGGGGTCGGTGCCCGCTCCGGCCGGCGCCCTGGCGTCTTGAGGTCCCGGGAGAGTGTCCCGGTGGTTTCCCCCACCGGGATGGCGGAGCGCCAGTAGAACTCGAACAGCTGGCAGAGGGCCTCAACCAGCGGGGGAGACTCGGTCACGAGGGCGTCGAAGCGTTCCCCCTCCAGGGTGAGGGACACCATGGCGACCGAGCGGTCGGCAATGGCAAGTTTCAGGGGAAGCTCGGGGGTCGCCCGCGCCTGTTCCCCGCGGGCGACAAGGCGCTGGACCTCCTCCCAGCTGCCTTCATGTTCGAAGCTGGCGGCCGAGTAGATGGCCCGCCACGACACGCCGCGGTCGAGCACCACGGGTTCGAGCGGGTTCGAGGATGCGGACACGTAAGGAGGTCGGTCGAAGGCAAGGAATTCCCTGCCCGCTTGGTGCTGCAGCCGCACGTACCAGGCGGCCAGCGCATCGGCACCACTCAGGACCTGGGTCTGGGGCGCGTCGGCCTGGCTCGAGCGGCCGGCGTCGAACTGGTCCGCCAGCACACCGATGTGATCGCGGATGCGGGCCAGGCCGTCGCTGTGCCGGTCGGTGAGGATCCGCAGGGCGAACCGGGGATCGACCGGCGCGTAGTCGCCGTCCTCGGTGGCCCGCCGGGCGACAAGGCCCATCCCGCGCAGCCTATCGAGGCGGTCCTCGGCCTCCGCATGGGAAATTCCGAGCTGTTCCGCCACCACGGGGACGCTCGCCGCCCCCTGCCGCAGCGCAAGGTGGTAGATGCGTTCGCTGGCCTCGTCGATTCCGAGGAGGTCGAGAACGGTCTCATCCTTAGCCATGCCAGAAAGCCTACCGAGGCCGGACCCGTACCGCCGTAGCCGGGCCAATGATGAACAGCCCCCGGCTCAATTCCCTACGAACCGCAGGAGCCCGTGCCCGTCCGGCCCGGCAGGGCACGGACCCGGTGCGTCCCGGCGAGTTTGCCCGTTCCCGATGCGGGCGCAGCGGCGCCACAACGCCATGACCGCGGACGGCGCGGGTGATTTTCCGGGGGCGGTTCCGTCCCCGTTGGATAATGGGCCGTCCCCCTCAGTAGTGTTTCCCTATGGCCTCCCTTCGAAACAGCCGCGCCGCCGCGCTCCCAGCCAAACTTTCCCGATCCTGGCTGCTGGCTTCAGCGGCCTCGGAGGCCAACTTCGCCCCGGCGCTTGCCTCCGAGGCGGACTCCGTCATTTTCGATATGGAGGATGCGGTGCCCGCCGATTCGAAGGTTGAGGCGCGGGAGAGGGTCGTTCAGGCGCTCTCCAGCGGCATGACTGCGTGGGTGCGCGTCAACGGGATCGAAACCGACTATTGGGCCGATGATCTCGCGGCACTCTCCGGGCTCCCGGGGCTGCGTGGGGTCATGCTCGCCATGACGGAAAAGCCCGAGCAGGTGACCCATACCGCGATGCGCCTCAAGGCCGGAACCCCGGTCCTGGCCCTGGTGGAATCGGCGCTCGGCATCGAAAACGCCACGGCCATCGCGAGTGCTCCGGGAACGTTCCGACTGGCCTTTGGTGTCGGCGACTTCCGCCGGGACACCGGCGCGTCGGACGACCCCATGGCTCTGGCCTATGCGCGGTCGAAGCTCGTCGTCGCGTCCCGCGTCGGCCAGCTTCCGGGCCCCATTGACGGCCCCACCGTGGGGGCGCTCGGTGATGAGCTGCTTCAGGCGAGCAGGGTCACAGCCTCAATGGGGATGACCGGCAAACTGTGCCTCTCACCCGACGCGACCGACACGATCAATAGGGCGCTTTCCCCGAGTGAATCGGAGATCCAGTGGGCCGTGGAGCTGCTCAGCGCCCATGCCGCCGGCGCCGTAGTGGGAGATGGCTCCTACCTCCCGCGGCTGGCGCGGGCGCAGAAGATCTCCTCGCTCGCCGACTCCTACGGACTCTGGAACGCCTGAGCCGGTAGGTCTCCGGCCGGCGTCTTAGACTGCCATGGCCCGCTGCTGTTGCGCGCTGAGCGGCGAGGCACCTCCGCAGTTGGTGCACACCAGAAGACGGCTCTTGCGCACTGTCAGCAGCGGGATGAAGAACACCGTGAACTTCGTGGCCCGCTGAATAACCTGCTGCGGAGCGAAGCGCCCGCAGAAGTGGCAGCTGGCTGAGCGGGAGAACAGGACGCGCTCCCGGGAGGTAAGGCCGAACAGGAAAAACATTGTGCTCCTTCGATGGCGCGGAGTTGGTCCAAGGGGTCAACGCTACCCGCAGTCCGAACGAAATAGGAAGCATGCTGATTATTTGACTTGCCGCCGCCCGTCCGGGTGCCTTAACCCAAAACGTCCCGCACCGGGGGGTGCGGGACGCCCTTGGAAGGCAGAGGCTACTGCCGGCGGTACTTGTTGACCATGGGGCAGTCGAAGGGGTCGCGGGCGGCGAGGCCGACCCGGTTGAGGTAGGACACCACGGCGGCGTAGGAGGCTCCGACGCCGACTTCGGTGTAGGGGACCTTGAGACGTTCGCAGTGCTCGCGCACGATCACCGCGGCCCGGCGCAGGTGCGGGCGGGGCATGTCGGGGAAGAGGTGGTGTTCGATCTGGAAGTTCAGGCCGCCGAAGGCGTTGTTCACGAACGCTCCGCCGCGGATATTGCGCGAGGTCAGGACCTGCTTCTGGAAGAAGTCGAGCTTGCTGTCCTCGGGCACGATCGGCATGCCCTTGTGGTTCGGGGCGAACGAGGCGCCCATGTAGACGCCGAACACGGCCAGCTGCACGCCGAGGAAGGCGAAGGCCATGCCCACGGGCAGGAACCAGAAGAGGATGCCCAGGTAGGCGGTGAAGCGCACCGCGAGCAGGGTCAGTTCGACCCAGCGGCCGGTGACGGTGCCGCGGCGGAACAGGGTTCCGAAGGAGCGGGCGTGCAGGTTCAGGCCCTCCAGGGTGAGCAGGGGGAAGAACAGGTAGCCCTGGCGGCGGGTGATCCAGGCCTGCAGGCCCCGGGCCTTGGCGGCGTCCTCCTCGAGGAAGGAGATGGTGTCGACCTCGATGTCGGGGTCCTTGCCGCGGGTGTTGGGGTCGTTGTGGTGGCGGGTGTGCTTATCGATCCACCAGGCGTAGCTGATGCCGACCACGCCGGCGGCGAGCACCCTCCCGGACCAGTCGTTGGCGCCGCGGGTCTTGAAGATCTGGCGGTGGGAGGCCTCGTGGGCCAGGAACGCGGTCTGGGTCAGGACCACTCCGAGCGCCGCGGCGATCAGCAGCTGGAACCAGGTGTCGCCCAGCAGGGCGAAGCCGGTCCAGGCCGCGCCCATGGCCAGGGCCAGCAGGGCGAACACCGAGACGTAGAAGCGCCGGCGCCGGGTCAGCAGGCCCTCCTTGCGGACCTGCTTCAACAGGACCGAATAGGACGCAACAACGTCATTGGGCTTGGCGATCCGGACTTTGCGGCCGGCGGCTGTGACGCTCATAAATATCCCTGGGGTTGGGGCGGCTTCCCAGCCATCGACTGAGGCAAGCCCCACAGATTCCTCCACTGTACGCGTACTCCCTGTGAATAGCGTGTGCCATTTCACTCTGGTTGCTTTCGTCACACGCCCCTGCTATACGCGCCTTCCGGCCGGACCGGTTCCCGGCGGAGGCCTCCGCACTAGACTGGGTGTTATGCGCGCCATTGCCAAGTACCGCACCCCCATCGTCTGGCTCCTCGTCGTGGCCCTGATCCTCAGCGTGGGTGCAGGGTTCTTTTCCGCCGTCTTCTGAGCCTCCTTGTCTCCCTCCCGCCGGGCGGCCTAAGGTAATAAGCAGGCTTAGCTTTTGGCGAAGGCCTTCGTCCGGGTCGCCTCGGAGGCCCGGAAATTAACCGGCAACGGAGGAAAAAAATGAATCCACAGTCTGCAACCAGCGACCAGTACACGTTCCAGAACCCCGTGACGCGGTTCGAAAGCATCGCTCCGCCGAAGCAGGACCAGCCGGAGCCCGGACTGGACCGGGATCTCGCGCCCCACGCGGACCGCGGGGAGACCTCCTACCGCGGCACCGGCCGGCTCGAGGGCCGCAAGGCCCTGATTACCGGGGCGGACTCCGGAATCGGTGCCGCCGTCGCCATCGCCTTCGCGCGGGAGGGCGCTGACGTCGCCATCGGCTACCTGCCGGAGGAGGAGCCGGACGCCGACACCGTGATCCGGCTGATCGAGGAGAGCGGGCGCAGGGGAGTGAAGCTCCCTGGTGACGTCAAGGACCCTGACTTCTGCCGTTCCATGGTGCAGCAGGCCGCCGAACAGCTGGGCGGCCTCGACATCCTCGTGAACAACGCGGCCAAGCAGGTGGCGGTCGAGTCCCTCGAGGAATTGACGGACGAGCAGCTCGAGCACACGTATAAGACGAACATCCAGTCGTTCTTTTGGATCACGCGCGAGGCCCTCAAGTTCCTTCCGCCGGGCTCCTCGATCGTCAACAGCACTTCGATCCAGGCCTACGAGCCCTCCCCGACGCTGATCGACTACGCCAGCACCAAGGCCGCGATCAATAACTTCACCAAGGGCATGGCCCAGCAGCTCGCGCCCAAGGGCATCCGGGTCAACGCCGTGGCCCCGGGCCCTATCTGGACGCCGCTGCAGGTCTCCGACGGCCAGCCCAAGGAGGCCCTGCCGGAGTTCGGGAAGAGCACGCCCCTGGGTCGGGCGGGCCAGCCCACCGAGCTGGCGCCGGCGTATGTCTTCCTGGCCTCCGCGGAGTCAAGCTTCGTCCTGGGGGAGACCCTCAACGTCAACGGCGGGATGCCCTCGCCCTGAGCGCCCAGCCGTGCTGAGCACCCAGCGGTATGAGGCACACAAAAGCCCCGGGTTCCTTGGATCCCGGGGCTTTGTGCTGCTGCACCCGGCCGAAGCCGGTCCTGACGGCCTAGTTGCGGCCGAGTTCGTCGTAGTCCGCGCGGTCAATCCGGCGGTGGTAGCGCATCCCGGCGAGGCCGCCGAGGATTGCGCCGATCAGTGCCGCAAGGGCGGCAACCACGACGGAGATGACTCCGGCGGTGGTCAGGTCGCCCTCGTTGATCGGCAGCCGCGGGAAGCTGTTGAGGTTGGCGAGGATGTCGAACTGGCTGCCGGCGATGACGCCGAGGATGGCCACGATGACGGCGATGATGAGGGCCCACAGCCACACCGCAATGCCCTGCTTGGC
Source organism: Arthrobacter crusticola (assembly GCF_004357995.1). Classification (GTDB taxonomy): domain Bacteria; phylum Actinomycetota; class Actinomycetes; order Actinomycetales; family Micrococcaceae; genus Arthrobacter_D; species Arthrobacter_D crusticola. The sequence goes on from NZ_SMTK01000003.1 coordinate 156,729, forward strand.
TCCGTCGAATCTTGCCATCCGCCCGGCGACGTATCCGCCGGCGAAGTAGGAGACCAGCAGCAGCACCAGCAGCACGATGGCGGAGGTGACTCCTACCGTCTGGGCGTCCTGAGATGCCTGGTCGGCGGCCTCATTGAGGTTGGTGTTCGTCGAAAGGCTGAAAACGGCGCCGGCCGCCGCGAGCAGGGCGGTCAGCAGCACCGCCATACCGGTGGCCGTCAGCCAGCCGAAAAAGGCGGAGCCGAACTTCATGCCGCCGAACTCTTCCTTTTCCCGCTGGTGGAGGGCGCGGCGGTCGGCGGCGGCCGGGATGGCGTCGTCAGCCACTGAGTGGCGGTCGTTGCGGTTGCGCTGCGGATCCTCGTCGGGATCCAGCGAGTGGGACCCGGAGTCCTTGGTCGCGCTGACGGGGACAGCGCGGGTGTGCGCCCGGGTGGCGGTGTCATCGGCCCCGGTGTCGCCGACCCGGTGTGCGCGGGTGTGCTCGCGGGTGGCGGTGTCATCGGATGGTGCCTCGCCGACGCTGCTCGCGCCGGAGTGCTGCGTGTCGTTCCCGGGGGTGTGCGCTCCCTGCCCTTGGTCGGTGCCGCGGGGGCGCCGCAGAGCTCCGTCGGTGTCCCCTGTTCCTGGCGTACTCATGCGTCCTCCTGTTGCAAAACCGAATTTTACTCAGTCACCTTAGTATCGCAGGCCGCGCTGTGGAACTCTACGGTGTCGGGGCGCGCCGGTCCCGGGTGGGAGACTGGGCGCATGGACTTCCAGGTATTGATGACGGTAGTGAGCGGACTGCTCATTGCGGTGGGGACTGCCGGCGTTGTGGTTCCGGTGCTGCCCGGCAGCGTGCTGATCGTTGGATCGCTGCTGCTGTGGGCCTTCGCCGTCGAAAGCGCCGTGGGATGGGTGGTCTTCGTCCTGGGATCCCTGTTCGCCGTGGCCGGTCTGCTCTCCGGCCTGGTTCTGACCGGAAGGACCCTGAAACGCCAGCAGATTCCGGGCCGCTCGGTGACGATCGGGCTGATCATCGGCGTGGTGGGGATGTTCGCCGTCCCGGTGGTGGGGCTGTTCCTGGGCTTCGCACTGGGGCTGTTCGCCAGTGAATACCAGCGGCAGCGCAACGCCCGGTCCGCCCTGTCTTCAAGCCTTCAGGCCCTGAAGGCCACCGGGCTGGGCATCCTGGCCGAGCTCGGATTCGCCTTCGCCGCCGGCACCACCTGGATCCTCGGCGTCTGGGTGCACTTCGCCTGAGTCCGGCGCTCAACCCACCCGATAACGCCCAAGGCACCCGACAGCGCCCAAGGGGCCTGATAACGACAAACGCACCCGATAATTCGGGTGCGTTTGTCGTTATCGGGTGCCTTGGCTGCCTGGAGCGGCCAGAAGCCGTGGCTACCTGCCGAAATTCTTCCCGTAGCGGGTCTTGTCGGCGCGGTTGTACGAGCCGGGGCGGCGGCTCTGCGCGCCGCCGCGCTTCTGCATCACCTTGGAGACAACAATCGGGGCCAGCGCCCAGAGGATTCGCTTGAGCATGACGGTTTGTCCTTTCGTCCGGAGCCGGAATCGGCATCGATACTAATCCTACTGACTAATCGTCCGTCGAGGGACCGTTCGTCACGAAATCCCGCAGTGCCGCCAGCTGCGTCCGGCGCACCTCCGGGTTCAGGTACATCATGTGGCCGGCTTCGTGGAAGTGGTGGGAGAAGCGCGCCTTCGCCTGGTCGCTGACGGCCATGTGCGCCCAGACGTATTCGGCGGCGAAGTGCGGGGTGGCGCCGTCGTAGTAGCCGTAATCGACGTGCACGCGGAGGGCGGGGTTGTGGACGAGGAGGCGTTCGAGCACGTTCGAGACATCCACGGGCGCCCCCTCGAAGGTGCGGTAGCTCCAGGGCTGCACCCTGGCGGTGAGGATCTCGTAGGGGAGGTCGTTCTCATAGCCCAGTTCGGCGCGCACGTAGTGGTTCATCGCCGCCGCGAAGGGCCCGGTGATCGCCCGCATGCTTGGATCGTCCCAGGAGTCCGAGTTCTGGAGGTTTTCCGGAGGGGCGGTGAACCTGCCATCAATCCGGCCGACGGCCAGGCCTTCCCCGCGCAGCAGTTCGGCAGCGAACTCGGAGTAGTCCCAGCGCAGGTTGGTGCGCCGGATGAATCCCTCATCGAGGGTGGTGAGGGCGCTCAGGCGGGCGACGACATCGTCATACTCGGCCGGGGTGAGCCGGTTGCCCTGGGTGAGGGCGTAGCCGAAGTCCGCGGCGGCGAACTGCTCCGCGTCCCGCACCACCTCGGCCAGGTCCCGCCCGCCGTGTCGGCCATGGAAGTGGGCGATGGCGGCGTAGGTGGGAAGGTGGAGGGCGTAGGGCAGGTCGCTGCCCGGGAAGAAGCGCAGGGTCGACATATTGAGCACCGTGGAAATCAGGCCAAGGCCGTTCACCGCCATCCCATAGGCGTCGAACAGGCGGCCGGCGACGGCGACCGCACGCAGCGTGCCGTAGGACTCGCCGACGAGGTACTTGGGCGACAGCCAGCGGTTGTTGCGGGTTGTCCAGAGGCGGATCACCTCGGCGACGAGGTCCCGGTCCTCGATGAAGGCGTGGAATTCGTCGGTCTTCTCCCCCTCCACGACGCGCGAGAAGCCGGTGTTGACCGGGTCGATCATCACGAGGTCACTGGTTTCGAGCAGGGATCCGGGGTTGTCGACCAGCCCGAAGGGGGCGGGGGTCATCGCTCCGACGTCACCGGCGTCCACCAGCCGCGGCCCGAGCAGGCCCAGATGGAGCCACACCGAGGAGGACCCCGGCCCGCCGTTGAAGGCGAAGGTCACCGGCCGCCCGGGCTCGCCGTCGTCCTTGGTGTAGGCAGCCACGAAGATTTCGGCCTTGGGACGGAAGCCGTCGGCCCTGCCGTCCTTGGTTTCCTCCCGGCGCAGCACGAGCCGTCCGGTGGTCGTCGTGTACTTCAGGCCCGACGGCGAAGTATGGCCGCGTGAGACGAAGTCGTCGCTGACGTCCTTCGATTCGGTGGGCGGGTCGGCGGGAGTCGGGGTTCCTGTCGGGTCATCAGCCATGGCACGAGCCTAGCCGTCGTTGATTCAGGCAACCACTAGGAGTCCACAGGTTGGGCGGGACGCCGGGCGGCCTTGGGCGCCTCGCCCGTCCAGACGGTGCCCTGGTGCGGCCGCGCGTAGAACAGCGCCGCCGCCAGGCCGATGAGGATGACCGTGGCCGGCAGGTAGAGGGCCTGCCCCATGGAGAGCGCATAGCCGGCCTGGGCCGCCTCGGGCAGGGCCGACCCGGCGCCCGCGGATCCGCCGGCGAGGTTGGCGCTGAGCCGGGCCTGCATCATCGCCGCGATGGCGGAGCTGCCGAGGACCGCGCCGACCTGCCGCGTGGTGTTGTACACACCCGAGCCGGCCCCGGCCAGTGACGGGTCCAGGTTGCGGGTGGCGGTGAGGGAGACCGGGGCCCAGATGCCGGCGCTTGAGAGTCCGAGAAGCGAGACCGGAAGCAGGATCAGCCACAGGGGGACATCCGGGGTGAGGATCGCTCCCAGCCAGAACAGGGCGGCCGACATCCCGGCAAAGCCGAGCACCGCCATCAGGCGGGGGTTGTTGCGCTGGACAAACCTGCCCACAAACGGCGCCAGGACACCGGACACGACGGCCATCGGAGTGAGCAGAAGGGCCGCCTGCGTCGGGCTGAGCCCCCGCACGTTCTGGGCGTAGAGCATCAGGGGCAGGGCCATGGTGGTGATCGAGAAGCCCATGGCGGTGATCGAGGTGTTCGCGAGGGAGAAGTTGCGGTCCCGGAACAGCCGCAGCGGAAGCAGCGGTTCCGCCCGGTTGAGGCGCTGCCACAGCACGAAGGCGGTGAGGAGGACCAGCCCGGCGATGATCAGGGACCACACGGTCACCGGCCCGGCGATGGTGCCCCAACCGTACGATTCCCCCTCCTGGATGCCGAAGACGAGGCAGAACATCCCCGCCGCACTGAGCAGCACGCCGAGGAGGTCGAAGCGGTGGCTGTTCGTTTTCAGTCGTGGCACGAGCCGGTAGGCCAGAATGAATCCGATCACTCCCACCGGGAGGTTGATGAAGAAGATCCATTCCCACCCCAGGCTGTCCACCAGGACACCGCCGAGGACCGGGCCGACGAGGGTGGCCACGCCGGCCACCGATCCCCACAGTCCCATGGCGGTGCCGCGCCGTTCCGGCGGGAAGATGCGGGTGATCACCGACATGGTCTGGGGGGTCATGAAGGCGGCCCCCAGGCCCTGGAGGACGCGGGCAAGAATAAGGGTTCCGACCGAATCGGCAAGCCCGCACCAGGCGCTGGAAAGGGTGAAGACCACGAGCCCCACGAGATAGATCCGGCGCGGCCCGAAGCGGTCACCCAGCCTGCCGGTGATGAGCAGCGGTACGGCGAACGCCAGCAGGTAGGCGCTGGTGACCCAGATGACCTCGTCCAGGGAGGCGCCAAGGCCCTCCATGATGGCCGGGGTCGCCACCGATACGATCGTCGAGTCGACGAGGATCATGAAAAACCCGATGACGAGGGACCACAGGGCGGGCCAGGGCCGGATGTCCCCGCCCTCGGAAGTCGGCTGGGCGGTTACCGGTTCGTCGCGGGGCATGGTTCACAGGTTACTCCTGTGCGCCGACGAAACCCGCGCTGATACCCGGGCCACCGGCCGTAGGGGGCCCGGCTCCGGTCGGTCGACCGGGCCGGGCCCGCCGGACCTCCGCTCGTCCCTTTGTTCCGTCCCGGGCGGGGTGCGGCGCCCCACCGCACCCCGGGGCTTCGGCCCGGTTATGCCGCCTGGGCTACGTCGTCGGCGATCCAGAGGTCAGGGCCGAAAACCTCGTAGTGGATGTCCCGCGGCGAGACCCCGCGCCGCAGCAGCGAGGTGCGGATGCCCTGCATGAAGGGCAGCGGGCCGCAGAGGAAGTATTCGGCCCCCTCGGGAAGGGCGATCGGATCGATGTTCATGCGCCCCGGCCGGCGGTCATGGCTTCCGCCCCTGAAGGCGCCGCTGGTCGAGTCCCATGCCACGAACCGGGCGGAGGGGACTCCGGCCAGGTCTTCCTGGATCTGGCGCTGGAGGATGGCGGGGCCCGGGTTCCGGTCGACATGGAGGAAGGTGACGCTGCGCTGGCTCCCGGTGCGGGCCAGGTGGGACAGCATGCCGGCGTGCGGGGTGATGCCGACGCCGGCGCTGGCAAGGACGAGCGGCCGGTCGGAGGGCCGCAGCACCACTTCCCCGAACGGGGCGGAGACCTGTACGCGGTCGCCGAGGTGGAAGCGGTCGTGGAGGGCGGCCGACACCTCCCCCTGGGGGCCCGTTGCGGGGCGTTCGCGCTTGACGGTGATCTGCCTGGTGCTCCCGTCGTCGGCCCGGGACAGGCTGTACTGCCGGGGCTGGAGGAGCCCGTCCTGCATGGGGATCCGCACCGAGACATACTGGCCCGGCAGCGAGGCCGCGGCGGCGGCGCCGTCGGCCGGTTCAAGCACCAGCGTGACGACACCTTCGGTCTCGGCGGTCTTCCGGGTGATCGTCCACTCGCGCCAGACCTCCGTGCTGGCAAGGCCGGCGGTCCGGTAGAGGTCCCGTTCCTGGTTGATCAGGACGTTGGCCATGAGCCAGTACACCTCGTCCCACGCCGCCGCGACGTCGGCCGTCACCGCCGCGCCCAGGACGTCGACGATGGCCCACATCAGGTGCTCGTGTACGAGCCCGTACTGCTCCGGGCGGACTCCCAGGGAGGCGTGCTTATGTGAGATGCGCGCCAGCAGTTGGTCGGGCAGCTCGTCCGCCTTGTTCAGCAGATGCCCGGCGAAGGCGGCAATTGAGCCTGCGAGGGCCTCCTGTTGGCGGCCGCCGGCCTGGTTTCCCCGGTTGAAGACGCCGTCGAGCAGCTCCGGGTGTGCTTCGAACAGGTGAGTGTAGAACCGTTGGGTGATCTCTCCGAGATTTTCGCCGACCACGGGAAGCGTGGCAGCGATCACGGGGCGAGACTGATCGGACAACATTGGTGTTTTTCCTTCGACGCAAATGATGGACCGCAGAGGTCCTTGGGGCCGGGCGGGAGCGGCGCGGAGGCGTCGGCTGGCGCGGGGACTGGTCCCACTCTAGTAAATTTCTACAGCCTGTAGAAATTGAATGGTCTCCCTCACGTGCGCCTCCCGAAGGACCCACCCGCCAGCACCGGCCGTCGGAGCCGGGAGCGGGCACCGCGGGTGCTTCCGGGCCGGCTTTGAGCAAACCGGGAACTATTCGCTAGAGTGAGGGGGTCGGGGCTTTAGCTCAGTTGGTAGAGCGTTTCGTTCGCAATGAAAAGGTCAGGGGTTCGATTCCCCTAAGCTCCACTGCAAAGGCCCTTTGGCCTGCGGAAACGTCGGGACGAAGGGCTTTTCTCCTGGCCCGCGGAGGCTCAACCACACGGAAACCACACGCTTTCGTCGACGTTGGGTTGGGCCGGTGGCGTTGAGTTCCGTCCGTCCCGAACTTTCGTTGTGGTAGCTGCCATTCACATAGACATATGTTCCGGACCGGGTGGTGACTCCGTGCCGAACTTTTGGAGGGTCGCCGTGAGGTCCGGTGACTCGGTCGCCTTGGCGATGTAGTGCTTCTCTGTGATTGCCGTCCCGGAATGACCCAGTTGGGCGGCGGCTTGCCTGGAGCCGTACTCCTGGTTGATGAGAGTGGCAACTGATTTACGGAAGACATGCGGAGTGACCCATTCGTAGGGCGATCCCGCGCGGGCGTCCCGCCATTGCCTGCGGAAGTTGTGGGGACTGCGCACTGTCCCCGTGGAGGACGGAAACAGCATGTCTTCGGGTTTGGGCTGATCGGCCGAATACCTGCGTTGGAGTGTTTGCACGGCAAAGGGCGGCATCCTCATGGTGCGGAAGCCCGCTTTTGTCTTCGGATGGTCTTGCCGGTAGGCGCCGCGGCCTTTCTCCATGACGACGGTTCCCGAGATGGTAATGGTGGGCGGTTCCGCTTGGAGATCCACGTCCTGCCAACGGATGGCCAGGACCTCACCAATTCGGGCGCCCGTGGCAAGGAAGATATCGAGAACGTCCAGTAGGTCTGCCGCGCGTGGCCGCCCCTGGTGGGCGGGGTCCTTTTGCCACGCGGCAATGACAGTCCGGAGCTTCCGAACGTCTTCGACGGACAGTGCCTTGACGTCTTTCCTGGCGATTTTAATGGGTCCGACATCCCGGACTGGATTACTGCGCAGGGCATCGTGCCGGAGCGCGAGACCGATCATGCCGGTCAGAACGATTTTGGATGACGTGCGGTGGCAGGGTGGTCTGCGGCGACGTTTTTGAGGAACCGGTCGATACGGCCGGTGCTCAGCTCGTGCAGCCGGAGCCCGGCCAGTGCGGGTTCGATGACACGCCTGTAGGTGTCACGGTGGCCATCGATGGTCCTTCGGCCCGCGCGACCATTGTTTTCAATCTCTTCGAACCACAGATCGCTGAGCTCGGATAGCCGAGTGGTTTTGGAAATTTCACTTGAGGTAGGGGCTCGCCGATCTTGGAATGAAGTGACAAGGGTCCGCTCGGCGGCGGCTCCGCTGGTTCCCCAGGCTTCGGCGGTGCGGGTGACGCCGTCGGTGTCGCGGTATCTTGTCGTCGCACGCCAGCGGCCATTCGGGTGTTTTTTCCGGCTGATCTTCCCCCATGTTCCGAGCGGTAGAGGAGGCCTGGGTGACATTTAGGCTTCCAATCGAGAAGACAGCCAGGAGTCGTAGTCGGTGCGGCTGATTCGGAGATGCCTTCCGATCCGATACGCGCGGGGGCCGAGGTGTTTGACCCGCCACTGGTAAAACGTCTGCTCTGGAATCTGTAGCTGGGTGCAAATGTCCTTCGGGGTCAGCCACTGATCGTCGGCAGCTTCCACAGTGCTGCTGCTTTCTGGGGTGGTCGTCATGAAATTCTTTCCGTCGTAGTTGCCGGCCCAAGGGCAGGGTCTGTTCCCCGTTCATGGGAGCAGGGTGTCGGGACGGCATGACGGACACTTGAAAGGTTGACGCCAGCGGCGCCACCGGGGCCCTGCACGTGCTCGGGAAGAGTGCATATCAAACGTGCCATATGACTGGGCGTGAGTCGGCACTCACGGCGATTGCCTTGGATGCCAGAGGTGTGAGGTGGTTGGTGCGTTCGTGGACGGGCTTCGAACGAGATCGCTCCGTGGAGCTGGTGGTGGCGGACTTCAGGTCTAGCCAACCTTTGTCGGGATCTTCACTGAAGGGGCTGCCACGTCCAAGTTTGGCGGCATATGCGCTATGTCGGCGTCTCGTCGAGCGCCGAACCTTAAGATTCGTTATGTCTGGCACACTACGTAGATGACGCCGATGGAAATCTTGATGAAAGAAGCCCGTGCTCAAAGGACGGTACTCATAACCGCCGCTGAATCAGATGGATCCGTAGAAACGCGCGAGATTGAGCCATACAGTCTCCGCCCTGGGAAGCAGGGTGCTGAGCAGCGGCTCTTCGGTTGGTGCATGACGCGAAACGCAATAAGAAGCTGGAGCATCTCAAACATTCAGAAATCCGAGCCGACGGGGAACGACTTCAGCCCTCGTTGGCCCATCGAATTCTAGGGCTGCCGGTGCCTGCACGAGGGGGTAATGGGTGAACCATGCCCATAGCCCGAATCGAGCTATGCAATAACGTCGGTGCCTGATGTAAGACTGTCAGTTCTCGATGCAGGAGGGAAGGTTAGCCATGGATGCAATGCGGACGCGGGTACGTCACAACACGGCCCCCTCGCCCAACGGCTGTAGGCGATGTGGACATGAATTGCGCGCGCACGGTTTCCAGTTCTGTCGGGCAACGGGGTTGCATCCTTGGGAGCCACCGACTGACAAGCAGCGCAAGGCCCGGATGCTAGCCCGAGCACGGCTGCTTAGCTCCTAAGGCGCGTCGAGTTGCTACGCCGCCCTGCTCAGTAACTCATCGAAGACGGCCCGGAGGTCTTCCGGGACGTCTTCGGGCGTAGTGAGGCTCATGGCCATTTCCATAGTGAGTTGCTGCTTTCGCATAGGGCCGGACAAGCTTTCCGTCTTGAACATGGACAGCAATTCATCACTGAATTTTCTCGACTTCCTCAGAACGCTGATGTCTTTCTCAACCCACGGCCTCTCGTCAGCACGCGGCCATTTTGAGTTAGCAACGTTGGCCCACTGGGCATCAGAAAAGATGTCTTCAAATTCTTTGGGGTTGCCAATGTACAGCGCGTGCTTATTCGGATCGAGCCCCTTCGCTTCGAGGCGTTTGTCTGACAAAGCGTTCTTGCCTGCAGTCTTCGAATCGGCGTCAATGACGAAAGCAACTTCGCGGTCGTGCTGGACTAGGAACTTTGCGAAGTCAGTCGCCCCCTCATTGTTGCGGCAGGCCCACAGCGCGATTCCGCACGATTCCAGATGCCTTCCCATGGACAATTTGAATAGAACGGGGAAAGCGCCCTGTTCGGATACTCCTTCTACCCCGACGAACAATCGCTCGTGAAGAAGTACAGTGTTTCTCAGCCCAAGGGAAGCCGCGACTGATCCTAAATGTCGACCAACATCGGATTCATCGGCAAGCCGGTCGATCACCGTTCGGTGTCCTTCGTGTCTTACATGTACGACGTCGCTGATGTCGACACCATCGATGAGGTTCATTGAGTGGGTTGCAATGACCATCTGGATATTCGGGAGTTCGCATTGCTCGCGGAAGAGCCTCATCAGGTCTCGTTGATGTGCATAATCGAGGTGTGTATCAGGCTCGTCGTAAAGAAGAACGACGTTTCCGACACCGGGTCCAGCGAGCAAACCCCGCGTGTACTCCCACACAGCCAGGGCGACGCGTCGGGCTCTCCCGGCCCCCGCTTCGCCAAGCCTTACACCTTCTCCTTCTCTAGCCGTCACGCTGACCTGAGTTGCTTTAAGGCCAGAAGTGAAGCTGACTTCCGGAACGATGGTGACTTGGCCGATGTCAGTGCATCTGTCCATAATGTGCTGGCGAATCTGAGCTGCGTCCTTGGCGAGCTTTTCCTGTAGCTCGACTTCGAGCGTGCCGAGCTTACCCTTTAGGTCCGGTTGACCGGCGTGAGCTTCGTATGCAGCTTGCAATGCGGCTTTAATTGTCTGCTCAGCGTCATTCTGACCGGCCTGATCGAAGCTCAGGACTTTGGGAAGTGCCTTGACTAGGGATGCCGGGACTGGTTCCCACTGCCATAACTTTTCAGCAAGCTCAGCGGCCGTCTCAAGTGACTTCAGTAGGAATGGTTTTGTTTTGCCCTCTGGGTCTAACCCAAGTTCAGCGACAAGGTCCTTCAGGCCATCGACTTTCAGGGTTGAGAAAGCTCGGAGTCGGGAGTCAAGGGGGACTTCGCAGAACCTCTCGTAGACTGCGGGTCCATCGGTTTGAAAGCGTCGTCGGATTTGAATAGTTGCTGGAAGACTTAGCTCTACTTGTTCCTCTGCATCAAGTAAAAACTGCCCTTCGACGCACGTAAGCGGGACCCTGTTGGTCGGCCGGACTGAAGATTCCTTGCCCGCCTCGTTTTCGTTGGGCGATGCATCTTCCTCAGAGAGGTAGGTTCTATCTCTGTCATTCGAAGGATAGGCGTTCAGCAAGAAACGAACAGCGTCGAGAGAAGCCGACTTTCCCGCATCGTTGTGACCTGTCAGAAGGGTCGGGGCGCCGATTTTTAGATGTTCCAGGCTCTCGATCGAACGAAACCCGGTGATGGAAATATGCTCAAGCCGCACGCCTGCCTCCTGTGTAGGTTCCAAGCTTGTCCGAAAATAGTTCGTCTACTCGGAGGCTCACTCGGCACGTCGCGAGAAAATTTAGCTTTCGCTACCGGAATTGCCCTTTCATGCTTCCTAAGGTGCGTAAGGTGTCTGCTGCCGGATTGGGTACACCGTGGGTCTGGCGACCTTGAACGGCTCCGCTATCTCGGTGATGGCGTGCCCTATGCAGGGACATGAGGTGGGCTCCTTGAAACTTTTGGGTTTGGGTTGTTGGCCGCGCGGTCTGCCTTTAGCTTTGGTGACCTGCAGGCGGGTGTGGGCACGGATGAGGTCGGACTCGAATTCGGGGACGATGGGCAAGGCGTTGAATAGCAGCCGGCCAACGGGGCCGGTGGAGTCCTGCACGCTGGCCTCCATGCTGAGTTTGACCATCTGCTTGGTCAGGTCCTCGATGATGTCAAGGACATCAGGTAGTGATCTCTCGAATCGGTCGATTTTCGTGAGTGCAAGGTGTCGCTCCGCTGGGTGAGAGTCATTGCCTGCAGATACTCACCAGCCGCGACGTCGGTCCTCCTTTTCCTTCGCCCGTGTGGCCTCGAGTTCTTTACCTAGTTCTTCGGCTGCCAGATCGCAGACTTCTGCAAGCTCGGGCTGTCGCTCCCTTAACGTCGCGAAGAACTTAAGGTCACTGAGAATCGCATCCGACTCGTGACCAGTCCAGTTGCGCCCTCCAAGCGCCCGGGCGACGATGTGGTTTGGAGCAACGTGTGCAGCCAAGAGGACTGGTGCGAGAGCCTCGACCGTGTGATCGCGGTAGCCCGACATCGATCTGAGTAGGACTGCTCCATCTACAACACCCACGGCCAGCAGATCGGAGGCGAGCTCCGTGTCGGCACCGAGCACGTCTGCTGCGTAACCGCTGTGAATTAGCTTTTCGGCACCGAGGGTCGTGACAATCCGCCGCTTTTGATCCCGCGGAAGGTTTCGCAACACATCAGGGAACGACTCGACCAGTCGGCGCGCACGCGAGGAGAACTTAGCCGTTTCGACGTTCGCGATGAACCAGTCTGCGCAGAGCTCGGGGTCGGTGGCGACGGCGTGCTTGAGCATCTCGCCAAGGCGCCATCGTGAGCGCTGTGGCAGCTGCTCGGGAACAGCCCCGACGAGTGCCAAGCGCCAGGCCGGCCTAAGCTCCTCGGGCAACGCCGGTCCATGACCTCGTGCTCCCTCTCCGAAGGTGACGGCAGCAAGGGCCCGTACCGCCGTGCGCGTATGCATGAGTAGTTCGCGCAGGATTGGAGTCACCGACTCATGGATCCACAGGTCGCCGATGAACGGTACGTCATCATCTGTCAAACCGCGGATGACAGTGCGTGCCACATCATCCAGCTCGCGGTCTTCGTACATGATTGCGCGCAGAGCCTCGGGGCGCAGCTCGGTCACCTCGAGAGCCGACATGACCAAGTCGCCGATATCGGCACCATCTAAGCGAGCCTTGGCTATCAACGGTGCGATGAGCGGGCGCGCGCGCGCCTCAATCGCGGCCTGCACCCAAGCACCAGGGTCGGTTACGTGCTCGGCAAGCGTGCCTGCGAATGGAGCACCCTCATGGTTGCCGTCGAGAATCGATGCCTCGACGACAAGCCGGCGGTACTCAGCGACGCCTTCCGCGGCAGTTAGCTTGTCCAGCTCACGGGCCAGATAAGTCCACTGTTCCCAGCGGTCGGCACTCCAAACGTCGATGTCGTCGTCGTCGGGCTCTCGCACTCCCACGAAGCGGGCGAGGCGATCATCGCCGACCGGAAGCTCCTCCAACGACGTAGGCCCACCGTTCCACATTGAGACGAGGGCGATTCGCTTGTTGACCCTAATCGGTACCGCTGGGAAGCGTTTTGCCAGCACCTTCAAAGTGCTGAGCACCAGTTCGGCGCCACTCGCGGCGACAACTCTGTCCTCGGTCGAGGCGCCACCCGCATGGTTGGTGATGCCTCCGGCAAGCGCGGACCACGAATCAAAGATTTTGCAAAGTTGTGCCACTGCGCGATGGGTGATGTTCGAAGCTGCCTCCCCGCGGACCCTTGAATCGATCGTGTCCCATAGCGCGAGCAGCGATTCCATCGCCCCCGGTGTCATGACGCCCTGCGACATGGTAAAGGAGAGATGGCTGCTCGGGTCGCTCCAGTTGCCCTCCACAATGGGGTCGAATACGTAATACGCGACCTCCGCGAATACCTGCCACCGGGCCTCGTCGGGGTCATCGTCGAACCACTCCAGCGCATATTTTAGGATGCGGTCGCGCAGGGTATCAACGGGTCCTAGGTCAGGGTCGAGGTATTGCGCCATGCCCTGAATGACTCGCATCGGGTGGTCCGGATACTGGTGTCGAGGCCGATCGTCCGCGAGTGCCAGGTTGAGCAGGCCACGGAAGGCCTCGCGGGAGCATGAACGGCGGAAAGCGCCGCGGAGGATTCTCTCTGCAGCTGCGCCATAGGGGTCGTAGCTGACATCGCCGTACAGGGCTTGAGGCTCACGCGGCGAGTCAAGGACAGCACGGGCGAGGACGGCAGCGCGGTCAGCCGAGGCTTCGTCGATGCCACTGTAAATCTCGACTAAAGCCAAAGGAATTTCATCGACCTTCTTCGCGGCAATGTCGGCGAACCAGGTATTTGCCAACGTCCGAACCCCTGTGTCTGGTACATCGTTGGCGACATTGAGGACTGTGCGGTCCAATCGCTCGTCGTGGGGAAACTTTTCAGCGAACGAGACCCAACTCCTTCGCTTTCGTACCCCAAAGAAGGTCGACGCGACAATCAACGAGCGGAGTGGAGCGAGCACAGACCACCTGTCGTTCGTCCGCTCCACGAGACCTCCTTGGGCAGTGACCTCGAGCCAAGCGATTAGATCGGCATACGGAACGCCAGCATGGGTCGCGACAACCTCGATGTCCTCAAGGGAGGCTGCACCAAGTGCGGCGATGCAGGCCAGCGCGTCATTGAGAACGGCGCTGCCGGCGATAGCGGTGGCCAGGCCTGCGACCTGATCGAGAAGTGACTGACCGGTAGCGAGGTCGTCGCCTGCACCGTTGATAATCAAGCGAGCAAGAATAACCGCCCAGCCCGGCCGGCCGTCGGACTGCTCGAGCACTAATGAACGCGCGCGGACACCGCGGACTCCGAGCGCTTGGATCATCTGATCGAGTGCGGCTCGTGCAAGCCGGTCCACCTCGACTCGCGTCGGATCATTGAGCAGCGCCTCGACCGGAGCCTCGGTTCCCGGCCACGTCGCAGCGACTATGGTGAAGCCGAACCGTTCCTTGCTGCGAATGCGGACCAGCTGTTCGAGGAGCTCCAAGTCAAGGTGCGCATCGTCCAGCACCACGGTCGATGGTTCTATGGCGAACAGGTCGTCGACAAGGTGATCGCGGGCAAGGCGGTCGACGAAGTGCACACTGCCTTCGAGCTCCGCCAGCAGGCGGCTCTTGCCAACACCAGGCACCCCTACTATCGAGACGTCGGTCGTCAGCATTACCGCGGCGCGCAGGTGCGCCAGCTCATCGTCCCGCCCGAACAGGCCGGTGAACGATGATGGCTCGGGCGCTTTGGCCGTCAGCGATTCAAGACGGCCCTGGACCCCGGTCAGCTCAACACGAAGGTCCGGGTCGCGGCGCAGGGAGTCAACCAGCCACTGCCTTGCATATATGCGCGGAACCGGGAGGTCGTGGGTCCTGCAGTAGGTCTCGATGTTGCGGCGCTTGGTGTCCGAAAGGTTATTGGATGTGATCATCACGAGTTGGTCAACCCGGAACGCCTCGCCCGCACCCCAGAATTTTCTCCACGTCTTATGGCTGCTCTTAAGGTTACTGAGGGGGTCCCCCGTCGTCACCAAAATCCTCCCGCGAGAGTCGGGCTCGTCAGCAATGGGCGCAATTATGTCACCGTCACGACCTCCATCACTGCCACCTTCAATGGGAATCACGTTCTCATAGTGGTTCGCCATCAGTGCCAGAGCACACCGCTCGAACACGTTGGCGTCAATACCTGCGTCGAGCCTCGCCGTAATGCGTTCGTTGAGATTCATAGATCAAGAATGCCAGTTACGCCGAGGCGGTGGCCCGCGCACTGCGGCAGGTCCGGCCGAGATCCGGCGACGGAAACGTAGTTGCAGCCCGTGGCGCTGGGGCTCATAAAAAGGGCGTGGTCCGTCACACGTTTACCACACGGAAACGATGAAAAACTTCAACATGTCATGGAGCATTCATGTCGTCGAAAACGCCTAAACTCCGCGGATTATCTGCACAATGACAGGCTCTGGCAAGTGTCGAACTAAGCCGTCCCCTGAGAAAAGGTCAGGGGTTCGATTCCCCTAAGCTCCACTGTTACCGCGGATCGTGGTGTCCCTTGTCGGGCTTGAGCCGAACTCCAGCGGGTTCTCGACTCTCCCTTCGCACTGCTCCTCATCTCCAGTACGGGACGCGGGCTCTTTCGGGCGTTCAAGCGCAGGGGCCGGCGCCAGGGAGCCTCGACATGACAGCGGCCGGGACCCTGAGGTCCCGGCCGCCGCCGTCCTCTTCGGTCAGCGCGTCGTAATCACGTGTGTGCGGTGGTCGTAGGTGAAGGTCACCGGACCGCCCGCGTGGTTGAGGGCGATGTTGCTGCCGTCACGGCCGCCGCCGGCACCGTAGTTCTCGGTCCAGCTGCGGTTGAGGGCCGCCTTGTACTCGTAGCTGCCTGCGGGCAGGTCGGCGACCTCGAGGATCCAGGTCCGCGACGCGTCGTCGAACCTCATCTGCGCCTGGTCGCACGCCGGATCCCAGTCCGCGCCGCACCCCAGTTCGGAATCGAGGCTGCCGGCCACCGCCACCGTGTCCGGCTGCTCGATGACCGACCCGACCGTCACGGTTCGAATGTCGCTGACGGAGGTGCCGAGCACCGCCCGGTACCGCACCTGCGTCCCCTCGGGGAGCCCGAGCGCCGCCAGGTCGTCGACGGCCGTGTAGGTCGGCGACGAGTCGTCGGTGCCGATAGCGGTCCACGCACCGCCGTCCACGCTCCGCTCGAGCGTCACGGCGTAGTCGGAGTCCTCCGGGCTCGCGGTCGCGGTCACCTCGACGTCACCCTGCACCTGCGTGCCCTCGGCTGGTAGCCCCATGGTGAGCTTTGGTGCGGGCACGGCCGCCGACGCCGACGGGGAGGTCCGCGTGTGGCGGCCGTTGTCGAGGACGACGGCGCGGTACTCGACGACGGAGCCCGCCGCCAGCGCGCTCGTGTCGTGGTACACGCTGTAGGGCGCGTTGTCATCGGTGCCGATGCTCGTCCACCCGGTGCCGGGAGTGCGGGCCTCGAAGGTGACCTCGTAAAAGGAGGAACCGGCGACGTCGGCGGCGACTCTCATGCGGCCGTTGTCCTCGGCGGCCGGAGCGGGCTGCTGCAGGCTGATGTCCGGGGCCTTGCCGGAGCGCGGAATCGCGCCGGAGAGCTCGTACACCACGGTGGACAGGGCTGGCACGGTGACGCTGAGGGTGCCGTCGGCGGCCGACCGGGCGCGCTTCGGGGCGTCGCCGTACACGAGGCTGAAACTGCGCTTGACCGCGTAGGTCGGGATCGCCGCGGTCTGCGGCTCGGTGCTGTTGTTGAGGGCCACCACGTACTCCCGCCGGTTCTCGGCGTCCACGCGGGAGAACGCGTAGATGCCCGGGCCGTCGGACGCGTACCGGTGCTGGTGCGCGCCGTTCCGCAGCGCGGGATGGTCGGCGGTGACGTCGGCCAGCGTGGCGATGCTCTGGTAGAGGGGGTGGTCTGCGTCGAAGTTGTCGGTGGCGTGCGTCGCCACGGTGCCCAGCAGGTCATCGTCCAGGTACTCGGGCACCTGGCTCGCGAACAGCGTCTGGCGCGCGTCCTGGTCGCCGCCGGGTCCCGTGAAGCCCTGCTCGTCACCGTAGTAAATCACGGGGTTGCCGCGGGAGAAGTACATGAGTTCATGGGCCAGGGTGTCCCGGGCCACCAGTTCGTCCTCCGGGGCCCCTGGGTTGTCCGCGGCCAGGAAGCTGCCGATGCGCCCCATGTCGTGGTTCCCGAGGAAGGTCGGCAGGCTGTAGGCGTTCGAGTCGGCATCCGTGTACCAGTCGTCGCCGGCGAAGAAGTTCTGGAGGTCGGTCGCCGGCGCGCCCTGCGACGCGTAGCCGCGTGCGGCGGCCTGGAACGGGAAGTCGAGCACGGACTGCATCCTGTTGCGGGTGGTGAACTGCGAGGTGAAGGACTTGGTGGTGTCGAAAACCTCGCCGAACATGAAGAACTCGTCCTTGCCCTGCTCCCGGGCATAGCCCAGCACCTCGGGGCCGAACGCCTGCCAGAACTCGTCGTTCACGTGCTTCATGGTGTCGATCCGGAAGCCGTCCACACCGAAGTCGGCGATCCAGGTCTTGTAGATGTCGATCATGCCGTCGACCACGCGGGGGTGCTCCGTGGAGAGGTCGTCGAGGCCGAAGAAGTCGCCGTAATGGGAGTCCTCCCCGGTGAAGGTCGTGTCTCCGCGGTTGTGGTAGAGCGTGGAATCGTTGAGCCACTCGGGGACTTTCAGGTCCCGGTCGGCCTCCGGCACCACGGGCACGTAGGGGAACGAGGTCGCCGGGTCGAGGGCGGGGAAAGTGCCGGTGCCCGCATAGTCACGGTCGTCGAACTCGTTGCCGTCGGCGTCGCGGTACGGCTCCTCGTCCTTGGAGACGTAGGGCGCGCGCTCGCCGGTTTCGTAGCCGATCACGTCGGCGGTGTGGTTGGTGATGATGTCGAAGTAGACCTTCATGCCTCGTGAGTGCGCGGCGTCGATGAGCGTTTTGAGGTCTTCGTTGGTGCCAAGGTGCGGGTCGATCTGCGTGAAGTCCGTAATCCAGTAGCCGTGGTACCCCGCGGAGTTGTCCTCGGGCTGCACTGCGCGGTTCTTGAAGCTCGGGGTCAGCCAGATGGACGTGGTGCCCATTCCCTGGATGTAGTCGAGTTCCTTGAGCAGGCCCTGGAGGTCCCCACCGTTGTAGTAGCCCTTCCGGGTCGGATCGAAACCGGAGACGGAGGGATCGGCGCCGAGTCCGCCGTCGTCGTTGGCCGTGCTGCCGTTCTGGAAGCGGTCGGCCATGACGAAGTAGAAGTTCTCATCGGTAACGGCGGTGCGCAGCGAGTGCTGCGCGACGGCGGGAGGGGAGCCGGGGTCTTTCGCGGCGGCGTGGGCAGGTAACGACGTGGCGGAACCTGCGACGAGCGCGGTCAGCACGACGACAGTGGCGTGGCGGGATTTCACGGATCTCCTTCGGGGAACGCAGGGTGAAAGATCAGCGTGCCGCATCTCACGCGGCGCGTCAGTCCTCGACACGAAACTCAAGTGAAGACTTTTCCGGAAGCCGAAGCCCGGCATCGCGGAACTGCCCGGCGGGATGGCTTCATGGCCGACAGGCAGCGGGAGCACGCTGACCTGGCACTAGAATCAGAGTCGAATACTTCCTAGGAGGACCCTTGAAACACCCCGCGGTTGTAGCGCTCGGCATCGCGGGAATTCTCCTCGCCGGGTGCGGCGCCGACTCCCGGACAGACGCGACTGCCGACTACCTCACACCGGGGGTCAAGGTGGCCGTCTCGGCGCTGACGGACGAGGAACTGCACGAGAAGGCGTTCCTCGACTACGTCCGCCGGGAGCACCCCGACCTGCAGTTCATGAAGGGCGACCAGATCATCACCATCGCCATGAGCTTTTGCAGGATGTACGACCAGGGCGGGGCCGCGCAGGATGCGAACAGCCTGATCCGTGCAGGGGACGCATCAGGTTCATACACCCCCGAGGAGTTGAAAACCATCTCCGGGGCCGGTGTCGCGTCCTTCTGCCCGCAGCACGTCAATAAGTTCCGGCAGGAAATGGCGATGCAGCAGGAGCCGATCCTCAGGTAACGAGCCGTGTCCGCCCCGTCGGTATCGGCCGTGCGGCACGAGGGCAGCAGCGTTCAGCCGCTGACGCTGCTGGGGTCGTTCCCGTAGGAGTTCCGTTCCCCGATCGTCCCGTCGATATTCCTGATGATGTGCTCCACCTTCTCCGCCTTGGCGACACTCCGGCCGATCCCGGCCGCCTCCTCCTTGGTGGCAGAAAGGCCCCAGGGCTTGTCGTCGACCGCCTGGCGCCGGTTCATCCACAAGCCCACGTCGTGGAACGTCTCAATGTCTCCCCTGGGCATGGGATCTCCTCTCGTTGGACCCTAGAGCGTCACCATACCGAGCGGAGAATGGCGGCGGCCACCTATTCCTTCGGGGAGGGTCGATTCCGGACCGCGCATGCGTCCGCGGCGGGAAATCGGCGCCGGCCGGGGCCGTCACAGGCGCACTCGCAAAGCGTTGTACGACCGTGACCAGCAGCACCTGCTGCTTGTGGCTGTGCGGCTGTATGGTCCTCCTATCGCGCGGCTTGTGGGGGCAGCCGCGGACGGTGACGCACGGTGTGCGGCGGCCAGGAACAGCCCCAATTGGGCTTCAACGAGTTTCGGATCCCTCCGCCCGCTTTGATGCGGAGGGCCGTTTGTCAGAGGGGCCTCCCTTCCAGATGAAAGTGCCTACAGTGAACACTCGGTTCCTCCTCTCCTTTTCAATCACGGCGATGCTGCTGGCGGGGTGCGCCGCACCGACCGCCTCTGGGCCCGCCGAACGTCCCGCACCCAGACCTTCGACCTCCTCCGTCCCCCCGACTCAGAGTGAGGAGCCGGAGGCCCCGGCCGTGTCCGCGGACCCGACTCCCCCGCCGGTTCCGTCCTCCGCACCGGCTCCACCGCCCGCACCCGCCACCGCTTCTGCGCCGCCGGCGGCCCCGGACCCTGCACCATTCATTCCGGAGGCACCACAGCCCACAGCACCACAGGCCCCTGCGGCATGGACACCGCCCCCTGCGCCCACCTCCGAAGCCCCCGTGGCCCAGCCTCCCGCGCCGGTGTACCCCGACCTGGTTCCCGCCACCGCCGCTGACGAGCCCCGGGTGGAGCGTATGGCAGGTTCCACCTGGACCATCTCCGGAGGCGGTTATGAACCGGGTGCACAAATCCATGTGTGGCTACTCCGGTACCAGACCGATACTGACCTCCTTAATGCTCCTGTGGTCACTGCCGACGCGAACGGCCGCTACTCGATGCAGGTCACGTTGTCGGCCGACCTCGCCCCGGGCCGCTACGGAGTGTTGGTCTGGTCCCCGCCGTTCCAGGAGGAGGCTAAGAGGCACGCGACCGTCGACGTCGTCGCTCCGGCCTGACCGGACGGGTTCGCGTTCCGGCTGAAGCTTTCGGGCCCTCCCTCCCGGGTAATGGAATTGCGTGAAAGAATGTGCAATCAAACCCCGAGGAGGCATCGTGGCCGAGACAAGGTTGAGCGGGTCCGGAAGCGCCGGGCGGGAGCAGGACAGCGATCCCGCTGTCCTGGCCCTGTCGGTCCTCACCGTGGTGATTTCGACCGGGCTGGTCGGCGTGCGGCTGCTGGCCGGGCGCAGGGCAAAGAAGGCCGTCGCCGTGAGTGCCAGGATGCTGGCTATTGACACCGCCGTCACGCTTCACGAGAAGGCCTGGAAACTTGCCGGAGGCGACCAGGACGTCGCCGGGGTGCACCACCGGCTCGACCGCGCCTACGCCGACGTTTCCGCCCTGGTGCTGGATCTCGGCGGGTCGGGGCGGGCTCCCTACGAGGGCCCCAGCTTCGAGGAGAGGCTGCGCCTGGCGGTGGAGGAGGCCAGGACGGCGCTCGACCGCTTCGAAGCGTTCACGCCGCCGGATCCTGAGCGCGTGATGGCCGAGGTGAGCAGCACGCGGGATGTCCTCGAAACGGCCGTCCGACCGCGCGCTGAGGAGGCCGGGGTGCCATGGATGTCCAACGAGCTGGCGTCACAGTGGGACCATCTCAACTGGGAGCCCTACCGTTTCATCGAAGAGGGTGAGGGCGCCGCCGCCCTCGCCGCGGCCGTTGACCGCTACCTTGAGGACGGCCGGTCCACTGAGGACCTGCTGGCCGCGCTGACCAGAATGAAGGGTGAGCTTGAAGACCGGCGGGACTGTGTCTATGTGATCGGGTTGCTCATCGACTTCACCTTCGACCTGGCCGAGAGCTTTGGCGCCCGCCCCACAAAGACATCGCCGCGGACCTAGCGGCCCGGCCCGGGGAAGGGTCCCGGATAAATGACGACGGTGCCGGAAACGGAGCCGGTCTCAAAGCCGGGTGCGATTGACGCTAACAGTGGAGGCCTAAGCCGCACGCCCGAGCGCGCCTGAACCCACGAGTGCGTCGGCGGCCGCAAGCGGCGCCAGGAGCAGCTGGCGTTGGCGGTCGGTGAAAAGTTCGGGGAAGCTGATGGCCAGGTGGGCGCCGTAGAGGGAGCAGCAGATGAAGTAGGTCCCATCGGTGCCGCCCATGACGGTGCTGACCAAAGCCCTGATCCGGGGCAGGTCCACCGACCGGCCTCGGCCAGCCATCGCCCGGGCGGCCCCGCGGTAATCGGTGTGTTCCTCGGACTCCCGGGAAGCCTCGGCGGCGCCAAGAAGCTGCTCGCGTGTCCAGGGGCGATCGAAGATTTGCGGTGCGGGAAGGACGGCGGTGTTCATGGTGTTCCTCGGTGGCCCGGCCTAAACGTCGTAGTCAGACTATGTGCTGCCACTGACAATTCGGCGCCGAACCCGCCTCCGGATGGGCGCGGGTCCGACGCCGCAAGGGGCCGGTCGGGGAAACTCCGCCTTTAGCCTTCGCACTCCCTGCAGTACTTGGCGCCGTTCTTTTCCAGCGCCAGCTGGCTGCGGTGGTGGACGAGGAAACAGGACATGCAGGTGAACTCGTCCTCCTGGACGGGAACGACCTCGACGAGCAGTTCGTCATCGACGACAGCTCCGGGAAGATCGAAGCCCTCGGCGGTGTCGCCGTCCTCGACGTCGATCAACGCGGTCTGCGTGGTGGCGCTGCGTTGGGCCTGAATCGCCTCGAGCGATTCGTTGGCCGGCTGGTCTTCCTGCGCGACGCGGGGAGCGTCGTAATCGGTTGCCATGGGGGAATTGCTTTCTTCTAGGAATGGACGCTGCACCAGAGTACATGTCGGGGCTGGAAAGGAAAGTCATGGACCGCTCCGGGCGGGAGCCCTAGAGTTGACGGTTTCGCTGCAGGCGCCGGGGGGAACGGCCCCGGGTGACGGCACCGACCGCGACGCGTTCCCGCTTTCTCTCCTCCGTCCGCCCTCTTTCAGTTACGGTTGACGGATAGACAAAACTTTACTGGAGTGAAAGGTGGGGTGGCGGGTGTTTGCAATGGACAGGTATGCCCAGCAGTGGCTGAGCATCGAAAGCGCGTCGGCCGCCGGGCTTGACTCCTATGACCTGTGGCTCAATTACGCAGGGATGGGCGGCCGTCTCGACCCGCTCGACGTCGAGGCCTACCTCTACGGGCTCCTGGTACTGCCCTCCCTTGAGCGGGACCTCGTTGCCCACGCCATCAATGAGATGCTCGAGGACCGCGGCTCCACTGTTCAGCCGGCGCCCTACAGCACGGGTGAGGTGTCGGCGGCCGCCGGCTATTCCGGCCAGCCCGGCGGCTGGCTCGACCCGGCCCTCAGCACCCTCGGTACCGCCGGCGCTATCCAGGCCGTTCAACGCGAAGCGGAGCTGCGGCGGCTCGCGTCACTGAGCCGCACCGGGCTTCTCGACACCCCGGGGGAGCCGCGGTTCGACCGGATCACCCGGCGCGCCCAACGCCAGTTCGGTGTCAGCTCGTCCTCGATTGCCCTGATCACCGGGGACAGCCAGTTCATCAAGTCCCTCGCCGGGCCCATCGGCCAGAACCTGCCCCGCGAAATCGCCTTCTGCAACCAGACCATTCGCGCCGACAGGATGCTCGTCGTCCCGGATACGCTCAATGACGCCCTCTTCAGCTCAAGTCCGCTGGTCCAGGGGGAACCGCACATCCGTTTCTACGCGGGCCACCCGCTGACCGGTCCGGGCGGCTGGAGGATCGGAAGCCTGTGCGTCATCGACGACAAGCCGCGGGCGTTCAGCGACACAGACGCAGCCAACCTGAAATCCCTCGCGGCACTCGCGCAGCAGGAAATAGACCGCTAGGTCCAGCGGATTCCCGCCTGCGGATACGCCACCAACCCGCCCGGGCAGTACAGCTAGTCCCGGGGCCGGTGGCGGGCGAAAGCGACGACGGCGCCCGCAAGCAGGATGAGCGTCCCGGCGATCCCCGCCACCCGGCTGACCTTCGCCGTGCTGGCGGCCGCAGTGTCGGGCGCAGCCGCTTCGGCGGCCTCTTCCTCCGACGGGGCCGCTGATCCTTCGGGAAGCTGGCTGGCGAACGGTGCCGTCGCGAAGGGTGCGGTTGCAAACTTGGGCGCGCTGGGCTTGAGCTTGGGCGGAACGACCATCTTGGGCGCGGCGGGTGCTGCCGGGAGGATCTGGGGAGCGGGAACCACGGGCAGCAAAACCGGCGGTTGCTGCACGACCGGTGCCACCGGGGCGGGCGCCGGTGGCGCTTCGGGCGTCGGTTCCGGGGTCGGTTCGGGCGTCGGCTCCGGCGTCGGCTCGGGCGTCGGCTCCGGCGTCGGCTCGGGCGTCGGCTCCGGGCTGGGGACTTGCGTCGGCGGTGGAGTCGTCGGTTCCACCGGAGTCGTGGGCGGAGGGTCCGTCGTGGGTTGGGGGTCGGGATCCGACGGCCCTGGATCGGTGGGCGGTGCCGGCTCACCCGGCGGCTCCTGTTGGCCCTTCTGCTGCCCGGGCGGCACGCCCCCGTCCTTTTCCGCTGCCACCTGGACGGCGTACGCGCTCACGCCGGGGGATCCCAGAAGGATCACCGCGCTCAGCGCCACTGCTCCCGCAGCCGATTTCAGCCAGCTCTCAGCCTTACGCACCGAATACTCCCCAGACTGCAGGGGCCTCCGCCCTGCGGACCTTACCCTATCCGGAGGGTTCAGGGAACGCACCAACTATTCGCTGAGGGGCACCCCTTGCCATTTGGTCGGGATGATGGCATCCAGGCTGTTACCGGCCGGCGCCCTTCAGGGATCCCGGGGCCGAGGCCCCCTCATATTCGCCGGCGAGGCAGATAACCTCCCGGTCGCCCTTCCAGGTCCAGGTTTGATCCGTGGGGTAGAAGGTGTACATGTCGAGTACCGATTCCTCGTACCGAAGGCCGATGAAGCGCTCGAACTCGTCGAGGCAGAAGGCATCGGAGGCTTCGAGGACCGCGTCCTCGCCGGGGTATTCCCCTTCGGGAAGATAGGTCACCGCGTAGGTCTCGAGGTCGTGCGTCTCGGTGCACGGAACCACGGTGAGTTCGTAGATGTCGCCGTCGCCCGGGTCCATGATGCAGTCACCTGTCGTGATGGAGAACGGGTTCGTTTCCAGCTCCTCAGTCACGGCGCCTGTTTTATCGCGAACCGGGACGTCCCGGTAGAAGCTGCACGCCGACAGTGGGCCCAACAACCCGAAAACCAGCAGAACCCCCAGCAGCCTTGAATACCCCGCCGGCACGCGGACATTGACGGCAACCCCCATTGCACTTCCCCCATGTGATCAACGCTTTTCCTCGGGACAATACAGCACGTCGGGGTGTGCCCGGGTGGAATGCCATACTCGGGGGATGACCGTCTACTTCGAGCGCACCACCCGCTCGCCGCTGCCCGTGCGGGAGCTATTTGAGCGGTCCCGCAGCATCGATGCGCACCGGGAATCGATGGCCCACTCCCGGGAGCGGGCGGTGGCAGGGGTGACCTCCGGAACGATTTCCCTTGGCGAGCAGGTGACTTGGCGGGCGTGGCACTTCGGCCTCCCCATTTCCATGACCAGCCGCATCACCGAAATGGAGCCGCCTCACCGGTTCGTTGACGAGCAGGTCCGGGGGCCGTTCCGCAGCTTCCGGCACGAGCACGAATTCCGCGGGGAACCCGGTGGGTCGGTGATGATCGACCGCATCGAGTTCTCGGCGCCGCTGCGCCCGCTGGGGCGCGCCGCCGAACGGGTCTTCCTGGCTGCCTATCTTCAGAAGCTCATCGATGTCCGCAACGAGTACCTGGCCAAGCCCTGAATCACCCCGTGCCGGTGCGTCGGCCGCGGGGCTATTGACGGCCGCTGCGGGCGGCGCTAGTTTATCGACATTCATAAACAACGAATTTCGATAAAGGGTGGAGATATGGCAGTAGCGGGTCGGAAATCGCCATCGAGGCCGAAGCGGAAGCCCGCGCTGGCGGTTTCCCGCGTCGAGGCCATGTTTCTGATGGTCGTGGCTGCCGTTGTTGGAGTCGCGGCCACGGCCCTCGCGCTCGCCGAGATCCGCGCCCTCCTTACCGGGCCGGTGACCCTGGACCTGCCCCTTCGGAATGTCGTCACACCCCGGATCGACGGCGTGATCGAGGAAGTGAGGGGCGCGCGCTACAGCAGTGTCGAGGTGGACTTCGAGTCGGTGCCCGCCACCGAGGGCCTGCTGCTCGCCGTCTCGGCCGGGCTCCAGGCCCTGATCGTTGTCGCCGTCTGCGTGATGGTGTGGGTCCTGTGCCGGCGGGTCGTGGCGGACCGGACGTTCACCCGGGGTGCGGAAGGGGCCATCGGCGTCGTGGGCATCCTCGTGGCGGTCGCCGGCACGCTGGCCCAGGCGCTCGGCTCCGCCGGGAAGGATCGGCTTGTTGGGTACTCGGGGTTGTTCCCCGGGGCGGACGACCGGACCGTCTTCTTCCTTGAGTTCAACCCAACTCCGGTGGTCATCGGGCTGGTGATGACGCTCTTTGCGACGCTCGTGCACCGCGGCCGGCGGCTCCAGGACGACGTCGTCGGGCTGGTCTGATGCCCGCCGAGTCCGGGGAGCGCATCCATTGCCGCCTCGATGAACTGCTCGAAGCCAGGGAGATGACCCTGACCGAGCTCAGCCGCCGGGTCGGAGTAAGCCTGGTCAACCTCTCGATCCTCAAGAACGACAGAGCTCGGGCGATCCGCTTTTCGACCCTGGCCGCGGTGTGCGAGGTGCTCGACTGCCAGGTGGGCGAGCTGCTGGTGGTGGCGGATCCCGGCTGACCAGGGACCCGGCCCCTTCCGGCCAGGGCGCGGCGCGCTGTCCGGCTCAGCCGGAACGGTCGCCGCGGCGGCCGGCCAGCCGGGTGTACATCCGGCCCAGTGGTGCCAGCCAGGACATCACGAGCGCGATCGTGAAGACCTCGCTCACCAGGGATCCGGCGCTTCCTGCCGGGATGAACTGGTGGACGGTGAGCAGGGCGGCCGCCAGCAGCAACCCCTTCTTAAGGACCCGCAGCGCGGGCGGCGGCAGCGGCCGGGGCCAGGCGTAGAATCCTTCGCCCGGTTCGACGCCGTAGGTCGTCTCGGATTCCATATGCCCCCTTGCCGGTCAATTCGGCCGCCCGCTCCGGGAGAAGCAGCCGGGCTCTTCCTTAACCCTACGCGTTCCGGTGGCCCGGCCTGCTGTCAGCTTTCCGCACAGCGCAGGACCGGCGCTGAGCCGGCCGGGTGCAGCGGCGGGGTCAGGCCGAGGGGCCGGTGCCTCCTGTGGCGCCCTGCGTCGTGGTTCCGACCGGAGGGGCCTGGTGCTCGTCCTGATTGAGGACCTCGCGCATCTGGGTGAGGAAGTCGATGACCGCACGGGCGTCAGCGTCGCTGAGCGCTGCCGCCACCGCCATCATGCGGGCATGCATTCCGCCCAGGGTGGCGCGGACCTCGGTATCGGAGTCCGTTGTGGGCCGGATCACCAAGGCCCTGCGGTCGGTGGGGTGGTCCTCCCGGCGGGCGTGTCCGCTGGCCACGAGCCGGTCGATGAGGGTGGTCGTCGAGGCGGAGGAAATGCCAAGCTTCGCTCCGAGGTCCTTCGGGCCGATCCGCTCACCTGCCTGCTCGGCCTGCAGGAGGAACCGGACAGCGATCAGATCGGTTTCGTTCATTCCCATGGAATCCCGGGTCCGTCGCCGCATCGCGGTCTCTGCGCTGCGGTAGTCCCGCAGCGCGTTGAGGACGTCCAGGCCCCGCTCCAGGTCCGGCTCCGGGGCGTACCAGTAGCCGGATGAAGGTCTGGGACGCTGCTGTGCCATAGCGCAATGCTAGACCATCTGGTAGTGAGGGGGCCGAGGCGTCCATTCCGTGGGCGCGGAGCCCCGGATCGACCCCGGGAGAGCGCTGTTGGCCCCTTCGGCAGCGCGCCTCGTGGATCTGTCGTGGCCCCTTTTCCGTGAATATGACAAGCATCCCGGCATAAAGCACCTATCATGTCAAAGCCATCCCGATTTCCCGTTAGACTCGGTTGCTGCAACAGGCTTCCCAGCTCCGACACCCCCATCAGAACGGCTCCACCATGGCAACGGATTACGACGCACCCCGCAACAACGACGAGGACAAGGAAGCGGAGTCCCTCGAAGCGCTTCAGGCGAACCGTGGAAGCAGTGCGCAGTCCTCATCCGTTGACATTGAGGACGGTGACACGGCCGAGGGCATCGATCTGCCGGGGGCGGATCTTTCCGGCGAGGAACTCCTGATCCAGGTGATTCCGCCGCAGGATGACGAGTTCACCTGCGCCTCGTGCTTCCTGGTCCGCCACCGCAGCCAGATCGCACTCGAGAAGAACGGCCTGGCCTACTGCAACGAATGCGAAGGCTAGCGGTCGCGGGTGGGCCCCGCCGCTAGGAGGCCCTGGAGCCGTACCACCAGTGGGCGGGGGCCGTGTCGGAGGCCTCGCCGCGCACCGGAAGGTGGAGAAGTTCGCCGGCCCGCCGGGGCCGGGCGAGCAGCATGCGCGCGCCTGCCAGCAGCGCCGCCGGAAGCGAGACCAGGGCGGCCACCGCGAGGGCGTAGATGGCAATGAAGGCATGGATCGGGGATTCGGAAAGGCCGGCGACGAAGTCCGCGCTGCCCAGCCCCAGCCACAGCCAGAACAGTCCGACGGCGAAGAGTGCGGTGCGGGCACGCCGGTAGCTCAACGGATACCGCACCCGTTCACGCTGCATTATGTCTCCCCAGACTTTTGGTGTGGCCCGCACCCCCACGGGCCACCCTCCGAATACTAGCGGCCTCCTCCCCGGTTTCGGAGGTTCGAGATGGAATTGAGACCTTCCTGCCCCGTGGAGGTTCCGGCCGGCAGTTTCACGTGCTCGGGGCCGAGGTCCTCAACCCGGTTCACGCCGAGCAGCTGCAGGGTCCGCACGGTCTGGGCGGCCAGGATTTCAATGACCCGGTCCACGCCCGCGCGGCCCCCGGCCATCAGGCCGTAGAGGTAGGCCCTGCCGATCAGGGTAAAGTCCGCGCCGAGGGCAAGCGCGGCAACGATGTCGCCGCCGCTCATGATGCCGGTGTCGAGGATGATGGCCGTCCTGCCCTTCAACTCGTCCGCCACCTGCGGGAGCAGCTGGAGGGGGACCGGTGCCCGGTCAAGCTGCCGTCCGCCATGGTTGGACAGGACGATGCCATCGGCGCCGTGGTCAACCACCCGGCGGGCGTCCTCGAGGGTCTGAATGCCCTTCACGACGAGGTTCCCCTTCCAGACCCCGCGCAGCCAATCGAGGTCTTCGTAGGTCAGGGTCGGGTCGAATATCGAGTTGATCAGTTCGGCCACGGTTCCCGGATAGTGGGACAGCGAGGCGAAGGACAACGGCTCGTGGGTGAGGAAGTTGAACCACCAGCCCGGCCGGTAGGAGGCGTCGGCGACCGTCTTGAGGGTCAGCGCCGGCGGGATGGTCAGTCCGTTCCTGACATCCCGAAGCCTTGCGCCCGCGACGGCGGTATCGACGGTGACCATCAGGGTGTCATTGCCGGCGGCCGCCGCCCGCTCGATCAGCTCCAGGGAGCGGTCCCGGTCGGTCCACAGGTAGAGCTGGAACCAGTTGCGTCCCGCGGGGGCGGCCGCGGCGACGTCCTCGATCGAGGCGGTGCCCATGGTGGAGAGCGTGTAGGGGATGCCCGCGGCTTCGGCGGCGCGGGAACCGGCGTACTCCCCCTCGGACTGCATCATGCGCGTGAAACCGGTCGGTGCGATGCCGAAGGGCAGGGCGGCCGTGCCGCCCAGGATCCGGGTGGCCGTGCTGACCGTCCCGACATTGCGCAGGATGGAGGGCCGGAACTCAAGATTATGGAATGTGTCGCGGGCCCGGGCCAGGGAGATTTCCGCCTCCGCCGCTCCATCCGTGTAGTCGAACGGCGCGGTCGGGGTGCGGCGCTTGGCGAGTGCGCGCAGGTCCTCGATGGTGTTGGCGCGCCGGAGCCGGGACGCCGTGCCGAACTGCGGGCGGCGGAACTGCAGGAGCGGGGCGAGGTCGGCCGTGCGGGGGATGCGGCGTCGAAGGGCGGGAGGAGTGTTCGGCTGCATGGAAGTGCCTTTGCTGGTGCCGGGCCGTCTGCTGGGCACCAGAGACTACGCGGGGGACAGGAGCCTGCGCAATGCCGGTCCGAGGGACGGGCGGCGCCCCGTGGAGGGTCGCTGAAACGGCGAAATGACCGTCAGTGCCCTGAGGTTTCCCTTTTCCCGGTTCTCTACTAGACTGCACGGACTGGTCAAGCAGGAGGCCATGGAACCACCACAGTGGAGCAGAACCATGGATGAAAACGCCCAAGTACTGGACCACCCCGGCAGCACCCGTCCGGCTGTCTCGGACCCCGGGTCGCTTCCGCGGATTTCCAGGCTCGCGCTCGGCGCCACGCGTCAGGTGGACGACGCGGAGTACCCCGCCGATCTTTCCGAAGTCCCCACGCGGCAGCTTCGTGCGCTGTGCAACCGGATCTACCAGCTCCTCGACTGCGATTACCCGACCATGGAGACGCGGGACCGGTACGAGGAGCTCGTCGAGGAACTGCAGCGGAGGGAGTCCGCCGTCGAGGCGCAGGCCGAGCCCGCAGGGATGCGGGAGGTCTTCCGGGACAATGTGCTGTTCTCCCGGTTCGAGCTCTACCGCAACGGGGTGATGGCCGGCTACGTCCAGTATGAGATGAGGGGCGGCGACGTCCTGCTGCTGCACGCGGTGGTCGACCCGCGTTTCCGCAAGCTGGGCCTTGAGCCCTTCCTCATGCAGTCGGTCCTGCTCAACGCCCACCGGCGCCGCCTGGCCATCACGCCGTACTGTCCCGAGGCTCAGGAGTTCCTTCGGGCGAACCCCCACTACCTCGCACTGCTTCCGCCGAGGCAGCGCCGCCGTTTCAAGGTTATTTCTGCCGCCAAGTCAGCGGCGCAGGAGGGCCGGCGGTAACTCCCCGGCACCAGTGACTGCGCAGGAATCCTTCCCGCTCCGTCAGCGCTGCTGAAGTCCCGTGGCCCGCAGCGTGATGTTCAGCCGCCCGCTGAGTCCGAGGCGCGGATCGGCAGTGCCGGCGCGGGTCCCCATCACCCCGTGGTAGGCGAACCGTGACGGTCCGCCGAAGACGAACAGGTCGCCCGACGCGAGCACCAGGTCCTGCCAGGGCCGGTTCCGGTTCTCGCTGTTGCCAAAACGGAAGACGCATTCGTCGCCCAGGCTGAGGGACACCACGGGGGCGTCGGAGCGCTCATCCCTGTCCTGATGCATTCCCATCTTTGCCGCCGCGTCATAGAAGTTAATGAGCGCGGCGTCAGGGGAGTAGGCGTCCCCGCTGCCCGTGCCGTACGCGGCGTCGAGCGCCGCCCGCCCCAGCACGCCGAGGGCATCCGGGAATGGAGCGACCCGGCCGCCCCCGGCGTCGTCGGCGGTCCGGCTGTACCGGTAGGGCTGCCAGTGCCAGCCGAGGCACACCGTCCGAACCGACATGGCACCGCCGTTGGGCATCCGTGCCGCACGCATTGGGACCGGACCCGCCGCCCAGCCGCGGCAGGCTGCCACGAGCTCCTGCTGCTGCTCGAGCGTGAGCCAGTCCGGGACGTGCACCGCCCCGGGCGCGACTTCCTTGCGCTCCCGTGGAAAGAGGGAGCCGGCAGGGCCGGTCACGGCTCTGCCGGTACCCGGCGGCGGCGTACCGTCAGCAGCAGCCGGTGCATGGTGATCACCACGGCGAGCCAGGCCAGGCCGAGGGTCCAGGCAACGATAACGTCGGTGAGCCAGTGATGGCCGAGGTAGACGCGGCTCAGACCCATGGTGACGGCGAAGAGGATGGCCGCAGCGACGGTCAGGACGGGGGCGCGCCGTCTTCGCGACCGGCGCAGGACGAGGAGGTAGGCCACCACCCCGGCAATGACGATGGCATTGAGGGAGTGTCCGCTGGGGAAGGACGGGGAGCTTTCGAAGGGCGGGACCGCCGCGTCCAGGGGTGGCCGGAGCCGGCCCACGGCTTCCTTGCCAGCGATGGTCATCAACAGCGACCCGAAGGCCGCTGCGGCGATGATGATGACCGGGGTCCAGGACCGGCGGCGCAGCGCCAGCAGCGTCATGACCGCCACCGTGAGGATCGGCATGCCGACCGGGCCGCCGATGTGCGTATAGCCGGTGATGAACGTATCGAGCCAGGGCTCGCGGAGCGACAGTGCAAGGTCAAGGGCCGGCTGATCGAGGGCCGCCACACCGTCGGACTCCACGACGGACTCGTACACCTCCGAGGAGGCCGCAGTCAGGGCGGCGGCCAGGCCGCCACCGATGACCAGAATAAGCAGCAGGGCCCAGTGCGGTCCGACCCAGCGCACCAGCGGTGAGATCATGCGCACGAGCCACCTGCCCGCCGGGGTGACCCAGCGGGTCACGTCCCTCGGGCCGACGTACTGGTTCTCCTCCGGGGTCATGGTTCGACTCTAGCGACGGAGCGGGAGGATTGGCACGCCGGCTCACGCTCGGTGAACTCCTCCCCCGGGTGCCGCCGGTGCCGCTAGGCTGGCCGCATGACCGACCTGACCCCCGCTGCCGACCTCCTGC
Source organism: Arthrobacter crusticola (assembly GCF_004357995.1). Taxonomy (GTDB): domain Bacteria; phylum Actinomycetota; class Actinomycetes; order Actinomycetales; family Micrococcaceae; genus Arthrobacter_D; species Arthrobacter_D crusticola. Next base: position 188,299 of record NZ_SMTK01000003.1, read on the forward strand.
GCACCGCTCCTGTCTTCCCGCAGGACATGCCGTCCTTCGAGCCAGCGTCGGCACCGGCGTCACCCCTGCCGCTCTTCCTTGAGTGGCTCGAGGCCGCCGTCCGGTCGGGGGTTCTTGCCCCGCACGCCGTCAACCTTGCCACCGTCGGCGAGGATGGTCTCCCGGACGCGCGGATCGTGATCCTCAAGGACGTCGACGCTTCGGGGTGGTCGGTCGCCTCAAGCACCGACAGCCCCAAAGGCCGCCAGCTCGCCGCCAATCCCTCGGCGGCGCTGACCTTCTTCTGGCCCGGGCTGGGGCGGCAGGTCCGGGTGCGGGGAGCCGTTCGAGTCGCCGGCCCCGAGGAAAACGATAAGGATTTCCAGCGTCGGCACCCCTCGGCCCGGGCACTGGTGCTTGCCGGACGGCAAAGTCAGGTCCTCGAGACGCCCGATGCGGTCGAGGCCGCCGTCGGGAGGCAGCTGGCGCAGCTTGAGGCCCGGCCCGAGCTGGGATCGGAGACCTGGGCGGTGTTCACCGTGGAACCGGCAGTTGTCGAGTTCTGGCAGGCGGACCCCGAACGGCGCCACACCCGGCTCCGCTACACCCGCACCGGGGATTCCTGGCGGACCGACCGGCTGTGGCCCTGAGGTCGGCTAGACCCGCACCACCATCTTGCCCGTGTTGGCGCCTTTCATCATGCCTAGGAAGGCCTGGACCGAGTTCTCAATGCCATCGACGACGGTCTCATCGAAGACGACGCTTCCATCGCTGAGCCAGGCGGCCATCCGCTGCGCGAATTCGGGCTGGAGGTCCGAATGCTGCCCCACGAGGAACCCCTCGAGGCGGAGGGTCCGGGTCACGATGTTCCCCATGTTGCGCGGCCCCGTCGGCTCACCCTCCGTGTTGTAGGCGGAGATGGCTCCGCACAGGGCGGCCCGACCCCCGCGGTTGAGAACGTCGAGGGCCGCCTCCAGGTGCTCCCCGCCTACATTGTCGAAGTACACGTCGATGCCATCGGCGGCCGCGGCGCGGAGTTGGTCAACGACGGCTCCGTCCCGGTAATTGAACGCCTCGTCGAATCCGTACCTGTCCTTGAGCAGGGCCACTTTCTCCGCCGACCCTGCCGATCCGATGACTTTCGAGGCGCCCAGGAGGCGGGCAAGCTGCCCGGCGACGGACCCGACGGCCCCCGCGGCCCCGGAGATGAACACCGTCTCTCCGGTCCGCAGCCCGGCGATGCGCAGCAGGCCGGCATAGGCCGTCAGGCCGGTCATGCCCGCTGCGCCAAGGTACGCGGAAAGAGGGAGGTCGGTCTCGGGCAGGGGAGTGAACTGGTCGGCCGGGCCCTGGGCGATGTCGCGCCACCCGAGGAAGGAAAGGACGGGCGTGCCCACCGGAAGCGAATCCGCGGCCGACTCGATGACCCGCCCCACCGCGCCGCCGGTCATCACCGCTCCGAGCCGGAAGGGCGGGATGTAGGAGGGGGTGTCATTCATCCGGCCCCGCATGTACGGGTCGACGGAAATGAATTCATTGCCGACCCGTACCTCACCGTCCGCGAGGGCGGGCAGTTCCTCGGTGACGACGCGGAAATCGTCGGGGGTGGGGGTTCCCACCGGCCGCGCAATCAGCTGGATCTGGGTACTGGTGGTCATGGACGGGCTCCCTGGGATGGACGGGGTCGACTCTGGCGCAACTGATGGAGGCGGCGGTTTGTTCCGTCTCCCCGGGGCCGGCCGGACCCGGAGGGTTCCTCCGCCGGGCCCGTGACACTCGATGTTACCGGCTAGTAATATGACCCGATGCACTTACTCCTGCGCACCCTCCTCCTGCTCCTGACCTCACGCCGCCGGCCCGCACTGGATGTCTGGGGGCGGTCCTCCCTTCCGCTGCGCGTCCTGCCGACGGACATTGACATTGCCATGCATGTCAACAACGGCATGTACTTCTCCCTCATGGACCTCGGCCGCTTCGACCTCATGGTCCGCAGCGGGGTCTGGTCGAGGATGCGGCGCAGGGGCTGGAGTCCGGTGGCGGCGGGGGAGACCATCAGCTTCCGCAAGTCGCTCCGGCTGGGCCAGCGGTACTCGATCGAGACGAGGATCATCGGCCTTGACGACCGCGCCGTCTACTTCGAGCAGCGCATGGTGGCAGACGGCGAAATCTATGCCCGGGCCTTCATCGCCACCCGGCTGGTGTCCGCGGACGGGCCGGTCGAGAACGAGGAGATCCTCAAGGAGTTCGGGCGTCCGCCGGCCGACCTGGTGCTGCCTGACTGGATCCACCAGTGGAGGCTGAACAATGCCCTGCCGGGGAGGCGCCGCCCCGCACCGCATTCCTGGGCGGCCTGAGGAAGGGATTCGACGCCGGAACCGGCCGTGCCGCCGCCTTGTCAGCGGCACGGGACGGGCACGGGTTCGGATTTCCTGAGATGCGGACTGCCTAAACTATGGACTTTCGGAGCTGTTGGTGCCGAACGCCGATCGGCGGGGAGGGACACTCGCGGTCCCTTCCCCGCCGGGCTTTGGAGGCTTTCCCGCCGGACCTAGTGGGAGCGGCGCGGACGGGATGCGAGCATCATGGCCACCAGGGCGGCCAGGATCAGCAGCGGCAGGGCCACGGCAAGGATCCCGGGCGAGGTGGCGACGGACGCCGGAGTCATCGCCGAGGTGGAGGCGGACATCCTTTCGGTCCCTTCGGCGAGCTTCCCGTTGCCTTCGGCCAACTGGGCGGCGCCGTCGGCGAGTTTGGCGTTGCCGTCGGCCAGTTGAGCCGCACCCGCATTGAGGTCGCCGGCGCCGGTGTCGAGGCGTGCGGCTCCCTCGGTGAGCTTGCCCATGCCGTCCTTCAGGCTGCTGGTTCCCGAGGCGAGCTGCGTCGATCCCTCGGCGAGCTTGAGGGCGCCCTCCGCCAGGCGGGCATTGCCGCCGCTCAATGCGGCCGCACCCTCGTTGAGCCGGCCGGCCCCGGCGAGGAGCCCGGGTTCGACGGCGGTTCCCTGGTATCCGGCATTCAGCTGCATCAGTCCGCCGTTGAGCGCGGTGGTGCCTGCGGCGAGCTGGCCCGCTCCGCTGAGCAGTCCGGGCTGGTCCGGTGATCCCTGGAAACCGGCGTCGAGCTGCTGCATGCCGGCCGTGAGCTTGTCCGTTCCGGCCTTGAGCGGGGTCAGCCCCTCGGTGTAGAGCCGGTTCAGCTTGGCCTGCGACTTCAGGGTGCCCTCGTGGACCAGGACCGTGCCGTTGGCCAGGGCCTGGGTGCCCGGGACCACTTTGTGCTCGGTGGCCAGCGCGAGGTTGCCGCTCCCGGTGCTGAGTTCGACCAGGCCCGCGTTGAGGCCGCCTGCGCCGGCATCGAGTGTCTTCAGCTTCTCAAGCAGGGCGCCGACGGGGACGAGAGGATTGGCCTCCGCGAAGGCCACGAGGTCATGGGTGCCCGCGGCCAGCTGGGCCGATCCGTCCCGGGCCTGAATCGTACCGGCGTTGAGCCGGTCCACACCGGCGTCGAGCTCGACGGCGCCGTCACGCAGGGCCGCAGCTCCGGCCGCCGTCTTGGCGGCCCCCTCGGCCAGCAGGGCGGCGTCGGGGATCGAGACCTCGGTCTCGGCCATAATGTCCGAGACCCCCGTGCCAAGGGCCGCGGAGCCCTCGAGGGCAGCACGCGTTCCCGCCGCCAGCTGGCCGGCGCCGGCGGCGAGCCGCGAGGCGCCGTCGGCTGCCCGCTGCGCGCCGGCCTGGGCCTGGGCGGTGCCGTCGGCAAGCTTCTGCGCGCCGACGGTCAGCCGGGCCGTGCCTGCGTGCAGCTCGGCCGCTCCGGTTGCCGCAGCACCAGCGCCCGCGCTCAGTGAGCCGGCTCCCTCGTTGAGGTCGGCGGCGCCGGTCGACAGGGACGCTGCCCCGGTTCCGGCCTTCTTCAGCCCGCTGGAGAGCTCGCCGGTGCCCTTGTCGAGGGATGCCGTTCCCTCGGCCAGTTTTTTTGATCCGTCACGCGCCGATGCTGCCCCGGCACTGAGTGCGGCCGAGCCGTCGTTGGCCCGCCCCGCCCCCTCGGAAAGCTGACCGGCCCCGTTGGCCACCTTGCCGGTGAAGAGGGCAAAGAAGGCGAGAAGTGCCACGAGGAGCAGGGAAAGGAAGACCGTCACCACCGCGTGCAGGCGGTGGTGGGAGGTGGGCGCGATGGATCTGAGCATGTGCGACAAGTCCGTTCTCGAATCGGGAGAGCCGATGACGAGGCGCGGACGGATGGATCGCGTGCCGGGTGCGCTCGTCATTGAGCAGTACGTGCACGCCCCAAACCAGGAGGGCTGGAGGCGTACACGGTGAACCGATGTGATTCAAGTTACATTTGTAAACTACTGGGCAGTAACTTAGCAAGGACCTGGGCCGACAAGTTACCGTCGGGTAGGGATGCGGTCCGGCCGGCCCCGGCCGCATTTACCCGGGCCGTCAGGCGGGGAGGTTGCGGCGGCTCCCCACGAAGCGCCCGGCGGCGTACAGCACCAGCCCGACCGCCAGCAGAATGGCCGCGCGCAGCCAGATCGCGCCGTCCTGCTGGCTCAGCAGCAGGACGCAGGAGCCGATGGCGAGGTAGGGGATGAGGGCCGGGATGCTGAAATGGGCGTGCTCCACCCGATCGCGTTTGAGCACCAGGACGGCGATATTGGTGGAGAGGAAGACGAACAGGAGCAGCAGCACCACCGTCTCGGCAAGGGAGGCAAGATCTCCCGTGAGCGTGAGCACCATGGCGGCACCCGTGGTGACGACGATCGCCACCCAGGGGGTCCGCCGGTTCGGCAGGATCCGTCCCAGCGCGGCAGGAAGCAGGCCCTGTCCGGCCATTCCGTAGGTGAGGCGGCTGGCCATGACAAGGGCGAGCAGCGCGCCGTTGGTGACCGCGACAAGCGCCACGAGGCCGAAGAGCCATGGCGGGATGCCCGCCCCGGTGGCGGCGACGACGTCGAGCAGGGGCGAGGAGGACCCCGCGAGGGCCTTCGCCGGTAAGGCGGCGGAGGCCGCAAGGCCGATCAGGAGGTAGACGACCCCGGCGGTGAGCAGGGCGCCGAAGAGCGCCCGCGGATACACCCGGCTGATCCCGCGCACCTCCTCGGCCACATTGGCCGACACCTCGAACCCGACGAATGAGTAGTACGCAATGAGTGAGGCTCCGAGCACTGCCGCGGCCGGATTGACGCCCGGGGTGAACTCGCTCACGCGGGAGACATCGCCGCCGCCGGTCAGGACGTAGAACGCCACCAGGCCGATCACCAGGAGGAGTCCGGACACCTCAATGACGGTCATGACGAGGTTGCTCTTCACCGATTCCCGAATCCCGCGGGCGTTAAGTAGCCCCAGGAGCGCGAGGAACACGAGGGCGGCCGGAGTTGCGGGGACATCCACGAAGGCGGCGAGGTAGTCCCCGGTGAACGCCAGGGCAAGGCCGGCCGCGCTCGTCACCCCCGCCGCGAGCATGCAGAATCCGACCAGATAGGAGATGAGCGGCCGGCGGAAAGCCCGCTCGGCGAATACTGCCGCTCCGCCGGCACGGGGATACTTGGTCACAAGCTCCGCATAGGAGCCTGCCGTGAGCAGTGCAAGTCCCAGTGCAGCCATCAGCGGCACCCAGAGGGCTCCTCCAACCTCTTTCGAGATCACGCCCACGAGGGCATACACGCCGGCGCCGAGGATGTCCCCCAGGATGAAGAAAAAGAGGAGCCGCCCGGTTACGGTGCGCTTGAGTCGAGTCTCGCTGTGTAGCTCAAAAATGGTCACTAGGGAAGTGTATGGGAAAATGCTAAGTCGGCTGATGAAACTCCTGTGTCGGGTGGAGCGGTCCGGGTCCGCCCGCCTACATTGGGACAATGAGTCCATCCGAAACGGTCCCCCTGCATTCACCCACCCCACTGCAGCGGCTGGCCGAGGCGCACCGGGTGGGAGCCACGTTCCAGGGCTGGGACGGGTCGCTCCAGCAGGTCCGGCCCGAAACCCTCGTGGCGGTCCTTGCCGCGCTTGGCGTCGCTGCTGACACCCCCGAGGCGGTCGACGCCTCGCTCGCCGAGGCTGAGGACGCCCCCTGGCGCAGCCTCCTGCCGCCGGTCGTCGTCGTCCGTGCCAGCGCCGTGGAGCCTGTCCCCCTCTCCATCCCGGCCGGCGCCGACGTCGAGGTGTGGGTCGACGCCGAGGACGGGCTCCGCTACACCGGGAGCGTTGACGGGGGCCCGGCCGGCTTCCGCACCCTCGACGGCATTCCCATAGAGCGGGTCAATGCCACCCTCCCACACTCGCTGCCGCTCGGCTGGCACACCCTCCACGCCCGCGCCGGCGAACGCACCGCAAGCTGCACGCTGGTGGTCACCCCTGACCGGTTGTCGAGAACCACCGCGCTGCTGAACTCTCGGAACTGGGGCCTGATGGCGCAGCTGTACTCCGTTCGGTCCTCGACCTCCTGGGGGATCGGCGATCTGGCGGACCTGGGCCAGCTCGCCGGGGTGGCCGCCGAACAGGGCGCCGGCTTCGTGTTGGTCAACCCGCTGCACGCCGCCGAGCCCCAACCGCCGGTCGAACCCTCGCCCTACCTGCCGACAACCCGGCGGTTCTTCCACCCGATGTACCTGCGCATCGAGGCCATCCCCGAATACGCGCGGCTGGACGCGGAATCGCGCCGGACCGTGGACGGGCTCGCGGCCGGATTCCAAGCCGCTAACACCACCACGGACCTGCTGGACCGCGACGCGTCCTTCGCGGCAAAGCTCACGGCGCTCGAACTGATCTTTGCGGTGGAACGGCCCGCCCAGCGGCAGTCCGACTTCGAAGACTACTGTGCCGGGCAGGGCCAGGGGCTCGACGACTTCGCGCTCTGGTCCGCCCTGGCCGAAACCCTGGAACCCGGGTCACCCGAGTGGGAGGACGCGGGCCGGCCGGGTTCCCCGGCGGCCCGCCGGGCCCGCGAGCGGCTGGCAGCGCGGGTGGAGTTCCACGAGTGGCTCCAATGGCTGTGTGATGAGCAGCTGCAGGAGGCCCAGCTGGAGGCCACCGATGCGGGGATGGAAATCGGGATTGTTCACGACCTCGCCGTCGGGGTGCACCCAAGCGGCGCCGATGCGTGGGCGCTGCGGGACGTGCTGGCCCAGGGGATCAGCGTCGGTGCGCCGCCGGACATGTTCAACCAGCACGGGCAGGACTGGAGCCAGCCGCCGTGGCACCCCGAGCGGCTGGCCGAATCCGGGTACACGGCGTTCCGCGACATGCTGCGCAATATCCTCCGACATGCCGGAGGGATCCGCGTCGACCACATTCTCGGCCTGTTCCGCCTGTGGTGGATCCCGGCCGGCGCCGCGCCCGGCGGTGGCGCCTACGTGTACTACGACCACGAGGCCCTGATCGGGATCCTCGCACTGGAGGCGGAGCGGGCGGGGGCGCTCGTTGTCGGCGAGGACCTCGGCGTGTTTGAACCCGGCGTCCAGGAGTACCTGGCCGAGCGCGGCATCTTCGGCACCTCCATCCTGTGGTTCGAGCAGACCGGCAGCGGGCCGCGGCCCCCCGAGGAGTACCGCAGGGCCTGCCTTACCACCGTGACCACCCACGACCTCCCGCCGTCGGCCGGCTACCTGGTCGGTGAGCACGTTGTGCTGCGCGAGTCCCTCGGGCTGCTCAGCCGTCCCGTCGAGGAGGAGCGTGCAGCGGATTCGGCGGTCCAGGAGAGTTTCCTGGCCATGCTCCGCGAGCGGGGGCTGCTGCCCCGCGGGGAGGCATCGGTCCAGGAAACGGTCGAGGCGCTCCATGCGTTCATCGCGCAGTCGCCGTCGGCACTGCTCGGCGTGGCGCTCGCCGATGCTGTCGGGGAACGCCGCACGCAGAACCAGCCGGGAACCAGCAACGAATACCCCAACTGGCGCATCCCGCTGGCCGACGCCGGGGGCCGGGCCGTGCTGCTTGATGACCTGGCGGAGAACCAGCGCTTCCTGTCCCTGGTGCGGGCGCTGCACCGGCCCGCTGCCCTGGGCGAGTCAAGCGGAATTTCCGGGGGCCCGGGCGGATCATAAGCCGGCTGCCTTTTGTCCGGCCCTCCGGTAGACATGGAGGATGCCTACAATTTCCTCGCACGACGTCGTCATTCTCGGTGGCGGGCTTGCCGGGTTGAGCGCCGCGCTTGTCCTGGGCCGGGCACGGCGCGGCGTCGCCGTCGTGAACGCCCGCGGTCCCCGCAATGCCGCAGCCGAAGCCGCCCATGGGTTCCTCACCCGGGACGGCGCCCCGCCGCTCGAACTCGTGGCGATGGCCCGCCGAGAGGCAGCCACCTACGGCGTGCAACTGGTCGACGGCGCGGGAGTGGCCGCGGTGCGCACGGACACCGGCTGGCGGATCGAGCTTGAGTGCGGGCGGATGCTCGAGGCCCGCCACGTGATCGCTGCCACCGGGCTGCAGGATGTCCTGCCCGACCTTGAGGGCGCCGACGAGGCATGGGGCAGGGGACTGTTCCAGTGCCCCTACTGCCACGGCTGGGAGGTCCGCGACCGCCGTCTGGGCGTCCTTGGGACCACCGAATCCTCGGTGCATCAGGCACTCCTGCTGCGCCAGTGGTCACCGCACGTAGCGTTTTTCACTCACACCCTCGAAGGGCTCGCCGAGGAGGACCGGCTGCAGCTCAAGGAGCGCGGGGTTCCGGTGATCGAAGGGAAGGTGAAGGCCCTCGCCGGCGGGGCGCAGGGACTGGTCTCGGTGGAGCTGGACTCCGGGGCCGCCGTGGCCTGCGACGGGCTCTTCTGCGAACCGGAGGCGCGGGTGGATGCCGCGCTGACCGGCGCCTTCGGCTGGACGCTGCGCGCGGACGGCTGTGTGGCCGTCGACGGGGTGGGCCGCACCAGCGTGGCAGGGGTGTGGGCGGTGGGCAACGTCACCGATCCCGCTGCCCAGCTGATGTCGGCCGCCGGGGACGCCTACCGCACAGCCGTTGCGCTCAATGCCGTTCTCGTGGAGGAGGACACCGCACAGCCCTGATCGCCCTCCGGCGCCGGGTCAGTATCCGCGGAATCCGGTCAGTCCCCCGGAGGCGGCGGTGAGCACCGCCTCGACGCCGCTCACCCGGCCCGGGGTGCTCCCCGAGCGCAGCCGGCGCAGCAGCTCCTGGAGCGCCGGTTCCGGTCCTTCGGCGACAATGTCCACGGAGCCGTCGTCGCGGTTCACCGCGGTGCCGACGAGGCCGAGCTGCTCCGCCTGCAGCCGGGTCCAGTAGCGGAAGCCCACCGCCTGCACCTCACCGGAAACGACAGCTTCGAGCCGCTGATCCCCGCTCATGGCCTTCTCCTCCCTGCCGCAGTGGAACGTAATGAGGCCCCTGATCCCACTAGACGCGCTGGTGCCAGTTCAGCCAGGAGGCGGCTTCCTCAGCGACGCCTGCCGGGACGGTGTGGGGCCCGTCGAACTCGCGGTACACCACCTCGTAGCCCTCCCGCTCGAGCGCGGGGACGACCCGGCGGCTCGTCGAGGAGATCGGAAGCACCGTATCGCCCGTGCCGTGCGAGATGAACATCGCCGGTTCGCCGCTGCGCGGGGCCGGCGGGATGAAGCCGGGGGAGAAGGCGACGATGCGCCGGAACAGGCCGCCGTTGGCCAGGCCCAGTCCCAGGGCGTAGGAGGCGCCGTCGGAAAAGCCGCCGATCCCGACCATCGACGGATCGATGGCGACCAGGTCGAAGACCTCCTGCAGGGACCGGTTGATGACTCCGACGTCGGGCCCGTAGCTCTCCCGGATGGCGTCCCAGGTCGAGCCCCGGGAGGCGGGGGAGAGGACCACGATGTTGTACTGGTCCGCGATGCGGCGCAGCAGGGCCAGCCCGCCGGCGGCGTCACCCCCCGCGCCATGCAGGGCAAGAAGCAGCGGAGCGGGCCGGTCGGGCCGCAGACCTTCGGGCACGTACACGAGGGGATCCCGCCGTGGCTCAAGCCCCAGGGGATGGACCCCCTTCATCGTCCGGTCGTGCCGCGCGTCCGGGTCGGGCCGCGCCGAAAGCAGCGCCGGATTGTCCTGATTCTGCACGCTTCCTCCCGGAGGTCCGCATCCAATAACGGCTGTCAGCAGCGCACACTGGCCGGCCCCCAAAAGAAAATCGCGGCGCGTCACCACAAGGGTCAGTTTAGGGGAGGTGCTTCCGTTAAGGCAGGGCCGCGGGAGAAGGTTTCGGCAGGGATACTGCGTGCAAAACAGATCACCACCCCGGCCGGTGCGGCGGAGGTGGTGATCCGGGAGGCGGGAGGCCCCGGGACGGGGCCTCCCTGTCGAGCTGGCCGCGGGGCGGCCGGTCGTTACTCCTTGACGGGGATGGACTGCGACTTCAGGGACTCGACGGTCGCTTCCTCACCGGCGGTGAGGGCGTCCATGAGGGTGCCTTCGCCGCCGATGGCCTTGCCGAAACCGTCCGAGACGTCGGTGTAGGTCTGGGTCATCGTCGGGCCCCAGGTGAAGTTGGGGTCGACGTTCGAGGAGGCCTCTGCGAACACATCGTAGATCTTCTGTCCGCCGAAGTACTCAACGCCGCCGCTGAAGGCCTCCAGGTCCGTGGCCGACTTCGCGGCCGGGTAGAGCCCGCCGAGTTCGTTCGCCAGGGCCAGGGCCTCGGGGTCGGTGTTGAGCCACAGGGCGAACTGCGCCGCCTCGTACGGGTGGTCGGAGCCCTTCAGGACCGCCGTGGAGGAACCGCCCCAGTTGCCTGCGGCCGTTCCGCCGTCTTCCCACTGCGGCATGGGGGCCACGGCCCACTTGCCCGAGGTGTCGGGGGCGCCGGTTGCCAAGGTTGAGGCACCCCAGACCGCGGAGATCCAGGTCCACTGGTCGCCCTCGTTGAAGGAGGCGTTCCATTCATCCGAGAAGGAGGGCAGGGTCGAGACCTGGTCCTTCTCGAGCAGGTCCTGCCAGTAGTTGGCGACCTGCTCGGACTCCTCACCGGTGAGGTTCACATCCCAGCCCTCGTCGTCGTTGGAGAACCACTGACCGCCGGCCTGCCACACATTGCCGGCGAACCAGTTCACGTCACCGCGGGGGAAGTTGGTGATGTAGGAGCCCTGGGCCTTGATCTCCTCCGCTGCGGCGGCGTATTCCTCCCAGGTGGTGGGAACCTCGATGCCGGCCTGCTCGAACAGGTCCTTGCGGTAGAACATGGCCATCGGGCCGCTGTCCTGGGGCACCGCGTAGACGGCGTCGTCCTCGCCGAAGGTCACCTGGCCCCAGGTCCAGTCAACGAACTGGTCCTCGGCGTCGGAGACGTTCTCGCAGGCCGCGATGTTCTCGAGGCCGTCCTGGACGCGGAAGTTCGGCAGGGCGTCGTACTCGATCTGGCCGAGGTCCGGCGCGTTGCCGGCCTGCAGCTGGTTAAAGAAGTTCTGGTACGTGCCCGAGTTGCCGTTGGGCCCGGTCTGCACCTTGACCTGAATGTCGGGGTTTTCCTCGTTCCACAGGTCGACAACCTTGTCCATGCCCGGAACCCAGGTGGTGAAGGTCAGGTCGACGGGACCGGACGACGGCTCGCACGAACTGCCGCCTTCACCGCCGGCCGTGGAGTCGCCGCCGCCGCCTGCGCAGCCGGCGAGGGTGAGCGCTGAGACCATGGCAAAGGCGGCGGTGGCTTTTCCGTAATGCGCGCGCATTTTCTTTTCCTATCGGTGGGGTTGCCACGCGGCGGTTGCCGCGGGGCGGGTTGGTGGAGGTGTTGGCGCTGGAAGCTACTTGACGCTTCCGGCACCCAGCCCGCTGCTCCAGAAACGCTGGAGCGCAAGGAACGCTGCAATGAGCGGGACGATCGAGACGAGGGCACCAACAATCACGAGGACCCTCAGCTCGGGAATCTGGCTGATCTGGCTGTTCCACGCGTAGAGGCCCAGGGTCACCGGGAACAGGGTCTGGTCGCGGAGCATGATCAGGGGCAGGAAGAAGTTGTTCCAGATCGCGACGAACTGGAACAGGAAGATCGTCACCAGGGCCGGCGCCATCAGGCGCGTGGACACGGTGAAGAACGTCCGGATCTCCCCGGAGCCATCGAGCCGGGCGGCCTCGAGCAGTTCGCCGGGGACGCTGGCCGCCGCGTAGATGCGGGCGAGGTACACGCCGAACGGGCTGACCAGGCTGGGGAGGAACACGGCCCACAGAGTGTTGGTGAGCTTGACCTCGCTGAAGATCAGGAACAGGGGCAGGGCCAGGGCCGTGGCCGGCACCAGCACACCGCTGAGCACGATGTTGAAAATGGCCTCGCGGCCCTTGAACTCGTACTTTGCCAGGGCGTAGCCGCACATGGCGGCGATGATGGTGCCAAGGAGCGCGCCCAGACCGGCGTAGATTGCGCTGTTGAGCAGCCAACGCCCGAACACGCCGTCGCTGTAGGTGAAGAGCCTGCCGATGTTGCTGAAGAACGTCGGGATCGACTCCATGGTGAACCACAGCGGCGCCGTGCCGGTGATCTGGCCGCCGGTCTTGGTCGAGGAGACCAGCAGCCACCAGATGGGGGTGAGGAAGTACAGGGTGAAGACGCCCATGATGAGCATCGCCCCGGTACGGGACATGATGCTGTGCCGGGGCCCGCGCGGGCTGTCTCCCCTGCGCATTGACTTTCGGGTGGAAACTGGGGCCGCTGCTGCTGCGCTCACTGGCTGACCTTCCGCTGGGTTGCCTTGAGGAAGACGAAGGAGAGGATAAACGTTGCCAGGGCCAGCACTACGGAGAACGCTGCGGCAAGGTGGTAGTTGGGAACCGACGCCGTGGTGTACACCGCGAGGTTCGGGGTGAAGGTGCTGCTGATGGCCGAGCTGAAGCTGCGAAGCGTCTGCGGTTCGGCGAGAAGCTGGAGCGTACCGATGATCGAGAACACCCCGGTGAGGATGATGGCCGGAACGACCAGGGGGATCTTGATGCGCCAGGCGATCTGGATGTTGCTGGCGCCGTCGAGCTTTGCCGCCTCATAGATTTCGGTGGGGATGGCCAGCAGCGAGGAGTAGATGATCAGCATGTTGTAGCCCACGTACACCCACGTGACGACGTTGGCGATGGCCCACAGCACGAGCTCCGCGGAGAGGACGTTGACCTCCGAGGTGATCAGCCCGAACGGAGAGAGCGTCGGCGAGTAGAGGAAGCCCCACATGATCGCGGCGATGACGCCGGGAACGGCATAGGGGGCGAAGAACGCGAGGCGGAAGAACTTCTTGCCCTTCAGCAGCGGGGAGTCCAGCAGCAGGGCGAACAGCAGTGCCAGGCCGAGCATGATCGGAACCTGGACGACGCCGAAGAGGACCACCCGTCCCACGGACCGCCAGAACTCGGTGTTCTGGAACACCTGCTGGTACTGGACGAAACCGCCGAAGACCTCCTGCGGTGCCCCGAAGGTGCCCTCCCGCTCCACCGTCAGGAGCGACTGCACCACGGCGAACACGATCGGGATGGCATAGAACGCCAGGAACAGGACGGCGAACGGCGCGATGAAGAGGAGAACGGCGCGGCGCTGGGCCGCGAAGGTCTTGGTTCTCCGGGGTTTCTGCGCCCCCTTGGCCAGCGCCGGAGAAATGCTTGAACTAGTCACTTTCAACATCCTTTGAGCCCGTGGGGAGGCCATTGGTTGGGTGGGCGGGGGTGGAGGTGCGGACAACCCGTACGGCGCCTGCGGGGACCACGACGACGTCGGCAACTTCCTCACCGACAACCAGTTCCTGGCCCTGGATTGCGTGTTTGTGTTCTTCGTGCGAGTGGTTGATCAAAAAGACGTAGCTCCGGTCCCCGTTGGAGCGGACGACCGTCTCCAGGCCCTCGGGGGTGGACGCGACGGTGATCCCGGCACCGGCGGCGGCCTGGGTGAGGGTTTCGCGCAGCGCCGCCGGCTCGAGCGCGGTTCCGAGGTACCAGGCGGTGCCGGCGCCGTGCCGGTTGCGGGTGACGGCGGCGGTGCCGGCGAGGTGGCCGCCGGTGAAGGAAACCATTGCCTCGGCCCCTTCGAGGCGCAGCGCTTCGCTCCACAGCGACGCCGCGGTGCCGTTGTCCAGGGGCGGTGTGTCGCCGGGGGCCAGGGGGAGGAATTCCTCGGTGCGGATGCCGAGCAGTTCGCGGTACGCCCCGGGGTAGCCGCCGGTGCGGACCTTCTCGTTTTCGTCGACGATGCCGCTGAAGAAGGTCACGAGCGCGTGGCCGCCGCCGGCAACGTAGTCGGCCAGCGCCGCGGCGTCGCTGTCCCGCACCAGGTACAGGCCGGGCACGACGGCGAGCTTGTAGGCGGAGAGGTCGGCGCCGGGTGCGACGATGTCGACGGTGATGCCTGCCTCCCACAGGGCCTTGTAGGCGGCGTGGACCTGGTCGAGGTAGGCAATATCCGAGGACGGGTGGGACTCACGGTCGTAGGCCCACCAGGCCTCCCAGCTGAAGACCAGGGCGGCCTCGGCGGTCACGGTGCTGCCGCCAACCTCGGTGAGGCGTTCGAGGATGCCGCCCAGTTCGACGACTTCCTTCCAGACCCGCGAGTCGGTGCCGGCGTGGGGGAGCATCGCGGAGTGGAACTTCTCGCTGCCCTGGACGGAGGCGCGCCACTGGAAGAAGCACAGGCCGTCGGCCCCGCGGGCAAGGTGGGCGAGGGAGTTCCGGATCATTTCCCCGGGTGCCTTGGCGATGTTGCGCGGCTGCCAGTTCACGGCCGAGGTGGAGTGTTCCATCAGCAGCCAGGGCGAGCCCTGGGCGAGTCCGCGCGTGGCATCGGCGGCAAAGGCGAGTTCGATGGTCGGTGCCTCGAGCCGGTGGTCGAGGTAGTGGTCGTTGGCGATGACGTCCATGTGCGGCGCCCAGGACCAGTAGTCCTGGGTGCGGATGTGGGCCGTGATCATGAAGTTGGTGGTGACCGGCACGGTGCTGTGCTGCCGCAGGATCTCCGCCTCGGCCGAGTAGTAACCGAGCAGCTCATCGGAGCTGAAGCGGTGGAAGTCCAGAACCTGGGTGGGGTTGTACGCGGAGATGGTGGTGCGCGGAGGAAGGACCTGGTCCCATCCGGAGTAGCGCTGCGACCAGAAGGTGGTGCCCCAGGCGGCGTTGAGCGCATCAAGGGTCTCGTAACGGTTGCGGAGCCAGCCGCGGAAAGCGGACGCGGAGACGTCGCAGTAGCACAGGGCGTTGTGGCAGCCGAGCTCATTCGAGACGTGCCAGAGCCGGACGGCGGGGTGGGCTCCGTAGCGGCGGGAGACCTGCTCGACCAGGCGCAGGGCGTGCTCGCGGTAGACCGGGGAGCTTGAACACCATGCCTGCCGTCCGCCGGGCCAGGCCCGGACGCCATCGGCGGACTGGGGGAGGATCTCGGGGTGAAGGGTGGTCAGCCAGGCGGGGGTGGAGGAAGTGCCGGTGCCGAGGTTGACGCCGATTCCATGCTCGTGGAGCAGGTCGAGGATTTCATCGAGGCGTTCGAAGGAGTAGTTCCCGGGCGAGCTTTCGAGCTCTGCCCAGCCGAAGATATTGATGGCCACGAGGTTCACGCCGGCCTGCTTCATCAGCTGGACGTCTTCCTGCCAGACCTCACGGCTCCACTGCTCGGGGTTGTAGTCGCAGCCGTAGACGAGCTTTCCGTTGCCGGACAGCTCCGTGACTGGATATTTGTTCAGGTTCAACCCTGCTCCTTCGGCTTGCTCTGCACGTGCAAGACGAGGAGGGGCCTCGTTGCCTTGAACGCTCTGTGAACGCTCCCAGAAACCGCGGAACCGAAGTCCTCTGCAATCTCTGGGAGCGTTCACAGCGTAGCAACGGCCCCGGAGGCTGTCAACGGCTGAGCTGCCTCCGAGTAGCCGGAGGCTCGGCTACAGTACAGATATGTCCCTCACCCGAATGCGAGCACGGCGCGCCACGATCAACGACGTCGCCGACGCCGCGGGGCTGTCCCGGGGCACCGTCTCCCGGGTGGTCAACGGGGAAAAATACGTCTCGGCGGAGGCACGGATGGCCGTCGAGGCGGCGATCGCCCAGGTGGGCTACGTGCGCAACACGGCGGCCCGGAACCTGGTTACCCAGGAGTCCCGGGCGATCGGACTGATCATCCACGAGCCGCATTCGCTCCTGTTCGAGGACCCGAACATCGGCTCGATCCTGCTGGGTGCCAACGAGGCGCTCTCCAAGGCCGACTACCAGCTGGTGACCCTCATTATCGACTCCGACCGCGACAGCCACCGGGTCGCCGACCATCTGCGCGGGGGCCTGATCGACGGCGCCGTCATCGTGTCGGCCCGCGCCTCGGATCCCATCGCTGCCGCTGTCGCCGACATCGGGCTGCCGGCCGCCTTCGTCGGGCATCCCGACGGCACCCCCGACCTGCCGTACGCGGCGATCGACAACGTCGAGGCGGCACGTGCGATCACGAGCAGGCTGCTCGGCACCGGGCGCCAGCGTGTCGGCATGATCGCCAGCGCCCTGGACCGTGACTCGGGCCAGGACCGCCTGGCCGGATTCCGGGCCGCAATGGGGGAGCGGTACGACCCCCGTCTGGTCGTTGAGTACCCCCTCTACACCTACGCAGCCGGCTTCGAGGGCATGCAGAAGCTGCTCCGCCGCGACCCGTCGATCGACGGCGTGTTCGCCGCCTCCGACGCGGTGGCCGCCGGCGCCATGACCGCGCTGCAGGAGGCCGGGCGGCGGGTGCCCGAGGACGTCGGCATTGTCGGCTTCGACGACAGCAGCTGGGCGCTGCGGTGCCGGCCCCAGCTCTCCACCGTGCGCCAGCCGGCAGGGCTCCTCGGCACTACCGCCGCCGAACTTGTGCTCGCCCAGCTGATGGGCCTGCCCAGCTCGCCGCGCGTGCTCGAGACCGTCGTCATGTGGCGCGGTTCGGCCTGAGCTGCGCTGCGCCGGGTCGGCTGCCCCGGCATTCTGCTGGTTCCTGACGTCCCAGGGTGACTTTGGCGGCCGCGGGCCGCTTCGCGCACGGATCGCGTGTGTTCAGTGGGCAGTTGTGCAGGGTTGCGCGGTTCTGCCCACTGACGGGCCTTGATCACCGGCAGTTGTACCGGGCTGACCCGTTTTGCCCACTGACCGGCATTGCTCACCGGGCAGATACATTCTCGGAATGCAGCCGGGGGACGCACCCGGCCCGGGCGCATACCCCGATCCCGACGGAGCAGGGCCCGGCGAACGGGAGCAGTTCCCGGAGTGCCTAGCCCTCGGCCCGCCTGAGCTCGATCAGGACCGACTGCTCTGGGAACAGCACCGGCGCTTCAAGGCCCACCGAGCCCAGCAGGCGCCCGCTGAGCGACAGTGGGGAGCCCTCGGCCGCCGCCTGCACCCAGGCCAGGGCTGACTGCCCGTTTCCCGGCAGCTCGCGGTGGGGCGCGGCGAGCGAGATGCTGTAGGAGCCCTCGGGGTCGAGCCCGGGAAAGACGATCCGCCCCGGAGGGTAGCTGGCGCTCGAGGCGGTCAGTGAGTAGCCGAACAGGGCAGACGAGCCGTCGCGGGCGACGACGCCGCGCACGTCCATCGCCGGGTCCGGAAGGTCCGCGTAGACGGTGTGCCCGGTGTGGAGCACGTCCCGCCACGCCTTATGAACCTCAATCCACTCCGCCAGTGCGGCGGTGTCCTCGGCGCTGAGGTCCGAAATGTCCCATTCCACCCCGAAGTGGCCGAAGACGGCCGTGGCGGCGCGGAAGGACAGGCCGTGCGCGCGTCCGGTGGAGTGCGAGACGGGCCCGCCGACGTGCATGCCCATCAGCTCCGGCGGCACCAGGAGCCCCGTGTACTTCTGGTTCGGCAGGCGTTCGATGGGATCGATGCAGTCACTCGTCCAGATGCGGTCGGTTCGGGCGAGGATGCCGAGGTCAACGCGGGCCCCGCCCGAGGCGCAGCTTTCAATTTCGAGGCCCGGGTGGCGCTGTTTCAGTTCGTCGAGCAGGCGGTACAGCGCCAGGACGTTCTCGTGGATGACCGCGTGTCCGGTGCGGGCGTCGGCGCCGTCGAGCACCTCACGGTTGTGGTCCCACTTGACGTAGGAAATGTCGTTTTCGGTGAGTACCGCGTCGATCGACTTCAGGATGTAGTCGTAGGCCTCGGGGTTTGCCAGGTTGAGCACCTGCTGCTGGCGTCCGGGCACGGGCAGGCGGCCCTCGGCCTGGATAATCCAGTCCGGATGGCTGCGCGCCAGGTCCGAGTCGGGGTTGACCATCTCGGGTTCGAACCACAGCCCGAACTCCATCCCGCGCGACCGGACGTGGTCGATCAGCGGGGTCAGCCCCTCGGGCCAGACCGCGGGGTCAACGAACCAGTCACCGAGCCCGGCGGTGTCGTCCCGGCGGCCCGAGAACCAGCCGTCGTCCAGCACGAAGCGCTCGATGCCGACGGCGGCGGCCTTGTCGGCGAGGTGGGTCAGGCGCTCGAGGTTGTGATCGAAGTAGACCGCTTCCCAGGTGTTCAGCGTGACCGGGCGCGGGCGCCGCGGGTGGTTGTCCCGGAGCCGCAGTTCCTGGTGGAAGCGGGCGGCGAGTTCATTGAGCCCGTGGCCCCAGGATCCGAGGGCCTCGGGCGCGTCGTAGCGCTGCCCGGGTGCGAGCACGATCTCGCCGGGGAGCAGCAGCTCACCGGCTCCAAGGAAGGCCTCGCCGGTCGGCGTCTTCTCGACGAGGAGCTGGTGGTTCCCGCTCCAGGCGGTGTGGACGGCGTGGACCAGGCCGCGCTGGAACCCGAAGGCCGGTTCGCCCGCGCCCAGCAGCAGGGTCGCGTCGGCGCCGGGGCGGCCCTTCCTGCTCTCCCTGCGGTAGCTGCCCGCCGTGAGGGCGTGCCGCTGGGGGCTGCGCTCGCGCAGGTGCCGGCCCGTGGTGTCCAGGACCTCCTGTGCGCTGGCCGGAAGGGGGAAGGTGGCCAGCAGGGAGCGGACCTCGTAGGCGATGTCGGCGGTGTTGACGACGCCGAGGCGCTGGCGGAACAGGCCCGCTTCGGTCACCGTCAGTTCGGCTTCGAGGGTCAGGCCCGCGACGGTGTCGACGGCGGTGAGCCGCACGTCGTGGGCCGTGGACGTCAGGTCGGTGGTGGTGAACGCCGCGGAGATGAAGGACCCGCCGCGGTGCCCGGTGAAGCCGGCGGTTCCCTGCCAGCCGAAGGACTCCTGCGGAACGAGGGTCAGGCGGGCCGGAATGTCGATCCCGCCCGATACCCGCTGCGGACGGAGGGCCGCTGCGAGGGCGGCAAGCTGGTCGTCGGCGATGTCTCCGAGGGCCTCGCCCCAGTAGAGAACCGCGGGGAGGCCGTTGGTGGTGGTGTCGAGGACAACGCTTGTGCCCGAACGTGAAAGGTGAAGAACGGGGGAGGACTGCATCCCTCATTTCTACTGCAAAACCGGGAACCGGCGTCAATCGCACCCGAGCGCCGGAGGGCTCCGGCGGGGCGTCAGCCACCGACGCCGACGGGTCCGGAGGGCGGGCCGCAGGTGGCGGGGCCCGCCGGGAGGCACCGCTAGGCCGGGAGGTCGGCCGGTGCCGGGTGATCGGGAAGGGTGACCGTGAAGCGGGTGCCCCGGCCGAGTTCACTGCTGCAGGAGATCGTTCCGCCGTGGCCCTCGACGATGGCCCTGGTGATGGAGAGCCCGAGGCCCGTGCCGGGGACCTCCGATTCCCGGGCCGAGCGGGCACGGAAGAACTTGTCGAAGACCCTCGAGGCGTCCGCCGGGGTCATTCCGGAGCCGGTGTCCTCGACCGACAGGACCACCTCGTCGCCGTCGGGCCGGGCCGTGATGGTGACCGTGCCGCCCTCCGGCGAGTACTTGATGGCGTTCGACAGCAGGTTGTCGATCGCCTGGGAAATCCGCTGCGGGTCGGTGTGCGCCCACAGCGGGGAGGGCACGTCCACCCGGATGGCGATTCCTCCCGCGCGGGCCTGGGCGCTCAGCGAGCCGACGCTGGAATCGACGAGGCCCGCGATGTCGGTGCGTCGGGGGTGGATGCTCAGCGCGGCGGAGGCCGACAGCAGCAGGTCCGAGACGATCTCGAGCAGGCGTTCGGCATTGTTGTGGGCGATGTCCAGGTAGTAGGCGGTGCGCTGCGGCACCTCGTCGCCGGAGTCCTGCGCCAGTTCGAGGTTGCCCAGGATCGAGGTCAGCGGCGTCCGGAGCTCGTGGGAGACGTTGGCGATCAGGTCGTCCTTGGCGGCGATCGCCTCGACCAGGCCGGTGACATCGCTCGAGGCGATGACGGCGCCGCCGAACTCGCCGGAGTCGCTCTTCATGGCCCGCGCCGCCGTGGAGAGGGCCCGCTGGTCGCTGCCCTGCCCGATCCAGATCAGGTAATCCGCGAAGGACTCGCCGTCGACCGCCCGGCGCACCGGGCGCTTGGCCTCCGGCAGGACCGTCCGCTGGTCCTGGCCGAACAGTGCGAGCGCGGATTCGTCGGTGCCGGAGCTTCCGGAGGGCAGGGCGAGCCGGTGGAGGAGGTTCTGCTGGTGGTTGGTGAGGATCGTCTCGCCCTCGGCATTGACCGCCACGACGCCGACGTCGATGGTGTCCAGCACCGTGTGCAGGAGCCGCTCACGCTCCTTGCTCGACTTGAGCAGCTCGCGCAGGATGGCATCCTTCTTCATCAGCTGGCGCTGCTGCAGGGCCACATTGGCGGTCGCGAAGCGGACCGCGAGCGCGACCGAGAGCAGTGTCACGGGGAGGAAGACCGTGCCGCTCAGCTCGGCCGCGGTGACGTCCGGGAGCTTGGCCAGCAGCGGAAACCCCACGATCAGCAGGGGCCCGACGAAGCTCATGAGCACCGCCAGCCAGCCGAGGATGCCCGAGGCGGCCAGCCAGATGACCGGGAAGACGGCGAGCGCACCGAGGCCTGGAAGGATTTCCAGCCCGCTGTTGCGGGTGACGGCGATCGCCAGAATGTCCCCGACCGGAATGATCAGGGGGGCGGCCTGGGGCAGGCGCTCCCAGGGGATCAGCCAGCACGCCAGGAACAGAGCCGCATGGATGGCGAGTCCAAGCTGGAACCAGGGGAGGTTGAGCAGTCCCGGCCAGACGCTGGGCGCGGCCAGCACAATGCCGATGACGATGACCGTCAGGGGCAGCTGGCATAGGCCGATCCGGACCCGTGGACCGAGGCGCCGGAAGTAGAGGTTCGTCTTCGTGGTCGGAGTCGACTCGACGGGCGGAGGCTCATACAGAAAGGCTGGAGGCGCGGGTTCCGTATGAAGAGAGGACATTTCCCTATTATTGCTCCTGAACGGCCAACGAGGTGCAGAAATTCGGTAAAGAAACTGCGGCAATCTTGCGTAACTTACTTAACACGAACTTCCCTTGTAGCCTGTAAAACAATCACGGGTCTCAAGGTGCGGATGGTGAATACGTTTCACGGCTCCCGGCCTCCGGCGTAAAGGAAAAATATGGGTGAGCAGGGGACTGCCGTCGTTATTGAAGACGACGAAGATGTGCGCAATCTCTTGAGCGCTGTCCTCCAGCAGTCGGGGTTCGAGGTTCACTCAGGATCGACGGGGCGCGAAGGGGTCCTCGCGGTGCGCGGCAACAGCCCCACGGTGGTGACCCTCGACGTCGGACTGCCCGATATCGACGGTTTCGAGGTGCTCCGGCGCATCCGGGCGTTCAGCGACTGCTATGTGATTATGCTGACCGCACGGGCCGATGAATTGGACACCCTCATGGCCCTGCAGTCCGGCGCCGACGATTTCCTCACCAAGCCCTTCCGGCCCCGCGAACTGAGGGCCCGGGTCGCTGCCATGCTCCGGCGCCCGCGGGAGGCCGGAGGGCCGGCGGGCGCATCCCCCGAGGCGGGGACGGCTCCGCAGCAGCCGGTGCTGCGCCACAACGGCCTGGTGCTCCACCAGGAAACCCGCACAGCCAAACTGTTCGACGCCGAAATCAGTTTAACGCGGAGCGAGTTCGATTTACTTCACGACCTTATGCGCAGCGGCGGTTCGGTCCGCACCAAAGCCGATTTAGTCCGGGTGGTGCGCGGCGAGCAGTACCGCGACGCGGCTTACGTCAGCGACGTGGACGAACGGGCCGTCGAAGTGCATATCGGAAATCTCCGCAAGAAGCTCCGGGAAGATCCCCGCCAGCCCGCCTGGCTGGTGACCGTCCGGGGCGTCGGATACCGGCTGGCCCCGGAACGGGTCCAGAACTGAAAGTTCACGAAATCCGGTAGGCCGGTCCGCCGGCCGACCGCCCGGGACGGCAGGTGAGTCCGCCCCGGGGACGGCTCAGCCCCCCATCGGCCGGGCCGCGAGCACCTGTGCCAGCGCCGCCGCGGAGCCGGCGCTGCTGTTGATCCGCCAGTCGGTCTCCTTGGCGAAGTGGAACCAGACCAGGGCCGTGACGTCGGGCTGGGCCGCGAGGTAGCGCACCAGGGACGTGTTCCAGGCGGCCTTCGAGCCGCCGGCCTCCGCCGACGCCGTCTCGGCGATCAGGATCTGCTTCCCCGGGGCGAGCCGTCGCAGCTCCGCAAGTCCTTCTCCGAACAGGGCATCGGGCTCCACCCAGGTGCTCCACGAGGCGGAGGCGCCCCAGTTGTAGCC
Organism: Arthrobacter crusticola; assembly: GCF_004357995.1. Classification (GTDB taxonomy): domain Bacteria; phylum Actinomycetota; class Actinomycetes; order Actinomycetales; family Micrococcaceae; genus Arthrobacter_D; species Arthrobacter_D crusticola. The sequence continues at coordinate 210,766 of NZ_SMTK01000003.1, forward strand.
GTCGAGCGCGACGGCGTCGACGTACTGGGTTCCCGGGTAGAGCTGGTCCAGGGGCGTCGACCCCCAGTACGGGACGTTCGGATTCCATACCCAGGAGATATTGGAGGCACCCGTGGCGGCCACGACGTCGTGCACATGGCGCCACGCCGCCGCGTAGTCGCCGGCCTCATTGCCGTTGACCCCTTCCGCCCACGGGTACCAGTTGCCGTTCATCTCGTGCCCGAAGCGCAGCATCACCGGGTGGCCCCACTGGGCCAGGGCGGAGCCCCACTGGCGCAGGTACGGGTCGAAGTCCCCGGCGGCGATGCGGTCCAGGGAGTAGGCGGGCTGGGCGGTGCCGCCGCCCCAGAGCCAGGGTTCCCAGGTCAGCAGGGTCACGGCGCCGCGGGACCGGACGGCGTCGAGCTCGGCCAGCGGCGGGGCCTGGGCGAAGTCCTTGTAGGACAGGACGACCGACGGTGCCTCACCTGCGAGCACGGCCACCTCGTCAAGCTCACCGCCGGCCATCGGACCGCCGGGGGTCCCGGCACCGAAACGCAGCGGCGCCGTGCGGATACCCGGCACGGGGGCGGGTCCGGCGGGCGGGGCATAGGTCAGGGTGAAGGGCGCCGAGGCGAGGCCCGAGCCTGCCCGCGCCTCAATGAGCACCGGGCTGCCGGCGTCGGGGATGACAATGCCGGCGGTGAAGGACCCGGACGCGCTGGCGGTGAAGGGCACGGAGGCCGGACCGGCGGTGAGGGTGCCCTTCGATTTCCTGGGGAACCCCGTTCCGGAGACCGTGACCAGCGACCCGGCGGGCCCGCTGGAGGCGCTGAGGGAGATGGAGGCCGTCGCAGCGTGCACCGGCTGGAGCGCCCCGGGTCCGAGCACCGCAACAATGACGGTAAGGCAGAGGGTGAGCGTGCGCAGCAGGTGCGCCGCCCACCGGCGGGAGATGGGCAGGGCGGTGCCCGGGGTGGCGTCGTGCATGGGAGACCTTTGCTGTTCGGAAGCCCGGCTGACCCTGAAGGCCCCGTGGCTTTGCGTCACCGGCTCGCACCGGTTTTGCCCTTGTCGAAAGCGGGGCCGCAGCCGCCGCCGGAGGGCAGGTTCGCTGCCGCCCCCTCCATTCTCGGACTGCCTAGGGTGCGGCACCAGAGGATTATCCGCAGGAAAGGCACAGGAAAAGCGCGGCATCCGGCGCCGTGGGGTGGATGCCTAGGCGGGATGGGGCTGCCAGCGGGTGACTTCATAGGTCAGGTGGGCGAACTGGGCGAGCTGCTCCGCGCTGCGCAGGCTGAGCCGGTCCGACTGGATAAAGCGCGGCAGCAGCGGCGCCCCGGCGTCGAGGGTGACCGGGGCGATGGCCACCTGCACCTCATCGAGCAGGTTGGCGTCGAAGAACTGGCCGGCGAGGTCACCGCCGCCCATCAGCCAGATGTCCTTGTCCCCCGCCGCCTCCAGGAGCTGCGGGTAGACGGCGCCGGGCTCGCCGCAGACGAACCGCACATCGGCGCCCTCCGGCCGGGGAAGGTCCCGGTTGGTGAAGACGAACGCGGGGCGGTTCCCGTAGAACTCCCGCCACCGTCCGGGGCGCTCGAGGACGCCCTCGGCCTCGAGCATCCACTCATAGGTCTTCGACCCCTGGACCAGCACCGTGATGCCGTCCAGGAAGTGCCCCTGGTGGTAGGGCTCCGGCTGATCCACGGCGAAGAGCCAGTCCATCGAACCCTCCCCGTCAGCGAGGAATCCGTTGAGGGAGGAGGCGGCTCTATAGATCGTTTTCGTCATGGTTCGAGTCCCTTCGGTCCGGTGCGCTAAGACTAGCGCCTGGGGGCCGCCGAGGGGCCGCCGCCGAAGGAGGGATCCGCTTTAAGACGGCACTTTTGCGGCGCCGGCGGGCGCTCCGGAACGCGGCGGCCCGGTGGACCCGCGCACCACCACCTCCGGCGCGCCCGGCACCAGCACATCCTCGGGGGGTGCTCCCTCGAGCTGGGCGCAGAGTGCGTCAACTGCCGCCTGCCCCAGCTCCATCAGCGGCATGGCGATGGCCGTCAGGGGAGGGTGGAGGAACCCGGCGAGGGGGAGGTCGTCATAGGAGATCACGGAGATGTCCTCCGGAATGCGGAGCCCGGCGGCATGGACGGCCGAGAGGACGCCGATCGCCTGGTTCAGCGTGCTCGCATAGATCGCGGTCAGGTCGGGATGGTCGGCCAGCAGCCGGGTGGCAGCGGCGAAGCCGCCCTGCTCGTTGAATTCGCCCGACTCGATCGAGGGTTCCGGTATTCCTGCCGCCACTGCGGCGCCGAGCAGCCCGGCCCGCCTGCTGACCGTCGGCGCGAGCTGCTCCGGACCCGACACGTGGCCGATCCGCCGGTGCCCCAGCGCGAGCAGGTGGTCGAGGGCGGCCTGGCTGGCCGCCTCGATCTGCAGCGAAATGTTCCGCCCGGAGCCTGCGACCACGCGGTTCACGAACACGTGCGGAATCCGGGAATCGGGCAGCATACCCAGCAGCGGGTGGTTGGGGCGCGCCGAGGCGATCAGGAGCCCGTCCACGCGGTGGCTCGCCACGAGGTCGGCGAACTGCCGGTCCACGCTTAGATCGGCGGAGTCCTCCGCCAGCAGCATGGCAAAGCCACGGACCCGCGCCTGCTGCACGGCGCCGCGGGTGATGCGGGAGTAGACCGGGTTGGTGAGGTCGGGGATGAGCAGGGCAAGGGCACGGGTGCTGGCACCGGCCAGGGCACGGGCGCCCGTGTGCGGCTGGTAGCCGAGGTCCCGTACCGCGTCGAGGATGCGCGTGCGGGTCTCCTCCCGGATGGAGAGGGTGTGGTCGTTGTTCAGGACCCGGGAAACGACCGACTTGGTGACACCGGCATGGTTGGCCACGTCAATAAGGCGGGACCGCTGTTTCGGGTGAAGCGGAGCGTCGGCGTCGCGCACTGAACCTCCCTTCGACGCATGCAGCAGTCTGATTCTGTCATAGCGGCGCGTGTGATGTTGACCTCACCCGGGAATCACCGTAGGGTGGACGCCGCCGGAGAAAACCGGTTTTCTAGGCGTCGGACGGCCCTCCGGGGGATGGCCGGCTCCTCGGTACCCATGTCCAAAGGAGTGACCATGGCCAAAGTCGAAACAATGCAGACGGACCTTTACCGGATCCCCCTGCAGCAGACGCTGACCGACAGCATGCACGGAGTGATGCTGGATTTTGAACTCATCACCGTGCGGGTGACCGACAGCGACGGGGCCGTGGGCCTTGGCTACACCTATACCGTCAACCACGGCGGCGCGGCCGTGGCCGTGATGATCGACCGGTACCTCGCGCCCCTGCTGCAGGGCCAGGACGCCGACCGCATTGAATCGCTGTGGCAGCAGATGTGGTGGGCCCTCCACTACGCGGGCCGCGGAGGCCATGTGACCTCGGCGATCTCCGCGATCGACATCGCACTGTGGGACCTCAAGGGCAAGAAGGCCCAGCAGCCCCTGTGGCGCCTCTTCGGCGGCTTCGACCCCAAGGTGCCCGTGTATGCCGGCGGAATCGACCTTCAGCTGCCGATCGAGGACCTGCTCGCCCAGGCCGACGGCTACCAGGAGCACGGCTTCCGCGCGATCAAGATGAAGGTTGGACGGCCGCAGCTGCGCGAGGACGTAGCGCGGGTGGCCCGGATGCGCGAGCACCTCGGTGAGGACTTCCCCCTGATGGTCGACGCGAACATGAAGTGGAGCGTCGACGAGTCGATCCGCGCCGCCCATGCGCTCGCCGACTTCAACCTGGTCTGGATCGAGGAACCCACAATTCCCGATGATTTCGCCGGATACGCCCGCATTGTCCGCGAGGGCCGCCAGCCAATCGCCGGAGGCGAAAACCTCCACACCCTCTACGAATTCCAGCAGGCCATCACCGCCGGTGCCATCACGTTCCCCGAACCGGACGTCAGCAACTGCGGCGGCTACACCACGTTCCGGAAGGTCAGCGCCTTGGCCGAGGCGCACAACCTCCCGGTCACCTCGCACGGGGTGCACGACCTCACGGTCCACGCTTTGGCCGCGGCGCCCAACCGCACCTACATGGAGGCCCACGGATTCGGGCTCGACGCCTACCTTGCGGCGCCGCTGCGCATCGAGGACGGCTTCGCCGTGGCGCCCGAACTTCCCGGCCATGGCGTCGAGCTGGACTTCGCGTCCCTCGAAGGGGTGCGTGCATGACGGCCGCACAGGCCCCCGCCCGCCCGCCGTTCCGTTCCCGCCCGTTCTCTAAGCCCGTGCCCGGCATGCGCTGGCAGGTGATGGGCTCGAATGCCGCGGTCCTGCTGCTGAACTACGGGGACCGCGCGGCCCTGGGCGTCGCGGCGCCGCTGATCATCTCCGAGTTCGGCTTCAGCACCGGCACCATGGGCCTGATCCTCGGAGCCTTCGCCTTCACCTACGCACCCGCCTGCTTCGCCGGTGGGGCACTCGCCGACAAGTACGGTTCCCGGAAGGTCATGGCCGCCGCGGCCGTGTGGTGGTCCCTGGCCACGGCACTGGCAGCCTTCTGCTTCAACTTCGCCACCTTCTTCCTCCAGCGCCTGCTCTTCGGGCTCGGCGAGGGACCGCAGGGGGCGACGACGGCGCGCACCATGGGCAACTGGTTCCCACGGCGCGAATACGCCACCGCGATGGGCCTGACCTTCGCCGCCAACCCGCTCGGAGCGGCACTGGGCGTCCCTGTGGTGAGCGCCCTGCTGATCTGGTCGAACAACAACTGGCGGGTCCCCTTCCTGGTGCTCGGCGGCATCGGCATCGTCATTGCCGCCGCCTGGTACTGGATCGTTCGGGACCGGCCGGAGCAGCACCCGCGGATCACCGCCGAGGAGCTCGCACTGATCAACTCCGACCGGACGCCCGTCGACGAGGTGTCCTCCGAGGACGTCCCGCGGCTGTCCTACTACCTGCGCCAGCCCGCGGTCATCGCCAACGCCCTCGCGTTCTTCGGTTTCAGCTGGATGCTGTTCATGTTCCTGTCCTGGTACCCGACCTACCTCGTGCAGACCCAGGGCATCGACCTCAAGGAGCTGGCCTGGGCCGGCTCCCTGCCCTGGGTGGCCGGCGCCGTGGGCACGGCCCTGGGCGGGGTGCTCTCGGACCGGCTTGCCAGCCGGGCGGCCGTGCCGCTCACAGTGCGCAAGTGGGCCACCGCACTGTTCCTCGCGGTCAGCGGCGCCCTGTGCATTCCGCTGGCGACAGTGAACTCGCTTGCCTTCGCCGTGGGTCTGTTCGCCGTCGTCCTCTTCCTGCTCTACCTGGCCAACGTCCAGTTCTTCGCCATCGTGCGGGACGCCGTGCACCCGGCCCGCCTCGGCGGGGTCACCGGCTTCGTCCACTTCTGCGCCAACATGGCGGGGGTCATTGCGCCCATCGTCACGGGGTTCCTGATCGAGGACCTCGGATCCTGGACCGGAGCCTTCACCCTCGCCGCGGGCTTGGCCCTTCTCGGCGCCGTCGCGCTGGTGGTCGTCAAGGCGCCCCCCGCGTTCGGGCCCGGCGGAAAAGCACTAGCATTCCAGTCAGTGGAGGGATGAGATGTCCGAGCAGCTGAAAATCGTCATCACCGACTGCGACCACGACTCCATCGCCATTGAGGAGGAACTGGCCCGCAGCCGCGGCGCCGGCCTCACCCTGGCCTCCTGCCGCACCGAGGACGACGTCATCGCCGCAGCCGCGGGTGCCGACGGAATCCTGGTGCAGTACGCCCCCATCACGGCCCGGGTGCTCGACGCCCTTCCGGGACTCAAGGCCATCGGGCGGTACGGGGTGGGTGTTGACACGGTCGATGTCGACGCCGCTACGGCCCGCGGCGTCGCCGTGTGCAACGTGCCCGACTACGGGACCGAAGACGTCAGTGACCACGCCATCGCGTTGGCACTCACCCTGGCCCGCGGAGTGACCCAGCTCGACCGGCGGATGCGCGCCGGCGACTCCAGCCTGGCCCCGGTGCGGCCGCTGCACCGGACCGCCACCCGGGTCTTCGGCATCGTCGGGCTCGGGCTCATCGGCTCGGCCACGGCCCGCAAGGCGCGCGGCATCGGGTACACGGTGATCGGCTACGAACCGCGGCTCACCCCCGGCTCGGTCACCCCCGACGGCGTTGAGGTCGTCGCGTTCGAGGACCTCCTTGCCCGCGCCGACGTCGTCTCCCTCCACGTGCCGCTGAACACCGAAACGCACCACCTTATCGACGCCGGAACCCTCGCGGCCATGAAACCCGGCGCGGTGCTGGTGAACACGTGCCGCGGCGGGGTCGTGGACACCGCGGCGGTGGTTGCCGCCCTGGCGTCGGGACAGCTCGCCGGGGCGGGCCTCGATGTCTTCGAGCAGGAGCCGCTGCCGGAGGGCCACCCCCTCCTGGGCCTCGGGAACGCGGTCCTGACGCCCCACGCCGCCTGGTACAGCGAGGAGTCCTACGGCGAACTGAAGAGCCGGACCCTTGAGAACGTGCTCGATGTCTGCTCCGGAACCGTTCCGCGCAATATCCTCAACCCGAAAGTGCTCTCATGACCCCCTCCAATCCGACAATGAAGGCCGCCGTGCTCACCGCGCCGGAGACCGTCGCGGTGCAGCAGGTTCCCCTGCCCGAGGTGCCCGACGGCTGGGCGCTGATCCGGGTCGAGTACACGGGCCTGTGCGGCACCGACTTCTCCATCTACCACGGTACCCACCCGCGGGCCGCTCCGCCGCTGATCCTGGGCCACGAAATCACCGGGACGGTCGCCGTCGCCGCTCCGGACGGCCCGGCCGAGGGAACCCGGGTCGTGGTGGAGCCGCTGATCGCCTGCGGCACCTGTGGCCCCTGCACCAGCGGAAATTCCCATGTGTGCTCCAACCTCAACCTCTACGGCATCGACGCGCCGGGCTCGCTGGCCGAATACATCGCCCTCCCGGCGCGGGCGCTCCTGCCCGTCGATCCGAAGGTGCCTGCACGGCAGGCCGCCCTCGCCGAGCCCCTGGCTGTCGCGGTGCACGCCGTCGCCCGGTCCGGGCTGTCGGGGGGTGAGCACGTGGCGGTCTTCGGCGCCGGCCCGATCGGGCTGCTCACGGCCCTTGTGGCCCGGGAGGCCGGCGCCGGGGAGGTGTTCCTGATCGAGCCCAGTGAGGACCGCCGGGAGGCGGCCGGACGGTTCGGTTTCCCGGTCCTCGCACCCGGTGAGGACCCCGCCGGCACCGTCCGCTCAAGGACCGGAGGCGCCGGGGCCGATATCGTCTTTGACTCCGCGGCGCACCCTTCCGTCGCCGCCGCCCTGTCGGGGGCGGCCCGCGTGCAGGGCACCATCGTGCTCGTCGGCGTGTACAAGGAGCCCGCGAAGCTCGACCTCCAGGGAATCACCTTCTCCGAGCAGACGCTCCTCGGTGTGCGGGTCTACACACGCCAGGACATGGAACGGGCCGTGGGGCTGATCGAGGCCGACGTGCTGCAGCTGGACCGGCTTCCCATCGAGGTCTTCGGACTAGGGGAGGTGCCCGAGGCCTTCACCAAGGCCATGTCGGCCGGCGGGGTCCTGAAGGTCCTCGTCGGGTCCGCGGGTGAAGAAAGCGGGGCGGCCCATGTCTAATCCCTTCGACCTCACCGGGCGCACCGCCGCCATCACCGGGGCCTCCCGCGGCATCGGCCAGGCCACCGCCCGGGCCCTGCTCGAGGCAGGGGCCGACGTCATCGCCCTGCAGCGCAGCGCCGTATCCGCCGAACTTGAGGAGACCGCCGAACGGCTGGGCCGCCGGATCGACACCGTCCCGGTGGATCTCACCAGCGAGGAGTCGATTGCCGGGGCGATCACCGCCGCCCTGGCCGCCTCCGAGGTGCACATCCTCGTCAACAACGCCGGCACGCAGATCCGGCACGACGCCGTTGAATTCCCGCTGGCGGACTTCGACACCGTTATGCAGGTCAACCTCCGCGCCGTCTTCCAGCTGTGCCAAGGCTTCGGCGCCCCCATGCTGGAGCGCGGCGAAGGAAAGATCGTGAACCTCGCCTCCATGCTCACCTTCCAGGGCGGGTTCCGGGTGCCGGCGTACGCGGCGTCGAAGGGCGCCGTCGGGCAGCTGACCAAGGCGCTGAGCAACGAATGGGCGGGCCGGGGGGTCAACGTCAACGCCGTCGCCCCCGGCTATTTCGCCACAGACATGAACGAGGCCCTCCTGGCCGACGGGAACCGCTCGGCGCAGATCCTCGAGCGCATTCCCGCGGGACGCTGGGGGAAACCGGACGACCTGACAGGAGGAGTTGTGTTCCTTTCCTCGCGTGCCGCCGACTACATCCACGGCACCATCCTTCCCATCGACGGCGGGTGGCTGGGCCGATGACTTCCCCCGCCTCCCTCCAGCGTCCCGCCGCCGGCCCGGATCTGCTCCGGAACCCCGTGATCGCGGTGCTCCGCGCGGGCCACGCGGACCAGTACGCCCCGGTGATCGAATCGCTCCTCACCGGAGGTCTCTCCTCGATCGAGCTGACCCTCAGTACCCCCGGCGCCCTCGAGGAGCTGCCGCGGCTGCTCGACCGCTTCGGCGCCGCGGCCGAGATCGGTATCGGCACGGTCACCGGGATCGAGCAGGCCCGCCGGGCCATCGATGCCGGAGCGGCCTACATCGTCACCCCGGTGATGGACCTTCCCACCGTGGGCCTGTGCGTCGAACGGGGCATCCCGGTCTACCCCGGCGGCCTGACCCCCACCGAACTGCTGGCGGGCTGGAACGCGGGGGCGACGGCGGTCAAGCTGTTCCCCGCCTCCACCGTGGGCCCCGGGTATATCGGCCAGCTGCGCGGGCCCTTCCCTGACATTTCCGTCATTCCCAGCGGCGGCATCGGCATCAACGACGTGCCCGGCTGGATCGAGGCCGGTGCGCTCGCCGTCAGCCTCGGCGGACCGCTCCTGCAGGACGCCTTCGCCGGGGGAAACCCGGCAGGCCTGATCCAGCGGGCCCGCGAGGTCTCCGAACTGGTGGCCCGGTCACGTCCGGCCCCCGCCCCGCAGGGAGCGGAGGAATGACCGAGGTGTCCGGCGGGAGCCCCGCCGGGTCCGGCGGGGTCATCACCCTCGGTGAAACCATGGCCCTGATGAGGGCACAGACGCCAGGGCCGCTGGCCCACGCCTCCGAACTCGGCCTGGGCATCGGCGGTGCCGAATCCAATGTCGCCATCGCCCTGGCCCGGCTCGGCACCCCGGTGTCGTGGTTCGGCCGGGTGGGTGCGGACAGCCTGGGTGAGCTCGTGGTCCGCGAGCTGCGCGCCGAAGGCCTCGAGGTGCGCGCGATCCGCGACCCGGCGGCGCCCACCGGGCTGATGATCAAGGAACGGCGTACCCAGCACAACCAGAAGGTCTGGTACTACCGGGCCGGCAGCGCCGGCTCCCGCCTCGACCCCGCCGACGTGCCGGTGGAAGAGATCGCCGCCGCCGCGCTTCTTCACGTCACCGGCATCACCCCCGCGCTGTCGGCGTCGGCCGCCGACGCCGTCGACCTCGCCGTGCGGACGGCGCGCGCAGCGGGCACCACCGTGTCCTTCGACGTCAACTACCGCGGGGCGCTGTGGAGCCCCGAGGTCGCCTCGCCCGTGCTCCGGAGTCTCGCGGGCAGCGCCGACATCCTGTTCGCCGGAGACGACGAAGCCGCCCTGCTGGTGGGCCCGGCGGAGGATCCCAGGGAACTCGCCGGCGCGCTCGCCGAGCTCGGGCCCTCGCAGGTCGTGGTCAAGCGCGGCGGCCAGGGGTGCGTGGCCCTGGTGGACGGGGTGTATTTCGAACAGGCCGCCATTCCCGTTCAGCCGGTCGACACCGTCGGTGCCGGTGATGCCTTCGTCGCCGGGTATCTCGCCGAACGGTTGAGGGGGCTCACGCCCCGGGAGTGCCTGCTGACGGCGGTGCGCACCGGGGCCTTCGCGTGCCTGGTGCCCGGAGACTGGGAGGGGATGCCGCGGCGCAGCGAACTCGGGCTGCTTGAGGCGACGGAGCCGGTATCGCGCTGACACCCGCCGGGAGGGGCCCTGCCCGCGCCGGCCTTAACCGGCGGTGGAGCCGGCCCGGGTGGCTGCCGCGATGATCCCGCGCATTGAATCGTTAAGCGCTTCGACCTGGTCCCGGGTCAGCCCGAGCCGCTCCAGCATGGTTCCCGGCACGCCGACGGCCTCCGCCCTCAATGCCGTGCCCGTCTCCGTCAGGCGCACCGCCAGCGTCCGCTCGTTCCCGGGCACCCGGTTCCGGGTGAGGTAGCCGAGGGACTCAAGCCGTTTGAGCATCGGCGAGATGGTGGCCGGTTCCATCATGAGGATCTCGCTGATCTCCCGCAGCGACCGGTTGTCCTGCTCCCAGAGGATGAGCATCACGAGGTACTGGGGGTGGGTGAGATTCAGCTTATCCAGGACCGGACGGTACGCGTTGACCACCGTCCGTGAGGCAATGGACAGCGCAAAGCAGAGCTGGCGCTCAAGCATCAGATCGTCGTCGGGGGCGGACATGGCTCCATCCTGAGGTAGAAAAACTTCCTGCGGAATAAAGCTTAGCGCACTAACAGTTAGACGATCTGAATGCGGAAGGCCTCGTCGAAACAACCCCTCCGGGGGTTGGCTGTGGAGCGGGCCTTTCCATCCTGACGGGCAGGTTCTGTGCGGTCTGCCGTTCCAGGGGCGCTGAAGATCCGCGCTTGTACCACAGCGGCAGGGAGTCGATCTCCCGGGCGGCAGCACAAAAATCAGGGTCCCGATTGCGGGCCCGGTGGGCCGGTTTCTCCCGGCACCACATGGTGGAAGGCATGAAAAGTGACTGAAGTGAAGACAGCCGACGTCGTCGTCATCGGCGGCGGCCCGGTTGGAGAGAATGTGGCCGATCGGGCGGTTCGGGGCGGACTGACTGCGGTGCTGGTTGAATCGGAGCTGGTCGGCGGGGAGTGCTCGTACTGGGCCTGCATGCCGTCCAAGGCGCTCATCCGGTCCGGCGCCGCCCTTTCCGCCGCACTGTCCCTGCCCGGGGCGCGCGAAGCGGTCACCGGAAGACTCGACGCCGCCCAGGTGTTAGCCCGCCGCGATGCGATGGCGGCCAACTGGGACGACTCGGGGCAGGCGAAGTGGGTGGCGCAGCAGGGGATCACCCTTGCCCGCGGCCATGGACGTATCTCCGGAGAGCGCGAGGTTGAGGTCACAGCCCTGGACGGGACGGTCACCACGATCCAGGCCCGCCAGGCTGTCGTGATTGCCACCGGGTCCGTGCCGGTGGTTCCCGCCATCGAAGGGCTCGATGAGACTCCGTTCTGGGGCACCCGCGAACTTGTCTCCGCTGAGGACGTTCCGGAGTCGATCACGGTGATCGGCGCTGGGGTGGCCGGCACCGAGCTCGCCCAGGCCTTCTCCCGGCTCGGGGCGAAGGTGACGCTTATTGCCCGCAGCGGGATCCTTCGGGAATTTCCGACGCCGGCGGCCGACATTGTGAAGAACGCCCTGGAAAAGGAAGGGGTCCGCGTCCTGACCAACACCGGCGTCCGGACCGTCGCCAAGAACGGCGAAAACGCAGTGTCGGTCACCCTCGACAGCGGCGACACCATCGAGTCCGAGAAGCTGCTCGTGGCCACCGGCCGCCGGCCGGCACTGGACGGGCTCGGACTCGAGGATCTCGGGCTCAGCGCTACGGGCCTTCCCTCGGATGACACGGGACGGGTCCGCAGCGCAGGGGACTGGCTCTATGTCCTGGGTGATGCCGCCGACAAGGTGATGCTGACCCATCAGGGCAAGTACGAGGCCCGTGCCGCAGGTGATGCCATCGCGGCCCGTGCCGCCGGCACCCTCGGTGATGCCGTCGAGCCGTGGGGCAGGTATGCCGCGACGGCGAACTCGTATGCGGTGCCGCAGGTGGTCTTCACCGATCCGGAAATCGCTATGGTGGGACGCACGCTTGAGCAGGCACAGAAGGACGGGGTCAACGCGTCGGAGGTCTCGCTGCCGATCGCAGTGGCCGGTTCCGCCCTCCACTCCGAGGGGTACACCGGATGGGCGCAGATGATTGTCGACGAGGACCGCAGGGTCATCATCGGCGCGACCCTGGCCGGGCCGGACGTCGCTGAAATGCTCCACGCGGCGACGATCGCGATTGCCGGCGAGGTACCGTTGGAGCGGCTTTGGCATGCAGTTCCGTCGTTCCCGACGGTCAGTGAGGTCTGGCTGCGGCTCCTCGAACAGTACGGGCTGTAGGCCGGTACGGCGGCGGATTCAAGGCGGGAGCTCGACGGCTCCTGATGGCCGATGCGGTGTTCCCGGGCGGTTATGAGCCCGGGGGCACCTCGTCCGCATGGGTGCGCTTGTAATAGGCGCGCGAGGCGCGGACTCGCATCCCGCAGGCCGGCGTGCACCATTCCCTGCGGGGATGGTCCTTGAGGAAGAACAGGAAACATCCCGGCGCCTGGCAATCGCGCAGCTGGTGCAGGCGCTCCCCGGAAAACAGATCGGCGGCGTCCCGGGCCAGCGCGGACAACGCCGCCCGGGGGGCGGTGCTCCGGGCCCGGGTGGACTTCGACAATGCGCCCTGCGGCGTGAGGGTCAGTACCGGGGATGCCGGCGCCAGTGCGGCGGCGCGGTTCAGGACCGCGACGGGCCCGTCGGCCGGGCTGAGCCCCTTGGTCAGGTCGGCGGCGAGGGTCCGCACGGCGCTGCGCAGTTCGAGGAACAGTGCGAGGTCGCCTTCCCTGGCCTCGGCGAGCTCCTCGGCGGGCAGTTCAATCCCGTCGAGCTGAGGGGCCACTTCGAGGACCCAGGCCGCCACATCGGCCGGCGTCGAAAGTCCCTCCCGGGGCTTCCCGCGTACCGCGAAGTAGGTGTTCGCGAGGTCCAGGGCCGGGGAGTCCCGAATGACCGGAGCTCCACCCTCGTATGTCATGGGCATCTTCTCATGATAGCAGTAATCTACAAACGTGAGAACAGTGCACTCCGTCCGGTCGCTTCACGCCGGGCCGACTCTCTCCAAATGAGTTCCGGGACGGCGGCGTGTCCGCCGCGACACGCCGCCGTACTTCCCGGTGAAGGGCGGCCCCGGTCCTGCCCCCGGGGCGCGGAGGTGCGCGGATTATGGCCCCTGCGCCGGGCCGACGCGCCCCGCGGCGTAAACTGGAGATCTGCGGACAAGTTTGTGCCACTCCAGGCGATGTCCGCTAGGAGGTTGAATTGGCACAACGTATGGCGGACCCCACCTATCAGGCCCAGCAATGGGAGCGGCGCTACGATCCCAACATTGAAGACGTGAACCGGCTGTGCGATTCGCTCGGGGCCCTCAAGCCCGGGTCAACCGTTCCGTACATCGACCCGGTGCATGACGTCGATGGCTGCAAGATCGTCAGTCTTTTCTCGAGTCCCGGTTCGTCGCTGCCCTCGGGGTTTGTCTCGTTCGAAAACGACGATCCGGCCTCCGTGCGGATTGCCGAGATCTACGAGTCCGCCGGCCTGCGCCCCGAGCAGGTCATGCCGTGGAACGCCTACCCATGGTTCCTTGAGGAAGGCAAGGAGCGGGCTCTGTCGATGGACCAGATCGCCGACGGTGTGAAACCGCTCCTGAGCTTCCTCCAGCAGGTTCCGCGCGCGTCGGCGCTGATCGCGCACGGAGCCGACGCCCATAAGGCGGCCCGCCGGCTCATGAAACTCGAGAACCGGGCCATCTACAAGCGCGGCTTCAAGATCTATGAGGTGCGCTCCACCAGCGAGCGGGCCTTCAAGGGGACGCCGGCAAACCAGGAAATCTGGCTCAAAGAAATTCATGCGGCCTACACCGACGCCATGGGCCGCGCCGGCATCCGGGTCCGCCAGACCATCTAGGCCGCCCCGGGCCCCGGACGCCCGGACCGCCGTAGCCCGGTCGACCGCCGAAGTGTCGGTGCGCCGCGATAGCGTGGAATTTCCCCACGAACCGGAGCCAGGCATTCATGATTGAGGCAAGCAAACTCCTCCAGGTCAGCCGTATCTACATTGAACCGGAGGCAGCCGTGCTTCCCCGGGGCCGACAGGTGCTGGCACGCTGGCCGGAGGCCGAGGTGGTCGAAGTGGCGAGCCACTGGCGCATCCCCGAGCTCAGCGGTGATGAAGCGAACGTCCGGCGCTGGGTGCGGATCAAGACCGAGGCGCTCGTCGTGGGCGTCAAGAAGTCGCTGGCGGCAAAGCCCAACGGGCGCTCCGCCGACTTTATCGCGCCCTCCACGGCGAACGGCTGCGCGATGGCCTGCGTCTACTGCTACGTCCCCCGGCACAAGGGCTACAGCAACCCCATCACGGTCTTCGCGAACATTGAGCAGATCACCGGTTATCTCGAACGGCACGTGGCGCGCCAGGGCATGAAGCTGGAGCCCAACCAGTGCGATGACACAGCGTGGGTCTACGACATCGGCGAGAACAGCGACTGTTCGGTCGACGCGATGGTCAGCGACAATGTCCGGGACCTCGTCGATCTCTTCGGGAGCCTGCCGACGGCCAAGCTGTCCTTTGCCACGAAGTACGTCAACCGGGACCTGCTCGACTGGGACCCGCGCGGCCGAAGCCGGGTTCGGTTCTCCCTCATGCCCGAGCGGCTGGCGCGGGTCGTCGACGTCCGCACCTCGCCCATCGCTGAGCGCCTTGCCGCGGTCAATGACTTCGTGGAGGCCGGGTACGAGGTCCACCTCAACTTCTCCCCGGTGATCGTCACGCCCGGATGGCAGGAGGAGTGGCGCTCGCTGTTCGCCCAGATCGACGCCGTCCTGACACCGCAGGCCAAGGAGCAGCTCGCGGCGGAGGTCATCTTCCTCACCCACAACCAGCAGCTCCACGAGGTCAACCTCGGCTGGCACCCACGCGCCGAGGAGATCCTGTGGAGGCCCGAGCTCCAGGAACAGAAACGCTCGTCGAACGGATTCATCAACGTCCGGTACACCGCCGCCGAAAAGCGCGGCTACCTCGACGACTTCCGGGCTCTGATGGGGCGCCACATTCCGTACTGCCGGATCCGCTACGCCTTCTAGTCCGGTCAAATACGACGGTTGCAATTTTCCTTGTGGGCGGATACCCCCGGTCCTACAATCGATTCACCCCGCAACCGCCGACTGGCGCGGCGCGGTGGGCATTTTCAGGGAGAGGACGTTTCCATGATGATCCGGCCCGAGTCCGGCGGCTCCGAAACCCCCGGGCGGCGCAGGTACCAGCGACCCTCGCCCACGGCACTGCGGAACCCCGAGTCAAACAAGCTGCTGCGCGACCTTTCCGCCCGGCGCCACCAGGCGATGCAGAGCCTGACCAACCGGGCGCGGGCGAACCGCCGCACGCCTCCTCCGTCCACCTGAGACGGACACACGCCGGCTCCTCCGGAACTTCCCCGGAGCAGGCGGCGGGCGGGAAATCAGCGGGCGGAAGGGCGGCGCGGTGATCTCCAAGCATTCCGGGTCCATCCCCCCGCCCGCCGGCGCCTGGCCGGACCCGCCCGCGCTTCCCCGCCCGCTCATCATGGACCAGTGCTGGGCCGACGCGGTCTTCCTGCACTGGAGGATCCCGGTGGCTACCGCCGCACGCTACCTGCCGCCGGGGGTGGAGCCCGATGAGATCGACGGCTCCACCTGGGTCGGCCTGATCGGCTTCCGTATGGTCGGCGCCGGGCTGGGGCAGGGGAGGCCCGTTCCCTATCTTGGGTCGTTCACTGAAATCAATGTCCGCCTGTATTCGCGGGGGCCCGACGGCGTGCGCGGCGTCGTCTTCGTCACCCTCGACGCGTCGCGCCTCGCCGTCGTGCTTGCGGCCCGGGCCTTCGGAATCAACTATGTGTGGTCCCGCTGCCGCCCGACGATCGGGGCCGCCGGCGCCGCGGGCGGAGAGCGGTTCGGCTACGACGTCCGGCGGTACCGCGGCGGGGCGTCCTCCTCGTTTTCGGTGCGCCCCGACCGGACCGCTGCCGCGGCCGATCCCCTCTCGCTGGAACTGACCGCCCGGTACGGGCTGCATACCAGATTCGGCGGAGGCACGCTCTATATCCCCAACACCCACGAACCCTGGCGGCTCTACCCCGCCGACGTGGTCCACCTCCGGGATGACCTGATTGCGGCGGCGGGCTTCGAGGTCTCGGGCCCGCCCGAGTCCGTGCTCTTTTCGCCGGGGGTGCAGACCCAGTTCGGGAGGCCGGGAGTTCCGGCGCCGGGCCTGCGGAGGCGCGCGGTTCCCGGTGCCGGAAAAACCCTTGACGGGGGATCGATGCGGGCGTAAGTTACAACCAAATGGTTGTAGATCAGGTCGAGGAAGCCAGGCTGGACCGCCTTTTCCAGGCGTTCGCCGATGCCACCCGCCGCGACATCCTCTCGCGGATCATCACGGGGGAGTACTCGGTGTCCGGGCTGGCCGCCCACTACGCCATGAGTTTTGCCGCAGTGCAGAAGCATGTCGCGGTGTTGGAGCGTGCCTCCCTCGTCACGAAGGAGAAGCGCGGAAGGGAGCAGATCGTGCGGCCTGATTTCGAGGGTGTGCAGAAGGCGCGGCGGCTGCTCGAAGAGTACGAGCTGGTCTGGCGGCAGCGTGTGGACCGGATCGCTGACATTCTCGCTGAGGAAAAGGAGTAGTCCCATGACATTCATCTCTTCGCATCAGGACCCGGAGGCCCTCAGCCTCACCTTCATCGCCGAATTCGATGCCGGCGTCGAACGGGTATGGCAGGTCTGGGAGGACCCGCGCCAGCTCGAGCGCTGGTGGGGTCCGCCGACCTATCCCGCAACCTTCCAGCGGCATGAGTTTGTGCCCGGAGGGTCCGCCAGCTACTACATGACCAGTCCTGAGGGCGAGAAGTTTCACGGCTGGTGGAAGATCACGGCCATCGACGCACCCCGCCGCCTTGAGTACGACGACGGATTCGCCGACGAAAACGGTGTGCCGGACGACAAGATGGGGGCCACCCATAGCGTCATGACCCTCGAGGCCGTCGACGGCCGCACCCGGATGACCACGGTGACCGTTTTCGAGAGTGCCGAGCAGCTGCAGCAGATGCTGGAGATGGGCATGGAGGAAGGGGTTCGGGAGGGGATGGGTCAGATCGACGCCCTGCTGGCCGAGCCCGCACGCGCCTGAGCGGGGGTCTCCCGGTCGGCCCCGGCCGGCCGGGAGGCGGCGCGGAATGCAGGCGCCGAAGCCCTAGACCATCCCGGACGGGCGGATGCTCAGCGTCTCGATGGTCGCCTCCCGGGAGGCATCGGCGGCGAGCCGCACGGCCTTGGCCACCTGGGCCGGCTGGATCCAGGCCTCGGGGGAGTACTTTTTGCCCTCGAGCCGGTGCAGTTCCTCCTGCATGTCGGTGGCCACCCGGCCCGGGTGGATCGAACTGACCCGCACCCCGTGCCGGCGCTCCTCCTCCCGGAGTGCGTCGGTGAACGCGCGCAGTGCGAACTTGGTGCCGCTGTAGGCCGCCGACCCTGCCCCCGAGGTGTAGCCGGAGCCCGAATTGATGGCGATCACCTGGCCGCGCGAAGCGCGCAGGGCCGGAAGAAGGCGCCGGGTGAGGCCCACCACGGCGAAGAGGTTGACCGCGAAGCTTTCCTGCCACGCGTCGTCGGGCAGATCCGCGATGGCGCCAACCCGCAGGACGCCTGCCGAGTGCACGAGCAGGTCGAGCCGCCCGACCGCCGCGCAGGCCCGCTCCACCTCCGCTGGATGCTGAAGGTCCGCGGCGAAGACGCCGGCGGAGGGAAAGCCGGCGGCCATTTCTGTGAGGGTGCCGGAGTCACGACCGCCCAGCAGGACGTGGTGGGTGGGAGCGAGCTCGGCGGCGATGGCACGGCCGATGCCGCGGGAGGCACCCGTGACGAGGGCGACGGGGAGTTCGGTCATGAAGCCACAATAACAATCCGGCGCCAACCTGCCGGACGCCGGATCCTTCTCTCCCGGCCGGGGCTACCATAATTGCACCTATTCCGCAACCTTGGATGGTATGCAATGAAAAATCTCAAGAAGAAATCGTCCTCCGCGCTTGCAGTTTTTGCACTCGCGGCGGGGCTGGGGATCGGAGCTCCTGGGCCGGCGTCGGCTGCCAACTGCGGCATCACCTGGGGTTCGCTGCCCCGGACGGCCGCTGCGCAACCGACGGCGCCGATCACCAATGTGCGTGCCGGTCGGCACACGTGCTTTGACCGGATGGTGATTGACCTGCGGGGGGAGCGGGTCGGCTACGACATCCGCTATGCCCGGAGTGTCCATGCGCCCGGGTCCGGTGCGCGCGTACCGCTCCGCGGTGCGGCGGACCTCTCGATCCGCGTCAAGGCTCCCGCCTATAACGCCCGCGGGCAGGCGACCTACCGGCCAGCCAACCGCAGTGACGTGGTGAGCACGGCCGGGTACAGCACCTTCCGGCAGATCGCCTACGCAGGCAGCTTTGAAGGCGAGACCACCTTCGGGCTGGGCGTGCGCGCCCGGCTTCCCTACCGCGTGTTTGCACTTGACACGCCGGGGACCGGCTCGCGGCTCGTGGTCGACGTGGCCCACCGGTGGTAGCCCCGAGGTGCGGCCGGGGCCGATGACCGGCCCCCGGCCACACCCGCGCATCCAACGGAACCCGCAGCGGTGCACTTCACCCCTGCGGGTTCCGCCATGTTTCCGGCCCGGGTGAGGGTCGCGCATCGGGCGCAGTCCTCGACCTGCCTCCCAGCCATTGCCGGCCGGCCCGCCGGCGCGGCACCATCGGGACATGGCCAAATACCTCATCTCCTTTCCGAGCGAAGCCATGGTGGTCAGCGCCGAGGAACTCCCGGTCGTCTCCGCCGAATCCCACGCCGTGATCCAGGAGGCGAAGGATGCCGGGGTCTACGTCTTCGGCGGGGGGATCAACGAGCAGGTCGATCCCGTACTGGTCTCCGCCGACGGCTCGGTGGGCACAGAACTCTATCCGGGTTCTCAGCTCACGGGCGGGTTCCTCGTGCTCGACCTGCCGGCGCGCGGGGACGCGCTCGAGTGGGCCAGGAAGATCGCGGTGGCCTGCCGTTGCCCGCAGGAGCTCCGCGAGTTCGGGTATGACCCGGAGAGCTGACCGAACCCGCGTTCGGAGGTATCTCGGGTCCGGCTCAGGCGGGGCGGACCCGCACCTGGCCGCCGTCGACCTCCCACCGGGTGTCGAGGCGGACGTTCTCCAGCAGCCTGCGGTCGTGTGAGACAAGGAGCAGGGCCCCGGTGTAGCCCTCCAGGGCCGATTCGAGCTGTTCAATGGCCGGAAGGTCGAGGTGGTTCGTCGGTTCGTCGAGGACCAGGAGGTTGACCCCGCGGGCCTGAAGCAGCGCCAGCGCCGCCCGGGTCCGTTCGCCGGGCGAGAGGGAGCCCACCCGGGCCCCGGTCTGGTCGGCTTTCAGGCCGAACTTCGCCAGGAGGGTGCGCACCTCGGCCTGGCTCAGCTGCGGCATCAAGCGTTCAAACGCGTCCCCCAGGGGCGACTCCTCGTCCAGCAGGCGGCGGGCCTGGTCGATCTCACCCACGGCCACGCTGGCGCCCAGGGCCGCGGTGCCCTCGGCAGGGGCCTCGTGACCGAGCAGGAGGCGCAGCAGGGTCGATTTCCCGGCACCGTTAGGCCCGGTGATACCGATGCGCTCACCGCCGTTGACCTGCAGGGACACCGGACCGAGCATGAAGGCGCCGCGCCGGACGGTGGCCTGGTTAAGCGTCGCCGCAACCGAACTGGACCGTGGGGCGGCGCCGATGCTGAACTGCAGCTGCCACTCCTTGCGGGGTTCCTCCACCTCATCGAGGCGGGCTATGCGCGATTCCATCTGCCGGACCTTCTGGGCCTGCTTCTCGGAGGACTCCATGCTGGCCCGGCGGCGGATCTTGTCATTGTCCGGGTTCTTCTTCATGGCGTTGCGCACCCCCTGGGAGCTCCACTCCCGCTGGGTCCGGGCCCGGGCCAGGAGGTCCGACTTCCGGTCAGCGAACTCCTCGTAGGCCTCCCGGGCGTGGCGCCGCGCCACCGCCCGCTCCTCGAGGAACGCGTCGTACCCGCCGTCGTACACGGCCACCTTGTGCTGCGCCAGATCGAGCTCGACCACCGTGGTGACGCAGCGGGCAAGGAACTCCCGGTCGTGGGAGACGAGCACGACGCCGCCGCGGAGGTTCTGGATGAACGACTCGAGGCGGGCGAGGCCGTCAAGGTCGAGGTCGTTGGTCGGCTCATCGAGCAGCACCAGGTCGAAGCGGCTGAGCAGCAGCGCCGCCAGGGCGACACGGGCAAGCTGGCCGCCGGACAGGGAGGTCATGAGGGCGTCCGGAGCCACACCCACCGCGAGGTCGGCCAGCACCGGCGGAATGCGCTCTTCGAGGTCCGCGGCTCCGGAGGCAAGCCAGTGATCGAGCGCGGCAGCATAGGTGTCCTCCGCAAGCCGCGTGCCCGATCCCAGGGCCTCCGCCGCCTGCTCCATGGCCGCCGTCGCGGCGGTCGCCCCGGTCCGGCGGGCCAAGTAGGCGGCGACGGTCTCCCCGGGGATCCGCTCATGCTCCTGGGGCAGCCAGCCGACAAAGGCGTCCGCGGGAGCCGTCCGCACCGAACCGGCGGCGGGAGCATCGGCGCCGGCCAGCAGCCGCAGGAGCGTGGACTTCCCCGCGCCATTCGCCCCGACCACCCCGACGACCTCCCCCGGCGACACCGTCAGGTCGAGGTCGGTGAACAGGGTCCGGTGGCCGTGGCCGCCGGCGAGGGACTTGGCCACGAGTGTTGCAGTCATGGTTCAAGTCTAGGAGGCCCGCCGTCGCGGGCCCGCCGGGCCGGCGGAATACCGCGCCCGGCTAGGATGGGCGCAACCCGATCACCCACGCTGCGGGAGGACCCATGAAGACCATCTATGCGCTCCACGAGAACCCGGACTGGTTTCCGCCCTTTGCGCGGGCGTTCGAGCAGGAGGGCGTCGAGGTGGTGGAGTGGGTGCTCACCGATGGGGTGCTCGACCTGGACGGCGTGCCGCCCGAGGGGATCTTCTGGTCCCGGATCAGCGCCTCGGCCCACACCCGCGGCCACGGCCTGTCAAAGGACTACGCCCGCGCGGTGCTGTCCTGGCTCGAGGCCTCGGGCCGCCGCACGGTCAACGGGCGGCGGGTGCTCGAGCTGGAGATGAGCAAGGTGGACCAGCTGACGGCGCTTCGGGCCGCCGGGATCGACACTCCCCGGACGGTGGCGGCCATCGGGCGCCAGCGCATCGTCGAAGCGGCGGCGACGTTCGAGGCGCCGTTCATCCTCAAACACAACCAGGGCGGCAAGGGCCTGGGGGTGCGGAAGTTCGACTCGCACGCGGAACTGGCCGACTACGTGGCGTCCCCGGATTTCGAGGACCCCCAGGACGGCATCACCCTGGTGCAGGAATTCCTGCAGGCCGCCGGGCCCTTCATCACCCGCGTCGAGCTCGTCGGCGGGCGCTTTATCTATGCGATCAAGGCCGACACCGCGCGCGGGGGATTTCAGCTCTGCCCCGCCGACGCCTGCGCCATCGACCCGGTGACGGGCCGGCCGGTCATGCCGCCGGGGGCCACCATCGCGCCGGAACCCGGCCAGCAGCTGTTCTCCCGAAGGGAGGGGTTCGACTCCCCGATCATCGCCGCGTACTCGGACTTCGCCCGGCGCAACCACCTCGAGGTGTGCGGCATCGAGTTCATCGAGACCGTCGACGGCAGGGTGGTGACCTACGACGTCAACACGAACACCAACTACAACGCCGTGGTGGAGGCCGGGGCGCCGCTGTCGGCTCCGCGGGAGCTCGTCCGCTACCTCGCCCGGCTCGCCGACCCGGACAGGCAGCCGGCACCGGCCTAGGATTAAGGCACGCACCCGGAGGAGGGGACACCGATGGCAGGAGACAAGGGAAAGCGCAGGGTCACGAAGGACGAGCTGCCCAGCACGCTGCAGCGCTCGGGCGGCGCCGCCCAGGCCACGTTCGCCCGGACGCTGGAGTCAGCCGAGGAACAGTACGGCGACGGTGAGCGGGCGCACCGCACCGCGTTCGCGGCGCTGAAGCACACCCACGAGAAAGTGGGCGATCACTGGGAGCCGAAGGAGAAGAACGGCCCCTCCGATGCCCGGGCCGAAGGCGGCGCCGGCTCCTCCCGCGACACGGCCGGCGGGGTCGACGCGAACGCCTCCAAGGCCCACCTCTACGACCTGGCGAAACGGCTCGGCGTGCCGGGCCGGTCGAGGATGACCAAGAGCGAACTCGTCGAGGCGCTGCAGAAGGCAAACGACGCCTCCACCCGCAGGGCCCGGGAGTCCGAGGCGCGCTGACGGCGCGCTGACCGGGGGCCGGGCCGCCCGCGGCGGACGCTACAGCCCGTAATAGTCGCCCAGCAGCCGTTCCTCCTCGGCGGACAGTTCCTTGTCGCCGGCCACGTCGGGGGCGTCGCTGATTTTGTCCCGGGTCCACCCGAGGTGGAGGTCGCCTCCCTCGAAGCGCGAGCCGGCCAGCGGAACGAAGTGCTCCCGGGTGTTCAGCAGGCCCAGCGAGACGGTGACCCAGCCCGGCGCTCCCGAGGACTTCTCAAGGTGGACCTCATTGACGGCACCGAGTTTGGTCCCCTCGCTGTCCCACGCCGTCGCGTCCTGCAGTTCGTTGATATCAAGCTGGGCCATGGCTGCTCCGTTCGTTTTTACCATTTCAGCCCAGATCGCCGGGATGGGCAATGGTCCGTCCCGGCGCCCTCCGGCGGCTATCCGGCGTTGTCCACCGCATCGCCCAGCAGCGGCAGGAACTTCTCCACAGCCCAGGGCAGGCTCAGGGGGCTCGCCGCGGAGATCGACAGGGTGAGGGTGTTGTCGCTGTCGGCCACGAGCGCCCCCGACCTGACGGCCGGAATCTGGCCGAGCAGCGGGTCGGTGGCAATGGCGTCCTTCGTGGCTTCGTCCGGCACCCAGGTAACAAAGACATCGGATTCGAGTTCGTTGGCCCGCTCGGCCGACCAGGGGATGAAGAATTCGTCGGAGCCCTCCGCGGCACTGCTGATAACCTCGGCCTCCTTCATGCCCAGCGAGGACAGGAACCGGGGGCGGTTGTCGCTGGCCGTATAGAGGCTGACCGGCTCCGCGCCGGCGGGGTCGAGGGTGCCGTAGATGAAGCTCTTTCCCTCAAGCTGCGGGTACTCCGCTGCAGCATCGTCGATGGCCTTCTCGGTGTCGGCGACAAGGTCCTCGGCCTGCTCGGAGAGGCCGAGCGCCTCTCCCACGAGGCGGGTCGAGTCCTGCCACGCCGTGCCGTAGGCGGTCTCGGGGTAGGCAATGACCGGGGCGATATCGCTGAGCGTGTCGTAGTCCTCCTGCGACAGCCCGGAGTAGGCGGCGAGGATGACGTCCGGGTCGGTTGCCGCGATGTCATCGAAGGGCAGGCCGTCGGTCTCCGAGTACTGGACGGGGGCGTCCTCGCTGCCGATCGGGGCACCGAGCTCCTCAAGCTTCGCGTCCTTCCACGGGGTCGAACCCTTGTCGTTCCCGCCGTAGGTGTCGGTGGGCATGCCCACCGGAACGACTCCAAGGGCGAGGGAGACGTCGGCGTTCACCCAGGAGACCGTCGCCACCCGCTCGGGCTTTTCCTCAAGGACGGTCTCGCCGAGGGCATGCTCGATGGTGACGGGGAAGGCATCCGCCGCTCCTGCCTCATTCCCGCCGGACCCGGCCGACTTTTCCGAGGCGGGGCCGGTGGAGCAGGCCGAGACGGACAGGACGGCAGCGGCCGCCAGGAG
Organism: Arthrobacter crusticola; assembly: GCF_004357995.1. Taxonomy (GTDB): domain Bacteria; phylum Actinomycetota; class Actinomycetes; order Actinomycetales; family Micrococcaceae; genus Arthrobacter_D; species Arthrobacter_D crusticola. The sequence continues at coordinate 234,437 of NZ_SMTK01000003.1, forward strand.
GGCGCGCGTGCGGAGGGGGGCCATGGGGCTCCTTGACTTCTGGGTGACCCTTCGGGGTCTTTCGATCAGGACAGAAGTAAGGCTAGCCTAAGCTAAGCGCCCTGCGAAAACGCTCCGATGTGAAACCGTCGGCGCCGGGATGGACTTTAGTAACCGTCAGAACAGGTCGATGATGTAGCCAACGAAAAACAGAAGGAACAGCAGGACGATTACTCCGGTGACGGCAAGCCAGGCGCGCGAGAAACCCTTCGAGGGCCCGGACTCGCCGTGGCCCTGCTGTGCGGAGGTGCTCGCCTCGCCGGGGGGAGTCTCCCCCGGGGGGACCCCGCCGCCGGGCTCCAGTCCGGTGAGGTTGTCGTCCTTCGGGTCGGGATTCGCTGCGGACATCTTTTTCCTCCGGTTTGACCAGCGGATGGTGGGCATCCTTAGCCTACCCCGATAAAGGTAAGTCTGCTTAGGATTTCAGCCGGCGGGCTGTACCGGTTCCTCCACACGCTCCTTCTGCGCCTCCCGCTTCGGTGTCCATGACATGGTGATATTGACGCCGTCGTGCGTTTCCTTGACGAAAAGATGAAGGTCCTCGCCTAGGAGGGCTTCGTGCTCGAAGTCGTCTCCGGCCTCCCGTGCCATATCGCCCAGGCGGCAGATCGCCACGGCCATGGCGCGGCCCCAGTCCTGGGGGTGCTTGCTCGTCGATTCCTCGGTGGCTGTGAATTTTCTGCCGGTCGTGTTCATGTCTCTCCCTGATCCGGAGGTGGAGAACGGGCCTTCCCTCAGATGGAAAGCGTTTCCATTTTATCAGCGGGTCCGTCCGGGCGGCAGGAAACCGTCCGGTTGCGAAAAGTCCGGGTTTCAGGACCGCAGCGCCGCGCGGGCGGCGTGGCCGATCACGGCACTGTAGGTGGGATAGGCGAACTTGACCCGCGCGAGGGTTGCGAGGTCGGTGCCGGCGGCCATCGCCGCGGCCACCGCCTGGATGACCTCCACGGCGTTTTCCCCGACGGAGTGGGCGCCGAGGATAAGCTCCCGGTGCCGGTCGGTCACCAGCTTGAGGAAGCCCTGTTCGCGGTCGTCGATGATGGGGCGTTCCACCGCCGCATAGGGCAGCACGACGGCGTGGCATTGGGAGTCGCGGGCCCGGGCCTGGGCCTCGGTGAGGCCGACGCCCGCGTAGTCGGGGTCGGTGAATCCGCCCTCGGGCAGGAGGTGATGCGGGGTGGTGCGGTTGGCCCCCAGCACCGCGTTCTCTGCGGCGGTCTCTCCCTCGAACACGGCCGCCTGCACGAGCATGCTTGAACCGTTGGCATCACCGGCAACAAAGATATGCGGCACGTTGGAGCGGAGGTAGTCATCGACCGGCACGGCGGTGCGGGTCGACTCGACGGAGGCGGCCTCGAGGTTCAGCCCGTCGAGGTTCGCCGGCCACCCCGCAGCCATCACCACGGCCTCCACGGAGATCTCTTCAGGCTGTCCGCCGCTGCGCCAGGACAACCGCAGCGCACCCTCCGACGGTCGGATCGCGTCGATCCCGTCGATGCCGGTCTCGACCCGGACGCCCCGTGAGATGAAACCTTCGGTGACCCCCGCCGAGACGTCGGCGTCCTCGGTCATCAGGATCCGCGGGGCGACATCGAGGAGCAGCACCTGCGATCCAAGGGCATGAAAGATCGTGGTGAGCTGGGCGCCGGTATGGCCCCCGCCGATCACCGCGACCGATGCCGGAAGCTCCGGCATGGACAGCACCTCATGGGGCAGGACCGCCGCCTCGGCCCCCGGGATGGGAAGGCGCCGCGCACTGCCCCCGATGCACAAAATGATCGACCGGGCGCTGACCGATCGGTCTCCGACGGAGACCGTGTGCTCGCCGGTGAAGGAAGCATCCCCCGCGAGCAGGTCGATACCGAGCCGGTCGATGAGCGCAGGGTACCCCTTGGCGGTGAGGACCCGCTCAACAGTGGAGCGGACCCGGTCGACCGTGGTGGGCCAGTCAACCTGCGGTTCAGCGACGACGATGCCGTAGTCGTGGGCGGTACGGACCTCGCGGAACAGTCGGGCCGTCTTGGCCAGGACACGGGTGGGAACGCAGCCGGAATTCACGCAGGTTCCGCCCAGGGCCGAGCGCTCAACCACCGCCGTGCGCGCCCCCAGCTCGGCGGCGCGCACAGCGGCGGCCATACCCGCCGGCCCCGCTCCAATGACGAGCACGTCGTAGGTGTAGTCCATGGAGCGCTCCCTGGGGTGGACGGCAGATGTTCCGCCATCCTGTCGCGGATTCCCCCGCACCTCAAGGCCATGACTCCCGCGGCCGCCGGGAGTACGCTCGTTGTGTGAGCACCTCCACGACGGCAGAACCGATCGTCCGGCACTCCGCGCTGAACTTGGTTCCGGCCACCGCAGCCGTCCTGTCGGGCTTCCTCCTCTTCGCACTTGAGTACCGGGTGGCGGGCTATCTCCTGCTGGCCGCCGCGGTCGCTGTCGCCGCCCTGATCAGCCGCCCCCTGCTCAAGGACGTCGGGCTCGCGGCCCTGGGCATCACCATCATCAGCACCGTCCCGATCACCACGGACATCAGCATCGGCCACATGGCCGTCATGGGGACAGCGATGGTCCTTGCCGTCGGGCTGCCCTACGCCGTCTCCCGCTGGGTCTTCCGGGACCACGCCATCCGCTTCCCCGTCCTGACCGGCTCGAAGTGGTCCCGGACCGAACGGTGGTATCTTGCCGCCGTCGTCGTGATCGGGTACCTGATCCTGCCCGTGTACATGATCCCGACCGGGGTGTACCGGAACTGGCCGGCGGCCAGCGACGCCGGGGACATTTTCAAGCTCTTCCTGGGCACCAACGTCCTGGGCATCTGGGATGAACTGTTCTTCATCTGTACGGTGTTTACGCTGCTGCGCCGGCACCTGCCGGAGTGGCAGGCTAACCTGCTGCAGGCCGTGGTCTTCACCTCGTTCCTGTGGGATCTCGGTTTCCACGCCTGGGGGCCCTTCCTGATCTACCCCTTCGCCGTGATCCAGGGCTGGATCTTTGCCCGCACCAAGTCGCTGTCCTACATCGTCAGCGTCCATCTTCTCTTCGACTTCGTGCTGTTCCTGGTGCTGCTTCACGCCCACAACCGCTGGTTGTTCCCCATCTTCCTGTACTGACTGCCGTGAGCCGTTAGGCTGGATGCCACCGGTTCGCAGCGGCGTGCCGCCGGCGACACGATTCTGGAGGACAAGGTGCGGGAAGGGCGGTTCGCAGGGCCCGTGCAACGGATGGCGGCGCTGCCTCCGGCGGTCCTCCATGTGCTCTTCGCCGCAGCCCTGGTCACGGCCGTCTACATCGGCCGGGGCACGCAGCTCGAAACCAGCGGTTACGCCCTGGCATGGCCGGCGGCCGGCGCGGGTTTCCTCTGGGTGCTGTGGGCCTGGCCGCGCAGGGTCGGCCTGGCGGTCGCCCTCTCCGGCGTCTTCCTGCTGACGGCCCTGCTCAACGCGCTCACCGGGCTGGATCCGGACGTCGCGGTGATCACCGGGATCGGCAACCCCGTGCAGGCGCTCGCCGCTGTATTCCTCTTCACCCGATTCGTCCCAGGCCGCACCCAGCAGAGCGTGGGGGAGTACATGTGGCTTGCCGCGGCGGCGGTCGTCGCCACCGGGGTCGGAGGCGCGGTGATAGCGGCGGGCGCCTACGCGACGGGAGCAGGCAACGTCGTCCAGGGTTTCCTGCCCTGGGTGGTCCGCAACACCGTGTCCCTCGTCGCCATCGGGAGCGTCGCACTCGTGGCCACCCGCACAGTGCCCGGCCCGTCGCCCGCCCGGCACTCCACCCGTCGCTGGATCGAGTACGCGGCCTTGGCCGGGGCCACCGCGCTGCTCTACCTCGTCAGTTTCGTGCCCTCGAATCCCCTGCCGATCGCGTTCATCACCCTTCCCGCGAACATCTGGGCCGGCCTGCGCCTGACCACCGGCTGGGCCATGGCGCACGGCCTGGCCAGCGGAACCCTGCTCGTCTGGCTGACCATTTCGGGCCACGGTCCCTTTACAGGCCTTCCACCGGACACCGCGGCCTATCTGGCCCAGGCGTTCACCTTTGTCGCCTTTTCGGTTTCGGCGGTCCTGGCCCTCAACGGCGAGGAGCGGCTGCGCCTTATCGCCAGCCTGTCCGAGGCCCACCGGGAAGCGCAGGGCGCCACCCAGCTCCGCGATGTCGTGATCGAGAAGATGTACGACGGCGTCATCGCCGTCGACGCCGCCGGCTCGGTGCTGGTGCACAACACGGCCGGGGCCCGCTGGGTGGGGGAGTCCGGACTGCGCTCGGACGTGCCCTGGACTGCGCGCTATGACTTCCGGACGACGGCGGGCGTGCCGCTGACCGAGGAGGAGCTCCCGCTGAACCGCGCCCTGGCGGGGGAGACCGTGGAGCGGGAGAGTGTCGACCTTCACCTGCCAGAGGGAGAGGTGCGCCACCTCTCCGTCGACGCCGTGCCGCTGCCGGCCGGCCAGGGCGCGGTCATCGTCTTCCACAATGTCACGGTGGAGCGGCGGCACCAGCAGGACCTTGCCCGCTTCGCTGCGGTGGTGGCCCACGACCTGCTCACTCCGCTGACGGTCTTCGACGGATGGCTTGAAATCCTTGAGGAAGAGGAGCTCACCGAGGAGGAACGCGCAAGCGTTGTCCGGCGCCTGAGCCGGGCGAGCCTGCGCATGAGCAGCCAGATCCGGGCGCTGCTGGACTACAGCCTGGCGAAGGCGGACAAGCTCACCCCCGGACCCGTCGACGTGAACGCCGTCGTCTCGGCAATCGTCGACCTCCGCGCGGCCCTGCCCGCCGAAGCGGACGCCCCGCCGGTCGACTTCCGGCTCGACCTGCGCAGCGACGTCTACGCCGACAAGCGGCTGTTCACCCAGTTGATGGAAAACCTGATCGGCAACGCGGTCAAGTACGGGCCCGCCGACGGCACGGCCGTCGTGGCGGTGACCTCCGAGAAGGACCCGGAGACCGGCTGGACGCGGATTCGAGTGGCGGACAACGGGATCGGGGTGCCGGCCGGGGACCGCGAGCGCATCTTCACCGAGTTCCACCGGTCCGCCAACGGCGCGTCCCGCGCCCCGGGCACCGGACTGGGGCTGGCCATCTGCCGCAGGATCGTTGAAAGCCACGGCGGCGACATCCGGGTCGAATCTCCGCCCACCGGCGGCGCCGTTTTCGTTGCCACCCTCCCCGCCACCTCGGAGCAGCTGCCCGCCGGCATCGGGGCCGAGGCCGCCGGCTCGCGGGTTTCCGCCGGGGGTGCCTCCTAGCGGTCCTCCGGAGGCCGGCCGTTCCGCGGATAGAGTGCGGGCGAGCCGGGGTGGCCCCCGCCGCGCCGCATTCCGGCGAGGATGGCGGCCATCGCCTCGACCGAGGAGTGCTCGGGTCTCCAGCCCAGCACCGCGGCGGCCCGGTCCGTGTTCATCACCGGCGACTGCGCCGCCATGTCGACCCAGCCCGGGTCTGTCCTCTGCACGCCGAGGGACCAGCTCGCCCCCACTGCGGCCCGCAGCAGGGCCACCGGCACGTTCAGGACGCGTCGGGCGCCCAGGAGTCCCCCGACGCGGGCGGGGGTGAGCTCCGGTTCGGCCGCGATGTTGAACGCGCCGGAGGCCCGCCGGTCCACCACGCGCCAGTAGGCGTCGGCGACGTCGTCGGCATGGACGGCCTGGAACACCATCCGGTCCGGGATGGGCACCACGGGCGGGGCGACCCGGCCGAGGAACACCTTCGGAATGAGCGGACCGAGGAAGTACCGGCCGACCTCGCTGCCGGCCCCCGACTGGAAAATCAGGCCCGGCCGCAGCCTCGCCACGGGGATCTCCGGATAGTTCAGTTCGAAGCGGTCAAGCAGCCGTTCCTGCTCCGCCTTGTGCCGGCTGTAGTGCGAGGTGGTGATTCCTCCGGTGGGCCAGGACTCGTCCCGGCGAACCGACTTGCTGGAGGGGGAGTAGGCCCCGACCGACGAGGCGCAGACGAACTGCCGCACGCCGGCCTCCCCGGCGGCCCGCAGCGCGTTCTCGGTGCCCAGCACATTGGTCCGGTGCATTGCGGCTTCGTTCCGGTTCGGCTGGATGGCCCACGCGAGGTGGATGACGGCGTCGACGCCGGCCAGCGCGCTGGGCAGCCGGCGGCGGCCCTCGTCGGTGCCCACATCGACGGTGTGCCACTCGACCCCGCTGTAGGGCGGGGCCGACTCGTCGGGAAGCCGCCGGGCGATGCCGACGATCGAGACGGGCACTGAATCCCCCGCCGCCTCCCGGTCCGCGGCCGCCCGGTGGAGCCGTCGAAGCACGGCGGTGCCGACATTTCCGGTGGCTCCGATGACGGCAATACGCATAGGGACCGCTCCTTCTCGTCGCTTTGTTACACCGTAGTGGCTGTTCATCCAACTGGACTAGTAAGTAAGCTTATGGTGCAGTTACGGGAGACAGTGCAGCGGCGGCCAGCCGTCCGTCTGCAGCCAGGCACGTAGGTGGAGGTAGCAGTGAACAGCAAGAATGCATCCCAGGCGGGGACGGCGGAGGAGGCGACCCGCCTCAAGGCGCAGAACGCCCCCGACCCTGACGACTCGCGCAAGCCCGACGACCCTACCGAACTGGCCAAGCCGGCCTGGGGATACATTTTCAAGCGCACCTTCAGCGAATTCAGCAAGGACCAGTGCACGGACCTCGCCGCGGCGCTCACCTACTATGCCGTGCTCTCGATCTTCCCGGCCATCCTCGCGCTTGTCTCCCTGCTCGGCGTCTTCGGCCAGGCCGAGGCCACGACCACCCAGGTGCTGGGCCTCGTTGAACGCTTCGCGCCGGGCCAGGCGGTGGAGACGATCAAACCAGTCATCGAGCAGCTCACCTCCTCCAACGCCGCAGGGCTCACGCTGGTCGTCGGTATCCTCGGCGCCATCTGGTCGGCCTCCGGCTACGTCGGTGCCTTCGCCCGCGCCATGAACCGGGTGTACGAGGTACAGGAGGGCCGCCCCTTCTGGAAGCTGCGCCCGATCATGCTCGCCATCACCGTCTCGGTGCTGATCCTTATCGTCGCCCTGGCCCTGATGCTCGTGCTCTCCGGCCCGGTCGCGGAGGCCGTCGGCAACACCATCGGGCTCGGCTCCACGGCCGTGGCCATCTGGAACATCGCCAAGTGGCCGGTCATGGTGGCCTTCGCCGTCATTATGATCGCCATCCTCTACTACGGCGCCCCGAACGTGAAGCAGCCCAAGTTCCGGTGGATGAGCATGGGGGCCTTCATCGCCCTGATCGTCCTGGCCCTGACCACCCTGGGCTTCTCGTTCTACGTCGCGAACTTCGGCAACTACAACAAGACCTACGGCGCCATCGCCGGCGTGATCGTGCTGCTGCTGTGGCTCTGGATCGCCAACCTGTCGCTGCTGTTCGGCGCCGAGTTCGACGCCGAGGTGGAGCGGGGACGCCAGCTCCAGGCCGGCATCGAGGCCGAGGACACCATCCAGCTGCCGCCGCGCGACACCAAGGCCACCGAGAAGAAGGAAGAAAAGACCCTGAAGCTGGTCAACGACGGCCGGGAACTCCGCGACAAATACGAGCGCGAGTCTTCAAACCGGTAACTCCGGATCACCGAACGGCCGGAGGGGATTAGGGCACGGCACCGTTTCCTAATCCCCTCCGGCGTAGGCTAGCCTTACCTCAGACCGATCCGTGGCTGAGGAGGAACCTAGATGGCAGTGCGATCGACCGCGCTGCCCAGGGGCCTCTCCGTCCCGGACGCCGCCGCGGAGGGCGGCGGGCCGGGCGGGCGGAAGCGAAAGCTCCTTGCCGCTGCTGCAGCACTCGCCCTGATCGGCATCGCCTCCCTCACGCTGGGCGCCCGCCCGGTCGGGCTTGACACCTTTTTGGCGGCGGTCACCGCCTTCGACCCGGCCAACGGCGACCACGCCGTGGTGGCATCCCGGGTCCCCCGCACCGTCGCCGGACTGCTCGTCGGGGCCGCCCTCGCCGCCGCCGGAGCCGCCATGCAGGGCGTGGCACGCAACCCCCTGGCCGACCCAGGCATTCTGGGAATCAATGCCGGGGCCGCCCTCGCGGTGGTCGCCGGGATCCACCTCTTCGGCGTCAGCGGGCCGGCCGGGTACCTCTGGTTCGCCTTCGCCGGCGCCGCCGCCGCGGCGGCAGCGGTCTACGCGGTCGCCGCGCTCGGCCGCGAGGGGGCAACCCCCATCAAGCTCGCCCTCGCCGGAGCCGTCCTGGCCGGAGGGCTGGGCAGCCTGACCAACGCCATCCTCGTCTCGCAGCAGGAAACCCTCGACCGGTTCCGCTTCTGGCAGGTGGGTACCCTCTCCGGCCGCGGCTTCGAGGTGCTCGGCACCGCCGCACCGTTCCTTGCCGCCGGGCTGGTCCTGATCCTGGGCACGGGCCGGGTCCTCAATGCGCTCGCCCTCGGCGACGACGTCGCCCGGGGCCTGGGCCAACGGGTGGCCCTCGCCCGGGCGGGCGTGGCACTCGGCGTGGTGGTCCTGTGCGGGGCGGCTACCGCCGTGGCCGGCCCGATCGCCTTCGTGGGCCTGGTCGTCCCGCACCTCGTCCGGCTGCTGGTCGGCTCCGATTACCGGTGGGTGCTGGTCTTCTCCGCGGTTCTCGGCCCGGTCCTTCTCCTGGGCGCCGACATCCTGGGCCGGATCCTGCTCCCACCGGGGGAGATCCAGGTGGGCATTCTGACCGCGCTCGTCGGAGCGCCGGTCTTCCTGGCGCTGATCCGCACCCGGAAGGCGGCGGACCTGTGAGCGCCTCCACCGAGTACCTGCGGGACGGAACGGCGGACTCCGGACGCAGCGCCGGATCCGCCGCCCGGGCCCTGGCCGCAGGGCGCGCCGCACGGCGGCGGGCCCACAGCGTGCGGGCCGGTGCGCTGGCGCTGGCCGTCGTCGTCCTGTTCGCCGTTTCGGTGCTTCTTGGCTCCTATACGGTCACCGTTCCCGACTTCTTCCGGATCCTCGGCGGGGCGCAGATCCCCGGAGCCAGCTTCATCGTGCTCGAGAACAAGCTGCCGCGCGCCCTGATGGCCGTCCTCGTGGGGATCGGCTTCGGCATGGCCGGAACGATCTTCCAGACGTTGCTCCGCAACCCCCTGGCCAGCCCCGACGTCATCGGCATCAGCTACGGGGCGAGCGCGAGTGCGGTGACGGCCATCGTGCTCTTCGGAGCCTCCGGGGCGGCGGTGTCCTTCGCCGCGGTCGCCGGTGGCCTGGCGGTGGCCGCCGCCCTCTACCTGACCGCCCGCCGAGGCGGCCTCGGCGGGTACCGGCTGATCCTCGTGGGCATCGCCTTCGCCGCTGTCCTCCATGCCCTGGTGAACTTCCTGCTGACCCGCGCCGATCTCCGGACGGCGGCCGAGGCGCTGGTCTGGCTCACCGGATCCCTGAACTCAAGCAACTGGGACCGGGCCGTCCTGCTCGGGGGCGCCCTGGTGCTCCTCGTCCCCGCCGCCCTGGTGCTCTCGCGCATCCTGCAGCTCCTTGAGCTCGGCGACGACGCCGCCGCCGGACTCGGTGTACGGGTGGAGGCCTCCCGGGCCGCCCTGATCCTCACCGGCGCCTGCCTCGCCGCCGTGTCCACCGCCGCGGCCGGCCCGGTGGCCGCCGTCGCCTTCCTCTGCGGGCCCATCGCCCGGCGCCTCGTGGGCGGGCCGCCCTCCCTTGCCCTTGCCGGCCTGGTGGGCGCCGTGCTCGTCCTGGCAGCCGACTTCGCCGCAGCCAACCTGATTCCCGGGACCTCCCTTCCGGTGGGTGTCCTCACCGGTGCCCTCGGGGCGCCGGTCCTGCTCTGGCTGCTGATATCCGTAAACCGATCCGGCCAGGGAGGCTGACATGGCTGATACCCCGCGAGTACCCTCCACCCTTGAGGCGCGCTCCATCACGCTCGGCTATGACGAGCGGAAGGTGGTGGACGGGCTCACCGTGACGCTGCCTCCGGGCAGGGTCAGCGTCATCGTCGGCGCCAACGGCAGCGGAAAATCGACGCTGCTGCGGGGTCTGGCCCGGCTGCTCAAGCCCTCGAGCGGGTCGGTGCTGCTGGACGGGCAGGACCTCCGCTCCCTCCCCTCCCGTGCCGTGGCCCGGACCATCGGGCTGCTGCCCCAGTCGCCCGTTCCGCCCGGAGGAATCACCGTCGCGGAACTCGTCGGCCGCGGCCGCTACCCCCACCAGGGCTGGTTCCGCCGGTGGACCCCCGGGGACGACGCCGCCGTGGCCGAGGCCCTGCGGGTGACGGACACGCTCTCCTTTGCCGACCGCTCTGTCGATGAGCTATCCGGCGGCCAGCGGCAGCGCGTCTGGATCGCCCTGGCTCTGGCCCAGCAGACCGACATCCTGCTCCTTGATGAGCCGACCACCTTCCTCGACGTCGCCCACCAGGTCGAGGTGCTCGACCTGATCACCGACCTCAACCGGGGCTCCGGAACCACTGTGGCCATGGTGCTCCACGACCTCAACCTCGCCGCGCGCTATGCCGACCATCTGATCGTGCTCAAGGACGGGCGCCTCGCGGCGCAGGGCCCGCCGGCCGCCGTCGTCACGCCCGGGCTGGTGCGCGAGGTCTTCGGCCTGGTCTGCACCGTCATCGCCGACCCCGTTGCCGGCACCCCCCTGGTGGTCCCGGTGGGCCGTCACCACACCGCGCCCGTCCCCGCCGGGGCCGGCACCGGGGCGGCGTCATGACGGAAACCACCCGGCGCGCCGCCCGGCCGGCGCCGCCGGCTCCCCCGGTGCTCGCCTTCGACGTCGAGGTGAAGAAGGTCGAGAGGATCGGCGCGAACTTCCAGCGCATCACCTTCGGCGGAGACAGCCTGCGGGACTTCGGCGTGAACGGGCCAACCTGCGATCTGCGGATCAAGGTCATCATCCCTCCCCCCGGCGGCAGCACGGTCGACCTTTCCGGCGAACTTCGGCGCGGAGACGGCGACGGCTGGTACCAGCGGTGGCTCGGCCTTGACCCGGCCGAGCGCGGGGTCATGCGCACCTACACGGTCAGGGCGTCCCGCTGCCAGGGCCCCTCACCGGAAATCGACGTGGACTTCGTCCTGCACTTCGACGCGGACGGCAGCGCCGGGCCGGCCGCGCTCTGGGCGGCCGGTGCGGCTCCCGGGGCGACGCTGTGCCTGATCGGCCCGAACGCGGCCGCCGCGCGGTGTGCGACCGCCGGAGCGTACGGCGGCATCGAGTGGCGGCCCGGACTGGCCGGCTCGGTCCTCCTGGCCGGGGACGAAACCGCCGTCCCCGCCATCAGCGCCATTCTCGAATCCCTGCCACCGGAACTGGGCGGGCAGGCCTTCCTAGAAGTCGCCGACGCGGCGGACATCCAGCCCCTTGAAACCCCCTCCTCGGTGGAGGCTACCTGGCTCGTGCGCGGACGTCAGGAGCACGGCGCACTCCTGAATCAGGCCGTGCGCCGCGCCCTTCCCCCGCCCGGCTGGGCCGTCCTGGCCGGGTCCGCCCCGGACCGGCAGGGTGCCCCCGGCCCCGAACCCGAGGAGGTGGACGTCGACCGCACCATCCTCTGGGAAACCCCCCAGGCGCTTTCCGCCGCGGCCTCCTCGACCGCCGAACGCCCTCCGGGCTCCCAGCCGTTCTATGCCTGGATCGCGGGGGAGGCCTCGACGGTCAGGGAACTGCGCCGGTACCTGGTCCGCGACGTGGGCATCGACCGCAAACAGGTTGCCTTCATGGGCTACTGGCGCCGCGGACGGGCGGAATCCGCGTAGCGGCCCGGCGCGCCGCCGACGACACGCCTAGTGGAACATAACGGAATTGTAACTTCCAGTAAAAAGAGTAAGCTTGCGTGAAGTCTCAACACCGTGTATTCCCCTGGTCCGTACGCCCAGCCCTGTCAGCGGACCGCTCTGACCCACCTCATGACAGGGGCGGAGGACCCACTTCCCGGCAGCGCACCGCTGTCTTCGGGGTGAAGCCTCACTGCATTGAACTGTCCGCACACAGTGGACCGGATGCCCGCCTGCCCGTTTCGCGGCAGGCAGGGAGCCGGCCCTGTGCAGTGGGGCCGAGTCGACTCTTGCTCGAACCCGACAGCTAACTTCGCAGGCGTCGCAGAGAGGCATGAAACTTGACCAACCCGGCCCTGCCCGGACGCCGCCGCGCGTCCGCAGCTGTCCCCAGCGCCACTTCAGCAACACCGGCTCCCGCCGCTCGGCCCGCGCTGGACGCCGTCCCCGCCTTCCCGAGCCGCCGCTCGCTCCGGCCCGAAGCGCTGCCGGTCGGCCGGTCCGAGCCACTGCCGGTCCGTCGGCGTGATCTGCGCCACACGGCAGCCGTCGACACCAAGCCGGCGGGCCTCCTCCCGCGGGTGCGCGCCGGAGCCCTCGTCGTAGGCCTGGCCGCCGTCGGCGCGGGCCTGGTCATGGGCGCCGTCCCCGCGCCGGCCTCAATGGACACCAAGACGGCAACGGCCCAGGCCGCCCCGGCAGTGTCATTGCCGCCGGTCACCGCCGACGCGGCCGCCGACCTCGACTTCAGCCGCCAGAAGGTGGCTGGCGTGGCCATGGCCAAATCCGGCGGCAAGGCCAAGACCCTTTCGACCGGGATCACCCGGACCGGCGACAAGCCCACCCTCGCAGCGCCCCTTGAGAACCTCACCGTCGCCTCGACCTTCGGGTACCGCGTGAACCCGCTCGGCGGCTACGCGCCCGAACTCCACACCGGCATTGACTACGCGGGAGCGTGCGGAACCCCCGTCAACGCCTCGGACGGGGGAGTGGTCGTCGACGCCGGCTGGCACGCCTACGGCGGCGGACAACGAATCGTGATCGACCACGGCGACGGGCTCAAGTCCACCTACAACCACCTCAGCTCGATCGGCGTCAGCACGGGCCAGACCATCGCCCGCGGCGCACAGATCGGCGCTGTCGGCACCACCGGAAACTCCACCGGGTGCCACCTGCACTTTGAGGTACTCGTCAACGACGAGAAGGTCGACCCCCTGCCCTGGCTCTAGTCCGGGACCGACTCCACAAAGGCGCTCCGGGCACGTGCCCGGCATGACAGTGTCCCGCCGGCACGAGCCCCGCTCATGCCCGACCGCCTACGGCAGGGGATTGCTGAGAATCGCCGGGTCCTTGCGGCCGTAGGGCATGCGGAGCCGGAGCGATTCGGGCTTCATCTCGAAGGACATGTGCGTCGCCTTGCCCAGCGGGTCGCCGTCCAGCTGCACCTCGAGGGGCTCGTGGAGCTGCACCTCGGCCCGACTGCACTGGTAGTACTCCAGCGACGGGTCCTTGCCTTTGCCCTTGGCGAAGAGCTTGCCCGCCACGTTCAACCAGCCGAAACGCCCCCGCGGTGCGACCGTCATCAGGTCAAGCAGCCCGTCGTCGATCTTGGCCCCCGGGAAGATCTCAAGGCCGCCCATGATCTTGCCGCAGTTCCCACCCATCACGCTGCGCAGCCGGCGGTCGAAGGGGCGGCCGCCGTCGATCGTAATGGTGGTCCGGGCCGGCTTGCCCGGAAGGTTCCGGATTCCGGCATCGACGTAGGCCAGCCAGCCCACCTTGTCCTTGAGGTCGTCCCGGGTGTCCGACATGATGGCGGCGTCGTAGCCGAGACCGGCCATGACGAGGAAGACGTGGGCCTTCTGCGCGCGGTCCACCGTGACGTGCACGACGTCGATCCTCCGCTCGGTCCCGTGGAAGGCCGTATCGACGGCCTCCTCCGGGTTGTCCACGGCAATATCGAGGTTCCTCGCCAGCAGGTTGCCCGTGCCCAGCGGCACCAGGGCCATCGCGGTCCCGGTGCCCGACAGTTCCTCGGCCACGCACCGCACGGTGCCGTCGCCGCCGGCGGCGATGACGACATCGACCCCGGCGCGCAGCGCCTCCTGCGCCTGCCCGTGGCCCGGGTCCTCCACCGTGGTCTCGAGCACCAGGGGCGCCTCCCAGCCCTCCTCGGACGAAACCCGCTCCACAATCTCCCGGGCGTCCGCTCCGGTGTTCTTGATCGGATTGAGGATCAACGCGGCCCGCTTGCCGGCACGGTCGGTGGTCGTCATGGATTCCTTTCCAGTCGCCTGTCGGGGCCCGCCTGTCACGGGTTGGCACGAGCCTACCCGGGCTGTGCCGCCGTTGGCAGACGAGGTAGCCTTTGCTGATGGATTTTTCCCAGCGGTATGTTGCACTCGGCGATTCCTTCACCGAAGGTGTCGGCGACCCGGACCCCGGCAGCCCCAACGGCGTGCGCGGCTGGGCCGATCGAGTCGCACAGCAGCTCATCCTGGCCGACAGCTCCTGGGGTTACGCCAACCTCGCCATCCGGGGCAAGCGGATGCGCCAGATCCTCGAGGAGCAGATCGACGCCGCCGTACTGCTGCAGCCGACCCTCGTGACCATCTACGCAGGCGCCAATGACATCCTGCGCCCGCGCGTCGACATCGATGCGCTGATGGAGCACTACGACGCCGGAATCGCCCGGCTCGCCGCCACCGGCGCGGCGGTCGTCGTCTTCACCGGATTCGACTCCTCCGGCTCGGCCGTCTTCGCCACAACCCGCGGCCGCACCGCCGTCTACAACGAGCTGCTCCGCGAGATCGCCGACCACCGCGGCGCCGACATCGTCGACTACTGGCGGATGCGCGAATTCCGGAACTGGTCCTACTGGGACACCGACCGGATGCACATGGCCACCGCGGGCCACCTGCTCATGGCCCGGAAGGTCCTCGAAACCCTTAAGGCCTCCCACAGCATCGACCTCCCCGAGCTCGACGCCCGGCCCGCGCTGACCCGGCTCAACCAGCTCCGGGCCGACGCCCAGTGGGCACGCGACTACCTCTCCCCGTGGGTGGGGCGGCGGCTGCGGGGTGTCTCCTCGGGCGATGACCTCACCGCGAAGTACCCCGCGCTGAGCCAGCCCGACTGGTCCGGAGCCAGCGTCCGGTGAGCCGGGTTCCGCCCCCGGCTGCGGGAACAGGTCCGCTCCCCGGCATGTGTCAGGATAGGCCCATGGCATCGCCCCGATGGCTCACGCCCGACGAACGCCGGGCGTGGCTCGCGCTGTACGCTGTTTCGACGCTGCTGCCCGGAACCCTTGACGCCCACCTGTTCCGCGAGGCACGCATCACCCTGTTCGACTACCACGTACTGGCGATGCTCTCCGAGTCCGAGGACTTGAGCCTTCCGATGAGCGAGCTCGCCGCCCGCTCCAACGCTTCGCTGTCCCGCCTCAGCCATGTGGCCAAGAAGCTGGAGGCGCGCGGCTGGCTCTCGCGCAGCCCCTCGACCTACGACGGAAGGGTCACCACCGCGGTCCTGACCGGGGAGGGTATGGATGCCGTCCAGCGCCTGGCGGTAGAGCACGTCGACAAGGTGCGCGAGCTGGTCTTCGAGTCCCTGGACAGGCGCGACACCGCCGACCTTGAGCGGGTGGGGCGGAAAATCCTCGCCGCCATCCAGGCCGACCACTGGATTCTCGGCGAGGACGGGCGCACCGAATGACTCCTCCGGGAGGGCGGGCACGCCCGGGCCCCGGGACGCGCACAGCAGGAAAACGACTCCGCCTTCCGGTTTGGCGCTGAGCCGGACGGCACGTAGTATGGTATGGCGTTTGGTTGAGTCGCTCCCGCCCCGGCGGAAGGGACACAGCTACCCGTAACCACCTGGAATATTAGGCCGCCGCCGGGACATCGACCCGCGGCGCCGAATCTTCACCGTCTTCCCCGCGGCGAGGCGCCTCGGCAGGTTCTCACCCTGCCAGGTCCACCTCCGGAAAGCTGCAGTAATAACGGTGTCATTACTGGTGGCGGGACGCTTCACAAGTGATTCCGTCACGATCATCTAACTGGAGGAGAGTTATGGCAGCCCACTGCCAAGTGACCGGAGCCGAGCCCGGCTTTGGACACAGCATTTCGCACTCGCACCGCCGCACGAAGCGCCGGTTCGACCCGAACATTCAGAAGAAGCGCTACTGGGTTCCGTCCCTGCGCCGCAATGTCACGCTGCAGGTTTCTGCGCGCGGCATCAAGACCATTGACGTGCGGGGCATTGACGCCGTCGTCGCCGAGATCCAGGCGAGGGGAGTGAAGCTCTAATGGCAAAGGATAAGGACGTACGTCCCATCATTAAGCTGAAGTCCACCGCCGGAACCGGTTACACCTACGTGACCCGGAAGAACCGACGTAATGATCCCGACCGCATGGTCCTGATGAAGTACGACCCCAAGATCCGCAAGCACGTCGAATTCCGAGAGGAGCGCTAAAGAATGGCAAAGAAGTCAAAGATTGCCCGCAACGAGCAGCGCAAGCTGATCGTTGAGCGCTACGCTGCAAAGCGCCTCGAGCTCAAGAAGACCCTTGTCGACGAAAACGCGTCGGATGACGCCCGCGAAGCCGCACGCCTCGGCCTGCAGAAGCTTCCGCGCAACGCTTCCCCCGTGCGCCTCCGCAACCGCGACCAGATCGACGGCCGCCCCCGCGGAACGCTCCAGAAGTTCGGCATCTCGCGTGTGCGTTTCCGCGACATGGCCCACCGCGGCGAACTGCCCGGTGTGACCAAGTCCAGCTGGTAACCAGCACACAGCATCAGCAGGAGAAGCCGGCGGCCCTCGGGCCGCCGGCTTCTCCTGCGTTCGGGCCCGGGATTCCGGGAAGGGCCTCCCGCAGGGGCCGGGCGCCCTGGGGACGGCCCCACGGGTCCGCGCAGGGGCCTTTCGGGCCCGGATGGCCCCTAATTGCCCCCGATAAAGGCGCAGGAGCGGCGCAGTTCCGGGTTTTTTCCGCCCAAGCTGGTAAGTTTTCCGACAGGGGCTTTCCGAATACCCCGAAAGCTCGTTTCAATAACCATGTCCAGGAGGACCTAAATTGGCTAAAAACCGTAGTGAACTTGTTGCCGAGGTAGCTGCCAAGGCTGACACCAGCCAGGCTGCAGTCAACAGCGTGCTTGACGCCCTGTTCGACGTCTTCGCAGAGTCCGTTGCCAAGGACGAGAAGATCAGCATCCCGGGCTGGCTCGCCGTCGAGCGCACGAGCCGCGCCGCCCGCACCGGCCGCAACCCCCAGACCGGCGAAACCATCCAGATTGCCGCCGGCCACGGCGTGAAGCTGACCGCGGGTTCGAAGCTGAAGGCCTCCGCCAAGTAGTCTCCGCAGGATTCAGGACCGCTGCCGACCACCGGCAGCGGTCCTTTCCGTTTTAACCGGGCCCGCGATTGGCCCTTGTTCTACCGGGGGTAGACAATGGAACACGTGTCAACACTTGCGAAGGGCCCCCGGAAGAGCGCGGAGCGCACGGAGAGCGGGACCGGCCCGGGCTTCCTTGCGGCGGCCGGAGTCCTCGTCGTCCTGGCCCTGCTGGCCGCGCTGCTGTTCTCCGGTGCCGCCGCCTCCCGCTCACTGGGCGACCCCGGCGCGCTGACCCGTTGGGGACTGCCCTTCGCCAAGGCGGCGAACAACCTCGGAGCCGCCGGAACCATCGGCGCCCTCGTCTTCGCCGTCGTGATCCTGCCCCGGACCCTCGGCGGGGGCCGTCCCGGCCGCACCGACTCCGCCCGGGCCGAACACCCCGCCTTCACCCGGGCCCTGGCACTCGCCTCGGCCGCGGCGGTGCTGTGGACCCTCGGTGCCCTCGGGGTGCTCGTGTTCACCTACTCCGACGCCGCAGGGCTCCCGCTGAGCTCCGGAGAGACCTTCACCCAGGGCCTTGGCTCCTTCATCACCGACTTCGCGGCCGGCCGGGCCTGGACCATCACCACCATTGTCGCCGCGGTGGTGGCAACGCTGACCTTCGGCGTCCGCTCCTCCGCCGGGCTCGGGGTGGCCGCCGTCCTGGCGCTGCTCGGGCTGCTTCCGGCGGCGCTCGTGGGACACGCGGCCAGCGGCGACGACCACAACGCGGCCGTCAACTCCATCGCCCTGCACCTCGTGGGGGTGTGCTTGTGGTTCGGAGGCATCATCGTCCTTGCCGTCGTCGGCGGGCGCCTCGGCGGCTCCACCCTGCCGGTCCTCAAGCGGTTCTCGGCGCTGGCCGGGTTCGCCTTCGCCCTGGTGTTCCTCTCCGGGATCGTCAACGCCAGCCTGCGCATCACCGAACTGTCCCAGCTGAGCTCGCAGTGGGGGCTGCTCGTCACCTTCAAGGCCGTCGCCACGCTCCTGCTCGGCGGCATCGGCTGGATGCACCGGCAGTGGGTCATCCCGCAGCTCGAGGACCGGACGGGTTCGGGGGGCTCCCGGCTGAGCGCACGCCGGGTCCTGTGGCAGCTGGTCACCGTCGAACTGCTCATCATGGCTGCGGTGTCCGGCGTGGCCGCGGCCCTGGGCCGGACCGCCCCGCCCCGCGGCGAGGAACTTGAGCCTAACGCCTCACCGGCGCGCATCCTCACCGGCTACGACCTGCCGCCCGCCCCGACGGTGGCCCGCTGGTTCACCGAGTGGAGGCCGGACTGGCTGTGGATCGCCGTCGTCCTCACCCTCGCCACGGCCTACGTCCTCGGGATGGCAAAGCTGCGCCGCCGCGGGGACCGGTGGTCCGCGCTGCGGCTCGCCTGCTGGCTGACGGGCCTTCTCCTCCTGACCTACTTCACCTCCGGCGCGCCGGCGGTCTACGGCATGGTGCTCTTCAGCGCCCACATGGTCGACCACATGGCCCTGACCATGGTGGTTCCGCTGTTCCTCGTGCTCGGGTCGCCGGTTACCCTGGCCCTGAAGGCCCTGACCCCGCGCGGGGACGGCAGCCGGGGCATCCGGGAGTGGATCCTCGTCCTGATCCACTCACGCTTCTCGCAGCTGATCACCCACCCGCTGTTCGCCGCGGCGAACTTCGCCGGATCGATTGTGATCTTCTATTACTCGCCGCTGTTCGGATTCGCCCTGCGCGAGCACGTCGGCCATGAGCTGATGATCACCCACTTCCTCATCACCGGGTACATCTTCGTCCTGACGATGGTGGGTACCGACCCCCTGCCCCGGCGGGCGCCCTTCCCGCTGCGCCTGCTGCTCCTGTTCGCCACGATGGCCTTCCACGCCTTCTTCGGCGTCGCGCTCACGGGCTCGGACTCGCTGCTCCAAGCGTCGTGGTTCGGCAGCATGGGCCGGGACTGGGGCCCCTCCGCCCTCGAGGACCAGGCGATCGGCGGCGCGGTGACCTGGGGCATCGGGGAGGTGCCGACGCTGCTGCTGGCCATCGGCGTGGCGATCATGTGGTCACGGACCGATGCGCGCGACACCCGGCGCAAGGACCGGGCGGCCGACCGGAATAACGACGCCGACCTCGCCGCTTATAACAGTATGTTCGCCGACCTCGCGGCGCGCGATAATGGCGGCCGTGCCGCCGGCACCCCCACTCCGACCTCGCACAGCCCCGCATCCCGACCGACGCCAGGAGCCTCTGAATGACCGAAACCTCGATCCGTACCTCCTACCGCGTGCGGGCCTCGGAACTGGCCGGCCGCAACTGGCTCAACACCGGAGGCAGGCAGCTGCGCCTTGAGGACCTGCGCGGCAAGATCGTCCTGCTCGACTTCTGGACCTTCTGCTGCATCAACTGCCTTCACGTCATCGACGAGCTGCGGCCCCTCGAGGAGCGCTACTCCGACGTCCTCGTCACGGTCGGCGTGCACTCCCCGAAATTCGAGCATGAGGCCGACCCGGTGGCACTGGCCGCGGCCGTTGAGCGCTACGACATCCACCATCCGATCCTCGACGACCCGGACCTGCTCACCTGGCAGGCCTACACGGCCCGCGCCTGGCCCACCCTCGTCGTGATCGACCCCGAGGGTTACATCGTCGCCCACCTCTCCGGTGAGGGGCACGCGGCGGGCCTCGACTCGCTCGTCAGTGAACTCGTCGAAGAACACACGGCCAAGGGCACCCTTCACCGCGGCGACGGGCCCTACGTGCCCGCCGAAAGCACCGCCGGTACCCTGAAATTCCCGGGCAAGCTCCTGCCCCTGCCCGCCAGCGGGACCTACCTCGCCGCGGACACCGGGCACCACCGCCTCGTCGAACTCGAAGCGGACCTCACGACGGTGCGCCGCGTCATCGGCGCCGGCACCCGGGGCGCCGCCGACGGCGACGCCGACACCGCCCAGTTCAACGAACCGCAGGGCCTGGCCCTCCTGCCCCTGGACGCTGCGGAGCGCGCCGGCTACGACGTGGTCGTCGCCGATACCGTCAACCACCGCCTCCGCGGTGTCTCCCTCAGCGACGGGACGGTCCGCACCCTGGCCGGGAACGGCGTGCAGCGGCTCCTCGACTCCGGAAACCACACCAAGCCGGGCCCGGAGCACGCGGCGGCCGAAGCGGACCATGACGACACGCCGCGGCTGCTCGACGCCCACCTCGGCACGGACGCCCTGAACATCTCCCTGTCCTCCCCCTGGGACGTCGTTTACTCCAGCGTTCTGGACCGGGTGGTCATCGCGATGGCCGGCACCCACCAGATCTTCACCTTCGACCCGGACACCTCCAGCGTCGACATCCTCGCCGGCACCGGCCTCGAAGGCCTGCTCGACGGCGACGGGTCCACTGCCTGGTTTGCCCAGTCCTCCGGGCTGGCCGAGGACCGCGACGGCAACCTGTGGGTGGCCGACTCGGAAACCTCCTCCCTGCGCCGGCTGAGCGTCTCGCTGACGGATGGCCGGCCCGGGGTCACGGTCGACACCCCCATCGGCACCGGCCTGTTCGACTTCGGGTTCCGGGACGGCGACGCCGGCCAGGCCCGCCTCCAGCACCCCCTCGGCGTCACGGCCCTTCCCGACGGCTCGGTGGCCATCGCCGACACCTACAACGGTGCCGTGCGCCGGTACGACCCGGCGACCGGGACGGTGTCCACCCTCGCCCGCGGGCTGGCCGAACCGTCCGACGTCGTTCTCGACGCCGCCCCCGACGGGGGCGAGCCGCTGCTGATCGTGGTCGAGTCCAACAAGCACCAGCTGGTGCGGCTGCCCATCCCCAAGGAGGCCCTGGCCGTCAATGAGGGCGCCTCGCAGAGCCAGCGCCCCAAGACCGCCGTCTCCAGCGGACCGCTGGCGCTCACCGTCCGCTTCGCCGCGCCCAAGGGGCAGAAGCTCGACGACCGGTGGGGGGATCCCTCCCAGCTGAAGATCTCCGCCTCGCCCGAGAACCTCCTGGTGGCCGGGGCCGGAACCTCGGCGGGACTGACCCGGGAACTGCGCTTCTCGGAGGAGGTCCGCGAAGGGGTGCTCCACATCAGTGCCCGGGCGGCCGCGTGCGACGGCGAACCCGGCGGGACGATCCCGGACCACGCCGCCTGCCACCTCTACCAGCAGGACTGGGGCATTCCGGTGGTACTCGACGCCGCCGGTGACGCCGAACTGGTGCTGGACCTGCGCGGAGTCAACTGAGCGCAGCCGCCGGCGGGCCCTGTCGGCCCGGCGGCGGCCTCAGTACTCGATTTCGGGGGTGACGGTGACCATCGAGCCGTCGATCCGCAGCCGGGCCAGGAACTCGAACGGACGCTTGGCCTCCACCTCGGAGATGGCGCCGGTGAACAGGTCCTGCAGCCGGGTCGACAGGGTGGCCGAGCCGGCAAGGGGCGCGATGACCCATTCGCCGTCGTGCGGGTCGATCCGGACCGCGGGATAGTCGGTGATCGACCAGGAAATCTCCCCGGCCAGCCGCTGGCTGGTCTGGAAGTTGAACGGGCAGTTGGTGGGCTGGAAGACGGTCTGGGCCGCGCAGGCGTCCAGGAAGGCCCGGATCTCGGTGTCCACCGCCTTCACGAGCTCCTCCGTCGCCGCGGCCGGCAGCGCCAGCTTCGGCGCCGCGGACCGGTCGGTCACCGCGACGGCCTTCGACGGCGCGGTGAAGTACTCGCCCTCGAAGCCGCCCTCGACCCGCACCGGGTAAAGGGACGCGAAACGGCCGCGGCCCTCGGGCAGCGCCACCCGGGCACCGTTGAGCATGGCCTCGGTGAGGTTGGCGACCGAGAAATCGACGGTGGGAAGAGTCGAGGGAACGAACTCCCAGGTGGAAAAGAAGAACCACTGCCTTCCGGTCTTCTCAAGGGTGAACCGGGTGGTGTGGTCGGTTCCGTCAATGCTGTAGGTCACCGGCACATCGACATGTCCGTTCGCGGTCTCCTCGGGGTCCCGCACCCGCACGTCCTCCACCGCCGCCGCGCCGCGGGCCAGGGCCGGGCCGTCGAGCAGTGCCGCATCGGCCTGGGGCACCGACCCGTTGAGGATGCCCAGGGCCAGGCCGCCGTCGCCCTCCTTGAGCGCCGCGAAGTAGTCCCTCACCTGCTGCTGCGGCCCGTACACCCCGGCGTTGAGCACCACCACGGCCACGAAAAAACCCACGACCGTCAGCAGGAGCGCCAGCAGCCAGGCTGCCAGCACTCGGACGACGCGGGGGGTTTGCACGCTACAACGTTACCCGGTGCCGGTGCAGGACCCTGCGGCGGTTAAGGGGTTGCGGACGGCAGGACGCCGCCCCACCGGTGGCGGGGCGGCGTCCTAACATGCTTCGGCGGCCGGACCGGCTCAGCTCAACTGGTGTGCTTGCCGCCCGCCGCAGTGGCACCGCCGCGGGAGCTGCCTCCGGCGGATGCCCCCGCCGGGGCGCCTCCGCCGGTGTTGCTGCTGGCGAAGCCGGATGCTGTGCTGTGCCCGTCGCCCTGCGCATTGGCGATCTCCTCGGCCCGTTCCTGGTTCGCTTCCTCGGTCAGGGCCGCTCCGGCGGCTTCGTCACGGGTGAGGTTGACTCCGGTCTCGGGGTCGAAGAGGTGCAGCTTGCGTGTGTCGAGCCAGATCTCCGCTTCCCGGCCTCCGCGGATCCGGCTCGCGGCGTCGAGGGTGACGACGACCTGTGGGCGCAGTTCGTCGGCATCCATGTCCTTGGCCAGGTTGTTGAGCAGTTCCCGGACCTCGGGGGCGGGATCAAAGTTGATGTACCCGTACTGCTCGTTGCCCAGCCACTCGGTGTGGGAGAGGGTGGCCCGGAAGGTGGAGCCGTGTCCGCGCTTTGACTCCTCGACGAGTTTGGCGTCCTCGAAGAACTCAGGACGCACTCCAACCAGCACCACCTTCTTGCCGGCCGCCTTCGCCGCCTTCTCCGCGGGGATGGCGATGTCACCGAGCGCGGTGCGCAGCACGCCGCCCTCGATGGTGGCGGGCAGGAAGTTCATCGACGGGGAGCCGATGAACCCGGCCACGAACAGGTTGCGGGGCTGTTCGTAGAGCTCCCGCGGTGAGGCGATCTGCTGCAGTTCGCCCTTTTTGAGGACGGCTACGCGGTCCCCGAGGGTCATCGCTTCGGTCTGGTCGTGCGTGACGTAGACGGAGGTCACCCCGAGCCGACGCTGCATCTGCGAGATCTCCGAGCGCATCTGCCCGCGCAGCTTGGCGTCCAGGTTCGACAGCGGCTCGTCGAAGAGGAACGCGTCCGCCTGGCGCACGATCGCCCGGCCCATGGCCACACGCTGCCTCTGGCCGCCCGAGAGGTTCGCCGGCTTGCGCTGCAGGTGGTCGGTGAGCTCGAGGGTCGCTGCGGCCTCGGTGACGAGGCGGTCGACCTCCTCATCGCTGTGCTTCCCCTTGGCAAGCCGCAGCGGGAAAGCGATGTTCTCATAGACGGTCAGGTGCGGGTACAAGGCGTAGTTCTGGAACACCATTGCCAGGTTGCGGTCGCGGGGGGCCTTGTCGTTGACCCGGGTCCCGTTGATCAGCAGGTCGCCGTCGGTGATGTCCTCGAGTCCGACGATCATGCGCAGCAGCGTCGACTTGCCGCAGCCCGACGGTCCGACGAGGATGATGAACTCGCCGTCGGCGATGTCGATGCTGACGTCGTTGACGGCAGGGAAGCCGTCGCCGTACTTCTTGACGAGGTGGTTGAGGGTAATTGAAGCCATTTTGTCGGAATCCTTTTCTTGAACCGGGGCGTCAGCCCTTGACGGCGCCCTGAGTCAGGCCTGAAACAATTTGACGCTGGAACGCCAGCACCAGCACGACGACGGGGATGGTGACGATGATGGCCGCCGCAGAGATCGCCCCGGTCGGTGCTTCGAACTGCGATGCGCCGGTGAAGAAGGCCAGGGCCGCCGGCACCGGACGGGCCGCTTCGGTGGAGGTCAGTGAGATGCCGTAGACGAAGTCGTTCCAGGCGATGAAGAAGGCGATGATCGCCGTGGTGAACACGCCGGGTGCGGCGAGGGGAACAATCGCCTTACGGAACGCCTGCCAGGTCGTGGCGCCGTCGACCTGCGCTGCCTGCTCGAGCTCCCAGGGAATCTGCCGGAAGAACGCGGCGAGCGTCCAGATGGAGATTGGAAGGGTCAGCGACAGGTAGGGGATGATGAGCCCCGGCCAGGTGTCGTACAGACCGATGGACCGCCACAGGTTGAACAGGGGCGTCACGATGGAGATGACCGGGAAGATGGAGACCGCCAGCGCGGTGGTCAGCACGAGCTTCTTGCCCGGGAAGTCCAGGCGGGCAATCGCATAGGCGCACAGGGTCGCCAGCACGACGGCGATGAACGTCGAGATCAGGCAGATGCCGATCGAATTGCGCAGCGCGGTCAGGAACAGCCCCTGCGCGTCGCCGACCAGGATCTGCTCGTAGTTCCCCGTGGTCGCCCGCCCCGGCGAGGGCAGGAACTTCTGGTTGGTCAGGTCACTGGGCGCCTTGAACGAGGTGGCGAGGATGGAGGCCACCGGGAATAGGGCGTAGACAGCGACGAGCACGGTGACGATGCCCCACAGGACCTTGGATTTTGTACTTGTCATCACTTACCTCCCTGGGCCCCGGCGAGGTCCACCTTGAACAGCTTGATGGCGATGAAGCAGATGATCAGCACGCACAGGAACAACAGGACCGAGACCGCCGACCCGAGGCCGATCTCGAGCCTGCTGATCGACTGCCGGTAGGCGAGCAGGGAGAGCACCTCGGTGCCGTATGCGCCGTTGGTCATGATGAACACGTTGTCGAAGATGCGGAAGGCGTCCAACGCCCGGAACAGCACAGCGACCATGATCGCGGCCTTCATGTTCGGGATGATGACCTTGCGCATCTGCTCCCACCAGGTGGCGCCGTCGACCTTGGCCGCCTCGGTCAGCTCATCGGGAACCTGGGCCAGCCCGGCCAGCAGGAGCAGCGAGATGAACGGGGTCGTCTTCCAGATCTCCGAGGCCATGATCACGAATAGTGCTGTGGGCCCCTGGGCGAACCAGTTGAGGTCGGAGTCGATGCCCGGCAGCCAGGCGAACCAGCTGTTCACGTAGCCGGAGTTGATGTCGAAGGCGTAAAACCAGGCGAAGGCGGAGACCACGGTGATGATGCCGTAGGGCACCAAAATCGCTGTGCGCAGCGGACCGCGCACCGCCTTCAGGGCCTTGTGCATCACCAGGGCGAGGGCGAAGCCGAGAACGAGTTCGACCGCGACGGTGACGATGGTGATCAGGAGGGTGGTCCACAGGGCCGACCACCACACCCCGTCACTGAGGATCACCGCGTAGTTGCCCAGTCCGATGAACTCGCGCTCGCCGGGTGCGGTGAGGCGGAACTGGAACAGGGATTCGTAGATGGCCTGGAGGATAGGGTACAGGGTCACCGCCAGCATGACGATGAACGCCGGTCCGGCGAGTATCCAACCGAGCCGGCGCTCGGCGCGGACGCGGTCACTGTACTGGGCAGTGGCCTTCTTATCGGAGGGGCCGCCCGGCCCGACGCCCGGTGTTGTGTCCGGCTCAAGGTCGGGGCTGACGGGCCTTGCCGGTATTGCAGAAGTCACAGCAGTTGCTCCCCTCGAAGGACGGAGATGATGAATTCGGTCGACTCTTCGGGCGTGCCCTTGGGGTCAACCTGTGCTGGGGGCGCCCAGGTCTGCTGGATGCCTGTTGAGACCTCGTTGTAGAACGGGGTCTGCGGACGTGGGGCCGACTGCTCAAGGGACTCCCTGATGGTGTCGGCCATGGGGAAGGCCTCCTCGATCCGTGGATCCTCGTAGGCCTCGGTGTTGGCCGGCGGGTTGCCGTTACTGACGAAGTATTCGGCCTGGTTCTCCGGTGAAACGATGCATTCGATCGCCTCGTAGGCGAGCTCCGGGCTGTCGCTGGCGGCCCCGACGCCGAGGCTGATGCCGCCCAGCGGCGGAGCGGAGTCCTCGCCCTCGGTGACCTGGGGGTAGACCCCCCAGCCGATGTCCTCGATCAATGAGGCATCGAGGGTGCCGGCCTCGACCGCACCGTTGGTGGCGGGCCAGACGAAGGGCCAGTTCACCATGAATGAGCCGTTGTCCCCCTGAAAGTTGATCATCGAGGTGTTCTCGTCCTGGGTTGCCAGACCGGGACCGCCGAGTCCCTCGTTGCCGATCGTGGAGACGATCCGGGCCGCTTCGAGCCCCGCGGGGGACTGGAGTGCCAGTTCAATTTCGTCCGAGGGCGCTTCCGGGTCGACGATGATCGACTCGCCGCCCGATTCGACCAGGGCGTTCACCCACACGGTCATCGACTCGGCCTGGGCACCCTGGACGCCGAGGTACTTGTCCTGCTCCGCGGCGGCGTCGATCAACTGATCCCAGGTGACCGGCTTGGACATGTCCAGCCCGGCCGCCTCGGCCACGGACTTGCGGTACCAGAGGATCTGCGTGTTGGCCCAGAAGGGGATGGCGACCAGCTCGTCCTTCCAGGTGGCCCCCGCCAGGGCTCCCTCGACAACGTTCTGCGTGGTGCTCTCGGCGACGTCGTCGGGCACAGGAGCAAGAAAGCCCGGCTCCGCGAGTTCGGGGATGAACGGCGGGTCCAGGCTCATGATGTCGAGGGAGGAGTCTCCGGCTGCGAGGCGCCGGGCGAGTTGTTCGCGCTGGGAGGCGGCGTCGCTGGGGAGGAGGGAGGTCTCGATCCGGTAGGCGCCCCCGGCCTCCTCGGTGCAACGCTCCGCGATGTCGGCCTGACCGCCGGCGTCCGGGTTGATGTACCAGGTCAGGGTCTTGGTGCCGTCCGCCGGTCCGCATCCGCTCAGGAGCAGTGTGCCTGCCAGCACCGACGCCACGGTGCCGGCGCGCGATCGATTGCGGGTGGAATTTCGTTTCCTTGTCGGCATACCTACCGAGCCTCCACATCTTTGTAGAAAACCCAGCCGACGCCTCAAGCGAGGCATCAGCCCAGACAACCTGCGTGCTTTTTGACCATAAGCCCCGAGCGCAGAATGCGCTAGACAGGATGCTTACTAATCAGATGCGCGTGTGCCGGACGTGTCGGGGGAGGCAGAAGGCGCTCGTCCACGACGAACGCATGACAGAGCCCGGTTTGGGGGCGGCCGGCCCCTGCAAGCGGGGCCTAGCGGGCGGCTGCGTCCACGGCGTGCGGCGGGCGCTGCAGGTCCGCGGTCACGGCCTCGGCAGGGTCGGTGCCCTGCTGGACAATGCGGTTGCCGGCGTCGACGTGGACCACGGACGGGACGTAGGACCGGGCTTCCTCGTCCGTCATTGATGCGTAGGTGATGAGGATGACGAGGTCCCCCCGGTGAACCAAATGGGCCGCGGCCCCGTTGATGCCGATGACTCCGGAGCCGCGCTCGCCGGCGATGGTATAGGTCTCAAGGCGTGCACCGTTGGTGATGTCGACGATCGATACGAGCTCGCCGGGGAGGATGTCGGCGGCATCGAGCAGATCGAGGTCGACGGTGACCGAGCCGACGTAGTGAAGGTCGGCGTGCGTCACCGTCGCCCGGTGGATCTTGGATTTAAACATTGTCCGGTTCATCAGGATCAAGGATACTGCCGCCGGTGAGGCGCAAAGGACGGGATCGCTCACAGCGCACAGAGAACGGGCCGCGGAGGGCCGCGGCGGGGAAGGAGAGCGGGCGACGGGAATCGAACCCGCGTATCGAGCTTGGGAAGCTAGCGCTCTACCATTGAGCTACGCCCGCATTGCGGTTGAACCGCTCCATAACCCTACAACATTTCGGCGGGGCCGGCCGCGACCGCCGCACTCCGGCGCGGCAGGCCCGGTTCCGGCGGGGGACCGGGCGGACGCTGTGCTGTGCCGGGCGGTACCTGGGGCGTGCGGGGCCTGGAGTCCGGACGGTCAGCCGGTCGACCCTCGCCGGGCGCGTTCGATCAGTTCCTTCCACGGCTCATCGAGCCGGCTCTCCGGCAGGGTCACCTCCTGATACCCGATCACGATGTGATAGACGTAACGGTCGCGCTGGTCCCGCTCCAGCCGGGCTTCCTCCCCGCGGGGTGCCTCCGCCGCCCGGTCCGCCAGCGGGAGCCAGCGTTCCTCGGCCTCGGCGGGACTCACCTCGAGGCTCCAGGTCCGGGTCATGCCGGCGAAACCCCCCGATCGGGAGATCTCGATCCTCACCCGGTCACCTCCACCTTCGCCCACGCCTGCCTCACCGCTTCGTACTCCTCCGAGTCCTGCCCGAACCGGGCGCGGGCCGCCTCCTGCGTCACATCGGCGAAGAGGCGGAATCCGCTGTTGGCCTGGATGCCGCCGCCGACCGCGGCGTCGAACCAGATCCTGCCCGCCCGCTCCCAGGCATAGCCGCCCAGGTGCAGCGCCGTGAGATAGAAGGCGTGGTTGGGGATGCCGGAGTTGATGTGCACGCCGCCGTTGTCGGAAGCGGTGATCACGAAATCCGACATGGTCGCGGGCTGGGGATCCCGGCCCAGCACGTCGTCGTCGTAGGCGGTTCCCGGGGCGGCCAGGGACCTCAGGGCCTGGCCCTGCACCTGGTCCGTGAAAACGCCCTCACCCACCAGCCAGCTGGCCTGGTCCACCGTCTGCCGGAGGTGGTGCTGTTCGACGAGTACGCCGAAGACATCCGAAAGGGATTCATTGAGCGCCCCCGGTTGGCCCTCGTACACCAGGTTGGTCGAGTACTGGGTGAAGCCGTGGGTCAGTTCGTGGCTGATCACCGTTAGCGACCGGGTGAAGCGGCCGAAGACGTCGCCGTCGCCGTCGCCGAACACCATGCGTTCACCGTCCCAGAACGCGTTGTCGTACTGCTGCCCGTAGTGCACGGTCGCCGCCAGGGGCAGGCCGGCGTCGTCGATGGACGCCCTTCCGTACACCTCGCGGAAGAGGGCATCGGTGGCGCCCAGGCCGTCGTAGGCCTCATCGGTGGCCTCGTCCCCGGTCGCGCCGTCGCCCTCGCCCCGGATCAGCGTGCCCGGCAGGATTTCCTGTCCTCCGGCGTCGGAGATCCGCCGCTCCAGCGGCCGGCCCACCGCGGTGCGCGGCGGCACCGGCGCCGCGAAGGCCTCCGCCCGGTCGGCGAGCAGGGGGTCGAGCTGCACGAGGGCCCGGCGGGCGGCGCGGGCGGCCACCGCATGGCGGGGGTCGTCGACCGCCGCCAGGTGGGCCAGCAGGTGGGGCGGGACGATGCTGCAGTGCGGATGCGGGTGCATGGGCCTCCTCGGTTGGTCCCAACCTAGACCCCGGCACCGACGCCATCAATGGCACGCCGCCGCGACACCCGTTCCCGTGGCGGTGGACCGCGGTGGTGCTGGTCGTACTGTGGAGCCATGAGTGTCGAGAAGAACACCCGCAGCCTTGAGGCCGGGATCGAACGCGATTTTGCCGACAAGATGAGCTATGGCTCCTACCTGCGCCTTGACCTGCTGCTGGCCGCGCAGCAGCCGGTCAGCCGGCCCGAGCACCACGACGAGATGCTCTTTATCATCCAGCACCAGACGTCGGAGCTGTGGCTCAAGCTCGTCCTCCACGAGCTGGGCGCGGTCCGCCGGTTCCTGCGTGCCGACGACCTGCGCGCCGCCATGAAGGGCATCGCCCGGATCAAGCACATCCAGCGCTCGCTGACCGAGCAGTGGTCCGTGCTGGCCACCCTGACGCCCTCGGAGTACGCCGAGTTCCGCGGTGACCTGGGCTCGGCGAGCGGTTTCCAGTCCTACCAGTACCGCGCGGTGGAGTTCCTGCTCGGCAACAAGAACGAGGCCATGCTGGCGGTGTTCGCCGACGACGAGGCCGCGCACTCACTGCTCGCGGGGCTGCTCGCTGAAAGCAGCATCTACGACGAGTTCATCGCCTACCTCGCCCGGCGCGGCTACGCGGTCCCCGAGGAGCTGCTGCACCGCGACGTGAGCACCGCCCACGTCTTCACCCCCGCGCTCGTCCAGGTGTACAAGGAGGTATACGAGAACGCGGCGGCCAACTGGGATGTCTACGAGGCCTGCGAGGAACTCGTGGACCTCGAGGACAATTTCCAGCTGTGGCGGTTCCGGCACCTGAAGACCGTTGCCCGCACCATCGGCTTCAAGCAGGGCACCGGCGGCTCCTCCGGCGTCGGCTTCCTGCAGCGGGCGCTCGAGCTGACCTTCTTCCCGGAGCTGTTCGCCGTGCGCACCGAGATCGGCCGCTGACTCCTGTAGTTTTGTAGCGTGCTGTTCTCCGACCGTGATATCCGTGCCGAAATTTCCGCCTCCCGCATCGAGCTGGATCCCTACGACCCGGCGATGGTCCAGCCGTCCAGCGTCGACGTGCGGATCGATCGGTACTTCCGGTTGTTCGACAACCACAAGTACGCCCACATCGACCCGGCCGAGGACCAGCCGGACCTGACCCGGCTCGTCGAGGTGGCCCCGGATGAGCCGTTCATCCTCCACCCGGGGGAGTTCGTGCTGGGGTCGACCTACGAAGCGGTGACCCTTCCCGACGACGTCGCGGCTCGGCTTGAGGGCAAGTCCTCCCTGGGACGCCTCGGTCTGCTCACCCACTCCACGGCCGGGTTCATCGATCCGGGGTTCTCCGGCCACGTCACCCTTGAGCTCTCCAATATGGCGACCCTGCCCATCAAGCTCTGGCCGGGGTCGAAGATCGGCCAGTTGTGCTTCTTCCGGCTGACCTCCCCGGCGGAGCACGCGTACGGGTCGGGCGAGTACGGCAACCGGTACCAGGGCCAGCGCGGCCCCACCGCCTCCCGCAGCCACCTGAACTTCCACAGGACCTCGATTTAGTCCGCCCTCCAAGCGGCGAGTGTGCAGCTAACCACCTTTTCGAGTGCGTGAAGCGTGGTGATCTGCAGTTTCGCCGTGGAGCACTGGCGCTGGGCGAGTCGGGCGCGTAAAGCCAAGCGCCGAGTGTGCAGCTAACCACCTTTTCGAGTGCGTGAAGCGTGGTGAGCTGCAGTTTCGCCGTGGAGCACTGGCGCTGGGCGAGTCGGGCGCGTAAAGCCAAGCGGCGAGTGTGCAGCTAACCACCTTCCGGGGCGCGCGATACGTGGTGAGCTGCAGTTTCGGTGGAGAGCGCCGGCGCCGGCGTTGCCCGCCGGAATCCACATAGTGGGGATCGGGCGCCAAAGGCCCCGCATCTTCCCGACACTGGCCGCATGCGCTCTCCACGACCCCTGCCGCAGGCCCTCGCCGGCCGCTCCTTCACCCTGGAGGAGGCGATGGTCACCGGTGTCTCCCGACGGCGGACCGAATCGTCCGATCTCACGACCCCCAGCCGGGGAATACGGGTGCCGTGGGGCGCCGCACAGGCGTTCGCCGACTCCTTGCGCCCGCTGCTCACAGTGACACCGGGGGCGGTTGTCGGTTTTTCGACGGCTGCACGCCTGTGGGGGATGCCCCTGCCGGGCGATCTTCGGCATTGCTTTGCCGTCCATCTCATTTGTCCGCGCGGAACATCCGCCCCTCGCCGAAAGGGCGTTCGGGGTCATTCAATGAAGCTGGTGCCGGGGGAGACGACAACGCTCGAAGACATTGCGGTCACCACCCCGGCCTGGACCTGGTTCGACCTTGCGCAGCTCATCCCGGTCGATGCCCTCGTGGCGGCTGGTGA
This sequence comes from Arthrobacter crusticola, assembly GCF_004357995.1. Taxonomy (GTDB): domain Bacteria; phylum Actinomycetota; class Actinomycetes; order Actinomycetales; family Micrococcaceae; genus Arthrobacter_D; species Arthrobacter_D crusticola. Next base: position 266,178 of record NZ_SMTK01000003.1, read on the forward strand.
CCACGTGGTGAACCGGAACAACAGGATCTTCGCGGAGAAGCGGGACGCCCTGGCGTCAGTCGAAGAGTTGTCGCAGATGCTGACGACCCACCGACGGTCACGGGGAGTGCGCACCGCCGGGGCGGCGTTGCCGCTGCTCCGCGTGGGATGTGACTCAGCACCCGAGACCATGCTCCGTCTTGCCCTCGTCCGGGCGGGCCTTCCAGAACCCGTGCTGGGGTGGGTCGTCGCCGACGAAGCCGGCGGTCACACCGTATGGCCGGACCTCGCCTATCCGGAGTACATGGTCGCCATCCAGTACGACGGAGCACACCACTTCGAACGGGGGCGACAGGAGTTGGACATTGCGCGCAATGAAGCGACGGTCCGGGCCGGGTGGACACAGGTCATCATCACCGCGCGCCTCTTGAACGCTTTCGGTTCGGCAGCGGCAGTGATGAAGGTTCGGGACGCCCTGATGCGGAACGGCTGGGACGGACGCCGCCTGGTCGGGTAGGTGAAGATCCACGGCAGCCGTTCCACGGGCGGCGCTCGACGCTGTCGTTGCTGTCTTCGCCGTCGTCGTCAGGTTGATTCGGCGGATCACCACGTTATGGGCGCCTCAAAGCGTGGTGACGTGCTGATTCGGCGGAGGGGTGTGCCGGAAGGAGGTGGTATGCAGTATCGGTGCCGGGAGCGGGGAGCGAAGGTTCCGGAACGCCAGGCGCCTCAGGCCGCAGGGACGACGGCCGGAGCCACCTGCGCCGGAGGCTTCACCGGCAGCAGCAGGAGCAGTCCCGCCAGCAGCACGACCAGGATCCCCAGGATGCCGTACCGCTGGGCGCCGAAGATGCCGATTGACAGGGCGAACAGGGTCGGGGCGAGGAAACTGACGGCGCGCCCGGTCGTAGCGTACAGCCCGAACAGCTCGCCCTCGCCTCCCTCCGGGGCCAGCCGGGCAAGGTATGCACGCGAGGAGGCCTGGGCGGGACCGACGAACAGGGTCAGCAGGAGGCCGAACACCCAGAAGGTGGTGGCACCCGTCCACGCCATGCCGAAGAAGGAATACGTCTCGGCACCGAGGATCAGGACCGCGGAGCCGGCGACGAGCAGGCCGATCAACGACGCCGCGATCACCCGCTTGGGCCCGACCCGGTCATCGAAGTACCCGCCGACGACGGCGCCGAGCGCGGCGATCACGTTGCCTGCGATGGCGAAGACGATCACCTGGCTCAGCTCGAAGCCGAAGGTGCCGGCCGCGATGATCCCGCCGAAGGTGAAGACGGCGGCGAGGCCGTCGCGGAAGACTGCGCTGGCCAGCAGGAAGAAAATGGTGTGTGGGCTGGTCCGGTAAATGGCCTTCACGCGCCGGATCAGCAGCCCGTAGGACGCGAAGAAGCCGAGCTGGGCCGCTTTAGGCTGCCGGGGCACCTCGGGTACAGCGAACATGACGGGCAGGGCGAAGGCGAGAAACCACAGGGCGGAGAAGACCGCCACCAGGCGGATGTTGAGGGCTTCCTTGGTCGAGGACCCGGCCCAGTCCACCACCGGCTGGACGAAGGCCACGAGGACGATGACCAGGGCGATGATGCCACCCACGTACCCCATGGCCCAGCCGAAGCCGCTGATCCGGCCGACGCTTGACGGAGTGGAAATCTGGGAGAGCATGGCGTTGTAGTTCACGCCGGCGAACTCGAAAAAGATATTCGCCGCGGCGATCAGGGCCACGCCGAGCAGAAGGAGCTCGGGCCGGGGGAAGACGAAGAAGCACAGCCCGGTGAGCAGGGCCACGATCAGGCTGTTCACGCCGAGCCAGAGCTTCCGGCGGCCCCCGTTGTCCGACCGCTGGCCGGTGACCGGGGCGAGGAGGGCGATCAGCAGGCCGGCGGCGGCGAGGCCCCAGCCCAGCGTTGAGGAGGCGCGTTCCTCCCCGCCGAACGCGTCGGAGGTCAGGTACACGGTGAACACGAAGGTGGTCATCACCGCGTTGAAGGCCGCGGAGCCCCAGTCCCACGAGGCCCAGGACATGACCTGCCGGGAGAGGATCCGGGTGGGCCGGTCCGGCGGCGCGGGAGCAGCACTCTTTACGGGCATCGGCAGCTGCTGGTCCTTGGTCATAGGGTGAATGCTACCGGCGCCCCGACCCGCCGCCCGGCCGGCGCGTTCGGCGCGTTTCGGCGCCGTTCAGTGACGGCTCAGGTGAGGTCGCGGGTCTTCTCGAACCGCTCGATCGCCTTCTGCATGGTGCGGTTGGTGAACACCTGGATGGTGGTCCTTATGGCACCGGAGATCAGGGCGAAAGCCAGTGCCGACCGGACCGTGTTCTCAAGTCCCTCGGTGCCCTTGGGCGAGGCCTCACCGGTGATCTTCTCCCACAGGAAGTCGACAAGCTTGCTGGCGACGATCCCAGCGCCGAGGCCCATTCCGGTACCGAGCAGTTTAATCAGCAGGTGCATTGGATCTCCTTGAGTTGACTGAATCTCAAACAAGCCTAGCGGTGCCGGGCTCGGGCAGCACCGCGGGGGAGAACCGCACGGGCGCCCCCGGCGGGACCAGGTGTAGACTCGGTCGCGCAAACATACGACAGGGGAGCGCCGACCAGACGCAGCAGGGCTGCCGACGGAACCGGGCGCTGAGAGTGCGGACCACCGCAGACCCTCGAACCTGATCCGGTTAGTACCGGCGAAGGGAGTCGAGTTCTCAGGGTGAACGCCACCGGCACGCGTGCCGTGGGCGGAGCGCCCTCCCCTCCTGTACCTCAGGAGGATTTCACCATGGCTCTCACCAAGGCCACCACCGGCACGGGCACGTCCCCGCGCCGCTTCCAATGGCGCGTCGTCGACATCGTCGTCGCGTCGGTCCTCGCCGTCGCCGTCGGCGTCATCTTCTTCGCCTGGTCCGCCGGCTACAGCGGCGTCCAACTGCTGACCGGCGCCTTCCCGCCGCTCACCGGCCTCTACACCGGCGGCTGGCTGATCGCCGGGGTGCTCGGCGGCCTGATCATCCGCAAGCCGGGCGCTGCCATCTACTGCGAGGTCCTCGCCGCCGCGGTGTCGGCCCTGCTCGGCACCCAGTTCGGGCTGTCGGTGCTGCTCTCGGGATTCCTTCAGGGCCTCGGGGCGGAACTGGTGTTCCTGCTCTTCCTGTACCGGAAGTGGAACCTCGGCGTGGCACTGCTGGCGGGGCTCGGTGCCGGCATCGCCCTGGCCGTGAGCGAGAACATCCTCTACAACGCCCTCTGGTCCGTGGAGTACCAGCTGTTGTACGTGCTGTTCGCCTCGGTGTCGGGCGTCCTCGTTGCCGGACTGCTGTCCTGGCTTGCCGTGCGCGGGCTGGCGAAGACCGGGGTGCTTTCCTCCTTCGCCGCCGGGCGCGCGGCGGACCGGTGACCGCCGGCTCCACCCGCCCGGTTGCCGCCACCGCCGAGGGGTGGGGGTGGCGGCACGCCGGGCGGCCGGGCTTCGCGGTGCGGGGCGTCGACCTGCACATCGAACCCGGCGAACGGGTGCTGCTGCTGGGCGCCTCGGGCTCGGGCAAGTCGACTCTGCTCTCCGCGCTAGCCGGAGTCCTGGGCGACGCCGAGGAGGGCGAACAGGAGGGCAGGATCCTGCTCGACGGCGAACCGCCCGCCGCCCGCCGCGGCCGGGCCGGGCTGGTGCTGCAGGACCCGGACTCCCAGATCGTGCTCGCCCGGGTCGGCGACGAGGTGGCCTTCGGGGCCGAGAACCTCTCGGTGCCGCCCCCGGAGATCTGGCGGCGCGTCCGGGAAACCCTCGACGACGTCGGACTCGATGTTCCGCTCGACCGCTCCACCTCCGCGCTCTCGGGAGGGCAGAAACAGCGCCTCGCCCTCGCGGCGGTGCTCGCCATGCGCCCGGGGCTGCTGCTCCTCGACGAGCCGACGGCCAACCTCGACCCGCAGGGCGTCACCGAGGTGCGCGACGCGGTCGTGCGCATCCTCGATCGCACGCACGCGACCCTGGTCGTCGTCGAACACCGGGTGGCGGTATGGGCGGACGTCGTCGACCGGGTGATTGTCCTTGGCTCCGGCGGCGGCATCCTCGCCGACGGCCCGCCCGCAGCGGTGCTGGGAGACCCGGCCACCCGCTCGGTGCTCGCCGCGGCCGGGGTCTGGATTCCCGGCTGGTGTCCACCGCTGGCGGAGGCACCAGGAACACGGACGCCCGGACCGGAACTGCTGGCCGCCCGCGGGCTCTCCGTGGCGCGCACCCGGCGGGGCCCGGCCGTCCTTAAGGGCGTCGAGCTGTCCCTGCCGGAGGGCTCGGCGCTCAGCATTGTCGGGGCGAACGGGTCGGGCAAGTCCACGCTGGCGCTGACCCTCGCCGGCCTGCTGCGCGCCCGCGCCGGAACCGTCACGGCCGCCGATACGCTGGCCCGCGGCGCCGGGGCGGACCCGGCGCGGTGGAAGTCCGCCCGGCTGGTGCAGCGCATCGGTTCCGTCTTCCAGGACCCCGAGCACCAGTTCCTCACAGGCACCGTCGCGCAGGAGCTTGAGTTCGGGCCGCGCTCGGCCCGCCTCCCCGCCGCCGAATACGGTCCCCGGATCGAGGCCCTGGCCGAGCGGCTGCGGCTGACCCACCTGCTGCGCGCCAACCCGTTCACGCTCTCCGGCGGGGAGAAACGGAGGCTGTCGGTGGCGACCGTGCTCGCCACCCGACCCGCTGTCCTGGTGCTCGATGAGCCGACGTTCGGCCAGGACGCCGGGACCTGGGCCGAACTCGTGGGCCTGCTGCGCGGCCTCGTCGCGGAGGGCCGCAGCGTGGTCTCGGTGACCCACGACGACGACTTCACCCGGGCCCTCGGCGGCGGCATCCTCGAAGTGCGGGCCGGCAGCGCCGGGCTGACGGCGGCGGCATGAGCGCGGACCTCTCGGCGCCCGTTCTCAGCGGGGCGGTGCTGATGCGGGCCAACCCGCTCTCGAAGCTGTTCGCCGCGGGAATCGTGACGGTGGCCGTCATTCTCAGCATCGACTGGGTCAGCGCCGCCGTCGTGCTCTCCGGGGAACTGCTGCTGATGCCCCTGCTGGGGGTCAGTCCCCGAAAGCTGCTGCTGCGGATCTGGCCGCTGGTGGCCGCGGCGGCGATAGGCGGGTATGGCACGGCGCTGCTGGCCGAGAAGACGGGACGCGTGCTGCTTGACGCGGGGCCCTTCCTCTTCACCGAGGGCTCCGTGGGCGCTGGCATCGCGGTGGCTCTGCGCGGCCTGGCCGTGGCCCTGCCGGGCATTTTCCTCCTGCTCTCCACCGACCCGACCGACCTCGCCGATGCCCTGGGCCAGAAGCTGCGCCTGCCGCACCGGTTCGTCTTGAGCGCGCTGACCGCGATGCGGCTCGCCGGTCTCCTGCTCGATCAGTGGCGCATGCTCGGTTTGGCCCGCCACGCCCGCGGCGCCGGACCGGATGGGAGCCCCATCGCCCGCGTGCGGGACTTCCTTGGGCAGTCCTTCGGGCTCCTCGTCCAGGCGATCCGCCGGGCCACCCGGCTGGCCGTGGCCATGGAGGCCCGCGGCTTCGGTGCCGGGCCGCGGACCTGGGCGCGGGAGAGCACCTTCAGTGCCGTCGATCTCTGGGTTGCCACCGCAGGTGCCGCGCTTGCCGCGGCCGCGGTGACCGCCGCGGTGGCGGCCGGGACCTGGAACCTGCTTCTCACCTGACGCCGGCTAGGGGCCAGGAGGCCTAAGCCGGGGTCAGAGGAACCGGTCGACCAGCGCGGCGAGTTCGGCGGTGAGCTCCGGCGCCGTGGGGATGGCCGCACCGTCGATCGCCGTCACCGGCGTCAGCAGCCGGATGCTCGAGATCAGCCAGACGGCGTCGGCTTCCAGGAGGTCCTTGGGCTCCAGCGGGCCGTAGCCGAGCTGCCAGCCGGCCTCGGCAGCCGCCTTGAACAGCGCCCCCTGGGAAGTTCCGGGCAGGATTCCGCTCTCAAGCTGGGGCGTCACGAGCGTCTTGACGCCGCCGCGGTGGCGGGCGGTCAGCACCGTGGAGGTGGGACCCTCGAGGACCTTCCCGTCCGAGGAGGTGAAGATGACGTCGTCGGCGCCGTGTTCCTTCGCATGGCGGATGGCCGCCATGTTCACCGCGTAGGAGAGGGTCTTGGCGCCCAGCAGCAGCCAGGGCGCCCGCTGGGCGACGGTGCTGTCGTAGCCGCGGTCGAGCAGCAGCACTGCAACGCCGGTCTCCCGCTGGCGGCGCGTGGCGGCCGGGACGGGGGAGACGGCGACCCAGGCCGTGGGCCCTGCGCCCTCGACCCCGCGGGTGGCGATCAGCTTCACCACGGCCTCGGGCCGGTCGGGGGTCGAGGCGGCGTACTCGGTGAGCGCGGTGCGGATGGCCCGGCTCCACGCTTCCGCGTCGGGAATCTCCAGGCGCAGGGCTCCGGCCGACGACGCCAGCCGTGCAAGGTGGGCCTGTTCCTTGCGGACGCCTCCGTCGACGGCGAGCAGGGATTCGAAGACGCCGTCGCCGCGCGTCGCCCCCTGGTCGGTGGCCATGAGCTGGGGCCGGGACGCATCGACGACACGGCCCTGCTCGAAGGCTGAATCAAGGAACACCAGAACTGTCATGCCGCCAGCATAACGACCGCGACCGGCCTCAGTCGGGGAAGCGGGACCCGAGGGCCGACAGCACGCCGAAGGCCTTGGTGCGCACTTCCTCCCATTCCTCCGCGGGCACGGAGTCGGCGGTGATCGCCCCGCCGACGCCGAGCGAGACCCGGGTGGCTCCGTCGTCGTCCTCGAGGACCAGGGTGCGGATGACGACGGCGAGGTCCGCCGCGCCGGTCAGGGAGAAGTAGCCGGCCGCCCCGGAATAGGCGCCCCGCGGAGCATTTTCGAGGCGGTCGAGGAGGGCCATGGTGCTGATCTTCGGTGCCCCGGTCATCGACCCGGCCGGGAAGGCCGCGGAGACGGCCTCCGCGCGTGAGGATCCCGGCCGCAGCCGGGCGTCGATGGTGCTGACCATCTGGTGCACGGTGGCGTAGCTTTCGATGGCGCACAGCCGGCTGACCGTCACGGAGCCCGGGACGGCGAAGTGCGAGAGGTCGTTGCGCAGCAGGTCGACGATCATGATGTTCTCCGCGCGGTCCTTCAGCGACGCGGCGAGGTCCCGCCGGAGGGCCTCGTCCTCGACCGGGTCGGCGGAGCGGCGCCGGGTGCCCTTGATGGGCTCGGCGCGGAGGAACCCGTCGGCGTCGAGCCGCAGGAACCGCTCGGGGGAGGTGCTGGCGAGCACGGCGCCGGGGAAGCGCAGCAGGTGGGCGAAGGGCGCGGGGTTGGCCTCCCGCAGCGCCAGGTACAGCGGCAAAGGGTTGACGGTGCCCTCCAGCCGGGCCTCCAGCGCCGTGGTCAGGCAGACTTCATAGGTGTTGCCCTCCCCGATCTCTGCCTGGGATTCCTTGATCTTGCCGAGATACCCGGCCCGGGTGTCGCGGGCGGTGAAGACGGGGGACGGCCGGGGCGGCGCGGGGTTGCGGGTGGCGCGGCTTCCCGGCGCCGGGGCGCCGAGCACCGCGACCCGGGCGGTGTCGAGCCAGCGTCCGCACTCCGGGTCGGCCGTGCCGTCGCCGAGGGTGAGCAGGAAGGTGCACTGCTGCTGATGGTCGACGACGACGGCGCGCCCGGCGAAAATCAGGGCCGCGTCGGGAAGCGGAGCCGCCGGCAGGGACGCCCCTCCGGTCTCCCGCTTCAGTTCGTAGCCGAGGTAGCCCAGCCAGCCGAGGGCGAAGCCGCACTCATAGCCGGCGGGGGCGCGCATGCTGCCGCGGCCCCAGACACCGTCGAGCCAGCGGAAGAACTGCCCGGGGATGCGGGCGGTGACGGCGCCCGCGGTGACCTCGGTGAGGCCGGCGCGGTGGCGGACCGACTGGCCGTACCGGCCGCCGTCGTCGGCCAGGATGGTGAACCGGCTGCGCTCCGGGGCGGTGGTTTCCGCGGCGTCGGAGCTGTCGAGCCACACCGCCGAGGGCGAGGAGCCATACAGCCCGGCGAACACCTCCGGGGTCGAGGGCTCGTGCTCGAGGCGCTCGGCATGGACCTGCAGGCCGCGGCGCCCCGCGCGCTCGGGTGACATGGGGGCCGCCCACCGCGGCAGCCCGGACAGGGCCAGCCGGACCTCGTGCGGGGTGCCGAGGCCCCGGTGGCCCTGGACGATAAGGTCCGCGTTGCCGGCCGGGTCATCCTGGGCGAGCCAGGCGAGTTCCTGCTCGGCCCAGCGCTGCCAGAACGGGGCGAAGGTGTCGCCGTCCCGGGTGAGGGCGCTGGTGCGGCGGACGTCGTCGGGCGCTTCGACCCACAGGGCGGCGTCGAGGTAGGGCCGGGCGGCGGCGCAGGAGGCCCCGACCCCCTCCACCAGAACGATCTCGGCCGGTTCGGTGCGCCGCAGCGGACCGTCGGTTCCGCGCTCCCAGTCCCAGGCGTGCCAGGTGGCCGTGCCCCCGGCGGCCAGGGGCCGCAGGACCGACTCGACGTAGCGGGCCAGGCCGCCGGCGAGTCCGTCCCAGCCGGGGTAGATCTCCTCGAGGTGGAACAGGCTCACGCGGTGGTGTTCGCGCAGCAGCGCCGCGAGTTCCACGGCCAGGGTGGTCTTGCCCGCGCCGGAACGCCCGTCCACGGCGAGGATGAGGGGGACGCCGGCCCGGCCGGAATGGGCTTCCATTGCTACTTCCACCGGGTGCCGGAGAGCCGGCGGGGGAGGGTGAAGGGAGGGGCATCAGGCGAAGGCAAGGAGCACTCCCACGGTGACGAAAAGCGAGCCGAAGACCCGGTTGAGGGCCTTCTGCCCGCGGTGGCTGCGCGTGTAGCGCTGGAAGGAGCGTGCCGCGGCGGCGTAGAAGAACCACATCACCAGCACGTCGATGGCCACAACCGTTCCCGCCAGCACGCCGTACTGGCCCAGCAGCGGCTTCTGGGGTTCGATGAACTGCGGGATGAACGCCAGGAAGAAGACGACCGCCTTTGGATTGAGCAGGTTCACCCACAGCCCGCGCCGGAACATGGAGAGCGGGCCCTCGAGGCTGCGGGCGGAGGCGGCTTCCTCGGGCTCCGGTGCCGCCAGGAACTTCCGGACGCCCAGATAGATCAGGTACGCAGAACCCGCATAGCGGATGATGCTGAAGGCCACCGGGGAGCTGGCGACGAGCAGCCCGAGCCCGGCCGCCACAACGAGAATGTGGATCAGGAGTGCGGCCTGCTGGCCGGCGATGCCCCAGATCGCCCGCCGGAAGCCGACGGTGAGCGCGTTGCTCATGGTGTTCACCGCGCCGGCGCCGGGGGTGAAGCTGATGAGGGTGCCGGCGCCCAGGAGCGCAAGCCAGACCGAGGGGTTCACCTGTTCATAGTAATTCCTGGCCGCTGCCGGCCCCGCCTTCGGGCCCAGGGTCAGGGCCGGGCGAGGATCTCCGTGCTCGGCATCAGGAAGGTGGCCTCCGGCGCGCGCCCCCAGGCAAGCCACCCGGCCGAGATGCGTTCCAGGTCGTCCCGGTCCGCAAGTCCCCTTTCCAGCGCCTGGTCGGCGAACGCCGAGTGAAGCACCCGTGCGGCCCAGGACTCCGAGTGCGCGCGGCGGCGTTCGTCGGTGGCGTAGAGCCAGTTCGAGGAGGAGACCTCGACGTCCTGGAACCCGGCGTCCTGCGCCCAGCCGAGCAGGCGGCGTCCGGCGTCGGGTTCGGCGCCGTTGCCGCGGGCGATCCGCTGGTAGAGCTCCATCCACTCGTCCAGCTCGGGAAGCCGGGGGTACCAGCTCATGGCGGCGTAGTCGGCGTCGCGCACCGCCACGAGCCCGCCGGGGCGGGCGACCCGGCGCATCTCGCGCAGGGCCGCCACCGGATCGGCAAGGTGGTGCAGGACCTGATGGGCATGCACCAGGTCGAAGCTCTCATCGGGGAAGTCGAGGTCGTAGACGTTTCCGGTCTGGAAGCGCACGTTGGGCAGGTCCGCGGCGAGGCCGGCGGCCTCGGCCACCACCTCCGGTGAGCGGTCGAGGCCCGTCACGGTGCCGGGGGCGACGGCGCGCGCCAGGTCGGCGGTGATGCTTCCGGGCCCGCAGCCCACATCGAGCACGTCCATGCCCGGACGAAGATGCCCGATCAGGTAGGCGCCTGAATCCGCGAGGGTGCGGGTTGCGTGTGCCTGGGTGACGCTCGGGTGGTGGCCATGGGAGTACACCTCGCTGTTCATGGTCCGAGGGTAGCGCCCGGTCCCGGACCGGGCAGCCTCCCGGCGTCATTCTTCGCAGTAATCGTTGCCGCGGTGATGCGCTCCAGCATGGTGGTGAGCAGGGCGAGCTCGTCGTCGCTGAACTCGTCGAGCGCCGCCGAGATGTGCTCGGCGAGGGGGGCGAAGAGCCGTGACCCGGCCGCCTGTGCCTTCTCGGTCATCTCCAGATGCACCTGCCGGCGGTCGATGTCGCTGCGGGCGCGGGTGACGTGCCCGGCGCTGGTGAGCCGGTCGATCAGGGCCGTTGTCGCGGGGGAGCTAAGGTTCAGTTCCTCGCGGAGCCTGCCCGGAGTGACGGTCGTGCCCGATTGGGCCGCTCCAACGAGAATACCCAGGGCGTGGAGGTCGGTCCGATGCAGGGCGTCCTTGGTGCTGACCACGTCGACATAGCGTTCGGTCTCGGCGGTGAACTGCTGCAGGAGCCTCAGGATGGCCGCCCGGTTGTCCTTGCCCACTGTTACCCCTCCCTTCCCTATTTCCTACTCTAGGCCCCTTCCGCATTTATCTCCATCATGGATATACTCGACGGCAGAGATAATCACTTTGGAAGGCCCATCATGAAAAGCACCTGGCTGCGCGTCCTGCTCCCGGCCCTCATCGTCCTGGTCTGGCTGGTGGGAGCCGGCTTCGGCGGTCCCACCTTCGGCCGGCTCGAGGAGGTTTCGAGCAATGACCAGGCGGCCTTCCTGCCCGCAAGCGCCGAGTCCACGGCCGCCGGCGAGTTCGAGGAGCAGTTCCGGGACTCCGATGCGGTGCCGGCCGTGATCGTCGCCGAGTCCACGCAGGACATCGCGCCCGGTGAGCTCGGCGCCTACGCCGCCGTCGCGGGGCAGCTCGCCGAGGTCGAGGGCCTCGAGGCTCCGGCCGGCGGCGGCCCCACCGTCGTCGGGCCCATCCCGGCGGAGGATCTCCGCGCCGTGCAGTACCTCGCCTTCGTCTCGGCCGACGCCGAACTGGGCGAGGTGGTCGCCGGGCTGCGGGAGGTGCTCAACGCGGAGCTGCCCGACGGCGCCACCGGCTACGTCACCGGGCCGGCGGGGTTCACCGCGGACCTGGTCAGCGCCTTCGGCGGCATCGACGGGATCCTGCTCGGCGTGGCGCTGGGTTGCGTGTTCCTCATCCTGCTCGGCGTCTATCGCTCCCTGGTGCTGCCGTTCCTTGTCCTGCTGACCTCGGTGTTCGCCCTGGCCACCTCGATCCTCGTGGTGTTCGCCTTCGCCAAGTGGGACTGGATCCAGCTCAGCGGTCAGAGTCAGGGCATCCTCTCCATCCTCGTGATCGGCGCCGCGACCGACTACGCCCTGCTGTTGGTGGCCCGTTTCCGGGAGAGCCTGGGGGAGGTGCAGTCCACCTGGGAGGCCATGAAGCGGGCCTACCGCGGATCCGTTGAGCCCATTGCGGCCTCCGCGGCCACGGTCATCCTGGGGCTGCTGTGCCTTCTCTTCTCCGACCTCAACTCGAACCGCAGCCTCGGGCCCATCGCCGCCATCGGCATCGTCTTCTCCCTCGCCGCCGCGCTGAGCCTGCTCCCGGCCCTGCTGCTGATCTTCGGCCGCGCCGCCTTCTGGCCGCTGCGGCCGAAGGTGGGAGCCAGCGCCCGGAACGCCTCGACCGGCGGCCCCGCGGGCACCGAGGGCCTGCGCGGGCTGTGGCGGGCAGTCGCCGTCCTGGTGGCCCGCCGGTACCGCGCCGTCTGGATCGCATCCCTGGTCATCCTGGGGGCCGGAGCGCTCGGCCTCACCCAACTGCAGGCCAGCGGCGTCCCGCAGTCGGAACTGATCCTGACATCCTCCAACGCCGTCGACGGTCAGGAGGCCCTGGGCCGCCACTTCGACGCCGGCGCCGGCAGCCCGATCGCCGTGATTGCCCCCGAGGAGGACCAGGACCGTGTGCTCGACATCGTCGGGGACACCCCCGGCATCTCCGAGGCGGCCCTCGCCACCGACCCCGCGGGAGCCGTCGAGGTGAACGACGGCCGCGTGCTGATCAGCGGCACGCTGCAGTTCCAGGCCGATTCCGAGGACGCCGAGAACGTCGTGCGGAACCTCCGCGCCGAGCTTGAACAGCAGAGCCCCGACTCCCTGGTCGGAGGCGTGACCGCGATCGCCGTCGACACCAACGACACGGCGCTGGCCGACCTTGGCAAGATCATCCCCATCGTCCTCGCCGTCATCCTGGTGGTCCTGATGCTTCTGCTGCGCGCGGTCGTGGCACCGGTGCTGCTGATCCTGAGCGTCGTTCTCTCCTATGCCACGGCCCTGGGCGTCTCGGCGCTGGTCTTCAACAACCTGCTCGGCTTCGAAGGAGCCGACGCCTCCGTGCCGCTGTTCGGCTTCGTGTTCCTCGTGGCGCTCGGGGTGGATTACAACATCTTCCTCATGACCCGGGTCCGCGAGGAGTCGCTGCGGCTGGGCACCCGCCCCGGAATCCTGCGCGGGCTGGGCGTGACCGGCGGAGTGATCACCTCCGCGGGGGTGGTGCTGGCGGCGACCTTCGCAGCCCTGGGCGTCATCCCGATCCTGTTCCTCGCGCAGATCGCCTTCATCGTCGCCTTCGGCGTGCTGCTCGACACCATCCTGGTGCGCTCGCTGCTGGTGCCGGCGCTCGCCTACGACCTGGGCCCGCGCATCTGGTGGCCCTCCGCGCTGGCCAAGGGCCAGGTGCCGGCCCACCGCGCCGCCGGGCCCGACGCCGAGGAGCACGAGCACCGCGAGGTGGCAGCCCACCGCGCCTGAGCGCGGCCACCCGCGGCGGGCCGGCCGGCCGGCGGGCGGGGCGGGGTGGAGGCATTGCCCAAACTGCTAAGTAGGCTTAGCGTTGGCGGAGTCCATGCCCTTCCGGGCCCGCGCCGACACGAAGAGGTCCTCCGCCATGTCCTTCCGCTTTCGAACCGCCCTGGCCGCCGTCGCCCTCGCCGCAACCAGCCTTTCCGGGGGAGCGCCCGCGTCGGCCGACACTACGGACATCGCCCCGCCCGGAGCCAACGACTGGTCCTGCAAACCCAGCGCCGAGCACCCGCGGCCTGTGGTGCTGGTTCCGGGCACCTTTAAGAGCATGGCGAAGAACTGGTCGACGCTCTCGCCCCGCCTGGCGGCCGAGGGCTACTGCGTCTTCGCCCTCAACTACGGCACCACCAACGGCGTCGACGCCACCGGCCCCATCGCCGAGTCCGCAGGGGAGCTCGCGTCTTTCATCGACGGGGTGCTGGGCGCCACCGGGGCCCAGCAGGTGGACATCGTCGGGCACAGCCAGGGCGGAATGATGCCGCGGTACTACCTCGGGTTCCTCGGCGGAGCGAAGAAGGTCAACCACCTCGTCGGGATTGCCCCGTCCAACCACGGCACCGAAGGCGTGATCGCGCCGACGCCGGACCAGGTCCCCCTGGGCACCGGCGACTCGGGCTTCCTTTGCCAGGCGTGCGCGGACCAGGAGGCCGGGTCGGCCTTCCTCACGCAGCTGAACTCGATCGGTGACACGGTCAACGGGCCGTCCTACACGGTGCTCTCCACGAAGTACGACGAGGTCGTGACTCCCTATCCGAGCCAGTTCCTCAGCGGGCCGGCCCGGCAGGTCACCAACATCACCCTCCAGGACAAGTGCCCCCTCGATCCGATCGAGCACGACCAGGCGCCCAACGACCCGGTGGTGCACCAGCTGGTCAGCCACGCCCTGGCCTCCAGGGGGCCCGCGAGCCCCCTGTACCAGCCGGAATGTTTCCCAATATTTCGAAGTTGAGCACGGCAGGCTCAACTTTGGTTTGACTCTCGATGAGGGCGGAGTACAGTTGAGTGCAGAACGCTCAATCTACGAGCCCGGCGGTTGAGCGCCAGCACATTCCCGGGCTGTCGAAAGGAAACTTGCATGTCACGTGCAGTAGGCATTGACCTCGGAACCACCAACTCAGTTGTTTCAGTCCTCGAAGGCGGCGAGCCCACCGTTATTGCGAACGCCGAGGGTGCGCGCACCACGCCCTCCATCGTTGCGTTCTCCAAGGCCGGTGAGGTGCTGGTCGGTGAGATCGCCAAGCGCCAGGCCGTCAACAACATCGACCGCACCATCGCGTCGGTCAAGCGCCACATGGGCACCGACTGGTCCATCCCCGTCGACGACAAGAAGTACACCGCCCAGGAGATCTCGGCCCGCATCCTCCAGAAGCTGAAGACCGACGCCGAGTCCTACCTCGGCGAGAAGGTGACCGACGCCGTCATCACCGTTCCCGCGTACTTCAACGACGCCGAGCGCCAGGCCACCAAGGAGGCCGGCGAGATCGCGGGCCTGAAGGTGCTGCGCATCGTCAACGAGCCCACCGCCGCCGCGCTTGCGTACGGCCTGGACAAGGGCAAGGAAGACGAGCTCATCCTCGTGTTCGACCTCGGCGGCGGAACCTTCGACGTCTCGCTGCTCGAAGTCGGCAAGGACGAGGACCAGTTCTCCACCATCCAGGTCCGCTCCACCGCCGGTGACAACCGCCTCGGCGGCGACGACTGGGACCAGCGCGTCGTCGACTTCCTGCTCGCGCAGGCCAAGGCCAAGGGTGCCGACCTGTCCAAGGACAAGATCGCCCTGCAGCGCCTGAAGGAAGCCGCGGAGCAGGCCAAGAAGGAACTGTCCTCGGCCACCTCCACGAACATCTCCCTGCAGTACCTCTCCGTCACCCCGGAAGGCCCGGTGCACCTGGACGAGCACCTCTCCCGCGCCAAGTTCCAGGACCTCACCAAGGACCTGCTGGACCGCACGAAGAAGCCGTTCCACGACGTGATCTCCGAGGCCGGCATCAAGGTCTCCGACATCAACCACATCATCCTGGTCGGCGGCTCGACCCGCATGCCCGCGGTGTCGGAGCTGGTCAAGGAACTCGCCGGCGGCAAGGAGCCCAACAAGGGCGTCAACCCCGATGAGGTCGTCGCCGTCGGCGCCGCACTGCAGGCCGGTGTGCTGAAGGGCGAGCGTAAGGACGTCCTGCTGATCGACGTCACCCCGCTCTCCCTGGGCATCGAGACCAAGGGCGGCATGATGACCAAGCTCATCGAGCGCAACACCGCCATCCCCACCAAGCGGTCCGAGACCTTCACCACCGCCGACGACAACCAGCCGTCCGTGGCGATCCAGGTCTTCCAGGGTGAGCGCGAGTTCACCCGGGACAACAAGCCGCTTGGCACCTTCGAGCTGACCGGCATCGCGCCGGCCCCGCGCGGAGTGCCGCAGGTCGAGGTCACCTTCGACATCGACGCCAACGGCATCGTGCACGTGTCCGCCAAGGACAAGGGCACCGGCACCGAGCAGTCCATGACCATCACCGGTGGATCCTCCCTCTCCAAGGAGGACATCGACCGCATGGTCCGCGAGGCCGAGGAACACGCCGCCGAGGACAAGGCCCGCCGCGAGGCAGCGGACACCCGCAACGCCGCCGAGCAGCTCGCCTACTCGGTCGACAAGCTCATCGCCGACAACTCGGACAAGCTGCCCGAAGAGGTCAAGACGGAGGTTCAGGCCGACGTCGACGCCCTCAAGAAGGCGCTCGAGTCCCAGGACAACGACGACGAGGTGAAGACCGCGTTCGAGAAACTGCAGGCTTCCCAGTCCAAGCTCGGCGAGGCCATCTACGCCTCCGCCCAGCAGGACGGACAGAGCGGCCCCGGTGCATCGGCAGACGGATCCGGCCCTGCCCCGGCGGAAGACGACGACATCGTCGACGCCGAGGTTGTCGACGAAGAGAAGAAGTAACCATGCCGCACCACGGAAATGAAGAAGAGCACCAGTCAGAGCCGGTGAGCTTCCGGGACAACCGCAAGATCGACCCTGAAACGGGCGCCGTCCGTGGGCAGCAGAACGACGCCGGCGACCCGGCACCGGCCGAGCCGGTGTCCGGGGAACCGGCCGGAGAGCAGGCGCCGTCGGCGTCCGCCGCGGAGCCCGCCGACGGCGACGCGCTCGCCCAGGCCGAGGCCATCCTCAACGAGGCCGGCGAGGGCGAAGACGCGCCGGTGACGGAGGTCATCGCCGAACTGCGCAACGACCTGCTCCGGCTGCAGGCCGAGTACGTCAACTACCGGCGCCGCGTCGAGCGGGACCGCGACGTTGCCCGCGACCAGGCCGTCATCGGGGTCCTCAACTCCCTGATGCCGGTCCTCGACGACATCGACGCCGCGCGCCAGCACGGCGACCTCGCCGACGGGCCGTTCGCGGCGATCGCGGGCAAGTTCGAAAACGCCCTGAAGGCGTACGAGCTGACCCGCATCGACGAGACCGGTGTGGCCTTCGACCCGAACATCCACGAGGCGCTCATCCAGCAGCCCAGCGCGGACGTCCAGGCCGACAGCGTCAGCCAGGTCCTCCGCGCCGGGTACCGCAAGGGCGACCGCGTGCTGAGGGCGGCCCAAGTGATCGTCGCAGTACCGGAGTAGCGTTACTGTCCCGGGCGGGGCGGTCTTGCCGGGCCAACGAAATTCCAGAGCTCGCAGAGCTCGCGTGGAATATTGAAGGCCCTACACGAGACCGCTCCGCCCGGGACGATCCATACCCGGTACATTTCAGGTTTCAAGAAGAAGCAGTGAAAGGAGACTCCAATTGGCTAGTCAGGATTGGGTCGATAAGGATTTTTACAAGATCCTCGGTGTCTCCAAGGACGCAACGGACGCCGACATCAAGAAGGCGTACCGCAAACTCGCCCGCCAGCACCACCCTGACCAGAACCAGGGCGACGCCGGGTCCGAACGCATGTTCAAGGACGTCTCCGAGGCCTACTCCGTCCTGTCCGACTCCGAGCAGCGCCAGCAGTACGACGCCATCCGCGCCATGGGCGGCGGCGCCCGCTTCACCGCCGCCGGTGCCGGGGCGCCGGGCGGAAGCGCTGGCTTCGAGGACATCTTCGGGAACCTCTTCGGCCAGAGCGCAGGGCCCCGCACCCGCGGCGGCAACGGCTACAGCAACCTCCCGCCCGAGTTCGCCGATCTCTTCGGCGGCGGCGGCGGGTTCGGCGGCGGCTTCGACGCGCCGCCGCGCAAGGGCGCCGACCGCACCGCCAGCACCACCATCTCCTTCGCCGGCTCCATCAAGGGCACCACCATCGGGCTGCGCGAGCCCTCCGGGGAGGTCATCGACGTCCGCATCCCCGCCGGCATCAAGGACGGCCAGAAGGTACGGGTGCGCGGGCGCGGCCAGTCGGGGCCGGCGGGCAACGGCGACCTTATGGTCACTGTGAACGTCAAGGACCACCCGATCTTCCAGCGCGACGGTGACAACATCAAGGTCCACGTGCCCGTGACCTTCCCCGAGGCCGCACTCGGCGCGCAGATCGAGGTACCGACCATCACCGGCGACCTGGTCAAGATGAAGGTTCCGCCGGGAACGCCCTCGGGCAGGACTCTGAGGCTCAAGGGCCGGGGGGTGTCCACGCCGAAGGTGACGGGGGACCTGCTGGTGACCATCGACGTCGTCGTACCCCAGAACCTCTCCAAGGAGGCCGCCGCCGCGGTCGAGGCGTTCGCCGCCGCGACCGCCGACGCCAACCCCCGCGCCGGGCTGGCGGCCAAGGCCCGGCTCTAACCGCAACCCCGTCCGCCCCGCGCGGAACCGGAAGGAGGCAACCGCACGATGGATACCACGATGCCCATCTACGTCATCTCGGTCGCCGCCGAGCTGGCCGACATGCACCCGCAGACGCTGCGCCAATACGACCGGCTCGGGCTCGTCACGCCGAGCCGGGCGCCCGGGCGCGCCCGGCGGTACTCCCAGAAGGACGTCAGCACCCTCCGCGAGATCCAGCGGCTGTCCCAGGAAGGGGTTTCCCTCGAAGGGATCCGCCGCATCCTCGAACTCGAGAACCAGGTGTCGGCGCTGCAGCAGCGGGTCCGGGAACTGACCTCCGAACTGGCGCAGCGCCGCGGCCAGCCCGATCCCAGCCGGGTGTTCGCCGCCGGGCTGGCCGGCGACGTCGTCACCCTGGCCCGGGGCCAGCGCCCGCGGGCCCGCAGCCAGGCCGTCATGGTCTGGCGCCCGGACCTCGCCGGCAACTGAGCAGACCGCACAGCCCGGTGGATTCCCGCGGCCAAAATCTGGAAATCGCCGCACCCGCAGGGCACACTAGAGGCATGCTCCGCTCCCGCCCCCGCTCCCCGAGGACCCTGTACTGATGGACGGATTCCTTCAGCTGCTGATGGTGTTCGGCATCATCCTGCTCCTCATGGGCCTGACCTCCACCGCGCTGCTCTGGCTGGCCGTCCGGCGGATCCGGCGCTCGGGACTCATGCGGCGCGCGGCCGACAACGGCGTCCTGACCCTTCACTCCCTCGCCATGGACCGGACCGTCCGGGAGCCTGCCCGGCTGGCCCTTGAGCTCCGCCGCTCCAACCAGGCCAACCGGCGGGCCCTCGCCGAAGCCGTGCAGCGCGGCTGGCCGGTGGGCAACCTGCCCGCCGCCGCCGAAGAGCTCGAGCGGGCCGCCGCCTCCGTCGGGGACCACCTGCGCATGGCCGACCGGGAGCCGAACCGGGCCCTGAAGCGGGAACTGACCGCGGACCTCGCCCGCTACGTGCGCTCCCTTGAGGGACTCTCCGTTGACCTCCGGCGCTGCCTGCTGCGGGGTTCAGGCTCCATGGACCGGCTCGAGCTGGAACGCAGCGGCGCCCGGCTGAGCATGGAGATCAGCGCCATGCATTCGTGGCTTACCGCCTACGGGGTCCGGAGGGCGTCATGACGGCGCCGCTCCGCCGCTCCTAGGCCCCGGCAGGGCAGCGATGTCCCTTTCCCGGCGCATCTCGCGGATCGTCCGCGCCAACAAGGCCGCCGTCCAGCCCGTCGAGGACCCCCGGGTGACCGCCGCCAACGCACAGCGGGCGCAGCACGCGGCCCTGGACTCCGCGCGGCGGGGAGCCGCCGATGTCGCCGCGCACCGACGCCGCCTCGAAATCCTGGCCGGTGAGGCCGCCGCGCGGGTGCGCCACTTCGAGGCGCACGCCGCCGCCGCGGTCGCCCGCGGCGATGACAACGCCGCCCGGGAGGCCCTGCGCGGCCAGCTGGGTGCCGCGAAGCACCTGCAGACTCTCAGCGGGCAGCTCCAGGAGATCGATGTGCAGGCCCGGCGGCTCGCCGCCGACGTCGCTCGGCTCGAGGAACGGATGTCCGACAGCTGGCTCCGGCACCAGGCCCTGCTGGCGCAGCACGCCGCGGCCGAGGCCTCGGCGCGGGCCCAGGAGGCGCTGCGCTCCTCTGCGGGCCCGATCGGGGGAGGGGAGCTCGCCGCCCGGGAGGCCGAGCGGGAGGTGCGCCGCCTGCAGGCACTCGCCGCCGCCCGTGAGGAACTGGCCTGGTCGGATCCGTCCTCACAGCGGGTCCAGGAGGCGTTCGAGGAGCTTGAGGCCGACTCCGCCGCACGCCTGGAGCTGGCCCGGCTCAAGGAACAGCGGGCTAGAGGCTCTCGTCCCGGGCAGCAGTAAGGGCCCCCAGCACCGCGTCGTCAATATCGTCGACCGTCTTTAGGCGGATCCGCCAGCGGAATGGATCATCCTTGGCCGCCCGCGCCGGCTCGGCGCGCGGATCGTTCGGGCGCGCGAAGCGCATGAACACGTCGACGGCGGACTTCGTCGCCGGGGTGACCTGCGCGAACTTCCGGCGCGCCGTCTGCAGTGAGATGTAGGTCTTGCGCATCTGCACCTCGACGCCGTCGGCCTCGAGCGCCCAGGCGAGGAGCCGGTCGCCGATGGGACGCAGCGCCTGCCGGTCCGCGTACTGGCCCTCATACAGTTCGTCGACCGAGCTGAGGATGAAATCCGGGTAGCCGAACATCGCCCAGTCCACGCTCATCAGGCTGTAGCCGGTCACTCCCTGGGGCTTCAGCCAGGCCGCCAGCGCCGCCCGGGAGTGGACGCCGGCGCCGCGGGCCGCCTCCACCCACTCCTCGACGCTGCGGCCCGTGGTGCGCTGGAGCCGTTCGGCATTCGTATCGGCCATCGCCTGCCAGGTCTTTATCTCGCCCATTGCCCCAGCGTAGCCGGACCGCCCCCTCCGCTGCGTTGGTACACTCGCCGCATGGAGCTGAACGGATCCCACTTCCTCGTCGTCGGTGCCACCGGAGTGCTGGGATCCGCGCTCGCGCGCGGTCTCGCCGCCCGCGGCGCCCTGCTGACCCTGAGCGGACGGTCGGAGGCCAAGCTGGCCGCCCTGGCCGGTGAGCTGGGCGGTGCCGCCGCCGGCACGGTCGCGGCCGACCTCGGCCGGCTCAGCGCGCCCTCGGACATCGCGGCGGCCGCCTACGGCCGGGAGCTGAACGGCATCATTTTTGCCGCCGGCGTCGTCGCCTTCGGGCCGGCGGCGGAGGTCGACGACGACACACTCGATGAGCTGATGCTGGTGAACCTGCTCGGGTACATGCGCCTGATGCGCGAGCTGGCGCCGCGGCTGGCCGAAGACTCCGTCGTCGTCCAGCTCAGCGCCGTCGTTGCCGAGCGGCCCACCGCGGGCATGGCCGCGTACTCCGCCACCAAGGCGGCACTGAGCGCCTACGGCAAGGCGCTCGGCCTCGAACTGCGCCGCCAGGGCTCCCGGGTGCTGGACGTGCGTCCCCCGCACACGGAGACCGGCCTGACCGAACGGACCCTCGCGGGCACCGCCCCGCGGCTGCCGCAGGGCAAGGACCCGCAGGCCGTGGCCGAGCGCATCATCGCCGCCATGGCGGAGGACGAGAAGGACCTGGCCTCCACGGCGTTCTAAGCCGCCGGAGGCCGCCGACGGTCAGGTCTCACGGGGCGCCAGTGGAGGCAGGCGCCCCGGGTCGGTCTCGAGGGTGGAGCGGTCCCAGCCGGCGGCGTCGGCGGCCGCTTCGTACGTTGACCTGAGGAATTCAAGGACGGTGGCGTCCGGATCCGCCGAGCGCCTCACGGCGTCGTAGGGGAGCAGGAACAGGCCCAGGTCCTTCCGGTAGGAGGCCTCCGGGGGCCCGGCGGAAACGGCCGGGTAGCCCTCCGGCTCGGGATACGCATAGGAGTAGAAGGAACCCTCGGGGGAGCCGCCGGCCCAAAAGCCGCTGCTCCACAGTTCGTGGGAGTAGCCCTCCACCATGACCCAGTCGGGGCAGTTCGGCACGCCCCCCGGGTGCGGGGGAGCCGGCCGGCCCGAGAACCGGGTGCAGGCCAGGTCCATCCCGCCCCAGAAGAAGTGCACCGGGCTCGACTTGCCCGCGAAGGAGGATCGAAACAACTGCAGCACCCTCGCGGCCTGGGTGAGCTGCTGCCAGAACAGGTGCACCGCGTCGTGATCGTAGGAGCGGTTCTCGTGGTCGTCAGCGAAGGGGACCGCCGGATCGACTTCGTTGGGGACGGCGCGGATCGCCACGGGGATCCCCAGCTCCGCCAGCACCGCGGTGAGCTCGCTGTAGAACTGCGACACGGGTTTGGGCTCCAGCGCCACCACGCCTTCCCTGCCGCCACTGTGGCGCACGCGGAGGGTGTCGGTGATGAAGTCGAACTCGATATCGAAGGTCGACTGCCCGCAGGGCACCGTCGAAGTGCCCAGGCCCCGCGGGCTCACATACAGCGGCACCTGCCACCAGTGGTTGACCAGCGGAGCGTGGGCCATCCGGATCTTGCCGACGATCTGCAGCCACATGTGGAGGGTGGCGCGGGTGTCATCCCAGTCGTCCACCAGCAGCGCCGGCCAGCGGCTCACGCCACGACCTTAATGTTGACGGACCGGGTGTTCAGGGACGACATCAGGTTGAACGCCAGGAAGGAGTAATGCTCGGCGCTGCGGGCGGTGGAGATGTCGCCGAGGTCGAGTTGGTTCTCCCTGCTCCAGCCGAGGTCCGAAAGGAGTCCGGCGACCGTCTCCTTCGCCGCTTCGTCGTTGCCGGACAGGAACACGGTGCTTTCCGCGGCCCGCGATTCGGGTCCGGTCATGGCCGCGACCGGCATGGTGTTCAGCGTCTTCACCACCCGGGTGGCGGGGAACTGGGCCTGAAGTGCGGCGCCGAGGCTGGCGTTGGGATAAGCGAGTTCGAACGCCGGGGTCAGGGCATTGCCGACGTCGATCAGGAGTTTTCCGGCGAGGGAGTCGCTGAACGGCCCGAGGATGTCCTGGGCCGCATTGCCGGGAAGGGCCGAGACGACGACGTCGCCGGATGCAATCGCCTCCTGCATTCCCACCACCTTCGGGGCGAAGCCATCCTTCCCCGCGGGGTCACGGGCGCCAAGGACGACGTCGTGGCCCGCATCGAGCAGACCGTCAGCGAGGGCGGTGCCGACATTTCCTGTTCCAAGTACTGCAATTTTCATTGGTTCTCCTAGCCCGGAGGAATCGAGGGACGGCCGGGACGGGATTGGAAGTGTCCGCGGCGGCAGGAGCTAAAGGGCTGACCTGAATTTATGTTCCATGCCCGGCCCGGTAAAGGATGCGCGGATCATTACGCGCGGAAAACCGCGCCGCAGTCGGGGCGCACCCCGGAGGTATGGCCCCTTCGGCGGCAGGGGTGTAGAACTAGACGCGCCGGGGAATCGCTGCGCACACTCGGAGCCCGCAGCGCCCGGCGGGAAGGAACTGCAATGAGCGATGTCCACGGGATCGTTCCCACGGCGGCGCCCTCGGGCACCGGCTGCGCCGAGTGCCTCGGCAGTCATGGGTGGTGGCTGCACCTGCGGCGGTGTGCCCAGTGCGGGCACATCGGATGCTGTGACTCCTCGCCGAACCAGCATGCGAGCCGGCATGCGGCGGAGACCGGCCATCCCATCATCGCCTCCTTCGAGCCGGGGGAGGACTGGTTCTGGAACTATGAGACCGGAACCTACACGAATGGAATGAAGCTTGCGCCGCCCCAGCACCGCCCGTTGAAGCAGAGCTCGCCGGGGCCGGCAGGGGCCGTTCCCCGCGACTGGGTCACGAAACTCCACTGAACCGCTCCAGGGAAGCACTCCGCGCTCCGCCCGGACCGGCGGCCTACCCGGTGGGCAGGCCCGTGCGGCGGTAGGTGAGGTCGAAAACCATGCGCCCGGCCTCCAGCGCCTTGTTCTCGAAGCTGGTCAGCGGGCGGTCCTCGAACCGCGGAGCCCAGCCGCCCAGGGTGTCGGTGCCCTCATTGATTCCGGTATTGCCGGTGCTGACGGGGTCCTTGCCCTTCCGGACCGGGGCGCCGCCGACGACCGATTCCACCCCGCTTTCCCACACCTGGGTGAGGGGGCTCATCTCTCCGGTGCGCTCGCCGGCGTGGAGGTTGGCGAACATCGGTGAGGCGTTGAGGACAGAGCGCATCTGCACGGCGTAGTCGGACCAGTCGGTGGCCAGCCTGAACAGTCCGCCGGGTTCAAGCACCCGGGCGGCGAGCTCGACGAAGCTTTCCTTCACCAGGCGCCGCTTCCGGTGGCGCACCTTGTGCCAGGGGTCCGGGAAGTAGACCCAGAGCTCGCTGAGCGAGGCCGGACCGAGCATTCCCGCCAGAGCCTCGGGGGCGTTGACCTGGGCCACGCGGACGTTGGTCAGGCCTTTCTGGCTGATCCGCAGCATCGTCTGGGCCAGTCCGGGGCGGTACACCTCGAGGGCCAGGAAATTGCGGTCCGGGTTCAGCTCGGCGGCGTGGGTGATCGCCTCGCCGAGCCCGGAGCCCACCTCCACCACGAGCGGGGCGTGCCGGCCGAAGGCCCCGGCGGCATCGAACCGGTAGTCCGGGTCCACCGACGTATCGGCGGACACGCGCGGCACTTCGATCAGGTAGTCCCCGGCGAGCTCGGCCCACGCCTCGCGCCGGCGGCCCTGGAGCCGGGATCCGCGTCGCACGAAGGACACGGGGTGGCCGCGGGGCGGTTCGGGTGTTTCGGGATCTGCCGGGGTGGTTGCCGGGGCGTTGGGCTCGGTGCTCATCACCCTCAAGGCTACCGCCCGGTGTGCCCGGCGCGCGGCTGCCGGGCGCCTAGCCGATGCCCGCCGCGGCGAGGGACGCCAGCCGGGACAGGGCCAGCTGTGCGTACAGGGCGGCGCCGTCGGCCAGGACATTGTCGTCGAACACGGCCAGGGGCGAGTGGTTGAACGGCGCCGACTGCGGGTCGGCGCCCGGAGGAGTGGCGGCGAGGAAGACGAAGCTGCCGGGGACCGCCTCCAGGATGCGCGAGAAGTCCTCGGAACCGCTCAGGGGCTGCTGCATCTCCGCGTACCGGCCGGGGCCGAAGAGCGCGGCAACCTGCTCCTGCGCATGGAGCGTCTCCGAGAAGTTCGTCACGGTCAGCGGGTACTCGGTCTCGTAGTCGACGTCGGCCTCCAGCCCGTGCGCCTCGGCGATGCCGCGCACCAGACGCGGGGCGATGGCAGCCATCTTCTCCCGGTTTTCCGCCGAGAAGGTCCGCACGGTGGCCTCGATCCGGGCCGTGTCGGGAATGATGTTCCGCTTCGTGCCCGCCCGAAGCACCCCGACGGAGATCACCACCGGGTCGAACATATTGAACTGCCGGGTCACCATCACCTGCAGCTGCGTGACGATTTCGGCGGCCACGGTGACCGGGTCCTTCGCGGTGTGCGGGGCGGAGCCGTGGCCGCCGGCGCCGCGGACCGTCACCATGAGCCCGTCCGAGGCCGACATCAGCGTGCCGCCCCTGCTGGCGAAGATCCCGTTGGGCAGCAGCGAGGAGGTCACATGAAGGCCGTAGGCCGCATCCGGCAGCCGGCCGGAGGCTTCGAGGATGCCCTCGCGGATCATCACCGCCGCGCCGTCGTACCCCTCCTCACCGGGCTGCAACATGAGCACGACGTCGCCGGCCAGCTCATCCCGGTGGGCGGCGAGCAGGCCGGCGGCGCCGGCGAGCATCGAGGTGTGCAGGTCGTGCCCGCAGGCGTGCATTACGCCGTCGACGGTGGAGGAGAACGGGATCCCGGTGCGTTCCTGCACGGGCAGGGCGTCCATGTCGCCGCGCAGCAGCACCGTCGGCCGCCGCCCTGCCGAGGCGGCGGTGCCGCGCAGCACGGCGGTGACGGAGGTGGTCTCCGTGCCTAGGGCCACCTCGTACGGGAGCCCCTCAAGGGCTTCGAGGACCTTCTGCTGCGTCCGCGGCAGCGACAGCCCGATCTCGGGTTCCCGGTGGAGGCGGTGCCGCAGATCGGTTAGGCCGCCATGGAGCTGGCGCGCCTCCTCGAGCAGGCTGGCGGGGGTGGCGGTCATTGAGGTCCTCCCGGTGGATTCGGCCGATGGTTTCCCTGGTGGGGGTTCTCACACCCTCCCAGACGGTGCCGGAAAACGGGAGGGGTGAGGGGCCCCCGGGGCGGTACGTGTCAGGCGGGGGCTGTTCCGGCTGGTAGGGTGGAAGGACATGCCTGCGTATCCCGGAGGCCGGAGACGGCCCCGATACCCGCAGCCTGCGTCGATGAGCGCTTTCTTTTGTCCCGCATCCAGCTTCCCGTATGGAAGCGCGGTGGACACTGTCTGACTTTTCTTCGGCGAACCCCTGTGCCAACCGGCGCCGGGGAAGATGAGAAGAAAGTTCGTGTATATACATGACTACTTTTGCCGCCCTTGGTGTGCCCAAAGCGCTGGTTTCGAACCTGACAGCGCAGGGAATCACCGAACCTTTCCCCATCCAGGTCAAGACCCTCCCCGACACTCTCGCGGGACGCGACGTCCTCGGCCGCGGCCGCACCGGCTCGGGAAAGACCCTCGCTTTTGCCCTTCCCATGGTGTCCCGGCTCGCCGAGCAGGAGGCCGCCTACCGGCGCAAGCCCGGACGCCCCCTGGCCCTGATCCTGGCCCCGACCCGCGAGCTGGCCACCCAGATCAACAACACCGTCGAGCCGCTGGCCAACGAGCTGGGACTGAACACCACCGTCATCTACGGCGGGGTTTCCCAGCAGCGCCAGGAGAAGGCCCTGCGGGCCGGCGTCGACATCGTCATCGCCTGCCCCGGCCGACTCGAGGACCTGATGCGCCAGAAGCTCATCACCCTTGAATCGGTGGAGATCACCATTCTCGACGAGGCCGACCACATGGCCGACCTGGGCTTCCTGCCTGTCGTGAAGAAGATCATGGACACCACGCCCACCGAGGGGCAGCGCCTGCTGTTCTCGGCGACCCTGGACAATGGCGTGGACAAGCTCGTCAACCGGTACCTGAGCAAGCCCGTCACCCACTCGGTCGACGATCCCCAGGCCGCGGTGACCACCATGGAGCACCACGTGCTGCTCATCGGCGACCAGACCCAGAAGAAGCAGCTGATCGTCCAGCTTGCCTCCGGCACCGGGCGCCGCCTGCTGTTCATGCGCACCAAGCACCACGCCCGCAAGCTGGCCAAGACCCTCACCGACGCCGGCATCCCCGCCGTCGACCTCCACGGCAACCTCTCGCAGAATGCCCGTGACCGGAACCTTGCGGAGTTCTCCAGCGGCGATGTGCGCGTCCTCGTGGCGACCGACGTCGCCGCCCGCGGTGTGCACGTGGACGACGTCGAACTCGTCGTCCACGTCGACCCGCCCACCGAGCACAAGGCATACCTCCACCGTTCGGGCCGCACCGCCCGCGCCGGGTCCTCGGGCACCGTCGTGACCATCACCCTGCCGGAGCAGAAGTCGGAGGTGCAGAAGCTGATGCGCGCCGCCGGCGTCGACGTCGCCTTCGAAAACGTCAAGGCAACCTCTCCTCTGGTCGGCAAGCTCATCGGCGAGGTCGCGGAAAAGATTGATCCCCGCACCCGCGCGGCACTCATCGCCCAGCGCGACACCGCCCGCGGCGAGGGCACCTCCACCGGCGCCAACGCCCAGCGCAAGCGCGCCCGCCGCGGCGCCGCAGCACCCGCCGCCGGCGGACGCGGCGGCAGGGGCGGCCGTGGACGTGTCGCGGCCGAGGCGCAGCCCGCCCAGGGCAACCGTGCCGACCGCCGCAAGGACCAGCCGCAGGCACCGCGCTTCGGCACCGAGGCAGGCGCCGGCGCAGGCCGCCGCCGCTCCGCCGAGGGCCGTCCCGCCGCCGACACCGCCGGAACCCGCAGCCGCCGTCCCGCAACGGGCCAGCGCGCCGCGGATGTCGCTCCCCGCCGTCCGGCGGCCGCCGGCGGAACGTCCTCCGGCCAGCGCAGCCATGCACCGGCCGCTGCGGGCCGACCCGCCAGCGCCGGTCGCGCCGGTGGTTCGCGCAGGGCCAGTGCTCCGGCGTCGAACGACCGCCGCACGCGCTAAGCTCCGCTGATCCAGCAGAGCCGATCCAGCTGAAAGGCCCCTTCCCGCACGGGAAGGGGCCTTTCAGCTGTGTGGGGCGTTTTTGCTGTGCAGGGCCCGCCGAGTTGGCAGCTAACCACCCTTCGGGGGCGTGAAAGCGTGGTGAACTGCAGGTTCGAGGGAGGTGTTGAGGGGCGCTTGGGTGGGTGCCGGAAGGCTTACGCCGAGTGGGCAGTTAACCACGCTTCGCGGGCGTGAGAGTGTGGTGAGCTGCAGTTTCGGTGACGGGCCGAGGGGCCGGTGTGCAGAACCCCGGACGCCGCACCCGGCAATGAGCGACAATGGGCCAATGAACACACTCCTGAACGTGATCTGGCTGCTCTTCGGCGGTATCTGGCTGGCCCTTGGCTACTTCGCCGCCGGAATTCTGTGCTGCGTCCTGATCATCACGATCCCCTTCGGAATCGCCTCATTCCGGATCGGCCTCTACGCCCTGTGGCCGTTCGGGCGGACGGTGGTGGACCGCGGCGGGCAGGTGTCCTTCTTCTCCACCATGGGCAACATCATCTGGCTGCTCGTCGCGGGGATCTGGATCGCCATCGGGCACGTCCTCACGGCGATCCCCATGTTCGTGAGCATCATCGGGATTCCCCTCGGCATTGCCAACCTCAAACTCATCCCCGTGTCGCTGATGCCGCTGGGCAAGGTCATCGTGGAGACGCGCGGCACTCGAATTCCCCAGTACCGCTGACCCCCGGGTCGGGCGGTGCCCCGGGGTGCCAGGAGGCCGGTGGTGCACCGGGACGTGGGAGGTGCACCCCGAAAACCCTTCCGAGTTGGCAGCTCACCACGCTTCGGCGGGATTGAAGCGTGGTGAGCTGCAGTTTCGGCGGAGGTGGTCGCTGCAGAGCGTGGTGAGCTGCAGTTTCGGCGGAGGAGGGGTGGCTCCTAGGAACCGGCTCCGCGGAGGAACGCCTCCATGAATGGTCCGCCCGAGGTTGAGCCGAGTTCTCCTTCTTCGACGAAGACCGCCACGGCGAGGTCGCCCTGCAGAGCGACGATCCACGCATGGGTGCGCGGCGGGGTCTCGCTGCCGAACTCCGCCGTGCCGGTCTTCGCATGCACGGGATCGCCCGGGATGCCGCCGAGCATGCCCGCGCCGCCCTCGGTCACCACCGCGCGCATCAGGGTCCGCAGGGTGGCGGCCTCCTCCTCTGTCAGTTTGCTGGCTTCGGCGGGCGCGCTGGTGGACTCGGAGTCATCCACGGAAGGCCCGGAGGACGGGGACGCCGACGGGGACGCCGACGCCGACGCCGACGCGGACGCCGACGCCGACGCGTCGTCCGGTCCGGTGGCCAGCACCGTCGGGGTGACCCTGGCACCCTTGCCGACGCTCGCTGCCATGGTCGCCAGCGCCAGCGGCGAGACGAGGACCTCGCCCTGCCCGATCATCGACGCGGCGTGCGCGGTGCCCTCGGCCTCGACGGGAACGACGCCGAAGAAGGCGGGCGTGCCAATGGAGGCTTCGACCCCGATGCCGAGGTCGGCGGCGGCCGAGGCGAGTTCCTGCTGGGAGACCTTGTCGCGGTTGGAAATGAACCCGGTGTTGCACGACTGCGCGAAGCTCTGGAGCAGCGGGATCGTTCCGGTGAACTGCGCCGGGTAGGTGCTCGCGTTGTTGAAGGAGCGTCCGTCGACGGTGAGTTCGGCGGGGCATTCGGTGGGGGACTCGGGCGTGAGGCCCTTGCGCAGCAGCGCGAGGGTGGTGGCGATCTTGAAGGTGGACCCCGGCGGGTACTGCCCGAGCAGCGCGGTGGGCAGGCCCTCGCTGCCGGGCCCGTTGGCGGCGGTCAGTACTTCCCCGGTGCTGGGGCGGATGGCGACGATCGAGGACGCCGAGGGCTCCTCGGCGAGGACCTCCTCGGCAAGGGTCTGCAGTTGCGCGTCGAGCGTGGTGGCGAGAGGCTTTCCGTTGACCGGCGGCTTCTCGAACAGGCCCTGGGACTGGGCGGCCTCGCCCTCCCCCAGCACCCCTGTGATTAGAATGCCGGGGGTTCCGGCGAGCCGGTCGTTGTGCTGCCGCTGCAGGCCGGAAAGGCCGGTGATGTCCCCGGCCTCGAGCTTCCCGCCGGACTGCTCAATCAGCTCGGCCGTCGGTTCGCCGACGGTGCCCAGCAGCTCACGGGCGAACGCCCGGGTCGGGGCCAGTTCACGGAAATCTTTCATGGTGGCGACCCCCGGAATGGCGTCGAGAGCGGCACGGTCGGCAGCCAGCGGCGAGTCCTCGCGCAGCACGATCGCCTCGACGAACGCCTCGGCGCCGGCGGCGGCCACCTGCTCCGCGTAGGGGGCCGGGTCGAGCTCCAAGACTCCAGCGAGCGCCCTCGCGGCGGCATCGTGTTCCTCTGCGGGAATGAGCGTCTTGTCGATGCCGACCCGCATCACTGGGCGCTCGGTGACGAGCACCTCGCCGTCCGCGCCGGTGATGTCTCCCCGGTCCGCGGGCACCTTTTGCAGGGCAAGGCGCTCATCGACGCGCAGTTCCGGCACGAAGATGGCCGGATCCCACTCGGCCTGCCACTCGTCCTCCTCCCGGGTGAGCTCCACCGCCGTCGAATAGGTCCAGTCCTCGTCCGAGGCATCGACGTCCCAAATGTAGTCCAGGGTGGCGGTTGCGGTGTCCTCACCGGTCGACTCCACGCCCTCGACGGCGACCTTGGGCTTCAGCGGCGCGAGCGCCTCCGTGATGGTGTCCAGGTCCGTGGTGACGTCCTCGGCCCGAACTACGGTGAAGGCCGAGCCCGCGACGTCGAGCTTCGACAGGCCCGCGGCGAGCTTCTTCGCGGCATCCGCGGCGGTCGGCCGGTCGTCGGCGCAGGCGGCAAGCGAGGCCGCCAGGACGGCGGTGGTCAGGACAGCGGTCAGTCGATGAAATTTCCCCATCGGGCCATTATGGCCGACGGCGGCCCCTCTCCGGACCGGGCTCGAAAGAACGCCGGCGGGCCCGGCGGTAAGCACCCGCTTCGCTGGAGGCGAACCGGGCATAAAACACAGCACGACAAGGTTGAGTCGGGTACACTCAACTTAGATTTTAGAAGGTGTTCCGAGCAGGAACATCGTCGATAGCGAAGGATGGGTCCATGGACGCAAAATTCACCACCAAGAGCCAGGAGGCTCTTTCGGCTGCGGCGATGAACGCCTCGACGGCGGGCAATCCCCAGGTCGAAACGCCGCACTTCCTTAAGGCGCTGATGGATCAGCGGGAGGGCATCGCGGTGGCCCTGCTCAAGGCCGCCGGCGCCTCGCCCGATGACATCAGCGTGCAGGCCAGCACGGCCATCCGTGCCCTGCCCTCCTCCTCGGGGTCGAACGTGGCCCAGGCCCAGTTTTCCCGGGGCGCCCTGCAGGTGATTTCCGCTGCCCAGCAGGAGGCCGAAGCGCTGGGGGACCAGTTCGTCTCGACCGAGCACCTGCTGCTCGGGCTCGCCGCCGACGCCGGACCCGCCGGCAGGATCCTGCGCGAGGCCGGAATCTCCCGCGACGCGCTCGCGGCCGCGCTCCCCGGGGTCCGGGGCGACCGCAGGGTGACCTCCGCCGACCCCGAGAACACCTTCCAGGCCCTCGAGAAGTTCGGCGTCGACCTGACCGAGCTGGCGCGGGCGGGCAGGCTCGACCCGGTGATCGGACGTGACTCCGAGATCCGCCGCGTCGTGCAGGTGCTCTCGCGCCGTACCAAGAACAACCCGGTGCTGATCGGTGAGCCCGGCGTCGGCAAGACGGCTGTCGTGGAAGGCCTCGCACAGCGCATGGTCGCCGGGGACGTCCCGGAGTCCCTCCGCGGCAAGTCCCTCATCAGCCTCGACCTCGGCTCGATGATCGCCGGCGCGAAGTACCGGGGCGAATTCGAGGAGCGGCTGAAGGCCGTGCTCGAGGAGATCCGGTCCTCCAACGGGCAGGTCGTCACCTTCATCGACGAGCTGCACACCGTGGTCGGAGCCGGTGCCTCCGAGGGCTCGATGGACGCGGGCAACATGCTCAAGCCCATGCTGGCCCGCGGGGAGCTGCGCCTGATCGGCGCCACAACCCTCGACGAGTACCGCGAGAACGTGGAGAAGGACCCGGCGCTGGAGCGGCGCTTCCAGCAGGTCTATGTGGGGGAGCCGTCGGTGGAGGACACCATCGGCATCCTGCGCGGTCTCAAGGAACGCTATGAGGCCCACCACAAGGTCTCCATCGCCGACTCCGCCCTGGTGGCCGCGGCGACCCTGTCCAACCGGTACATCTCCGGACGGCAGCTGCCGGACAAGGCCATCGACCTCGTTGACGAGGCCGCGTCGCGCCTGCGTATGGAGATCGACTCCGCACCGGTGGAGATCGACGAGCTGCGCCGCGCGATCGACCGGATGCGGATGGAGGAGCTCGCGCTGGAGCGTGAGACGGACGAGGCCTCCCAGGAGCGGCTTGAGGACCTGCGCGCGGTGATGGCGGACCGGCAGGAGCAGCTCTCGGCGCTCAATGCCCGGTGGGAGGCCGAGAAGGCGGGCCTGAACCGGGTCGGTGACCTGAAGGCGTCCCTCGACGAACTGCGCTCGCAGGCCGACAAGGCCCAGCGCGAGGGCGACCTGGAGACGGCGTCGCGGATTCTGTACGGGGAGATTCCGCAGGTGCAGCGCGAACTCGATGCCGCCCAGGCCGCCGAGCAGGAATCGGCCGGAGAGACCCTGGAGCTGATGGTGGCCGAGGAGGTGACGGCCAATGACATCGCGGAGGTCATCTCGGCGTGGACCGGCATCCCGGCCGGCCGCATGCTCCAGGGTGAGAGCCAGAAGCTGCTTCACATGGAGGAGGTTATCGGGTCCCGGCTGATCGGCCAGTCCAAGGCGGTCGCGTCGGTTTCGGATGCGGTGCGCCGTGCCCGGGCCGGGGTTTCCGACCCGAACCGGCCCACCGGCTCCTTCCTGTTCCTCGGCCCCACCGGTGTGGGCAAGACCGAACTCGCGAAGGCGCTGGCGGACTTCCTGTTCGACGATGAGCGTTCGATGGTGCGCATCGACATGTCCGAATACTCCGAGAAGCACTCGGTGGCCCGCCTCGTCGGCGCGCCTCCGGGTTACGTCGGCTATGAAGAGGGGGGCCAGCTCACCGAGGCGGTGCGGCGCCGTCCCTACAGCGTCGTGCTGCTCGACGAGGTGGAGAAGGCGCACCCGGAGGTCTTCGACATCCTCCTGCAGGTGCTCGACGACGGCCGCCTGACCGACGGGCAGGGACGCACCGTGGATTTCCGCAATGTCATCCTGGTGCTGACTTCCAACCTGGGCTCGCAGTTCCTGATGGATCCCTCGCTCGATGACGCAGCGCGCCGCCAGGCCGTGATGGCGACGGTGAACGCCAGCTTCCGGCCGGAGTTCCTCAACCGGCTCGACGACGTGATCATCTTCGACGCGCTCAGCCTCGATGAGCTGTCGAAGATCGTCGACCTTCAGGTCGAGGCGCTCGGCAAGCGGCTGCAGGAGCGCCGCCTCACGCTTGAGGTCACGCCGGCGGCCAGCGAGTGGCTGGCCCTCACCGGGTTCGATCCCGCCTACGGTGCCCGGCCCCTGCGCCGCCTGGTGCAGCGGGAGATCGGCGACCAGCTCGCCCGGGGCATCCTGGCCGGGGAGATCGCCGACGGGGACCGGGTCCTGGTCGACCGGGACGGCGGCGCGGGTGTCGACGGCCAGGGGGAGGGGCTGAGCCTGCGCGCCGTTGCCTAGGCGCGCAGGCCCCGCAGCTCTCCTCCAGCAGGCCGGAGTCTACTCGGTGAGCAGGCTCCGGCTCAGCGTCGCGCCGTCCTGCAGGACGGCGAAGCAGTCAACACGGCGGTCGCCGTCCGCCCAGGTGCCCTCAGTGGGCGTCACGCGCAGCAGTTCGATCCGGCCGGCTCCGGCCGCGACGCCTGAGTCGATCGGGGCGGTTTCACAGGCCGCGTCGGCCCGGGCACCGAGCTGGCCGCGGCCTGGGAATTCGGCGTCATCCGAGTAGAACTCCGAGGCGATCAGCTGGGCCCGGTGCGGCGTCGAACAGGTCACGATGGTGACCTCACTCTCGATGTCGGTGAAATCGAGGAGGCAGTGCCCGGCGGTGAGCACCGACGGCCGGACGTCTTCGGCAATCACTCCGTCGGCACCGGCCGCGGTCGGGATATCCTCGGGTGACTGGGGGTCCCCGGCGCCGGTCAGGCCGCGCACCAGGCTGATGGCCGCCCAGACGAGCAGGGCCAGGACCACGACGCCACCGAGAATGAGGAGCGCCACCGGGCGCCGGGACTTCTCCCGGCGCTCACGGGACCGCGCCCGCCGCGGACCCACGGGCTCGCCGGCCTCGCCGGCCGGGGCCCAGGTGGACCGGCGGGCACCGGACTCGGCCGACGGCTCGGCGGCCTCCGGTCCACCGGGTGCGCGGTGGGAGACGGCGGTCGCGCCGGCCCGTCCGGCGGCACCGGTCGAAGCCGCGGGGCCGACACCGAGAGCGGCCGGATCGGTTCCCGCGAGGAGGCCGGAGTGGGCGGAACCCGAGCCGACCGCCACCGGTTCAGGAAGGGAGGCGAGGCGGAGATCTTTGGCATTGTCGGCCGCGGAATCCGCGCCGGTGTCTCTGGCGGCACCGCCCGCGGGTGCATCGGGGGCGGACGGGTGCGCGGCGGAACGGCCTTTGGGGAGCCCCGCGGAGCCGTTGGAAGCGGAGGGCTCACCGGCGGGCCCGGGGGTGGACTCCCCGACGGAAGGGTTGCTCCCTCCGTCCTGGATCGAGGAACCGGTTGATCCGCCGGTCGCGGAGGCGCCGGACGGGGGGCCACTGTTCTGGGTCCCACCGCTCGGGGCCTCACTGGGCCGTGGGGTGGCTTCCGCCGCATCACCGGCCGGACCGCCCGCAGGCGCGGTGCCCGACGGCGCCGCCGCAATAGTTGGCGCGTCGGCAGGCAGGGGGCCGGCCAGGAGGGCGGCGTCCTCGGCCTCCTCCGCCACTGCCTGAGCCTCCGCCGCCGCGTCGTCGAGGGCCGCGGCCTCGGCGGTGGTCCTGCTGACGGCCGCAGGGGCCAGCACAGGTTCAGCGAGCGTCAGGTCCTCCGCAGTCACCGACAGTTCAGGCTCCGCCGGTGCGCCGGCAGCGCTGGCTTCCGTAGCGTCCCCGGGCTCGACGGCGTCGGTATCCAGGTCCGGATCCCGCGGCGCATCCTGGGTCGCGCCCTGGTGCCCGCCGGCGTCCGGCTTCCCCTGATCCTCCGGGCCACGCTGGGCGCTCTCCCGATTCTTCGTAGCCAACCGTTGTCTCCTCGGAGGGTTTTTGTTCTGCGCCCGGAAATGGGCCCTTAGGGCAGAACTCTATCCAAATTTCCGGCGCCGGGGCCCCCGCCTTCACCGGCCGGCGCGCGGCCGTTCCGTGCGATTGGGTGCCCGGGCGTCATGCTGGTCACAACGGCACGC
This sequence comes from Arthrobacter crusticola, assembly GCF_004357995.1. Classification (GTDB taxonomy): domain Bacteria; phylum Actinomycetota; class Actinomycetes; order Actinomycetales; family Micrococcaceae; genus Arthrobacter_D; species Arthrobacter_D crusticola. The sequence goes on from NZ_SMTK01000003.1 coordinate 300,962, forward strand.
GGACACACGGGAAAGCATGTAACCTATAGTTACGATAAATTGACCAATTACTCCGGGGCCTCGCTGCAGCCTTGGGCCTTCGTGCCCCAGTGACCACCTCCGGATCGACGCACAAAGGGGGTCACGCCATGGGGCGCGGCCGTCAAAAGGCAAAAGCTACCAAGCAGGCCCGGGACATGAAGTACTTCAGCCCGGCGACTGACTATTCGGCACTGCAGCGCGAGCTCACAGGCCCCGGGAGTCGTGCGTCCAACCGACGCAGTGAACCTCTCGAACCGGTTGAGCCGGACTATTCGGAGTATGCGGACAAATACGCCGATGACCTCGACGACGACGAGGAGAGCGGTTCCCGCCGCATCGGCTGATTCCACTCCGCCCTCCCGCTGACGTCACGTGGCGCATCAGTCCCTTCGGGGACGATGCGCCATTTCGTGTTGCCCGTCGTCCCGCGGAAGGCACTCCTGCTCAGGAGGGTGATGCGAGGAGCGGCCGGAACGCGAGTTCTGCCGCACCGACCAGCAGAAGCTCCGGGCCCAGCGCGGCGCGCCGCAGCTCGACCCCACCGGCAAGTGATCCGGTGCCGACCTGATCGGTGAGGCGTTGGCCGTCAAAATCGAAAAGCGATCCCAGAAAGCCTCCAAGGACGATCAGCTCCGGATCGAAGATGTTGACGAAATTCACCAGGGCGACAGCGAGGAGGTCGAGCTGGCGCTCCGCTTCAGCGCGGACCGCAGGGCCCGGCCCGGCTGACAGGACGCCCTCAAGCGCCTCGATCCCCCCACTCTCCAGGCCGGCGGCGTCGAGCAGCCGCTCGAGCCGGACCTCCGCGTCGAGGCATCCGGACCGCCCGCAGTGGCAGGGCGATCCGCCCGCGCGGACGAGGGTATGGCCGAGTTCGCCGGCGTAGCCGCGGCTGCCGCCCAGCTGCGCACCGCCGGCGATGATTCCCCCTCCAATACCGCTGGCACTGCCATTGAGGTAGACAGCATCGGCCACCCCGACCGCAGCGCCGAAGGTACTCTCGGCCAGGGCGCCGAGTGCGGCATCATTGGCGGCCACGGCGGGCAGGCCGAGTGCGCCGCCGAAGGGGCCCGTGAGGTCGGCGTCGCGCCAGCCCAGATGCGGCGCGACGAGCACGCGTCCCGCGGACGCGTTCACCAGCCCGGGAAGGGCGATGCCGACGCCCAGCACCGGTTCCAGCCCGGCGAGGACGCCGTCGAGGTCGGCAACGATATCGCAGCTGAGCTGTACGGCGTCATCGAGCGAGGGCACGCCCTGCGTTTCACGGCGCACCCGCGTGTGCACCCGGCCGCCCAGGCCGACTACACCGACCGTCAGGGCATCGATGTCCGGATTGACCGCGATCACGGCGATATTGGGATTGGCCTGCACGATCGGGCTGGGCCGGCCCACCCGGCCGGCTCCGGCCGGTTCCGACTCCCGCACGAGGCGCTTTTCGGCCAGTGCCGACACCAGGGCGCCGACAGTCGACCGGTTGAAGCCGGTGCGGCGGGTCAGTTCGGACCGGGACAGCGGGCCCTGCCGGTGGACCATCGTCAAAATCTGGGACAGGTTCTGGGTGCGAAGGCCCTCGATGCCGTTCCCCGCGCCGGAAGTTGACTGCACGGCCGTAGGTTCTCCTTTGTCACGCAGGGCCTTCGATGCACCTTGCCGGACACCATCGTATCCAGACGTGGCCCCGGTGCCCGGGAATCAGGCGCGCCGCGGGAGGGGATCCGTGGTTTCCAGTGGAGCCTGGGAGGGGGCGGCCGTGCTCTGGCGGACCACGAGGCTGGTCGCAAGGTCCAGCCTCAGGTTGTTGGGCCGCTCCCCGTCACGCAGGTGCAGGACCATGCGGGTGGCCTCCTCCGCCATCTGAATGAGCGGCTGGTGCACAGTCGTCAGTGCAGGGCTTGACCACTGTGCGAGCTGGAGGTCGTCGTACCCCACCACCGACAGGTCGTCGGGGACCCGTAGGCCGAACTGCCGGGCGGCGTCGAGCACTCCCAGTGCCTGGAGGTCGCTGCCGGCGAAGATCGCCGTTGGCGGGTTGGGGCCGCGGAGCAGCATCAGTGCGTTATCGCGGCCGCCGTCGACGTGGAAGTTGCCGTACCTGATCAACTCCGGGTCGATGGGCAGGGACGCCATGTTCATCGCCGACCGGTATCCGTCAATCCGGGCGAGCGAGCACATCATGTCCTCCGGTCCGCTGATGGCGGCGATGCGGGTGTGCCCAAGGTCGATCAGGTGCCGGGTTGCCATCATGCCGCCGGACCAGTTCGCGGACCCAACGGAGGGGACGTCGGGGGCTGGATCACCGGCCGGATCGATGATGACGAAGGGGATGGCCCTCGCGTCGAGCTTCCGCCGATAATCCTGCGGCAGGTCGGAGAAGACCAGGACGACGCCGGCCGGACGCCGCGACATCACGCCCTCGATCCAGTCGGGTCCCGGTGCGTGCCGGCTGCCGGTTTCGGTCAGTACCACGCTCAGGCCATGCTCGCGCGCCACATTCTCGACGCCGCGGATCAGCTCGAGCGCCCAGGCACTCTCCAGTTCGTGGAAGACGAGCTCGACGAGGCCCGCCCGGGTGGCGGAAGATTTCCGCCGCCGGTAGCCGTGCTCCTCAAGGAGCTCCTCAACTTTCGCCCGGGTTTTCGGAGACACGTCAGTGCGGCCGTTGAGCACTTTGGAGATGGTGGAGAGGGAAACGCCCGCCGCCGTCGCGAGCTGGGCGAGGGTGGTGCGCGGTTCTTCTGCCTGAGTGGACATGCGAACAGCTTACCCTCGGGGCCGCAGGGCCCCGGGATCTGTTTATCGCGTTTTGTGACGACCGGCACATTGGTCCTTGCGCATCCGGAGAAGCGATACATACACTCAACCCATCAGCTAATTTTCGATTTTATCTTCGAAACTTTCGAGAGGCGTTCAACGATGAACAATCGCACCCGGATGTCGCGCAGCCTTGCTGGCGGCGCCGTCATGATGCTCGGACTCACGCTTGCGGGGTGCTCCGGGGGAGGAGGCGACGCATCCAGCCGCCCGGAGAACGAACTTCACCTCGCCGTCTACGGGGATGCCGGCAACACGGTCGAGCAGGCCATGGTCGACAAGTTCAACAAGACCTCCGACGTAAAGATCGTGCTTGATACGATCCCCGGCGCCGATTATCAGAAGAAGCTGCAGACGATCATCGACACCGATTCTGCCCCCGACATCTTCTTCAACTGGGGCGGCGGCAGCATCGCGAACTTCGTCGACGCCGGGCTCCTCCTGCCCCTCGACGAGTTCATCGAGGAGGATCCGCAGCTGAAGGATGCATTCCTTCCCTCAGTCTTCGAGACCGCGGTCATCGACGACAAAGCCTACGGTGTCCCGATGCGCGGGACGCAGCCCGTCATGCTCTTCAACAACTCCGAAGTGCTCAAGCAGGCCGGCATCGATGCTCCCCCCGCGACCTGGGACGAGCTGCTCGAGGACGTCAAGAAGCTGAAGGCCGCCGGCGTCACGCCCATCGCACTCGGCGGCGGAGACAAGTGGCCCACTCAAATGTGGTTCCAGTACGTCTTCGACCGGGTCGCCGGCGAGGACCTGTTCCAGGCGGCGCTCGACGGTGATACCGATGTGTGGGATTCCGAGGAAAGCCGCGAGGCGCTCGGAAAGCTGCGCGAACTGATCGACGCCGGAGCCTTCGGCACCAATTTCGACTCCGTCAAGTTCACCGACGGCGGTTCCCCGGCCCTGCTGGCCAGCGGCCGTGCAGGCTTCGAACTGATGGGCTCATGGGAGTACGCCACGCAGCAGGACTCGGACCCGGCCTTCGCCGAAGAGGTCTTGGGCTACAGCGAGTTCCCCGCCATCGAAGGCGGCGAGGGAGACCCGCACAACCTCGCAGGCAACACCAACAACTTCTACTCCATCCACAAGGAGACCCGTTACCCCGAGGAGGCCGCCGAGTTCCTCAAGCTGATGTACTCGGACGAGTTCGTGCAGGAGCAGGTCGCCATCGGCAACCTGCCCACCACCACGAACACCGAGAAATTCCTCGATAAGGCTGCCGATCCGGAATACGCCAAGTACCAGTTCGACCTCGTGCAGAAGGCGCCGCACTTCCAGCTCTCCTGGGACCAGGCCTATCCGCCCGAGGCGACCGTGACCATCCACACCGCGGTGTCGCAGTTCTTCAGCGGCCAGATTGATGAAGATGGTTTCATCAAGGCGATGCAGGGACTCTAGGACACGCCGTGACAGTGCTTGCTACCAGCAGGCGGCCGGCGCCGGGCGGCTCACCCGTGAGCCGCCCGGCCCGCTCCGGTGCCTCGTCCGTGGGACGCCCGGGCTTCATCTGGGCCCTGCCCGCCACCATCTTCTTCGCCCTCTTCGCGCTCGTGCCGCTCGCGGCGGTCGCGGTCCTGTCCTTCACCTCGTGGAGCGGCCTCGGCGACCCCCGGTTTGTGGGGTTCGAGAACTGGGAGACGCTCATGGCCGATCCCGTGATGCTCAAGAGCCTCTGGCTCAGCCTCCTCTTCATCGTCCTCGGCGTGGTCACCCAAACGCCGCTCAGCATCCTGCTGGGCGTCTGGGCGGCGGGCAACCAGCGCAACCGGGCGGTGCTCAGCGCCATCTACTTCATACCGTTGCTGCTTTCCTCGGCCGCGATCTCGGTTCTCTGGAGGGCACTCCTTGACCCGAACTTCGGGATTCCGGGCCAGCTCTCATGGCTCTTCGGCGACGGCAACCTCCTGGGCACCCAGTCAGGTGCCATCGGCGTCCTGATCTTCGTGGGCATGTGGCAGTTCACCCCCTTCCACACCCTCATTTACCAGGGCGCGGCGCGCGGGATTCCGCACGTGCTCTACCAGGCGGCAGAGATCGACGGCGCCGGCAGGGTGCGCCAGTTCTTCGCGATCACCCTTCCGCAGCTCCGGAACACCGCCATCACCTCCATCATCCTGATGGTGGTCGGCGGCCTCACCACCTTCGAGACCGTGCTGATCCTCACCAACGGAGGACCGGGCACGGACACCACCATCACCGCTTTCTACATGTACCAGGAAGCGTTCCAGAGCTTCGACTTCGGTGTCGGCAGCGCGATCGCGCTGGTGCTCGTCATCGTCGCCACCGCGATCTCCCTCGTGGTGGTCAAGGTGTCGGGCTACGACAAGATGAACAGCTCGCTGGAAGGACTGTGATGAAGACCCGCCCCAACTACCTTGCCGGTGTCGGTTCCTTCCTCTGGCTGCTCGTGGTGGCGATCCCGCTGTACGTGATGATCTCCGGCACCTTCCAGACGCGCGCCGAATTCGGCGACAACGGTCCGCTGGCCTTCCCGACAAGCTTCACGCTGCAGAATTACGTGGACGCCATTGCCAGCGGGTTCGGCAGGTACTTCCTCAATACCGTCATCGTGACCGTCGGCGTCGTCGCAATCGTCCTCCTGCTCGTGCCGCCGCTGAGCTATGCGATCGTGCGGAGCCAGAGCAGGGCGGCATCCTTCGTCTTCCGCTTCTTCCTCCTGGGCCTGGCCATTCCCGCGCAGGCGGTGATCGTGCCGGTGTTCTACCTCATCAACACCGTCGGGCTGTACGACAACCTGGTCGGCGTCATCCTGCCGACGGCGGCCTTCGCACTGCCCATCTGCACGCTGATCCTCAGCGGCACGATGCGCGACATCACGGGTGAGCTGTACGAGGCCATGGCGATGGACGGGGCGAGCCCGGCGCGCGCCTTCTTCCGGCTGGTGCTGCCGCTGTCCAAGGGCGGCCTCTCCACGATCGCCGTCTTCTCGGCGCTCCAGGCGTGGAACGGCTTCCTGTTCCCCCTGATCCTGACCCAGTCCGAGAACACCCGCGTGGTGACCCTCGGCCTGTTCAACTTCCAGACCCAGTACGGCATCAACATCCCGGGCCTGCTCGCCGCAGTGACCCTCTCGATGGTTCCCGTCCTGCTCGTCTACCTCTTCGCGCGCCGCGCACTTGTCCAGGGCCTCATGGGCGCTGGCGGAAAGTAGCCATGACCGAAACAACACTGAACAACGCTCCGTGGCGGGATCCCGCGCTTCCACCCGAGGGCAGGGTCGAGGCCCTGATCCAGGCCATGACCCTGCGGGAGAAGCTCGCCCAGCTTGTCGGCGTCTGGGTGGGAGCCAACACCGAGGGCGGGGAAGTAGCTCCCCACCAGCACGAGATGAACGAGGCGGTAGACCTCGACGAGCTCCTGCCCCACGGGCTCGGGCAGCTGACCCGGCCGTTCGGCACCGCCCCGGTGGAACCCGGACTTGGCGCCCTTTCGCTGCAGCGCACCCAGGAGAGGATCGCCGCGGCCAACCGTTTCGGCATCCCAGCACTCGTCCATGAGGAGTGCCTGGCCGGCTTCGCCGCCTGGAAGGCGACTGCCTACCCCGTGCCGCTGGCCTGGGGTGCCACCTTCAACCCCGACCTGGTGCGCACCATGGCGTCGGCCATCGGGGCGGACCTGCGGTCCGTGGGCGTCCACCAGGGCCTCGCGCCGGTGCTCGACGTCGTGCGTGACGCCCGCTGGGGGCGTGTCGAAGAGACAATCGGCGAAGACCCCTACCTGATTGGGACCCTCGCGACCGCGTACGTGCAGGGACTTGAGCGCGCCGGAATCGTCGCTACGCTCAAACACTTTGTGGGCTACTCGGCGTCCAAGGCCGGCCGGAACCTGGCCCCGGTCTCCATCGGCGAGCGTGAGCGGGCGGACGTACTCCTGCCCCCGTTCGAGATGGCGGTCCGTGAGTCCGGCGTGCGCTCGGTCATGCACGCCTACACGGACATCGACGGCGTGCCGACGGCGGCCGACGCCTCCCTGCTGACCACGCTGCTCAGGGACACCTGGGGCTTCGATGGAACGGTCGTCGCCGATTACTTCGGGATCGCCTTCCTCAAGGAACTCCACCGTGTGGCGGCGACGCTCGGTGAGGCGGCTGCTGCTGCCCTCACCGCAGGGGTCGACGTGGAGCTGCCCACGGTTCACACCTTCGGCGAGCACCTGGTCAACGAGATCGACGGCGGCAGGCTCAGCGAGGACCTCGTCGACCGCGCGCTCCAGCGCGTCCTCCGCCAGAAACTCGATCTCGGCCTGCTGGATCCCGACTGGTCTCCCATCCCGTCGGCCCTCGCCGGCGCCGCGCCGTCCTCACTTCCCGTCGTCGACCTCGACAGCGCTGGAAACCGCGCGATCGCGGGCACCCTCGCGGAACAGTCAATTGTGCTGGTGCGCAATGACGGCCTCCTGCCGATCACCCGGGCTCCGCGGATCGCGCTGATCGGCCCCAATGCGGACACCCACCGGGCCTTCCTCGGGTGCTACTCCTTCCCGGCCCATGTCGGCGAGCAGCACCCCCACATCGAGATGGGCCTGCCCATCCCGACGGTTGCCGACGCCCTCCACCGGGAATTCCCCGACAGCGACATCACCGTGGCGGCGGGCTGCACTATCGACGGCACCGCCGTGACGGGATTCGATGAGGCGGTCGCTGTCGCCGGCGGAGCCGACGTCGTCATCGCCGTTCTGGGGGACCGTGCAGGACTGTTCGGCCGCGGTACGAGCGGTGAGGGCTGCGACGTCGAGTCGTTGGCCCTGCCTGGAGTCCAGCAGCAGTTGCTCGATGAACTGCTGGCGACGGGCAAGCCCGTCGTTGTCGTGCTGCTGACCGGCCGCCCCTACGCCCTCGGTGCCGCAGCGGCGACCGCCGCCGCCATCGTGCAGGGGTTCTTCCCCGGGGAGGAGGGTGCGGCGGCCGTCGCAGGAGTGCTCAGCGGCCGGATCAACCCGAGCGGACGCCTGCCGGTCAGCATCCCGGGAACCCCTGGCGCACAGCCTTCCACCTACCTTGCGGCGCCGCTGGCCCAGGCCAACGGCGTCTCGAGCATCGATCCGACGGCGGCCTTCGGCTTCGGCCACGGGCTCAGCTACACCCCGTTTCTGTGGCGGGACCTCGAGGCGACGGCGGCGACCGCGGACACCGACGGCGAGGTGACAGTGAGCCTGACCGTCGAGAACACGGGGGACCGCGACGGCGTGGAAGTGGTGCAGCTTTACCTCCACGACCCGGTGGCGTCCGTCGTGCGGCCGGTCCAGCGCCTGATCTCCTACGCGCGGGTGCCCCTTCCGGCGCACGGCGCGGCGCGGGTTCGGTTCACCATCCACGCCGATGTCACGTCGTTCACCGGGCGGGACGGCCGTCGCGTCGTCGAACCGGGAGAGCTCGAACTGCGCCTCGGTGCCTCGAGCTGCGACATCCGCCTCGCGTCATCCCTGACGTTGACGGGGCAGCCCCGGCCGGTCGACCATACCCGGCGGCTTCACTGCCCGGTGCAGGTGGAAACATTCTAGGAAAGGCCCCGTTGCCCGCTCCCGTTCCGGCCGGGGGCGGGCTTCGTGCTGCCGGGGCAGTGGCTGCAGGGAGAACAACGAAACGAGGCACCAACCCTGAACGGGTCGGTGCCTCGTGTGGTGCTGCGGGCCGGCCAGCTAGAACGTCACCGCGGCCACCGCCGCACGGTACTGCCGGCGGATGAGCGGCCGGTGGTCCGGCTCCCGGTCCTCCTCGGCCTCCATGCGCCAGCCGGGCCGCGAACCGCTCAATGCCCACGCCGCCTGGACCGCAGCGCCGCGGGCAACATACTCACCCGGTGCCGGAACCCGTACGGGCAGGTCGAACACCTGGGCCGCAACCTGCTGCACCGCCGGATTCTGCGCCGCCCCGCCGATCAGCAGCAGCCGCCGGGGCGTGACGCCGGCGTTGCGCACGGCGTCGAGCGCGTCGGCCAAGCCACACAGCATCCCCTCGACCGCGGCCCGGGCAAGGTTGGCCCGGGTGCTCGACGCGATGCTGAGATTGTGGAAGCTTGCTTTCGCCGTCGGCAGGTTGGGGGTGCGCTCGCCCTCGAAGTACGGCACCAGGACGACTCCGCCCGACCCAGGCTCCGCGCCGGCGGCGAGTTCGGCGAACCCGTCGTGGTCGACGCCGAGGAGGCCTGCCACGGAGGACAGCACGCGGGCGGCATTGAGGGTTGCCACCAAGGGAAGGAACAAGCCGCCGGCGTCGGCGAAACCGGCGACGACACCCGAGGCATCTGCGACCGGCGCCGGCGCAACGGCGAAGACGGTCCCGCTTGTGCCCAGGGACACGACGACATCGCCCTCCTCGGCTCCGAGGCCGAGGGCGGCGCCCGCATTATCGCCCGCACCCGCTCCGAGCAGGATCCGGCCGTTGCCGGACGGGCTGTAGGAAGGGTGGACGGTGCCTGCCGAGGCTTTCGGAGACAGGACCCGCGGGAGGAGAACGTTCCCTGGCGCGCCCTGCGTACCGCGTCCTGAGGCGCGCGCCTCCCGCGCGGGACGGCCGAGGATCAGTTCGAACAATTCGACGTCGTACTCACCCGTCGCCGGGTTCCAGTAGCCGGTGCCGCTGGCATCCGAACGGTCGGTGACAAGTTCCTCGAGGGTAGGCCCGAGCGGGGACTCACCTTCCGGACCGTAGCCGCGCAAACGCCAGGTCAGCCAGTCATGGGGAAGTGCGACGGCGGCGATCTCCGGCACGAGCTCCGGCTCGGCATCGCGCACCCAGCGCACCTTGGTGCCGGTGAAGGATGCCACCGGAGCCAATCCGGTCCGGGCCACGAGTTCCTCGAGCCCCACCTCGTCGATGAGTGCCGAGGCGGCGCCCGCCGAGCGGGTGTCGTTCCACAGCAGTGCCGGGCGCAGGACCCTGCCGTCGTGGCCCAGCAGCACCATTCCGTGCTGCTGGCCCGCGATGGAGAGGGCATCGACGTCATCCCCCAGGCCCCCGGCCTCGTCGAGGGCGGACAGCAGGGCCGCCCACCACGCCTCGGGGTGGACCTCCGTGCCCTCCGGGTGGAGGCCCCGGCCGCTGCGGACCTCCACCCCGGATTCGGCATCTACGACCACGGCCTTGCAGCTCTGGGTGGACGAGTCGACGCCCGTAACGAGGCCCATGGATCAGCGGGCGCCGAGCAGGTGCTCGATGAAGAGCTGCTGCAGCTTCACGAAGCCGAAGCCCTTGCCGTTGAAGTACGCATCGGCGTCGAACTCTTCGTAGGCGGACCGGTCGGCCCGCAGGTCCTCATAGCCTTCGCCGGCGTTGAGGGTCGGTTCGTTGATCTCCGACACCCGAGACGCCGCGAGCGCGGCCTGGACTTCGGGGTCCGCCCGGAACGCGGCAGCCCTTTCCTTGAGCAGCAGGTAGGTCTGCATGTTCGCCGCCGCCGAGTCCCAGACGCCGTCCATGTCCTCGGTGCGGCTCGGCTTGTAATCGAAGTGGCGCGGTCCGTCATAGGAGGGGCCGCCGCCGGGGCCGCCGTTTTCGAGCAGGTCGACGAGGGAGAAGGCGTTCTGCAGGTCGCCGTGGCCGAAGACAAGGTCCTGGTCGAACTTGATGCTGCGCTGGCCGTTGAGGTCGATGTGGAACAGCTTGCCCTGGTAGAGCGCCTGCGCGATGCCGTGGGTGAAGTTCAGCCCCGCCATCTGCTCGTGGCCCGTCTCCGGATTGATGCCCACGAGCTCCGGGCGCTCCAGGGTCTCGATGAAGGCCATCGCGTGGCCGAGTGTCGGGAGGAGGATATCACCGCGCGGTTCGTTGGGCTTGGGCTCGATGGCGAAGCGGATGTCATAGCCCTTGTCGGTGACGTAGTCACCGAGGAGGTTCACGGCCTCCCGGTAGCGCTCGAGCGCACCGCGGATGTCCTTGGCGGCGTCGTACTCACTGCCTTCGCGCCCGCCCCACATGACGAACGTCTGGGCGCCGAGCTCGGCTGCAAGGTCGATATTGTCGAGCACCTTGCGCAGGGCGAAACGGCGGACGCCGCGGTCGTTGCTCGTGAAGCCTCCGTCCTTGAAGACCGGATGGCTGAACAGGTTCGTCGTGACCATGGGGACCACCAGTCCGGTGGACTTAAGGGCGCCCTTCAGCCGCTCGATCTGCGCCTGGCGCTCGCCGGCACTTGACCCGAAGGGGAAGAGGTCGTCGTCGTGGAAGGTGATGCCGTACGCGCCAAGGTCGCTGAGCCGGTTGACGGCGTCGACGACATCGAGTGGAGCGCGGGTCGCGGACCCGAACTGGTCCTGGGCTTCCCAGCCCACCGTCCAGAGTCCGAAGGAAAATTTGTCATCGCGGGTGGGCTCGATCGCCATTGAGTGCTCCAAAGGGGGGTGTGACTAATATGTTGTCTCTATAAACATATTAGGTCTGGAGCGAGAGTCAAGCGGTGGACGACCGCATTTTTGTCCTTTACACGCTCTCCGGTTTCTGCAGAAGCGCAGCGGCCGCCGGCGGTTGCGCGACGCCCTCAGGAGCCCAGCGCCCGGACGCTCGAGCGCTGCACCAGGGCCGTCGACATCTCGATGCGCGGGCTTTCCACGGACTCTCCGCGGATGAGCCGCACGAGCGTCCGAGCTGCCAGGGAACCCATCGCGGACAGCGGCTGGTGGACGGTCGTCAGCGGGGGTGAGGCCCACCCGGCCTCGGGCAGGTCGTCGAAACCGACGACGCTGAGATCATCGGGGATGCGCAGCCCCCGCTGCCGTGCGGCCTCGTAGACGCCGAGCGCCATCTGGTCGCTCGCGGCGAAGATCGCCGTCGGCGGTTCGGGGTGGGTGAGGAGTTCCATTCCGGCGGCGAACCCGGAGGAATAGTCGAAGTCGCCGTTGATGACAAGCTCCGGATCGAAGGCGACGCCGGCGGCGTCGAGCCCCGCCCGGTAGCCGTCAAGGCGTGCCCGGCTGCACCACAAGCCGGGCCGGCCGGCGACAAACCCGATGCGGCGGTGGTTCTGCTGGATGAGGTGCTCGGTTGCGGTGACCGCTCCGGTCCAGTTGGTGGCGCCGATCGTGGGAACTTCAAGGTCGGGGACGCCGGCGGGATCGACAACGACGACGGGCACATTGAGGCGCTGCAGTTCCGCGTGCAGGAAGGAGTCGAGATCCGTGGTGACGAGGATCGCGCCGTCACTGACCCGGGCGCCGAGGGCGTCGAGCCATCGGCGCGTCGAGTCGGCACCCCCGCGCCGGTGGATGGCGGAAAGGACAAGCGACATGTCCTCCGCATTGAGGGCTTCCTCGACGCCGCGGATGATTTCGACGGCCCATGGGCTGTCGAGGTCGTTGAAGACCAGATCCACAAGGCCGGACGGCGCCGGCTGCGCAGTGCCCCGCCGCCGGTAGCCGTACTCGCGCAGCAGGGCCTCCACCCGCTCGCGCGTCGCGGGAGCCACATCCGAGCGCCCGTTGAGGACGCGCGACACCGTGGGAACCGAGACCCCCGCTGCCGAGGCGATGGCCGAGATGGTCACCGCAGGTTGGGTGTTGCCCTGCACGCTGTCCTCCTCCTGGATCCGGGGCGGGATGGAGCACCCGGAACCTATTTTGCGCCGCACCCTTGACCTTTCCTGTGCGGTGTTCCTAACCTACAGCAACGGCATTTCCGGAAACTTCCGGAAAATTGGTCTCGAAGTTTCGGACGCCGTTCCGCACCTCAAAGGAGAGCTCATGAAGGTCCGTTCGTCCCTTGCCGCCGCAGTACTCACCTCGGCGATGCTTCTTCCCGCCGTGGGCCCGGCGCTCGCAGCGCAGAACCCCGCAGCTCAGGCTCCCGGGCTTCAGAAGCAGGACACCCTGCGCTGGGCAGCGCCCCAGGACCTGAAGATCGGGACGGCGGTCGCGGGCGGCGGCCACCACGAGACGCAGGCGTACCCCGATCCGTTCACCTACGACCAGGAATACCGGCAGAGCCTCGCCGCCGAGTTCAACTCGGTGTCACCTGAAAACCAGCTGAAGTGGGAGTTCGTCCATCCCGAACGCAACACCTACCGCTTTGCCGAAATGGACGCAATCGTCGAATTCGCGCAGCAGAACAAGCAGGTGGTGCGCGGACACACCCTGTTCTGGCACAGCCAGAACCCGGCGTGGCTGGAAGAGGGCGACTTTTCCAAAGACGAGCTCCGGGCCATCCTCAAGGACCACATCCAGACCGTCGTGGGCCGGTACGCGGGAAAAATCCAGCAGTGGGATGTAGCGAACGAAATCTTCAACGGTGACGGGACGCTGCGCACGACGGACAACATCTGGATCCGGGAGCTCGGCCCCGAAATCATCGCCGATGCCTTCCGTTGGACCCACGAGGCGGACCCGAAGGCCAAGCTCTTCTTCAACGACTACGGGGTCGAGGGCGTCAACGCCAAGAGCAACGCGTACCTCAGGCTCATCCCGGAACTGCAGGCGCAAGGGGTCCCGGTGGACGGCTTCGCCATCCAGGGACACCTCAGCACCCGCTACGGCTTCCCGGGCGACCTGCGTGCGAACCTGCAGCGCTTCGACGACCTCGGCCTGGAGACGGCAATCACCGAGATCGATGTGCGGATGGATGTCGCACCGGGGACCGCCCCGACCGCGGCGCAGCTTCAGAAACAGGCCGGCTACTACCAGAGGGCACTTGAAGCCTGCGTCAGCGTGGACGAGTGCAACTCCTTCACCATCTGGGGCTTCACCGACAAGTACTCCTGGGTTCCGGTGTTCTTCGCCGGCGAGGGCGAAGCAACGGTCATGTGGAACGACTTCACCCGGAAGCCTGCCTATGACGCCCTGCAGGTGACGCTGGAGCAGGCGTCCCCCGGGCGCGGCAACCGCTAGGCACCGCTTCCGCCTCCGGCAGGCGGGGCGGGAGCGTTCCCGGCAGTACATCCAGCAGCGCATGCGGCCCCGGAGCGTCCGGGGCCGCGGCCCGTCCCGGTGTGGGACGGGCCAATGGACAAGGAGAACCATGAGACAAGGACGTCTGATTGCGGGCGCGACGGTGCTCGGCCTGATCACCGGGGCCGGAGTGCTGGGAGCGCCCATGGCGCAGGCCGACGAGCCGGCGGTGCTGTTGAGCGAGGATTTCGAGGACGGCAACATCGGCCCGCTCACCCAGAACGGCGGTCCGGCGCTCTCCGTCGTGGACGCCGACGGGGACAAGGCCCTGCTCGTGCGGGGGCGGGCGAACGACTACGACGGTGTGAAAACCCCCGCCAATCTGCTGCGGCCGGGCGGAACCTACACGTTCTCCGCCTCGATGAGGCTCGCGGCCGCGGCCGGCACCACCACATCGGCGCGCTTCGTCGTCGAACCGGCCTACAACTGGGTGGGAAACACTCAGGTGTCAGCGGATGATTGGACAACAGTGACCGGCACCTTCAACGCCCCCGGCGGGGCCGACCCGGCAGCCCTCCGTGCCTATCTCGGCACCGGGGACCTGGGCGCACCCTACGACTACCTCGTGGACGACGTCGTCATCACCGGCACGGCCGGCCCGGCGGACAGCCCCTGGCAGCCCGCCCCCGACCCCGCCTTCGTTCCCGGCGGCGCCGTGAACCCGACCCCGACGCCGATCGCGGCGGCCCGGGGCACCGGCAATGCCGCCGCGCTCACCTTCGATGACGGCCCGAACCCCGGCGAGACAACCGCCGTCCTCGACCTTTTGCGGGACAAAGGCATTTCGGCCAGCTTCTGCGTCATCGGGCAGAACGTCCAGGCACCCGGTGGTGCCGAACTGCTGCGGCGTATCGTCGCCGAAGGGCACGCCCTGTGCAACCACGGCACGTCCTACGCGGACATGGGCTCGTGGACGGAGGCGCAGGTCGAAGCGGACCTCAAGGAGAATCTGCGCATCATCCGCGCAGCCGCAGGTGACCCCGACCTGCAGGTCCCGTACTTCCGTGCGCCGAACGGCAGCTGGGGCGCCACCGGCGAGGTTGCCGCGGCGCTCGGGATGCAGCCCCTCGGCCTCGGGAACGTCATCTTCGACTGGGACGGCAACGACCTCAGCGAGGCCACGCTCACCGGGAACCTCCGCAAGGCCTTCGTGCCCGGCGCCGTGGTGCTCGCGCACGACGGCGGCGGAGACCGGACGAACACCGTCAAGGCCGTGGCAACCGTCGTGAGCGAGAAGCAGGCCGAGGGGTGGACCTTCACCCTGCCGAGCGGCGGTGCGGATACCGGGCAGACGACCGGCGTCACCAACGGCTTCGAGGCAGGGACCGACGGCTGGACCGCACGGGGTGACGGCGTGCAGGTCAGCGCCGGCAGCGATGCCCGGACCGGGACCGGCAGCCTGCTCGTCACCACCCGAACCCAGCCCTGGCACGGCGCGGCCCTCGACGTCACCGCCGCACTGCCTGTCGGGTCAGCGGTGGAGGTATCGGTCTGGGCGAAGCTCGCCCCGGGCCAGTCGCCCGCCTCCCTCAAGGTGTCCGTGCAGCGCGACAACGGCGGCGCAAGTGCCTACGAGGGCGTGGCGGGCGCTGCGGCAACCATCACGGCCGATGGCTGGACGCAGCTCAAGGGCACCTACACACTGGGGGCGGCGGCCGACAAGGTGCAGATCTACGTCGAGGGCCCCGCCGGCATCGACTTCAGCCTCGATGACTTCAGCCTCACACCGTTCGGCGAACAGCCGATCCAGACCGACGTGCCCGCGCTGAAGGACGTCCTCGGCGCCCGGGGCATCGAGCACGTGGGCGTGGCGATCGACGCACGCGAAACAGCGGGAACTGCGGCGGACCTCGTCCGCAAACACTTCAACGCCTTCACCCCCGAGAACGCAGGCAAACCCGAGAGTGTTCAGCCGGTTGAGGGCCAGTTCTCCTTCGCCCAGCTGGACCAGCTGCTGGACTTCGCAGACGCCAACGACATCCAGGTCTACGGCCATGTGCTGGCCTGGCACTCGCAGACCCCTGCCTGGTTCTTCCGGGACGGCGCGCGTGATCTGACCAACAGCCCGGCGGACCAGGCCCTGCTCAAGGCGCGCATGGAAGCGCACATCAAGGGCATCGCCGACCACATCAACGCACGGTACCCGGAGGGCGACAGCCCCATCTGGGCCTGGGACGTGGTGAACGAGGTAATCGCCGACGGCGAGACGGCGAACCCGCACAACATGCGCGACAGCCGCTGGTTCCAGGTCCTCGGTGAGGGTTTCGTCGACGAGGCCTTCCGCCTGGCCGACCGGCACTTCCCGGAAGCCGCGCTGTTCATCAATGACTACAACACCGAGATGCCCGAGAAGCGGGCTGATTACCTCGAGCTGATCCGGGCGCTCGAGGCCCGCGGCGTGCCCATCGACGGTGTGGGCCATCAGGCCCACGTCGACGTCGCGCGGCCGGTGCAGTGGCTCCGGGACTCGATCCGGGCGGTGGAGGCGGTCAACCCGGAACTCCTGCAGGCCATCACGGAGCTCGACGTCAACGCCTCCACGGAGAATCAGGGGGCGGATGTGAGCGGCGTCCCGGCCGACCCGTACAGCCCGGCGTTCGAGAATGATGAGGACGCGGCGGCGGAGGTCGGCTACTACTACCGCGACCTCTTTGCGATGCTGGGTGAGAACGGTGCGTCGATCGACTCGGTGACTTTCTGGGGCATCAGCAATGCCCGCACCTGGCTGCGGACCTGGCCGATGGCCCGGCCCTGGGAGCAGCCGCTCCCGTTCGACGACGACCTGCAGGTCACCCCCGCCTACTGGGGCATTGTCGACCCGGCCCGGTTGCCCGCCCGGCCTGCCGATGTGCTGCCGCCGCGGATCGCCGACCAGTCGGACATCGCCGTCGTCTCCAACGGAGCCAGCGGCACGAAGGTGGACTATGCGCTGCCGTCCGCCATCGACACTTTGGACGGCGAAGTCCCGCTGACCTGCGCCCCGGCGCCCGGCAGCCGTTTCCCGGTGGGAACCGCGAGAGTCACCTGCACCGCGAAGGACGAGGCGGGCAATACGCGGACGAGCACCTTCGACGTCATCGTCACGCGTAAGCAGACCGGCCGGCCCTGACGGCCCAGCCGGCCGACTCAACCGGCTGAAACAAAAAGGGAGCTCCTCCTCTTCCAAGGAGGGGCTCCCTTTTGTGCGTTGCCCGGCGTCGATCAGACGGCGGGCCCGATCCGGTCAGACATAGGAGCCCACCAGCCGGACCGCTCCGCCGTCGACGCCCTTGGCGCCCTGCACGTAGTCTGGTCCGTCGGTTGCGGCCGATCCGGTGGCTGAGCCTACGGTGCCCATGGCCCAGGCGGGGACGCCGCGCCCGGCGAGGCGCGCCAGGGCGGCGTCGGCTCCCTCGGCCCCCACGATGGCCACCATGCCCACGCCCAGGTTCAGGGTGCGCTCAAGGTCGGGCAGGGGCACGTTGCCGAGCTCGGAGACGAGGGTGAAGATGGGCGGCAGCGCCCAGGTGGAGCGGTCCACGGTGGCCTCCATGCCGCGGGGGAGGACCCGGGCGAGGTTCGCGGCGAGCCCGCCGCCGGTCACGTGGCTGAACCCGTGCACGGCGGCGCCGGTGTAGCGGGCGAGGTCGAGGCAGTCGGCGGCGTAGATGCGCGTCGGCTCGAGCAGTTCCTCGCCCAGCGTGCGGCCCAGTTCGGAAACCTGGCGGTCAAGGGCCCACCCGGCCGAGTTGATGACGCGGCGCACGAGGGAGTAGCCGTTGGAGTGAAGGCCCGAGGCGGCCATTCCGATCACGACGTCGCCCTCCCGTACGCGGTCCGGTCCGAGCAGCCCGTCGGCCTCCACGATGCCGGTCGCCGCACCGGCGACGTCGTACTCGTGCTCCCCGAGCAGGCCGGGGTGCTCGGCGGTCTCCCCGCCCACCAGGGCGGTTCCGGCCACCGAGCAGGCGGCGGCGATGCCGCGGACGATAGCGGCGATGCGCTCGGGCACCACCCTGCCGCAGGCGATGTAGTCGGTCATGTAGAGCGGCTCCGCGCCGACCACCACGATGTCGTCGACGACCATACCCACCAGGTCGAAGCCGATGGTGTCGTGGATGTCCAGGGCCTGGGCGATGGCGACCTTGGTGCCGACGCCGTCGGTGGAGGTCGCCAGCAGCGGCCGACGGTAGGTCAGCAGCTTCGACACGTCGTACAGGCCGGCGAAGCCTCCGACGCCCCCGATCACCTCGGCGCCGTGGGTGGCCTTCACCGCGCCCTTCATCAGCTCGACAGCGCGGTCACCGGCCTCGACGTCCACTCCTGCACTGGCGTAGGTGATGGGGTTGGGGGAGGGGGTCATACCCGTTCTTTCCTGTCTGCGTCGGTGAGTACAGCTTCGAATTCAGTGTCCGGCCCGGGCTCGCACCCGTCGGCGTCGTCGGCCGGGTTGCGCTCCAGGAGGTTCTTGCCCAGGCGGTCGGCGGCGGGGAGCTCGATGGGGTAGCTGCCGGTGAAGCAGGCCGTGCACAGCCGTTCGCGGGGCTGCTGGGTGGCGGCGATCATGCCGTCCTCGGAGATGTAGGCGAGGCTGTCGGCGCCGATGGACTTGCTGATCTCCTCAACGGCGGCGCCGTTGGCGATCAGTTCGGCGCGGGATGCGAAGTCGATGCCGTAGAAGCACGGCCAGCGGACCGGCGGGGAGGAGATCTTGACGTGGACCTCGGCCGCCCCGGCCTCCCGCAGCATCCGCACCACTGCGCGCTGCGTGTTGCCGCGCACGATCGAGTCGTCGACCACGATGATGCGCTTGCCGCGGATCACCGATTCGAGGGCGTTGAGCTTCAGCTTGATGCCCAGCTGCCGCAGGGTCTGGCTGGGCTGGATGAAGGTGCGGCCCACGTAGGCGTTCTTGACGAAGCCGTGGGCGAAGGGGATGCCCGACTCCTCGGCGAATCCGACCGCGGCGGGGGTGCCCGATTCGGGCACCGGGATGACGATGTCGGCCCCGGCGGAGTTCTCCCGCGCCAGCTGCCGGCCCATCTCCACCCGGGATTCGTACACCGAGCGCCCCGCGATCGCTGCGTCGGGGCGGGCCAGATATACGTACTCGAAAACGCAGCCGGCTGCCGTTGAGGTCCCGAAGCGGCTTGAGCGGACCCCGTCCTCGTCGATGGCGATGAACTCCCCGGGCTCGATCTCCCGGATGAAGCTCGCGCCAACGGTGGCCAGCGCGGCCTGTTCGGAGGCGACCACCCAGCCGCGCTCGAGGCGGCCGAGCACCAGCGGGCGCACCCCGTAGGTGTCCCGGGCCGCGTAGAGGGTTCCCTCGTCCATGAACACGAAGCAGAAGGCGCCGCGGATGTTCGGCAGCAGGTCCATCGCCGTTTCCTCGAGCGAGCGGCCCTCATCGCCGGCGAGCAGTGCGGTGACCAGGGCGGTGTCGGTGGTGTTGCCCTGGGCGATCTCCCCGGAACGGGGCACGCCGTGCCGGTTAAGGACCATCTGGTACAGCTCGGCGGAGTTGGTCAGGTTGCCGTTGTGGGCCAGGGCGACGGTGCCCGCGGCGGTGGCGCCCAGGGTGGGCTGGGCGTTGGCCCACTGCGAGGCTCCGGTGGTGGAGTACCGGCAGTGGCCGACGGCGATATGGCCGGTGAGGGTGTTCAGGGTGGTCTCGTCGAACACCTGGGACACCAGGCCCATGTCCTTGTACACATTGATGCGCGCCCCGTCGCTGGTGGCGATGCCGGCGGACTCCTGCCCCCGGTGCTGCAGGGCGTACAGGCCGTAGTACGTCAGCTTGGCCACCTCTTCCCCGGGGGCCCAGACGCCGAAAACGCCGCAGGCATCCTGGGGGCCTTTTTCGTTGGGGAGAAGATCGTGGGTAAGTTTTCCATCACCGCGCACCATGGACCCATTCTCTCACGGGCCGGATCCGGTGCCCGAACGTGACGGCGCCCGGCTCCTGCGGCGAACGAAAAGAGTTCTTCCGCCCCTTGACTTGTATACGGCGTACACCTAGCGTTGGGGTTCTGATGGTGTACGTCGTACGCCACACACCCGAGAGAGTGGAAAATGACCTCACTGCGAAGGACCGCCGCCGTCGCCGGCGTCCTCTTCCTCATCACGCACGTCACGTCGGTTGCGGCGCGGCTGCTCTACGTTCCGGTGCTTGGCAATCCGGACTACATCGCCGGCTCGGGGCCGGAGTCGCTGGTGGTCCTGGCCGCCTTCCTCGACGTGCTGCTCGCAGTGGCCATCGTCGGAACGGGCGTTGCCCTCTACCCCGTGGTCCGGCGGCAGAACGAAGGCATCGCCCTGGGGTATGTGGCGCTGCGAACCCTCGAGGCCGCGGTGATCACCGCCGGCGTCGTCGCCCTCCTCGCGCTTGTGACGCTGCGCCAGGACCTGCCCCAGGCGGGCCCTGAGACGCTCGCGCTCGGCAGTGCCCTGGTCGCCTTTAACAACTGGACCTTCCTCGTCGGGCCGAGTTTCTTCTGTGGAACGAACACCGTGCTCCTGGCCTACCTGCTCTACCGGTCCGGGCTGGTGCCGCGGTTCATCGCCGTGCTGGGACTGGTGGGAGGGCCCCTGGTCTTCGCCTCGGGGGCGGCCCAGATGTTCGGCCTCTACGAGCAGGTCTCGGTGTGGGCGGCGGTAACCGCCCTCCCGGTCTTCGCCTGGGAGGTATGCCTTGCGGTCTACCTGATCGCTCGAGGCTTCCGCTCCCCGGCCGTGGCGGCACTCGACGCGGCCCAGACACCGGGCGACCGCGTACCCGCCTAGTCCGAGGAGAAGCCGTCGGGACATCCCGGCGGGCGGGCGGAACGGCCCGGGCGGGAGGGCGGACGCGCCACCGGTGGCGGTGCGGCCGGTGCCTCAGCGGGCGGTTTTTGCCGCCTCGGTATTCGACTGTTGGGTTTTCGCCCCCCGCGAGGTCCAGCCCCGCGCGTGCAGCCGCTCGAAGCCGTCGAGCAGCAGATCGAGGGCGAACTCGAACTCGAACTGGTCGTCGCAGCCGTGCCCGACCACCGACCCCTCGTCGTGCGTCACCGACGTCGCGATCGCCACCACGTTCGGATAACGCTGGGCCGCCTGCCGCAGCATCTCGGCCCGGTCGGCGTCCGATACGGCAGGCGCCGGCGCCGCGGGGTCCTCGAACAGTTCCTGGGTGAATCCCCACACCCGACCGCCGAGGGCGTGCATGGCGTGGTGGGTGAGGTCGAGGGACAATCCGCCGGTCAGGAACACACCGACGAAGGAGTCCATGTAGTCGAGCACCCGAGGGGTCATGGCGGTGCGGGTCTCGATTGCCCGGCGCGCCCAGGCGTGCCGCTGCAGCGTGTGCCGCGCCGAGAGGATCCTCGACCGCACGCCGCTCTTCCAGTCGGCATCGGCCGCCGGGGGATCGATCTCGCCGACGATGACGTCGACCATGCCGTCGAGGAGTTCCTCCTTGTTGGCGACGTGCTTGTAGAGGGCCATCGGCACGACCCCCAGTTCCTGGGCCAGCCTGCGCATGCTGAGCGACTCGATGCCGATCTCGTCGGCAAGGGCCACTGCGGCCTCCAGCACCCGGGCCCGGTTCAGGCGCGGGCGCGGCCCGGCCTGAAGGGTGTCCGTCATTGCCGCCGCCTTGTCCTGTGCCGCACTCCCGGTCGCATCGTTAGGAGTACAGTGTACGCCTCGGGTTCGGCGGCCGGAACCGCCCGGAGGAGGGCGGGCTCAGGCGTCGTCGTCAACGGGGTCGGCCGAGAGGCGGCGGGCCCGGCGCACGCTGCGCCGGTCAAGCACCAGGACCACGAGGGCACCAAACAGCAGCCCGGGCAGTGCCAGGACGACGAAAAAGAACCCCAGGACAGATTCGCGGGTCAGGGTGGGATCGGGCGGGCTCGTGTAGGCGATGATCAGTGCTGCGATGAAGCCGGCAGCCACTCCAAGCAGCATGAACGGGGCGAACCGCGGGGCGCGGCGCACGCTCACCTCGCGGCGCTCGGTGGGGCGCCCGGACGGGCTGTCGGACGGCGGGGTCTCGGAGCTCATGAATTAAGGCTACCGGCGATCAGCCGGTCCGTTCGACCAACTGATAGCCGTCCTCGGCGAACACCAGGCTGTAGGCAGTGCCCGGGTAGGTCTCCTCGGCGTGCGCCTCGGCGTCGGCCGGGGGAGTGGTGCCCCAGCTCCAGTCCTCGGCGTCAACGAGGAGGAAGTCGGGGGCCGGGTTGGTGTTCCCGATCCAGTACACCTCCGAGCCGGGCACGAGGTAGGCCATCAGCCCCACTCCGGTCTCCACGGTGGCCCCGCGGGGCACCGCATCGATCAGCCGGTGCGCGGCGTCCCAGCGCGCGGACTGCCGGTAGGTGGTGGGGTCGGCGAGCTCCGCCAGGGCCTGGCCGGGCAGCAAGGCCAGCGCGGCGGCCGCGGCGCAGGCGCACCCGGCCCCGGCGAGGATCCGCGGCAGTCTGCGCCCGCTGCGCCGAAGCCGGGCCGCGGCGTCGATCAGGGCCAGGAAGAGCACGGGCATGAGCACGGCGCTGTAGTGCCAGCCCGGCCCCCAGTAGCCCACCTCGGTGGAGGCGAAGCGCCAGAGCAGGGTCGGCACCAGGACCAGCGCCAGCGGTGAGCGCAGGAAGACCACCCCGCCGGCCACCAGGAGCAGGAGCGCCGTCTCGTACTTGGGCGCTCCAGAGAAGAAGTCGGCCGCCGCCTGTATGGGGTCGGCCAGCATCGCCGCCGCGTCGACCCGGCCGGCGTAGTCGTAGGATCCACCGGAGTTCAGGCCCGGCAGGATCACCCGCACCGAGAGCAGGAGCCAGAGGGCACCCCATGCCGCAAGCCAGAGCCCGGCCGCGTGCCGGAAGCGCAGTGCGCTGACCAGGCCGAGCGCGATCACCGTCAGGCCCAGGTCCTCCTTCACGAAGACCAGCAGGGCGCCCCAGGCCACGGCCGCGGCAAGGCGCCGGCGGATCACCGCTTCGCAGCTGAGGGCGAGCAGCGGGACGGCGAAGGCGATCTCGTGGAACTGGGCCGCGGCGGCGGCCTGCAGCCCCCAGGACAGGCCGTAGGCCAGTCCGACGGCGGTCCCGCCGGCCCGGCCCAGTTCCCGCAGCCCGGTGCGGGCGACGACGAACACCGAGAGCCCGAACAGCAGGTTCTGCACGACCAGGAGGGCGAAGGCCGAGGGGAACAGTGCGTACACGGGCCCGAGCAGGACCAGCAGCGGATGGAAGTGATCCCCGAGCAGGTTGAAGGACTCGCCCTTGATCGGAACGATGGGCGCGTCGAACCCCGCGTAGGCCTTGGCGAGCTGGGTGAAGATCCCCAGGTCCCACGACGGTGACTCGAGCCGGTGCCACTGCGCGGTGGAGTAGGCGCAGTAGAGAACCGTGACCGCACCGGCGATCAGCCAGGCGCCGGTGGGCTGGCGCCGGAGGGCGCCGCCGGCCGCGGCCGCCAGGGTACCGGGCCGGACCATACCGGTGCGGCGGAGTGCCGGTCGGCCGGCGCTCCGGTGCGGCGCCGGTGCTGGATGCGCCATGGCTATCGGCCCGGAACGGATGGCCCGGCGGACGGACCGGGCACGTCGGGGAACAGCGGCAGCCAGGCGCTGAGGTCGGCCCGCTGCCCGGAGGCCGACACCCTTCCGGCGGCCACCGCGCCGCTCCAGGAGAGGGCTCCGGTGGCCAGCTCGAGCCAGGTCTGCGGATCGGTTTCCACAACATTGGGCGGGGTGCCCCGGGTGTGGCGCGGCCCTTCGACGCACTGCGTCACCCCGAAGGGCGGCACGCGCACTTCGACGCTGTTGCCCGGGGCACGTTCGGCGAGTTCCTCAAGGCAGAAACGCACGGCCGCGGCCTTCTCGGCCCGGCCGCCTCCCGGCGCGGCCCGGAGGGCGGCGTGTCCGTCCTCGGTGCTGATGCGTCGTCGTGCCATGCCGTCCCTTTCGGTGCCGTTCCTGCCCTCCGGTGCCCGGACCTCAGCTCAGCGAACCCGCGTCCAGTTGGGCCAGCACGGGTGCGGCGAGGCGCAGGCTGCCCACGGGGCGTCCACCGCCGAGGACGCGCGGGACCACCCGCTCGAGCACCGCGCCGACCTCCGCGGCGTCGATGGCGCCGGCGGCGGCGAACAGGCTCAGGCCCACCAGGGTGGCCGCCCGCAGGTTGCCGTCGAGGACCTTCAGGGCGAGGGAGGCGCCGGTGGGTGCGGCCAGGACCAGCACGCCCTCGGCGCCGCTCTTGGCGAGGATGCCCAGCTCCTCCATGACCACGGAGTTGTCCTGGCCCCGGCCGTGCACGGCCCACGGGTAGTCGAGCATGGCGGTGGCCACGGTCGCGGCGCGCGCGTCCGCGTGCTTGTCGGAGGGCGCCTTGGCGATCCTGCCGATGCCCCGGGCCAGGCCGGTGAGGGACACCGCGGCCACGGGCGCGCCGCAGCCGTCAACGCCCCAGTGCGCCGGTGCCTCTCCGGTGTACTCCTCGATGACCTCGGCGATGCTCTGCTGCAGCGGGTGCGCCCGGTCGAGGTAGGTTGCGTGGTCCCAGTTGTTCTCGGTGCACGCCCAGAGGAATCCTGCGTGCTTGCCGGAGCAGTTGAAGGCGATGCGCTGTTTTCCCTTGCCGGAGAGGACCAGCTGGGTCCGGGTGGCCTCGTCCTGCGGCCAGTCCTCCGGGCACTGGAGGTGCTCTTCGCTCACGCCGGCGGCATTGAGCATTGTCTTCACCACGTCAAGGTGTTCGGCGCTGCCCACGTGGCTGGCGGCGGCGAGGGCCACCTGCGGGCCGCGCAGGGGCACCCCGGCCTTCATGGTGGCCAGGGCCTGGAAGGGCTTGAGGGTGGAGCGCGGGTAGATCGGCGCCTCGACATTGCCCAGCGCGGTCACCACCGAGCCGTCGGCGGCGAGGACGACGGCGGATCCCACGTGGCGGGACTCGATCAGGCCGCTGCGCTCAAGGACGGCGAGATCAACGGCGTCGTCCGAGCTGAAAGTTGAAAGCATGGAACAAGTATTGCCTATCCGCCGGCTCCTTCCGCGGCGGCTTTCCGCCGGCGCTGCGCCCGCCGGAGGGGATGGGCCTCCGGCGGGCGCGGCTCCCACAGCGCGTCGTGCTGCCCGCGCCGGTGGACGGGCCTAGGTGGCGGTGAACTGGACCGACTGCCAGCCGGAGGCGCCGTTGGGGACGGGGTCGGCCCGCTCATCGGTCTGGAGCCCGTCGGCGGGGTCCGTGGCGCGGGCGCGCACCGTGTGGGAGCCCGCGCCGACGGTGATCTCATGGGACCACTGGCGCCAGGTGTCGACGGAGGCCTCTGCGGCGAGGGTCACCTCCTCCCACCGCCCGTCGTCGACCGAGACCTCGACCCGGGTGATGCCGCGGGTCTGGGACCAGGCCGTCCCGCCGATCGAGACAGTGCCTGCGGCGACCTTGCCGAAGGAGCGCGGAACCTCGACCCGGGCCATTGTCTTGATCGGGCCCTTCTCGGACCAGCCGCGGTCGGTCCAGTAGGAGGTCCGGTCGGCGAAACGGGTGACCTCGAGATCGACCACCCACTTCGTGGCCGACACGTACCCGTACAGCCCCGGCACCACCATCCGCACCGGATAGCCGTGTTCAAGGGGCAGCGGCTCGTTGTTCATGGCGACCGCCAGCATGGCGTCGCGCCCGTCCTGAAGCACCGGCAGCGGGGTCGAGGCGCTGAACCCGTCGCTGCTCGTGCTCAGGACCATGTCGGCGCCCCGCAGCGGCCGGGCCCGCCGAAGCAGCTCCCGCAGCGGGTAGCCCAGCCACTTGGCGTTGCCCACAAGATTGCCGCCCACCGGATTGGAGACGCAGGTGAGAGTGATGTGCCGCTCGATGAGGTCCTCCTCGAGGAGCTCATCAAAGGTCAGGGTGAACTCCTCCTCGACCATTCCGTGGACCCGGAGCTCCCAGGTGTCGACGTCGAGCTGGGGGACGCTCAGTGCGGTGTCGATGCGGTAGAAGTCGGGGTTTGAAGTCAGCCACGGGGTGATGCCGTCCACCGGGGCCTCGAGCCCGGCCGGCAGGGCCGGCGCCGGGCTGGCAGGAGCCGGCAGCCGCAGGCCGCGCCGGGCCGCCTCCACGCTGTTGCGCGCGCCGGCCAGGGCGCGGCCCCCGGCCGCGGCGGCGGCCGCCGCCACCGAGGTGACCCCGGCGGCGGCGAAGAACGACCGCCGCGAGGACCCGCCGGGCAGGGCCCGCGCCGCCGCGGCGGCAGGCGCGGAATCGGAGGGCGCGGAATCGGAGGGTACCGCCCGTGCGGCGGGCAGGCGGGCGATCATCAGCCGGAGCGCCAGCAGCCCGGCGGCCGTGCCGATCAGTGAGGGGAGGGCATCGTAGGTGGACGCGCCGGCCCGGGACAGGACACTTGCCACGATGACCAGGCCCGCTGCGGTGACGCCGAGGGCGCCCAGCACCCACCGGTGGAACGCGGCGATGCCCAGGACCGCCGCGAGGGCGATGATGGTCAAGCCCATCCCGACGAACAGGGCCACCTTGTCCCCGGTCCCGAAGGTGGCGATGGCGAAGTCCTTCAACCAGCCGGGGGTGAAGTCGATGAACGTCGATCCGAGGGCGATCACCGGTGTGGCGCGGGCGGTGAAGAACGCCGCGGCGAGTTCGGCGACGCCGAGGACGAGCGCCGCGGCCGCGATCCCTGCCAGTGCTGCCAGCAGGGTCGTTGCTCGTGGGCTTTTCCGTCGGGTGTCCATACCGGGTATTCGGAGATGCCCGTTCCGTGTATGGGTGGGCGGGCGGGGCGTAACAGCGGGAGCGGGCTTCGTGGGGTGCGGTGCACCCAGTACGCTGATCTACTGTGAAGGTTCTTGTGATTGGCCCCGGTGGCCGCGAACACGCCATCGTCCGTGCACTCCTTAACGATCCGTTCGTCCGCGAGGTCCACGCGGCCCCCGGCAACGCCGGCATCGCTGCGGACGTCCCCACCCACAGCATCAACGCCAGTGATCCGGCGGAGGTGACGCAGCTGGCGCAGCGGCTCGGCTCGGACCTGGTGGTCATCGGCCCCGAGGCGCCCCTGGCCGCCGGCGTGGCCGACGTGCTCACCGAGGCCGGGATCCCCGTCTTCGGGCCCTCCCGGGCGGCCGCCCAGCTTGAGGCCTCGAAGGCCTTCGCCAAGCAGGTCATGGCCGCGGCCGGCGTCCCGACGGCGATGGCCCGGGTCGCCTCGACCACCGCCGCGGCCGAGGAGGCACTCGATACCTTCGGCGCCCCCTACGTGGTCAAGGACGACGGCCTGGCCGCGGGCAAGGGTGTCGTGGTGACCGGCGACCGCGCCGAGGCGCTCGCCCACGCCCAGAGCTGCTTCGACGCCGGCGGAAGCGTGGTCATCGAAGAGTTCCTCGATGGTCCCGAGGTTTCCCTTTTCGTGCTCTCCGACGGATGCAGCGTCGTCCCGCTCGCCCCGGCCCAGGACTTCAAGCGCATCCACGACGGCGACGTGGGCCCCAACACCGGCGGCATGGGCGCCTACTCGCCCCTGACCTGGGCGCCTCCCGGCCTCGTTGACGAGGTGGTGACGCGCGTAGCCCAGCCGGTGATCGACGAGATGGCCAACCGGGGCACCCCCTTCGTGGGCGTGCTGTACTGCGGGCTGGCCCTGACCTCGCGCGGCATGCGCGTCATTGAATTCAACGCACGCTTCGGCGACCCCGAGACCCAGGCGGTGCTGGCCCGCCTGCGGACCCCCCTCGGCGGGGTGCTGCTGGCGGCGGCCAGGGGCGGGCTGGACCGCCTCAGCGGCCTCCAGTGGTCCCCCCGGACCGCGGTGGCCGTGGTGCTCGCCGCGGAGAACTACCCCGAAGCGCCCCGGACCGGCGGGCGGATCCGCGGCCTGAAGCGGGCCGCGCAGCATGAGGACGTGCAGGTGCTGCACGCCGGAACGGCGGAGAAGGACGGGAAGGTGGTCAGCTCCGGCGGCCGCGTGCTCGCCGTCGTGGGGCTGGGCGGCGACCTTGCCGGTGCCCGGGCCACGGCCTACGACGCCCTGGCCGAGATCGAGCTCGAGGGCGGACAGTTCCGCACCGACATTGCCCTCAAGGCCGCCCGCGGCGAGATTCACGTCGCGCCGGCCGCCGCGCCGGTGGCGGGACGGTGAGCTCCTTCGCACCCCCGCACCCGGAGCTGCCCGGCTGGAGTCACGTGTACTCGGGGAAGGTGCGCGACCTGTACGAGCCGGAGGACGGCGACCCGGACCGGGTCCTCGTCGTGGCCAGCGACCGCATCAGCGCCTTCGACCATGTGCTCGCCACGGAGATTCCGGACAAGGGCAGGGTCCTCACCCAGCTGAGCCTGTGGTGGTTCGAACGCCTCACCGGGGTGCCCAACCACGTGCTGGCCGCGGACGAGGCCGGCGGGGTCCCGGCGGCCGTCGCCGGCCGCGCCATGATCTGCCGGCGGCTCGAGATGTATCCGATCGAGTGCATCGCCCGCGGCTACCTGACCGGCAGCGGGCTGGCCGAATACCACGCATCGGGCACCGTGTGCTCCCTGCCGCTGCCGGCCGGGCTGCAGGACGGCTCCCGGCTCGACCCGCCGCTCTTCACGCCCTCGGCCAAGGCCGAGGTGGGCGAGCACGACGAGAACATCACCTATGACGCCGTCGTCATGACCGTGGGTGACGACGCCGCGGCGCAGCTGCGCTCGCTGACCCTGGACATCTACTCGCGGGCCGAGGCCATCGCCCGGGAGCGCGGGATTATCCTCGCCGACACGAAGGTGGAGTTCGGGTTGGACCCGCTCGCGGGGCGGATCACCCTGGGTGACGAGGTGCTGACCCCCGATTCCTCGCGTTTCTGGGACGCTTCGCAGTATTCCCCGGGCCGCGCCCAGCCCTCCTTCGATAAGCAGTTCGTGCGCGACTGGCTCACCTCGGACGCCTCCGGCTGGGACCGGGTGTCGGCGCCGCCGGCTCTTCCCGCCGACGTCGTGGAGCGGACCCGCGGGCGCTATATCGAGGCCTACGAGCGCCTGACCGGCCGCGCCTTCGCCTGAGGGTTCCCCCGGGTACCTGCTGCCCCGGCGCGGCTCCGCGGTACGTCATGAAGCCGACACTTTCGACCGATCCCGTGGAGCGCCGCGGGCCCGGCGTTAGACTCACCTCACAATTTCGCAGCCGGCCCTGGTTCCGACGTTGGATGGCAGCCGCAGTGCCGGCCGGACCCCTGAGCAGCCCGTTCCGAGGAGGAGTTCCGAATGCAGACGAAGATCACCGTCATCATCAACAACCCGACCGATCCCGAGGCCTTCGAGCGTGACTTCCCGGAGCTGCTGACGATCGCCAAGTCACTGCCCGGCCAGCTCCGCCTCGAGTCCGCCAAGGTGTGGCCGAAGGAAGACGGGACGCCGACGCCCGCCTACCGCACCCTCGATTTCTACTTCGAGAGCTATGACGCGGCCTCACAGGCCGTCAGCGTGCCGCAGGCCGGGCAGTTCTTCCAGAAGCTGGGCGGAATGGGAGGCACCTTCATGGGCCTTTTCTCCGAGGTCGAGCAGTAGCGGGAGCCGCACCTACGCCGGTGTCCGGCGTCGACCGGGCGGAGGGCCCCGCGCTTAGTCCGCTCCGCCTCCGGGCGCGAAGAGGTCGTCGAAGCCCTCGAGGGGAACCTCGACCAGGCCCGGGGAGCGCAGGCCGGGCGCGCCGGGGCCGCGGGGGTTCAGGAGGACTTCGGACAGCACGACGGCGTGGATCTTCGCCAGGTCGTAC
Organism: Arthrobacter crusticola; assembly: GCF_004357995.1. GTDB lineage: Bacteria > Actinomycetota > Actinomycetes > Actinomycetales > Micrococcaceae > Arthrobacter_D > Arthrobacter_D crusticola. Next base: position 330,407 of record NZ_SMTK01000003.1, read on the forward strand.
CCCACGCTCAGGGTCGCCCGGCGCAGGGACCCGGTGGTGGTGGGGTCCCAGTAGATCGCCGTCTGCAGGGCCTGGACGCTCCACAGCTCCCGGGAGGGCAGGAGGCCGTCCCCGGCGTCGGGCAGGTCGAAGAGGGCACCCTGTTCCGGGTCGGTGCCCGGAAGGAGGGTGACGCCCGGTGGACGGGTCAGGATGGAGATCCTGCCGATGCCCTCGGCTGAAAGGTAGCCGCCCTTGTTGCTGGGGACTGCCGTGATCCCGGTATCGACGAAGACCGGGTTTCCCAGCAGCAGGTTCCAGACCCGGTCGCGGGTGGCGTGACGGTAGATCTCCCGGCGGACGAATTCCTCGGGCTGGTACTCGCTCAGGAAGTGCACCACGGCCTTCTGGGCCGCGGTGTCGATGAGCCCGGCCACCCGGTCGAGGGTGGGGCCGAACCGGGAGACGACCTGCGCCGCGTTGTGCATTGTTCGGGTGCCTCTTCCGGCGCTCGGGGTTTCGCTTGCTCCTAATCCAACCGCATCGGCCCGGCGATGCCGGGTCCAACACGCGCCCGCCGCGCGCATTCACCCAGGGGCGCCGCCGGATGTGGTCCGGAAACAGGAAAGGACGCCTCCGCGCTGCGGAGACGCCCCTGCTGCCGTGCCTGGATCACATGAACTTCAGTTCACTTCTTCGTCGGGGTGACAGGATTTGAACCTGCGGCCTCGTCGTCCCGAACGACGCGCGCTACCAAGCTGCGCCACACCCCGATAAATTGTTCCCGCCGCAGGACCTGCGGCAAAAGCAACTTTCCAAGAATACCCCGTGAAGGCCCGGGAGGCGAAACCCCGGCCCGCCACGGCCGGCGTCCCTACACCAGCGAGTCCTTCCAGGCCGCGTGCAGGGCCGCAAACCGGCCGGTTCCACCGATCAGGTCCGCCGGTTTCCCGTCCTCAACCACCTCGCCGTCGTGCACCACCAGCACCCGGTCGGCGATGGCCACGGTGGACAGCCGGTGGGCGATGATCAGGGCGGTGCGCTGCCCCAGCAGCCGCTGCAGGCCCTCCTGCACGAGCCGCTCGCTGGGAAGGTCGAGGGAGGACGTCGCCTCGTCGAGGATCAGCACGGCCGGGTCGGCCAGGAAGGCCCGGGCGAAGCTGATCAACTGCCGCTGCCCCGAGGACACCCGGCCACCGCGCTTGTTGACGTCGGTGTCGTAGCCCTCGGGCAGTTCGCGGATGAACGCGTCGGCGCCGACGGCCTGCGCGGCCGCCTCGATCTCCTCCCGGGACGCATCGGGCCGGCCGAGGGCGATATTCTCGGCGACGGAGCCGCTGAACAGGAACGCCTCCTGGGTCACCATGACCACCGAGCGCCGGAGGTCCTTCGCGTCCACCTCGCGCAGGTCCACCCCGTCGAGGGTGATGCTCCCGGCGGAGACGTCGTAGAAGCGGGCGATCAGCTTGGCGAGCGTGGACTTGCCGGCGCCGGTCTGCCCGACCAGGGCCACGGTCTGGCCCGCCGGGATGGCCAGGTTCAGCGGCGGGATGACCTGCGGGCCGTCGGCGTAGCGGAACTCGACATCCCGGAATTCGACGGCGCCCCGGGCCTTCGGCAGGGACACCGGGTTCCGGGGCGGGCGGACCGTCGGAACCTCCTCAAGCAGCCCCGAGACCTTCTCAAGCGCCGCCGAGGCGGACTGGAAGGAGTTGTAGAAGAGGGCCATCTGGTCCACCGGCTGGAAGAAGCGCTTGCTGTAGAGCAGCAGGGCCAGCAGCGCCCCCACCTCAAGCGAACCCTCGAGGACCCGGAAGCCGCCGGCCGCAAGGACGACGGCCACGGTGAGGTTGCCGATGAGCACCAGACCCGGCTGGAAGACGCCGTTGAGGTTGATCGAGCGGATGGTGGCCTGGCGGTAGTCCTCGGCCAGTTCGTCGTACCGGGTGGCGTTGGCCGGTTCCCGGCGGAACGCCTTGACGGCGCGGATCCCGGTCATCGTTTCGATGAAGTGGACGATGAGTTTCGCGGAGACCACCCGGGAGGACCGGAAGGCGATCTGCGAGTGCTTCTGGTACCAGCGGGCCAGCAGGAACATCGGAACCCCTGCCGCGAGGATCAGCAGGCCCGTCCGCCAGTCGAGGGCGAAGATGGTCACGGCCGTGAAGAGCATGAACATCACGCCGGAGGCCAGGGAGCTGACGCCCGAATCGAGGAGTTCGCGCAGCGCCTCAAGGTCCGAGGTCTGCCGGGAGATGATCCGGCCCGAGGTGTACTTCTCGTGGAACTCGAGGCTCAGCCGCTGGGTGTGGCGGAACACCCACAGGCGCAGGTCGAGCAGCATGGCCTGGCTCAGCCGCGCCGTCGCCCGCACGTACCCGGCGGTGAGCACGGCACCGAGGACGGCGGCGAGGAGGTAGGCGCCCCCGGCCGCCGCCAGCTGTACCGGGTTCCCGGCGATCAGGGCGGGCAGCGCGCTGTCGATGCCGAAGGCGATGATCGCCGGCCCGGCGACCCGGGCGGCCTGGGAAACGACGACGAGGGCGATGGTGAGGACGAACTGCCGCCTGTTGGGCCGGATCAGCGACCCGAGCAGGCGGAAGGAGCGTGCCCGCACCGACCGGTTCTGCGCCCGGTCCAGCAGGACCTCGTCCTCGTTGCTGACGCCCGCAGGGGCGGTCCCCGCCGTCGCCTCCGGGCTGGACTTCCGCCCCGGCCGCCGTCGCGGGCGCTGTGCAGCCTTTGTCATGCCAGGGCCTCTTCGTCGTCGTACCCGCTGTCGAGATCCACCGGTTCCTCGGTCAGGCTCGCAATGACATAGCGGTAGTGGTCGTTGCGGGCGAGCAGTTCGATATGCGTGCCCACGTCGGTGATCCGCCCGTCCTGAAGCAGCGCGACCCGGTCGGCCAGGGCGACGGTCGAGGGCCGGTGGGCGACCACGAGCGTCGTCGTGCCGCGCAGCACCTCCCGGAGCCGCTCCTCAACGAGCTCCTCGGTTCGCACGTCGAGGGCGGAGAGGGGATCGTCGAGCACCAGCACGCGCGGCTGGGCGGCGATGGCCCGGGCCAGGGCCAGGCGCTGGCGCTGGCCGCCGGACAGGCTCAGTCCCTCCTCGCCGATGAGGGTGTCGGCCCCGAGGGGGAGGGAGTAGACGAACTGCGCCTGGGCCACCTCGAGCGCCTCGGCCAGCAGGGCCTCCGCGTCGGCGTCGCTTTCGGTGCGGGCACCCATCAGGACGTTGTCGCGCACCGAGCTCGAGAAGAGGGTCGTGTCCTCGAACGCGACCGCCACCAGGGTGCGCAGGTCGGCCAGGTCGAAGTCCCGCAGGTCGATGCCGTCGAGGGTGATGCGCCCTCCGGTCACGTCGTAGAGGCGCGGCACGAGCTGCACCAGGGTGGTCTTGCCGCTGCCGGTCACGCCCACCAGGGCCAGGGTTTCACCGGCCCGCAGCCGCAGCTCCACGCCGTTGAGGATGTCCCCGGCGGCGTCCTGGGTGTCGGGGTAGCGGAAGTGGACGTCCTCGAAGGCCAGCTCCCCGCGCGGCTCGGACGGCCTCGCCGGTGCGGCGGGGGACGTAATGGGGTTCCGGGTCTCCATGACCTCGTAGTGGCGGTCGATGGCGGTCTTGGCGGTGAAGGTCATGGCCAGCAGCGGTCCGATGAATTCCACCGGGCCGGCGACGACGGCGGCGGTGGCGAAGAACGCGACGAGCGCCCCGATGCTCACCTGCCCCGAGGAGGCCAGCAGCACGCCGACGACAAGGGAGGCTCCCAGCGCCAGCTCCGGGAGCAGGGTGACCACGAGGGAGAAGTTGGCGAGCGATTTTGCCTTGACGATCTCGGTGCGGCGCAGCTGCTCCGCCTGCTCATTGAACGCATCGAGTGCCTCGCCGCTGCGCCCGAAGGCCTTGAGCACGCGGATGCCGTGCACCGATTCCTCGACGGCGGTGGCAAGGTCGCCGGCCTGGTCCTGGCTCCTGCGCGAGACCCGGCTGTAGGAGGTGCGGAAGCGGAACCCGTAGATCATGATCGGCACCGCGGCGGCGAGAAAGATCAGGGCGAGGATCCAGTTGGTCAGGAACATCACCACGACCCCGATCCCCACGGTCAGTGAGGTCACGACCAGCATGATGAGTCCGAACGCCATCCAGCGGCGCATCAGGTTCAGGTCCGACATGGCGCGGGAGAGCAGCTGGCCGCTTCCCCAGCGGTCGTGGAACTCCACCGGGAGTTCCTGGAGGTGCCGGTAGAAAGAGGTACGCATGCCGGTCTCCACGGAGGTGGCCGGACCGATGACGAACTGCCGCCGCAGGGCGATCAGCGCCGCCTCGAGGACGCCGAGCAGGAGCACCAGCCCGGCGGCCAGCCAGACCCCCGAGGCGGAGCCGCCGGGCGTGAGCGAGTCATTGACGAGGACGCGCAGCACCTGCGGGATCGCCAGCGCCATGACGCTCGCGGCCAGGGCGCACAGCAGGCCCAGCAGCAGCCGCGGGGCGATGGGACGCACGTGCGGGTACAGGCGCTTCATCGACTCGCGCAGCGTCGGTGCCGGTTTCATTCCACCTCTTCGGTGCTCGATGTCGGTCCTGGATCCGGCACGGGCCGGGGCGGCCCCCGGAGCCCGGCGGGCCTGGCTCCCCATTGAACGAACAGCGGCGGAAAACTTCTCCTACGCGGCATCCCGGGCGGTCAGGGTGAGCAGGACGGCCTCGGGCCGGCAGGCCAGGCGCACCGGGGCGAACCGGGAGGTGCCTATGCCCGCCGAGACGTTCAGCGGCACCCGGCGCCCGCGGTGCTCCCACTCGGTGAGCCCGCGGGCACGCCAGGTCGGAAGGTCGCAGTTCGTCACCAGCGCCCCGTAGCCGGGAACGCAGACCTGGCCTCCGTGGGTGTGGCCGGCGAGGATCAGCTCGGCGCCACCGTCGGTGAAGTAGTCGAGCACCCGCTGGTAGGGGGCGTGGGTGACGGCGATGCGCACGTGCGGGGCCTCGGCGGAGGTGCTGCTCCCGGCGGGGTACCCGGCGTACTTGTCGCGGTCGAGGTGCGGATCGTCGACGCCGGTGAAGTCGAGGCGGAGGCCGCGCATGCCGATGGACTGGCTCCGGTTGGTGAGGTCAATCCAGCCGGCGGTGCCGAAGGCGCTGAACATCTGAGCCCAGGGCAGCTCGCGGGGCCCGCGCGTGCCGGCGGAGGAGGGGCCGGAGAAATACCGGAGCGGGTTCTTCAGGACCGGCTCATAGTAGTCATTCGAACCGGGGACGAAGACGCCGGGAAAGCGGAGCAGCGGGCCCAGGGCCTCGAGCAGGGGGCCCACGGCCTTGCGGTGGCTGAGGTTGTCCCCGGTGTTGATGACCAGGTCCGGTTCAAGCCGGGCCAGGCCCTGCAGCCAGTCGCGCTTTGACTTCTGGTGGGGTGCCATGTGGATGTCGGAGAGCTGGAGCACCCGCAGGGGCCGGGCTCCGGGCGGGAGGATCCGCACCGTCTCCTCACGGAGCGAGAAGAGGGTCCGTTCGATCACCGAGGCGTAGCCCAGGGTTGCGGCCCCGGCGAGTGCTGTGAGCCCGGTGCTCCATGCGAGCGCTGTCCCTACGCCGTTCGTCCTCGATGACTCCACGTTCAGTCGTCCCCTTCGCCGCCGCCGTTGTTGCCGTTGCCGCCGCCGTTGTTGTCACCCGGTGCGGCCGGTCCACCGAGTATGCCACCGGGAACGCCGGGAAGCCCACCGGGGCGGTTCTGGCCGTTGCCGAAGGACGGCACGCTCTGGCGGCCGTTGATGATGTCGGCCGGCGGGTTCTGGAACCGCTCGCCGACGTACAGGCCCGGGATCTGCTGCATGAAGCGGGCCCAGGAGGGACCGGCGATCAGCGAACCGTCGATCTCGGGGTACACGCGCCCGCCGATCTGCAGGCCGCTGAGGGAGGTGTTCCCCTCCTTCCAGTTGCCGATCCAGCTTGCCGTGGCCAGGCCGGAGTTGTAGCCCATGAACCAGGTCTGCGAGCGCTTGTCGTTGGTGCCGGTCTTGCCGGCCATCGGGATGCCGCCGTACTCGAGCTGTGAACCGGAGCCGGTCTTCATGACCTCCTGCGTCGCGTAGTTCACGCCGCGTGCGGTTTCCTTCGGGATGACCTGCTCGCAGGACACCGCGGGGACGGGGTAGCTGGTGCCGTCGGCGGCGGTGACCTCGGTCAGGGCGCGGGGATCGCACACGCTGCCCTCGTTGCCGAATCCGGCGAAGGCGGTGACCATCGACAGGGGCGCGACGTCGCCGTCGCCGCCGATGAGGGCCGAGGGGGAGACGGCGAGGCGTGCGGGTTCACCTTTGTTGCTCTTGCCGTTGTGGACACCCATGTTGAAGGCGATGTCCTGGATGCGGCAGAGGTCGAGCTGCTTGGCCGAGGCCATGGTGATGGTGTTCAGGGACTGGGACAGGCCGCGCAGCACGGTGGCGGGGCCGTAGTTGGTGTCCCCGTAGTTTTGGGGGAAGTAGCCGCTGACGCCGTCCGGGCTCTGCACGGGGTAGTTGCCGCCTTCGAGGCAGCTGGCCTTCCACAGGTCGCCTTCCGGGTAGCGCTTCTTGCTGCCGTCAAGGACCGTGTTCAGGGATTTCCCGGCGTCGACCCACGCGGCGACGGTGAATGGCTTGTAGGTCGAGCCCGGCTGGAACCCGCCGATGCCGCCAAGGCTTTTTTCGGGATTTCCGTCGGCGTACAGGTCGACGTTGAAGTTCAGGACCGAGTCGCCGGCCGCCTCGCCCGGCCGGTACCGGGTGTTCTGCGCCATCGAGACGATGTTGCCGGTCTTCGGATCGACGCTCACCAGGGAGTGCCCCACGGCGCCGTCGGTCGTGTCGGGGTTCGCTGTCTCGTTGACGGCGGTCTGCGCGGCCTTCTGCACTCGGGGATCAAGCGTGGTCTTGATGGTCAGCCCCGAGCGGTAAAGGACCTTTTCCCGGTCTTCCGGGGTTTCGCCGTAGGCCGGGTCGTTGAGGATCAGGTGGGTGACGTAGTCGCAGAAATAGGGTGCCTGGGCGGCACCGGCGCAGCCGTTGAGCGTCGGGGTGATCTTCAGGCCGAGGTCCGTCGCGACGGCGGCGTCGTGCTCCTCCTGCGTGATCTTGCCGGTCTTGAGCATGGCGCCGAGCACGATGTTGCGCCGCTCCAGCGACCGCTCCGGGTTCAGCTCGGGGCTGTAGTAGGTGGTGCCGTTGACGACGCCGGCCAGCAGGGCCGCCTGCTGGATGTTGAGGTCCTTGGCGTCGACGTTGAAGAAGTACTTCGAGGCCGCCTGCACGCCGTAGGTGGTACCGGTGAACGGCACGATGTTGAGGTACCCCTCAAGGATCTCGTCCTTGGTGAGTTCCTTCTCGACGGCGATGGCGAGCTTCGCCTCGCGCAGTTTGTCCCCGATGGTCTTGCTGCCGCTGAAGACCGCTTCCCCGCCGTTCTGGCGGGCAGTGTCGATCAGCACGTTGGTGACGAACTGCTGGGTGAGCGTCGAGGCGCCGCGGGTGGTGTCGCTGCTGATGTTGTTGGCGACCGCGCCGAGGATGCCCTGCAGGTCGACGCCGCCGTGCTCGTAGAAGCGGTTGTCCTCGATGGCCAGGAGGGCATTGGTCATATTGGGGGAGACCTGGTCGAGAGTGACCGGCTGCCGGTTCTCCTCGTACAGGGTGGCGATCAGCGAGCCGTCGGTCGCGAGGATCTTGGTCGGCTGGGCGAGCGCGTCGCGCTCAAGCTCCGCCGGGAGCTCCTCGAAGAACTGGATGGAGGCCGACGCGCCGGCGCCCGCCGCGGCGGCGACGGGCACGAGCAACCCGGCGGCGAGCACACCGCTGAGCCCGCTGATTCCGAGGAATGCAACGATTTTCCCAAGGGTGGTTGCCGTGTCAAAGAGAGGGGAGGTCCGAGGAGCCATGTACTGCAGTTTACAAGCACGCGCTAGGCTTTGACGCATGACCAAATGGGAGTACTCCACGATTCCGCTGATCATCCACGCCACCAAGCAGATCCTTGATCAGTGGGGTGAGGACGGCTGGGAGCTCGTCCAGGTGGTCCCCGGGCCCGACGGGAACGGCCTTGTGGCCTACCTCAAGCGCGAAAAGGGCCAGTCGTGAGCGGCACGGAAACCGCCCCCTCCGCGGTCGAGGCGCGGCTCGCCGGGCTGGGCATCACCCTGCCGGCCGTCGCCGCGCCGGTCGCCAGTTACGTGCCTGCGGTCATCTCGGGCACCTTCGTCTACACCTCCGGACAGCTTCCCTTCATTGACGGCAAGCTCCCGGCCACCGGCAAGGTCGGGGCCGCCGTTGACGCCGATACCGCCCAATCCCTCGCGGCCACCTGCGCCGTGAACGCCCTGGCTGCGGTCAAGGAGCGGATCGGCGACCTGGACCGGGTGACAAGGATCGTCAAGGTCGTCGGCTTCGTCGCCTCCGACCCGTCCTTCACCGGCCAGCCGGTCGTCATCAACGGGGCCTCGAACCTGCTGGGCGAGGTTTTCGGAGACGCCGGAGTCCATGCCCGTTCCGCCGTCGGCGTCGCCGTGCTGCCCCTTGATGCACCGGTCGAGGTCGAAATGATCGTCGAGTTCGTCTAGTCCCGTGGATCGACTAAGCAACCGCAGGTTCCCCCTCCATTCCGAGGAGCGCAGCGCCGCCCGGGGCTGGGTGGAATATGGTGCCCGCACCCCCCTGAAGGCCCGCCCGGCCTCCTCGGTCGTCCTGGTCCGCGACAGCCCGACGGGCGCGGAGACCTACCTCACCTGCCGCCGCAGCGAATCGCCGCTGGGAATCGTCGGGTTCCCGGGCGGCCTGATCGAGGAGTTCGACGACGACCCGGTCGACTGGTGCGGACCCAGCCCCTCCGCCTGGGCGAAGGCGCTGGGGACCGACGACTCCAACCTGGCCCGGCGCCACGTGCTGGCCGCCGTGCGCGAACTCTTCGAGGAAACCGGCGTGCTGCTGGCCGGGCCCGACGCCACCAGCATGGTGGAGAGCACCCGCGGCCGGGAGTGGATGAAGGCGCGGGAGACCGTCGCCCACCAGGACTCTTCCTTTGCCGACGTCCTCAGCCGGCGCGGGCTGGCCGTCCGGTCCGACCTGATCAAGCCGCTGGCGCACTGGCTGACCCCCGACTTCGCGCACCGCCGCTTCGACACCCACTACTTCGCCGTGGCCCAGCCGGTGAACCAGTCGCCCACGCTCCTTGAGAGTAAGGGCATCTGGGGCGGCTGGAAGTGCGCGGCGCAGGAGATCGCACGCCGGAACAGCACCGAACTCGGTGACGAGGTAGGCCAGCCCAACACCGTGGGGCGCACGCTGAGCGAGATCACGGTGCCCGCGGTGGAGCTGATTCTCGAGAAGCTCGGCTCCTCGCGCGGCTGTATCGCCTATCTTTCGCACAAGCGGAAGATCAAGCTCTACTATCCGCACCTGGCCGAGCACGACGGCGACCTCATGCTCGAGGTCGCCTGCCCGGTGCTGACCGAGGGCGGCTCGGCGCAGCGCGGCCGATAGAAGTGCGGCCGGACTACCCCCGGAGTCCGGCCGGGTCAGCGGCTGCGCTGGCGCAGCCGCTGGATGTCGAGGATGACCACGGCGCGGGCCTCAAGGCGGAGCCAGCCGCGCTGAACGAACTCGGCGAGGGCCTTGTTGACCGTTTCACGTGAAGCGCCGACCAGCTGGGCCAGTTCCTCCTGGGTGAGTTCGTGGGCCACCAGGACGCCGTCGGTGGCAGGCCTGCCGAAACGGTCGGCCAGATCCAGCAGCGCCTTCGCGACGCGGCCGGGGACATCGGAGAACACGAGGTCGGCGAGGGACTCGTTGGTGCGGCGCAGCCGGCGGGCGAGCGCCTGAAGCAGCTGGGCCGATACCTCGGGGCGGGTCTCGAGCAGCACCCGCAGGTTCTCATTCTTTAGCCCCGCCAGCCGGGTCTCGGACACCGCCGTCGCCGTGGCCGTGCGCGGGCTGGGGTCGAACAGGGCCATCTCGCCGAAGAGTTCGCCCGGGCCGAGGATCGCCAGAAGGTTCTCCCTGCCGTCCTGGGCGGTGCGGCCCAGCTTGATTTTGCCGGAGACGATGAAGTACAGCTGGTCGCCCTGGTCTCCCTCACGGAATACCGACGATCCACGCGAGAGGTCAACCTCGGTCAACTCATCAGTGAGGGCGGCGAAGACGTCGTCTCCCAGCGAAGCGAAGAGCGGCGCCCGGCGCAGTACCTCGATATCCATGAATTCTCCTGTTGACTTGGGGGTGGTGCGGCTGTCCCGCATGGCCTCTACCGTCCCATCTTGCCGTACCCGGGCATGATCGGACAGCCGATGCACCCCATTCCGCCGCGGTTTAAGCGATCCGCGCAACCGGCGCGCTGCCGCTGGACCGCTTCCGGCCGATAGAATTGGAACTCAGTGATGGAGGTGCGCGGCTTCCGGACGAAGCACACTGGGAGAACGGACATGCCCGACTTCACGATCCTCGACGTCGTACTGGGCCTTGTGCTGCTCGGATACCTCGCCGTGGGGCTCCGCAACGGGCTCTTCGTGACCCTTGGGGGCATCGTCGGGTTTATCGCCGGGGCCGTGGCCGCCTTCTTCGCCATCCCGCTGGTCAGCGCGGCGGTCCCCGACAACGGCTGGCGCCTTCCCGCCGTCATCGCCACGGCCCTGATCCTCGTCGTCGTGGGCCAGGCCCTCGGGGCCGGTCTGGGGTCCTCGATCCGGCGCTGGCTGAAGGCCCGGCCACTGCGGACCGTTGACCGCCTGCTCGGCGGCGCGGTCAACACCGTGGTGGCGGCGCTGGTGATGTCGATGCTCGCATTCAGCGTGGGCACCCTCGGCGTCCCCTTCCTGTCCCAGCACCTCGCTGCCTCGCAGGTCATCCGCGGCATCGACAGCGCAACTCCGGCGCCGGTGCGCACCTGGCTGGCGCAGCTGCGCACCATCGCCGTGGACGACGGCATCCCCACCATTTTGGACACGGTCGCGCCGCCGTTGACCGGGGAGGTCCCCGACGAATCCGTCGATACCCCCGAACTCGCCGCGGCTGCGGCGTCGGTGGTGCGGATCGCCGGCACGGCCTTCAAATGTGGACAGAACCAGACAGGCACCGGGTTCGTTGTGGCGCCCGGCCGGGTCATCACCAATGCGCACGTCGTGGCGGGGGTGGGTGAACCGGTCGTCGAGGTCCTGGGCGGAGGGGCGCTGCCGGGGCGGGTCGTCCACTTCGATGCTGTCCGCGACATCGCCGTCCTCGCCGTGGACGGCCTGGACCGGAATGCGCTGCCGCTGGGGGAGGAACTGCCGCGCGGGACGACGGCGGCCTTCGCCGGCTACCCGGCCGGCGGGCCCTACCGGATCCAGCCTGCAAGCGTGCAGAACCTGTCCGCGGTGATGGTCCAGAACATCTATGGTGCCAGTCCGCAGCTGCTCCAGGTCTACAGCCTGGCCGCCAACGTGCAGCAGGGTAATTCGGGCGGGCCGCTGCTTGACCTGCAGGGGCGGGTCGCCGGGGTGGTTTTCGCCAAGTCGACGGCCGAGGCGCCCGTCGGGTACGCCCTGTCGCTGGCCGAGCTGCGGCCCATCGCCGAACGCGCGCCGGGCTACGCCGCCTCCGTCCGCTCCGGGCAGTGCACCCCGCGTTAGCCCTGCCCTCCGCCGGATCCGGCGGCAACTGCGCGGGCCCACCGGCGGGTTCCGCGGCGCGCCCTGCGGAGGTCCCGCGAGACCAAATCGTGACCGGATGGATGCGGGAAATACGAAAACCGGCCGCTTTAGAAGTTAGGCTCGTCACACGGCCAGTGCGCACAGGCGCGTTCCGGTCCGGCGGATACAGGGTTGTCCGGCCAGAAACACTCGTTCAACAGGAGCTCAAAATGTCTACACGCGACACTTCTGTGCGCAGGTTCCATCTCACCAGGAAACGTGCTGCGTTGACTGCGGGAATATCCATCGGCGCGCTGCTCATGACCGGCTGCGTCCAGAGCCAGCGCGAGGAGGGGGCCGGCGCCGAGGGTTCGGGCGAGGCCGTCAACTCGACCTTCGTCTTCGCTGCGTCCTCCGACCCGAAGTCCCTCGACCCGGCCTTCGCCAGCGACGGCGAGTCATTCCGCGTCAGCCGCCAGATCTTCGAGGGCCTCGTCGGCGTGGAGAAGGGCACCGCGGACCCGGCGCCGCTGCTCGCCGAGTCGTGGGAAACCTCCGAAGACGGACTGGCGACGACCTTCAAGCTGAAGGAGGGCGTGAAGTTCCACGACGGGACCGACTTCAACGCCGAGGCCGTCTGCTTCAACTTCGACCGCTGGTACAACTGGACCGGCCTCCAGCAGGCCGAGACCGTCTCGTACTACTACAACTCGCTCTTCCGCGGGTTCAAGGACCAGCCTGACGAAGCGGTCTACGAATCCTGCGAGGCCAACGGCGACAACGAGGTCACCGTCAACCTGGCCAAGCCGTTCGCCGGATTCGTCCCGGCGCTCTCCCTGCCGGCCTTCGCCATGCAGAGCCCCACCGCGCTTGAGAAGTTCAAGGCCGACGAGATCGGCGGTTCCGAGGAATCACCAAAGCTCAGCGAGTACGCCCTCGGCAACCCGGTGGGCACCGGTCCCTTCAAGTTCGAGTCCTGGGACGTCGGACAGCAGCTTGAGCTGTCGAGCTTCGAGGACTACTGGGGCGAGAAGGGCCAGATCACCGAAACGATCTTCCGCATCATCGATGACCCGCAGGCCCGCCGCCAGGCCCTCGAGGCCGGAACCATCGACGGGTACGACCTTGTCGCCCCCGCCGACGTCCAGTCCCTGAAGGACGGCGGATACAACGTGGTGGCCCGCGACCCGTTCACCATCCTGTACCTGGGCTTCAACCACAAGGTCGAGCAGCTCGCGGACCCGCTGGTCCGCGAAGCCATTGCGCACGCCATCGACAAGGAGGCTCTGGTCGCCCAGACCCTTCCCGAGGGCACCGAGGTCGCGACCCAGTTCATCCCCGACGTCGTCGACGGCTACAACGAGGACGTCACCACGTACGACTTCGATCCGGAGAAGGCGAAGGAACTCCTCGCCGAGGCCGGCTACCCCGACGGCTTCGAGGTCCAGTTCAACTACCCGACGAACGTCTCGCGTCCGTACATGCCCACCCCGGAGCAGGTCTTCACCAACCTCCAGGCGCAGCTGGCCGACGTCGGAATCACCGTCACCCCGGCGCCTGCCGCCTGGTCCCCTGACTACCTCGACCAGGTCCAGGGCACCGAGGACCACGGCCTGCACCTGCTCGGCTGGACCGGCGACTACAACGACACCGACAACTTCATCGGCGTCTTCTTCGGCCAGCAGAAGCCGGAGTTCGGCTTCGACAACCCGGAGCTGTTCGCCGCACTCGATGAGGCGCGGGGCATGACCGACCGCGATGAGCAGACGAAGGCGTACGAGGAGATCAACCAGCAGATCGCCGAGTTCATCCCGGCCATCCCGCTGGCCCACCCGGCACCTTCGCTGGCGTTCAACGAGCGCGTTACCTCCTACCCGGCCAGCCCGGTCAACGATGAGGTCTTCAGCGAGATCGAGCTCAGCAAGTAATACCAGCACGTCCAGTGGAGCCGGACCCGTACGATTAGGTCCGGCTCCACTGTGTTGGAGAGCACATCCTGGTTTCCCCCCGAGAGGACACTGTGTTACGCGTCATAGGCAAGCGAATTGCCCTGCTCATCCCCACGTTGTTTGGGCTGTCCGTTCTGCTCTTCCTCTGGGTGCGCAGCCTCCCGGGCGGTCCGGCGACCGCGCTGCTGGGCGAGAAGGCGACCCCCGAGGCCGTCGCCCGGGTCAATGAGCTCTACGGTTTCGACCGCCCGCTCCTCACCCAGTACTTCACCTATATCGGCAAGCTGCTGCAGGGCGACTTCGGCGTCTCGATCAACACCGGGCGTCCCGTCCTCGAGGAGTTCGCGACCCGCTTCCCGGCGACTGTCGAACTCACCATCGTCGCCCTGATCTTCGCCATCGGCATCGGCGTACCGCTGGGCTATGCGGCGGCCCGCCACTACGGGCGCTTCGTGGACCACAGCTCCGTGGTGCTGAGCCTGATCGGCATCACCGTCCCGGTGTTCTTCCTCGCGTTCATCTTCAAGTACCTGTTCGCGATCCAGTGGTCCATCCTGCCGCCCGACGGCCGGCAGAACCCGCGCATCAACGCGACCCACTTCACCGACTTCTACGTCCTGGACGGGCTCCTCACGGGGGAGTGGGACGCCGCCTGGGACGCCTTCCTTCACCTGATCCTGCCCGGGCTGGCCCTGGGCACCATCCCGCTGGCCATCATCGTGCGCATCACCCGGGCCTCGGTGCTTGAGACCCAGAACGCCGACTACGTGCGCACCGCCCGGGCCAAGGGCCTCATGGAGCGCACCATCCGCGGCCGGTTCATCCTGCGCAACGCCATGCTTCCGGTGGTGACGACCATCGGCCTGCAGCTCGGCCTGCTCATCTCCGGCGCCGTGCTCACCGAGACGGTCTTCGCGTTCAACGGCATCGGGCGGTTCCTGCGCGACGCCATCTTCGGCCTTGATTACCCGGTCCTCCAGGGGTTCATCATCTTCATCGCCATCCTCTACGCGATCATCAACCTCCTCGTTGACATTTCCTACAGCATCATCGACCCGAGAGTGCGTGTGCAGTGAGTGCAATCTTGCCCCCCGCCGTCGGCGGATCAGCAGCCCCGACAGACCCGGCGATCGAGACCGGAGGTGGAACCGGCCTCTGGAAGGACGCGTTCCTCCGCCTGCGGCGCAACCCGCAGGCCATCGCCGGCGCCGTCATCATCGGCCTGTTCCTGCTCGTCGCGCTCCTCGCGCCGATCCTGGCCCCCTACGGCGGCAACGAGCTGCCCGGCCGCACCGAAATCACCCCCACCACCATCCCCGGGCCCGGGGAGATCGGCGGCTACCCGCTCGGGCTCGACCGCTTCGGCGGGGACCTGCTGAGCAAGCTGATCTGGGGCGCCCAGGCGTCCCTGCTGATCGGCGTGGTGTCCACCGCCCTGGGCCTCGCCGGCGGAATGCTCCTCGGCGTCCTCGCCGGTGGCTTCGGCGGCTGGGTGGACAACGTCATCATGCGCTTCGTCGACATCCTGCTGTCGGTGCCGAACCTGCTGCTCGCGGTGAGCATCGCGGCCATCCTCGGGCAGAGCCCGTACGCGATCATGATCGCCATCGGCGTCTCGCAGATCCCGATCTTCGCGCGGCTGCTCCGTTCCTCGATGCTCTCCCAGCGCGGATCCGACTACATCCTGGCCGCGCAGACCCTCGGGCTGAGCCGGGGCACGATCACCATGAGCCACCTGCTGCCCAACAGCATGGGTCCGGTAATCGTGCAGGCAACGCTCACTCTGGCCACCGCGGTCATTGACGCCGCCGCGCTGTCCTTCCTCGGCCTCGGCGGCGGACTGCCTCAGGCCGCCGAGTGGGGTCGGATGCTCACCTACGCCCAGGCGGAGCTGAGCATCGCGCCGCAGCTGGCGTTCCTGCCCGGCGCCTGCATCGCCATCACCGCTCTCGGCTTCACCCTGCTGGGGGAGTCCCTCCGGGAGGCGCTGGATCCGAAGACGCGGCAGAAGTAGTCCCGCGGGAGCCCGCTCCCGCCGCCCCGCCGAATCCACCTTGTCGAATCCGCCCCGCCACTGACCAGCGGCGGGGCGTCGGCGTTAAGTGCCGCAGAAGGTCCGGTACGGGCCGAAGTCCTCCGGGGCGCCGACGGCATAGCGTTCCAGGCCGGGCCGCTCGTCGTAGGGGGCCGTCACGGCTTCGAGGAGGCCCGCCAGCGGGCCAAGGTCGTCGTTCGTGGCCGCCGCCAAAGCCTCCTCGACCAGGTGGTTGCGGGGAATGTAGGCCGGGTTGGCCCGGTCCATCGCCGCCGCGTCCGGACCGAGGGCGAGCCAGCGCTGCGCCCAGGCGTCGAACGCCGCCGGATCCGCGGTCCGGCTCCGGGCCGGCCCGGCCTGCCCCCGTGCGGCGGAGCCCAGGTCCCGGAAGAACGAGGTGTAGTCGGGCCGGCCGGCCTGCAGGAGGGCCAGGAGGTCGTCCGCGAGCTGGGCGGCCTCGCCGTCGGGCACCGAGCCGGGTACGCCCAGCTTGGCCTTCATCCCGGCCAGCCACGCGGCGCTGTACTGGCTGCGGAAGGCCTCGAGGGAGGCGACCGCGGCCTCGACGGCCCGCTCCTGGTCCTCGTCGATCAGGGGCAGCAGGGCCTCCGCCAACCGGGCGAGGTTCCACTCGGCGACCAGCGGCTGGTTGCCGTAGGCGTAGCGCCCGCCGGAGTCGATCGAGCTGTACACCGTGGCCGGGTCGAAGGCGTCGAGGAAGGCGCAGGGCCCGTAGTCGATGGTCTCGCCCGAGATGGTCATATTGTCGGTGTTCATCACCCCGTGGATGAAGCCGGCGAGCATCCACCGGGCCACCAGGGAGGCCTGGGCGGAGACCACCGACTCGAACAGGGCGAGGTAGGGTGATTCTGCCTGGGCGGCCTGCGGGTGGTGCCGGGCGACGGCGTGGTCGGCGAGGCGGCGCAGCAGGGCGAGATCGCCGCCGGCCGCGGCGTACTGGAAACTGCCCACCCTCAGGTGACTGGCCGCGACCCGGGCGAGCACCGCCCCGGGCAGCACCGTTTCGCGGCGCACGGGCCGGCCGGTGGCCACCACGGCCAGTGAGCGGGTCGTTGGGATGCCCAGGGCGTCCATGGCCTCGCTGACAATGTATTCGCGCAGCATGGGGCCAACCGCCGCCAGGCCGTCCCCGCCGCG
Source organism: Arthrobacter crusticola (assembly GCF_004357995.1). Taxonomy (GTDB): domain Bacteria; phylum Actinomycetota; class Actinomycetes; order Actinomycetales; family Micrococcaceae; genus Arthrobacter_D; species Arthrobacter_D crusticola. The sequence continues at coordinate 347,161 of NZ_SMTK01000003.1, forward strand.
GGCGAACGGCGTGCGCCCGGACCCCTTGAGGTGGAGATCGTGCAGGCGGCCGTCGGTGCCGGTGATCTCGCCCAGCAGCAGTGCCCGCCCGTCCCCGAGGCGGGGGCTGTAGCCGCCGAACTGGTGGCCGGCATAGGCCTGGGCGACGGGGGTGGCTCCGGCGGGCAGCGAGGTGCCGGTGAGGAACGAGATCCCCTCGGGTGTCCGCAGCGCCTCCGGGTCGAGGCCCAGGGTGAGGGCGAGCGGTTCGTTGAGCACCAGCAGCCGCGGCTCCGGTGCCTCCTCGGCCCGCCAGGGGATGGCCAGCTCCGCCAGCTCCCGGGCAAAGCGGCCGTCCAGGGTGGCAGTGAATCCGGTTACGGCGCTCATGTCCCCAGAATACCCACGCCGGCACCGCCGGACCGCTTCAACTTCTTATCCGCGGGCACACCTTTCGGGGTGGACATCCCGGCCTCCGTGCCGCACGCGAGGCCGCGGCGCTGCCGTCCCGGCCTTAGGAGGCGATGCCGCCCTCGATCTGCAGCTCGTTGCCCGGAATGGAGGCGAGCAGCCGGCGGGTGTAGGGGTGACGGGCGTTCTGGAAGACCTCTTCGGAGGTCGCTGCCTCAACGAGTTCGCCGTCCTTCATGACACACACATAGTCGGAGATCAGGCGCACCACGGCGAGGTCGTGGGAGATGAACAGGTAGCTCAGGCCCAGTTCGGCCTGCAGGTCGCCGAGGAGTTTGAGGATCTGCGCCTGGACGAGCACGTCGAGTGCCGACACGGGCTCGTCGCAGACCAGCAGCTCGGGCTTCAGGGCCAGCGCCCGGGCGATGGCCACGCGCTGGCGCTGCCCGCCGGACAGCTCCGAGGGGTAGCGGCGCAGGGCGTTCTGGGGCAGGGCCACCTGATCCATGAGTTCCCGCACCCGGGCGGCCCGCTCCTTCTTGGAGCCGCGCTTGTACGCGTTGAGGGGCTCCTCGACGATGCGCTCGATGGTGAACATCGGGTTCAGGGAGGAATAGGGGTCCTGGAAGATCGGCTGGACCCGCTGACGGAAGTCGTTGAGCTGGGCCTTGTCGAGGGTGGCGACATCCATGCCGTCGAAGGTCATGGTGCCGGAGGTGGGCTCGATGAGCTTCAGGAGCATCCGGGCTGTCGTGGTCTTGCCGGAACCGGACTCCCCGACGATGGCGACCGTCTGGCCCCGCGGCACGTCGAGGGTGACGTTCTTGGCCGCGTAGAAGTCCTCGGAACTGCCGCGGCGCTTGTAGACCTTGGTGAGGTCCCGAATCTCCACGATGTTCGCCGGGGGCGCCGCCTTGCCGCTCTCGTGCTCGGCGAAGACGGCCTCGGCGAGCTTCGCCCGCTTGGCGGGGTCGTCGTTGTAGGCACCCGGGCGCAGGCGGACGGCGGCGACGGACGGGGCGGCGCGCACCAGCGACTGGGTGTAGGGGTGCTGGGGGTCGTTGAGCAGCTGCTGGGCGGGGCCGGTCTCGACGACCCGGCCGCGGTGCATCACCACGAGGTCCGAGGCGCGCTCGGCGGCCAGGCCGAGGTCGTGGGTGATCAGCAGCACCGAGGTGCCGAGCTGGTCGGTCATGGTGTCGATCTGGTCGAGGATGGTGCGCTGGACGGTGACATCGAGGGCGCTGGTCGGCTCGTCCGCGATCAGCAGCCGCGGCTGGCAGGCGAGGCCGATCGCGATCAGGGCGCGCTGGCGCATGCCGCCGGAAAATTCGTGCGGGTACTGCTTGGCGCGTTCGCCGGCGTCGGGCAGGCCGGCGGCGGAGAGGACCTCGATGACCTTCTGCTTGACGTTGGCCTTGGTGGCCATGCCGTGGACCAGCAGTGTCTCGGCGACCTGGGTGCCGATCTTGGTGACGGGGTTGAGGTTCGACATCGGATCCTGCGGCACCAGGCCGATCGCCCGGCCGCGGATGGAGCGCATCTTGGTCTCGGCCAGGCCGACGAGGTTCTGGCCTTCGAAGTGGATGCTCCCGGAAGTGACCTTGCCGTTGCCCGGCAGCAGGCCGATGCAGGCCATGGCCGTTGTGGACTTTCCCGAGCCGGATTCGCCGACGATCGCCAGGGTGGCGCCGCGGCGAAGCGTGAAGCTCGCGTTTTCGACGGCGCGCACCTCTCCGTGGGTGGTGCGGAAGCTGATCGCGAGATCCCGGACTTCGAGCAGGGGCGCGTCGCTGGCCGCCGTACCGGCGGGAGTGATATCCGTCATGAAACTATGGTGCCCTACCGGTGCGCTTTTCGCGTAAGGCGACGTTCCGGACCGATGCTAACTTTTTGGACTCGTCCCGGCCGGGGCGCCCAGCCGCGCCGCGAGGTGCTCCACCGCGAACCGGTATCCCTCGATCCCCGCCCCCACGATCACGGCGCCGGCGACGGCGGAGATGTAGGAGGTGTGCCGGAAGGCCTCGCGCCGGTGCACATTGCTCAGGTGGACCTCCACCACGGGCAGGCCCACGGCGGCCAGCGCGTCGGCGATGGCGATCGAGGTGTGGGTATAGGCGCCGGCGTTGATGACGATCCCGCCGGCGGTGCCCGCCGCACCGTGGATGGCGTCGATCAGCGCGCCTTCGGAGTTGGACTGGAAGGCCCGCAGCGTGCACCCCCGCGCGGCCGCGGCGGTGCGGGCCGTCTCCTCGACGTCGGCGAGGGTCGAGGTGCCGTAGATTCCCGGCTCCCGGGTGCCCAGGAGGTTCAGGTTGGGGCCGTTGAGCAGGAGGATGCTGAGTGAGGGGGCCGCGGTCATGGCTTAACTATGCCCCAGCCCGCCGCCTACAGCGCGGAGGCCGCTGCCTGCTGGCGTGCGCGGAGCCGGACGGCGAGGAGCGCCCCGACGAACGTGACGAGGCTGAGCACCACCAGCACGATGCCCGGGTGCCACCAGGCGCCGTCGGTGGCCTGCCCGAAGGCCTGGGTGATGGAGGGGACGAAACCGGCGATGATCGCCGCGAGGCTGTAGGCGAAGGACAGGGCGGTGAAGGCGGTCCGGGGATCGAAGATGTCAGCCATGAGCCCGCCGAGTGCCGCCCAGGTGGCAGTGGGCAGGATGCCTCCGATGAGGATCGCGGCGATGTAGGTCGGCGCGGTGGAGACGCTGATGACCCAGTAGAGCGGGAACGCGATGAGCGCGGTCCCCAGGGCTCCGCCGGCGACGACCCTGGCCGATCCGAGCCGCATGGCGAGGTAGCCGAAGGCGGGGATGGTGACGAGCTGGAGCAGCGATCCGATCAGGGCGGCGTTGAGGACCGTCGCCTCGCTCAGGCCCAGCCGTTCGGTGCCGTAGGCCTGGGTGTAGGACACCATCAGGAAGTAGGAGCCGATGCCGAGGACCGCGGAGGCCGCGGCCACCACGATCGCCGCGGGCTGTGAGCGGATGACCTCGAGGAAGGGGATGCGGGCGAGCTTGTTGCTGGTGGCGGCGTCCTTGAAGACCGGAGTCTCGTCGATGGCAAGGCGCAGGTAGATCGCCACGGCGAGGAAGGGGAACGCCAGCAGGAACGGGATCCGCCAGCCCCAGGTGGTCATCACGTCGGGCACCGTGACGGTCAGGATCAGGAAGATCAGGGAGATCAGCATGGTCCCCACCGGCGAGCCCAGCTGAGGGATCGACGCGTAGAGCGCGCGCCGGCGCGGTTCGGCATGCTCGGTGGCGATGAGGATCGACCCGCCCCATTCACCGCCCAGGGAGAGCCCCTGGAGCAGGCGGAGCACCGTGAGGATGATCGGCGCCCACACCCCGATGGTGTTGTAGTCCGGCAGCAGGCCGACCGTTCCGGTGGCCAGGCCCATCAGGGTGATGGTCCAGATCAGGGTCTTCTTGCGGCCGATGCGGTCGCCGAGGTGCCCGAAGAGGATGGCACCCAGCGGGCGGGCGACGAAGCCCATGGCAAAGATCAGGAACGCCGACAGAGTTCCCGCCAGGGGGTCCTGTTTGGTGAAGAACACCTCATTGAAGACCAGCGCGGCCGCGGTGCCGAACACATAGAAGTCGTAGGACTCCAGGGCGGTTCCGACGAAGGAGGCGCCGGCGGCCCGGCGGGCCATCCGGGGACGGGTGGCGGGGGCGGGCGCGGCGGCGAGTGAACTTGACACGCTGACGATTGTCCACCCGGCTCCGGCACGGGTGCCAACGTTTGAGTCCAATCTCACACCTACCGCCCGCCGGGCCCGCCGCCGGAGCGGCAGGACGGGCCCGGCGGGCGGTCCTGGGACGGGCTACTTCCGCAGCGAGGCGGCGATCTGCTGCATCACCGTATTGTCGGCCAGCGTCGTCGCGTCCCCGACCTCGCGGCCCTCCGCGACGTCCTTGAGCAGGCGCCGCATGATCTTGCCGCTGCGGGTCTTGGGCAGCTCCGGGACCACGAGGATGTTGCGCGGCTTGGCGATCGGGCCGATCTCCTTGCCCACGTGGTTGCGCAGCGTGGTGACGATGTCGTCGTCATCCTTGGCCGAGCCGCGCAGGATCACGAAGGCCACCACCGCCTCGCCGGTGGTCTCGTCCTTGGCGCCCACGACGGCCGCCTCGGCCACCGACGGGTGGCTGACCAGGGCCGACTCAATCTCGGTGGTCGACAGCCGGTGCCCGGAGACGTTCATGACGTCATCGACGCGGCCGAGCAGCCAGATGTCCCCGTCCTCGTCCTTCTTGGCTCCATCGCCGGCGAAGTACATATCGTCGAAGCGCGACCAGTAGGTCTGCTTGAACCGCTCCGGGTCGCCCCAGATGCCGCGCAGCATCGACGGCCACGGCTCGCGGACCACCAGGTAGCCGCCGGAGCCGTTGGGCACCGACTGGCCCATCTCGTCCACGACGTCGACGGCGATGCCCGGGACGGCGACCTGCGCCGAGCCCGGCTTGGTGCTGGTCACCCCGGGCATCGGCGAGATCATGTGGGCGCCGGTCTCGGTCTGCCACCAGGTGTCGACGATCGGCGCCTTCCCCCCGCCGATGATCTCCCGGTACCACATCCAGGCCTCGGGGTTGATGGGTTCACCGACCGAACCCAGGACCCGGACCGAGGAGAGGTCGTACTTCTTCGGGATGTCCCGGCCCCACTTCATGAAGGTGCGGATGGCGGTGGGGGCGGTGTAGAGGATGGAGACCTTGTATTTCTCGATCAGCTCCCACCACCGGCCCTGGTGCGGGGTGTCCGGCGTCCCCTCGTACATCAGCTGCGTGGCGCCGTTGATCAGCGGGGCGTAGGTGACGTAGCTGTGCCCGGTCACCCAGCCGATGTCGGCGGTGCACCAGAAGACATCGGTCTCGGGACGCAGGTCGAAGGTGTACTTGTGGGTGAAGGCCGTCTGCGTGAGGAACCCGCCGGTGGTGTGGAGGATGCCCTTGGGCTTGCCGGTGGTTCCGGAGGTGTAGAGGATGAACAGCGGGTGTTCGGAGTCGTGCGCCACGGCGGTGTGCTCGCTGGAGGCGGTGTCGACGACGTCGTCCCACCAGACGTCCCGGCCCTCGGTCCATTCGACCGGTTCGTTGTTGCGCCGGACCACCACCACGTTGGTGATGGTGGATCCCTCCTTTTCAAGCGCGGCGTCGACGGCGGGCTTGAGGGCGCTGGGCTTGCCGCGCCGGTAGGTGCCGTCGGCGGTGACGACGAGCTTGGCCTCGGCGTCGTCGATCCGGCTGCGCAGCGCATCGGCGGAGAAACCGCCGAACACCACCGAGTGGACCGCTCCGATGCGGGCGCACGCGAGCATGGTGATGACCGCCTCGGGGATCATCGGCAGGTACACCGCGACGCGGTCGCCTTTCTGCACGCCAAGGGACTCGAAGGCATTGGCTGCCTTCTTCACCGATTCGGTGAGCTCCGCGTAGGTGTAGCTGCGGGTGTCCCCGGGCTCGCCTTCGAAATGGATGGCCACACGGTCCCCGCGCCCTTCCTCGACGTGCCGGTCGAGGGCGTTGTACGCGGCGTTGAGCTTCCCTCCGACGAACCACTTGGCGAAGGGGGCCTCGGACCAGTCGAGGGTCTGGGTGAAGTCGGTCTCCCAGGAGAGGCAGGCCCGGGCCTGGTCCGCCCAGAACTCCGTCCCCCTGCTGCGTGCCTCCTCATAGAGGGAGGGCTGGGCGAGAGCCTGTGCGGCAAATTCCTCGCTGGGAGGGAAGCGGCGTTCCTCGTGGAGCAGGTTTTCAAACGCGTCGCCTTGCCTCTGGGCGCTGTCGGACATTTCTTACCCCTCTGCGGCTCGATCCATTCCTGGCCGGAATCCAGGACGGCGCAGCGGTTCCGCTGCGCAGATGCACTTCCCGAACATTATCGGCCAGTTCGCCGGTCTTGTGTCAGCGATCACACTCCAGATGTGAAAGGCCGACTTTGTGCGTTGAGCGGTTCCACCGCCCCGGCCCCGGTGTCCCGCGTGCTAGTGAAAGGGGATCGGGGGTGGCTACTGTGGAGGAAGGACATGGGCAGCCGGTGCCACACCGGGTGCTTCCGTGCGGCCGCGGGCCGCCGCCACGAATGGGAGAGCAACAATGACCGAAGACCCTACGAACCGGACGGCGGGCGTGGGTGCGCAGCCGGACGCCGCGACCGCCCGATCCTCAGCTGGTGCCGGCGGCGGTGCCGCCGCCGCTGACACCGCCGTCGTGAAGCCAGCCGCGGGGAAGACCACCGGGACGTCGGCCGGGACATCCACCAGGACTTCCGCTGCGGCGGATGCTGCCGGGGCGCACTCCGCCGCTGGAAATCCTGCCGCCGGAAGCGCCTCCGGGTCCGGCAGCTCCGCCGGTGCGGTGGACCGGCCTGCGGGCGCGGCCACCACGGCCGTGCGTCCCGGTCCGGGTGCCGAGGGCCCGTACAGCTCCAGCAGGGCGGTGGCCGGGTCGTTCACGCTCCGGGAGGTGGTCCTGCTTGCCTCCGCCGCGGTGATCTTCCTGGGGACGCTGCTTCCCTTCTTCCGCGGAGAGGTGCGCTACGCCAACTTCTGGAACACCCTTCCGCTGTTCTTCGTGGGCATCGGCATCCTGCTCCCCGTGGCCGCCGCGGCCCTGGTCATCGGGCGACGGCAGGGGGCCTCGGGCCTGCGGGTCGGTTCGTTCTCGGTCGACCAGTTCGCCTCGATTGCGGCGGCCCTGGCCGCGGCGTTCTTCTTCCTCCAGACCATGACCGCCTTCCACATCGGCCCGCTGGTGTCGCTGATCGGCGCCGTGGGCATGCTGGTGGCAACGGTCCTGGCCCCGCACCTGCCGTTCTTCTCCAAGGATTTCAAGGAACGCTCCGAGGTGCCGGCGCATCCCGTGGCCCGCGCCGTCCTGCCCACGCAGCCAAAGGCGCCCAAGGCACCCAAGGCACCCAAGGCGCCGAAGCCGGCCAAGGAGGAGAAGGTCAACCAGCATTCGGTCGAGGTTCCCGTTTCGGGTACGGCTCGGCAGGTTCCTGCCTCCGGCGCGGCGGGTTCGCCGACCGCGCCGGAGGCGCAGGGCGGGCTCCAGGCCGCGGCCGGCGCCGGGGGTGCGGCGGCCGCCGCTGCCGGTTCGCCCTCCGCCGGGGCAGCGGGCCAGCCCTCGGGGTGGAGCCCGGCCGAGGCCGGAGATCCGGCAGCCGGTACCCGGCGGCCTCAGACTCCGGACTCGGGAACCCCGGATCCCGCCACCGCAGGTGCCGGTGCGTCGTCGGACGCGCAGACCCGCGTCCACCCGGTGACCGAGGCCGGCCCCCGCCAGCAGGAAACCATCTCGGCAACCCGGAGCGCCGAGGAGGAGCAGGTGGTCGAGGCGTTCTGGTTCGCCGTCGGCACGCCCCGGCCCGTCGTCGACGAACAGTCCGGCCGCCAGCTCTTCATCGTGCAGCCCGGCGACTGGGAAGTGGGCATCGAGGACCGCGGCACCGAGTTCCTCGTGCAGGACAAGAGGACCGGGCAGATCGGCGTCATGCGCAACCTCACCAACATCGAACGGGCACCGCGGGAGTAATCCCGCTGCCCTCCGACAGCACGCCAGGCACGGGAGGCCGAACCATGAAGGGGCAGACCAATGAGGCCGTCTCGGCCACGGCCCTGAAGCGCCGTGCCCGCCGGATCAACCGTGTCCTCGGGGAGGTGTACCCGTACGCCCATGCGGAGCTCGACTTCCGGAACGCCTTCGAGCTCCTCGTGGCCACGGTGCTCTCGGCCCAGACAACCGATGTGAGGGTCAACCTCACCACGCCCGTCCTCTTCGAGCGGTACCCGGACGCCCGGGCGCTCGCCGAGGCCGATCCCCAGGAACTGCAGGAGCTGATCCGGCCGACCGGGTTCTTCCGGGCCAAGGCGAACAGCCTGCTGGCCCTGGCGAACCGCCTTGTCGACGAGTACGACGGGGTGGTTCCGGGCCGGCTCGAGGATCTTGTCACGCTCCCCGGAGTGGGCCGGAAGACGGCCAATGTGGTGCTGGGCAACGCCTTCGGGATTCCCGGGATCACCGTCGACACCCACTTCGGCAGGCTGGCGCGGCGCTTCCGCTGGACCGAATCCGAGGATCCGGTCAAGGTCGAGACGGAGGTCGGTGCGCTGTTCGAGCCGCGGGACTGGACGGACCTTTCCCACCGCCTCGTCTTCCACGGACGCCGGATCTGCCACGCCAAGAAACCCGCCTGCGGTGCCTGTCCCGTCGCGGCGCTCTGCCCCTCCTACGGCGAGGGGGAGGTGGACCCGGTGAAGGCGGCGAAGCTGCTGAAGTACGAACTGGCACCGGGGCGTGAGGAGCTGCTCGGGCTGATGCGCAGCGGGCAGACCCGGACCGAACTCCGTGCGGCCGGATACACCCTGGGAACGTGAGCGCCTACCAGTCCCTGCGCGACTATGCGGAGTCCATGAAGGACGCCGACTCGCTTGACCTGCCGACCGCCTGGCGCCTGCGGATCCTCAACCCGAAGAAGGCACGGCGGGCGGCGGTGCTGATTCTCTTTGGGACGGCCGATGACCATCTGGCGCCCGGCCATCCGGCCACCGCGCCGGCCGACCTCGACCTGCTGCTGGTCCAGCGCGCGGATTCCCTCAACAACCATCCCGGGCAGGTCGCCTTCCCCGGTGGTGCCATCGACCCCGGTGATGCCGACGAGCGGGCGGCCGCCCTGCGGGAGGCACAGGAGGAGACCGGGCTGGAGCCCTCGGGAGTCGAGGTGCTCTGCGCACTGCCCGAGGTCGGACTGCCCTACAGCAACTTCCTGGTCACGCCCGTGCTTGGCTGGTGGCTGCTGCCCACCCCGGTCGGCGTCGTGGACGAGGGCGAGTCGGCCCAGGTCTTCCGCGCGCCCGTCCGGGACCTGCTGAATCCGGCCAACCGCAGGACGGTCGCGTTCCAGCGCGGCGGTTCCACCGGCCTCAGCCCCGGCTTCGTCCTGCCCGAGGCCACCGTGTGGGGATTCACCGGGATGCTTCTCAGTTCCCTGTTCGATGCCCTGGGCTGGACCGAGCCGTGGGACGAGTCGCTGGTCATCCCGCCGCCCTGATTCCGTGGCCCGCCTGGCGGCCGTTCCGCAGCCCCGCTCTCCGCTTCCGCCCCCGCCGAGTGTGCACATCACCACCCTTCGCTGCGCGCAGAGCGTGGTGATGTGCAGTTTCGGCGAGACGGAGCCCGGTTCGGGGGGTGGACGGTGGACGGCGTGCGGTGCACGGCTGACGGTGGACGGCGTGCGGAGGCTACTTGGCGTCGGCGTAGGAGTGGACGACGAGGACGTTGACCGCGAATTCGATCGGTATCCTGCCGAACATCAACTCCGTGGCCGCTGCGGCCGACTCCTCGATCAACCGGCTGACCTCGCCGGCGCGCTCCTCGGGCACATGGAGCATGACCTCGTCGTGCAGGAAGAAGACGATTCCCGTCACGGCCGCCGGGCCGCCCAGCACGCGGAGCCTCCGGCGGACCTCCGCCAGCCAGCACAGCGCCCATTCCGCTGCGGTCGACTGCACCACGAAGTTCCGGGTGAAGCGGCCCCGCGACCGGGCCGCGGCGTCGGCGCGGCGCTGCTCTTCGGCGCTCGTGGTCCGCTGCGCGGCCCGCCACCGTTCGGAGGCCGGCGGGCAGCCCCTCCCGAGGAAACTTCCGACCGTGCCACCGGATTCGCCGACCCGCGCGGCCGCTTCGACGACGCCGATCGCCCGGGGGTAGGTGCGGGCGAGCTGGGGCATCAGGCGCCCGGACTCGCCGGTCGTGGCTCCGTACATCGCACCGAGCATCGCCAGCTTGGCCTTGGCGCGGTCCCCGCCGAAGCCCTGTTCGGCAATGCCCTGGTACAGGTCCTTGCCGCGGGCGGCGGTGGCCAGGGCCGAGTCCTGAGCCAGCGCGGCCAGGACCCGCGGTTCGAGTTGGGCCGCGTCGGCGACGATCAGCACGTGGCCCGGGTCGGGGCGGACGGCGTCGCGCACCATCCTCGGAATCTGGAGCGCCCCGCCGCCTCGGGAAGCCCACCGCCCGGAGACCACCCCGCCGACGACGTACTCGGGGCGGAAGCGGCCGTTGTCCACCCAGGTGTCGAGCCAGGTCCAGCCGTTCGCCGTAAGCAGCCGGGAGAGCTTCTTGTAGGCGAGCAGGGGCCCGATCGCCCGGTGCTTCTGCTGCTCAAGCTCCCAGGAGCGGGTGGTAGCCACCTCGATGCCCGCCCGGTGCAGTGCCCGGATGAGCTCCTGGGGCGAATCCGGGTTCAGCGTCGGGCTGCCGAGGGCCTCCCGGAGTTCGGTGGCCAGACGTTCGAGGGCCGGTGGGCGCTGGCCTTCGGGCGGGCGGGCGCCCAGCAGCCGCTCGAGCAGTTCCTCGTGGATGTCACGCCGCCAGGGAAGGCCCGTCGATTCCATTTCGGCGGCCAGCAGCGCGCCGGCCGACTCGGCCGCCAGGAGCAGGGAAAGCCGGCGGGGGTGGGTGGAGCCGGTCACGGCCTGCAGCTGGGAGCGGAACTCCGCGGCGACGGCCCCGGCCTCGGGTCCGGATGCCGTGGGCACGTCATCGAACAGGCTGCTCTGGTTGGGTGCAGGCGGGGGAGGCAGGATCTGCCGGGGCAGGGACGGTTCTTCTCCGTCCACCAGGCGCGAGCGCAGCTCCTCCGCGTAGGCCGAGGAGGAGCAGTAGGGGGAGAAGGCCAGGACGGCGCGGGTGAGCGCAAGGTCGTGGCAGCGTTCCACGCTGATGCCCGCCGCGAGCAGCCCCGGATACCAGGCGCGCGTGCTCTCCCAGACCCAGCGGGGCGAGCCGGCCTCGAACCGGGCGAAGGTGCGGTGCAGGTCTTCGGCGGCGGCATTCACCGCAGGTCCCGACGGCGCGCCGGCGGTGTCGAGGGGTTGGAAGACGGCGGCGGTGTCCCGGTCGGTGCTGGGCGGGTGCGCCACGACGACATACATGTCTTCATTCTGCCCGTCCCCGGGCGGGACCATGGGCAGCAGGGCCGCCGGGACGGCCCGCGGATCGGCAGCGTTGTCCACATACGCGGCCGTCGCCGCCGGAGAGAACCGCGGCCGCACACCCTTGAAGGATGACGGAACGGCGTTCCTGGACTCCCGCAGGCTCGGAGGACCAGCGGGTGGTGCTTGTGGGCGCGGCGCAGGCCCTCCGGGATGAGGCTGCGAGGGTTGCGGCGGCGGCCGGGGTGGCACTGATCGTGGCGTCCTCAGTGCCGGAGGCGCTTCGGCATTCTCCCTCGGTGCTTCTGCTTGCCCCGGATGCCGGCGGGGGCGGCCTCCCGCACGGGTGTCCGGTGATCCTGGTCGGCCTGCGCGAGGAGGAGGACGCCGTCTGGTCCGCGGCGGCCGCGCGGGGTGCCGGCAGGGTGGCGATCCTGCCGCAGGCCGCCGGGTGGCTCGCCGAACACCTGGGCCGGGCGCGGTCGGCCGCCGCGGGCCCGGTGCTCGGGGTCCTCGGGGCGGCAGGAGGAGCCGGGGCGAGCACGCTCAGCTGCTGGCTCGCCGACGGCGCCGCCTCGACCGGTGCCGCGACCCTCCTGGTCGACGGGGACCCGCTGGGCGGGGGCATCGAACTGGCTTTGGGTGACGCCGCCGCCGGGCTGCGGTGGCGGGATCTGGACCGTGTGCGCGGGGCGCTGAACCCCGCGCAGTTCGCGGCCGCACTGCCGCGGCCCGCCGGTTTCTCTTTGCTTTCCCATGGTCCCTTTCGGTCGGCGCCCGTCGGGGCTTCCTCCGCTGCCGGTCCGGTTCTGGACGCCGCGCGGCAGGCGTTCCAGCTGACCGTCGTCGATCTCGGGACCGCAGGGGGCCTTGACGATGCGCTCCTGGCCTGCTGCGGCAGCGTGGTGCTGCTGGTGCCGGCCCGGCTGCGTCCGGTGGCAGCGGCGGCCGCCCTGCTCCCCCGGTTCTCGCCCACGCCGGTGCACCTGGTGCTGCGCGGACCCGTCCGGGGAGGACTCCTGCCGCACCGGGTGGCGGAGGTGCTGGAGGTGCCCGAGCCTGCCTTCCTGCCGCATCTGTCAGGCGTGCCCGCGGCCGAGGCGCAGGGCCGGCTCCTCGACCGTGGCCGCCAGCGCTCCATCCGCAGGGTTTGCCGGGGCATCCTCGAGACCGCCCTCGACGGCCGGGACGCGGCATGACCGGGGGGCTTCCCGGCGCCCGACCCCGCCGGGGCGAGCCGGTGCCGGCCGGAATCCGGGCCGGTGGAACCGACCCGGATATGGTCGACCTCGTCCGCCGCAGTGTGGTCGCCGGTTCGGCGCCGGTGACCGGTGCCGGGCTCGCGGAGGCCGTCCGGTCCACGGGCAGGCTCCTGGGCTCGGAAGGGACCCTCACCGCCGTCGACGGTATCCGGGCCGAACTCCAGGGCCTCGGGCCGCTGCACCGGCTCGCCCAGGACGACTCCGTCACCGACATCCTGGTGAACGGGCCCGGGGACGTCTGGGTGGATGGTGCCGGCGGGCTGCGCCGCGTGCCGCTGGCCTTCGCCGGCGACGACGACGTCCGTGCCCTCGCCTCCCGGCTGGTGGCGGCCGGAGGGCGCAGGCTCGACGACGCGAATCCGTGCGTCGACGTGCGGCTCAGGGGCTTCCGGATCCACGCGGTACTCCCGCCGGTTTCGACGGCGGGAACCCTGCTGTCCATCCGCATCCGCCGGGAGCGGGTCTTCACGCTGACCGAGCTCTGCGCCTCGGGTGCCGTTCCGGCGGACCTGGCCGCCATCCTGGCGCAGGTCGTGCGCAGGCGGCTGAACTTCCTCATCAGCGGGGCAACCGGGACGGGGAAGACCACACTGCTTTCGACGCTGCTGGGCCTGAGCAGCCCGGCCGAACGCCTCGTTCTGGTGGAGGACGCCGCCGAGCTCAACCCGCTCCACCCCCACACCGTCGGACTTCAATCCCGCCACGGGAACGTCGAGGGCGCCGGCGCGGTCGACCTGGCGGAACTGGTGCGGCAGGCCCTGAGGATGCGCCCGGACCGCCTGATCGTCGGGGAGTGCCGGGGCGCGGAGGTGCGCGAACTGCTCGCGGCCATGAACACCGGGCACGACGGCGCCGGAGGTACGGTGCACGCGAACTCCGCCGCCAGCGTCCCTGCCCGGCTGACGGCGCTGGGAGCCCTGGCGGGTATGACCCCCCAGGCGCTCGCGGTGCAGGCCTCAAGCGCCCTTGATGTTGTCATCCACCTGGTCCGCGGCGCCGAGGGGCGGCGGGTGGAGCGGATCGCCCTGATCGGGCTGTCCGGCGGGCGGCTCGTCGTGCGGCCCGCATTGACCTCCAGCGGCTCGGCGTGCACCCGCGGCGAGGCCTGGACGGCGCTCACGGCCCGCCTCGCAGGGGAGGGCCCGCGGTGACCGGCCTGCTGGTGGGGCTGCTGCTCGCCTTCGCGGTCCTGGTCCTCCGGGCCGATCCTCCGCTGCCCAGCAGCATCCCCGCCGGGCCGGCACCGCCGTCCGGCGCCCGAGTAGCCCGGGCCGGCCAGACCGGCTTTGCGCGGCGCTTCCGGCGGCAGCCCGCCGTGGAGGCGCACGAGCCGGCCCTCCTGGTGCACCAGATCACGGGCCTGCTCCGGGCCGGACGATCACCGCTGGTGTTGTGGAAGGATCTTGAGCTTCTCTACGCCGAGGCAGCCGGAACTGGTTCGGTCTTCGCGGCGCAGGCACTCCCGGTCCTCGGGGCGGCCGGGCGCAGCGCATCCCTGGGTCTGAGCGTCACCGCGGTGCTGCGCGACCCGGGCAGGGCGGAGGGGGCAGGGGCGCGAGCGGGGCCGGGTGATCCGGCGCCGACCCTGTGGGTGGACCTGGCCTCGTGCTTTTCGGTCGCCGAGCGCAGCGGGGCGCCGCTGGCGGAGGTCCTGACGCGGTACGCCGTGCAGCTTGATGCGGCGGTGGATGCGCAGGCCGCCCGGGAGACTGCGCTGGCGGGGCCGCGGGCCACCGTGACGCTGCTCGGCTGGCTTCCGGTCGTCGGAGTGCTGCTCGGCTACCTCATGGGGGTCAATCCCGTGGGGGTGTTTCTGGGGTCCCCGCTCGGGCTGCTAACGCTCCTGCTCGGTCTCGGGCTGATGCTCGCGGGGCGGCTGTGGTCCAAGCGTCTGGTGGCCGCCGCGGTACGGGGTCCGTGATGTCCACCGGAGCCAGCGTGGGGTTGCTTCTGCTCGCAGCCTCTATGGTGCTGGGCGCCTCCCGCGGAGTGCCGGAGGTACGCGGCAGGGCCCCGGAACCCGGGCCGCGCGACGGCATCATCGATGTCCCCCTGATGCTCGACCTGATCGGCGCGATGCTCACCGCAGGTGCGCCGGTGACGCACGCGCTGGGGGTGTTGGCCGACTCCTGCGCAGAACCCGTCGCACTGAAGCTCCGGGGCGTTCGGGGAGCCCTTGAAGTGGGCGCGGAATGGAACAGCGCCTGGGACTCCGGGCCCGCTCCCCGCGGACGGGCCGGCCGGACGGCCGTTGATGAACTGCGCTCGGCCCTGGGGTTTGCAGCCGTGACCGGCGCGCCGTCCGCTGCGATCGTCCACGCCCGGGCCGCCCAGCTGCGGCGCCGGCAGAACCGCGCCCTGGAGCGGCGGGCGGCCGCTCTGGGCGTTCGCCTCGTCGTGCCCCTCGGTGTGTGCGCGCTGCCGGCCTTCGCCTGCCTGGGCGTCGTCCCGGTCGTCCTGGCGCTCCTTCCCACCGGGTAGACCCGGCCGCCCGGGTTATCCACTTAGGGCCGGACCCGCGCCCGCGGGGCCGCAGCGGGAGGCAGAGTCGAAGGACGCCGCAGCCGCGGCGGCCACCACAAGGTCCCGTCGGGTATCGGCGGGACGAAACCCTGAGGAGCACCCATGGCGAAGACCATTCTGTCCCCCGCGGTCCGGCTGCCGGGACGGGCCGTCCCGATGTCCGGCCGGCTCTGCCGCTGTTCCACAGCCTCCCGCACCCCGCAGGCCTCTTCCGGCGACGCCGCATGCGGTACGGACCCGGCCGCGTCCACGTCCATCGTGCCGGGGCCCTCCCTGCCGGGGTTGGCCGCGGTGGGCGCTCACGCCCCGGCCGCACCGCCCTCCCTGAGAACGGCCGGAACGTCCGGCAGCGGACACACCGGACGTCCACTGCCGGGCCGGGTCTCCGTCGGCATGCGCGAAGCGGGGCTGGCGACGGCCGAGTACGCGATCGTGACACTGGCGGCCGTAGGGTTCGCCGCGCTGCTGGTGGCTGTGCTCTCCAGCAGTGAGATCCGCGGGATGCTGATGTCCCTGATCACCAACGCCCTCAGCTTCGGGTGAGGGCATGAGCCGGCACCTGCAGAGGGGGCGAGGGCCCGAACGCGGGTCGGTCACCGCCGAGCTGGCGGTGGCCCTGCCGGCGCTCGTCCTTCTGCTCGGCGTGATCCTCGGAGCAGCAACCGTCGGTGTCACCCAGCTTCGCCTGGAGGAGGCGGCCCGGGCCGGGGCGCGGGAGATCGCGCGCGGGGAGGCCGGAGAATCGGTCGAGGCGACGGTGAGGCGCCTGGCCGGGCCCGGCGCGGGGCTGGAGGTGGCCGGCGACGGGGACTGGACCTCGGTCACCGTAACCACCCGGGTCCAGGGGCCGTTCCTCGACCTTTTGAAGGTCCGGCTCTCGGCCACGGCCTCCGGCTGGTCCGAACATGCCCGCTAATCACCCTCAGGTGGAGCGTGGGAGCGGCACGGTGCTCATGGCTGGCCTTGCCGCGGCCCTCATCCTGCTGCTCGCGGCGCTCGTTCTGCTGGTGCAGGGTGCGGTCGGCGGGGCGCGGGCGGCGGCCGCCGCAGACCTCGCCGCGCTGGCGGGCGCGGACGCCGCGCGGGGCCTGAGGAACGGAGATCCCTGCGACGTCGCCCGCGTCACCGCCCGCCGGCACCGGGCGGAACTGGTCGGCTGTTTCCGTTCGGGGCCGGGAGGGGTGATTGTCACTGTACGGACCTCGGTGCCGGTCCCGGGAGTCCTGCCCGAGGCCACCGGGGCCGCGAGGGCCGGCCCGCCCCAGCAGCGGGCCCGCCCACCGCCGCGGGTTCACCCGCGGCGCTAGTCGGCCCCCGGACGGGCCGCCGCCCCTGCCTCCACCGGTGCCCCCTCTGACCCTGACAGGATCAGGGACAGCAGCCGAACCGCCCCGGCCTTGCTCAGCGGATTGTTGCGGTTGCCGCACTTGGGGGACTGCACGCAGGAGGGGCAGCCGTCGGAGCATTCACAGGCGGCAATGGCGTCGCGGGTGGCAGCCAGCCATACCCGCGCGGCCTGGAATCCCCGCTCGGAGAACCCCGCCCCGCCCGGGTGGCCGTCGTAGACGAAGATTGTCGGAAGCCCGGTGTCGGCGTGGAGGGCCGTTGACACCCCGCCGATGTCCCAGCGGTCGCTTGAGGCAACCAGGGGCAGCAGTCCGATGGCTGCATGTTCGGCGGCGTGCAGGGCCCCCGGAAGCTCCTCGGCGGAAATGCCGCCCTTCTGCAGCAGCTCGTTGTCGATCTCGAACCACACGCTCTTGGTGAAGAGGTCGCGGGCGCCGAGTTCCAGCGGTTCTTCGCCGAGAATCTCGTTGGAGGCGAACGCTTTGCGCTGGAAGGACACCACCTGGGTTGTCACCTTGACGTCGCCGAAGTTGACCAGCACCTCGCCCCACTGCTCGGCCTCGCCGCGGTCGATCACCTCGATCTGGGTGACGTCCCTGGCCTGGGTGTAGTAGTCGGGGCTGGCCCGGGACACCACCGCGCAGTGGTCCTGTTCGTTGAGGCTCTCCACGACGTAGGTGCGGCCCTGGTGCACGTACACCGCGCCCGGATGGGCCTGGTAGTGGCTCTGCGGGGAATCCATGGTGCCGAGCAGGGACCCCGTCCCGGCCTCGACAATGCTGATCGGCCCGCCGCCGTCGGCGCGGAGGTTGACCATCGCCGCGGCGCTCTGCGGGTGCGTCCAGAACCAGCCGGCGGGCCGGCGGCGCAGGTACCCCTGGTCCGTCAGTTGGCCGAGCAGGCCGGGGGAGGAGGGGCCGAACAGCCCGAGGTCGGTATCGGTCAGCGGCAGTTCGGCAGCCGCCGCGCACAGGTGAGGACCCAGCACATAGGGATTGGACGGGTCGAACACCGTGGCCTCGACGGCGACGTCGAACACCGCCTCGGGGTGGTGCACCAGATAGGTGTCGAGCGGGTCGTCACTGGCCACGAACGCAGCCAGGGCGTCCTGCCCGGAGCGGCCGGCGCGGCCGATCTGCTGCATCAGCGACGCCCTCGTACCGGGCCAGCCGGCCACGAGCACCGCGTCCAGCCCGGAAATGTCGATGCCCAGCTCCAGGGCCGATGTGCTGGCCACACCCAGAAGCTCGCCGCTGCGCAGTGAGGCCTCAAGCGCCCGGCGCTCCTCGGGGAGGTACCCGGACCGGTAGGCAGCGACCCGGCCCGGCAGGCTCGGGTGGACCTCCTCGAGCAGCCGCCGCGAGGTCGCCGCAATGCTCTCGGCGCCCCGGCGGGACTTGATGAACGCGATGGTGCGCACCTGGGCCGAGACGAGGTTCGCCAGCAGGTCCGAGGTTTCCGCAATGACCGTGCGGCGGGAGCGGGCGCCGTTCTCGCCGCGGAGGTCGGTGAGCTGCGGCTCCCAGAAGGCGACGGTGGTGGAGCCGTGCGGGGAGGAGTCCTCGGTGACCGCCTGCGCCGGCGCGCCGATGAGCCTGCTGAATGACGCCGCGGGTTCCGCCGAGGTCGCCGAGGCGCCGATGAATACGGGGGAGGACCCGTAGCTGGCGCAGATCCGCCGCAGGCGGCGCAGCAGGTTCGCCACGTGCGAGCCGAAGACCCCGCGGTAGCTGTGGGCCTCGTCGATGATGACGTACCGAAGCCGGCGGAAGAACCGTGCCCAGGCTGGATGGTTGGGCAGGACGCCGTAGTGGAGCATGTCGGGGTTGGCCAGCACGAGGTTGGCATGGTCGCGGATCCAGCGGCGGGCACCCGGGTCGGTGTCACCGTCGTACGTTGCGGCGCGGACGGTGGGCAGCTTCAGGGCCTCGATGGCGGAGAGCTGGTCGGCCGCGAGCGCCTTGGTTGGCGCCAGATACAGGGCGACCGATCCGGCCGGCGCGAGGGTCGACTGGTCGGCAAGTTCGCTGCGGTGGATCTCGTCCAGCACCGGAAGCTGGTAGGCGAGCGACTTTCCGGAGGCGGTGCCCGTGGAGATGATGGTGTGCGCCCCGGAGTGCGCAAGGTCGGCCCCGCGGACTTGGTGGCGCCACGGCTCGTGGACCCCGAGGGAGGCATAGGCGTCCACCACGTCGGGGTGGGCCCAGGCCGGCCACGGCTCGTGCTCGGCCCGGCGCGCGGGAATCTCCCGGACATGCAGCAGCTGCTCCGGATGTGCTCCTCCGCCGAGCAGCGGGATGAGGGAATCGTGCAGTGCCACCCCACAATTCTTCCACCCGCCCGCGCCGGGCGGCACACGGACGGCGGTTATCCCCTCAGGATGAACACGTCGGCGAGCTGTTGCCAGCCGAGGAACGAATACAGTTCGCGCCCGTCCGTGGTGGCCATGAGCAGGCCGATGCGCACGTCTTCCTCGAGCACTGCCGCGGTCAGGGCGCGCATGACGAAGCTTGCCAGGCCGCGGCGGCGGAATTCCTCTTCCGTCTCAATCCCGTCGTACACCGCGAAGTCGCCGACGACGGAGACGGCGCCGCGGGCAGCGGGTTGGCCTTCGAAGGTGACCTCGACGCGGCGGCAGCCCGGCTCGTCGTGGCGCTTCAGCACGAAACCGTCGGGGGTCGTGGGGTCCTCGACGTCCTGGTCGGCCATATCGGCGCTCATGAGGGACTGCCTGTCCACCACCTGCAGCGCGAGCGGCCGGGTGACGGCGAGCAGGTCCTCCATGCGGTTGGTGGCGACGGTCAGCACCCGGTTGGGGTCGGCCTTGGTCTCCGCTGCCACCTGAAGCAGGAGCTCCTCCGACGGCTCGTAGAGAAAATGCTCGTCCCGCCCGCCCTGGTCCGTGAGCACCACA
Organism: Arthrobacter crusticola; assembly: GCF_004357995.1. Lineage (GTDB taxonomy): Bacteria > Actinomycetota > Actinomycetes > Actinomycetales > Micrococcaceae > Arthrobacter_D > Arthrobacter_D crusticola. The sequence continues at coordinate 366,535 of NZ_SMTK01000003.1, forward strand.
GAGGTGGTGCGCCCGTCATCCTGCCGGTCGTAGCCCCGGCAGGTGGCCCACCCCGTGATCCAGGTGGAGAGGAGATCGTTGCTTCCTTGTGTTCCCATGCACTGACGATAGATGGCGGAGGGGCCAAAAAACACAGTCCCGGCGGACAGTGACGATTTTGAGACACAACGTACGCTTTAACCCGTGCCTTTGAACCGGATCGTCCTGTACTACGCCTTCACGCCCCTGCCGGATCCGGAAGCGGTCCGGCTGTGGCAGCGGACCCTCTGCGAGAGCCTGGGGCTGCGCGGGCGCATCCTGATCTCCAAGGACGGCATCAACGGCACGGTCGGCGGGAGCCTGAACGCCGTCAAACGGTATGTGAAGGCCACCCGCGAGTACCCGGCGTTCAAGACGATGGATATTAAGTGGTCCGAGGGCGGGGCCGAGGACTTCCCCCGGCTGAGCGTGAAGGTGCGCGACGAGATTGTCTCCTTCGGCGCGCCCGGCGAACTGAAGGTCGGCCCGGACGGCGTGATCGGCGGCGGCACCCACCTGCGCCCGGAGGAACTCCACGACCTCATCGACGCCAAGCGCAGCCAGGGCCAGGACGTCGTCTTCTTCGACGGCCGCAACGCCCTCGAGGCGCAGATCGGCCGGTTCAAGGGCGCCATTGTCCCCGACGTGTCGACCACCCATGACTTCGTCGCGGAGCTCGACTCGGGCAAGTACGACGACCTGAAGGACAAGCCGATCGTCACCTACTGCACCGGCGGGATCCGCTGCGAGGTGCTCTCCAGCCTGATGGTCAACCGCGGCTTCAGCGAGGTCTACCAGCTCCAGGGCGGCATCGTGCGCTACGGAGAGACCTACGGCGACAGGGGCCTGTGGGAGGGATCGCTCTACGTGTTCGACAAACGCATGCACCTGGAATTCAGCAGCGACGCTGTAACCGTCGGCAAGTGCGCGCGCTGCGCGGCCCCGACGAACAAGTTCGAGAACTGCTCCAACTCCGCCTGCCGCAACCTCACCCTGTACTGCGCGGACTGCGCCGCCCGCCCCGAGACGCTCCGCTGCCCGCAGGGCTGCGAGACGGACGAGGCGGAGGCGACCGCGGCCGGGGCGGCATAAGTGGGCGGCTTCGACGAGGACGTGGCGGATGCGCCCCCGGTGCTGCACCCGGACCTGCTCGAGTCGCTGGCCGCCGACCTTTCCGCCCTGGACTACACGGTCGGCGGGGTGGCGGACTTCGTCGGCGAGGAGGCCTACGCGGCCCTGAACCGCGACCAGCTGGTGCCGGTGCTCCTGGCCTGCGAGGAGGAACTGCGCGCCCCGGCCCCCTCGCCGCTGGTGGTGCCTATCCTGCTGTGGCTCGTCGGCGGCACCCTCACCCAGGACCAGTTGAACCTCGCCTTCCCGATCACCGGCACGGACGGGCTTCAGGCCCTGCGGCTGATCGACCCGGTGGACGCCCCGGCACCGGACACGCTCCGGCGCGCCGCGGTCGAACTCCGCCCCTACTCCTCGGACGCCGACGGCGACCTGTGGGTGGCCAGCGACCTGGGCGCCCTCCAGCGCCCCGGCGTCCTGCGCCACGACCACGTGCTCGGCATCGGCGGGGCGTCCCTGACCCTGGCGCAGATCACCGTGCGGCCCCGCGTCCGCACGGCCCTGGACCTGGGCACCGGGTGCGGCATCCAGACCTTCCATCTGCTCTCCCACGCCGACCATGTCACCGCCACAGATATCTCGCCGCGGGCCCTGGCGTTCACCCGGTTCAACCTGCTGCTCAACGCCGGGCCGCTGGGGATCGATCCGGGCGCCCTCGATGCGCGGGTGTCGCTGCGCCTGGGCAGCCTGCTGGAACCGGTGGCCGGGCAGCGGTTCGACCTCGTGGTGTCGAACCCGCCGTTCGTCATCACCCCGCGGTCCACCGAGGAGTCCCCCGAGGACCAGTTCACTTACCGCGACGGCGGCCTGCCCGGGGACGACATCGTCTCGGGGCTCCTGGCCAACCTGCCCGGGGTCCTCGCCGAGGGCGGCACGGCACAGCTGCTGGGCAACTGGGAGATCCCTGCCGGCCGGGAGTGGGATGAGCGGCTCCGGGAGTGGCTGCCGGAGGGCACCGACGCCTGGATCATCCAGCGCGAGGTCCAGTCCCCGCTGCAGTACGCCGAGACCTGGCTGCGCGACGCCGCCGAGAACCGGGACCGCGCGGCCTACGTCAAGCGGTACGCGGACTACCTCGGCGACTTCGCCTCCCGCGCCGTGGACTCGGTCGGCTTCGGTTACATCTGGCTGCGCCGCACCCCGGGTGGCGCCCCCGCCTGGGTGCGGTGCGAGGAGATCACCCACGAGGTGGAACAACCCCTGGGCCCCCACCTGGGTGCCGCCATCGAGCGCGGCGACTGGCTGGCGGCGGCCGCCCCCGGCGGCGCCGGGACCGCGCCGAACCACGACGGGCCGGACCGGCAAGCGCGGGGCCGGGACCTGAACTGGGAGTACCTGCTGGTGGCCGGGGACGTCACCGAGGAGCGCCACCAGCGGCCCGGGGCCGAGCACCCCGGGGTGATCCTGCTCCGGCAGGGCGCCGGCCTGCGGCGCACCACCCTGCTGAGCACCGAACTCGCCGGGTTCGCCTCCGCCTGCGACGGCGACCTGACCGCCGGCCAGATCGCCGGAGCGCTCGCCGTCCTGCTCGGTGAGGACGGTCCGGATTTCGTGCCGGACCTGCTCGCCATGGCGGGCCGGCTCGTGCTCGAAGGATTCCTGATTCCGGCCCCCTGAATTCTGCCGCTACCCTAATGCAGGAATGCATACCGCATACTGGGAGGGGTAGAGCCAGCAGCGGAACCCCCGCCGCGCGCCATTGACGGACTGGCTCAGCACCCCCGTATCGAGGAGAGAAGTGCCCACTAAGGCATCGGACAAAAAGCACGGAAAAAAGCTCGTCATCGTCGAGTCACCCGGCAAGATCAAGACCATCGCCGGCTACCTCGGGGAGGGCTTCGAGGTCGCCGCCTCGATGGGCCATATCCGTGACCTGCCCCAGCCCTCCGACCTGCCGGCCGAGATGAAGAAGAGCTCGGTGGGCAAGTTTGCCGTGGATATCGAGAAGGACTTCGAGCCGTACTACGTCGTTTCCTCGGACAAGAAGAAGAAGGTGGCCGAACTCAAGGCCGCCCTCAAGGACGCCGACGAACTGTATCTCGCAACCGACGGTGACCGCGAAGGCGAGGCCATCGCCTGGCACCTGCTCGAGGTGCTCAAACCCAAGGTTCCCGTCCACCGGCTCACCTTCCCCGAAATCACGAAGGAAGCGGTCCAGCGCGCCCTGCTCGAAATGCGCGACCTCGATATTCCGATGGTCGACGCACAGGAGACCCGAAGGATCCTCGACCGCCTCTACGGCTACGAGATCTCCCCGGTGCTCTGGCGCAAGGTCGCCCGCGGCCTGTCCGCCGGGCGTGTGCAGTCCGTCGCCACCCGGCTCGTCGTGGAGCGCGAACGCGAACGCATGGCCTTCCGTGCCGCCTCCTACTGGGACCTCACCGGGTCCTTCACCCCCGCCGAGGCCGCCAAGGGCGGGGCGTTCCCCGCGAAGCTTGTCTCCGTCGACGGCAGCCGCATCGCCTCCGGCAAGGACTTCACCGACCGCGGCGAGCTCAAGGCCTCCGGGGTGGTGCGCCTCGACGAGCAGGCCGCCCGGTCCCTGGCCGCGGGCCTCGAGGCCGCCGCGTTCACCGTGCGCTCGGTGGAGACCAAGCCCTACACCCGCCGCCCGGCCGCGCCGTTCACGACGTCGACCCTGCAGCAGGAGGCCGCCCGCAAGCTGCGCTTCTCCTCCAAAACCACCATGCAGGTGGCCCAGCGGCTCTACGAAAACGGCTACATCACCTATATGCGTACGGACTCCCCGGCGCTGTCGGACCAGGCCGTCAACGCCGCCCGCCGCCAGGCCTCTGAGCTGTACGGCGCGGAATACGTGCCCGAGGCCCGGCGGATCTACAAGGGCAAGTCCAAGAACGCGCAGGAGGCCCACGAGGCCATCCGTCCTGCCGGGGATTCCTTCCGCACCCCCGCCCAGGTCGCCAAGTCCCTGCGCGGCGACGAGTTCCGGCTGTACGAACTGATCTGGAAGCGCACCGTCGCCTCCCAGATGGCCGACGCCAAGGGCTCAACCGCCTCGCTGCGGCTCGGCGCCGTCAGCGCCGACGGGCGCGACGCCGAGTTCTCGGCCTCGGGCACCGTCATCACCTTCCGCGGCTTTATGGCCGCCTACGAGGAGGGCCGCGACGCGGACCGCAACCAGGACGGCGACGACGACGCCGGCCAGGGCACCCGCCTGCCGAACGTGGCCAAGGGCGACGCGCTGGGCGCCGAGGCCATCGAGGCGCTCGGCCACGAGACCTCGCCGCCGCCGCGCTACACCGAGGCGTCCCTGGTGAAGGTCCTCGAAGAGCGCGGCATCGGCCGTCCCTCGACCTACGCCGCCACCATGTCAACGATCGTCGACCGCGGTTACGTCCGCGTCCGCGGCCAGGCCCTGGTGCCCAGCTGGATCGCGTTCTCGGTGGTGCGCCTGCTCGAGGAGCACTTCAACGACTACGTCGACTACGACTTCACCGCCGAACTCGAGGAGGACCTGGACCGGATCGCCCGCGGCGAGGCCGGCCGGGTCGAATGGCTCGACCGGTTCTACTACGGCGACCGCAAGGACACCGGGCTCCACACCATCGTGAACGACCTCGGCGAAATCGACGCCCGCCGCATCAATTCCGTGGAGATCGCCGACGGCATCACCCTGCGCGTGGGCAAGTTCGGGCCCTACCTTGAGAAGCCGCTGCCGGCCGACGCACCCGAGGGCGCCGAGCCGCAGCGCGCCAATGTGCCCGAGGACCTCGCCCCCGACGAGCTGACCGCCGAAAAGGCGATTGAGCTGATGGAGTCCCCGGTCTCCGAGGAGCGGGTGCTCGGCGTTGACCCCGAAACGGGCCGGACCATCGTGGCCCGGGACGGACGCTACGGTCCCTACGTCATCGAACTGATCCCCGAGCCGACCGAGGCCGAGCTCGCGGCCCAGCCGGTGGAGTACTACAAGAACGGCAAGCCCAAGCCGCCCAAGAAGCCCGCCAAGGTCAAGCCGCGCACCGGGTCGCTGTTCAAGTCGATGTCGGTGGAAACCGTGACGCTCGACGAGGCGCTCAAGCTGATGAACCTGCCCCGGGTCCTGGGCGAGGACGCCGAAGGCAAGGAGATCACCGTCCAGAACGGACGCTTCGGGCCGTACCTGAAGAAGGGCAGCGACTCGCGCTCCATCGGGTCCGAAGAGGAGATCTTCACGATCACCCTCGAGCAGGCCCTTGAGATCTACGCCCAGCCCAAGCAGCGCGGCGGACGCACCGCGACCCCGCCGCTGGCCGAGTTCGGCGACGACCCGGAGAGCGGCAAGGCGATCGTGGTGAAGGACGGCCGCTTCGGTCCGTACATCACCGACGGCATCACGAACATCACCGTCCCGGGCTCGATGGCTCTCGAGGAGCTCAGCCGGGAACAGGCGATCGACATGCTGGCGGAGAAGCGGGCCAAGGGGCCGGCTCCCAAGAAGACGACCCGGCGCGCCCCGGCCAAGCGCAAGGTAGCGGCGGGGAAGTAGCCTGTCGCGGCACGGGTGTGCCGCGGGGTGCCCCGATGAACAGGATGAGTGGCTCGACGGATGGCGGAAGAATGCGGACAGGCGGGCTGGACACTGGCGCGGCGCACCCGTCGGGCGGGGCGGTCTAGATGACGCTCCCCGAGGCATCCCCGTCCCCGATCCCCGTAGCGCTCTCCAGCGCCTCGGTGTACCCGCTGTCGGTGCACGACGCCTTCGCCATGGCGCAGGATCTCGGGTACGACGGCGTGGAGGTCATGGTGACCAACAACTCCACCAGCCAGAACCCGGACCTGCTGCGCGGCCTGAGCGCCCGCTACGACCAGCCGATCCTCGCCATCCACGCCCCGACACTCCTGCTGACCCAGCAGGTGTGGGGACGGGCATGGACGAAGATCGAGATGTCAGCGGCGATGGCCGCCGAGGTGGGCGCGAAGACCGTTGTCGTGCATCCGCCGTTCCGCTGGCAGAGCGGCTATGCCGAAAACTTCGCGGAGGGGATCCGCCGGGTGACGGACGAATACGGAATCAAGATCGCCGTGGAGAACATGTACCCGTGGAAGGTCCGGGGGAGGGAGGCGAAGGCGTACCTCCCGCACTGGAACCCGATCCCGGAGCCCTACGACGCGGTCACCTGGGACTTCTCCCACGCGGCGATCGCGGGAATGGATTCCTTCGAGGAGATCCGGGGCCTGGGGGAGCGGCTCTCCCATGTCCACCTCACCGACGGCACGGCCAACGGCAAGGACGAACACCTCGTCCCCGGCCAGGGGGAGCAGCGCTGCGCCGAGGCGCTGCAGCACCTGAGGGACTCGGACTGGGACGGCGTCGTGGCGGTCGAGGTCAGTACGCGCAGGGCCCGCGGGGCGGGCGAGCGCGAGGAGTGGCTCGCCGAGACGCTCTCCTTCGCGCGGGAGAACCTGGGCCACTGACCGCGGAAGCACCCGGGCCGCCGGGAGGCACGGCGGCCGCCGTGCAAAAACCTCCGGCCGCGGGGAGAACAAGCGGGCGATCCGGCCGTTAACGCAGTGACGCCGCCGGCGTGGCCAGGTACTGGGGGAACACGTGGCCTGCCAGCGGCGCCGGACCGGATCAGGAGAATCCGGCCCTCATCACTCGCACCTTCATGAGGTGAATAGAACGTTACCGGCGCATCATGTGACTCCCCGGCGAAAATGCTGGGAGAACGCTGTGAGTCGCCCGTGGCAGGATTGATCCATGAGCGAAACTTCCCTTCACCTTTCCTTCCTTGGCACCGGATCGATGAACGAGGCGATCCTCGGCGGGCTGCTCTCCGCGGGCCGCGACCCCTCAAGCGTCACGGCGACCGTGCGGCGTCCCGACCGGGCCCAGGAGCTCCGGGACCGGTACGGCATTGAGGTCCTTGCCGCGGAGGACAACCCCGAGGCCAACCAGGAGGCGTCCGCCGCGGCGGACGTCGTCGTCGTCGGGGTCAAGCCCGCCGGCGTGCTGCCCCTGGCCCGGGAGATCGGCCCGTCCCTGCGGCCGGACACCCTGGTCCTCAGCGTGGCCGCGGCCGTGACCACGGCAATGATCGAATCGGTGCTGCCGGCCGGGCAGCCTGTCATCCGCACCATGCCCAACACGCCCTCCCGGCTGGGCCGGGGCGTCCTGTCCATCTCCGCCGGCGCGTCCGCGGGCCCGGAGTACCTGCGGACGGCCAGGGACCTCCTTTCCGCGGCCGGAACCGTGGTGGAGATCCCGGAGGAGCAGGTGGACGCGCTCTCGGCGGTCAGCGGCTCCGGGCCGGCGTATGCCTTCTACCTGGCCGAGGCGATGGCCGCGGCGGGGGAGCGGCTGGGCCTCGAACCGGACCTGGCACGGCTGATCGCCAATCAAACCGTCGCCGGGGCGGGCTTCATGCTCGCCGAGGACGGCGCCGACGCCGCAGCCCTGCGCCGCGCCGTGACCAGCCCGAACGGAACCACGCAGAGCGCCGTCGAGACCTTCGACCGGGAGGGCCTGGCCGAGATCGTGGCGCGCGGCGCCCGTGCCGCCACCGAGCGCGCCGCCGAAATCACCCGGGAACTCGGCGGCAGTTGAGGCGCGCCCCCGCGGGCGGATGCTACGGGGCTGCAGCGCCTAGGGGCGGGCGGCGAAGCGTTCGAGCAGGTCCACGTGGCCCGAGACGATCAGCATGTCCCGCCCCGAGACCTTGGTGTTGGCCTGCGCGTACGTGAAGTCCTCGCCCGGGGACTTCACCCCGACGATGGTGACCCCGTACTTGGAGCGCACCGAGGACTCGGCGAGGGTGAACCCCTGGGTCTCCTTGGGCGGGTACATCTTCACGATCGCGAAGCCGTCGTCGAACTCGATGAAGTCGAGCATCCGGCCGCCCACCAGGTGGGCAGCGCGCTGCCCGGCGTCGGCCTCGGGGTAAATGACGTGGTTGGCGCCGATGCGCTTGAGGATCTTCCCGTGCGACGGGGTGATCGCCTTCACCCACAGGTGGTCGATGCCCAGGTCCACGAGGTTGGCGGTGATCAGCACGCTGGACTCGATGGAGGTGCCCACGCCGACGACGGCGGCGGTGAACTCCTGCGCTCCCAGCTGGCGCAGCGCATCGAGGTTGGTGGCGTCCGCCTCGACGACGTGGGTGAGGGTTCCGGCGAACTTCTGCACCAGCTGCCCGTCCCGCTCGATGGCCAGGACTTCGCGCCCCTGCTTGACAAGCTGCTCGGCCGTTGCGGCGCCAAACCGGCCAAGACCGATCACCAGGACCGGGGCGTTGTGTGCTGGTCTGTCAGCCAATGATCGGCCTTTCTTCGGGGTAGTGGTACAAAGTGCTGCGCTGGCGCAGGGCCAGGGCGGAGGCAAGGGTAATTGTGCCCATCCGGCCCGCGAACATCAAAGCCGCGAGCACGTACTTGCCCGCGGGCGGGAGCTCCGCGCTGAGGTTGGTGCTCAGCCCGCAGGTGGCGAAGGCCGAGATGACCTCGAACAGGACCCGGTTCAAGCCTTCGCCCGAGATGGCGAGGATGACCCCGGTGCCGAGCAGCACCACCGTAGCGCCCATGAAGACCACCGAAATCGCCACCCGGAGGGTGCCCTGCGGGATGGTCCGCCCCCAGGCCCGCACATCGCTGTCGCCCCGTGCCTCGGCGACGATGGCCAGGAACAGGACGGCGATGGTCGTCACGCGGATCCCGCCGCCGGTGGAGGCGGATCCGCCGCCGGCGAACATGAGCGCGTCGGTCAGGAGCATCGTGGTGGAGTCCATTTCCGCCTGGTCGACGAGGTTGAATCCGCCCGAACGGGTCATGACTGAGGCGAACGCCGCATGGATGAGCTTGTCGCTGGCGCTGAGGCCGCCGATCGTGTCGGCGTTGGACCACTCGAGGGCGCCCCAGGCCAGCGTGCCCACTCCCAGCAGGATCAGCGACACCACGATGGTCAGCTTGGTGTGGAGGTTCCACTTCCGGTACCGCCAGCGGGTCTGGAGCAGAACCATCATGACGGGGAAGCCGAGGCTGCCGAGGAACACCCCCACCATCAGCGGGACCAGAATCCACAGGTCGGTCTGGTAGGGCACCAGCCCGTCGGAGTGCGGGGTGAACCCGGCGTTGTTGAAGGCCGAGATGGAGTAGAAAATACCGTGCCACACGGCCTGGCCCAGTGGTTCCCCGAGGATGATGAACCGGGGGATCATGGCCAGGGCGAGCACGAGTTCGATCACCACGGAGGTGGTGATGACGATGCGCAGCAGAGTGCCGATCTCCCCGAGCCGGCCGGCGTTGTTGAGCGCCTCCTGGGCGATGAGCTTCCCGCGCACGCCCAGGCGTTTACTCACCACCAGGGCCAGCAGGGAGGCCAGGGTAAGGGTGCCCAGACCGCCGATGAAGATGCCGAGCAGGATGATCAGCTGCCCCAGAAAGGACCAGTGGGTGGCCGTCGAGACGACCGTCAGCCCGGTCACGCACACCGCGGAGACCGCCGTGAACAGCGCGTCATGAAGCGGGGTGGCGGTCCTGTCCGAGGAGGCCACCGGCATGCTCAGGAGCCCCGTGAACAGGAGGATGACGGCGACGAAGATGGTCAGGGCCAGGCGGGCTGGCGAGCTGTTGGCGAACCCGTCAAGGAAGTCCCGCAGGCGCGCCAGGATGCGCGCGAGCCCGCTCCGATCTTCCCTCAGCCACGGAGGCTGCTGAGTAATCATTGACGCCGCATGCCCCGTTGCTGTTGATGCCGCCGCAGCGGCCCGAATGTTGTCCTTGAAGTAGTAAATCACTTTCACCCCCGCTTCGTGGCCGAAGTTCGGGGCATCGCGTAGCCTGAGGGCGATGTCTAATTCCTCCGCGCCCGCGCCCCGGACACACGTCGTCTGGGACGATGAGATGCTCGCCTACAACTTCGGCCCGCATCACCCGATGAATCCGGCCCGGCTCGCGCTGACGGCCCGGCTGGCGCGTGAGGTCGGACTGCTCGACCTCCCCACCGTGTCGGTGGTGCCCCCGTTCGTGGCCGCCGACGCCGAACTGGCGACGGTGCACAGCCCCGCGTACATCGCCGGGGTGCGCGCGGTGAGCGCCGACCCGGACACCGCGCGCCCCGAGTTCGGCCTGGGTACCGCCGACACCCCGGGCTTCGCCGGGATGCACGAGGCCAGTGCCCGGCTGGTCGGCGGCTCGCTGGCCGCGGCCGACGCCGTCGTCGCCGGCACCGCGCTCCACGCCGTGAACTTCGGCGGCGGCATGCACCACGCGGCGCGCTCGGCGGCCAGCGGCTTCTGTATCTACAACGACGCCGCCGCGTGCATCCAGCGGCTCCTCGACTCAGGGGTCGCGCGGGTGCTCTACCTCGATGTTGACGCCCATCACGGGGACGGCACCCAGAGCATCTTCTGGAACGAGCCGCGGGTCATGACCATCTCCCTGCACGAGACGGGGATGAGCCTGTTTCCCGGAACCGGCTTCGCGAATGAGACCGGCGGCCCCGGCGCCGAGGGCACCGCGGTCAACGTTGCCCTTCCGACCTCCGCCGGCGACGCGGCCGTCCTGCGGGCGTTCCACGCCGTCGTGCCCCAGTTGGCCGAGGTGTTCGCGCCCGAGGTTATCGTCAGCCAGCACGGATGCGATTCCCACCTTGCCGATCCGCTAACGAATTTGAGGCTCAGCGTCGACGCCCAGCACGCGATGATGCTTGGTGCCCGGGACCTTGCGGAGCGCCTGTGCGGCGGGCGGTGGATCTCCACCGGCGGCGGCGGATACAACCTCGCGAACGTGGTGCCCCGCTCCTGGAGCCTGCTTATTGCAGTGGCGGCGGGAGCCGCGGTCGGGCCGTCCACCCCGGTGCCACCGGCGTGGCGGGACTATGTGCGCGAACGCTACGGATCCACCCCGCCGGCCCTGATGGGAGACGGCGCCGACACCTGGTGGCGGTCCTGGGAAGTGGGCTACGATCCCGGCGACGACCTCGACCGCACGGTCATGGCCACCCGCAGGGCCGTGTTCCCGCTGCACGGGCTCGACCCGTGGTTCGACTGAGGCACTGCAGCGGGTCGGGATGCCGTCGGCGGCATATATCGCTAGGGTGAAGTAATGGGTATCGACGACGTGTTTGCAGTCATCGCCGAGCGCACGCGGCGGGACATCCTCGAGCTGCTGCGCGCCGAGGGGAAATCGGTGGGGCAGCTGGTTGGAGAGCTCGGCGTGAGCCAGCCGACAGTGTCAAAGCACCTCAAGGTACTGCGCGAAGCCGGCCTGGTCACCATGCGGGCGCAGGGCCAGAAACGCTTCTATTCGCTCGAATCCTCACCCCTGCTTACGGTGCAGGACTGGATCGCCGGTTTCACGGCGGGCCCGGCGGAGGCCGCCCCCGAGGCGCCGGTTCCCTCCGCCGTCCCCGGTACCGCCCCCACCGAACCGGCGGCTCCTGTCCCCGCAGAGGAGGTGCAGGCCGGTGCCGAGGTCCCGGCCACGGGTGTCCTTGCGGCGGCGGCGCTCGCGCCTGCCGGATCACCGCGGGCCGCGGCGGAGGCGACCCGGCAGCAGCAGATCGGCAGGACCATGGGCCGCGCGGCCGAACGGGCGGCCGATCTGATCTCCCAGCTGCGGCGCCGGAAGGACCACGAGCGGTAGCGTGCGCCCGATGCGCCCGCCGATGGACCGCCTTTCTGCACCCGGCTGGCCTTCGCCCGTGGGGTTAAGGAGCCTCTCTACCACAGGGGCTTTCACTTTTGTCACAGCTGCCACTAGAGTACCGTCCTAGGCAGAAATCCTCATGCTTCGAGGCGGCGTATCGATCGCGCGCATCCGGCATCAGTTCGAATGCCGGTCTCAGGGTGGGAAGCCTTCAAGTAAAGGAATAGTGGTGAGATGGCAGACGGGAACTTCTCGGATGTGCAGTTCTTGACGGTGGCGGAAGTCGCCGACGTCATGCGGGTGTCAAAAATGACCGTCTACCGACTCGTTCATTCAGGGGAACTGCCGGCCGTCCAGTTTGGGCGCTCCTACCGGGTTCCCGAATCGGCCGTCGCCGATTACCTCCGCCACGCGCAGGTCGACGGGCAGCCGGCCACCGCCTAACCGCCGGTCGGGGGCGGCACCAATTGCCTGTACCCTGTTAAGGAACGTTTTGCGCGGTCGTTAGCTGCCGCGCAACTACCGGTTTTACCGGGCCCGCCGGTTCGGGCGAGCCCATGTCAGCTCCGGGCGGTCCTGCGCTGTTTTCGCAGCGGAGACAGCCGCCTGGATTCCTATTAAGTTTGTGAGGACTCTGTGGGTTCAGTAATCAAGAAGCGCCGCAAGCGTATGGCCAAGAAGAAGCACCGCAAACTGCTTCGCAAGACCCGCCACCAGCGCCGCAACAAGAAGTAGGGCACTGCCCTTCTGCTCCACAGCTGGAGGGCCGCCGTCCGGCGGCTCCCCTTCCAGTTTTCCCGGTCCGCAGCCCCAACCCCAGGTTGGAGCGGTGGGCCGGACGTGGTTAACGGCGGCGTGGCTCACGGCGCAGCCCGGCGAGCGGCGGTGTCAGCGGTCCCGCAGTTTCACGAACCCCCGCCACATTCCATAGACGGCTCCCACTCCAGTCGCCGCCTTGAGGCCCATGGTCGCGGCGCGGCGGCCGCTGCGGAAGTCGAACACCGGCCAGTTGTTCGCCCGCGCGTGCCGGCGCAGCCGGGAGTCGGGGTTGATCGCGACCGGGTGGCCCACGCTGCTCAGCAGCGGGACGTCGTTGAAGGAGTCGCTGTAGGCCCAGCAGCGGTCAAGGTCCAGGTTGTCCCGTGCCGCCAGCTCCTTCACCGCGGCGGCCTTGGCCGCGCCGTGGAGGAACTCCCCGACCAGGCGTCCCGTGTACAGGCCGTCGGCCACCTCCCCGACCGTGCCGAGGGCGCCGGTGAGCCCGAGCCGATTGGCGATGACGCTGGCCACCTCGACCGGCGTGCCGGTCACCAGCCACACCTTCCGCCCGGCGGCCAGGTGCTGGTCCGTCAGGGCCCGGGCCCCGGGCCAGATCTTGGAGGCGATCATCTCGTCGTAGACCTCCTCGCCGAGGGCAAGGATGTCCGCATGGGCGATCCCGATGGCGAAGGCGAGCGCGGCGTCGCGCACCGAGTTGACGTCGGTCATGGTCTCGCCGCGCAGCACGAACCGGATCTGCTTCCACGCCAGGCCCGCGGCGAAGCGGAGGGTGAACGCACGGCGCTGATACATCTTCCGCGCCACATGGAACAGGCTGGCGCCGCGCATGAGCGTGTTGTCCACATCGAAAAAGGCCGCCGACCCGGGGGTGCCGGGCGTATCCAGGGGGAAGGGAAGGTCCTTCCCGGTGGTGCCGCGCATGGTGAAAGTCTAGCCACATGCGGTGCCCGGCGTCCGTGGGCCGCGGCGGGTAGGTTGAAGGGATGAACACCCAGCCCCAAGGCCCGCCGCCCGATGTCGTGCTCGTGACGAAACCGCAGTGCCACCTGTGCGAGGATGCGCGCGCTGTGGTGGAACGGGTCACCGCCTCACTCGGCCTGCGCTGGCGGGAACGTTCCGTCACGGACGCGCCCGAACTGCTTGAGAGGTTCGCCGAGGAACTGCCCGTCCTGATGATCGATGGCATCCAGCGTGACTTCTGGAGGATCGACGAAGAGCGCCTGCGGCGCCTGCTGCGGCCCTGAACCGATCCGGTCGGCGAGCATCCAGCCCGGTTGGCCGCCCCGGAGACCCAGGGCGGCGGAGGGGCTCCGCCGCCCTTCCGGGGTGGAGGAAACCCCTGGCGTGTGGCAGGGAAGCCTGTTGCACCGGGACCGGCAGTCCTACGCTTAAGCTGCAGCGTTCAGGCTTCGGCGCAACCGAGCCCCGGAGCCCACCGGACCCGACGGAAGCGAAGGCAGGGATGCGCCATGACCGAGGATCGCCCTCCCACCCCGGTGGCCGAAATCGCCCGCATTGGGCACCACGAGGCTATGCGGCTGGCAGCTGAGGAAAATCAGCGGTTCCATTCCCTCCTCCAGCAGCTCAGCGCCGGGGACTGGAATCGGGGGACCGACTGCGCCCGCTGGACGGTGCGGGATGTGGCCGTGCATGTCATAGCCACCGCCGAGGCACAGGCCTCACCCCGCGAGTTCCTGCGCCAGGCGGTGCGGGGCCGCAGGCTCACCGCGCAGATCGGCGGCCAGCACTGGGTGGACGGACTGAATGAGGCCCAGCTTCAGGCTCGGCGGGACCTTCACGCCCCCGACATCCCAGCGCGGTGGGCCAGTGCGGCCGACGCCGCGCTCAGGTCCCGGAGGCGGCTGCCCGGCGCCATTGGAAGGCTTCGGCTGCTGCCCCTGGGCAGCATGGCCGGCGTCGACTTCGGCTGGCAGCCGCTGAGCTACCTCTTCGACATCGGGTTCACCCGCGACGTCTGGATGCACCGCATCGACATTGCCCGGGCGACCGACCGGCCGCTCAACCCGACGCGGGAACACGACGGGCGCATCGTCGAAGACATCATTGCGGAATGGGCAACCCTCCACGCCGACCCGTTCCACCTTCGACTGACCGGTCCGGCCGGCGGTACCTTCGTCCGGGCCGACGACGGGAGCGCACCCCTGGAAATCGATGCCATTGACTGCTGCCGGATCCTCTCCGGCCGGGGGACGCCCGCGGGAGTGCTCGAGCACCCGCTCCCGCTCTGAGGCCCCTTCCACCCGGCGAAGCCCGCACTTGGTGGGCCCGGCCGCTGCGGCATAGAGTTGAAGAGATTTCGAGTCGGGGCTTTGGGGGCGCCGGCCGGAACGGGCGCCGCTTCGGTGGGCCACCTGATGCAACGGAGCAGATTACAGTGACGACGCCAGAGACGCCAGAGCTTCATTCGGTGAGCGCCGATGGCGGGCGCCGCATTCCGCCGGCGTCCCTGACCCGCCTCACCATCTACCTGAGGGCACTGAACTCGCTCCTGGCCGACGGGATCGAACGGGTCTCCTCCGAGGTCCTCGCGGACGCCGCCGGAGTCAATTCGGCGATTTTGCGCAAGGATCTTTCCTACCTCGGTTCCTACGGCACCCGGGGTGTCGGCTACGACGTGCAGTACCTGAACCGCCAGATTTCCACCGCACTGGGTCTCACCCTCGACTGGCGGGTGGCCATCATCGGCGTCGGCAACCTGGGCCGGGCGCTGGCGGGCTATTCCGGATTTGCCTCGCGCGGGTTTGAGATCGTCGCGTTGTTCGACGCCGACAAGATAGTTGTCGGATCGGAGGTCGGCTGGCTGCGGGTGAGCGCCATCGACGACCTTGAGGCGGTCCTGGAACGGACCCGGGCGAACATGGCGGTCCTCGCCGTGCCGGCGCCGGTCGCGCAACAGCTTTGCGACCGCCTGGTGGCGAGCGGGATCACCAGCATCCTCAGCTTTGCCCCCGTGGTGCTCCAGGTGCCTCCGCACGTCCAGCTGCGGAAGGTCGACATGTCAACGGAGCTGCAGATTCTTGCCTACCACGCCCAGCGGGCGCAGGACGCGGTGATCGAGTCGATCACCGACGCCCGCTCGGCGCAGTAAGCGGCGGCTTTCAGTAGCGCGGAGCGGCGCGCTTGAAGTACTCGGCCGCGGGCTTCAGGTAGCACAGGACGACGCCGGCGACGACGAGGATCAGCACGAGGGTCGACAGGATGCCGACCGGGGTGCCGCCTGCGAGGCCGAAGAGGAACCCGAGGACGGACAGGGCGGCCAGGACGGTCAGCGTGATGCGAGCCCAGTTCTTTCCCTTGCGGATCATGAACGCGAGCAGAACATAGAGGGCGGCGAACAGGAGCCCGACGACGATTCCGACAGTGGTGGCGATCCCGCTGACGGACTCGGGGGAGACCCCTGAGCCTTCGAACTGCTCAAGCTGTTCCGGGGTCAGGGTGGCCAGGGGATCGAGCGAGCTGACGATCGTGCTGATGAGCCCGAGGGCGGCCGCCGCGATGATGAGCCAGAAGGCCAGGACGACCCGCTGGGGTGCGGGGCCCTTGGCGGTGGCGGGCATCGAGGCGGAGCCCGGGTACGCGTAGCCGGAGGGCTGGGCCGACTGGTAGCCGTACGGCTGCTGCCCATAGCCCTGCTGTCCGGGGGAGGCCGGAGAATTCTGACCGTAGGACTGCGGAGCATTCTGCCCGTAAGCGGGCGGGGAGTTCTGCCCGTAGGCAGGAGGGGGGTTCTGCCCGGGGGACGGCGTCGGGTTCTGCCCGTACCGCGGTTGGCCCTCGTTCTGGCCGTACCGTGGCGCGTCCGGGTTCTCGTCAGGTGTGCTCATTGCCGCATCCGTTCGTCAGGCGTGCAGGGTAGGACAAGCCGGCACCTGCCGTTTCGCGGCGCGCCGGATCTTGCGTTCACACTACCGCGCTGACCGGCAGAATCGAGGGTTTGATCCGGGCGCGCCCGGCGCTTCGGCACCGCCGTTCCGGCCGCGGCGCGAACGGAGCCGAACGCAGTGCGCCGCCGGCGTTCCCGAAGGCCCGCCGGCGGCGCAGTGTCAGCCGGGTGGATGGCCCCGGTCGGAGTGAATCAGTTGGCCGAAGGTGCCACGAAGGCGGCGTCAACCGAGATGGTGACCTTGTCACCGACAAGTACGCCGCCGGCTTCGAGGGCGGCGTTCCAGGTCAGGCCGAAGTCCTTGCGGGAGATCGTGGTCTGGCCGGAAATGCCTGCGCGGGTGGCGCCGAAGGGATCGACAGCGACGCCGTTGAACTCGGCGTCAAGGACCACAGGCTGGGTGATGCCGCGGATCGTGAGATCCCCGGCGATCTTGTAGGTTTCACCCTTGGTCTCGACGGAGGTGGAAGTGAAGGTCATCTCCGGGAAAACCTCGGCGTCGAAGAAGTCGGCGCTGCGCACGTGGGCGTCGCGGTTTTCGTCACCGGACTGGAAGGACACGGTCTTGATGGTGGCGGTGACCTTTGAATCCTCGAGCGAAGAACCGACGACCATGGTGGCGTCGACGTCTGCGAAGCTGCCGCGGACCTTGCTGATGCCGGCGTGGCGAACGGTGAAGCCGATCTCGCTGTGAGCCGGGTCGAAGGACCAGGTGCCGGTGGTGAGGCCTGTGGGGATGCTCATGAATGTTTCTCCTTGATGGAAGCGGAAAGCTTATGACTATGTAAACATGTTTTTGCATGTTTTATTCCTCGGGGGGTCCCGGTCCGGTCCCGGGGCGCCCTCCGAGGCTTCGGCGTCTGCCGTGCCGGGACGGGATGTCCGGATTTAGTCCGGTGGCCGAACTCTGAGAAACTAGGCAGATGCCCCTTGCAACCGTCCACCTGGTGCGCCACGGTGAGGTCCACAACCCTGAGGGCGTCCTCTACGGACGCCTCCCCGAGTTTCACCTGTCCGAACTGGGACGCCGGATGGCCGACCAGATGGCCGCCCACTTCGAAAAGCGGCGCAGCGATGGTGCGAACATCGTCTACCTCGCGGCCTCCCCGCTGGTCCGGGCCCAGGAGACGGCGCAGCCGCTCGGGACGGCCCTGGGCCTGCCCGTGCATACCGAGGAGCGCATCCTTGAGGCCGAAAACCGGTTCGAGGGAATGTCGAGGGTGAAGAGCAGGCTGCGGAATCCCCGGTACTGGCCCCTGCTGACCAACCCCTTCCGCCCCTCCTGGGGGGAGCCGTACTCCCGCCAGGTCGAGCGCGTCATGGCCGCCGTCCAGTTCGCCCGTACCCGAGCCCTGGAACTGGGAGCCGGCGTGGACGGCCCGGTCGAGGCGGTCCTCGTCAGCCACCAGCTGCCCATCTGGGTGACACGGCTGGCGGCCGAGCACCGCCGCCTCTGGCATGACCCCAGGCAGCGCGAATGCACCCTGACCTCGGTCACCTCGCTCGATTTCTCCGGCAGCGACATCACCCGCGTCCGTTACGAGGAGCCGTGCGCCGACCTGCTGCCCGGAGCGGCGAACATTCCGGGAGCGTAGTAGAATTACTACACGCTGTAGAAATATCTGGAAGAAGCCGTGAAACCTCCAAACCCCGCCTTGGCCCGCCGCCCGTGGTCCGCGTTCCGCGCCGCCGCGGTCCTTGGCGTCTCCATGGCGCTCGGCCTCGCCGGCTGCGCGGCGGACGATCCGCTGGCCCAGCAGGCCGCCGCCGGGGACAACAAGAACTACATTGCCGGGGATGGCTCGGTCACCGAGTACGCAGCCTCCGACCGGGGGAAACCCGTCGACCTCTCCGGGAAGCTTTTCGACGGCACCCAGGTGGCAAGCTCCGACTGGGCGGGGAAGGTGACCGTGCTGAACTTCTGGTACGCCGCGTGCGCCCCGTGCCGCAAGGAGGCCCCGGACCTCGTCGCGCTCTCGGATGAATTCGGGCCGCAGGGGGCGCAGTTCTACGGCGTCAACATCCGCGACGAGCGGGCGACCGCGGAGGCCTTCGAGCGGAACTTCGAGATTCCCTACCCGAGTTTCAACGACAAGGACGGCGGCGTCCTGCTGGCGATGACGAGCTACGTCCCCCCGCAGGCGGTGCCCACCACGCTGGTTCTGGACAAGGAGGGCCGGGTGTCCGCGCGGATCCTCGGACTGGCCGAAAAGAGCACGCTCAAGGCCCTCGTCCGCGATGCGCTCGGGGAGTAAGGCACCATGACCCCGGCACTGGCCGCGACTGTGGGGCCCGCCCTGGCCTCCGGAAACGCCTTTGCCGATGCCGTGCTGAGCGGGTCGATGCTCCTCGCCCTCCCGGTCGCCCTGCTGGCCGGGCTCGTCTCCTTCGCCTCGCCCTGCGTGCTGCCCCTCGTACCGGGTTACCTGGGCTACGTGACCGGGCTGACCGGCGTGGACCTCGAGCAGCAGAAACGCGGCCGCATGTTCGCCGGCATTGCCCTGTTCGTCCTCGGCTTCTCCGCGGTCTTCATGGCCTACGGCACGCTGTTCGGCCAGCTGGGAGCCTGGCTGAAGGTCTCGCAGGACTGGCTGATCCAGCTGCTGGGCATTGTGGTGATCCTGCTGGGGATCGTCTTCCTCGGCGGCTTCGCCCTGTTCCAGCGGGAAAGCCGGCTCCACGCCCGCGTCCCTGCCGGCCTGTGGGGTGCGCCCCTGCTGGGGATGACCTTCGGGCTGGGGTGGGCCCCATGCATCGGTCCGACCCTCGGCGCCGTCCAGCTCCTGGCGATCTCCGGCGACGACGCGAGCGCGCTCCGGGGCGCCGTTCTCACCTTCGTGTACTGCCTGGGGCTGGGCCTGCCCTTCCTCTTCATTGCCCTGGGCATCCGGCGGGGGATGGGCGCACTGCGGTTCTTCCGGCGCAACCGGCTGATCCTGCAGCGCTCCGGCGGCGGCCTGCTCATCCTTGTGGGAGGGTTGATGGTCACCGGTATCTGGAACAGCTGGATCACCAGCATCCAGGATCTGCTGGTCAGCAATGTGGTCCTTCCCATCTAAGCCGCCTACAGCAGCATGCAGAAAAGCGAACCCCACGAGAAGCAGGTCACGTTGAACAAGGACACGGCACGCACCGAGGGCATCAAGCCCGACGCCGCCCTGCCCGCGCTCGGATTCACCGGAACCCTGCGGTGGGCGTGGAAGCAGCTGACCAGCATGCGCATCGCGTTGTTCCTGCTGCTGCTCCTGGCCGTGGCCGCAGTTCCCGGATCGCTCTTCCCCCAGCGGTCGGCGAATCCGGCCGTCGTCACCACCTACCTCCAGGACCACCCGGACAGCGGACCCATCCTCGACTGGTTCCAGCTGTTCGACGTGTACTCCTCGGTGTGGTTCTCCTCCATCTACCTGCTGCTGTTCATCTCCCTCATCGGCTGCGTGACTCCGCGCGCCATCGCCCACGCCAGGGCCGTCCGGGCCAAGCCGCCGGCCACCCCGCGGCGGCTCTCGCGCATGCCGGTCTACGGCACCCTGGAGATCCCCGCCGCGCGGACGTCCGGTGCCGCCATCACCCCTGCCTCCGCGGCGACCGACGCCGCCGCGCTCCTGAAAAAGCGCGGCTACCGCGTCGACGTGCGCGACGTGGACGGCGACCGGCCGTCGGTGGCGGCCGAGCGCGGCTTCAGCAAGGAACTCGGCAACCTCGTCTTCCACAGCTCCCTGATCGGCGTGCTGGTGAGCGTCGCCGTGGGAGGCCTGTTCGGCTACAACGGCCAGAAGGTGATCGTCGAGGGGGACACCTTCGTGAACACCCTGGTCGGCTACGACGCGTTCACCCCCGGCACGAACTTCTCCGATGACCAGCTCGAGCCCTACTCGATCCGCCTCGACGCCTTCGACGTGCAGTTCGACCGGGCGCAGGAGAGCCACTACGGCCAGCCCCTTGACTTCACCGCGAGCCTGACCACCCAGGACGGACCCGACGCCGAGCCCAAAAAGCAGATCCTCAAGGTCAATGCCCCCATCGACATCGGCGGCACGAGCGTGTACCTGGTCGGCAACGGCTACGCCCCCGTGATCACCGTCCGCGACGGCGAGGGGAACATCGCCGTGCAGGGACCGGTGGTCACCATCCCCTCCGACGGGCTCTACACCTCCCTGGCAGTGATCAAGGCTCCGGATGCCCGGCCGGAACAGCTCGGATTCGTCGGGTTCTTCCTCCCGACCGCCTTCGTCGACGAACAGGGCGTCTCCTTCTCCCGCGACCCCGACCCGTTCAACCCGCAGCTCAACCTCAACTCCTACGCCGGGGACCTCGGCCTCGACGGCGGGGAACCGAAGAACGTCTACGTCCTGGACACCGAGAACCTGACGGAGCTGAACAGCCGCAACAGCGACAACGGCGGCATCGTCCTGGGCCTCGGTGAGACCTACGACCTGCCCGAGGGGAAGGGGTCCATCACCTTCGACGGGCTGAAGCGCTACATCGCCGTGGACATCCACCACGACCCGGCCCAGCTCGGGGCGCTGGTCTTTTCGGTCCTCGCCCTCGCGGGCCTGAGCGCCTCACTGTTCATCGGCCGGCGGCGCGTCTGGGTGCGCACCGGAGAGCACCCGGACGGGCGGGTCCTCATTGAGTACGGGCTGCTGGCCCGCGGCGAGGACCCGAGGCTCCCCGCGGAGGGTGCCGCGGTGGAGAAGCTGCTGGCCGGCCACTGGCTGGCGCACCAGGACAAAGCAGGGGAAAATCAATTGCAGCCCGCCGGGGCTCCCGCCGCCGGAACGGGCGCCGGGACCGACGGCGACAACGGTAAGGACAACGAATGAAAAGCGTTAATACCGAACTGGGCGCCACCAGCGAGCTCTTCATGCTCCTGGCCTCCATCGCCTATGTGGTGGCGCTGATCTTCTTCGTGCTCGACCTGGTGAAGTCGAGCCGCACCATCGGTGCCGTCGAGGCCCGCCTGGCCGCCGGCCAGGCCCAGGCCCCGGCGCGGGCAACGGTCCTCGCCGGCGCCCGCGGAGGCGGCGCCTCGGCGCCCGCATCCGCCGGCCCGGCCATGGCCGACACCTCCATGCAGTACAGCGCCGGCCCCCGCCGGTCCTCGGCCCGGATCGCGGTGGCGCTGACCGTGGTCGCCACCGTCATCCATGCCGCCGCGGTACTCACCCGCGGCATCGCCGCGGACCGGGTGCCGTGGGGCAACATGTACGAGTTCTGCACCACCGGTGCGCTCGTCGTCTCCCTGATCTTCCTGATCACCCTGACCCGCAAGGACCTGCGGTTCGTCGGATCCTTCGTGGTGGGCCTCGTGGTCATCATGCTCTGCGCCGCAACCGTGGGGTTCGCGACCCCCGTGGCCAACCTCATTCCCGCGCTGCAGAGCTACTGGCTCATCGTGCACGTCTCCATCGCCGTGGCCTCCTCGGCCCTGTTCACCCTCACCTTCGCCATGTCGGTGCTGCAGCTGGTCCAGTCCTCCCGCGAGGCGCGCATCGCGGCCGGCGGGCCCGATAAGGCCGGCTTCATGCGGTTGGTCCCCCCGGCACTCAGCCTGGAGAACCTCTCCTACCGCCTCAACGCCATTGCCTTTGTCGGCTGGACCTTCACCCTTATCGCCGGGGCCATCTGGGCCGAGGAGGCCTGGGGCCGGTACTGGGGCTGGGACACCAAGGAGGTCTGGACCTTCGTGATCTGGACCGTGTACGCCGGCTACCTGCACGCCCGCGCCACCAAGGGATGGACGGGCACCCGCGCGGCCTGGCTCTCGATCGTCGGATACCTCTGCATCGTTTTCAACTTCACCATCGTGAACATCTACTTCTCGGGGCTTCACAGCTACTCTGGCGTCTAAGCCGCCGAAGGCCAAGACGGTACCGCAACAGAAAGCCGCACCTGCCCGCTCGTTTGACCACGAGGGGCGGGTGCGGCTTTTTGTCTGCGGCTTTTTCGGTGTGGGGCTGCGGCCGGAGGACGCGGGCCAGGAAGTAGGCGGGCTACGGGTTGTTGGGCCGGTGCGCGCCCGTGCTGCCCGTCTCATCGGCGTCGTCGTCGGGATCGGTGGCCGGAGCCGGATCACCCGTACCGTTCGAGGGGGTGCCGCCGGCGGGGGCACCGCCCGCGGGGGTTCCCGCTGCGGGAGTCGTGGTTCCGCCGATCTTCCCGCCGCCCTTTGATTGGGCTTCGCGGGCCTTGAGCTCCTCTTCCTTGCGCTTCAGTTCCTGCTCGCGGGCCTGCTGCCGGCGCCGGGTCTCAAGGTTCTGCAGGAACTGGGGATCGTCATCGGGTGCGGTCGGCTGCCGCGGGGCCGGGCGGGGAGGGCGGGTGCCGCGCGTCGGCCGCGGCCTGCCGAACAGGAACCACAGGCCGGCTCCGATGAGGGGCACCACCAGGATCGTGATCAGCCAGGCGGGTTTCGAGATACTGCGTACCTCGCTGGATCGGGTCATGGCGCATTCGATCAGCGCGTAGACGATGACGGCGACTCCAAGGAGCACCAGGAACAGCAACAGGCGGGGCATACCCCAATTGTAGGCGAGTAAACTTGGAGGGTGCCCTTCCTCAAATTCACTGCCCTGCGCCTGCTGCTCGTCGTCGTCTTCTTTGTGATCTGCGTGGTTCTCGGGCTCGGTGCGGTTCTCTCCGCCGTCGTTGCCGCCATCCTCGCCTGGTGTGTGACCTACCTGTTCTTCCGCCCGCTGCGCGACGCCGCGGGCGCCTCACTGCAGCGCCGCTTCAAGGACGGCGCCCCGCGGGCGAGCAACTTCATGGAAAAGGACGACGCCGCCGCGGAGGACCACATCGACCCCAACGCCCCGGTGAACGCCGACCGCAGGCCGCGCGACCTCTGACCGAAGGTTTCCCCGCTCCTAGGCGAGGACCTCGGTGAGCACGATGCCCAGGCCGAACAGCAGGCTGAAGCCGAGGTTGATCAGGCTCGTCTGCTTGAGCACCGGGATGAGGCTGCGCCGCTTCTTGCCCTTGAGCATCAGCCAGCTGGGCATCAGGCCTGCCGGGACCAGCAGGAGCACCAGGAGCACCCACGGGTGGTTGTCGATGAGGAACAGCGGCAGCAGGACGGCCGCGGCCAGCATCATCACGTAGCTCACCCGGGCCGGGGTGTCGCCCAGGCGCACGGCCAGGGTGAGCTTGCCGGCCTCGCGGTCGGTCGGAATATCGCGGACATTGTTCGCCATCAGCAGTGCCATGGCGATCAGGCCGGTGCTGATGGCCCCCACCCAGGCCGGGCCGCTCAGCTGGCCTGCCTGCGTGTAGGTGGTGCCGAGGGTTGCGACGAGGCCGAAGAAGACGAAGACGAACACGTCCCCGAGGCCCAGGTACCCGTAGGGGTTCTTGCCTCCCGTGTAGCCCCAGGCCGCCGCGATGCAGCCGACGCCCACCAGCAGGAGGAACCAGGCCTGCGACAGGATGATCAGGGCCGCGCCCGCCACCATGGCGAGGGCGAAGCAGGCGAACGCCGCGTACTTCACGTCACGGGCCCGGGCGGCGCCGGAGCCGGTGAGCCGCAGCGGACCCACCCGGGCGTCGTCGGTGCCGCGGATGCCGTCGGAGTAGTCGTTGGCGTAGTTGACGCCCACCTGCAGCAGCACCGCCACTGCCGCGGCGAGCACCGCGTTGAGCGGCCGGAATCCGCCGAGCCCGAACGCGGCGGCACTGCCGGCAATCACCGGCGCCAGGGCCATGGGCAGGGTGCGGGGGCGGGCTCCTTCAAGCCACTGAGCGGCAGTCGCCACGGTGTGTTCCTTCACTGGTTGTGCTGGCGGGCCGGTGGCCCGAAACGGTTGCGCGGTGTCCGGCGCTAGGAGTTCCGCTGTTCGAGGAGCGCGCGGACGGACTGCCGGTCCGGCTTGCCCCCCGGCAGCAGCGGCATCGCCTCGAGGGTCAGGACGGTCTTGGGTGCGGCGTGGGCTCCGAGTTCCTCGGCGACGTGCCGGCGCACCACCTCGGCCTCTACGGTGCCAACCACCGCGGCGGCCACCGAGGTGCCCCACTCGGAACTCGTGATGCCCAGGACGAGGGCCTGGTTCACCCCGGTAATTCCTTCGATGACCTCAGCGACGACGGCGGCGGAGACCTTGAGGCCGCCGGTCACGATGACGTCGTCGAGGCGCCCGTGCACCTCGACGGTGCCGTCGGCCGTGAGCGCTCCGGCGTCGTCCGTCCGGAACCAGCGCCGGCCCGAGTTGAAGACAAACCGCTCGCCGGTCAGCTCCGGGTCGCCCAGGTAGCCCTCCGCCAGCACCGGGCCGCTGATCCACAGCCGGCCGGCGTCCTCGCGGACCTCCACGCCGTCAAGGGGCTGCCCGTCGTAGACGCATCCGCCCGAGGTCTCGCTCATCCCGTATGTCTCCACGATGTTCAGGCCGTGCCGGCGGGCTTCGCTGCGCAGGCCCGATCCGATCGGGGCGCCGCCCAGCAGGATCGCGTTGAACCGCTTGAGCGCCTCCAGAGTCTGCGGTGCGGGGTCCTGAAGGAGCCGGTGAAGCTGGGTCGGCACGAGGGAGGTGAACCGCACGCGGTCGGTCAGCTCGCCCGCGGCGGAGGTGAACGCGTCCGCAGTGAAGGCAGTGGCGGGGTCCATGGCCCAGGGCTCCGTCCCGGCGTACAGGGACCGGACGAGCACCTGGAAGCCTGCGACATGATGTACGGGCAGGGTCAGCAGCCACTGGCCCTCGGCGCCCAGCGCGATTGCCGTCGCCATTGAGGACGCGGCGAGCGCATCGACGCTGAGCATCGTCTTCTTCGGCGCTCCGGTGGAGCCGGAGGTGCTGAGCACGGCGGCGATCTCGTCATTGGGCAGCTCGCCGGTGAACTGCTGGCCGAGGGCGGCATGCGGTGCCACGGCCGGTCCTTCGCCGGCAAGGGAGGCCGCCAGGGGCTTCAGCAGTGCCTTCGGGTCGAACGCGGGAGGGGTGTAGATCGGCAGGAGTTCCATGCGCGTCCTAGAAGTAGTAGGGGAAGGCGGACCAGTCCGGGTCGCGTTTGGCGAGGAAAGCCTCCTTGCCCTCCACCGCCTCGTCGGTCATGTAGGCCAGCCGGGTGGCCTCGCCGGCGAAGACCTGCTGGCCGGCCAGGCCGTCATCGGCGAGGTTGAAGGCGAACTTCAGCATCCGGATGGCCTGGGGGCTCTGCCGGGCGATGTCGGCGGCGTACTCCAATGCCGTGCGCTCCAGGTCGGCGTGGTCGACGGCCTCGTTGACCGCACCCATGGCCACCATGTCCTCGGCCGAGTACTCCCGGGCCAGGAAGAAAATCTCGCGGGCCTTCTTCTGCCCGATCTGGCGTGCAAGCAGGGCCGAACCGTAGCCGGCGTCGAAGCTGCCCACGGTGGCGTCGGTCTGCTTGAAGCGGGCGTGCTCGCGGGAGGCAAGGGTCAGGTCGGCCACCACGTGCAGACTGTGGCCGCCGCCGGCCGCCCACCCGTTGACGACGGCGATCACCACCTTGGGCATGGTGCGGATGAGCCGCTGGACCTCGAGGATGTGGAGCCGGCCGGCACGGGCCGGGTCGATGCTTTCCTTCGTTTCGCCCTCCGCGTACCGGTACCCGTCCCGGCCGCGGATGCGCTGGTCGCCGCCGGAACAGAACGAGTGGCCGCCGTCCTTGGGCGAGGGTCCGTTGCCGGTGAGCAGCACCGTGGCGACGTCAGGGCTCATGCGGGCGTGGTCGAGGGCGCGGTACAACTCGTCGACGGTCCCCGGGCGGAAGGCGTTGCGGACCTCGGGTCGGTTGAAGGCGATGCGCACCGCGGGCAGGTCCCTGAGCACGCTGCCGTCGACGGCCCGCTGGACCTGGCGGTGGTAGGTCAGGTCGGTCAGGTCGTCGAACCCCGAGACGGTGCGCCACTGCTGCGGGTCGAAGATGTCGGAGACCTGGACGGGAAGATCGGATGTCACCAACCGAGTCTAACGGCGCGCAACCGGCCGGGCATGCCGCGGCGGCTCAGGAGATGCAGAACTCGTTGCCCTCCGGATCGGTCATGGTGTACCAGACGAGGGGCCCCTGGCTTGCCTCGTAGAGGTACCGGGCGCCGCGGGCCACCAGGGCCTCCCGGGCGTCGTCCTTGTCCGTTCCGGTCAGGTGGATGTCGAGGTGCACCCGGTTTTTGACGCTTTTCGGTTCGGGAACGGGTTGGAAGACCAGGCGCATCCGGTCTTTGCGCTCCAGTTCGCTGGCCCTGCAGACCGCCGCCCCGCCCGTCCACACGCGGGCGCCGTTGTGGGAAGTGACATCGGACTCCTTGGCGTAGCCGGCCGCGAGCATCTTGTCGATAAAGCCCTCGTCGACCGGTTCGACGATCCAGCCCAGGGTCTCGGCCCACCAGTCCGCCTGGGTATGGGGGTCCGCGCAGTCGATAGAAATCTGAATACTGTGTTCCATGCCGACACGGTAGCGCCGGGTCCGGCTCCGGCGGAAGGAAACCGCGGACAGCCCGCGTCCTCAAATGCCGGCGGTCTGCATGTCCGTATCGCCCCGCAATGGGTGTGGCCTGCCGGTGGCCGCCGCCCTCGCCAGGGCCCGCAGGAGCCCGTAGAGTCCTGGATGACGGCAACCGGTGCTCGGCCTCGGAGGGATCATGGCGCGTCTGGTTTTCACGGGAATCACCTCCCTTGACGGGTATGTCGCCGACGAGGCGGGCTCTTTCGACTGGAGCGTCCCCGACGAGGAGGTGCACGCGTTCATCAACGACCTCCAGCGGGGGGTGGGAACCCACCTGTACGGTCGGCGGCTCTATGAAGTGATGCTCGCCTGGGAAACCCTTGAGACCGCCGGCCACCCGGCCGCCGTCGCCGACTTCGCTGACATCTGGCGGGGCACGGACAAGATCGTCTACTCCAGGACGCTGCCTGCCGTGGCCGGTGCCCGGACCCGGCTGGAGCGCACCTTCGACGCGGCGTCCGTGAGGCGCCTCAAGGCCGCGGCGTCCCGGGATCTGGCGGTGGGCGGACCGGGCCTCGCAGCCGCAGCGGTCAGCGAAGGGCTCGTCGACGAGATCCACCAATTCATCTCCCCGGTGGTCGTGGGCGGCGGCACCCGGTTCCTGCCCGCAGGGGTGCGCCTTGATCTCGAGCTGCTCGACGAACGCCGGTTCCGCAACGGGGTCGTGTTCCTGCGCTACGGCGTCCGAGGCTCCACCGGCTAGCCTCGGTCCGCGGTCCTCACCGGACTGTTTTCCCGGCACGGGTTTGCGCTGGTTTCCTCAACCCGGCGGGAGCCGCAGGAAGGCGAGAAGACAGCCCAGGCGTTCCTTCTGGCCCGCAGGCGCTGACCAGGCGGAGGCACCCCCCGCGCGGCGCCGATGGTCACCGGCGGGCGGTGGACGTCGAGGGATCCTCGCCGCGCGTGAACAGGGGCAGCCGCTCGACGGCGTGTGAGGCACGCCGCAGGGCGCTGCTTGCCCTTTGGAGCGCGCCGGCGGGCGGCTGGGGCCCACGCAGGAGGGCGAAGTCGGCGGCGTCCCGCAGCCGGTCGAGCACTGACAGCGGGACAGCGGCGAGGGCGTTGCCCGGCGGCCGGCGGGCCACGACCGGGTGTGCCCGGGTCGGAGCGGTCCCGCGGACGATCTCCCAGGCAACCCCGAGCAGCCGGAGCCGGCTCACCGCCACCCGCTCCTGCAGGCGGGGAAGGAGCGTGTCCTCCTCATCCCGGACATCCTCACGGAGCACTTCGACCAGCCGGTTCAGGAGGGGCCCGCGCTCTGGGTCACCCTCCTCAAGCGATTCGAGCCGGGTGACCAGTTCGTTGACCTCCTGATGCTCCTGCTCCACTTCAAGCGTCAGGTCGCCGCCGTCCGGGAGAACCCGCCGCATCACGGGCCACAGTACGGCCTCCTCAGCGAAGGCATGGGGGAAGACCAGCCGGTAGATGCGGCGGAGCACCTCACCCTGCTGCCGGTCGTGGGTGCCCTCCAGCTCCTGTAGGAGGGCATTGAGCTTCACGTGGTCCCGCTTCTGGCGGACCAGGACGCTCAGGGGACCGCCCAGCTGGGCGGTGCTCTGCTCGGCTACCGATACGTGCATCAGGACTTCCTTGGTTGCGCCTTGCGGCGGGTCCGCGGCGCCGGTCGGCCCGGGGGCCGCCGGTCACCGGCTTCTGGTTTCCGCTCCGGCGGGAGGATGGAGGCGCCGGCTGCTCGACTTCCCTCAGCGTAGGAAGTCCGGAGCCGGGTGCACAAGGAAAAGACGGGCGGCGGCAGGGGTGGCCATTCCTGCATGGCAGTGCCCCGGCAGCGCTCGGCGCGTCGGTACCGGCCCCGGGGTGGGGCGCGTCGGTTGACCGGGGAAAACCGCCGTGCAATTCTTGATACAGCTTTACAGAACGAGCGGTCGGTAATTCCGGATCCGCCCACCCGTGCACCGGCCACCCGGCCCTGCGACATGGAGGCAGTCATGACCGAAGCATTTCTCGTGGGCGGAGTGCGCACTCCGGTCGGCCGGTACGGCGGAGCGCTTTCCCCGGTCCGGCCGGACGACCTGGCGGCGCTGGTCCTCCGCGAAGTGGTGGGGCGGACGGGCATGGACCCCGGAGGCATCGACGAGGTGATCCTGGGCAACGCCAACGGCGCCGGAGAAGAGAACCGCAACGTCGCCCGGATGGCCGCGCTCCTTGCCGGCTTCCCGGACACCACGCCCGGCATCACGGTGAACCGGCTCTGCGCCTCCGGGCTCTCGGCGATCATCCAGGCGTCCCAAATAATCAAGTCGGGGGCGGCCGACGTCGTCGTCGCGGGCGGGGTCGAGTCAATGAGCCGCGCGCCCTGGGTGATGGAGAAGCCGGCCAAGGCCTACGCTCGACCGGGGGCCGTCTTCGACACCTCCATCGGGTGGCGGTTCACGAACCCGGAGTTCACCGCCATGGACAAGGTGACCTACTCCATGCCGGAAACGGCCGAGGAGCTGGCCGAGCTTGACGGGATCACCCGCGATGACGCCGACGCGTTCGCGCTGCGCTCCCACCAGCGTGCGGTGGCGGCCACGAAGGCCGGACGGTTCGACGCCGAACTGGTATCGGTCCAGGTCAACGAGGGCAAGCGGTCCTACAACTTCGACGCCGACGAGGGCCCCCGCGCCGACACCAGCCTCGAAGCGCTCGCCGGGCTCCGCCCGGTGGTCAAGAAGGGCGGGGTGGTCACCGCCGGCAACTCAAGCGCCCTCAACGACGGCGCCTCCGCCGTGATCGTCGCCTCCGAGGCCGCGCTCGAGAGGTTCTCCCTCACCCCGCGGGCCCGGATCCTCGACGGCGCCTCGGCCGGGGTGCCCCCGCACATCATGGGCATCGGCCCGGTCCCGGCCACCCGGAAGGTCCTCGAACGCACCGGCCTCTCCATCGGTGACCTCGGCGCCGTCGAGCTGAACGAGGCCTTCGCCACGCAGGCCCTCGCCTGCATCCGCCGGCTCAAGCTCGACGAGGACATCGTCAACCGCGACGGCGGGGCGATCGCCCTCGGACACCCGCTGGGGTCCTCCGGGGCGCGGATCGCCATCACACTCATGGGCCGGATGGAGCGCGAGCTCGGCCCGGGGGAACGGCGGCTCGGCCTTGCCACCATGTGCGTCGGCGTGGGCCAGGGCACCGCGATGCTCATCGAGGCCGTGTGATGGGGTCCTTCGAAGCGCTGATCGTCGAGGAAGGCCCCGACCGGCTGCTCGTGCGGCTCAACCGGCCCGCCGTACGCAACGCGATCGACCGCCGGATGGTCGAGGAGCTGCACCAGCTTTGCTCGGGCCTTGAGGCGCACCCACGGGTGCTGATCCTGACCGGGACCGGGGGCGTCTTTGCCTCGGGAGCCGACATCGGCGAACTCCGGGAACGCCGCCGCGACGACGCCCTCGCCGGCATCAACTCCACCCTGTTCACCCGGATCGCCCGCCTGCCGATGCCGGTGATTGCCGCCCTCGACGGGTATGCCCTCGGCGGCGGCGCCGAGCTGGCCTATGCCGCCGACTTCCGCATCGGCACCCCCGCCCTGAAGATCGGCAACCCGGAGACCGGGCTGGGGATCCTCGCGGCGGCCGGAGCGAGCTGGCGCCTTCGGGAGCTCGTCGGGGAGCCCCTCGCCAAGGAAATTCTGCTCGCAGGGCGCGTCCTCGACGCCTCCGAGGCGCTCGCCGCACGCCTCATCACCGAAATTCACGAACCCGACGCGCTGCTTGAGGGCGCGCACGCACTCGCGGACCGCATCGCCCGCCAGGACCCGCTGGCGGTCCGGCTCACCAAGAGCGTCTTTTCGGCACCGGCGGAGGCGCACCCGCTGATCGACCAGCTCGCCCAGGGCATTCTGTTCGAGTCCGAGGCGAAGTTCGAGCGGATGCAGCGCTTCCTTGACCGCAGGAACGGTTCCCAGCCGGCTCCCACGGCCGCAGAGGGCGGCGAGTGATGAGCGTTCCGGCCCGGGTCGGGGTGCTCGGCGGAGGACGGATGGGCGCGGGCATCGCCCACGCGTTCGTCGTCGCCGGGGCCGACGTCGTCGTCGTGGAGCGTGACGATCCCGCCGCGCTCGCCGCCCACGGGCGGGTGTCCGGCGCCCTGCACAAGAGCGTGGAACGCGGATCGACGACGGAGCCGCTGCAGGCACTGCTCGACCGGGTTCGAATCTCCACCGACTACGCCGCGTTCGCTGGCTGCTCCCTCGTGGTCGAGGCCGTGCCCGAGGACCCCGGCCTGAAGGAGGCGGCCCTCGCCGCGGTGGAGGAGCGCCTCGCCGACGGCGCCTGGCTCGCGACGAACACCTCCTCGCTGTCGGTCGCCGGCCTTGCCCGGGTGCTGAAACGGCCCTCGGAGTTCTGCGGGCTTCACTTCTTCAACCCGGTGCCCGCCTCCACGCTGATCGAGGTGGTGCTCGGCCCCGACACCTCGGAGGCCACCGCCGCAGCCGCCCGCGGCTGGGTCGAGGCCCTGGGGAAGACCCCGGTGGTGGTGCGTGATGCCCCCGGGTTTGCCAGTTCCCGGCTCGGGGTGGCTCTCGCCCTCGAGGCGATGCGCATGGTGGAGGAGGGGGTGGCCTCCCCGGACGACATCGACACCGCGATGGTCCTCGGCTACAAACACCCGGTGGGTCCGCTGCGGACCACCGACATCGTGGGCCTCGACGTGCGGCTCGGCATCGCCGAATACCTCGAATCCACGCTGGGCGGGCGGTTCTCCCCGCCGCAGATCCTTCGTGACAAGGTGGCCCGCGGGGAGCTTGGACGCAAGTCAGGCAAGGGCTTCTTCGAGTGGAACGACTGACCGCGCGGCACCCATCGGGGATGCCCGGGGCATGAACCTGCCGGAAGGCGCTCCGCGCGCGGACGTCGAGTGGGAGGGCGCCGTGAACGCGCGCGACCTCGGCGGCGTGGCCGGCCGCGTCCGGCCGGGCCGGATCTACCGGATGGGGCGCCGGGAATGGCTGACCGACCGCGGTTGGCAGCAGGCCTGGGACGACGGCGTGCGCACCGTCATCGACCTCCGCAACCCCGAAGAGGTGGGCCGCCGCAGCACCGACCCGGTTCTGGCCGGAACGGCGGCCGGGCGGTTCCTCATCCGCAACCTGCCGACCGAGGACCCCTCCGACGCCGGGTTTCGGGCCCTGTGCGGGCCCTACCTGAACACTCCGCTTCACTACCGGGACAACCTGGAGCGGTGGCCCGGGAAGTTCGCCGCGGTGGCCCGGGCCGTCGTCGCGGCGCCGGCCGGAGGCGTGATCGTCCACTGCGCGGCCGGACGCGACCGCACCGGCATGGTGACCTCCCTGCTGCTCGCCGCGTGCGGGGTGCCGGCCGGGGACGTCGCCGACGACTACGAGGTGGCCGTTCGGACCATGAACGAGCGCTACCGGACCCAGGCGGCACCGCGGGAGAAGCCCCGGAGCGCCCAGGAGCTGTCGGCCTGGCTGCACGAGGCGCGGGGGCACCTGCTGGAGTTGCTCGCGACGCTCGACGCTGAGGCGTACCTCCGGGGGGCAGGCCTCAGCTCGGGAGAGCTCGCCGCACTGAGGGCGAGGTTGACCCTCTGAGCCGGGGCGGCGCCTGACCGGCCGCCGGGGCGGTCTACCGCGCAGGCTGCTCCCGCTGCAGGGCGGCCAGGTCCGCGCCGTCCCGCACGGCCGGGAGGTAGCCGGAACGGTAGCCCTCGGCGCTGGGGTGAAGGCCGTCCGGTTCGCCCGCGCCGGTGATCCACGGTTCGGGTGCCCCCAGCCCGTGGGACCGGAAGCCTTCGGTCGTCGGGACCCACAGGAAGCCGTGAGCGGCGGCGGTCTCCTTGAGGACGGCGTTGAGCGAGTCGGTTCCTGCATTGAACGCCTCCTGCGCCGGAAGGCTCAGGGCGTCCGCCGTGCCGAATTCGGGGGAGAACAGGTGGGGGTATCCGGTCACGACGACCACCGCCTCCGGGGCCGCCCGCCGAAGCTGCCCGTAGAGGGCGTCGAGGTCCCGGGCCAAGGCGGGCAGGACCAGCGCCGTCGTCTCCTCGATCAGGCGGCGGCAGGACTCAAGGGGCGCTGTTGCGCACGTGCCCGCCACCTGGCCGAATCCGGCGTCGTTGCCTCCGGCCGACACTGTGACAAGGTCGGTCTGCGGCCCGAGTGAACCTTCCTCCACCAGTTGGGAGACCTGGGCGGGGACGCTGGACGGCGCAGTGCCGGGGGCGGCGACCGCGCCGGCGCACGTGCCGTCCGCTGCCAGTTCGACCGCGTCCTCGGCATCAAGCAGGCCGGGCAGGCCGAGCGGCGAACGCCCGCATTCCCCGGAGTAGGAGCCGGCGCCCAGGCCGGAGGCGTAGGAATCACCGACGGCGACGTAGGACAGGGGCTCCGGCGGCGCGGGCGGAGCCGGCTCTGCCGGGGTGCAGGCGGCAACTGACGCGGCCAGCGACGCTGCGAGCAATGCCGCCGGCAGAACGCTCCAGCGGGCCGCCGGCTTCCGCGCCGGCCGGAGGGGCCGCGCTGCGAAGGGGCGGCGTGCGGTCATATCTTCCACGCTATCAAGGCCGACAGGTCCGCTCAGCCGTTCTCCGCGGTGTTCCGGAGGGCCGCCAGCAGCCCCGCGAACGCGACGGCGGCGGCCCCGAGGGCCGCGGCGGTTCCGGGGGTCCGGTAGCGGGGCAGGGTGCGCACCGCGGTCCCGGTGAGGCCCCATGCCACGGCCGCGGGATAGGCCGCGGAGACCGGGACCCGCCGGGTGACGACGACGGAGGCTCCTGTCAGGGACGCCAGCAGGGCCGCTCCCCAGAAATCGGCCCCCGGGCGGGGTGCGCGGACGCCGCGATCGATGAGGAGTTCGGTGACCGCCGCGCCTGCCGCCAGGGTGATCCAGCCGCTGAACAGCCCGAGTGGCACCCTCACCAGCCAGCGTGCGGAGGCCGATGTCCGTTCCGCCTCATCCGTCGGCGTGGCCCGCGCATAGCCGAGGAGCGCCGCGGTGGTCGTCGCCGCGATGAGCGGCAGCTGAACCGCGGGGGAGGACGTCCTCACCCAGAGCCCGGAGAGGCCCACGGCGGCGGCCACCGGGCCGCCGGTCCGGCGGAACAGCTGCCTGCCGCGTTGGGCGGGAAGCGCCTGGTAACCGGCGTACCCGAGGACGCCGGCGTAGATGGGGAACCAGATGGTGAACGCGTAGTTGGCGGGAAGGACCCGGCTGGTGCTCTTCCTGGCGTCTCCGTAGTCGCCGGTCGCGCCACTGAGGATCCCTCCCGCCACGGCTGCTGCCACGGCGCACTGCCGAAGGAGGTCGCGGTCTGGCATGGGCGGTCCTTCCGGGCCGGGGCAGGCCCCGTGGGCGGGAAGGCGGGCCGGGCGGCCCCGCCGATCCGGCGTCAGCAGCCGAGGATCCTGCCGGGAACGAATGGAGGTCCTGACCGGTACGGCACTGATGGGGGACATTGCCGGGGCCCGGTCAGGACCTCTACGAATGGACTGTACAAGAGGCACCACCCCCTGCCGCAAGGGTTTCGACGGAGGAGTATTACGAGGGTCGAGAATATTCCGGCTCAACTATCACCCCTGTCCCACGGGGTTCCTCCCGTCACCTTCTCCGGGTGGTGTGCGGAGGGAGGAGGGGCAAACGTTACGTACTGTGACATGGGCCCGGTTGGCGGGCCGACGGGGCAGGGGTCGACCCGTCGGCCGGCGCACCCCGAAGGGCGGCGAGCCCGCTCAGCCGGGGATGGGCCTATCCAGCAGCAGGTTGGTGATCCGCATCGTGCACAGCCGCTGGCCGTCCTCGTTCTCGATGAGCACCTCGTGGGTGGTCAGGGTCCGTCCAAGGTGGATCGGCGTGGCCGTGACGGTGACCCGGCCCGAGCGGGCCGAGCGGTGGTGGGTGGCCGAGACGTCGACCCCGACCGCCGTCTTGCCCAGGGTGCTCGCGTGGATCACCGCAGCCCAGGATCCGACCGCCTCGCCGACGGCCAGCG
Source organism: Arthrobacter crusticola (assembly GCF_004357995.1). Taxonomy (GTDB): domain Bacteria; phylum Actinomycetota; class Actinomycetes; order Actinomycetales; family Micrococcaceae; genus Arthrobacter_D; species Arthrobacter_D crusticola. The sequence continues at coordinate 401,360 of NZ_SMTK01000003.1, forward strand.
AGGCCCCGCCGTGAAGCAGTCCGAAGGACTGCCGGTTGCCCTCAACGGGCATTGTTGCGACGACCCTCTCGACGGACTGCTCAAGGATCTCGACGCCCATGGTGACGTCCAGTTCACCGGGGACAATGCGCCACGGGGTCCGGGCCGCGTCGGGTGCTGAAGTTTCGCTCACTGGGGCTCCTTGGGGGTGCACTGAAAAAGGCAGATCCTGTACGCTGGGAAAATATTACCGAACGTCCGTTCAGTTTATCCTCCGGGGCGGCGGACGCGTTGAGATCAAGCTGAAAGGCGAGTCGATGACGACTGCTACCGCTGTAAGCACGGACATTGTCCCCAGCTTCATCGAGGACTCCTGGTGGGCGCCGGACCAGCAGGTCCTGGACAGTGGGAACTCCACCCGGGTCCGCGACGCAAGCACCGGCGAGGTCCTCGCCGTCGTCTGCACCGCAGGCCTTGATATCGGCGCTGCGGTACGGTTCGCGCGCTCGACCGGCCAGGCCGAACTCGGGAAGCTCACCTTCCACGAGCGGGCCCTGAAACTCAAGGAGCTTGCACAGTTCCTCAACGGGCACCGGGAGCCGCTCTACGAGCTGTCGGCCCGGACCGGGGCCACCCGCGGCGACTCGATGGTCGACATCGACGGCGGCATCGGCGTCCTGTTCACCTTCGGCTCGAAGGGGCGGCGCGAGCTTCCCAACTCGCAGGTCATCGTCGACGGCCCGGCCGAAAACCTCTCCAAGGACGGCTCGTTCCTCGGCACCCACATCTACACCCGCATCCCCGGCGCCGCGGTGCAGATCAACGCCTTCAACTTCCCCGTCTGGGGCATGCTCGAAAAGCTCGCCCCCGCCTTCCTCTCCGGCGTCCCCACCATCGTCAAGCCCGCGACTCCGACCGGCTACCTCACGGCGGCCGTCGTGAAGCTGATCGTGCAGTCGAACATCCTGCCCAAGGGATCGCTCCAGCTCATCTCCGGACCGGCCCGGGACCTGCTGGACCACCTCGACTACCGCGACCTCGTCGCCTTCACCGGGTCCGCCTCCACCGCGAACCACCTCCGCTCCCACTCCAACGTGATGCACGGCGGGGTGCGCTTCAGCTCCGAGACGGACTCCCTCAACGCCGCGATCCTCGGACCCGACGCAGTGCCGGGCACCCCGGAATTCGAGGCCTTCATCCGCTCCCTCGTCACCGAGGTCACCGTGAAGGCCGGGCAGAAGTGCACGGGCATCCGGCGCACCATCGTGCCCAAGGCCCTCGTCCAGGACGTGGTCGACGCCGCCCGCGCCCGCATCGAGGAGCGCGTCACCCTCGGCGACCCGCGGGCGGAGGGCGTCACCATGGGCGCGCTGGCGTCCCTCGAGCAGCTCGAAGGCGTGCGGGACGCGGTGCGGGAACTGATGTCCTCCGGCGGTGAACTGGCCCTCGGCTCGCTCGAGGCGCCGCCCGTGACCCGCGCCGACGGCACGGTCGGCCCCGCCGACGGCGGAGCGTTCATGGCGCCGGTGCTCCTCACCTGGGACGACGTCGAAGCCGGAGCCCTGCACTCGGTGGAGGCCTTCGGGCCCGTCGCCTCGGTGATCGGCTACGACAACCCCGCCCACGCGGTCCACCTCGCCGCGCTCGGCTCCGGCTCCCTGGTCGCCACCGTGTGCACCAACGACCCGGCGGTGGCCCGCGAGCTCGTCATCGGCATCGCGGCCCACCACGGACGCGTGCTGATGCTCAACAGGGAGGACGCCCGCTCCTCCACGGGGCACGGGTCTCCCGTGCCCCACCTCACCCACGGCGGCCCCGGCCGGGCCGGCGGCGGCGAGGAGCTCGGCGGGATGCGCTCGGTGCTCCACCACATGCAGCGCACAGCGCTCCAGGGCTCACCGAACATGCTCACAGCCGTCACCGGCATCTGGCACACCGGGGCCGACCGCAACTTTGACGGCGTCCACCCGTTCCGCAAGAACCTTGCCGAACTGCGCATCGGCGACGCCGTGCGCTCGGATCTCCGGCAGGTGACCCTTGAGGACATCACGGCGTTCGCTGAGACCACGGGGGATAAGTTCTACGCCCACACCAATGAGGAAGCCGCCGCGGCCAACCCGTTCTTCCCGGGCATCGTGGCGCACGGGTACCTGCTGCTGTCCTGGGCGGCCGGTCTCTTCGTCGATCCGGCGCCGGGGCCGGTGCTGGCCAACTACGGGCTCGAGAACCTGCGCTTCCTCACCCCGGTGGCCGCCGGGGATTCGATCCGGGTGACCCTGACGGCCAAGCGCATCACCCCGCGCGAGACCGACGAATACGGCGAGGTGGCCTGGGATGCGGTGCTGACCAACCAGTCCGACGAGATCGTGGCCACCTACGACGTGCTTACCCTCGTGGAGAAGTAAGGCGTGACCGCCGGCGGGCCGCGTGGGCGGCCCGCCGGAGCTGACGCCGGTGCGGGCGGCTGCCGGCGCCGGCCCGCGCCGGATGCCGGGCTCAGGGCCGGTGGTGCAGCCCGTCGAAGACCATGGTGATGACGTCGTCGGCCAGCTTGCCGGCGGTGAGCTGCCCGCCGGGTTTGTACCATTCAACGATCGAGTTGATCGTGCCGAACAGCAGCCGGGTGGTGGTCCGCGGGTCGATGTCGCTGCGCAGCGATCCCTCCGACCGGGCCGCGTCGACAAGGGCAGCGACCTGCCGGTCGAAGGAGCGCCGGCGCTCAAGGGCGCCGCGCTCGACCTCCGTATTGCCGCGCAGGCGCAGCAGCAGGGTCACGAACGGCAGGCGCTCGGTCAGGACGGCGATGGTTCCTCGGAGCACGAATTCGAGCCGCGCATCGGCCCGCCCCGACGTCGCCCGCGGGTCGGCGAGGACCGCCTCAAGCCCGCCGAGGGCGTGTTCGAGGGCCAGCCGGAGCAGGTCGCCCTTCGAGGGGACGTGGTGGTAGATCGCGGACTTGCTGATGCCCAGGTTCTCGGCGAGCACTCCCATCGAGGTCGCCTCGTAGCCGTGCCGGTTGAAGACGTCCACGGCGATGGTGAGGACCGCCTGCTGGTCGTAGCCGGGACGCCCGCGGCGTCCGGGCGTGGTGGCCGGTACTTGAGTGCTCGCCATATCCGTCATTTTCGCATGAACGTTCGGTCACTCCGCGCCGGAGCGGGGGCGGAGGTCGTAGACCCTCTTGAGCTTCCCGCTGGAGCGCACCAGGGAGCCCTGCTCGACGACGCTCACGGTGCAGCTCGAGCCGATGTGGATTTTAATCTGCTCGCGCAGCGTGGCCGCGGCGTCGCGGGCCGCCTCAGCGGACACGCCCTCCCGCGGCTCCACCTTCACATTCAGCTGGTCCATCCGCTGGCCCTCGGGCCGGGTGAGTTCAAGCTGGAAGTGCGGGCTCAGCGCCGGAATCCGCAGGGCGAGCTCCTCGACCTGGGTGGGGAACAGGTTGACTCCCCGCAGGATGATCATGTCGTCGCTGCGGCCGGTGATCCGCCCCATCCGGCGCATCCCGGGCCGGGCGGTGCCGGGCAGCAGCCGGGTCAGGTCGTGGGTGCGGTACCGGATGATCGGCAGGGCCTCCTTGGTCAGGGAGGTGAAGACGAGTTCACCGGCTTCGCCGTCGGGCAGGACCTCATCGGTGAACGGGTCGACGATCTCGGGCCGGAAATGGTCCTCCCAGATGTGCGAGCCGTCCTTGCTCTCCACACATTCCCCGGCCACGCCCGGGCCCATCACCTCGGAGAGCCCGTAGATGTCGCAGGCGTCGAAGCCCATGCGCTCCTCGAGCTCGTGGCGCATCTCCTCGGTCCACGGCTCGGCGCCGAGCACGGCGGTCTTCAGCGAGGTGGAGCGCCGGTCGATGCCGGCGGCGGTCATGGCATCGAGGATGGTGAGCAGGTAGGTGGGGGTGGCGAGGATGGCGTCGGGCTCGAAGTCGCGGATGAGCTGGACCTGCCGCTCGGTCTGGCCGCCGGACATCGGGATGACGGTGCACCCGAGCTTTTCGGCGCCGTAGTGGGCGCCGAGGCCGCCGGTAAAGAGCCCGTACCCGTAGGCGTTGTGGACCTTCCACCCGGTCTTGACGCCTGAGGCGCGCAGTGAACGGGCCACCAGGGTGGCCCAGCGGTCGATGTCCCCGGCGGTGTACCCGACGACGGTGGGCTTGCCCGTGGTGCCCGAGGACGCGTGGATGCGGACCACCCGGTCCTGCGGGACGGCGAACATCCCGAAGGGGTAGGACCGCCGCAGGTCCTCCTTGGTGGTGAAGGGAAACTTCGCCAGGTCCGACAGTTCGCGCAGGTCGCCTGGATGCACCCCTGCGTCGTCGAACTTCCGCCGGTACAGTTCCACCTTCTCGTACGCGAGCGCCACGGTGCGCTGCAGGCGCTCGAGCTGGAGCGATTCGATGCGGTCACGGCTGTACTCCTCCTCGGGGTCGAGGGTTCCGGGAGCGGCCGCAGAGGCCTTGAGGGCTGTACCGGTCATGAGGGGTCCTTCGCCTTGGAGGAACGGGCGGGTGCGGGGACGGTGCGGGAGCGCCCGCGGAATTCAGCGACGGGCCGCCCCGCGGCGCCGTCGTGCGCGGTGATGGTGATGTCGTAGAGCCCGCTGCGGCCCGCGGCGGCCCGCCGTTCGGCGACCGCGGTCAGGACCTCGCCGGCACGCACCGGGCTGAGGAAGGTGATGTCGGCGCCTGAGGCGACCGTCACCGTCCCGGCGTCCTGTGCTCCGGACGCGGAGTTCGAGTCGGGGGAGGCGGGGTTGCAGGCGAGGGCGAAGGCGGAATCCGCGAAGGCGAAGATCATTCCGCCGTGGGCGATGCCGAAGCCGTTGAGCATTTCCGGGCGCACCGTCATGGCGATCCGGGCCGAACCCTCGCCCACCTCGAGCAGTTCGATGCCCAGCCAGGCCGAGGCGTGGTCCTCCGCGAGGATCTGGTGCCGCGGTGCCGCGGGCCCCGCCGTCCGGACGTCGCTGTCCATTCGAGCCGCCTTTCGAATTATTTACCGAATGTTCATTAGGTAATACCGCGGGGAGGACCGGTGTCAAGAAGGTCGGAACCGCAAGGCCTTGCGCCGGGATGGTTATATCTATTAGATATAACCATCCCAGGGAAAGGTTATCGATGTCGCGTTCGGAGCAGACCCAGACCGCAGTGCTCGGTGCCCTCAGCGTCATGTCCATGACCGGGTATGCCCTTCGGGAGGAAATCCGCTCAGTGCTCGGGCATTTCTGGAGCGAGAGTTTCGGCCAGATCTACCCGGCGCTCGCCGAACTTCAGCGGCAGGGCCTGGTCGAGCGCAGGGGTGCCGATCGGGCGCGGTCTTCGGTCTTTGCCATCACTCCGGCCGGGACGGCGCGGCTCCGGGAGCTCCTCGGGGAACCAGTGCAGCCGGTGCGGCCGCGGAACGGGCTGATGCTCCGCCTCTTCTTTGGGCGCCAGCTGGGGCCGGAGGCCTGCCGGAACCTCATCCGGGAGGCCCGGGCGGAAGCGGAGGCGCGGTTGGCCGAGCTTGCCGTGGCGCGCAGTGAATCCCGGGAGGGGCCGCACGCCGAGGACCGCCCTTACTGGCTCCTCACCATCTCCGCCGGCGAACATGCGGCCCGGGCGGCCATCGCCTGGGCCGACGAGGCCCTCGAATCCCTCGCGTCCCTGCCCGACCACGCACCGCCCCATGCTGCCGCAGAAGCACCCGCAGTTTCCGAGACCGTCCATCCTGCCAGGGAGCACCCATGAACGCCGTCCTCTTCCCACGCCTCCGCTGCGCCGCAACACCCGAAAGGACGGCCGCGGCTGCCGCGGCGGGATTCTCGGTCATCGCGGCCTTCCAGGCATCCCTCGCACTCGGAGCCCCCTTCGGCGAGGCCGCATTCGGCGGCTCCAACAGCGGTCAACTGCCCCCGGGGCTGCGTGCGGCCAGCGCCGTTTCCATGGTGGTGTGGCTGCTGGCCGCCTTGATGGTCCTGGCCCGGGGCCGTTCGGTGCCGGCTCCGGCCGGCAGGGCGGTCCGCTGGGGAGTCCGCGGATTCATCGTCCTGCTTGCGGTGGGAACCCTTCTGAACGCAGCCTCATCGAGTCCGTGGGAGCGGTTCCTCTGGGCGCCGCTCGCGCTCGTCCTGCTGCTTCTGTGCCTGCGCCTTGACCGTCACCGCGCAGCGGACGGGAGCCCGGCCGGCCCAGCCGCCTGAGCGGGCGGCGCCGAAGGAACCACAGCCTTCACCCAAAGTCCGTCATCCCCTGTTGGGAACGTAGCGGCTGTGGTTCACTGCGGAGACAAGGGTGCCGAATCCTTCCGGAAGCGGAGCACAACAGGTCCGGGCACCGTGTCCGAGACGGAGTTCAAACCTGAGGAGGGCGGTCCGGTGGGCATTGTGAGCTGCGGTGTGGCGGTGTCCCTCGACGGGTTCGTCGCCGGTCCGCACCAGAGTCTTGAGAATCCGTTGGGGGAGGGTGGTGAGAGCCTCCACACCTGGATGTTCGACCATCCCGAGGCGCACGCCGTCCAGCGGGAGGAGCTGCTCTCGCATGGCGCGTACGTGATGGGGCGGAACATGTTCGGGCCTGTGCGGGGTGCCTGGGACGAACCCTGGCGGGGCTGGTGGGGTGAGGATCCGCCGTACCACGCGCCGGTCTTCGTCCTGACCCACTACCCGCGGGACCCGGTGGTGATGGAGGGAGGGACGACGTTCATCTTCATCACCGACGGCGTGACGGCCGCGGTGGAGCAGGCGAAGGCGGCTGCCGGGAGCGGCTCCGTCGGCGTTGGCGGAGGCGCCTCAACCATCAACCAGTGCCTGGCCGCGGGCCTGATCGACGAGCTGACCCTGCATGTGCCGCCGGTCCTGCTGTCCGCCGGCGAACGGCTCTTCGCCGGCGTCGGGGACCTTGAACTCGGGATTGTGCGGACGCGGAGCACGCCCCATGTCACCTCCACCACCTACCGGGTGGTCCGCTAGGGCTCGCCCCGACCGGCGGGCAGGCCAATAGGTCAGGTAAAAATGCGCATATTCTCCGGGTTCAAAGCCCTCCCGCAGTGCTAGGTTTTTTGAGAAGGAGGGTGCCCGATGAACGCCGGAGCCCCGGCGCCGACGGCACCCGAAGTTCCCGGATTGTGCCTACCCAGGAGGAAGTCATGACGGACCATGTAGCCAACGTTTCCGCGTGCGATGTGGAAACCTGCTCCTTCAACCACCACCACGACTGCACGGCCTTCGCCATCACCGTCGGCGGCAGTCCCGAGCACGCCAGCTGCTCGACGTTCATCGACACGTCGGCCAGCGGCGGGCTGCCGAAAGTACTGGCGCACGTCGGCGCCTGCCAGCGCTCCGAGTGCCAGTTCAACGACCACCTGCTGTGCGATGCGGAGAACGTCCGCGTCGGCCCGGGCGCTGAGGCCGCTGACTGCCTGACGTACCAGCCGCGGTAGCGGCCCGCGCTGACCCGGTCATTGGTGCGTCCTCGACGGCGGAGGGGGCTGCGCCGGGCGGCGGTCCCTACGCGTCGGTGAAGGGCTGGACCTCGGTGGCGCCCAGGGCGTCGGCGGCGAAGGCATAGTCCCACGCCACGTCCTTCCACCGGGCGTACCGGCCGCTGGCACCGCCATGGCCGCCGTCCATCTCCGTCTTGAGCACGATCGGCTCGCTCCCGGTGGTCTTCTCCCGAAGTTCCGCAACCCACTTCGCCGGCTCCACGTACAGCACCCGCGTGTCGTTGAAGCTCGTCACGGCGGCAATGCGCGGGTACTCCGCGGCGCGGACGTTCTCGTAGGGCGTGTACTCCTTCATGTACCGGTACACCTCGGGGTCGGTGATCGGATTGCCCCACTCCTCCCACTCCAGCGCCGACAGCGGCAGTTCCGGGTCGAGGATGGTGGTGAGGGCGTCGACGAACGGCACCTGGGCCACGATGGCCCGGTACTTCTCGGGCGCGAGGTTCGCCACGGCACCCATGAGCAGCCCGCCCGCGGAGCCTCCCATCGCGGCGATGCGCCGCGGGTCCACCCAGCCGGAGCCCACCAGGTGGTCCGTGGCGTCGACGAAGTCCGTGAAAGTGTTCTTCTTGTTCAGCTTCTTGCCCTGCTCGTACCAGGTGCGGCCCATCTCACCGCCGCCGCGGACGTGCGCGACGACGTAGACGATGCCGCGGTCGAGCAGGGACAGCCGCGCCACGGAGAACCCTGGGTCCATGCTGACCTCGTAGCTGCCGTACGCGTAGACGAGGGCGGGGTTGGAGCCGTCCTGCCGCAGGTCCGCCCGCCGCAGGACCGAGAGCGGAAGCAGCGTGCCGTCGGCGGCCTTCGCCCACTGACGTTCGGCCACATAACGCTCCGGCCGGTAGCCGCCGAGTACCTCGGTCTCCTTGCGCAGCGCCAGCTCCCCGGTGGCCAGCACGTAATCGTAGATCCGCGGCGGAGTCAGGAATGAGGTGTAGGACAGGCGGATGATCGGGGAGTCGAACTCGGCGTTGGCGAGGTTGCTCGTGATCAGCGCCTCCTCGAAGGCGGGCTCCGCGGGGGCGGCCTGGGCCGGTGTCCCCAGGCCCTCGAGGTGGAGGACCTGAACGCGTTCGGTGGTGTCCCGGCGGACCGAGAGCACGAGGTGGGTGCGCGTGACCGCGGCCCCGTTGACCCGGACGGCGTCGTCGTGCGGGACCACCGTCGTCCACTGCTGGTCCTTGAGCGGGCGGGCGAACTCGGAGGCGGCCACCAGGCTCACCATTGAATTCTTCGCCTCGCGGTTGTGCGTCAGGACGTAGTGGAGCACCCCGCCCAGCCGCACCGGCTCCGCCTCGTACAGGATCCTCTCGTCCCGGGAGATCAGCGTGGTCAGCTCGGCGCCCGGGGTCGTCAGGTCGAGGACCCGGTATTCGCTGTACTCGGAGGAGCCGACGCTGATCAGCAGCTGCGTGCGGTTGGCGGAGAGCTCGAAGCCGGTCCACATGGCGACGTCATCCTCCTGGTAGAGGACCTCGTCCTCCTCCACCGGGGTGCCCAGGGTGTGGACCTTGACCTGGAAGGGGCGCCAGGAGTCATCGACGACGGTGTAGAAGACCCGGGTCCCGTCGGGGGAGAAGCCGAGGCCGTAGAAGACGTTGGCCACCTCGTCGGGCAGCAGCTCACCCGACTCGAGGTCCTTGACGCGCAGGGTGAACCGCTCGTCACCGGCGTTGTCCTCGCAGTAGGCAAGGAGGGAGCCGTCCTCGCTCACGGCGAGCCCGCCGAGGGAGAAGAAGGGCTTGCCCTCGGCCAGGAGGTTCCCGTCGAGGAGGACCTGTTCGCCCTCGACCGGCCGGCCGGGCACCACCTCGGGGGGAGTCCAGTCGGCGGCGAGGTCACCGGTGTCGACGGCGGCAACGCGGCACTGGATGCCGTACTGCTTACCCTCCTCGGTGCGCGAGTAGTACCACCAGCCCTTCTTGCGGGCCGGCACAGAAAGGTCTGTCTCCTGGGTGCGGTTCTTGATCTCGCTGAAAATCCGCTCCCGCAGCTGCTCCTGGCCGCGGGTGACGGCCTCCGTGTAGGCGTTCTCCGCGGTGAGGTGGGCGGTCACCTCCGGATTGTCCTTTTCCCGCAGCCACTCGTAGGAGTCGGTGAAGGTGTCGCCGTGGTGCGTGCGCTCCACCGGCATTTTCTTCGCGGCGGGCGGGCGGGGGACGGCATCCACGGGGGTCTCGGCAGTCATGGGTCCATCTTGCCAGAAGCGCGGGAAGGGGCCCGGGTGCTTTGCTTGCCCGCCGGACGGGCCCGGAGCCCGGGCCGCCCGCGGGTGTCCGCCGGGGTTCGGCGGGGGATTCGGTGTTGACGCCCTCCCGGCACGCCGCATATCCTGAACGAACGGTCGGTAATTATTTTTGGCATGTTCCGCACAGTGAGGTGACCCCATGGCAGCACCAGCAGCGACCCAGCACGGCAGCCCGGACGTCGACGCCGCCGGCCAGCAGCTGTTCGATGAGCTGATAGCCCAGGACTCCCGCATCGAACCGCGGGACTGGATGCCGGAGGCGTACCGGAAGTCCCTCACCCGGCAGATTTCCCAGCACGCCCACTCCGAGATCATCGGCATGCAGCCCGAGGCGAACTGGATTACCCGCGCGCCGTCCCTGAAGCGCAAGGCCATCCTCATGGCCAAGGTCCAGGACGAGGCCGGCCACGGGCTCTACCTCTACTCCGCCGCCGAAACCCTCGGCACCGCGCGGGACAAGATGACCGAGGACCTGATCGCCGGCAAGGCCCGGTACTCGAGCATCTTCAACTATCCCGTGCTGACCTGGGCCGACATCGGCGCGATCGGCTGGCTCGTCGACGGCGCAGCCATCTGCAACCAGGTGCCCCTGTGCCGGGCCTCCTACGGGCCGTACGGCCGGGCCATGGTGCGCATCTGCAAGGAGGAGTCCTTCCACCAGCGGCAGGGCTTCGAGATCCTGCTCGAACTCGCCAACGGCACGCAGGCCCAGCGCGACATGGCCCAGGACGCCATCAACCGCTGGTACGCGCCCTCGCTCATGATGTTCGGTCCGCCGGACGACGACTCGCCGAACTCCAAGCAGTCGATGGCCTGGAACATCAAGCGCTTCTCCAACGATGAGCTGCGCTCGCGCTTCGTCGGCATGATCGCCGAGCAGGTTCGGGCCCTCGGGCTCACGCTTCCCGACCCGGACGTGCGCTTCAACGAGGACACCGGCAGGTGGGAGCACGGCCCGCTTGACTGGGAGGAGTTCAAGGAGGTCCTCGCCGGCCGCGGTCCCTGCAACGCCCAGCGCATGGAGCGCCGCCGCGAGGCCCACGAAGACGGCGCCTGGGTGCGCGAGGCCGCGGCCGCCTACGCCGACAAGCAGGCCCGCAGGGCCGCTACAGCGACGGAGGCAGCATGACCGGCGGATCCACAACCGGCGACGACGGCTCGACGGCGCCCGCCGCAGGCCCCGCGGAAAAGCGGCAGCCGTGGCCGCTGTGGGAGGTGTTCGTGCGGTCCTCGCGCGGGCTCTCCCACGTCCACGCCGGCTCCCTCCACGCGCCCGACGCCGACATGGCGCTGCGCAACGCCCGCGACCTCTACACCCGGCGGAATGAGGGCGTGAGCCTGTGGGTGGTGCCGTCGTCGGCCATCATCACCAGTGACCCGTCCGCGAAGGAGCAGTTCTTCGAATCCCCGCAGGGCAAGGATTACCGGCACGCCACCTACTACACCAAGAGCGAAGGGGTGAAGCACCTGTGAGCGAGGCCAACGCCAGCGCCACCCGCATCACCCCGGGCAACGCGCTGCGCCCCGAGGACATTGCCGCCTCGCACGCCGTGCCGCCCCCGGAGGCCGCGGAGTACGCGCTGTGGCTCGGCGACGACTCCCTCATCCTCGCCCAGCGCCTCGGCTGGTGGATCTCCCGCGCCCCCGAGCTCGAGGAGGACGTGGCGCTGGCCAATATCGCCCTCGACCTCATCGGACACGCCCGCTCCTTCCTCACCTACGCCGGCCACGCCTCCGGCCGCACCGAGGACGACCTCGCCTACTTCCGCCGCGAGCCGGAGTTCCGCTCCGCGCACCTGTTCGAGCAGCCCAACGGCGACTTCGCCCGCACCATCGCCCGCCAGTTCGTGGTCTCCCATTACCAGTGGGAGCTGTACTCGCGCCTTCAGCACTCAACCGACGCCACCCTCGCCGGGATCGCCGCCAAGGCCGTCAAGGAGGTCGACTACCACCGCGACCACAGCCTCCAGTGGGTGCTGCGCCTGGCCCAGGGCACCGAGGAGTCCCGCCGCCGCATGACCGCCGGGCTGAAGCTGACCTGGCCCTACGTCGAGGAACTGTTCGCGGACGAACCCCTGATCGATGCCCTGGGCGGTGCGGCCGTCCGGCCCAGCAGCCTGCGGGAGCCCTTCGACGCCGCGGTCGCCGCGGTGCTCGCCGAGGCCGACCTCGAGGTCCCGGCCGTGCCCGGCGCCACGGGCGGCGGCCGCCGCGGTGTCCACAGCGAGCACCTCGGTTACATCCTCGCCGAACTCCAGGTCCTCGCCCGCGAACACCCCGGCGCCTCCTGGTAGCCCTCATGAGCACCGACACCCGCACCTCCACCGCGGCTCACCGGCCCGCCGCTCCGGCCGCCGCCGCCGTCTGGGATATCGCCGCCACCGTCTGCGACCCGGAGATCCCCGTGCTCACCATCGAGGACCTGGGCGTCCTCCGGGACGCCCGCGTCGGTCCGGACGGCACCGGAACCACCGTGGTCATCACGCCTACCTACTCCGGTTGCCCCGCCATGGACGCCATCCGCGACGACGTGCTCGCCGCCCTCAGCGCCCACGGCTACACCGACGCCCGGGTGGAACTGGTCCTCGCCCCGGCCTGGACCACCGACTGGATGACCGAGGACGGCAAGGCCAAACTGAACCGGTACGGCATCGCCCCGCCCACCGGGAAGGCCGCCGCAGGGCCCGTGCGGGTGGGCCTGAGCGTCAAATGTCCCCAGTGCTCCTCCCTGAACACGCGCGAGCTCACCCGCTTCGGCTCCACCTCCTGCAAGGCGCTCTACGTCTGCCAGGACTGCCGGGAACCCTTCGACTACTTCAAGGTGCTCTGACATGGCCGTTACCTTTGCCCCAACCAACAAGCGGCGCACCGCCTTCCACGAACTCACCGTGGCCGAGGTGCGCCGGCTGACCGAGGACGCCGTCGAGGTCACCTTCGCCGTCCCGGCGGACCTGGCCGGAAAATACGACTACGTTCCCGGCCAGTACGTGGCACTGCGGACCACGCTCGACATCGACGGCGAGCCGAAGGAAGTGCGCCGCAGCTACTCCATCTGCGCCGAACCGCGTCCGGGGGAGATCCGGGTGGCGATCAAGCGGGACCTCGGCGGGGTGTTCTCCAGCTGGGCCAACGAGTCCCTCAAGGCGGGGGACCGGCTCGATGTGATGAGCCCCATGGGCCAGTTCATCTCCAAGCACGAAATGACCGAGCTGAACCACCCCGAGAAGATCGACACGGCGACCCAGAACACCTTCGTCGCCGTGGCGGCAGGCTCCGGCATCACCCCCGTCATCGCCATCGCCCGCTCGGTCCTCGCCGCGGGGGAGAACGTCCGCTTCGACCTCATCTATGCCAACAAGGCGGCCATGGACGTGATGTTCCTCGAGGACCTCGCCGACCTCAAGGACCGCTACCCGGCCCGGTTCGCCGTCCACCACGTGCTCTCCCGCGAACAGCGCATCTCGCCGCTGCTCTCGGGCCGGATCGACGCCGAGAAACTGCAGACCCTGCTGGGGGGCGTGCTGCGGACCGAGGACGTCGACGAGTGGTTCCTCTGCGGACCCTTCGAACTGGTGCAGCTGTGCCGGGACACCCTCGCCGAGCGGGGCGTGCCGGCCGAGAAGATCCGCTTCGAACTGTTCAGCACCGGCGAGCCGACCCGCCCGGAAGGCCAGACCGGGCGGCCCGTCCGGCCGGCCGACAACGGCGAGAACTACACCATTTCCTTCCGCCTCGACGGGCTGCAGGGCACCGTCGAAAGCCCCACCCACGCGCGGGAATCCCTGCTCAACGCCGCGCTGCGGGTGCGTCCGGACGTGCCCTTCGCGTGCGCCGGCGGGGTCTGCGGAACCTGCCGTGCAAAGATCGTCTCGGGCACGGTGGAGATGGAAGAGAACTACGCCCTGGAGCCCGACGAGCTCGCCAAGGGGTACGTCCTGACCTGTCAGGCCCGGCCCACCAGCGACGCCGTGTCGGTGGACTACGACGCCTAGGAGAGGCATGACACTGCAGGACACCATGATTTCGCTGGAGCTCCACGACGGCGTCGCCGAGATCACCCTCAACGCCCCCTACAAGCTCAACGCCCTCGACGAGCAGGCACTCGAAGACCTGTCGCGGGCGTACGACGAGGCCGAAGCGGCCGCCGCCGACGGGTCCGTCCGCGCCCTGCTGCTGCGCGGGGAGGGCCGCGCCTTCTGCGCCGGCCGCGACATCTCCGGGGTCTCCCCGGACACCGACGACGCCGAGGCCTACCTCGCCGGGCTGGTCACCCCGCTGCTGAAGAAGATGTCCGCCTTCCCGGCACCGACCTTCGCGGCGGCCCAGGGCGCCTGCCTCGGCGTCGGGCTGGGCCTGCTCATCGCCACCGACGTCGTCTACGCCGCCGACAACGCCAAGATCGGGTCGCCCTTCGCCAACCTCGGGGCCACCCTCGACTCGGGCGGCCACTGGCTGTTCACCGAGCGCCTCGGCGCCCACCGCACCCTCGACCTGATCTACACCGCCGAGCTGATGAGCGGTGCCGAGGCCGTGCGGTCGGGCCTGTTCAGCCGCTCGCTTCCCGCCGGCGAACTCCTCGAAACCACCCGCGCGACCGCCGCCCGGGTCGCCACGGGCGCCACCGGGGCCTTCCGCGCCTCCAAGCAGCTGGTGGCCGAGATCCGGGACCGGCGGCTGGGGTTGTGGGCTGCGGTGGATCAGGAGAACGCGGCCCAGGCCGCCCTCTGCCGGACGCCGGACTACGCCGAGGGGTTCACCGCCTTCCAGGAGAAGCGCGCGCCGCGTTTCGCCGGACGCTAGGGGCACCGGCCGGGGCGCGGCAGCCCGCGGCGCCCGGGCACGCGGGCACTTCCGCTCTACCGGGTGTCGAGGTCCTCGAACACCAGGAAGGTCTGGGTATCCAGGACGCCCGGCATCGACTGAAGCCGGTCGAAGATCACCCGTCGCAGGTCAAGGTTGTCCTCTGCGCGCACCAGCAGGATCACGTCGAAGTCCCCGCCGACCAGGGCGATGTGGTGGATCTCGGGGATCTCCCGCAGCTTCTCGCGGAGCTCCCGCCAGGAATGCTGGCGCACCTTGAGGGTTACATAGGCCGAGGATTTCAACCCGGCTTTCACGGGGTCCACCAGGGCCGTGAACTTCGTCAGCACCCCCTCTTCGGTGAGACGGGAGATCCGCGAGTAGGCGTGGGCCCGTGAGATGTGGACGTTCTCGGCGAGTGAGGTGACCGACTGCCGTCCGTCCCGGGTGAGCTCGGCCAGGATCCTGCGGTCAACCTCGTCCAACAGGCCATCGGCCATCTGTCTCTCCGTCCTTCTGTTATCCAGCTCACACCGACCGTTTGTCTTCGATCGGGCCCTCCACGAGTCAATCCTTCCAGACTTTCTGCATTTGATGGATACGAAATGCACACCGAAGCGATACTAAGGTGACACAGCATCCAATGCTGCCCTCCGCGGTCCGTGGACGGCGGCGCTGACGCTGTCGAGGACACGGCCAATGGAGGCGGACATGACGATTCCAACGAACAGCGACTCCACCGGAACGGAGGGCGGGGTCGGCAAGCAATTGCTGCCCTCGCCGGTTCCGGTGCAGCTGATCGACCAGCACGGGGAGGCCCGCGCCGACGCCCGGTACGCGCTACCGGACCCCCAGGCCCTCCTGACGGGATACGCACGGCTGATCTCGGGCCGGCGCATTAACGACCAGGCCAATGCCCTGGTACGCCAGGGGCGCCTTGCCGTCTACCCCTCCTCCCACGGGCAGGAGGCCTGCCAGGTGTCCGCGGCGCTCGTCCTGCAGTCCCAGGACTGGCTGTTCCCCACCTACCGCGACACCGTTGCAGTCATTACCCGGGGCGTGGATCCGCTGGAAGTCTTCACCCTCCTGCGCGGCGACTGGCACTCGGGCTACGACCCCTACGAACTGCACGTCGCCCCGCAGGCCACCCCGCTGGCGACGCAGCTGCTCCACGCCGTCGGCGTCGCCCACGCGGCCAAGCTCCGCGGCGAGGACACCGTGGTCCTGGCCCTGTGCGGTGACGGGGCAACCAGCGAGGGCGACTTCCACGAAGCGCTGAACTTCGCCGCCGTGTTCCACGTACCGGTGGTGTTCTTCGTGCAGAACAACGAATACGCCATCTCGGTGCCGCTGAAGAACCAGTCCGTGGCGCCGTCCCTGGCCCACAAGGCGATCGGCTACGGCATGCCGGGGGAGCGGGTGGATGGCAATGACCTCGCCGCGCTCCTGTCGGTGCTCGGCGCGGCCGTCGACTCCGCCCGCAGCGGCGGCGGGCCGGCCCTGATTGAGGCCCACACCTACCGCATGCAGGCCCATACCAACGCCGACGACGCCACGCGGTACCGGTCCGCCGAGGACGTCGACAAGTGGATCCCGAAGGACCCGATCAGCAGGCTGCGCACCTACCTGCGCGGGCTGTCCCTGCTCGATGACGCCGTGGAGGAGCAGTTCGCCGCCGATGCTGAAGCCCTCGCGGCCTCGATCCGCGCCGGCCTCAACGCCGACGTCGAGGTCGATCCGCAGGAGTTGTTCGCCCACGTCTACACCCAGAAAACAGCGCAGCTCCGGGAGCAGGCCGACCTGCTGCGCGACGAGCTCTCACGCGAGGCGGTCCAGTCATGACCCAGATCTCAGAACGCGCGGCGGCGCCGGCGACGGCGCCCAACCTGCCCGCCGTCCCGTCGGCGGCCCAGCCGGCGGCGACAACCCAGTCCGCGGCGACGGCCGTGACCTTCGCCAAGGCCCTCAACACCGCCCTGGCCGACGCCATGGAGGCGGACAGCTCGGTGCTGATGTTCGGCGAGGACGTCGGGCCCCTCGGTGGAGTCTTCCGGATCACCGACGGGTTGACCGCCCGCTTCGGGCCCGGGCGTTGCTTCGACACCCCGCTGGCCGAGGCCGGGATCATGGGCATGGCCGTCGGGATGGCGATGAACGGCATGCGCCCGGTCGTGGAGATGCAGTTCGACGCCTTTGCCTACCCGGCCTTCGAGCAGGTGGTCAGCCACGTCGCCAAGCTGCCCAACCGCACCAAGGGCCGGGTGCTGCTGCCGATGGTCATCCGCATCCCCTATGCCGGCGGCATCGGCGGGGTGGAACACCACTGCGATTCCTCCGAGTCCTACTACGCGCACACCCCCGGCCTTACGGTCCTCGCCCCGGCCACGGTCCGCGACGCCTACCTCATGCTGCGCGAAGCGATCGCCCTGCCGGATCCCGTCGTCTTCCTCGAACCGAAGAAGCTGTACTGGTCCAAGGAGGTCGTTGACCTCGGGGAGCTGCGCCGCACCTTCGAGGAGGGCTCCGCGCCGCGGACCATCGGCAGCGCCGTCGTCGCCCGATCCGGCACCGACGCGACCCTGATCGCCTACGGCCCCTCGGTGCCCACCGCCATGGCCGCCGCGGCGGCCGCCTCCGAGGAGGGCCGGTCGCTTGAGGTCATCGACGTCCGCTCCCTCGTGCCCTTTGACGACGAGACGGTGTGCGCGAGCGTGCGCAGGACCGGGCGGGCCGTGGTGATCGCCGAAACCCCGGGGTTCGCCTCGGTCGCCGCGGAGATCGTGGCCCGGGTTCAGGAGCGGTGTTTCCATTCCCTGGCCGCGCCCGTGCGGCGCGTCACCGGATTCGATATCCCCTATCCGGCACCCAAGCTGGAGCATCACTTCCTTCCCAGCGTCGACCGGATACTCGACACTGTCGATGAGCTGCAGTGGGAGGACGGGCAATGAGCACCGAAGCGCTGCCTGCGACCCTGCAGGTGTTCCGGCTGCCCGATCTCGGCGAGGGCCTGACCGAGGCCGAACTCGTCAACTGGCTGGTCAAGGAGGGTGATGAGGTCCGCGTCGACCAGCCGGTCGCCGAGGTCGAGACGGCCAAGGCCGTCGTCGAGGTTCCCTGCCCCTACGCCGGCACCGTCGCGGTGCTGCACGGGGCGGCGGGGGAGACCCTCGACGTCGGCGCCCCCCTGATCTCCGTCCGCGCCGCCGGCGCGCCGGCCGCCGAAGCGCCCGCCGTCCAGCCGCCCGCCGCCGGGGCCGCACCGCGCGTGGGACCCGTCGGCGGGACCACGGCCGGGCCGGAGGCCGAAACCTACCGGAACGAGGAGCGGGCCGGCATCTCGACCGCCGCCGCGGCCGCCGCAGCACCGGAACCGGAGCAGGGCTCGGGCAACGTGCTGATCGGCTACGGCACCCCCGGCGGCACCACGGGGAAGCGGACCCGTGCGCGCCGGACCGCCGGATCACCACAGCGGCAGGCCGCTGCCACCCCCGCCCCCGTCACCCCGGGGGCCGTGGCCCCGGCCGCCCCCGACGGCGGGATTGGCGTGCAGGCCGTGCGCTGCATCTCGCCCCTGGTCCGCCGGATGGCGGTCGAGGGCGGGCTGGTGCTGCGGGAGCTCAGCGGAAGCGGCCCCGACGGGCTGATCCTGCGCCGGGATGTCGAGGCGGCCCTCGCCGGCCGCGGAACCGGCGCGCCCGCCGCCCCGGGCGGGGAACGGCCGGCGATGGAACAGCCGGCGGTGGAGGCGTCCACGGTGGAGTCGTCCACAGTGAAGCGGCCGGCGTCCGGCATCGACCAGCGGTCCGGGCTCGCCGTCCTCGAGCGCCTCCCCCTGCGCGGGATGCGCCGGACGATCGCCGACACCCTCTCGCGCAGCCGCCGGGAGATCCCCGAGGCGACCGTGTGGGTCGACGTGGACGCCACCGCCCTGCTGGACCTGCGGGCCTCGCTGAAGTCCGATGGCGGCGCCCCGGGCCTGCTCGCGTTCATCGCGCGGTTCGTCGTCGCCGGGCTGGCGAAGTATCCCGAACTCAATACCCGCGTCCTCACCGGTAAGGACGGCTCCCAGGAGCTCCTGACCGTCGAGGGCATCAACCTCGGGGTGGCGGCCCAGACCGAGCGCGGCCTGGTGGTGCCCAGCATCCGCAGGGCCGACCTGCTCAACGCCCGGGCGCTGGACGCCGAAATCCGCCGTCTGACCGAGGCCGCCCGTGCCGGGAAAGCCACCCCGGCGGAGCTGACCTCGGGAACCTTCACGCTGAACAACTACGGCGTCTTCGGGGTGGACGGCAGCGCCGCGATCATCAACCACCCGGAGTCGGCGATCCTCGGCGTCGGGCGGATCATCGACCGGCCCTGGGTTGTCGACGGGGCGCTGGCGGTGCGGAAGGTGACCGAGCTGACCCTGACCTTCGACCACCGGGTCTGCGACGGCGGGACGGCCGGCGGGTTCCTGCGGTTCGTGGCTGACGCGATGGAGAACCCCGCCCGGCTGCTGGCCGACCTGTAGCAAAGCGTCGGAGCGGTTCCCTGTGAAGATGCCGGCTTCGCGGAATCCGTGGAGCCGGCCCCGCGGCGGGCTCAGGCGGGAACCATCTCCGGGACGGGCTTGGGCTCGATATGACGGATCATGCGCAGCCCGCAGTTTTCCTCGACCAAGGCCCCAAGGTTCCGGTACTGGAAGCTCTTGCTCGTGGTCCCGGGCCACCGCTTCCGTAGCAGCATGCCCAGGCGGGCTCCATTGACTCGCCCGTCGATGAGCAGTTCGGGGTCCGCGCCGACCAGCGAGAGGATGGCCTGGCGGTATTCGGCCAGGGTCGGCGGTGGTGCGGGCTGTGCGGCCGCCGCCTGCACCGCCGGCGCCGATGCGGGCGGCTCCGGAACCGCAACGACGTGGAACTGATCCGCGGACGACCGGAGCATGCTATTGACGGCCCCGACATCGGGACCCGAGGTTGTCACCACGATCACGTACTTGCCCAGCGCATGCAGCCGCCGCACCAGCGGAACATACCCGCCGTCTCCGCTGACGATTACGAAAACCTCAATCCACGGCGCGTCGGCGGCGATCCGGAGTGCATCGACGACGAGTTCGATGTCGGCCGCATTCTTAATGTCCTGGTTGAAGGAGAAGATCTGGACCGGTTCGACGCCGTGCCCGAGCAGCTGGCGGCGGTAGGTGCCCATCTCCGCCCGCCCCCAGTTCGCGTAGGCGCGGGCCACCGCCGTCAGCGCCCCGACCCCGCTGTCGCGGACGAGCCGGCCGATGTCTTTCATGATCGATCCCACGGGAACGGAGGTGGGGTGCCCGGCAACCCCGCCGTACAGATTTTCCATATCCAGAAAAACCGCAACGTTCCGCCGGGGTGGTGTTCCGGCGGGTTCCATAGTCACCTGTCCTGCTTGGAACGGAAAGGAATTACCTCATACCCCGAATATGGGTATTTGATGAAAGTAGCGCATCTGTTTCAGATGTGACTAGAGCTAATTAGGAATGAAATTACCTTCCCGGTGCCGAAGCGCTGCCGTTCGGGGATGGAATGCCGCTGGTAGTCTCTGCCCATGGATGAGTCAATGGGGAAATTTTTGTCCGACTTCGCTGCCCTGGTCGAGCTGGCGCAGGCGCAGGGACCGCGCGGTCCCCAGGGCGAACAGCTTGTCCCGATCCTGAGCGCACACCTCGGGCGCCCGGCACACGAGGTTCCGGTGGTCCTCGAACAGGTTCCGTCCCACCGCTTCGTGGACCTCGACATCTTCCTGGCCGGAGAGGCCGGAAAGGACCCGGCCGCCCGGCTCGTCGGCATCGGCGGGGGAGACCAGCGCCACCATCTATCCCTGAGCGACATGCTCCAGCAGCAGCAGTTCTTCCCGCGGCTTCCGCTCTCCCAGCCCGACTATACGAACGTGGCCGTAGGCCCCGACGCCCAGCGGCAGGCCGTCGCGCTGGGCGTCTGGCTGTTCACCCGGGACGGAGTCCCGCTGGTGGTTCTCCAGCGCACCGCGAGCCCGCAGTACGGCCGGATGACCGCATCGCTCGAGGTCCTCGCGCCGGACCCGGGCGCAACGGCCGCATTCCTCGCCGAGCTGCGCCGGCAGCTGGAGAGCGACAGCGTGCTCAAGGGCCAGGTGATCTCCCTGAGGATGGACGACTTCGGGCAGGGAAGCGCCGGTGTCACCTTCCACCACCGCCCGGCGCTCGGAGAGGCGGACGTGATCCTGCCCGAGGGCCTCCTGCAAAGGATTTCCGACCATGCGGTGGGCATCGCGGCCCACCGCGCGGCGTTGAAGGCCCTGGGTCAGCACCTCAAGCGCGGAATCCTGCTGTACGGGCCGCCGGGCACGGGAAAGACCCACACCGTGCGCTACCTGCTCGGCCGGACCGAGGGGACGACGGCGATCCTGCTCTCGGGCGGCACCCTTGCCTTCGTGAGCGAGGCCGCCCGGATGGCCCGCGCCCTTCAGCCCTCGGTGGTGGTCCTTGAGGACTGCGACCTGATTGCCGAGGACCGCAGCTACGGCCACGGCCCCCAGCCCCTGTTGTTCGAGGTGCTCGACGCCATGGACGGGCTTGACGATGACGCCGACGTCACTTTCGTCCTGACGACGAACCGGGTGGATATGCTCGAACGGGCGCTGGCCGAACGTCCGGGCCGGGTCGATCTCGCGGTGAACATTCCGCTTCCCTCCGAGCGCGAGCGCATCGAGCTGCTCCGCCTTTACTCACGCAGGATCCGCTTCAGCGAGGAGGCGCTGGCCGCGGCCGCCGCACGCATCGAAGGAACCACCGCGTCCTTCGTCCGGGAACTCGTGCGCCGGGCCGTGCTCGGGGCCCAGCTGGCCGGCGCCGAGCTCTCCGATGTCCATCTTGAGGCGGCGGTGGCGGAACTGATGGCCGACGGCGCCACCCTGACCCGCAGCCTGCTCGGGAGCCAGCACTCCCCGGGCTCCCCGGTGGGGCAGGGCCATTCTGCTGAGCCCGGCGTCGCGCCCGGCCCCGGGTTCTTCCCGGGCCAGGAGTATCCGCCGGGAGACTGGTCCCACCACGGCCCGATGGGATGAGTCCCGTCGGAGCCCGGGACTCCTAGACTGGAAGTCATCGCCTATGGAGAGGGATCCTTCGTGTCTGCTATACCCGATGCCCCGGGGCAGGAAGCGTCGTGGCAGGAGCTCGCGCCCGGCATCCGCGTCCTTGCGCTTCCCGGCTTCGCCGCGAACATCGGCTTCGTCCTCGGTTCCGAGCGCGGGCTGATCATTGACACCGGGGCGGGGCCCCGGCAGGCGGAGCAGATTCTCCGCAGCGTCCGGGAAGTGACGGACCTGCCGCTGGCCGCCGTCATCACCCATGCACACGGCGATCACTACTTCGGAAACAGCTACCTGGCCGCGCACGGGGTCGAGCAGATCTGGGCCACCTCGCGCTGCAGCGAGGTGATGCTCGCCGGCGGCGCGCAGCAGCGTGCACTCGTCGGCGGGGTGGAACCCGAGATGGCCGCCGGAGAAGGCCCGCACACCGAACTCGTGGCTGCGACCCGCCTGGTCGACGGCAAGCCGGTGGACCTCAATCTGGGCGGCATCCAGGTCACCCTGTTCCATCTCGGCCGAGGCCACACCGACCACGACCTCCTGGTGGGCGCCGGCAACGTCCTCTTCACCGGTGACCTCGTCGAGGAGGGCGCCGATCCGGCCTTCGAGGACTCGTTCCCCACCGACTGGATCCGGACGCTCGGAAAGATCACGGCGCTCGAGGACCTCTACGACGTCTTCGTTCCCGGGCATGGCGCTCCCGTGGATGTGCGGTTCGTCAGCACGCAGATGGAAAAGATGCGCGCGGCCATCCGGGTCACCAAGATCGCCATGGACGAGGCCTCTATCGACATGACCAAGGCGGTCCCGCTCCTGCCCTACAGCCCGGAACGTTCACGGGTGCTGCTGGACAGGCTTCGGACGCTCGCCCACTGGAAGTGGCTCTCCCGTCAGCCCTAAGTGCAGGGCCGCGCGGCGGCTTGGTTCGGATGCGGGCGGTCCCCGGTGATCCGGGCCTGCGAGGTGAAGAGCCAGCCGGCGGCTCCGGCCAGGGTGAATCCGGTGCCCACAATCGAGGCAAGGCCGGCCCAGAAGAACAACGGCACGCGCGCCGTCCCGGGGACAGGCGCCGGCCCGATCTGCTGCACCAGGACATAGAGCAGCGCGGAACACACAAGGCCCGCCAGGCCGGCCACCCAGCAGAGCGCGAGCCACCACCGCGACGACGCCCAGTGGCGGCCGAAGCCGGGCCAGACGTTCCACTCATTGCCGGTGCGCATCACCAGCAGACCGCCCAGGAGCGTCCACGCCCCCACGACGAGGAGGGCGGCGATCACGTCGGCCGGGCGGTGCCACAGGTTGACGAAGGTCGCGGCACCCGCCAGCACCGAATAGGTTCCGCCACCGGCCGCCACGAGCGGGCGCCAGCGCGGCGAGGACACCAGGAAGACCGCAGCCACCGCCGACGCCGCCATCGTCGTATGCCCCGACGGTAATGAATTGAAGTCCAAGGTCGGGACGCCGCGGTCCGGGCGGTCAAGGACCATGTTTTTGAGGACCTGGGTGGTGAGGTTCGCCCCGGCCACGACACCGAGTGCTAGAAGCGCCGCAGCCCAGCGCCGCCGGACCAGCGTGACAAACAGGAGGGTTCCCGCGGCGATGACCACGGAGATCAGCGGCAGGTTGTCGAGGAAGCGCAGAAACGGCAGGGCGCCGTCCGGGGCGGCGGTGTCGGCCTCCGCCCACGCCGATTCATCGGCGAACTGTCCGGTGGTGGTTCGAACGAACAACCAATAGGTCCAGCCCAGGGCCGTGAAGCACACCGCTGCTCCCAGAACGAACAGCTGGGGGCTGCGTGCCGCCCTGGCCCGCCGACGGGTCCACCGAAGAGGTCCTCGTTGCAAGGTCATTCACCAACTGTTCCATATCCGGCTGGAAGTTCCTGAATTGGCTCCCCATCCCGTCGAGTCAGCAGGAAACCACGTTCTCACGGGCTGGAAGCGTGGTGAGCTGCGGTTTCGGCGGCGGGGGAGGCGCGGCGCGCACTCCAGCGCCACGTAGCCTAGACGCGTGAGCACACCCGACCCCCGCGCCCCGTTCCTCCCCCCGCTGGCAGAGCTTCGGGAGCGTGCGCGCGTCGTCGCAGTGCCCATGCGGGTCCGGTTCCGGGGCGTTATGGTCCGGGAAGCGCTTCTGATCGAGGGACCCGAGGGCTGGAGCGAGTTCTCCCCGTTCCCCGAGTACGGAGACAGTGAAGCGGCGAGCTGGCTGCGCTCGGCGCTGGAAGCGGGGTGGCAAGGATTCCCGGAGCCGGTGCGGCAGCAGGTGCCGGTGAACGCCACGGTCCCGGCGGTGCCCGCCGCTCGTGTCGAGGAGGTCCTGGCCCGCTTCGGCGGCGTCGGCGCGGTGAAGGTCAAGGTGGCCGAGCAGGGACAGGACCTCGCCCAGGACCATGCCCGGCTAGCCGAGGTGCGCCGGCTGCTGCCCTTGGCGGCGATCCGCGTCGACGCCAACGGTGGATGGACCGAAGGCGAGGCGCTTGCCGCACTGACGGAGCTCGCCGACTACCGGCTCGAATACGCCGAACAGCCCGTGGCCGACATTCCGGGGCTGCGGGCGGTGCGCAATGAGCTGCGCCGGCGGGAGGTGCCCGTGCTCATTGCCGCCGACGAGAGCGTGCGGCGCGAGGAGGATCCGCTGCGGGTCGCGCGGGAGGATGCGGCCGACCTGCTCGTGATCAAGGCGGCCCCGCTCGGGGGAGTGCGCAGGGCGCTGGACCTGGTGGCCCGGGCCGGGCTGCCCGCCGTCGTCAGCTCGGCGCTCGACACCTCCGTGGGCATCCGGGCCGGGGTGGCCCTCGCCGCGGCGCTGCCCGAGCTTCCCTACGCCTGCGGACTCGCTACCGTCTCCCTCATGAACGGCGACGTCACCGATGACCCGCTGGTGCCCGACGGCGGGTTCCTTCCGGTCCGCCGGGTCACCGTGTCCCCGGCTCTGCTGGAGACCTTCGCCGCGCCGGCTGACCGGCGGCAGTGGTGGCTCGACCGGCTCGAGCGGGTTCACCGGGTGCTGGCCGGGGCCGCTGGCTAGGGGGACCCGGAGTCACCCGGCGAGGGCCGCCGTCACGGCCGCCTCCGCGTGAAGGCGGGTGGTGGCGAACACCGGCAGGTCGGTGTCGTCCGGCCCGATCAGCAGCTCGATCTCCGTGCAGCCCAGAATGATGCCCCCGGCGCCCCGTGCGGCCAGGTCCCTCATCACCGCCTGATACCGGCGCCTCGACTCCTCCCGGACGTCACCCAGCACCAGTTCGTCGTAGATGATGGCGTTTACCACCGCCTGATCCTCCGGGCCGGGAAGCAGCACCTCGAGTCCATGGGCGGTAAGGCGGTCGATGTAGAAGGTCTGCTCCATGGTGAATCTCGTGCCGAGCAGCCCCACCGTCCGGAGTCCCGCGGCAAGGACCGCCCGGGCCGCGACGTCGCCCAGGTGGAGCAACGGGATGGACACGGCGTCCTCGATGGCTGCCGCCACCTTGTGCATGGTGTTGGTGCACAGCACCAGCAGGTCGGCGCCCGCGTCCTCGATCCGCCGTGCTTCCCCGGCGAGGATCTCGCCCGCCCGCTGCCAATCACCCCGGACCTGGAGGCGTTCGATCTGCGCGAAGTCAACGGAGATCAGAACGCAGGAGGCCGAGTGCAGGCCGCCGAGCCGGTCGCGGACCCCCTCATTGATGAGCGAGTAGTAGAGCGCCGAGCTTTCCCAGCTCATCCCGCCGAGCAGGCCAATGCGTTTCATGCGCCCACCGTAGCGGACCGGGTGGGCATCCGGGAGGTTCGGCGACGGCGGACAGTCCGGATGCGGATGTCGAAGCTGGCGCCGGCGGCCAAGTGTTCCGCCAGGGTTTCCTGCCCGTTCACCGGCGGGAACGCAGGATGTCGGTTTCCCCCGCCAAGGTCGGACGAGAGTTCAACGCCAGTTCGTCCCCTCGGAAGGCACACCCCATGAGTGAAACCACCCGCCGGCTGCTCCCCATGCTCGGACACACCAAAGGCAAGCGAAGCGCCGTCACCTGTGCCCTGAAGTGCGACAACGCCTGCTCCTCCGCGGTCTGCAATACCTCGGAGAACAACTACTTCCGCGATGTCGTTTCGGCCGAGTTTTCCCGGCGCAACCTGCTGGGCGCCGGCGCCGCGGGAGCCCTTACCCTGCTGGTGAGTTCGGCCGTCGGGCCCGGGAAGGGACTGCCGCAGGCGGTTGCCCTGGGCGGGCCGCGGAGCAAGCTCAGCTTTACACCCATCGCACCCGTGGACGCCCTCGTGGACGCCATGACAGTTCCTGCAGGCTTCACCTGGAAACCGGTCATCCGGTGGGGCGATCCGTTGTTCTCCAACTCGCCTGTGTTCGACGCAGGAAACCAGAGCGCGGCGGCCCAGGCCCTCCAGTTCGGCTACAACTGCGACTACACCGACATCCTCGCCCTGCCCGGCAGCAAGGGACGCCGTGCGGTCCTGTTCGCCAACCACGAGTACACCAACGAGGCCATCATGGTGCCCCCAAGCCTGGCCCCCGCAGAGGTGCGCGGGATCGGCAAGGCCGCCCACGGGCTGTCGGTCGTCGAGCTTAAACGTAAGAACACGGCGAAGCCGTGGAGCTACGTCCAGGGCGCGCCCCGGAACCGGCGCTTCCTCACCACGACCCCTTACGAACTCACGGGTCCGGCCGCGGGGTCCGACCTGGTGAAAACCATCGACGACCCGGCCGGCCGCACAGTGCTGGGCACGCTCGGGAACTGTGCGGGCGGCACCACCCCGTGGGGCACCATCCTCTCCGGCGAGGAGAACTTCAACGGGTACTTCGTGAGCGCCGGAATCAGCGCCGGGGACCGCCGGTACGGGCTGGGCTCCACGCCCACCGTCCGCGGCTGGGAACTCGATGAGGCCCGCTTCGACACCCGGCGACCCGGCTACGAAAACGAGAAGCACCGCTTTGGCTACATCGTGGAGGTCGACCCGTTCGATCCCACCTCCACGCCCCGCAAGCATTCGGCGCTGGGGCGCTTTAAGCATGAGGGTGCGAACGTGACCATTGCCCCTGACGGCCGCGTGGTTGCCTATTCCGGGGATGACGAGCGGTTCGATTACCTCTACAAGTTCGTCTCCACGAATACGGTCCAGCCCGGGAACACCCCCGAGGCGCGGCGCGCGAACATGTCACTGCTCTCCCAGGGCTCGCTGTACGTGGCGAGGTTCCAGGGCAACTCCGTGCCCGAGATCAACGGCGCCGGGGCACTGCCGACCGACGGCGCGTTCGACGGCGTCGGGGAGTGGCTGCCGCTGCTGCTGGACAATGAATCGGCGGTGCCCGGCATGAGCGCGGCCGAGGTGGCGGTCTTCACGCGCCTCGCTGCCGACAAGGTGGGCCCCACAAAGATGGACCGGTGCGAGGACGTCGAGCCGAACCCGGTGACCGGCAAGGTGTACGTGGCCTGCACCAACAACACCAACCGGGGAACCGGCACCAACGCGGCGGCGGACGAGGCGAACCCGCGGACCGCCAACCGCGACGGCCACGTGGTGGAGCTGACCGAGGCCGGTGGCGACGCTACGGCCACGCGCTTCACCTGGAACCTGCTGCTGGTGTGCGGTGACCCGGCGAAGAATTCCACGGCGTACTTCAGCGGGTATCCCGCCGATAAGGTCTCCCCGATCAGCTGCCCCGACAACCTCGCCTTCGATTCGGTGGGCAACCTGTGGATCTCCACGGATGGTCAGCCGGGCACCATCGGCTACTGCGACGGCCTGTTTAAGGTGGCCCTCGAGGGCGCCGAGCGGGGGCGGGTTGAGCAGTTCCTCGCCGTGCCGCGCGACGCCGAGACCTGCGGGCCCATCATCCACGACGACGAGCGCTCGGTCTTCGTCGCCGTCCAGCACCCGGGGGAGGACGGCACCTGGGCGGCCCAGGTGTCCCGGTTCCCGGACTACGTGCCCGCCGGCGTTCAACCGGCCCCCGGCCAGGGCGCGCTGCCCCGGCCCTCGGTGGTGCAGGTGTACCGGGGCTGAGCCCGCCGGGCGTTACCCGGCGGGGTAGGGGTGGTCGCGGAGCAGGCGGGCGAGGTGGGCGGCATTGCGGGCGACACCGGCCGTGGTGGCTGCCACCTTCTCCGGAACGGCGTCGAGGTCCTGGTAGTCGACTGTCTGCATTGCCTCCCCGACCCAGTAGGTGCCGCCTTGGGCCGGGACGCTGAACCCGACGTCGTTCAGGGCCTGCAGCATGTCGGCGATGGTCTTGTGGGCGCCGTCCTCGTTGCCTACTACGGCGACCACGCCCACCTTCTGGTACATGGTCGGGCGGCCGGTGTCGTCGGTTTCGGACAGTTCGGCGTCGAGGCGCTCCACCACCCGCTGGGCGATGCTGCACGGGTGGCCCATCCAGATGGGGGTGGCCAGTACCAGGATGTCCGCGGCGAGGACCTGGGCCCGGATGGCGGGCCAGTCGTCGCCGGCGCCCATATCCGTCTGCACCCCGGGCATGACATTGTGGTCCACCACCCGCACCGAGGAGGTGGCGACACCCTGGGTGGCCAGTTCCTGGAGAACATGATGTGCCATGAGGTCACTGCTTGAGGGTTCCGGAGACGGGGTGAGTGAACATATCAGGGCGACGGCGGAAAGCTCGGTCATGGCGGTCCTTCCCGGGTTATGGAACAAGAAGTGGGGAAACGGGCCGGCCACCGCGGGGGCGGGGAAGCCCCGACGGTGGCCGGTGGTGCCGGTTCGGATCAGGATAGACCTGACCCGTGCCGGATCGTACTGGTGATGCTCAGATGCGGTGCTGCTTACGCCTGATCGGTGCTGCGGCGGCGGACCATGTAGGTTCCACCTGCTGCTGCGGCCAGGACGAGGCCCCCGCCGAGGGCAAGGGCACCGACGTTGGATCCGGTCTCCTGGGTGGCTCCCGTGTCAGCGCCACCGTTGGGCATGGCGCCCATCTGCGAGGCGACAAGGGTTCCACACAGTGCCGGTGAGGTCGCTGCCAGCGGAAGGTCCGGGGTCAGGTCGCTCTTGGCTTCCTGGGCGGCCGGGCTCAGGGTTGCGGGGTCAAGACCGTGCACGACGACGACAGCGGTGCCGGCTTCGAGGGCGGCCTTGGTGTCGGCGTTGACCTCGAAGGTGCGCTGGATGGTGTAGCTGCCGCCCTGGCCGCCGAGCTTGACGTTCAGGCCCTCTTCGGGACCGGTGCCGCCGCTGGTGGACAGCGTGGTCACGATTCCGCCGTAGGAGGGGGCGCCTTCAGTGGTGTTGACCACGCCGTCACCGTTGGTGTCGGCAGCGGGGGTCGGGCAGACGCCCTCGGCGCCGCCGTGGATGTGCTGGACGTGGGGGTAGGGTCCGTCCATGAAGGTCTCGGCGAGGCCGGAGACCTGCAGGTTGACCGTCGCCTGGTCGCCCTTGACGTCGACGGTGATGGTGCCCGCGCCGGTGCTGCCGTTGAGCTGGCCCAGAGTGGAGGAGTAGGAGCCGTCCGCCGCCAGGGCAGGGGCGGCGGAGAGGGCCAGCATGCCGAGGGCGAGGGAGGGTACTGCGAGGAGCCGCATGTTCTTGTTCATGGAGATCAATTTCCTTCACTGTGCGGTGAGCGCACATCTTGGGATGTGCTTATAGGGTGTTCGGCGGGCCCTTCGGCGCGGATTGGTTGATCGGGGAAATAACCAAGAAATATTCAGCAGCCTTACCGTGTGCCGCATGTGACGGCTGTTTTCCGGCGAAAAACTTTTCGCTGTTACAGGTGATTCGTTTGTTGCGCATGGTCCCAGCGTGCAGGAGCATATCCCTATGGAATTGCTGAGCGCCGACGTCATCGACCTGCAGGAGGCCGCAGAAGGCCGGGAGCAGGGCCGGGTGGTGAGCGGTCTTGAAGAACTGGAGGCGCTGCGGCTGCGGCAGGTACAGATCCTCCTCGATGCGCGCTTCGCCTGCGAACAGGCGGAGGCGAGCGGGAAGGACGCCGGCCCGGGTACGGCCCAGAGCCGCTTGTGCGAAGCGGTGAGGGCGCTGGAGGAGGTCGACGACCTGTTGTTCAGTGTCAGGCTTGATCGCTCGGCCCCGCTCGCCGGCTAGACCGCCGGCCCACGACGTCGCTGCCGGGGCGCACCCGACCGTGCCCCCGGCAGCGGCCCTTCCCGTGGCGCACCCGGGCGCCGCCCAGTCGAGCGCCCTCCGCCGCTAGGAGCCGGGAACCCGCGGTGCAAGCATAATGATGGCCACGCCGGCTAGGCACACGCCGGCCCCCAGGATGTCCCACCGGTCCGGCCGGAAGCCGTCGAGCACGACGCCCCAGGCGAGCGAGCCCGCCACGAACACCCCGCCGTAGGCGGCCAGGATCCTCCCGAAATGGGGATCGGGCTGGAGGGTCGCAAGGAAGCCGTAGACGCCCAGCGCGATCAGGCCGAGACCGGCCCACCACCAGGGGCGGCCCTCACGGACCGCTTGCCACACCAGCCAGGCTCCGCCGATCTCGGCGACCGCGGCCAGGGCGAAGAGCACCACCACTTTCAGGATCATCTCCCCAGTCTCGACCATTCCGTGGACCTGGGCGGATCCGGCCCTCAGGACGTGTCCGCTAGCGCTGCACCCGGGCGGACGGGGGAGAGGACTGGGCGGGGGGCGGTGCCAGGGACGTCCGGTGATCCCCGGCGCCTTCCGGTGCCGGGATGAGGAGCCTAACCCCAAGGTAGCCGAGGAGGGCGCCGGCGGCCTGCGCGGCGATGAACAGCGGCACCGACCCCGGGGCGATTCCGGCAAAGGTGTCGGTGAACATCCGGCCGATGGTGATGGCCGGATTCGCGAAGCTGGTGGAGCTGGTGAAGAAGTATGCCGAGCCGATGTAGGCGGCGGCGACGGCAGGGGCCAGATGAGCCCGTCCGGTGCGGGCCAGGGTGAAGACGGCAAGGACCAGGCCGGCCGTGGCGACGACCTCGGCGGCCAGGTGGCCGGGGGTGATCCGCCCGGTGCTGCTCCACGCCGCGGGCGGCAGGTCGAACAGGACGTTCGCGAGCACGCTGCCGGCGATGCATCCGGTGACCTGGGCCGCGATGTAGGGGGCCAGCTCGCGTCGGGGCCGAAGCCGGAAGGCGTAATCGGCGGTGGTGACGAGCGGGTTGAAGTGCGCCCCACTGATTGGCGCCAGGACGCTGATGAGCACGAACAGCCCCAAAGCGGTGGCGAACGCGTTGATGAGCAACTGCAGGCCGGCGTCCTGGGACAGGTTTACCGCGGCGATGCCGGAGCCCACGACCATTGCCGTGAGCGCAGCCGATCCGATGAACTCCGCGCAGGCGCGGCGGAAAAGGGCGGAGGGGCGTGGGGTCACCGGCCCAGCATACGCATAGACTCTGATCTATGAGTATTTCGGACTCCACGGTCGAACTGAAACTGCTTGCCGATCCGACCCGTGCGCGGATCCTGTCGCTGATTCTCGATAGTTCCGGCGGTCGTCGCCTGGTGGGCAGCCTGGCGGCGGAACTGGGGCTGCGGCAGCCCACCGTGAGCTATCATGTCAAGGCGCTGCTGGCCGAGGGCCTGCTGCGGCGGGATCCGGAGGGACGGCAGGTCTGGTATTCGATTCCCCCCGATCACGTGGACCGCATCGCAGAGATGCTTCAGGGGAAGCGGCCGGTGCCGGTGACCGACGCCGTGCTGCGTCGGATCGCGGCTGACCTCACCACCCGCTTCGCCGGCACCTTCGGTCCTGAAACCGTCGACCGCTACGTGCGGGAATGCCGCACGCTGCTGGCGGAGAGGGCCGGAGCCGCCCGCCACCTCCCCTCGCTCACCGCGCAGTTCGCCGCGGAGCGGCTGTCCGCCCTGGCGAAGGAGGGGCTGCCGCCTGCAGGCCGGGTGCCCGAAGTGCTGTTCGTCTGCGTGCAGAACGCCGGACGGTCCCAGCTGGCCGCAGGGATCCTGCGGCACCTCGCCGGGGACCGCGTACGCGTCCGGACCGCCGGATCCGCACCGGCCGATGCGGTGCGCTCGGTCATCGTGACCGCGCTTGACGAGATCGGTGTTTCTCTCGGCGGAGAGTTCCCAAAGCCGCTCACCGACGAGGTGGTGCGCGCTGCCGATGTCGTGGTCACCATGGGCTGCGGGGACGCCTGTCCGGTGTATCCGGGCCGCCGCTACCTCGACTGGGACCTCGATGACCCGGTGGGGCTGCCGCTGCCCCAGGTGAGGGGTATCCGCAACGACATCGAGGCCCGCGTGCGCGAACTGCTCGCCTCCCTGGTCGGGGATCCCGGGAATCCACTCGCAAACCAATAGATTATCATCTATGCTTTGAAAACGCACAGTAAGGAACCCCATGAAACCCACGGTCCTCTTCGTCTGCATCCACAACGCAGGCCGGTCCCAGATGGCGGCCGGATACCTGCGGGAGCTCTCCGGCGGAGCCGTCGAGGTCCGTTCCGGTGGCTCCGAACCGGGCGATTCGATCAACCCCATCGCCGTCCAGGCGATGGCCGAAGAGGGAATCGACATCTCTGAAGCCGTTCCCCAGCTCATGACCACCGAGCAGGTCCAGGCCTCCGACGTCGTGATCACCATGGGCTGCGGGGACGTGTGCCCGGTCTTTCCCGGTAAGCGCTACGAGGACTGGGAGCTTGCCGATCCCAAGGGCCGGCCCCTTGAGGAAGTCCGTGCCATCCGCGATGACATCCGGTCCCGCGTCGAGAAACTGCTCGCCGGTCTGGTTCCGGCCGGCGTCCAGGAGGCATGACGCTTCCACACCTGTCCTGGGCATCGCACGGGGGTCCGAAGAGAGGGAGCGAACGCCAAAAGTGGTCAGTGGATGAGCTTGAGTCCGATGATGCCGCCGATGATCATCGCCAGGAAGACGATCTTCAGCAGTGACGCCGGTTCCGTGCCGGTGGCCATCGCGTAGATGATCGTGAGCGACGCGCCGATCCCCACCCACACGGCGTAGGACGTGCCTACCGGCAGCGTGCGCATGGCATAGGCCAGGCCGGCCATGCTGGCAAGGATGGAGATGACGAAGACGATGGTCGGGCCCATCCGGCTCAGGCCGTCCGACTTGCCCAGCGCCGTCGCCCAGACCGCCTCAAGGACACCGGACACTACAAGCACGATCCACGCCATGACAGACTCCTCCGGGCCGTCTTGTCGCACACCGGGTACGGCACCCATCGTCCGGGAACGCCCTGCTGGGCCGCTCCCTCCTATTTAGTCATGTCCGGGCCACAACCGCCAAGGCCCGCGGCGTCGCCGCCGGGGCCGGCCTGATCGTCGAAGGTGTTTGGGCGCCGCGGGTGGCTCCCCCACCGGCACTCCAGTCTTGGGGCGCGGCCGGTGCCGCCCGCGGGCGCATGAGCGGATCCGGACCCGATCCTTCAGCCCTACTTCGTGAGGTCCACGTGGGCGGCGATCTCCACCAGCTGGTCGGGAAGGGCCAGGGCGGTCACTCCCCAGGCATTGCTGGCGGGCCGGTGGTTCCCGAAATACTCCTTGTGGATCGGCCCGAAAGTGGCGAAGTTTTCGCGGAAGTCCCGCATGAAGATGTTCGTTTCGATGATCTGGTCGCGCCTGGCATTAAAGTGCGCCAGCACGCGGTCGATGTTCTCGAACGTCGCCCGGACCTGCGCCCCGAAGTCCCCGACGTGGAGGAAATTGCCCTCCGGATCGTGGGAGAGCTGCCCGGATATCCTCAGGGTCGTCCCGACCCGCAGCCCCTGGCAGTACCCGACCGCGTCTTCCCAGGGGAGGCCGAAGTTGAAGACCGAATCCGTATTTTCCATCTCGTGTCCCATCTGATCGTGAAGGTCAATGGGCGCGCCGATGGGTTGCCTCCGTCGGCACCCCATCCGGTCTCGGACGGGAGGTCAGGCTCCGTCCGATAACTTCACGATAGGCACGGCATCCGGGTCGGAGAAGGAATGTGACTCAGTTCGAGGAATGTGAAGGCAGGGGCCCGGCCCGGGCCCCTGCGGTGGGAGGTGCGTCAGTGCCCCCGGTCGATCCACTCCTGCAGGTGCGGGGCCTCCGCCCCGATGGTCGTTGAATCGCCGTGGCCGGTCAGCACCTCGGTGCCTTCCGGGAGGGTGAGCAGCCGGGTCCGGATCGACTCGATGATCGTGCCGAAGTCGCTGTAGGACCGCCCGGTGGCGCCCGGTCCGCCCGAGAAGAGCGTGTCTCCGGAGAAGACCACCCCGTCGGGTCCCAGGCCGGGGGCCCGGAAGCAGACCGACCCCGGGGAGTGTCCCGGCGTATGGATGGCGGTGAGTTCCACCCCGCCCACGGAAAACACGTTGCCGTCGGTGATCGCGGCGTCGGCGGCGGTGTCCGGGTGGACCTGCTCCCACAGCATCGTGTCGGCCGGGTGCAGGTGGACGGGCGCGCCCAGCCGCGCCGCAACGTCCCGGACGGCCCGGATGTGGTCGTCGTGGCCGTGGGTGAGCAGGACCGCCTTCACGGTGCGCCCGTCGACGGCGTCCACGACGGCCTGCGCGTCGTGGGCGGGGTCGATGACCACGCATTCCTTGTCATCACCGACGATCCACACGTTGTTGTCCACCTCCCACGTGCCGCCGTCGAGCGAGAAAGTTCCGGAGGTCACCAGGTGCTCGACGCGGACCCGGCCCGTGGCGTCGGTGCGCGGGGATGCCGCCCCGGCGCTCACCGGGCGGCTTCCGTCCGGGCCGCGGCAGCGGAGGCAGCCCGGCTGTCGGTGATTTCCACGACGGAGCGGAGCACCTTGCCGGCCTTCATCTTCTCGAAGGCGGGCTCCACGTCGCCGAGTCCGATCCGCTCCGAGACGAAGCCGTCGAGGTCCAGCCGGCCCAGCCGGTACTGGTCCACGAGCATGGGCAGGTCCCGGGAGGGCAGGGTGTCGCCGTACCAGGCCGACTTGATCGCGCCGCCGCGGCCGAAGACCTGGTCGAGCGGAATCTCCCAGGTGGTGCCGGGGGCGGGGACGCCCACGAGGACCAGCCTCCCGGCGAGGTCGCGCGCCTCGAAGGCCTGCCGGAAGGTCGCGGCGATCCCGACGGCGTCGATCACGACGTCGGCGCCGAAGCCGCCGGTGAGCTCCTGGATCGCCTCGACCGGGTCCTGTTCCCTGGAGTTCACGGTGTGCGTGGCGCCAAAGGATCGGGCGGTGGCGAGCTTGTCCTCGTCGAGGTCCACGGCGATGATCGTCGTGGCGCCGGCCAGCTGCGCCCCGGCGACGGCGGCGGTGCCGACCCCGCCGCAGCCGATGACGGCCACGGACTCGCCGCGCTGCACTGCGCCGGTATTGAGAACCGCGCCGATGCCGGCCATCACGCCGCAGCCGAGCAGGCCCACGGCCGCGTACTGGTGCTCCTCGAGGTCGCCTTCGATCTTCGTGCACTGCCCCGCGGCGACGAGGGTCTTTTCCGCGAACGCGCCGATGCCCAGGGCGGGGGAGAGTTCGGTGCCGTCGAGCAGGGTCATCTTCTGTGTGGCGTTATGGGTGTTGAAGCAGTACCAGGGCTGGCCCTTGCGGCAGGCCCGGCACTGCCCGCACACGGCACGCCAGTTCAGGATTACCCGATCCCCGGGGGCCACCTCGGTGACGCCCTCGCCGACCGCGGAGACGACGCCGGTGGCTTCGTGCCCGAGCAGGTAGGGGAAATCGTCGCCCACCGCGCCGACCTGATAGTGGTGGTCCGTCTGGCAGACCCCGCAGGTGAGGACGTCGACCAGCGCCTCACCGGGCCCTGGATCGGGAACCAGGATGGTCTCAACGGTGGCGGGCTCGTTCTTGGCCCGGACGACGACGGCTTGAACCTCGTGCATGGAAATCCCTTTCGGCTGGGGGAAGAGCCCACCGGGCCCGCGGTGCCATTCCCCGTGGGGAACTTGTCTCCTCCACACTACTGAAGACCAGCGGACTCAAGCAGAATCTCGGCTCCAGGACCTGAGGAGTCTTGACGTCTCGCCCTCTTGACGCCCCCGGGTCGCGGTCCGACGATTGAAGCCAGACGGCGCGGCGTCGGAAAGATCATGGAGCACGATTTCGGGACTGGTCAGGTGAGGGAGCACCCGCACGATGACGGCCGCGTGGCTTACCGGTTGCTCGGACCGCTGACGGTGACAGTTCGGGGGCGGCTGCTCCCCCTCGGGGGCCTCCGCCGCCGGGCCGTATTGGCGCTCCTGCTCGTCGCCCGGGGGGCATCCGTGGGCGAGGACGCGATCATCGACGCCGTCTGGGGGGATAATCCGCCGAGGGATGTACGCAACGGTCTTCAAAGCCACATTTCAAGACTGCGTGCATCGTGGGTGCAGACGGCCCCTGATCTGGAATGCCCGGTGCTGCGCACCCCGGGCGGTTACCGCCTGGCGATGACAGACGTCGACGTCGACGTGGACGAGGTGACCTCCTCCGTGGCTGCCGCAGGACAATCGCTGGATTCCCGTCCGGCCTCCGCTGTCTCGTTGCTCCTCCACGCACTGGGTTGTTGGCGCGGACGGCCGCTTCAGGAGTTCGCCGGTCTGCCCGGCTGGCCGGATTCCGCGCTGGCCGCAGAGCAGCTGCAGCTTGATGAACTGCACCGGAGGATCACCGAGGATTTGGTCGAAGCCCGCCTGGCGGCAGGGCTGTATGCCGAGGTGCTGCCGGACCTGCGGCGGATGACGGCGCAGGACGTTCTGAGCGAGAGGCCGCACCGCCTGCTGGCCCTGGCGTTGTACCGCAGCGGGAAACCCTCCGAGGCGCTGAATACGCTCCGCGGATACCGGGCGCGCCTGGCTGAGGAGGCCGGACTCGATCCGTCGGCGGAGCTCGGCGCACTGGAAGCCAAAATCCTTGCGCAGCACCCCGCTCTGGAACCGCAGCGCGGTGGGTTTACCGCCAATGCCCCGCGGGCTCCGCTGGCCTGGCTGCGCCCTCCGGCCCCCCTGCTCGGCCGGGACGCGGATTTGCAGCGGGTGCGGGACGCCATGGCCGTGTCACCGCTGGTGACGGTGACCGGCACGGGAGGGGTGGGGAAGACGCGGTTGGCCATGGAAGTTGTCTCCGCTCTGGCACGGGAAACCGATGCGTCCCCCGTGGTGGTGCTAGAGCTTGCGTCCCTGCGCCCTGGTGACAGCATTGACCCGGTTCTTGCCGGCATGCTCGGCGTTCGTCCGGGCCCGGAGGAGCCGCTCGGGGAAGTCCTCGTGGATTACCTGAGGACCCGGCGGCTGGTCCTGGTGCTCGACAACTGTGAGCACCTGCTCGTCGAGGTCGCGGACCTCCTCGAGCGGGTTCTCAGTGATGGCCCTGCCCTGACGGTGCTGGCCACCAGCCGGGAGCGGCTTGGGCTCCGGGCCGAACAGGTGGTTCCGCTGGGACCGCTTTCCACCCACAACGGAGCACAGGATTTCACGGAGGCGCCGGCCCAGGGGCATCGATCGGTGGCAACGCGGCTTTTCGAACAAAGCGCGCGGCGGGTCCAGGACGACTTCACGCTTGACGAGCGGACCCTTCCCGCCGTCGATGAGTTGTGCCGCCGCCTCGACGGCCTTCCCCTGGCGATCGAACTCGCCGCCGGTCAGGTGCGGACCCTCGGTGTGATGGGCCTGCGGGATCGGCTCGACGACCGGCTGGATCTGCTGTCCCTCCCGCGGCAGTCGTCCCTGCGGACCGTCATCGACAGGTCCTACGCGCTGCTCACAGCTCCGGAAAGAGCCATGTTCGCCGGACTGTCGGTATTTGACGGTGGGTTTACCCTCGAGGCCGCCGAGCGGGTCGCCGGCGGGGCCTTGACCGGAAGCTCGACGGTTAAGGCCCTCACCCGTCTGGTCGAGGCGTCCATGGTCTCGGTCCGCCAGGACAGGAGTGGACGCCTCCGTTACTCGTTGCTCGAGACCCTCCGCGCCTACGCCGCGGAACGGCTCGCGGCTGACACGGCGGCCGGCAGTGCGGTGCTCTCGCACACCGCCTGGGTCGTGGACCTCGTGGAAGAAGCCGAGGGTGCTCTTGAGGGACCCGATGAGGCGCAGTGGGTCGGAATCCTGGAAGCCGAGCTGCCCAATATCCGCACTGCGTGGCACGGATGTATCAGCCGGTCCGACCTCACGGCGGCCGCGAGGATCACGGTCGCCCTCGCGAACTACGCGCAGATCCACGAACAGTCCGAACTGTGGCCTTGGGCGCGGGCCCTGGGGGTCCATCCCGCCCTGGCAGGACATCCCCTTTCCGCAGCTGTCCAGAGCGCGGCCGCGCAGGCCGCCTGCCTGCAGGGTGATCTCGATGAAGCGGAGCGGCTCCTGGCCGCAGCGCAGCAGACCCTTAAGGCGCACCCGCACGTCTCACAACGGGCATGGTCGTGCGCGGCGTCGGCGAACATCGTGGCGATCTTCAGGGGCTCCTACCTCGAGGCGGAAAGGCTGGCCCGCGAAGCCTACGATGCGCCGTCAGTATCCCCGTTATGGCGGGTCATCCTGCTGGCGGACATCGCCCTGTCCCGGCTTTACCGCGGTGACATCGAAGGAGCGCGGGAGGCGGTGGCTCCCTGCGCCCGCCGGGCCGCCGACGTCGGTTGCCCTGCGGGCCGGTCCTTCGCGGCCTTTGTTGACGGTGAGGTGGCACTCGTTGACGACCCGGACCGGGCGGCGGCCGCCCTGGAGCAGGCCGTGGTGATCGCCCGGTCCGTCAAGGCGGGTTACGTGGAGGGCGTGGCCATGGTCTCCCTCCTATCGGGCGCCATGCGGAGGCGGGATTACCAACGAGCCGTGGACGCGTTTCCGGCCGTCATCGAGCATTGGCAGCGCTCGGGTATGTGGGTGCAACAGTGGACCACCCTGCGCCTGCTGGCTGAGTTTCTCGCCGACCTCGATCAGCCCCGGCCCGCCGTCGTCCTGCTCTCCGCAGCCGATTCCGCGGCCGAAGCGTCGGTGGTTGGAGGCCCCGAGGCCGGCCGGGCCAAGGAGCGCTGGGAGCGGCTGGTCCGCCGTCTCGGCCCTGAGGACACCGCGCGCTGTGTGGCCATGGGCTCGTCCATGGCCCGGTCGGATGTAATTGTCTATGCGCTTGGCATCGCCCTGCCCCGCGCACGCCAGGCGGCCGGGATCACGGTTGCCGCCCGCCCCTGAGGCGCTCGCACCGGGGGCCCGGCACCACCACAACTATCGTTCGGCGGCTCCTTAGGGCGAGGCACCGGAATGTCAGCGACCTGTGCGCGGTCTGCAAGCGCCCCCTGGGAACGTGGTCACACCACCAAAACGGTGGCCCATTCCAACGGAGGAGAGCCATGCAGATCAATGAAACGGAACTGACAGCCCTGACCACTCAGCTGGCCACCGAGCTCATCGGCGCGTGGGGGGTCGTTTCGATCCACCTTGGTGTGCGCCACGGGCTCTACCGGGCCCTTTTCACCGGTCCGGCGAGCCCGGGCGAGCTGGCCCAGCGGACCGGCACCAACGAGCGGCTGGTCCGGGAGTGGCTGATCGGCCAGTCCCTCGGCGGGTACATCACCGAGAACGCCGACGGACGCTACCGCCTGTCCCCAGAACAGGCAATGGTCCTCGCCGTGGACGATTCTCCCGCCTACCTGGGCGGCCTCACCGAGGTCTTGACCGCGACCGTCCAGGG
The DNA here is from genome assembly GCF_004357995.1 of Arthrobacter crusticola. Classification (GTDB taxonomy): domain Bacteria; phylum Actinomycetota; class Actinomycetes; order Actinomycetales; family Micrococcaceae; genus Arthrobacter_D; species Arthrobacter_D crusticola. Next base: position 440,504 of record NZ_SMTK01000003.1, read on the forward strand.
GCAGCAACGCATCGACGCCGCGTTCAGCTCCAACGGTGCCCTGGCCTGGGGAGACCAAAACCCGGGACTGTTCGACGGCTTCGACCGCTCCTTTGGCCCGGTATACCGTGCGTGTCTCTTCAGCCAGTGGCTTCCGGCGCTGTCGGGAGTCGAATCCAAACTGACCGCCGGTGCCCGGGTGGCTGATATCGGTGCCGGGCACGCGACGGCGATCACACTCATGGCAGCCGAGTACCCGGCCTCGCGGTTCGTCGCCGTCGACCTGCACCAGGGTTCCCTTGATGCAGCCGCCAAGAAGGCGGCGGCGGAAGGAGTGGCGGACCGGATCCGGATGGAGAACGCCTCCGGAGCCGAGTACGGGGGAGGACCCTATGACCTGATCACGTTCTTCGATTCCCTGCACGACATGGGGGACCCGGAACAGGTGATCGCGCACGCTGCCCGGCAGGTGGCCGAGGACGGCTCCGTCATGATCGTTGAACCGATGACCGCCGAGGGACCCGACGACGCGGCGGGACTGTTCGCCGCGAGGCTGTTCTACCCCAGCTCGGCGATGCTCTGCACCCCTTCGGCTCTGGCCGGCGGCACGACGGCCCTCGGGAACCAGGTCCCGGACGAAACGTGGGCGCGCCTGTTCCACCGCAACGGGTTCACATCCTTCCGGCGCGTGGCGCAGACGCCCTTCAACCGCGTCTTCGAAGCACGCCGCTGACGTCCGAAGGAATCCGCGCCCCCTGATTGCTGCCGCCGGCGGCCGTCAGGGGGCGCGGATCAGCACCACCCAGGACGACACCTATCCCTGATCGCAGCCGCGCACTTTACAAAGCAGGCCGCATTTCGGCTAGGGGACATCGAAAAAGTGGCTCGTAGTGAAAACAAGGCGGGAAACCGGTGAATCGCGGTGTTAGCGTCCTCCCAGAACGTGTGCTCAGGCAACATGTTCACCACGGCGGTCCCCATCACGGAGCTCCGCCCGGCTGGGACATTTTCACTAAGGAGAACCCTTGAATTCCACCACCCCTACCCGGAGGATGCGGCGCGCGATGGCGCTCGCCGTCACCGGCGCCGTCGTTCTCGCCCCCGTGAGTGCGTAGGCCGCCCCTTCCACCGGCTCGGTCTCCCCGTCAACCACCTCCTCACCCGGCGCCGACGGCGCACCCCCCAGGTCCGACGACCGCTCCAACCCGGTGGCCGACGCCCGCCGCAACCGCAACCAGAAGGCGGTGGAGAAGGTCATCTCCGGCGAGGCCAAGGTCGAGGACCGCAACGGCCTCGCCCTGCCCGTCGACGCCCACCCGAAGCCGCTGACGTGGTCCGACGGAACGGTGGTGCGCAACCGCGTCCAGAGCTATGACGCCACCTTCGGCCGTCAGGCCACCGATCCGCTCAGCCTTCACCGCGAGCAGGCAACCGGCATGACGACGCTCACCGCGCCGTCGCAGCCGGGCATCACCGTCTTCAATGACACCAACCCCAATGCCTACTACGACCCGGCGAACCCGCAGGGCTCCGTCATCGTGGCCGGCACGGGCACCCGGATCGAAGTCGTCCAATCGAACCGGAACGGAATGCTCACCCTCCAGGTGCGCTGATCCGGCGGGCACAACGAAGGAGCCGGGAGGATTCTCCCGGCTCCTTCCGGGTCACCAGGCGGCTAGCTGAGCGGCCTGATGGCCACGAAATCCTCCCAGTGAAAGAGGTGGCGTCCCTTTCCCCCGTCCAGCTCCACCCAGAGCACACTGGCGTCCTCGACCAGCGCATCCACGACCCCGGGCATTGAATGACCGTTGGCGAGTTCGACGACGACGGCGTCCCCGGTGCTCAGCTCCTGCCAGCGGACCCGTGCGGCGGCGGCGCCGGTCACGGACGACCAGGCCTCGGGCCGGCCACGTTCGATACTCCTGGAAAGCAATTCGGCCCCTTTCAACGGACATACGACGCAAACCCGTGCCAGCCTGACAGGCGAAAATGAGCGTCTCCTGAGCCGCCGCTGGGAATCTGCCCCGCCGCCAGGAGGCGCCGCGGCCTCCGGGTGTCCGCCCGCCGGTCCCGGCTCCGCTGCCGACTTTGCCCCCGCCCGTTCCGGCGCGTAGAGTTCCCGCGCATGACCACCGTTGATGACCAGGGCCGGGTTGAACCTCCGCTCGCAGGTACTGAGGCCGAGACCCTGCTCGGCTACCTCGATTACCAACGCGCCACCCTTGCCTGGAAAGCGGGCGGGCTCGACGCGGCGGGGCTGTCCGCCACGGTCGGCGTCTCCGCCCTCACGCTGGGAGGCCTGCTCAAACACATGTGCTTCGTCGAGGACCACTGGTTCACCTACACCCTGCACGGCCAGGACCGGCAGCCCCCCTGGGACGCGGTGGACTGGAAGAGCGACCCCGACTGGGAGTGGCATTCCGCCGCCGGGGACACCCCCGGAGAGCTCCTGTCCCTCTGGGAGGGGACGGTAGGACGGTCCCGCTCGTTGACCGCCCAGGCGCTGGACACGGGAGGGCTGGACCAGTGTGCCCTGCGCCCCTGGGCCACTGGTGAGGCGCCGAGCCTGCGCTGGATCCTCGTCCACATGATCGAGGAGTACGCCCGGCACAACGGCCACGCCGACCTGCTGCGCGAATCCGTCGACGGGAGCACCGGAGAATAGCCCGGCCCCCTCCTCCGGCCGGCCCCTCCGCCGCGCCGGTCATCCGAGGGGGCAGGCCGCAGGCGGCTCCCCGGACGAGCGTGGAAGTATTGGGGGATGAGCGATTCCCTTCCATCCATCGAAGCGGCGCGGCGTGCGGTGGCGGCCCTGGCCGGCGGGGGTGTGCACGACGTCGTCGTCGCCCCTGGATCCCGCAGTGCGCCGCTGGCCTACGCGCTGGCCGAGGCGGAAGCCGCCGGGCAGCTGAAGCTCCACGTGCGCATCGACGAGCGCTCGGCCGGGTTTACGGCGCTGGGCCTTGCCCTGGGCGGGAAGCGGCCCGCGGCGGTTTTGACCACCTCGGGTACGGCCGTCGGGGAACTGCTGCCGGCCGTCATGGAGGCAAACCACGCGGCCGTGCCGCTGGTGGTGCTTTCGGCGGACCGGCCCGAGGAACTGCGCGGAACCGGCGCCAACCAGACGACGCAGCAGCCGGGCCTGTTCGGCAGCCACGTCCGGTGCGCTCTCGACGTGCCGGCGGGGGAGGACCCCGGGCCCTTCGTGGCCCGGGCGGTGCGCGAGGCCCGCGGCGGCGGAGCGCCGGCCGGGCCGGTCCAGCTCAACCTTGCCTTCCGGGACCCTCTGGTACCGGCCGGGGACGCCGGGGCCGCGCCGGTCGAAGTGCCGGCCTCCGGGCACGACGACGGTGCGACGCTGGCATCGGCCAGGCGAGACGGCGCGGCGGCCGGCTCCGCTGAGGCCCTCCGGGCGGGAGGGCGCCGGGCACCCTCGGCGCCGGCGGCCGGCGGCCCGGTCGTCGTGGCCGGTCACGGGGCCGGTGAACTGGCGGCGGTCTTCGCCGCCCACCTCGGGCTGCCGCTGCTGGCCGAGCCGTCCTCTAACGCCCGGTTCGGCATCAGCGCCATCGCCCCCTACCGTCTGCTCCTCGGGCACCTCGGCGCCGGCATCACCCGGGTGGTCGTCTTCGGCCGGCCCACGCTGTCCCGGCCGGTCGCCGCGCTGCTGGCCCGTACCGACATCGAACGGGCACTTTACCTTCCGGAGCCGGCGGCGTGGTTCGAGCCGGGCCGCCGCCCCGAGCGCATCATCGGCAACCTCCCCGAGCTCCTGGAGTTCACAGGCCCGGCGGCGCCGGGCTGGCTTGAGGCCTGGCGCTCCGCCGGTGCGGCCGCCGATGCGGCCATCGCCACCCTGCTCGCCGGCGAGGAGGGCCCCACCGGTCCCGCCGTCGCCGAGGCCGTCTGGGAGCAGACGGACGGGTTCCTGGTGCTCGGCTCATCGAACCCCATCCGGGACGTCGACCTCACCGCCGCTCCGGGCTGGCACCCGCTCGAGGTGTTCGCCAACCGCGGGCTGGCCGGCATTGACGGCACGGTGTCCACGGCCACCGGCATTGCCCTGGCCACGGGAGTGCCTACCCGGGTGCTGCTGGGCGACCTGACCTTCCTCCACGACGCCGGCGGGCTGCTCATCGGCGCCGGGGAGACCGAACCCGACCTGCAGCTGGTGGTGCTGAACGATCACGGCGGCGGAATCTTCGGCTTGCTCGAGCACGGGGAGCCCGCCACGATGGAACGCTACGGACCCGCCGTGGAGCGGCTCTTCGGGACGCCGCAGCAGGTGGACCTGGCGGCGCTGGCCGCCGCGTACGGGGTGGACTTCGAGCGGGTCACCACGCTGCAGGGCCTTGAAACAGCAATGGAGCGGCCCCTCCGGGGCCGCTCCATTGTTGAAGTCCAGGCGGATCGGCAGTCGCTGCGTGCGCTGCACTCAAGGATTCAGGACGCGGTCGCTGCGGTGCTCGCGCCCTGAGGCGCGGTGCGGACGGTCACGCCTTCGCGCCCTAGAGCACCTTGGAGAGGAAGCTCCGGGTGCGCTCGTGCTGCGGGTTGCCCAGGACGTCCTCGGGCTTGCCCTGTTCGACCACGACGCCGCCGTCCATGAACACCACGCGGTCGCCGACCTCCCGGGCGAAGCCCATCTCGTGGGTGACGACCATCATGGTCATGCCCTCCCGGGCCAACTGCTTCATGACCTCGAGCACGTCGCCGACGAGCTCGGGGTCCAGCGCACTGGTGGGCTCGTCGAAGAGCATCATGTCAGGATCCATCGACAGCGCCCGCGCGATGGCCACGCGCTGCTGCTGGCCGCCGGAGAGCTGGGAGGGGAAGGCGTCTGCCTTCTCCGCGAGTCCGACCTTGGCCAGGTTGCGCCGGGCCACCTCGATCGCTTCGGCCTTGCCGCGCTTCTTGGCGCGCTGCTGGGCGAGCGTGAGGTTGCCGAGCACGCTGAGGTGCGGGAACAGGTTGAACTGCTGGAACACCATGCCGATGCGGGTGCGCATCTTGTCCAGGTCGGTCTCCGGGTCGGTGATGTCGACCCCTTCGACCATCACCGTTCCGGTGGTGGGTTCCTCGAGCCGGTTGACGCAGCGCAGCAGCGTGGATTTCCCGGAGCCGGAGGGCCCGATCACACACACCACCTCACCCTGATCGACGTGGAAGTCGATGCCCTTGAGGACTTCATTGCTGCCGAAGCTCTTGCACAGCGCCCGGACTTCGATCGCCGGTTCGGTGGTGCTTACTGCCGAGGAGCCCTTTGACAAACTGGTCATGGCAATCACCGGCCTCTCTTGTTGTGTCGTTCAAGCTTCGCGACAAGTTGCGTCATCGGCAAGGTGATCACCAGGTACAGCAGGGACGCAACGACCAGCGGGGTGGCGTTGGCCTGGCTGGTCAGGGTGTCCCGTGCGAAGGTCGTCAGCTCCCGTTCACCGAGGGCCAGGCCGACGATGAACAGCAGCGAGGTGTCCTTGATCAGGATAACGAGTTCGTTCGTCAGGGGCGGGGTGATGATGCGGAACGCCTGGGGCAGCACCACGGAGACCATGGTCCAGCTCGACTTCATGCCCAGCGACCGGGCCGCCTCGACCTGCCCCTTGGGGACCGCTTCGATGCCCGCACGGATGGTTTCGGCAATATAGGCGGACGAGACGACGATGAGCCCGATCAGGCCCGCTCCCACGCTGCCTCCCGGCGGGCGCCATTCAAAGGCGATGGGGACGGCGTAGGCGAAGCCGAAGATCACCAGCAGCGCGGGCAGGCCGCGGAATAGCTCGACATAGCCGGTGGCCAGCCATCGGTAGGGCAGGACCGGGGACAGCTTCATCAGGGCCAGGATCAGCCCGAGAATCAGACCGCCGACGAACGCGATGACGGTGTAGATGATCGTGTTCTTGGCTGCGATGACGACGATCTCGGGCAGGGTCTGCGCGGCGACATCGAGGTTGAAGAAGTAGACGCGGATCCTGGCCCAGTCGGCGAGGAAAATGACGACGAGGATGAGAACCGCGAAGACCGCGTAGAGGACGCCCTGGAACAGGCGCCGGCGTGTAGAGGGTTTCACGCTGGGGAATACCTTCCTTCAGGAGGTGGCGCGCTGGTGCCCCGGCGGCTCTCGGCCACCGGGGCACCGGCAGTGTTTTCTACTCCGCGAAGTAGGTGTCGTAGATTTCCTGGTACTTGCCGTTGTCGCGCAGGGTCTTGAGCTGTTCATTGACCGCGGAGACCAGCTCCTCGCTGCCCTCCTTGGCGAAGGCGAAGCCGTACTGCTCGTCGGTCTTGTACTCCTCGGCGATGGTGAACTGGCCGTCCTCGGTGTGCCCGAGGTTCACCGGCAGGTCCTGGAGCAGGGCGTCGACGTTGCCTGCCTGGATGGCGGCGTACATCTCGGCGTCGGACGGGAAGTCGACGACCTTGGTGTCTTCGGGGACGTTCTCGCGGGTGTACGTGGCGCCGGTGGTGCCCTGCTGGACGCCGACGGACTTGCCGGCGAGGTCCTCGATGCTCTTGACGTCCGAGTCGGCCGGGACGAGCAGCGACTGCAGGGAGTCGTAGTAGGGCTCCGAGAAGGTGAGGCTCTTCTCCCGGTCAGGCGTGATCGTCACGGCGCTGGCGGCGACGTCGCACTGGCCGGCGGCGATGACGGCGCCACTCTGGAGGGCGTCGAATCCAACGTCCTGGACCTCGAGCTCCAGGTCCATGCCGGACGCGATCTCCCTCATGAGGTCCATGTCGAAGCCGGTGTACTCGCCGTTTTCCTCGAACTCGAACGGCGGGTAGGGGATGTCGGAGCAGACGGTCAGGGCGCCTTCGTTAACCAGGTTGAGGCCGCCCGCCTCACCTGTTGCCCCGGGTTCGTCGGAGCCGCCGCCGCAGGCGCTCAGCGCCAGCGTTCCGGCGGCCAGTGCGGCCAGCATTGCGGTTTTCGTGGAAAACATCGGATACCTCTGCGTTTGGACGGGTAGGAAAGGTCGTGTTGATTCTAACTGCACAAGAGATGTGCGTCACAGGCTACAGGAGATGCGTATTGGTAACCAACCATTTGCGGCGGGCAATACGGCCTTCCTAGTGGGAAAGGCCAAGCGCCTCGATCATCGGGCGGAATTTGCTCCAGGTTTCGGCCAGTTCGGCCTGCGGTTGCGAGCCTTCAACGATTCCGCACCCTGCATACAGCCGCACCCGGGTACTGCTTTCGATCACGGCGCCGCGCAGTGCGATGCCCCACTCGCCGTTGCCTTCGGCATCGATCCAGCCGACCGGTCCGGCGTATGGTCCGCGCTCAAGGTGTTCAAGCTCACGGATCAGCGCGCCGGCAACGGTCGTCGGAGTGCCGCAGACCGCCGCCGTGGGGTGCAGCGCCTCGACCAGGGCGAGCGAGGTCGGCACCTCGCCGCCGCCGTCCCGGGTCAACCGGGCACGGACGTCGGAGGCCAGATGCCAGACATTTGGCAGCTGCAGCACGAAGGGCTCGCTGTGCGAGGTCATGGAGTCCGTGAACGGTTCAAGCTGGCGGGTCAGGGAGTCGATGGCGATGGAGTGCTCGTGAAGCTGCTTCGCCGACCCAGCAAGCACCCGCTCGGCATACCCCGGGTCGTCCGCCGGGGCGCCCGCGCGGTCGAGGGTGCCGGCGAGCACGCGGGCCTGCGCCGTCGAATCCTCAACCTTGATCAGCATTTCCGGGGTGGAGCCGATCAGCCCGTCCACGGAGTACGTCCAGCAGTCCTCGTACCGCACCGCCAGCTCCCGCAGGACCTGGGCCGTGGCGACGGGGGATCCGAGTTCGGCCACCACGTCGCGGGCCAGGACGACCTTGCTCAGCTCCCCGGCCTGGATGCGCCGCACCCCGCCGGCCACCGCCTCAAGGTACTGCTCCTCGGTGAGCACCCCCGCAGCGAGCCGGTCTTCCGGGTGCGGGGCCCGGGCGGGGTCCACCTCCTCGAGGTAGGCAGCGAGGACCGCCTCCGCTGCCTCCGCACTCAGCTCGGCGTCGGCATCGTCAGTGATATAGGTCAACCAGCTTTGCCCGTCGCGGCAGCCGATGATGATTTCCGGCACGATCAGCCGCGAGGGGTGCCGCGAGGTCTTCGAGAAGGCGAAGGAGCCGAACGCCACCAGTCCGGTGCCCGGGACGGAGAGACCGTTGATTACCTCGGCGGATTCCAGCTCGCTCCGCCACCACCGCTGCGCCTCCGCGAAGCGGTCCGGGCCGGAGGTGGTGAAACGGGTCACCTCGCCGAAGGCAACAAGGCCGCCTCCGCGCCGGATCCAGGTATGGGCGTCATTGCGGACCACATAATCGAGAAGGCCCGTCTCGGGTTCGATCCGCCCCCGGGGGATGGTGATGCTTCTCAGGCCACCCGCGCGCCCGGGTGCAGGCGCAAGCGCGGCAGGAAAGGGATTGCTCATGATGATCCAAGCCTACTCCGGTGTGCGGGCGCGGCTTCCGGCGCAGCTCCGGAGGCGGGGGCCGGTCCGGCGGCCGCGGTCGGGTGGGGCCGTTTTGTTTGAGACAATGGGCGGGTGAACCGTGCATCACTGGAAAAGCGCCCTGATGAAGTAGCAGCCATGTTCGACGGCGTCGCGCCCCGGTACGACGTGGTCAACGATGTGCTCTCCCTCGGGCAGACGCACCGCTGGCGGCGCCTCGTGGTGCAGGCGGTGGGTGCCGAGCCGGGACAGCGGGTCCTCGACCTTGCCGCCGGGACGGGCACCTCCAGCGAGCCCTATGCGGACAACGGCATCGACGTCGTCGCCTGTGATTTTTCCCTCGGCATGCTCACCGTGGGCAAGCGCCGCCGCCCCGACATCAACTTTGTCGCCGGCGACGCCACGAACCTGCCGTTCGCCGACAACTCCTTCGACGCCAGCACCATCTCCTTCGGGCTGCGCAATGTCAACGAGCCGCGCAGGGCCCTCGAGGAGATGCTCCGGGTCACCAAGCCCGGCGGCCGGCTCGTCATCGCCGAGTTCTCCCAGCCCACCGTTGCGCTGTGGCGCAACCTTTACACCGAGTACCTCATGCGCGCGCTGCCGGCGATCGCCGAGAAGGTCAGCTCCAACCCCGACGCCTACGTGTACCTGGCCGAGTCCATCCGCGCCTGGCCGAACCAGGACGAACTGGCCGCCTGGATCACCGGAAGCGGCTGGGGCGAGGTTGCCTACCGCAACCTCAACGGCGGGATCGTCGCCATCCACCGTGCGGTCAAACCGGGCGGGACGCCACGGCCTTCAGCGGCCCCGGCCGCCCGCGCGCGGCTCCGCCGCCGCAGCACCCGGGCAGTCAACTAGTGTCAGTCCTCATCGTCGGGGCGGGCCCCGCAGGTTCCACCGCCGCCTATTACCTCGCCCGGGCCGGCGTCGAGGTCACCGTCCTTGAGAAGACGCACTTCCCGCGGGAGAAGGTCTGCGGCGACGGACTCACCCCGCGCGCCGTGCGCGAAATCCAGCTTCTCGGCCTGCCGCACGACGAAGCGGACGGCTGGCGGCGCAATAAAGGCCTGCGCCTGCTCGCCGGCGGCCGCACCGTCGAGGTGCCCTGGCCCGACCTGAGCGACTTCCCGGGGTACGGTCTGGTGCGCACCCGCCTCGGCTTCGACGAGGCCCTCGCCCGCCACGCCCGCGCGGCCGGCGCCACCATCCTGGAGGGACATTCGGTCTCCTCGGCCGTCCGGGACGCAACGGGCCGGGTCACCGGCGTCACCGTGAACCTGCTCGATGACGCGGGCCGGAAGACGGGTGAGTCGCGCACCTTCTCCGCCGACGTCGTCCTGGCCGCGGACGGGAACTCCACCCGCACCGCCGTCAGTCTCGGGATGGCCAAACGGGACGACCGGCCCCTCGGCGTCGCCGTGCGCACCTACTTCACCAGCCCCCGGCACGACGACGACTGGATGGAGGGCTGGCTTGAACTGCCCGACGCCACCGGACGCCCGCTGCCCGGCTACGGGTGGATCTTCGGAGTGGGGGACGGCACCTCCAACGTCGGGCTGGGCATCCTCAACTCCTCGTCGGAGTTCGGGAAGCTCGACTACAAGCAGGTCTTGCGGGACTGGACGGCGGGCATGCCCGCCGAGTGGGGGTTCACCCCGGAAAACCAGGTTGGGGAGATCCGCGGCGCCGCCCTGCCCATGGGCTTCAACCGGACCCCGCACTACAGCCCGGGCCTGCTGCTGCTCGGCGACGCCGGCGGAATGGTTTCCCCCTTCAACGGCGAGGGCATCTCCTACGCCATGGAATCGGCGCGCTTCGCCGCGGAGTTCATCGCCTCGGCCCAGGACGTCACCTCGCTCGCCGGAAGGGACCAGGTCCTCACCGGCTACGCCCCGCATATCCGGTCCCAATGGGGGAGCCACTTCACGCTCGGCCGGGTGTTCGCCCAGCTGATCGGCAAACCGGCCATTTTGCGGCTGGCCCTGCGCACCGGCATGCCGATTCCGGTGCTCATGCGCTTCGTGGTGAGGATGCTCGCCAACCTCACCGACGCCGGCGGGCGCGGCTTCGAAGACCGGGTGATCCACCTGCTCGAAGCGCTGGTGCCGCCCACCGCCAATCAGCCGCTGGCCCCCCGCGGTACCCGTGCGTCATCCGCCACCCCACTTGGTTAGGCTTATACAGTGACTTCCTCCTTCGACTCCGGCATGACCAGCGTGGAAAACGGCACGCTCGACACCGCTGAGAACCCGGACGACGGCCTTTCCTCCTTCAAGCTGCCGCCGGGGTTCGCGCTCATCGCCGACGATCCCGACCTGGGCCCCGCCGTCTCCTCATGCCTGACCGAGGTGGAAAAGCAGCTCCGCGGGGCCATTGCCAGCGCCGATCGGCTCGCCGACGCCACCTCCCGCCACCTGGTGGAGGCCGGCGGCAAGCGCATCCGTCCGCTCCTGACCCTCCTGGCGTCCCACCTGGGCGACCCCGGCCGGCCCGAGGTGGTCCAGGCCGCCGTCGTCGTCGAGCTGACCCACCTGGCCACCCTGTACCACGACGACGTGATGGACTCGGCGCCCTACCGCCGGGGCGCCCCCACGGCACACGAGGTGTGGGGCAACACCGTGGCCATCCTCACCGGGGACCTGATTTTCGCGCGCGCCTCGATCCTGGTGTCCGAACTCGGCGGAGAAGCGCTCGGGATCCAGGCCCGCACCTTTGAGCGGCTGTGCCTCGGGCAGCTCCACGAGACCGTGGGGCCGCGCGAGAACCAGGACCCGCTCGAGCACTACCTCTCGGTCATCGCGGACAAGACCGGATCCCTCGTGGCCGCCTCGGGCCAGCTGGGTGCGCTGTTCGCCAACACTTCCCAGGAAGTCATCGACGTCATGGTGGAGTACGGCGAGAAGGTCGGGGTCGCCTTCCAGCTTGCCGACGACGTCATCGACGTCACCGGGCTGAAGGTCACCTCCGGGAAGTCGCCCGGCACCGACCTGCGCGAGGGCGTGCCGACGCTGCCGGTCATCCTGCTGCGCCGCGCCGCCGCCGCCGGTGACGCCTCCGCCGCGGACGTGCTGGCCCTCGTCGACGGCGACCTCAGCTCCGATGAGGCGCTCGGGGAGGCGGTGGCCGCGGTGCGTGCGCACCCGCAGACCCAGGAGGCGTGGGCCTTCGCCCAGCGCTGGGCCGACGACGCCGTCGCCGCCCTGGAGCCCCTGCCCGAGAGCGTGGTGAAGCAGGCCCTCACGAGCTTCGCGCAGGCTGTGGTCAGCCGGGACGTGTAAGCCCCGGAGCTCAAAGGCCCTCGGTCGGCCGCTCCGTCAGCTCGATCCGGGCCTGCTCCCTGTCGCTTCCGCGGTTGAACTCGACGTCGACGGCGTCGCCGGGGTCGAGGCGGCGCAGTACCGCCAGCAGGTCTTCGGGAGAAGCCACTTCCTCCCCGTCGAGGGACGTGATGATGTCCCCAGGGCGGAGTCCCGCCTCGCCGGCCGGCCCGCCCTCCGCCACCGAGATCACCACGGCGCCCGTGGTGTCCTCGACGCGCAGCTGCCGGGCGATCTGCGGCGTGATGGCAGCGGGGGTCAGGCCCAAGTAGGCGTGGTCGGCGGTGCCGTCCTCGAGCAGTTCCTCGGCAATGGCGGTTGCCGTGGGGGCGGGGATGGCGAACCCCAGTGAGACGGCCCCGGACTGGGGCGGGATGTACGCCTCGCTGATCCCGATGATCTCGCCCTGGCCGTTGACCACGGCGCCACCCGAATTGCCGGGACTGATCGCGGCGTCCGTCTGGATCAGATCCACGAGCGACTGGCTCCTCGAGGCCGAGCCGGGGATCTGCCGGTGCAGACCCGAGATGATCCCGGACGTCACCGTGTTCTCAAAGCCGAGGGGAGAGCCGATCACCACCGCCAGTTCCCCGATCTCCGGCAGCCGGTCCTGGAACTGTGCCGCAGGCAGGTCCTCCCGGTCGGCCTGGACCAGTGCGAGGTCGGAGACCCGGTCGGCAGCGGTCACGGTGCCGGCCACCCGCCGGCCGTCGGCGAAGGCCACCTCCACCTCGGTGTTGCCGCGCACCACGTGTTCATTGGTGATGATCAGTCCGTCCTCGGAGTAGATCACCCCGCTGCCCAGCCCGCCCTCGGTGAAGATGGTCACCACCGAGGGCTGGACGGCCTCGACGATCTCCGGGATGGACAGCGCGGCGTCTTCCGGTTCCGCGGACCCGGGACCCTGACCATCCCCGGTCCCCGCCTCGGCAGACTGCGCCGTCCGGGTGGCCGTCGGGCCGGGATCGGCGTCCCCATTGCCTTCGAACGCGGTGCATCCGGTCAGCACCGCCAGGACGAGCACGAGCGGCGCCAGGGGCCCCAGCCCGCTGCGGTGGACCTTTAAGGGTCGTCTCATTCGGATTCCTCCCCGGCCGGCCGGGAGGGCGCCGGCGCCATACGCACCGGGTGCCGGTCCGGCCGGGCCGGCACCGCCGATCACTAAAACTGCTTACTAACTGGGCGGCCCGGCCGGCCGGCTGTCAAGGATGGGTGGGCGCCCGAAGGGCGCCCGGTGCGATGGGATGCTCAGGACCCCCGCCGGCTCAGGGCCGGGGGCGAACGCTCCCGGGCCGGCGGCGGCGTCCGGCTGCCGTGCTGCCGCAACCGGCGGGGCCGGTGGGCGCCCTGAGCGGGATCGGCGCCGCTCCAGCGGCGGCGGGCCGGGGCGGCGATGCCGCGGACGCGCCCGGGCGGATCGATCCGTTCGACGATTTCCTGGAACTCGGCGTCGAAGAAGTCATCCTCAAGGCAGATTAATTCGAGGAAGCCGGACACCGCGAATTCTTCACGGGACTCGACGGACTGCATCAACATGGGAACCCCTGCAGAATCAGGTTTCAATTACACAATGGCCGCATATGTTTTTGCCGTCCCCGGGACTCGCCCGGGAACACTCTTTAAATAGCACCACCCGGCGCCGGACCGCAAGGGGATGGCGTGCGGTCCGAGCTGCACCGCACCCGGTACGGTGCCGGGGACCCACCGGGCGGCCGGCCGCGGATCTATGGCGACGGAACACCCTGCCACAGCTGGGCCGCGGTCACAGGAAGGCGCGGAGTTCCCGTGCTTTCCGGGCGCGCACCTCGGGGTCGACGATGGGGCGTTTGGGGGTGAAATAGAAACCGTCATCGTGCCACCGCGGCAGGACGTGCTGGTGGTAGTGCCAGACGTGCTGGCTGCCGGCCGGCTCGTTGTGCTGGCGGGTGGAGACGCCGTCGGGCTGCCATGCCCGCTTGATCGCCACGGCGAGGTCGCGGGTGAGGAGCATAATGCGCGAGGCCACGTCGTCGGGAAGCTCGTACAGCAGTTCGAAGTGGGCGCGCGGGGTGATCAGCACGTGGCCCGGATTCGGCTCGAACCCGTGCGAGGCGATGAAAGCGAGGGCGAGGTCGTCGGCGTAGATGACGTCCTCCGGCCGGCACAGGTTGCGCGGGTTATCGAAGTTGCCGCGGGCCAGGTCGCAGAAGGGGCACTGGTAGCCCGCGGGGGCGTGGTTGACGAACTCGGACATCTCAGTCCTCGTCGGTGTCTTCAAACACCCACTCGAACAGGTCCAGGACGTATTCGCTGAACGTTCCCTCTTCGCTCTGCCACTCGCCGCGGGCATTGTTGCGGCGCCAGATGATTGGGTCGGGCACCGACAGCTGGTCGGCCCGCATGCCCCAGGTGTACTGCTCGTCCTCGTCCTCAAGGAACAGCAGGAACCCGTCCTCGATCTCGAGCTCGTCCGGGTCCCAGAAGAAGTGGAACGCCTCCATGATGTCCTCGGTCGCCCCGACCGCGAGGTAGAACTCGCGCAGGGCCAGGGGCAGCTGGAAATCCTTCCCCTCCATCAGCTCATCGATCTCGGCGGGCGAGAGGCCGTCCTCCTCTTCCCACTGGTCGTCAAAGTAGGCAGGAACCAGGGCGCGGAACTTGTCCAGGAACAGCTCGGTCACGAAAAACTCCAGATGGGATTGGGGGAAGGCTCCATCCTATCTCCCAACGCGGGGCCCGGTAACCGGCCCGCTGCCGCCTAGGTCCGCGACGCGAGCGGTGCCCGCCAGCCGTACCGCCAGGACAGCAGGCGCAGCACAAAGACCACGGACGCGGCCGCGGTGCCGGTGAACAGGTTGAACCAGCCGGCCCCGACGAGCAGGGCCACGACGGCAGCGCCAAGCATGGCGGGGAGCGCGTAGATGTCGTGCGGGTCGAACAGCTGCGGCACCTCGTTGGCCACCACGTCCCGCAGCAGGCCGCCGCCCACCCCGGTCGTCACGCCGAGCAGGACGGCGGCAACGGGGTTGAGGCCGAAATAGAGGGCCTTGACGGTCCCGGTGACGCAGAACAGGGCCAGCCCGCCGGCGTCGAAGATCACCAGGACCCGCTTGATCCGTTCCACCCCCGCGACGGTGAAATACACGAGCACTGTCGCCAGCAGGGGAGGGATCAGGTAGGCCGGGTTGCTGAACGCCGCCGGCGGGGTGCCGATGATGACGTCGCGTACGACGCCGCCGCCGAGACCTGCGAGGGAGGCCAGCAGCAGGGAGCCCACCAGGTCGAAGCCATTGCGTGCGGCCAGCAGGGAGCCGGAGACGGCGAAGAAGAAGACGCCCAGCAGGTCAAGGATCAGGGCGATCTGGGACGCGGCGGTCATGAGGTCCTTTTCAGGGGTGGGTCAGGCCGGGGTTTCGATCTCCCGCGAAAGCACCCAGGTCTTCGTTTCGCCCCGCAACTCCACGGTGATCGTGGTCATCAGCGCCTCGATCAGGGCCAGCCCCCGGCCGCTCTCCTGGTCGTCGTCGGGGAGGGAAGCCGACGGCAGTTCGGGCGAGGGCACCGCGCCGATCTCCGAGATGCGGGCCTGCAGCACCGAGGCCATGACGGTCAGGGTCACCCCCAGGCGGAGCTCGCCGCCGGCCACCGCGACGCCGTGCTGCACGATGTTCGAGGCAGACTCGATCACCGCGGTGGTGAAGGCCATCTGGTCGAGTTCGGGAACGAAGGAGGCGACCTCCCAGATCCGGTCGAGCTCGGTGTGCAGTTCGTCGATCGCCTCTGGGGTCGCTGGCGCCTGGTAGGCGCGCTCCGCGAGCACCTCAGTCATTGGAGAAGGCGCCTTCGGCGGTGGCATGCGGGGTCAGGACGCGGTTCATGCTGGTCAGCTCAAGGACCATTTTCACCTGGGGCTGCACGCAGGCGATGCGCAGGTCTCCGCCGGCCTGGCGGGCCATCTTCAGGCAGCCGATCAGGGCGCCAAGCCCCGAGGAGTCGATGAACTCGGTGGCCAGCATGTTGAGGACGATGCGCTTGTTCCCCGCAGAGACCACCTCGCCGACCACCTCGCGCAGCTTCGGCGCAGCAACCATATTGAGCCGTCCGGTGCCGGAAACCTCGGTATAGGAGTCCTTCTGTTCAGTGCTGAACCGCATCTACGCTCCTCTTCTCGGGTGTGAACCCCTTGTACTTTACTGCCTTGATCAGCACGCTGAGGACCAGCAGGTCGAAGGCCACCCAGGCCACGTTGACGAGGGTCCCGATCGGCTCATTCAGTCCGGCCGCAAGCCGGACCACCCCAACGACAAGTGCTGCGGCGAGCAGCGCCATCACGATCAGCTGCGGCCGGATCAGGTCCCAGCGGGGTCCGGATTCCTGACGGGTCTTGGGCGTGACGGCGAAGCCCAGCGGGCGTCCGAACCACACGTTCCGGGCCGCCGTCGTGCAGGCCCGGATCCAGGTCGGGAACAGGGCCAGGCTGTACTGCTGGCCGCGCCAGGTGGGGATTCCCCGGCCGGTGACCGCGAACAGCAGCTGGTTGATCACCATGAACGGCACGAAGCGGAGGAAGAACTCGGAACTGATCCCGGTCACCGGAAGCACCCCGAGGGTGAGGTAGATGACCGGGGCCGCGAAGTAGACGACGGCTGCGAAGCCGCTGAGGTAGGACCACATCGTCGCGAAGTACATCAGGCGCTGCGCCGGTCCCAGGCCCCGGCGGACCAGCGGATTCTCCCGCAGCAGGACCTGGATGGTGCCCTGCGCCCAGCGCAGACGCTGCGTCAGCATTGTCGAAAGGTCCTCGGGGGCCAGCCCGGTGGCGAGGATCTCGTGGTGGTAGACGCTCTGCCAGCCCATCGCGTGCATCCCCATCGAGGTGGCCATGTCCTCGGTGACGGAGATGGTCGCCATCGGCATGATCGGCTGGGCCTCCGCGGAGCGCTCGATCGACAGGGCGTCAAGGACCTCTTGGACCGACTCAAGGGCCGCCAGCGGCGACAGGTCGCGGTGGGACATGCGTTCGATTGCCCCGTCCAGTTCGCCCCCGCCCGGAAGGGCGGATTCGGTACCCTGCTCGAGGGCCGCGATGTCAGCCAGGTCGGCCTCCAGCGACGAGAAGTCGGCGCCGACCAGGGACTGCACGGCCTCGTCGACGGTTCGGCGCACCCGGTAGGTGACCTCGCTGAGGGACACTCCCGCGCGCAATTCGGCGCGCGCCCGTTCCGTTGCCGACTCGACGTCGTCGAGCAGCCCCGCGACCAGGGGATCGGCCGCCTCGGGCGATCTGCGGGCCCGGCGCAGGGCGGTCCGGGAGGCCTTCAGTGCCCTGGTGACGCCCCGTTCGACCTCTTTCACGTAGCCGGCCAGGCCGAGCTGCATGAGGGCCTCACGCCGCAGGACGGCATTGGATCCGCAGAAGAAGGCCGCGTTCCAACCGTCCTTGCCCTGCTGGATCGGTCCGTAGAACAGCGGGGCCTGGCTGCCCAGCGGGTCGTCGTCGGGCACATTGGCGAAGTACTGCGGGGTCTGCACCAGGGCCACCCGCCGGTTGTTGAAGTAGCCCAGGGTCTTCTCGAGGATCGCCGCATCGGGGACCTGGTCGGCGTCAAGGATCAGCAGGAATTCGCCCTGGGTCTCCATGAGCGCGTTGTTGAGGTTGCCTGCCTTGGCGTGCCGGGGCCGGTCCGCCCAGTCGGGACCGCGCGTGAGGTAGCCGAGGCCATGCTGCCGTGCCAGCTCCCGCACCTCCCCGCGCCCCCCGTCGTCGAGGATCCAGGTGCTGTGCGGGTGCCGGATGGCCTTCGCCGCGAGTGCCGTCTCCAGGACCATCGCCGGGGGCTCGTTGTAGGTGGTGATGAAGACGTCGACAGTGGCACCGGCGGGGGCGGGCGGGGCCGTGCGCTGCTTCTTCTTCCACACGGTCAGCCCGAACAGCCCGACGTCGATCAGGCTGTAGGTCTCCGCGGCCACCAGGGGAACCGCGATCCACCAGGCGTCCCAGTTGAGGGATTCAAGCCAGCGCCATGCGAGATAGTTGATGCCCAGCAGGACGGTCAGGACCACCAGGAGGCGGGCCGGAAAATTCCTCATCCGGCACGCTCTGCCGCACGCAGGTTCCCGGCTTCACCGGTGGCGCCGGCTGCCTTCCGGCGGAGGATGACGACGGTGACGTCGTCGTCGACCTCGGGCACGTCGGCGAGCCCGAGCAGCGTCTCGCAGGCCTGCGCGGCGCTTCCACTCGAATGGACCACCCGGGCCATCGCTGCGGTGAAGTCATCGATCGTCGGGTAGGCGTCGAGCAGGCCGTCGCTGATGACGGCGAGGGTGTCCCCGGGGGCCAGGACAAGCCGGCCCGGTGTCCAGGTCTGCCCGGGCCAGGCTCCAACGGGCGGCCCGCCGGGGGAGAGGCGGGTGCAGTCGCCGCCCGCAGTGATGTGAAGTGCGAGGCCGTGGCCGGCGTCGACATAGTCGACGACGCCGGAGGAGGTGTTGAACCGGGCGTGGAAGAGGGTCACGAAGGACCCCGCCTTGTCGAGGTCCGGCTCGGTGGCCCGGGCGGCGGCGTTGAACGCCGCGTCGATGTTCGACTGGTTGGAGACCGAACGCATGACGGCGCGGACGGTGGCGGCGATCAGGGCCGCTCCCATGCCCTTGCCCATGGCGTCGGCGACGGTGAGGTGGAGCCCGTCGGCGGTCCGGTACCAGTCGTAGAAGTCCCCGCCGACGCTGCGGGAGGGACGGAACTGGCCGGCCAGGTCGTAGTCGTCGAGGGAGAGCGCGTCACGGGGCAGCAGGCTCTGCTGGACTTCGGCCGCGCGGCGCCTTTCGGTGGCGTTGGCCTCCTCGACGGCGCTCTGCCGGTTGTGGCGGCGGAAGATTGAGTTGAGGCGCGCAACGAGCTCGCGCGGGCTGAACGGCTTGGAGATGTAGTCGTCGGCTCCGGTTTCAAGGCCTGTGAGCCGTTCGATCTCGTCGGTGCGGGCGGTGATCATGAGGATGTAGGCATCGGAGAAGGTGCGCACTTCCCTGCAGATTTCGATGCCGTCGCCGTCGGGCAGGTTGAGGTCAAGGGTGATCAGGTCGACTCCAAGGCGCGCGGCCATGAGTCCCTCCCTGGCGGTTCCCGCCTCGGTCACGTCGAAGCCCTGCATGGTGAGGATCTGCACCAGGAGGCTCCGGATATCGGCGTCGTCTTCTACAACCAGGGCACGGCGTCGATCCGGAGCGTCAGTCATGTCCCTCATTAAACGCTACGGCCGGAGCTGTCCATGTAGCGGCGTAGTTCGTCGTGTCGCGTACGAATGAGGGGCACGAGGGCGGTCGGCGCCGGTGCCCCTCATTCATTCCAGCAGCCGCAGCTGGTTAGGCGGCGGGCTCGGGTGCCGGCTCGGGAGCGGGTGCGGGCTCGGGTGCCGGGGCCGGTGCGGGCTCGGGTGCCGGGGCCGGTGCGGGCTCGGGTGCCGGGGCGGGTGCGGGCTCAGGTGCGGGCGGCACGACCACGACCGGGGGCTTCGGCTTGTCGACGTTCTTCTGGTAGCCCTTGGAGTGCAGGTGGGCCGCCTCGGAGTTCGATGTTCCGGGCGCCTTGGCCTTGGCGGCGGCGGCGACGGGGTTGGCCTTGGCGGCAACCGGGGCCTTGGCGGCCGCGACGGATGCCTTGGCGACGACGACGGGAGCCTTCGCCGCGGCAACCGGAGCCTTGGCCTTGGCGGCGGCGGCGACGGGGTTGGCCTTGGCGACGGTGGAGTTGGAGGCGCCGGCCGGCTTGGCCTTGGCGGCGGCGGCGACGGGGTTGGCCTTGGCCGTGGGGGACGGGGCCGCATATGCAGCACCCGCTCCGAGGGTCAGTGCGAGCATGCCGGTGAGACCGGCAGCGGCGATCTTCTGTACAACGTTCACGAATACCTCACTTCGGGTGAGCCGGCCCAGCGCCGGCTCTTCCATCGACGGTATTCGCCGCTTCCCCGGTCAGTCCGCGGATTGCGGTAAAGCTGTGGACTTCCTCGGCGAATCCTTAAGAACCTGCGCATTTCCTGCGCTTGCCTACCGCAGGGCCCGCACATTCAGGGCGAGGTAGAGGTGCACCCGATCGGCGGTGACCGCTGGATCGAAGCCGGTCAGGTCCGCGATCTGCTGAAGGCGGTAACGCACGGTATTGCGGTGCAGCTGAAGGGCGTCAGCCACGGCGGCCACCGACCCGTTGAGCGCCAGATACCTTTCGAGGGTGGTGATCAGCCCGCCGCCGTGCTTTGCGTCGAAGTCCGCCAGCGGGGACAGGGCCTCAGCGGCGAGATCGGCAAGGGGAACGTCCTCGCTGGAGAGCAGCAGCGAGGTGAGGCTGAGCCGGTTGGGTGGGTTGACCGGCCCGCCCCTCGTCAGGGATTCCCGGGCCTCGAAGTAGCTCCACCGCAACCCGTTGGGCTGTGCGTAGGCGCCGCCGATGCCCACCCGCGCCGTGAAACCCGCGGCGTGGAGGTAGGCGCCCAGCCGGGTTCCCAGCCCGGCGCCGTCCGGTTCGGGGGCGAGGACGAGCAGCCGGTCGTCGAGCAGGGCCGTGAGGACGCCGGCGCAGTCCTCGGGCAGCGGCAGGGTCCGCAGGGCCTTCCGCTGCCCCGACGCCACCTCCACGGCCACCACCACGTGCCGTCCGGTGCAGTCCAGGCCGGTGCTGCCCAGGCGGGCGACGGCGTCGGGCCCGGCGAGCGCGCCGCGCACGATGTCCTGCAGGAGCTGTCCGGCGGTGACCCGTTCGCCCGCCCGGCGGCGGGCCTGGTTGCTCAGTTCCACGCTGATCAGGCTTTGGGCATAGTCGACGATCGCAGCCGGGGCGTACGGTTCGGCGATGACCAGGGTGCACCGGTCCTTCAGCCCGGTCGCCACCGGAACCCGGTGCCAGCTCCGGTCTGTTCCGGCGGGCACCATGCCGGCTGGCGCCCGCCCGCCCGCGATGCGCGTGCCGTACTGGAAGAGGGCCACGTCCGTGCCGAGCATGCCCGCTAGTTCCTCGAGCAGCCGGGACATCCCGCCGCCCCCCAGCAGGGCCGCAGCGAGCACCTGGTGGCCCCGGAGGAGGTCCTCGAGCCGCGAGTAATGCTCCGCGGAGAGGGAGTCGGCAACGATCTTGCCGATGGCGATGAAGGGCGTCTCGTAGGGGACCTCGAAGACCGGCAGTTCCACCCGGCGCGCCTCCTCGAGTAGGGCCGGCGGGATGCGCTGATGGGACAGGCCCACCCCGAAGCCGACGGCGAGGCCGCCGGCCTCAGAGACCCGGCGCACGAAACGGCGCTGCGCGGCGGGAGTCGTCTGCCGCACCCCCGTCGTCAGGACCACTTCGCCGCCGCTGAGGAACGGCAGCGGATCCTCGAGTTCGGTCACCGCGACCCAGCCGATCGGCGTGTCCGACGCGGGGGCGCCGCCGGCGGGCTCAAGGCGGAGGCTGGAGACAGCCAGCAGATCTGCAAGGGAGATTGCCATGAAACTATCCTAGGATTGAGTTGTGCGCCTGCATGAGAGAATCCTGAGGATCCTGTGCAAGAGTACCTAGTGAACCGTGAGCACCGCCGGATAGGGTCAGCATTAAATTGGCGCCCGATCCGCAACGCCGGCAATTTTCGGCCGCACCGGCGGCGGCCCAACCCCGCAATGAAAGGGATGAACGCTGTGGTCCAGACCCTGCAGAACTACATCAACGGCGAATTCGTCGACGCCGCCGGCACCGAGCTGCTCGACATCGTCAACCCGACCAACGGTGAACTTGTGGCGAAGGCGCCGGTCTCCGTCGCCTCCGACATCGACGCCGCCATGGCTGCCGCCAAGCAGGCCTTCGCCTCGTGGAAGCACGTCCCGCCGAGCCAGCGGCAGCTGATGCTGCTGCGCCTTGCCGACGCTCTGGAGGCGAACAGCGACGAACTCGTCGAGGCCCAGCACCGCAACACCGGCCAGGTGCGCGAAATGATCGCCGCCGAGGAGGTCTCCGCCGGAGCAGACCAGCTGCGCTTCTTCGCCGGAGCGGCCCGCCTGCTCGAAGGCAAGTCCGCCGGCGAATACCTGGAGGGCCACACCTCCTACGTCCGCCGCGAGCCCATCGGCGTCGTCGCCCAGGTCGCCCCCTGGAACTACCCCCTGCTCATGGCCGTCTGGAAGATCGGGCCGGCCCTGGCCGCAGGCAACACCGTCGTCCTCAAGCCCAGCGACACCACCCCCGAGTCCACCCTCGTCCTCGCCCGGCTGACCCAGGACATCCTGCCGGCCGGCGTGCTGAACGTCGTCCTCGGCAACGGGGAAACCGGCGCCGCCATGGTCGAGCACAAGACCCCGGGCCTCGTTTCGATCACTGGTTCCGTCCGGGCAGGCATCGCAGTGGCCACCGGTGCGGCCAAGGGCCTCAAGCGGGCACACCTCGAGCTGGGCGGCAAGGCCCCGGCCATCGTCTTCGCCGACGCCGACCTGAAGAAGTCGGCCGCGGCCATCGCCGAATTCGCCTTCTTCAACGCCGGGCAGGACTGCACCGCGATCACGCGGGTCCTGGTCCAGGAAGCGGCCCACGACGAACTCGTCGCCGCCATGGTCGAGCACACCAAGACGCTCAAGACCGGCAGCCAGGACGACAGCGAGAACTACTTCGGACCGCTGAACAACATCAACCACTTCAACGCCGTCAACGCCGTCATGGACGCCCTGCCGGCGCACTGCTCCATCGCCACCGGTGGCAAGCGCGCCGGCGACAAGGGCTACTTCTTCGAGCCGACCATCATCACCGGCGCGAAGCAGGAGGACGACATCGTCCAGAAGGAAACCTTCGGCCCGATCATCACCGTGCAGAAGTTCCTCACCGAGGCCGAAGCCATCGAGATGGCCAACGACGTCGAGTACGCCCTGGCCTCGAGCGTGTGGACCACCGACCACGGAACCGCAATGCGTACTTCCCGCGACCTCGACTTTGGGGCCGTGTGGATCAACACCCACATCATGCTTACCGCGGAGATGCCCCACGGCGGCTTCAAGAGCTCCGGCTACGGCAAGGACCTTTCGATGTACGGCGTCGAAGACTACACCCGCATCAAGCACGTCATGACCGTGCTGGATGCCTAGGAGGGACACCATGACAACACTTCCAGCAGTTCAGCCGACCTTCCGCCTGGAGCAGAAGCGGCACCTGACGGGCCCCTTTCCCGGCCCGCAGTCCGCGGCCCTCGACGCCCGCCGCGGCGCCGTCGTCGCCAAGGGGGTGGCCTCCGGTGTGCCGGTCTACGCCGCGGACGCCGACGGCGGAATCGTCCGCGACGTCGACGGCAACTCGTTCATCGACCTTGGTTCGGGCATCGCCGTCACCAGCGTCGGCGCCTCCGACCCGGCCGTCGTGCAGGCCGTCCAGGAGCAGGTGGGCCACTTTACCCACACCTGCTTCATGGTCACTCCGTACGAGGGGTACATCGCCGTCGCCGAGCAGCTCGCCGAGCTGACCCCCGGCGACTTCGAGAAGCGCACCGTGCTTTTCAACTCCGGGGCCGAGGCCGTGGAAAACGCCGTTAAGGTGGCGCGCCTTGCCACCGGCCGCAACGCCGTCGTCGCGTTCGACCACGCCTACCACGGGCGCACCAACCTCACGATGGCCCTCACCGCGAAGTCGATGCCGTACAAGACGAACTTCGGTCCGTTCGCTCCCGAGGTGTACCGGATGCCGATGAGCTACCCGTACCGCGAGGAAAACCCCTCGATTACCGGCGCGGAGGCGGCCCAGCGCGCCATCACCATGATCGAAAAGCAGATCGGCGGCGACTCGGTCGCGGCGATCATCATCGAACCGATCCAGGGCGAGGGCGGATTCATCGTTCCCGCCGAGGGGTTCCTGCCGGCACTCGCCGCCTGGGCCAAGGACAACGGCGTCGTCTTCATCGCCGACGAGGTCCAGTCCGGGTTCTGCCGCACCGGCGAGTGGTTCGCCGTGAACCACGAGGGCGTCGTGCCCGACATCATCACCATGGCCAAGGGCATCGCCGGCGGCATGCCGCTGTCGGCGATCACCGGCCGGGCCGACCTGCTCGATGCCGTCCACCCCGGCGGCCTCGGCGGCACCTACGGCGGTAACCCCGTCGCCTGTGCCGCGGCCCTCGCCGCGATCGGCACCATG
The DNA here is from genome assembly GCF_004357995.1 of Arthrobacter crusticola. Taxonomy (GTDB): domain Bacteria; phylum Actinomycetota; class Actinomycetes; order Actinomycetales; family Micrococcaceae; genus Arthrobacter_D; species Arthrobacter_D crusticola. The sequence goes on from NZ_SMTK01000003.1 coordinate 464,345, forward strand.
AAGGAACAGAACCTCGCCGGGCGCGCCCGCGCCATCGAGGGCATCGTCGTGCCCCGCTTCACAGCCCTCCAGGAGGAGCTCGGCGACGCCGGCATCATCGGCGAGGTCCGCGGCCGCGGTGCGATGCTCGCCATCGAGTTCGTGAAGCCGGGGACCACCACGCCCAACCCGGAGGCCACCAAGGCCATTGCGGCGGCGTGCCTCAAGGAAGGCGTCATCATCCTGACCTGCGGCACCTACGGCAATGTGATCCGGCTGCTGCCTCCGCTGGTCATCGGCGATGAGCTGCTGCTCGACGGGCTGGACGTCCTTGAGGGGGCCATCCGCGCCGCCGCGTAGAACCCATACCGGGTAGAACCCATGCCGGGTAGAACCCATGCCGGGTAGAACCCATGCTGGGTAGCACCTTCGAGGCGCACCCCGCGCGGAACTGCAGATCACCACGTTCTTCCTTCGGGATGGCGTGGTGATCTGCGTTTTCGGCTCAATTGCCCCCCGCCGAAAGTGCACTTAACCACGCTTTGAGCCCGGGATAGCGTGGTGAGCTGCAGTTTCGGCGTCGGGCGGGTGCACTCCCGCCGAGTGTGCACGTCACCACACCATGGGCCGGGATAGCGTGGTGAGCTGCAGTTTCGGCGCGCCGACGGCGGGGGATCAGCTCGTGAGCTGCAGTTTCAGGCCCGTGATGAGCGCCTCGAGGCCCGTGCTGAACGCAACATCGGCAGCATTGCCCCCGCCCTGCGCGGAATCCCCTGCGAACCCGCCCGCGACTCCGGGCTCCGCGGAGCCGTCCGTGCCACCGGCGGCATCGGAGGCGGCTGCGGCATCGGAACCGACTCGGCCTTCGTCTGCGGTGCGGGCTGCGCTGTGCACGGCCGAGGTGAACACCGGGAACTCCGGCCCCAGAGCGCCCGAGTCGAAGATGTTGCTGGGCGCCGAGACATCCAGTGCCGAGCCGTAGATGAAGGACTCGAGCGCCACGATGGCCGGAACCACGCGTTCCTCGGGCCAGCCGGCGGCAAGGAAGCCCCGGGTGACCTCCTCGTACATCCGCAGTGTCTCCGCGGCGTCGGTGACGGGCATGACGGCGATGACGGGCACCAGGGGTGCATGCCGGGCGAACACCTCCCGGTAGGACCAGGCCCAGCGGCGGACCGCCTCGTCCCACGGCTCGGTGGCAAAGGCGCTGAAATCCACCATGGTCATTACATGGTCCTGCACCCAGCGCAGCACTTCCTGCTTGGAACTCGCATGGTTGTACACGGCCGAGGGGGCGACCCGCAGGCGGCGCGCCAGGGCCGACATGGTCAGCCCCTCATAGCCCTCGGCGGCGATCTGGGCGACGGCGGCGGAGGTGATGCGTTCCCGGGAGAGCACCCCCCGCGGAGGCCGCCCGGCACGCCGCGGTGTTCCCTGCGCAGCTGCGGTCATTCGAGCGGCTCCCATCCCTTGTTCGAATTTATCCTACGGCTCTTCCCAAAGGCGGGCCGGTTCGCTAAAGTCCTCACAGTAAATGAATACCATTCATTTTGTGGCGGACGTCACCGCCGCCGTAAGGAGACCATGAAAACGATTGAACGCGACGTCGTCGTGATCGGCGCAGGGCCATCGGGCCTGACCGCCGCGCGTGAACTGCGCAGGGCCGGCCACACGGTGGCGGTCCTCGAAGCGAGGGACCGGGTCGGAGGCCGCACCCACACCGACGTCATCGACGGCGCCGTCCTCGAGGTCGGCGGGCAGTGGGTCTCACCCGACCAGACCGCCCTGAAGGCCCTGCTCGAGGAGCTCGGCCTCGAGACCTACTCCCGCTACCGAGACGGGGAGTCGGTCTACATCGGCGCCGACGGCACCGCCCGGCGCTATACGGGGGAGTGGTTCCCGGTAGGGGAGCACACCCGGGCCGAAATGGAGCGCCTGACGGAACTGCTCGATCGGCTGGTGGAGGAGGCCGGGCCCGAGGCGCCCTGGGAGCACCCGCTCGCCCGCGAGCTCGACTCCGAGTCCTTCGCCTCCTGGCTGCGCCGGCATTCCAACGACGAGGAGGCCTGCAACAACATCGGGCTCTTCATCGCCGGCGGAATGCTCACCAAGCCCGCCCACTCCTTCTCGGCGCTGCAGGCGGTGCTCATGGCCGCCACCGCCGGATCCTTCTCCAACCTCGTTGACGAGAACTTCATCCTCGACAAGCGCGTGGTCGGCGGCATGCAGGAGGTCTCAAAGCGCATGGCGGCCGAACTCGGCGACGACGTGTTCCTCAATGCCCCGGTCCGCACCCTGCGCTGGAGCGGCGGGACGGACGACGACGGCGCCAGTGTCACCGCCGTCTCCGAGGCGCTCACCGTGCACGCCCGGCGCTGCATTGTGGCCGTGCCGCCGAACCTCTACTCCCGGATCTCCTACGACCCGCCGCTGCCCCGGCTGCAGCACCAGATGCACCAGCACCAGTCGCTGGGCCTGGTCATCAAGGTCCACGCCGTCTACGCCAGGCCGTTCTGGCGCGCCGCAGGGCTCTCCGGCACCGGGTTCGGCGCAGGCTCCATCGTGCAGGAGGTGTACGACAACACCAACCACGGCGACGCCCGGGGAACCCTTGTCGGGTTCGTCTCCGACGAGAAGGCCGACGCGATGTTTGAACTGCCGCCGGAGCAGCGGCGGCAGCGGATCCTCGAATCCATCGCCGCTTTCCTCGGCCCCGAAGCCCTGACCCCCGAGGTCTACTACGAATCCGACTGGGCCTCCGAGGAATGGACGCGCGGCGCCTACGCCTCGAGCTACGACCTCGGCGGGCTGAGCCGGTACGGCCGCCACCAGCACACCCCCGTCGGGCCGATCCACTGGTCCTGCTCGGACATCGCCGCCGAGGGTTACCAGCACGTCGACGGAGCGGTCCGCATGGGCCGGCGCACCGCACAGACCATCAGCAGCATCCTTGCTCCACCACCCGGCACCGCTTCCGGTCCGGGTTCCCTCTTCACGAAGGTGACCCAATGAGCACAGAGGTACGCACGGCCGGCAAGGGGACAGGCCTCAGCAGGAAGGGCCTCAGCGCAGGCGCCGTCGGCCTGCTGGGCGCCGTCGTCATCGGCGTCTCAAGCATCGCCCCGGCCTACACCCTGACCGCGGCCCTAGGCCCCACCGTTGCCGAGGTGGGGGTGAACCTTCCGGCCATCTTCCTCGTCGGCTTCGTCCCCATGCTCCTGGTGGCCCTCGGCTACCGCGAGCTGAACAAGGCAATGCCCGACTCGGGAACCTCCTTCACCTGGGCCACCCGGGCCTTCGGCCCGTGGATCGGCTGGATGGCAGGGTGGGGTGCGATCGCCGCGACGATCATCGTCCTGTCGAACCTGGCCGCCGTCGCCGTCGACTTCTTCTACCTGATGCTTGCCCAGCTCACCGGCAATGACGCGCTGGCCGACCTGACCCTGAACCTGCCGGTCAACATCCTCACCACCCTGATCTTCATCGCGGCGGCCTGCTGGATCTCCTACCGGGGCATGGAAACGATCAAGACCGTCCAGTACGTGCTCGTCACCTTCCAGGTCATCGTCCTGGCCTGGTTCGCCATCGCCGCGTTCGCGCACGTGGCCAACGGCTCGGCCTTCGATGCCACCCCGATCAGCGCCGAATGGTTCAACCCCTTCGCCGTCGGATCCTTCTCCGCCTTCGCCGCCGGCGTCTCACTGTCGATCTTCATCTACTGGGGCTGGGACGTCTGCCTCACCATGAACGAGGAAGCGACCAACCCCAAGAAGACCCCGGGTCGCGCAGCAGGCGTCACCATCGTCGTCATCATGGCCATCTACCTGATCGTCGCGCTGGCCACGCTGTCCTTCGCCGGCGTCGGCGACGGCGAACTCGGCGCGGGCAACCCCGACAACCAGGGCAGCATCTTCGCCGCACTTGCCGGGCCGGTCATGGGTCCCTTCGCCATCCTGATGTCGATGGCCGTCCTGAGCAGCTCGGCGTCCTCGCTGCAGTCGACCTTCGTTTCGCCCGCCCGCACGCTGCTCGCCATGGGCCACTACGATGCCCTGCCGGCCAAGTACGGCACGGTCAGCCCCCGCTACAAGTCCCCGCGCTATGCGACGGTCGCCGCCGCCGTCGCCGCCGCCGGGTTCTACGTGGTGACCCGGGTGCTGTCCGAGAACGCCCTGTGGGATACCATCACGGCCCTTGGCATGATGATCTGCTTCTACTACGGCGTCACCGCCCTGGCCTGCGTCTGGTACTTCCGTGCCGAGGCCTTCCGCGGAGCGGGCAACTTCCTCAGCAAGTTCCTCGCACCGCTGCTGGGCGGGGTCATCCTCCTGGTGATGTTCGTCAAGACGGCAATGGACTCCATGGACCCGGCCTACGGTTCGGGCTCGGAGGTCGGCGGCATCGGCATGGTGTTCATCCTCGGGATCGGCGTGCTCCTGCTAGGCGCCGTGCTCATGGGTATCCAGTACCGGCGCAACCCCGGCTTCTTCAAGGGCGCGGGCCTGCGCAAGGGCACCTCCCAGGACGCGTTCGACGACGTCCTGACCGACTGAGCACCGACTGAGTACCGACCGGGCCGCCGGTGGATTCCTCTCCTGGAGGTTCCGCCGGCGGCCTCCGTCGTTAAAGGCGCCGGTCTCCACCGTCACCGCCAAACCGGTACGCCTCCTGCCGGCTCGACGAAATCCGTCAGGAGGCTTACTATCGACGTACGGAACGCCCCGGACGGCTTGGACCTACGGCACGCCGCCACTGACCGGTCGACGGCGTGGCCGCCGATCCCGACCGGTGGGCCCCCGCCGCAGCGCCTCGATAAGGAGCCTCCCGCGGCCCGTGGGCCGTGAGCATCCATAGGGGCCGGCCAGTGCGAGGCGAGTCATCATGCGGATCGGATTGATTGCGGGACCGTGGCTTCCGGTTCCGCCGGATGGGTACGGCGGTGTGGAGCTGATGGTCGACTCCCTCGCCCGGGGGCTCACCGAAGCCGGTCACGAGGTGCTGCTGGCCGCACCGGCGGACAGCAGGTGTCCGGTCCCGCTGCTTCCGAACACAGAAGTGTCGGATCCCTCGACCCTGGGAATCACCGGCTCGGAACTGCACCACGTCGCCCGTGCCTATGCCGGGCTCGCCGAGGTGGACCTCATTCATGACCACACCCCGGCCGGACCTTTATACCGGCACCGGCCTCCGCGCGCCGAGGTGGTGGCAACGATCCACAACCGGCTGACTCCGGCCAGCCGGGAATTGTACCGGGCCGCAGCACGGGACACCGCCCTCGTTGCGATCTCACGCAGTCAGCTCAGCGGGTCGCCGGACATCCGGGTGGCCGCGGTCATCCACCATGGCATCGACGTTGCCAGGGTGCCGGTCGGCCGGGGCGAAGGCGGCTATGTCTGTTTCCTCGGACGGATGTGCGCCGAAAAGGGCGTTGTCGAAGCGATTCGCACCGCCCGGGCCGCAGGACTTCCCCTGAAGATCGCGGCGAAGATGCGCGAAGCCGTCGAACTTCAGTACTTCCGCGATGCCGTTGAACCGATCCTGGGGCCGAATGAGGAGTTCCTGGGCGAAGTCGCCGACGGCGACAAATACGCACTTCTCGGGGGCGCAATCGCACTCCTCAACCCGATCCAGTGGCCGGAACCCTTCGGGCTGGTGACGATCGAGGCCCTGGCCACCGGCACGCCGGTCGTCTCGACGCCGCTCGGAGCTGTACCGGAGATCGTTGAACACGGCGTGACGGGGTATCTCGCCGATACTCCGGATGCGCTCGCACCGCTCCTGGCGGGCGCGGCGGGACTTGACCGGGCCGTCATCCGGGCCCGCACCGAGGAGCGTTTCAGTGCGGAACGGATGGTTCATGAGCACCTGGCCCTGTATCTGCAAACTGCGGCGGCGGGGTGAACCGCGGCCTATTGCCGCGGAATCCGGGGTGCGGGACCATGGACACGGGCGAGGGCCCAATGGCTTGTCGGTAGCGGAATATCGATCGGGAGCGGTCCATGAATGGATGGAATGCGGATAATGCTGCAGGCTCACCGGGCCTCGGCGCCGTCACTCTTGTCGAAGGTTCCTCATTCTGCATATCGGCCCAGAGCGGGGACATCCTTCCGGGTCTTCCTCAGGGGGCGTTCTACCAGGACACCCGCATCCTGTCGCGATGGCAGCTGACCGTGGACGGCTCCCCGCTTGAACCCCTGAGCGCACGCACCCCGGAACCCTACCGGGCGGTTTTCGTCGGCAGGCCGAGCGGAACCGACGGCGCCGACAGCCCCATCGTGGTGGAACACGAGCGTGAGGTCGGCCCGGGGCTGCGCGACGACATCCGGCTCCGCAACTTCTCGCAGCGGCAGGTCAGCTGCCGGATCCAGATCCTGATCGACGCCGACCTCAGCGACCTGTTCGAGGTGAAGGGTGGAAGGATAGCCGCCTCAAAGGAAGGCACACGGCAGGTCCGCGGCGACGAACTCCGGATCGAAGCGGTGAGGAACGAGTCCCAGAGGGGGGTCGCGGTGAGCGCACCCGGAGGAGTGGTCACCGAAGGGTCGCTCCTCTTCCTGGCGGAACTCGAACCGCGGGGGTCGTGGTCGGCCCGGATCATCAGCACGCCCCTCGTCGAGGGGGTGGGCCCGGACGAGCCGTTCTCCCCGACCGCGGGGTCCGTGCACCATGTAGCGGCCCAACGGCATGCCGACTGGGAGCGCGAGGCGCCCCGCCTCGCCATCAGCGACCGGAACCTCGAACGCGTCCTCGCCCGCAGCCGGGAGGACCTTGGTGCGCTGAGGATTTTCGATCCCGACGACCCCGGGCGTGCCGCTGTGGCCGCGGGGGCACCGTGGTTCATGGCGCTGTTCGGGAGGGACTCGCTCATCTCCTCCTACATGGCCCTGGTGGTGGATCCCACCCTGGCCGCCGGCACGCTCCAGACGCTGGCGTCCATGCAGGGGGAGAAGGTTGACCGGTCAACGGAGGAGGAGCCCGGAAGGATCCTGCACGAGGTCCGGCTGGGGACCGGCGCCGGGTTGGCACTGGGGCACAACCGTGCGTACTACGGCACCGCCGACGCCACCCCCCTCTTCGTGGCCCTCCTCGGTGAGATGGGCCGGTGGGGACTGGCCAGCGACCTGATCTCGGATCTGCTGCCGCATGCCGACCGCGCCCTGGAGTGGGTGGAGCGGTACGGCGACCGCGACGGCGACGGATTCGTCGAGTATGGGCGGAGGAACAACCACGGACTGGTGAACCAGGGCTGGAAGGACTCCTGGGACGGCATCAACTTCGCCGACGGTTCCCTGGCCGAAGCCCCGCTGGCGCTCTGTGAGGTGCAGGCCTACGTCTACAGCGCCTACCTCGGCCGGGCACTTCTGGCGCGGCAGCTCGGAGATGACCCGGGTGCCGCCAAATGGGCGCATAAGGCGGCGTATCTCAAGGCGGAGTTCAACGACCGGTTCTGGCTGCCGGACAGGGGCTACTTCGCGGTGGCGCTGGACAAGGACAAGAGACCCGTGGACGCGTGCGCCTCCAACATGGGCCACTGCCTGTGGCTTGGCATCGTCGATGCCGACAAGGCGCCCCTTGTGGTCGAGCGGCTCATGTCCGAGGAAATGTTCACAGGATGGGGAATCCGCACCCTCGCCTCCGATATGGGCGCCTACAACCCGGTCAGCTATCACAACGGCTCCGTCTGGCCGCACGACACCACCCTGGTCGCCGCCGGCATCATGAGGTACGGCTTCGTCGAGGAAGCGGTGAGGGTCGCCCGGGGCCTGTTCGACGCCGCCGAGTACTTCGACGGCCGACTGCCCGAGCTTTTCTGCGGCTTCTCCCGCGACGAGTTCGCCGAGCCGGTTCCCTTCCCCACATCGTGTTCCCCGCAGGCCTGGGCGTCGGCGTCCCCGGTCCACCTTCTGCGCACCCTCCTGCGCTTCGACCCGCTCCTGCCGCAGGGCGAGGTGTGCCTGGCCCCGGTGCTGCCGGAGGAATTCGGAAGCGTCAGCGCCGGGAACGTGCGCCTCGGTGCCTCCCGCATCAGCGTGCGCGGCGCGGCAGGCGGCGGGACGATCGAAGGACTTCCGGCGGGCGTGAGACACCGCCCCGCGCCCCGCGGTCCCCTGGAGGACCTCATCTAGGACGGTGTTCTATCGGCTGAGGACACCGCGCCGCCGCGGTCAAGGCCGTGCCGGGCAGGGGATAGAGTGAAAGCCATCCTGCGCCGGCGCGGCCTTTCCGCTGCTCCGGGGCACCCGCCGAACGAAGGAAACCCCGTGCGCTACGTTGTCGGATACACGGAAAACGACCGCGGCCAGGACGCCCTCGCGCTGGCGACCTCGCTGGCCTCCACCCAGGGGGCGCAGGTCGACCTGGTTACCGTGCTCAACCGGCCGCGCTCCGGCGGTGCCGCCCCCGGCACCGACCGCGCCGAGGCCGCTCTCGCCCAGGCCGCCGCCGGCACCCCGGACCACGTCGCCGTACAGACCCATGTGAGGACGGCCGATTCGTTCGCCGAGGGCCTGCTCGAGGCCGCCCGCGAGTTCGAGGCGGAGCTGATCGTGATCGGCGCCTCAAGCAACGGACTGCTGCGGCGCTTCACCGTGGGCAGCGTTGCCAACGCCGTCCTTCACTCCTCGCCGGTGCCGGTGGCGCTCGCGCCGCGCGGCTACCGCCACCGGGACACCATCACCCGCATGTCCTGCGCCGTGGGCACCCGGGCCGGTGCCGGGGCGGTGCTCGACGTCGCCGTCGAATCCGCCGCCCGGCACGGGGTGCCGCTGCGCCTGATCTCGCTGGTGGCCCTGGATGTCAGCGACCCGACGGACTCGGGGGAGGCCGTGAACCAGGCCCACCAGCACGCCAACACGGTGCTCATCAAGGCCGTCGAGCAGCTTCCACGAGGCCACGAGGCCACCATTGCGGTCGCCCACGGCAGGACCATCGAGCAGGCGATCGACGACGTCGAATGGGACGCCGGGGAACTGGTGATCGTCGGCTCGAGCCGCCTCGCCCAGCACAGCCAGCTGTTCCTGGGCTCGACGGCCAACAAGATGCTGCGTGCCCTGCCGGTGCCCATGGTCGTGGTGCCGCGCGACTGGAACCTCGCGGCGGCCTGACCCGCCAGCCCCGGAAGGGGGCTTACGGCCCGGGAGGCAGCGACCCGGGGGGACCCACGGCACGGGAGGAGGCAGCCTCCTAGGGGGAGCTAGTCCCTAGGAGGAGACCGGCGCGGTCTGCCCGGCCGGTGCGGCGCTGCCGGCGGGAGAAGCTCCGCCGGACCCCTTCCGCGGGCGGGCCGAGCGCACCGAGCGCAGCATGTCGATGGTCAGCAGCGCCAGGCCCGACCAGACGAGTCCGAAGCCGACCCAGCGCTCCGGCGGCATCTCCTCCCCGAAGACAAACAGGGCCAGCAGGAACTGCAGGATCGGGGCGAGGTACTGGAGCAGGCCGATGGTGCTCAGGGGCAGCCGGCGCGCGGCCGCTCCGAAGAAGATCAGGGGGACCGCGGTGATGACCCCGGAGGCCGCCATGATCCAGAAGTGCCCGGGACCTTCGGTGGTGAGCGTGGCGGCGCCGGTCGCGCCCAGCCAGATCATCACCGCTGCGGCGACCGGGGTGAGCAGCGCCGTCTCGATGCTCAGGCTCGACACCGCGTCGACGCGGGACCCGACGCGCTTCTTGACGAAGCCGTAGAAGCCGAAGGAGAACGCGAGGATCAGGGCGATCCACGGCACGGTGCCGTACCCGACGGCGAGGACGATAACCGCGACGAAGCCCAGCCCGATGGCCACCCACTGCAGGCGGCGCAGCTTCTCCCGGAGCACGATGACCCCGAGCAGCACCGAGACGATCGGGTTGATGAAGTAGCCGAGGGCCGCCTCGATCGCGTGGCCGGTGGTGACACCGTAGGTGTAGGTCAGCCAGTTCAGGGCGATGAGGGCGCCGGCCACGGCGAGGTTTCCGACGATGCCCGGAGCGCGCACCGCCGCGAGCACGGTGCCCCAGGCCCTGGTCGCGGTCAGCAGCAGGACACAGAAGATCAGGGACCACAGGACGCGGTTCGCGACGATCTCCACCGCGCCGGCCGGGTGGAGGATGAGGAAGTAGAGCGGGAGCAGGCCCCAGAGGCCGTACGCGCCGATGCCGTAGAAGATGCCGAGTGAGTTCTCACTGCGGGCCGGTCGTTGAGTTTTTACCGCTGTCGCATCGCTCACACGGTGAGGAACCGTGAAGGACCGGAAATTATTCCCCGAGGGGCGAAGTGAGATCCACGCCACTGGTTTAGCCCCCTGCGCCGCACTGATTTAGAATAGATAAATGTGCGCAAATTCGGCGCACCGACCGGTTACCTTGAGTGTTTCCACCACGGAAGAAGGCAAATCAGTGTCTACCTCAGCTGCGGGCCGTCCGCTGCGGGTCGCGATCATCGGAGCCGGCCCCGCCGGCGTGTATGCCGCGGACATCCTGACGAAATCCCACCAGGTCCAGGGAGGGGATTTCGAGGTCAGCATCGATCTCTTCGATCAGTACCCGGCCCCCTACGGCCTGATCCGGTACGGTGTGGCACCCGACCATCCGCGCATCAAGGGCATTGTCAACGCCCTGCACAAGGTGCTCGACCGTGGCGACATCCGGTTCCTGGGCAACGTCAACTACGGCCGCGACCTCACGCTTTCGGACTTCCGCCGCTTCTATGACGCGGTCATCTTCGCCACCGGCGCCGTCAGGGACGCCGACCTCAACATCCCCGGGATCGACCTCGAGGGTTCCTTCGGCGGAGCGGACTTCGTCTCCTGGTACGACGGGCACCCCGACGTCAGCCGCGACTGGCCCCTTGACGCCAGGGAAATCGCCGTCATCGGCAACGGCAATGTCGCACTGGACGTCGCCCGGATGCTTTCCAAGCACGCCGACGACCTGCTGACCACCGAGATCCCCGACAACGTCTACGACGGTCTTCGGCGGTCGCCCGTCACCGACGTACACGTCTTCGGGCGGCGCGGTCCGGCGCAGGTCAAGTTCACTCCCCTCGAACTGCGGGAGCTGTCCCACTCGCGCGACGTCGACATCGTCCTCTACCCCGAGGATTTCGACTTCGACGAGGCCTCCGAGAAGCAGATCGCGACGAACAACCAGACCAAGACCATGGTCAAGACCCTCACCAACTGGCTGGTCGAGGACGAGCCCACCGGCGCCTCCCGCCGGCTGCACCTGCACTTCCTGCACACCCCGGTGGAGATTTACGATTCGCCGGAAACCCCGGGCAGGGTAGCCGGCATCCGGTTCGAGCGCACCGAGCTCACCGGGGAGGGCACCGTCCGCGGCACCGGAAGCTTCATCGACTACCCGGTGCAGGCCGTCTACCGGGCCGTGGGCTACTTCGGCTCGGAACTGCCCGAGGTCGGCTTCGACTCGCGGCGCGGCGTGATCCCCAACGAGGGTGGGCGCGTCATCGACCAGGAGGGCAACCCCGTCCCTGGCATCTACGCCACCGGGTGGATCAAGCGCGGACCCGTCGGGCTCATCGGCCACACCAAGGGCGACGCCCTGGAGACCATCGGCTTCCTGCTGGAGGACCGGCTCAACCTGCCGGCGGCCGAGGACCCATCGGAGGACGCCATTATCAAACTGCTCGAATCCCGCGGCGTCCAATACACCACCTGGGAAGGATGGCTGCGCCTGGACGCACACGAGCTGAAACTGGGAGCCAACTTCGTCAACGAGACGGGCAACGGCGACCTCGTCCGGGAACGGGTGAAACTCGTCCCCCGCGAGGACATGATCGCCATATCGCGCGGGGAGTGACCTCGGTTACACTGTGAGTTCCGCCCCCTGTGCGGCGGAATTCATGATGTGGAGTGCCGATGTCGCCGTTCCGACCGACCTCCTCGGGGGACCTTACATCCCGAGTGGTTCAGCAGCGCGCTGTCGACGCGCACAGCGCGCTCGGCCGGGGTGATCCGCCCGAAGGCAGCCTCCGGCGGGTGGTCCACGACTCATGGTTGCGCTCCCTGGGGCATCTGACCGGCCCGGAGCGGGCCGGCGCCCGGCTGTCCTACACTCCGGACGAGCTGGTGGCCTACCGTGAGAGCCATCCGCTGGCAGCCGTGATGCCGGTGATCGACCGGCTCCTCATCCAGCCCAGCCGGGACAGCGGCCTGCTGGTCGCGGTCGGCGACGAGCACGGCAGGCTCCTGTGGGTCCACGGCGACCGGGCATCGCTGCGCAGGGCCGAGGGCATGATGTTCATGGAGGGGGCTGACTGGTCTGAGGCCACCGTCGGCACCAGTGCACCCGGAACCGCCCTGGCCCTTGACAGCAGCGTGCAGATCGCCGGCGCCGAACACTTCAGCCCGCAGGCCCATCCGTGGAGCTGCACCGCGGTGCCGCTGCACGACCCCGATTCCGGCACCGTCCTCGGCGTCGTCGACATCACCGGAGCCTCCGACGCCGTCGCCGGTCACACCCTCTCCCTCGTCCAGGCAAGCGTGGCCGCCGCCGAGGCGCAGCTGACTATCCAGCGGCTGCGCAGCAGGCTCTCCCCGTCCCGCCGGCCCGCCGACCGGGGCGTCCCGCAGTCGCTGTACCGCAGCAGCCTGCAGATCCTCGGCACCGACTACGGACTGCTCCACGCCGGGGGCCGGGCGAGCGAACTGACGCTGCGCCACGCCGAACTCCTCGCCCTGCTCGCCATGCATCCCGAGGGGCTCAGCGCCGAACAGCTCGCCGTGATGGCCTACCCGGAGCATGCGTCGGTGACCACGGTCCGCGCGGAGATGCTGCGCCTGCGCAAGGCCCTCGGCCAGCACGGGGGCGCCCTGATGCCGGCGTCGCGGCCGTACCGGCTGCCGCAGGAACTCATCCTCGATGCGGTGCAGGTGCTGAACCATCTGCACCGGGGCTCGCACCTCCTGGCCCTGGGGATCTACAAGGGCCAGGTGCTTCCCCGCTCCCAGGCCCCGGCGATCACCCGCCTGCGGGGGGAGATCAGCTTCCTGCTGCGGGACGCCGTCCTCAACGACGGTGGGGCCGAGGCCCTGCTGCAGTACCTCCAGCTGCCCGAGGCCGAGTACGACGCCGACGCCTGGATGACGGCCCTGAAGGTGCTTCCGGCACGCTCCCCCCGCCGGTCGGCGGTCGTGGCCCACATCGAACGGCTGGAGCGGGAACTGGGCAGCGACTGGCACCGCTGACGGCCGACGGCCCGCCGGTGGGCCTGCCGGTCGTTGGCCCCTGCGGTGGGCCGTGCAACGTCGGTGCAACGTGCCGCGTCCTAGGCTCGGGGCGTGGACGACGGCGTCCACCGGAGTTTCCAACGCCCAAGGAGTTACACAATGACTGTTTACGCCCAGCCTGGCCAGGACGGATCCAAGGTCAGTTTCAAGCCCCGGTACGAAAACTGGATCGGCGGTGAATGGGCTGCCCCGATCAAGGGCCAGTACTTCGAGAACGTTTCCCCCGTCAACGGGAAGGTCTTCTGCGAGGTTGCCCGCAGCACGGCCGAGGACATCGACCTCGCCCTCGACGCGGCCCACAAGGCGGCTCCGGCGTGGGGGAAGACCTCGGTCGCGGACCGGGCACTGGTCCTGAACCGGATCGCCGACCGCATCGAGGCAAACCTCGAGATGCTCGCGGTCGCCGAGACCTGGGACAACGGCAAGCCCGTCCGTGAGACCCTCGCCGCCGACCTGCCGCTTGCGGCGGACCACTTCCGCTACTTCGCCAGCGCCGTGCGCGCCCAGGAGGGCGGCATCTCCCAGCTCGACGACGACACGACGGCCTACCACTTCCACGAGCCGCTTGGCGTCGTGGGCCAGATCATCCCCTGGAACTTCCCGATCCTCATGGCCGTCTGGAAGCTGGCGCCCGCCCTGGCCGCCGGCAACGCCGTCGTGATCAAGCCGGCCGAGCAGACCCCGGCGTCGATCCTCGTGCTCATGGAGCTGATCAGCGACATCCTGCCCCCGGGCGTGGTCAATGTGGTCAACGGCTTCGGCGTCGAGGCCGGCAAGCCGCTGGCCTCCTCCAAGCGCATCCGCAAGATCGCCTTCACCGGCGAGACCACCACGGGCCGGCTGATCAGCCAGTACGCGAGCCAGAACCTCATCCCGGTCACCCTCGAACTGGGCGGGAAGAGCCCGAACATCTTCTTCTCCGACATCGCGGAGAAGAATGACTCCTTCTACGACAAGGCGCTCGAAGGTTTCGCCCTGTTCGCCTTCAACCAGGGCGAGGTCTGCACCTGCCCGTCGCGGGCGCTGGTCCAGGGTTCGATCTACGACTCGTTCATGTCCGACGCCGTGGCCCGGGTGGAGAAGATGGTGCAGGGCAACCCGCTCGACACCGACACCCAGGTCGGCGCGCAGGCCTCGAACGACCAGTTGGAGAAGATCCTTTCCTACTTCGACATCGGCGCCCAGGAGGGCGCCAAGGTCCTGATCGGCGGTGAGCGACTGATGCTCGACGGCGACCTCGCCGAGGGCTTCTACGTCAAGCCCACGATCTTCGAGGGCACCAACTCCATGCGGGTGTTCCAGGAGGAAATCTTCGGCCCGGTGGTCTCGGTGACCCGGTTCAACGACTACGCCGAGGCGATGGAGATCGCCAATGACACCCTCTACGGGCTCGGAGCCGGCGTCTGGTCGCGCAACGGCAACGTGGCATACCGCGCGGGCCGGGAGATCCAGGCGGGCCGGGTCTGGGTCAACAACTACCACGCCTACCCGGCGGGGGCGGCCTTCGGCGGCTACAAGTCCTCCGGGATCGGCCGCGAGAACCACGCCATGATGCTCGACCACTACCAGCAGACCAAGAACCTCCTGGTCAGCTACTCCGAGAACAAGCTCGGCTTCTTCTAGGAACGCGCCGTGACACTCGAAGCGTCGGTGGTGATCCCGGGGGAGGACTTCTCCCGGGTCGCCCTCACCCCGGAGGCCACCGAGCTGCTGCGCAAGCTCTGGGACCTCCACGGGCCGCTGATGTTCCACCAGTCCGGGGGCTGCTGCGACGGGTCCTCGCCGATGTGCTATCCGGAGGGCGAGTTCCTGACGGCCGAGGCGGACATCCTGCTCGGCGTCCTCGACATCTCCGCCGGGGACGACGGCGGTGAGCCCACCGGGGGTGCCCCCGGGAACGGCGGGAAGCCGATCGGTTTCTGGATGTCCCGGGAGCAGTTCGAGTACTGGAAGCACACCCACCTCACCGTGGATGTGGTGCCGGGGCGCGGGAGCGGCTTTTCGGTGGAGGCGCCCGAGGGCAAGCGGTTCCTCATCCGGTCGAGGCTGATGCCCTAGGCCACGGCCTCCAACAGCAGGGCAACCGACGGGAGTCTCCGGCGCGGCCGGGGCTCCCGTCGGTTGCGTGTCCGGCCGGTCCGCGGCGGGCGCCGCCCGGGGCCGGCTCCGCCGCAGCGGACCGCACCCCGGCCGGTTGCGCCTGCGGAATCCGCCACCAAACCGGTCTCCGGCCTTACACTTCCCTCAACACTGCACGAGGAGAGACGTGACACGTATTGGCATCGTGGCCGAAATGGGCCAGGAGACGCGGGTGGCGGCAACGCCTGCCACGGTGAGGCAGCTGCTGGAACTGGGCTACGACGTCGTGGTCGAGAAGGGTGCGGGCGAGTCCGCCTCGTTCCGGGATGACGCGTACACCGCCGCCGGTGCCGTCATCGGGGGCGCCAACGAGGCATGGGGCAGCGACGTGGTGCTGAAGGTGAACCCGCCCACCGGAGACGAGATCGACCGGCTGGCCGAGGGCGCGACCCTGATCGGAATGCTGAGCCCCGGCCTGCGGCCCGAGCTGGTGGACGCCCTGGCGGCGCGCCCGATCACCGCGCTCGCCCTGGATGCGGTGCCGCGGATCTCCCGGGCGCAGTCCATGGATGTCCTCAGTTCGATGGCGAACATCGCCGGCTACCGGGCGGTCATCGAGGCGGCGCACGAGTTCGGCCGGTTCTTCACCGGGCAGGTGACCGCGGCGGGGAAGGTGCCGCCTGCCAGGGTGTTGGTGGCCGGGGCCGGCGTGGCGGGCCTCGCGGCGATCGGGGCCGCAAGCAGCCTCGGCGCGATCGTGCGCGCTACCGACCCGCGGCCCGAGGTAGCCGATCAGGTGAAGTCCATCGGCGGAACCTACCTCCCGGTCGAGGTCGGCGAGGAAATGACGTCCTCCGACGGGTATGCAAGGGCCACCAGCGAGGCCTACAACGCCCGGGCGGCGGAAATCTACACCGAGCAGGCCCGCGACGTCGACATCATCATCACCACCGCGCTCATCCCGGGACGTCCCGCGCCGAGGCTGCTGACGGCGGCGGATGTGGCGGGGATGCGGCCGGGCAGCGTGATCGTGGACATGGCGGCAGGGCAGGGCGGGAACGTCGAGGGGTCGGTCGCCGGGGAACGGGTGGTCACGGACAACGGCGTGGTGATCCTGGGCTACACGGATTTTCCGGCCCGCCTGCCGGCGCAGGCCTCCCAGCTGTACGGGACGAACCTGCTGAACCTGCTGCGCCTCCTGACGAAGGACAAGGACGGGCAGCTGAGAATCGACTTCGACGACGTGGTGCAGCGCTCGGTCACCGTGGTGCGGAACGGAGAGAAGACCTGGCCGCCGCCACCGGTCCAGGTCTCCGCGGCGCCGGTCTCGACCGTCCGCGCGGCCGTGCCGGCTGCCGGGATGACCACGGCGACGCCGGGACTCAGCGCTGCCGGCAAGGCCGGTCTTCTCGCCGCGGGTATCGCGGTGCTGTTCCTGATCAACGCCGTGGCGCCGGCGCCGCTGCCCCAACACTTCACGGTACTGATGCTCTCCGTCGTGGTGGGCTTCTACGTGATCGGGAAGGTCCACCACGCCCTGCACACCCCACTGATGTCCGTCACGAACGCCATCTCGGGAATCATCGTTATCGGGGCGCTGCTGCAGGTCACCTCGAATGACCCGCTGGTGCAGGTTCTCGCCGCCGCCGCGGTCCTGCTGGCGAGCATCAACATCTTCGGCGGGTTCGCCGTGACCCGGCGCATGCTCGGAATGTTCGCCCGCGGCGACAGGGCTCGACCATGAGCCCGGGCGCCTCAGCACCAACCCTATCGAGGAGCCTGGACGTGTCGACTGCCGTTTCCGGACCATTCACCGCAGAGTCGGTTGCGGGTGCGGCCTACATCGCCGCCGCCCTGCTGTTCATCCTCAGTCTTGCCGGGCTGAGCAGGCACGAGAAAGCCCGGGCCGGGGTCCTCTACGGCATCGCCGGCATGGCCCTCGCCCTGGCGGCGACCATCTGGCTGGCCCTGGAGGGCACCCTGGGAACGGCCCGGGGCTGGACCGGCCTGATCCTGCTCGCAGCCGCCGTCGTGGTCGGCGGCGGGATCGGGCTGTGGCGCGCCCGCGTTGTGGAAATGACCGGCATGCCCGAGCTCATCGCCCTGCTCCACAGCTTCGTCGGCCTTGCCGCCGTCCTGGTCGGCTGGAACGGTCACCTCCAGGCCCCCGCCCTGGCCGGGGACCTGTTGGCGGTGCACCATGCCGAGGTGTTCATCGGCGTGTTCATCGGAGCGGTGACGTTCACCGGGTCGATCGTGGCGTTCCTCAAACTCTCGGCCCGGATGAAGTCAGCCCCGCTGATGCTGCCGGGGAAGAATGCCATCAACCTCGGCGCCCTCGCCGCGTTCGCCGCCCTGACGGTCTGGTACGTCAACGACTCCCGGTTGGAGCTGCTCATCGCCGTCACTGTGCTCGCCTTCGGCCTGGGCTGGCACCTCGTGGCGTCCATCGGGGGCGGGGACATGCCCGTCGTCGTCTCGATGCTCAACAGCTACTCCGGCTGGGCCGCGGCCGCGGCGGGTTTCCTGCTCAACAACGACCTGCTCATCATCACCGGGGCCCTGGTCGGATCCTCCGGCGCCTACCTTTCCTACATCATGTGCAGGGCGATGAACCGCTCGTTCATCTCCGTGATCGCCGGCGGATTCGGCATCGCTCCCGCTGCAGCAACGGACGCCGAGCAGGGTGAATACCGGGAGATCACGGCCCGGCAGACCGCCGAGCTGCTCTTCGACGCCTCGAGCGTGGTGATCACCCCCGGGTACGGCATGGCGGTCGCCCAGGCCCAGTACCCCGTGGCCGAACTCGCGCATCAACTGCGGGCCCGCGGGGTGAACGTGCGGTTCGGCATCCACCCGGTCGCCGGACGCCTGCCCGGGCACATGAACGTCCTGCTCGCCGAGGCCCGGGTCCCCTACGACATCGTTCTGGAGATGGACGAAATCAACGACGACTTCGATGGGACCTCGGTGGTCCTCGTGATCGGGGCCAACGACACCGTCAACCCCGCGGCGGCCGAGGACCCCACCAGCCCCATCGCCGGCATGCCCGTACTGAGGGTCTGGGAGGCCGAGAACGTCATCGTGTTCAAGCGCTCCATGGCAGCAGGTTACGCCGGCGTGCAGAACCCCCTGTTCTTCCGCGGCAACACCTCGATGCTCTTTGGCGACGCCAAAGCGCGGGTCGAGGACATCCTTCGCAGCCTTTCGGAGGACCCCGTGAGCTCTCCGCTGGCAGACAACGCCGCACCCGGTCAGCACTGACCCCGGTTTGGCAGCGGAGCCAGCACCGCGCCGCGGTCAGGCCCGGGGAGAGCCGCCGTGGACCAGGGAGCCGCGCGCCGCGCCGACCATGCCCTCGACCGCGCGGGCCAGGTGCACGCCGCGGTCGTTGACCCCGTCCCAGCGAACCAGCGCCTGGGCGTTCAGGCCGTCGATCATGCCCAGGATCTGCCAGGCGACGGAGGCCGCGTCCGGGGTCTCGAACCGCCCCGCCGCGATTCCCGCCTCGACGACGTCCTGCAGCACCGCCTGCCAGGCGTCCATCTGGACGCGGACGCTGGCGGCGAGTGCCTCGTTCCGGCGGCCAAGGGTCCAGGCCTCAACCCAGACCGCGGTCACGTCGAGGCGCGCCCCGTCCAGCAGTGTGTCCAGGAGGAGAGCGAGCCGCTGCGGCGGTTCCGGGAGCCGGGCCAGCAGGGCGGCGACCTCCGCCGTTTCGGCTGCCACGATGGTGGCGAAGGTGTCCGCCACGAGCGCGTCGACGTTCGGCTGGTAATGCGCAACGAGACCGGAGGCCACGCCCACCCGCGCCGCAACACTGCGCAGCGTGATCGCCGCAAGGCCCCGCTCCAGGGCCAGTTGACGGGCGGCTTCGGCGATTTCGGCGGCGCGCTCGGACGGTGCTTTCCGGGCCGCGCGCCTCGGAGGAGTGCTTGACATCACGCTTCAGTCTAAAGTAGTTTTCAAGCCTGTTGATCATCTGATCAATAAAAGAATGTGCAGCGCCGCCACGAACGGCCGAGGGCCCCGGGCTCCGGCGCCGGAGGGCCGCACGGGATGAAGGAGCCGCAGATGGCCTGGAGGATGCCGGCCGAGACCGCACCGCACGAACGCACCTGGATGGCGTTTCCCCGGGCGGGGCTGACCCTCGGCGCGGACGCCGCGTCGGCGGCCGAAGCCTATGCCGCGTGGACCGCCGTCGCGCACGCGGTCGCGGAGTTCGAACCGGTCACCATGGCGGTCGACCCCAGCGAAATGGTGCGCGCCCGGAACCTGCTCGGCAGCGCCGTCGGGCTCCACGAGGTCCCCCTCGACGAGTTCTGGATGCGCGACGTCGGACCGACCTTCGTGCTCGACGACGAGCGCCCCGGCGTCCTCGGCGCGGTGGACTGGACCTTCAACGGCTGGGGCGCCCCCGCCTGGTCCGAATGGGAGAAGAGCGCGGAGATGGCCCGCGTCGTCGCAGCGCAGAGCGGCGCCGAGCTCATCAGCTCGATGCTCGTCAACGAGGGCGGGGCGATCCACGTCGACGGCGCCGGGACGGTCCTCGTCACCGAGACGGTCCAGCTGGATCCACGCCGGAACCCCTACGCGGACAAGGCGCGCGTCGAGGCGGAGCTGGCGCGCACTCTCGGCGCAATGAAGATTATCTGGGTGCCCCGCGGCCTCACCCGCGACTACGAGGACCTGGGTACCCGCGGCCACATCGACATGGTTGCCACCCTGCCCTCGCCCGGCCGGGTCCTGCTTCACCTCCAGTCCGACCCCGGCCACCCCGACTTCGAGGTCAGCCGCACGCTGTCGGCCTTCTTCGAGACCCAGACCGACGCCGCAGGCAAGCCCTTCGAAATCGTCCCGCTGCCGGCGCCTGCCACCCTGCGCGACAGCGAAGGGTTCGTCGACTGGAGCTACGTCAACCACCTCGTGGTCAACGGCGGCGTGATCGCCTGCGGCTACGGCGAAGAACGCGCCGACGCCCTGGCCGCCGAGATCCTCGCGGAGGCCTACCCCGGCCGGCGGGTGGTGACCGTGGACGCCCGGCCGATCCTGGCCAGGGGCGGGGGCATCCACTGCATCACCCAGCAGCAGCCGGCACTGGACGGAGGGAACGCCTGATGGCCCGGTTCGACGTCGTCGAGGCCTCCATTGCGCAGCTGCGGGCCGCCCTGGAGTCCGGGGAGGCGACCAGCGAGGACCTCACCCGGGCCTATCTCGAGCGGATCGAGGCCTACGACCGGAGCGGCCCCCGGCTGAACGCGGTCGTGGTGTCCAACCCCGGGGCCCTTGCCGACGCCCGGGCCTCCGACGCACGGCGGGCCGACGGCGCCGTGCTCGGACCGCTGGATGGCATCCCGTACACCGCCAAGAACAGCTATCTGGCCGAGGGGCTCACGGCCGCCGCGGGCTCCCCGGCCTTCGAGCACCTCACCGCCCAGCGCGACGCCTTCACCATTGAACGACTCCGGGGCGGCGGCGCGGTCCTGATCGGGCTGACCAACATGCCCCCGATGGCCAATGGCGGCATGCAGCGCGGGCTCTACGGACGCGCCGAGAGCCCCTACAACGCCGACTATCTCACCGCGGCCTTCGCCTCGGGATCCTCAAACGGCTCGGGCACGGCGACCGCGGCGAGCTTCGCGGCCTTCGGCCTGGGCGAGGAAACCTGGTCCAGCGGACGGGCACCGGCGTCGAACAACGCCCTGTGCGCCTACACGCCCTCCCGGGGAATCATCTCGGTGCGCGGCAACTGGCCCCTGGTGCCGACCATGGACGTGGTCGTTCCGCACACCCGCTCCATGGCCGACCTGCTCGAGCTGCTCGACGTGATCGTCGCCGACGACGCCGAGACCCGCGGCGACTTCTGGCGCGCCCAGCCGTGGGTGGAGATCCCGCCCGCATCGGACCTGCGGCCGCCGTCCTACCCGGCGCTGGCCCCGGCGGGCCCCGACGGCGCCCGGGCGGCGCTGGCGGGCCGGCGCTTCGGGGTGCCCCGCATGTACATCAACGCCGATCCGGACGCCGGCACAGGGGAGAGCCCGGGCATCGGTGGGCCCACCGGACGGCGCATCGAGACGCGCCCGTCGGTAATCGCCCTCTGGGAGGCTGCCCGCCGCGACCTCGAGGCGGCCGGCGCCGAGGTGGTGGACGTCGACTTCCCGGTGGTCTCCAACTACGAGGGCGACCGCCCCGGCGCCCCCACTCTCGCCACCCGCGGACTGGTCAGCCCCCACTACCTTGAGCGCGAGATCACCGACCTCTCGTCGTGGGCGTGGGACGACTTCCTGAAGGCCAATGGCGATCCGGCCCTCGACAGCCTGGCAGCGGTCGACGGCGCGGCGATCTTCCCGGCCCCCGAGGGTGCGCTTCCGGACCGCTACGACGGGTTCGACGACGACATCACCACCTATCCGGACCGCGTCCGCGACCACCCGGTGGAGTCCTTCCTTGCGATCCCGCACCTGGCCGAGGGCCTGCGCGGGCTCGAGGAAACCCGCCGCGTTGACCTCGAGGAGTGGATGGAGCGCCTCGGTCTGGACGCCGTGGTCTTCCCCGCCGCCGCCGATGTTGGACCGGCGGACATGGACGTCAATCCCGCCTCCGCCGACCTCGGCTGGCGCAACGGGGTCTGGGTCGCCAACGGCAACCTGGTCCCGAGGCACCTGGGCATCCCGACCGTGACCGTGCCGATGGGCACGATGGCCGACACCGGCATGCCCGTCGGCCTCACCTTCGCCGGCCGGGCCTACGACGACGCCGCCCTCCTGGGGTTCGCCGCCGCCTTCGAGGCGACGGGCCGGCGCCGCACTCCGCCGCCGAGGACTCCGCCGCTGGGCTGAGTCCGGCGGCCTAACCCGGCCATTTACCTCAGGCTGCCCACGAGCGGGCCCCCGTTACCAGTTGGGCGCCGCGGCTCAGCGGTTCACCGTCGACATGTCCGCATACCGGTCCCCTACCGGCGCGGCGACGGCGCTCAGTACGGCGAGGTGGTCGCCCGAGAGTTCGAGGGCCTCGGCGGCGATGTTCTCCTCGAGGTGCTCGATCCTGCGGGTGCCGGGAATGGGTGCGATGTTCCCGCCCTGGGCGAGCAGCCAGGCGAGGGCCACCTGCCCGGGGGTCGCTCCGACCTGCTGCGCCACGGCGTCGACCTGTTCGACGATCCGGATGTTCGCCTCAAGGTTATCCCCGGCGAAACGCGGGTTGTAGCGCCGGACGTCCGCCTCGTCGAGCTGGTCGAGGCTGCGGATGGTCCCGGTAAGGAATCCGCGGCCCAGGGGCGAGTACGGAACGAACCCGATGCCGAGTTCGCGCACCAGCGGGAGGATCTCCTGCTCGGGGTCGCGGGTCCACAGCGAGTATTCGGTCTGCAGCGCCGTTACCGGGTGCACGGCGTGGGCACGGCGGAGGGTGGCCGGCGCCGCCTCGGACAGGCCGATATGCCGGATCTTTCCCTGCCCGACCAGTTCGGCCAGGGCGCCCATCGTCTCCTCGACGGGGACGGCGGGGTCCATCCGGTGCTGGTAGTACAGGTCGATGTGGTCCGTGCCCAGACGCCGGAGGGAGCCTTCGACGGCCAGGCGCACATTCGCCGGGCTGCCGTCCAGGCCCCGCTCGCCCGAGGCGGTGTGGCGGATGACACCGAACTTGGTGGCGATCACCACCCGGTCCCGCCGGTCGGCGAAGGCCCGGCCCAGCAGTTCCTCGTTCGTGTAGGGGCCATAGATCTCGGCTGTGTCGAAGAAGGTGATGCCTCGATCGAGCGCGTGGTGGAGGGTGCGCACGGCTGCGTCGTCGTCGGTGCCGCTGCCGGTGTAGAAGGCCGACATGCCCATGCAGCCGAGGCCCAGCCGCGAGACCTCCAGGTCCTGTCCCAGGGTGAGGTGTTTCATCTCAACGCCTTTCGGTGGGGTTTTCCGGCAAGCCTAGACCCGCGCGGTCGGCCCGGTCTCCTGTCCGCATCCCGTCCGTCGGAATATTTCTTGCACAGCGTGCAAAATTCAGCGTAGCCTCGAAGCGTGCAAACGGTTGAGGACGCGGCGGAGCCCCCGGAGCCTGTGGGCCGTCGGGAACAGAACAAGATCGACACCCGCCGGGCGATCGCCGGGGCCGCGCTCACCCTGGCGCGCAGCAAGGGAGCCGGATCGTTCACCGTGGACCAGATCGCGGCCCGGGCCGGGGTTTCGCGGCGCACCTTCTTCAACTACTTCCACAGCGCCGAGGAAGCCCTCAACGTCAGCACCGAGTCCTTCCTCGAACTCGCCATCTCCAGTTTCTCCCGGCGCCCGGCGGGGGAGCCGCTGCTCGACGCGATGATCGCCGCGCTCGCCGCCACCGCGAAGGTCCAGGACCTCGCGGTTCATGGAGAGCTCTTCCGGATGGCGGCGGGCAGCCCGGAACTGCTGCGGGCCCAGCTTCACGCCTGGGAACGGGCGGAAGCCCGGATCATCGAGGCCGTCACCCACCACCTCCAGGGCGGCGCCTCGCCCCTCTATGTCAGCGCCCTGGTCGGCTCGGTGCTCTCCTGCGCCAAGGCGGCGATGCACGACTGGGCCGCCGACGACCCGGACCGGCACGGGGATGCCGGTGGCGCCCTCGAGGAACGCATGGTGCTGGCCCTCTCAATGCTCCGGGACGGCTTCGCGCACCCCGCCTGATCCGCTCATACCCACGCCGCCCGCCCCCACCTCCGTCACCCCACCTCCGTCACCCCACCTCCGTCACCCCACCTCCGTTACCCAAGGACACTTCCAATGGCATTTCTGCTCTACCGGCTCGGCAAGTTCGCCTACCGCAGGCGGTGGTGGGTCGTCTCCGCCTGGCTGGCCGTCATGGTGGCCGTGGGGGCCTCCGCCGTCTTCTTCTCCGGCACCCTCACCAACAACTTCTCCATCCCCGGCACCGAGTCCCAGCGCGTCGCGGACCAGCTGCGGCGCGAACTGCCCGAGGCCGTCGGCGGCACCGGGACGGTCGTCTTCCGGACCGAGAACGGCGCGGCCTTCACCCCGGACCAGGAGGCTGCGGTCCGGGAGGCCCTCGCCGGCGTCGCCGACCTCGACGGCGTCAGGTCGGTCGTCGACCCCTTCGCCGTGACGGAGCAGCTCGACGGGGGACGGTCGGAGCTTGAGAGCGGCCGCGCCGAGCTTGCCGCAGGAGAGGAGCAGCTGGCCTCGGGCCGGCAGCAGCTCGAGGAGGGCCAGCAGCAGCTCGACTCCCAGCGGGACCAGCTTGAACAGAGTGCGGCCTCCCTGCCGGGTCCTGCCCTGGATGCCGCCCGGGCCCAGCTCGCCGAGGGGCAGCAGCGCCTCGACGCCGGCCGGGCCGAGCTTGAGGGCAGCGCGGCCGAACTCGAGCGGGGCAGGACCGAACTCGAACTGGCCGAACGCCGCCTCGGGGCCTCCTCGGGCATCCGACTGGTGGCGGAGGACCGGTCCGCCGCCGTCGCCAGCGTCCAGTTCGAGAAGTCCATCAACGCCGTGTCCCCGGAACTGCGCGAAGCCGTGCAGGAGGAGGCCGGAACCGCCGCCGGCGGCGGCGTCACCGTGGACTACAGCAAGGACATCGTCGAGGACGTCTCCGAGATCTTCGGCTACGCCGAGGTCATCGGCCTGCTCGTCGCCGCCCTGGTCCTTGTCCTCATGCTGGGTACGCTCGTCGCCGCAGGCCTTCCCCTCCTGATGGCCGTGATCGGTGTCGGCGTCGGGGTGGGCATCACCTTCGCCCTGTCCGGGATCATCGAGATGAACAGCATCTCCCCGGTCCTGGCGCTGATGCTGGGTCTGGCCGTGGGCATCGACTACTCCCTCTTCATCGTGAACCGGCACCGCACGCAACTCCTGCACGGGATGGGCCTTGAGGAGTCGGTCGGCCGGGCCACAGGCACCGCCGGCAACGCCGTCCTCTTCGCCGGGCTCACCGTCGTGGTCGCGCTGGCGGCTCTCGCCGTGCCCGGCCTGCCGTTCCTCACCGTCATGGGCCTGTCCGCCGCGGGAACAGTCGCCGTCTCGGTGCTCGTGGCCCTGACCCTCACCCCGGCCCTGCTCGCCGTTCTCGGCACCCGGCTCATCTCCGCGCGGGCGTGGGCCCGCAACGCCCACCGGTCCAGCGGGACCTCCCCGGAGGAGGAGCAGCGGGCCCAGGACCGGCGGGCCGAGGGCGGCCGCGGCTGGGGCGGCCTCGTCACCCGCAGGCCGGCGCTCACCCTCGTGGCCGGCGTCCTGCTGCTCGGCGCCATCGCCGTGCCCGCTGCCCAGCTGCGGGTGGGCCTGCCCGACGGCGGATCCGAGCCCGCCGACTCCACCGCCTTTCAGGCCTACAGCACCGTCGACGAAAAGTTCGGCGAGGGCGCCAACGGTCCGCTGATCGTCGTCGGGGCGATGCCGGCCACCGCGGACGAGGCTGCCCTGG
This sequence comes from Arthrobacter crusticola, assembly GCF_004357995.1. Lineage (GTDB taxonomy): Bacteria > Actinomycetota > Actinomycetes > Actinomycetales > Micrococcaceae > Arthrobacter_D > Arthrobacter_D crusticola. The sequence goes on from NZ_SMTK01000003.1 coordinate 490,030, forward strand.
CCGAACTGCAGCTCGACGTCAACGACCTGCTGGCAGACATCCCCGACGTCGCCGCCTCGGTTCCCGCTTCGGTGAGCGCCGACGGGCGCACCGCCGTCTTCCAGGTGCTCCCCGAGGAGGGGCCGGCCAGCGAATCCACCGAGGACCTCGTGCGCACCCTGCGCGCCTCCTCCGACGGCATCGAGGACACGACCGGGGTCTCCGTGTCGGTGACCGGCCAGACGGCCGCGAACATCGATGTCTCGGCCCGGCTGATGGAGGCCATGCCGCTCTACCTGGCCATCGTCGTCGGGCTTTCGCTGCTCCTGCTCCTGCTGGTGTTCCGCTCGGTGCTCGTGCCGCTCATCGCGACGGCCGGGTTCCTGCTCTCCCTGCTGGCGAGCTTCGGGGCCACCGTGGCGATCTACCAGTGGGGCTGGTTCGGGGACCTCTTCGGCGTGACCAACCCCGGCCCGATCCTCAGCTTCCTGCCCATCATCCTGATCGGGGTGCTGTTCGGGCTCGCGATGGACTACCAGATGTTCCTCGTCTCGGGAATGCGCGAGGCGTATGTCCACGGGGGGAGCGCCCGGGCCGCGGTGAGGGTCGGGTTCAGCCACGGCGCACGGGTTGTCACAGCGGCGGCGATCATCATGGTGTCGGTGTTCGCCGGCTTCGTGTTCTCGCACCTGACCATGGTCCGGCCGATCGGTTTCGGGCTGGCCTTCGGAGTGCTCCTCGACGCCTTCGTGGTGCGCATGACGCTCGTGCCCGCCGCGATGTACCTGCTGGGCCGGAAGGCCTGGTGGCTGCCGCGCTGGCTGGATACGATCCTGCCCGACGTCGACGTCGAGGGGGCGAAGCTCACCCCGCGGCCCGAACCGCAGCGGGAGCCCGTGCCGGCAGCGGGCTGACCGCCGGCCCACCCTTTCGCGACCGAACGGCCCGAAAGCGACCGCCGCGCCGGATATATCCGGCGCGGCGGTCGCTTTCCCGGGCCGCGGTCGCTCTCGGGGTCGCGGACCGCTCCCGCGGTGTGCCCCGGAGGACCACATGGTGGCCCTTGCAAACTATCTCACCATGTGGACGGATTCCGTCCCAGCGGCTGGACCTCAATACGCTTGTCTGGGCAGTTTTTCCCCCGCTGCCGCACCCCCCTTGTGAAAGTTGCAGGCCATTGAACCTATTGCGCACAAAATCGATTGAGCAGTCGATTGCAGACTCGGACGAAAAGGGGCGCCGGCTCAAGCGTTCCCTGAACACGTGGGACCTCATGATCATGGGCGTTGCCGTGGCCGTGGGTGCGGGGATCTTCTCCGTCGGAGCCCAGGCCGCCGCGTTCAATGCCGGACCGGCCGTCACCATCTCCTTTGTGCTCGCCGCGATCACCTGCGCGCTGGCCATCATGTGCTACGCCGAATTCGCCACCGCCATTCCCGTGGCCGGCAGCGCCTATGTCTTCACCTACGCCACCATGGGCGAACTCATCGCCTGGGTCATCGGCTGGAACCTTATCCTCGAGCTCCTCATGGCCGCGGCCGTCATCGCGAAGTTCTGGGGCATCTACCTCAGCGACCTGTTCGCGGTGCTCAACCTCGACGTGCCCTCGGAGATCAGCTTCTTCGGGCTTCCCCTCTACTGGGGACCGCTGCTGATCGTCGCGATCTTCACCGCCGTGCTGGTGCTGGGCACCAAGCTCTCCGCCCGCGTGAACAGCGTCTTTACCGTCATCAAGATCGCGATCGTCCTCTTCGTCATCGTCGTCGGGTTCTTCTACGTCAGCCCCGAGAACTACACGCCGTTCGTGCCGGAATCCCAGCCGCCGGCCGACACCGAGGCCAAGTGGGCCGACCAGCCCTTCCTGTCCTTCCTCTCCGGAGCCACCCCGTCGGCGTTCGGCTTCACCGGAATCATCTCCGGCGCCGCGCTGGTCTTCTTCGCCTTCATCGGCTTCGACGTCGTCGCGACCTCGGCGGAAGAGGTCAAGAACCCGAGCCGGACCCTGCCGCGCGGCATCTTCGCCGGCCTGGCCGTCGTTACGGTGCTCTACATCCTCGTGACCCTCGTGGTCACCGGCATGGTTTCCCACACCGAGCTCGGTGAGTCGGGCGCCCCGTCCCTGGCGACCGCGTTCCAGCTCGTCGGCGCCGACTGGGCCGCCGGAGTCATTTCGATCGGCAGCCTCATCGGCCTGACCACCGTCATCATGGTGCTGCTCATGGGCCTGGCCCGGGTGGTCTTCGCCCTGAGCCGGGACGGGCTGATGCCCCGCTTCCTGAGCCGCACCTCCGAGAAGCGCGGCACCCCCGCCCGCACGCAGATCCTGTGCGGCGTCGTCGTCGCCCTGCTCGCCGGGTTCACCCAGGTCGAGATCCTCGCCGAAATGATCAACATCGGCACCCTCTCCGCCTTCATCATGGTCAGCGTCGGCATCCTGGTGCTGCGGCGCAAGCGACCTGACCTGTTGCCGGCGTTCCGGGTGCCCTTCGGCAAGATCATCCCGATCGTGTCGGCGCTGCTGTGCATCTACCTGATGCTCAACCTCGCCACGATCACCTGGGTGTTCTTCGCCGCATGGCTGGTCGCCGGATTCGCCATCTACTTCGCCTACGGCTACCGCCACTCCCAGCTCAATGCGAAGACCGCGGCGGGCTCGACCGAGCCGGATGCCGACGAGATGGTCGGCGCCGGGACGCGCTGACGCCTCCGTTCACGACGAACACACCCCAAAACGACGGGCGCACCGGAAATATCCGGTGCGCCCGTCGTTTTCGTGTACCTAGGCCGCATTGCGGCGCCGCGGTCCGGTGGATCGCTCCCCGCGAATGCCGACGGCCCCGGAGCGGCCCGTCGGGAGGCGATGACACCTCCGTTCACGACGAACGCACCCCGAAACGACAGACGCACCTTAAAACGTCGAACGCACCTGGAAAACCGGGTGCGTTCGACGTTTTCTGGCGCGTGCGGCGCGGAAGGGCTCCTAGTACAGGGCCGCTTCCGACTCCGACGCGGGGGTCTCACCGGAGCCGAGGTTGGCCCTCAGCTTGGCGCCGAGGTCGGCGTCGACGTTGGTCCAGTACTGGATGGCCCGCTCGCGGATCTCGGAGCTGACCACGCCGCCGACGGCGCCGGTGATCGTCTCCAGGAACCGGGCCCGGGCCGCGTCGTCGAAGACCTCGCGGTAGAGCGTGCCGGCCTGGCCGAAATCGTCGTCCTCGGCGTGCAGGGTGTGCGCGGCGCGCACGAGCTCGCCGTCGTTCTCCCAGCCGCCGTGCGGACCGTAGAGGGCCGGGTCGGCCGCGGGGCCGCCCACCGAGTTCGGCGCGTACACCGGAGTGGAGGCGGAGTTGAAGTGGTACCGGCCCGCGCCGTCCTTGGAGTAGTTGCGCACCTCGCTCTTGGGCATGTTCACGGGCAGCTGCGCGTGGTTGGTGCCCACGCGGTAGCGGTGCGCATCGGCGTAGGAGAAGATGCGCGCCTGCAGCATGCGGTCGGGGCTTGCGGCGATGCCGGGCACGAAGTTCGACGGCGCGAAGGTGGCCTGCTCGATCTGCGCGAAGTAGTTCTCCGGGTTGCGGTTCAGCGTCAGCTTCCCGACCGGGATCAGCGGGTAGTCGGCGTGCGGCCAGACCTTCGTGAGGTCGAACGGGTTGAACCGGTAGTCCTTGGCGTCGTCGTAGGGCATGACCTGGACCTTGAGGTCCCAGCTCGGGTGGTTGCCCTTGGCGATGTTCTCGGAGAGGTCCCGCAGGTGGTGGTCGGCGTCCGAGCCGGCCAGGGACTCCGCCTCGTCGACCGTGAGGGTTTCGTGGCCCTGGTTGGACTTGAAGTGGTACTTGACCCAGAACTTCTCACCGGCCTCGTTGATCCACATGTAGGTGTGCGAGCCGTAGCCGTTCATGGTGCGCCAGGAGGCGGGAAGGCCGCGGTCGCCCATCAGCCATGTCACCTGGTGGGCGGATTCCGGGCTCAGGGTCCAGAAGTCCCACTGCATGTCGGCATCGCGCAGGTTGGTGCCGGGGAGGCGCTTCTGCGAGTGGATGAAGTCCGGGAACTTGATGCCGTCGCGGATGAAGAAGACCGGGGTGTTATTTCCCACGAGGTCGTAGTTGCCCTCGGAGGTGTAGAACTTCAGGGCGAAGCCGCGGGGATCGCGCCAGGTGTCGGGGGAGCCCTGCTCACCGGCGACGGAGGAGAAGCGCAGCAGCGTCTCGGTGACGGCGCCGGTCTGGAACAGGGCCGCCTTGGTGTACATGCTGACGTCTTCGGTGGTCTCGAAGACACCGAAGGCTCCGCCGCCCTTGGCGTGGACCACGCGCTCGGGGATCCGTTCGCGGTTGAACTGGGCGAGCTTCTCGATCAGGTAGTGGTCGGTCAGCGGGATCGCTCCGTCGCGGCCGATCGCTGACGAGTTGCTGTCGTCGACGACGGGCGCCCCGGACTGCGTAGTGCTGAAATTGGCGTTCACTGTGCTCCTGTTTCTGTGGTGCTGCTGGGGTAAATCGTTAGGCCGGCGGCGGGGGCGCGGCAGTCGCCGCACAGCCCCTGGTAGAGGACGTCGGCGATCTGGATGGTCATCCCGGCCGAGCCGGGGGACCACTGCGGGGTCAGGCAGGGGGCGTGGCCGACGGCGCACTCCACGTCCTCGATCCGTCCGCAGGCCGTGCACACCGCGTGATGGTGGTTGTCACCGACTCGGGTCTCGTACCGGGCGGGGGAGTGGGGGGTCTCGATGCGGCGCAGCAGGCCCAGGGCCGTGAGGTCGGCGAGGATGACGTACACCGACTGCACGGCGATGTGCGGCAGTTCCTGGCGCACGGCCGCGGCGGCATCGTCGGCGGTCGCATGGGGGAAGCGCTCGACGGCGGTGAGGACGGCGAGGCGCTGCCGGGTCACCCGGCGCCCGGAGCCCCGCAGCTCCTGCGACCACTGCGCCTCGCGCGCGGTGGAATGCGGAGCGGTGTCGGTCATGAAGGGAGTCAACCACTAGTTCTGAGAAATTCATAATAAGGTCCATCTAACTTGCGCCCCGCCGCGCGGCATGGCTGGGTACGGTGGAACGATGAATCTGTTGCGGCGGGCGTGGGCCTGGACACTCGATTATGCGTACGTCGGCTTCTGGCAGGTGCACGGGCTCCTCGTGCGCGATGACCCGGCGCGGTACCTCGCGGCCGGGCCCGAGCACTCCGGAGGGCCCGCGAAGCTGCCGGTGCTGCTGATCCCGGGCGTCTACGAGCCCTGGCAGTTCCTGCGTCCGGTCGCCGCCCACCTGCACCGGGCCGGGCACCCGGTGCACGTCGTGGAGAAGCTCGGATACAACCGCGGCAGCGTGGCGGCGATGGCGGCACTGGCCGCCGAATACCTCGAAGAACGCGACCTGCGCGACGTCGTCATCGTCGCCCACAGCAAGGGCGGACTGATCGGCAAGTACCTGATGACCCTGCCCGGAAGCCGGGTCAGCCGGCTCGTCGCCATCAACACCCCGTTCTCGGGTTCGATCTATGCGAACTTCTTCGTCCTGCCGAGCATCCGGGCCTTCTCTCCCCAGAACCGCACCCTGGTCTCGCTCGGGAGCAACCTCGAGGTCAATGCCCGCATCACCTCGATCTACGGGCGTTTCGACCCGCATATCCCCGGCGGCAGTTTCCTGAAAGGGGCGCGCAACATCCAGCTCGAGACCATGGGCCACTTCCGGCCGATCGCGGACCGCCGGGTACTGAAGATGGTTGACGAGGCGATCGCCGCCGCCGAGTAACGCCGCCGGGCGTAATCCCTGACGGTTCCGGCGCCGGTAGTTGCCGTTGCGAACCACATGGCGGCTACACTTTTGGAGTGCCCAGACTCCTCGCCGACATCACGCCGTTGAAGGAGAGCAGGGCCTTCCGCCGGCTCTACATCGGCACGACCCTCTCGGCCACCGGCACCCAGCTCACCCTGGTGGCCGTCAGCCTCCAGGTCTACGCCCTGACCTCCTCGAGCCTGAGCGTGGGCCTGCTGGGGCTCTTCGCGCTGGTGCCGCTGGTGGTGGCCGGACTGTACGGCGGGGCGATCGCCGACGCCCACGACCGGCGGACGGTGGCACTGTACTCGGGACTTGCCCTGTGGCTCACCACCATCGCCATCGCCGCGCAGGCCTGGGCCGGCCTCAACAACGTGTGGCTCCTGTACCTCCTGGTCGCGGTGCAGAGCGGCGCGGCCGGCGTCAACCAGCCCACGCGCAGTTCGATCATCCCGCGGCTGGTGCGCCCCGAACTCCTGCCGGCCGCCAACGCGCTCAGCATGCTCACCTTCGGGCTGGCCTTCACCGTCGGGCCGCTGCTGGCGGGCGTCCTGGTGGCACAGGTCGGCTACGCCTGGACCTACACGATCGACGCCGTCACCTTCACCGCCGCGCTCTGGGCCGTCTTCAGCCTCCCGCCCATGCCGCCCGAGGGCCCCACCCGGCGGGCCGGGCTGTCCTCGGTGCTCGAGGGGTTCCGGTTCCTGGGCACCCGCCCGAACATCCGCATGACCTTCCTCGTCGACCTTGCCGCCATGATCCTGTCCCAGCCGCGGGCGCTGCTGCCGGCCATCGGCGCCGTCCTGATCGGCGGCGGGGAACTCACCGTGGGCATCCTGCTCGCGGCGGTGGCGTTCGGCTCGGTGCTGGCGGGCCTGTTCTCCGGCCCGCTCGGCCGGATCCACCGCCAGGGCCTGGCCGTGCTGTGGTCCATCGTGGGCTGGGGTGCCTCGGTGAGTGCCTTCGGCCTCGTGGTCGTCGCGGCCGGATCCACCGGACCCGGTGCCGGCGGCGCGGTGACGCCCTGGATCATTCCCGCCGCGCTCTGCCTCGTCCTCGCCGGCATCTCGGACTCCGTCAGTTCGGTGTTCCGCAGCACCATCCTGCAGTCCGCCACCCCCGATGCGATGCGCGGGCGGCTGCAGGGCGTCTTCATCGTCGTCGTTGCGGGAGGCCCGCGCCTGGGCGACATGGTCGCCGGTGGCGGCGCCGAGTGGCTGGGGGAGGGCTGGACGCCGGTGATCGGAGGCCTGCTGTGCATCGCCCTCGTGGGCCTGCTGGCGAAGTGGCAGCCCCGTTTCGCCCAGTACGATTCGCGCAATCCGCAGGCCTGACACCGCGGCCCGTGCCGCTTTCACCCTGCCCTCCCGGCGGCTCGGGAACCGGTGGAACGGAGCGCCGCGCCCGGCCGTTCTCCCTAGACAAGACCCTCTGAAGGAGATGCCCTACAGTGCACAGACACTTCAACGGAGCCAAGACCGCGCTGTTGTTCGGCTCGCTCATGGGACTGTTCCTGCTCTTCGGGGCGGCTCTCGCGGGCGCCACCCGGAACTCCTCGTTCCTGCTGATCTTCGCCCTTCTCGGCGTCGGGTCCGTCGCCTACAGCTACTGGAACAGCGACAAACTGGCGATCCGCAGCATGCGGGCGGTCGAGGTGAGCGAGCAGCAGGCGCCGGCGATGTACCGGATCGTACGCGAGCTCAGCGCGCAGGCGAACCAGCCCATGCCGCGGCTCTACATCTCACCGACGCTCGCGCCCAACGCCTTCGCCACCGGCAGGAATCCGCAGAATGCCGCGGTGTGCTGCACCCAGGGCATCCTGCAGCTGCTCAATGAGCGTGAGCTGCGCGGGGTGCTCGGGCACGAGCTCATGCACGTGTACAACCGGGACATCCTCACCGGCTCCCTCGCCGCCGCCGTCGCCGGGGTGATCACCTCGCTGGCGCAGTTGTTCGCCTTCACCGGTTTGATGGGCGGGAACCGCAACTCCGGGGGCAACCCGATCGCCGCGCTGCTGCTGGTATTCCTCGCCCCGATGGCGGCGGGGCTGATCCAGATGGCGATCGGCCGGACCCGCGAGTATGACGCCGACGAGGACGGCGCGCGCCTGACCGGCGACCCGCTGGCGCTGGCCTCGGCGCTGCGCAAGCTGGAGACGGGAACGCAGCGGGCACCGCTACCGCAGGACCAGCGCCTGGTCAACACGTCACACCTGATGATCGCCAACCCGTTCCGGGGCGGGGGCATGCAGCGCCTGTTCGCCAGCCACCCGCCGATTCCCCAGCGGATTGCGCGGCTGGAGGGCATGGCCGGACGCCCCATCGACCGCTGACCGCTGCCCCCGGCGGCGCCGGTGACTTGCGGCTTACGCCCTCACTGGACGGTTCGCCACTCGACAGCCGCAGGGACTGCTTCGGCGGAGCGGGACCGGGCGAAGTGGGCAAGCTGGCGTCCCCGAAGATACCCTCCGGTCGTGATGCCCAGCACTGCGACGACAGCTCCCGCCCGGCCCAACCCGGCGCTGTCCTTGCCCGAGCCCCAGTCCCGGATTCCGGACAGGACGGCGCGGGGAAGGACCCTGCGGACATAGTGCCGTTCGGAGCGAAGGGCGCGTTTGTGGCCGACAAGATGGCTCACCTGGGCCTTCGAGAGCCCCTCCGACCAGGCCCTGGCGGCCATGTACCGGAAGGTTCCCCTGGCGGCAGGGACATGGTGGTTCACCACTGCGACCGGATCGTAAACGATGCGCGCGCCCGGCGATGCGAGGCTGGCCCGGATGCAGATTTCCGTCTCCTCGCAGCCAAGCGGCTTGGCGGTCTGCCGGCCAAGGTCCTGGTTGAAACCGCCGACGAGTTCGAGGGTCTCCCGCCGGAAAGACATGTTCGCACCGATCAGGTTGCGGACTTCGGTGGCCATCCGCGGCAGGCCGCGGTGGCTGCATCCCACGATCCAGTCGAGTTCCTCGCCGAAGTACCCGGGCCGGCCCGCTTCCCAGACCGGGTTAACCCGCCCGCCCACGGCCAGCACATCGGGATCGTCATAGAACGAGATCAGGCGCTCAAGCCAGTCCGGGGTTGCCTCGGCGTCATCATCAAGGAAGGCGACAAGATCCGACGTCGCGTGGGCGATTCCGGTGTTGCGCGCACCCGCCAGCCCGGGCTGGCCGGTGCTCTCAACGATCGTCACGGCACTGAAATTCGCGATGAGGTGCTTATAGAGGCTCTTATTGTGGTCAACCACAATAATGATCTGTTGCGGGGGCGCCGATTGGACCCGGACCGACTCCACGACACTGGTCAGGAGCGGCAGCCGCTCCTGGGTGTAGCAACAGATGACCACGGAAACAGTGGGTCGCACTCCGGTGGGTGACATATCAGGCTCCTTCCGCCAGGGTGAGTACGCTGCGGGGATCGGTGGGGGTCCGTGAATGGCGGACACTGGGATAGGTGTATTTCACCCGTCGGAGTGCTTCGGGGCGGGCCCCGGCGGTGGGCGCGTCCCAGGAGGTGCACTCCCGGGCCAAGGTGCGAAGCACCCGCCACCCGTCGCGGAACGTCTGCAGGTTTGAGGCCCCGGAGATCCGGTTCAGTTCCATGCTCGGAACCTCGGCGATGCGAAGTCCTCCCCGGGCCGCCTTGACGATCAGTTCGGTCTCGATCTCGAAGCCTTCGGATTCCAGCTGCAGGACCTCAAGGCACTCCCGGCGGAAGGCGATGTAGCCGTAGCAGAGGTCCGAGTAGTTGCTGTGCAGGACCATATTGGCCAGCCCGGTCAGCGCCTGGTTCCCAGCCTGGCGCAGCCAGGTCAGGTCCTCGGAACCGCCTCCGGTGACATGCCGGGAACCCTTGACGAAGTCGAAGTCGTGCTGCAGCGGGGAGATGAACCAGCCGATCTCCTGCGGATCCATGCTTCCGTCGGCGTCGAGCATCACGATGATGTCCCCCGAGGCCGCCGCGAAGCCGGCCCGCAGCGCCCAGCCCTTCCCAGCACGGGGTTCGGAGACGACCAGGACGTCGACCCGCAGCGCCCGGGCCACATCGACAGTGTGATCCTTGGATCGACCGTCGACAATCACGACCTCGTCCACGTAGGAGGGCATGCGGCGAAGCACCCAGGGCAGGTTCATTGCCTCGTTCAGGGTCGGGATCACAACGCTCACCGAGGCAAGCGGTGATGGAGCGCTGTGGGTGGATAACGAATTGGGGCCGGGGTACGGAATAGACAAGATCTCACCACTTTTTTCAAGTGAACGGTTGGAACTGGCCGCGGTGGCCAGGGAGGGCGGTCCGGACTCCCGCGCCCGGTGCCCGTCCTCCAAGAGAACCCCTGGCCCTGGGTGGGTGACGCAAGGTGAACACAACGTGAACCGGAGATGCTGCTTGGTGAAACCACACTAAAACTTGGTCTTTGAAGTGTCGCCGAAACCGCCTACCCGTCTTGACGAGGGCATTACCCGAGCTTTCCGCCCAATACTTGGACAAATTCTCAATCCGGTAATTTGGCTGAGGGGGGATTACTCGCGCGCTACGGATGATTACCCGTCTTGATCAGAACCGTAGGTCCCGGGCGGCATGTGCTCTAAGCAGCTCGCACGGATTTCTGCGTGGGCGCTGCACCTTGTCCCAACCGACGTTCCCACCGACTGTGACGCCTCGTACCCGATGCCATTGCCCGGCGTGGTCACCGGGCGCCCGTTCGGGACCAGGCCGATAGGGCCGGCGCTGAACACCATGAGCGGAACGCGCCGGGATGCCGGAACGCGGCCCGGCACCTCCGATGGCTGCCCGGGACAAGTAACGGACTCTAATGCCCAAGTACGCCTTCGGCAATTTGTCCAAGTAGCGAGCGAAAAGCTCGGGTAATGGCCAAATCAAGTCGGGTAGGCAGTTTCGGCGACACCCCCAATGATCAAGTTCTACTGTGGTTTCACCGAGCAGCACCTCCGGTTCACCCTTGGTACACCTTGCATCACCCACCCAGGGCCAGGGGTTCTCTTGGAGGACGGACACCCGGTGCGACCTCAGAGGTTGGAGCCGAGTAATGGGAATTGTCATCGGCAAGGACTATTCGGTGAACCCGTCCGGACCGCTCTCCATGGCCGCCGCGGCCAGTTCCAACCGTTCGCTTGCAAAGTGGTGAGATCATGTCAATTCCGTACCCCGGCCCCAATTCGTTATCCAATCACAACGCTCCAACGCCCCTGGCCTCGGTGAGCGTTGTGATTCCGACCCTGAACGAAGCAATGAACCTGCCCTGGGTGCTTCGCCGCATGCCCTCCTACGTGGACGAGGTCGTCATTGTCGATGGCCGCTCCACCGACAATACGGTCAAGGTGGCACGTGCAGTCCGGGGAGATGTCGTCATCGTCAATGAGCAGCGCAAGGGCAAGGGCGTCGCACTGCGGGCCGGCTTCGCGGCGGCCTCGGGGGACATCATCGTGATGCTCGACGCCGACGGAAGCATGGATCCGCAGGAGATCGGCTGGTTCATCTCCCCGCTGCAGCACGACTTCGACTTCGTCAAGGGTTCCCGGCATGTCACCGGAGGCGGTTCCGAGGACCTGACCTGGCTGCGTCGGGTCGGGAACCAGGCGCTGACCGGGCTGGCCAATATGGTCCTGCACAGCAACTACTCGGACCTCTGCTACGGCTACATCGCCTTCCGCCGGGAGTGCCTTGAGGTCCTGCAGCTGGAATCCGACGGCTTCGAGATCGAGACCGAACTGATCGTCAAAGCGGCGAAGGCCGGCCTGCGGATTGCCGAGGTTCCCAGCCTGGAGCTGGACCGGATCTCCGGGGCCTCAAACCTGCAGACGTTCCGCGACGGGTGGCGGGTGCTCCGCACCATGGCGCATGAATGCCTGCTGTGGGAGGCCCCCACCGCCGGGGCACGCCCCGAGATGCTGCGGCGGGTGAAGTACGCCTATTCCACTGTGAGCTTCCCTCGAACACCGACGGACCCACAAAGCGTTCTTCCCTTGATGAACGCGAGTTGACCCAACCGGTCCCCACCGCAAGCACCGAGGAAACCGCGGCAGGTCCGACACTATGCACACCGACACACCACTAGACCGACACCATCAAGACAGGGGACGCTATGCGCAACGGGCATACCAAGGCACTGAACTTCGACATCCACGGCCGGGTGAGGATCCGCGTCGACGCGAAGGCGCCGTCGGCGACCCAGCTCCATACCATGTTGGCGTGTTTCGCTACCGACACCGAGGGGCCGGCGGACATCATTGTCGATGATCAGCCGGAGCCGATGCCCGACGCCGGTCTGCTCGAGCACGAACTCGCGTACACCGAGAACAGCGCGCGTTTCCAGGCCGATCGGGTCCAGATCGTCAGGGACTCCGAGCAGTGGCGCATTCACGGGGCGGGCGAGCTGTTGACCTCCGTGGTGCCTGTTCTCGATTCCGCAATGGTCGCTCAAGGAGCCGCCATGTTCCACGCGGCGACAATGGCCTACAAAGGTCACGCGATCGCGCTTCCCGCCGCGGGAGGAACCGGTAAGACGAGCACCGCCGCGAAGCTGATGAGGCGCGAGGGATGGTCGTTCATGGGCGATGACTGGGCCTTCCTCGCCGAGGACGGCATGCAGCTCGGCTATGCGAAGCCGATGTTCATCAAGCCGCATCACCGGGCCATCTACCCGCACCTGTTCGAAGGTGTTCGGAAACCCCTCGTCCCCTCAGGGCTTTCGCAGAGCGTCGGCCGTCTCACCACCCTCGTGCACCCGTACGTCATTCGTTACCCGCGCCTCGCGGACTTCTCCCGCCGGTGGTCGCCGGAGCACCGCATGGTCGATGCGTCGAGCGCGTTCCCTGGCCGCAAAGTGACGACCTCGGCCCCGCTCGCGGCCGCCGTGTACATCGAGCGCTTCGAGGGCAGCCGGTCCCGGCTGGTGGAGCGGTCGAAGGACTGGATGGTCGACCGCATGATCGGCAACTTCCACATCGAGATGGCAGGTTTCTCGCAGCGGGTCGTGACCGGCCTGGCGGCCACCTCCGTGGTCCCCTGGCGTGAGCACTTCGCCGCGAAGGGAGTGGTGCTGAGCAAAGCACTCGACGGACGTCCCTGCCACCTGCTGCAGGTGCCTTCCGCGTACTCTGCGGACGAAGCCTCGGACGACATCGTTCGATACCTAGAGGAGCTGCTGCCGTCGGTCCTCGACGAGCAGTCCTGAGGGGTGGAGCATGGATGCCAGCCCCAGCGAGATCACTGCGGTCGTTCCCGCCCGTAATGCAGAAAGCATGCTGCCGCGCTGCCTCGAGGCCCTGAGCCACTCCGGTGTCGCCGAGATCATCGTGGTGGACGGATGCTCCACCGACCGCACCGTGGAGATTGCCACCGCGGCGGGTGCCCGGGTTCTGAGTGACGAAGGCCGCGGGCTGCCCTGGGCCCGAACGCTCGGTGTGAAGAGCAGCACCACCCGGTGGGTCCTGCTCGTCGACTCCGACGTGGTGTTTGGGCCAACGGGGGTCGCTGACCTGCTCACGGAGCTGGTAGAGGAGGGGTATGACGCGCTCCAGGCCGGCCTGGAAAGTGTCGCCGGTCCGGGCTACTGGGGGCAGGCGCTCGCCCATCACCACCGCACCGGCCGAAGCCGCAACTGGTTCGGGCTGGTGGCAACGATCATCGACCGGGAGTTGATGCTGGGCGTGGGCTTCGACGACTCGTTCAAGTCGGGAGAGGACATCGAGCTGCGCTGGCGCATGCGGCAGTCAGGAATGCGAACGGGCGTCTCCCAGAAGGTCCTCGTCGAACATCGTTTCGCCGCCGACGATTTCGACTTCGCGCTCGATCAGTTCCTCATGGACGGGACGGGGCTCGGACGGATGATCCGCAAGCACGGCTGGCGCGGTGCCAGGTTGGCTCTGTTGCCCGCCGCCGCGGCCGTCCGGGGCAGCGCCTTGAGCCTGGCCGGGGGCCAGCCCCGGTGGCTGCGCTACTACCTCGCCTTCTGCTGGTACAACTACGCGGGAATGGCGAAAGGTCTCGGTCGTGCGGGCTGAGCGCGCCCCCGCGGTCTCAGGCCCCTCGACCGTCGTCCGGCGTTCCGCCCTGCACAGCTCGATCGGCCTAATCGTGGCCAAGGCTGCCGCGACGGGTACGGGTTTCGCCTTCTGGATCGTGGCCGCCCGCGCGACAACCGACCATGAGGTCGGGCTCACCACGGCAGCGGTCTCGGCGGTGATGATCTGCACGCAGCTCGCGGTGCTGGGCACCGGGTCGGCCGTGATCGTCTCCGTGGGGCGCGGGGAGCCACCCGCGCGGGTGCTGAATTCCGCATTCGGCATCGTGGGGGTGACCGGCACCGTGCTGGCCCTCGGCTTCCTCTTCCTGCAGTTGCTGACCGCGGACGCGGAGACAGCCTCAACCTCGATTCTCTTCTGGTTCACGTTCCTGGCGGCCGTCGTCACAGGGACCCTGTGCACCGTGCTTGACCAAACACTCGTGGCGCTGGGCCGCGGAGCCAGCGCGACGATACGGTACACGGTGAGCGGCGTGCTCTCATTCGGGGCCGCAGCGTTTCTAGCCTGGTGGAGGAACGGCGCTGCCGCCGATGTGCTGATGGTCTGCTGGACCTTCGGGTCGGTCGTGGCGTTCCTCATTGGCTTGATCCAGCTGCGGAGACTGATCGGTTACCGGCCACGGCCGTCCCTGCACCTGGCGCACGGCCGTTCACTGCTGGTGCTTGGCGTCCCGAACCAGCTCATCACGCTCACCGAGCGCGCCCCCGGGCTTGTCCTGCCGCTCCTGCTCGCGCACCTGGTATCGCCGGCGACCGCTGCGTACTGGTATCCCGCCTGGATGATGGCCTGGGCTGCTTACACCGCTCCAATGCTGATGGGCATCGTCCAGTTCTCCGAAGGTGTCCGCGACCCTGGGCGGCTCATTTCGACCGTCTTGCGGAGTTTCCGTTGGTCGCTGGCCTTTGGATGCCTGGCTGCCATCGTCCTCGCCGCCCTCGCCCGTCCGCTGCTTCACCTGCTCGGGGACAATTACGCCGACTCGTCCACCGTCGCTCTGCGGTTGCTGGCGGTTGGAGTGGTGCCGTACGCGGTGCTCCAGACCTATAACGCCGTGTGCCGAATCCGCGGCCGGTATGTTGAGCCAATTCTCGTCGGCATGACGGTCGGAACCACCGTCTCCGCCGCGGCGCTGTTGGCCGCCGACAGGGGCGCCAGCGCCATGGCCCTGTCGTTCCTGGTGGCGCTTACCGCCGGGGCCGCGGTGGTCGGCCTCCGGCTGGTCGCAATTCTCCGGCGCGTCAGGCAGGAGGCACAGTGATCGACGAACTTGAAGTGACCAGGCCCACCGAAGGCCGCCGCTGGAAGCTCCGTGATGTGATGTGCATCGTCGCGGGTGTCGTGGCGCTGGCCCTCGCCGTGGGCGCCGCCTCCACGGTGGCCGTACCCGTTGACAGCGACATGGGGCTCGTCGGAGTGCTGCCTTACCCGTTTTGGATCGGGGTCCTGATCCTGAACATCGCCTTCTTCGTGGCACTGCGGGGGGACGCCGACGGCCCTGCACGCCGCCCGGTTCTGATGTCGCTCCTCGTGGCACTCGTGCTCGTGCTCTTCGGGACTGCAATTTTCGTGACGGACGTTCCACGGGGGGAGGTCGCGTTCCGTCACCTCGGAGTCGCCGACGCCCTCTCGCAGGTGGGAGTCGATCCCGGCATCGACGCCTACTTCAACTGGCCGGGTTTCTTCGCCCTCCTGGCGACGATGCTCGCGGCGACCGGCCTGGACCCGGTGACCGTGGCCCTGTGGGCGCCGGTGGTCAACGTAGGTCTGTGGCTCGCTGCCGTGGGCGTGGCGACGCGCTACCTCACGAGTGATCCGCGACGGCGCTGGCTGGTGCTTTGGCTCTTCTGCCTCGGCAACTGGCAGGACCAGGATTACCTGTCGCCCCAGGCGTTCGGTTTTTTCCTGTACCTCGTCCTGATCGGGCTGCTCGTCGGCCCGCTGGGCGCCCGTTCCGCCCCGTTCCCTGGTTTTCGACGCGCCGACCTGGCGGAGTGGTGGCGGGGACGGGCGCCCGCCGACCCCCGCCCGGGGCATCGGGTGGGCGCCCTGGTGGTGACACTGCTGCTCATCGTGGTCATCTGCGCGAGCCATCAGCTGACTCCGTTCATGATGCTCGTCGCCATCACCGCACTCACTCTGAGCGGGCGGGTCTGGCCCACCCGGCTGCCCCTGATCGCCGGCATCGTGCTGGTGCTCTGGCTCGTCTACCCGGCGAGTCCATACCTGGTCGGGCACCCGCCCCTTGAGGACGCGGGGCTTAGGGCAGCGATCACTGCAAACGTCGTCGACCGGGTGAGCGGGACCCCCGGGCACGTGCTTGTGGTGCAGCTCCGGGTCCTTCTCACCGTCGTGCTGTGGGCGCTCGCCGCGGCGGGGGCGGTGCGCGACTGGCGCAGAGGGCGCCTCGACATCCGGGTGATCCTTCTTGCCCTGTCCCCACTGCTGATCTTCCCCGTGCAGATGTACGGCGGCGAGATGCTCATCCGTGTCTCGCTGTTCGCGCTGCCGTTCATCGCCCTGCAGGCATGCTCGATTCTGCTTCCCACGGACGACGGCGCCCGTCCTTCCTCACGCGGTACGGGGGTCCTCGTGGTCACCTGCTTCCTGCTGGCCGCCCTGACCGTCACGGGCCGGTTCGGCAACGCGCAGTATGACGTCTTCGCCGACAGTGAGATCGCCGCCATTGACGCCGCGGAGAGGATGGCACCGCCCGACTCGGCGATCATCTCTGCTGCACATCCGACGCCGTGGCGTGACGATGCCTACCTCGACCACCGCTACCGGACGATCGAGGACCTGTGTGAGCAGGACCTGACGCCGTCGACGTGCGGCCCGACCGTCTATGACTTCGCCCGGGGCAATGCCGAGGGCGCCTACCTGGTGCTCATGAGCTCGGCGGAGGCGAGTCTTGTCATCCAGGGCGACACCAGCACCCGCGACTTCGCGGAACTGGAAAGATGGCTGAGAACCCAGCAGGGCGTACAGCTCGCGTTTAGAGACGCCCACGCACGCGTGTACGAGGTGGTGGCACCATGAGCGGCGTCAACCGGCTGACCGTGGCGCTCGGCCTCTCGGCCATTGTGCTGTCGGTGGCGACCATCGTCGGGCTGCCGGCACCACTGCAGGCGGTGGCCGCGATAGCTGTCCTCGTCCTCCTCCCGGGGCAGGCACTGGCCCGACTCACGCAGGTGACAGACGTCGCGCTTGCCGTGGTGCTTGTCCTGGCGATCGGTCTGGGGACGCTGACGGTGGTGTCAACCGCGATGTTCTACCTCGCTTTGTGGTCGTGGCAGGCTTGCGTTGTCACGATGGGCGTGATTACCGTCCTCGCATGCATAGTGCGCGCGCGGCAGGAGGTGGCATGATGATGGATGATCTGAGGGGGCTGGTCGCGTCGAGCGGCCTGGCGCTGGAATTGGCGGGGCTGGTCGTGGCCGCCGTGCTGATCGTCACCCTCGTGACGATCGAAATCCGCCGCGCCGGACCGGTCACTGGACCCGACACTGGGCGGCGTACAGGCACCGCGACCGTCAGCCAAACGCAAGGCCGCGTGATCGTCGCTGTCATGTTGGTGTTGTGCGTCCTCCTCTTCCTTCCACGCGTGCTGGGACTGCTCGCGTGAGTAGTGCCGTGCGGTGGTGGCTTCTCAGCGACCTCCACCTGGGTGAATCGGATGACGACCCCAGAGGCCCGGGCAGGATGCTGGCCGAGTTCCTGCGCCGCGAGGTGCTTGCAGCCGCCCACCCGCAGCAGCACGTCGCCTTCGTTGGCGATACGTTCGAGCTGGCCGGGTTGGCGGGGGATGGGAGCCAGTTCCGGCTCAAGTCCATCCTTGCCCGCCACCCGGCCGCCTTCCACGCGCTGGAGGCCTGTGCAGCGCGGGGTGTGCAACTGCACTTCCTCTGCGGCAACCACGACGCGGACCTGGCCCGGCCCTCGGTTGCCGCCCGCCTGTCGGCGCTGCTGTCACCCGTTGAGCCGGCGCGGGTCAAGGTGCACCCGTGGATCCTGCACGTGCCCCACGTGCTGGTGGCTGAGCACGGGCATCAGCACCACGCGCTGCACCGGATTCCGGAGGTGCTCCGCGCGGCGGTCAACGACACCGAGCAGCTGCACCTCCCACCGCTTGCCGCCTGGCATGCCCATCCATCAAAGTCGCGTCTCAGCCGCGCCGGGGCCGTTGCCCGGGCCTGCCTGGGCTCGGAGCGGGCGGAACGCCGCGTCAGGCAGCCCGCGTACGATGCGCTCCTGCAGAACGAGTCACAGCGGCTCGCGCTCGACGGGGACACCGTTCGGGACCTGGCCCGCCTGTCCCGGTTCCGGACGGTGTCGGCCCTCCCGGCCACCGCGATCCGCATGGTGCGCCGCGGCACCGGGCGCGCGGTCCGCAGCGGGGAGGCTCCCGCCGCAGCGGGTTCCATCACACGTACCCTTGAGGCGCATGGTTTCGAGGTGGCCTGGTACATCTCGGGCCACACCCACCGGGCACTCGAGTCGGCGCTCGAGGCGTCCACCACCCGGTACGTCAACACCGGCACCTGGTGTTCGGACGTCCGCGGTCCCGGACCGGACCAGTCGGACCGCCGGGCGTTCCCGTACGCCGTGGTCGACATCGATCCCGACGGCGCCACCAGCGGCGGGCTGCGGTACTGGCGTCCGGCTGGGAGCTGAGCCGTGGCGATGCCGGCGCCGGTCGGAGGTGGTGCACCCGTGGTAGGAACCCTGTGGTCTCGCTATGCTGGGGGCGAACGCCCGATCTGCTGTCCGGGCCGTCGCCCTCGGGAAGATTCAGAAGGGGTTATCGGATGCACTCGGCACTCCCTCGTCTGACACCGCTCCGTTGCGTGGCCGCGATCGTCGCAGCCCTTGTGGTGGTCTCGACCGCGGGGTGCACCAGCGATCCCGAACCGCCCGAGGAGGTTCAGATCTCTGCTGTCGGCGACATGAACGGCGCCGAGACCACCGCGCTCGACAGCCCCTCCGGTCGGAATGGTGCGGCGATCACCCAGCTCGTGGAGAACGACGAGATTGACGCGTTCCTGGGGCTGGGGGACTTCCAGTACGACACCGCGTACTGCGATGACTACGTGGACTACTGGGAGCCGCTGTGGGGCGGCACGATGCCCAAGTTGTACTGGGTGTCCGCTCCCAACCACGACTGGCAGCCCGGCCGCAATGGTGACCTCGACAACTTCATGAATGGCCAATGCCCGGGCTCCGAGGCGAAGTCCGCGATCAACGAGGAGAGGGGTTGGATCTGGAACGGGGAGCCGTACTCGAAGGACTTCGGGAACTGGCATTTCGCGTTCCTGTCATCTGCGCATTGGAGGTACAACCCAGAGCGCGCTGAGGAGCTGACGGAGTGGCTGGACAAGGACCTTGCCGCTGCCAAGAAGGCGGGAAAGCATCTGGCAGTCATCCACCACGAACCCTACTTCACGTCGGACACCGAGGCACACGAGCGGGCTGCCGATCATAAGCCGTGGATCGACGTGATGTGGAAGCACCGGGTCCGTCTAACCCTGGCAGCGTCACAACACAACTACGAACGGTCCTGTCCGGTGAACAACGCCGACCAGTGCGTTCCGGACGGGATGACGGCATTCCAGGTGTCCACAGGAGGCGCCAGTCTCCGCCCCTTCACGAGCAACCCGTGGTACATCTCCAAGCGGTTCAGCGACACGCACGGGTTCCTTCACGTGACGCTCCGCGACAATGGATCCTTCAATTGGGAATTCATTCCAACCACCGGGTTCAGCACGGACGTGGGCTGGCGTTCCGCACCGCAGTAGGAGTCAGCGCCGCGGCCTGCCGCCCGCGCGGGCGGCACAGCTGCCCGGATTCTCAGCGTGCCCGTGCTGTCGCGGTGCGGTGTGCCGGTCCTCGAACCCGCGACCCCGCACCGCCTGCCAGCGGGGTCAGCGCATATTGACGAACTGCAGGTCCGCTTCGTCGAAGTTCTTCAGCAGGGCCATGGTGGCCTGCAGATCGTCACGGGACTTGGAACTGACCCGCAGCTCGTCGCCCTGGATCTGGGATTTGACGCCCTTGGGCGCCTCGTCGCGGATCAGCTTGTTGATTTTCTTGGCGATGTCCTGGGCAATGCCCTCCTTGATGGAGGTCTCAAGCCGGAATTCCTTCCCGGACGGGTAGGGCTCTCCGGTGTCCAGGGACTTAAGGGAGATGCCCCGCTTGATCATTTTCGACTGAAGGACATCGAGGACGGCGAGCACGCGCTCCTCCGAATTCGCCTTCATGAGGATCTTCTCGCCGCTGAAGTCGACCTCCGCGCCCACGCCCTTGAAGTCGTACCGCTGGGCGATCTCCTTCTGGGCCTGGTTCAGGGCGTTGGCCACCTCCTGCTTGTCCACTTTGCTTACGACGTCGAACGTGGATTCGCTAGCCACTGTGCCTCCTTGAAGTTGGATTCTTTCCTGCTTCCAGCCTACTGGCTCGCGGGCAGCGGCGCCCGGCCGGCGTCGTGCCGCCTCCGCCTGTTCATCGAGGATGCGGAACCGACGCCTCGGGTACGGTTCCACCCGTTTCTTCCGCATTGTTGACGCCGATTCGATTATGAGGCGGATGTTCTGTAAAGTTGTCTTGCCCGCGCTTGCTGCGGGTTGTCTTCATCTGGAGACGTTCGGCAGATTACCCGAGCGGCCAAAGGGGGCTGACTGTAAATCAGCTGGCACAGCCTACGGGGGTTCGAATCCCTCATCTGCCACAGCAAGGAAAGGCCCGCACTTCACTGCAACAGCAGGGAAGGGCGGGCCTTTCGCTTTCTCGAGATTAGGTTCTTGCCCACACCTTGCCCTTCGCCTGTGAGACGGCGTGATCCAGGGCGTCGGCAACGGCATCACCGGCACTGTCGGGAATACGTCATTCTCCCTGCACCACGCCCGGAACGTGCTCGTCTACGACTGCGCGTTCGAGCAGTGCCTGAAGCTCGGGCACGTCATGGGTCTTCAGGGCTGCGACGGGGTGACCGTGCGGGACTGCACCGTCCTGGGCAAGGCACCTTCCACTACCGATTCCCTCTACAAAGAAGCGATTCAGGTCGACGTGTCCACCCTGGCCGGGGCGTCCTACGCGGACAACCTAGGCTCCTACGACGGGCTGCCCACGATTAATGTCACGGTGGACGGGTGCCGGTTCCTGCCGCTCACGGTTGGAGGGACCACCTACCCGGCGCCGAACCCGGTGGGCAGCCACGCTTCCATCGAGGGCCGCTACTACCGCAACATCACCGTCTCAAACTGCCTGATCCAGGACGCTGTATCGGACACGACAAGCAGTTACTTCGGGATCCTTCACTTCGTCGCCGCGGACGGGGTTTCTGTGGTGAACAACCGGTTCATCTCCACGACCGCCCAGCCGGCCACAGGGATCATGTTCTACCGCACGCACCTCGGGCGGCCCTGGCCGACGTGGCGAACACGGCATCGAACATCACCTACGCGGTGCCTTTGGTGCCCCGGAACCTCCGGGTTACCGGCAACCACTTCGAGGGATCTACTTCCACCTCGACGTCGCCGAACCTGATTTACGTGTCCGGGGACTCCGCTACCGGGGTAAAGGTCTCGGAGGTGGAGATTTCAAATAACCGCTTCGTCCAGTGCATCCCGGATGCGACGGCGAATGTTGGGTGCAACCCGATCTACGCCGCCTACACGACCGGACTGACGGTTACCGGGAACACCGCAAGAGCGTCCGCAGGCTGTTCTACGGAGTGGCCGTGGACCGTGTCCTCGTCTCGGGTAACACCGCGGAAGGCTGTTACAACCAGGTGATCGCCCTCAGCGCCGCCTCCTATGACAGCATCATCAACGCCAACGTGATCCGCGACTACAACGGGTACGCGATCCGCCTGTTCACCAACTGCAACGCCGTATCCATCACTGGGAACACGCTGCGGGGTATGCGCGGAACGTCCCCCACGAATACCCCTATCGCTGGGGAGTCCAGCAACGCCGTGAAAACCGCGCAGAACATAGTTCTTCAGGATCAGACGCGGCCGGTGGGCATCCTCTACTCCGGTACCTCAACGGGCGGGATGATCGACGGTAACCTCATCGCAGGTTTCGCCACCCCGGTATCCCAGCCCGCGCAAAAGTTGGGCGGGCAGCTTTGGCGGGGTGCGCGCCTGTATACGGCGATTGTCGCCTAATGGTGTTCCTGGCATTATTCGCAGAATGTCATTTCGGCAATATCGCCGCAGCATTGGTATCGGTGTTCATAGTCCGTTAGGTGACCCTATCGATTAGCCCCCACCCTTTACAGTGTGGGGGCTAATCGTCGTCTAATCCTCCTGCGCGATGATCGACGCGTAAATCCCTGAAAGCGCTTTCACGCCGGCTTCCGCATCATGGACCTGGGCGATGAAAGACTTAGCATCCTGCTTTGCGGACGCTTGCTGAGGATCATCGAGGGCCATAAGCGCCCCGGAAGCTACTTCTGCCGGCTCGGGCCCACTGAGCCGAACCAACTCCGGGTAGTAATCTTGGCGGGCACTGCTCACCAGAGGGACGCCGCTGGCTAGTGCTTCAAGCTCACTTGTTGCAAGTACGTCGGTCATCTGCCCCACGACGACGGACGCTGTTGCCAACCAGTTCTTGTAGTCCTCGTAACTTTTCTTCGGGACCAGAGAGACGCCGGCTGCCCGGGCGTCCGCGGCGCCGGGACCCCAGTCGAGGCCCCACATCTCGACATTGGGGCGGGCTTCCCTTATCAAGCGGGCCACTTCGAGCATCATCTCCATGCCTTTCACTTCCTCCCATCTGGAAGCGAAGATCACACGGTTGGGTACAGGCTGCCAGGTGGGGGCTTGGTCGAGGCGCACGGTTATCGGAAGGTAGATTGCATCCGCCCTGTGCTTCTCGACGTGTTCCGCGAGGTCCGGTGTGGCGTACACGACGGCGGACGCGTGCTTCATGCCGAACTCAATCTTCGACTTCCATGCGTCGTATTGGCGGGTGCGGATGTCTGTGCCGTGGAGGTGGAGCACCCACGGCTTCCTGACCCACCGCATGTGCGGAGATAAGCCGCCGGTGTGCAGGTGGGCTACGTCGTACCGCAGGGAGTAGATGGCGAGAGTCCCGTCCCATACGAGGGGTCGGGCGCGGAGGGCGGGGTGCTTAAGCGGCCCAGTCCATTGCTTTTTGTAGTACCAAGGGATTTTTGTGGTCGACCATCGGCGGCCGAGTTCGTTTGCCTTTTCTACAAGGTTTTTGCCGACGTTGGCTGCGTCGTGGATGTGTAAAGCGTTGATGTCTTTGCGGTCTCCCATTCAACTGATCATAGTTGGGTGGGCGCTATCCTTGCGTCGTGAGTACGGGTTGGCATGGGGTCCCACCGGCTCGGACAGATCAGCACCAAGAACCCCTTCCGTCGAAGCTCACGGACTATTTACCCGGTTCCCGTGCATCCAAACTTGGCCCTGAATGACCAGGTCTGGGGGTGGTTGTTTTCTCCAATGACGGAAGCAGCCTCAACGACGGAAGCGCCAAAGCCGGCCCCCGCTACGGCCCCGAAACCGATGCCACCGCCCGCGCCGACCCAAGCGCCACCGCCGCCTCTGCCGCCATCTGCTCCCTCCACCCAACTTTCCCCGCGAGGGAACCTGATGAAGCAGATTGGTGAGAACGCAGGTATCAAGGACGCTAACGGTGAATTGCTCGTCAGCTTCGTCGTGAACCGCATTGCCGTCGATATCCAATGCACAGACGAACTCGCCAGCCCGCCCGAGAACGGCCACTTCGTCGCGCTAGTTGTATCCGTCCAGACAAGTCCGAACATGCTCAACTCGGATCTCATCAACGAGTTCAACTTCTCCGCATCAAACTTCACCGCGATCGCGCCAGACGGCACAACATCCAACGCCAGCCCGGACACTGCCGCCATCATCTTCTGCCTCGATGACTCAGTGTTGCTTCCTTACTCGATCGGCCCCGGCGAGAACGTCAATGGACTAGTCCTCCTCGACCTGGCGAACCCGTCAGGGATCCTCGTCGCTGAGGACTTCTGGACCGAGAGCGCATGGGAATGGGCCCACTAAGGTGCTGTATTGCGAATCCCTAGCTGAACTCGAGGAGGCAGATGCGCCGGATGGCCAGTCTTGAACGATCATCACGGCCCCCGTCAGTCGGCTATATGCCGTTGATGAACCCCAGGCGGCAATGTAGATCAGCTGGCACAGCCCACGGGGTTCGAATCCCTCATCTGCAACATCGCCGGAATACCGGGGAAGACAGTCCGTCCAGACCTTGGGGAAGGTCAGGGTGGGCTTCCTTTTTGCCGGGTTGTTGGCGAAATCGCTGGGGATGCGTCCGGATCAGGCGCTGCCAAGGAGACCAAGTTTTTTCGCAGTTTTCACCCACCAGGGCCCTCCAGCCCGGCATCGGGTGGGATGCTTGTTCGAGTGCCTGTTCGAGGCACGTCTGTCTTTCAGGGATTGAGCATGAACATCAAGTCCGGGTTCCTGGCGCTGCTCGCCGCGGGCCTTCTCGTCACCGCGGTCGAGCCTGCCGCCGCGCCTGCCTCCGCCGCGCCTGCCGCCGCCTCCGCAGCATCAGCCCAGGTCACCACGATTCAGGAGGCAGCCCGGGCCCTTCCCGTGGCAGCAGAAGACAATCTCGGATTCGACCGCGACCGCTATTTCGGCCATTGGGTGGACGCGGACGGGGACTGCCAGGACACCCGCGCCGAGGTGCTGGTCCAGGAGAGCAAGGGGTCGCCCAACTACACCTCGGCCCGGCGCTGCACGGTCGCGAACAGTCGGTGGGTGACCGGGTTCGACAACCGGAACCACAGGTCGGCCACCACCGTCCAGATCGACCACACGGTTCCGGCTCATGAAGCGTGGGGTTCGGGCGCACGCTCATGGACGCAGGACCGCCGGATCGCCTTCTACAACGACCTGGATTATCCGGGCTCGCTCAACGCGCAGCCGGGAACCCTGACCAGGGCCAAACAAACGTCGGGCCCCGAGGAATGGGCACCTCCGCTGAACCGCTGCACCTACGTCGCGCAGTGGATCACCGTGAAGACGCGCTGGGGCCTGACGGTCGACAGCGTCGAGAAGGCCGCACTGGTCCGGTACGCCGATGCGTGCCCGCCGACGAGGCTGACCATCACCAAGGTCTGAGCGCAGGCAATGTGCTGGCGGGTGTCCCCGGCCCTCCCATTCGGGGGTGGCAAAGAGTATTCTGAGCGCCAAGGTCGCTGAAGCGGAAGGGCTGGCATGCGGGCTTCCAGGGAGAGCGGGCTCAATGGAGCTGCCCGCCGCACCATCGTCGTCACTCTTGTTCTGCTGATGTGTCTGGTCGGGGTGAGCCCGGCCCGCGCTGCGACCGTGGTCTCGGACCCGAACCACCACTGGGTCCTCGTCAACAAGACCCACCCGCTGAATCCTCTGCGGTACGTTCCTCCGGACCGGGTCAACTGGGCCGGCACGGGCCACTGGATGCGGCGGGACGTCGCCTCGGCAGTGACCCGGCTCTTCAGCGGTGCCCGCTCGGCGGGTCACTCGCTCGGCGTCGTCAGCGCCTACCGTTCGTACGACGAGCAGGCGGCCCTGTACAACCACTATGTGCGGACCTACGGCCAGGCCGAGGCCGACCGGATCTCCGCCAGGCCCGGCCACAGCGAACACCAGACCGGCCTCGCCGTCGACGTCGGCAACGCCGCCGGAGGGTGCGAACTCGCCGGCTGCTTCGGTGATACCCCCGGCGGGCGCTGGGTGGCGGCCAATGCGCACCGCTACGGGTTTATCGTCCGGTACCCCAAGGGTTACACCCACATCACCGGGTACACCTACGAACCCTGGCACCTGCGCTATGTCGGCGTCGCACTGGCTACCGACATGAGAAACCGCGGCATCCCAACGATGGAGCAGTACTTCAGCGGGCCCTCCATCCCCAGTGCGGCGGATGTTCTCGCCGCTGACTCCGCCGGCGTTCTCTGGAATTATCCCGGGAACCAGCGCGGAAGTTTCTCGCCGCGGTTCAGGCTGGGCTCCGGCTGGGGCCAATTGAAGTCCGGTTTCACGGCCGACTGGAACGCCGACGGAATCAAGGACGTTGTGGCCCAGTGGAAGAGCGGCGCACTGACCGTCTACCGTGGCCGCGCCTCCGGCGGGTTCCTCAGCCCCATCACGGTGGGCAGGGCCGGCTGGGAGTCGATGACCATCACCGTCGGCAAATGGCACAACGGCCACCCGTATCCGGGAGTGGTGGGGTACGGCTCCGACGGGACCCTGTACTATTACCCGAATCCGTCCGGGGGTGCACTGGGGGCGCGCCAGCAGCTCGGGAGCGGTTGGCAGGGCCTGAAGCTGACGATGGCGGACTTCGACAACGACCGGCGCCAGGACGTGCTGGCGACACGCACTTCCGGAGCTTTGATGCTCTACCGGTCCAACGGCGCCGGCCGCTTCGTCTCCGAGACGCGCCGTCAGATCGGTTCCGGCTGGAACACGATCGCGCAGTCGCACGCCTCCTTCGGCTTCGACGGCGCCGGGAGCCGCGGGCTTATCGCCAAGGTGACCGACGGGCGGTTGATCTACTACGGACTCGGCACCAATAAGTTCCTTGCCAGCAGGCAGGTCGGCACCGGATGGGGGCCGCTTAACGTCTTCCGCTGAGGCGGGATCGGGCGGACAACCGGGCCTGCGGGCGCGGGATTCTACGGGAGGGTATCCCGCAAATCCAGAAGAATGAGCCGAGTGCACGGCCGATGCCGCTGGTCTAGATTCAAGGGGACAGCGTCCATCTGCGAACGGAGCACCACGATGAAAAACAAGCTTGTCTTCGCCTCGGGCATGGCCGCCGGGTATGTATTGGGCACGCGGGCCGGCCGGGAGAGCTACGAAAAGATCAGGACCAAGGCCAACCAGCTGTGGAACAACCCCAAGATCCAGAGCACCGTCTCGAGCGCCACCGACACCGTTAAGGACAAGGCCCCTGCCGTCCAGGGGAAGCTCACCAGCGTCCTGAAGAAGCGGGGCAACGGCTCGGACTCCAAGGACACCCCGTACTCGGGCACCCCCGTCGCCGTCGTGCCGCCGCCCGTGACCGATGGAGGCCTCGCAGGGACCGGCCTCGACGACCCCACCATGGTCGACCCGATCCCTACCCTTGCCGACGACCCCAACTCGCGTCCGCCGCTGAGCTGACCCGGCGTCCGGGACATGCGGGTCCGGCCGGCACATCGTGTGCCTGTCGGGCCCGTTTCAGTGTGCCGTTTCAGTGTTCTTTGGAGCGCAGGATCTCCAGGTGCTCCCGCCGGGCGGCGGCGTTCAGGGGGCCGATCAGCGCGAGGTACAGGCCCAGGGCGATGAAGAACGCCACCCAGAAGTCAACGAAGACCATCAGGACGGCGGCAAGCACGACGGCCGCGGCGAACCCGATGGCAGCCCATTTCGTCAGGCGCTTCGCCATCGGCGGCAGCGAGTCGTAGGCCTTCATCGGCGGTTCCCTCCTCCCTGTCCATTCTAGTAATCGGCTCCCCGGCCGTCGCGCTTTTCCAGCGGACACCCTCGGCGGGGCAACCCCTCGCCGGTGTCACCGCACAGGTCTACCCTGTTGGCATGGCGCAGGCTTCGGGGTGGCACGGGATTCCGCCGGCCGCCGACCGGTACGGACCGCCGCTGCAGTTGGAGCGGCCTGCCGGGCCGGTGACCGAGTCGGTGAAGGCCCCTGCCTTGTGGGCCCGGCTCTGCTATGCCGACGGCACCGTCCGCACTGTCAAGGGCTTCGCCATGGCGTGGACCACCGATGCCGTGCGGGTCCAGTGGATCGAGCATTCACGGGCCCGCGAAGCGTGGCTTCCGGCCGATCAGTGCACCCGCAGGGAACTGCCGGCCCCGGGGAGGTTCGCCGCCTGAGCTTCAGGGCCGGCGTCTCAGCCGGTCGGGTCCTCCCGCGTCAGCTCCGTGGTCAGCAGCTGGTCCTTGGCGGGCCCGGTCACGTCCCACTCGTAGTTCAGCCGGTCCTGCGCCAACGCGGTGTACTCCACCCGGTAGGTGTCGGGGGAGCACCAGTGCTCGTCCCGCCAGGAGCCCGTGGTGAGGCCGAGGCGGTGGAAGGGCCGGCCGTCCTCGAACAGGACCTCCCACGGCGCGGCCGGCCCGCCGGGAACCAGAAGGTACCGCCGGCTTGCGGGGCCGGTGAAGGGCGCAACCGCTCGTCCGGTGGAGGGACGAACGCCGGGCCAGTGCACCGTCCCCTCCTCGTGCCAGAACAGCCCCGGGCCGCCGTCGGGCACCGGCCGGAAGGTGAGGGTTCCCGTGAACGTGCCCACCGTCGCATCGGCGCGGTTGAGGAGGCTGCGCCGGACACGCCAGGCGCCGAGGAGGTAGGAGCGAAGATCGGGAACCGGGACATTCATGGCACTCAAGCCTAGTCCGGCTGAGGCCCGCGAGAAGGACCGGCAGCCGTCCGGAGGGCCTCCGTCCGCTCCTGGACCTCCAGGTGTCCCCTGCCGGTGAGTCGGACCTCGGCCGTGTCGCGGGGGGAGATGAGGCGCTCCTGCGCCATGATCAGGCCCTGCTTCTCAAGCCCCGCGGCCTCGGCGGCCAGTTCATCGGGGGAAAGACCGACGGCGGCGCCCAGGCTCGACGGGGACGCACAGTGAACGCGCGTCAGGGCAGCAAGAAGGGTGAAGCGCCGGTCGCGCGGAGGCGCAGGCGGGTCGACGGTGCGTGCTCCTGCGCCCAGCGCCATTGACCGAACGATGAGGAAAAGGGCACAGGCGGCCAGCGGCAGGACCGCGGTGAAACCGGAGGAAAACGCATTGGACATCCCGGGGGGCGCCCCGCGGAAGTGCTGCAGATACGCCGCGCCCAGGAGCACCGACGCCACGATCGCCGCGGTTTCGACGGCGGGGAAATGCCGCGGGCGGATGGTGCGGTGCCGGCGCAGCAGGAACGGGAAGGCCACTCCGAGGACGGCGATTGCCACGAGGAGCACGGCGAGCGCGGTTCCGGTGAGCTGTGAGGCCCGGACGCCGAGGAAGGACGCCGCGAAGTAGCAGGCGAGTCCCGCCGCCACGACGAGGAGGAGCCAGCCCTCGGGCGCGGTCGACGTGCCGTGGAGACGGGCGGCCGCCGATTCGCCCTCATCGAGCGTCCTGCGCGCCTGCACCGCATTTGGAGCGGCAGCATTTGCCGGGGAGTCGCTCATGATCGCCTAGGGCTGGAGTTGTATACCCGCCACGCTATGCCTGTGGCGGGCGCGGCGCAAACACGGGTGTCCACCATGGTCTCGGGCACCAGGGAAGGCGTTCCGCCCGCGGCGGCTCCGGCGGTGGAGCGCTGGAGGGGCTTCATCGACAGCGAACACGGGCGACACCGTCCGGTGGACTCGTTACCGTTGAACCATGGCAACCATCGATATCACCGAGGCAAGCTTCCCCGAGACCATCGAGGGCAACGACATTGTGTTCGTTGACTTCTGGGCCGAGTGGTGTGGGCCCTGCCGGCAGTTCGCGCCCGTCTACGACGCCGCGTCCAAGCAGCACGAGGACGTCGTCTTCGCCAAGGTCGACACCGAGGCCGAGCAGTCCCTCGCCGCCGCCGCCGGGATCACCTCGATCCCGACGCTGATGGCGTTCCGCGAGCAGGTCCTCGTGTTCTCCCAGCCCGGGGCCCTGAACTCTTCGCAGTTCTCCGAACTCGTCGACGCCGTCAAGGGCCTGGACATGAAGGCCGTCCACGAGCAGGTCGCCCAGCAGCAGGCCGCCGCCCAGGCCGATCCAGCCGACGGCCAGTAAGGCAGCAGGCTCTCTCCAAGACCCTGGTCGGGCCCCCACCTCCCATCGGAGGTGGGGGTTTCGCCGTCTCCGGGGCGTACGGCGGGTTCCGGGAAGTGGAGGATCGGCGCGGTGGAACGGACCGTGCCTGCCAACGCCGATGAGGTCAGTGGTAGCGGTGGTCCTCGGGCCGAAGGCGCGGTCCGAAGGCCTGCTTGCGGAAGCCGCTGGCATAGAGCATGCGCACCACCCGCTGCCGGTTCCCCGCCCAGGGGGCGAGCAGCTTGAGCATCCCGGCGTCGTCGGTCCGCCGTCCGGTGAGGGCGGCCCCCACGAAGGAGGCAAGGTGGTAATCCCCGACCGAGATGGCGTCGGGGTCCCCGTGGGTACGCTGCATGACCTCGGCCGAGGTCCAGACGCTGATCCCGGACACCGAGGAGAGGCCCCGGCTCACCAGTGGACCGGCGGGCACTGCGGCGAGGCGCTCGAGGCCCGAGGCGACGAGCGACGCCCGGAGCAGCGTGGCCGAGCGGCGGGGGTCGACGCCGGCGCGGTGCCACTCCCAGGAGGGGATTTTCCGCCACTGTTCGGCGGTCGGCGGCAGTCGGAGCTCCGGGGGAGCGGATCCGCCGGCGCCCGGGGCGGGATCCCCGTACCGTTCGAGCAGGTACCGCCACGACCGCCGTGCCTCGAAGGTGGTGACCCGCTGTTCCAGCACGGCCCGGGCCGTGGCGTCGAGCACGCGCCCGGTGGAAGGCAGGCGGAGCCCGGGGCTCAGGTAGCGGCCCTTTTTGGCGAGCTCGGGAAGCGTGGCCCGGAAGTCGGGGCTGTCGAACCCGCTCCAGTCGTCCTCGCTTCCGAGCAGGCGCGGAAGCCCGTGGAGTGCCGCTTCGGCGCCGGGGCCCCAGACGGTGGCTTCAACCCGGGACGACCGAAGGGTACCGCGCTGCTGGAGGCGCAGGGTGGTGGCGCCGTCGGCCGTGCGGAAGGCGAGCCAGTGCGCGCTGCCAACGGTGCGGAATGCCGGGTCGTACGCGCCGCACTGAAGCGTGCCGATCGTGCCGGCGAGGTGGTAGGGGCCGCCGGGCTCCCAGACCGTCGTGACGCCGGCGGAACCGACGACAACGGGGGAACTGCTCATCCCACCATGGTGCCACGGACCCCGGCGCCCCCGGCGTGCCCGGGTCGCGACACTCCGCCCGTGGCAGGACCGGTGCGCTCCATGACGTCCGGGCAGCCCAAAGACGTCCGGCGCACCCAAAAGCGACAAGCGCGCGCGATTAATCCGGTGCGTTTGCCGCAAAGTGGTCCGTCCGCCGCCGGGGGGACCCGCGGGCACCGCTTTGGGTCGATGTGTTTCAGGCCGCACCCCTCTCCGAGCGCCACCCGGTAGCTTTAGGACTATGAAGTATGCGAACTCAGTAGTCGACCTGATCGGCAACACCCCCCTGGTCAAGCTCAATAGGGTCACCGACGGCATCGCGGCAACGGTGCTCGCGAAGGTCGAGTACCTGAATCCGGGCGGGTCGGTGAAGGACCGCATCGCGGCGAAGATGCTCGACGCCGCGGAGGCCGAGGGCAAGCTGCGGCCCGGCGGGACCATCATCGAGCCGACCTCGGGCAACACCGGTGTGGGGCTGGCCCTGGTGGCCCAGCAGCGCGGCTACAAGTGCGTATTCGTGGTGCCGGACAAGGTCGGCGAGGATAAGCGCAACGTCCTGGCGGCCTACGGCGCGGAGGTCGTCGTCACGCCGACGGCCGTGGAGCCGGACAGCCCCGAGTCCTACTACGGGGTCTCCGACCGGCTCACCCGCGAGATCCCCGGCGCGTACAAGCCCGACCAGTTCTCCAACCCGAACGGACCCCTGAGCCACTACGAGACGACGGGGCCGGAGATCTGGAACGACACCGACGGGCGGATCACCCACTTCGTCACGGGCGTCGGCACCGGCGGCACCATCACCGGCACCGGACGCTACCTCAAGGAGGTCTCCGCGGACCGCGCCGGGGGCCCGGTCCGGGTCATCGGCGCCGACCCCGAGGGCTCGGTCTACTCCGGCGGCACCGGGCGCCCCTACTTCGTCGAGGGCGTCGGCGAGGACATCTGGCCCGCCTCCTACGACCCCTCCGTGCCCGATGAGATCATCGCAGTCTCCGACGCCGAGAGTTTCGCCATGACCCGGCGCCTGGCCCGCGAGGAGGGCCTGCTGGTCGGCGGATCCTGCGGCATGGCGGTGGTCGCGGCGCTGCGTGCGGCCAAGGACCTGACCGCCGACGACGTCCTGGTCGTCCTGCTGCCCGACGGCGGCCGCGGCTACCTGGGCAAGATTTTCAGCGACGACTGGATGGAGTCGCACGGCTTCCTCGATGCCGGGGACGACGCGCCCGTGGCCGGGGTGCTCCACGCGAAGGCAGGCACCCTGCCCGACCTCGTCCATACCCGCCCGGGCGACACCCTCCGCGACGTCATCACCCTGATGACCCGGTACGGGCTCTCCAGTGTTCCGGTGCTCTCGCACGAGCCGCCCGTGGTGCTGGGCGAGGTGCTCGGATCGGTCGACGAACGCTCGCTGACGGAG
The DNA here is from genome assembly GCF_004357995.1 of Arthrobacter crusticola. Lineage (GTDB taxonomy): Bacteria > Actinomycetota > Actinomycetes > Actinomycetales > Micrococcaceae > Arthrobacter_D > Arthrobacter_D crusticola. The sequence continues at coordinate 522,152 of NZ_SMTK01000003.1, forward strand.
AAGATCTTCACCGGCCAGGCCAAACTCACCGACAGCGTCTCGGCCCACATGGGTCCGAAACTGCCGCTGATCGGCTCGATGGAGTCGGTCGGCACGGCGCGGGAGCGCCTCCAGCACAGTGACACGGTCCTGGTCACCCTCGCCGGCGCGCCGGTGGGAATTTTGACCCGCCATGACCTGCTGACCTATATGAGCAGCTAACCCTTCGACCACCAGGAGCAGCGTGACCCAGTCAAGCAATTTCGGCTTCAACACCCGCGCGATCCACGCGGGCCAGGTTCCCGACCCGACCACCGGGGCCGTGATCCCGCCCATCTACCAGACGACGACGTTCGCCCAGGACGGCATCGGCAAGCTGCGCAACGGCTACGAGTACGGCCGCGGCACCAACCCCACGCGCGACGCCCTGCAGTCCCAGCTGGCGGCACTGGAGGGCGGAACGCACGCGTTCAGCTTCTCCTCGGGCCTGGCCGCTGAGGATTCGCTCATCCGGGCGGCGCTGCGGCCCGGGGACCACATCGTGCTCGGGAACGACGCCTACGGCGGCACCTACCGTCTGATCGACCGGGTGCTGTCCCAGTGGGGCATCACCAACAGCGCCGTCGACATGGCCGACATCGACGCCGTGCGCGCCGCGGTCGCCGGCGGGCAGACCCGCATGGTGTGGGTCGAGACGCCGTCGAACCCGATGATGAAGATCACCGACATCGCCGCCATTGCGGAGATCGCCCACGCGGCCGGCGCCCTGCTGGTCGTCGACAATACCTTCGCCTCCCCGTACCTGCAGCAGCCGCTGAGCTTCGGTGCGGACGTCGTCGTGCACTCGACCACCAAGTACATCGGCGGGCACTCCGATGCCAGCGGCGGAGCCGTGATCGTGAAGGACGAGGACCTTGCCGAAAAGGTGGGCTTCATCCAGTTCGCCGTGGGGGCGGTGTCCGCGCCGATGGAGGCCTGGCTGACCACGCGGGGGCTGAAGACTCTGGGCGTGCGCATGGACCGGCACAGCTCGAACGCCGCGTCGATCGCCCGGTGGCTCACCGAGCAGGAGGGCGTGGAGCGGGTGTACTACCCGGGGCTGCCGGAGCATCCGGGCCACGACCTCGCCGCGGCGCAGATGAAGAGCTTCGGCGGCATGATCTCGGTGACCTTCACCGGTGGGGAGGCCGCGGCGCGTGCGGTGGCCGAATCGACGAAGGTCTTCACTCTCGCGGAGTCACTGGGCGGCATCGAGTCGCTCATGAACTACCCCTCGGCCATGACGCATGCCTCGGTGCGGGGCACCGACCTGGCGGTGCCGGAAAACCTCATCCGGCTTTCCGTCGGCATCGAGGACCTCGAGGATCTGATCAGCGACCTTGAGCAGGCGCTGGGCTCGCTCCGGGGGTAACGGCCGAGTCGGCTGAAGGCGGGGGCTGTCCGGTCAGGTACCGGGCAGCCCCCGCCTCTTCCGGGGCTTGGGGTCGGTCACCCGAAAGTAGGCGCTGCTGGCCGGCAGCCACATCAGCACGACCGCCAGCAGCATCACGACGGCGATGACAGACAGCCCGGGCGTGCCGCGCACCAGCACCGGCAGCCCGGCGATGATTCCCACGGTACTCAGCAGTTCGCGGGCGCTGCGCCGGCCCCGGCGCAGGCGCAGCAGGAGCACGAGCTGCAGGACGGCCAACGCCCCCAGCACTGCAGCGAGCCCCGTGAGCGCGGTGCTGTCCGAGCCGGGGAGGGCGGCCGAGCCGGCGAACGAGCCGGCCGCCACGAGCAGCAGCACCGCGGCCACCAGCCACAGCACCGCGGCAGCCCGCAGCGTCCGCGGGTGGCGCGGACGCGCCGGGTCCTGCGTTCCGGCGGCGGCGCGCCTCATGCCCCGCGCGGAGCGACGACGCCGGCGCGCGCCTCGGTGTCGTAGGTGTACACCTTCCGCCCGCCGATCCACACGCCCAGGGCCCGCTGCATCACGTCGAGCGGGTCACCGCTCCACAGCACGACATCGGCGTCCTTGCCCACCGCGAGGGAGCCGAGCCGGTCCGCGAGTCCGAGCACCTTCGCCGGATTGAGGGTGATCGAGCGCAGGGCCGTGGTCCGGTCGAGGCCTTCTTTCACGGCCAGGGTTGCCTGGTGCACCAGGAAGTTGATGGGGATGACGGGGTGGTCGGTGATGATGGAGATGTCGACGCCGGCCGCCGCGAGTTTGCCCGGATTCGCCAGCGACCGCCCGCGCAGCTCCACCTTGGACTTGGTGGTGAACAGCGGACCGATCAGCACCGGGGTGCCGCGCTCGGCCAGCACGTCGGCCAGCAGGTGGGCCTCGGTGCCGTGGTCGAGCACCAGGTCGTAGCCGAACTCGTCGGCGAGCCGGAGGGCAGTGGCGATGTCGTCGGCCCGGTGGGCGTGCTGCCGCCAGGGAATTTCGCGGCGCAGGACCATGGCCAGGGCCTCGAGGTGCGGGTCGCGGGCGTTCTCATCGTCCTTGCCCAGGTAGTTCTGGGCGTCCTTGAACGCCTTGCGGATGATCAGGGCGGTGCCGAGGCGGGTCGAGGGCGTCTTGTCCTTCCCGCCGTACACCCGCTTGGGGTTCTCGCCCAGGGCGGACTTCAGGCCGCTGGGGGAGCGGAGCAGCATCTCCTCGATGTACCGGCCGTGGGTGTGGATGGCGACGGCGAGCCCGCCGATCGGATTGCCTGAGCCGGGGTTGACATTCACTGTGGTGATGCCGCCGGCCAGGGCGTCGTCGAAGCCGGGGTCGTACGGGTTGATGGCGTCGAGCACCCGCACCCCGGCCATCACCGGGTCGGTCATCTCGTTGGTGTCGTCGCCGGCCGAGCCCTCGCCCTCCTCATGGGTGCCAAGGTGGACGTGGGCGTCGACGAAGCCCGGCAGCAGCCACCTGCCGGCCGCGTCCAGGGTCTCCATTCCGGGCGGTGCCTCGACGCCGGCTCCGAGGGCCGAGATCTTTCCGTCCTCGAGCACGACCGTCCCGTCGAAGGGCTCGCCGTCGATCGGCACGACATGGGCGTTGAGGATGGCCAGGGCCGGCGCGGGCGCCGCGCCGGAGGTTCGAGGGGTGGTCATGAGGGGACCTTTCGCGCTCGTCGGTGGTCCACCCAATCTACCCGGAGGGCGCCCGATCCAGAGCGGACCTGCGGCGCCCGGACGCATAGGATGACCGCATGAGCCAAGGGAAAGTCCTCGCCGTCTGCCTCGTCCACGGGCTGGTGCCGACCCGCGACACCGTCGGGGTGAGCGCCATCGACAAGCGCGCCGTCGCGGGGCCCGTGAAGGTGCACCCGCTGGGGCTCACCGGCGACCTCCAGGCCGATCGGAAAAACCACGGTGGCCCCACCAAGGCCGTGTACGCCTATGCCCAGGAGGACGCCGACTACTGGAGCGCCGAGCTCGGCCGCGCGATCGAGCCGGGACTGTTCGGGGAGAACCTGCGGCTCGCCGGGATCGACGCCAGCAATGCGGTGATCGGTGAACGGTGGAGCATCAACGGCGTGGAGTTCGAGGTGACGATGCCGCGGATCCCCTGCGGCAACTTCGCCCGGCACCTAAGCGAGCCCGGCTGGATCCGGCGCTTCACCGCCGCCAACCGCCCGGGCGCCTACCTTCGGGTGGTAAAGGGCGGGTCGGTGCAGGCCGGAGATGCGGTCGCCATCACCTCGCGCCCGGCCCACGGGGTGACCATCGCCCAGGTGTTCGGCGGGCTCGACGCCGCCGCCGGTGCGCGCCTGATGGAGGCCGGGGCGCAGGAGCTTACGCTTGCCCCGCAGGTCCACAGGGCGGCCGTGCAGGCCCTCGCCGGCGCCTAACGTGCCCAACGTCACCCGTCGATCCTGCCCCGAACGGCAGGGGCCGGAGCCAGCATGCGGTAGGATTGAAACATCCCCCACACCGGTATTCCCTTAATTTCCGTCCTTTTCAGGCGGATAGGTTGTGTTGGGGCTCGTCGAGATTTTCCGCGAGCAGATTCATCAGGGAGCGCCGGCTAGAAGAAAACGTCACACATTTCAGCTCTTGGAGCAGGAAGCCCAGTTGTGACGGGAAGTCCTGCCGCGGGATTGAAACAGTGCCGGATTTCGTTGTAAGCACGGCACCAGTTGGCTCCCGCCTTCCGGGCCGTCCGGCATCTACCTGAAGGTCTTCCCTCCATGCCTGAAAATCTGTCCCCCGAAATCTCCGAAAACGTTGACGCCCCGGCTGCCGATGACGCCGGAGAGCTGCTGTTCACCGACCTCAACCTCGACGCCCGCGTCCTCGCTGCGCTGACCGACGTCGGCTACGAGAAGCCCTCACCCATCCAGGCCGCCACCATTCCGGTCCTGCTCGAGGGCCGCGACGTCGTCGGCCTGGCCCAGACCGGCACCGGAAAGACCGCAGCATTCGCGGTTCCCGCGTTGTCGAAGATGGCCGAGCTGGCCGACATCAACGGTGTCAGCAAGAACACCCAGGTCCTGGTCCTCGCCCCGACCCGCGAGCTCGCGCTCCAGGTCGCCGAGGCGTTCACCTCCTACGCCCGCCACATGGACGGCTTCACCGTGCTGCCCGTCTACGGCGGATCCCCCTACGGACCCCAGCTTGCGGGCCTGCGCCGCGGCGCCCAGGTTGTCGTCGGCACCCCGGGCCGCGTCATCGACCACATCTCCAAGGGTTCCCTCGACCTGTCGGCCCTTGAGTACGTCGTGCTCGACGAGGCCGACGAGATGCTCCGCATGGGCTTCGCCGAGGACGTCGAGCAGATCCTCTCCTCGACCCCTGCCGAGAAGCAGGTGGCGCTGTTCTCCGCCACCATGCCCCCGGCCATCCGCCGCATCGCCAAGAAATACCTGAACGACCCGGCCGAGATCGCGGTCAAGGGCAAGACGACCACCGGCACCAACACGCGTCAGCGCTACCTGCAGGTCATGGGCCCGCACAAGCTCGACGCCATGACCCGCATCCTCGAGGTTGAGGACTACGACGGCATCATTGCCTTCGTCCGTACCAAGATGGCGACCGAAGACCTGGCGGACAAGTTGCGTTCACGGGGCTTCTCGGCCGCAGCCATCAACGGTGACATTCCCCAGCAGCAGCGCGAGCGCACCGTCGAGGCCCTGCGTGAGGGCAAGATCGACATCCTCGTGGCCACCGACGTCGCCGCCCGCGGCCTCGACGTCGAGCGCATCTCGCTCGTCGTCAACTACGACATTCCGCACGACACCGAGTCCTACGTCCACCGCATCGGCCGCACCGGCCGGGCCGGGCGTTCGGGTGACGCGATCCTGTTCATGACCCCGCGTGAGAAGTACCTGCTGCGCTCCATCGAGAAGGCGACCCGCCAGCCGGTCGAGCAGATGCAGCTCCCCTCCTCGGAGACCATCAACGAACTGCGCCTGAACAAGTTCGCCGAGAAGATCACCAAGACCCTCGCCAGCGAGGACGTCTCGGCGTTCCGTGACCTCATCGCGAGCTACGAGCAGGAGCACAACGTTCCGGCCGCCGAGATCGCCGCTGCGCTGGCCGTCATGGCCCAGGGCGGCAACCCGCTGCTGGTCAAGGACATCCCGGTGGCTCCCGCCGGGCAGCGGGAGCGCTCGGAGGGCCGCAAGGACGCCTTCGGCTCCCGCGGGCCGACGCGCACCCTCACCGAGGGCAATGCCACCTACCGGATCGCCGTCGGACGCCGCCAGCGCGTCATGCCCGGCTCCATCGTCGGTGCCATCGCCAACGAGGGCGGGCTCTCCTCCTCGCAGATCGGCGGCATCGACATCCGCGCCGACCACACCCTCGTCGAGCTCCCCGCGGATCTCTCCAAGGACCAGTGGCGCGCCCTGTCGAAGACCCGCATCGGCGGAGAGCTGATCCACCTCGAGCTCGACAAGGGCCGCAAGCCCAACCGCGAGCGCCCGGCCGGCGAGTTCAAGAAGCCCTTCAAGAAGGAATTCAACAAGGACTCGAAGGACTTCAAGAAGCGCGACGGCGACACCCGGTTCTCCAGCGACAGCTCACGCAAGCCGCGTTCGGGCAAGGCCGCCGGAGCGGGCCTCGGACGCGCCAACGCGCAGTCCGACCAGTGGTGAAAATCACCTAGACTAACCCCTTCGGATCCCCGCCACGGCGGGGATCCGAAGCGGAATCAGGGGTCTGCCCGCCAGGGCGGTTGTTGATTTCACACAGCGGCTCGGAACTGGTAAAGTTTCTTGCTGTTGCCCCCCTAGCTCAGTGGTAGAGCGCGTTCTTGGTAAGAACGAGGTCACCGGATCGATTCCGGTGGGGGGCTCGTGAATGAGGGGCCCGTGACGATCATCCGATCGGTGCGGGCAGCCTCATTTAGGGCGGTGTAGCTCAGCTGGTTAGAGCGCACGACTCATAATCGTGAGGTCGTGGGATCGAGTCCCACCACCGCTACAAAATACAGACCCCCGGAATCCTCGATTCCGGGGGTTTTTGTCTCAGGGCACTGCTGCAGGGCACCGCAGCACCGGCGGTGCCTGGTGAGGCGATCAGGACGACGGACGCGGCGTGCGGCGGAGCGGCCCTCCCATGAACCCCTCGTAACAGGGAGAGGCGCCTCTTCCCCTCGAGCCAGCGAAGACGTAATTTACTTCCATGGACCGCCGGGAACAACCCGCTATGCGGATCCCTCAAATCACATCCCACGGCCTGGGCGCTGACCCACCCCCAGTCGGACCAGGCCCTCCTGGGACCCATCCGTAGATAGTGCCCACAACCAACCTCACCCCGCCAGGTGCCACCACATCTGGCGGGCGGCTCTTCACCGACGCTTCAATCGTCCGAGGGCCTTTCCAGCCGTTCGGGGGCCAGCGGCCAGCAGTGAACGGAGCCAGCTATGCAGATAACTCCGAGGTATCTCGAACGACCCGCGCAGATGGTCCTGGCTTTGCTCCTTGTGGTCAGCGCCTTACTCAGCGCCGCTCCCGTCCCGACCGTGGCCGGTACCCCTAACCCCCTCACCTGTGCGGGTTATCCGGAGAAACGTACCTTCGTTGAAACGCAGTCCTGGTGGACACCCACCGCAGGGGCGACTCCCGCAGGCACGGACCATGGTCATATCCATATCGGGGCTTGTATTCCCGAACGCGAAACCGTGACCGGACCATTCACACTCGACATCCGGATGATGCTCCATGATCCCGGTCTCCAGGAGGCCAATACCGGCAAAACAAAGACGCCCTACGTGTCGGTTGTCATGAAGAGTGCGTCTATCGAGAAGCCGCAGTCCAAGCTCTACCAAACCGGTTGGAAGTGCCCCACTCCAGGTACGTGCACCCGGTGGGGCAAGGTGAGGGTTGATCCGTCCATTTTCTCGACCGATGGCCTCAAAGAAACGCGTTTGCGCTTCTTTTCCGACGTCGCAGACCCTGCTAGGCGCGGCAGGACAACCACGGCCCGCATGACTGCCTCCCTCAACTTTCAGTACTATGTCGATCTGTCGCCTACCCGCATCGTGAACGATATCTCCGACGAATCCTATTTGCGCGGCAAGGGGTGGTACTCATCCCCCGGGAGGAACCTGGCCAAGGGCGGATATTGCGAAGCGGATCTCCTGACGGTTCCGGCTCCGAACATTCCCGTCAGCGGCATCTGGTCACCCGCCGTCAAGATGGTTTGGCACGGCGAGGCGGGCGACCCGCCCGTCACGGCCCATGAAGTCCGCATCGACCCGGATCTCCATGCCAACGTTCCCGGTCTGATCCTCCGACGAGCCAGCGGGGGGTATGACGGGCGAATCAGAATCGACACCACCAGGCTCACCAATGGCAAGCACAAGCTGTTCCTGCGCGCCGATTGCAATGACCAGTACCGCCGCAACTCGACCACGTCGGGCATCCTGATCGTGCCCTTCGAAGTCGCCAACGGCAAGTAGGACAATCCGCCCTGAGGGAGTGCTCCCCGGGCATCAGCGGAGCTGCGGTGCGGCCTCCGGCGACCCTCCCGCCGAGGAGTGTGCCTGCGGGGGTGAGGTCACACCGGTCCCGCAGCGGACGGCGCCTGTGCGTGGCTGGGTCCGTGCCGGCGGGCCTGGAGCACCGTGTCATGGATCGTCGCCTGGTGCCCTTCGGTGTCGGCCACTGACCGGGGGCGCGCCTCGCAGGCGGTGATGTCCCAGCCGCCGTCGAGCAGGGGAATGAGGTCCTCTGCGGTGTAGAACAGCTCGGGCAATGGGGGCCTCCGCACCGTCGTCTGCAGGTCGGAAAGGTGGTGGCCGACGATGAGCAGGGTCCCGCCCGGCGCCACAGCCTCCGCGAGCCCGGAGAACAGCGCCGAGCGCGCCGGCTCGGCGAGCTGCATGAACTGTGCCGAGACCAAATCGAAGCCGCCCGGCTCCGGCGGTGCCTCGAGGAGGTCGGCGTGCACCCAGTCGACCCGGGCGGCCACCGCTGTGTCCTCAAGCCGGGCCTGCTCGCGGGCCCGCCCGAGGGCCACCTCGGAAATGTCGACGCCCGTCACCCGCCACCCGCTACGGGCCAGCCACAGGGCGTCTGCGCCTTCGCCGCAGCCGACGTCGAGGGCGCGCCCGGGAGGCAGGGCGGAGGCCGTGGTGACAAGGTGTGGGTTCGGGTTCCCGCTCCACACCCTGCGGTGCTCGGCGTACCTCCGGTCCCAGAACTCCTGGTCCATTTCAGTGTGCATGGCTCTCCAGCTCCGCTGTCCTGCCGGGTGTCCCCGTGGTGATTCCATTGTCGGACCCGGCCGGCGCCCCGCCAAGGCCCGGCCCGCGGGCCGCCCGGCGCCGCTCCACCGCCGCCTTCGCCTCCTCGGCGATGAGGTCCCCGTTGATCGCGGCCCCTGCCATCAGGCCCGCCGCGGACGAGGCCATCACCTGGGCCACCGGGTCCGCCACGTTGCCGGCCGCCCATACCCCGGGAACGGAGGTGCGGCCCTGCGGGTCGACCTCCGCCGAGTAGCCGATGCCCATGGGGTGTTCGGATATTTCCACGCCGAGGGACTCGAGCAGCACCGAGTTCGCGGCGAAGCGCGGTGCCACCACGAGGGCGTCAAGCGGGACGCTGGCGCCCGACTCAAGGCGCACGCCCGAGAGCGAGCCGTCCGTCTCCTCGGCCGCCTCGACCCTCCCGGAGACGACGCGGACCGACAGTGCCGCCAGGAGTTCCTCCTCCTCGTCCGTCGGCTCAGGCGCGGTGTGCAGGAAGAGGGTGACGTCGCTGCTGAGCTGCCGGAACATCTGGACCTGGTGCATCGCCATCGGGCCGGTGGCCAGGACGCCGATGGCCTTGCCGCGGGCCTCGTAGCCGTGGCAGTAGGGGCAGTGGATGACGCCGGAACCCCAGTGCGCGGGGAGCCCCTCGACGTCGGGCAGTTCGTCGGTGAGCCCGGTCGTCACGAGCAGGCGGCGGCCGGAAACCCGCCCGCCGTCGCCGAGCGTGACCGTGAAACCGTCCGGATCCTTCCCGACGCGCACCGCCTCCGCGTCGATCAGGACCGCGCCGTAGGACGCCGCCTCGACCCGCCCGGCCGCCAGGAGTTCGAGCGGCGGGACGCCGTCCCGGGACAGGAAGTTGTGCACCCCGGCCGCGGGGGCGTTCCGTGGTGCCCCTGAATCGATCACGGCCGTGGTGCGCAGGGACCGGCCAAGGGCCACCGCCGCACTGAGCCCGGCGGCGCCGCCGCCGATAATGATGACGTCATAACGCGAAGAGTCCTGCATGATGCTTCTCCTTTTCCGAGGCGCTTACGGTCGGCGCCCTCGTATCCACTGTCCCGCCGGGTGGAAGTGCTGGCAATATTCCTTGCCGATATGGCAAAATGCGGGGATGGAGAGCGATCTTTCATCGGTTCTTGACGCCATGGGCCCGCGGCTGCGCGCACTGCGCCAGCAACGGGGGCTCACCCTCGGCGAGGTCTCCGAGGCCACCGGCATTTCGGCGAGCACCCTGTCCCGCCTCGAGGGCGGTCAGCGGCGCCCCAACCTCGAACTGCTCCTGCCCCTGGCCCGCCTGTTCCAGGTCCCGCTCGATGACCTCGTCGGCGCGCCGACCACCGGGGATCCGCGGATCCACCTGCGGCCCATCCGCCACGGCGGCATGACGGCCCTTCCCCTGACCCGCAGGCCCGGCGGGCTGCAGGCGTACAAGATGGTGCTTGCCGCCGACGCGCGGAAGGGCGAACCTGAACTCCGCGTGCACGAAGGGTATGAGTGGCTATACATCCTCAATGGACGCCTGCGACTCGTGCTCGGCGATCAGGACTTCGTCCTGGGGCCCGGGGAAGCCGCCGAATTCGACACCCATACCCCTCACTGGTTCGCCTCCGCCGACGAGCACCCGGTGGAATTCCTCAGCCTGTTCGGCCACCAGGGGGAGAAGATGCACGTCCGGGCCCGGCCCAAGGCCTAGGAACCGGCGGGGACGCCCTGCCGGCGAACGGGCAGGGGACGCCGTGCGGCAGGGGCACCCGACACGGGCGGACACGCCGCGTTACGCCGCAGAGTGGCTTCGGCGGATCTCCGCCCGCTTCTCCGCATAGACGCTCGTTTCGACGATGACGAGGAGAGCGCACAATCCGAAAACCAGTCCAAGCGCCGCCAGCGGGGCGAACCCGGAGGCGGCCGGGATCAGGGCCAGCAGGACGGCGGCGGTGCTGAGCCGCCACGTCTTCCAGTACCCGCCGACCCTTCGCCAGAATGCCGCGTGGGCGAGGAGGTACAGGGCCGTCCCGCCCAGCAGTGCGCCGGCCCCCAGCCAGCCGTAGCCGGATGATTCATCGAGGTGCGCCAGGGCATCCTCGACCCCGAGCGCCGACAGCACGACCCCGGCGATCAGCGGTAGGTGGAGGTAGGTGTAGGCGTCCACGGCGAGGGCCGACCGCGCCCGCCCGCGGAGCCGCGCCAGCACGTGCTCGGCCGCGATCGCCAGGACGTCGAAGTACAGCCACCACAGGCAGACCGAGAGGCCGACGCCGAAGACCGCGCCCAGGATCATCAGGGTGCTCACCGGGCGTTCCGAGGCGCCGACGCCAATGGAGATGATCGACTCGCCCAGGGCGAGGATCACGACGAGCCCGTACCGCTCGGCCCAGTGGGCGGCGGAATGGACCCGCCAGTTCCCGCCGGCGGAGGTGAGGTAGGTGAGGGTGATATCCGCGGCGAGGCCGGCCAGCCAGAACCAGGTCTGGGAGGACCCGCCGACGAGGGCTCCGGTGATGATGATGGCGGAGCCGGTGAACATGGCGCTCGAGGTCTTGATCACCTGGCGCCGGAGCGGTACGTCGTCCCCGGCGGCGACCAGGTACAGCCCAATGTGAACCAGGCGCACGACGAAGTAGGCCAACGCGAACACGAGCGGTCCGTCCAGGCCTCCGGCCATGTCGTGGAAGGCCTCCGGGATGGTCAGGGCAGCGATGAACATCGCCATCATGGCGAGCGACATCCCGAGCCGCACGATGCCCTCGTCGACGTGGGTCTGGTTGGCGAGCCATGAATAGCAGACCCAGGACCACCAGAGGATGCCCAGGATGATCATGCCCTGGAGCACACCCAGGCCCGTGTGTTCATGGGCCATGAAGCCGGTGACCTGGGTGAAGGCGAAAACGAAGACGAGGTCGAAGAAGAGTTCGAAAGTCGTAACCCGGTGGGACTCGTCCGAGACCCGGACCTGGCGCATCGATCGAAAGGCGGGAAACATACGGAAAGCATAAGTTGCGGGCCGGGCGGTGTCTCCGATCCGAACCCACTGTTACTCGGCTGCGGCTTCGACGATCAGGGTACTTATAGGATGGGCGAAGGCAATGACCGCTAAGCAGCCGCCCCATCAGGTGTGCGGGGGGATGGACTTAAATGACCGAACGTGACTCCGTGTGGAGCGCCGACAGCACGAACGACACCTACCCCACGAGGGCGGGCCGGCGCCGCCAGTCCCTGCTCGAGGGGGACCCGGGGACCCGGTGGGAGCCGCTGTCCGCCGATGAGGAGCCCGACGGCGCTCCAGTCGCGTATGGGCCCGACGCAGCACCGGACTACGCCCCCTCGATCGCCGGCCGGACGACCGGCACGGTCCCCTACGGCACCGTTCCCTACGAACCGGAGCCCTACGGGTCCGACCTCTCCGACACCCGGGCGTTTGAGTCCGACCTCTCCGACACCAGGGCGTTTGAGCCCGACCTCTCCAACGCCGGAGCCATTGCGTCCCAGCCCTCCGACACGGACCTCCCCGACGCCGAACCGGGGGAGTCCCGGCTGATCGAGCACGGCCGGGGGCCGCGCGGAGCGTTCGGCTCCGAACCCGTGGCAGAGCTTCCCCCGCAGCCGGCCGACCCTCCGGTGACGCGCCCGCGTGCCTCCGCGGCGCGGACCGGCCGCCGCTCCTTCCTCACCCCCGACACGGCGGTGGTGCCCGCCGAGACCGGGCTGCGGGGAGCCCTGACCCGCATAGGCGTGCGGATTCCGCCGTCCGCCGCTGAACTGACGGTGCGCGCGCACACCCGCGCCGTGAGCCAGCACTGGCCGGGCCCGCGGACCATCGCCGTCGTGAACGGCAAGGGCGGGGCCAACAAGACCCCGACCACGGTGATGCTCGCGGCGGTGTTCGCCCGCAACGGGGGCGGGCCCGTCCTGGCCTGGGACAACAATGAAACCCGCGGCACCCTCGGCTGGCGGACCGAGCAGGGCCCGCATGAGGCAACCGTGCTCGACCTGCTCCCACAGACCGGCGCCCTGCTCGCTCCGTCCGCGCAGTCGGCGCTGCTCGCCCGTTACGTCCACCACCAGACCGAAGACAAGTACGACGTGCTGCGCTCCAAACCGGACGTGCTGGCCTCCGAACAGAAGGTCACCTCGCGGGACTTCGACGCCCTGCACGAGGTCGCCTCGAAGTACTTCCGGCTGAACGTCGTGGATTCGGGCAACGACGAGACGGCCGAACGGTGGCTGCGCATGCTCCACCACACCCACCAGCTCGTCATCGCCACCACCACCCTCGAAGAGCACGCCGAGGCCGGCGCCCTCCTGCTCGAAGCCCTGCGGGCCCGCGGCGGCGACTACGAGCAGCTCTCCCGCAACGCCGTGGTCATCGTCAGCCAGTCCGACAAGAACGGCACCGCCCCCCAGGCCCAGGCGATCGCCGCGGGCTTCACCGAACTGGCCCGCAGCGCCGTCACCATCCCCTTCGACCCCGCCCTGCTGAAGGGCAGGATCCGCTACGGCTCCCTGCGCCCCGCCACCCAGCGGGCCTGGCTCGCCGCCGCGGCGGCGGTGGCCGAAGGCCTCTGAGCCCCGGCGCACCGCCGGGAACCGGGACGGGGCCACGGGCCCGCCGGTGACTTAAGCTGAATTGGTGATTCCCGGCGGACGCTACCTGTGCAGCGGGGTGGCCTGGCACGGCGAGGCGCCGGCCCTGGTCCTCGCCGACCCCGACGGCGTCCGGACGGACCTGCCGCTGCAGCCAGGCTCCCGGCTCGGTTACCGGACGCTCGGCCCCGCCGGTGTCCGCTATTGCCTCGGCTCCTACCGGGTCCGCGACGCCGAGTCCCGCACGCACGTGCCCTGCCCGCGGCGGGCCGAGGCCGAGCGGGGCTACCAGTGCGGGCCGTGCTTCGCCCAGGACGACCTGCGCTTCATGCACGACTTCCACCGCTCGGGCATCGCCCCGGAGGGCCTTCGGCGCTACCTCGACGAACCGCACTGGCTGTACGTGGCGACCTTCGCCGACGGCGCCACCAAGGTCGGCACCGCCTCGGCCAAGCGCAAGCGTGGGCGGCTCGTGGAGCAGGGCGCCGTCACCGCCTCCTATGTGGCCCTCGCCGACAATGGGCGGGTGGTGCGCGTCCTCGAGGACGAGGTGACGCGCAGCGTTGGCCTGCCGCAGGCCGTGCGCTCGGCCGCGAAGGCCGAGGCACTCCGCCGCCCGCTGCCCCCGGAGCGGCTCGCCGGAATCAACGCTGGCTTCGCCGAGTCCGCACGGAGGCTGCTGCGGGAGGGGATGGAACTCGAGGGCTTCACCGTCGTCACCGAGGAGTTCGATCCACCGCCGTCGTGGCAGGAGGTGCTGACGGCCGGCGGGGTCCAGCCCTACCCGGGGGACCTCGAGAGCGGCGACCACGGGTTCGTCGTCGGGCCGCTGCTGGGCTCCTGCGCCCTCGTCAGCCTCGACGGCGCCCCGCTGCGCTTCCTCGCGGACCTGTCCCGCCTCAAGGGACGGCGGATCGCGCCGGGGGACTACACGACCGCCGTCCCGGCCGTCCAGGAGTCCCTCTTCTAGGGCCACGGTAGGATGAAGGGATGCTCAACACACCCTGGGACACGGGATCGGTGCTCTACCGCAGGCTCCTGATCTCCGCGCTGATCCTCACCGGCGCCGGCATCGCGCTCGCCGTGGCAGGGGCAGCAGCCGACGCCGAGGCCGCGGTGTTCGCCGCGATGCCGGTGATCGGCGCGGGCCTGCTATGCCATATCGCCGGCATGGTGGTGCGGACCCGCGACGCCCGGCGGCGCCGGAGCTCCGCAGCGCCCCGCTGAGCTCCGACCGGCCACCGACCCGGCCGCTCGATTACGCTTGAAACCAGCCCGCCGCCCGCGAACTCCCGGAGGACCCATGACCATCAACCCCGACCTGCAGGGACGCAGCTACCCCGCCGGTGAGGTATACACCGTGGGGCGCGAGGCAATCCGCGACTTCGCCCGCGCCGTCAAGGCCACCCACCCCTCCCACTACGACGTTGAAGCGGCCCGGGCCCTCGGGTACGCCGACCTGGTGGCGCCGCCGACGTTCGCCATCATCGTGGCGCAACGCGCGGACGCCCAGCTCATCACCGACCCGGGCGCCGGGATCGACTTCTCCCGGGTGGTCCACGCCGACCAGCGCTTCACCCACCACCGGCCCGTCGTGGCCGGGGATGAGCTGGTCGCCGCGCTCCACGTCGATTCGGTGCGGGCCATGGGCGGCGGGGCAATGATCACCACGCGCGCCGAAATCTCAACCGTGGACGGTGTGCGGACCGCCACGACATCGTCATCCCTGCTCGTCCGGGGAGAGGAGCAGCAGTGAGCATCCCAGCAGCTGAACTGACCGTCGGGCAGGAGATCGGGTCCGTAACGATTCCGGTGACCCGCCAGGACCTGGTGCGCTACGCCGGGGCCTCCGGGGACTTCAATCCCATCCACTGGAATTCCGACTTCGCCCAGGGCGTCGGCCTGCCCGGGGTGATCGCCCACGGCATGTTCACCATGGGCGCGGCGGTGCAGCTGGTCACCGACTGGACCGGCGATCCGGGCTCCGTCATCGATTACCAGACGCGCTTCACCAAGCCCGTCGTGGTCGCCGACACCACGGCGCAGCCCGGGGTCCCGGGCGCCATCCTCGAGGTCCGGGGGACCATCGGGGCGCTGAACCCCGAGGAGGCGACGGCGCGGATCGACCTCACGGTGACCTTCGAGGGCCAGAAGGTCCTCGTGAAGGCCCAGGCCGTGGTGCGCCTGTCATGACCCCGCAGCCGACCGGCACGCCGCTGGCTGACCTCACCACCGCAGGGGTCGGCGGGCCCGCCCGCATGCTCATCGAGGCACGCTCCGAACAGGAGATCATCGACGCCGTCCGCACCGCCGACGACGCAGGCGAGCCGCTGCTCATCCTGGCCGGCGGCTCAAACCTCGTCATCGCGGATGAAGGCTTCGAGGGCACCGTGGTCAGGATTGCCTCCGACGGCTTCACCGTGAACGACGACGACGCCA
Source organism: Arthrobacter crusticola (assembly GCF_004357995.1). Lineage (GTDB taxonomy): Bacteria > Actinomycetota > Actinomycetes > Actinomycetales > Micrococcaceae > Arthrobacter_D > Arthrobacter_D crusticola. The sequence goes on from NZ_SMTK01000003.1 coordinate 537,834, forward strand.
CCTGCGGCGGGGTCATGGTCCGGGCGCAGGCCGGGCAGGACTGGGATCAGCTGGTGGAGTACACGGTGAAGCACGCCTTCTCCGGCCTCGAAGCGCTCTCGGGCATCCCCGGCTCCACCGGGGCGACGCCTGTCCAGAACGTCGGCGCCTACGGCTCCGACGTGTCCCAGACGATTGCCACGGTGCGCACCTGGGACCGGCAGGCCTCGGCGGTGAAGAGTTTCACCAACTTCGAACTCCACTTCGGGTACCGGGACTCGCTGCTGAAGCAGACCACCGTCAACGGCTCGCCGCGCTACGTGGTCCTCACCGTCGAGTTCCAGCTCGCGCTCGGCCGCATGAGCGCACCGGTGAGGTACGCCGAACTGGCCCGCGCCCTGGGTGTCGAGGTCGGCAAACGGGCCTACGCCACCGACGTGCGCCGCGAGGTGCTTCGGCTGCGCGCGGCCAAGGGCATGGTCCTCGACGCGCAGGACCGCGACACCTTCAGCACCGGGTCCTTCTTCACCAACCCAATCATCGACGCCGCGGCCGCGGCGGGCCTGCCGGAGGACGCCCCCCGGTACCCGGCTGCGGATCCCGGCAAGGTAAAGCTCAGCGCCGCCTGGCTGATCGAGCGGGCCGGTTTTGCCAAGGGCTTCGGACTGGCCGGCGACACCGGGTTCGCCGCGGCAGGCGGGAGGGCCTCCCTGTCGACAAAGCACACCCTGGCCCTGACCAACCGCGGCGGCGCCGCCGCCCGGGACCTGCTGGCCGTGGCCGGGCTCGTGGCGGACGGAGTTGAGGCGAAGTTCGGGATCCGGCTGCAGCCCGAACCGCTGCTGATCGGGTGCGCGCTGCCGGCACCCAGCACGCCCTAGGTGCCGTTACCCCGGTACTGCCCGAAGCGTGCCTGCCCCGGCACCCTGTGAACCCGGCCGGCCGCTGAGAACCGCGTCTACGTCACCGAGGTCCGCCGCGCGTGCTCGGCGGCGGCGCGGGTCAGCAGGACGTCACCCCATTGAGCCTTGCGGTCCACCAGCTGCCGGGTGCACAGCCACTGCGCCAGACGGGAGGCGAGGCTGATCTGGGCCAGCCGGTCATGGAAGTCTGCTGCCAGCCAGCGCACGCCCAGGAATCCCGGCAGGGCGTGGAGGAGCTCAGCGGCGCCCATCAGGCGCACGTAGGCGGCGTCGGGGGAGAACTGGCGTTCAAGCTCAAGCAGCGACGCCGCCTCCGGCGGCAGCGAACGCGCCCCCTCGCCCTCGAGGTAGGACCTCAGTCCGGTCTCCACCCTCCCGTACCGGATCACTGTTTCCGGATGCCGGCCGCGGGCGCTGGCTGCGAAGAAACCGGTCAGGATGCGGTCGACGTCGGTGTGTTCCATGCCGGTATTCTGCCTCCGCCCTCTGACACTTCCACGCGCGGGGTGCCGGCTACAGGTTCCCGGTACTGATGAGCAGCATCCGACGCAGCGGCTCGGCCGCCCCCCACAGCAGCTGGTCGCCCACCGTGAACGCGCTGATGTACTCCGGGCCCATCTCGAGTTTGCGGATGCGTCCCACGGGGATCTCCAGGGACCCCGTTGCGGCCACCGGGGTCAGTTCGGTCACGGTGGCATCCTTGGTGTTGGGCACCACCTTCACCCACTCGTTATCGGCCGCGATCAGGCGCTCGATCTCGGCGACCGGCAGGTCCTCGGTCAGCTTCAGGGTCAGCGCCTGCGAGTGCGATCGCATGGCGCCGATCCGCACGCACAGCCCGTCGAAGGGGATCCGCCCGCCGTTACCGGTGCCTAGGATCTTGTTGGTCTCCGCCCCGGCCTTCCATTCCTCGCGGGACTGTCCGTTGCCCAGGTCGGCATCGATCCACGGAATCACCGAGCCGGCCAGGGGCACCCCGAACTGGGAGGCGTCGAGCTCCGGGTTGCGCTGCTGGGCCAGGACGGCCCGGTCGATCTCGAGGATGGCCGAGGCCGGGTCGTCGAGGTGGGTGAGCACGCTCGAGTGAAGGGCGCCGAACTGGTTGAGCAGTTCGCGCATGTGCCGGGCCCCGCCGCCCGAGGCGGCCTGGTACGTCATGGACGTGCCCCACTCCACCAGGCCGTTGCGGAACAGCCCGCCGAGGCCCATGAGCATGCAGGAGACGGTGCAGTTGCCGCCGATGAAGTCCTTCACGCCGCGGGCCAGCCCGGCGTCGATGACCCCGCGGTTGACCGGGTCCAGCACGATAATCGACTCGGGCTCCATCCGCAGCGTGGAGGCGGCGTCGATCCACAGCCCGTCCCAGCCGGCGTCGCGCAGCTTGGGGTGCACCTCCGAGGTGTAGGCGCCGCCCTGGGCGGTGACGATGATCGGCAGCTTCGCCAGCGTCTCCAGGTCGTAGGCGTTCTCGAGCTTCCCGGCGCCCTCGGCGAAGGACGGCGCCGGCCCGCCGGCGTTGGAGGTGGAGAAGAACACGGGGTTGAACAGGCGGAAGTCGCCTTCGTCCTGGAGGCGCTGCATGAGGACGGAGCCGACCATGCCGCGCCAGCCGACGAAGCCGACGGAGGGCAGGGGGGAGATGCTTGCTGCGGAGGTCATCCTCCAAGCTTAGGCGAGCCCGGCGTGCGGGGGGAGGAACAGTTACGCTGGCTGCCGGTCGGGCCTTAGTCCGTCTGTGAGCGGCGCGCCCACAGGCTCAGCCGGTACCGGGTGCCGGCGGTGCTGTCCAGCCAGCCCCCGGCGGGGCTGACGCCCTTCAGCTCCCACTCCGGGCCAAGCACCGGCGCGTAGGTGTCCCCGTCGGTGTCGGTCTCTATGACGGTGACCACCGCCGCGTTGGCCTCGGCGACCGCTTCGGTGTACAGTTTCCCGCCGCCGATGATCCAGATCTGCTCGGCGCCGGGTGCCCGCCGCGCCTCGGCGAGCGCGTCCTGGAGGGAACCGACGACGACGGCGCCCTCAAGCGGGCCGGAGGAGCTCACGACGATGTTGGTGCGGTCCGGCAGCGGGCGGTACTTCGCGGGGAAGGACTCCCAGGTGCGCCGGCCCATGATGACCGGGTGGCCGGTGGTGATCCTGCGGAAGTGGGCCAGGTCCTCGGGGACATGCCAGGGCATGCCGCCGCCCTTGCCGATCACCCCGTCCTCGGTCTGCGCCCAGATCAGGCCGATCACCGGCCCGCCGTCAACGGCGCCGGTCACGGTGACATCATCGAAGCTCATACGGCGATCGGAGCCTTGATCGTGGGGTGGTGCCGGTAGTCGAGCACCTCGAAGTCCTCGAGGGTGTAATCGGAGATGCTCTCCGGGGTGCGGGTGATCCGCAGCCGCGGGTAGGGGTAGGGCTCGCGGGAGAGCTGCTCGGTGACCTGCTCCACGTGGTTGTCGTAGATGTGCACGTCCCCGCCGGTCCAGATGAACTCCCCGGGCTCCAGCCCGGCCTGCTGGGCCACCATGAGGGTCAGCAGGGCGTAGGAGGCGATGTTGAACGGTACGCCGAGGAAGGTGTCCGCCGACCGCTGGTACAGCTGGCAGGACAGCCGGCCCGGGCCCTCGGCGGAGGGCTCGACATAGAACTGGAAGAACGCGTGGCACGGGGGAAGGGCCATGTTGGAGATCTCCGAGACGTTCCAGGCCGACACGATGTGCCGCCGGGAGTCGGGATTCGCCTTCAGTCCCTCGATGACGGCGGCGATCTGGTCGATGTGTCCGCCGTCCGGGGTGGGCCAGGAGCGCCACTGCACCCCGTAGACCGGGCCGAGTTCGCCGTCGGCGTCGGCCCACTCGTCCCAGATGGACACACCCTGTTCCTGGAGCCAGCGGACATTCGACTCCCCGCGCAGGAACCAGAGCAGTTCCAGCGCGACGGACTTGAAGTGCACCCGTTTCGTGGTGATCAGCGGGAAGGACTCGCGCAGGTCGAAGCGAAGCTGGCGTCCGAAGACGCTGCGGGTTCCGGTGCCGGTCCGGTCGGACTTGGCCGTGCCGTTGGACATCACATCGCGCAGCAGGTCTTCATACGGGGTGTTCAGGGGTGTGCTCACCGTGCCAGTCTAGCGAGGACCGGCCGGGGCACCGGCGTGCCCGCCGGCGCCGCGGCGTGTCAGTCGTCGTAGGCGCGGTACTGCTCCACGGAGACGATGCGCCCGTGGTTGACGGAGCTGACCTGGCAGATGACCGCCTCACCCGGTGACAAGTAGGGGTCGGCGACCGGCAGAAGGGCGGCCAGGTGCGCCGCCATGTGCCCGCGCAGCACCCCGAAGACCAGGGGCAGGACCGGCCGGTGCGTGCAGATCGCCACCGGGTTGCGCTTGTCGAAGACCTTCTCGACGGCAGCCCGGGCGCGCCCCGGTTTCCGGGCCGCGTCGTGCTCGGTGATGGCGTCGACGAGCTTGAGCTTCGCGTCGGCCTTCGCGACGTAGGGCGAGACCGTCTGGACGCACCGGACCCACGGACTGCTGATGACCCGCTCGGGCCGCCAGGCCTGCAGCAGCCCGCTCACGGCCACCGCCTGGCGCCGGCCGGTGGCCGCGAGCGGCCGTTCGCCCTCGGCCCGGCTCCAGGAGGAGCGCGGCTTGGCCTTGGCATGGCGGACGATGATCAGCGGCCAGGTGCCGAGGTCCCGGCGTTCGTGGGCCTCCTCAAGGGCATCAAGCGGCTCCACGTCGGAGGGGTTGGTCAGCAGGAGGCGTGCCTTGTCGGGGGTGCACCACAGGTACTCGTCAACCTCTTTGCCGTCCGGGACGGGCTTGAGGCGGTCCGCCTTCGCGGCCCAGTAGTGGACCACCTTGCGTCCGGAGGACACCGCGTAGTCGATGGACGGCAACGGGATGCCGAGGTGGACCCTCAGGCCCACCTCCTCGTGCGTCTCGCGGACGGCGCACTCCGGGGTGGTCTCCCCGTCGTCGAGCTTGCCCTTGGGCCAGGACCAGTCGTCGTAGCGCGGACGGTGGATCAGCAGCACCTCGAGGCGCCCCTTTTCGGTCCGCCAGCATAGGGTGCCCGCGGCGGTGACAGCGACCTCGGTGGCCGACGGCACTGCGTCGGCCGGACTCTGGACGTCGGCGGACATCAGCGGCGGATGGCGGCGCGCTGCCGGGCACGGGAGGCGAGCAGCCAGGACTGGATGTCGCCGAGGTCCTCGCCGTTCTCGTCCTTGGCGTGCCGGGTCCATGCCCCGGTTTCGTCGAGGTGCCAGCTGGAGGTGCGCGGATCCATGTAGCGGTCCATGAGCGTCATGAGGTACTCGATGTCATCCGGGGCGCTCAGCTGCACCAGGGTCTCCACCCTGCGGTCGAGGTTGCGGTGCATCATGTCGGCGGAGCCGATGAACACCGCGGGGTCCCCGCCGTTGGCGAACGCGAACACCCGCGAGTGTTCGAGGAACCGGCCCAGCACGGAGCGCACGGTGACATTCTCGCTGAGCCCGGGCACGCCAGGCCGCACCGAGCAGATGCCGCGGACGATGACATCGACCTTCACCCCGGCCTGGGAGGCCCGGTAGAGGGCGTCGATGATGGCCTCGTCGACCATCGAGTTGACCTTGATGACCACGCGGGCGGCCCTGCCCGCGTTCTTGTTGGCGATTTCCCGCTCGATCCGGTCGATCAGGCCCGAGCGTACCGAGCGCGGCGCCACGAGCAGCCGTTTGAAGGTGGACCTGGGGGCGTAGCCGGAGAGCTGATTGAACAGCCGGGACAGGTCCTCGCCCACCTGGTCATTCGAGGTCAGCAGGCCGAGGTCCTCGTAGTAGCGGGCCGTGCGCGGGTGGTAGTTTCCGGTGCCGATGTGGCAGTAGCGGCGCAGTCCGTCGATCTCCTGTCGCACCACCAGCGAGAGCTTGCAGTGGGTCTTCAGACCCACGATGCCGTACACCACGTGCACGCCGGCCTGCTCGAGCTTGCGCGCCCAGGAGATGTTGGCCTGCTCGTCGAAGCGGGCCTTGATCTCCACGAGGGCGAGCACCTGCTTGCCGGCCTCGGCCGCGTCGATCAGGGCGTCGACGATCGGGGAGTCCCCGGAGGTGCGGTACAGGGTCTGCTTGATGGCCTGCACCTTGGGATCGGCGGCGGCCTGCTCGAGGAAGGCCTGGACGGAGGTGGAGAAGGAGTCGTACGGGTGGTGCAGCAGGATGTCCCGGCGCCGCATGGCGGCGAACACGTTGGCGGCCTTGGAGGTTTCGCTCTCGTTGAGGTGCCGGCTGGTGTGCGGTACATGCTTGGGGTAGTGGAGCTCCCCGCGGTCGATCTTCCCGATGACGCTGAGCCCGCGCAGGTCAAGGGGCGCCGGGAGGGTGAAGACTTCGTCCTCCTCGATGCCCAGCTCGCGGGCGAGCAGCGCGCGGATGCTCGGGTTGATGTCGGTGGCAACCTCGAGGCGCACCGGCGGGCCGAACCGGCGGCGCAGCAGCTCCTTCTCGAGTGCCTGCAGCAGGTTCTCCGCGTCGTCCTCCTCCACCTCGAGGTCCTCGTTGCGGGTGACCCGGAAGGTGTGGTGTTCGAGCACCTCCATGCCGGGGAAGAGCTGGTCGAGGTGGACGGCGATGACGTCCTCGAGCGCGATAAAGCGGGCGGTGCGCCCGGCGACGCTGCCGGCGCGGTGCCCGTCAACGGAGAGCAGGCGGGGCAGCTGGTCGGGCACCTTGACGCGGGCGAACAGTTCCTTTTCGCTAATGGGGTTGCGCACCACGACGGCGAGGTTCAGCGACAGCCCGGAGATGTAGGGGAACGGGTGCGCCGGGTCCACCGCGAGCGGGGTGAGGATGGGGAAGACCTTCTCGGCGAACAGCTTGTTCAGCTCGACCCGCGCCGGTTCGTCGAGTTCGTCCCAGGTGGTGAGGTGGATGTGCTCCTTGGCCAGGGCGGGGCGGATCTGCTCGGCGAAGACCGCGGCGTGGCGCTGCTGGAGGCGGTAGCCGTCCTCCATGATCTTCTCGAGCTGCTCGATGGGGCTGAGCCCGGCCGCGGAGGGAACGGCGAGCCCGGTGGCGATGCGGCGCTTCAGGCCGGCGACGCGCACCATGAAGAACTCGTCGAGGTTGGACGCGAAGATCGAGAGGAACGCGACCCGCTCCAGCAGGTAGAGGTCGGGATCCTCGGCGAGCTCGAGCACCCGCGCGTTGAAGTCGAGCCAGCTGATCTCGCGGTCGAGGAACCGGTCCGGGCGGATGTCACCGGTCGGCAGCAGGCTCGGGGCGAATTCGGGAATCTCGATGCGGTCCTGGGTGGCCCGGGCGGGCGAGGTTTCCGAGGAACCGTAACGGGATGGGACTCGGGCGGCTGTCTCAGATGCCATGGTGTCTCCTGCGGCGTTCAATGGTGTCTCGGGGCGCGCGTAGAAGCGGGCACTGTGCTGGAATCCAACCTTACAAGCTGGGCGTGTCTTCTCCACCTGCATACATGACATCGACGTCCCAGCGCGTGAAGCCCAGGCGGCGGTAGAGGGCCACGGCGGCGGTGTTGTCGGCGTCAACATAGAGCATGATGGCCTGCAGTCCGCGCCGGTGCAGGTACTCGATGCCAGCCACCGTGAGGGCCTTGCCCAGGCCGCGGCCCTGCGCCTCGGGCGTCACCCCGACGACGTATACCTCGCCGAGCGGCGGGTGGGCGCCCGTGCCGGCATGCACCTTGGTCCAGTGGAAGCCGAGCAGGCGGGAGGTCTCGGTATCCTCGGCCAGGAAAAAGCCCCCGGGGTCGAACCAGTCCTCGGCCATGCGGGCCTGCAGGTCGGCGAGGGTCGTGGACCCCTGCTCGGGGTGGTGGGCGAAGGCGGACCGGTTGGCCTCGAGCCACAGCTGTTCGTCCTGTCCGGGGACGAAGGTCCGAAGCCGGACCTTGTCGGGCAGGGCGGGGGAGGGCACCAGCTCGGCGTCCGCGGCCCGGGTCTGGCGCATGCGCCACAGCTCACGGACGGGCCGGAACCCGTGCCGGGCGGCGAGGGCGGCCGCGGCGGCATGGTTGCCGTGCGACCAGGCCCGGAGCCCGGGAACCTTCTCGGCGGCGACCGCCGCCGCCAGGGCGGATCCGGCCCCTTCGGCCCGGGCGTCAGGCGCCACGACCAGTTCGAGGACGGCGGCCTCCTGGCCCGCATCCGGCGCCCCGCCCGGGGGCAGGCTGACGACGGCGACGCCGGCCAGTTCCGCGTCGTCCCCTGCGTCCCCGCCCGAGCCGGCCCGCGGCCGCGCGGTGAAAAGCATGACCCGGGCCGCGCCGGGCGCGGAGGAACGCAGGTTTACGAGGGTCTGCTCGGACAGGGGAGGGTTGCCGTCGGCCTCGGCCGCCCGCGCGGCGAGTTCGCGGATCTCCGCCAGCAGGGGCCCCTGCGGGGTGCCGGAGGTCCGGGTGATCGTCCAGGGGGAAAGCTGCGCATCGGCCGTCATGGGCCCAGCCTAGTGCCCCGGCGCCCGGCGGGACCGGCCGCCGGCCAAGGTTCAGGCCGCCGGTTTGGCGGGACGCTCCCGTTTGGGGTAGCGTGGGAAACCGTTCAGGGGGGATGCACCACTGGGGTGCCCGCGATACGTTCGACCCGTATGTCCTCCACTTTGGGCCCCGCCCACGAAAAACCCCCATCCGCAGGAATGGGGGTTTTTCGCATTAAGGCCCCTCCCCGCGCGTCCTTTTCAGGCGCCCGTTCCTTCAGGCGTCCTGGACGACGTCGGCCCCGGTCTCTTCGGGTGTCCGTGTCAGCGTGAACCGGTAGCCGACGTTGCGCACCGTGGCAATGAGCTGTTCGTGGTCGGTGCCGAGCTTCGCCCGCAGCCGCCGCACGTGCACATCGACCGTCCGGGTGCCGCCGTAGTAGTCGTAGCCCCACACCTCGTGCAGCAGCTGGTCGCGGGTGAAGACCCGTCCGGGATGCTGGGCCAGGTACTTCAGCAGCTCGAATTCCTTATAGGTGAGGTTCAGCGGAACCCCGCCGACCCGGGCGGTGTAGCTCGCCTCGTCGATCACCACGCCCGAGGCCCGGATCTCGGAGCTGGTCTCCTCCCCGGCCGCCTGGGCCCGGGCGATGACCAGCCGCAGCCGCGCCTCGACCTCGGCCGGCCCGGCCGAATCCAGCAGGACGTCATCGGCCAGCCAGGCGGCGGTCACCGCCGTCATGCCGCCCTCGGTCAACACGAGCATCAACGGGGCACTGAGCCCGGTGGCCTTCAGGAGCTGGGTGAGCGAACGCGCACCTACGAGGTCACGCCGGGCGTCGACCAGGACGACGTCGCAGGGTTCGGTCTCCAGCAGGGCGGTGGGTTCGGCGGGGAGGATATGCACCTTGTGGCTGAGCAGTTCAAGGGCCGGGAGGATCTCCACTGAGGATCCCGCACTGTTGGTAAGCAGCAGGATGTGCGGCATGTGTCCTCCACGGGTCGGGACGCGCATCATCGGGCGGGCGGACCGGAGCTGCACCGGGAGAACCGGAAGCCGCCGGCGGTAAAGATTTGGACAAGTATAACCGCAGGGCGGGCACCGCGCCCGACGCCGCAGCCCTGCCCTGGCCCGCCCTGTCCGGACCGCGGGCCGGGAGTTTCCCAGACCTCGGAGGCATAGGGCAGTATTGCTCGGGTGAGATTCTGGATAGTGGCCGCGGCAGCCGCCGCCTCGGTGGCGGGCCTGGTCGGCACATCCTTCGTCTCACCTCTGGCCGTTGCCGTTGTCACCGCGATCCTGTGCGCCGTGGCCGCCGTCGGCTGGCCCCACCTGCTGGGCGTCCCCGCCCGCAAGAGCCAGTCCACGGCCATCGGGCTCAGCGCAATCGCCGCCACCGCCGCCGCCGCCTTCACCCCGGGCCCGGGCTTCATGGTTTGGTTCCCCGGCGCGGTGGCCCTTGGCGTGAGTGCGGTGTTCCTGATCCAGCTGCTCCGGGGGACCGGTCAGAGCCACCGCCTCGAATCGACCCTGGGGGCCAGTTCGGGTGTCTTCGCCGTGGCCCTGGGCTCCGGGTGGGCGGCCGCCGACCGGCTGCCGGTCAATGCCGCCGGGACGTCCATGATGCTCGTGACCGGAATCAGCGTCCTCGCCGCCCTCGCGGGCCTGCTCCCGCGGTGGCCCGACCGGGTCGCCGCTCCACTGGGTCTGGTCCTCGCCGCCGCCGCCGGATGGGTCGGCGCGCTCCTGCTCCCCGGCGTCCCCGTCCTGCCCGCCGTCCTCGTCGGCCTCGTCAGCGGCGCGGTACTCGTGAGCAGCCGGCGCCTGCTCGCCTCCCGGGAGGCACCGCTGAACGCCGCGGCGGCGCTCTCCGCCGGGATCACCCCGGTCCTTGCCATCGGGGCCCTCGTCTATTTCCTGGACACCCTGCTGCTCTCCTGAACGCGCCGGTTCCGCGGGGCACCGGGCCGGTCGGGCCCGCCCGCTTCGCCTGCCGCGCTGGCGGTTCCTCCAGCGGCTAATCGGCCCACCGGCGCCCGCCCGGAGGCACGCCCCCGATGGTGTACTGCGGGCCGGAAGGGCGCGTTAGGATGGAAATATGTCGATCCTCGCACTGGAAATCTTCTTCATCTGCCTGCTCGTTGTCGCCGGCCTCGCCATGGCGGGTTTCGCCGCACTCGTGGTCGCCCGCCTGTACAAGGGCCAGAAGTAGCGGTTAGGCAACCCGGCAATGTCAATCGAACTTCCCACCGACCTCACCCCTGAGCTGGTTCCGCTCTCCTGGCTGCTTGGCACCTGGGAAGGGACCGGGCGCCTCGGTGAGGGCGACGCCGACTCGGAGCACTTCGGGCAGCGGATGACGTTCGAACAGCACGGGCTGCCGTACCTGCAGTACACCGCCGAGAGCTGGCTCACCGACGAGCAGGGCTCCCGGCTGCGGCCGCTGTCGGTCGAGACCGGATTCTGGGCGCTTGACCGAAAGCTCAATGACGCCGACGTCGGGCCGGGGCTCTCCCCGGCAGACATCGTGCCGGCGCTGAAGACCGCGGATGAGGTGGAGCAGTTCCGCAACGACGCGGGCGGGTTCGACATCACCGCCACCATCGTCCACCCCGGCAGCATCGCCGAGCTCTACTACGGCACCATCAAGGGACCTCAGATCCAGCTCTCAACCGACGTGGTGATGCGCGGGCAGCACTCCAAGGAGTACGCGGCCGCCACGCGCCTGTTCGGGCTGGTCGGCGGCGACCTGTACTGGCGCTGGGATGTTGCCGCGTCCGGAAACGCGCTGCAGGCCCACGCCTCGGCGATCCTCAAAAAGCTTTCCTGACCCCGCTACGGTGCCGTCCGGCCGGCCGGACGGGGGAATAGCACCGCCTGAAAGGCGTTACATCCACATGACTTACACCAGCCCGCTCCTCAGCCTGCCCGGAGCCGTCCCGGGCGGTGCCCCCGACGAGGCCGTCGCCGCCCACTACGGGGATCCCTTCCGCGAACAGCGCCTCCTCGCCCAGGGGCAGGCTGTCGTCGACCTCTCCCACCGGGGCGTCGTGACCGTCACCGGACCCGACCGGTTGAGCTGGCTCAATACGCTCTCCTCCCAGCTGCTGCTCAAGCTGGCGCCCGGCGAGGCGTCGGAGACCCTCCTGCTGAGCGTCCAGGGGCGCATCGACTTCAGTGCCCGCATCGTCGATGACGGCGCCACCGCCTGGCTGATCGTCGAGGGCGCCGAGGCGCCCGGGCTCACCGAATGGCTCCAGCGGATGAAGTTCATGCTGCGCGTGGAGATCGCCGACGTTTCGGCGGACTGGGCCGTGGTGGGCTCGGTGGCACGGATCGACGCCTTCGAAGGGCGCACCGTCTGGGCCGACCCGTGGCCGGGCGTCGGCGCCGGAGGGTTCGCCTACTCCGCGGTGGAATCCCACCCGGGCCTGGAGCGTCCCTGGTTCGAGTACCTCATCCCGCAGGTCTCGCTCCTCGAGGCGGTAACCGGGCTTGAGGGCTATACGCCGGCGGGAATGATGGCGGCGGAGGCGCTGCGCATCGCCGCCTGGCGCCCGCGCGTCGGGTTCGAGACCGACGACAAGACCATCCCCCACGAACTGGACCTGATGCGCACCGCCGTGCACCTGGCCAAGGGCTGCTACAAGGGCCAGGAGACCGTGGCACGGGTCCACAACCTCGGGCACCCGCCGCGCCGGCTGGTCTTCCTCCACCTCGACGGCAGCCAGCACACGCTTCCCGCACGCGGCAGCGGCATCGTCGCCGAGGGCCGCACGGTCGGGCGGATCACCTCGGTGGCGCACCACTGGGAGATGGGCCCCATCGCCCTCGCGGTGGTGAAGCGCTCGGTCGACCCGTCCGCCCGGCTTCTGGTGCAGGACGCCGACGAGCAGTACGCGGCCGCCCAGGAGGTTATCGTTCCCCCCGACGCCGGCCAGGTCGTGGGCCGGGCCACCGGTTTCCTGAAGGGCCCCCGGTGACCGGCCGGGACACCGGTGCGGATGCCGGTGCCGAGGCGGCGTTCGCCCTCGCCAGCCGGCTTTTCGACGCGGCGCGCCACGGCGACGCCGCCACCCTGGTCCGCTACCTCGACGCCGGGGTTCCGCCGGACCTGACCAATACGGCGGGGGACTCCCTGTTGATGCTCGCCTCCTACAACGGCCACCCGGCCATCGTGAGGGACCTCGTGGGGCGCGGAGCCGACGTCAACAAGGCCAATGACCGCGGCCAGACCCCGTTGGCGGGTGCGGTGTTCAAGGGCCACACCTCGACCGCGCAGCTGCTCTATGAGGCGGGGGCAGACCCCGACGCGGGCACCCCGAGTGCGCGCGACGCCGCGAGGATGTTCGAGCGGACGGACCTGACCGAGCTGTTCGACTGACCGCCGCGCCCGGGTCGGCGGTTCAGCCAAGGGCCACGCTGGTCTGCGTGCCGCCGAAGGCGAATCCGGCGCGGCGCGCGGCCCGCTGGGAGGCAGTATTGTCAACGCGGGCGCGCCACTGGGGCACAAATCCGGCGGCCATGGCTTCCTCGACGGCGACGGCGGTGATCCGGCCGGCCAGGCCCCGGCCGCGGTGCTGGGGGGCGGTCAGCACTCGAAGGTGGGCAAGGATTCCCGCCCACGGCTCGTAGCCCGCTCCCGCGAGCGGGGCCGGGTTCTCCGGGCGCCGGTCGTCGACGAGGATGAACCGGTGGTCGAGGCTGCCCAGCCCGGCCTCGGACACGTCGTCGGGCGGGCACATCCGTTCCAGCCCGTCGACGAACTCCTGGTCGCTCGACACCGCGGTGTTTCGAAGGACCTCGAGGTTGGGCAGGGTATCGCTGAAGTACAGCTGGGCCTCGCCCAGGGACCTGCCTCCGTGTTTCCGGCTCAGCTCCACCAGGGTGCTCTGCTGCCGCAGCTGGACACCCGGAAGGCGCCGGGCGGCCTCAACCGCCCACTCCGGGCCCACCAGCGCCTCTTTGCCGAAGAGGGTCACGAAGGTGAGCCGGCCCGAGGCCTCATCGACCCTCACGATCCGTTCGGCGGGGTCGCCGGCCAACGCCGCGTCCTCGAGCCGGAGCAGCCTCGACCAGGCCAGTTGGATGATGGCCACGGTTCCCGGGTCAAGTTCCATGACGGCAAACTAACACGGACGGACGCCGCGCCCGGCTCCGTGCGGCGCGGGCGGGACGAAGATCACCCGAACAGGATGGCGGCCTCGTCGTAGCGGTGCTGCGGAACCCGCTTGAGGTTGCCGAGGGCGTCCTCGAACCCGACGTGGGCGATCTCGGTTCCGTGGAGGGAGACCATGGTGCCCCAAAGGCCGTCCGCCACGGAATCGACGGCGGCCATGCCCAGGCGGGTGGCCAGGACCCGGTCGAAGGAGGAGGGGACCCCGCCGCGCTGGATGTGCCCCAGGATCGTGGCCCGGGTCTCGATGCCGGTGCGGGCTTCGATCTCCGGCGCCAGCTGGTCGGCGATGCCGCCCAGGCGGGGACGGCCGAAGGTATCGAGGCCGCGCTCCGAGTGGGGCTGTTCCATGTGGGAGGGCACGAAGCCTTCGGCAACCACGACCAGCGGCGCCCGGCCGCGTGCGTTGGCCTCGCTGACCCACCGGGCGATCTGTTCGATGCTCGTCTGCTGTTCGGGGATGAGGATGGCGTGGGCCCCGGAGGCCATGCCCGCGTGCAGGGCGATCCAGCCAACGTGGCGGCCCATGACCTCGGCGATCATGCACCGGCTGTGGGATTCCCCGGTGGTGCGCAGCCGGTCGATGGCCTCGGTGGCGATCTGCACGGCGGTGTCAAAGCCGAACGTGTAGTCGGTGGCGTCGAGGTCGTTGTCGACGGTCTTGGGCACACCGACGATCTTGAGTCCGGCGTCGGTGAGGCGCTTGGCGGCGGCGAGCGTGCCCTCGCCGCCGATGGCGACCATCGCGTCGATGCCAAGACGGTCCATCGTGGCCTTGATGGCGTCCGCCCCGCCCTTGCCGTCGAAGGGATTGGTCCGGGAGGTGCCGAGGATGGTGCCGCCCTGTTTGGAGATGCCCCGCACGGCGTGGCGCTGCAGTTCCACGGCGTCCCCCTCGACGACGCCGCGCCAGCCGTCGCGGAAGCCGACGAACTCCTGGCCGTGGACCTTGATTCCCTTGAGGACCGCCCCCCGGATCACAGCGTTCAGGCCGGGGCAGTCGCCGCCACTCGTGAGCATTCCGATTTTCATAGGGGTGTGTTCCTTCAGCTGGGTTGACGGTTCATCGCAGAGCGCGCCGTCGAGCTCAACTATGATTCTAGACACACGGGAACGGACACCGGCGCACTCTTCCGCCGTGGTGGGCCCGTAGTGTTGGGAAAGCGCCAGGGGCCGCGCGGCCGCACGCGCAGCCGGGCGAGGTCCGGACCGGCGGTTTTCAGCCCGAATTCGAGCCAAGGAGGACCCGCGTGCCCCGATCAGGGTTGCTCGCCGCACCGTCCCGGATGGTTGCCATCTCGCGGCCCGTGCTTTGGATCAACACCCTGGGCACCGGCGCGGTGGGCATGTGGCTCGCCGGCGAGCTGTGGGATCCGGGGGCGCTGGCGTTGCTGATCTGGCTGACGCTGCCCTTCAACCTGCTGATCTACGGCGTCAACGACATTTTCGACCAGGACACCGATGCGCTGAATCCGCGGAAGGGATCGCTCGAGGGCGCGCGCATCCGGGCCGCTGAGGTCCGCTCCATCTGGATATGGGTGGCCGCCACGAACCTCCCGTTCCTCGCCTGGTTCCTGGCGATCCTGCCGTGGCCGGCCCTGGCCTGGATCGGCCTGTACGCGGCGGTGTTCATCGCCTATTCCGCCCCGCCGCCGCGCTTCAAGGCCCGCCCCTACCTCGATTCCCTCAGCAACGCCGCCTACGCCTTTCCCCTGGTCTTCGTCCCGCTCGCGCTCGGTGCCGCGCCCCTCTGGCCTGCCGCCGTCGGCCTGATGGCCTGGAGCGCCGCCAAGCACACCTTCGACGCCGTCCAGGACATCGAGGAGGATAGTGCGGCCGGGATCACGACGACGGCGGTGCGCCTGGGCGCGCGCGGCGTCGTCGGCTGGAGCGGGTTCTGGTGGGCCCTCTCCACGGTCTGCTTCGCCCTGGTGAGCCTGCCCGTGGCCATCGTGAGCGGCGGGATCGCCGGCTGGCTGCTCGTCTCGCTCCTGCGCTCGCCGTCCCCGGCAACCGGGCACCGGCTCTACCGGTACTCCATCGCCTTCCCGTATGTCGCGGGCACCGTGGCAGGAGTGCAGCTCACCGGGTCGCTGCTGCTGGGAATCTACCGATGAGCCGGATCGTCGTCGTGGGCGGAGGCATCGGGTCCCTGGCGGCCGCCGCCCTCCTCGGCGCCGCCGGGCACGCGGTGACCGTGCTGGAGGGCGGGGCCAACCTGGGCGGGAAGAGCCGGCGTGTTGAGGTTGCCGGGCAGCGCATGGACACCGGACCCTCGCTGTTCACCTTCCCGGGAGTCTGGGAAGAACTGCTCCGCCGCATCGACGCCCTCACCGGCAGAGCGCCCGGCAGCGCCGCCGGCACCGCCGGGCTCGAACTCGTTCGGCTCGCCGAGGTGGGAACGTACTCCTTCCGGGGCGAGTCCTGCAGCCTTCCGGTGCCGCCCGGCCACCCCTGGCATGCTGCCTGGGAACGGTTCGCTGCGCTGCACGGGGGCCTCGGGCCGGAGGTCACCACGCTGCTGACAACCCCTCCGCTCGAACGTGCCGCGTATCCCGCGCTCACCCGGCTCGCCCGGCTGTACGGGGGCCGCCTCACCACCCGCAGCTACCTGGACAGCCTGCCCTGGCTCCCGGAGGGGCTCCGGGAGGTCATCGCGATCCACACCCTCAACGCCGGGGTCAGTCCCACCCGGACACCCGCGCTGTACGCGAGCATGCCTGCGGTCATGGCCCACGACGGCGTCTGGGTGCCCCGCGGCGGGGTGTATGACCTGGTGCTGGCACTGGAGCGGCTGGCGGTGGACGCAGGGGTGGATATCTCCACGGGGGAACCGGTGGAGAGGGTCCGGAGAGGCAGCGTGCGCACGGCCCGGGGGACCTACCCGGCGGACGCCGTCGTCGCCGGCGTCGATACGCAGCGGTTGGCCCGGCTGCTGACCGGCCGGACACCGCGGACGCCGCGGAGGCTTTCCTGCTCGGCCGTGGGACTGTACGCGGTGCTGGACCGGCCGCTGCCCGAGGGGACGCCCCGGCACAGCGTGATCCTGCCCGATTCCCCGGAGGAGCTTTACGGCGCGCTGGAGGCCGGGGCGGAACCGGGGCAGACCATGGCCTTTGCGAACTACTATCCGGCGGGCGAGGTGTACCCGAATGCGGCCCCGACGCTTGCCCTGCTGCTGACCAGCCCGGCGAACGGCCGGGCCTACGCCCTGGACGACCGTTTCATCGCCGGAGAGGTCGACCGGGTCTCGCGGGCACTCGGACTGCCGGAGCCCCTGGACGGCTATCTGGGCGAACACGTCGTCCTCGACCCGGCGTATTTCAGCGAGGCCGGGTCGGCCGGCGGGGCGCTCTACGGGGCCGTCCACCCCGCGTGGCTCAGCGGGCCGTTCCACGTTCCGGCCCAGTGGAACCCCCGCAGGCCCTGGCTGTGGCGGGTGGGTGCCTCGGTGCATCCCGGCGGTGGGCTGCCGGCGGTCCTGGGCGGGGCGATGATGTCCACGGAACGGCTGCTGCGCTCGCTTCCACGGCGCCGGCGGTCCTGACCGGCCGGCGGATCAGGCGTGCCTGGCGGCCGGAGCAGGCGTGGGGGCGGCGGCGAGCGCAATGCGGTGCCGCACCACGAAGGCGAGGAGTGCCGCCGCCAGCACGGCGGGGAAAACCAGTGCGGAAAAGATCGAGACGCCGAGCCAGAAACTGAGCGAGAGCAGCAGGCTGTCGAGCAGTCCGGGCCGGACAGGGCGGCGGGTGAGGCGCCGTCCACCCAGAAGGGTCAGGAGCGCCGCGGCGCACAGCCCGGACAGCAGCCAGCCGGCGTAGTTGCTCAGCGGTACCCCGTAGTAGGGTCCGCCGTCGGCCCAGATCCAGAACCGCAGTGAGACAGCACCCGGGTCGAGGACTCCGTCGACAAGGACCAGCAGCACCGCCGAGGCGGCGATGGTCCGCAGGGCCGTCCACCGTCCCGCGAAGACAGCGACAGTTCCGATCACCAGTGGAACATAGGACAGCGGCAGCAGGAACGGCACCAGGCCGAAGGCCTTCGGCCCGAGGGGATCGCCGTAGGAGAAGTCGCCGTAGGGGAAGCCGGTGGCCACGCCGACGCCCTCGATCAGGTAGCCGAAGACCGACACCGCGGCCAGCGCGGCCGCGGCCCGGGCGGGCCCCAGCTGGCGGACCAGGGCGACGAACGCTGGAAGCGCGATGAGGAGGTTGAAGAAGTAGGAGGCGGTATCGGCCCCCGGGGTGTCCGGGAACCGGACGACGAAATACCCGGACACCAGCAGGAACAGGCAGGCGGCGGCGAGCAGGGGCGGAAAGCGGCGGGTTCTGGCGGGGTGCGGCACCTGCCCATCTTTGCAGGTCGGCCCGCCGTGGCGGTGCCGCTGTATATCAGTGACGTTGAATATCAGTGCCGTGGCGTGGCGGTCCCGTTAACGGCAACGGCCGGCACGCTGTGCGCGTGCCGGCCGCTGAAGGTGCCCGATCAGCCCTGGCGGGCCTTGATCCGGGGGTTCTTCTTATTGATGACCATGGTGCGTCCACGGCGGCGGACGATCTGGCCGCCGGGGATGGCCTTGAGGGCCCTGAGCGAATTGCGTACCTTCATGATGTACTCCCTGCTGCTGACTATGCGGATGGTATGGGGGTGCCGGGGGCCGGCTCAGCTCTCGCACTCGGAGCAGTACATCGCTCCATTGTGCTCGCGGGCCAGCTGGCTCCGGTGGCGGACCAGGAAGCAGTTCATACAGGTGAACTCGTCGTCCTGCTGGGGGACGACCTGGATCTGCAGCTCCTCGTGGGAGAGGTCCGCGCCCGGCAGTTCAAAGCCGTCAGCCAGGTCGCTTTCCTCAACGTCGATGACCGCCGTCTGCGAATTGCCGCCGTGCTTGGCCTTGATCGCCTCGAGCGACTCGTTGACGGGCTGGTCCTCTTGGGCGACGCGTGGGGCGTCGTAATCGGTTGCCATAAAGTGCTTATTCTCCTTCAAACGAGACCAGGATTGACCTAACTCGTGCAGTCGATAACAGGGCGCGGCCTGCGTCTATTCCCGAACGGCGGCCGCACCGGGGGGCTCGAGGATGCGCTGGTAGAGCCGGTGGTCCTGCCACCGTCCGGCGATCCTGAGGTACGCCCGGGCCACCCCGATCTCCTCGAACCCCGCCCGGTCCAGCACCCGTTGGGAGGCGCTGTTGTGCGGCAGTATCGCTGCCTGCAGGCGGTGCAGCCCGAGGACGTCCTGCGCTGCCTCCACCGCGAAGGCGACGGCGGCCGAGCCGATCCCGCGCCCGGTCAACTCCGAGTCCACCCAGTACCCCAGGTGGCCGTTGAGGAAGGGGCCTCGCACGATCCCGGTGATGGTGACCGTCCCGACGACCTGCCCGTTCCGGAGCAGGACCCACGGCACCTCCGAACCGGCCTCGACGAGGGCGGCTTTCGCGTCGATGGCCTCCCGCTGACCCGCGGAGGTGAAGAACCGGTCGGAGCGCGCGGGCTCCCAGGGCGCCAGGTGGTCCCGGTTGCGGCTGTACGCCGCGGCAAGGCGCTCAGCGTCCGAGCTGCGCAGCGGGGCCGCCTCGACGCCGCCGGTCAGGCGGGCGGCCTCCGGAGGCCTCACGCGGCAGGAGCGGGCTGGAGTCCGAGGAGGGCGAGGCTGTTCTGCCACAGGGCATCGAGCTGGCCGGGATCGTTGAACAACTTGGCGAAGAGAACCATCCCTTCGATCTGCGCGACGATCGACTTGGCCGCGCCGCGGGGGTCGACTCCTGCGAATTCCCCGGCAGCGGCGCCCTCCCGGACAGTGGCCTCGAGGAGGTCGATCTGTTCCTCGAAGATCTGCTGCAGGCGTTCCCGCACCGGATTATCCTGCGCACTGACCTCGAGGGCGAGGTTGCCGAAGAGACATCCGGTGACCGAGCCTGTTCCCTTCAGTGCCGTCGTCTGCACCTCCGCCGTGGCGAGGAAGAGCTTCCGCAGGCGGTCGAGGGCGGGCTCCGAGGAGGTGAGGATGCCCGACCACTGGGCGCCCTGCTTGATCCAGTGCGCATTGATCACCTCGAGGGCGAGCGCCTGCTTCGACGGGAAGAAGTGGTAGAAGCTCCCCTTCGGCACGCCGGCTGCGGTGCAGATTTCGGCCACGCCGATCGAAGCATAGGCGCGCTGCTGGAAGAGCGCCGTGCCGGCCTCCAGGATTCTTTCGCGTGCGTCTGATTTTCGTCCCATGTTGCAATTATAAGACCAGTCGGCTATAACTGTGCAATTGGTAGTTGACCGATCGTCTACAGAAAGCTGCACACTATGGAATCTCGCAAGGTCGCCGTCGTCACCGGGGGGTCACAGGGTATCGGGGAAGGGCTCGCCGCAGCCCTTCGCGGCATCGGCTATGCCGTCGTCGCAAACTCCCGTTCCATCGCCCCCGCCGATGAGCCCGACTTCGTGACCGTCGCCGGTGACATCTCGGATCCCGCCGTCGCGGAGAAGGTCGTCACCACGGCGATCGAGAAGTTCGGGCGCATCGACACCCTCGTGAACAACGCCGGCATCTTCGTCGGCAAGCCCTTCACCGAGTACACGAAAGAGGATTACGACCGGGTGGTGCAGGTGAACCTCGGCGGGTTCTTCTACGTGACCCAGCAGGCGATTTCCCGGATGCTCGAGCAGGGCTCCGGACACGTGGTGAATGTGACCACGACCCTGGTCGAGTACGCCAACTCGGGCCTTCCCTCCGCCCTGGCCAACCTCACCAAGGGCGGCGTCTCCTCGGTCACCAAGTCGCTCGCCGTCGAATATGCGGGCCGCGGAATCCGCGTCAACGCCGTCTCCCCGGGGCACATCAAGACCCCGCTGCACGCAGGGAACAACCATGACGAGCTCGCCGGGCAGCACCCGATCGGCCGGATGGGCACCGTCGAGGACATCGCCAAGGGTGTCCTCTACCTGGAGCAGGCACCGTTCGTCACCGGCGATGTCCTCCACGTCGACGGCGGCCAGAGCGCCGGCAGCTAGCTTTCCCGGAGCGGGCCGCACTCCCGCTCGCCGACAGGGACACCGGAGGTGTCCGCACTCCAATTGAAGGACAAGACATGGAACCGTCTGGAATCGAAGCACCTGAAGCGAACGCCTCGGACACCGGCACACTCGGTATCGTCAATGCGGTCTTCGCCGCCTGGGCGAACGGAATCCGGGACCACCGGCCGGAGGAGGTGGCATCCCTTTTCACCGAGGATGCCATCTTCCAGGGCCTTGACAGGAGCCATGGCATCGGCCGGCCCGTCGTCACCGCCTACTACGAGAAGCAGCCGGCCGGTCTGCGGGCCGACTACCGGATCCTCGAGCACCGCCGGCTGTCGGTCGACGTCCTGGTGGCCTACGCCGACGTCGACTTCTCGTTCCTTGACGGCCGGGTGATTCCGGTCCACCTGACGGTGGTGCTGCAGCGAGCCGGCGGAAGCTGGCTCATCAGCCACTACCACGTCTCGAAGATCCAGTAGGGTCCGGCCCCGCCGTCAGTCGTACGCCCCGGCAAACGAGGCGAAGATTTCGGCGGCGGGGCCCAGCCGGGCCAGGGGAGCCGACTGCCCGGCCCAGAAACTCGCGAGATCGGCCCGGCCCCTCTCCTCTGCGGCCCTGCGGAACGGCGAGGTCATCGAGCCAAGGGCCGGATAGGGAACCTGGGTGTCCCACCCTGACGCCTCCCGGGTGACCCGGTTGACCAGACCCCGGGCCAGGCGCCCGGTGAAGGCGCCGGTCAGGACCGTGCTGCGGCCGGCCGGCCCGGTGACCGCCTCCTTGTGGACCGCCGAGGCGGCGGACTCATCCGACACGAGGAACGCCGTTCCAACCTGCACACCCTCGGCCCCCAGTTCGTGTGCCGCACGGACCTGGGAGGGCGTGGCAATTCCGCCGGCGGCGACGACCGGCGTGTGAACAGCCGCCACCACCTGGGGCACCAGCGAGAACGTCCCGACCAGGGATTCCTCCGCCGGGGCAAGGAAGGCTCCGCGGTGCCCGCCGGCGTCGCTGCCCGAGGCGACGATCACATCCACGCCGGCCTCCTCAAGGGTGGCCGCCTCGTCGACCGTCGTTGCCGTTCCCACCAGGCGGATTCCGGCGCGCCGCGCGCGGTCCACGGTGTCGGCAGCAGGCGCGCCGAACACGAAACTGATGACCGGCGGTGCCGCGGCCAGGAGTGCGTCCAGCTGGGCATCGAAGTCAATCGGCGCACCCACCGTCGGGTCCGGCGGGTCGATGCCCAACTCCTCGAAATACGGGGCCAGCAACGCCGCCTGTGCCGCCAGTTGGTCGACGCTGGCCGCTGGTTCACCACCCAGCGGTATCCAGAGGTTGACCGCGAAGGGCCGGGCTGTCGCGGTCTTGAGCCGGCCCACCAGCGCCGTGATCTCCTCGGGACGGAGGTGGTGGGCGCCAAAGGATCCAAGTCCGCCCGCCTCCGCGACGGCGGCGACAAGGGGTTCGGAGGAGAGGCCGCCGCCGAAGGGGCCCTGGATAATGGGGAAATTTAGGCCGAGCAGGTCGGCCACCCGTGTCTGCCGCAGCAAAGTCATGCTTGCCGGCCTTTCATTTCGTGATGTTTCATTGTTGACCTTTCCATTCTTGACATGACATTAGGCACTCACCTATAACTAAAGCCCCATAGTAGACCGAACATCTAGAAAGGCGTTCCACCATGTCTGCAGACCCGGAAGCCCCCTGGAAGCCGTTCAGTTTTACCGAGGCCGCAGCGTCGCTGCGATTGGTCCCCACCGCACCCGTTCCCGAGATCGCCCGCGGGCCGAAGGTTCCGGATGAGGGATACTACGTCGAGGAGCTCGCCGACGGAATGTTCCTGTTGAGTGACGGCACCTATCAGATGATGTTCGTCGTCACCGATGATGGAGTCATTGCCGTCGATGCTCCGCCGACCCTGGGTCACAACATTCTTCGGGCGATCAAGGGCGTGACGTCGAAGCCCATCACCCAGATTGTCTACAGCCACCAGCATGCCGACCACGTCGGGGCAATGTCGCTCTACCCCCAGGACGTACCCCGGTATGCCCAACGGATCACTGCGGAGCGGCTGCGGAAGCTCGGCGATCCGAACCGCCCCCTTCCCACGGTCGAGTTCGACGACGGCTACACGCTGCAGTCGGGCGATCACACCCTGCAGCTCGACTACAAGGGTCCCAACCATGCCGAAGGGAACATTTTCATCCACGAGCCCAAGCGCCAGGTGCTGATGCTTGTGGACGTCATCTTCCCGGGGTGGGTGCCGTTCTCGAACCTTGCCGTGTCCGCCAATATCCCCGGATACGTCACCGCCGTCGACCAGACGCTCGGGTACTCCTTCGAGAAGCTGGTCCCCGGACACGTAACCCGCACCGGCACCCGCAAGGATGTCGAGGTGCAGGCCGAGTACCTGGCCGACCTGCACAAGACGACGGAGGCGGCGCTGTCCTCGGTGGATTTTGGGGAGATTATGGCCCCGGTTGATATGTCGAACGCCTGGGCGGTCTTCCGGGCCTACCTTGATGCGGTCGCGGCGAAGTCGGCCGACGAACTGATTCCGCGCTGGGTGGACCGGCTGGGCGGAGCGGACGTGTTCACCCTGCCCAACGCCTGGGCCATGATGGAGGCCCTGCGCCTCGACTACGGAAGCCTCGGCCCGTTCGGCATTGCCGACTAGGAGGGCGCCGTCCCGTGCTGCGGCCGTAGGTGCCGGCCGGCCCTCCTGAGGGGGCCGGACGCTCCCGGCGCAGGAGTCTTCCACGCGCTCAACAGCAGTCCGTTCGGGCCGCTGCCGCTGCCGGATGCCCGCTGCTCCACCCTGCAGATCTCTGCCTCCGCCTGCTCGGTATCCCGTCCCGGCGTCTGCGGAGCAACCGTCGGAAGGGGGTTCGGCCGCAGGGGAATTATTTTCTCCGCCTTCGAGTTGATACGCATACACGATCGAGTACTCCTACTTTAGGAGTACCAGAATTCTCCGGATGGGCAGCTTGCAGGCCCACCGTCGAGCAATACGCATTTCAATAGCCGGCCGTGATTGTTCTGCCGGCCCTCCGCGGAATAACACTTCCCATTTCCGCCTTTACGAGAGCCGGGATAGTGCAGGGGAATCCGGCCCGGCGGCACCTTCAACAACAAATCACACAGCCGAGGAAGAAAAGGACCCGTTATGGAATTCAAGCTTGAGGTCGTAGCCGTTCCCGTCACGGACGTGGACCGGGCCAAGGCCTTCTACGACTCGCTGGGTTGGCGCTTCGACGCCGACTTCACCGTTGACGAGGACCTCCGGGTCGTCCAGTTCACCCCTCCGGGCTCGGGTGCCTCGATCATGATCGGCAAGGGCATCACTGCCGGCGCCCCCGGCTCCCTGCAGGGCCTGTACCTGATCGTTGATGACATCATTGCCGCCCGCGAGGACATCGCCGCCCGCGGCATCGAGATCTCGGAGGTCTGGCACGACGCCAAGGGCATCTGGCACCACGAGGGGGAGAAGGACCGCGTCCCCGGGCCCGACCCGGAGCGCAAGACCTACGCCTCCTACGCCTCCTTCACCGACCCCGACGGCAACGGCTGGTTCCTCCAGGAAATCACCACCCGCCTGCCCGGCCGCATCTAACTCCGGCCAATAGACCCCGCCGCGGCGTCCGGATCACCGGGCGCCGCGGCGGCACCAACCACCACTATCAACCACCACCACTAACCAGGAAGAGGATTGTTATGGAATTCAAGCTTGAGGTCGTAGCCGTTCCCGTCACGGACGTGGACCGGGCCAAGGCCTTCTACGACTCGCTGGGTTGGCGCTTCGACGCCGACTTCACCGTTGACGAGGACCTCCGGGTCGTCCAGTTCACCCCTCCGGGCTCGGGTGCCTCGATCATGATCGGCAAGGGCATCACTGCCGGCGCCCCCGGCTCCCTGCAGGGCCTGTACCTGATCGTTGATGACATCATTGCCGCCCGCGAGGACATCGCCGCCCGCGGCATCGAGATCTCGGAGGTCTGGCACGACGCCAAGGGCATCTGGCACCACGAGGGGGAGAAGGACCGCGTCCCCGGGCCCGACCCGGAGCGCAAGACCTACGCCTCCTACGCCTCCTTCACCGACCCCGACGGCAACGGCTGGTTCCTCCAGGAAATCACCACCCGCCTGCCCGGCCGCATCTAACTCCGGCCAATAGACCCCGCCGCGGCGTCCGGATCACCGGGCGCCGCGGCGGTTCGAACAAGCAGGACCGTGCCGGTGGAGCAACACCGGAACGTAGAAGACATCCACGCAGAAGAGATTCAAGGCAGAGCGAAATTTTGAGGGAAGACACGACAATGGAAAAGAAAGAGTACGACCTGATCGTCCTGGGTGGAGGTGCGGTTGGTGAGAATGTGGCCGACCGTGCTGTCCAGGGCGGATTGACCGCAGTGGTCGTTGAGGCCGAGCTGGTCGGAGGCGAGTGCTCGTATTGGGCGTGCATGCCCTCGAAGGCCCTGCTGCGCTCGGCCCAGGTGCTGCGCGCGGCCCGGCACATGCCCGGCGCGGCCGAGGCCATCACCGGCGAGCTGGACGTTGACGCGGTGCTCGCCCGGCGGAACGCGTTCACCAGCAACTGGGACGACGCCGGCCAGGTGGGCTGGCTCGAAGGTGCCGGAATCGACCTTGTGCGCGGCCACGGACGGATCAGCGGCACCAAGGAGGTCACCGTGACCGCCGACGACGGGACCGTCACCGTGCTCACCGCACGCCACGCGGTGGCTGTGACCACCGGCTCCGATGCCGTGATTCCCCCCATCGAAGGCCTGGCCGAGGCCCGCCCGTGGACGTCCCGGGAGGCAACCAGCATCAAATCCGTGCCCGAAAGCCTTGCCATCATTGGCGGCGGTGTCGTGGCAACGGAGATGGCAACCGCCTTCGCCGGCTTCGGCACGAAGGTCACCCTGATCGCCCGCAGCGGCCTGCTCACCGAGATGGAGCCCTTCGCGGGCGAAATGGTGGGCGCATCCCTGCGCGAGCTGGGTGCCACCGTGCTCACCGACACCAAGACCACGAAGGTCACCCGGGACGGGGATACCGTTACCGTCGAGACGGCCGACGGCGGCACGATCACCGCCGGAGAGGTGATCGTGGCCACCGGGCGCAGCCCGCGCAGCTCCGACATCGGCCTGGAGACCGTGGGGCTCACCCCCGGAGCCTGGCTGGCAACCGACGACACGCTGCAGGTGCCCGGCTACGACTGGCTCTACGCCGTCGGCGACGTGACCGGGCGGGTGCTGCTGACCCACCAGGGCAAGTACCAGGCCCGCGCGGCAGGCGACGTGATTGCGGCCCGGGCCACCGGCGCCGTGGTCTCGGACGGGCCGTGGGGCACGCATGTGGCGACCGCCGATCACGAGGCGGTTCCGCAGGTGACCTTCACCGACCCCGAGGTCGCCTCGGTGGGCCTGACCGCCGCGGCCGCGCGCCGCGCCGGTTATGAAATCCGGGTGGTGGACTACGAGCTCGGCTGGACTGCGGGCGCCTCGGTCCACGCCGATGGGTACACCGGCAAGGCCCGCATGATCGTCGATGAAAAGCGCAAGGTGGTCCTCGGGGTGACCTTCGTCGGACCCGACGTCGCCGAGCTGGTCCAGGCCGCGACCATGATCATCGTCGGCGAGGTCCCCCTCGACCGTCTCTGGCACGCAGTGCCGGCGTACCCGACGATCAGTGAGATCTGGCTCCGCCTGCTCGAGACCTACGGCCGCCCCGAGCCGGTCCGGGCCAAGTAGCCGGCCCCGCCAGAAACCGCAGCTCCGCCAGGGGCGGCCCCGTCCGGGCCGCCCCTGGCGGTACACGCCCACCCACCGCCCGTACAGGGCACACCACCACCCGCCCGTACCAGGGCACACCACCCCGGCATCTGTGCCGGACAGTCAAGGAGATCCCGATGGCGCTTTCGGACCGCGAGCAGCAACTGTTCGAACAGCTTGAGAAACAGCTCGAGGACGAGGACCCCAGGTTAGCCGCTACATTGGCCGCGCCTGCGGCGCCGACCCTATCAACCCGGCGAATCGTCCTCGGCGTGTTGATCGATTTCGTCGGAATCGTCACCGTTTTCGTGGGATTGATGCTTCCGGGCCTGGCTCCCAGCATCTTTGTCGGCGTGTTTGGCTTCGCCGTGATGGTCGCCGGCCTGCACGTCGCGCTAAGCACAGCCGGACCGAAGCCGCCCACCCCTCAGTGGTTGCTTCCCGAACTTCGGCGTTGATCATTCGACCGGCGCCCGGCACCGCACTCAGTCGCTGAGCCGGGCCAGGATCGACGCCGCGGACCCGGCAACGCACCGGTCGAAGCCGGTGCCGGCCCACAGATTGATGCCGTGGGGGTCGTTCGCCGCGGCCGCGGCCGCCCGCAGCGGACTCGTCAGGTGATGGATTTCGGGATAGCCGAACGGCGCCACCGGGTCGTAACGCCTC
Source organism: Arthrobacter crusticola (assembly GCF_004357995.1). Lineage (GTDB taxonomy): Bacteria > Actinomycetota > Actinomycetes > Actinomycetales > Micrococcaceae > Arthrobacter_D > Arthrobacter_D crusticola. The sequence goes on from NZ_SMTK01000003.1 coordinate 564,773, forward strand.
ATGAAGTCGTTGGAAAGGCCCCGGGCGTACCGCCCCGAGAAGGCCCTCGTGACAGCCGTGGCGGGAAACGCGGGTGAGGCCAGCGCCGCCCGGTGCGCCGCCCGCGTTCCCGCCTCCTCGGCCTGCAGGAAGGCGGTGCCGGCCTGCACGGCCACGGCACCGCGGGACAGTGCCTCCTGGACATCGGCACGGGTGGCGATGCCGCCGGCGGCGATGAGGGGGATTCCGAGCCCGGCCAGGTCTTCGAGGAGCGCGTACAGGGGCGTTGGATCGCCCGGTGCGGTGGCGTCGAAGGTTCCGCGGTGGCCGCCGGCTTCGGGCCCCTGAACCGAAAGCGAATCGGCCCCCGCGGCGGCGGCCCGTTCCGCTTCGGGCCGCGACGTGACGGTGACCGTCACGGCCACCCCCCGGTCCTGAAGCGCTTCGATGATCCCGGGCTCCGGTACGTCGAAGGTGAAGGACGCGACGGCCGGAGCGAGGTCGAGCAGGACGGCGATCTTGTTCTCCCAGTCGTCGTCGTCGTACCTCGGCTCGCCCGGTTCCACCCCGAGGCGTTCCGCTTCGGGGGTGAGGGTCCGCGCATACTCGGCCAGTTCTCCGGGGCGGGCAACCGAGGGCTGGGGGACGAAGAGATTGACGCCGAACGGGGCCTCGGTCGCTTCCCGCACCGCGGTGATCTCGGCGCGCAGGGCGCCGGCCGTCTTGTAACCCGCGGCGAGGAACCCAAGTCCGCCCGCCGTGCTCACCGCGGCGGCCAGCCGCGGCGTGGACGGGCCACCGGCCATCGGCGCCTGGATCACCGGCCGGGGAATGCGAGTGATAGCAAAACGGTTAGCTCTATACGTGGAGGCGTTCACAAGGCCGGTTCCTTTCGTACGGAAGTGCGTTGGGTGGTCGGACGGCGGAGCCCGCAGACGCGGAAACTCCGGTTCGCTTTCAGTAATTCACATTTAGTCAAAGTCGACCGCACGTCCAGCTTTTCAGGCCGGAGCCCGTCAACCACGAGCTGCACGGCCAGCGTGCGGCGGTCAACATCACCTCGCGGTCAGCCGCGCCACCAGGAGACTCACTTGTCCACCACCCAATCACCCATCGACAGCTCAGCACCTGCTGCTCGTTCCCGCTTCACCCTTCCCGCCCCGGTAGCCTTCGTGGGAAGCGCGATCGCCTTCACCAGTCTGTACCTTGCGGCAGGAGCGCCGACACCCCTGCTACCGCTTTACCAGGACGAATGGAACTTTCCGGCGGTCGTCCTGACGGCGGCGTTCGCCGCCTACGCCGGAGGTTTCCTCGCGGCCCTCCTGACGGCGGGCTCCCTCTCCGACCACATCGGCCGCAGGCCCGTGCTCATCGGCGCTCTCCTGGTGCAGTTCGTCTCGACCATAATGTTCATTCTCGCGCCCGACGCCGGCTGGGTGATCGCTGCGCGGGTTGTCCAGGGCATCGCCACGGGCGCCGCGACCAGCGCCTTCTCGGCCTCGCTCGCCGAGCTCGCCCCGGTGAAGCACAAGAAACTCGGTGCCATCCTTGGCAGTGTCGCCGTGACCGGCGGCCTCGCCCTGGGCGCCCTGCTTGCCGGGTTGGCCATCGAGTTCACCCCTTCCCCGAACGGCCTGATCTTTACGGTCCTCGCCGTCATCGCGGTTCTGGGGATCATCGTCGTCGCCCTGACCCCCGAGAGTGCGACGCGCCGCCCCGGAGCGTGGCGTTCCCTGATCCCGCGCATGGCCGTCGCTGCCGCTGCCCGGAAGGAATTCGCCGCCGCCGCCCCCGTCATCGCCGCGACCTGGATGCTCGGCGGGCTCTCCCTCGGGCTCGCGCCGACGCTCGTGCGGAACGTCTTCGAGGTTGACAGCGCCCTGGTCAACGGCCTGGTCGGCTTCGTTGCGTCGGCCGCCTCGGCGGTCTCCGGCATCGTGTTCTCCCGCCTGGCCCCGCGCGCCGGAATAAAGCTCGGGATCTACGCCGCGGCCGTCGCTGCCATCGGCAACGTAACGAGCGTGCTCACCGGGACCCTCGTTCTGATGGTCGTCAGCTTCGTGATCGGGGGTATCGGCTTCGGCAGCGCCTTCTCGGCATCCCTGCGTCTCATCATGCCGCTGACCGACGCGCAGCACCGCGCGGGAACCATCGCGTCCGTCTTCGTCGTCGCCTACATCGCCTTCGGCCTGCCGGTCGTCCTCGTCGGCCTGCTCGCCGCGCCCCTGGGTTTTCCGACCACGATTGTGGGATATGGAGCCGTAATCCTGCTCCTCGTGCTGATCGGCCTGATCGCACAGTTCCGCATCACCCGCACGGCCCGGGCCTAGCCTCGGCCCGCCCGTAACGGGCTCCTGCAGGGCCGCATAGACCGCCCGGCTCCGCGGGGCAGCAGCCTAACGCACGACGAACGCGCCATCCGGTACCCACCGGGTGGCGCGTTCTGCATGTGCGGGGCGCCGCGCGGGGCCACAGGCAGGGACGCCGGCGGGCCGGTTCCCCTACCCAAAGGTGAAGCAGTAGACCCCCGCTCCCGGGTCAAGGAACTCGATCTCGGCGGTGCCCTCGGCGCCGGGGCCGCTGCGGCGGAGGAGCTGGTACAGGCCGGGCCGGGTGATGGTGCCGTAGCCGGCCGGGTCGATGTCCAGGCCGGAAGCGGCGCCGGGTTCCCGGCCGTCAACCATGACCCGCAGGCGCACCTCCGATCCCGGTGCCGCCGGAGCCGCGACCAGGTGGACGTCGCGGGCGTGGAAGCGGCAGAAAAGACGTCCTCCAGGAGCTTCGGACACCGCCGCCTCCGCACCGGCCCTCCAACTGCCGGCCAGCGCCCACTGCCCGCGGCGCAGTCGTGGAGGCGCGGTATAGGCGTGCACGCTGTCGCCCGCCAGGCCGTCCGGGGACGCGAACCCGGAGGTCCGTTGATATCCGAGGTAGGTTTCGGCCGACCGGAGGGTTTTCCAGTCCGCGGCCGCTTCAATTCCCGTGCCGGAGACCGGCCCCACCGCCGGACCGGGATCGGCGGCCCCCGCCTCGGTCAGCAGCCGCCGGAGTGCCGCCTCGGTTTCGTCGTAGCCGCCCTCACCGAAGCTGGTATGGCGGAGGCGGCCCTGCGCGTCCACGAGATACACCGCCGGCCAGTAATGGTTGTCGAAGGAGCGCCAGACTCGAAAGGAGTTATCGACAGCGACCGGATAGCCGATGGACAGGGCCTCCATGGCGGGCCGGACATTCCCGACGTCGTGTTCGAAGGAAAATTCGGGTGAGTGCACCCCGATCACCACCAGGCCATGGCGCCGGTAGGCCTCCTCCCAGGCGCGCACGTACGGCAGGGCCCGGAGCCAGTTGATGCACGTGTAAGTCCAGAAGTTGACCAGGACCACACGGCCGCGCAGGGCCGCCCCGGTCAAGGGGGGCGAGTTGAGCCACCCGGTGGCGCCGGCGAAGGAAAACGGCTCCTCCTCCGGTAGCAGGCCCCCGGGCTCGCTGGCCGGGCTTTCGGCCGGACCGACGTCATTCAGGAAGTTTCTGGGGAAGTCGTCTTCGGAAGTCATGATGGAGTTCCTTCGCTCGTTGCGGGCCCCGGTGGACCATTATGGGCACTCCGGCCCGTGCACCGCACTCGTATGACACCCGGCCGCCGCGCCGGTACGGCCCGTCCCGCGTTGCGCCGGGGGGCCGCAACGGGCGAAGGTGGAGGGAAGTGGTAGTCCGACTCGAGGGTCGGAGCAGCATGGATCGTAACAGTGGAGGTCGGAGTAACAGTGGAGGTCGGAACAGGGTGGAGGAGCGGCGTGGACCGGAACTGGAAGCGAACCGGACCGGGAACGGACGGTGGGGCCAGAACGAATGGGCCAACGGGCGGAGGGACCCTGTGACCTCGCTGATCGGACGCCTGCAGTCCTCCTGGACCGTCACCGTCCCTGTGGTGGCACTGGTCGTGCTGGTCCTGACCTGGCAGCGGAACCTTGGCGCCCTGGCCGTCGCCGCCGTCGCCGTCGTCCTGGTGGGATCGATCCTCGCCGCGGTGCACCATGCAGAGGTGATCGCACACCGGGTGGGGGAGCCCTTCGGGTCGCTCGTCCTCGCCGTGGCGGTGACGGTGATCGAGGTGGCGCTGATCATCACGCTCATGATCTCCGGCGGACCCGAGACCGCCTCCCTGGCTCGGGACACGGTGTTCGCCGCGGTGATGATCACCGCGAACGGAATCGTGGGACTGGCGCTGCTCGTGGGCGCAGTGCGCTTCGGGACCGTCCGGTTCAACACCGAAGGGACGGGTGCCGCCCTGGGCGTGATCGCCATGCTCGCCACCATGACCCTGGTGCTGCCCAGCTTCACCTCCGCCCGCTCCGGGCCGGAATTCTCCCCGGCGCAGCTGGCCTTCGCCGGGATCGCCTCCCTTGCCCTGTATGCCGCCTTCGTCTCCACCCAGACAGTGCGCCACCGCGACTTCTTCCTGCCGGTGCCGGCACACCCGGGCCGGCGTGCTGCGGCCGCCGACGACGCCGAGGAGCACGCCCCACCTCCCAGCACGCGCGCGGCACTGCTCAGCCTCGGCCTGTTGGCCGTTGCCCTCGTGGCTGTCGTCGGACTGGCGAAGGCCGTGTCACCCGCCATTGAGGCGGGGGTGAAGGCGGCCGGCATTCCCGAGTCGTTCGTCGGTGTGGTCATCGCACTGCTGGTGCTCACGCCGGAGGGCATCGCCGCCACCCGCGCGGCACTGCGGGACCGCATTCAAACCAGCCTCAACCTCGGGTACGGCTCGGCGATTGCGAGCATCGGACTGACCGTTCCCGTGATTGCCCTGTCCACCCTCTGGCTTGAGGGCCCCCTGATCCTCGGCCTCGGCTCCACCCAAATTGTGCTGCTGACCTTGACGGTGGTCGTCAGCGTCCTCACCGTGGCGCCGGGCCGGGCGACGCGGCTCCAGGGAACCGTGCACCTCATCCTGTTGGCGGCGTTCATCTTCCTGGCGATCAACCCTTAACGGGGAATAGGAGGGGCTTTCGTCATAGTTTAGGAGTATATGGTCCTAAAATGGGACCAATCCTCCAACAAAAGGCTTCTCTCATGCGTATTCAGGGTTCAACTGTTCTTGTCACCGGGTCCAACCGTGGCCTCGGCCGTCTCTTCGTCGAGGAGCTCCTCGAACGGGGAGCAGTGAAGGTCTACGCGGCCTCACGGTCCGGCATCGAGGTCGGCCAGCCCGGCGTCGTGCCCTTAGCCCTGGATATCACCGATCCCGCCGCCGTCGCCGCGGCCGCGGCCGCCGCGCAGGACGTCAACATCCTGATCAACAACGCGGGCATCCTCACCCCCACGAGCCTCCTCGAGGGCTCCGCGGACGCGGTGCGACAGGAGATGGAGACCAACTTCTTCGGCACCCTCGAGATGACGCGGGCATTCGCGCCGATCATCGCCGCGAACGGCGGTGGAGCGATCCACAATGTGCTCTCCGTGCTGTCCTGGGCGCATTTCCCCGACGTCGGAGCGTACAGCGCCGCGAAGGCGGCCTCCTGGGCGATGACGAACGCCACCCGGCAGGAACTCGCCCCCCGGGGCATCGCCGTCTCCGCGCTGCACGTCGGCTGGATGGACACCGATATGGGCGCGCACATCCCGGCCGAGCAGAAGTCCGACCCCGCCGAGGTGGTCTCCGCAGCCCTGGACGCCGTCGAGGACGGTGAGCCGGAGGTGCTCTTCGGCGAGCTGACCCACAATGTGCGCGGGGCGCTCGCCGGCGACCTCTCGCAGCTCTACCCCGACCTCACCGTCCGGGACCTCAGGGCCAGCTAACCGGCCGCTCCGTCCCGGACGAAGCTGCCCTCGACCGAAGCAGCGGGTCCTCCAGCCAAGGAGGCCCGCTGCTTCAGGTGGAGGGCAGCTTCAGCCGCCTGCGCGCTCCCAATCAGGGCGCAGAACCGACATCAGGACGGCGTCGATGTACTCGCCGTCGAACTTGAACACCTCCCGCAGGGTGCCCTCCACGACGAAGCCCGCCTTCTCGTAGGCCCGGCGGGCGCGGGGGTTGAACGCAAAGACTTCGAGGGAAATCCGGTGGAGCCCTGTGGCGGCGAAGGCATGGCCGATGAGAAGGCGCGTCGCCTCGGATCCAATGCCGCGGTCCCGCCCCGCCGGCCCGAGCAGAATGCGGAAGTTGCAGGCGTCGTCGTCGGGCTGCCATTCGTTGAGCACCGCCTCACCCACGCAGTGCCCGGTGCCCGAATCGAGGACAGCCAGGTCGAGGCGGTCCGTCTGGTGGGCGCGCGTCCGGTACCAGGTGCGCGTGCGCTCATCCAGCCCCTGCGTCCCGGCCTCCGCCTCCGCGGAGGTGTGGACGCTTCCGGTGAGGCGCCGCACCTCGGGGTCCGCAAGGACCGGCCCCATCGCCTCGATGTCCTCGGCGGTGAAGGGCCGCAGCGTGCACAGGTTTCCCCTGAGGGTGGGCTGCGCGGAAAAGAGGACCGGCGGGGACATGGTGGAAGTGTAGGTCATCCGGTGGCGGAGGGCCCCGGACCGCCGTCCAGCATCCTTGCCACCTTCGCCTCCAGGGAGGCAACCGCCGTGTCCGGCAGCACGATCAGTCCGTCGAGTTCCCGCCGCGCCCGCCGGTACGCGGTCTGACGCTCGGCCGGGCTGGCCGCGTTGTCCAGCGCCAGGGCGAGGAGTTTCCGTGCCCGGGCCAGCCGCTGGCGTTCGGGCCCGGTGAAGGCCGAGTCCTTCAGCCGGCGCGCCTCCGCCTCGGCGACCTGGAAGGCGACGTCGTAGTCGTTGACCGCCGCGCGGTACTCGGCGAATTCGGCGGCGCTCAGGGTGTCCGGCTCGGCCGGGCGGAGTGCGTCGGCCGTGCGCTTGGCGCGGAGGAAGGCGACCGTCAGGGGTTCACGCACGTCGGTCATCAGGGGGTAGTCGATCAGCTTCCCCACGTCGAGTTCATAGTCCAGCCACTTCCGATTGACGGCATCGTGGGCGGCGGTCACCGCTTCCACTTCGCCGATCCGCGCCTGCCGGACCTGCTCGCCCTGGTGCTTCAGGGTGTAAAGCTCCACCCTGCGCTGGTGCCTGCGCTCGTTGGCCCGGGACCAGGACCGCCCCCAGGCAGCGAACACCCCGCTCAGCGGGAAGATGAGCCACCAGTAGCTGCCGGCGAATTCGAAGAGGGGCTCCACGGCTTCATCGTAGTTCCGGTGCCCGCCCGGCGCACCGGGGCCGGGCAGCGGAAGACCCGGTGCGGAGGCGCCGCACCGGGTCTTCCGTTGATCACCGGCGGGTGGTGCGGTTCAGCAGCTGCTCCAGGGCGATCGTCCCGTCGGTCTTGGGCAGCAGGAGCCACAGCACCCCGTACATCGGAAGGCTCACTACCGGAAGCAGGAAGCTCAGGAGCATTGCGATCCGCACATAGGACACCGGCCAGTTGAACTGCGCCGCGATCCCCGAGGCGACGCCCCCAAGGATGCCGCCGGGTGCGCGCTTGACGGGGGAGGAGCGGAGGATCCGGAAGAAGGTGTCCATGGTGAGCCTTTCGTTTGGCTGGGCTTTCGTCAGAGGCCTGCGGTTTCAGTATGGCCGTTATCGCCATCGGGGTCGTCGCCTGCCGCAGATGACCGGCGCGTCATCGAGTAGATGCCACCCACCACGAGCGCGATACCGGCGCCGATGAGCAGCCCCAGGAGCACGATCCCCGGGTCGAACCGGATGCCGGTGAGCAGTGAGACAAGGATCAGGGCCGCGATCGCCAGGATCACCGCCCCCCAGACGACGGTTCCCGTACGCACCCGGCGGGGTACTGCTGACTTTTCGGAGGTACTCATTGGTCGAATCCAATCTCGTTTTGGGACACGCTGACCTGGCTGACCGCGCCGCCGACCTCAAGGATGATCGACGGGCCGTCGGCTGTTTCGTTCAGCTCGGTGGTTCCGGGCTGCCAGAACCCTTCGGCGACCGAGGCGTCGACGCCCTCGCCCGTCCGCACCGAGCCAAGGGCGACCTCCGAGCGGACTTCGACGGGCACGTCGCTGGGGACAAGGACGTCCACATTGCTGGCCAGCACCCGTACCGGGATGACGACGTCGGATCTCAGGTTGTCGAGGCTGCGCAGGTCGAGCGTGCTGCGCCCGGCGACAACCGTGTAGCCCTCCTCCGCGGCCCGCGCCGAGGATGCCGACAGCGGTGTGTCACTGCCGACGACCGAGGCGCCGTCGTCGAAGTTGGCGGCAGCCACCGCGGAGCCGAGGAGGGCGGCGACGACCGAGGCGCCGGCGGCGAAACCGACGAACCCCGAGGACCGCCCGAGCAGGCCCAGGGTCACGACGGCGATGCCCAGAACGGCGGCGCCCGAGGCGAGGGCCACGGGAAGCGCGGTCCGGCCGAGGTCGATCAGGGCCGCGTAGTCGAGGGCGAGGATGGTGCCGGCGGCGAGCACGGCTACACCCAGGCTGAGTGCCACGCCGCTGCCGGTGGGGCCGGGGGTGCGGGGGCGCGGCGGCGGTACGGGGCGCAGGGAGTAGCCCGGAGGCATTGACCCCGGAGGGACGGATCCGGCGGCGAGGTAATCGGACGGCGTGTAACCGGTGGCCGGCGGATACCCGGATCCGGGGAAGTCAGCCGGCAGCGGGCCGGCCGGGCGCGGAGGGACAGCGTCCGTGGCCAGAGGCTCCGTCGACGCGTACTGAGAGCCGGTGGGCGGAGGCCCCGCCTGATAGCTCGTGGCCGGAAACTGCTGGGTCGTTCCGGGCACGCCGTACGCGCCCGCCGCGTATCCACCCACTCCGGGGGCACCTGCCGGCCTGCCGGCGGCTGCCGCGTTGTTCCTGCTGCGCGCGGTCAGCGCCCAGTACACGGCATAGACGGCAGCACCGACCCAGATCAGGGTCCAGAGCACCCCCCAGCCGCCGCCCTCATCGCCGAGGAACGGCAGGTTCGGCCGCCAGAGCCCGGCGATGACCAGGAGCAGCGCCCCGGTCATTCCCGAGGTCCAGTTGCCGCGTCCGGCCGATTCGACGTGGATCCGTCCGTCCGGTTCGGGCAGGAGCGCCCACGCCAGGCCGTACAGCAGGACGCCGATGCCGCCGAAGATCACCAGCACCACGACGATGCCCCGGACCAGGGCCACATCGAGCCCTGTGCGGTAGGCGATGCCTCCCGCCACCCCGCCGATCCAACGGTCGGAGGTGCGGGTAATCTGCAGTGAGCGCATCCGCTCGAAAAAGGCGTTCGACGGCGCAGGGCGGGGCGGCGGGGCTGCCGTGGAGCCGGACCGGGCCGAATAGCCTCCGCCCGGGCCGGTCGAGAAACCGGCCGGACCGGGGACGCGGCCTGGAAGGGCGTCGCCGGTGGGGCGTTCGGGCGGCAGTGGTTCAAGGGGCGGTTCGGAAGTCATAGCCCGATCCTTCCAGTGTGCCGCTGGGCCGGCCATCGGGGGCTGCCCTGAATTCGCCCCTGAGGGAACCCCTGATTGTGCGCCCGGGGCATCCCCGAAGCCCATCGGCGTGCTTGGATTGAGCTATGAAACCGCCCCTGCTGCGTTCGCCCGACGGCCTTGTCGCCGGTGTGTGCGGTGGACTGGCCGTCCACCTCGGCGTACAACTGCGCGTCGTGCGGGTCCTCATGGTCCTGCTGGCCCTGGCCGGCGGTGCGGGGGTCTTCCTCTACGCCTGGCTCTGGATCTTCGTGCCCATGGCCTCGGACCGGGTCGCCGCCCCGCTCCGGTTCGCTCCCGCCGCGCTGAAGACCCCGCCCCCTCCTGCGCTCTTCCTCCCGGCTGCCACCGCCCTGCCTTCCCCGGCCGCGCCGCATCCACCGGCCGCGTCCGCGGAGCCCGGCAACGCCGCTCCGCCGGTGGCCGGTGCGTTCGAGCCGGCGCCCCGGCGGACCGGCGGACGCTTCCGTCCCGGGCGGAAGGAGCTGCTCCTGGGCGTCGCCCTGCTGCTCCTGGCCGGAGTCTTCACCGCCCAGGAGCTCGGCTTCGCCGTGAGCCTGAGGCAGGTCCTCCCCGTCGCCGCGGCGGGGGTGGGCGCTGTGCTGGCGTGGAGCCAGCTCGATGACGCGCGGCGCGAGGGACTGAGGAACAAGGCAGGCGCCGACCGCGCCGCCGGACTGGCCCGGCTCCTGCTGGGCCTGGTGCTGGTCATGGTCGGCGTCCTGGTCATGGTCTCCGGGACGATCTCCTGGGACCTGACCTGGGCAACCCTCCTGGCCACCGGGGCTGTCCTCGCCGGGGTGGCGCTGGTGCTCGCCCCCTGGGCGCTCCGGTTCTGGAAGGACTTCGAGGATGAGAGGGCAGGGCGGGTGCGGGAGGCGGCGCGCGCCGAAATTGCCGCCCACCTCCACGACTCGGTGCTGCAGACCCTCGCCCTGATCCAGAACCGCGCCGGCTCCGAACAGGACGTCGTGCGCCTGGCCCGGGCGCAGGAGCGTGAACTGCGGCACTGGCTCTACTCCGATCCGGCCGGCCACTCCGGCAACCTCACCGAGCGCCTTCGGGCCCTAGCCGGAGAGGTCGAGGACAGCTACGGGCATCCCGTGGAGGTCGTCGCCGTCGGGGACGCTCCTCTGACCGCCGGGCAGGAGGCGCTCGCCCAGGCGGCGCGCGAAGCGATCGTCAACGCGGCCAAGCACGCCGGAGGCACCGTCTCGGTCTACCTGGAGGCGGGGCCCTCCGGATCCGAGGCCTTCATACGGGACCGGGGGCCCGGGTTCGACCCGCTCGCGGTGCCGGCCGACCGCCTCGGAATCCGGGAGTCCATCACCACGCGAATGCAGCGGCACGGGGGCACCGCCACCATCCGCAGCGGTCCCGACGGGACCGAAGTCCGACTGTCGATGCCCGAGCAGGAGAACCGCAGCCATGACTGATGAGCCCGTACCGAACAATTTGCCTCCATCGGTGTCCGTCGTCGTCGTCGACGACCATGCCATCTTCCGCTCCGGCCTCCGATCGGACCTCGACAGCCGGATCCGGGTGGTGGGCGAGGCGGCCACCGTCGAGGAAGCGGTCGCCGTGGTCCGGGCCCGCCGGCCGGACGTCGTCCTGCTCGATGTCCACCTGCCCGGCGGCCGGGGCGGGGGAGGAGCCGAAGTGATCGCCGGCTGCGGCGACCTGGGCGCCACGACGCGCTTCCTGGCCCTGAGCGTCTCCGATTCCGCCGAGGATGTCGTGGCGGTCATCCGCGCCGGCGCCCGCGGGTACGTCACGAAGACCATCTCCGGTGCGGGGATCTCCGACGCCGTCTTCCGGATCGCCTCGGGCGACGCGGTGTTCTCCCCGCGGCTGGCCGGCTTCGTCCTTGACGCCTTCGGCACCGCCGCCGTCGCCTCCACCGGCACCGAACTGGACCGGCTGTCCGCCCGCGAGCTCGAGGTGATGCGGCTGATCGCCCGCGGCTACAGCTACAAGGAGGTGGCCAAGGAGCTGTTCATCTCGGTCAAGACGGTCGAAACCCACGTGTCGGCGGTGCTGCGCAAGCTCCAGCTCTCCTCCCGCCACGAACTGACCCGGTGGGCCGCCGAGCGGCGGCTTCTCTGAGCCGGGCCTACTTCGCGCCGGAGAGGAACTCCTGCAGCCGCGCCACTCCGGTGGCCAGGTCCTCATCGCCGAGGGCGTACGAGAGCCGGAGGAAACCGCTCGGACCGAAGGCCTCACCGGGGACCACGGCCACCTCGACCTGCTCCAGGATGAGGGTGGCCAGCTCGGCGGAGGTCCGCGGGGTGGTTCCGGCCAGGCTGCGCCCCAGCAGGCCGCGCACGTCGGCGTAGGCGTAGAACGCGCCGTGGGGCGTGGGGCACTCGACGCCGTCGATGGCGTTCAGCCCCGCCACCATGGCCCTGCGGCGCCGGTCGAAGGCGGTCTTCATCTCCTCGACCGCGGTGAGCGGGCCCGACACGGCGGCCAGGGCGGCCATCTGCGACACGTTCGCCACGTTCGACGTCGCATGCGACTGGAGGTTCGTCGCCGCCTTCACGAGGTCCGTCGGGCCGACCATCCAGCCGACCCGCCAGCCCGTCATGGCATAGGTCTTCGCCACGCCGTTGACGATCACCACCCGGTCGCCCAGGGCGGGCGCCGCCGCGGCGATCGAGGTGAAGGGAACGCCGTCGTAGGTCAGGTGCTCGTAGATCTCGTCGGTGACCACCCACAGCCCCTGGTCCGCCGCCCAGTTCCCGATCTCCCGGACCGCATCCGCCGGGTACACGGCGCCGGTCGGGTTCGACGGCGACACGAACAGGAGCACCTTCGTCCGCGGCGTCAGGGCCGCCTCGAGCTGCTCGACGGTGACCAGGTAGCCCTGCTCGGGCCCTGCGAACACCTCCACGGGAACACCGCCGGCCAGACGGATGGCCTCGGGGTAGGTGGTCCAGAACGGGGTGGGCACAAGCACCTCGTCGCCGGGATCGAGCAGTGAGGCGAACGCCTCGTAGACGGCCTGCTTCCCACCGTTGGTCACGAGCACCTGGGCGGGGTCGATGGCATAGCCGGAGTCACGCTGCGTCTTCGCCGCGATGGCCTGCTTCAGCTCCGGGAGGCCCCCGGCGGGGGAGTAGCGGTGGAAGCGCGGCTGGCGGGCCGCCTCAACGGCCGCCTCGACGATGTAATCCGGAGTGGGAAAATCAGGCTCGCCGACGCCGAAGCCGATCACCGGTCGGCCCGCGGCCTTCAGGGCCTTGGCCTTGGCGTCGACGGCGAGCGTCGCCGATTCGGCGATCGAGGCGATCCTGCGGGAGACGCGCGGCAGGGAGTGACGGGTGGAAAGCTCGGTCATCGGGTCCCGTTTTCTCGTGAAGAAGTGTGGCAGTCCCAGCTTAGGCTCTTGTCCCGATCCTGCGCCGATCCGTGACGCCCGAGCCATCCGGCCCCCGCCCCGAAGGCGCCGGTTCGACTCTCCGGCGGGTATTGCGTAGACTTGATCCTCGGTGTTGGATCACTCCAATGGTTCGTGCCCGCGAAACGTCCCCCAGGGACCGCAGCGGAGCGGATCGGACGGTGGTCCGGTTCCATAGGGTAGTGGCGCAATTGGTAGCGCAGCGGTCTCCAAAACCGCAGGTTGCAGGTTCGAGTCCTGTCTGCCCTGCGCGTAACCGTCGAGCAGGACGCGGCGGTGCGGCAGTAGAACATCACGAAGTTTCCGGTACAGGCACAGAACCTGCTCGGCATGACTTATGAGTAGTCGGAGCCGCGTGAATGCGGCCCGGCTGGAAACCCACACAGATTGATGAGGTTGAAGGTGACCGATACGGCCGCGAGCAGCTCCAAGGGTAGCCCCGCCAGCAAGGAGAACCCCAAGCGCGGGTTCTTCGCGCGGATCACTCTCTTTGTGCGGCAGGTCATCGCCGAACTGAGGAAGGTCGTCACCCCCACCCGTCAGGAACTGGTGAGGTTCACCATCACGGTGCTGGCGTTCGTGGTCCTGATGATCCTCATCGTCACAGGTCTCGACTATGTCTTCGGAACCGGTGCGGTCTGGGTGTTCGGGGACAGCGAAAGCTGACCCCCCCAGCCGGCAGGTGACGTTATAGCCCAAGCAATACGAAGCTGAAGAAACCCAGAAAGCAGGCAGCTAGGTGTCCGAGCAAGAACTCGAACGGCAGATCACAATTGACGATGGTCTGGAGAACGAGGATCAGGCCGTCGAGGCGGGCGTCGCTGACGACTCCGCCGCCCTTGACGTGCCCGCGGAGACCGCCGCAGAGGATTCCGAGGCAGAAGGTTCGGAAGTAGAAGACTCCGACGTGGAGGCTTCCGACGAGGCCGAGGACGCGGAGCAGTCCGAATCCGGCGAGGCCGAGGCGCCCGCCCAGGAGGACCCGGTTGAGGCCTTCAAGGCCAAGCTGCGCCGGCAGGAGGGTGACTGGTACGTCATCCACTCCTACGCCGGCTACGAGAACCGGGTGAAGGCCAACCTCGAAACCCGCATCCAGACCCTCGACATGGAGGATTTCATCTTCGAAATCCAGGTCCCCATGGAAGAGGTCGTGGAGATCAAGAACACCACCCGCAAGATCGTCAACCGGGTCCGCATCCCGGGCTACGTGCTGGTGCGCATGAACCTCACCGACGAGTCGTGGGGCGCCGTCCGGCACACCCCCGGCGTCACCGCCTTCGTCGGCAACGCCCACAACCCGGTCCCGCTGAGCCTGGCCGAGGTGTTCTCCATGCTCGAGCACACCGTCGTTCACACCGACGCGGCCTCCGGCAAGCCGGTCAAGCAGCAGTCCACCCCGGTCACCGTCAACTTCGAGGTCGGCGAGTCCGTCACCGTCAACGAGGGACCGTTCGAGACCCTGCCGGCCACCATCTCGGAGATCAAGCCCGAATCCCAGCAGCTGGTCGTGCTGGTGTCGATCTTCGAACGCGAAACCCCCGTCACGTTGTCCTTCAACCAGGTCACCAAGATCCAGTAGGACGGCGACGCCAAGCTTCGTTCTCTCCCGGACCGCTTAGCCGGGGAGGACGGCCGGTCATCACGCCATGATGACCACCAACCCACGGGACGCTCCTGTCCCGGGGGACCTAATGCAAGAAAAGGACCCTTTCATGGCCCCGAAGAAAAAGGTCACCGGCCTCATCAAGCTGCAGATCAATGCAGGCGCCGCCAACCCGGCTCCCCCCATTGGTCCCGCGCTCGGTCAGCACGGTGTCAACATCATGGAATTCTGCAAGGCGTACAACGCCGCGACGGAATCCCAGCGCGGAAACGTCATCCCCGTTGAGATCACCGTTTACGAAGACCGTTCGTTCACCTTCATCACCAAGACCCCTCCGGCAGCCGAGCTGATCAAGAAGGCCGCCGGCGTCCAGAAGGGCTCCGGTACGCCGCACACCGTCAAGGTTGCCAAGCTGACCCAGGCCCAGGTCGAGGAAATCGCCACCACGAAGATGGATGACCTCAACGCCAACGATGTCCAGGCCGCGGCCAAGATCATCGCCGGCACCGCCCGCTCCATGGGCATCACGGTCGAGGGCTAACAGCCCTCCACCCGGCCGACGCGGCACCCGCCGCCGAGGCCACCACTAACCAAAATCGAAACTGGGCGCCAGGCGCCCGGTGGGAGTGTGGCAGGGCCCCGCGCGGTCCGCAGACCACAACTGCATAAGGAGAAAAAGCAGATGGCAAAGCGCAGCAAAGCATATAAAGGAGCTGCCGCCAAGATCGAGGCGGAGAAGCAGTACTCTCCGTTCGAGGCGGTAGTCCTCGCGAAGGACACCAACCCTTCCAAGTTCGACGCGACCGTTGAGGTTGCCTTCCGCCTCGGCGTCGACCCCCGCAAGGCCGACCAGATGGTCCGCGGCACCGTCAACCTGCCCCACGGCACCGGTAAGACCGCCCGCGTCCTCGTCTTCGCGACCGGCGAGAAGGCCGAAGCGGCCATCGCCGCCGGCGCCGACTTCGTGGGCTCGGACGACATGATCGAGAAGGTTTCCGGCGGCTGGGTGGACTTCGACGCCGCCGTTGCCACCCCGGACCTGATGGGTAAGGTCGGCCGCCTCGGTAAGATCCTCGGCCCGCGCAACCTCATGCCGAACCCGAAGACCGGTACCGTCACGGCCGACGTGGCCAAGGCTGTTACCGACATCAAGGGCGGAAAGATCGACTTCCGCGTCGACAAGCACTCGAACCTCCACTTCATCATCGGCAAGGTTTCCTTCGATGTTCAGAAGCTGGCGGAGAACTACGCCGCAGCCCTCGAAGAGGTCCTGCGCCTGAAGCCTTCGGCTTCGAAGGGCCGCTACATCCAGAAGGCCACCGTCTCCACGACCTTCGGCCCCGGCATCTCCGTCGACCCGAGCGTCACGAAGGTCCTCGCCGACGCGTAAGCGTCCCGCAGAACCTGACCACCCAGCGGGGGTGGCCGCAGCCACGGCTGCGGCCACCCCCGCTGCGTTAATCCGCATCTTCCTGCCCATCGGCCACCCCTGGCCGGTGGGTGATTTCTTTCCTCGGGCAGCGCGGGCCGCTTCTGCCCACTCACGGCGGTTAGTCGGTGGGCTGGAGCCTCCGAAGGGCCGCTTCCAGTCGGTTCTGCCCACCGGTAGAGGCTGGCCCGCGGACGGATGCGGGCAGACGCGCCCGTTTTACAATCGAGCATGAGCACCGATTCCCTGCACATCGGGCCGGTCCCCGTCCCGCCCGACCTCTCCTCGCCGGACGCCGCGGACTTCCTGGACGTCGTCGAACTCGGCAACCTCGTCCAGCGCGGCGTGTGGGGCAGTGACGACTTCCGCCGCGACGGCAGGCAGGAACACGCCGCGTTCCGGTCCAACCCCTATGAAGAGCGGCTCATCCTGGCGGCGCAGCGGGACGGACGGATCGTGGGCCGGGCCATCATCGACCTTCCGCTGACGGACAACCTTTCGGCCTGCTACCTCGATCTGTCAGTGCACCCCGAGGCGCGCAGCGAGGGAGTCGGAGGCGCCCTCTACGCCGAGGCGGAGCGGTATGTCCGCAGCCGGGGGCGGTCCACCGTCATGGCCTGGAGCGAGGTGTCGCTGACAGCTGACGGCCGCGCGCCGGGGGCGCCCGGCCGGGGCGAGGACCTGGTGCCCGCCAGCGGCGCGGGGAGCTTCCCTTCGGGGGATCCCGCCGCCCGGATGGCCCTCAGCCGGGGGTTCGACCTCGCGCAGGTGGACCGCTGCAGCGTGCTCGACCTCGGCAGCGGGAGGAATGCCGCCGCTGACGCCTTTGCCGCCGCGCAGGCCGCCGCAGGCCCCGACTATGAAGTGCTCCGCTGGGAGGGGCACTGCCCCGATGACCGCCTCGACCAGTACGCCCGGCTCCGCCAGGCCATGAGCACCGATGCGCCCCTCGGGGACCTGGACCTCGACGAGGAGGACTGGGACGGGGCGCGGGTGCGTGAGGCGGAGAACCGGTTGGAGCGCGGTGGCGGCCGCAGCCTCGTCGCAGCCGTGCTGCACCGGCCAACCGGCGAGCTGGCAGGCCATACCGTCCTGGAGCGGTACGAGGCGGCTCCGGCCGTCGCGAACCAGGAGGACACCCTGGTGCTCCGGGCGCACCGCGGCCACCGGCTGGGCATGCTGCTGAAGGCCGCGAACCTGCTGGCCCTGCGGTCCGCCTGGCCCGGCGTGGAACGGATCTACACCTGGAATGCTGAGGAAAACGCCTTCATGCTGGCCGTCAACGTCGAGCTGGGCTTCGTTCCGGCGGGGTGGGTGGCCGGCTGGCAGAAGCGGCTGGGACCGTCCGCCGTGTAGCGGATTTGGAGGCCGCCGCCGCTTCACGTACCCTTGAACTACCAAAGACCGTCGGTCGATGTGCCTCCACCCTTTCCACCAGCAGCAATGCTGTGCGGAAAGGTAAGGAAGTAGATCTGAAAGTTCCCGTCAAGGGCGGCCAACGCAGGTGAACGAAGCTCTCCTCCGCACAGCACCACGTGCCGTGCGTCGAGAAAGCCCCGTGCATCTGCGCGGGGCGTTTTTTATTGGGGCTGAAAAACCGGCTTTTATTCCCCGGAAGGAGGGTTATGGCAACGCCAACAAAGGTAGATGCAGTGGAGGAAATCACTAACGATTTCAAGGACTCCACCGCTGCTGTCCTAACCGAATACCGCGGGCTCACGGTCGCACAGCTCAAGGAACTGCGCCGTTCACTCGGTGCGGACACCAAGTTCGCTGTCGTCAAGAACACCTTGACGGGCATTGCAGCCAAGGAAGCCGGCATCGACGCGTTCGACGGCCAGCTCGCCGGACCCACTGCCATCGCCTTCATCAAGGGCGACGCAATTGCTGCCGCTAAGAGCCTCACGGATTTCGCAAAGGCCAACCCGAAGCTCGTTATCAAGACCGGAGTCTTCGAGGGCAAGCCCCTCAACGCCTCCGAGGTCGCTGCCCTGGCAGCCCTCGAGTCGCGTGAACTCCAGCTCGCCCGGGTTGCCGGTGTCCTCAAGGCACCGATGGCAGCCCTCGCCCGCACCGTTGACGCCCTGCGCGTCAAGCTCGAAGAGAGCAATGGTGCTGCACCCGCGGGCGCCGATGCTCCCGCCGCCGAAGAGACCGCTGCCCCGGCAGAGGCTCCGGCTGAAGAAGCTGCGGCACCCGAAGAGAACTAGTTCTCTTCACCCACCAATCTCGGTGCAGTGCACCACTCACGGAAGGATGCTTTAGCCATGGCGAAGCTCACCAACGAAGAGCTCATCGAAGCCTTCAAGGAACTGTCGATCATCGAACTCTCCGACTTCGTAAAGCTGTTTGAGGAGACCTTCGACGTCACCGCTGCAGCTGTTGCAGTTGCCGGCCCCGCCGGTGGCGGCGACGGCGCCGCAGCCGAGGAGGAGAAGGATTCCTTCGACGTCATCCTCGAAGCTGCAGGCGACAAGAAGATTGCAGTCATCAAGGAGGTCCGCGCGCTGACCTCCCTGGGTCTGAAGGAAGCCAAGGACGTTGTCGACAGCGCTCCGAAGGCCGTCCTCGAAGGCGCCAACAAGGAGACCGCAGAGAAGGCAAAGGAAGCTCTGGAAGCTGCCGGCGCCACCGTCTCCCTCAAGTAGTAGATCCGGCAGCCGGGGGTCCGCCCCCCGGCTTCCAGACAGGAAGGGCCCCGACCTCTGGTCGGGGCCCTTCCGGTTTAATCCGGAACTGCTAGTCGCGCCAGAGCAGGAGCGCCTCGCCCTGCCCGCCGCCGCCGCACAGGGACACGGCGGCCCTGCCGGAGCCGCGCCGGTGGAGTTCGAACGCCGCGTGCAGCGCGAGCCGTGCCCCCGAGGCACCGATGGGGTGCCCGAGCGCGATGGCCCCGCCGTGCAGGTTGCACTTCTCGGCCGGGTAGTCAAGGTCCTTGAGGGACTGCACGGCCACCGAGCCGAAGGCCTCGTTGATCTCGATGAAGTCGAGCTCCGAGGCCGTCCACCCGGCCCGCTTGAGCGCATGGGTGATGGCGTTGGAGGGCTGGGAATGCAGCGAATTGTCCGGCCCGGCAACCTGCCCGGGCTGCCCGGTGACGGCGAGGATCCTCAGGCCCAGCCGTTCGGCGGTGGCGCGGGAGGTCAGCACCAGCGCGGAGGCGCCGTCGGACAGGGGCGAGGAGTTGCCCGCCGTGATGGTGCCCTCCTTGTCGAACGCCGGACGGAGCCCGGCCAGGGTGTCCACGGTGGTCTTCGGGCGGACCCCTTCATCGGTGGAGAGGACGACGTAGTCGCCCCGGCGCTGCGGCACGGTGACCGGCACGATCTCCTCGGCGAAGATGCCCGACTCAATGGCCGCCGCCGCCCGCTGGTGGGACGCCGCGGCCACCTCGTCCTGGGCGGTCCGGTCGATGCCGAGGTTCCGGTTCCCGCGCTCGGTGGACGCGCCCATTGACTCGTTGTCGAAGGCATCGGTCAGCCCGTCGTGGGCGACCGAGTCGAGGGCGGAGATATTGCCGTAGGTCCAGCCCTGACGGGAGCCCGGCAGCAGGTGCGGTCCGCGGGACATCGATTCCTGACCGCCGGCGACGACGATGGAGGCCTCGCCGCTGCGGATCAGGCGGGCGGCGTCGATGACCGCCGTGAGGCCCGAGAGGCACACCTTGTTTACGGTGACGGCCGGAACGTCCCAGCCGATGCCCGCGCGGAGCGAGGCCTGACGTGCCGGGTTCTGGCCGCAGCCGGCCTGCACCACGTGGCCCATGATCACCGTGTCGACGGACTCGGGCGGCACTCCGGCGTTGGCCAGAGCGCCCGCGATGGCGAAGCCGCCGAGCTCAACGGCGCTGAAGGCCGACAGCTGGCCGTTCAGCTTGCCGGACGGGGTTCGTGCTCCGCCGACGATGACTACGTCGTCGGGCGCGTTGGTTGGAAGTGCCATGGCGGGGAGTGCTCGCTTTCGTCATTGAAATCCTGAAGAACTCCCCTTAAGGCTACCGCTCCCCGCCCATTTCAGCTAACGGTTATTAACTGGTTCCCGGAGGGGTAGAGCAGCGGCAGCTGGAGCGTAAGCCAGGGGCTGAAGGCCCAGGGCGTGGCCTCCACGGCGTTGACCAGGCAGCCGGGCTCGACCCACTGAACGTCCATGACCTCCTCCGGAGACGGGTCGATCGGACCATCGATCACCGCGGTGAAGACCGGGCAGATTTCGTTTTCGACGATGCCCGAGGCATCGACGGCACGGTAGCGGAAATCGGGAAGCGCAGGCGTGATCGAGCGGACGGTCATTCCGAGCTCCTGACGCGCGCGGCGCACCACCGCCTCCTCCGGCGTCTCGCCGGGCCCCGGGTGTCCGCAGAAGGAGTTGGTCCACACGCCGGGCCAGGCCTTCTTGGTCAGCGCACGGCGAGTCACGAGGATCTGTCCGGCGTCGTTGAAGACATGGGTGGAGAAGGCGAAGTGAAGGGGAGTGGCCTCGGTGTGGACACTCGCCTTGTCCTGGGTGCCGATGGGCTTGCCGTCCTCGGCCAGCAGCACCACCAGTTCGGGGTCGGCGGGGTGCTCGTCAAGATGTCGCGCCATTGTCCTCATCCCGGTCGTCTCCCGCAAGGATTCCGGGAGGTTTTCCCACGGCGGCTTGCTGCCCGGCCGTGCGGTGGTCCGCCTGGTTAGTTGCAGGCGGCTTGTCCGTGTTTACTTTACCTATGAACATCGACGATCTGTTGGTCGAGCCGGAGGGGCTCGAGCAGGTCGAGGACGTGCTCCGGTGTTTCTTTGAAAGGTCCCGGCAGCGGGCCGCCTCGGTGGGCCCCGGGTACCTGGGGCTGTGGGAAACGCTTGAAGCGTGCACCGCCGGTGGCAAACGCTTCCGCCCGCGCCTGGTGCTCTCCGCCTACTCCCTGCTGGGTGGAACGGACCTGGCCAGCGCCGCCCTGGTCGGTGCGTCCTTCGAACTGCTGCATACGGCGTTCATCATCCACGACGACGTGATCGACAGGGACTTCGTGCGCCGGGGCGTCCCCAACGTATCCGGCCGCTACCGCGCGATCGCGCGCGACGCCGGTATGGCCCCCGCCGCCGCCGACCACATCGGCTTCTCCGCCGGGGTCATTGCCGGGGACCTCGCGCTCTCCAACGCCTACCGGCTCCTCGACCGGGTGCACACCGGCCCGGCGACCCACCGCCGGCTCAACGAGATCCTCGACGAGGCGGTGTTCGCTTCGGCGGCGGGGGAGTACCTCGACATCGAGGCGATGCTGGCCCCGCGGATGCCACCGCTTGAGGACATCCTGCACATGGCCCGGCTGAAGACCTCCGTCTACTCCTTCGAAGGGCCCCTGCAGGCCGGGGCTGTGCTCGCCGGTGCGGAGGACCCCCTGGTGGACTGCCTGGGCGACTTCGGCCGCGACGCCGGCATCGCCTTCCAGATCGCCGACGACCTCCTGGGGGTCTTCGGCAGTGAATCCCGCACGGGCAAGACGAACTGGGGGGACCTGCGCGAAGGCAAGCGGACGGCCCTGATGTCCTTCGTCGCGGACCGCCCGGAATGGGAGGAGATCTCCTCCCTTGTCGGGTCGCCGGCGATGTCCGCCGCCGACGCCGACTACGTCCGCCGGGTCCTCGAGGACTCGGGGGCCCGCGAGTACTCGGCGGGGCTCGCCGTCGACTATGCCTCCCGCGCCCGGCGCCACCTCGACTCCGACCTCGTGCCGCGCGGGCTGCGCGATGTACTTCAACCGGTGGCCTCCGCGGCCGTGGACAGGACACGGTGACCATGGCGAACACGACAGCGCTCGAGCGGTACAACGCCGCCGCACTGAAGACCTCGGCCGAAGTAATCCGCTGCTACTCGACGTCCTTCGGCCTGGCCTGCCGGCTCCTCGACGGCCCCACCCGGGCGCGGATCGAAGCCGTCTATGCCCTCGTCCGGGTCGCCGACGAGGTCGTCGACGGCCCGGCCGCCGCCGCCGGTCTCTCCGCCGAACAGGTCGAGGCGATGCTGGACGCGCTGGAGCGTGAGACCGAAACCGCCCTCCACACCGGGTACAGCGCCAACCTCGTGGTCCACGCCTTCGCCGTCACCGCCCGGGCCACCGGCATCGGCACGGACCTCACCCGCCCCTTCTTCGCGTCGATGCGCGCCGACATCACCCAGCGCGAACACACCCCGGAGTCGTTCTCCCGGTACGTCTACGGCTCCGCGGAGGTGGTCGGGCTGATGTGCGTCAAGGCGTTCCTGGCCGGGCGCCCCACCGATCCGGCGCAGGAGGAAATCCTCGCGGATGGGGCGCGGCACCTCGGGGCGGCCTTCCAGAAGATCAACTTCCTGCGCGACCTTGCCGAGGACTTCTCTACGCTGGGCCGCAGCTACTTCCCGGGCATCCGCCCTGGATCCTTCACCGAGCAGGACAAGCACCGACTGCTCGACGATATCGACGAGGACCTCCGGATCTCCCTGGCGAGTCTGCCCGGACTTCCTCCTGCACCGCGCCGGGCTGTGGCCCTGGCCCAGGCCCTCTTCACCGAACTGGCCTTGAGGCTGCGGCGCACCCCGGCCGAGGAGCTGCTCCGGGCCCGGATCCGGGTGCCCAACGGGGTCAAGCTGCGCATCCTGGCACGGACCCTGTCCGGAAGCACGGCACCGGAAACCTACCCGAAGGAAACGACACCATGAGCGTCCAGGGAAACACCGGAACCCCCCGCGTCGGCGGCCGACGGGCCGCCGTCATCGGCGGTGGAATCGGCGGTCTCGCCACCGCGGCGCTGCTGGCCGCCGAGGGGCACACCGTGACCCTGCTCGAGAAGCAGGGCCAGGTGGGCGGCCGTGCCGGGTCCTGGGAGGCCGGCGGGTTCCGTT
This sequence comes from Arthrobacter crusticola, assembly GCF_004357995.1. GTDB lineage: Bacteria > Actinomycetota > Actinomycetes > Actinomycetales > Micrococcaceae > Arthrobacter_D > Arthrobacter_D crusticola. The sequence goes on from NZ_SMTK01000003.1 coordinate 587,460, forward strand.
TCGACACCGGACCGTCCTGGTACCTCATGCCCGAGGTGATCGACCACTTCTTCAAACTGATGGGCACCTCCGCCGCCGAGCAGCTCGAGCTGATCCGGCTCGACCCCGGCTACCGCGTGATCTTCGAGGAGAACCGCGAGGCCGTCGACGTCCCGGCCGACCGCCCGGCCGTGGTGAAGCTCTTCGAATCCCTCGAGCCCGGCGCGGGGGAGGCGCTCGAGAAGTACCTGGACTCGGCCGAGGACACCTACACGATCGCCAAGCGGCGCTTCCTGTACTCCACCTTCGAATCCTTCCTGCCGCTGCTTCGACCCGACGTCCTGGTCCGGCTGCCCAAGCTGGTCCGGCTGCTGCTGCAGCCCCTCTCCGGGTTCGTGGCCGGCCGGTTCGCCGATCCTCGGCTGCGCCAGATCCTCGGCTACCCGGCGGTCTTCCTCGGCAGCTCACCGTTCGACGCCCCCAGCATGTACCACCTGATGAGCCACCTGGACCTCGACGACGGCGTGCTCTACCCGATGGGCGGGTTCACCTCCCTGATCTCGGCGATGACGAAGGTCGCTGAGGAGGCCGGCGTGGAGATCCGCACCGGCGCCGACGTCGTGTCCATCGACACCACCCCTCTTGATACAGCAGCCGCGAACCGCGGATCCTCCCGCCGGCGGGGCCCCCGCCGTCCCGGCGCCCGGGTCACCGGGGTCAGCTACCGGTCCGGGGGAGCCGTGCACCGGGTGGAGGCCGACGTCGTGGTCTCAGCCGCGGACCTCCACCACACCGAGACGGTCCTGCTGCCCGATGACCGGCAGACCTACCCCACGAAGTACTGGTCCCGGCGGGTTCCGGGTCCCAGCGCGCTGCTGCTCTACCTCGGCGTGAAGGGCTCCCTGCCGCAGCTCGAGCACCACACGCTGCTGTTCACCGCCGACTGGAAGGACAATTTCGGGCGGATCTTCGGCGCCGAGACCTCCATCCCGTCCCCGGCCTCCCTCTATGTCTGCCGGCCCAGCGCCACCGACCCCTCGGTGGCCCCGGCGGGGGACGAGAACGTCTTCGTCCTGGTGCCCATCCCAGCGGACGTCAGTATCGGCGGCGGGGGCGTGGACCGCGCCGGGGACGCGCGGGTCGAGGAACTCGCCGACGCGGTGATCGCGCAGATCGCCGAGTGGGCGCACATCCCGGACCTCGCCGAACGGATCGTGCTGCGGCGCACCTACGGTCCGCGGGACTTCGCCTCCGACCTCAACGCCTGGCGGGGGACCTCCCTCGGCCCGGCCCACACGCTGCGGCAGAGCGCGTTCCTGCGCGGATCGAACCGCAGCCGGAAGGTGGAGGGACTCTACTACGCGGGAAGCTCCACCGTGCCGGGCATCGGCATCCCGATGTGCCTGATCAGCGCCGAGCTCGTGGTAAAGCGGCTGCGCTCCGACACCTCAACCGGGCCGCTGCCGGAGCCGGCCTGACGGCGGGCGGACACCAAGCGGACGGGTTCCAGAAGGGGAGTGCATACGTGCCGCGGATCAGGGAGGCGACACTTGAGGGGCGTGGCGAGGTTGACGCGGCATTGGACATTGCGCTAAGAGTCCCGTAGTGTAGGGATTTGCGTCTTCCCTCTAAACCTCAGCCTTCATATAGCGGTGGGCTTTGTTCTGCTCTCGTCATTTAACGGGCCACTTGGTTCAGATGACGCGTGGAGACATCAGGTTAGCACTCGATCCCCGCACCAATCTGCGGCGGTGGTGCTGAGGGCGGATCGCTGACAAGCCTGAAGGTCTGTGGAAGGATCCCTCTTGGTCGCCTCGAGCACCTCTAATAATGCAACCGCTAACAGCCAGGTCGACGCCGACGGCGCCGCACCCCGGCTCTCATTCGCAAAGATTCACGAACCCCTCGACGTTCCGAATCTCCTCGCCCTTCAGACCGACAGCTTTGACTGGCTGGTCGGCAACGAGCGCTGGAAGGCGCGCGTTGAGGAAGCCCTGGAGAAGGGACTTCAGGGCGTAGCCACGACCTCGGGTCTGGCCGACATCTTTGAAGAGATCTCACCGATCGAGGACTTCCAGGGCACCATGTCCCTGAGCTTCTCCGAGCCGGAGTTCGCCGACCCGAAGTACACCATGGCCGAGTGCAAGGACCGTGACGCAACGTACTCGGCTCCGCTGTACGTGAAGGCCGAGTTCATGAACAACAACACGGGCGAGATCAAGCAGCAGACCGTGTTCATGGGCGACTTCCCGCTGATGACGGACAAGGGCACCTTCGTGATCAACGGCACCGAGCGTGTCGTCGTTTCGCAGCTGGTCCGTTCGCCCGGCGCCTACTTCGAGCGCACCGCCGACAAGACCAGCGACAAGGACATCTTCTCCGCGAAGATCATCCCGTCGCGCGGTGCCTGGTTCGAGCTCGAGATCGACAAGCGCGACCAGGTCGGCGTCCGCCTCGACCGCAAGCGCAAGCAGTCCGTCACCGTGCTGCTCAAGGCCCTCGGCTGGACCGAAGGCCAGATCCTCGAGACCTTCGGCGAGTACGACTCCATCCGCGCCACCATGGAGAAGGACGCCACGGAGACCCGTGAGGACGCCCTGCTCGACATCTACCGCAAGCTGCGCCCGGGAGAGCCGCCGACGGTTGAGGCTGCCCAGACCCTGCTGGACAACCTGTACTTCAACCCCAAGCGCTACGACCTGGCCAAGGTCGGCCGGTACAAGATCAACCGCAAGCTCGGCATCGACAAGGACCTCACCGACTCCGATGCGTCGGTGCTGAACATCGACGACATCGTCGCGATGATCAAGTTCCTCGTTGCCCTGCACGCCGGTGAGAAGACCATCGGCGGCAAGCGCGACGGCGAAGACGTCGAGCTGCGCGTCGAGGTCGACGACATCGACCACTTCGGCAACCGCCGCATCCGCGCCGTCGGCGAGCTCATCGAGAACCAGGTCCGCACCGGCCTGTCCCGCATGGAGCGCGTCGTCCGCGAACGCATGACCACGCAGGACGTCGAGGCGATCACGCCGCAGACCCTGATCAACATCCGTCCGGTCGTCGCCGCGATCAAGGAGTTCTTCGGAACCTCCCAGCTCTCGCAGTTCATGGACCAGAACAACCCGCTCGCCGGGCTGACGCACAAGCGCCGCCTGTCCGCGCTGGGCCCGGGTGGTCTGTCCCGCGACCGCGCCGGCATGGAGGTCCGTGACGTCCACCCGTCGCACTACGGCCGTATGTGCCCCATCGAAACCCCTGAAGGCCCGAACATCGGCCTCATCGGTTCGCTGGCCTCCTACGGACGCATCAACGCGTTCGGGTTCATCGAGACCCCGTACCGCAAGGCAGTCAACGGTGTCGTCACCGACCAGATTGATTACCTGACCGCCGATGACGAGGTGGAGCGCCTGATCGCACAGGCCAACGCCCCGCTCGACGCCGAGGGCAAGTTCGTCGAGGACATGGTCCTGGTGCGTACCCGCGGCGGCTCCGGCGAACCCGTGCTCGTCGCCGCCGACGAGGTCGAGTACATGGACGTTTCCCCGCGTCAGATGGTGTCGGTGGCAACGGCCCTGATTCCGTTCCTCGAGCACGACGATGCGAACCGCGCCCTCATGGGTGCGAACATGCAGCGCCAGGCCGTTCCCCTGCTGCGCTCCGAGCGTCCGCTCGTGGGCACCGGCATGGAGAAGTACGCCGCCGTCGACGCCGGTGACGCTGTCACCGCCGCCAAGGCCGGCGTCGTGCGCGAAGTCTCCGCCGACCTCGTCACCGTGCTCAACGACGACGGCACCGAGACCAGCTACCCGATCATGAAGTTCGCCCGCTCCAACCAGGGCAACGCATACAACCAGCGTGTACTGGTGGGCGAGGGCGACCGCGTCGAGTACAACTCGATCATCGCCGACGGTCCCTCCACCGACCAGGGTGAACTGGCCCTGGGCAAGAACATGCTCGTCGCGTTCATGTCCTGGGAAGGCCACAACTTCGAGGACGCGATCATCCTCTCGCAGCGCATCGTCTCCGACGACGTGCTGACCTCGATCCACATCGAGGAGCACGAGGTCGACGCCCGCGACACCAAGCTCGGTGCCGAGGAAATCACCCGCGACATCCCGAACGTCTCCGAAGAGGTCCTTGGCGCCCTCGACGAGCGCGGCATCATCCACATCGGTGCCGAGGTTGAGGCGGGCGACATCCTCGTCGGCCGTGTCACCCCCAAGGGTGAAACGGAGCTCACCCCGGAGGAGCGCCTGCTGCGCGCCATCTTCGGTGAGAAGAGCCGCGAGGTCCGCGACACCTCCCTGAAGGTTCCCCACGGCGAGTCGGGAACCGTCATCGGCGTGCGCATCTTCGACCGCGACAACGACGACGAGCTGCCCCCGGGCGTCAACCAGCTCGTGCGCGTCTACGTTGCGCAGAAGCGCAAGATCACCGACGGCGACAAGCTGGCCGGCCGCCACGGCAACAAGGGCGTCATCTCCAAGATCCTGCCGATCGAGGACATGCCGTTCCTCGAGGACGGCACCCCCGTCGACATCGTCCTGAACCCGCTGGGTGTTCCGGGCCGCATGAACGTCGGACAGGTCCTGGAGATCCACCTGGGCTGGGCCGCCAAGCAGGGCTGGAAGATCGAAGGGGAGCCCGACTGGGTCAAGAACCTTCCGAACCTGCCCCGCGAGGTCGCCTCGACCACCGTCGCGACCCCCGTGTTCGACGGTGCCACCGAGGACGAGATCGTCGGTCTGCTCAACTCGACCAACGTGACCCGCGACGGCCAGCGCCTGATCGGCGAGTCCGGCAAGGCGCGCCTGTTCGACGGCCGCTCCGGCGAGCCGTTCCCGGACCCGATCTCCGTCGGCTACATGTACATCCTGAAGCTGCACCACCTTGTCGACGACAAGATCCACGCACGCTCCACCGGACCGTACTCCATGATCACGCAGCAGCCGCTGGGTGGTAAGGCGCAGTTCGGCGGACAGCGCTTCGGTGAGATGGAAGTCTGGGCCCTCGAGGCCTACGGCGCCGCCTACACGCTCCAGGAGCTCCTGACGATCAAGTCGGATGACATCCACGGACGCGTCAAGGTCTACGAAGCGATCGTCAAGGGCGAGAACATCCCCGAGCCGGGCGTGCCGGAGTCCTTCAAGGTGCTGATCAAGGAAATGCAGTCGCTCTGCCTGAACGTGGAAGTCCTCTCCACCGACGGCACGACGATTGAGATGCGTGACTCGGATGAAGAAGTCTTCCGGGCCGCGGAAGAGCTGGGCATCGACCTGTCACGGGCCGAGCCGAGCTCTGTCGAGGAAGTTTAGGTTTCACCGCACCGAACCGGCGTTCGAACGCGGCCAACGAAATTTCTTCGGCCGCGGACGGCCTTGAAATATTAAAGGCCGCTTCCTCGAACACCGGTCCGGTGCGGGCCCTGGCTGCCCACCGCACCCCAAAGACTTCAAGAATTTAGAGAACAAAGAGAGAACAGGGACCATATGTCCAGCGAATCCTCCTTCGGCCTCATGCGAATCGGCCTTGCCACCGCGGACGAAATCCGCGGCTGGTCTTACGGCGAGGTCAAGAAGCCGGAAACTATCAACTACCGCACGCTCAAGCCCGAGAAGGACGGCCTCTTCTGCGAGAAGATCTTCGGCCCTTCCCGCGACTGGGAGTGCTACTGCGGCAAGTACAAGCGCGTGCGCTTCAAGGGCATCATCTGTGAGCGCTGCGGCGTCGAGGTCACCCGTGCCAAGGTGCGCCGCGAGCGCATGGGCCACATCGAGCTCGCCGCTCCCGTCACGCACATCTGGTACTTCAAGGGTGTTCCCTCACGCCTTGGCTACCTGCTCGACCTTGCACCGAAGGACCTCGAGAAGGTCATCTACTTCGCTGCCTACATGATCACCTCGGTCGACGAAGAGAACCGTCACGCCGAACTGCCGAACCTCCAGGCCGAGCACGACCTCGAGAAGAAGCAGATGATCGACCAGCGCGACTCCGACATCGCCGCGATCGCCAAGGACCTTGAGGACGAGCTTGCCCGCCTCGAGGGCGAGGGCGCCAAGGCCGCCGATAAGAAGAAGGCCCGCGACTCCGCGGACCGTCAGATGGCCAACGTGCGCAAGCGCGCCGATGCCGACATCGAGCGCCTGGTCCAGGTGTGGGAGCGCTTCAAGACCCTCAAGGTCGCCGACCTCGAAGGCGACGAGGGCCTCTACCGCGAGCTGCGCGACCGTTACGGCCTGTACTTCGAGGGCTCCATGGGTGCCGAAGCAATCAAGAAGCGTCTTGAGAACTTCGACATGGCCGGCGAGGCCGAGATGCTCCGCGACATCATTCAGAACGGCAAGGGCCAGCGCAAGACGCGTGCCCTGAAGCGCCTGAAGGTCGTCAACGCGTTCCTCACCACCACCAACAGCCCCCTGGGCATGGTGCTGGATGCGGTCCCGGTGATCCCGCCGGAACTGCGCCCGATGGTCCAGCTCGACGGCGGCCGTTTCGCGACGTCCGACCTCAACGACCTGTACCGCCGCGTCATCAACCGGAACAACCGCCTCAAGCGCCTGCTCGACCTCGGTGCCCCCGAGATCATCGTGAACAACGAAAAGCGCATGCTGCAGGAAGCCGTTGACTCCCTGTTCGACAACGGCCGCCGCGGCCGTCCCGTCACCGGGCCGGGCAACCGTCCGCTGAAGTCGCTCTCCGACATGCTCAAGGGCAAGCAGGGACGCTTCCGCCAGAACCTCCTGGGCAAGCGCGTCGACTACTCGGGCCGTTCCGTGATCGTCGTCGGCCCGCAGCTGAAGCTGCACCAGTGCGGTCTGCCCAAGCAGATGGCGCTGGAGCTCTTCAAGCCGTTCGTGATGAAGCGTCTGGTTGACCTCAACCACGCGCAGAACATCAAGAGCGCCAAGCGGATGGTCGAGCGCTACCGCCCGCAGGTCTGGGACGTTCTCGAAGAGATCATCACCGAACACCCCGTGCTGCTGAACCGTGCACCTACCCTGCACCGCCTCGGCATCCAGGCGTTCGAGCCCCAGCTGGTTGAAGGCAAGGCCCTTCAGCTCCACCCGCTGGTCTGTGCTGCGTTCAACGCGGACTTCGACGGCGACCAGATGGCAGTGCACCTGCCGCTGAGCCCCGAGGCCCAGGCCGAGGCGCGCATCCTGATGCTCTCCTCGAACAACATCCTGAAGCCCTCCGATGGCCGTCCCGTGACCCTCCCGTCACAGGACATGATCATCGGTCTGCACCACCTCACCACCAAGCGTGAAGGCAGTGCGGGCGAAGGCCGCGTGTTCACCAGCCCCGCCGAGGCCATCATGGCGCACGACGCCGGCGAGCTGCACCTGAACTCCGTGGTGCGTATCCGCGTTCCCAACTTCGTCCCCAGCGCGGACACCCCCGCGCCTGAGGGCTGGGAGCCGGGCACCCCGGCGCTGATCGAGACCTCCCTCGGGCAGGTCCTGTTCAACGACACCCTTCCCGAGGACTACCCCTGGGTCGAGAAGGTCGCCGACAAGGGACAGCTCTCCACGATCGTCAACGATCTCGCGGAGCGCTACCCCAAGGTCGTCACCGCCGCGACGCTGGACAACCTCAAGGACGCCGGCTTCTACTGGGCCACGCGCTCCGGTGTCACCGTCGCCATCTCCGACATCTCCGCGCCGATCAACAAGGCCGGAATCATGGAGGGCTACGAGACGCAGGCCGCCAAGGTCCAGTCGCAGTTCGACAAGGGCCTGATCGCCGACGAGGAGCGCCGCCAGGAGCTCATCGACATCTGGAACAAGGCAACCAACGAGGTGGCCGCGTCCATGCGCGAGGCCATGCCGAAGGACAACACCATCAACCGTATGGTGTCCTCCGGTGCCCGAGGTAACTGGCTGCAGGTCCGGCAGATCGCCGGTATCCGTGGCCTGGTGGCAAACCCCAAGGGTGAGATCATCCCGCGTCCGATCAAGTCCTCCTACCGTGAGGGCCTGTCGGTGCTGGAGTACTTCATCGCGACCCACGGTGCCCGTAAGGGCCTCGCGGACACCGCCCTGCGTACGGCGAACTCGGGTTACCTGACCCGCCGTCTCGTGGACGTGTCCCAGGACGTCATCGTCCGCGAGGACGACTGCGGCACCGAGCGCGGCCTGAAGGTCACCATTGCGGTGCCTGACGCCAACGGTGAACTGGTCCTTCACGAAGAGGTCGAGAACTCGGCGTACGCCCGTACGCTGGCCACCGACGTCGTCGATTCCAAGGGCGAGGTGCTGGCGGCTGCCGGCTCCGACGTCGGAGACGTCCTGATCGGCGAACTGTTCGCCGCGGGTGTCACCGAGATCAAGGTCCGCTCCGTGCTGACCTGTGAGTCGAGCGTCGGAACCTGCGCCCTCTGCTACGGCCGTTCGCTTGCGACCGGCAAGACCGTGGACATCGGAGAGGCCGTCGGCATCATCGCCGCACAGTCCATCGGTGAGCCCGGCACGCAGCTGACCATGCGTACCTTCCACACCGGCGGTGTTGCCTCGGCCGAGGACATCACCCAGGGTCTGCCCCGTATCCAGGAGCTCTTCGAGGCGCGCACCCCCAAGGGTGTCGCCCCGATCTCCGAGGTCGCAGGGCGCGTCACCATCGAGGATGCCGAGAAGCAGCTTCGCCTGGTGGTCACCCCTGACGACGGCTCGGAGGAGATCGCGTACCCGGTCCTGCGCCGTGCACGCCTGCTGGTCGCCGACGGCGAGCACGTCGAGGTCGGGCAGCAGCTCGTCTTCGGTGCGGTCGACCCCAAGCAGATCCTGCGTATCCTTGGCCCCCGCAAGGCCCAGGAGTTCCTGGTGGACGAGGTCCAGCGCGTGTACCGCAGCCAGGGTGTTGGTATCCACGACAAGCACGTGGAAGTCATTGTCCGGCAGATGCTGCGCCGCGTGACCGTCATCGAGTCCGGTGAATCGGATCTCCTCCCCGGAGAGCTGGCCGAGCGCCGCCGCTTCGAGGACGAGAACCGCCGCGTGGTGTCCGAGGGCAAGAAGCCGGCCTCAGGCCGTCCCGAGCTCATGGGCATCACCAAGGCCTCGCTCGCCACCGAGTCGTGGCTGTCGGCCGCTTCCTTCCAGGAGACCACGCGTGTTCTCACGCAGGCCGCCATGGAAGGCAAGAGCGATCCGCTGCTGGGCCTGAAGGAGAACGTGATCATCGGTAAGCTCATCCCGGCCGGAACCGGCCTGGACCGCTACACGAAGATCACGGTCGAGCCCACCGAGGAAGCCAAGGCCAACCTCTTCACCGGTCCGAGCGCGTTCAGCGACTTCGACTACGCCGGCGTCGAGGGCGGAATGAACCCCGAGTTCCACGCCATCCCCCTGGATGACTACGACCTCGGCAACGACTTCCGCTAGGAAGCCCGCGCTGCGCGAGCAGCGGTAGAACACGGCGAAGGCCCCGGACCGGAAACGGTCCGGGGCCTTCGCCGTTCCCGGGTCCGGTCCTGGTCTCGGGGGTCCGGGGCGCGCGTCCGGCCCCGGCCGCCGTTGTCCCGGGTGCCGACTGCCGCCGCTCGGGCCTTACCCGCCGCCGCCGTCGTCCCTGCTTTACGGGCCGCCGTCAGCGGCGCATTCCACCGCGTGCATCCGCGCGTTTCCGGGCCCGGGCAGGGGGAGCGGCGCGGCCGCGGCCCAATCTCTGATAGACTTGACCTCAATTGTTTGTGTGGCAGTGGATTGGCGTTGCGAAACGTATCTCCGTGTTGTAGGGATCTTGTACAACGAATGCCACATTTTTGCACGCCTACGGTCGTTTTGCGGCAGCTTGTCAGGCGGCGCCAAACGACTGAGAACCCCCGCTCACGGGTGGTCCGCTGCCCATGTGGTTCCGGATGACCGCAGGGTCGGGCTAACAGAGAACTCATCCGAGACATTACGGAGAACACGAAAGTGCCTACGATTAACCAGCTGGTCCGCAAGGGCCGGTCACCGAAGGTCGCCAAGACCAAGGCGCCCGCACTGAAGGGCAGCCCGATGAAGCGCGGCGTCTGCACCCGCGTCTACACGACCACCCCGAAGAAGCCGAACTCCGCGCTCCGCAAGGTTGCCCGCGTGCGTCTCAACGGCGGCATCGAAGTCACCGCCTACATCCCCGGTGTTGGGCACAACCTTCAGGAACACTCCATCGTGCTGGTGCGCGGCGGACGTGTGAAGGACCTCCCGGGTGTCCGTTACAAGATTGTCCGTGGGGCGCTGGATACCCAGGGCGTCAAGAACCGTAAGCAGGCCCGCAGCCGCTACGGCGCAAAGATGGAGAAGAAGTAATATGCCTCGTAAGGGCCCGGCCCCGAAGCGGCCGCTCGTTGTAGATCCCGTCTACGGTTCCCCCCTGGTCACTCAGCTGATCAACAAGGTCCTCGTCGACGGCAAGAAGTCCACCGCCGAGCGCATCGTCTACGGTGCACTCGAAGGCGCACGCGCCAAGTCCGGCGGCGACCCCGTCGCAGCACTGAAGAAGGCAATGGACAACGTCAAGCCGACCCTCGAGGTCCGCTCACGCCGTGTCGGTGGCGCCACCTACCAGGTGCCCGTCGAGGTCAAGCCGGGGCGTTCGACCGCCCTCGCCCTCCGCTGGCTGGTCGGGTACTCCAAGGCCCGCCGCGAGAAGACGATGACCGAGCGTCTGCAGAACGAGATCCTCGACGCCTCCAACGGCCTCGGCGCCGCAGTCAAGCGCCGCGAAGACACGCACAAGATGGCCGAGTCCAACAAGGCCTTCGCACACTACCGCTGGTAAAACGAGCTCCCGGCGGGGCCTGCCGATCGGCAGTTCCCGCCCGGGGGTCCAGCAGAACTCCATCTTCGTCAAAAGGGAGACACCGTGGCACAGGACGTGCTTACAGACCTTACAAAGGTCCGCAATATCGGCATCATGGCGCACATCGATGCCGGCAAGACCACTACTACCGAGCGCATCCTGTTCTACACGGGTGTAAACCACAAGATCGGCGAGACCCACGACGGCGCCTCGACGACCGACTGGATGGAACAGGAGAAGGAACGCGGCATCACCATCACGTCTGCCGCCGTGACCAGCTTCTGGCACAACAACCAGATCAACATCATCGACACCCCCGGCCACGTTGACTTCACCGTCGAGGTTGAGCGCTCACTGCGCGTCCTCGACGGCGCCGTCGCCGTGTTCGACGGCAAGGAGGGCGTTGAGCCCCAGTCCGAGACCGTCTGGCGCCAGGCCGACAAGTATGAAGTTCCCCGCATCTGCTTCGTCAACAAGATGGACAAGCTGGGTGCCGACTTCTACTTCACCGTCGACACCATCATCAGCCGCCTCGGCGCCAAGCCGCTGGTCCTCCAGCTGCCCATCGGTGCCGAGAACGACTTCATCGGCGTCGTCGACCTGATCGAAATGCGCGCCCTGGTCTGGCCGGGCGACGCCAAGGGCGACGTGACGATGGGTGCCAAGTACGAGGTCCAGGAGATCCCCGCCGATCTTCAGGAAAAGGCCGAGGAATACCGCGCCGCGCTCGTCGAGACCGTTGCAGAGTCCTCTGACAACCTCATGGGCAAGTACCTCGAGGGTGAAGAACTCACCGTCGAGGAAATCAAGGCCGGCATCCGCAAGATGACGATCGCCTCCGAGGTCTACCCGATCCTCTGCGGCTCGGCGTTCAAGAACCGCGGCGTCCAGCCGATGCTTGACGCCGTCGTCGACTACCTGCCGTCCCCGCTCGACGTTCCCGCCATGGTCGGTCACGACCCCCGCGACGAGACCGTCGAGATGACCCGCAAGCCGAGCACCGAGGAGCCGTTCTCGGCCCTGGCGTTCAAGGTTGCGACCCACCCGTTCTTCGGCCAGCTGACCTTCATCCGGGTGTACTCCGGGCAGGTCTCCGCCGGCACCCAGGTGGTCAACTCCACCAAGGGCAAGAAGGAGCGCATCGGCAAGCTGTTCCAGATGCACGCCAACAAGGAGAACCCTGTTGACGAGGCACTGGCCGGCCACATCTACGCAGCGATCGGGCTGAAGGACACCACCACCGGTGACACCCTCTCCGACGCCGGCAGCCAGATCGTCCTCGAGTCCATGAGCTTCCCGGAGCCCGTGATCTCGGTTGCGATCGAGCCCAAGACCAAGGGCGACCAGGAGAAGCTGTCGACGGCTATCCAGAAGCTCTCGGCCGAGGACCCGACCTTCCAGGTCTCCCTCAACGAGGACACCGGACAGACGATCATCGCCGGCATGGGCGAGCTCCACCTGGACATCCTGGTGGACCGCATGCGCCGCGAGTTCAAGGTCGAGGCGAACGTGGGCAAGCCTCAGGTCGCCTACCGCGAGACGATCAAGCGCACGGTCGCCAAGCACGACTACACGCACAAGAAGCAGACCGGTGGTTCGGGTCAGTTCGCGAAGATCCAGATCGCGATCGAGCCGCTGGACACCGCCGAAGGCGAGCTGTACACCTTCGACAACAAGGTCACCGGTGGACGCGTTCCGCGCGAGTACATCCCCAGCGTTGATGCAGGCATCCAGGATGCCCTCAACGACGGCGTGCTCGCCGGCTACCCGGTCGTCGGCATCAAGGCGACGCTGCTTGACGGCGCGTACCACGACGTCGACTCCTCTGAAATGGCATTCAAGATCGCCGGTCGCATGGCGTTCAAGGAAGCCGCTCGGATGGCGCAGCCGGTGCTGCTCGAACCGCTCATGGATGTTGAGGTCCGTACGCCCGAGGAGTACATGGGCGAAGTCATCGGCGACCTGAACTCCCGCCGCGGCCAGATGCAGTCCATGGAGGACGCAAGCGGCGTAAAGGTCATCCGCGCCCTCGTGCCCCTGTCCGGAATGTTCGGTTACATCGGCGACCTGCGGTCCAAGACCCAGGGCCGCGCCGTGTACTCGATGCAGTTCGACAGCTACTCGGAGGTCCCCAAGGCTGTTGCCGACGAGATCATCCAGAAGACCCGCGGTGAGTAACTTCGGATCCCCGGTCGGCAACGACTGAGGCATCCGGTGGGGGCCGGCGGACATTCCGTCCGCCGGCCCCGCTCCAGCCAACGGCCCCCCGGGGCCGGCAGTACCCTGCAATTTCAAGAAAACCAAAGCCCCCAAGTAGACTTGCATGAGTTTCAGCTGCGAAAAGCGCGGCTGGGAAGCAAATCTTCTCAAACGTTCTAGGAGGAACCCGTGGCGAAGGCAAAGTTCGAGCGGACTAAGCCGCACGTTAACATCGGCACCATCGGTCACGTTGACCATGGAAAGACCACGTTGACGGCTGCCATTTCCAAGGTGCTTTACGACAAGTACCCCACTCTCAACGAGCAGCGTGACTTCGCGTCGATCGACTCGGCTCCCGAGGAGAAGCAGCGCGGCATCACCATCAACATCTCGCATGTTGAGTACCAGACTGAGAAGCGCCACTACGCACACGTAGACGCTCCCGGTCACGCTGACTACATCAAGAACATGATCACCGGTGCGGCTCAGATGGATGGCGCCATCCTCGTTGTTGCCGCCACCGACGGTCCGATGGCCCAGACCCGCGAGCACGTTCTGCTCGCCCGCCAGGTTGGTGTTCCCTACCTGCTGGTCGCGCTGAACAAGTCCGACATGGTCGAAGACGAGGAACTGCTTGACCTCGTCGAGATGGAGGTCCGCGAGCTGCTCAGCGCGCAGGGCTTCGACGGTGACGAAGCTCCTGTCGTCCGCGTTTCCGGCCTGAAGGCCCTCGAGGGCGACGCCCAGTGGGTCAAGTCCGTCGAGGACCTGATGGCTGCTGTGGACGAGTCCGTTCCGGACCCGATCCGCGACAAGGACAAGCCCTTCCTCATGCCCGTCGAGGACGTCTTCACCATCACCGGCCGTGGCACCGTTGTTACGGGCCGCGCCGAGCGTGGAACCCTGAAGATCAACTCCGAGGTCGAGATCGTCGGCATCCGTCCGGTCCAGAAGACCACGGTTACCGGTATCGAGATGTTCCACAAGCAGCTCGACGAAGCATGGGCCGGCGAGAACTGTGGCCTGCTGCTCCGCGGCATCAAGCGCGAAGATGTCGAGCGCGGCCAGGTTATCGTCAAGCCGGGTTCGATCACCCCGCACACCGATTTCGAGGCCAACGTCTACATCCTGGCCAAGGATGAGGGCGGGCGTCACAACCCGTTCTACTCGAACTACCGCCCGCAGTTCTACTTCCGCACCACGGACGTAACCGGCGTCATCACCCTCCCCGAGGGCACTGAAATGGTTATGCCCGGCGACAACACTGAGATGACCGTTGCGCTCATCCAGCCGATCGCAATGGAAGAGGGCCTCGGCTTCGCTATCCGCGAAGGCGGCCGCACCGTTGGTTCGGGACGTGTCACCAAGATCATCAAGTAGTCTTCCGACTGCCTGAGTCTTAACGGAAGGGCCCCGCTGCTTCGGCAGCGGGGCCCTTTTGTGTGCCCGGGGGCGGGCTGGCGTGGGGACGGCGGCCGGCGGATACCTCCCGCGAAAGGTTCGGCGCGGTTGCGTCCCACGTACCCGAAAGCGACGGCGGCACGGGTTTTGTGCGGTCTGTTTGTCGCAATCGGGTCCGCCCGTCGTGATCAGCAGGGTTGGGGGAACTGCCGGCGGGCGGCCACCGTGTATGCGGGGCACCGGGGAGAGACGTTTCCGCATCCGGTTGCGTCCCACGTACCCGAAAACGTCGACGGGGCCGGTCTTGTCAGGCCTGTTTGTCGCAGTTGGGTACGGCGGTCGCACGCGGTCGTGGAGCTGCCGGTCCGGTAGTCCCGGAAAGGGTTCCGCGCCCTGATCCGTCTCCGATCCTGCAAACGGCAGCGGCGACGTCTAACGGCAGGTGTACCGCCGGGCCCATCCCGACCCGGATGCAGTTGCTGGTCCACATAACGACGACGGTGGCCGGCGGAGTGGCGCTTGGCCGTCAATGTTGAGGCATGACGACGTATTCCACGCTCAGAACCTTCCTGCTGTCGACCGCCGAACTCTCGGCCCAGGGCCGGAGCTCCCGATCGCTTCAGCGGAGTTGCGCAGCAGGAGAACTGGTGCGGATCCGACAGGGGCTATATGTCACCAGCGAAAGGTGGGCTGCCCTCGATCGATGGGACCGCTATCGAATGAGGGTCCTGGCCGTGCACCTGGCAGCGCACCGCCCACCCGTCTTTTGCCGTGAAACGGCGGCGCTGGTTCATGGACTACCGCTCGTCACGGTCCCTTCGGACGTGCATGTCCAGCAGAGCGCCGACGGCTCGGCGCACTCGCGCGGAGGGGTCCGGCGTCACTGCAGCTCCATGGTTGAGCCCTCAGTGGTCCACATTTCCGGCCTGAGAGTGACTTCGCTCGAGTCGACGGTCGTCGCACTCGCCGCCGGTTCGGGTTTCTCCGCCGGCGTCCTCGCTCTCGATGACGCGCTGCGTCGGGGAATGACTGATTTGGGCAAGGTTTCCGAGCTGGTGCAGATGACACGGTCGGCTGCAGCCCGGACACGGGTTTCAGCGGTGCTCGATTTTGCCCGCGGCGACGCAGAGTCGCCGGGGGAGTCATTGAGCCGGGTGCAGATGATGGTGATGGGCTTTCCGGCGCCTGAGCTGCAGCGGGTGTTCACCGATCCGCGGGGAGTCATTGGCCGAGTCGACTTCTACTGGCCGCAGGCGCGTCTCATAGGGGAGTTCGATGGGCTAGTGAAGTACTCGAAGCCGGAGTTCCTCAATGGCAGGACCCCCAGCGAGGTCGTCGTCGAGGAAAAGCGCAGGGAAGACCGGTTGCGGGCCCTGGGGCTGCGGGTGGTCCGCTGGACGTGGGAAGACCTTCGCAATCCAGCACTCTTGCGCGACCTTCTCGCCTCGGCCGGCCTTGTTGCTGGGCGTCCGGTCATGCCGGGACGTGTACTTCGCGCCCAAGGATAGAACCACCTGACTCTCTGGAGCGCGTCGACGCACTTGCCCTTAAGCGACAACCTAACCTGATATTTCCGATCCGCAGGTCGCTTTCGGGCGTGTTAATCGTGCGCGGGTACGGCCAACGAGGACGAAGCCGCTCTCGAGAGTGGCGTAGATGGCGCGCGGTCCAGGTCACGGAGCGTGTGGTGGCGACGCGGACCCGAAAACGACAAGCTGCCCCATTATTTCCGGTCCGCATGTCGTATTCGGGCGTGGTGGTCGCATTGGCGCGTGTTGGTGGTGCTTGGGCGCGGCGAGTGGGGTGACAGCTCCGGCCAGCACGGCGTCGGTCGGTGGACCAGGCGCACGTCGCAGCGCGTGCGGTCGCGATGTGCGGACCCACAAACGACAAACCGACGCGATATTTCCGGTCCGCAGGTCGCTTTCGGGTGCGCTGGCCGGGACTGGGCGCGCGGGTCGTGATCGGGCGCAGCAGGGGGGCGTCGACACGCCCTCCGCCCGGCGCGGCACCCGACGCACTGCGGCCGGGCGGGGGAGAGGCCCGTCACCTCCGCGCGCCGCAGACGACACGCCGCCCGGAGGACTGGAAATCCCCGCGGATTGGCGTTTGCACGGTATCTCTGCCAGACTAGACAAGTTGTTCAAGTGCTTGCGCGTGCGGTTTGAGACCCGGGTCCCGGTCAGGATAATGCCTGATGCAGGGTCAAGGTTCACCGGTCAGCGTGGCCCAAATATAATCCATCCCGTTCAGCCTGGCTGATATGCGCGGACTGTGCGTGTCGAGAAAAACGCGACACGCCCGAGCGCGGGGGTCGGATCCTCAGCAGGGTGAGGAACCCGGAATCGTCCGGATTCAGCCTGTGGGGGAGCGCCGAACAACGGGCGCAGACAATGTACGTACCGGAACTGCCCCCGGCAGTTTTCATGTAGAGAGAGAGTCGAGACGCCATGGCGGGACAGAAGATCCGCATCCGGCTGAAGTCATATGACCACGAGGTCATTGATGTTTCAGCGCGGAAGATCGTTGAGACGGTGACGCGCGCAGGCGCTACGGTAGTTGGCCCCGTGCCGCTGCCGACGGAGAAGAACGTTTTCGTTGTGATCCGGTCCCCGCACAAGTACAAGGACAGCCGTGAGCACTTTGAAATGCGGACTCACAAGCGTCTGATCGACATCATTGACCCCACGCCTAAGGCCGTTGATTCGCTGATGCGTCTCGACCTGCCTGCGGACGTGAACATCGAAATCAAGCTGTAAGGGAGAGCGGATACACATGTCTACTTCACTTACGCGCCAGGTCAAGGGCCTGCTGGGCATCAAGCTCGGCATGACCCAGGTCTGGGATGAGAACAACATCCTCGTTCCTGTCACCGTCGTCCAGGCGGACTCGAACGTCATCACGCAGCTGCGCACCGCGGACAAGGACGGCTACAGCGCCGTGCAGATCGGCTTCGGCCAGATCGACCCCCGCAAGGTGACCAAGCCGCTGGCTGGCCACTTCGACAAGGCCGGGGTCACCCCGCGCCGTCACGTGGTCGAGCTGCGCACCGCCGACGCCGACACCTACGAGCTGGGCCAGGAACTCTCCGTTGAGATGTTCGCTGCCGGCCAGACGGTCGACGTTATCGGCACCACCAAGGGCAAGGGCTTTGCCGGCGTCATGAAGCGCCACGGTTTCCACGGCGTCGGTGCCTCGCACGGTGCCCACAAGAACCACCGCAAGCCCGGCTCCATCGGTGGTGCGTCCACCCCCAGCCGCGTCTTCCGGGGCATGAAAATGGCAGGCCGCATGGGCGCCGTTCGCCAGACCACGCTGAACCTCACGGTTCACGGCGTGGACGCCGAGAAGTCGCTGCTGCTGATCAAGGGCGCTGTACCCGGCGCCCGCGGCCAGGTCGTCCTCGTACGCACTGCCGTGAAGGGAGCATAGCCAGATGGCTGTCCAAACAGTAAAGGTCGATCTCCCCGCCGAGATCTTCGACGTTCAGACGAACGTGCCGCTGCTGCACCAGGTTGTCGTGGCCCAGCTTGCGGCTGCCCGTCAGGGTACCCACAAGACCAAGACCCGCGCCGAGGTGAGCGGTGCAGGCCGCAAGCCGTTCAAGCAGAAGGGCACCGGCCGCGCACGCCAGGGTTCGATCCGCGCCCCGCACATGACCGGTGGTGGCGTTGTCCACGGGCCCACGCCCCGCGACTACAGCCAGCGCACCCCCAAGAAGATGAAGGCCGCCGCCCTGCGCGGAGCCCTCTCGGACCGCGCCCGCAACGGCCGCATCCACGTTCTTGAGTCCCTGGTGGCCGGCGACAAGCCGTCGACCAAGGGTGCCATCGAGACGCTGCGTTCGATCTCCGAGCGGCCCAACCTGCTCGTGGTCATCGAGCGCGCCAACGACGTATCGGCCCTGTCGGTACGCAACGTCCCCGGGGTTCACGTGCTGTACGTTGACCAGCTCAACACGTACGACGTGCTGGTTTCCGACGATGTGATCTTCACGAAGGCCGCCTACGACGAGTTCGTCCAGTCGGCCGACGCAACATCGAAGGAGGAGGCCAAGTGAGCGGCAGCATCGCAAAGGATCCGCGCGACGTCGTCATTGCACCCGTCGTCTCGGAAAAGAGCTACGGCCTGATCGACGAAGGTAAGTACACCTTCCTGGTCGACCCGCGTTCCAACAAGGAAGAGATCAAGCTGGCCGTGGAGAAGATTTTCTCCGTCAAGGTCGACTCGATCAACACCATCAACCGTGTCGGTAAGCGCAAGCGCACCAAGTTCGGCTGGGGACAGCGCAAGGGCACCAAGCGTGCCATTGTGTCCCTCAAAGAAGGCACAATCGACATCTTCGGCGGTCCGCTCGCCTAGAGCGGAGACCACTTTAACGAGGAAATGACACATGGGAATCCGTAAATACAAGCCGACAACGCCGGGCCGCCGCGGCTCCAGCGTTGCCGACTTCGCAGAAATCACACGATCGACACCGGAGAAGTCCCTGGTGCGTCCGCTCCCCAAGAAGGGCGGCCGTAACAACACCGGCAAGATCACGACCCGTCACAAGGGTGGTGGACACAAGCGTCAGTACCGTCTGATCGACTTCCGCCGCCACGACAAGGACGGCGTTGACGCCCGCGTAGCTGAGATCGAATACGATCCCAACCGCACGGCGCGCATCGCTCTCCTGCACTACGTTGATGGCACCAAGCGCTACATCGTTGCGCCGAACAAGCTCAAGCAGGGCGACTTCGTCGAGGCCGGCGCCGGGGCTGACATCAAGCCCGGCAACAACCTTCCGCTGCGCAACATCCCCGTTGGTACGGTCATCCACGCTGTGGAGCTCCGTCCGGGCGGCGGCGCCAAGATGGCCCGCTCCGCCGGTGCGTCCGTCCAGCTCGTCGCCAAGGAAGGCCGCTTCGCCCAGCTGCGTCTGCCCTCCGGTGAAATCCGCAACGTCGACGTCCGCTGCCGTGCAACGGTCGGCGAGGTCGGCAACGCCGAGCAGTCGAACATCAACTGGGGCAAGGCCGGCCGTAACCGCTGGAAGGGCATCCGCCCGACCGTCCGTGGTGTGGCCATGAACCCCGTCGACCACCCCCATGGTGGTGGTGAAGGTAAGACCTCCGGTGGACGCCACCCGGTCAACCCCAACGGCAAGGCAGAGGGACGCACCCGCCGTCCCAACAAGGAAAGCGATTCACTCATTGTGCGTCGCCGTCGTTCCGGCAAGAACAAGCGATAGGAGCCTGGGAACATGCCACGCAGCCTGAAGAAAGGCCCCTTCGTCGATCAGCACCTTTACGTAAAGGTCGCTCGCGAGAACGAATCGGGCACAAAGAACGTCATCAAGACGTGGTCCCGCCGCTCCATGATCGTCCCCGACATGCTCGGGCACACGATCGCGGTGCACGACGGACGCAAGCACATTCCGGTGTTTGTCACCGAGTCGATGGTCGGGCACAAGCTCGGCGAATTCGCTCCTACGCGGACCTTCCGCGGCCATGTTAAGGACGACCGCAAGGGCAAGCGCCGCTAGGCGCTGGCTTTTACGGCTAAGACGAGAGAAGGAAAGCAATGGAAGCCAAGGCAATTGCGCGTCATATCCGCGTAACGCCTATGAAGGCCCGGCGCGTCGTCAACCTTGTTCGTGGTAAGCAGGCGAATGAGGCTCTGGCTATTCTGAAGTTTGCCCCACAGGTTGCTTCAGAGCCGGTATTCAAGGTAGTTCAGTCGGCAATGGCCAACGCCCGCGTTCTCGCGGACCGCGATGGCGTTGCCTTCGACGAGGGCGACCTGGTCATCAGCGAAGCATTTGTCGATGAGGGCCCCACGATGAAGCGGTTCCGTCCGCGTGCCCAGGGCCGCGCGTTCCGCATCAACAAGCGGACCAGCCACATCACAGTTGTAGTAGCTACCCCTGAGAAAGTGGAGGTCCGCTAAGTGGGACAGAAAGTAAACCCGCACGGGTTCCGACTCGGCATCACCACGGACCACAGGTCTCACTGGTTTGCTGACAGCAACAAGCCGGGCCAGCGCTACAGGGACTTCGTCCGCGAGGACATCAAGATCCGCCAGCTCATGTCCACGGGCATGGACCGCGCCGGCATCGCAAAGGTCGAGATCGAGCGCACCCGCGACCGTGTCCGCGTGGACATCCACACGGCACGCCCGGGCATCGTCATCGGCCGCCGCGGCGCCGAAGCGGACCGCATCCGCGGCGAGCTCGAAAAGCTCACCGGCAAGCAGGTTCAGCTGAACATCCTCGAGGTCAAGAACCCCGAGATCGAGGCTCAGCTTGTCGCCCAGGGCGTCGCCGAGCAGCTTTCCTCCCGCGTGGCCTTCCGCCGCGCGATGAAGAAGGCAATGCAGTCGGCACAGCGCGCAGGAGCCAAGGGCATCCGTGTCCAGTGCTCCGGCCGCCTGGGTGGCGCCGAAATGAGCCGCTCGGAGTTCTACCGCGAAGGCCGTGTGCCCCTGCACACCCTCCGCGCGAACATCGACTACGGGTTCTTCGAAGCCAAGACCACCTTCGGCCGCATCGGCGTGAAGGTCTGGATCTACAAGGGTGACGTCACCGCGAAGGAACTGGCAGCCCAGGCTGCGGCAGCTCCGTCGCGCGGCCGTGGCGGAGACCGTCCGGGCCGTGGCCCCGCCGGTGGCGACCGCGACCGCGGTGGAGACCGCCGCCGCCGTCCCGCCGCCGAGGCGCCGGCAGCTGCACCCGCCGAAACCGCCGCAGCACCCGCAGCGGCTGAAGGAGGACAGGCTTAAATGCTTATCCCACGTCGAGTCAAGTTCCGTAAGCAGCACCACCCGGGTCGTTCCGGCGCTGCGACCGGCGGCACCGAGGTCAGCTTTGGCGAATGGGGTATCCAGGCTCTGAGCCCGGCATACGTCACCAACCGCCAGATCGAGTCGGCCCGTATCGCCATGACCCGCCACATCAAGCGTGGCGGCAAGGTCTGGATCAACATCTATCCGGACCGCCCGTTGACCAAGAAGCCTGCCGAAACCCGCATGGGTTCCGGTAAGGGTTCGCCCGAGTGGTGGGTGGCCAACGTCAAGCCGGGACGGGTTCTCTTTGAACTGTCCGGTGTTTCCGAAGAGGTAGCCCGCGAAGCCCTGCGCCTCGCGATCCACAAGCTGCCGTTGAAGGCACGCATCGTGCGTCGTGAGGGTGGTGAATAGCATGGCATTGGGTTCAAAGGAACTAGCAACGGATCAGCTTGACGGGTTCGACAAGGATCGTCTCGTCGAGGAGCTCCGCAAGGCCAAGGAGGAGCTGTTCAACCTCCGCTTCCAGTCGGCCACCGGCCAGCTGGAGAGCCATGGCCGCCTGCGCCTGGTCAAGCGCGACATCGCCCGCATCTACACGGTGCTGCGTGAGCGCGAGCTGGGCATCCGGCCCGACGTCGTTGTGACCGTTGAGGAAGCAAAGACCGAGGAAAAGCCGGCCAAGAAATCCAAGAAGGCCTCCACTAAGGACGCCAAGTCCGTGGACACCGAGGCTTCTGAGGAGGACGCCAAATGAGTGAGCAGAAGAGCGAAAACGCAGCCGTGACCGACGCCGAGGCACGCGGGTACCGCAAGGTCCGCCGTGGCTACGTCGTTTCGGACAAGATGGAGAAGACCATCACCGTCCAGGTCGAGGACCGCGTGAAGCACGGCCTGTACGGCAAGGTCATCCGCCGTACGTCCAAGGTCAAGGCCCACGACGAGCAGAACACCGCCGGCATCGGCGACATGGTTCTGATCTCGGAGACCCGGCCGCTGTCCGCCACCAAGCGGTGGCGCCTGGTCGAGGTTATCGAAAAGGCCAAGTAGCACCAGCTGCGCAGATGCCCCGGACACGATTCGTGTCCGGGGCATTTTCGCGATATGATAAGAATCTTGTCTGTCTGGTGGGCTGGCGCATGCCCTCACACCGGCAAATAGGCAAAAGCCCGATGATCTTGTTCAACACAAATCCGCTCTAAACCGCAGCGCGTTTCGGCGCGCGTTTGTGCTGAGTACCAGTATTACGGGGCCCACCCATATCCGTTCCGCAAGGCTCGATGAGAGAACCAGCGCGACGACAGGAGTAATAAGTGATTCAGCAGGAGTCGCGGCTCAAGGTCGCCGACAACACGGGGGCCAAGGAAATCTTGACCATCCGTGTTCTCGGAGGATCCGGACGCCGCTACGCAGGCATCGGCGACGTAATCGTCGCCACCGTCAAGGACGCAATCCCCGGCGGCAACGTCAAGAAGGGCGACGTCGTCAAGGCGGTCATCGTCCGCACCAAGAAGGAACGCCGCCGCGCGGACGGTTCCTACATCAAGTTTGATGAAAACGCAGCAGTGATCCTGAAGAACGACGGCGACCCCCGCGGTACCCGTATCTTCGGCCCTGTCGGCCGCGAACTGCGCGACAAGCGTTTCATGAAGATCATTTCACTGGCGCCGGAGGTGCTCTAGCCCATGGCACAGAAGACTGGAAAGCTCAAGATCAAGAAGGGTGACCTGGTTCAGGTCATCACCGGAGCCAAGCAGGAGCGCGGCGGCGACCGCGGAAAGCAGGGCAAGGTCCTGAAGGTGTTCCCGGAGACCAACCGCGTGCTCGTCGAGGGCATCAACCGGATCACCAAGCACACCAAGGCCACCCAGCACGAGGGCCACAGCCACGGCGGCGGAATCCAGGTCGTCGAGGCACCGCTGCACATCAGCAACGTTGCCATCGTCGACCCCGAGACCAAGAAGCCGACCCGCGTGGGCTACCGCACCGAGACCGTCGAGCGCGACGGCCGGCAGCGCACCGTCCGCATCCGCGTGGCCAAGTCATCAGGGAAGGATCTGTAATGACTGTTGAAACCGCAGAGACCAAGGTTCTCCCTCGCCTCAAGGCCCGCTACGCCGCTGAAATCAAGTCTGCCCTGCAGGAAGAGTTCAGCTACGCCAACGTCAACCAGGTTCCCCGCCTGGTGAAGGTTGTCGTAAACATGGGTGTTGGAGATGCCGCCAAGGACTCCAAGCTCATCGACGGCGCCGTCAAGGACCTCACCGCGATCACCGGCCAGAAGCCCCAGGTGACCAAGGCCCGCAAGTCCATCGCCCAGTTCAAGCTTCGTGAGGGTATGCCCATCGGCGCCCACGCGACGCTGCGCGGCGACCGCATGTGGGAATTCGTCGACCGCCTGGTGACCCTCGCCCTGCCCCGTATCCGCGACTTCCGCGGCCTCAACGGCAAGCAGTTCGACGGCAACGGCAACTACACCTTCGGCCTCACGGAGCAGTCGATGTTCCACGAGATCGACCAGGACCGTATCGACCGCGTGCGTGGCATGGACATCACCGTCGTCACCACAGCCAAGACCGACGCCGAGGGCCGCGCGCTGCTGAAGGCGCTTGGCTTCCCGTTCAAATCCGAAGATTAATCTAACTACGTTGCAGGTCCGTTCCGGCCGGGGCGAGCGAAAGCCCGTTCCTGACCCGGGACCCGGAAACCGTTACGAGGAAGGGCAAGAGCCCACATGACAATGACAGATCCTGTCGCAGACATGCTCACGCGTCTGCGCAATGCAAACTCGGCGTACCACGACTCCGTGTCGATGCCGTACAGCAAGCTCAAGGCTCGCGTAGCCGACATCCTGAAGGCCGAAGGCTACATCGCCGGCTGGAAGGAAGAGGAAGCGGAGGTCGGCAAGAAGCTGACCATCGACCTCAAGTTCGGCCCGGACCGCCAGCGGTCCATCGCCGGCATCCGCCGCATCTCCAAGCCGGGCCTCCGCGTTTACGCGAAGTCCACCAACCTGCCCCACGTGCTGGGCGGCCTGGGAATTGCCATCCTGTCCACGTCCTCCGGTCTGCTCACGGACCGCCAGGCATCCAAGAAGGGTGTGGGTGGGGAAGTCCTCGCCTACGTCTGGTAGCGGGAAGGGAAAGAAAAATGTCACGTATTGGACGTCTCCCCATCACCGTACCTGCAGGTGTTGAGGTCAAGGTCAACGGCAGTGAAGTCTCCGTCAAGGGATCCAAGGGCGAGCTGAGCCACACCGTGCCCAGCCCGATCGAGGTCTCGCTCGAGGACAGCACTCTCACCGTCAGCCGGCCCAATGACGAGCGTGTTTCACGCTCATTGCACGGCCTCACCCGCACGCTGATCTCCAACATGATTGTCGGAGTCACCGAGGGGTACAAGAAGAACCTTGAGATCGTGGGTACGGGTTACCGTGTCCAGGCCAAGGGAAGCGACCTGGAGTTCGCTCTGGGCTACAGCCACCCGGTTGCCGTCAAGGCCCCCGAGGGCATTGTCCTGACTGTCGATTCCCCCACCAAGCTTTCGGTGTCGGGCATCAACAAGCAGCAGGTCGGCGAGGTCGCTGCAAACATCCGCAAGCTGCGCAAGCCCGACCCGTACAAGGGCAAGGGCATCCGCTATGCAGGCGAGATCATCCGCCGCAAGGTCGGAAAGGCCGGTAAGTAACCATGGCAATCAGCATCAATAAGAAGCGCTCCTCCAAGAGCAAGTCCGCCTCCCGCGGACGCCGCCACCTGCGCGTGCGCAAGCGCGTCTCGGGGACCGCGGTCCGTCCGCGCCTGGTCGTCAACCGTTCGGCCCGGCACGTATTCGTGCAGGTCGTCGACGACACCAAGGGCATCACCGTGGCTTCCGCCTCGACGCTCGAAGCGGACCTGCGTGCCTTTGACGGCGACAAGACCGCCAAGGCCAAGCGTGTTGGCGGGCTCGTCGCAGAGCGCGCGAAGGCTGCCGGTATCGAAGCTGTCGTTTTCGACCGCGGCGGTAACAAGTACCACGGCCGTGTCGCGGCCATCGCAGACGGCGCACGCGAAGGTGGGCTGTCACTGTGACCGAAGAAAACAAGGCAAAGGAAGCGCCATTGAATACGGCTACAGAGCAGCCAGCAACCGACGCCCCGGCTGCCGGTTCGACTGAGACCGCATCGGCCGACAGCCGAGGCGACCGTGGCTCCCGCGGAAGCGGGCGCGGCGGCGAGCGTGGCGGCAAGAGCGACCGTGGCGGCCGTGGTGGCCGCGACGGGCGCGACGGCGGCCGTGACGACAAGGACAAGTTCATTGAGCGCGTCGTCACCATCAACCGCGTCGCCAAGGTCGTCAAGGGCGGCCGCCGCTTCAGCTTCACCGCCCTCGTGGTGGTAGGCGACGGCAACGGCATGGTCGGCGTCGGCTACGGAAAGGCCAAGGAAGTTCCCTCGGCTATCCAGAAGGCCGTCGAGGAAGCCAAGAAGACGATGTTCCGCGTCCCGCGCATCGGTGGAACCATCCCGCACCTGGTGCAGGGTGAAGCCGCTGCCGGCGTCGTGCTCCTTCGTCCCGCGTCCCCGGGTACCGGTGTTATCGCCGGTGGTCCGGTCCGCGCGATCCTCGAGTGCGCCGGCATCCACGACGTCCTGTCGAAGTCCCTCGGTTCCTCCAACGCCATCAACATCGTTCACGCGACCGTTGACGCGCTGCAGCGGCTCGAAGAGCCCCAGGCCGTGGCTGCCCGCCGTGGCCTGCCCCTGGACGAGGTTGCCTCGCACCAGATGCTCCGCGCCATCGCAGCACAGAAGGTAGGTGCGTAATGACCGCGATCACTCCCAAGCGCGTGCAGGTGAGCACGGCGAAGCTGCAGATCACTCAGATCAAGTCCGCCATTGGCGGCAAGCAGAACCAGCGCGACACCCTGCGGTCCCTCGGACTGAAGCGGATCGGCCACACCGTGGTCCGTGAAGCCGATGCTGTGACCGTCGGCATGGTCAACACGGTTCCGCACCTCTTGAAGGTTGAGGAGGCCAAGTAATGGCAGAGGAAAAGACAACGGCTGTAGCCGAAGGAAAGACGGAGCGCGTCCACGCTCTGAAGGTCCACCACCTGCGTCCGGCCCCCGGAGCCAAAACCAAGAAGACCCGTGTGGGCCGTGGTGAAGGTTCGAAGGGTAAGACGGCAGGCCGTGGCACCAAGGGAACCGCAGCCCGCTACCAGGTGAAGGCAGGATTCGCAGGCGGCCAGCTGCCGCTGCACATGCGTCTGCCCAAGCTGCGCGGGTTCAAGAACCCGTTCCGCGTCGAGTTCCAGGTCGTGAACCTGGACAAGATCTCGGAGCTCTACCCCAACGGTGGCGACGTGACCGTCGAGTCGCTCGTCGCCCTGGGTGCGGTGCGCAAGAACCAGCCCGTGAAGGTGCTGGGGACCGGCGACATCACCGTGGCAGTCGATGTGAAGGCTCACCGCTTCTCCTCGACCGCAGCCGAGAAGATCGCTGCCGCCGGCGGCTCCATCAGCCAGCTCTAGGCAGATCTGCTCGTGATCCGGCTGTGTTCAACCACGGCCAGGAACTAGACTCTTGGTGGGCCGGTGCAATCCGGCCCACCAGGAGTTTTCCGGCTTAAGCGCCGACCCAACACCGTCCGGTTCCAGAACACCGGGCTGCGACCGTTAGACTCGGTTGTTGTGTACTGTCCGCTTCGGACATCCAAGACCTTCAGGAGGACGCTTGCTAAGCGCTATTGGCCGGGCATTCCGGACGCCAGACTTGCGGCGCAAGCTGTTGTTCACGCTGGGCATCATCACCATCTTCCGGCTCGGCGCCTTCATCCCGGCCCCCGGAGTCGACTACGGCAACGTCCAGCAGTGCCTGAGCCTCGGCAACACGCAGGGCGGCCTCTACGAGTTCGTCAACCTGTTCAGCGGCGGAGCCCTGCTCCAGGTGTCGGTGTTCGCCCTGGGCATCACCCCCTACATCACCGCGAGCATCATCACGCAGCTGCTGCGCGTCGTGATTCCCCGCTTCCAGGAACTCCATGAGGAAGGTGCCCAGGGCCAGTCACGCCTGACCCAGTACACGCGCTACCTCACGATCGCCCTCGGCCTGCTCAACGCGACGACGCTGGTGTCGCTCGCGCGCTCCGGGGCCCTGCTGGGCGACTGCCCGGTGCCGCTGATCCCGGACGACTCCCTGCTCACGATCATCCTGCTGATCATCACCCTCACCGCAGGCACCGGCCTCATCATGTGGATGGGCGAGCTGATCACCGAAAAGGGTGTCGGCAACGGCATGTCCCTTCTGATTTTCACCGCCATCGTCGCAAGCTTCCCCACCTCCCTCGGGGAGATCCTGCGCACCCAGGGCTGGACGGTTTTCCTGGGCGTGATGCTCATGGGCATAGTTGTCGTCGCGCTCGTCATCTTCGTCGAGCAGTCCCAGCGCCGCATCCCCGTGCAGTACGCGAAGCGGATGATCGGGCGCCGCACGCTTGGCGGCAGCAGCACCTACATCCCGATCAAGGTCAACATGGCCGGCGTGATCCCCGTGATCTTCGCGTCCTCCATGCTGTACCTGCCGACGCTGATCGCCCAGTTCAACACCCCTTCGGACGGCCAGACGCCGCCGCCGGAGTGGGTCAACTGGATCACCACCTACCTCGCGACCGGTGACCACCCGCTGTACATGGCGGTGTACTTCCTGATGATTGTGTTCTTCACGTACTTCTACGTGGCGATCACGTTCAACCCGGACGAGGTCTCCGAGAACATGAAGAAGTACGGCGGCTTCATCCCGGGCATCCGGGCCGGCCGCCCCACGGCGGAGTACCTGCAGTACGTGCTCTCCCGCATCACCCTGCCGGGCGCGATCTACCTGGGCCTCGTCGCCCTGATCCCGCTCATCGCCCTGGTCGCGATCGGCGCCAACCAGAACTTCCCGTTCGGCGGCACGTCGATCCTGATCATGGTGGGCGTGGGGCTGGAAACCGTAAAGCAGATCGACGCGCAGCTCCAGCAGCGCCACTACGAAGGGCTCCTCCGATGACAAGAATGCTGATTATCGGCCCTCCGGGTTCGGGCAAGGGAACGCAGGCCGCACGCATCTCCGAGCGCCTCGGCGTGGTCGCCATCTCCACCGGCGACATTTTCCGCGACAACGTCAAGCGCGAGACGCCCCTGGGTGTCGAGGCGAAAAAGTACATGGACGCGGGGGACTTCGTGCCCGACAGCGTCACCAACAACATGGTGCGCGACCGGCTGAAGGCCGACGACGTGCAGGACGGCTTCCTGCTCGACGGCTACCCGCGCACGGCCGCCCAGGTGGCCGAGCTCGACGACATCCTCGCCGAGAACTCCTCGAGCCTGGACGTGGTGCTTCAGCTCACCGCCGAGGACGAGGAGCTCGTGCGCCGGCTGCTGGGCCGGGCGTCCCTCGATGGGCGCAGCGACGACAACCAGGACGTCATCCGGCACCGGCTGCGCCTGTACCACGAGCAGACCGCGCCGGTCGTCTCGCAGTACACCGAGCGCGGCATCGTCACCCAGGTGAACGGGATCGGCAGCATCGACGAGGTCACCGAGCGGGTCATGAACGCGCTCAAGGTCGCCAGCTAGGCCGCCGGACATTTTGCGCCAGCCCAAGATTGAGTACAAGACACCCCGCCAGATCCTGAGCATGCGCGAGGCCGGCCTGGTGCTGTCCCGCGGACTCGACGCCGCGGTCTCGGCCGCACGGGTGGGGATCAGCACCCGCGAGCTGAATGCGGTGTTCGAAGAGGTGCTCCGGGAGGCTGGGGCCACCTCGAACTTCCTGGGCTACCACGGCTTCCCCGCCAGCATCTGCACCTCGGTCAACGAGGAGGTGGTCCACGGCATCCCCGGGGATTACGTGCTGCGGGACGGGGATATCATCTCCATCGACGGCGGTGCCATCGTGAACGGCTGGCATGCCGACTCCGCACGCACCACCATCGTCGGGACTCCGCGTGAGGAGGACGTGCGCCTATCGCAGGTCACCGAGGAGGCGATGTGGCGGGGGATCGCCGCCCTCGCCGGTGCCAAGCACGTGGGCGACATTGGGGCCGCGATCGACGACTACGTCTCTGAACTCCCGGGCCAGCGGCTCGGCATCCTCGAGGACTACGTGGGACACGGCATCGGCACCCGGATGCACCAGGAGCCCGACGTCCTGAACTACCGCAGCTCCCACCGCGGGCCGAAAGTCCGCCCCGGACTCTGCTTGGCCATCGAGCCCATGCTCGTCCTCGGGGGACTCGAGACCAAGGTACTCGACGACGACTGGACGGTGGTCACCACCGACGGCAAGCGCGCCTCCCAGTGGGAGCACACGGTGGCCGTCCACGACGGCGGCATCTGGGTGCTCAGCGCCGAGGACGGCGGAGCGTCGAAGCTCGAACCGCTTGGCGTCGTCCCGGTTCCCGTCCGCGCCTGAGTCCGGACGCTTCCAATCCCGGACGCCCGGGGGAGCCGCACCGAACCGCCGCCCGCTGACCTAGGGCGGGCAAGTTCGGCCGCTTCGGCTGGCCGCCGATTTAACTTCTCCGCGCCCATGGCGTACTGTTGTCTGTTGGTTGTCTGTGCTTTTTGTGCCCATTTCGGGCCGGGCGGTCCGCCGGCTCACGAGCCGTCGCCGCGGCAGGATCAGACAAGCAAAACCCAAACCCGTCCACCGTGCAAGCGGTGGGCATCGACGTTAGCGGAGGATATGGCCAAGAAAGACGGTGTCATTGAGATTGAAGGCACTGTGAACGAGGCGCTGCCCAACGCGATGTTCCGCGTTGAGTTGGCCAACGGTCACATTGTTCTCGCCCACATCTCGGGAAAGATGCGCCAGCACTACATTCGAATCCTTCCTGAGGACCGGGTAGTAGTGGAACTCAGCCCGTACGACCTCACCCGGGGCCGTATTGTCTACCGCTACAAATAAGAATCAACTCGAAGGAAAACCATGAAGGTCAACCCGAGCGTGAAGCGGATCTGTGAAAAGTGCCAGGTGGTTCGCCGCAAGGGCAACGTTCTCGTCATCTGCGAAAACCCGCGCCACAAGCAGCGCCAGGGTTAATCAGCCTCCTAGAGGTCGACCCCACGCGTAGTTCAGTTCATTAAGGCAAAGCAGCACCGCGCATCCGCGCAGTGCACACCCCCGGTACGGAGGCCGGGGACCGGAAAACCTTCCGGGTACGCTTTGGCTCAGACCTCCGGTATCACCAAAGGAGAACAGCCTCTATGGCACGTCTCGCTGGCGTAGACATCCCCCGCGAAAAGCGGGTAGTCATCGCGCTTACTTACATCTACGGCGTGGGCAAGACCCGTGCAGAGAAGACGATCGCGGATACGGGCATCAGCCCCAACACCCGCGTGAAGGACCTCACCGATGCAGAGCTCGTCCAGCTCCGCGACTACGTTGAAGGAAACTTCAAGGTTGAGGGCGACCTCCGGCGCGAGGTCGCAGCCGACATCCGCCGCAAGGTCGAAATCGGCAGCTACGAAGGCATCCGGCACCGCCGCGGCCTTCCCGTGCGTGGACAGCGCACGAAGACCAACGCTCGTACCCGCAAGGGCCCGAAGCGCACCGTCGCAGGCAAGAAGAAGGCCGGCCGCTAGATCCCCACTGGCTCCCTAACGTGACTCGCTAGCGCTCGTCACGCCAGGGGACCCTCGCCAGCGGAGGCCCCTGTTCAGCGGGCTCCAGCGGGATCTCGTCCGACCCAATGCTTTACCCAATACCTTCGTAGGAGAAGTAATGCCCCCCAAGACTCGTGGAGCGGTGCGCAAGCCGCGTCGCAAGGATAAGAAGAATATCGCGCTCGGCCAGGCGCACATCAAGAGCACCTTCAACAACACCATCGTCTCGATCACGGACCCCAGTGGAGCAGTCATCTCCTGGGCCTCCGCCGGTGAGGTTGGGTTCAAGGGCTCACGCAAGTCCACCCCGTTCGCTGCGCAGCTGGCTGCTGAAGCCGCCGCGAAGCGCGCTCAGGAGCACGGCGTCCGCAAGGTCGACGTCTTCGTCAAGGGCCCGGGATCCGGACGCGAAACCGCAATTCGCTCGCTGCAGGCCACCGGCCTGGAGGTCGGCTCCATCTCGGACGTCACCCCCAGCGCCCACAACGGCTGCCGCCCCCCGAAGCGCCGCCGCGTCTAATCGGCTTTTCGGCCACCGTACCGCCTTGCAGCAGCCCTGAGCTGCCGCAGGGCGGTTCGGTGCCGTTATCCAAGGCTTTTGAGCCGGCTCATCAGCTATCCCTTTCCACCATTTGTGTTGCGTCATATAGCGGATGCACCCTGAAAGGAAATGTACGTGCTTATTGCACAGCGCCCCACCCTGACTGAAGAAGTAGTCGCCGACAACCGCTCGCGGTTCGTGATCGAGCCCCTCGAGCCGGGCTTCGGCTACACCCTCGGCAACTCGCTCCGCCGTACCCTCCTGTCCTCCATCCCCGGTGCAGCTGTCACAAGCATCCGCATCGATGGAGTGCTTCACGAATTCACGACGGTTCCCGGTGTTAAGGAAGACGTCACCGAGATCATCCTGAACATCAAGAACCTCGCGGTCTCCTCCGAGCACGACGAGCCCGTCGTGGCGTACCTGCGCAAGCAGGGCCCCGGTGTTGTCACCGCGGCAGACATCGCACCGCCGGCCGGTGTGGAGTTCCACAACCCCGACCTGCACATCGCCACCCTGAACTCCAAGGGCAAGTTCGAGCTCGAGCTGACCATCGAGCGCGGGCGCGGCTATGTCTCGGCCTCCCAGAACAAGTCCGGTGACTCGGAGATCGGCCGCATCCCGGTCGACTCCATCTACTCGCCGGTCCTGAAGGTCACCTTCCGCGTCGAGGCGACCCGTGTTGAGCAGCGCACCGACTTCGACCGCCTGATCGTCGACGTCGAAACCAAGGACGCCATCGCCCCCCGCGACGCCGTCGCGTCGGCAGGCACCACCCTGGTGGAGCTGTTCGGGCTGGCCCGCGAACTGAACATCGCGGCCGAAGGCATCGAGATCGGTCCCTCGCCCACGGACGCGGCCCTGGCCGCCGACATGGCGCTGCCGATCGAGGATCTCGAGCTGACGGTCCGCTCCTACAACTGCCTCAAGCGTGAGGGCATCCACTCCGTGGGTGAACTCGTTGCCCGCTCCGAGGCCGACCTGATGGACATCCGCAACTTCGGCGCGAAGTCCATCGACGAGGTCAAGGCGAAGCTCGTTGAGCTCGGTCTGTCCCTGAAGGATTCCCCTCCCGGGTTCGACCTTGCCGCCCGCGCCGCTGCCATCGAAGAGGACGACGCCGCCTACGGCGACGAAGAGCTCTAATACGCTAACTGCCTGACCGCCGCCCGGCGGCGGTCAGGTCCACTATGAGGAGAAATAACCATGCCCACACCCACTAAGGGCCCACGCCTCGGAGGCGGTCCGGCGCACGAACGCCTGATGCTCGCCAACCTGGCCGCCTCGCTGTTCGAGCACAAGCGCATCACCACCACGGTCACCAAGGCGAAGCGGCTCCGCCCCTACGCCGAGCGCCTCGTCACCTTCGCCAAGAAGGGCGACCTCGCCTCGCGCCGCCGCGTCCTGGGCGTCATCAGCAGCAAGAGCATCGTTCACGAGCTCTTCACTGAGATCGCACCGGCCGTCGCCAACCGCGAGGGCGGCTACACCCGCATCACGAAGATCGGCAACCGCAAGGGCGACAACGCTCCCATGGCTGTCATCGAGCTGGTCCTTGAGCCGCTGTCCGCCAAGCAGGCAGTCGTAGCCGAGGCCGAGCAGGCCAAGGCAGCCCCCGCGGCTCCGGCAGAGGAGACCGCAGCGCCGGTCGAGTCCGCCGAGACCGTCGAGGCGACCGAGACCGCCGAGACTGTCGAGGCGACCGAGACCGAAGCACCCGCGGAGTCGACCGAGGCTGCAGAGCCCGCCGACACCGCTTCCTCCACCGACGAGGCCGCAGCGTCCGACGACGCCGAAGCCCCCGAGGCCAAGAAGTAACTTCGCCGAAGCTGGTTGAATACGTTCGTGAATGATCAGTTGCCCGCCGGACCCGAGGGGTCCGGCGGGCTTCTGCGTGTCCGGCTCGATATCGCCTACGACGGCGCCCCCTTCGCCGGATGGGCCCTCCAGCCGGGCCACGTCACCGTGCAGGGGGTCCTCGAGGAGGCCCTCTTCACGCTGCTGCGGCGCACCGCCCGCCTCACGGTGGCCGGCCGCACCGACGCCGGCGTCCACGCGCGCGGCCAGGTGGCCCACGTCGACCTGACACCGGGGGAGTGGCACGGCATCGGCCGGGGGAAGGACGTCGCGCCGGGGGAGGCCCTGACACGGCGCCTGGGCGGCACCGTGAACCGGGTCCTCTCCGATCAGCTCACCGGGCGGGGACGCTCGATCAAGAATTCCATCCCGGCCGTCGTCGTTAAGAAGGCCGACCAGGCGCCGGAGGGCTTCGACGCCCGCTTCTCGGCGCTTTGGCGCCGCTACAGCTACACCATCGCCGACGCCCGCGTCGAACGCGACCCCCTCGCCCGCCGCACGGTGCTCTGGTATCCGGGGGACCTGGACGTGGAGCTGCTCAACGCCGGCGCCGCGCAGCTGACCGGCCTCCAGGACTTCCGGGCGTTCTGCAAGCCGCGCGAGGGCGCCACCACGGTGCGCGAACTGCAGCGCTTTGCCTACCGGCGGCGGCCCGACGGAATGATCGAGGTCACCGTCCAGGCCGATGCGTTCTGCCACAACATGGTGAGGGCCCTCGTCGGCTCCACCCTGCGGGTGGGAAGCGGTGAACTGCCGGTCACCTGGATCGCCGAGCGCCTCGCCGCCCGGGTGAAGGACGCCCGTTCCGTGCTGGCGCCCCCGCACCCGCTGGTGCTTGAGGAAGTGGCCTACCCCGGCGTCGAGGAGCTTGGCCTGCGGGCGGAGCTGACCCGCGCCCGCCGGGCCGCTGAGGAGCCGCGCGAAGCTGCTGGCGGAGCGTAAGCCGGCAGGAAGGCCTTAGAGCGGCCCGTCAAGGAACAGCACCGCCACGGCGGCTGCCAGGATCATGCCGGGGCCGAAGGGAAAGCTGGTATTGCGGGTGCCTCGGCCCGAGAGCAACAGGGCGATGCCCGCCAGGCCCCCGAAGATGAACCCGCCCAGCAGTGCCGCCAGCCAGGCTTCGACGCCGACGTAGCCGCCGTAGAGACCCAGGACTCCCGCAAGCTTCACGTCACCCATGCCCATGCCGGCGGGGGAGATGAACGCCAGCAGCAGGTAGAACAGGAACATCACGGCGCCGCCGAGCAGCGCGCCAACAAGCGGCCGCCAGCCGCCCTCAATCGCCGCGACGAGCAGGGCCATTCCCGTGACGGCGAGGAACGGGAGCAGTAGTGCGTTCGGCAGGAGCTTGGAGCGCAGGTCGATCGCCGCGAGCAGCACCCCGAAGACGGGCAGCACGAGGTACAGCAGGACCTCCGTCGGTGCTTCGGCCTTCAGGGCGCCGAGGGCGCAGAACAGGCCGGTGAGGACGGCGACGGGCCACCGCCAGCGGCCGGGAAGCACAGTCCGTGGATCCCGCGCCGCCAGGGGAAACATCCGGTAGGCGGTGAGACTGCCCGCGACGGCGTACACGAGCGCGAGGACGGCCCCCGGTGCGGCGTCAGGCATGGGTCGACACCTGCCGGCGGGGCCCGCTGGCACTG
Source organism: Arthrobacter crusticola (assembly GCF_004357995.1). Lineage (GTDB taxonomy): Bacteria > Actinomycetota > Actinomycetes > Actinomycetales > Micrococcaceae > Arthrobacter_D > Arthrobacter_D crusticola. Next base: position 622,259 of record NZ_SMTK01000003.1, read on the forward strand.
GCTTCGGTCCTGGGATTCCGTAGGTAAATCAACTTTCCCCTGTCGTTGGATCAACCATCATTATCACTCCTGTTGGTACAGGAGTGACGAGGGTTACTATTGTCCTATTCAGCGGGGGTCCTGCGAGGTGTGGGCCGCGGTAAGACCCGAATGCGAGGCGCATCACTGGACTGAAGGCGGAAGGCGTTATGAACGATCCTGGGGTGGCGGTCGTTATTGAGGACGACGACGATGTCCGGAACCTGCTGAGCGCCGTGCTGCGGCAATCAGGATTCGAGGTCCATGCTGCGCCGACTGGCCGCGACGGCGTCCGCCTGGTCCGCGAGGTGGAGCCGATCGTGGTCACCGTCGACCTTGGCCTGCCCGACATCGACGGTTACGAGGTGCTGCGCCGGGTACGCGCCTTCAGCGACTGCTACGTCGTCATCCTGACCTCGCGCGCCGATGAACTCGATGCCCTGATGGGCCTTCAATCGGGGGCCGATGACTACCTCACCAAGCCCTTCCGGCCGCGCGAGCTGCGGGCCCGGGTCGCGGCGATGATGCGTCGGCCCCGGTCCGGTGCCGGCGGCGCCCCCCTGATGGGCGGCGGGCCCACCGGACTGGTCCCCGGTTCCGGCGGCCCCAGGAGTGCGCGGATGAGCACCATCAATGTGCTGCGGCACAACGGGCTGGTGCTCGACCACCATGCGCGGACCGTCTCGGTGGACGGCGCCGAACTGTCCCTGACCCGCAGCGAGTTCGACCTTCTCCACGCGCTCCTGCTGGGACGGGGCGCCGTTCGAACGAAGGCCGACCTGGTGAAGGTGGTCCGGGGAGAGGCGCCCGGAGCATCGACCTACATCAGCGATTCCGACGAGCGGGCCATCGAGGTCCACATGGGGAACATCCGGCGGAAGCTGTGCGAAGACCCCCGGAACCCCCGCTGGTTCCAGACGGTACGTGGCGTGGGGTACCGGCTGACGCCCGAGCAGCCCTAAAGCGGCATGCAGGCTCTGCACGACGCGGGGTGTACGCGGGGCGGAGCGTCGGCAATACTGTGGGCGGAAGCAGAGGAGTGCCCATGGGCAAAGTAGTTATGTACAGCTCGGTGTCGGTAGACGGCTTCATCGCGGACGAGAACGACCAGCCCGGACCGCTGTTCGACTGGTTGCTCAGCGGTGACGTGCCGCTGGACGAAAGCGGCGAGTTGAAGGTATCGCAGACGTCCTACGACTACACCAGGGCGTACTGGAACCAGATCGGGGTGACTGTCGCCGGCCGCCGGGTCTTCGACATGACGGACGGCTGGGGCGGGAAGCCCCCGAGCGGAATCGACCACGTGGTCGTCGTGACGCACCGGCCGGCGCCCGAGGGCTGGGATCCGGCGGCGCCGTTTCACTTCGTCGACGGCGTCGAGGCAGCCGTGGCCAGGGCGCAGGAGCTTGCGGGGAACCGCATCGTCGAGGTCGCCGCCGGGGACGTCGGGGGGCAGGCGCTTGCCGCGGGCCTGGTCGACGAGGTGCGCATGGACGTCGTACCCGTCGTGCTCGGGTCCGGGAGGCGCTACTTCGGGCCGGTCCACACGCAGCACCTGTTGGAGGAACCTGACGAGGTGATTCAGGGCAACCGGGTGCTTCACCTGCGCTATCGGGTGCGGCGTTGACCGGCTACCCCCGCAACGGTGAAGCGCCCTTGGATCAGTGATCCCAGGGGCAGGTGGCGTCAAGGGGTGCCACCCGCCGGATGGGACCTAGGAGGCCGAATCGGCGTCGTGCTTGTCCGGCCGGTAACCGGAGAGGGCGGCGCGGACGTCGCCCTCTTCGTGCCCGCCCTTCTTCTTGCCGAACGGCAGCACCTTCATCAGCGGGTGCACGACCGCCATCACGACAAGGCCCCAGGCGAGTCCGAGGACGGCCGAGCACAGGGTGTTGACCAGCCAGACCAGGAAGCTGCCGACCACCGCGATTTCCGCGAACGGGTGCTCAAGGGCGTGGACCAAGTCGTACGGGGCGTGCCAGCCGAGGTCGTAGGCGCCCTGCAGCATGATGTGTCCGCCGACCCAGAGCATGGCGATCGTCCCGATGAAGGTGATCGCGGCCAGCACGGCGGGCATGCCCTTGACGAGCAGCTCGCCGATGCGCTTGGCGCCCGCGGAGTCCTTCTTGGTCAGGTGCAGGCCGATGTCGTCCATCTTGACGATGAGCCCGACGGCGCCGTACACGAGCACCGTGATCGCCAGCGCCACCACAACCAGGATGATCGCCCGCGCCCATATCGACTCATTGGCCACCTCATTCAGCGAGATGACCATGATTTCGCAGGAGAGGATGAAGTCTGTGGTGATGGCCCCCTTGGTGACCTTGGCCTCCGCCTCCGGGCCCCGTTCCACCACCGGCGATTCTTTGGCCTCGTGGTGCCCGCGGATCTTGTGCCAGACCTTTTCGGCACCCTCGTAGCACAGGTAGGTTCCGCCCAGCATGAGGATGAAGGGGATGACCGCCGGGATGAAGGTGCTGATCAGCAGCAGCGCCGGCAGGATGATCAACAGCTTGTTGCGCAGTGAGCCCCAGAAGATCCGCTTGATCATCGGCAGTTCGCGCGATGGATCCGACCCGGAGACGTACTGCGGGGTGACGGCGGCGTCGTCGATCACCACGCCGGCGGCCTTGGTCCCCGCCTTGGCGGCCCCCGCAGCGACGTCATCCACCGAGGCGGCCGCAATGCGGGCAATGGCTGCGACGTCGTCGAACAGGGCGAAGAGACCGCCGCTCACAGGTGGCCTCCGCACTGCTTGGAGGTGGACGGCTGGGCGGAGAGGCCACGGTTGAGGCGCGTGATCAGCATGCTTAGAGTATAAGGTGGCACGTGGCCTCCCGATCTACTTCCGCCCGTTTACGAAGCTGCGCCCGAGCGTGGCGGTTGCGGGAGCTGGAGGGGTTTCCGGCCGTCGCCGCTACAGGCAGCCGGTGGTGAGCAGGTAGGTGGTGCGCAGCTCCACGACGGTATCCCGTCCGCACCGCTCCAGTGCGGGCAGAGCGCCGATCGCCTCGCGGAGCTGGAAGCAGCGGAGGAAGCCTTCGATCCGGGAGGCCAGAGCCGACAGTCGGGGTGCGCCGACCATGGTGGAGACGGCCCGAAGGTTGACGACGGCCTCAAGGGCCGCTTTGGAATCCTCATCGGCCAGGGACGAGGTGAGGCGGTGGATGCGCTCGTCCCAGAACGCCACGTAATCGCTCACGAAGGCCCGGACGGTGGCAATATCCTCGAGCTCCTGCCCGAGCTCTTCCAAAACCGTGAGATCCAGCAGAGGTGCAGCGCCGGCATCGCCCGCATCGGGGCGACCGGCGGAGGTCTGCTCGGGGCGGGCAGCGCCTTGGCTGTCCTGGCTGGAATCGTACGGTGATGTTGCCACTCTCTAAGGCTACTTTCGAAGTCCATGGAAGAGTGTGTGGAAAGCCGATACTTCGCAAAAACTGCGGTATTACTGTGGTGCGAGATTCGTTGAACGGTCCGGCGCAGGATTATCCGAAAGTTCTCATGATGTTGATCGCGGCCGGGCCAAGCATGACGATAAACATCACCGGAAAGATGAAAAGGATCAGCGGGAAGAGAGTTTTGACAGGGAGCTTCATTGCCTTTTCCTCGGCGCGTTGGCGGCGCTTCACCCTTGATTGCTTTGCTTGGGTTTTCAGGACTGTTGAGATCCCGATCCCATATTTGTCCGCCTGCACTACGGCACGCACGAAGCTCTTGAGGTCATCGACCGTAGACCGCTCGGCCATGGATTGGTAGGCCTCGCGGCGGGGCCTTCCGACCTGAATATCCTGAAGCGTTCGGACAATTTCCTCCGCCAGAGGACCTTTGCCATTCTGTCCGGCCCGAGCCATGGCGGTTTCGAAACCGAGCCCCGCCTCCACCGAGATGAGCATCTGGTCCAGAGTGTCCGGCAGCTCCTGCTCGATGGCCTGCTGGCGCTTTACTGCCGAGTTGTAGATCAGCAGGTCAGGCATAAAGTAGAACAGCGCCGTGATAAAAAGCCCAAGAAGCACCATCTGCGCGCCCGCATTATTGCTGTACAGCAGAAGTCCAAGCGCCGCACCAGCGAGGCCGAGAGTTGGCTTGATGGCCAGTACCTTATCGAGGGGCATCGACCTGGGGCGCCCGGCGAAGGCGAGAAGCCCATCCAGCCTGGCGATGTAAGCGGTAGGTGTGGCCTTGCGAACTATGTCGATGAGAACTGGGGTAGGAGCCTGCGATTGCCCGTCGGGTCCGCCGATCCCATTCGAGAGATTCGCTTTGATCGCCATAGCCGCTGCGCGGTCGGTGGAAAACAAAGTCCAGACTAGATAGGACAGCGGAAAAACTATCAAGGCAATAGATGCCCAAACCGAGAAAGTCATTTATCGGTACCTCAAAATTTGATTTTGATCATGCGGCTCAGCCAGAAGCCGCCTATCGCGTACATGATCACACTTAAGGCAATCATGGCAATGCCTATAGGATGCTCGATAAGCACCACCATGTAAGTCGGGTTAATGAAGCGGAACAGCACCGCGATCGCTACGGGGAGGCCCATCAGGATGTAGGCGGACATAACTCCCTCTGCGCTGAGCGATCGAATCATTCCTTTGATCTCGCTTCGCTCTCGGATGGTTTCGGCCACATGTTCCAGGACCTCCGCAAGATCGCCTCCGACCTCGCGGTGGATCTGAATTGCCTGAGCGATCCACTCGAAGTCCTCGCTGGCCATCCGACGGGCGGCGTCTTCAATCGCCTGCTCTGCGTCCTTTCCAATCCGGGTTTCATTGATGATCCGGGCAAGTTCCTCGGACGTTGGGGAGTCTGCATCCACTGCTACCGCATCGATTGAGCGCATGACGCTGTGACCGGCGCGGAGTCCACCAATCAACGTCTGGATGGTGTCGGGCAGTTGGGAATCGAACTTCATCCTGCGCCTGTTGGTGCGTACATTGAGCAGAAATTTCGCAAGAAATGGAGTTGCGAGGGCTGAGAAGAGGCTTACCGCAGGGTGGATGAACACGCCCGTCACGACGCCGCTGACGACGGAAGCGGCGACAACAAAAACGGTGACCTCGGCAGGCGATGCCTTAATCCCCGCGTTATACAACGTTTCCTTGTTGAACAATCCGCCTTTTTCGCCGATGACGCCGTCTACGGCGGTGACAGTCGATTCAGTGACGCGGCTGAAGACCGAAAGCTCGGGGGCGGTAGACGGCCGGCGGCGGTGGAGGGGGATTGCGCTTTGACGGGGCTTCAGAACCACGACGAACACTAGGAACAGCGCAGCGGAACACATGCCGACTGCGGTGAAAAAGAGAACAGGGCTGTCCACGGTCATCGTCGCCCCATCGGGCCCGACGGCGTGGCAAATACATTTGGCGACACATGGATGCCCAGTTCCTCGAAGCGATCGAGGAACCGTGGCCGCACTCCCGTGGCGATAGGTTTACCCAGGAAACGGCCTTGCTGGTCCATGCCGGCCGAGTAGTCAAAGAGGAAAGCGTCCTGGAGGGTTACCACCTCTCCTTCCATCCCCTGAACTTCCGTGACATGCGTAACGCGACGGCTTCCATCCCGCATGCGGGTGAGCTGGATGATCAGATCGACGGCCGAGGCAATCTGCTCGCGGATGGCCCTCAGCGGGAGGTCCATTCCTGCCATCAATACGAGCGTCTCAAGCCGTGCAATGGCATCGCGGGGTGAGTTTGCGTGAACCGTCGACAATGACCCATCGTGTCCAGTGTTCATTGCTTGAAGCATGTCCAGCGATTCACCCCCGCGGACTTCACCGACGATGATGCGATCCGGCCTCATACGGAGTGAATTGCGCAGCAGTTCGCGGATGCCGATTGCACCTTTTCCCTCGATATTGGCCGGGCGGCTCTCGAGGCGGACGACATGCTGTTGCTGGAGCTGAAGCTCGACCGCATCCTCGATCGTGACAATCCGGTCGTTCTCGGGGATGAACGACGAGACAACGTTCAACATCGTGGTTTTTCCGGTGCCCGTGCCACCCGAGACAATGATGTTGAGGCGTGCCCGGACGCACGCGCTGAGGAGTTCGGCCATCTCCGGAGTCAGGGAACCCCACTGAATGAGATTCTGCACGGTGATGGGCACGTGGCTGAATTTTCGGATGGTGAGGGACGGCCCGTTCACCGCCAGGGGTGGAATGATTGCGTTGACGCGCGAGCCATCCTCGAGCCGAGCGTCCACGAGAGGTGACGATTCGTCGATCCTTCGCCCGACCTTGGAGACAATCCGCTCGATGACCTTTCGTAGATGGTCGTCGGAACTGAATTTGCCATCGGTCAGGGAGAGATGTCCGTTTCGCTCGACGTAAATCTGGTCGAACCGGTTCACCATGATCTCGGTGATGGATGGGTCTTCAAGCATCCGCTGAATGGGACCATAGCCCATCACCTCGTCCGCGATCTCCCGGATCAGGCGACGCCGTTCCTCCGGAGATAGCGGGACCTGTTCCTCATCGATGACGGCGGATAGTTCGTCACGGGCGGTGACCCGCAGCTCTTCTTCCGATACAGAAGAGTCGCTGAATCGGGACCCCATTCGAGCGAAGAGTGCCTCTGCTGCACGTGCTTTCAGCCCGGCCAATGCGTCCACAGTCGGTGCTACCGGTGGCGCCTTCAAGGATGAAAGTGGTGACGCTGGAGGCGCGGAAGGAGGCGTTACCGGCGGAACGAAGGCGGGAGCGTCGTCAACCTCTTCTGAGGGATCCGCCTTTTGGTTGGTCGGCTCTACGCCAACGCCGTGCACTGCCTTCATGCGCTCCGACAGCCTCATGACACGACCACCCGCCGATGCTGTTTGCGCTTTGATCCGTCCTGGGGGCGAAATCGATCAACGAGGTCCTGGAACCCCTTGGTTGCCGCGTCGCGGGCGGTGCCCTGAAGGACGGGAATGCCCCTATTGGTCGAGAAGGGCAGCGTGCGCGACCGAGGGACTACCACATCCACCGGCACGCCCAAGGTGGCCTCGACGTCCTGCACAGAGATCCCGCTTCTCCGGTCGGCGAAGTTGAGGACGACGTGCCGATCCCGTGGCAGGAGCTGAAGTTCGCGCAGGACGTCGAGACACTTATGCAGGCCACGCACGCTTGGGACGTCCATCCCGCACACCCAGACACCGTCGGTCGCCTGATCCAACGTTGCCAGGCAGTGCTCACCGAGTCCGGGAGCCGTGTCGACGACGACATACTGGAACTGGCTCGCGAGCTGTGCGAGCAGTCTCGTAACGTGCTCTGCCGTGATGTAGTCCGATTCGGCAGGCGTGCGCGGTGCGCACAGCGCGTAGACCCCGGCCGGATGCACTGTGAGAAACGCCTTGAGCACCATTGAGTCCTGGGCGGCCGGCCCGTGGACTGCTTCGGTAATGGAGTGCTCGGGTTCGAGCAATAGCCCGGTGGCGACATCACCGAACTGCAGATCGAGGTCAACGAGGACGACCCCCATTGGAGCGATCTTTCCCAACCCGATCGCAAGGTTCGTTGCCACAGTTGTCTTCCCAACGCCGCCTTTCGGAGACATGACCGCAATTACCCGGCCTTTGCCGTGGTCCGGCTCGGAGCCGAGGGACAGCCCGCGACGTCTGCTGCCTGCTGAGAGACAGCAGCGCTCAAGGAGCACCCGCAGGGCGTCTACTTCGATATCTGAGGCCACAACATCTCGGACTCCGGCACGCATTGCGGCCAGGACGAGGTCAGGGTTGGGGGGCGCTACGAGAACGAGACTCGTTTCAGGGAACTGAAGATCGAAGACAAGGGCAAGCTGCAGCGCGTCATCCGGGTTGATGCCCGGCCCGAGGATCAGGACCTCCGGAGGCACACCGCCCACCTGCTGCAGGATTCCGTCAGGGCCTGTGGATAGGACTTCGGGAGGGAGTGTCTGGAGGTCGCCGTGCATCACTCCGGTGATGGCCTGGCGGACGCGGCTCTCGAAGTCACGCACCGCTGTAACTGTGACGAATCGACTCATTTGAGGACCTCTGGGATGGTAATGATTGGCGGGTCAGCCTCTTCGGAGGTGTCGGTCTCCTTTGTCAACCAGATCGTGCCGAATTCGGCTCCGAAAATCACCCGACCGGCGTTCATGTCGTTCAGGGCGAAGGTGACAAAGGCTGAACCGTTGGGCATCGCCACGCCTTCACCATTCTGGGAGCCCTCGGTCTCAGGTGCCGCCTGCTGCACGGCAGTCACTAGGACATTCTGCAGACTTAGGTTGGTGTGCTGCTTGAACCCGGTCATCTCCGCGGGCAGCCGGTCGAAGACTGGAGCCTCCTCCTTGAGTTCACCGGAAACATACAAGCCCACGGAGTCACCGGCCTTCAGCCGGCCGGCCAGCATCCGCTCGGGCGCGAGCAGGATGGTCACCTCCTCAAGTCCTTGGGGGACGGGCACCGTGCCGGGCGAGAACTGTTCGGGAGCAACCAAGCGTGCGGCGAGTAGTTGTTCGCCCGGCATCAGGTCGGCAGCCGTGATTTTTCCATCCTGCCCCTCGAGTGTGTTCAGTGAATCTTTGGGCACAGCTGACTGCGGGAGCGCTTCTGCCTGCAGGAACGCGCTCAGCTCGCTGACCGGGGTTCCCGCGGGTACCTGTTCCTGCACCACGAGGACCTCAGTGGGCTCAACTCCCTGGAGCGCACGGGTATCAGCGCCCTTCACGTAGATCACTAGGAGGGCCGTGCCGACGACCGCTAGGAGAAGCGCAGCGACCCCTCCGATCAAGCGCGATTTCACTGTGTGCTGCTCCTTGTTTCGCTGATTACTCGTGCACTTGGTAATTCAATGTTGAGAGTGGCCTGACGCTCCCCGTGGTCATGTCTCCTCATCGCGAGAGCGAGACGATCGAGGTGCCGTAATTTTGCCCTCCTGGCGTCACCGTCATGCCCTCTTCGAGCGAGACGAAGCGGGTGAAAAACCCTTGGATACCGCGGCAAGCCCCCCCTTCGCAAGGTGGTGCGAGGGGATCGATAACCCTGAGATCGGACCCGCCGCTGAATTTGTATCCGGTGATCTGGAAGGCAGCGAACCCTCCTAGGGTGTAGGTGGCCCGGGATCCCGACAGCGTCGAGTTGGTGTAGATGGGTATAAGGACGGGCTCGCCCATGATCGTGGACAGGGTGGCTTCACAGCGGGCCCGAGGGAAGGAGACACCAGGATCGCTTCCCGCTTCACGGGTGCCGATGTTCACGCGGGCGGAGCAGCCGGTACCGTCCATGTCGAGCCAGCCGAATCCGCCGGGGATGTCCCCGTTTTCGCGCCCGCAGCCGGGAAAATCAGCGGTGTTGTTATACCGCAGCAGGATGTGGGTGGGGGTGGGGTCTCCCTCGAAGTTGCCGGTGGAGTTGAATTGGGCGAGTTGCGCTGGACTCAACGACCGCTGGAAGACGCACTGGCTTATTGTCCAAGGAAGCGTGGTGCCGCCGCTCGGGGCCCCCCAGACCGCCTCGGCTGACGCGGTGACTAGCGTTGACTCGATACCCAGCGCCCGAGCAAAAAACAACGAGAAGCGATTCTCTCCGGTGCCCGCATCCCGGGCATTCGTTTCGATGCGGACCCGCCCAGCCGTCGGGTCGACGGCCGAAGTAACTCCGGTCGAATCATCGTTGGCGTTGCGGTCGGCAAAAAACTGCCCAGTGGCGGCAGTGTTGCCGTCATCGCACGCGCCGGGCGTGCCGGCAGCACAGTCGCCGGCGATAGCCAACGCTGCGGCATCGGCGCCGCTCTGAAGCTGTGCTTTCTCCCAGTAGACGGCTCCGACGTCCACGGCGAGAGCGGCAACCCCCAAGAGTGCAATAAGCAGGACAGCGACCAGGATTGAGACCGCCCCGCCCTCTGAGTCAATGGACAATCCCGAGCCCCGCACTGATGAGCTGAACTTTGTTATCCGCCGCATCGCATAACCGCCTGGCCTTGGAGATCAATGGGAAACAGGCCCGGGCCAAGAAAACCGGACATCGATTCGAGCGTGACGGTTGTAGTGACCGTTATGTTGTCGCCTGGCGCGCAGTCGTCCACATCGGACTCAACGACCACGGGAAGGTCTTCAAGAACCGTCCCTCGAAGGGCCGCACCTTCGACATCAAGCCGCGGCGGCGGATCGTTCCAGTGGACCGCGCCATTGCGCGCACCTTCTCGAGCCGCGTGGGTGAGGGAGTTTTGAATGAAGAACACGCGGCCGTATTCAATCGACCCAATGAGGATCAGTAGGAGTAATGGCAGGACGAACGCCAACTCGACGGCGACTGCGCCGCGCTCACCATCCTGTCTTCTCATGCCCGCCCCTCGTTGCCCGATATGTCGACTAATGCAAACGGCTCCGGCGGCCCGAAGCCGCCGGAGCCGTTCAATTAGCCAGCATTGCCTTCCGGCGTGAAGTCGAGGTTGGTGAACAGGTCCCGGACCGTCTCGCCCAGAGTCAACGCGCCAACGGCGACGACGACGGCGATGAGGGCGACCATCAGGCCGTACTCCACCATGGTGGCGCCCTTTTCCTCGTTGGCGAGGCGGGCCTTGGCGGTGTGAAGGACAGTTGAGACCGTTGCGAAGAGTGCGAGCATGACTAACTCCTTGGAATTTCAGGACGAACCGTGGACGGATTGCCCGTGGCTGCGGCTGGCCCAGCGCCAGCTCTGATCACAAGCTAGCAACCGAATCCGTCCTTATAGTGGGATCTGTGCTGATCCTGTGGGAACCCTGATACTCCTGTGAATGTCCTGCATGTTTCCTGCGGGAAGGATGCGCCGAGGATGCGCAGAAGATGCGGTTGGGTCTGAAGAGACTGCGCTGGGAGGGCCGGCCGGCCGCTTTTGACCTGAGGCCCTGCCCCGCGCTAATCTTGGTAGTCGTTGTGCGTATCCCAACTCGATACGTCTGCGCCTTCCGGAGCGGTTCAGTTGCAGAACCACCTGGCCCGGGGGAGCAGCCGAGGTTTCCGGGATAACTGGTTGCATTTCAGCCCTCACCTGAAGTTCCGGTAACGCATGAATAAGCTGAGCTTGTGGACGCGGTTCGACCCGCGGGCGCAGGCGTCACCGAACAAGAAACGAAGGCCAACACCGTGCGTACGTACACCCCGAAGCCAGGCGACATCTCCCGCCAGTGGCACGTCATTGACGCCACTGACGTTGTCCTAGGCCGTCTTGCCAGCCAGACCGCAACACTGCTGCGCGGAAAGCACAAGCCGACCTTTGCACCCCATATGGATATGGGCGATTTCGTCATCATCATCAACGCCGACAAGGTTGCCCTCACCGGCGCCAAGCTCGAGCAGAAGCGCGCCTACCGCCACTCGGGTTTCCCGGGCGGCCTGAAGTCCACCAACTACGCCGAACTCCTGGAGAAGAACCCGGAGCGCGCGGTTGAGAAGGCCATCAGGGGCATGCTTCCCAAGAACTCCCTGGCTGCCCAGCAGCTGTCCAAACTGAAGGTCTACCGCGGTGCCGAGCACCCGCACGCTGCCCAGCAGCCCAAGGCCTTCGAAATCACCCAGGTCGCCCAGTAGTCCTGGCCACCACACACTAAGAAATTAATTCAAGGAGAACCGTGGCTCAGAACACTGAAGAGCTGAACGAACCGGCTGAGGAGCTCACCAGCTACACCTCAGAGTCAACCGACGCCAGCGAGACCCCCGTCCGGGAGCGCCCCGCGCTCACCGTCGGCGGCGGCGCTGTTGGACGACGCAAGGAAGCCATCGCCCGCGTCCGCCTCGTGCCCGGCACGGGCAAGTGGGTCGTCAACGGGCGCGAGCTCAGCGACTACTTCCCGAACAAGCTGCACCAGCAGGAAGTCAACGACCCGTTCAAGCTCCTCGAGCTTGACGGCGCCTACGACGTCATCGCCCGCATCCACGGCGGCGGCGCCTCCGGTCAGGCCGGCGCACTGCGCCTCGGCGTTGCCCGTGCGCTCAACGAGATTGACCGCGAGAACAACCGCCCGGCCCTGAAGAAGGCCGGCTTCCTGACCCGCGACGCCCGTGTCATCGAGCGCAAGAAGGCCGGTCTCAAGAAGGCCCGCAAGGCACCGCAGTACTCGAAGCGCTAGTCTTTTCCGCTTCGTTCCAAGCATCATCAGCGCCCGTCCGGCCTGCCGGGCGGGCGCTGCGCTTTAACCCAGCGTGGGCAAGCCTGCGGGCCGTTGCCACCGTTTCTCACCTAGGATGTACAGCGATGAGCAGATTATTTGGTACCGACGGCGTCCGTGGACTGGCCAATGGCCTGATCACGGCGGAACTCTCCCTGCAGCTTGCCCAGGCGGCTGCCGTGGTGCTCGGCCACAACGCGGTCGAAGGCGGGCGCAGGCCCACCGCGGTCATTGCCCGGGACCCCCGGATCAGCGGGGAGTTCATCGCCGCGGCCATTGAGGCGGGGCTCGCCAGCTCCGGCATCGACGTCTACGACGCCGGGGTGCTCCCCACGCCCGCCGCGGCCTTCCTCGTGGCCGACCTCGACGCCGACTTCGGTGTGATGATCTCCGCCTCGCACAACCCCGCACCCGATAACGGCATCAAGTTCCTCGCCCGAGGCGGGCAGAAGCTCGACGACGCCCTCGAGGAGGCCATCGAAGCGGAGCTCGCGAAGCCCCAGCCGCGGCCCGTAGGCGCCGACGTCGGACGGATCCGGCGCTTCGCCGACGCCGAGGACCGCTACGTCGTGCACCTTCTCCAGACCCTTCCGCACCGCCTCGACGGGCTCAAGGTGGTCCTCGACTGCGCCCACGGCGCGGCCAGCGGCTGCTCCCCGGAGGTCTTCTCCAACGCCGGTGCGGAAATCGTCGTCATCGGGGCCGACCCCGACGGCAACAACATCAACGACGGCTACGGTTCCACCCACATGGAACGCCTCCAGGCCGCCGTGCTCGAACACGGTGCGGACCTTGGCATCGCCCACGACGGCGACGCCGACCGCTGCCTCGCGGTCGACCACGAGGGCACCGTGGTGGACGGCGACCAGATCATGGCCGTGATGGCCATCGCCATGAATGACGCCGGCCGGCTGGTCGACAGCACCCTTGTGGCCACCGTGATGAGCAACCTGGGGCTGAAGCTGGCTCTGCGCGAGGCCGGTATCACCATCCGCGAGACCGGGGTGGGGGACCGGTACGTCCTCGAGGAGATGCGCGACGGCGGCTACAGCCTCGGTGGGGAACAGTCGGGCCACGTCATCTTCGCCGACTACGCCACCACCGGCGACGGCGTCCTGACCGGGCTCCAGCTTGCCGCTCAGGTCGCTGCCACCGGTCGGAGCCTCAAGGATCTCGCCGGGGTGATGACCAAGCTTCCGCAGGTGCTGACCAACGTCAAGGGCGTCGACCGGGCCGCCGTCAAGACCGACACCGGTGTTCAGCAGGCCGTCCGCGAGGCCCAGGAGGTGCTCGGCGAGACCGGCCGGGTGCTGCTGCGTCCCTCCGGCACCGAACCGGTGGTGCGGGTAATGGTAGAAGCCGCCGACATGGACACCGCTCAGCGCATCGCCGGGGAGCTGGCCGAGACGGTCCGCACCCGGCTTGCCCTCCAGCCGGCCCCCGCCGTCTAAGAGGGCCTCAGCACGGCGCCCGGCGCCGGGTGGTCAGCACCGGTCCGCCGGATGCTAATAGCCCGGCGCGGGCGGAAGGCCGAAATGCTCCTCGAGGGTCGCGGTGCCCGCCGCCTGCATCGCCCCGGCGATCTCCGGTCCCACGTAGCGGAAGTGCCAGGATTCGGCCGAGAACCCGGTGACCTCGTGGTGTCCCTGCGGGTAGCGCAGGATGAAGCCGTACCGGGCGGCATGCTTTGCGGTCCACCGGGCGGCTTCGGTGTCCCGGAAGCACAGCACCAGCGTGCAGGTGCCGTCGGTCTGGCCGATGTCGAAGGCCAGCCCGGTTTGGTGTTCGGAATGGCCCGCGCGCGCCGACACCTCGTCCGCCTGCGCCTTGTCTCCGTACTGGCCCACCCAGTGGTTATAGGTCGCCGCCTGCTCCTCGAATGAGCGGTACCCGCTGACCAGGGTGAGCCCCACGCCGTCGGCCGCCGCAGCCGCGAACATCTTCTCCACCGCCGCAGCCGCGTCGGGGCGCAGGCGCACCCGCTCGGCGGCCACGGTGCGCTCGACCCGAGGAACCACAAGCTTCGGCGGGACGAAGTCCTGCGGTGACAGCGGGCGGCGCTTGTTCACCACGACGCCGGGTGAGGCCGGGTCGGAATGCGCCTTGTCTGACTCAGCCTCGTCCGGATCGGCTTTGGCCGGTGCCGCGGAGGCGGCCTGCGTGCCCTCCTTCGCGGGCGCCGCTGCGGGGCTGCGCTGCGCGGGTGCCGGAAGTTCCGCCGCAGTTGAGGCCGGCGCCCCTGCGCCGGAGCCGTCGGGTCCTCCGGCGCAGCCGGTGAGGAGGGCGGCGAGGACGGCGGCCGCGGCCATCGGGCCGGCCCCTGCCCGCCGCTGACCGGGTGCCCTCACGTCTTCCGCAGCAGCATCCGCCGGATCGAATGATCGGCTTCCTTGGTGAGCACCAGCTGCGCCCTGCCGCGGGTGGGCAGGACGTTCATGATCAGGTTCGGTTCGTTGATGCGCTTCCAGATGCCCCGGGCGGTGGTGTGGGCTTCGTCATCCGTCAGGTCCGCGTAGCGGTGGAAATAGGACTCGGGGTTGGCGAACGCGCCGCTGCGCAGCGACTGGAACCGCTGGATGTACCACTCCTCGATGTACGAGGTCTTCGCGTCGACATAGATCGAGAAGTCGAAGAAGTCGCTCACCGCCAGCCCGGTGCGCCCGTCCGCCCGCGGCCGTGCCGGGGCCAGGACGTTGAGCCCCTCGACGATCAGCACGTCGGGGCGGCGGACCACGACCTCCCGGCCCGGGACGATGTCGTAGGAAAGGTGCGAGTACCAGGGAGCGCGGACTTCCTCGGCGCCGCTCTTGACCTCGCTGACGAAACGCAGCAGCCGGCGGCGGTCGTAGGACTCCGGGAAGCCCTTGCGCTGCATCAGGCCGCGGCGCTCGAGCTCGGCATTGGGGTAGAGGAAGCCGTCGGTAGTGACCAATTCCACATTGGGGGTGTCGGGCCAGCGCCGCAGCAGCTCCTGCAGCACCCGGGCCGTGGTGGACTTGCCCACCGCCACCGAGCCGGCCACCCCGATCACGAACGGGGTGCGGGTGGTCTTCTCCCCGAGAAAGGTGGTGGTTGCGGCATGCAGTTCCCCGGCGGCGGCCACGTACAGGTTCAACAGCCGTGACAAGGGAAGATACACCTCGCGGATCTCCTCAAGGCTGAGGACATCGCCCAGGCCGCGGAGCCGCTGGGCGTCCTCGACGGTGAGCGGGGACTGCAGCTCCATCGAGAGGCGCGACCACATCGGCCGGTCGAGCTCGACGAACGGGGTGAAGGTTTCGGCGCCGTTCGCCTGCTGGGTGCCGGGGCTTCGTTCGCTCACCCTTAGGATTCTGCCCCGTGGCCCTTACATTAACAAACGCACCGTGCCGGTAGGCTTGGGGGCATGTGTGGAATCGTAGGTTATGTAGGCCGGGACCACGGCCAGGGAAATCAGGCACTGGACACCATGGTGCCTGCAGTCAATGGTGGGGCCGGCGCTGACGGCCGGCACGGAGCGCTCGACGTGGTGATGGAGGGACTCCGCCGCCTCGAATACCGCGGCTACGACTCGGCCGGCGTCGCCGTGCTCACGCCGTCGGGCATCGAGTCGCGCAAGAAGGCCGGCAAGCTCACCAACCTCGTCGACGAACTCGCCGCCGCCCCGCTGCCGCGCTCGCTGACCGGCATCGGCCACACCCGCTGGGCCACCCACGGCGGCCCCAATGACCAGAACGCCCACCCGCACCTCGCCGACAAGGGCCGGCTCGCCGTGATCCACAACGGCATCATCGAAAACTTCGCCGAGCTGAAGGCCGAACTGTCAGCCACCGGCATCGAGTTTCTCTCCGACACCGACACCGAGGTGGCCGCCGGCCTGATCGGCTCCATCTACCGCGGGCTCGTGGATAGCGGCGCCTCCGGCGACTTGCTGACCCAGGCCATGCAGGAGGCCTGCCAGCGCCTCGAGGGTGCCTTCACCCTGCTCGCCATCCACGAGGACCAGCCCGGCGTCGTCGTCGCCGGCCGCCGGAACTCCCCGCTCGTCGTCGGACTCGGCGACGGCGAGAACTTCCTCGGCTCGGACGTCTCGGGCTTCATCGACTTCACCCGCCGTGCCGTCGAACTCGGCCAGGACCAGATCGTCACCATCACCCCCGATGAGGTCACCATCACCGACTTCTTCGGCGCCCCCGCCGAAGGCCGCGAGTTCCACGTCAACTGGGACGCCGCCGCGGCCGAAAAGGGCGGTTACGACTCCTTCATGGAGAAGGAGATCCACGACCAGCCCGACGCCGTCGGACAGACCCTGCTGGGGCGCTCCGACGCCGCCGGCAACCTGGTGCTCGACGAGCTGAGGATCAGCGAGTCCATCCTGCGCACCGTCGACAAGATCGTCGTCCTGGCGTGCGGCACCTCCGCCTACGCCGGCCAGGTCGCCAAGTACGCCATCGAACACTGGTGCCGGATTCCCACCGAGGTCGAGCTGTCCCATGAGTTCCGCTACCGCGACCCGATCGTCAACGAGAAGACCCTCGTCGTGGCCATCTCGCAGTCGGGGGAGACCATGGATACCCTGATGGCGGTGCGCTACGCCCGCGAGCAGGGCGCCAAGGTCGTGGCCATCTGCAACACCAACGGCTCGACCATCCCGCGTGAGTCCGACGCCGTGCTCTACACCCACGCCGGGCCCGAGATCGCCGTCGCCTCCACCAAGGCGTTCCTCGCGCAGATCACCGCCGCCTACCTGCTGGGCCTGTACCTGGCGCAGCTGCGCGGCAACAAGTTCCGCGACGAGATCGCCGAGGTGATGGAGGACCTCGCCGCGGTTCCGGCGAAGATCCAGGCCATCCTCGACGACGCCGAGAAGATCAAGCAGCTCGGCAGGGACATGTCCGGGGCCAAGTCGGTGCTCTTCCTGGGCCGCCACGTCGGCTTCCCGGTCGCCATGGAAGGCGCCCTGAAGCTCAAGGAACTGGCCTACATCCACGCCGAAGGCTTCGCCGCCGGCGAGCTGAAGCACGGCCCGATCGCCCTGATCGAGGAGGGCCAGCCGGTCGTCGTCGTCATGCCCTCGTCCTCGGCGCCGAACTCGCTTCACGCCAAGGTGGTCTCGAACGTCCAGGAGATCCGCGCCCGCGGTGCCATCACCATCGTGATCGCCGAGGAGGGTGACACCTCGGTCGAGGCCTACTCCGAGCACGTCTTCTACGTGCCGGCCAGCCCCACCCTGCTGGCACCGCTGCTGACCACCGTCCCGCTGCAGATCTTCGCCCTGGCCCTGGCCTCGGCGAAGGGCTACGACGTCGACCAGCCGCGCAACCTGGCCAAGTCGGTCACCGTTGAGTAGCACCCCGGGCCGGGCTCGGCCGTGATCGTCGGAATCGGGGTCGACGTCGTCGACGTCGACCGGTTCCGGCGGCAGGTCGAGCGCACCCCGGGGCTCATTGAACGGTTGTTCGTCCCCGCGGAGCGCGGGCTGCACATCCGCTCCCTGGCCGCGCGGTTCGCCGCCAAGGAGGCCGTGGCCAAGGCCCTCGGAGCGCCCGCCGGCATGAACTGGCAGGACTGCGAGGTGCGCGTCGACGAGGCCGGTGCGCCCTCGATCGTGCTCACGGGCACCGTGGACGACGCCGCCCGGCGAAAGGGCATCGCCTCCTGGCACCTGTCGATGAGCCACGACGGGGGCCTGGCGAGCGCCATGGTCGTCGCCGAAGCACCGGGGTAAATAGTAACCAGACTGACTAATTTGGTGCTGGCCGCTAAGCTCGTACATATGCTTCAAGCCTTCACCGCCGGCCAGGTCCGCTCAGCCGAGGAACCCCTCCTCGCCGCCGGGCAGGGCGCTGCGCTGATGCAGAAGGCCGCACACGGGCTGTTCGCCGTGGCGGCCGGCATGCTGCGGGACTCCGGCGGCCTGTACGGGCGCACGGTCGTGGTGCTGGCCGGCGGCGGCAACAACGGCGGCGACGCACTCTACGCCGCGGCGCGGCTGGCCCGGCGCGGCATGGGCGCCACCGCCATCGCGCTCTCCGAACGGATCCACCCCGACGCCCTGGCTGTCTTCACCGCAGCCGGAGGCCGCCTCGAACGGCTCACCGCTGACAACACGGACGCGCTGGCCGCCCGGTGCGCCGCAGCGGACCTGATCATCGACGGCGTCCTCGGCACCGGCGCCAGCGGAGCCCTCCGCGGCCCGGTGGCGAACCTGATCGACGCGGTCAACGCCAAGGCGGGCCCGCGGGGCGACCGTCGGCCGCAGGTGCTGGCCTGTGACGGACCCAGCGGGGTCGACCTGGACTCCGGGCGGATCGAGGGCCCGGTGCTGCGCGCCGACGCCACGGCGACCTTCGGGGCCGCCAAGGCCGGGCTGCTCACCGGAGCCGGAGCGCTCGCGGCCGGGGAACTCAACGTCATCGACATCGGCCTGGGGCTGTCCAACGGCGCCGCGCCCGCACCTGCGATCCGCAGGCTCGAACTCGCCGACGCCGCCGCGCTCTACCGCAGGCCCCGGACCGCCGACCACAAATACACCCGCGGGGTCCTCGGCATCGCCGCCGGCTCCGAGCAGTACCCGGGTGCCGCGGTCCTGGCCACCGGTGCCGCCCTGGCCACCGGCATCGGCATGGTGCGCTACCTCGGACCGAGGAGCGTCGGAGCCCTCATCAACAGCGTCCACCCCGAGGCGGTGTGCTCCACCGGGGGTGTCGCCGAGGCGCGATCCCAGGCCTGGCTCGTCGGACCCGGAGCGGTCGGTGACCCCGAGCAGGCCCGCCGTGCGCGGGACGCGATCACCAGCGGGCTGCCCGTCGTGGTCGACGCCGGAGCCCTCGCCGAGGTGCCCCGGACGGTTGGCCCCCAGGTGATCCTCACCCCGCACGCCGGCGAGCTGGTCGCCTTCCTCGGCGGCCGCGGCCGCCCGGTCACCCGCGACGCCATCGAGGCATCACCGGCCGAGTACGCGCTGGAGACGGCGCGCCTCACCGGGGCCACCGTGCTGCTCAAGGGCTACACCACGGTGACCGCAGCGCCGAGCGGGGAGGTCTTCAGCCAGGCCGACGCCACGCCCTGGCTGGCGACCGCAGGGTCGGGGGACACCCTCGCGGGCATCCTCGGCGCCCTCGCCGCCGCTGCGGCCGGGGACGGCCCTGCCGCCGCCCGGGCCGGCGTGCCGGAAGGCGCCAAGTGGGCCGCGGTGGCCGCGGCCGCGGCGCTGATCCACGGCCGGGCCGGCCAGCGTGCGGCGCGGCGGGGCCCGGTCATCGTCTCGGACCTTCCGGGGGAGATCGGCGCGGTCGTCGCCGGCCTGTTGGCGGTACCGGATTGACCGGTGTTCACGTGCCCGTTACCCGCGTGAGGTACACCAGAGGAAGCCGTCCCGACGCCGGCCGCGGTCGACACCGCCTGCCGGCACGGATCACCGGCCCCGGGCCCCGCACCGGCAGCCCCGGCCCACCCTGACTTTTTCCCCCACCAACGAACTTTCGATGAACACACCAAGGAGCACAAACATGGAACTATGGCCCGGCGAAGCATATCCCCTGGGGGCGACCTATGACGGTACGGGGACGAACTTCGCGCTTTACAGTGAAATTGCGGAGTCCGTCGTGCTCTGCCTGTTCGAGGGGGACGGCACCGAGACGCAGATCCCGCTGAAGGAAGTCGACGGTTACGTCTGGCACGGCTACCTGCCGCAGGTCGCCCCGGGACAGAAGTACGGCTACCGGGTCCACGGCCCGAACAACCCCGCCGAGGGGCACCGCTGCAATCCGAACAAGCTGCTGCTCGACCCGTATGCCAAGGCCGTCCACGGACAGATTGACTGGGACCAGGCGCTCTTCGGCTACAACTTCGGCGACGAGAACTCCGTCAACAACGACGACTCCGCCCCGCACATGATGCTCGGCGTCGTGGTCAACCCGTTCTTCGACTGGGACGGTGACCGCATGCCGCGCACCCCCTACCACCAGTCGGTCATCTACGAGGCGCACGTCAAGGGCCTGACCCAGCTGCACCCGGAGGTCCCCGAGGAGCAGCGCGGCACCTACGCCGGCGTCGCGCACCCCGCTGTCGTGGCCCACCTGCAGAAGCTTGGCGTCACAGCGATCGAACTGATGCCCGTGCACCAGTTCGTCAACGACAGCACCCTGCAGGAAAAGGGGCTCTCCAACTACTGGGGCTACAACACCATTGGGTTCTTCGCCCCGCACAACAGCTACGGCTCCGCAGGAGACCAGGGCGAGCAGGTCCAGGAGTTCAAGGCGATGGTCAAGGAGCTGCACCTGGCCGGGATCGAAGTGATCCTCGACGTGGTGTACAACCACACGGCGGAGGGCAACCACCTCGGCCCGACCCTCTCCATGCGCGGCATCGACAACTCGGCCTACTACCGCCTCGTTGAAGACGACAAGCAGTACTACATGGACTACACCGGCACGGGCAACTCCTTGAATGTCGGCAACCCCCACTCGCTGCAGCTGCTCATGGACTCCCTGCGCTACTGGGTGACCGAGATGCACGTCGACGGCTTCCGCTTCGACCTCGCTTCCGCCCTGGCCCGCGAGTTCTACGAGGTCGACCGGCTCTCGGCGTTCTTCGAACTCGTCCAGCAGGACCCGGTGGTCTCCCAGGTGAAGCTCATCGCCGAGCCGTGGGACGTCGGGCCCGGCGGCTACCAGGTGGGCAACTTCCCGCCGCAGTGGACCGAGTGGAACGGCAAGTACCGCGACACGGTCCGCGACTTCTGGCGCGGAGAGCACTCAAGCATCGGCGAATTCGCCTCACGTCTCACCGGCTCAGCCGATCTCTACGAGCACTCCGCCCGGCGGCCCGTGGCCTCGATCAACTTCGTCACCGCCCACGATGGCTTCACCCTGCGCGACCTCGTCTCCTACAACGAGAAGCACAACGAGGCGAACGGCGAGAACAACAACGACGGCGAATCGCACAACCGCTCCTGGAACTGCGGCGTCGAAGGCCCCACCGACGACCCGACGGTGCTGGGGCTGCGGGCACGCCAGCAGCGCAACTTCATCGCCACCCTGCTGCTCTCCCAGGGCGTCCCCATGCTCCTGCACGGCGACGAGCTCGGGCGCACCCAGGACGGCAACAACAACACCTACGCCCAGGACTCCGAGCTCAGCTGGGTGCACTGGGACAAGATGGACCAGCCCCTGCTCGAGTTCACGGCTGCCGTGAACCGCCTGCGGTCAGAGCACCCGACCTTCCGCCGCCGCCGCTTCTTCGACGGCCGCCCGGTCCGCCGGGGCGAGGGCGAGGCACTGCCGGACATCGTGTGGCTCGACACCTCCGGAGAGCTGATGGCACCCGAGGACTGGGACAGCGGCTTCGGCCGCTCGATCGGAGTCTTCCTCAACGGGCAGGGCATCCGCGGACGCGACGCGCGCGGCCAGCGCATCACCGACGCCAACTTCCTGATGTACTTCAACGCCCACGACGAAGCGGTGGAGTTCACCATCCCGGCCGAGGAGTACGCACCGGCCTGGGACATCGTGATCGACACCGCAGGCAAGTACGCCGACACGGAGGCCGTCCCCGCCGGAACCGTCACCTCCATCGAGGGCAAGTCGATGGTCGTGCTGCGGGCCCACGCGGAGGCCGAAGATGTCGACCACTCGGTGGCGGCGTCGCTGGCGATCCTCGCCAACGAGGTCACGTCCAAGACCGGCTCGGCCTAACCCGGCGGCGCGTCCGCCGTCCTGCATCAACCGGCACCGCCGGGCCCGCACGGGCCCGGCGCCCAGCAGTACCCCCATCGCTCCAGGAGGAAATGCGTGAAGACACCGAAATCGACCTACCGGCTGCAGATTCGAAACGAGTTCGACCTGCGCGAAGCCGCGGCCCTGGTGCCGTACCTGCACGACCTCGGAGTGGACTGGGTGTACCTGTCGCCGATCCTGACGGCGGAGAAGGGCTCCGGCCACGGGTACGACGTCACCGACCCCGCCACCGTCGACCCGGCCCGCGGCGGACGGGAGGCTCTTTCCGAGCTTTCCGCCGCCGCGCGGGCCGCCGGGATGGGGGTGCTCGTTGACATCGTCCCGAACCACATGGGCATCGAGACGCCGGCCGACAACCCTTGGTGGTGGGAGCTGCTCCGCGGGGGCAGGGACTCGCGCATGGCGGAGGCGTTCGACGTCGACTGGGACGCTGCCGGGGGCCGGATCCGGATTCCGGTGCTCGGGGACGGCCCGGACAAGGAGTCCGCCCTGGAGGTCGTCGACGGCGAACTGCGGTACTACGACCACCGCTTCCCCCTCGCCGAGGGGTCGTTCGGCCCCGGGGACACCGCGGCCGAGGTCCACGGCCGGCAGCACTACGAGTTGGTGAACTGGCGCCGCGCCGACAGCGAACTGAACTACCGCCGCTTCTTCGGCGTGAACACCCTCGCCGGCCTGCGCGTCGAGGTGCCCTGGGTCTTCGAGGAAAGCCACAGCCAGGTCCGCAGCTGGTTCGAGGACGCCCTCGTGGACGGGCTGCGCATCGACCACCCGGACGGGCTGGCCGACCCCGTCGGCTACCTCGCGGACCTGCGCCGGCTCACCGGCGGCGCCTACGTTCTGGTGGAGAAGATCCTCGAACCGGGGGAGGAGCTTCCGGAGGGCTGGGCCTGCGAGGGAACCACCGGCTACGACGCGCTCGCCGAGATCGACCGGCTCTTCACCGACCCGGCCGGGGAACACGAACTCACCTCCCTGGTCCCCGTCGAGCCGTTCCACGAGATGATCCACGGCACCAAGCGCGGCATCACCGACGGGATCCTGCGCTCGGAGGTGCTGCGGTTGGCCCGGCTCGTCCCCGGCGATGCGGGCCTTGACCCGGCAGAGGCCGCCGATGCCCTGGCCGAGCTGCTGACCTGCTTCCCCGTCTACCGCAGCTACCTGCCCGACGGCGCCGGTTACCTCGCCGACGCCGTGCGGGATGCCTCGGTGCGCCGCCCCGACCTGGCCGCCGCCGTCAAGACCCTCCACCCGCTCCTCGACCCCTTCCTTGAGGGCGGGCCCGACGCCGCACTCTCGGAACTGTCCCGCAGGTTCCAGCAGACCTCCGGCATGGTCATGGCCAAGGGCGTGGAGGACACCGCGTTCTACCGCTACAACCGGCTCGTCTCCCTCAACGAAGTGGGCGCGGATCCGTCGATCTTCGCGCTCAACCCGCTGGAGATGCACCGGCGCCTGCTGGGACGCTCGACCGGAAACCCGCTGTCGATGACCACGCTCAGCACCCACGACACCAAGCGCAGCGAGGACACCCGGGCACGCATCACCGTCCTCTCCGAACTGCCCGGGGAGTGGGCCTCGGCCCTGGCCGCTCTCAACGAGGCCGCGCCGATCGGCGACGCGTCCTTCGCGCCGCTGCTGTGGCAGTCCCTCATCGGGGCGTGGCCGCTGAGCCGGGAACGCGCCCATGCCTACGCCGAAAAGGCCGCCCGCGAGGCCGACGCCAGCACCCACTGGACCGCACCGGACGAGGAATTCGAATCGGCGATGCACGCCGCCGTCGACGCCGCTTTCGACGACGCGCGCGTGTCGGAGCTTCTGACCTCCTTTGTGGAGCGGATTCAGCACGCCGGGTGGTCGAACTCCCTGGCGATGAAGCTCCTGCAGCTCACGATGCCCGGCGTCCCCGACGTCTACCAGGGCACCGAGTTCTGGGACACCTCCCTCGTCGACCCCGACAACCGCCGGGAGGTCGACTACGGGGCCCGGAAGCAGGCCCTTACGGACCTCGACTTCGGCGCCCAGCCCGCGGTCGGCGCGGACGGGCGGGCCAAGCTGCTCGTCGTCTCCCGCGCGCTGCGGCTGCGACGGGACCGGCCGGAGTTGTTCGCCGGCTACGAGGCGGTCCACGCCTCCGGGCCCGCCGCGGACCACCTCTTCGCCTTCGACCGCGGCGGCGCCCTGACGTTCGTCACGCGCCTGCCCGCCGGACTCGACAAAGCCGGCGGCTGGAACAGCACCACCGTTGAGCTTCCTGAAGGGCGCTACACCTCCGCCCTCACCGGCGAAACGTTCGACGGCGGCAGCCTCCCGGTCGCCGACCTGTTCTCAGCCCTACCCGTAGCGCTTCTCACCAAGGAGGATGCAGCATGAGCACGTTCGACGTCTGGGCACCCCGCGCCGAGTCCCTGATTCTGACCGCCAACGGCACCGACTACCCAATGAGTGCCTCCACCGGCGGCTGGTGGCACGCCCCGGCGGAAGCCCCCTCCGGGCCCGGAATCGACTACGGGTACAAGGTGAACGGGTCGACCACGGCCGTGCCGGATCCGCGCTCGCGCCGCCAGCCCGACGGGGTCCACGCGCTGTCCCGGACCTTCGACCCTGCAGCCCACGACTGGCAGGACGCCGGCTGGTCCTCACCCGGGATGGACGGCGGGGTGATCTACGAGATGCACCTTGGCACCTTCACCCGGGAGGGGACCCTCGACGCCGCCATCGAACGGCTCGACTACCTCGCGGACCTCGGCGTCCGGTATATCGAACTCCTCCCGGTCAACGCGTTCAACGGAACGCACAACTGGGGCTACGACGGGGTGCTCTGGTACGCCGTCCAGGAGACCTACGGCGGCCCGGCGGCCTACCAGCGCTTCGTGGACGCCGCCCACCAGCGCGGCCTCGGGGTCATCCAGGACGTCGTCTACAACCACCTGGGGCCCAGCGGCAACTACCTCGGCCAGTTCGGCCCGTACCTCACCGAGGGCCTGAGCAACACCTGGGGCGACTCCCTGAACCTCGACGGCCCGGCGTCCGACGAGGTCCGGCGCTACGTCGTCGAGAACTTGCTCATGTGGTTCCGCGATTACCACGTCGACGGGCTGCGGCTTGACGCAGTCCACGCGCTGCACGACGAACGCGCCGTGCACATCCTCGAGGAATTCGCCGCCGAGACCGACGCGTGCGCGGCGGAGCTCGGCAAGCCCCTGTTCCTCATCGCGGAGTCCGATCTCAACAATCCACGCCTCATCGAGGCCCGCAGCGTGAACGGCTACGGGCTCGCCGGGCAGTGGAGCGACGACTTCCACCACGCCGTGCACGTGAACCTCACCGGCGAGACCGAGGGTTACTACGCCGACTTCAACTCCGTGGGCGCACTCGCCAAGGTCCTGAAGGAGGGGTTCTTCCACAATGGGACCTACTCCTCCTTCCGGGAGCGCAGTCACGGCCGGCGCCTCGACGCCGACCGGGTGTCCCCGCTGCAGCTGGTCGTCTGCGCCCAGAACCACGACCAGATCGGAAACCGGGCCGCCGGTGACCGGATCAGCGCCGCGCTGAACCCCGCCCAGCTCGCGCAGGCGGCGGTGCTGACCATCGCCGGGCCCTTCACACCCATGCTGTTCATGGGCGAGGAGTACGGCGCCACCACCCCGTGGCCGTTCTTCACCTCCCATCCCGAGCCGGAACTGGGCAGGGCCACCGCCGAGGGACGGCTTCGCGAGTTCGAACGCATGGGGTGGGACCCCGACGCGGTGCCCAACCCGCAGGACCCGGCGACCTTCGAGTCGGCCAAGCTCGACTGGGCCGAAAGCGAAAAGCCCGAACACCGGCAGCTGCTCGAGACCTACCGGGAGCTGATCCGGCTGCGGGCCACCGAACCGGACCTTAACACCCGCGACTTCCGCTCGATCGAGGTGGAGTTCGACGAGGCGGCCCGTTGGCTGCTGCTTCGACGCGGGCGAACCGCGGTGCTCCTGAACTTCGGCGCCGCCGAGTGCGAGGTCCCCCTGGCCGCCGGCGGCGCGCAGGTGCTGCTGTCCACGGTGGACGGGGTCCGCACCGGGACCGACACGGTGACCCTGCCGGGCCACGCGTCCCTCATCCTCTCGCTCACGGCCGGCTGACCATGGCCGCCTCCGAGGTGAGCACCGACGTGCTGATCGTCGGTGCCGGACCCACCGGACTGATGCTCGCGGCGTGGCTGCGCAGGCTCGGCGTGGACGCGGTGCTCACCGACGGCAAGGGCGAACCCACCCGGGAGTCACGGGCGCTCGGGATCCAGTCGCGCACCATGGAGATCTACGACCAGCTGGGGGTGATCGGCCCGGTACTCGAGCAGGCCCAGAAGGCCTTCAGCATCAAGCCAGGCTACGGCCGGCGGTCCTTCGGTGAGATCCCCCTGGCGGCCCTCGGGGAAGGGTTGACCCCGCACCCGGGGCTTCACTTCCTCGAACAGAGCAAGAACGAGCGGATCCTCCTGGCCGAGCTGCAGCGCAGGGGAGGTGACGTGCTGTGGAACCGGCGGCTGACCGGGCTCAGCACCCGCACCGGCGGTGCCACGGCCGTGCTCTCCGGCCCGGGCGGGCCCCTCACCGTCACGGCCCGCTATGTGGTGGGCTGCGACGGTGGGTCCTCCGCGGTGCGGACCCTGAGCGGCATCCCCTTTGAGGGCGTCACCAACGAGCACGTCTTCTATGTGGCCGACGCCCTCGACGTCCAGGGCCTCTCGGCGGCCACCGTTGAACTGCGGCTCAGCGGCGATGACTTCCTGCTCGCTTTCCCCCTGAAGGGGACGGAGGAGGGAGAGATCAACCACCGGCTGATCGGGGTGCTGCGCAGCACCGGCACCGCCGACATCGTCGAGGACGTGGCGCGGGGGCGGCTGAGCGAGCTCTTCGGCGTCACCTACGGCACGTCCCGCTGGTTCTCCACCTACCGCGTGCACCACCGGGTGGCCGCAGCCTTCCGCGCCGGCCCCGTGTTCCTGGCCGGGGACGCCGGTCACATCCACTCACCCGTGGGGGCCCAGGGCATGAACACCGGGCTCCAGGACGCCCACAACCTTGCCTTCAAACTGGCCGACGTCCTCGCCGGACGGGCGGGGGAGGAACTGCTCGACCGCTACAACGCGGAGCGGCGCCCCGTCGCACTGCGCCTGGTCAGCGTCACCGATCGGGTCTTCGCCGGCGTCACCTCCGGTGCCACCACCGCCCGGACGCTGCGGCGGATCCTTCCGCGCCTGGCTGGGCCGGTGGCCGTGCGCCTGCTGCCGTCCGCGCCCATCGCCCCCCGGTTCGCCGGGTACCTCGGGCAGATCCGCATCCACTACTGGATGAGCGAAGGGGCCAAGGCCGCGGCCCGCGGCCGCAGGGGCCGGGTGGTCGGGCGCCGCCTGCCGTGGACGGGCTCCAATTTCGCCCCGCTCGCCGACGCCGTCTGGCAGGTCCACAGCTACGGCGACACCGACACCGAACTGGCCGACGCGCTCGGGCGGGCCCTCGGGCTGCCGGTGCATCAGTTCCCCGCTGCGCCCGCCGCGGGCCTGCGCCCGGACCGGTTCTACCTGGTGCGCCCCGACGGGTTCGTCGCCGCCGAGGCCCCGGCCCACCGCGGGGTCTCCGCGCTCCGGGCGGCCCTTCCTCCGGGGTGGACGCCCACCCCCGAAGTCCACGCCTGACCACCCGGGCGCGGGGCCGCGCCGGGGCGTCCGCATAGGATGGTTTCATGACCTATTCCCCCGCAGATGACCGTTACGACTCCATGCCCTACCGCCGCGTCGGCCGCAGCGGGCTGCACCTGCCAGCCGTGTCCCTCGGGCTGTGGCACAACTTCGGGGACGACAAGCCCTTCGACACGCAGCGTGCCATCCTGCGGCGGGCATTCGATCTTGGCATCACCCACTTTGACCTGGCCAACAACTACGGGCCCCCCTACGGCAGCGCCGAGACCAACTTCGGGCGCCACTTCGCCGACGACTTTCGGCCGTTCCGGGACGAGCTCATTATCTCCAGCAAGGCCGGATACGACATGTGGCCCGGGCCCTACGGCAACTTCGGCTCCCGCAAGTACCTGCTGGCCAGCCTCGACCAGTCCCTGGACCGCATGGGCCTTGACTACGTCGACATCTTCTACAGCCACCGCCCCGACCCGGAAACCCCGCTCGAGGAGACCATGGGCGCCCTGGATACCGCCGTACGCTCCGGCCGTGCGCTCTACGCGGGCATCTCCTCCTACTCGCCGGAAAAGACGATCGAGGCCGCCGCGATCCTGCGCGACCTCGGCACGCCGCTGCTGATCCACCAGCCCTCCTACTCCATGCTCAACCGCTGGGTGGAGAACGGCAGCCCCAACCTCCCGGAGGCCCTCGAGACGGTGGGCGCCGGTTCCATCGCGTTCTCGCCGCTGGCGCAGGGCCTGCTGACCGACCGTTACCTCAACGGGGTTCCCTCGGATTCGCGGGCGGCCGCGGATAAGTCGCTCTCCGGGGAGCACCTCTCCGAGGACAACCTGCGCCGGGTCCGGGGGCTCAACGAGATCGCAGCGGGCCGCGGACAGAGCCTGGCCCAGATGGCGATCGCGTGGGTCCTGCGGCCGCAGGCCAAGGGCACCCCGATCACCTCGGCCCTCGTGGGCGCCTCAAGCGTCGCCCAGCTCGAGAGCAGCGTCGGCGCGGTGGCCAACCTTGAGTTCTCGAATGAGGAACTGCGCGCGATCGATGAGTTCGCCGTCGAGTCCGAGATCAACCTGTGGGCCGAGGCCCTGCAGGACTGACACCGTTCCACCGGGCCGGAGCCTGCGTGCCGCTTCTGCGGGACGCGGGCTCCGCCGTTTCCAGGCGGGGACGGTCACGGGGCCGGTCAGTTCCGCCAGCCGGCCGGCAGGGCGGGAAACGCCTGCTCGTACCCGGCGAGCACTGCGGCCGCGGCGTGCGCCGAGTCGATCAGCGGATGCAGGCTGAACGCCCGCAGTGCGGCGTCGCGGTCCCCGTGCACGGCTGCCCGCACCGCCTCCTGCTCGACCGCCTTGACGGCGCTCATCAGGCCCAGCTGGTGCCCTGTCGGCGGGCCGGCCGCGGGAAGCGGCACGGCCCCTGCGGCTGACACCCGGGCCGGCACCTCGACGACGGCGTCCGCGGGCAGGCCCTGCACCGTGCCGCCGTTGCGGACGTTGAGGATCAGTTCGGCCGGGTTCCCCGTCAGCAGGGCATGCATCAGGTGCAGGGCGACGCGCTCATAGCCTCCTCCGGCGAGGTCTGCCTCGTCGCGTTCCTCCCCGGCACCCCGCGCCTCGGCGAGGTAGCCGCTCTCCCGCTCGAGCCGGGCCGCCTCCCACACCCGAAGGGGGTCCCCGGACCCTGCAAGGTCTGTGTAGAGCCGTTTCTGCTGTTCGAGGAGCACCTCGCCGCGGGTACGCTCCGCCGAGCGTACGGCCCGCAGCGCCTCCCGGTGGAAGTAGTAGTAGAACAGGTACTCGTTGGGCAGGGCGCCGAGGACCCGCAGCAGGTCCGGACCGAAGATCCGCCCTTCCTCAAAGGAGGAAAGGCGCACCGGATCGGCCAGCAGGGCGGACAGGCGGTCCTCGCCGCCGGCGTGCAGGCCCCGCAGCCAGCCCAGGTGGTTCAGCCCGAGGTAGTCGACACCCTCCAGGGATCCCGGGATGGACGGAAGCCCGGCTGCGGCCGCGGCGCGGGCCACCAGCCCCGACGCGGAGTCGCAGATGCCGATCACGCGGTGGCCCAGCACGGGCTGGAGCGCCTCGGTCACCATGCCGGCGGGATTGGTGAAGTTGACCAGCCACGCCCGCGGGCACTTCTCGGCCATCCTCCGCGCGAGCTCCAGCATGGCTGGGATGGACCGCAGCGCGTAGGAGATCCCGCCCGCTCCGACGGTCTCCTGGCCCAGCAGCCCCTCGGCCAGCGCGACCCGTTCATCGAGGACCCGCCCGGACGTGCCGCCGCTGCGGATCGCGGCGAAGACGATATCAGCTCCCCGCAGGGCCTCGTCGAGGTCGGGTTCGACGGTGACGGCGGGGAACCGGGTGGGACCCTCGGCCCCGGAGGGCAGTGCCGCCAGGACCCGGGCCACCGCGAGGGCCCGTCCGGGGTCGGCGTCGACGAGGGTGAGGGAGTCGATGAGGCCCGCGAACCGGCCGGAGCCCAGCGCGCGGTAGACCAGGGGAACGCGGAAGCCCCCGCCTCCGACAATCACAAGCTTCATGGTCCTCCTCAACCTCCCGTCGGTCCCGGGCCGGACGGCGCCGCACTAGGCAGATTCAAGCACACCGCGCCCGCGCGCCGCCTGCCTTCCACCCACCTCGGCTCCTTTCAGTCCGGGGCAGCGAGTATTGTGCCCTACATGGCTAAGCAGCACCGCTTCGACCCCCTCGCCGGGCGGCGGTCTCCGGACGACCCCGAATTCGACCTCCTGCTGGCCGGCCAGGTCTTCTTCGACATCACCTTCACCGGGCTGGATCAGCTCCCGCGCCCCGGCACCGAGGTGTGGACCGACGGAATGGGCTCCAGCCCCGGCGGGATCGCAAACCAGGCCATCGCCGCGGCCCGCCTCGGCCTCCACACCACCCTCGCCGCGGCGTTCTCCGACGACGGCTACGGCCAGTTCAACTGGGACATCCTCAAGGACCAGGAGCACGTCGACCTCTCACGCTCCCAGGTCTTTCGAAACTGGCACTCCCCGGTCACCGTCTCCCTCTCGGTGGACCGGGACCGCTCGCTGGTGACCCACGGGCACGCCCCGCCGCTGAGCGCCTCCGAACTCATCGGCGTTCCACCCCGCTGCCGGGCTGCCATCGTCAGCGTCGGCGGGGAACTTGAGCCGTGGGCGGCTGCCGCGACCGCCAACGGCACCCGGCTCTACGGGGATGTGGGCTGGGATCCCCACGGGGAATGGGCCCCGCAGGTCCTCACCACGCTCGGCCACTTCTACGCGTTCATGCCCAACGACGTCGAAGCGATGGCGTACACGCGCACCGAGGATCCCTGGGCGGCCCTCTACGCGCTCGCCGACCATGTCCCAGTGGCCGTCGTCACCGTAGGGCAGCAGGGCGCCATGGCCATCGACTCCCTCACCGGCGAGGAGGAGTGGGTGCCCGCGCTGCCTGTGACCGCCTACGATCCAACGGGCGCCGGCGACTGTTTCGGTGCGGCGTTCGTCATGGCCGACCTCGCCGGATTCTCCCTGGCGGACCGGCTGAGCTTCGCCAACCTGTGCGCGTCCCTGTCGGTGCAGGAGGTCGGCGGCTCCCTCGCGGCCCCCGGCTGGGGCGACATCGCCGACTGGTGGCACCGAACAAGTTCAACCCGGGACGGCGTCCGCCGGCAGTGGGTGCGCCGCTACGGGTTCCTGGAGCACCTCGTCTCCGATGTCCCCGTGGAGGCGGTGCGCCGCGCGTCGGCGACCATCGCCCGCCATTCCGATGCCTGAGGGGGACCCAACCGGCGACGGTGGCAGAATAGGGCAAGTGAGTTTTTCTTCCGCCCCCACCGAACGCGCCGTTGAAGTTGACCTTGAGGCCATCCGGCACAACCTCCGGCACCTGCTCGAGGTGGCCAGTCCGGCCCGCGTCATGGCGGTCGTCAAGGCGGACGGATACGGCCATGGCGCGGTCGCCGTCGCGAAGGCGGCGCTTGAGGCGGGAGCCTCCTGGCTGGGCACGGCGCACATCTCGGAGGCGCTGGACCTGCGGCGCGCGGGCCTCGAGGCCCCGGTGCTGGCCTGGCTCCACACCCCGGAGAGCGATTTCGCGGGAGGCATTGAGCAGGGCATCGACATCGGGGTCTCCGGCTGGGAACTTGACCACGTCGTGGCGGCGGCCCGCCGGCTCGAACGGCCAGCACGCGTGCACTTAAAGATCGACACCGGGTTGGGCCGCAACGGCTGCCCCCCGGAGCTGTGGGAAGACCTTTTGGACCGGGCGCTCGAACACCAGGAGGAGGGCCTGCTGCGGGTGGTGGGGGTGTTCTCCCACCTCGCCGTCGCCGACGAACCGCACCGCCCCGAGACGGACGAGCAGCTGCGCCGCTTCCGGGACGCCGTGGCCGTCGCCGAGGACGCCGGCGCGGACCTCGAGGTGCGCCACCTGGCGAACACGCCGGGCACCCTCTCCCGTCCCGACTGCCACTTCGACATGGTGCGGGTGGGCCTCGGCATGTACGGGCTCTCACCCTTCTCCGACCAGAGCGCGGAGGACCTCGGCCTGCGCCCGGCCATGACCTTCGCCACCGTGGTCGCCGGCTGCAAAGAGGTCCCCGCCGGCCAAGGGGTCTCCTACGGGCTGTCCTACCGCACGGAGCGGCCCACCACCCTCGGCCTGATCCCCACCGGCTACGGCGACGGGGTTCCGCGCATCGCCACCGGGGGGCCGGTGCGGATCGACGGGCGCACCTACCCCGCCGTCGGCCGGATTGCGATGGACCAACTGGTCGTGGACTTCGGCACGCAAGGCCTGATCGGCACGGAACGGAGCCCGCTCGGCCACCGGGCGGTCCTCTTCGGGGGCGCCGGCGACCCGCCCGTCGAGGAATGGGCCGCCGCCTCCGGGACGATCAACTACGAGATTGTCACCCGCATCAGCGGCCGTGTCCCGCGCACCTACCTCAACAAGGGCCACGCCGGTGACTGAGCCGGCCCAGCACTGGCTGCGCAGCCGGTCCGTCCATTCCGCCGCCGAACTCCAGTCCCTCGCCGAGGACCTGGGGCCGATACTGCGGGGAGGGGACCTGCTGATCCTCACCGGCGGGCTCGGTGCGGGAAAGACGACGTTCACCCAGGGCCTGGGCCGCGGCCTCGGCGTGCGCGGCACCGTCATTTCCCCCACCTTCATCCTGGTCCGCAACCACCCCTCCCTCACCGGCGGCCCGGGACTGGTGCACGTCGATGCCTACCGGCTCGACGGGACCGAGGAGATCGACGACCTCGACCTTGAGGCCACCCTCGACTCGAGCGTGACGGTCATCGAATGGGGGGCCGGACGCGCCGAGCACCTTTCCGACAGCCGGCTCGAAATCACCATCACCCGGCCCACCGGCGCCGGTTCCGCGGCGGGCGGGGCGGGAATCACCACCGACTTCAGCGACGACGTGGACGAAGAGCGGGAAGTGCGCGTCGCGGGCTTCGGCCCCCGCTGGTCGGCAGGGCCGCCGCCCGGGCTGCTCGACTAGGCTGTTACGGTGCTTCTTCTTGCCCTGGACACCTCAGCCGCCGCCAGCGCCGCGCTCCTCGACGGCGACACCGTCATCGGCCGGTTCGCGAGCACGGACACGCGCTCCCATGCGGAGGTCCTCGCGCCCGCGGTTCAGGACCTGCTCCGCGGTGCCGGCGTGGCCGGCCCGGACCTTGGAGCCATCGCCGCCGGGGTCGGACCCGGCCCGTTCACCGGCCTGCGGGCCGGCCTGGCCACCGCACGCACCCTCGCGTTCGTCTGGGGCGTGCCACTGCACGGGGTTATGAGCCTCGACGCCCTCGCCTTCGAGGCCGCCGCGGACCCGGCGGCCGAGGGCGAGTTCCTCATCGCCACCGATGCCCGCCGGCGCGAGGTGTACTGGGCCCGCTACCGGGGCCCGGAGGCCCCGCACGGGCTTCCGGTCCTGGTCGACGGCCCGCACGTGGGCCCGGCGGCCCAGCTGCCGGCGCTTCCGGTTTTCGGCGCCGGGGCCGGGCTGTACCGGGAGGAGCTGCACGCCGTCGACGCCTTCGCCACGGCCCTGCCGCACGCGGCGGCTCTGGGCCGGACCGCCTCGGCCCGGCTCGCCGCCGGAGTTCCGCTGCTGGACACCACCCCGCTGTACCTGAGGGAATCCGACGCGAAGGTTCCCGGGGCCCGGAAGAAGGTCGGCTCATGAGCTTCAGCCTGCGGGACCTCGACTACGAGGACATCAAGACGGTCGGTTCGCTTGAGCAGGAGCTCTTCCCCATCGACGCCTGGCCCCTGCAAATGTTCTACGAGGAGTTCTTCCGCCCCGACACCCGCCGTTACATCGTGGCCGAGGTGGACGGGGCGATCGTTGGCTATGCCGGGGTGATGACCATCGACACTACGGCCGATATCCAAACCATCGCCGTCCTCCCGGGCCACGAGGGCCGCGGCATCGGCACGGCAATGCTGCACGAGCTGCTCGCCGAGGCCGCCCGGCGCGGCGCCCGGGAGGTCCTGCTGGAGGTCCGCGCCGACAACCCCCGCGCCCAGCTGCTCTACACCCGCACCGGGTTCACGAAAATCTCAACCCGCCGCCGGTACTACCGCGACGGCGTCGACGCCTGGGTGATGCGCCTGGAACTGCCGCCCGGGGGCGCCCCCGGGGACGGCGGCCCGGAATCCGGCCCGAACGGCGGCGACACCAACGACACGGCCGGCGACAACGACGACGAGAGTACCGCCGGAAACAGCAGCGGCACCGAAGGAGACCGGCCATGAACCGCAGCGCACCGCTGGTGCTCGGCATCGAATCCTCCTGCGACGAAACCGGCGTCGGCGTCGTCGCCGGCACCCGGCTGCTCGCCAATGTCGTCTCCTCGTCCATGGACGAACACGTCCGCTTCGGCGGGGTGATCCCCGAGATCGCCTCCCGCGCCCACCTCGACGCGTTCGTACCCACCCTGCAGCAGGCCCTCACCGAAGCAGGGGTGGGCCTTGAGGACATCGACGCGATCGCCGTCACCACCGGACCCGGACTGTCTGGGGCGCTCATGGTGGGGGTGGCCGCGGCCAAGGCGCTGGCCGTAGCCACCGGGAAGCCTCTCTACGCGGTGAACCACCTGGTGGCCCACGTGGGCGTCGGCCTGCTCGGAGGCACGTTCACCGACGGCGTCCCGCCAAACCTCGGCGCGCTGCTGGTCTCCGGGGGCCACACCGAAATCCTCAAGGTGGGAAGCATCGCCTCGGACGTGACGCTGCTGGGCTCGACCATCGACGACGCCGCCGGGGAAGCGTACGACAAGACGGCGCGCATCCTCGGCCTCGGCTACCCCGGCGGTCCGGCCATCGACCGCGTCGCCGCGCAGGGCGATCCGCGGGCCTTCCGGTTCCCCCGCGGCCTGACCCAGCCCAAGTACATGGGAACCGCCGAGAATCCCGGACCGCACCGCTACGACTGGTCCTTCAGCGGACTGAAGACGGCGGTGGCGCGCAGCGTCGAACAGTTCGAGGCCAACGGGGAACCGGTCCCGGTGGCCGACATCGGCGCGTCCTTCCAGGAGGCGGTGGTCGACGTCATCACCGCCAAGGCCGTCCTCGCGTGCACGGAGAACGGCATCACCAACCTGCTGCTGGGCGGGGGAGTGGCAGCGAACTCGCGCCTGCGCGCCCTGACCGCCGAGCGGTGCGCCGCGGCGGGCATCGAGCTCACCGTGCCGCCGGCGTCGCTGTGCACCGACAACGGGGCGATGGTGGCCTCGCTGGGCGCGCAGATCGTGATGGACGGCGGTACCCCCAGCGGCCTCTCCTTCGCTACGGACTCGGCGCTGCCGGTCTCGAGCATCCTCCTCTAAGACCTTGGCCGCCGAGACGGTGAAAGGTTAGAGGCCGAGGGATTCAAGGACAGGCAGTTCCGCGCGGACGCGTGCACGGGCCTCGGCGGCGCTCGGCGCCTTCACCGCAATCTCTGCGAGCTTCCGCGCCTCGTCGAGGCTGACGCTGTTCAGCACCGCCCCCACGCCGGCCAGCGCCCGCGGCGTCATTGACAACGTCGAGACTCCCAGACCAACGAGCACCACGGCAAGCGCGGGGTCTGCCGCGGCCTCACCGCACACCCCGACGGGCTTGGCATTGCCCTCGGCGACCGAACCCTCCACGGTGAGCCCGATCAGGCGCAGGACGGCCGGCTGCCAGGCGTTGTTCAACGCCGCGAGCGAGCCGAGCTGCCGGTCGGCGGCCATGGCGTACTGGGTGAGATCATTGGTGCCGATGCTGGCGAAACCCACCTCGGCGAGGATCGATTCGCTCATCAGCGCGGCCGAGGGCACCTCGACCATCACCCCGGGCTTTTTCAGGCCCGCCTCTGTGGTCATTGCCGCGAAGTCGGCGGCCTCTTCGGCGGTGGAGATCATGGGCGCCATCACCCAGACTTCGGCCGAAGACTGTGCCTCGGCGTCGGCGATGGCCTTCAGCTGCCGTGCGAGCACGCCGGGGCTGGTGATGTCGGTGCGGTACCCGCGGACGCCGAGGGCGGGGTTCGGCTCGGAGGTGTCGGTGAGGAAGGGAAGGGGCTTGTCCGCGCCGGCGTCCAGGGTCCGGACCACCACCTTCCTGCCGGGGAAGGCGTCGAACACCCCCTTGTAGGCCTCCACCTGCTCATCGTGCGTCGGTTCGCTGTCCCGGCCCAGGAAGCAGAATTCGGTGCGGAGCAGACCCACGCCCTGGGCCCGGGCGTCCGCCGCCCCGCGGGCGTCCTTGGCCCCTCCGACATTGGCCAGCAGCGGCACCTCGTGGCCGTCCGAGGTTCTGCCGGTGCCGTCGAATTCGGTGAGGGCCGCCGCAGCGGCGGCGTAGGCCTCGGCCGCGGCCTCCTCCTCGGCGCCGGGGTCCACGCTGATGGTTCCGGCGGCACCGTCGACGTACACGCGCGCACCGGTTTCAAGCTCGTCCACGCCCGTCGCGGCGACCACGGCCGGCAGGCCCAGGGAGCGGGCGATGATGGCGGTGTGTGACTGCGGTCCGCCGCCGGAGGTGACCAGGGCCAGGACCTTCCCGGGGTCAAGGGTGGCGGTGTCGGCGGGCGCGAGGTCCTCGGCGATCAGGATGAAGGGGGTTTCCGAGGACGGGATGCCCGGCGCGGGCAGCCCGCGCAGCTCGGCCACGATCCGGGCCCGGACGTCGAGCACGTCGGTGGCGCGTTCGGCCATGTACCCGCCGAGGTTGTGGAGCATTTCGGCCACCGAGGCGCCGGCATCCCAGGCCGCGCGCTCGGCGGAGGTGCCGGCATTGATGAGTTTGATCGCGTTCTTGACAAGCAT
The DNA here is from genome assembly GCF_004357995.1 of Arthrobacter crusticola. GTDB lineage: Bacteria > Actinomycetota > Actinomycetes > Actinomycetales > Micrococcaceae > Arthrobacter_D > Arthrobacter_D crusticola. The sequence continues at coordinate 659,044 of NZ_SMTK01000003.1, forward strand.
GGGATCAGTGGCCATCATGGCGGTCGCCTCAAGCACGGCACGCGCGTCGCCGCTGGCCGTTTCCGAACGCTGTTTCAACTCGGCCTGAACGGCCTTCGTCGCCGACCGCAGGGCCGCTGCGGCATCCTCGGGGGTTACGCCCTGCCGGAGCTGTTCGCCCTTGGGAGGCTCGCTCACGGGCTTGGGCATCTGGCGGATGGTTCCGATGACCCGCCCCGGGCTGACGCCTACTCCTGAGAAATTCCGCATTGAACGTCCTCATTTCCTTGCCGTGTGCGCAGAGACTTCCACCGTACCCGCCCGGGCCCGGGTGCGGCATCGAACCAGTGTGATCCACTTCATATATCAACGCTATAGGTGTTACGGTAGCAGGCATGGATACCGCTGGCGAGCCTGCGCCGAAGATCAGGCTGCTGAGGGCAGCCGCGTCGCTGCTGGCCGAGTCCGGCGGGTCACCCGTATCAACGCGCCAGGTGACCCGGCTCGCCCGGGTCACCGCTCCCACCCTGTACCACCACTTTGGGGACAAGGAGGGCCTCTTTGACGCCGTCGTGGCCGAAGGCTTCACTGAATACCTCGAGGGCGAGCGCAACCTCCCCAGCTCGGGGCAGCCGGTGGAGGACCTGCGCCGTCATTGGGACAACCACGTGCAGTTCGGTCTCGACCATCCCCACCTGTACCTGGTCATGTTCGGCAATATCCGTCCGGAACGCCGGCCCTCGATGGTGGCCGAGGCCGAGGCGTTCCTCGAAGAAGTCCTGAAGCGGGCGGCCGCCGCGGCCCGCCTGGTCGTGCCGCCTGCCGAGGCGGCCCGAAGCCTGCTCGCGGCGAACATCGGCGTGACCCTCATGCTGATCGCCGAGCCCGCCTCCAACCGGAGCCTCGAACTGTCAGTGATGACACGCGAGGCTGTCATCTCCGCCATCGCGACCGATTCCGACTCGGACCCGGTCATCGACACCGAGGGCACCCCTTCGGTGGTGGTCGCGGCCATTGCGCTGAATGCCGCGCTGCAGGCATCGCACCCCGACCAGCTCTCCAGCTCCGAGCTGAAGCTCTTCCTCGAGTGGCTGCATCGGATTTCCACCCGGACGGGCTGACAAGCAACCAATTTATCCATTCCCCGCACTGACGCAGGGACAACGGTTAGGAACGCACGTGGCAACACAAGCAGAAGCGGCGCCCCGCACCAGTGCGCGGGTCCGCGTCCAAAAATTCGGGACCTTCCTGTCCGGAATGATCATGCCCAACATCGGGGCCTTCATTGCGTGGGGCATCATCACCGCGTTCTTCATCGAGAAGGGCTTCACCCCGGTGGGCGTCCTTGGCGGTTTCGGTGAGAACGCGGCAGGAGAGCCGAACGTCGGGCTCGTCGGTCCGATGATCACCTACCTGCTCCCGCTGCTCATCGGCTACACCGGTGGGCGCATGGTCCACGGGCTCCGCGGCGGCGTCGTGGGAGCGGCGGCCACCATGGGCGTGATCGTGGGCACCGACATCCCCATGTTCATCGGTGCGATGATTATGGGCCCGCTCACCGCCCTCATTATGAAGAAGCTCGACGGACTCTGGGCGGGTAAGATCAAGCCCGGCTTCGAGATGCTCGTCGACAACTTCTCGGCAGGCATCGTCGCCGCAGCGATGGCGGTCTTCGGCCTGCTCGCCGTCGGGCCGCTGGTGACCGCCTTCAGCAACGCGGCCGGCGCCGTCGTCGACTTCCTCGTCACCAACGGACTGCTGCCCTTCACGAGCATCCTGATTGAACCGGCCAAGGTGCTCTTCCTTAACAACGCCATCAACCACGGCATCCTGACGCCGTTGGCCACCGAGCAGTCCCTTGAGAACGGCAAGTCGATCCTGTTCCTGCTCGAGGCCAACCCCGGCCCCGGCTTCGGTGTCCTGCTCGCCTACATGGTGTTCGGCCGCGGCATCGCCAAGGCCTCCGCCCCGGGCGCCGCGCTGATCCACTTCGTCGGCGGCATCCACGAGATCTACTTCCCCTACGTGCTGATGAAGCCCATCATGATTCTCGCCGCGATCGGCGGCGGCATGGCCGGCATCCTGACCCTCGTGATCACCGGCGCGGGCCTGCGCTCGCCGGCCGCCCCGGGCAGCATTCTCGCCGTGTACGCCGCGACGGCCTCCGACAGCTACGTCGGGGTCACCCTCTCGGTGCTGCTCGCCACCGCGGTGTCCTTCCTGATCGGTTCGGTGATCCTCAAGACCACCCGGAACCCGGCCGACGACGACGGCAGCCTCAGCAACGCCACCGCCCGCATGGAAGGCCTCAAAGGCCGCAAGAGCTCGGTCTCCGGTCTGATCGGCGCCAAGGGAGAGGCGCCCGCCGGCCCGATCCGCAATGTCGTTTTCGCCTGCGACGCCGGCATGGGATCGAGTGCCATGGGAGCCTCAGTGCTGCGGAACAAGTTCAAGGCAGCCGGCCTGACGGACGTCACGGTCACGAACTCCTCGATCGCGAACCTCACCGACTCCTACGACCTGGTGGTCACCCACCAGGACCTGACGGAGCGGGCCCGGCCGCTGACCGCCGCAGCAACTCACGTCTCCGTGGACAACTTCATGAACAGCCCGCGGTACGACGAGATCGTCGACCTGGCCCGCAGCCAGCGCGAAGGGGACGGCACACCGGCGCCCGACAGCGGAGCGCCCGACATCTCCGAGCAGGCCCAGCCGGCAGGCGATGAAGTCCTCGCGGAGCGGAGCGTCGTCCTGCAGGGAAGCGCGACCAACCAGGCCGATGCCATCAACGAGGCCGGCCGGCTGCTGGTGGACCGCGGTGCGGTCGAGGAGAGCTACATCGCGGCCATGCACGAACGCGAGCGTTCGGTGCCGACCTACATGGGCAACTTCCTGGCCATCCCGCACGGCACCAATGCCGCCAAGGAATACATCAAGCGTTCGGCCGTCTCGATCGTGCGCTACCCCGAGGGCATCGACTGGAACGGGAAGCAGGTAAAGTTCGTCGTCGGCGTGGCCGGGGTGAACAACGAGCACCTCTCGATCCTGTCGGCCATCGCCCGCGTCTTCTCGGACAAGGAGCAGGTGGCGCGCCTCGACCGGGCCGAAACCGTCGACGAGGTTCTCTCGCTCTTCGGGAAGGTGAACGCCTAGTGAAGGCCGTGCACTTTGGGGCCGGGAACATCGGCCGCGGCTTCGTGGGGCTGCTGCTCCACGAAGCCGGCTATGAGGTGGTGTTCGCCGATGTGGCCGAGGCGCTGATCGACCAGCTCGCCTCAACGCCGTCCTATACGGTCCACGAGGTCGGAGAGGAGCCCACCGACAAGACGGTGGACAACTACCGGGCCCTGAACTCGCGCGCCGAGGAGGCTGCGGTGATCGAGGAGATCGCCACCGCCGACATGGTCACCACCGCCGTCGGGCCGGGGGTGCTGAAGTTCCTAGCTCCGGTGATCGCAGCCGCCATCGCGCGGCGGTCACCGGAGGCACCCCCGCTGCAGGTGATGGCATGCGAGAATGCGATCAACGCCACCGACCTCCTGCGGGAGGCCGTGGTGGACGCGTACTCGGGGGACCGGAGCGGGCTGCACACGCGGGCGGTCTTCGCCAATACCGCGGTAGACCGGATCGTGCCGAACCAGGCGCCGGGGCAGGGCCTCGACGTGACGGTGGAGACCTTCTACGAATGGGTCATCGACCGGACCCCGTTCGGGGGCAGCGAGCCTCGGATTCCCGGGGCCACCTACGTGGACGACCTCGCCCCGTACATCGAGCGCAAGCTGTTCACGGTCAACACCGGGCACGCCGCCTGCGCCTATTTCGGCTACGCGGCCGGGGTCGAAAAGATTTCCGATGCCATGGCGGATTCCGAGGTGGCGCGCCGGGTGCGGGCCGTGCTGGAGGAGACGAAGCAGCTGCTGGTCACCAAGCACGGCTTCGCCGCCGACGAGCAGGAGGCGTACGTGCAGAAAATCCTGCGCCGGTTCTCCAACCCGCACCTGCCGGACACGGTGGTGCGGGTCGGACGGGCGCCGCTGCGCAAGCTGGGACGCCACGAACGCTTCGTCGGCCCCGCGGCCGAACTCGCCGAGGGCGGTACCCATCCGGCCGCCCTGCTGGCGGCGATGGAGGCAGCACTTGCCTTCACTGATCCGGCAGATCCCGAAGTCGAGGAACTTGCCCGCATCATTGGTAGCAACCCGGCGGAAGAGGCGGTCACCCGGATCACGGGCCTGGACGCGGGGCACGTCCTGTTCCCATCGGTCCTTGACCTGATCAAGGCCCGCGCCGCGGTGTAGCCCGGGTCAGCCGGCAGACTAAAGCGGGAGTGCTCCCTCTCCGGTCCGGAGGGGGAGCACTTCCGCGTTGAGGCGCCGGGGTCAGCCGGAAGCGGCCCGGTGGGCGGCCTCGATTCCGTCGAGGATGAGTCCGAGCCCGAACGCAAATTCATCCCCGTAGGCGTAGCCGGGCTGAAGGATATGGGTCTGCGCCATTTCGGCGAGGTGGGGAAAGGCGCCGGACATCATGTGCTGCTGGGCCAGGATGTCCTCGGTTGCCGTGTTGACGTCCACGGCCTCGCTCAGCGGCAGGGAGGCCTCCTGGAGGGCGAATCCGTCGACGTAGCTGTCGAGCAGCGACATCGCGTGCGCAGTGAGCGTCATTGAGAATCCCGCACCGCGCAGACAGGCGATCACGGCGTCGAGGTGCCCCAGCGTTGCAGCGCCCGGTGTGGAGCGCATCACGCTGATCGCCCACGGATGCCGGGCCCAAGCGGCGCGGGCGGAGTGCGCGCGGTCCTCGAGGGCCGTCCGCCAGGGGGTATCCGTCGAAGGCAGGGCGATTTCGTCGAACACCAGATCGACCATGCCGTCGATAATGTCGTCCTTGTTCTTCACGTGGTAGTAGAGCGACATGGCCTCCACACCCAGCGCCTGGGCGAGCCTGCGCATGCTCAGGGACTCGAGACCACCGGCGTCGGCTAGGTCCACGGCCACCCGCACCGCCCGGTCCCGGGAAACCGGATCCCGGGGCGCCTTCGGCCCTCGTGTCGATGCCATCGCACTCCCTTCGTGGATCTCCGCAGCTGGCTCCCACCCGCTCTACCCAAAGATTACCTTACGGCGTATGGTGTGGACAGTTCCGACCTTACGCCGTCAGGTACGACGGCGCGGCCTTCGAAAAACCCTCCTCCCGGGTATAGCACTCCCCGCGGCCGCCGCGGCAGTACTGCCGGAGTGCCGGCCGGAATCCCGCTGCAGGTAGGAGGCCGCACCGCGGCCCTCGCCGTCAACGGCGGCTTCCTCTCCTACCAGGTGGCGATGGCCGGGCTGGGACTCGGCAGCGTCTTCTTCTGCTCCCTGCTGCTGCGCAAGCGCCTGGTGCCGTGGTTCCTCCCCGTCTGGGGGCTGGCCGGATATGCGGCCTTCGCCGCTGGAGCCGTGCTTGAGATCCTGGGCTTCGCCGGGCTCGGCATGGTCTTTACCGTTTCGGGCGGGCTCTTCGAGCTCTTCGGGATCTAGCTCCTCGCCGGGAAGTCCCCGCTGATCATCCCCGCGGCGGTGCCTGCGGAGAAGCTCACGGTGTCCTAACTCCGGGGCCTCGGCGCCGCATTCGCAGGTAGTCGGGACGGCGCGCTCCTACCACGGGAAACCGCGCCGGGCCATCGAAAGCGGGCGCGCGGCGGAGGGGGGCACCTGTCCGCAGCGGGAAGGGCTGCGGCGGTACGATCGGCTCACGATCCCGGTTCGACGCCAAGGACACACCAGCAGGGAGGATGCCATGACCAGCGAGACGCCCGACCCGGCGCAGGACATCGACAGCAGCGACATCGAAGCCATCCAGAATGACGAGGGCCTGATTCAGGCCGACCGGGTGGACCTGATCACCAGCCAGCTCGAGGAAGAGGACGCCGACCCGGACCGGGATCCGCCCGCCTCCTGACTGGCGCAGAACCCCGGGCGCCCGCCCGCTTGCCGCCGGTACCGCCCAGTTTGCGGCGGGATCAGCGAGCGGGGGCAGTGGGCGGGGTCACCGGCTGAGAAAGACGTTGACGCGCTCGGCGAGCCGGGCAGGGTCGACGTCGTGGCCCTGACCGTCGAGGACATCGAGCTCCGCCCCGGGAACCAGCTCGGCGATGCCGCGGGCACCCCACTGCAGGAAGTCCGGGGAGGCGCCACCGGCCAGGGACAAGGTGCGGGCGGTAATGGAGGCCAACTCGGCCGGAATGCTGCTGTCGCCCATCACGGCGTCGTCATATCCGAGGGTGGGGGCGATGGCGGTCATCCCCTCCCAGCTGGGCGATGATTTCATGTGCTGCACCGCGGGGCCGGGTACTCCGACCCGGGTCAGGAATGCCGTCACTGCGCCGTCGCGGTCTCCGGCGCCCAGCGCCGAGCCCAGTTCCGCCGTATAGGCGAGGGCCGCCGGCCGGGCCGGCTCGGGCATGAAGGGCACCTCGTACACAATCAGGTCGGTGACCTCCGCGGCGAGGCGGGCGGCCGCGAGCGCGGCCAGCGCCCCACCGGAGGACATGCCCAGGAGGGCGGCCGGAGCGCCGACCGCTGAGATCAGGGCCGCGATGTCCTCGATCTCCCGGTCCACGGCATAGGGAAGGGTGTCGCTGCTGGCACCGCGGCCCCGGCGGTCGTACAGCACGACGGTGCGCGTCGGCGCCAGCCCGGGGGCGACGGCGCGCATCGGCCCCGCGCCGCGGTGGCACATGGCGCCGTCGATGAGGATGACCGCCGGGCCCGCCCCCTGGGTTTCGTAGCCGATGCGGGTTCCGTCGGCGGAGCGCACCTCGCTCATCGGTGGGTTCCTTTCGTCGTCACGAACGGATCCGCGTCCGCTCGTGCGTCCTGGCCGGACGGCTGCTTCTTCAGCTGGATGGCAGTCGTCTCCCCGGACCTCATCCGCTCGTCGATGTAGGTGCTCATGCTGCCGGCTAACCAGGGGCCGGGTCTTTCCGCGGGCATGGGGGAAAGGGTGATCTGCATGGCTGATCCTTTCACGCAGGCTCCCCGGGCACCAGAGCGCCCCGGAACCGGTCCCCGCGCCGGCCGTTGGACCGCCGTATCGGCCGCCGCGCGTTACCGGCGCAGCTGGTCGACCATGTCCATCACCACGGCGCGCAGGTTGCCGCCGTTCTCCTCGGCGACCCGGCGCTGGCGCTGGTACCCGGCGCCCCGGGTCAGGATCGTCTCGACGTCGGCCAGTTCGTCGCTGCAGCCCAGCTTCGCGGCGACCGGTTCCAGCCGGTTGAGCACCTCCGTGAGGTGCTCGGTGACGAGCTGTTCCTTGCCGGAGGCATCGAGGATGATGATGGCGTCGAGGCCGTACCGGGCGGCCCGCCACTTGTTCTCCTGCACATGCCACGGCGGCATCGTCGGGATGGTCCGGCCGGCGTCGAGCTGGGTGGAGAACTCGTCGACAAGGCACTGGGTCAACGCAGCCACCGCGCCGACGTCCTGGAGGGTGGAGAGCCCGTCGCAGACGCGCATTTCGACGGTGCCGAGGTTGCCGACCGGGCGCACGTCCCAGCGGATCTCACTCACCGAATCGATGACCCCGGTGGTGAACATGTCGGAAACGTACGCCTCGTACGCCTCCCAGTCCGGGAACTGGAAGGGCAGCCCGGCGGTGGGAAGCTGCTGGAACATCAGCGCCCGCTGTGAGGCATACCCGGTGTCCTCCCCGCCCCAGAAGGGGGAGGAGGCCGAGAGCGCCTGGAAGTGGGGGAAGTAGTTGATGAGCCCGTCCAGCACCGGCAGGGCCTTGTCCCGCGAATCGAGCCCGACATGGACGTGCACGCCGTAGATCACCATCTGGCGGCCCCACCACTGGGTGCGGTCGATCAGCTTGAAGTAGCGTTCCTTGTCCGAGACGGGCTGGGAACGCGGAGCGCTGAAGGGGTGGGACCCGGCGGAGAACAGCTCGACGCCCATCGGATCGGTGACCTCCCGCACCGCGGCCAGGGACCTTCTCAGGTCCGCCTTCGCCTCGGCGACGGTCGTGCAGACGCCGGTCACGAGCTCGACGGTGTTCAGCAGCAGTTCCTGCTTGATGTGCGGGTGTTCCTCGTCGTCCTGGAGTTCGGGGTGGTTGGCGGTGACCCCCCGCAGGACCTCCTCAGCGGCCGACACGAGCTCTCCGCTGTGCCGGTCGACCAAAGCCAGCTCCCACTCAACGCCCAGGGTGGACTGGGCTGAGCGTGCAAAATCGATCTTCATGGGCTGGCTCCTGACCGGTACCGGACTGTGTGCTGGTTTTTCGCCTCGGCAGCGCGTCATCGCGAATGAGAACTGAGCCAATCGTAGTGCAGGGCCCGCACCAGCGCGCGCGGCGATCGGATGGAACAATGGGCACGTGCCGATCCTCAATAAAGACATGACCCTGTGCATCTCCCTCGCCGCGCGCCCTAGCAATATCGGCACCCGGTTCCACAACTACCTGTACGACGAGCTGGGGCTGAACTACATCTACAAGGCGTTCACCACCACGGACCTGCCCGCGGCAATCGGCGGCGTGCGCGCGCTGGGGATCCGCGGCTGTGCCATTTCCATGCCCTTCAAGGAGGACGTCATCGCCCTCGTTGACCGCATGGACCCCTCGGCGACGGCGATCGATTCGGTCAACACCATCGTCAACGACGACGGCGTGCTCACCGCGTACAACACCGATTACCTCGCCGTGGCCCGGCTGCTGGCCAACCACAAGGTGTCTACGGACCACACGGTGCTGGTACGCGGCTCCGGCGGCATGGCGAAGGCGGTTGTGGCGGCGGTGCGCGACTCCGGATTCCGGGACGTGACGGTTGTGGCGCGGAACGAGGAGGCCGGCCGGGCGCTGGCCGAGCTGTACGGGTTCGCCTGGCAGCAGGAGGTCGGCTCCTCGACCGCAGGGCTGCTGATCAATGTCACCCCGGTCGGGATGGCGGGCCCGGACGCGGACGAGGTCTCCTTCCCGGCCGCCGCGATTGAAGCGGCCTCGGTGGTCTTCGATGTCGTCGCGCTGCCCTCGGAGACCCCGCTGATCCGTGCTGCCCGCGCCGCGGGCAAGCCCGTGATCACCGGCGCCGAGGTCATCGCCCTCCAGGCGGAGGAGCAGTTCGTGCTCTACACCGGGGTGCGTCCCTCCGCGGAGCAGGTGGCCGCCGCAGGCGAATTCTCCCGGCAGGGTTGACCCATCCGGCGATGCTGACCCGGCGGGCCCTCAGGCGAGGAGCTTCGCCAGGGGGCTGTCGGTGAAATTCTGCAGGAGCATCCGAACGTCCTTGTACACCTCGGCGGCGCCGGCCTCACGCAGTTCGGCCTCGCTCGTGCCCCCGGTGGTGATGCCGATGGTGGGAATGTCCAGCTCCGTCGCCGAGAACACGTCCCAGACCGAATCGCCGACGAACACCGTGTTGCCCGCTTCCAGGCCGCCGGCCTCGAGGGCCGCCTGCAGGATGTCGGGGGAGGGCTTGCTGTTCTCGGCATCCGAGGAGCTCGTGGCGCCGGTGATGGCCGCGTCGGCGTCGATGACGCTGCGGAGGACCTCGAGCTCCTTCCCGGACGCCGAGGAGGCAAGGACGACGACGAGGCCCTCGTCGAAACAGCGGCCCAGCAGGTCGCCGGCACCGTCGAACGCGCGCAGTGAGGGCCAGTAGGTCGAGAACACGGCGCCGTGCGTGGCGTCGAGTTCCCCGTCGAGGGAGGCGTCGCGGTCCTCGCCGAGCAGGTGCGCGACGAGTTTGTCGCCGCCCATGCCGATCGCCCGGTGGATCTCCGCCATCGGCACGTCATGCCCGAAGCGGCGGAACGCCTGCCACCAGGCGATCGTGTGCTGGTAGTTCGAGTCGACGAGGGTGCCGTCGACGTCGACGAGGACACCGCGGCGCGGTGATGCTGGCTGGGGGGTCATGGCTGCCACCTTAGCTGTCCGGGGGTTTCCCCGAGTCTAGTGAGTCCGTACCCGCGGCCGGAGGGATTCTGCGGCTGGCCCGCGGGGCGGCCGTCCTGTACGGAAGGGCGGGACGGGGAATTCTCAGGGTTCTTGAATGGTTGTTCAATAACTGACAAGCGGCAGTGTGGCCGACATCCCCGAACGAACGTTCCCAACCGAACGTTTCCAACCCGAGAAGAGCCTCCATGAACTCCAGCACAGCCACCGCCCAGGACGCCGCCCCACCGCCCTCCAGCCCGCTCCGCACCCGATCACCCTGGTGGGGCGTGGCCTCCCTGTCCGTTGTCCTCTTTGCGATCGTGACGAGCGAATTCCTTCCGGCGAGCCTGCTCTCCCGCATGTCCTCCGATCTCGGCATCTCCGAGGGCCTGGCGGGCCAGGCAGTGACCGCCACCGCCGTCGCCGCAGCGGTCACCGGTCCCGCCATCGCGCTGGTGCTGCCGCGGCTTGACCGGCGGACCGCGCTGATCCTGCTCGTGGTCCTGGCGGCGGTGTCCAACCTCCTGGTCGCCCTGGCCCCCTCCTTCGCGGTGCTGCTCACCGCGCGGCTCCTGCTCGGGGTGTCGGTCGGAGGTTTCTGGGCTCTGGCCATCGCCGTCGTCGCCGCCCTGGTCAGCCGCGAAAGGATCGGCCGCGGCATGATGGTCGTCAACGTCGGCGTCTCCCTGGCCACCATCCTCGCCGTTCCCCTGGGGCTGGTGCTCGGCGAGCTGTGGGGCTGGCGCGTGCTGTTCCTGCTGGCGGCCGGGGCCAGCGTCGTCGGCCTTGTGCTGGCCGCGGCCTGGCTTCCGCCGGTCGCCCCCGAACCCTCGCCGGGCCGGGCCTTCCTGGCGACCCTCCGGTCACCCCTGGTGATCGTCGGAATGGTCGGCATGTTCCTCATCGCCGGCGGACACTTCGCCGGCTTCACCTACATCCGCCTCGCCGGAGACCTCGTCGCCGGGCTCACTGCCGAGGGGTTCGCCCTGGCGCTGGCCACCTTCGGGATCGCCTCATTCGTGGGCAACCTCGCCAGCGGCCCGGCCGCCGACGGCGCACTCCACCGCGCCGTCGTCGTCATGGGGGCGGCAGTGGGCATCGCGACCATCCTGTGGGCCACCCTGGGCAGCAGCCTCCCGGTCGCTGTTGCGGCCATCGTGCTCTGGGGACTCGGCTTCGGTGCCATCCCCACCCTCATCCAGTCCTGGATGGCGCGGGCGCACCCGGAGAGCCTCGAATCGGTCTCCGGGGTCACCGTCGCCGCCTTCCAGCTGGCCATCGGCCTCGGCGCGGCGGTGGGCGGGGTACTCGTCAACAGTTTCGACGTCCGGGCGGCGCTGATCGCCGGCGGCGCGGCCGCCCTCCTCGGCGGTGTGCTCCTCGGAGTAGTGCGCACCCGCAGGCTCGGGGCCTAGCCGGCCGCCGGGACCTGGTGCGCCGGGACGGGCTCGACGACGATGGCCACGCGGTCATCGCCGATCCGAGTCAGCACCAGCGTGGCCTTCTTCCGGGCCTTCCCGGAGCCGCTGAGCAGCTGGCGCCGGACCTCCTCCGGGGTGACGGAGGTTCCGCGCTTCTTGATGTCGAGGACACCGATGCCTTCGGCGCGCACCCACTGCTTGAGGGCCTTGATATTGAAGGGGCGGGTCTCCACGATCCGGTAGGGGCGGGCGAACGGCGTCTCGTGGAGCTCCGGCGCGCAGATGTAGGCGATCCGGGGATCGAGCAGGTGCCCGGAGAGCCGCTCCGCGACGTCGGCCACGAGGCCCGCCCGGATGACGGCCCCGTCCGGCTCGTACAGGTAGCCCTCCGGCGGCCCTACGGGCGCCTCCGGGCCGGCGCCGAAGTCCTCGGCGCTGGTCAGCTCCGCCGCGCCGTGGGCGCTGAGCACGAGGGCCGCGCGGCGCACCCCGGGCCGGCGCAGCGCATTGAACCACAGGGCCGCCTCGGTCACGTCGCCGTCCACCGAGACCCACTGGGCCTCGCAGTCCGCCGGCACCGCCTCATGCGGGATGCCCGGGCCCAGCTTCACCCCCACGGGCGTGCCGTGGGCGGCGAGGTCCTCGACGAAGGACAGCGGGGGAGAAAACGCCTCGGGGTCGAAGAGGCGGGTGGTGCCCGAGGTGGAGGTGCTGCGGCGGGCCGGATCCAGCCAGACGCCGTCGTACTTCGTCACATCCACGGCCGACGCATCGGCATTCAGCACCGACGCGTTCGGCCAGGGGAGCAGGTTCATGGTCGCGGCGGCCGCGGTGGTCTCGTCGAGCTCGACGGCGGTCACCTCCCGCTCCAGGGTGGCCAGCGCCATTGAGTCCGCGCCGATCCCGCAGCCCAGGTCGGCCACCCGCACCAGGTCCGCGGCCACGAACCGCTGCGCGTGGTGGGCCGCGACCCGCAGCCGCGTCGCCTGCTCCAGCCCGGCGGAGGTGAACACCATCCGGTCCGCGAAGCCGCCGAACTTCGCGTGGGCCTTGGCCCGCAGGCGGCACTGGGTGAGGGCCGCCGCCACGACCTCGGGGGCGTGGCCTGCCCGGCGCAGCTGTTCGCTCAACTGCAGGCTGCCGGCCTCCGAATACGGACCCAGCGAGTTCAGCAGCTCCCAGCCCTGGGGGGTGAGGATCGGTGCGATGGAGTCGGTGACGGGGTTCTCGGAAGCCATGATCCAACCCTAGGCGACGTACCCGGCGGTGCGCTGCGTGCTCCGGGGCGCGGAGCGCGCTCCCGGAAACCCGCGCGTTCTGGCACTCGCCTTGACCGAGTGCTAACCAGTGCATAAAGTCAGGGTTGGCACTCTCAGTAGGAGGGTGCTAATCCCGAGGAAAGTGCCGGCCGGCACCCGCGACGACGGCCAGTGCGGAACCAACGGCCTTCAATCCATTAGTAACGAACGCAAAGGAGAGCCCGAGTGTCGGTCTCTATTAAGCCTCTTGAGGATCGTATTGTTGTCCGCCCGCTGGAAGCCGAGCAGACGACTGCTTCCGGTCTGGTCATCCCGGATACCGCTAAGGAGAAGCCCCAGGAGGGCGAGGTTGTAGCTGTAGGACCGGGCCGTGTCGACGACAACGGCAACCGCGTTCCCGTCGACGTCGCCGAGGGCGACGTCGTCATCTACTCGAAGTACGGCGGAACCGAGGTCAAGCACGGCGGCCAGGAATACCTGGTGCTCTCGGCGCGCGACGTCCTGGCGGTCGTCGTTAAGTAGGCTTTTTCCGATGAAGACCCCGGCCAGTACTGGCCGGGGTCTTCTCACTGCACCAGCCTGAAAGGAACAAACCATGGCAAAGCAGTTGGAGTTCAACGATGCAGCCCGACGCGCACTCGAGGCCGGCGTCGACAAGCTTGCAAACACCGTCAAGGTGACCCTTGGCCCGCGCGGACGCAACGTCGTGCTGGACAAGAAGTGGGGAGCGCCCACGATCACGAACGACGGCGTCACCATCGCCCGTGAGGTCGAACTCGACGACCCCTACGAGAACCTCGGCGCCCAGCTGGCCAAGGAAGTCGCGACGAAGACCAACGACGTCGCCGGTGACGGCACCACCACGGCCACCGTGCTCGCACAGGCCCTGGTCAAGGAAGGCCTGCGCAATGTTGCCGCAGGCGCCGCTCCAGGACAGCTCAAGCACGGCATCGAGGTCTCGGTCGAGGCCGTCGCCGCGCGCCTGCTGGAGAACGCCAAGGAGGTTGTCGGCCACCAGACCGCCAGCGTCGCGGCCATCTCCGCCCAGAGCACCGAGGTCGGCGACCTGCTCGCCGAGGCATTCGACAAGGTCGGCAAGGACGGCGTCATCACCATCGAGGAATCCTCCTCGACCGTGACCGAACTCGTCCTCACCGAAGGCATGCAGTTCGACAAGGGTTACCTCTCGCCGTACTTCGTGACCGACGCCGAGCGCCAGGAAGCCGTCCTCGAGGACGCGCTGATCCTGATCAACTCCGGCAAGATCTCCTCCCTGGCGGAATTCCTTCCCCTGCTGGAGAAGGCCCTCCAGGCCGGCAAGCCGCTGTTCATCATCGCCGAAGATATCGAAGGCGAAGCGCTGTCCACCCTCGTGGTGAACAAGATTCGCGGCACCCTGAACGCCGTCGCCGTGAAGGCGCCCGGCTTCGGCGACCGCCGCAAGGCCATGATGCAGGACATCGCCACCCTCACCGGTGCGCAGGTCGTTTCCCCCGACCTGGGCCTGAAGCTGGACCAGGTCGGCCTCGAGGTGCTGGGCTCCGCCCGGCGCATCACGGTCACCAAGGACGCCACCACCATCGTCGACGGCGCGGGCGAAGCCTCCGACGTCGCCGACCGCGTGGCGCAGATCCGCGCCGAGGTTGAGCGCACCGACTCCGACTGGGACCGCGAGAAGCTCCAGGAGCGCCTCGCGAAGCTCTCCGGCGGTGTGGGTGTCATCAAGGTCGGTGCCGCCACCGAGGTTGAGCTGAAGGAAAAGAAGCACCGCATCGAGGACGCCGTCTCCGCGACGCGCGCCGCACTCGATGAGGGCATCGTCGCAGGTGGCGGTTCCGCGCTCGTCCAGGCCGGCAAGGCCCTGGACACCGACAGCAGCGTCCTCGCCCTCGAGGGCGACGCCGCGACCGCCGTCGGCCTGGTGCGCCGCGCCCTGGCGCAGCCGCTGCGCTGGATCGCCGAGAACGCCGGACACGAAGGCTATGTCGTCGTGGCGAAGGTCTCCGAACTCGAGGACGGGCACGGCTTCAACGCCGTCACGGGCGAGTACGAGAACCTGATCGACGCCGGCATCATCGACCCGGTCAAGGTGACCCGCTCGGCGCTGCGCAACGCAGCCTCGATCGCCGCCCTGGTCCTGACGACCGAGACGCTCGTCGTCGAGAAGCCCGCGGAGGACGAAGAGGACGGCCACGGCCACAGCCACTAGTCCCCGCACGGCAGGGCCCGCCACCGGACCCTGCCGGCAGGCAGCGAAGCACCCCGGCCGGGTCCACCGGCCGGGGTGCTTCGCTTAACGGGCGCCATTCAACGGATGCGGCCCGCCCGCCGGCACATAGGTCCGGTGGCTCCCGGCCGGCATCGGCCGGGGCCCGCGGCGGCGACTGCAGGGGTCCCGGAGCCTCCCCAGGTCACGAAACGGTAAACTGGAGCTTTGTGCCGCCGCTGCCTGCGGCACACCGGGCGCTCCGAGGCGCCGCCAGGCAAGCGAAAGGGTCGATGTGGGTGTATCCAGATCCGCGTTGGAGGAGAACCTCCCCGCGGCCCCCGCGGCGCGCCAGCGGCGTCCCGAGGTGCAGGGGCTGAGGGCCCTCGCCGTCGTCATGGTGGTGCTCTACCACGTGTGGCTCGGCCGGGTCTCCGGCGGCGTCGATGTGTTCCTGCTGATCTCCGCCTTCCTGCTCACCTTTTCCTTCGTCGGCAAGGTCGAGTCGGGCCGGCCGCTGCAGCTCCTGCGGTACTGGTTGGGCCTCTTCCGCCGCCTGCTGCCCGCCGCCGTCGTCGTCCTGGTGGCCGTCCTGGCCGCCACGGCCGTGCTGGCCCCACCGTCCCGGTGGCCCGGGATCTTCGACCAGACGTGGGCGTCCCTGCTGTATGTGCAGAACTGGGAACTGGCCTCCAACGCCGTAGACTATTACGCCCAGGACGACAGCAACGCCAGCCCCCTTCAGCATTTCTGGTCCCTGTCCATCCAGGGCCAGGTGTTCCTGCTGTGGCCGCTGCTGTTCGCCGTGTCCGCCCTCGCGGCGCGGGCCGTCCGGCGCCGCTACCGCACGGTCCTCATCGCCGTCTTCTCGACGGTCTTCGCCCTGTCCCTCGCCTTCTCCGTCTGGCAGACCGCCCACCACCAGGCGGCCGCCTACTTCGACACCCGCTCCCGGCTGTGGGAGTTCGCGCTGGGCTCCCTGATCGCACTCCTGGTGCCATATGCCCGGTTCGGAATACGCACCCGGGTGGTGCTCGGCTGGGTCGGACTGGCCGCCATGCTCAGCTGCGGACTGCTGCTGCAGGTGCAGCAGCAGTTCCCCGGCTGGATCGCCCTGTGGCCGACGCTGGCCGCGGCCTGCATCCTCGCCGCCGGCCGCACCGGGAGCCGCTTCGGCGTCGACCGCCTGCTGAGTGCGGCCCCTCTGGTGCGCCTCGGCGACAACTCCTACGCCCTGTACCTGTGGCACTGGCCGATCCTCGTCTTCTGGCTCCTGACCGCCCGCAAGCCCGAGGCCGGGCTGCTCGACGGCGCGCTCGTGATCGCCGCGTCGCTGGTCCTCGCCTTCGCCACCACCCGGTTCGTCGAGGTGCCCGTGCGGTCATGGTCGTGGCCCACGCTGCGCAGGCGCCGCACCGGGCTCGTCGTGGCCGCGGCGCTGGCCATCGTCGCCGTGCCCCTCTCGGGGTGGGAGCTGCAGGTCCAGGCCCAGGAAAGCGCCGCCCGGATGCAGACGGCGGACGACAATCCCGGCGCGCGGGCGCTGGCCCCCGGGTTCGAGTACCGCGGGGCCGAGGACGCCGTGGTCCTTCCGCTCGCCAGCGCCCTGGGCAACGAGTGGGCGGAGTACGACGGCCACTGCGAAGGCGCCCTGGCCCCCACCGACCCCCGGATCGAATTCTGCTCCCAGGCCGGCAACGCCGAGTCGCCCGAGCGCACCATCCTGATCCTCGGTGACTCCCACGCCCAGGTGTGGCTGACCGCAGTGGGCGCCCTGGCCACCGAGCGCAACTGGAACGCCGTCCTGGTACACAAGCCCGCCTGCCGGTTCGCGGCGGAATCGCCAACTGTGAGCCCTGAGTGCAACGCACACAACGCCGCGGCCCTCGACTACGCCCTGGATCTCGCACCGGACGCCGTCCTGACCGTCGGGTCCAAGACCGACTGGAGCTCACCGGCGGAAACGGTCCCGGACGGCTACGCGGCCGGGGTGCAGCCGTTCCTGGACCGGGGCATCGAGGTCGTGGCGCTGCGCGATACGCCGCGGTTCGAATTCGACATGGCCAAGTGCATCGAGCTCAACAGCGGTGACCCCGACGCCTGCGCCCTGCCCCGCTCCGACCTGCTCGCCCCGGTGTCCCCGCTCGAGCAGATCGCCCGGGAGAATCCCGGAATCGGCGTGCTCGACCTGACCGACCAGATCTGCACCGACACCTCCTGCCCGGGCCTCATTGGGAATGTGCTCGTCTACAAGGATCGCGACCACCTCACCAGGACCTACGTCAAGACGATCCAGCCGGTCTTCAACGAGCGGTTCCTCGCCCTCACCGGCTGGTGAGCCGCCGCCCGGGCCCCGCTGCTCCGGGCGGCCGCTCCGGGTGAACGCCGTCATGCGGGCCGGGAATAGGGCTCGGAGGGGATTGGTTTTAGGATAGAGATGAGCCGGACGGCAGAGCCGCCGATGGCGCCCCACCCGCGGTGACACCCCGAAAGAGGACAATTAGTGACCCTGTCTGAGCAGAACGAACCCCACGACCCCTTCGGATTCATCGGGCTCACCTACGACGACGTGCTGCTGCTGCCCGGCCACACCGACGTCATCCCGTCCGAAGCGGACACCTCCTCGCGGGTCTCCAAACGGATCTCGGTCCAGACCCCGCTGCTCTCCGCCGCCATGGACACCGTGACCGAGGCGCGCATGGCCGTCGCCATGGCCCGCCAGGGCGGCCTCGGGGTGATCCACCGCAACCTCTCGATCGCCGACCAGGCCGAGCAGGTCGACCGGGTGAAGCGCAGCGAGTCGGGCATGATCACCAACCCGCTGACCATCGGCCCCGACGCCACCCTCGCCCAGCTCGACGAACTGTGCGGCCAGTACCGCGTCTCAGGCCTTCCGGTGGTCGACGACTTCGGCCACCTGCTCGGCATTGTCACCAACCGCGACACCCGATTCGTGCCCGAGAGCGAGTTCCCGCACCGCCTCGTGCGCGAGGTCATGACCAAGATGCCGCTGATCACCGGCCGCGTCGGCATCAGCGGCGACGAGGCCATCGCCCTGCTCGGCACGAACAAGATCGAAAAGCTTCCCCTCGTCGACGACGAAGGGATCCTCCGCGGGCTCATCACCGTCAAGGACTTCACCAAGGCCGAGCAGTACCCGCTGTCCACCAAGGACGACGACGGCCGCCTCAGGGTCGGTGCCGCCATCGGCTTCTTCGGTGACGGCTGGGAGCGCGCCATGACGCTCGTCGATGCCGGCGTGGACGCCCTCTTCGTCGACACCGCCAACGGCCACAGCGCCGGCGTCCTGGAGATGGTCGCCCGGCTCAAGGCCGATAAGGCCCTCGCGCACGTCGACATCATCGCAGGGCAGGCCGCCACCCGGGCCGGTGCCCAGGCCCTGATCGACGCCGGTGCCGACGGCATCAAGGTCGGCGTCGGGCCCGGCTCCATCTGCACCACCCGCGTCGTCGCCGGCGTCGGGGTGCCCCAGGTGACCGCCATCTACGAATCCGCCAAGGCCGCCATTCCCGCCGGCGTGCCCCTCATCGCCGACGGCGGCCTTCAGTACTCGGGCGACATCGGCAAGGCGCTGGTGGCCGGTGCCGACACGGTGATGCTCGGCTCGCTCCTGGCCGGTTCGGCCGAGGCACCCGGTGAACTGATCTTCGTCAACGGCAAGCAGTACAAGACCTACCGCGGCATGGGTTCGCTCGGCGCCATGCAGACCCGCGGGAAGAACACCTCCTACTCCAAGGACCGTTACTTCCAGGCCGACGTGAGCGGGGACGACAAGCTCATCCCCGAGGGCGTCGAGGGCCGGGTTGCTTACCGCGGGCCGCTGGCCTCGGTGGCGTACCAGCTCGTGGGCGGCCTGCGCCAGACGATGTTCTACACCGGTGCCCGCACCATCCCCGAGCTCAAGGCCAAGGGCAAGTTCGTGCGCATCACGGCGGCCGGGCTCAAGGAGTCTCACCCGCACGACATCCAGATGACGGTGGAGGCCCCGAACTACGGGTCGAAGTAGGTTTCCGGCCCACCCGGACGTTTCGCGCAGGAGGCCCCCGCCACCCACCAGGGTTGCGGGGGCCTCCTCGTCTTTCGGATCCTGCCCGTCCTCGTCGTTCCTCTCCGTCGAGTGTGCAGGTAACCACGCTTCGGTGGCGGATAGCGTGGTGAGCTGCAGTTTCGGCGGGAGCGGTGCGCGTGTACGGTTCGTCGTCCTCCGTCGAGTGTGCAGGTAACCACGTTCTGGGTGGTGCACAGCGTGGTGATCTGCAGTTTCGGCGGAGGGGGCAGCTCCCATGGCGCGTTGAGGCTTCGGTGGGAAGCGCCCGACGCCGCCGCCGCCGACGACGGCTCGCCGACGCTGCCCGGACTCTTACGCGGGAATCGTCACCGCGTTGCCGCTGACCGAAACGCGCGCCTCGGTGGGGGAGACGTCGATCTCGAGGATGCTCGGCCGTCCCATGTCCTGGCCCTGGAGGATCGTGATCCGCTGCGGTGCGGTGATGAGTCCCAGCGCCCGCAGATACCCGCCCAGTGCCGCCGCGGCGGCGCCGGTGGCCGGATCCTCTACCACTCCACCGACCGGGAAGGGATTGCGGGAGTGGAAGGTGCTGGAGTCCTCGCGCCAGATCAGTTGCAGCGTGGTCCAGCCCCGCTCGGTCATAAGTTCTTTGAGCGCGTCGAAGTCGTAGTGGAGGTCGGCGAGGCGTTCCGGGGTGCGGGCCGCCAGCACCAGGTGCTCGTTGCCGGCGAAGGCCACATGGGCCGGGAGCTGGGGATCAAGGTCGTCGGTCGTCCAGCCGAGCGCGGAGAGGGCCCCGGCGGTCTCCGCGGCGGACGCCTCCCGGCTCCGCGTGGGAGCGCTGACGAGGGTAGCCCGGTGGCCGGAGGCCGTGGTCGCCGTCGAGATGGCGATGTCGCCAACGGGCGTGTCGAACAGCAGCTCTCCGGGCCCGATCCGCTCCGCCAGGGCCACGGCCGTGGCGATGGTCGCGTGGCCGCAGAACGGCACCTCCGCCAGGGGACTGAAGTACCGAAGCGTGTAGTTCCGCCCGTCCCCGGGCCAGACGAACGCTGTTTCCGAGTAGCCCACCTCGGCAGCGATGCGCTGCATGCTGCTGTCGTCCAGTCCGGTGGCGTCGAGCACGACGCCGGCGGGGTTCCCGCCGGCGGGGTCGCTGGTGAAGGCGGCATATCTGAGAATCTCCATGGCACTACTTTGCCGCACCGGCGCACTTCTCCGGGGAGGCCGGGGGTCCGGCCACGGTACCGGCCCCGGTTTGGACGGGGGAAGGTGCTGCGCGGCGGCTCCCGTTCGAAGGAGGCGCCGCCCACCGGCCTACCCCCGCTCGGCGAGGAACCGCTCCAGGGCAGCCAGATCGTCGGTGTTGATGTGGTCGACGCCGGCCGCGAGCAGTTCGGCCCACACCGCCTCGCGGGCGGGTCCGGGCAGGTCCGGAGTCGCCCAGAAGCGGACCCGTGCGCCCTGGGCGTGGGCGGCCCCGACGTAGGTCGTCAGCTTGTCCCGTTCCGCGGCGGGCATTCCACCGACCCCCTGCCAGGAAAAGAGCTGCTGCCAGTTGTTGCTGATCAGCGGCATGAGCCCGGCAGGCAGGGTGGACCCGAGATCCGCCGCGCGCCCGTCGTAGAAGCCGAAGCGCTGGTCGGCGGCGCTCATGACGGACAGCGGGCGGTTCCCGCTGATCACCGCGGTCACGGCCCCCGCTTTGGTCTTCCCATGCGTGTAGCGGGTGAGCATTGTGCGGTGGCCGGCGAGCTCCTCCTCAATGGCGGCGTAGGTCGGGGCGGCCTGGCTCTTGATGTCGATCAGCAGCTGGAACTCACCGTCCCACCCCGGGTACACGCTGCCTCCATGGCCTGCGACCAGGGCGTCGAGGGGCTCCAGGTACAGGCTTTCCAGAGTGACCCCTGCCCGGACATCCCCGCGGTCGTGCGCGACGAGGAGTTCGCCGTCGACGAGCCAGACGTCCGCTTCGACACTCGTGAAACCGTGCTCCAGCGCATCGAGGAGCGGGCGGTCGTGTTCGTAGTCGTTGTGGGCGTGCGCCGCGGCGTGGGGCTCGCCCAGGTTCACGCCGTCCTGCGCCGCCGGGGCCGGCGCGAGGCCCAGGGCGCTCAGGGCGGTGAGGGCTGCCGCCACCGCGGCTGTCCTGCTCAGGAACATGATGGTCCTTTCGTTTCGGGCCCCGGGGTCCGGGGCCCGGGGCCCCTTCACGCTAGGGACCCCGGATGGTCGGCAGGCTTCGCACGGTTGACGCTCTGGTGAACTCCAGGAAGACAACGCCGGCAGGTCAGCAATCGGGTCCAAGGACCCTGTCGACCGCGCCGTCCCGGGAGCAGGATATGCGCAGGGCAGGCGGAGGTACGCGTCCGGGCCCTTCCACGCTGAGGAGGGTTCATGGCCATCGACAACGACATCTACAACCGCCTCGGCGAAACCTGGTGGGACGAAGACAACGTTCTGAACATCCTCCACGGCAGCTGCACCCCGGGACGGATGGCCTACTTCCGGGAGGTGCTGCGGACGCAGCTGCAGGACTCCTACGCCGGTCGAACGGCGTTGGACGTCGGCTGTGGCTGCGGCTTCCTGGCCGAGGAGTTCGCCCGGTTGGGCTTCTCGGTCACCGGTGTGGATCCGTCTGAGGTGGCAATCTCCGCCGCCCGGAAGCACGCAGAACAGGCCGCGCTGAACATCCGGTATGTCGTGGGCGCGGGGGAGGAGCTGCCGGTGGGCAGTTCGATCTTCGACGTCGTCTACTGCTGCGACGTGCTGGAACATGTCACGGACCTTCCGCGCGTCCTCGGGGAGAGCGCGCGGGTCCTTCGACCGGGCGGCCTCTACCTGTTCGACACCATCAACCGGACCAGGACCAGCAGGTTCCTCGGCATCAAGGTCATGCAGGACTGGTCCCTCACAAAGGTCACCGACGCCGCCCTGCACGACTGGACCATGTTCATCACGCCGGATGAACTGACCGCCCAGCTCTCCCAAAGGGGCCTCGTCGTCGAGGAGATCGCCGGGCTGGCCCCCCGGGCCCGAAAGCCGGTGGTGCTCAAGAGCTTCTACGACGCCCGCAGGGGCAGGATCAGCTATGGGGAACTCAGCCGGCGGCTCAATTTCGGCAGGGTCAAGACCACCCGGGTTTCCTACATGGGCTACGCCCGCAAGCCGGCAGCGGCCGGGACCTAAGAGCGCCGGGAGGCACCGATGGCAACGTATCTTCTCTGCAGCTCCCCGATCTACGGGCATGTGGTGCCCCTGGTCGAGATCGGCCGGTACCTGCGCGGGCAGGGGCACCAGGTGGGCATGCTCACCGGAGCCCGCTTCGAGGACACCGTCACCGGTGCCGGCCTCAGGTTCCTCCCACTGCCGGAGGCCTGCGACTTCGACGACCGGGACCTTGACAGCTCCTTCCCGGGGCGCGCCGGAAAGAAGGGGCTGGACCGGCTCCGCTTCGACATGACGGAAGTCTTCATCAACGCCCTGCCCCACCAGTACCGCGCCCTGCGGGAGGAACTCGACCGGACCCCCACCGACGCCGTCCTGGCCGAATCCGGCTTCACGGGCGCCGTCGTCCCGCTGCTGCGCACGGAACCGCGCCCGCCGATTCTCTTCAGCGGGATCATCCCGCTCGCCTTCTCCAGCAGGGACACCGCCCCCTTCGGCCCGGGCCTGCCACCCCTGCCCACGAAGGCCGGGATGCTCCGCAACCTGCTCCTCAACACCCTGATCCAGAAGGTCGTCTTCCGGCCCACGCACCGGGCGGCGAACCGGCAGATGAAGGCGGCCGCCGGGGTGCCCCTGCCCGTGCACTTCCTGGACGCGGCCTCCCTCGCGGACCGGTTCCTGCAGTTCACCTGCCCCGGCTTCGAGTATCCCCGGAGCGACCTGCCGGCCAGCGTGCGCTTCGTGGGCCCTGTCCTTCCCGCGGGAAGCGACGGCTTCACCCCGCCGTTCTGGTGGGGCGAGCTCCGGGACGGGCGCCCGGTTATCCACGTCACTCAGGGCACCATCGACAACAAGGACCCGGGACGGCTCATCCTGCCCACGCTCAGGGCCTTGGCGCGCTTGGACGTCCTGGTGGTCGCCACCACCGGAGGTGCGCCCCTGCCACCCGGCGACGTGCCGCCCAATGCCCGCGTCGCAGACTTCCTTCCGCACGAGCACCTGCTGCCCCTGGTGGACGTGATGATCACCAACGGCGGATACGGCGGAACCCAGCGCGCGCTGGCAGAGGGCCTGCCGGTGATCGTCGCGGGGGACCGCGAGGACAAGCCTGAGGTGGCGGCCCGGGTGGCCTGGGCCGGCGTGGGGATCAACCTGCGCACCGGCTCGCCGTCGCCTCGGGCGGTCCGCAAGGCCGTCCGGCAGGTCCTGTCCGACACCTCCTACCGGGAAGCGGCAGGACGGCTGGCCTCGGAGTACGCGCGGTATGACGCCCTGCCAATGATCGCCCGCGAACTCGAGACCACCCAGGCCGGGCCTCCCCGGGGCCGCGGCCCGTCGGGCCCGGGCCGGAAGGGGCTGGCCCTTGTCTCAGCAGCGCAGCTGGTCCTTGGCGTCGCAGGACTGCGCCGGGCGTTGAGGAAACGCACGGCCTACGACATAGGATTTCTCCGTGGCTCATCGGACACCATCGAGCGTGACCAGTGGTTAACGGGTACCAACCTCTCGGCGCCCGGTGGAATGCTCGTGCTCCAAGCGGCCTGCATCGCGGCCCTGCTCCGTGGGCCCAGCCGCCGTGTGGCCAGGACCCTCGGCGTCCTTGGAGCCATCATGACCGGCCGGTACCCCGCGGAGCGGTCGGTCCGGGCCAGCTGGCGGCGGCCCGACGACGCAGTGGCACCCCTGACGGCGGCGGCGGCACTGCTTGCGGCGCTCATGGCGGCCCTGGGGTTCCGGGCCGCCGGGAGGTAGCCCCGGCCGGCGGCGGGTGCGCGCGTCGTGGTTGAGCGCTCCGCTTCCCGCCTGCCCCTGATTCCGTACGCCCGCGCCGTCGGGCGGATCCTTGCCCTGAGCGCCAAAGCCTCCCCGGGCGCCGTCGCCATGAAGGTCCTCGGGTCCCTGATCGGGGCGGTGCTGCCGCTGGTCACTACCTACTTCGCGGCGCTCACGACGACGGCGCTCGCCGAGGCGTACGCGGGAGACCCCGACGCGGGCGGGCGCGCCGTCGTCTACGTGGTGGTGACCGCGGCACTGGGCCTGTTCTGGGGTGCCTTCACCAGCGTCGACCGGTACATCCAGCAGGTGCTCAGTTTCCGGGTGGGCGCCATCGTGGGCGACTCGATGTACCAGAGGTTCCTGGCGCTGGAGTTCTGGCGCTACGACGACAAGGAAACCGTGGACCTCTACGACAGGGCGCGGCGGTTCTCCGACTCCTACCCGCGGGTGCTGGACCGCATCGCGGCGATCTTCACCCAGCTGGTGTCGGTGGTGCTCGCCATCGGTGCCCTGCTGCTGGTGAGCTGGTGGGTGGCGCTGATCGTGCTGGTCGCCATCGTGCCGAGCGTGTACCTGCAGTTCCGCCTCTCCCGGGAACAAATGGCGCACTGGAACACGCAGGTCGATTCCCGCCGGCAGCGGCGCATGATCGAAACGAACATCATGCGCCCGCAGTACATCGCCGAGATCCGCCTCTACGGGGTGGTGGAGTACCTCATGCTGCTTCGCTCCCGGCTGCGGGAGGCCGACGAGCTGCGCCGGCTCGACTTCCAGCGCCGCTACATTCCCAAGCAGCTGCTCGCCGACGCCCTGCAGTACGGCGCGGAGGTGATCGCGCTGCTGTGGGTGGTCGGTCAGATCATCGCCCGGGCCCAGCCGGTGGGCCAGTTCCTCTACATCCAGCAGATCGTCAGCCGCGCCCTGGGCACCGCGAACGACCTGGTAAGTTCGCTGAGCTCCATCGACGAGGACCTGTCCAATCTCAAGGACTACGAGCAGTTCATGAAGCTGCCCGTCCCCGAGGCCACCGGTGAGCCCCTGTCCGGTCCGCCCTCGCGGATCGACCTGAAGGACATCCGCTTCACCTACGCCGGCAGCGACCTGGAGGTGCTCAAGGGGATCTCCCTGAGCATCGAGCGTGGGCGGCACATCGCCATCGTGGGCGAAAACGGCGCGGGAAAGTCGACCCTCATCCGGATCCTGGCCGGGCTCTACCGTCCGAGTTCCGGCGCGGTCCTGCTCGACGGGCGCGATCTGGGCACGGTCGGCACGCCCTCGTGGCACCGCTACCTCGCGGTGATGTCGCAGGACTTCCTGAAGTACGAGTTCGCGACGGCGGGAAACAACATCTACTTCGGCGACGTCGCCTCGCCCCGGGAGGAGGAGCGGATCGAACGCGCGGCCGCCGACGCGGAGGCCGCGGACTTCATCCGCCGGCTTCCGAACGGCTTCGAGAACCACGTGAGCAACTGGATGGAGGACCCCCGGGGGCGCAAGGGCAGCGGGCTCTCGGGCGGGCAGTGGCAGCGGCTGGCCATGGCCCGCAACTTCTACCGGGACGCACCCTTCATCGTGATGGACGAACCCACCTCGGCCATCGACGCGCTGGCCGAGCACCGCATCTTCACCCGGCTCTTCGATGACCGTTCACGGACCATCGTCGCCATCAGCCACCGGCTCGCCACGATCGAGAAGGCCGATGTGGTCTACATGCTCGAGGACGGGCGGGTGGTGGAGTCCGGCACGCACCGCGAGCTCGTGGAGCTGCGCGGCCGCTACTACCGGATGTTCGAAAGCCAGCTGCAGCCCACCGGGCCGTAGGGCCGGGCCAGGTGGGGCCGCATCAGTGGGTGACCGCGTGCCCGGCGGGGCGCACCGGAAGGATCTCCGCCCGGATCAGCGACCGGTCGTAGGCGACCCGGCCCTCGTTCTCGAGGATCAGCTCCTCAAAGACCTCCAGTCCGGTCCGCTTGTCCCGTTCGATCCGGTACACCTTGTTGTGCCGGTACACCTCGTTCCCGGCCTCATAGAAGTAGGCGTCGCGTTCGCGGATGTGGAACTTCATCGGCAGCTCCCGGTCTGCCCGCAGCTCGCCGCTGAGGTACTCCTCGGACGTCCAGGTCCGGAACTGGAAGGTGTAGGGCGTCCGGTTTTCGACCTGGTAGTCGAGGTAGTTGAAGGCGATCGAGGTGCCGGTGCCCCAGGGGATCTGGCGGTTGTAGTCCGGGAACAGGTCAAGTCCGTTGTGGTGGTGGTGCTCGACGACGGTGAGCGGGCTGTGAAGGACCATCCAGTGGAGCAGGTTGGTGAACTGGCACATGCCCCCGCCGATGCCACGGGTGGGTTTGCCGTTGCTGATGGTCAGCCCCTCCTTGTAGCCCTCCTTCACCGAACACCGGCCGGCGAGGCTCCAAAAGGAAAAGCGCTCGCCGGGGGCGATGACAATCCCGTCGATTTTCGGGGCCGTTAGGCCCAGGCTGACCGCCTTATTGTCCTGGAGTTCGGTCTCCACGTTCCCCAGCCGGCGCCGGATCAGCGAGTTGTGCTTATAGACAGTGACGGGCAGCGACACCGTCGAACGGGTGGAGGTGATCTCCGCCCTCTGCCGGAAATTCCGCAGATGCCGGAGGAAAATCATCCTCTCCATGGCGATCCGGTAGGTCAACGGCGATATTTCGCCGAACAGTTTCCTTGCCACTTATTTCCCCCAATTGAACTAAATTCAACCGAAGTGTACCCACGGGCAGCGAAATTTCCGTATCGACAGGGTGCCGTTCAACGGGGCGCCGGGACCCGTCAGAAATGCCGGGGTTCGGCAGGCGTATGCAACCCCGGCCGTCGAGCCCGTCCGGTTAACTGCCGATCCCCGGCCCCGCACCGGGAGGCGCGGAACCGGGGATCAGTGCTTGCCGTAAACCGTTGCTGACCGGGGACGGTGCGGCTACGCGTCGACGACGATCGCGGTGATCACCGGGGTGCGGTTGTAGAAGCGCCGCATCCAGTTCGCGGTGGCGCGCTCGATGACGGCCTCCGGATCCAGGGTGCGTGCCCCGCGCCCGCCCTGCCGGCCGGAGGGCCCGTCGGCGAGGGCCTTCTCGACCGCGGTGCCCGCCTTGTCGAGGTCGGCCGGGTCGCACGAGAAGCCCTGGATGAAGAACTCCGGCGGTTCGGTCATGGTGCCGGTCTCGGCGTCGATGATGGCCAGGACCGTCACCGAGCCTTCCTCAGCGAGGCGGCGCCGCTCGCGCAGCGTCTCCTCGGTGATGCCTCCGACGCTCGCGCCGTCGACGAACACGAGCCCGGCGGGCACCTTGCCCGAGACGGTGGCGCGTCCGCGGTGCAGGTCGACGGTGACGCCGTCCTGGGCGATGATCACATTGCGGGGCTCCACGCCCGTCGCGACGGCGATCTCGGAGTTGGAGCGCAGGTGGCGCCATTCGCCGTGCACGGGCATGACGTTGCGGGGCTTGACGATGTTGTAGCAGTAGGCGAGCTCGCCGGCGCTGGCGTGGCCGGAGACGTGCACCTTGGCGTTGCCCTTGTGCACCACGTTGGCGCCGATCTCGGTCAGGGCGTTGATGATGCCGTAGATGGCATTCTCGTTGCCCGGGATGAGCGAGCTGGCCAGCAGGACGGTGTCGCCCTCGCTGATCTTGATGGCGTGGTCGTTGTTGGCCATCCGGGACAGGGCCGCCAGCGGCTCGCCCTGGGAACCGGTGCAGATCAGCACGACCTTGTGGTCGTCGCTGCGCTCGAGCTTCTTGAAGTCGACGAGCAGGCCCTGCGGAATCTTGAGGTAGCCCAGGTCCGCGGCGATGGTCATGTTGCGGACCATCGAGCGGCCCACGAAGGCCACCTTGCGGCGGTGCTGGTGGGCGGTGTCGATGATCTGCTGGATGCGGTGGATGTGGCTGGCGAAGCTCGAGACGATGATGCGGCGCGGTGCGGTGCGGAACACGGCGTCGATCGCGGGGGCGAGGTCCTTCTCCGAGGTGGTGAAGCCCGGCACATCGGCGTTGGTGGAGTCGGTGAGGAACAGGTCCACGCCCTCGGCGCCCAGACGGGCGAAGGCGCCGAGGTCGGTGATGCGGCGGTCAAGCGGGAACTGGTCCATCTTGAAGTCGCCGGTGTGCAGCACCATGCCGGCGGCGGTACGGATGGCGACGGCGAGGCTGTCGGGGATCGAGTGGTTCACGGCGACGAACTCGAGGTCGAACCCGCCCATTGTGCGGCGGTCGCCTTCCTTGACCTGGACGGTCTTGGGGGTGATGCGGTGCTCCTTGAGCTTGGCCTCGATGAAGGCCAGGGTCAGCTGGGAGCCGACGAGGGGGATGTCGGCGCGCTCGCGCAGCAGGTACGGAACGCCGCCGATGTGGTCCTCGTGCCCGTGGGTGAGGACAACGGCGACGACATCGTTGATGCGTTCGCGGATGTAGGAGAAGTCGGGCAGGATCACGTTGACGCCGGGCTGGTGGTCCTCAGGGAACAGGACGCCGCAGTCAACGATCAGCAGCTTCCCGCCGAATTCGAAGACGGTCATGTTTCTGCCGATTTCACCGATTCCGCCCAGGGCCACGATGCGCATTGCGCCCTTGGCGAGTGTCGGGGGAGTTTTCAGTGCGGCGGGTGTTTTATTCACGAATTGGTATTCTCTCGTCGATGTCGCGGCGGGCGGGCCGCCGCGTGGAATGGTCGTGCTCGAAGGGTGATGCTCTAAAAATAAATCCGCGCAGTCCGCGGGGACCGTCCGGTGCTGTTCCACCGGGTGGAACGGTGTGAACCTCCGGGGCCCGGTGGCTGCGCCGGGTCGAATGGCCGAGGGAAACCGCCCGCTTCGTTGCGGTGCGGGGTGCCGGCGCCCGCAGTTCTGCTGCCCGGCCGGTGTTTTCCAACAGTGTTCCTTTGTGCAACTCTATTCCGTGCGGGGGTAAGAGGGTTAATTGGGTCGGCCCGGCGGGGGCGCGGCAGCGGGCCGGAAGCTCGCGGATATCCCCTGATGAGGGCGCCGTGCGGGGCTGGGATAACCTAGAGCAGTGACTTACGAGATTGAAATTGGCCGGGCCAAGCGTGGACGCAGGGCGTACTCCCTCGACGATGTCGCCGTGGTGCCCTCCCGGCGCACCCGCGACCCACTCGATGTGTCCGTGAGCTGGCAGATCGACGCCTACCAGTTCGAGATGCCCGTCATCGCGGCCCCCATGGATTCGGTGATGTCGCCGACGACCGCGATCGCCCTGGGCCGGCTCGGCGGGCTCGGCGTGCTCAACCTCGAGGGTCTGTGGACCCGCTACGAGGACCCGCAGCCGGTGCTCGATGAAATCGCCGGGCTCAGCACCGAGAACTTCAGCCCGGCCGCGACCGCGCGCCTGCAGGAAATCTATGCGGCGCCCATCCAGGCCGACCTCATCACGAGCCGGCTGGCCGAGATCCGCGAGGCCGGGGTGACCGTCGCCGGGTCGCTGACCCCCCAGCGCACCCAGCAGTTCTACAAGACCGTCCTCGCCGCCGGCGTCGACATCTTCGTCATCCGCGGCACCACCGTCTCGGCCGAGCACGTGTCGAAGAACGAGGAACCGCTGAACCTCAAGCAGTTCATCTACGAGCTCGACGTCCCGGTGATCGTCGGCGGCGCCGCCGGCTACACCCCGGCCCTGCACCTGATGCGCACCGGCGCCGCCGGGGTCCTCGTGGGCTTCGGGGGAGGGGCGACGACGACGACCCGGCGGGCCCTCGGCATCCACTCCCCGCTCGCCTCGGCCATCTCCGATGTGGCCGCGGCCCGCCGGGACTACATGGACGAATCCGGCGGACGCTACGTGCATGTCATCGCCGACGGCGGCATGGGCGCCAGCGGCGACATCGTTAAGGCCATCGCCATGGGCGCCGACGCCGTCATGCTCGGCTCGGCCCTGGCCCGCGCCGAGGAGGCACCGGGGAAGGGCTGGCACTGGGGCCAGGAAGCCCACCACGCCGAGCTTCCCCGCGGCGACCGGTTCAACCTTGGAACCGTCGGCCCGCTGAAGGAAGTGCTGTGGGGCCCCTCCCACCACACCAACGGCACCTCGAACCTGATCGGGGCGCTGCGCCGGGCCATGGCGACCACGGGATACTCGGATCTCAAGGAGTTCCAGCGGGTGGAGGTCGTCCTTTCGCCCTATGTTTCGAACGATTGAGTGCGCTCCGGGCGGTTGAGTGCCTAAAGTTGGGGTACGCAGAACTCAACGTTCCGGAGGGTTACGGCCATGGCAGCAGGCGCACTCAGTCCCCAGTACCGCAGCGAGGCGCTTGAGGCGCTGAAGGCCACCAGCCGGCCGGGCGGAGAACTCGACATCCTGATCGTCGGCGGCGGGGTGGTGGGTGTCGGCTCGGCCCTCGACGCGGTGACGCGCGGACTGACCACCGGAATCGTCGAGGCCCGCGACTGGGCCTCGGGGACGTCCTCGCGGTCCTCGAAGCTGATCCACGGCGGCCTGCGCTACCTTGAGATGCTCGATTTCGCCCTGGTGCAGGAGGCGCTGAAGGAACGCGGGCTGCTGATCCAGCGGATCGCCCCGCACCTGGTGAAGCCGGTGCCGTTCCTCTATCCGCTGGGCAAGCGCTTCGTCGAACGCCCCTACGTCGGGGCCGGCATCGCCCTCTACGACGCCCTGAGCATCGGCGGCGGGCACTCCCGCGGGGTGCCGTTCCACAAGCACCTCAGCCGGCGCGGCACGCTGCGCGCGGCGCCCAGCCTGAAGAAAGACGCGATGGTCGGCTCCATCCGCTACTACGACGCGCAGGTCGACGACGCCCGGTACGTGGTGAACATGATCCGCACCGCCGTGCACTACGGGACGCACGCGGCCAACCGGGTCACCGTGGTGAACTTCCTGCGCGAGGGCGAGCGGGTGGTCGGCGCCCAGGTCAAGGACCAGGAGACCGGGGAGGAATTCAGCATCCGCGCCAAGCAGGTGGTCAACGCCACCGGCGTCTGGACCGACGAGACCCAGGCCATGGTCACCGACCGCGGCCAGCTGAAGGTCCGGGCCTCCAAGGGCATCCACCTCGTGGTGCCGCGCGACCGGTTCCAGTCCACCGTGGGCCTGATCCTGCGCACCGAGAAGTCGGTCCTGTTCGTCATCCCGTGGGGACGCCACTGGATCATCGGCACCACCGACACCAAGTGGGACCTCGATAAGGCCCACCCGGCGGCGTCGTCGCAGGACATCGACTACATCCTCGAGCACGTGAACAGGGTGCTGAACCGCCCGCTGACCCGCGAGGATGTCGAGGGTGTCTACGCCGGGCTCCGCCCGTTGCTGGCCGGCGAGAGCGACTCCACGGCGAAGCTCTCCCGCGAGCACATCGTCGCCCACCCGGTGCCCGGGCTCGTCGTCGTCGCCGGCGGCAAGTGGACCACCTACCGGGTGATGGCCAAGGACGCCGTCGACGAGGCCTCGCGCGCCCTCGACGAGCGCGTTCCCGAAAGCTGCACGGACTCCGTTCCCCTGCTTGGCGCCGAGGGGTACAAGGCCGCGTGGAACATGCGGGCGAGGATGGCCGAGGCCGCGGGGATCCATGTGGCCCGGGTGGAGCACCTGCTCCAGCGCTACGGCACCCAGGCCGACTCCGTCCTTGAGCTGATCAAGTCCGACCCCGCGCTGGGCGAGCCGCTGCCAGGCGCCGACGATTACCTCGCCGCCGAGGCGGTCTTCGCCGTCACCCACGAGGGGGCGCGCCACATCGAAGACATCCTCACCCGCCGCACCCGGATCTCCATCGAGTCCTGGGACCGCGGCGTGTCCGCGGCGCCGGTCGTCGCCGAGCTGATGGGCCCGCTTCTGGGCTGGAGCGAGCAGCAGGTCAACCGCGAGGTGAAGCACTACCTCGCCCGCGTCCAGGCGGAGCGGCTCAGCCAGGAACAGCCCGACGACGAGTCGGCGGACAGCGCCCGCATGGGTGCTGAGGACATCGTCCCGGTAAGCTAGGGAGCGGCCGCGGCCGTGGTACGGACACCGCAGGGCATCGGCGGCCGCGGGCACGATGAGAGGCACAAATTGAGTGAGCTGTCCCTGGAGCTGCACGAGGCCGGGCTGACAACGCCGGACCTGGTGATCCTCGAAATGGAGGCGGAGTCCAAGGAGGACGCCAGCGCACAGCTGGCCGCCCGCATGCACGCCGCGGGCAGGATCACGGACCTCGACGCGTTCCTTGAGCAGGTCAACTCCCGGGAGCATCAGATGGCCACCGGGCTGCCCGGCGGGGTCGGCCTGCCGCACGCGCGCAGCGAGTATGTCTGCCAGACCTCCATCGGGGTCGG
Source organism: Arthrobacter crusticola (assembly GCF_004357995.1). Classification (GTDB taxonomy): domain Bacteria; phylum Actinomycetota; class Actinomycetes; order Actinomycetales; family Micrococcaceae; genus Arthrobacter_D; species Arthrobacter_D crusticola. The sequence goes on from NZ_SMTK01000003.1 coordinate 691,100, forward strand.
CGTCACCAAGTACGGGCACAGCCTCGACTTCGGTGCGGTCGACGGCCCCGCAACCCTGGTGCTGCTCATCGCGACCCCCGCCTCGTCCTTCTCCGAGCATCTGGAGGTGCTCGCCACCATCGCGCGGAGCCTGTTCAAGGAAAACTTCCGGGACTCCCTGCGGCGGGCCCACGACGCCGAGGTCATCGCGGAGCTGATCAACTCCTCGCTGGTGTTCTTCGACCACTGAGGGCGCCGGGCCACGCCCCGGCGTCGTCCCGCCCGGGCGCCGGGCACGCCACGCCTGCTACTCGGTGCGCCAGGAGCGCCACAGCGAGGCGTAGGCGCCGTCCAGGGCCAGCAGTTCTTCATGGGAGCCGAGTTCGGTGATGTTGCCGTCCTCGACCACCGCCACCCGGTCGGCGTCGTGGGCGGTGTGCAGGCGGTGGGCGATGGCGATCACCGTCCGGCCCTCGAGGACGACGCTGAGCGAACGCTCGAGGTCCCGCGCGGACTGCGGGTCGATGAGCGAGGTGGCCTCGTCGAGGACGAGGGTGTGCGGGTCGGCCAGGATCAGCCGGGCCAGGGCCAGCTCCTGCGCCTGGGCCGGGGTCAGTTCGTGGGCGCCGGAGCCGACTTCGGTGTCGATTCCCCCCGGCAGGCCGGCGGCCCAGGACAGCGCGCCCACCGACTCCAGCGCGCCGGCAATCTCCGTTTCGGAGGCATCGGCGCGCCCCAGCCGCACATTGTCGGCGACCGAGCCGACAAACACGTGGTGCTCCTGGGTGACCAGGGCGACCTCGCGGCGCAGGTCGTCGAGGGGGCGGTCCACCAGCGGCACCCCGCCGACGGTGACCGACCCTGAGGTGGGCGGGTGGATTCCGGCGATCAGGCGGCCCAGCGTCGACTTGCCGGCCCCCGAGGGTCCGACAACCGCAAGGCGTTCCCCGCGCCGCAGGGTCAGGTCCACGCCGTGGAGCACATTGTGGCCGGGCCGGTAGGCGTAGGTGGCCCCGGAGACGCGGATGTCCTCATTCGCCGGTGTTTCGTCCGTCGCCGTGCGGTCCGGCGGCACCTCCTTCACCCCGATGATCCGGGCCAGCGACGCGGCCCCGACCTGGATCTCGTCGGTCCACATGATCAGCAGGTCGACGGGATCGATGAGGCGCACGGCCAGCAGGGCCACCGCGGCAACGGCCCCGGGGGTCACGACGCCGAGCGAGGCCAGCCAACCGCCCCACACCAGAACCCCGGCGACGGGCAGCCAGAACGCGATGTCCGCCGCGGGGAAGAGGACGCTGCGCAGCCAGAGCGTGTAGCGCTCGGCGCGGTAGCTGTCCGCCAGGGCCGCGTCGATGGTGGCCCGGCGCGCGCCGCCCAGGCCCAGCGCGTCCACGGTCCGCGCCCCCTCGATGGTTTCGGTCACGGCGCCGTTGATCACCGCGTAGGTCTCGCGTTCCCTCTGGTACCCGGCCGAGGAGCGGGCCAGGTACCACCGCGTCACCGGGTAGAGCAGGGGAAGGCCCGTCAGCAGGGCCACCGACAGCAGCGGAGAGGCGGCGACGGCGGCCGCCAGTGTCAGCACGATGGTCACCACCGACACCACGACCTGCGGCACCCCGAACCGCACCGTGTGGGAGACGGCGTCGATGTCGTTGGTGGTACGTGCCACCAGATCGCCGGTGCCGGCCTTCTCCACCGTCGACAGCGGCAGCGCGGTGACCTGCTCCAGAAAGTCCTCCCGCAGCCGGGCAAAGACACGTTCACCGAACACCATGCCGGACCGCACGGCAGACCGACGCAGGAGGGACTGCAGGAGCAGGGAAGCGAGCATCGCCAGAGAGACCCAGGTGACGAATTCCCGGGTGGTGCCGGCGAGGACGGCGTCCACGACGACGCCCAGCAGCAGCGGACCGGCGAGCCCGGCCACGGCCGAGCCCACGTACAGGGCCACCACGGCCGCCAGGCCACGGCGGTGGTGGCGGATCAGGCGGGCTGCCTCGGCGCGCACGGCACGTGCACCGGCCACCGGGAGGCGGTCCGGTTCCCCGCCGCGCTGCCCGGCGTCCGGGCCGGTGCGGGTTGCTGTATCACTCACTGCGGATCACAACATTTCGATAGGTCGGATTGCCTGCCATCAGGTCGCGGTGCGTGCCGGCCGCGCTGACCCTGCCGTCCTCGAGGAGTGCCACCGAATCCACGATGCCCAGGAGCAGGGGACTCGCGGTCACCACCAGCGTGGTGAGGCCGGGGCGGGCCCGCTCCCCGCGGAGGCCGCCGGCGATCCGGGACTCGGTGTGGGCATCGACGGCGCTCGTCGGCTCGATGAGGATAAGGATCTCCGCGCGGGTGAGCAGCGCCCGGGCGAGCACGATGCGCTGGCGCTGGCCGCCGGAGAACCCGCGGCCGCGCTCGGTCACTGCGGTGTCGAGGCCGTCCTCCACCCCGTCCAGAATGTCCAGGGCGCTGGCGGCCCGCAGGGCGTCGAGGATGGTGGCGTCGTCATGGCGTTGCTGCGGGTCAAGCTGGGACCGCAGGGACCCGGTGAAGAGCTGCGGCGCGGCCTCGCTCACGACGATGCGGCGGCGGGTTTCCGCCAGCGCCACCGCGCCCAGGCCCACCCCGCCCCAGCGGACACCGTCCGCGCCGGCCGCGGCGTCGTCGAAGCGTCCGAGCCGGGCGGCGACGGCAGCGGCGCCGCCGGAATCCGCGGAGACCAGTGCAGTGATCCGGCCCGGCTCGAGGGCCAGCCCGCTCGCGGTGTCCAGCAGGGCGGCTCCGGGCGCCGGCGGCCGCACGCGCGCGGGAGCGTCGGAGACCGAGGGTTCCACCCGCAGTACGGCGATGATCTTCCGGGCCCCCACCTGGGCGCGGATGGTCCGCGACACTGCGTCGGCCGCGGTGCGGATCGGTGTTACGAGGAACACCGAGAAACCGTAGAGCGCCACGAGTTCACCGGGGGAGATGGTGCGCTCGAGGACCAGGCCGGCGCCGACCCAGGTGAATACCACGCTGAAGGCACCGGCGATGAACACCTGGGACGCCTCGAGGTCGGCGAGGGAACGGGCGACACGGATGCCCGAATCCCGGGTCGCCGCGGACCGGGCGCGGTAACGGCGGACGAAGATGTGCTCGCCGCCGATGCCGCGCAGCACCCGCAGCCCGGCGACCGTGTCGGCCCCGACCGCCGTCATCTTCCCCGAGTCGGCCCGCTGCTCACGCTGGCGGGCCTGCAGCGGGCGCACCACGAACAGCAGCAGGGCGCAGCACGCCGGCACGCCCGCGAGCACCAGGAGGCCCAGCTCGGGGGAGGTGTCGAAGATCAGGACACTGACCACGAGCCAGGCCGCGAACGCGCCGGCCAAGCGGGCCGAGACATCGAAGATCTCCCCGAGCCGGAAGGTGTCCGACGCGGCGGTCGAGACCACCTCGCCGGTGGAAAGGGTGTTCGGCAGGGCCTCACCGGTGCGGGTGACGTGGTGTCCGACCAGCTGGACCGAACGGAAGGAGGCCTGCAGCCAGTTGCTGACGGCGATCCGGTGCCCGAAGGTGTCGGCCGCGGCCTGCACCACCATCAGGCCCAAAAGGATCAGCACCTCAACCGCGAGGGCGCGGCCGTTCCCGGCCAGGATGCCGCGGTCCACGGCCCGGCCGAGGAAGAAGGGCATAAGGGCCTGCGCCACCATCCACACCGCGCCCAGCAGGGCGCCGGCCGCCAGCGTCGCCTTCTGCTTCGAGGCAAGCCACACCAGGAACCGGGTGGGGGAGCGGAGGTCCGGAGGGCCGGAATGGGGGTAGGGAAAGGAGCGCACGAACAGTCATCCTAGACCGGTTTCCACCCCATTGATAGGGGTTTCCCAATCGCTTCGGCGGGGGCGGAAACGGGTGCCCTTATCCCACCCTTCGGTGATGCTCTGGATATCCGCAGGATCGGCGCAGTATTTCAGTAGGAATTCCACGCTGTTTTTGCACCTCGCTATTTCGGCCCTGTGCGGAGTCTTACTGTTGGAAAACCGGGAAATTCACCGGCCAACGCCTCCAGGGAACCGGAGTCCGGTCGGCGGAAATCCACAGCCACCGGCGCGGATTGCAAATCGTGTTTATGAGGGGATGTCCGAGTTGAACCGTGAAGAACGCAACAAGATGATTGTGGAGAATCTTCCGCTGGTTGGATATCTTGTCTCGGAAATCTGCGCACGGTCCCCGCACCTCTCTCGCGAGGACCTCGCCGGCGCCGGCGCCCTCGCGCTCGTCTCCGCCGCCCAGTCCTTCGACCCCTCCTACGGCGTGAAGTTCGGCACCTTCGCCCGGCGGCGCATCCTGGGCGCCTTCGCCGATGACATGCGGGCCTCCGACTGGGCCAGCCGGGACACCCGCCGGCGGATCAAGGAGACCCTCGCGGTGTCCGAACTGCTCACCGGGGCACTGCAGCGCAACCCCACAGTCAGCGAGATCGCCGAGGTGCTGGGCGTGGGACGCGACGCGGTCGCCGCGACCCTGGCCGATGCCTCACGCACCGTCTCGACCCTTGACGAGAACGCGCCGGAGTCGCTCACCGCCGTCATGGCCACCCCCGAGGAATCCCTGCTGGTCTCCGAGCAGGCCCAGTATCTGCGGGCCGCGGTGCAGGCCCTGCCCGACAAGATGCGCTACATCATCGAGCAGACCTACTTCGAGGACCGCCCGGTCAAGGACCTTGCCGAGGAGTTCGGGTCCACCCACTCGGCGGTGTCCCAGCAGCGGGCCGAGGCCATCCGGCTGCTGCGCGACGGGATGGCTGCGGTGTATTCCGACACCGACGGCGCCGCACCCGCGCCGGAGTCGCGCGTCGCCCCTGCCCGGCGCACCGCCTATCTCACGTCCCTTGCGGCACGGACCCGGGGCGGCTCCACCCTGAGTGGTTCCGTCCGGCCGGCCGCCATGGCGCCCGTTTCCGCCTGAGGTTCCGGCGCACGCCGGGACGCCCCGGAGCCTAAGGCTCCAGAAGTCTAGGAGCTGGTGTCCTGCTCGGCGTCCGGCTCGGGATCCCTGCGGCCCAGCAGCGCCTTGAGCTGCGATTCGGCATCCGCGTCTGAGACATTGGCCGAAAGATTCGCTTCGATCACGGCCTGGAGAATCTCGCCGCGCTGGATTTTAACGCCCCGCGGCGCCTCGATCCCGATCTTGATGCCATCACCGCGCGATTCGAGAATGGTAATGACGATATCCTCGCCGATATGAATCTTCTCGTTGAATTTCCGCGTTAGTACCAGCACAGTGAAAGCCTATCTTTGAATCCGCGTCGGAGGGTAAACAACGGCCTGGCGGGTGGAGGGAGACGGGCCCGCGGGCCGCGCAGGAACTTCCGGGGCGACATCCACCCAGCTGACCGGAAAGCGCAGCGCCTGGACCGTTTCGGGGGTGGCGGTGTCCCGGCGGGAGAAGGCCGCAACGGCGTCGGGCTCGGCAACGGCCTCGACGGCCTCGACCCACGCCACCGTGTCCCCGTGCTTGCGGGTGGCATCGACGGCCAGCCACAGCTGGTCGAACCCCATCAGGGCCAGCGCCGGCAGGTGGACAAAGGCCTCCGAGGGGTACCCCAGCCCGAACGCGACGACCACCGGCGCCCCGGCGATCACCCCGGCGGCCCTCGCCTCGGTGGCCGCGCGCCGGTCCGCCACGTGGGCCAGCCCCTCGACCCGCAGCGCGCCGGCTGTCAGCAGCGCCGCCGGAGCCGCCGGTGACAGCAGGAGCCGCCCGGCCTCGAGGGCATCGCGGCCGGGACCGGCGACGACGATGAGGTCGCCCGGGCCGTCCAGGGGCCGCGGTGGCCGGTCAGCGCCCGCGGCGGCGGTGGCACCCGTGGCACCGGCAGGGCCGGCGCCGGGGGCACCTGCGGAGGGGTCGACGGCGGACTCAAGGTCCTTCAGAAAGGAGGAGAACTCCCCGGATTCCGTTGACACCGGCACCGAGTTGAGGGCCGCCTCGGCGGTGTCCGCGTCCGCCAGCAGGGCGGCGATGCCGGTGCGCTTGACCACCGGAAGGGGATCAGTCGACGGGGCGGCGGCGTCGGGCAGCTCGACCGTGACCTCGTAGTGGTGCCGGGCCAGGAATCCGCCCAGTCCGCCCACCGTGACGGCCTCAGCCCGCACAATGACGGCCTCGGGCCCGTACTCGGCCCGGACCTGCCGGCGGAGCGCCTCGATGGACGGGCCGCTAAGGTGAAACCGGTTCAGCGCCACGGACCACTCCTATCGTCTCGATGGGCACGTTGGCCGCCTGGGCCTCCTGATAGGACAATACCGGCAGTCCCCCCACCCGGGCGGAGACCAGCCGGCGCACCGCGGGACGGATCAGCGGCGCGCAGACCAGGACGGGCTCGTGTCCCTGGTGTCCTGCCGCCGCCACGGTGGCGTGGAGGGAGGCAAGGACCGCCTCGATGCGGTTGGCGTCGAGGAGGATCTGGCTGCCGCCTTCGGCGGGGCGCAGGCCCTCGAGCATCGACTGTTCGAGGCCCGGCTCGATCATCACCACGCTCAGCTGGCCGCCGCTGAGATGGCGCACCGCCAGCGCCGGCCCCAGGGCGCGCCGGGCCGCCTCGATGAGTCCCTCGGGATCCGTGGAGACCTTGGCCCGAAGGGTGAGCGCCTCGAAGATGCGCGGCAGGTCGTTGATGGGAACATGCTCCTCGAGCAGGCCCTGCAGGACCCGCTGGACCTCGGCGAGGGAGAGCAGCCCGGGGACCAGTTCGTCAACCGCCGAGGGGCTTGCCTCCTTGACGCTTTCGGTGAGGAGCCGGACGTCCTCGCGGGTCAGCAGGCGCGCCGCATTGGCCGTGACGATCGAGGAAAGGTGGGTGATGAGCACCGACACCCGGTCGATGACTGTCGCCCCGGTCATCTGGGCGCTGTGCGCCATGCCGGCCGGCACCCATTTGCCCGGCAGCCCGAACACCGGTTCCATGGTCGCGGTCCCGGGCAGGGCGTCGAGCGCATCGCCCAGGGCCAGGACCTTTCCTGCCGGGGCTTCCCCGCGGCCGGCCTCCACCCCGCCGATGCGGATGGCGTAGGTTCCCGGCGGCAGGTCGATGCTGTCGCGGGCGTTGACCGGCGGCAGGACGAAGCCGAGGTCCATGCCGATCTTCTGGCGCAGGCTGCGGACCCGGGCCAGGAGGTCGTCCGAGGCGCCGGTGACGGTGTCCACCAGGTCCGCCGCAAGCAGGATTTCCAGGGGCTGGACGCGGAGTCTGCGGATGAGTTCCTCGGGTGACTCCGCGGCCGGCTCGACGGCGGCCGCGGCCTCCCGCTGGGCCGCGGCGGCGGCGGCGGTCTCGGTGGCCTTGATCTTCCGTGAGGCGAAGATCAGCGCGCCGCCAATGAGTAGGAACGGCAGTTTCGGCATGCCCGGGATCAGGGCCAGGGCCACGGCCGCGGTGCCGGCGATCAGCAGGGCGTTGCGGGACTGGGCGACCTGGTTCGAGGCGGTGGTGCCCATGTCGGCCTCGGCGTTGGAGCGGGTCACGATCATGCCCGTGGCCACCGCCATCAGCAGCGCCGGGATCTGGGTCACCAGTCCGTCGCCGATGGTGAGGATGGCGTAGGTGCGCAGGGCCTCAGCGGCGGGCATGCCGTGCATGGCCATGCCGATGGCCACCCCGCCCACCAGGTTGATGATCAGGATCACGATGCCGGCGATCGCATCGCCCTTCACGAACTTCGAGGCCCCATCCATGGCTCCGTAGAAGTCGGCCTCGGCGGAGACCTCGGCCCGGCGCTCCTTGGCCTGTTCGTCGGTGACCAGGCCGGCGTTGAGGTCGGCGTCGATGGCCATCTGCTTGCCCGGCATCGCGTCGAGGGTGAAGCGCGCGCCGACCTCCGCGACCCGCTCGGCGCCCTTGGTGACGACGAGGAACTGGATGACCACGAGGATCAGGAAGATCACGCTGCCGATGATGATGTTCCCGCCCACGGTGACCTGCCCGAACGCCTCGATGATCTTCCCGGCGTGGGCCTCCCCGAGGATCAGCCGGGTCGAGGCGACGTTCAGTCCGAGGCGGAACAGCGTGGCCACCAGCAGCAGCGAGGGGAACACCGAGAAGTCGAGGGGCTTCTGGACGAACATCGAGGTCAGCAGCACCACCAGCGCCAGCAGGATGTTCGCGGCGATCAGGAAGTCGAGCAGGCCGGCCGGCACGGGCACGATGAGCAGCATGATGATGCCGACCACGCCGATCGGCACCGCGAGGCGGGCGAGCCTGGAATTCATGGGGCGCTCCTTCGGGGGAGGACTCGGGACAGGACTTGGGGGAAGTGGTGGGTGGCGGGGGTCTCAGTCAAGGAAGGACCCCTTCCGGAAGGCCCGGTGGATGCCGGCCGCGCTGCCGCGCTGCTTCAGCCGCAGGACGAAGGCGAGGACCCCGGCGACGGCGGCGTAGAACTCGGCTGGGATCTCCTGGCCCAGTTCGCAGGCCCCGTGCAGGGCCCGGGCCAGCGGGATGTCCTGGACCAGCGGGACCTTTTCCTGTTCGGCCTTCTCGCGGATCTTCAGGGCCACCGGGCCGGCCCCCTTGGCGACGACCCGCGGTGCGGAGACCCCGGCCTCGTACTTGAGGGCCACGGCGACGTGGGTGGGGTTGACCAGGACGACGTCCGCCCCACCGACGGCGGCGATCATGCGGTTCCGGGACAGGGCCATCTGCCGGGCGCGCCGCTGGGACTTGATCAGGGGATCGCCGTCGGTGCTCTTGTTCTCGTCCTTGACCTCCTTGCGGGTCATCCGGGTCTTCTTCCGGTTCCGCCGGCCCACCACGAAGACGTCGGCGACGGCGAGCACCACCCCGGCCAGGACGGCGAAGCGCAGCAGCGCGGCGACGCCCCCGCCGGTGGCCGAGAGCAGGGCGGCCACCGACAACCCGCCGGCGCTCAGCAGGGTGGGCATGAGCCCCTGGACCACCCAGTACAGCACCGTTCCGAGGACGGCGGTCTTCAGCAGCGCCTTCACCCCGTTCCACAGGGCCTGCATGCCGAAGGTGTTCTTGACCCCGGTGACCAGGTTGAACTGCTCGAACTTCCCGCGGAACTTCTTGAACTGGATCCCGCCCTGGCCGGCCGCCCCGGCCAGGACCGCTCCCACCACGGCAAGCAGCATGGGGAGCAGCGTGCCGGCGATCGAGGCCAGGGCCTCGCCGAGCACGCCCAGGGCGATGCCGGGTTCCGGCGCCGCGGCGATGGTGCGGACGCTGAAGAGCTGGTCGGCGGCGGCGTCGGCCCCGCGGGAAATGGTCGAGGGAAGCATCACCGCGGCCGCGCCGATGCCCAGCCACGCGGTCAGGTCGGAGGACTTGGACAGCTGGCCCTTCTCGCGGACCTCCTTCATCCGCTTTTCGGTGGCCTGTTCGGTCCGTTCCTGGGAGGAATCGTCGGCCATCTATCCCACACCTCCCAGCAGTGCCAGGGCCTCCTGGGTGAGAGCGGACACGACCCGCGGCAGGGCGAGCATGACGACGGAGCCCAGGGCGAGGGCCAGCAGGATCTTCAGCGGGAACCCGAGGGCGAACGCGTTGAGGGCCGGGGCGACCCGGTTGAGCAGGCCCAGGCCGACGTCGGAGAGGAAGAACACGACGAGCAGCGGGCCGGCGATCTGGACGGCGGCCAGGAACATACCGGTGACCGCGGTGATGATTGCCGCCACCGGGTCGGCGAGGAAGACTCCGCCGCCCAGCGGGATGGCGGTGAAGCTGCGGATCAGCCCGCCGAGGATCAGCTGGTAGGCGTCGGAGGAGAACATCAGGGCCAGCGCGGTCATCTGGAACAGCCGGGTGAACTGGGCGCCGTTGATCAGCGAATGCGGGTCGAAGGCCTGGGCCATCTGGAATCCGCTCATCAGGTCGATCAGGCCACCGGCGGACTGGATCGCGGCGAAGACCAGGTAAACGAGGAAGCCCATGAGCACCCCGGCGCCGATCTCCAGCACGAGTGCACCGAAGAATGCCGCCGTGCCGCGTTCGGTGTAGCCGGGGGTGACGGCGGGGGAGACAGCCAGGGCCAGGCCGAGCGCCAGCATCACCTTGATGCGCGCCGGAAACGCGGTGTAGGAAAACGGCGGGGCGATGACTAGGAACGACACCATGCGCACGCCGGCGAGCATCACCGGTTCAAGCCAGCCGAGGTTCAGGCCCAGTTCCACTCAGCCTCCCTCGAGCAATGAGGGGATCTTGTCGAACAGGGCGTGGGTGAAGGACACCATCTCGGAGATCATCCAGTGTCCTGAGATCAGCAGGACGACGCCCACGGCGGCGGCCTTGGGGACGAAGGAAAGGGTGACTTCCTGGATCTGGGTGATCGACTGCAGCAGGGAGATCCCGAACCCCACGGCGAGCGCGGTGATCAGGACCGGCGCGGCAAGCTTGGCGGAGACCCACAGGCCTTGGAGGCCGATGTCGAGGACGGCATTTGTATCCATGGCTCAGGCGTAGCTTCGGATGAGTGCGGTGACGATCAGGCCCCAGCCGTCAACGAGGATGAACAGCAGGATCTTGAACGGAAGGGAGATGATCACCGGGGGCAGCATCATCATGCCCATCGACATCAACGCCGAGGACACGACGAGGTCGATGACCAGGAAGGGGATGAAGATGACGAAGCCGATGATGAACGCGGCCCGCAGTTCGGAGATCATGAACGCCGGAATCAGGGTGGTCAGCGGCACATCCTCGGGGGTGGCCGGGTTGTCCATCCCGGCGGCCCGGGTCATCAGGGCGATGTCCTCCTCGCGGGTGAACTGCAGCATCCACTGCTGGATCGGGCCGGCGGCCTCGGTGTAGGCCTCCTGGAAGGTGAAGTCGCCGTCGAGGTAGGGCTGCACGGCGCCGCTGTTGATGTCCCCCAGCACCGGGCCCATGATGAAGAACGACAGGAACAGCGCCAGGCCGGCGATGACCTGGTTAGGCGGGATCGAGGGCAACGACAGGGCGTTGCGCGTCATCACCAGCACCACGAAGATCTTCGTGAACGAACTCATCATCAGCAGCAGGGACGGCGCGACGGTGAGCAGCGTGATGCCCAGCAGCGTCACCACAGCCGAGGATGGGGTGCCGTTGGGGCCGTTGATCACCACCGACCCGTCGCCGTCCGGCGCGGCAGGATCGGTGGGCGGGGCCGGAGGCGCCGGGTCCACCGGTGCTGGAGGGTTCAGCGGATCAGGGGAGGCCGGCGCGGGGGCCCCGGGGTTCGGCTGCAACGGGCCCGGATCGGCCGGGGCCGGCGGGGCGGGAACCACGGGGGCGGGAACGGGCGGCTGCGGCGGGGGAAACTGGACGGCGGAGGCGGCCGGCGCCTGCAGGAGCAGCAGGAGAACCCCCGCGGCGAAGGCCAGCAGGGCAAGGCGGAAGCGGAGTGCGGCACGGCGCGGCGGCAGGCACATCACCCCTTCGGCCCGCCGAGGCCGGCGGAGAGGACCTGCTTCAGCGCCGCCGGCGACAGGATGGACCCGGTGGGCGCCGCCGAGCGGTGCTTGCCGGCGGTGGCCTGGTGCAGGACGCGCGAAAACGCCTCGGCGCCCTGCCCTGCGGTCTCCGGGGCAGGGGCCTCCGAGGTGGACAGCACGGTGACCGACTGCTCGGTGACGCCGAGCAGGAGGCGCTGGCCTGCGGTCTCGACGACCACGACGGAGGCCTTGGAGCCGACGCCCTGGCGGGCGAGGACCGTCAGCAGCTTCTCCCCGGTCGCCGCGCCGGCCGTGCGCCGGGCGTACCGGTGCGCGAGCACAAGGACGGCGAGCACGGCGCCTAGGGCGAGCAGCACCCTCAGGATGAGGATGAGTGAATCCATCGTCAGTTAACGCCCTCTGCCACGTCGAGGATCTTGGTGATGCGCACAGCGAAGTCCTGGTCCACCACGACGACCTCGCCGTGGGCAATCAGCCGCCCGTTGAGCAGGACATCCGCGGGGGCGCCGGCCGACCGGTCAAGCTCAACCACGCCGCCGGGCTCGAGGTTGAGCACGTCGCGCACCGACATCCGGGTCCGCCCGATCTCCACGGTCAGGGCCATCTCCACACTGTTGATGCGGCCGAGCTTGCCGACAACCGACTCCCCGGAGACCGGGGTGGGGTTGAGCGTTCCGTACTCGCGGACCCGGATGGCGAACCATCCCGCCGTCCCGCCGCCGGAGGCCAGTTCGAACACCGTCGTCTCCGGGTCGGCGAACAGGGCCGACGCGTCCTCGATCCGGGCCTCGCCGAGCACTCCTCCGCCGAGCACCGCGGCCGCCGCCTCGAGGGCGGGGCGCAGCACGTCCTTGAAGGACACAAGCGGGGTGTCGGTGCCGGCAGCAGCAACGAGGGACCCGGTGCCCTCGAGCACGACGGCGAGGTCCGCCGAGCGGGTCCCGACGTAGGCAGCGGTCACCGCGCCGGCCGCGCGGGCGGCCGCGGCGGCGTGGTCCGGGGCGGGAACCGCGCTGACCGGAGCTGCCGAGGGAAGCAGCCCGACCAGCGCCTCGGCGGCGGAGTCCTTGAGGGTGGCAACGGAAACGGTCATGCTGGGTTCTCCTCGGTATCGACGATCTGGGCCGCCAGGCGGGCGCCGTTCCGGCCAAGGCCGGCCCGGGCGATGCGCTGTCCGGCGATGCGGACCTCAAGGGGCCGCCGTTCGGGATGGTTCAGGGGAATCAGGTCTCCCACCGCGAGGCGGAGGATGGCCTCGGGCCTCACGGTCACCGGCATCAGGCCCACCGACACCTCGACGGGGACCCACGCCATCTGCTGGCGCAGCAGCTCCGCGGCGTTCTCCGGGGACGTCGTCGGGTTTGTCGCCCCGAGCTGCGGCAGGACGGTTTCGGCCGGCAGGGCCACGGTCCCCTCGGCGGTGTTCTCCCCAACCCGGAGGGTGAAGGTGGCGACCACCATCAGGTCCGACGGCGCGGCGGCCTGGGCGAATTGGGCGTTGTATTGGATGGAGTTGAAACTCAGCGCCATGGGCAGCAGGGAGCCGAAGGAGTAGCGCAGGTCCTCAAGGGCGTCCTCCATCAGCCGTTTCACGAGAGCCTGTTCGATCTGGGTGAACTTCCGGCCCGGCGCGGGCTGGCTGCCGTTGCCGCCGAGCATGCGCCCCACCCAGGCCAGGGCCGAGGAGGTCGGGAACTGGATGACGGCCTGCGACTCGTAGTCCTCGAGCCGGCACAGCACCATGGCGGTGGTCGAGGGGAGGGATGCGGCGTATTCGTCGTAGGTCTGCATGAGGACCTGGTGGGTGGTGACCTGCGCCTTGACGCGGACCTTCGCCGTCAGCTGAGTGCCCCACTGCCGGGCGAAGGTCTCGAAGGCCACTTCGAGGGCGCGGCTGTGCTCGCGGGCGAGCGTCGTGGGCCGGCGGAAGTCGTATACCTCGACCGTGCGTGCGGGCTCGGGCAGGAGGGTTTCCTGAACGTTGGAGGGGGTCACGATAATCACTATCGGCGGTCAGACCCGGCCCGTAAGCCGTTGGCCCCCCGCATCGGGCTGCCGCTCCGTCAGGGGCGCTGTTCGACCACTTCCGGGATCAGGGACCGGACGCTCTCCGGCTGGTCGGAGAGCACGACGATGTCGACCCGGCGGTTGAGCTTCAGGTCCGCCTCGGTGCGGCCCTCGTTCAGGGGCCGGGACTCGCCGTAGCCGCTGGCCTCCATGCGGGTGCTCTCGACCCCGCCCTGCTCGACCAGGTGCCGGACGACATTGACCGCCCGCGCCGTCGACAGTTCCCAGTCGAGCACGTAGCGGTCGTCCGGGAGCTTGGCGGTGTGGCCCTCGACGGTGACCTCCCGCGTCGTCGACCGCAGTTCCGGCGCCGTCGCGTCGAGCACGAGCTGCGCGGCCGCTGTCAGTTCCGCGCGGTCGGGGTTGAAGAAGGTCTCCGAGCTGACCATGCGGACGGTGAGGCCGCGTTCGTCGAGGGTGAATCGGACGGTGTCCTCAAGGCCCTCCTTCGTCAGGGCGGCCGTAATGCGCTCCTTGATGGCCTCGAGGTCGTCCACCTCCTGGATGGCGAGTTCGAGGTCAGTGAGGTCCTCGCCCTCCTCCTCGGCCAGCTCCGGAGGCAGGACGATGCCCTCGGCGGTGTCGACCTTGCCCACGTTCTCCACGCCGAAACCCGTGGCCAGGGAGTTCTTGAGTTTCTCAAACTTCGCCACGTCCACCGAGGACATGGCGAACAGGACGATGAAAAGGCACATCAGCACGGTGACCATGTCGGCGTAGGACACGGCCCAGCGTTCGTCGGCGTGGAACTCCTCAAGCTGGCTCGCGCGGTAGCCGCGGCGCGGGCCCCTGCGGCTCACGCGGCCGCCTCAAGGTCGGAAGCGGTGGGGGGTGCTTCCTTCCGCTTCCCGCCCCGCTTATGGGGAGGGATCATGGCGGTGAGCCGTTCGCCGAGGAGGATGGGCTGGGCCCCTTCCTGCACGGCGAGCAGTCCCTCCATCTGGAGGTTCATCTGTTCGAGTTCGAGTTCGGAGAGCCGGGCGAGGCGCGCACCGATCGGCAGCCAGATGAAGTTGGCCGAGAGCAGGCCCCACAGGGTCGCCACGAACGCCGCGGCGATCATGTGCCCGAGTTCCTCGGGGTTGGAGAGGTTCTCAAGGACGTGGGTCAGCGACACGACCGTGCCGACGATCCCGACGGTCGGGGCGTACCCGCCGAGGCTGTTGTAGAACTTGGAGACGGCGTGGTTCGCCTTCCGGCGGGTGCTGATTTCGTCCTCGAGCAGGATGCGCAGATCCTCGCCGTCGGTGCCGTCGGCGATGTTCTGCAGCCCGTTCTTCATGAACGGATCGTCGGTTTCGGCCGCCTCGGCCTCAAGGGCCAACAGTCCGTCGGCGCGGGCCTTCTCCGCGAACCGGATGATCTGGTCCACGCTGTCCTGCGGCGAGTCGGTCCGGCCGCGGAACGCCTTGGGCAGGGACTTCACCGCCTGGAGAACGTCCTTAATGGTCGAGCTGGCGATGCCGATGGCGATGGTGGCGCCGAGCACCAGGATCATCGGGGCGGGCAGCAGCAGGGAGCTGACGTGCGCGCCCTCCATGAAGATCATGGCGTAGAGGGAGCCGAACGCGAGGAGGAGACCGATCAGGGTTGCGGGATCCATGGCGCTACTTTCTGGGGCGCTGGCCGGCGGGACCGGGCAGGACGTCGTGCGGGTGGACAATGCTCAGGTGCGTCGGCTCGCGCCCGCTCTCGGCGCGGGCCTCCGTGACGGTTCCCGGCCCGGTGACGCTTCCCGCGGCGTCGCCGGCGTCGGCACCAGGCAGCCGGTGGGCGTAGGTGAGGACCCGCGCGCGGAATTCGACGACGAGTGTGATCACCTCATCGAGGGACTCGGTGACGATGTGCCGCATCCCGTTGACCATGACGAGGGTGGTGTCCGGGCTGGCATGGATGCGCTCCACGAGATCGGGGTTGATGCCGAACCGGTCGGTGCCGTTCAGCCGGGTCAGGACAATCATGGGTTCCGTTCCGCGTTCTCGTGTCGGCGGCCCGGTCGGGCTGCTCCTTTGTAACAGTCGGCAGTTCGGCGCGGTTCGTTAGGAGCCGCTGCCCGGGGCCCACCCGCCGAGACGGCACATAACCACGCTTTCCCGACCCCGAAGGGTGGTGACCTGCAATCTCGGCGGGGCGGCTCTCGTCCCTCGGCCCCAGCTGACAATCAACTGCTGCTCGTAGGCCTAGGACCGGGCAAGAACCGGAACGAGCTGGTCAAGGACCGGGACGGCAAACCGAATAAACAGGATGGTGCCTGATACCAGCAGTCCCAGGACGATGCTGATGCCGATCAGGATGAAGGAAAAGTTTTCGGACTTCGCAAGCCGGAACAAGGGGCTCTTCATGGTCGGGTGTCCTTATGATCCGAGGGTGCGGGCACGCCGGGATGCAGAGGCGACGATGCCCTCCAACGGACCGTGCCTGCGGGTGTGCCGCCAGGCCAGGGCAAACACGGCCGCCCCGCAGATTTGAGTGATGACCAAGGCAACGGGATCCTCCTCGAGGAACCCCGTGGCGAGAACCAGGAGGTGGGCGGAGTAAAGCGTCAGCGTCATGCTGCCAAGTGCCGCAAGTGGAATCAGGATGCGCGCGGCAACCCTGGCCAGGAGCAGGAACGCCGCCAGGACAGCCGTTGCCGTGCCGATGGTATTGAGCTTTTCCAGGACTGTGTTGGAGTGCCCCGTGGCGAGCGCCTGCCACCAAAGAGAATCCGTTGGAACGTAATCTTCGGGCCCCCAGGTGATGATTTCGTCGATCGCTTCTGCATCGAGGTCCGAGGAGGCATCCTGAAGCCGGCTCAACCCTCCCCACGGACCCAACAGCAGGGCCGACAGCAGCCAGGAAACGGCGGCCAGAACCAGTCCGGCAGCCGCAAGCCTGATCTGGACGAGCCGGGAGTGCAGGTCCAGGCGCCCGATCGCCAACCCGGCGCAGATGTACGCAAGGTACAGCACGGCCGGGTAATCCCCGGTCAGGAGCAGCTGGGTGATGACAACGCCCGGTTCGGCAAGGAGGTCTGTGAGCGTAGGGTTGAAGCCCGGTTCCGGAAGGGAGTCGCGCAGGCCCTGGGCGAGAACGGGCGCCGTTAAGGCCAGTCCCGCTGCGATTGCGGCAAGAGCCCGCGCCCCCAGGCCCAGCAGGGGAATGGCGAGAAAGAACATGACGCCGTAGTAGGCGAGGATGATGGCTGGTGGGGTGTCAACATAGGCGATAGTCAGCCCCAGCAGGGTGATCAGGGCCGCACGCACTGCGACGCCGGCGCGCGCCGACCTGAGGGGCCTGCCGTTGAGCGGTTCCCTTCCGCCGCTGCTGAAGGTCAGCGCCACCCCGGCCAGCAGGGCGAACTGGGCTGCCGAATGCCCTGAAAAGACTGTCCACAACAGGGTCGGGTTACCCTCGTCGTCCTCGAGTGGAAGGGTGTGGATGACCATCAATCCAATGAGGGCGAGACCGCGCGCGGCATCAATCCCGGTCAGGCGGGATCCCGTCGTCGAGGAAGCATCCCTCGATGAAACGGTAGTGAACATGTATTTCCCCTAACCAAGCTGACAAGCCACGACCCTGGGGATCCTCGGGGCGGAACCTGCATCTGATTCCAGTAGAAGGGCGTCGTGTATGCCGCTCTTATCGAATCCCTGTGAGTTTGCTGGGAATCGAGGGGCACCGGGGTGCCGTGCGGTGGATGCTGCCACTAGACCCGAAGGTGCGGGGAGCACCAGAATGACTTCATGAGCGCGGGAGGGTCGGCGAACTTCATGGCGGATCTACCGCCGCTGCGCCATCCGGACGGTTCCTCAGTGCGGGCCTTGGTGGTCGACGACGAGCCGGCGCTGTCCGAGGCGGTCGGCATGGGGCTGAGCATGGTTGGTTGGGAAGTCGCCGTTGCAGGGGACGGTCCCTCGGCGGTGCGGGAGGCGCGGCGGTTCCGCCCGGACGTCCTGGTTCTCGACGTGATGCTCCCCGGCTTCGACGGCGTTGAGGTGCTCACTGAGATCCGGGCATCGGCGCCGTCAGTACCTGCGCTTTTCCTCACGGCGAAAGGCGGTTTGGAGGACCGCATCACCGGCCTCGCCGCCGGAGGCGATGACTATGTCTCAAAGCCCTTCAGCCTCGAGGAAGTCGTGCTCCGCCTGCATCGGCTGGTCCTGCGCTCGGGACTCACTGCCGTGCGCAGCACGGAGCTGGTGGTCGGTGATCTGGCCCTGAACTTAGATACACGCGAAGTCAGCAGGGGAGGGCAGGACGTTGAGCTTACAGCGACGCAGTTCGACCTGCTGCGTTTCCTGATGGAGAATTCACGGCGGGTCCTCAGCAAGGCCCAGATACTCGAGGGCGTCTGGGACCACGCCTTCGATGGTCAGTCGACGGTTGTCGGGCTGTATATCTCCTACCTCCGGAAAAAGATCGACCAGGGCCGCGCACCAATGATCCATACCGTCAGGGGAGCCGGATACGTCCTCAAACCGGCGGAGGAACTCAATGGCAGCCAGCGCCGGTGAAGCGAGCACCTCCATCAGAGGCAGATTCGACCGCCGATGGCCATTCTCCGCCTGGAAGCTGCGCACGAAGCTGCTGGTCGTCACGCTGGCGCTCCTCGCGGCCATCTGCGCTGCCGTGACCGGGCTGAGCTACGCCGTGATGGAGGTGGTGCTCACCCAACAACTCGACGGCCGCCTGCAGGAAGCATCGAACCGCACCCTGGAGCTCGGGGATCCTGCGCCGTTGGCGGATGCCGAGCAGACCGCTGCTTCGACAGGTTTCCCCGCGCAGGTGACCGAAACCCTCAGCGCGCTCAAGTGCGACGGTGAGGTGGTCCGCTCCGGCCTGTTCACGGCCGACGGTGAGCATACCCACCTGTCTCCCTCCGACGTTCAGACCCTCAACGATCTTCCGGAGCTGAGCCCGCCGGTGGAGCGATCGCTATCGATCGGAGAGTACCGTCTCATGGCCGTTCAGGAGGAGGACGAGGACGGGGATGGGGAGCCCGACATCCTCATCACCGGCCTGGCCACCGAGGCAAAGGACACCACCCTGGATGCGCTCGGCGGCACCATGGCGACCATCTCCCTGGCAGGTCTTGCCGCCACCGGGATCACCGCGAGAAAGGTCATCCGCCGCACGCTCCGGCCGCTGAACGATCTGTCGGAGGTGGCGACCGCTGTCTCGGAGATGCCGCTGAACCAGGGCGAGGTGGCGCTGGCGGCCCGTGCTGCCCCGGGGTCGCCTCGCACCGAGGTCGGCAGCGTGGGGAATGCGTTCAACAAGATGCTCGACAACGTCGCCTACGCCCTCAACGCCCGCCAGCGCAGCGAAACCCAGGTGCGGCAGTTCGTCGCCGATGCGAGCCATGAACTGCGTACACCGCTTGCCGCCATCCGCTCCCACGCGGAACTCATACGCCTGGCGGGGCTGCTTAATCCCCAGAGCGAGGCTTCACTGCGCCGGGTCGAATCAGAATCCGCAAGGATGAGCACGCTGGTTGAGGACCTGCTGCTCCTGGCACGGCTCGATGAGGGCCACGCCGGACCGCAGGAGAGCGTCGACCTGACGGAGCTAGCGGTTGAAGCGGTCAGCGACATGCGGGTAGCCGCGAGAGGGCACCAGTGGAGTGTCCACCTACCCGGGGAGCCAGTCCTTGTGGACGGCAACAAGAACCAGCTGCGTCAGGTCCTGCTGAATCTGCTCTCCAATGCGCACAAGCACACGGGGCCTGGAACCACCATTGTGACGAGCTTGACCCCTGGGCCCACCGAGGCGACCCTCACGGTGACCGATGATGGGCCGGGCATCGATCCGGGCTTCATCGATAAGATGTTCGCCCGGTTCACGCGCGCCGACGAGGCCCGAACAGGTGGACAGGGGACATCAGGGCTGGGCCTGTCGATCGTTGAAGCCATCGTGGCCGCACATCACGGCTCCATCGACGTGCGCAGCGAGCCCGGCAACACCACCTTCACCGTCCGATTCCCGGCTGCCGCCCACCATGGATAGGACCGTCCAAGCACATCGTTGATCCCACGGGATAAGACCCTCGAAGGGGGTCCTGATCGGGGCGGTTGCTGAGCTCCCCGCGGTTTCCCGGAATTATCAGTGCACAAGGCGAATTGGCGCCGGACTGGTGTCCGGCGCCAATTTCATCGATCCTGAACGGCCCATAGGCGAAGCTTCGCGCCACGCGGAGGGCGGGCGACGCGTCGTTGTGCCGGTTCTTCCGAAGATTTACCGCTTGAGGTTCGTCAGTTCCTGAAGGACCTCGTCCGAGGTGGTGATGACACGCGCGTTGGACTGGAAACCACGCTGGGCCACGATGAGGTTGGTGAACTCCTGCGACAGGTCCACATTGGACATCTCGAGGAAGCCGCTGGCGAGGGTGCCGAATCCGGGCGAACCGGCGGTGCCGAGCGTGGGGTTGCCGGAATTGGCGGTGGCCCGGAAGGTGGATCCTCCGGCCTTTTCCAACCCGCCGGGGTTGGTGAAGGTGGCCAGGGCGATCTGGCCGATGACGATCCGGCTGCCGTTGCTGAACGCGCCGGTGATGCTTCCGTCCTTGCCCAGGGCGAAGGACTCGAGGGTGCCCGCGGCCCGGCCGTCCTGCGCCGAGACCTTCACCGTGCTCAGGCCCGCAAAGCCGGTCACGCCGGTGAGGTCGACGTCGACACCGCCGACGGTCAGCGCGCCGCCTCCGGTGAGCTTGCCGTCGGTGAAGGTGAGGGCGGTGGTGCCCGTGGCGGCGCCGTCGGCGCCGTTGACGTTCCAGCCGCCGGCGGTCCGGGTGAAGGTCAGGGACAGGGTGCGCACATTGCCCGAGGCGTCGTAGACCTTGACGTCGCGCACCAGGGAGGACCCGACGGCGGACTCGGCCGGCAGGTTCCCGTCGATGGTCGCGCTGGTGGTGGCCACGGCCGGGGCGGTGTTCTGGCCCAGGACGATGTTGTCGACGGCTCCACCCTTCTGCACGACGCCGTTGACGGCCGGCCAGCCCTGGAGGAACGCGCCGTCGGGAGTGACCAGGCGGCCGCGCTCGTCGAAGTCGGCGTCGAACGAACCGGCCCGGCTGTAGACCTGCTGGCCACCGGAGTTCAGGACGAAGAAGCCGTCGCCGGAGATCATCAGGTCCGTCGCCTTGCCCGTGGCCTGGGCGGAGCCCTGGGCGAAGTTGGTCGAGATTCCGGCGACCTGCACGCCCAGGCCGATCTGGGCCGGGTTGGTGCCGCCGCGGGTGTCGTCACCGCCGCCGGCCGCCTGCTGCAGCTGCGAGAGGGTGTCCTGGAACTGCACGGAGGAGGACTTGAACCCGTTGGTGTTGACGTTGGCGATGTTGTTGCCGGTGACATCGAGCATCGTCTGGTGGGAACGCATGCCGGAGATGCCGGAGAAGAGTGAGCGGAGCATTGTGCTTCCTTCCGAGAGGGGTGGAGTGCGGGTGGATGGTGCTAGGAGACGATGCCGGAGATCTGGTCGAGGGGGACCGTCGCGTCGCCGACCTTGACGCGGGGAACGGCGCCTTCGAAGGACACCGAGGACGCGGTGCCGGTGGCTACCGTGCCGTCGTCCTTGGCGTAACTGACCTTCTTGCCGATGAGGGCGGCAGCGGCCGCTCTCATCTGCAGCCCGAAGGCCTCCTCGCCCTGGGCGGAGAGTTCGGTGAGCCGCTCCATCATGGCCAGCTGCGTCGTCTGGCCGATCATGGCGTTGGTGTCCATGGGTGAACCGGGGTCCTGGTGCTGCAGCTGCGTGACGAGCAGGGTCATGAAGACCTTGCTGTCCATCTGCTGCTGCGGCGCGCGGGACGGCGCCGTGGCGTACATCCCGCCCGGGGCCGGCGCTGCTACTGGATCGATGGGCACTGGATCTCCATTTCTCAGGCCATCACATTCAGTGAAGGCGCGTCGTCGGAAAGGCGTGGGCGGCGGTCGGGCTGCGGGGCGTCGTCGTCCCGGCCGGCAGGGGACCGGCCCGGGTGCTGCTGGGCGGGACCGCGCCGCGATCCCTCCGCCCCCGGCTCGCCGGGCTGGTGGCGGGAGGACAGGTCGAGGCTGGCGTTGAGGCCGGAGCCGGCCAGGTCCCGCTTGAGTTCCGCGAGCACCGCCTTGAGGGCGTCCCTGCCTCCATCGGTGGGAGCGAAGAGTTCGACCCGGACACTGCTGTCCGCACCGATGAGGGCGCGGACCGTCACCGGGCCGAGGTCCTCTGGGGTGACCTTCAGCACCAGAACGTGCTCGCCCGGGGTCTTGCCCGCCAGGGCTGTCACCGGCCGGGACAGCTGGGCGGCGAGGGCGGCCGGCGGTGGGGCGGGAGCGGCAGCGTTTCCGGTGCCCGGTACGGCCGGTGCAGCGGCCGGCATCGGGAGGACACCGGCGGGAGGCTGAAGGCCGGGGAGGGGCCCCTGGGGGTGCGGTACCGGCCCTGCGGGGGCGGCGGGTGCCGGGGCACCGGGTGCCGGTGCCGCCGTGGCGGGTGCGCCGGTCGCGGCGGCTGCGGTGTCGGTACCGGCTGGGCCGGGGTGGAACGCCGCACCGGCGGAGGCCGGTGCGGCGGGATCGATAGGCACGGCGGCGCCGGCCGTCGAGACCGGCTGCGGGCCCGCGCCCGGGACCGGCACGGGGGGACCGGACGGCTGAACCGCGGGTGCACCGGAGCCGGCGCCCGGTCCTGCCACGGCAGCGGAGGACGCCGTGGCCGGTCCCTCCCCGGGCAGCGCGGGTGCTGCTGCCGGTGTCGGGATTACGGGCACTGCGGCCGATCCGGCAGCGGCGGGTGCGGAGGAGGCTGCCGCGGCCGGGCCGGAGGAGGATCCGGCCGCGGCCGTCGTGCCGGAACCGGGCAGAATTTCTGTGGGCGTCCCGCGGTGGGCGGAGGGCGAAGGGTCCCCTCCGGTCCTCCCGCCGGTGGGCGGGCCCTCCGTGCCGCGGAGCGGGGCGGCGGCTGACGGCAGGGTGGTGCCGGTGCCGGTGCCGGTGCTGGTATCGGTGCCGGTACTTCCGGTGGCCGTGGTCCCGGCCGGATCGGCACCACCAGAGGTGACGAGGCCCGGTGTGCCGGGCCCGACGCCGGCCGGAACCGTGCCGGCTGGATGGGCGGCGGCAGCTACTGTGCCGGCAACACCTGCGGTCGCGGCGGTGTCCGGTGCTGTGTGCCCGCAGGCGCCGTCGGCGGGTTTGGCGTCGCTGGCAGGTCCGCCAGTAGGTCCGTCGGCCGGCGTGGTGCCGGCGACCCCGCCGGGCGTCTGCGGGCCCGCGCCGGGTCCGCCGACGCCGGAGACAGACGCCTCACCGGGCGTAGCGCCGGTGGAGCCGGTGCGGGGATCGGCAGGTGTCGGAAAGTCGGCAGGGCGGCGCGCCCCGGCAGGATCCGGACGTCCGGCACTGCGGTCGGCCGCGCCGCGGTCGGTCCGGGGATGGGCAGGCTCGGCGGGGCCGGCGGCGGAGCCGGGGCGCCTGGACGGCCCCGCCAGCGCCTCACCGAGGGCCGAGGCGAAGCCGGCACCCGACCCGCCTCCCGTCCGGACCGCGGGGATCGGCGCCGGCGCGGATGCCGTCGCCGTCCCGCGCAGGCCCAGCGCGGTGCCGCTCATCGTGCGGCTCCCGCGGAGGCCGCGCCGAAGGAGGAGCCGGCGGGCAGGATGCGCCGGATGGCCGTGACGTTCGAATCGTTCTCCCAGGCGTCCCGGATCTGAATGGTTGAGCCGGGCTGCGGAGCGTCGACAGCCTTGCCGTTGCCCAGGTAGATCGACACGTGCCCGGTGTTGAAGGTGAACAGCAGGTCTCCGGGGCGCGCCTCGGCCATTGAGGCCACGGGTGTGCCCTGGTTGACCTGGTCCCAGGTGGTGCGGGGCAGCTCGTAGCCGAGGTCCCGGAAGACGTGCTGCACAAAGCTCGAGCAGTCGAGGCCGGCCGCCGGGTCGTTGCCGCCCCAGATGTAGGGCAGGCCGAGGTATTTCCGCGCTGCGGCCTCCACCGGGGACGCGGACCCGCCTTCGCTGCCTCCCGCGGCCGGGGCCGCGGGCCCGGCGAGGCCGGGCACGGCGGGGACCGCGGGCGCAGTGCCACCGGCGGTTACCCCGGCGCTCGAGAGCGCTTCGGCGAACATTGAGGCATTGGCCGCCGCCTCGGCGGCCGCCGCGGGGGAGACCTTCCCTGCCCGGCCCGGGGCCTCGGCGGAGGCCGGGGCCCCCATTGAGGAGTTGAGGGTACCGAGAGTGCCCTGGATCTGCTGGATCCTCTCAAGGGCGGTGGCCATGCTCATCGCCCGGCACCCCGCGCCGCATGCCGGGCCGACGAGGTGAGCTCATCGAGGAACAGCTGCTCGGCGCGCAGATCGGCCGCGGCCTCGCGCACCGTGTGCTTCGCCTCGAGTTTCTCCAGCCCGATTGAGCGGGCCCGGGCCGTGGAAAACGCGGCCTGTGCCTGCTCGGCCGATTCCCGGCGGGTGCGCTCGAGGGCCTCGAGATCCGCGAGCAGGGTGCGCGCTGCGGCGCGGGATGCGGCGATCGCCGCGAGGGTCTCGGGGCCCGTGGGCTCCGACCCGGTGGTCTCCAGGTCGGTGCGCGCCTTCGACTGACGGTCGGCGGTCTCGGCGACCCGCGCGTTCGCTGCGGCGAGGTCGCCGGCGGCCTCATCCTGTTCGAGCTGGCGCAGGCGGAGCAGCCCGGCGAGCCGGAAGGTCTGGGTCATTGGATACCTCCGAGGGATTGGGCGAGGAGGGCGAGCCGGTTCCAGGCATCCGCGGTCGGCGTCTGGTCGTCCATGCCCTGCTGAAGGAAGGCGTTGATCTGGTCTTCGTGCGCCAGCGCCGCGTCGACGAGCGGGTTGGAGCCGCTGCGGTAGGCGCCGACGTCGATCAGGTCCTGGGCCTGGCGCCGGGCGGCGAGGACCTTCCGCAGGGTCAGGGCGAGGCTGCTGTATTGCTTCGGATTGACCTTCGAGGCGACGCGGGAGATCGACCCGAGGACATCGATCGAGGGGAAGTGCCCGGCCACGGCCAGCCGGCGGTCGAGGACGAGATGGCCGTCGAGGATGGAGCGCGCGGCGTCGGCGATCGGTTCGTTGTGGTCGTCTCCGTCCACCAGCACCGTGTACATCCCGGTGACCGAGCCCGAGGTGTCAGTGCCGGCGCGTTCGAGCAGCCGGGAGAGCACCGAGAAGGTGGACGGCGGGTAGCCGCGGGTGGCGGGAGGCTCCCCGACGGACAGGCCGATCTCGCGCTGGGCCATGGCCACCCGGGTCAGGGAATCCATCAGCAGGACGACGTCGGCGCCGCGGTCGCGGAAGGACTCGGCGATGCGGGTGGCGGTGAACGCCGCCCGCAGGCGCATCAGGGCGGGTTCGTCCGAGGTCGCGACGACGACGATGGAGCGGGCCAGGCCCTCGGCGCCCAGGTCGTCCTCAAGGAATTCACGTACCTCCCGGCCGCGCTCGCCGACGAGAGCGATCACCGAGACCTCTGCGTCGGTGCCGCGGGCAATCATCGAGAGCAGCGAGGACTTGCCGACGCCGGAGCCGGCGAACAGGCCCATCCGCTGGCCCTTGCCGATGGTGGTCAGGGTGTCGACCGCGCGCACGCCCGTGGCGAGCACATCGGTGATCCGGGCCCGTCCCATGGCGCTGGGCGATTCCTTGTCGAGCGCCACGAAGCCGTCGGCGTCCACCGGGCCCCGGCCGTCGATGGGCCGGCCCAGCCCGTCGAGCACCCGGCCGAAGAGCCCGGCGCCGGTGGGAACCAGGACGGCAGCCGTGGCGGCGCGCACGGGCAGGCCGGTGCCGAGGCCACTGACCGGGGCGAGCGGCATGCAGCGCAGCCGGGGCCCCTCGGCGGCGACGACCTCGGTGATGACCTCCCGGCCGCTGTCGCCGACGGTCAGCAGGTCCCCGACGGCACCGGCCAGTCCCGACACCTCGAGGCCGAGGCCGACGACGGAGGTGACGGTGCCGACCTGTTCCGGGGCACCCACCCGCACGGCGGTGGCGAAGCGTCCGGGGTGCGGCCGCCACGCCGTCGTACTCACGCCCCACCGCCGGCGAGGGCGGCGCGGACCCGGGCCACCGCGGAACCGATGCGCGCGTCGAGGAACCCGTCGGCGTATTCGGCCACGGCGTCCCCGGCGGCCAAAGCGGGGTCGGCGATCAGCTGCACCTCCGGCGGGCACACTCCGGCCGCGGTCAGCCGCGCCAGGTCGCCCGGGTGAAGCCGCACCGTATGGACGGCGAAGGGCAGGGGAGCGTTCAGCGCCCGGGCCACGATGGACCGGGTGGAGTTCCCGCCGTCGGCCAGTTCGTAGCCGATCACCGCTTCGGCCAGCTCAAACGCCGCAGCCGTGATCGCGTCCTCGACGGAGTCGATCACCGGAACGGAGGCGGCGGTGAGCGCGGAGGCGGCCGAGCGCAGCACCCCGAGGGCAGCTTCGATGCGCACGGCCGCCGCACGGGCCGCCGCGAGCCGTTCCTCCTCTGCCCGCTCCGCCACGGCGGCGGCATGGGCCGCAGCCTCCCGCAGGCCGGCGGCGTAACCCGCGGCGTGGCCGCGGACGCGGCTTTCGGCCTCAAGGCGTTCGCGCTCGGGATCGCGCAGCGAAGGGTAGGCGATGGGGGAGAACGCTTCCTCAGTAGACAAGGTCGTCCTCCTCGCCGCGGCGCACGGTGATGGAGCCCTCCGCCTCGAGGGCGCGGATGGCGCGCACAATGTCGGCGCGGGCCTCCTCGACCTGGGAGGCGCGCACCGGCCCGGTGGCGTTCATCTCGGCCTGGAGCATTTCCTTGTTGCGCTCGGACACGTTCTTTTGGATGGTCTCGACGACGGCGGCGGGGGCCCCGCGCATTGCCACGGCGAGCAGGGCCGGATCGATGCCGCGCAGGATGGCCTGGATGTCGCGGCGTTCGAGCTTGACGATGTCGGCGAAGGTGAGCATCCGCGAGCGCACCTCCTCGGCCAGTTCCGGGTCGCGCTCCTCGAGTTCCTGGAGCAGGGCCTTTTCGATCGCGACGTCGGAGCGGTTGATGATGTCCACGAGGGGCTGGATGCCGCCGACGGCCTCGAAAGACTTCCGCGGCGCGAGGATCGCACCGGCCCGCAGCTTGAGGATGTCGGCCACGATCGTGAGCGCCTCCGGGGACGCCGCGCCCATGGTGGCAAGGCACTGGGCGACGTCCGCGCGCTGGGACTCGCCCAGGCCCGCCAGCACCGCGGAGGCCGTATCGGGCCGGAGGTGGGCGAGCACGAGGGCGATGGTCTGGGGGAGTTCGCCGTCGAGGATGCCGAGCAGCTGGCCGGGTTCGGCGTTGGCGAGGAACTCGAAGGACTTCCCGGCCATGGTGGAGGCCATCCGGGTCATCAGCCCGGCGGCCTTCTCCTGCCCGAAGGACGCCTGGAGCAGGCCGGCGGCGAAGTCCCGCCCGCCCCGGGCGGGCCGCTTGCCCTGGACTGTCACCTCGTGGAAGTCGATGATGACCTTCTCGGCGGTGTCCGGGTTCACCGAGCGCAGCTTCACGATCTCGGAGGCCACGTCCTCGGCCTCGGCTTCCGTGAAGTGCTGCATCACCTGCACCGCCCGCTCCTGGGACATCTGCATCAGGATGACGGCGGCCTTCTGGATCCCGGTGAGGTCGATATCCGTTTCGTTCATACCGGGACCTTTTCGTCCATCAGGTCACGCAGGTAGTCGGCGGTCTTCTTCGGGTCGCGGGCGGCGAGGGATTCGATCTCGTTGCGGGCCCGTTCGGCCGCGGCCGGTTCCACCGGCGCGGCCGGGGCCGGCGGCAGCACCACGCCGATCGACGACGTCGTGGGCGCCGGCTCGATCGGGGTGACGGCGGGCAGGTCGAGCTCGAACGGCGCCGCAAGCGGCCGCTCGCCCAGGTCGATCAGCTCACGGCGCTGGCGACGGTTCCGCACGGCGAAGACGATCACGAGAATGAGCACCAGCAGTACGGCCCCGATGGCGTAGAACCCGGTGCGCAGCAGCTCGGCGTTCCGGGCCTCCTTCTCGGCGGCCTTTGCCTCGGCCAGGGCGGCGGCGGCCTCGTCGGCTCCGGCGGTGTTGAACGGCAGGACCTCGACGGCGACGGCGTCCCCGCGCTCGGCGTCGATGCCGGCGGCGGTGTTCACCAGCCCGGTCAGGGCGGCCAGGTCCAGGCCGCGGGCGGCCTCGGCGTCGAGGGCCACCGAGACGGTCTGCCGGTTAAGCGAGCCGGCGGGGATCGCCGTCGTCTCGGTCGTCTTGTTGAGCGCGTTGTTGCGGGTGCTGGTTTCGGAGTCGAACGTGCCGTCGCCGTTGCCGCCGTCGGGCACGGCGATATTGTCCGGGCCGAGCACGCCCGCTCCGCCGCCGCCGGTCCCGGTATACGTCTCGGTGGTCGTGGACTCGTTCAGCGCCGGGGCGTCCTCGGGGGTGGTGAAGGTTTCCTCGAGCCGTTCCCCGGACTCATTGTTCATGTCCGCGGCGACGGCCACCGTCGCGTTGCCCGGGCCGAGGACCCGGTCGAGCATGGCCTGGACGGCGCCGGAGACGCGCTGTTCGTAGTTGGAGGCCTGCTTGTCGGAGGAGCCGGTGGCGCCGACGCCCACGGCGGACAGGACGGTGCCGCGCGAGTCGATGACGGCCACATTCTTGGCCTGCATCCCCTCGAGGGAAGCCGAGGTCAGGTGCACGATGGCCTGCACCTGGTCGTCGCTGAGTTCGGCGGCGCTGCGGGTCTCGACGAACACGGAGGCGGTGGGGTCGGCCTTTTCCTTGGTGAACACCGTGGCCTCGGGAATGGCGAGCTGCACGGAGGCGGTCTTAACGCCCTCCATCGTCTCGATGGTGGCGGCAAGTTCCCCTTCGAGGGCCCGCTTGTAGGTGACGGACTGCTGGAACTCGGAGGAGGTCACGCCCATGTCGTCGAGCAGGGAGTAGCCGCCGGTCGATTCGGAGGGAAGCCCCGCGGAGGCGGCCTTCAGCCGCTGGTCGTAGACGTTCGCCTCGGGCACGAGGATGGTGGAGCCCCCGCTGGTGATTTCGTAGGGCACCCCGTCGGTGCGCAGCTGCTCCACGATGATGCTCGCGTCCTCCGCCTGGAGCCCCGAGAACAGGGGAGTGTAGGCGGGCTTGGTGAGCCAGGAGGTGAGCAGGACGGAGCCGAGGACGAGGACGGCCACACCGAGCAGGGCCAGGGTCTTCTGGGCCAGGGAGAATTCTTTGACCGTCCCGGCCACGCGCGACATCGAGGCCGGCAGGAGCGAGGCCATCAGGCCTGCATCCGCATGATCTCGTTGAACGCGTCGACGCCCTTGTTGCGGACGGCGGCGACGAGCTCAAGGGACACCGCGGCCCGCGTCGAGGCGATGGTGGCGTCGTGGATGTCGTCGAGGTTCCCGCTGGCGGCCTTCAGCGACAGGGTGTCGGACGCGCCCGAGAGGGCCTGCACGTTGTCGACGGCGGCGGTCAGGGCCGAGGCGAAGGCCGACCCGTCGGTCGAGGGGACCGGGGCGGTGGCGGGCACGTAGCCCGTGGCGGTGATCGCCTGGACGGGGGTCAGCGGTGCGGGGGCCATCAGGACCTTCCAATCTGCAGTGCGGCTTCGTAGGTGGTTTTGGCGCGGTCGACGACGGCGGCGTTGGCCTCGTAGCCTCGCTGGGCCATGATGAGCATCGACATCTGTTCGCCCATGTCGATGTCGGGGTACCGGACGTAGCCGTCCTCATCGGCCAGGGGGTGGTCGGGTTCGTGGACCATCCGCCCCTCGGCGTCACCCCACTCCGCCCCGCTGACGTACACCCCGCCGACGCCGGCGCCTTCCTGCGCGACGATGTAGCGGGCCTGGAAGGCGGCACCGTCGGTGCTGGTGGCCGTGTTGATGTTGGCGAGGTTGTCCGACACGGCGTCGAGCCACTTGCGGTGCACGCTGAGGGAGGTCCCGGCGATGCCGATCGCGTCGAAGGTCATCAGTTGGTCCTCATCGCCGTGCGGACATTGTTGAACGTTCCTTCGACGGCGCGTGCCGCAAACTGGTAGCGCAGCACCGTGTCGATATTCGAGAGGGTTTCGGTATCGAGGTTCACGTTGTTCCCGTTCAGCTTCGTCGGCTCCAGGGACCGCTGCATCTCGCTCTGGGCGGCGCCGCTGCCGGCGCGCACGGAGGCGGTCAGGGCCTCTTCGAACTTGACGCGGCGGGCGGTGTAGCCGGGGGTGTTCACATTGGCGATGTTGCTGGCGATGGCCTTTTGGCGCAGCGCCAGCCCGTCGAGCGCACTGTGAAGTCCCAGGGAGGTGATGGATTCGAACACGGCGGCCTGCCTTGAGGTGGAGGTGCAGGCCGATCGGCGGCCTGGAGGGTGAGCAACGGCTGCTCACCAATACCTATCGGCATCCACTCGGGGTTGGTAAGGAAACCCCCGAAAGAACTCGGGTTCCGCCCGGGCACGACGCAGCCGCACCCGGAACCCTGACGCTGGACGGTGCCGCCGGTCCCTGACACCCTTGGAAACGTGGCAACCGAGGACGACGTGCGGCGCAAATGCCTTTCCCTGCCGGGAGTCACCGAACGGTCGAGCTGGAACCAGCCGGCCTGGTTCGCGCGCACCCTGATCGCCCGGATGTGGGCCGAGGGCGTGCTGACGGTGAAGACGCAGGAACGCGACGCGCTGCTCGCGGCCGATCCGGACACGTACTACATCACGCCGCATCACCGGCGTTCGCCCGAACTGGTCCTGGTCCGTCTCGCCCGGGTTGACGTCCCGGAACTGGAGGAGCTGCTCGAGGAGTCCTACCGGATCGGAGGAGGCAGTCGCTCCTGATCAGCTGCCGGCGCCGTCGTGCGGGCCTGCCTCCGCCGCTCCCGACCCGGACCGCTCCCGGCGTCCGCGGCACCGAAAAGCGGCGTCGGGACCCGAAAGCGACATCCGGGCCGGATATTTCGGCCGTCGCCGTCGTTTCGTGGTCCACTGGTCGCTTTCAGCCGTGCCGGTCGCATCGGGGCGCGCGGGGGGAGGGGGGCTCAGCCCGTGACGTCGAGGCTGCCCGTCCTGGCCAGATCGGCTGAGGCCGACTCGACGGCCCCGAGGTGGCGGGCCACCGTGGCCCGGGCCTGACCCAGTGCGGACAGGGCGGCCAGCTGGGCCTCGTTCACGCGGCGGGCATGTTCGCGGAGGTCGGCGGGCATCGGGCCCAGGCCCTGCGGCGGTTCCCAGGCTGCGATGGCGGGAGCGGGAAGCTGCGGGTCGGACGCGGCGCGCTGGGCTTCGAAAACGACGTCCTCGAGCTGGGCCAGCGCCGCGGTCCAGCCTGCTCGCCCCAGGGCGCCGGCCCCCTCGGCTCCCGCAGCGTCAGGCCACACCCAGGCTCCCGGCGGATCGGGCCGGATCCCAGGAGTTCTGGGCAGGCAGGGAAGCGGAAGCCTCGTGCCAGGCCTCACGCAGCGGCTCAAGCAGGGCGATGCACTCCCGGGTGGCCTTGATGTCGCGGTGCATGTTGGCCGCCATCAGCGCGTTCGACACGTAGGTGTAGAGCCCGAAAAGGTTCTCCGCTCCGTCCCACGCGTCCTTCTTCAGGGACGAGGACAGTTCGGCGATGATCTCCTGCGCGTGGAGAAGCTGCGCCGACGCGGCCTGCCAGTTCTCGGCCGCCTGCGCCTGCTCGGCACGGGCCAAGTCGAGCAGAAGCCGGTCGTAGAGCATGGTGAGCAGCCGTGCCGGTGTCGCGGAGAGGACCGATTCCCGCAGGTACTTCCGGCGTTGGTCGGTGGAGGTGTTCATCATCATTTCTTTCCGTCACTTCCCTGGGTCGACAGCGAGGCGAGCTGGGCAGTGAGCCAGCTGGACTGGCTGTTCATCGACTGCATGGCCACCTCAAGGGCGACATAGGTGCTCTTCAGACGGGCCTCGCGGGAGGCCAGCCGGATATCCCAGGCCGCGACCTGGTCGTTGAGACCGCGGACCTGACCCTCGCCGCTGGTGATCTTGGCCGCAATCATCCCCCCGTATTTATCCGAGGCGGTCTTCCCTGCCGCTTCGAGGCGCGAGCCGATGGTGCGCACCGCTGCGTCTACCGCCGCCGGATCCTTCGCCAGGGCGGCCTTGAACTTCGCGGGGTCGAACTCCATGGTGCCGTTCTTGGTGATGCTGATGCCGTATTCCGACGGCGAAACGCCGCCGATCGGGGCCGACGCCGCCGTAAGCAGGCTCTGACCGATGGTCCGAACCGTGCTGTCGGTGGTGAACACCCCGAGGGTGGTGACCGGCTTTCCGTTTGCGTCCGCCGTCGTCGAGGTCTTCTGCTTGCTCGTGATGTAGGCGAGCACATCGTTGAGGCCCTTAACCAGGGCCTCGGCCTTGGCCGCGATGCCGTCGGCGTCCTGGGCCACACTGATGGTGACGGGGGTAGCCGAGACCGCCGCAACGGTGACGGAGAGCCCGGTCTGAAGGTTCGCGAACGTGTTGGTCCCCGAGGTGACCGGCTGTTCCGCGGCGGTTCCCTTCCACAGGGTGATCTGCGCGTCCTGGGCCGACTGGATCTGGGTGAAGGTTCCCGCGGTCCCGGAGAGGGTGAAGGCCCCGGCCGCGCCGGTGGCCTTGGAGGTCAGCTGGAGACGGTAGTTGCCGTCACCGGTGGAGACCTTGGTGGCGCTGACGTTGGCGGTGGAGGCATTGACGGCCTTGACGACGTCGTCGAGGCTCGTCGACGCAGCGGTGACGGTAACGGCGGTGCCGTTGGCGCCGGTGATGGTCAGGGAGGTGTCGGGCCACTGGGTGAGGGGCGCCGAGACCGAGCTCTGCTTAGTGGCGAGCCGGTCGATCGTGAAGTCTACGGAACCGGCGGCGGCGCCGGCGCCGGCGGTGGCCGTTGCCGCGGTGGAGGAGGAGTTGGCGGTGAATAAGGCCAGGGCGCCCGGTTTCGCGGCGGCCGTCGACAGCGCGGTCAGATTGGTGATCCCGGTGTTGAGCGCCTTCAGGGCGTCGACGGTGGCCTGGGCGCGCACCGATTTGTTGTAGAGGATGTTCTGCGGGATGCGTTCGATGTCCATCATGGCCTTGATAAGCGCTGTCGTATCAAGGTTGCTGGCAAGTCCGTCCAGTGAAATTCCCACGCGGGTGGCTCCTCAAAGCGTCGGTTGGTGATGGCGGTGGAAACGGGAACCGCCGGCGGCGGCACAGGCGGGCTGGGATGCCCCGCCCGGCTGCCACCGGCGGTTCCGTTATGAAGCAGCCGGTTTAGCCGAGGAGCTTCAGGACGCTCTGGGTGGACTGGTTCGCCTGGGCGAGCATCGAAACGCCGGCCTGGGAGAGGATGTTGGCCTTGGTGAACTTGACCATCTCCTCCGCCATGTCGGTGTCGCGGATGCGGGATTCGGCGGCGGCCAGGTTCTCCTTGGAGACCGCGAGGGACTTGCCCGCGGACTCGAGGCGGTTCTGGGAAGCACCCAGCTCCGAACGCTGTGCAGAGACGGCGGCGATCGCAACGTCCAGTGCGGCGACCGTGGTCGTCGCGCCGGCCGAGGTGGCGACATTGAAGCCGGTTGCTCCGGTGACGCTGGAGAAGACCGGTCCGCCGCCGTTGATGCTGGCGTTGGCGTCGCCGAGGTTCACCGAGATGGTGTTGTCGGCGGCACCGTCGGCGCCAACCTGCAGGCTGATGACACCGGCGGTTCCGGCGGTACCGTCGAGGAGCTTGATGCCGTTGAAGTTGGTGGACGAGGTGATGCGGGCAAGTTCCTCACCGAGGGCATCGGCTTCGGTCTTGATCGCGGTGCGCGACTGGGCGTTGTTCGAGTCGTTGCCGCCCTGGACAGCCAGGTCGCGCATACGGTGCAGGATCGAGTGGACCTCGGTCAGTGCGCCTTCAGCGGTCTGGATGACGGAGATGCCGTCCTGGGCGTTGCGCTGGGCAACTCCGAGGCCCGAGACCTGCGAGCGCAGGCCCTCGGAGATGGACAGGCCGGCAGCGTCGTCGGCAGCACGGTTGATGCGAAGGCCGCTGGAGAGCTTCTCCAGGGACTTGCTCAGGTCGTTCTGCGTGTTGGACAGGGCGCGGAAAGCGTTGTTCGCCGCGGTGTTGGTATTGATCTGCATACCCATGATCTATTCCTCCATGAATTGTTGTGTAGCGTCGGGCCCATCCTTGGGCCTTACGCAGAGAACAATCGGCGGCTCCGGCGGCGGCGTTAGCAGAATGCGAAAGTTTTTTTCGAAGTCCCCGGGCCGGGCCCGACGGCGGCGGCGCACCTTACATCGGCCGGCATCCCGCCGATGGTTTCTACGTAAGGTGCGGCAGCAGGAAGCGACCGCTGAGCCAATCTAGGAGAGTCTTAGGCACTATGGGAATCCAGGAGCTATCAGCCCAGCTCTGGCATGAGCGTGAACTGCTTGAACTTCTGATGTTCAAGCTCGAGGAGGAGCAACTCCTGCTCACGGCCGGGAAGACGCGCTGGCTGCAGCATGCAACCCGCGAGGTCGAGGGCGCCGTCGCCCTGCTGCGGGCCAGCGGCCTGGCCCGCGACGTCGAGGTGCTCAACGTCGCGGCCGAGTGGGGTGCCGGAGAGAACGCCACGCTGCGCGAACTGGTGCAGCACGCGCCCGAAGGCCCCTGGGCGGACATCCTCTCGCGGCACCTGCAGGTGATGACGGAGCAGACCGAACGCATTAAGGAACTCCGGGACGCCAACGCCCAGTTCCTCCGCACCGCGGCCCGGTCCACCCAGGAGGCCCTGGCCGGACACCGTGCGGAGGCCGGCACCTACGATGCCCGCGGCATGACCGCCGGTGTCGACACGTCACGGCTGATCGACACGAGGGTATGAGGGAGGCGTCATGGGCAGCACATTCGGAGCACTGAACACCGCGCTGAGCGGACTGAACGCCGCACGCCAGGGCTCGGCCGTGACCGGCCAGAACATCGCCAACGCCGCCACGGAGGGATACACCCGCCAGCGGGTCTCCACCTCGCCGATGGGCCCGGTCGCACGCGTCGGGCTCTTTTCCTCGGGCGTGACGCCGGGCCAGGGCGTGCAGGTCGACGGCATCCGGCGCCTGGGCGACATCTTCCTCGATGCCAGGGTCCGGGCAACCTCCGCCGACGCCGGGTTCTCCGGTGCGCGGGTCAAGGCGCTCGACGGGCTCGAAGGGATCCTGCAGGAGCCCGGCAAGAACGGCACCTCCGCGGCGCTGCAGAAGTTCTGGACGTCGTGGCAGGACGTGGCCAACAACGCCGGGGCGCCGGCGCCGTCCGGGGTCCTCCTCGAGGAGGCCGGCGCCCTGGCGGCCAAGCTCGCCCACGGGTACACCCAGATCGAGGCGCAGTTCTCCGCCGACCGGCGCCAGCTGGACCTGCTCACCTCCGAGGTCAACGCCGCCGCCGTCCAGGTGGCCGAACTCAATGCGGGCATCCGGTCCGCCCTGAACGCCGGCGCCTCAGCGAACGAGCTGATCGACAAGCGCAACCTGCTCACCGCGGACATCGCCTCGCTCGTCGGCGGCACCGTCCGCCCGCTTGGCGACGGTACGGTCGAGGTGCTGGTGGGAGGGAACGTGCTCGTCTCGGGCGACTCCGCCAACGCCCTGCAGGTCAGCGGAGGGTACCGGCTCGAGGACGCCACCGCCTCCCCGGTCCGGCTCGAGTGGGCCCACCGGCCCGGCAGCGCCGTCCCGCTCGACGGCGGCAGGATCGGCGGGATGGTCTCGACGCTCGCCCCGGCCAACGGCAAGGCGGCCGGCGGCGACCTCGCCGAGGCCGCTGCCGCGTACGACGCCTTCGCGGTGCGGCTCGCCGGTTCGGTCAACGCCGTGCACCGCGGAGGAGAGACCGCCGACGGCCGCACCGGCCTCGACTTCTTCCGGTTCGATCCGGCGCTGCCGGCGGCCAAGGGGCTGCGGGTCGCGGCGGCCTCCGCCGCGGACCTCGCGACAGGCAGGCCCGGCGCCGGCGGGAAGGACGGCTCGAACGCGGACGCCATCTCGCAGATCCGCCATGCCGCCGACTCCCCGGACCGGCTGTGGAGCGGCTTCGTCACGGCGCTGGCCGTCACTGCGCGCGCCGACAACCAGCGGGAGGATCTGGCCGGGGTGGCCGCCGCATCGGCGCTCAGCCTTCAGCTGTCCCAGTCCTCGGTCGACATCGATGAGGAGAGCGTCAGCCTGCTCACCTACCAGCACGCCTACCAGGCGTCCTCGCGGGTGATGACGGCCATCGACGAGATGCTCGACGTGCTCATCAACCGCACCGGATTAGTAGGAAGGTAACCAATGCTCAGCCGCGTCACCAACACCACCATGACGAACACCGCCCAACGCAACCTGCAGACCAGCATGATGCGCCGGGCCGAGGCCCAGGAACACGCAATGACCCTGAAGCGGATCAGCAGGCCCTCCCAGGACCCCATGGCCGCGGCGGATTCGCTGCGGGTCAAGGCGGACCAGCAGTCGGCCGCCCAGTACACCCGGAACATCGACAACGGCAAGGGCTGGCTGACGGCCCTCGACTCCGCCCTGTCCAACACCAGCAAACTGATGACGCGGGTGCGCGAGCTGACCATCCAGGGCGGCAACGAGACCCTGTCCCCGGCGGCGCGCAACGCGATCGCCGTCGAAGTCGAGGGACTGAAGCGGGACCTGCTCGGGCAGGCCAACACCAGATTCCTCGGGCGCAGCGTCTTTGCGGGCAACTCCGATGCTGAGGCCGCATTCACCGGCACCCCGCCGGTGTTCACCGGAGCCCCCGGCAGCACCGTCGAGCGCCGGGTCGGTGACGGGCAGACCATCCGGGTCGACGCCGACGGCGCTGCCGTGTTCGGCAACGGGCCCGGCTCGGTCTTCGACCTGCTCGACGGAATCGCAGCGGACCTCCGCGCCGGCATCAGCACCTCCGCCCGCCTCGGCGCCGTCGACGCCCAGTTCAACCGGGTGTCGGCCGGGCAGGCCGAGATCGGGGCGCGGCATTCGCGCCTGCTGAACGCGGAGGACACCAACAAGATCCAGGTGGCGGCGCTCGAGGAGCAGCGCGCGGGCATTGAGGACCTCGACCTGGCCGAGATGCTCACCAACCTCAAGATCCAGGACCTGAGCTACCAGGGCGCCCTGAGCGTCACCTCGAAGGTGCTCTCGCCGACCCTCCTGGACTTCCTCCGATGAGCGCTGCCGTGAGCTTCACCGCTCCTCCGCCGGGTTTCGAACCCCACGTCGAGTTCACCCTCGCCGCCATCGACGGCGCCGACGGGCTGTATTCGCTGACAGCGGCCGCCGACCGCGGGCTGCGTGTCTTCGTTGTGGATCCGGCGATCTACCTGCCGGAGTATCTTCCCCGGTTCTCGGCCGAACTGCTCGAGGCCATCGGTCTCGGCTCTGCGCAGGACCCCCAGGTGCTTGTGGTGGCCCGCCCCGGCGGGGAAGCCACAACGGTCAACCTCCTGGCGCCGGTGCTGCTCAACCCCGAGACGGGGCAGGGCTCCCAGGTGATCCTCAGCGACCAGCACTGGCCGGTCCAGGCCGAACTGCGCGCCTGACTCACGCGCCGCGGCCCTCCGCGGGTGAGGGCCCGCCGCCCGGAGGCCCTCAGGGGCGGAACACGATCCGCACCCGCGGGTCGGCGGGCGGGCCGCTGATGAAGGCGTCGACGGGAACCGGATCGAGGATCTCGCGGAAGCCCTCGGCGTCGGCCTCGGGGGCGAGCGCGCCCGCCACGGGTTCCTGGCGGCGCACCGTACCGGAGCGTGCCGGGCCGGAGCGGGCGGTGCTGCCGAAGGTGGCGACGCCCACCGGCTGGGAGATCAGCGCCGGGATGTTGGCGGTGAAGCGGTCAAGGACGTAGGTTCCGGTCCGGCTCTCGCCGGTGCGCGGGTCCGTGTACTCGACCCGGACCGGCACGCGGATGTTGTTCCGGTCGCGGTCGAAGTGGGTCTGCGGGCGCACCGCGACCACCCGGCCCGGGGCGCGGGACCCCTTCCGCCACGGAGCCGCTTCCTGCTGCGGGCGGGGCCTGCGCAGCAGCAGGGCCGTCCCCCCGGTGAGCAGGGCGAGGCCGACGGCGGCGGTAAGGGGAATCCAGATTTCCACCCGGCCATCCTAAACCGGCCGGACGGCAGGTTTGCCCATTCCGCATTGCGGGGCGGCGCCGCCGGCCGCACACTGTAAGGGTCCTGAAGCACACCAGAGATGGGGAGCCGCACATGGCCAGCAAAGTCTTCATCAACCTTCCGGTCAGCGACGTGGAGAGGTCCAAGGCCTTCTACACCTCCCTGGGCTGGACCCTGAACCCGGCCTTCAGCGACGAGAAGGCCGGATCGCTCGAGGTCAGCGACAGCATCTACGTGATGATCCTCAGCCACGAGCACTACCGGCAGTTCACCGACAAGCAGATCGCCGACACCTCGGCGACATCGGGGGTCATCAACGCCCTCAGCGTCGACGACCCCGAGGAGGTCGATGCCTTCCTCGACCGGGCCCTGGCCGCCGGCGCCGTCGAGGGCAAACCGCAGGATTACGGCTTCATGCGCACGCGGACCTTCAGTGACCCGGACGGTCATGCGTGGGAGGTCTTCTGGATGGACCCGATCGCCTCGTCGGGTGATTGGGAGGCCGTGCAGGAGAAGTACCCGCAGGCCCCTCCGGTCCCGTCCTGAGACCCGCCCGCCGGGCCGGCCGCCCGTACACCGGCCGTGCGGCGCACCGCAGGCCGGACCTGCTGCTGCTGGTGGTGCTTGGAGGTTCGCTGGGCACCCTTGCCCGTTACGGCCTCGACCTGCTCCTGCCCGCGCCCGGCGGGCTTCCCCTTGCCACCTTCCTCATCAACGTCTCGGGGGCGTTCCTGCTCGGCTGGCTGCTTGAGCGCCTGGCCGCGGCCGGTCCCGACGCCGGCCGGCTCCGGGCGGCGCGGCTGACCGCCGGCACCGGGTTCCTCGGCGGCTTCACCACCTACAGTGCGCTCACCGTCGAGGCCGTGCTGCTGCTCGACGCCGGGCGCGCGGCACCGGCCCTGCTCTACCTCGCCGCGACGCTCCTGCTCGGCGCCGCCGCGGCCGCCTGCGGTGCCGCCGCGGCGGGGGCGTCGGCCCGGCGGCGCCCGGACGGCGTGCGGCTGCCAGCCGGACCGGGGCCGGGGGATGTTCCGTGACCGGTGCCGTAGTCGCCCTCGCTGCCGCCGGAGGCCTCGGCGCCGGAGCCCGGTTCGTCCTCGACGGGATGATCTCCTCCCGGGTGCGCTCGGGGTTCCCGCTCGGCACGGTCCTGATCAATATCTCCGGATCGTTCCTGCTGGGACTGCTCGCCGGGTTTGCCGCGTCTGCCGCCCTCGACCGGTCCTTCGTCCTCATCGCCGGCACGGGGTTCCTCGGGGGCTATACGACCTTTAGCACCGCGAGCGTCGACACCGTCCGTCTCCTGAAGGCCGGACGGCGGGGGCTGGCTCTGCTCTCGGGCCTTGGAACCCTGGCCGGCGCCCTGGGCGCTGCCGCCGCCGGCTTCGCGCTCGCTGCCGCCTGACCGGCCCGGGATGTCCGCCCCGGTGCGGGTCGCCGGCGCGGAGAGGCTCCTTGCATGCAATAGGTGAAGTGTGCTTCACTATTTAGACGCGGAGGGGAGTATCCCCCAATGTCCCGTCGTCAGTCCGGCCGCCCCTGAGCGGCTCGGCGGGACAGGCTCGATCAGGAGCCGGGAAAGACCTCCAGTTGGATGAACCTGACTGGAAAGGTAATACCCCATGACTGTTCCCTTCTGGGCCTGGCTGGCAGTGATCGGCGTGATCCTCGCCATGCTTGCCATCGACCTGTTCGCCCACCGCCGCGCCCACGTGATCGGCGTCCGCGAGGCCGCGCTCTGGTCCGCCGTCTGGATTGCCTTCGGAGTCGCCTTCGGAGCGCTCATCTGGCAGGTGTATGGAGCCGAGTTCGGGCAGCAGTACTTCGCCGGATACCTCATCGAGAAGTCCCTCGCCGTCGACAACGTCTTTGTCTGGGCCATCATCTTCAGCTACTTCGCCGTTCCCCGCGAATACCAGCACCGGGTGCTGTTCCTCGGCGTCGTGGGCGCCCTGGTCTTCCGCGGCATTTTCATCGCCGCCGGCTCGGCCATCATCGCGTCCGCCGGCTGGGTGCTCTACCTGTTCGCGGCGTTCCTGCTCTACACGGGCTACCGGATGATCCGCCAGCGCAACGAGCACATGGAGCCTGAGAAGTCGCGCGCCCTCAAGCTGTTCCGCCGCTTTGTCCCGATGACCGATGCGTTCCACGGCCAGCGCCTGCTCGTCCGGAGGAACGGCGTCCTTCTCGCCACCCCGCTGCTGGCGGTGCTCGTCCTCGTCGAGGTCACTGACATCATCTTTGCGGTCGACTCCATCCCGGCGATCTTCGCCGTCACCGACGAGGTGTTCCTCGTCTTCACCGCCAACGCCTTCGCCATCCTCGGCCTGCGGGCCATGTACTTCCTGCTCGCCGACCTGATGCACCGCTTCATCTACCTCAAGGTGGGCCTGGCGCTGGTGCTGATCTGGGTGGGCATCAAGATGCTCCTGAAGATCGACATCTTCTACATCCCCACCCCGATTTCACTCGCCGTGGTCGTGGCCATCCTGGCGGTGTCCATCGGTGCCAGCCTGCTTGCCACCCGAGGACAGGCCCGACAGCCGCTCGCCGCGCCGGTGAACCCTCCGTTCCGGATCGCCGATCCGGCCGAGACGGCCGAACTGGACCCGCTGTGGCGCCGTCCGGTACCCGCCGGAAAGGGAACGGGGCGTGACGACGGTTCGACCCTCTAGCGGAGGGCCGGACGCCGATCCGGCCCCAGGCATGGGAACCCCGCCGGTGCACACCTCCCGGCGGGGTTCCCCGGCGTCGCCGCCATGGACCTTCCTGACCCACCACGGCCACGTGCTGCTGGCCGTGGCCGAAGATCCCGACATGCGGGTCGCCGACCTCGCGGACCTCGTCGGAATCAGCCCCCGCGCCGCCCTGTCGATCCTCAAGGACCTCGAGACCGCCGGATACCTTCGCCGGATCCGGGTGGGGCGGCGCACCCACTACGTCATCGAGCCGCACCGGCACTTCCGGCACCCCGCCGCGGCCGGCCACGAGATCGACGAACTTATCGCTCTGTTCACAGGGCACGCCCCGGCCCCCGGCGGTGCTCCCGCCGCCGCGCCGTCCGACCCGGGCGCCGTCCGCCCCCATTAGTTTTTCTACAGGGGTGCGAAGTACCTTTAATGGGTGCTGAAGACCGCGCTCAAGCCCCGCTGGATCCTGACGCTGATCCTGGTGATGGCCCTTGCCGCGGTCTTTGTCCTGCTCAGCCAGTGGCAGTTCTCCAACTCCCGGCAGCAGGGGCCCGAGGCTCCGGCCGCCACCGAGACAATCCGCCCGCTGACCGGCGTGATCGACCCCGGGTCACCCCTGACGGGAACGGCCGCCGACCAGATGGTCTCAGCCGAGGGGCAATTCCTGCCCGGTACCCGACTGCTGGTCCGTGAGCGGCTCCAGTACGGGCGCGAGGGGCTGTGGCTGATCTCGGCGTTCGCCATCGACGCCGCCCCAGGCTCCACCGGGGGAGCCGGCAGCGACGCGCAGGAACCGGTGGTCATCCCCGTGGTGCACGGGTGGGTGCCCGACGCCGACGCCGCCGCGCGCGTGCCCGAACTCACCGGCCCGGCCGCACTTACCGGGCGCCTCCTGCCCGCCGAGGGCCCGGTGGCCGCCGACCCCGTAGAGGGCCAGGTGGCCGCCCTGGCCACCGCCGAACTCGTCAATGTGTGGGACCGTCCCTCCTATGCGGCGTTCATCGCGTCCGCCGCAATCACCGTTGACGGAGAGGCCGCCCCCGCGCCGGCGCCGCTGGAAGCCGTGGAGGTGGCGCCCCAGCCGCAGGAGCGGCCGGTCAACTGGCTCAACATTTTCTACGCCGTCGAATGGGTCGTCTTCGCCGGCTTTGCCTTCTTCCTCTGGTGGCGGCTTGTCGCCGACGATCACCGGCGGAGCCTCGAGGACGACGAGGACGACGAGGACGACGAGGGCCAGGACGGCGGGCCCGCAGCGGCCGGCACCCCGGTCGGCCCCGGC
This sequence comes from Arthrobacter crusticola, assembly GCF_004357995.1. GTDB lineage: Bacteria > Actinomycetota > Actinomycetes > Actinomycetales > Micrococcaceae > Arthrobacter_D > Arthrobacter_D crusticola. The sequence goes on from NZ_SMTK01000003.1 coordinate 732,571, forward strand.
AGCACGCGGCATGAGCCCGCCCATGACACAGCTTCGGACCGACCGGCCGCCGCGGCCCCCGCCGAAGCACACGACGACGGCGCCGCCCGCCCCGGCGCCACCCACCCAACGGAAGCAGGAACACGTGAATAAGCAAGGCACCTCCCCGAAGCCGGCCGCGAAACGGAGGTTCGGGGGGACCCACGCCCAGATCCGCTCGGCCCTCAGCTTCTACAAGCTGCTCGCCTACGCCACCGGCGTCATGCTGCTGCTTGTCGTCGTCGAAATGGTGGCCAAGTACGGGTTTAATGCCGAAATCGTCGCCGGCGGCGGGGCGGGCCTGCAGTTCCTGTCCGAGGCGGAGGCCGACGCCTCGGGCGGCTTTAACCTTTCCAAGGCGGTGCTGATCGTCCACGGCTGGCTCTACGTGGTGTACCTCATCGCCGACTTCCGGCTGTGGCAGTTCCTGCGCTGGCCGTTCTCGCGCTTCCTGCTGATCGCACTCGGCGGGGTGGTGCCGCTGCTGTCTTTCATCGTTGAACGGCGCGTCCACCGCGAGGCCGAGGCGGACCTCGCCGCCCACCCCGAAGCGGCCCCCCGCTACTGACCAGCCGGCGCCCGCGCGGGCACAGCTGCCAGCCCGTCCCGTTCCAGCCACCGGGTCCCCGGCCCTCCGGGGGCCGGGGGTCCCAATGTGCGGGGCGCACCCCGCCGCGACTATTGTTAATGCGTGACTACACCTCCCCCCAGTCCCGAACACCGCCCGGTCCTCGTCGTCGATTACGGCGCCCAGTACGCCCAGCTGATCGCCCGGCGCGTCCGGGAGGCGGATGTGTACTCGGAGATCGTGCCCTCGAGCCTTAGCACCGAGCAGATCCTGGCCAAGAACCCGGTGGCGATCATCCTTTCGGGCGGCCCGGCAAGCGTGTACGCCGAAGGCGCCCCCAAGGTGGAGGCAGACCTGTTCGAGGCCGGTGTCCCGGTCCTGGGCATCTGCTACGGGTTCCAGGCCATGGCCGCGGCCCTCGGCGGCACCGTCGCGAAGACGGGACTGCGCGAGTACGGGTCCACCGATGTCACCGCCGACGGGGAATCCCGCTCGATCCTCAGCGGCACCCCGGAGAACCAGAACGCGTGGATGAGCCACGGCGACAGCGTCCAGGAGGCCCCGGCCGGGTTCGAGGTGCTCGCCAGCACCGCCGGCGCACCGGTGGCGGCCTTCGCCCATGAGGAGAAGAGCCTGTACGGGGTGCAGTGGCACCCCGAGGTGAAGCATTCCCGGTACGGCCAGCGGGTCCTCGAAAACTTCCTCTTCGAGGGTGCCGGCCTCCGACCCAACTGGACCACCGGGGACATCCTCGAGGAGCAGGTCGAGCGGATCCGTGCCCAGGTCGGGGACGCCCGCGTCATCTGCGGCCTCTCCGGCGGTGTTGATTCCGCCGTCGCCGCGGCGCTCGTGCAGCGCGCGGTGGGTGACCAGCTCACCTGCGTCTTCGTTGACCACGGGCTGCTGCGCGAAGGCGAGGCCGAACAGGTCGAACGCGACTTCGTTGCCGCGACCGGCGTCAAGCTCTACGTCGCCAACGAGCAGGAGCGCTTCCTGAAGGCGCTCGAAGGGGTTTCCGACCCCGAGACCAAGCGCAAGATCATCGGACGCGAGTTCATCCGCGCCTTCGAGGAAGCCGAGCGGGCCATCATCGCCGAGGCCGAGGCCCACGGCGAGAAGATCCGCTTCCTCGTCCAGGGAACCCTCTACCCCGACGTGGTCGAGTCCGGCGGCGGCGAGGGCGCGGCGAACATTAAGAGCCACCACAACGTCGGCGGGCTTCCCGAGGACCTCCAGTTCGAACTGGTGGAGCCGCTGCGCACCCTCTTCAAGGACGAGGTCCGCGCCGTCGGAGCTCAGCTGGGGCTGCCCGCCGAGATCGTCGGACGCCAGCCTTTCCCCGGCCCGGGGCTGGGCATCCGCATCGTCGGTGAAGTGACGCATGAACGCCTCGAGCTGCTGCGCAAGGCCGACGCCATCGCCCGCGCCGAACTGACCGCCGCGGGGCTGGACAACGAGGTGTGGCAGATGCCGGTGGTCCTGCTGGCCGATGTGCGCAGCGTGGGCGTGCAGGGCGACGGCCGCACCTACGGGCACCCGATCGTGCTGCGCCCGGTCTCCAGCGAGGATGCGATGACCGCGGACTGGTCCCGCCTGCCGTACGACCTGCTGGCCCGGATCTCAAACCGGATCACCAATGAGGTGGAGGGCGTCAACCGGGTGGTCCTCGACGTGACCAGCAAGCCGCCGGGAACCATCGAGTGGGAGTAGCCCCCGGCCGCTGACGGTTCCCCGGCCAGCGGATTTCGCCGTGCGCCGCGTTGCTATGCGGCCGCTTCGGATTCATTTCGGATAGCTTGGAAGATATGCCAATCTGGTCAAGATCAGCGCGTGACGATGCAGGGAAGAGGACAGCCGTGCCAGAGCAGGACTCCGGGGATTCGGCTGAGGATTTCCTCCTGCCCTGGCTGGATCAGCTCGGTCCACAGGTCTCCGGGGACACGCTCCTGCATTTCCGGCCCTCCGCCGGCACCAGTATCGACCTGACCCACGCACACCCCTCCGGGCTGGCCCAGCTCCTGGCCGGACGCCGGACCCGGCTCTCGACCCTGCTGCGCGACCCGGTGCAGTACAACGCGGCGAAGTCGGCGGCCCGTGCCCTGCGGGCCAAGATCTTTGAACTGGGCACCGAACGCGGCATCGACGTCGGCCACCTCGCGGCCGGGACCGCGTCCTGGCGCACCGTCGACGACGCCGGCCGGTCGGAGACGCTCAACGCCCCGGTGCTGCTGACCGGAATGTCGCTCACCGTCCACCCCTCCCAGGACGACTACGAACTGCAGCTGACCGAGCAGGCACGCCTCAACCCGGCACTGGTGCGCCACTTCGGCGACATCCAGGGCATCCACCTCGACACCGAGGCGCTGCCCCGGCTCGCCTACGGCACCGCCCGGTTCGATCCGCACCCGGTGCTCGACCGCCTGCGCCACCTCACCGACGGGGTCCGCGGGATCTCCGTTGAGCACCGCCTGCTCGTCTCCACCTTCGCCGACCTCGCCGACATCGTCGAGGACGAGGCCATCCAGCCCGACCACCCCGTGCTCTCCGCCCTGCTGTCGGCCGCCCGCGACGGGGCCTACGAGGTGACCGAACCCGACGCCGGGTTCAGCCCGATCGACGAGCGCGACCCGGCCGATGAACTGCTGATCCTCGACGCCGACGCCGCCCAGCAGGGCGTCCTTGACCTGATCGGCGCCGGGCATTCGGTGGCGGTCGCCACGCCGCCGGGCACCGGGCAGACCCAGACGGCCCTCAACGCCGCCGCACTGCTGGCCGGACAGGGCCGGAGCGTCCTCGTCAGCGCCGAGCGCCGCGGAACCCTCAACGAGTTCGTACAGGACCTCGAAGCGCTCAACCTCGGCTCGCTCGTACTTCAGCTCAACGGCCAGGTCGACCCGCAGCAGCTCAAGGACAGCGTGATCCGGGCGATCGTGCGCAACGAGAAGGCCGCCGCGCCGTCGGTGGAGACCCTTCACGCAACGCTCGTGGGGCACCGGCACAAACTCCTCGAGCACGTGCGGTCCCTCCACAATGTCCGCAGCCGCTGGAACTGCTCGCCGTACCAGGCCATGCAGTCCCTCGCTGCGCTCACCGCGCTCGATCCGGCACCCTCGACCACGGTGCGCCTGAAGCGCAGCGTGCTCGACAACATCGCCGACCGCGCCGAGCTGGCCACCCGGCTGCGGCGCGCGGCGGAGCTTGGCAGCTTCAGCAAGGCCTCGACCGAGAGCCCCTGGTTCGGGGCGCAGCTGCTCAACCGCAAGGAGACCGAGCACGCCCACGGCCTGGCCTCCGACCTCTCCCGCGACATTCCGCTGCTGCGCGCCAAGGTGCTGCGCGTCGCCGAACACTCCCACATCACCCTGGGCAGGACCTTCCGGGAGTGGGGGGAGCAGCTCGAACTGCTCGTGGCGGTCCGCGCCAGCCTCGACAAGTTCACCCCCGATATCTTCGACCGTCCGGTGACCGACCTCATCTCGGCCACCGCCCCCTCCTCGTGGCGGCGCGAGCGTGCCATCGAGATGAGCTCGATGACCCGCTCACGGCTGCGGCGCGTCGCCAAGGAATACGTGCGTCCCGGGGTGCACATCGCCGACCTCCACTCCTCCCTGGTCGACGTCCAGGACCAGCGCACGCTGTGGACGCGGTACGCCAAGACCGAACGCCACCCCTCGGTGCCGACCGGCCTGGCCGAGATCAACACCTTCTACAAGGGCGTCCAGGGCCGGCTCGAGGAACTCAGCCGCATCCTCCGTGCCGCCCAGGGCACCCCGGATCTGCCCTCGTGCGAGCTCGACGACCTCGAGAAGCGGCTCGCGGCCCTCGCCGGGGACCGGGAAACCCTCGAGGCGCTACCGGAGCGCACCCTGCTGCTCGACGAGATGAGGGAGCACGGGCTCGGCGAACTGCTCGAGGACCTTGCGGCGCGCGAAGTGTCCGAAGACCGGGTCGCCGACGAGCTCGAACTGGCCTGGTGGCAGTCGGCCCTCGAAGCCATGATCAGCGGGGACGACTACCTCGCCATGTCCGACGGCGCCAGCCTGCGCCGTCTGGAGGCCGAGTTCCGGCTCGCCGATACGGCCCACGTCTCCTCCGGGGCGGCCCGCCTGCGGTGGCGCCTGGCCGAGCGGTGGAACACGGCGATCGCCGCGCACCCCGCGGACGCGGAGCGGCTGCGCACCCACCTGCGGGAGGACACCCTCACGCTCGAATCGTTCAGCGCGCTGCACCCCGACCTCACGACGGCGCTGCTCCCCGTATGGGCCGTCAGCCCCCTGATGGCGCCGATGATCCTGCCGGGCGGCGCGGCCTTCGACTCCCTGCTGCTGCTCGACGGGGAATCGGTATCGCTGCAGAGCGCCGTCCCGGTGATCGCACGCGCACGCCAGACCGCCGTCTTCGGCGACACCCGGCTGGCCGGGCCGACGCGATTCAGCATCGAAATCCAGTCGCCCGAGCGCCCGCGCGCCGAGACCGACCCGCTGCCCAGCGCCTACGAGGAGCTGCGCGCCGTCCTGCCGGAGCGCTCCCTGACCGTGGTCTACCGGGGAGTGGACCGCGCGCTGGGCAGCTACCTCAGCGCCACCTTCTACGAGGACCGCCTCACGCGGCTGCCGCAGGCCTCCGAGGTCTCCGGCGCCGGGCGCGGTCTGGTCGTCGAATACCTCCCCGACGGCACCGGCATGCCCAGTTCGGACCACGAGGGTGTCGAGAGCGTCTCGGCGGAGGTGAACCGGGTGGTCGACCTCGTCTTCGAGCACATCCGGCACCGGCCCAGCTTCTCCCTGGCCGTCGTCACCGCCAGCCCCCGGCACGCCGCCCGGGTGGGCGAGGCGATCCGCCTGCAGATGGCGAACTTCCCGTGGGCGAACGATTTCTTTGCCCCCGGCCGGGAGTCCTTCCGGGTGGTCCCCGTTGACCGCGCCGCGGGTCTGGTCCGCGACGACGTCATCTTCTCGCTCGGATTCGGGCGGACACCGCACGGACGGGCGCTCCACTCCTTCGGCCCGCTGTCCGGCCCGGACGGCCGCCGGAAGTTCGTGATGGCCATGACGCGTGCCCGCCGCAGGCTGCACGTGCTCTCCTGCTTCCAGCCGGCGGACCTCGACCCCGAGCGGCTGACCGGCGGAGCGGCCGACTTCTACGAGCTGCTCCGCAGCGAACTCGCACCTTCCAGCGCTCCGGCCAAGAAGGAGGCCCCGGACAACGCGGATCCGCTGGTCGCCGACCTCGTCGAGCGGCTGCGGGCCCGCGGTGCCGAAATTAAGGACTCCTACGACGGCGTCCTCGACATCGTGGCCACCCGCCCTCCGGCGGCGGCGGCGCCCGAGCGCGACTACCCGGTGGCGCCCCTGGCGATCGAGTCGGACGGCACCGCCCGCTACGGTGCCATGACCGTGCGCGAGCGGAGCCGGCTCCGGCCCCAGCAGCTGGAACGCATGGGCTGGCGGTACATGCCGCTGTGGACCATCGAGGTGTTCACCGACCCGGAGGGCTGCGCCGAACGGGCGGCCCGGGAGCTTGGTCTGGACCTGCTCGAAGCGAACGAACCGCCCCGGACCCGAAGGGACGCACTGCGGATGAAGAAGAACGAAACCGACGAGGGCCGCGCCCCACGGCCGGCTGCCGCGGCGCCGGCTGCGGAGGAACCGGTGCTGCCCAAGACCGCGGCCGAGGACGATCCCCGCGCCTGGGGTGACTCCCAAAGCGACAGCGACGAGTGGCTCAAGGAACAGCGACCGCCGCACTGGAGCTGACCCGCACGGGAGGTAGGCCGGCACGCCGGCCCCGGCACGCCGGAGTTTCCGGCGCATCGGGTTTGCTCGACGCCTGTGCTGGACACGCAGGCCCCGGCACAACGGAGCCGCCCGGGCGCCGGCCCGTCTGACTCAGCGTCCGGCCGTGAGGACCAGGTGGACCTGACCCGCAGTCGAGGATCCGGCAAGGGCGGCGGCATCCCCGGCGGAGGCGGCCACGACCACCAGCCCCGCCTCGGCCGGGGAGGCGGACCACGCCGACGACGAATCCTCCCCAGGCGGTGAGGTCCACAGCACCGCGAGGTTCCGGGCGATCACATCGGAGGCGGCGGCCGTCTCGTAGCCGTTGCCCGTGCTCACCACGACGTCGACCCGCTGGCCCGCTGCCACGAGCCGGACGGTGGAGGGATCGGCCGGGCGCAGTGGCACCGCGACGGTGCCGGGCGCGGTGCCGGTGAGCAGCCCGGGGCCGACGAGCCGGGTGTCGGTGACGACGTCTCCGCGCCGCAGGGGCGCCGCGAGCCGCTGGCCGAGAAGGCCCTTCAGGTGCGCCTGTGCCCCCGGCGGGACGGCAGCGGACGGAAGGGTCAGGGTCTCAACGTCCGCTGCAGCCAGGACGGTGCCCGCCGCGAGGTCCGAGGCCGCGGCGAGGACCGGGGCACCGGGTTCGCCGCGGGGCAGGAACGCCTCGACGCAGGTGCCGGCCGCCGCGCACAGGAGCACCGCGGCCAGCAGCCGGCGGTGCCGAAGGAGGGCCCTGCGCATCCGGGGGAGGCGAAGGGCTTCGCCCGGCCGGTGCTGCGTCGAAAACATGAAGACCACCCTAGGGGCGGCGGCATGTGCCGCCGGCCCCGGGTGGTCTATGTGGAAAAGCCCGGGATCGGCCCCGTGGTCAGGAAGCGGCCTTGCCCGCCGCGGGCGCGGCGGCGGTTGTTCCCGAGTCGGCCTTCTTGGCCGGTGCCTTTGCCGCGGCCGGCTTCGCATCGGAAGCGGCCGGCGTCGCCGTCAGGTCGGCGGAGGAGCGGGTGTCGCGGGAATCATTGCGGTAGAACCCGGAGCCCTTGAAGACGACGCCCACGCTGTTGAACTTCTTGCGCAGCACGCCCGAGCAGACGGGGCATACGGTGAGCGATTCGTCGGAAAAAGCCTGCTGGATGTCGAAGGCATGGCCGCAATCCTTGCAGGCGTACGCATAGGTAGGCAAAGGTCTCTCCTGGAATTCAAATTCTCGTGGGGCGCCCCGCCGAGGCTGATTGGCACTCTAGGGCGGCGAGTGCTAAGTCTACACCGGTGCCGGGGGTGCCCCGAATCCGTGATATGCGCCCGGGGTGAACACGCCGTGCAGCGGCACGTCGTGGAGCTCGACCGGGAAGCTGCCGCCGGCGACGAACTCATCGGGGTAGACCATGCCCGCTGTGGGCACCGTGGGGCGCTCGATCGAGAGTTCGGCGAGGAACCGGTCGTAGTAGCCCCCGCCCTGGCCGAGCCGATAGCCCGCGGCGTCAACGGCGAGGCCCGGCACCAGGACCAGGTCGAGGGCGGCCAGCTGACCCAGGGGAGTACGGGTCCCTTCCGGTTCCAGCACCGGTGCGCGGGGCGACTTCACCAGCGGCACACCCGGCCACCACCTGCACCAGGAGAGCCGGTAACCGGGCTCGCAGATGGGCACGATCACCGTGTGGCCCAGGCTGGTCAAGGCATGCAGCAGCTCCTCGGTCGCCGGCTCCGGTGGTACACCCAGGTAGGCCGCAATCACGAGGTCCTCCTCCGTGCGGTTCCCGCCGGTCAGCCGAGGCAGCTCCTCCAGTACCGTCTCGGCGAGCCGCCGCGACAAGGCCTCCCGGGCCTCCGGATCCCGGGTCCGGCGCCTGGCGCGCAGGTCGGCTCTCGCCTGGATTTTAGAGGGTACCGCCGGGTCGATATTCATGCACCTATTGTGCACAGCTCCCGGAATGGTCCTGCGCGTTATGTAGTGTGGTCCCATGACTTTGCGACCAAAAGTGAACAAGGCCGTCATTCCCGCCGCCGGCCTGGGAACCCGCTTCCTGCCGGCAACCAAGGCGATGCCCAAGGAAATGCTTCCGGTGGTGGACAAGCCCGCCATTCAGTACGTTGTGCAGGAGGCAGTCGACGCCGGGCTCCATGACGTCCTGATGATCACCGGGCGTAACAAGCGGGCGCTGGAGGACCACTTCGATCGGGTCCCCTTCATTGAGCAGACCCTCCTTGAGAAGGGCGACCTGGAGAAGCTCGCGGCGGTCCGCCTGCCCTCGGAGCTCTGCGACATCCACTACCTGCGCCAGGGCGATCCGAAGGGCCTCGGGCACGCGGTCCTGCGCGCCAAGCAGCATGTGGGCAGTGAGCCGTTCGCGGTGCTGCTCGGTGACGACCTGATCGATGAGCGCGACCCCCTGCTCGAGACCATGATCGAGATCCAGCAGAAGACCGGGGGGTCCGTGATTGCCCTGATCGAGGTCGATCCGGCGCAGATCAGCTCCTACGGCGCCGCGGACATTTCCGCCATCGAGGGCGAGGACTACGTCCGCGTGAACAAGCTCGTCGAGAAGCCGCCGGTGGAGGAGGCGCCCTCGAACCTCGCCGTCATCGGCCGGTATGTGCTCCACCCCCGCGTCTTCGACGTCCTTGAGACGACCGAGCCCGGCCGCGGCGGGGAAATCCAGCTGACGGATGCGCTGCAGACCCTCGCCGCGTCCGACGGCGAGGGCTCCGGGGTCTACGGGGTTGTCTTCCGCGGCCGCCGGTACGACACCGGGGACAAGCTGAGCTACCTCAAGGCCGTGGTCACCCTGGCCGCCGAGCGCGACGATCTTGGCCCGGACCTGCGCGTCTGGCTGAAAAACTTCAGCCAGGACATGACGGGCTAGCCCTTCCGTGTGGACGGAACGCGGCTGGCCGGTCTCCCTCAGCAGCGGGGATCTGACCCTCAGGCCCATCCGACACGCGGACCGGCGCGAGTGGACGGCCGTGCGGCGGCGCAATGCCACCTGGCTTGCGCCCTGGGAGGCGACCAATCCGGATCCGGGAGGCTACCTGCCGGACTACCACGAGATGGTCCGGGGGCTCAAGCGGCAGGCCCGTGCAGGCACGGGGCTTCCATTCGTCATCACCGAGCGCGCCGATGAGGGCGGCCGGGCGCCGCTGGTTGGCCAGCTGACGGTCTCAAGCATCATCTGGGGATCAGCAATGACGGCCACCCTGGGCTACTGGGTCGATTCCCGTCGGGCAGGCCGGGGGATCGCCCCGACGGCGGTCGCGCTCGCCACCGATTACTGCTTCAGCACGCTGGGCCTGCACCGGATGGAGATTAACATCCGGCCCGAGAACAGGGCCAGCCTGCGCGTTGTGGAGAAGCTGGGCTTCCGGGACGAAGGACTGCGTCCCCGATACCTCCATATCGCCGGACAGTGGGCCGATCACCGAAGCTTCGCCCTCACCGTCGAGGAGGTGCCGGAGGGGCTGCTTGAGCCGTGGCTGGCCCGGCAGCGGGCCGGTGGATAGGGCAGCGCCCGGTACGGTCTGCGGCCAGTTCATCGAACGCCGCGGTGGGCTCCGACACACCCGCCCCGAATGCGCCGCAGAGGCCCCTGCTTCTCCTACGTTTAGAACGTGGACTTCTCCCTAAACAGCTCGGTGGTACTGGCGGCAATCGTCGGTCTCTGGCTGGTGTGGGTGGTCCCGTTTTTCCTCCGCCGGAGCGGCCCCGTGCCGACCCCGGCGGCGGCATCCACACCGACTGCAGGGGAACATCCTCCCCGGGGGAGCATCATGGAGACAACGGCCACCGCCGCCGCCGCCGGCGAATCCACAGGGCGGACCGGTTCGACAGCCGTTCCCGCCCCCCGGCCCGCCTTTAAGATCCGCCGCGGGCGGGCAACGGTGGCCCTGGTCGGCGCCGCAGCACTCCCGGCGGCCCTCGTGACGCTGGTCCTCGCAATCGTTTCCGTCGTGTCCTTCTGGTGGCCCGTTGCCGCCGCCCTCGTCGTCGCCGGGGCCGTCGCCACGCTCCGCTCCCTGGCGCTACGCGACCGGCGGGCCCGAGTGGATGCCGCCTTCGCCGCCGCCATGTCCTCCCGCCCGCTCCACCAGGCGCCGCCCTCGACCGGTGACGCAGCCCTGCCGGGCAACGCCGCACCGGAAGCCGGTGGCGAACCCGCCCGGGTCCGCCCGACCGCGGTGTTCGACGCCGAGAAGCCCGCCGGTGGCATTGAGGCGGCCTCCGGTGCCGCCGGGGCGTCTGCTGGAACCCGTGAGGCACCCGCGGCCCGCCTGACCGCGGCCGACCTCGAGGCGGCCGCCCTGGCCGTCGCCGCAGCGGGCGCGCCGGACGCCGACGCACCCGCGGCAGCGACGCAGGCTCCGGTGCCCGGCACCGCCCCGTGGGCGCCGGTCGAGGTGCCCCTGCCCACCTACGTCGCAGCCGAAAAGGCGCAGCGGTCCGCGCCTGCCCCGCTCGAACTGCCCGCCGAGCCGAAGCCGACCGTCCGAACCCCGATCAAGAACTCGGCCGCCAAGGCGGCTCCGAAGGAAACGGCGGCGCCGGCTCCGGCCGGGACCCGCCTCAACCTCGACGACGTCCTCCAGCGCCGCCGCGCCTGACCGTTCCCGCGGCCGGTTCTGGGCGGCCCGGCGTCGTGCTGGTACGTGCCCGGCGGCCCGTCCGCGCCGTCCGTGCACGCGGCTACGGCCTGGGCAGCACCGAGGTTGTCATCGTGAGCACGGGCGTGCCGTCCACCTCCTCCAAGGCGAGGGACGCCCGCACGCTGGATAATCCGGCGAGCGATTCGGGGTGGGTGCCGCCGCAGGGGATGTGCACGGAGCCCTCGGGCAGGTCGCACTCCCAGTACCGGCGGTCCGTGAGCCGCTCCCCATCGCGGGCGATCCGGATGGCCCCACCTGATGCCACCCATCCGGAGAGGGTTTGGTTCAAGGCGGTTTCGGCCGACGCCGGATCGAATCCCTCGATGATGAAGCCCTTGCGCCGCAGGGAGCGTCCCAGCCGGTAGACGTCCACCGAGCCGTACTCGGTGATCGTGGAGGTCTCGATCGCCACCGCATCAAAGTTCGCCGTGCCGAGGGCGTCGGCCGGGATCTCCTTCTTCCACCGGTCGGCCAGCGCCTGGTTCAGCGCGAGCGAGGCGAGATGGCACCCGGTGTGCCCGGCCGAGAGGGCCTGCCGGTGCGCCCCGTCCACCCGCACCACAGCGCGCTCACCTTCTGCGGGAGGCGGTCCCTGAATCAGGTGCGCCACCACGAAGGCCCAGCCCTCCGTGCCCTTCCGCACGGGGATATCCCCTCCGAGGAACAGCTCCTTGCCGTCCGTGGCGCCGACCACGCAGTCCGTGATGGGCAGGCTGGACCCGCCCACCTCCAGGACCGCCCGGTCCGCACCCTGGTCGGGCCACGCCGCGTCGACGGGGTGGCAGGCCGTCGCGTCGAGCAGCACGGCAACGGACCCGTCGGCCCGCTCCTCGACGTGGAGGACGGTGGATTCCGAGGTCAGGGCCCCGGCGGGGTAGCTGACGGCCGTGTCGGAGGATGGCAGGCTCATTGGTTCCTTCGAAGGTGGTAGTGGATGGGGAGGTGGTAGCGGTTGCGGAGGTCGGAGTGGATGTGGAGATCGTGGTGGTCTCGGGGCGGTCAACCCGGCGGGTGGGTCCGCAGGGGATGGGTACGGTGCGGCCGCGGCCGCACCGCCGGTGGCCCGACGGGGCTCAGGCGCCGCCGGACGCGTCGGTGAGCCTCTGCAGGAGCGGCTCGGTCCGGTAGGGGATGTGCTCGTGCAGGGCCAGCACCGTCTCGGTGCGGATGACGCCCTTGATTCGCAGGATTGAGCGGAGACCCGACTGGAGGTGGTGGGTGTCCGTGGCCGCGACCCTGCACCAGACGTCGCCGCGGCCGGAGATTTCGTGGACCTCAAGGACCTGGCTGAGCTTGCGCAGCGCCGCAATGACCCCGTCGAGTTCGCGGTGGGACACCTCAATGGTCACGAAGGCCACCACATCGTAGCCAAGGGCCTCGAGGTCAAGCTCGCGCCCGCTGGCCCGCAGGGTGCCGGCCCGCAGGAGCCGCCGGATCCGGCTCTGCGCCGTATTGCGGGCAATGCCGAGGGTTTCGCTGAGGTCGCTGATCTGCGCCCGCGGGTCCCGGACCAGTTCAAGCAACAGCCGCAGGTCCAGGGCATCAAGTTTGCTCACGAAGCTCACTTCCCATCAACTTGGGCCGTCCGTGTTGCGGCTTTTGCTCAACTTGCCCGGCCGGACTGTCTCTAAAGTTTCAAGATAGCCCATTGTGGAGACTGCCGCGCCACCGGGTGCCGCACGGGTTTGGGAAAAGGAACGGGAAGTACATGAGTGTCCTGCGCGAGCTGCGCATGCAGCAGCCATCCGCCGCGGCGCGCTGGAGCTGGGACGCCTCGCTCGCTGCGCGGCTGGTCCTGGCGGTCACCGTCATCTCCACCCTGCTGATCGGCGCCAACCTCGCCACCCCGCTCTATCCGCTGATCTCCGCGAACCTGGGCCTCACCTCCTTCGACGTCACGATGGCGTTCTCCGCCTACGTCCTCACGCTGGTGGCCGGGCTGCTGCTGGTCGGCCACTGGTCCGACCACATCGGCCGGCGGGCGGCCCTCGTCCTCGCGGTCCTGGTCGGGCTGCTGGGAGCCGCGGTCTTCGCCGGCGCGTCCTCGCTGGGCGGACTGGTCCTGGGGCGGTCCCTGCAGGGGGCTGCGGTCGCCCTTGCCACCGGCGCCAGCTCGGCCGCGCTGCGCGACCTGCTGCCGCACCGCCCCGAGTGGGCCTCGCGCTTCACGCTGCTCGCCTCCGCCGGGGGAGTGGCGGCCGGTCCGGTGATCGGCGGGGCGCTGTCCCTGCTGCCGGATCCCACCCGGACACCGTTCCTCGTCTATACGGCGGTGCTGACGGTGCTGCTCCTGCCGCTCCTGGTCCTCCGCGCCCGCCCGGCCATCCAGCCGGCAGCCGCCGCACGCCCCCTCACCGCCCTGCGTCCGCGCCGTCCCACCGTTTCGCGTGCCGCCCGCAACTCCTTTTGGATGGCCGCCGCCGTCGGCTTCTTCAGCTTCAGCATCTTCGGGTTCACCCTGAGCCTCGCGCCCACGTGGATCGCCTCGCTGGCCGGGACCGACGCCCGGCCCGTCATCGGTGTCCTGGCCGCGCTGGTGCTCGGCGCGTCGGCGGTGAGCCAGCTGCTCTTCCTCCGCGGCCGGTTAGTGGTGCCCGCCGGACTGGCCGCCATGGCCGCAGGCGTGGGCCTCCTCCCGGTGGCCGGTGCGCAGGGAAGCCTGCCCCTGCTGGTCGGGTGCTGCATCGCCGCAGGCCTGGGCCAGGGCATGGCCTTCCGTGTCGTCTTCAACCGGGTCTCGCTGCAGGTGGAGGCGGCACTCCACGCCCAGATCATCAGCACCCTCTATGTCATCACCTACCTCGGCAGCGCCGTGCCGGTCCTGGGCCTCGGTGCCGCCGCCGCCTTCTGGGGCATCGACCCCGCCGTCGCGGGCTATGCCGCGGTGGTCGGCGGCGCCTGCACCGTCCTGGCCGCGGTGGCCCTCGTGGGCGCCCTGCGCCGGCCCGCCGGGTCCGGCCAGGAGCGGCCCGCCGGCTGACCCGACCGGCTGACCCCGACCGGCTGGCGCCGGATGGACGGCACCGCACGGCAGGCTCTCCTGCCGGCGGGCGAACGGCGCAACCCCGCAGCCCGAGGCGGCCCCGTGCCGGGCCACCCCGGCCGGTTTGTTTTGTAGGCTGGTCGGTATGCAGCCCCACGAGCCGGATGCCGGCGCCCCCGAGGAATTTGTCGGACTCGATATCGGCGGCTCGAAGACCCACGGAATCCTCTGGCGGGGCTCCGTGGTCGCAGCCGAGGCGAAGGCCGGCAGTGCGAACGTGCAGAACGTCAGCGCCGCCGAGGCCTCCGACAACCTCGCGCAGCTCTTCGCCCAGCTTGGCGGCCGGCGGATCGGCACGGTTATCGCCGGCTCCGGAGGCATCGACACGGAGGACGACGCCGCCCGGCTGCGCGGACTCATCGCGCCCTTCGCGCCGGGCGCGGACATCGACGTCGTCCACGACACCCGCCTGATCCTGGCCGCGGGCGGGGCGGCCACCGGCATCGCCGTGATCGCCGGCACCGGATCGGCCGCGTGGGGAATCACCGCCGACGGGCGCGAGGCCCGCTCCGGGGGCTGGGGTTACCTGCTCGGCGATGAGGGAAGCGGCTACTGGCTGACCCGCGAGGCGATCCGCCGCACGCTGCACCGCTTCAACCTCGCCCAGGATGCGGGCGAGCTCGGCCGGCGCATCCTCGAGGCGAACTCGGTGACCTCCCCGACCGAACTCATCGGCTTGTTCCACTCCGACCTGGGCCGCAGGCACTGGGCCTCCCAGTCGCCGGTTGTCTTTGCTGCCGCAGCCGCCGGTGACGAAGTGGCCCGTTCCCTCATCGAGACGGCCGGCGCCGACCTTGCCGGACTGGTCGCGGACATCGTGTCGGTCATCGGCGTGCCCGGCCCCGTGGTCATCGGGGGCGGCCTCGCCGTCCACCAGCCGGTGCTCCAGCAGGCAATCCGGCGTCCGCTTGCGGCGGCCGGTGTCACCGACGTGGTGTTCCTGACCCAGGACCCGGTGCTCGGGGTCGACTTCCTCCGCCGGACCCGCAGCGGCAGGTCCGCGGCGGGCGAAGCGGCCCCGCTCTAGACTGCTCCGATGAGCGAAGTCGAAACCGGACCGCCGGCCTGGGATGTCCGGGTCGGAGCCTACGGCGTGATTGTTGACGGCAGCCGCATCCTGCTGGCCCATTGGAATGAGAAGGGCGCCTCGGGCTGGACCCTGCCCGGAGGCGGCCTGGAGTTCGGCGAGGACGCCCCGGCGGCCGCCGTCCGTGAAATCCGGGAGGAGACCGGGTACGACGCCGAGCTGGGGAACCTGCTCGGGGTGGACAGCTTCTTCGTTCCTCCCGAGCGCCGCCTCAGCGGCACGCCGCGCCCGCTGCACGCCCTGCGCATCATCTACGCGGCCCGCGTGGTCTCCGGAGCGCTCGCGCACGAGGCCGCGGGTTCGACGGACGAGGCCGCGTGGGTGGAACTGGGCGAGGTGGCCTCCCTGCGCCGGGTGGAGCTGGTCGACGTCGGGCTCCGGCTCTATTCCCAGCAAGCCGGCCGCGGATTAGCATAGTCACCGGCGGCGCAGGGCCGGAGCCGGCCGGCCGCCTGAGGGGAGGCCCGGATCGTTGGCCACGCTTGAGGACTACGGGTACTCCGACGAGGTGTGCCGCCGTTTCGAATCCCACTTCCACGCCCCCTTTCCCGTCCCGCGTCCGGCAGTGGACCCCGCGCCCGCGTCCGTGCAGGTGACGGAGCAGCAGGGGCTGCGGCCTGCCCGCGTGGTGCGCGTTGACCGCCGGCAGCTGCTCGTGGCGGAAGCCGGTGGGCTCGTCAGCGTTCCAGTCACCGCGGCCGCGGCCATCGGCGACTGGGTGGCACTGACCGGCAACCCCGGTCAGGTGGACCAGGTACTTCCCCGCACCGGTGTCCTGCAGCGCAAGAAGGCCCACGAGCCCCTCTCACAGGCCCAGGTCGTCGCGGCCAACGTGGAGGTGGCGCTGATCGCGGTGCCTATTGACCGGCCCCTGTCAACGAACCGGCTGGAGCGCACCCTCGTGGCCGCCAGGGATTCAGGGGCGCGGCCCCTGGTGGTCCTGACCAAGGCGGATCTCACCGGTGTGCACGACGCCGTGGTGGGCGCCACCGTGCAGCAGGCCGGAACCGCCGAGGTGATCACCACCTCCGCCCTGACCGGCGACGGCTGCGAGGCCCTCGCCGCCAGCCTCCGGCCCGGTGAGACCTGCGTGCTGATCGGCCCGTCGGGGGCTGGAAAATCCTCTCTGGTCAACGCCCTGGTGGGCGAGCAGGTGCAGGACACGGGCCGGGTGCGGGCCGGGGACGGAAGGGGCAGGCACACCACCACGGCACGCACCCTGATTCCGCTGGGGGACGGTGTGGTGCTGATCGACACGCCGGGGCTCCGCGGATTCGCCCTCTGGGACGCCGACGAGGGGCTTGACGCCGAGTTCGGCGACATCACCGATCTGGCCTTCGGGTGCCGGTTTCGGGACTGCACCCACGACGGCGAACCAGGGTGCGCCGTCGCGGCGGCCCTCGCGGACGGATCGCTCGACCTACGTCGGTTCGCCAGCTACCAGCGGATGGCCACCGAGCTCACGGCCCTGCACCGGCGCCAGGACGCGGCGCGCCGCCGTCCCTCCGGGCACGGCCGGACCGCCGGAAGCCCCCGGTAGGCAGCCCCTCCGCTGCCTGCGCTTCGCCGGTGCCCCGCGTCACATAGATGTGATGGCCTTCACATTCGGGGAGATTGGGCAATACGGAACCTTGATTGCCGCGAACCCCTCGCTAGACTTCTAATTCGAACCGATTGACCAGACCCAGTCCGGTGGTGACGGGCCGGTCAGCCGGCAGGCTCCTGCCACGAAAGGCAAGGCTCCAATGACAACCGAGACCTCATCGCGCAGCATGGGGGGCGCGGCCCGCAGGCCGATGATCGAACTGCGTGGGGTGACCAAGACATATCCCGGCGGCCAGACAGCGGTGAACAACCTCAGCCTGGACATTGACCGCGGAGCCATTACTGTCCTCGTTGGCCCTTCCGGCTGCGGCAAGACCACCACCATGCGCATGATCAACCGCATGGTGGAGCCGACCTCCGGGGCCGTGCTGGTTGACGGGGAGGACATCGCAGACCGCAAGGCCTCCGACCTGCGGCGTTCCATGGGCTACGTCATGCAGTCCTCCGGCCTGATGCCGCACCGCACCGTCCTGGACAACATCGCCACCGTGCCCCGGCTCAACGGCGTGCCGCGGAAAGACGCGCGGACCCGCGCCTCCGAACTGCTCGAAGTCGTCGGGCTCGCCCCGGATCTGGGCCGGCGCTACCCTGCGCAGCTCTCCGGCGGCCAGCAGCAGCGGGTCGGAGTCGCCCGGGCGCTCGCCGCCGACCCGCCGATCCTGCTGATGGATGAACCGTTCAGCGCCGTGGACCCGGTGGTGCGCCAGGAACTCCAGGAGGAACTCCTGCGCCTGCAGCGGGACATGGCCAAGACCATCGTCTTCGTCACCCATGACATCGACGAGGCGACGATCCTCGGCGACAAGGTCGCCGTCCTGAACATCGGCGGAGTGCTCGCCCAGTACGCGACCCCCGAGGAGATCCTGCGGGCGCCGGCCAGCGACTTCGTGGCCGGCTTCGTCGGGCGCGACCGCGGATTCCGCCACCTCTCCTTCCAGGAGGGCGAGGGCGTGCGCATCCACTCCATTCAAACCATCGAGGTCGACCGGCTCGGTGATCCGGACGCCGCCGTCACCTCCCCGTGGACCCTCGCCGTCGACGCCGGCGGACGCCCCCAGGGGTGGGTGCCGCAGAACCGGCGCTCCGCCATCCGGAGTGCGGGGGACCTCGTCCCCGGCGGGTCCCTGTACCGGCGCGGGGACACCCTGCGGCGGGCCCTGGACGCGGCGCTGTCGGCGCCCTCCGGCCTGGGCGTGGCCGTCGATGACGAAGGGCGCGTCGTGGGGTCGGTCCGGGCCGGCGAAATCCTCGAGCTCATCGAGGACGCGCGGGTCAGCCGCGGCCGCGCCAACTACAACACGGCGGTCTAGGGGATGGAATGGTTCCTTGCGAACATCGACTTCATTGCCGGCCTCACCGGCCAGCACCTGATCCAGTCCGTGGTGCCGCTGGTCCTCGCCGTGGTTCTTGCCGTGCCGCTGGCCCAGCTGGCCCGGTTGAACCGGACCGTCGGCGCGGTGATCCTGACGCTGTCCTCGATCCTTTACACGATTCCGTCGCTCGCGATGTTCGTCTTCCTGCCCCTGCTCCTGGGTACGAGCATCATCAGCCCGGTCAATGTCATCGTCGCGCTGACCATCTACGCGGTGGCCCTGCTGGTCCGCTCCACCCTCGATGCCCTTGAATCCATTGACGACGGCGTACGCCAGGCCGCCGTCGCCATGGGCTTCACCCCGGTGCGGCGCTTCCTCACAGTTGACTTTCCCCTGTCGATCCCGGTGCTCTTCGCCGGGCTGCGGGTCATCTCCGTGACGAACATCTCGCTGGTGAGCGTGGGGGCGCTGATCGGCGTCTCGAGCCTCGGGACCCTGTTCACTGACGGGCTCTTCCGGTCCTTCCCCACGGAGATCGCCGTCGGCATCCTCATCACGCTGGTGCTGGCCTTGGTCATGGACCTGGTGCTGGTCGCTTTGGAGCGGCTCGTCACCCCGTGGCGCCGGCAGGCCCCGGCGAAGGGGAGCACCCCCGAAACCGTCGCGGTCGAAGCGTACCGGGTGGGTGCCTGATGGATTACACAAGCGACAACCTTTTCGCCCAGATGGGCCAGTGGCTGGTTGCCCCCGAAAACTGGTCGGGGGAGCGGGGGATCCCTATGCGGATTCTCGAGCACCTGGGCTACACCGGTCTCACCATGCTCATCGCACTGGCGGTCGCCGTTCCCATCGGACTGTATGTGGGCCACACCGGCAAGGGTCGGGTCGTCATCGTCTCGGGGATCGGGATCCTGCGGGCGCTGCCGACCCTCGGCATGGTCTTCCTGTTCGTGCTGCTGGCCGGGCTTGGCCTGCTTCCGCCGATCTGGGCGCTGGTGCTCCTGGCGGTTCCGCCCGTGCTCAGCGGCGTCTACGCCGGCATCGCCTCGGTGAACCGGGACACCGTCGACGCCGCCCGGGCCATGGGCATGAGCGAGGCGCAGATCCTCTTCCGGGTCGAGGTGCCCAACGGGCTGCCCGTCATCCTGGGCGGGGTGCGGGCTGCAGTGCTGCAGGTCGTGGCGACCGTCGCCGTCGTCGCCTACATCAACCTCGGCGGGCTGGGCGTGTTCCTCGTCGAGGGCACCCAGCTGCGTGACTACGGGCGCCTCTTCGGAGGTGCGGTGGTCATCGGCGTTGTCGCGATCGCCGTTGACCTCCTCATGGCGCTGGTCCAAAAATTTGCCGTTTCACCGGGACTGCGGGCAGGCCGCGCACCGGTGCGGACACAGGATTCTGGCCGGCAGAAGGCCGTCGCCAGTGCACAAGGAGGAACAACATGACGAACCTGTCAGTACACCGCGCCGGACGGCGCGCTTTGACGGGGCTCGCCCTCACGGGCCTGCTGGCGTTGACTGCCTGCGGAGCGAACAGCGATCCGGCGGCCGAGCCGAAGGAAACCTCGGGCGGCGGCGGTTCCGTTGTCATTGGGTCGGCTGATTTCCCCGAGAGCCAGATCATCGCCGAAATCTACGCCGGCGCTCTGAAGGCCGAGGGAATCGATGCGAGCACGAAGCTGAACATCGGTTCACGGGAGATCTACTACAGCGCCGTTGAGGAGGGCTCGGTCGACATCGTGCCCGATTACAGCGGCAACCTCCTCCTGTTTGTCGACCCCGAGGCGGCGGCGGCGTCCCCCGAGGACATCGCAGAGGCCCTGCCGGATGCGCTCAAGGCAAAGTCGGCGGACGTCAATCTCGGAATCCTCGAGCCGTCCGAGGCCGAAAACAAGGACGCGATGGTGGTGACTCCGGCCACCGCCGAGGAATACGGACTGAAGTCCATCACGGACATGGCGGAGGTCTGCGGTGAGCTCACCATCGGCGCCCCCAGCACCTTCCAGGAGCGCTCCTACGGCCTGCCCGGCCTCAAGGAAAAGTACGGCTGCGAGCCGGGAGGCTTCGAGTCGATCAACGACGGTGGCGGGGCCGTCACCCTGGAGGCGCTCCTCAATGACGACGTGCAGGTGGTTGACATCTACACCACGACCCCGTCGATCGAGGACAATGACCTCGTGGTCCTCGAGGACCCCGAGAACCTGTTTATCGCCCAGCAGGTTCTTCCGCTGGTCAACCTCGACACCGTGAACGAGGACGCCCAGGACGTGCTCAACGAGGTGTCGTCCCAGCTGACCACCGAGGACCTCATTGACCTCAACCGCCAGGTCAGCGGCGATGAGAAGCGCAATCCGGCAGACGCGGCAGCGGACTGGCTGGAGGAAAAGGGCCTCGCCGGCTAGGGCCCGGGCAACCGGTCTCCTCGGCGGGCAGCACCTTCGGCAGGGGCGCAGTACCGGTCCCTGCCGAAGGGGCGGTGGTCTACGGCGTGTTCGGCATCGCCGTGGACCACCTCATGACGCCGGTCAACGGTCCGCCCGCCGGTGGGAACGGCGGGCAGTCAGTGGGCCGGTAACACCGAAGGAACCTGGCCGGCGGTAAGCCGCCGCCGGCGGACCGGGAGGAAGACCATGAACCACCTGTCAGCGCGCCGCCCCGGAGGGCGCGGCCTGCTGGGACTGGCCCTCACGGGCCTGCTGGCGTTGACTGCCTGCGGTGCGAACGACGATCCGGCGGCGGAGCCGCAAGAAACCGGTGGCGGCGGATCCGTCGTCGTCGGTTCGGCCGACTTCCCCGAGAGCCAGATCATCGCCGAAATCTATGCCGGCGCTCTGAAGGCCGAGGGAATCGACGCGGACACGAAGCTGAACATCGGGTCCCGGGAAATCTACTACGGTGCCGTGGAGGAGGGCTCGGTCGACATCGTGCCCGAGTACAGCGGCAACCTCCTGCTGTTCGTCAACCCCGAGGCGGAGGAGGAATCGGCCGAGGAGATCATCGAGGCCCTGCCGGCGGCCCTCAAGGAGAGATCCGGGGACGTGAACCTGGGCGTGCTTGAGCCGGCCGAGGCCGAGAACAAGGACTCGATGGTGGTCACCCCGGAGACCGCCGAAAAGTACGGGCTGGAATCGCTGGTGGACCTGGGGAAGGTGTGTGATCAGTTCACCATCGCCTCGGGCAGCACCTTCCAGGAGCGCGCCTACGGCCTGCCCGGGCTCAAGGAGCGATACGGCTGCGTCCCGAAGGCCTTCCAAGGGATCAATGACGGCGGCGGGGCCGTCACGCTGGAAGCACTTTTGAGTGGTGAGGTCGAGGTCGTGAATATCTACACCACGACCCCGTCGATCACCGACAACAACCTCGTGGTCCTTGAGGACCCCGAAAACCTGTTCATCGCCCAGCAGGTGGTTCCACTGGTCAACCTCGACACCGTGAATGAGGAGGCCCGGGACGTGCTCAACGAGGTGTCGTCCCAGCTGACCACCGAGGACCTGCTCAACCTGAACCGCGAGGTCAGCGGGGAAGAGAAGCGCAACCCCGCCGACGCAGCGGAGGACTGGCTCGCCGAAAAGGGCCTTGGCGGTGCCTAGCCATTCCGGCTCCAGCCAAGGCATGAGGAGGAACACCATGAAAAATTTTTCAGCCCGGCACACCGGACAAATCACCCTGGCGGGGCTGGCCCTGACGGGCCTGCTGGCGGTGACGGCCTGCGGTGGAAACAGCGACCCCGCCGCCGGACCAGGTGGCGGTGGGGCCGGCGGCTCCATCGTCGTGGGGTCGGCCGATTTCCCCGAGAGCCAGATCATCGCTGAAATCTATGCCGGCGCCCTGAACGCCGAGGGCATCGACGCAAGCACGAAGCTGAACATCGGCTCGCGGGAAATCTACCTGGCGGCCGTCGCGGAGGGCTCGGTCCAGGTCGTCCCCGACTACAGCGGCAATCTGCTGCTGTTCTCGGACCCCCAGTCGACCGCCGTGGCACCGGAGGAGATCGTCGAGGCCCTGCCCGATGCCCTGAAGACGAAGTTCCCGGAGGCCGACCTTGGCATTCTCGAGGCCTCCGAGGCCGAGAACAGGGACGCCATGGTCGTCACGAGGGAGACGGCCGAGAAGTACGGTTTGACGTCGATCGCCGACATGGCCGAGGTGTGCGGGGAGCTGACCATCGGCGCGCCCGGCACGTTCAGGGAGCGCCCTTACGGGTTGCCCGGGCTCAAGGAGAAATACGGCTGCGAGCCTGCAGGCTTCGAAGCCATCAACGACGGCGGCGGGGCCATCACGGTGGAGGCGCTGTTGAACGACGACATCCAGGTGGCCGATATCTTCACCACCACGCCGTCCATCGTGGACAACGACCTGGTGGTGCTCGAGGATCCCAAGAACAACTGGCTTGCCCAGCAGGTCCTCCCGGTGGTGAACATGGGCGCCGTCGGAGAGGACGCCCGGGCGGTCCTCAATGAGGTCTCGGCGGAGCTGACCACCGAGGACCTGATCAACCTCAACCGCCAGGTCAGCGGGGATGAGAAGCGCAACCCGTCCGATGCGGCGGCGGGCTGGCTCGAAGAGAAGGGCCTCGGAGGCTCCTGAACCCGTCCGGCGCTTCTTCGGGGGCCCGCTACGCGGCAATTCTGCGTACCGGGCCCCTGCTGTGGCATCCTGAACGAATGGCAAAGTACAGGCAGTCAGACAAGCTCCACAATGTGCTCTACGACATCAGGGGGCCGCTGCTTGAGCACGCGAAGATCATGGAGGCCCAGGGCCACCGAATTCTGAAACTGAATATCGGCAATCCCGCGCCGTTCGGCTTCGAAGCCCCCGACGCGATCCTCGTGGACATGATCCGCAACCTGCCCAAGTCCCAGGGGTACAGCGACTCCCGGGGAATCTTCTCGGCCCGGACCGCCGTCGTGCAGTACTACCAGGGCCGCGGCATTCAGAACATCGACATCGACGACGTGTATCTGGGCAACGGGGTCAGCGAGCTGATCACCCTCTCCCTCCAGGCCCTGCTCAACAACGGCGACGAGATCCTCGTGCCCACCCCCGACTATCCGCTGTGGACGGCGTCGGCGAGCCTGGCCGGCGGCACCGCGGTGCACTACCTCTGCGACGAGGACAACCACTGGTGGCCCGACCTCGAGGACATGGCCGCCAAGATCAGCCCCGCCACCAAGGGGATCGTGCTGATCAACCCGAACAATCCCACCGGCGCGGTCTACCCGCGGCACGTGATCGAGGGCGTGGTGGCGCTGGCCCGCGAGTACAACCTGATCATCTTCGCAGACGAGATCTACGAGAAGATCCTTTACGACGACGCCGTGCACGTGAACGCGGCCTCGGTGACCGGCGACGACGTGCTGTGCCTGACCTTCAGCGGGCTCTCCAAGGCCTACCGCATCGCCGGGTTCCGCAGCGGCTGGATGGCCATCTCCGGCCCGAAGGAGGACGCCGAGGACTACATCGAGGGCATCAACCTGCTGGCCAATATGCGCCTGTGCGCCAATGTGCCGGCGCAGCACGCCATTCAGACGGCGCTCGGCGGCTACCAGAGCATCAACGACCTGATCCTGCCCGGTGGGCGGCTCAAGGCGCAGCGCGACAAGGCCACCGAACTGCTCAACGCCATTCCGGGGGTGAGCTGCGAGCCCGCGGCCGGCGCACTCTACCTCTTCCCGCGCCTCGACCCGGAGGTGTACCCAATCCGGGATGACGAGAGATTCGCCCTTGACCTGCTCAAGCAGCAGAAGATCCTGATCTCGCACGGACGGGCGTTCAACTGGATCAACCCGGATCATTTCCGGATGGTCACCCTGCCCAGCGTCGAGGTCATCGAAGACGCCGTGGGGCGGCTCGCCGAATTCCTGGGGTCGTACAAGCAGTAACGCCAACGCAAGGCGACGCTCAGCTGCTCGCCGCTGTCCTGGCGGACGTGCGCCTGGGCCGGCCGGAGGCGCACTTCGCCGTCGAGGCCGACAGGCAGCGCCTGGCCGCGTCCTAGGCGGAGGGCCGGGTGCCGTTCTCGGCCCGGTCCCGTGCGGCGGCGAGGCGCTTCTTGGCCCCTTCGAGCCAGTCCTCGCAGCGGTCCGCCAGCGCCTCCCCGCGCTCCCACAGCGCGAGCGACTCCTCGAGGCTGACGCCGCCGGCCTCGAGCCTGGACACGACGTTCACCAGTTCCTCCCGTGCCTGCTCGTACGACAGGGAGGAGATGTCTCCGGGTGCGGTTTCGGCCGGCTGGGTCATCGGTTTTCCTTTCCTGACGACTCCGGGCTTTCCGGTGCCGCCGTCGAGCGGGTGGAGGATGCCTCCCCGGGGGAGCCCCCTGAGGTCGGATCGGGCAGGGTCCCGGTGGCACGGGCGGACATCCGCCCGACCGCCACCTTGATCGAAAGGTCGGTGCCTGCCGGCACGGCCGCCGCCTCCAGCACCACGCTCCCGTCCCCGCGCTGCACGACGGCGTAGCCGCGGTCGAGGGTGTTCTGCGGTGAGAGGGCGCGCACCTGGGCGCGCAGGTGCCGCACTCCGTCGGCGTGGCGGGTGACTGCGGAATCCACCGAAAGGTGCGCGCGGTTGCGCAGCCGTTCGACGTCGGCTTCGCGCACGTCGATCATCCCCTCCGGCCGGGCCAGGGAGGGCCGGGACCGCAGCTGGTTGAGCCGCTCGGTTTCCCTCGCCAGGAGCTGCCCCAGGGACCGGGTGAGTGCTGCCCGGGCCTGGCTGATCCGGTTCAGCTCCTCGGCGACGTCGGGGACCACCCGTTTGGCGGCGTCGGTGGGGGTGGAGGCGCGCAGGTCGGCTACCTCGTCCACCAGCGGCCGGTCAGCCTCGTGCCCGATGGCGCTCACGACCGGGGTGTGCGCCGCGGCCACCGCGCGGACCATCTCCTCGCTGCTGAACGGCAGGAGGTCCTCGAGCGAGCCGCCGCCGCGGGCGATGATGATCACGTCGACGTCGGCCAGGGCGTCGAGCTCCGCCAGCGCCGCGGTCACCTGGGGGACGCAGCCCGGGCCTTGGACGGCAACCTCGCGCACCTCGAAGTCCACGGCAGGCCAGCGCAGCGCGGCATTGCGCATCACGTCCTTCATGGCGTCGGAGCCGCGGCCGGTGATGAGGCCAATGCGGTGCGGGAGCAGGGGAAGCCGCCGCTTGCGCTGGGCCGAGAAGAGGCCCTCGGCGCTCAGCAGCCGCCGCAGGCGCTCGATGCGGGCCAGCAGGTCCCCGAGCCCGACCGGGCGGATGTCCCGGGCCTGCATGGACAGCCGTCCCGTCTTGACCCAGAAGTCGGCCTTCAGCTGGGCGACCACGCGGGTGCCTTGTTCAAGGGGCAGGGCGAGCCGGTCCAGGACGCTGCTGAAGACCGTGACCGAGAGCGACACTTCGGTGTCGACGTCCCGGAGGGTGAGGAAGGACAGCCCGTTGCGACGGTTGAACTCGATCACCTGGCCCTCGACCCAGGCGGCCGGGGCGCGCTCGATGTGGGCCTTGAGCTTCTCCGACAGGACATGCAGGGGCCACGGGGTGGCCGCCGAGGTCTCCCCGGCCGTGGCCGGCAGGGTCGAGCGGGTTCCCGGTTCAACGGCCGCCGCGGTGCGGCTCCCGTTCGGCACGGTGCCTTCGGTGGTCATCGGCGCGCTGCTCCTCATCTTGCTGTCTGGGTGCCGACGCTGCGGCTGCGGCCCGTCCGATTCGGCAGCGGGGCCCGTCCTGTCCACGGACTTATGTCTACCAGCTTCCCACGACAGCGCCGAGCCGGGGTGCCGGATGGGAGAGAGGGCCCGTCCCGGGCAGCTCGGGCGCAACCGATCGGTGCCTTCCGGCCCTGAAAGGGCATACCCTGATCCTCACGCACCCAACCGACCCCTAGGACCCTATGCGCACGCTGGCCTCTGCCATCTTTGCCCTCGCCGCGCTGGCGCTTACCGGAGCGGCCCTGTCCGCGGCCTGGACCGAGAGCCGCCTCGTGGACCAGCAGGGTTTTGTGGACCTGGCCGGGCCCCTTGCCAAGGACACCGAATTCCAGCAGGCCCTGACCGGGGCGCTAGCCGGGGAGGTGTCGAGGGGCGCCGGGCTGCCGGGGCCCCTGCAGAACCTGGTGCGCCCTGCCATTGAGAACGCAGCCTCCTCGGTGACCCGCATGTCGGGGTACCCTCGGGCCTGGGAGGAGACCCTGCGCATCTCCCACCGCCTGACCCTCTCTCGAGCGCCGTCGGACCCTGGCGCGCAGAACCCGGCCGTGGTGTCCCTCGATCTGAAGCCCCTGGCCGGGCTGCTCTCCCAACAGGTCGGGACCGGGCTGGGCATCAACGTGCCGGTACCCCAGAACACGACGGTCGAGGTCGGCCGGCTCGAGCGCGGCGGCGTGGTGAGCCTGGTGAGCAGGATCGCCCAGCTCTGGCCTGCGTTGGCCTGGGGCGCCGGGACCTGCGCGGTGCTCGCCCTGGCTCTCGCCCGGAAGCGCTCAACGGCCCTCGCTCTGCTTGGAGCCGGCGGCGCGGGCCTGGGGGTCCTTGGCTGGCTGGGGGCGGGACTAATTCCGGACGCCGCGGCCGGAACTGCCGGGTCCAGCGCCGTCGCCCGGATTTTCGTCCGTGGCTTCGCCGGCAGGGTTTCAGCCGATTTCGCCGAAGCCAGCCTGCCCGTCATCGCCGGCGGGGCCGTGGTGATGGCCGTCGGGGTGGTCCTGCGGTTCACCTTTGAGCGGCGGAGTATGCGGTAGACCACACCCCAGGCCCTGGTGGGCCGGTTGTCTGAGGAAACCGCTAGCATTGAACCATGACCAGCACAGCAGTTCAGGTCCCCATGCCCATGGTGCCCCGTCGGCGCCGCTCTCCCGAAGACGTGCAGGCCGCCGCTCCGGTCGAGGGCAGGCGTCAGGTGCTGCTCGCGGCGCCGCGCGGCTACTGCGCCGGCGTAGACCGTGCGGTCATTGCCGTGGAGAAGGCGCTCGAACACTACGGCCCGCCGGTCTACGTCCGCAAGCAGATCGTCCACAACCTCCACGTGGTCTCAACCCTCGAGGCGAAGGGCGCCATCTTCGTTGAGGAGACCGACGAGGTCCCCGAGGGCGCGCTGCTCGTCTTCTCCGCCCACGGAGTCTCTCCTGCCGTAGTGCAGTCCGCTGAAGACCGGGGTCTGCGGACCATCGACGCCACGTGCCCGCTGGTCACCAAGGTCCACCGCGAGGCGCAGCGCTTCGCCCGCGACGACTTCGATATCCTCCTGATCGGCCACGAAGGCCACGAGGAGGTCGAGGGGACCGCCGGCGAGGCCCCTGAACACATCCAGATCGTCAACGGCCCCGAGGACGTCGACAAGGTCCAGGTCCGGGATCCCGAGCGGCTGATCTGGCTTTCCCAAACCACCCTGAGCGTTGACGAGACCATGCACACGGTGAACCTGCTCAAGGAGCGGTTCCCGACCCTGCAGGATCCTCCCAGCGATGACATCTGCTATGCCACCTCCAACCGGCAGGCGGCGATCAAGAAGATTGCCCCGACCTCGGATCTGGTGATTGTCGTCGGCTCCGCCAATTCCTCGAACTCGGTCCGGCTGGTCGAGGTCGCCCTCGAGTACGGAGCGAAGGCCGCGCACCGCGTGGACTTCGCCAACCAGGTCGATGAGTCCTGGTTCGAAGGGGTCCGGACGGTCGGCGTTTCCTCGGGCGCCTCGGTCCCCGAGAACCTGGTCCAGGACGTACTGCGGCTGCTCGCCGAGTACGGCTACGGCGAGGTGGAGGAAGTTGTCACGGCCCAGGAGGACATCATCTTCTCCCTGCCGAAGGAGATCCGCTCAGCTCTGAAGGCGATGGGCGATTCCTCGCAGGGACGGGGCGGCCGCCGCGAACCGGGGCCCTCGAACTAGCCGCTTCGCCCGGCCGGCCGCCGGGCGCGCAGCCCGAACGATGTCCCCGACCGGTGTCACCGTCACGGGCGCCGCGCGCGGCTAGGCGCTGCGTTCCACGGGACCCTCAGGAGCTTCGGCGGCTTCGGGTGCGGCGCGGTCGAGAAGGTCCTGACCGTCACCCCTGACACCCACCCTGCTGATTCCCGCACCGCCCCGGGCCCAGCCGTGTTCTACCGCGCTGCCGGCCTCGGCCGTAGAGTCTTCGGCACCGTCGAGAAGTTCAGGGGCACCCAGCAGCCGAGGCGTGGCCTCGACGGCCTGGATGCCGGAGAAGGCGCTTTTCTCTGGACCGGCCCCGGCAGGGACGGCATCGAGCGAGGCGGCATCGAACGCGCCGACGCGCCGTGCCGTCGGAAGCACGCGGGTTTCGAGGGTGCCGACGAACGAGTTGTATTTCTCCACCGATGCCTTGAGGGACGATCCGAGCTTGGCCACGTGGCCGCCCATGGTGCCCAGCCGCTCGTAGAGCTGGCGTGACAGCTCAAACAGCTCACGGGCATTGTCCGTCAGGACCTCCTGGCGCCAGCTGAACGCCGCGCTCTTGAGGATCGCCAGGAGCGAGACGGGGGAAGCCAGCGCCACATTGCGGCTGAACGCGTAGTCGAGCAGCCCCGGGTCGGCCCGAAGGGCGGAGGCCAGGATCGATTCCACCGGGATGAAGCAGATCACGAGTTCGGGGGAGTTGTTCGTACCCTCCCAGTATTTCTTCCTGGCCAGGGTGTCGATATGGGCGCGCAGGGCCTTGGCATGCTGCTGGAGCAGGACGGTCCTTTCGGCCTCCCGGCCTGCCCCCTCTGTTCCGTCCTCGTCGAGTTCCTGCGCCTGGAGGAATGCGCTCAGGGGCACCTTCGCGTCAATGACCAGCTGCTTGTTGCCGGGGAGCTGGACCACCATGTCGGGCCTCGACGTCGACCCGGCACCACCGGAGGAGGTCGTTTCCGCTACCTCGGCACGGGCCAGCGTGGCCTGCTCGACAAAGTCAACGCGGGCCAGCATCCCGGCAGCCTCGACCACCCGGCGCAGCTGCACCTCGCCCCACTGGCCGCGGGCGCTGTTGCTGCGCAGGGCCGCCGCGAGGGAATGGGTCGTCGAGAGCAGCCGGGCGTCGGCGTCGCGCGCCTCCTGCAGCTGCTGGGCCAGTTGCCCGTACTGCTCGACGCGGTCCCGTTCCAGCAGGCCAACCTGGCGCTGGACCTGGGTCAGCTTCTCCGCCACGGGCGCCAGCGCCCGCAGCACGTTCGTCTCGTCGGCCGACCGTGCAGAGAGGGAACGGTTCTGAGACGCCAGCAGGTCCTTCTCCGCCGTTGCCGCCGCCAGCGCCGCCGTTGCACTGCCCAGCCGGTTTACGGCGTCGTCGAGTTCCTCGCGGAGCTGGTCCGCCTGCCCGCGTCCGCGCGCGGCAAGAAGGGTCGCGCCCGCGATGCAGCCGAGAACAAAAGCGAGGATTACGAGCACAAGCGTGAAACCGTCCATGAAATCACTGTGGCAGGATGCGCCGACATTTTCGGGAAGGCACCCCGGCGGCGCGGTCCGTGCGGGCCGGTAGACTGTACTCCCGTGGCTCTAACTATTGGCATCGTCGGACTGCCCAACGTCGGCAAATCAACCCTTTTCAATGCGCTGACCCGCAACAACGTGCTGGCGGCGAACTACCCGTTCGCAACGATCGAGCCGAATGTCGGAGTGGTCAACCTGCCCGACCCGCGCCTGGCGCAGCTCGCCGAGGTCTTCGGATCCAAGCAGATCCTCCCGGCGACCGTCTCGTTCGTCGACATCGCCGGCATCGTCAAGGGCGCCTCCGAGGGGGAGGGGCTGGGCAACCAGTTCCTGGCGAACATCCGCGAGGCCGAGGCCATCGCCCAGGTCATCCGGGTCTTCGACGACCCCGACGTCGTCCACGTAGACGGAAAGGTCGACCCCCGCTCCGATATGGAGACCATCAACACCGAGCTGATCCTGGCCGACCTGCAGACTCTTGAGAAGGCGATCCCGCGCGTCGAGAAGGAAGTCAAGATCAAGAAGCGCGAAGCAGCGCAGCTGGCCGCCATGCAGGCAGCGCAGGTGGTGCTGGAGCGCGGTGACACGATCTTCGCCTCGATCAAGAGCGACAAGCTCGAGATGGAGCACCTGCGCGAGCTGAGCCTGCTCACGGCCAAGCCCTTCATCTACGTCTTCAATGTCGATGACGCCGTCCTCGGCAGCCCGGAGCGCCAGGAGGAGCTGCGTGCCCTCGTCGCCCCCGCGGACTCAATCTTCCTTGACGCCAAGCTCGAGGCCGACCTGGTTGAGCTCGACGAGGCCGAGGCCCGCGAAATGCTCGAGATGAACGGCCAGGAAGAGTCTGGGCTGGACCAGCTGGCCCGCGTCGGCTTCCACACCCTCGGCCTCCAGACCTACCTCACTGCCGGTCCGAAGGAAACGCGCGCCTGGACCATCAAGAAGGGTGCGACGGCCCCCGAGGCTGCCGGTGTGATCCACTCCGACTTCCAGCGCGGATTCATCAAGGCCGAGGTCGTCCACTTCGAGGACCTCATGGCCGCCCGGTCGATGGCCGAGGCGAAGGCCAAGGGCAAGGTGCGGATTGAAGGCAAGGAATACGTCATGGCCGACGGCGACGTGGTGGAGTTCCGGCACGGAATAACCTCTGCCGCACAAGGGAAGAAGTAGTAGGACCCAACTTCAGCAGCATTAGGGGGGACGAGCGGTAATGGCACCGGTCAGTGACGATATTGAGCCGTCATGGTGGGAGGATGTGCTGACGGCGGCGTCGCAGAATGAGCCGTACGAGCCGCCAGAATTGTTATCGGTGTACCTCGAGCGAGCCGCGGCGGACTCTGCAGTCACGGGGTTGCAGAAGCAGGTGCTTCAGGTGCTTGCGATGGTCTCCTCTGCGATGCTAAACGCTGATGATTGGCTGGAGCCCTTTACACCCGCGATGCAGGTCGGTGGGAAACGGACGGCCGTGCCAGCGGACTTGAATGCGGACCAGGTGGCTTTGCTGGCGCGTATTGCTCCACTGGTCGAGCGCGATGATCTGCGGGCTCGGGTTGCGGATGTCGCGTGGGTTTACGGTGACCGGTCTGACGTAGCGATGCTGGACCGGGCCATTGACGCTTACCGGGCTGCGCCGCTGACGGAGGAGGTGTGGTTCAGCGTCGGGAGGGACGCGTGGGTTCGTGCGTTCGCACTTGCGATGCGGCGCGGCGCGGACGGTCACGCCCGTGTGCGGGAGATGTCGGACGCGTTGAAGGCTCAAGTCTTGGCTGGCCAGGCGAGGGACAACTTTAAGACCGTGCGGTTCGCAGAGACATTACGCCAGCATGGCCGGGTCGAGAAGGACGCGCGCGCTGAGGTGTATGAGGCGCTGTTCGCTGTTGCGGCCCAGGCTTTGTCGGTCAACCCTCGGCTGTCACGTCATCTGGAACGTGAGGCGCTGGCTTGGCTGGGCGGGTCACATGCGACGGTGGCGAACGCTGCGACTGAACGCGTTGCTCGGACATACATTGCAGAGGCGGACGCCCGCATCCAAGCAGACCCGAAGGGGGGTGTGCTGGTCGAGGGCCACTTCCTGGAGAAGGCCATCGCGGTCCTGCGAACTCTCCCGCGCTCCTATCGGCTTAAGAACGGTCTCGATGAGCTCATCGACGACCTTCGCGCTCGGCTACGTGAGAGCCGGGAGCTGTCAATGGAACAGATGATGCGAATTGAGTCGGACCCGGTCGA
This sequence comes from Arthrobacter crusticola, assembly GCF_004357995.1. GTDB lineage: Bacteria > Actinomycetota > Actinomycetes > Actinomycetales > Micrococcaceae > Arthrobacter_D > Arthrobacter_D crusticola. The sequence continues at coordinate 764,239 of NZ_SMTK01000003.1, forward strand.
CCTGACTGAGGCCGTGTCCTACTCGCGGTCGCAAGTTTCGGGTCATGCGGACAAGTTTGATGCGCTCGCTGCCTTCGCAATGCTCGCATCGCCCTTGGATGAATCTAGTACGCGCGAGAACGCCGCCAAGTTGCTGGAGGGGTCCATTAGTCACATCTTCGGGTCCTCGACGTTCTCTTCGGACTTTCGGAAGATCGCCGCGCGTCCGGGATCAACGGGCCAGGGCGACGAGAATGCGGTTTGGGCCGAAATGGTCCGTCGAGTGTTCTTCCACTCTCAGCTGCTCGGAACGGGTATGATCCAACCCGCGCAGGAGGTTCTTACGACCGAGCACCGCTTCAGTCGGCAGTACATGGTGTCGCTGTGCGTTGAGTCGCCGACGGTGCCCGAGGGACACGAGACGTTATGGGGCGACGGGTTGGCTCTCGGCCTAAGCGGCAACTACGGTGCCGCAGTCTCTGTCCTGGTGCCTCAACTGGAACAGGTCGTACGACTCATGTTGAGGCGGCACAACGTCTACACACTGTCCGTCGATGAGCACGGTGTGGAGAGCGAGAAGAGTTTGAACGCGCTTCTCGAAATGACCGAAACCGAGGAGATTTTCGGTCCGGGAATAGTCCTGGAGATGAAGGCAATGCTCGTTGTCCAAGGTGGCCCGAACCTGCGCAATGACATCGCGCACGGCCTTCTCGACGACCGCTCCGCGTGGAGCTACTCGGCGCTCTACATGTGGTGGTTCTGTCTGCGGCTGGTGGCATGGCCGGTCATCGAGATGATGAAAAGTGCGCGGACGCCGGCGGAAAAGTCCGACGAAGAGCCTGCGGTCACGAACGAGGGCGCAGACGCAGAACCGGCGGCATGAATGCGCTCCGTCTGCGGGGGGGGCTATCGCACAGCCTTTAGTGAGAGGCCGTGGTGGACTCGTTACGGAATGCTCTCTGCTGCACAGGGGGCGAAGGCGGAAGGACTAGAGGATCTGATGCTGGCGTTCGACGGGTGGATGTCCAGCGACGTCCGTGGCTAGTATTTGGCGCCGAAGCGTTTGTGCTGTTCTGAATGTCTCGGTAAGCCTCAATTATCCGGCTCGCATGATCAAAGGATCGAGCTCGGGAATTGTGCGTTCGACTAGCGGTCTTGGCCGGCGACACGTCCCAGTAGCGGAGTACGTGCCGGATCTGCTGGCCTCCGCCGATATCCTCTAGTTGTGAAGACCTCCGATCTTGCCCGTGTGCGGGCTACCCTCTGGGCGGCCGCCGATGAGCTGCGAGCCAACTCGAAACTTACGCCGGGCCAGTACCGCGACCCGGTGCTCGGGTTAGTGTTCCTCGCCTACGCCGAGAACAGGTTCGAGGCTGTTCGTGACGAAGTCGAGGCGAAGGCCAGCGCTCGGAACCCTGCGACGATCGCGGACTATAAGGCGAAGTCCGTGCTCTATGTCCCCGACGAGGCACGGTTGTCGAGTCTTGTTGACCTGCCCGAAGGGGATGACGTCGGCAAGGCCACCGACGAGGCGATCAAGGCCATCGAGAAGGTCAACCCCGAACTCAAGGACATCCTGCCGCGCGGTTACCAGAAGCTGGAACGCTCGACCCTGATCGAGCTGCTGCGGCTCTTCGCGCCGCTGCCCACCCAGCTTGAAGGCGATGCTTTCGGCTTCATCTACGAGGACTTCCTTTCCAACTTCGCAGCGCAGGAAGGCAAAGGCGGTGGAGAGTACTTCACGCCCTACTCCAGACGGTCGACGGTACCCAGGGACCGTCGTCTGGAACAGGCCGTGGTTCGAGGCCATCTTCGGTGCGACCTGCATTGCGCTCGATCATCAGGGTCCGGTTGTGCCGGGGAAGAGTCGGGATGTCAGGAAGATCCTTTCCCTCGCCTCCGGACAAAGCTGCGGCGATTGCCCGAAGCGATGCTCCCGAGGAGAACGCGGCATAGATCTTCCTGACGGCTTCCGCCTCGTGCTCAATGACGTCGCCTTTGCCGGTGTAGCCAAGGGGACGGACTCCCTTCGGAGGTCTCCCTTGCTCGGCGCGTTGGCGTTGTGCCCGTGACTGCCGTTCCGCCTTGACTTCGATCTCGTTTCGGGCGATCGCCGAGAACATGTCGGCCGACAGGCGGCCGGCCGCTGTCGTGCAATCAATGTCCGATCCCTTAGCGAAAGTCAGCAGGACGTGGTGACGTTGCGCGGCCTCGATGATCCGCACACCGTCTGCACGGTTGCGTTCGAGGCGGGGCCACTCCTGAGCGACGACGACGTCAATAAGGCCCGCTTCGATGTCCTTGAGGAGCCTTTCAAAGGCCGGCCGCTTCTTGTGTCCCTTGCCGGAGATGTCATTGTCCTCATAAACACCGACGGGTGTCCACCGTCGGGCCGCGATGAGCGCTTCGGCGTCCTCACGGTGCCTGTCCACGCCGAGACGTGTGTTTTCGCGGTCCTGGGAGATGCGCAGGTAGGTGGCCGCGCGGCGCTTATCGGAATCCATATGACTAACCTACGGGCGCATAGGTTATGTGGCTACTGAACTGGGGGTATTTCATTTTAACTACAGCCTTCTTATCGAACCAGCGATGAATGGGCCGTTCCGCGCGGGCAGGCGCGAGACCTGTGAATGTTTCCGCGGCGTCGATAAGAAGCGGGGCTGGTGCTTGCATAAAGGGGCAGAACTAAGGGATCGACAAGGGTGTCGTTGTCACCCCAAGATCCCGCGGCGCTCGAAAGTACGAAGTGCATCGTCTATCACACCAACTGGATAATTTGCATGGCAGTCGAATATCCTTCCTCAAAATTCCTATCGCTGCTTATTTCTCCTCGCCCGGTATTGACGCTGATTGACTATCAGGGGATGCTGATCTTGCGGTTCTCAAAGTCGCGGTTTAGCCGGTGCGCACACAGCTGCATCTTTTTCTAAAAAATGGGGGAAAAACTAGTGTCCTTGTGGCAAAAAACAGTCGTCATAGTCGCTACGGTAGCGCTAACCAGCTTTCCACTGGCTGCTCAAGCAGCCCCAGAAATCGTCGATGTGACGGATCCAACGGCTATGATGTCCGCGGAACTGTTAGGCGAAACCAATCCGAATCTTCCATATCCGCAGGAGGAAGGAGTCGAGGCGCCGGCAGACACGGACCTGCTTACAGAACCTGGGCTGGCAGTCGTGGTCGCCGATCAAAGTAGTGAAGCTACCTCCCTCGAGCCGGTTGAAGGCGTATCGGGTGAGCCCCTCGAAATCTCGGCTCCATTCGACGAGGCCGTGCCAACTCTCGAAGCAGGCATCACCGTATTCGAGGATCCCGAGGGCGACGCAGCTACATTTATTCAGCCCATCGACGATGGATTGCGCTACCTGACGGCCATCGAGTCGGAAGAGGCAGGAACCGAGTTTTCATACGTCGTCCAAGGCGCAGAAGATGGCTATCTGCAGAAAATCACGGACGATGAGTATGTTCTGCTATCGGCAGATGATAACTACATCGTTACGGTGGAAGCTCCCTGGGCTATTGACAGTGCGGGTCAGGAACTGGCTACTAGCTATACTTTTGAGGGGAATACACTCACCCAAACCGTAACTTATGAGTCTGATACTGAGTTTCCGGTTCTTGCCGACCCAACGTGGTACTACCAAGTTGACCATAGGTCGTATACCTACATCACTGGCAAGGAAAAGGCTGCTGCATCAAGGGTGATCCCGGAGTTGAACCGTTGTTTCAACTGCTCGTTTCCAGTGAGTGGCGCTCCTTCCTACTTTCCCGCCGTCGGAGCGAAGATCAACCTCAATGCCAGCCCTTTCTCGCTGATCAAGATTCCGGCTCCGGTCCAGGTCTCGCACAAGGGTTCGGTGAGTTTTGGATTCTTGGCCTTGGCGGGCCACTTCGATGGCGCGGGATCGACAGTAAGTTTCCGTTTCTACAACGACGCGTCCGGCTGGCTGCATATCAACGTTTACGCGAAAGTCGTTAAGGATCGGGGCGCAGTGGCGAACGATTTGAACAAAAGGGTGGCATCTCAGACGTGGGCCAATTTCCTCGCCAACCTAATCCGTCGCACTAGCCTCTAGTCACCGCAGGACCTGAGATGATGGTTCCAAACGAGCTACATGGAAGGTTCTCATGATAGTTAGGGTCAGCGATCGGGCTCTTCCTGGATCCGTTGTGTTCGCCGGCGTTGTCTTGGGTGCTGTGGTCGGAGCTGCGATTGGCGCGATGACAATCGCGATCGATGCCGGAGATCCGTCCTATGCTGGGCCTGATAGCCGCTCCGCTGGGCTGGGGCTGATCGCCGCGATTTTCGGTGCAGGAGCGGGGAGCTTAGCCGGGCTCCTTGTTGGTGTCATCGTCTGGAAGCTTGACCGCTTCTTGGCGGGCAGGTTTTCCTCCAGTTGGCGTTCGGTCATTATGGGCGCACTGATCGCAACGTTCACCGGGGTCACTGCGGCCGTGGTGTTCCGGGACCTGCCCGCCGGAACCGTCATTTTTCTGGGGGTTTTTGGGGCGCTTTTTGCGCTGGTCGTGTCATTATCTTATTTCTCTTGGCGGTTCCGGCATCAGAGATAATCACGGCCGAACTTGGTGGTGTGGCCGTGATACCGGACCGCGAAGTCTGGCAGATCCGTGGCGTTCCTTTGGCCGATGGCTGCCTGGGCTTCACTCTCGGTGAGAAGCCCGAACTCCCGACCGATTTGCTTCACCAAGTTGATCCTGGCCTGAACAGCCCGGGCTAGTTGCGGCGAGACGTCGCCGTCCACGCTCTCCAAGGCATGGAGCAATGCTGCGATTCGCAGCGGAAGGCTTCGGCGGCACCCACTCTTTATGGACAAGAGCGATTCCAATCTTGGTTGTACGTGCGGGAGAGTGATCCTATGGAAAACACATCACACCATGCTCTCTCTGGAGGGCGCCGGATCCGCCGACTATCAGGGCTATGGCCCTTGTTCGTCGGAATAGTCTTTGTTGGTGAGTAATAGGTACCATACCCAGATGAACAAGACCGTGTTATCGGCACGGGGTAGGCCTGTCTATTTGGCAGGAGAATCAGGTGTTGATGGGGCAGGTTGCTGGTTCCATTTTGACTACCTTGCCCGCAAGGCGCTTGGCTCCGATGGAGATCACCATTTTGCCGCCATTCCGGAGCCGAGCAATCCTTTTGACCCCAACGCCGTCGCGCTGAGCCTAGACAACCATCATGTTGGGTATCTACCTGCCCAGGTAGCCAAAGAATATGCCCCGATTCTGTCAGCCCACCTCGCTAACGGATTCATTCCGTTCATACGAGGCCGGCTGCGTGCGTTACCACGGGAAGCCAACGACTATCACCCCAAACCTTGGCACTACGTTTACATGACACTTGAGGTCGCGAACGTTTGGCCACCACCGCCGCGGGTTCAAGTAGGGAGCCTCTCTGGCGCTCAGGAATTGGCAGACGAGGGGGCCCATCTTCTCGACGACGAAGACTCCGAATACCAGGGCGCTAGCGGACCGTTTGAACGTGACGCGCTTATTGCAATGGTGGGGGAGACTCGTGGCGAATACGCGTTAGCCCGTCTGGTGCTGCTACCTGCGGACTCCCCTGGAAGACGGCGCCGCGTTGGCGTGCAGTGGAACGGGCGAACAGTAGCGCGTCTTTCCGCTGTTTCCAGCGGTAGGTACCTGGGTCCAATGCAGTCAGCCGAAAGTAGTGGCCAACTCCTCGCTGCCCGGATCCGCGTTCCGCGCTGGCCACTTCGAAGGGAGACCGAGATCGTCATGGTGTTTATCCCCCGAGTATTAGATCTCGATAGCATTGGCCGGGTAAGGGCTGAGGAAAATTTTCTCAGGCCGCGGCCGCCCCTTCCTATTGATGTTGCTATCGGTGTCGAGTCTTATGGAGAGGACTTAGTAACGGTCCGGTTTTTCACCTCTCACCCGAAGTGACCCAACGCTTGGATCGATTTCGAAGCTCTCGGTGAGCACGTGAACAACCTGAACGCTCCGGAGTGGTACTGGAAGCTCGCGATCGCCGGTGGTGCTTTCGTGGCGTTGGCGGTCGTCGGATGGCTGTTGTGGCGCCTCGGGAAAAAGCTCTATGTGTCGTACAGGGCTACTGAAGAAGGTATCGAATCGATGCTCCTCCCTTACCGTGCATGTCCCAACACGTAATCGAGGCTTCACGGCGATACTGATGCATGCATCGGGTTGGCCACCCGGTCATGGTCGGGTGGCCAAGCTTCGTACGCAGAAGCGGGCTCTGTTCGGATAAGGTGGACCCACTCTTGGGCTAGACGATCCTGGCAGTAACGGGCTCCGAATGCGCTGGTCGCATGGTGCGCAATGGCAGCTCATAGTGGGACACGCCGCATCAAGGTAAATTCTAAATCTCCGTTTTATGCCACTACGAACGGTGAAGGTTCTACTGGTTTACGTGCACGGAATTATAGTTATTGTTCCAGCCGCTGATCTCCAATTTGGACACCCTCCTTCTCAGGCTCGCTTTCCGGTCGAGACAAATCTGTAATGTCGATCTTATGAGACCTATTTCTGATTCCGGCATGCTGCTGAGACGGGCTGAAGGCGCCCTTGAGGCCCATAGTTCAGGTACCTACCCACGGAGGCGTCTACTAGCGTTCCTCAAGTGGGAGATGGCCGTGGCTGGGGATGACGCGGTCAGGGCGTTCCTCGCAGAAATTCAGGGAAACCCCGGCCTAGATGCTGATCTAGTCGACGAAGTGACACGTACCTACACAGAAAAAGTCCAACACTGGGTTTTCCCGGAGGAGCCCGGTCTTTCCAGCGGGTTGCCTGATGCGATCGTGTGCACCTTCCCGGAGCTGGTCCACTCAGTTCATGGTGCCGTGGGCAGTTTGCGTCGTGTTCTGAACATGCTTGTAGGTGTCAACGTGCGCTTGAATCTGCGTGGTTCTCATGGAGCGATCAAGGAAGCTTTGGACCAAGTCATGGAAGAACTGGCCTACCTCGAGCGTGCGTGTGAACACGTCGGCAGCGGCACTCTCCTTGCCCCCGCATTTCCTAGAGAGGAAGCGGAGGGGCGGCCTTCATGGGCCTCGCCCGACGGTGAGCCTTTGTCCCCCAAGCAAATTGCGTGGCTGGCGGATCTCGGCCAAAAGGACCCGGACTTTTCCGTCGCATATGGCGATGGGATTAGCGGACATTCCGCCCCGCCGCAGCTGGTCACCGAGCGAGCCAGGGCCCGAGAGCGACAGATGATACGGGCTGAGCAAAATTGTGGGTTCGAGGAACAAGAGCGAAAAGCGCTGGCCCTGCTCTGCCCACGCTGTGGCAGTGCGCCAGGCGCGGAGTGCCGCAGCAGGGCAGGGAAAGTGACCACCATGCACAAGGGGCGATACGGGATGGTCTCGTGAAGCGCGCGCCGAAGTGCCAGTACCCACACGAGTCCATGCTTGTCGCGCTTTCCGGTGCAACTCCGTACCGACAATCCCTTGGTGGTCTTCCTTTGCTACGGGTTGGAGCTGAATCAGTGAACGATTTCGGGGTTTCCCCGGAGCGCGCTGCGGCCAGCCGCCGTGCTGAGACGCTGGCCTGGAAGATCAACCTGCTGTTGGACACCATCATGTCCGACTCAGGCAAGCCTTTCGAGTACCCCGTCATCAAGGACGCCGCTATGAAGGAAGCGGGCTATTACATCTCGCGCACCCGGTGGTCGCTGCTGAAGGCAGGCAGGGAGCAGCTTGTTTCGGAGGAGACCCTGCGGGCCCTTGCTACGGTTTTTGATGTCGATCCTGAGTATCTGCTCCAGGAGGACGGCAAGCTGCCCGAGCGGGTCGAAGCCGAGCTGGAGCGGCTGCGCACCCTGCGACGCGCCGAGGTGCGCAGTTTTGTCGCTAGGGCCCTTGGGCCCGTGGACCCTGAAGCCCTCGAGGCAATAGCCAAGATCCTCGATGATGGCGCCTAGACATGGCCGGGTGAGCGCGGAACCCGGGGCGGGGAGAAGATGAACGAACGGATACGGGAGATTGCCGACAGGACCACCGCGGCCCTGGAGAAATTGGTGCCGGGTGATTCGGGATGGTGGGTGATGGCCTTGGCCATTGTCACGGCCCTGATAGCCGCTTCCATAGCGGCGTGGGCCGGTTGGCGGCCCCTCCGGCACCAGAAAGAATCACTCAAACTCCGGAGGAAGAGGGCTGGCTCGATGCTGAAGTCGGACAGGAAAGCGGATGCCGCTTCCGAGTGGTGGCGGCGCATACAGTGGGCACTGAAAGCCACCACCTCGGAGAACCCGGTGATGTACGGCTACGGCATGAAGATGCTTGATGTCTTGGCCACGAGCGAAGTGGCACGCTCCGAGGAGAAGGCGATGCTGGATGCCGTCTGGAAAGGATCCGTTACCGGGATGACGGACGAGGGCATTGAGGTACTTGTCGAGGACGCCAATAAGTTGAATGATTCCTCCCAGGCACAGGAGACGTCGCTGAACAGCGTCGAGACTGGCCAGGATGTTCTCTCCTCGGATCTGGGGGCGGAACCGACCTATCACCGGGGTTACGACCCAACTCAAGAAGACCAGGTACTCTCGACGCTGCGCCGCGAGATCCTCGCTGCCCGGTTGAAGGTCACCTTAGATGAGCAGCTGGGCCGTGGAACGGCCCCTGCCGTGCGGAGGCTCGCTGGGATGAAGCTGCCGCCGAACTAAAGTCCGTCCCTGCGGGCGGATGCGAGAGCCGACATGAGGCGGCTAGCATTCGAGGGGGAGCTCAGCAGGTAGCTTGTCTCCACCAGGGCGTCGTACTCATCCTTCGACATCAACACCGCGGAGCCACGCTTGGACACGATCTCAACTTCCGTGCGGTTAAGGTTAACCCGTTCGATGAGCCGGACAAGGTCCCGGCGGGCCTCGCTGGTTGATATCGCCATCACTGCCTCCCGGTCGTCGTACGAGACATGCTAGTCCTTGGCCGGGGTGACCGCGCCCCGCCATACCCAGCCCTCGCGCTGGATCATGATTAGCGGCTCGAAGAAGTGGATCTTCACCGCCGTGCGCGTGCAGGCCAGGGCGTGCACCTGGACCCGGACGGCCTTGGAGGGGTAGCGGATCCACGCGTACACCCGCCGCGGGTCTTGGAAGTCCACGGGCTGATTGCTTTCGAGGTCGAGCTCGGCCGCGGTGAGCATGATCAGCTCCTCGCGCATGACAAATTCTTCGATCCGGGCATCCATCAGCTTCGAGTAGTATGCGCGGTACCTTTTGCTGGAACCCATGACCGGTATCCACCCACCGGTTGCTGTCCGCTCAGAAGCCGGTGGCGCCGGTGACGCGGTGCAGCCGCCAGTCCTGCCAGCGCGAATCGGCGCTGATGTCGAACTCCAGGACCGGGGAGGCCGGCCCGGTCTGGGCCCGAAACCGCCAGGATCGGGTGGTGATGACGCTGCCGTGCCCGCCGCGGGCGGTGCTGTCCGGTTCCCACCAGTTGTTCGAACTGGACCACTGGATGGGTTCGCCGATGACCTGCCAGATGCTGCCTCGCCACCGCAGCGCCAGGGGTGTGCCGGCGCTGGTGAACCGCATGGCCGCCGGTTCGTCGAGCGTCTGCCGGTCGGTGCTGGGGTTACCCATGGATGGACCCGCTGGTTGTGCTGTCATGGCCTGCTGTCCTTCACCTCAACGCTCGTAATCTCAAGTTAAAATAGAACACATATTCGATTGTTTTGGAAGCCGGCAGCCCGGTAGACCGGGCGGTGGAGTTCGAAGTGGGGGGTGCCCGCTTAGGCCGGCGCAGGGACGGCCTCCGCGTAAGAGCCCGCGACGGCCTGGGACTGAGAGCCAGATCGCCCAGACGGGCTCCAGGAACTCGAACTAGCCGACCTGCATCTTGCTGGCAGGAGCACTGTCGCCGCTTTAGGAGACCTGAAGCCGAGTTGGTTGTCGTCCTGCTTAATGCCGCCGAGGCCCGGCCCTTGTCTGGGTACTCGTTCTAGCCCTTGGCGGTGAAGCGGGCGAGACAGTGGCCGATATCGGGAAGGAACTCGACCTCTCGCACTATGCGGCGCTTCTGTCGCCGCATCGGACCGGAGTGGAGATGCGGGCTAAGCGCTGCGCGTGTGAGGCGCCATGTCGGAGAGGTTAGGGAAGGTTGCGCGCCTTCTGACGACGAGGTCGCTTCGTCAGGGGCTTGATCCCGCGCCGCATCTTGAGGAGGGCCTCGTCTTTCGTGTTCTCCTTCACATCGAGTCGGCTCAGAATTCGCTTCTGCGCCTCCGGAGTCCAGAAGATTCCTAGCCGCTCACGAGCTCTGGTGATCGCGGTATAGAAGATGCTGTGGGTCACGTTGACCTCGTTCACGTCGGTGATCACCACCTTCACGGAGTCGAACTCCAGACCTTGAGCCTTATGGAATGAGACGGCGTAAGCGATCTGGAACGGAACCAGAGTCACCGATGTGTCGTCATCGTCGTCAGGATCAGTCATCTCGAATACATCGAATCGGACTGTCGAACCCTCGACCCAGATAAGGTCGGTGCCGTACACATCGGTTGCGGTAACGTCCCTGTCCAGCTCAATATCGAAGGTGACGCGTCCCGGCTCTTGGTCGATCCGAACGATTTTCCCCTTTAGATTGTTGTAGATGACGCCTCGGAAGCGGCTGGTGTCATTGAATAGCACCGGATCGCCGACCTTATAGGTCGTCCCCCGGCGAGTGATCACAGGGTTCGGATTGCTTGCCTGGAGGAAGCGATTAACGTTGTTGATGCCGTAAAGACCGTCGTAGTTGAGGCACAGGACGATCTCGTCGTTTCTCTGCGGAGTGAAGAGTGACTCGCCAAGCACGGTCGAGTACCCGTTCTTGGCAAGTGACTCCTCAATGCGATCGTCCAAGTTCCGCACTCGGTCCCAAAGCGTGAGGAGTGCCGGATCGTTAGCGCGGTAGGGCTTCGTAAGCTCGAAAACCGAGGTGCTGGGCAGATACGAGCGGATTGCACCAAACCAATTGCCGAACTCGATCGACTCGATCTGGTACACGTCACCGACGAGAACGAGTAGGTCAAAGGAAGTGTTTTCCAGCACCTTCAGCAGGTTGGCGTTGCTCACGGTGCTGCACTCATCGATGATGAGAACGTCGTACTTGCCATAAGTGCCGCGGCCGCCGAGATGGCTAGAGATCGTATTGAACTCCGATTCCGGAGCGTCAACCTTGCGCCTGAGGTTGTCCACCGCCGGGTTCGTGTGAGCGAGGAAGAGCTTCCGATCGTTGCCGAAGTAGTTGGCGATATGGTTGACCATCGTCGACTTGCCCGTGCCTGCCGCACCGTAGACGAGAGCGACCTTGGAGTGCTCGAACAGACGCTTGAGGGCATCCGCTTTCAGGTCATCGTCGATGGCGAGCGGATTCGCATCGATCCACGCCTTAACATCTGTGGCATGGTCCGCGATGCCGGAAGCCGCGATCGACTGAAGGGTTTCGATGATCGTGACAGTGTCGTCCTCATAGCCCTTGATAAAGACGTGCCCGTTGTCGTGCACAAGTCGCCTGGGCTTGTGCGGGGCAGTCGGGGGCAGGAGCCCGTTGTACTTCACGATGAGCATATCGACGTCGCCGAAGTCCTCGAGCTCCGAGTCGGGCGTGTATATGATGCCGTGTTGCTCGACGTTGTTTCGCACTCGCCTGGCCAGAAGTTCGTGGCGTCTAGTGGTGGTGCTCAGGCTCTCAGCGAGATCGGCGAAGTGCGGATTGTGCTTCCGAGGGGATGAGCAGAACGGCATGGTGTCGAACGGCCGGCAAGAATGTGAGACGTTCAGTCCGGACAACGGGGCGCAGCTGGCCGAGTCATACTGCGCCTTGATTACCTGATTGTTCATTCGAAGTAGCAGATAGCGCAGCAGGCTTGAACCCGGACGCGATGATTGAATAAGGGACCTCGCGACGTCCAGCATCTCGAAGATGAGCGGGCCGCGGTGCGCACCCGTTTGTGCCCAGTCCCGGATCTGCGCGTAGTTGGCGTCGCCCATGTCCATGAGATCGAGGAGGTTCGAGCGTGTAGTGGTCAAGTACTGCATCAAGTTCTTGTACTCGACCAGTCCACGACTGACAGAGCCGTTTGACTGCCCGAGAATCTTCGCGAAGTTGTTGAACTCGCAGCCACGGATAGCCACTTGCCAGGACCTGATTAGGGTGATCGGCATCGTCTGATCAAGCACGTTAATTGTGTCTTCGGTCAGTTGGAGGTTGGCCGCGTACTTGTCAGTAACATCGATGTCGGTGAAGCCAATGATGCGGTCGAACTTGCTTGTCCGATTATGTGCCGGAGAGAACGTCACCTCGTAGTAGATGTGACCGCCGATGAAGAACGGACGGGAACTATGAATGTAGTAGACACCGTCAATTGCAGGCTTTGGCTTGCTTTCCCTCATCGCGACAACACGACCAACGATCTTTTCGTAGTACTCCTTCAGTGAGGGATCGAGGTCGACGGGGAACTTCGCGAGATTGCCGAGAAGGTCAAGGCCGAAACGCGCCTTCGCAAGGTCTCGGGTGCGCATTAGGAACTCGTAGTATTTCAGCATGAGCCGTTCAGATGGGTCACCATCCAGCGTGTAGTGGGAGGTGCTCGCCTGAAGCAGATGATGGAACCTGCTCAGCAAATTCAGCTTGGCGTCCGCTCGCACCACGTCGAGTGCGGGGCCGACGAGGTTGTAGTCGAACGTCTGCCCGCCGTTGCCCACATGCGCCCGGACGATGAGGCCCTCGATGAGGTTGCGCAGCTGGGCGAGGACGTTCTGCGACAGTAGGTCACGCTGTGCGCTGAGAGTGTCGATATTGCGCACGATGGCTTCATCTGCGCTTTGGATCTGCTGGTCGATCGAGGTCAACGCGCTCCTCCGGAACGTTTCGTGTCATGAGACAGCTGACTGTGGCGGTCTCAACCGGTCAACGCACCGTTGGCACCTTCTTACCAGCGTAAGTGAGTCTTCCCCCGGGAGAGGTAACCGCCGACCTATGCCTCGGTGCGTCGCTGGGGAGGCTGGCACAGGGGTGCGATCCTTTATCCGTACGTCACGACGAATTGTGTTGTGACTAGTACTTGACTAGTACTTGATGATTGTCAGTGAGACGGCGGGGCACTGGTCGGCTTTCTGGACCAGGAAGGCCTTCTCTCGTGAGTCGACGGTCATGCCCCAGCGGGCCTTCACCATGACCCACTGGGCGATGTAGGAGCACTGGTTGGCCGGCGGCATCCAGTCCTCAGGGCCCCTTGGCCTGCTTCTGCTGGTTCAGCAGGTTCGTCTGCGCGTTCAGCGAGTGAGGGTAGAGGTCGTTGTAGAACGTGATCCTGCGGGCCTGCGTCCAGTTCCGGGCACCGGAGCCCCAGGCCTCGGCCACCGGGATCAGGTGGTCGATCTGCACCGTGGTGGGCGAGGTGTGGACCTTGTTGTCCCAGTTCGTGACCCACCGGCCGGCGGTGACGGTGCACCGGCTGGAACTGTAGGTCGGCGCCACCCTGGTTTCAGAGATGAGGACCTCGGCGCGCGTGTACTGGCAGTCCCTGTTCGTGTCGATCCAGCCGCTGCCGAAGTACCGGGCCCGGTCAAAGCCGAGATTGTTCTCCGCGGCGAGGGGCAGGGCGCGGGCCGCAGCCCGCAGATTTGTGGTGTAGGTGACTCCGGCTTCGGCGGGAGCGGCGAGGCCGGCGAGGACGAAAACGGCCGTGAGAATGGCGGCGAGACCCGATCGGATATTCATGATTTTTCCCCAGCGTGATGGGCGTCCCCCCTGGGGCGCCGGATGCATGCCATAAGTGTGCTCCCAACCCGGCCAAAAAGATCACAACCTGATCCGAATTCAGTGGCGGTAGGAGCGGATTCGAGTACCGAGAAGCCAACCCGCGATCCGGATCCGTCTCCAAAGTAGGAGTGAAATTTTTGAGGCGGGCATATCCGCTCAACGGACGATTGCGCCACCTCAGCGGAGACGAGACACCGGCGGTCCTGGCCCACAAGCCGATGGAATTGCTCGGCCCCTCCCGGCCCCGAGCGCAAGATAGGGCCACAACATAATGTCAGTCGTCCGACCCACGGGGCGCACCGTTGACGGCGCCATTAGGCTCGGAGCATGGGTTTTGCGTTGCTCTGGATGGCCAGCAATGCGTATTCCGTACTGGCCGAGGGGCGCACCGCCACTGGGTTCTACTGGGTTACGCAGGCCATGAACCTGGCTTTCTTCGTGCTGTGTGTGTGGTTGTTCATCCGAGCTGTGAAGCGGCCAGAAGACACACGATAATGTCGGTTATGTTGCGGGATGGGGATCTACTGCCCCTGGGTCATCCCCAGGGGTGGAAAAAGCCATTCCGGACTATTACCGCTGAACAAGAGGCGAACATCCAGCGGCACGGGTGGGCTGCCTATCGCAGGCGGTAACGATGGAAGCTTGCTACAGTCCAGAAATGACGAGCGCCTTCACCGCGGAAGCGGAAAAGCTAACAGAGGTATGCCGCGATATTTTTGGTGGCGAAGCTGGGTGGATAACAGCCGACGGTTACCCGCACAGTTTGGCCCTTTGCGTTATCGACTCCATTTACTCAACCGGATCGAACTATCAGTCCGTGATCAACGTCGTAAACGAGTATAGGGAGTACAGGAGGGCACACGACGGTGACGCTAATCAGGACGGCACCAAGGAGCTTCTGGCGACGTTCCAAGAAGCCGGAGACAGTGCGGCGTGGGCAGAGATAGTCAACAACCGTAAGCCCGCCCACACTAAGGCAAATGCCCCCTTGAAAGCGGAAGTCATCCGTCAAGCTGCTGAAATGCTGCAGAATGAGCTCGGATACTTGACGCTGAAGGATCTTCACCGAGCCTGTGCGCAGGACGAGAACCTCAAGGCCTTGAAGGACGCCTGGCTCGATCTTCCGAGCCAGCGCTCCGGGGTGACCCACAATTACTTGCTAATCCTTGCCGGCTTCCAGTCCGTTAAGCCCGACCGTATGGTGACCCGCTTTATTGAAGAACACATCGACCTCGGTGGACGGCGTCTGACTCCCTCACAGGCAGCCGAGCTGATAAAGAGGGTTGCCGAGCTGTACCCAACCCAAGCGCAGCGGCTTGACCACGTGATCTGGCGCCATGTCTCTGGGAGAGAAGTCTTCCGGGAAGAGGAAGTGGTTTTTTCCGAAGAGGAGTTCGCTAAGTGACGGAGAACGATTGGGCTGATCTCGCGCGTGGATTGATCAGCGCGGTAAATGACAACGGGCCGAATGCGGCCGAGATATGGTCCGCCGTCGCTTCCTGGATGACGCTACTCGTGGCTGGCGCCGCGTTGTGGTACGCGAGAGGCCAGTTGAGCGAGGCATCACGAGCCAGAGAGCAAACGAAGAAGCTGGAACTTGAAAAGTCCCAGCCATATGTAGTTATGACCATGGAAGAGAGCATTAGCCCCGAATTTATTGATCTGGTGATCAGAAACTACGGTCAAACAGCGGCCTTCGACGTCAAGGTAGCGCTCAGTCCGTGGCCGACGAGATCTCAGGAAGGGGTGGAAGACGTTCAGCTTCCAGAAGTGATTCCTGTTATGGCTCCAGGCCAAGAGTGGCGGACTTACTGGGACACGGCTCAGGGAAGGCTGAAGGCGGACTTGCCCGATAGGCACAATGGGACGGTCACTTATCTCGGAATTGATAAAGAACTCATGTCTTCCAAAGCGATCCTTGATTGGTCCATCTATAAGTCGCGCCTTCGCATGGTGAAGTATGGACTACACCACTTGGCAAAGGCCGCCAGGGACATCAGCGATACGCACAAGAAATGGACTGAAAGTGCGGGAGGCAGCCTAAGCGTCTATGCGCGAAACGGTGAGGCCAAGGACGCGGCGCTCCTTCGCCAGCATCAAGAATTCCTTCGAGAGGAAAAGATAGACAGAGCGGCTGCACCACCGCCTCATCGTCGACGGGCTGCTCGCCGGGAAGAGTCGCCTACCGACGAGAAGGGTGACTAGTGACGCTTCGGGCATCACTGGAGTTCCTGCGTCGTCGATCCGACTTGTAGATAATTCACCGCCCACACGCTGGGTGGGCCGAACGGTCCCACGTTTCAATTGCGCATCCGCAATGCGCCGCCGTCCGGCGATCCGGACGTCGGCGATGGTTTCGGCGTGATTGCGGCCCGCTGTGAGTAGATTGCTTGTATGACTACAGTGCAGGAACCATCCCGTGAGCTTCGACGTCTGGCGACTCGCATTGACTACGGCCTGGGACGGTACTTGGCCGAGCGCGGCTCATGGGCGCTCACTTCCGAATGGGAGGCGCCCCGCTACGGGTGGTCACTTAGCAACCTGGCGCTCCGGCATGCCGAGGCAACGCTGACGCTCGCCAGGACCGACATGGTGTTAGCTCCCTCAGCTTGGGTCACAGCGCGTGCTGCCACTGAGGCCGCTGCTCGGTGCTTGTGGCTCCTTCAACCTGAAGACGAGTGGGAGCGGGAGGCGCGATGGCTCGCGCTGCTGCATGAGGGCGTCCGTCTTGGCGACCGGAAGGAGACGAAAGACGTGCCGACTCTCGCTGCTCAGTCCAAGCGGATGAAGGAGTTCGCGGAAGCGGTTGCTGCCAAGCTTCCCGAGGGAATGGCCGTTCCGGGCATGGACTCGATCCAAAGCATCTTGGCCGCGGAAGGAGAGGGACTTGCACTTTTCTACGTCATGGCATCGCAATACACACACGCGACGGAGCATGCCACAAGGTTCTGGCGTGTTAATTTGGGCATCGACGCGTCGCACGGGGAGTTCGTCGGCGCTAAGGACTGGTTGCAGCCTTTGTGGATGTCGTACTTGTCGTTCCGGGTAACCGCCTTGCGTTTGATCGAGCTCAAAGGCGAAGACCCGAGCGCGGTCCTCGGGCTAGCCGATCACCAAGCCGGAGAGGCGCGCGATGCTTTCGTGGCTTCTATCTATGCACAGGCGACGACGTAACGGGGGAGCCTTTGCTCGACCGAACGGTGGATGAGGATGTTTCTAGTCAGGTGTTCAATCAGCAGATCTGTGCACTGAACGGTAGCCATGGAACCGGAAACCGAGAAAGCCGGCCCTGATAGCTTGTGTGGATCCTCTGATGGAGCGGTTCGGCCTGCGAGCCTCCGACCAATGTCCCGCTGTCCGCACTTTTCGGAGTGCCGAACGGGCGTGCTGCTCTTCGATGCAGCCTGTATGCTTCGCGCCCGCCCTGATAGCCCGGCGCCCGATGTCTTTACCGCTGCGTTACTGCGGGACAGACTCGGGCAGGGCAAAGGCCCTGATTCCCTCTGTTTATGAGGGAATCAGGGCCTCGCTATCTGGCGGTGACGGTCGGATTTGAACTCATCGTCGGTGAAACGCACACTCAGCAAGCTCGACCCAAATCCGGTTTGGTGCATGGTGGCCGCCAGCCCGTCACGGTTGAGTGGCTGAATCCACATCATGGTCAGGGCCATTCTCGTCGTCGATACCGCCCGGCAGGCTGCGGGGCATGAGCAGCCTCTCCAACCTGCTCAACGATTCGAATCCTGAGAAGCTTTCGGCTCGCCGCATCCAGGCTGTCGCCGAGATGCGGGGCGTGAAGGTCACTAACACCTCCATTTCGAAGTACCTGCGCGGGGCACCGGAGATCCCGTCGGAAAAGATCCTGCACGCGTTTTCGGTCGCCCTGAACATTCCCGTGACCCGGCTCCGGGAGGCGGCCGGAGTGCCTGTCGGCGAGCCCGAACCGTTCGTGCTGCCTGAGTGCGCGAACCGGCTCACCGCCCGCCAGCGCGAGCTGGTCCTTCACACCATCCGGGTCCTCCTCAACGAGGAGTAGGCGCCGCTGCGGGGGTTCTCCGGATGAGCAGCTTCAACCGGGCCAGGTCGGCACGGCTGAAGCCGCGGGAGCCCATGTCCTTGAGGATCGCGTCGGGGCCAATCAGCCCGCCCTGCCGCAGGCCGGCGAGGACCTCAAGGACCCCGGGTTTCGGAGACGTCGTCACGCCAGCCGCGCTGGCCCAAGTTCGCCATCTGATCAAGTCTGCGCTGCAGTGAAGCCATTTCTCCAATGTATCTACGCCCACCATCGGCGGTGTGGAGGGAGACCGGCCCGGCCGCACACTTGTGGCGGGAAAGAGGTTGAAGTGTTCGCGCCATAGGCGGCTTCTGTGGGGCTACCCGTTCGGGGCGGGTAGACGGAGGATGACGGCACAGGATACTCGGTGTGCAAAGAGCCTACGGGGGCGGAGGGTCCACGTGAAAGATGCGGATTGCAGGTCCTGTCCTAGATGATAAGTGCCGCCCAGAACCAGACATTCATGCCGACGCCTAGGACGGCGCTGAGGGCTGTCAACATGGAAAGGAGGTACCGGCCGGGACGGCACCTGCCGCGGCGGAACCCTTCGCGTCCCGCCGCTAGGCACAGGGCCAGCATGATGGTGACCAGGATGAGGGCCATCGCCCAGTTGGGGCTGGTGCACTCGACGGATTCCGTGGTGCAGCTCTTAAAGGGTCCGCCCCGCCCGCTGGTGTCGTTGGTTTCCAATGCAGCGAAGGTCAGGAATACCAGGAATAAGTGGGCTGGGAGCATCAGCAGTGTCACACCGGCCGTCACTGCCGCGGCCCATGCGGGCCGAGGCGCTGAGGCAGGCTCCTGCGAATCGGCTCTCACCTCAGAAATCCCCATGCGGTGACTTTAGCCGACCGGTTCGGGTGCACACTGCGCTCCAAATGGAACTGCTCGCAGTGCCGGAAGTGGGCTTTGCTCCCGCCGGCAAAGGTCGTCCGCGAACTTCAGGTCACCCCTTCTTCATCCGCAGGCTCATCCGAAGCAGCGAGCTTCCTGCTGTCCAGGTTGTGGCCGTGGTCAACGGCGCATTGAGCTCGACGGCCTCGTGGCCTTGACCGCCGGTGCCCGCGAGAAGATGCGAGCGGCCACCCAGCGTGGCAGCCTGCACTTAGAAGTGCGGGGTTGAAGCAGCACAGATATCGTGGCCACGGTAGGCGAACGTCACCCATTTGGCCC
This sequence comes from Arthrobacter crusticola, assembly GCF_004357995.1. Lineage (GTDB taxonomy): Bacteria > Actinomycetota > Actinomycetes > Actinomycetales > Micrococcaceae > Arthrobacter_D > Arthrobacter_D crusticola. Next base: position 783,190 of record NZ_SMTK01000003.1, read on the forward strand.
GGGTATGGTTGCCTGCTGTAGCAGTCCCTTGGTTTGCTTCGACGGGTGCAGCCCTACGGATCTCGAGTTTTTGGAGAGTGAATGGAATACCAGGTTGGTGAGTACCACTTCAGCAGGAAAGGTCAGGTCAAGGAGATCCTCAGTAAAGAACTGGGACGCCTTGAGGTGGGAGAGGAAGTAGCAGACACGTATGTGTCTGGTTTGCTTACAGCGCTGGCAAGGGAACACCCCGAAGCGGAGGACAAGATCGGAAAGGGTATCGAACATTGGGTGGTTTGCTCGAACAGGGATCTGGGATACGCATCTAACGGCTTTCGCGCGAAACAGACCGGCCGTGAGGGGTTGATCCCGTTCAGTTACTCCGACGTATTAAGCCCACCGAGACAGCGAGCGCGCGTCGCCGAGGCACTTACCTTCGAAGCAATCGACATCACGAGGCAGTTCCGCACCGATGCATTTCGTGAGGGGCCCGTCAGATGTGCCGACACGGGCGAGGTACTGATAGTGAAAACCCTTGCCGACGCAGTCCACCGAGAACCACCGCGAGGCCAACTGCATCGGATGTTCTTGGCGTCAGAAGGGCTCAGCTACGACACCACGGAACTCGTCAAGCACCCCTCAGAGTCCGGCTACCGCCTCGTGGATCGAGCTCTCGCACAGAGGTGGAGGTCATTCCAGGCCGCGCACTTGGAAGGTATGGCGATTGTGAAACGCCGCGCCTCGTCGAGTCGGTAGAAGCTGAACACTTGCGGCGAATCTAAGGTTCAGAGGCTGCGGAGCGGATTCCAGTACGCAGAAGCAACGCGCGCACGGGATCCGTTTCCAAGGCTGCTCCGAGAAGCCCACAACATAATGTCCCTTACGTTGTGAGCGTTGAGGTCCATGACGGTTGGGGCGATCCAATGTCTGCTGATGGTGGGAGACGAGCTGTACTCAGCCAGCAGGTTCGTCGCACCTGCTGACGGGTGCTAGTCCTCCGAGGGCGCTGTGGTTGCGGCGGTGGTTGCAAAACTCTAACCAGCAGGTGAGGGCTTGGGTGCGGTGGTTCCTGAAGTCGTAGGCGTTGCTAAAGGCAGACACGCACTCTCATGCGGCTACCTGTTTGTCCCTGATCCGCCTCCAGAAACCTTGACTTGCCCCCCGGAGGAGCCCAGGATCAGCCATGACTGATCCCCCAGTTAAAAAGTCGTGGTCGGCCAAGATGCTCGGATGGCTGGCCAAGATGTTCGGGCAAGTCGTGCTAACGATTCTCGGAGTGGTGATTGCCATCGCGTTGGCACCGTTTACTCCTTTTTTCGACCAGGCGTTGAGTCGGTGGCACTACGTGGAGCCCACGTGTGAGGATCCTCGGGGCCTGGAGCTACTAGACGTTGCAACTATGGAAGCAGAGGGCACAGCAACCGTCGAAGCGTCGTCCGAGCTCAATGAGGAAAGCCGAAGGAAAATGAATGCCTTCGACGGTCGCCCTGGCTCTGGGTGGGTACCAGAAACTGAGTCCTCCCGAGCAGACTCGGCTGAAACCCCCACAGACTGGATCGAACTGACTTTCACAAGTCCTCAACCAATTGCTCTATTGTGCGTAGTTAATGGCAACGCCAGTGATTGGGTTTCCTACATGCGTGCGGACCGCGTTCGCACGGTGGAGGTCAGTCTCGGTGACGGGGAGCCGCACCGTATCTCGTTGCGCACCCTGCCGGAATATGAGATGCAAAACCGTCAGGATCTCGGGGTGCGCCCCCCAGCAACTCTGTGGCGGGAAAACCCTCCGTACAATCGGGTATCGCTTACGCTGGTCGACCGCTACCTGGGATCACAGGTCGACGATCCGAATACGGGTGACACTGTCGATGCACCAACCAAAGAGGTGATGCTCGCCGAGCTGGAGCTATGGGTTGAGCCCGAGCAGTGACGCTTGGTTCGCGTTGGTAGTTCCACCACCTCTCCCATTGCCGGGTCGCCGGGCTTCTGCTCGGTCAACGACGGGCCTCCCCGCACCGACTTACTCCTTGTATGGTCGCGTTCACCGTCGAACTGTTTGTGCTTCTGCCCGACCGTGGCTATGTAGGCAGCGGAGTGAAGAGCACCTTCCGCATGAGTCCTCCTTGCCGGGTGATCTGCTCGGGCCCCCATGCCTTTTCGATTCGCTGCAGGGCGCACATGTAGTGAAGCTTCAGACTCTGATCGACCTCGCCGTATTTCTCCACCTTCCAGTCCGGGGTGTGGTCCGAGCGCCGAGAGTTCTCCGTCCTCGTCATTAGGCACAGGTTCCCAAAGTCGTTCACCACAGAGCGTTGCTCATCGCTTTCGGCGAAGTTTGTTGGGAGGAAGTGCTCTATCGACGTGCGATACGCGAACCGGAATCCTGAGGTAGCGACCGATGGCAGGTCGACGGCGACCTGGCGACTTTGCTGCATGAACCAGAGTTTGTAGTCGAGCAGGTTTAGTGCGAAGTGCGGGACACCCGTGCCGCTGTCGAGCCCGTCTCCTGTGCGCAGGTCCAGGGCATCGAGATCCTGCTCAGCCATCCGGTGGATCTGCTGGATGAAGGCGCCGCCGTCAATCTTCTGAAACCGCGTCCATGCGCCGTCGAGATACTTGAGTAGTTTGTAGAGGAACTCCTTGTAGATCCTGCCCTGGTGTGTGACCTGGAACATTGCTTGTGCCATGAGCACCTGCTGATTCTCGTTCTGCTCGAATGGATTCCGAGACGACAGGGTTGCATTACGAGTGCCAGATTGCGTGTAGTGCCGGCTGTGAATCACCCAATTGGAGCCATCGTTATCTCCGGGCTCGTCGAGTGGCTTGATGATGAAGTTGTCGAACAGAAACTTCGTGCGAAGCAGCCTAAAAGCGAAGTCCAGCGCCCCTTGCGCCGTCGTGACGCTCCGCTCGAATTGCACTACAAGCCGCTTGTCGTCGAGCGCAATTCCTGATGTGCCGCCTGCACCTCCACTGGTATGCAGCCGAAGCACGTGTAGCAGAAAGTTAGGGAAGTCGATGATGGCCCCATATCGGCTGGCATCATCGTCGTCGAACAGGGAATCGACTGCGCTGGTGGAGTCGTCCAAGGCTTCGAGGACAGAGTCAAGATCGACTACGTTTTGGCGGGGCTCGTTGCTGGGTTGTTGGACAGCGGCTACGAGCTCCTCGATGTTGCTAGGGAGAAACGTGCTCCAGCCGGTGTCTTTGTTCCGGGCAGGGTCACCAAACAGTCGGGACCTATCAGCTGTATTGAAGCGCGCCTGCACGTGCCGCGTGACGTCTGAGCAGGCATCCCAAATCGATGCGAACAGGGCCCTGTGCTTAATATCGTCACCGAAGAGTCCAAGTAGGCGCGCCTTCACAATTTCGTGTTTCTCGAGTTGCTCCCCTCGGGTATTCATCACCTCGAAGTAGTGGTTGAGGTCTGTATGTCGGGGCAGCTCTGTCAAGACGATCCGCACGTTATCGAGTAGGAATGACAGCACGCGGTCGACGAGGAACTCGGATTGCGTATGGCCCGGGATGCCCTGATCTAAGAGCACGCGTGCCAGGCGTTGCTCATTGCCTAGCAGGTTCATGACCGCGTCGGCGCCTGCCCTTATACCGTCCTCCTGCAGCTGGACGGACCCCCCAGGAGTCGCACGGGCGAGGGCTCCTAGGTCGAGATTCGAGCGTTTACGTTCTTCGAACGAGAGCAGCTGATCCGTTATTTCGAATGGCTTCAGCAAGCCGCTCAGCCTCCCACGAAGCGCGGGGTGTGTCATCGTGATGAAGAGTGTGGTGAGCCGTTGTTGGCCGTCGACGACCTCGAACACCGAGCGGTCCGACTCGACGTCGCGACCCTCGTGCAGCACAAGAGAGCCGATGTAGTAGGACGGGCGTCCTAGCACGCTAGCGACATCACGGATGAGAATCTCAATATCTCGCTTTTCCCATGTGTAGGCGCGTTGATAGATTGGCACGCGAAACTGACGCGTGCCGTCAAAAAGCTCGCGCACGGTCACGAACCGCGGCTGCCCGGTCATGCGTCGGACTCCGACCGGACGGTCCAGAGTGCATCCATCGCGGCCACGTCTGCCTCATTGAATCTTGACTCATCTGTGCCATACGGACGGGGGCGAGGAATGGGATGGCGAAGGACTTCGCGACTGGTACGGGCGTCGCGGATTTCGTGGAAGAAGTTCACCGAGGTGGGACCTTTTTTCGTTCCGAGGGCGTGGTCGTTGATTGACTCTCGGCGCACGGCGTAAAGTTGCGCGCGAGGAATCATGATGAAGCGTCCTGCGAGCACAGCGAAGGCATCCCTATCCTGGTTTCCGAACCTGTCTGTGTAATACAACAACAGGGCGTCGAGCAGCCCGCGAACATAGGCATACCGAGATCGGTTGCCTCCGGGCCCACTCTGGCGGTCGATGCCTTCAAGCACGGCCGAACGTGCTTCGCCTAGTGAGTCGTGCATATCGCTGGGCAGGTTGTCGTCGCAAAAGGACAAGAGACCGAGGCGAACGCTAAGCGCGTAGTAGTGCGCCACCATGCGGAAGAAAGTTTCGCCGTTCAAGACCGGTTGATCAATCTGATGTGGGTATTCGATGGGTTCGAGCATCCCGAATTGCACCAGTGTGGCGTTCTGGGAGCGGTAATCATCGGTGAAGTTTTTGGCGTAGACAAACGGTCGGGCCCACCGGTTCTCAAGGTTCGCGGCATCTCGCTCCCGAATGCCCTTGAACATGGCGATCGAATCGTTTGTGAATCCCTCCCGAGGCACGTTGCGGCCGCTCGCCCATCGACGAATTTTGAAGAGATACTCGCTGAAGAGTGCGTTCACGTGGGTTGCGGGGATCTCCTCCCACAATTCGATCAGCTCTCGCTTGGCCGCGGCGTCATGCAGACCGCTTCCAATTTCACGAAGATGGAATGCCTTCAGCAAGTCGGTGGGGTAGAGGGACCGTCCACGCGAGTTCTGGGAGTCAAACATCTGAAAGGCTTCATCGAGGTTCGCCAATGTAACCACGACGACCTCGCATCGGGAGAAGAGGGAATCCGCGAAGTTGCGCACGCGCTCCGCGCTCCACGTACGGACGGTATCTTGCATGTGCCGCGCATTCTCGCGGACCTGCTGCGCAGTGTGCTCTGCACCAAACGGCGAGAGCATGAGCGGTGCCAGTTTTCGTGACTCCGGGTCATGCTTCGTGTCTCGAAGTGCTCGAGCGAGGATATGCAGCGTCGTGAGGCGCTGCTGCCCGTCGACGATGTCGAGCACCTCGCCTTCCTCGGTTTGGCGTGCATGCAGGATCACGGTACCAATGCGGTAGTCGCCCGTCCTCGTGAATTGGCTGATGTCATCCACGAGCTCGGCCGCATTGCGCGCACTCCACGCGTAAGGCCGCTGGTAGTCGGGGATGCGGATGCGCTCGTCGGCAAGCAAATCCCGCACCTTCCAGACCGCGACGCGAGGCCCGACGCCGACGAGAGCAGCGTCCTGTGCTCTGTTGCGGTGATCGCTGGTGATGCTAGCGTCGACGATCATCGTTGGTTCTCCTCATCGCGTTGTGCTGATGATGGTCCTTCAGCTGACCGATCCGCTTGTCTTCGCCGCTGGTCTTTGCCACTGAGCTCCCCCTAAATTGCGTCCCAGTCTCGCGGGAAGCATATACGCTTGCCGGGTTAACCACGCGTTGGGGGATATCGGCGTGCGGGTCCTATGTATGCCGGGGCAACGCGTGCCGCCCATTGGTTAGCGACGGACTTGCCCAAACCGCGTCGTCGGGCCCAGTTATGTTCCCAAACTGCGTTATCAGGCCTCACTTATTTACTGTTCGACCCCACCTGCCACGGGTTCGAGGTGACTGCTCGGAGAGAGAATTAAACTCCTGCACGAGATAGTCAGCAAGCCAAGCACTGACGGGGGTATCGAAGCCATCACCCAGATTGCTGGCGATGGAGGCGTTGAGGGAGGGGCTGATCGACTCCAGGGCTCGGGCCGCCACCGCTGAGGTGCCGAGTTCGGCTATGGCGGCGTTGGGGGAGATGGGCGTCAGGGCTTGGGCCGCGGAAGCCGCGGCTCCCGCGCCTGAGAAATTAATCTGCCGAGTGGAGGGCATAATCAAAGCTTCCCGGTCCGTCGTTTGCGCCATCCGATTATTCTTCCCTAGCTGGCAGACAAAACCCGTCACTGTTGTTCGCTAGGGGAAGCGGTTTTATTGGTCGCTGTGTTGAGGTGCCTTGGAAGCGCGGTCCTGAGACGCTGTTCTGTTCAGATGCCCATGTCGTCGTGGATACCGACGGTGGCGAACGTGATCTTGCCGTCGGTGCCGCGCCAGAAGTGCAGCCGCCGGGCCGCCGCCGTGCCGACCTGCAGGGCCACCCGCCAGGCGGTGCCATGCTCGGCGTGCTCGATGAAGCCGGTACCGGCCTTGGGCCCACCGCGGAGCCTGTGCATGTCCCGGCCGGAGGAAGTGTCGGCGATGCCGGTGAGCACCTCCACCGCGACCGCGACAATCTTGGAACGGTCCACGCCCTGGATTTTCTCTACGCTGGGCAGGAAGCTCTCCGTGAAGCCGTAGTCCGCCAGAGGCATCTCCGCCTTCGAGGCGGCCGGAATGCGGGTCGCCCACTCCACGTAAACCTCGTGGCGGAACTGGTCGGCGGGGTCGGCGAACAGCGGGCCGGTGTCTGCGCCCGCCGAGATTTCCCGGGAGAGCTGACGGGCACGGGCAGCACGGGTCTGTTCGGTACGGACACTTTCGCGCAGGCGTTCGTTCTCATGGGCCAAGGCGGTGTTCTCAGCGGCCAGGGTGTCCGCATCACCGAGCGCCCGCGTAAGGTCCCCGACAAGCTCGATCCGCTCCCGGGTCAGCAGGGCAACCTGCCGCTGGGCTTGGTCCAGAGCGGCGCCGCCGGGCCCGGGGGAGGGCACCGGGCCGGCCGGCTTCTGGTTGGAAGCCGCATGACGCAACGCGGCGGTCTCGGCTTCGAGGCGGCGGTTCGTTTCGTCGAGATCGTGCAGCGTCGTCCGGATCAATTCTAGAGCGGAGGCGACGTCGGTATGCGGGGCAGCGGGGGGCGCGGACGCAGGCGGCGTCTCAACCTCATCGGCCGTGCCCGGCACGTCATCTTCAGCTGGGGCAGGTTCTTCCCCTTCCGGACCCGGTTGCGGATCCGCAGGCTCGATGAATTCAGCGGTCTCCACACGCGGCTGCGCCGCCTGAGGACTCCAGGCAATCCAGGGTTCAGCGCCGACGCAGAACGGCAGGGCCGGTGTGATTGACTCCGGTTCAGGGTCCTGTGCGGTGGAGAACTTCCAGGCCTTGCCGTCGGCGCGGCCGGAAAGTTCGACGCGGACGGCGATGACACTGCCCGGCGTCATCGGGGAGGCGTGGCGGACGACCAGGCCGGGGAACAGGGCGATGCGCTTCTCGTTGAGGACCAGGGCCGGGTGGATGGTGCCGGCGCGGGCGTGGGCGACGGCTTCGGCGACGGTATGGATGCCGGAGGTGATGGTCAGCAGCCCGTCCCGGACGGTGCCGGTGAGCTTCTGGCCCGGCGTGAACAGGCGCTCCGGCGCGATCCCCGGGGCCAGGGTGGAGGTGTCGATGCGGGCCATGCCGTCAGCCAGTTTCACCAGCGCCCCGTCCGGGGGCAGCAGCATGGAGACTTCGCACCCAACGGCGTCGGGCACCGTTGAGCGGGCCGGGGTGCTCGAGGTGGTGACCGGCGGCGCGTACGGATCCATCTTGTCGATGTCCTGGGCGAGGAGGTCGACAGCGTCGCGGGCCTCGGTATCCGAGTAAGCCAGGCGGAGCACGGAGGTTCTCTGGTTGGTGTGCCATGCGGTCCCGGTCGGGTAGGAGCGGGCGGCGCCGCCGTAGACGGACGTCTCCTCAGGCATGGCCTCATCGAACGGGTAGGCCACCGCAGGTGTGGCCAGGAGGTAGACCGTGGCCTTGTTTCCGAGACGCCTGGCGACGGCGGCCGGATCAATCCGTGGCCCCTCCCTCGTTGAGGAGATCACCACCACCGGGTGGTCCCGCTCGGGGTGGCACAGCAGTGCCGCGAGGTCGGCTGCGTCGCGGGGCGTATCGACGGTTGAGTAGGTGGCGACTGTCTCAGGTGCGGTGGTCAAGGGGTCCTCCAACGGCGGGATTTCAGCCACCATAGGCGGACAACGGAGGCCACCTCCCCAAGGTGGGCTTAGTACTGGTTGGGACGACAGCATAGCCGGAATCCGAAACGGAGCGCCGACCGAGCGATTATGGGATGGTGAACCTATCTTGACCGCCCAGGCAGCGAGGGTTGGGCGGCCGACGCCTGTTATGCGGGCTCAAGTGATTGGAGACATTGTGAGCGTAGGAAAGAACGGTGGTCCAAAGCTCGTTGGAGTCGCTCTACTAGGCTACTTTGGGTCCGTCCTTTACGACATGATGGATCGCCTGAACGGGCCAGATACACCGTCGGAGCGACGCTGCTCAATCCGGGCGGGAATAAGCAGCTGGCAGGAGACCGGGGCGCAGGTTGAAGCCGGTGACCACGAGGGCGGGGCCGACCTCCGCTGCATTCTTGGGGCGCATATGGACATCGCCCATCAGATCGACAATGTCGATGCTTCCCTTTTCGAGGGCGCTTACGTGTTGGAATACCCGCCGTTCGCGTATTTCAAGAATCCAGGCGTCAAAATGTGCGTCGCGCCGGAAGAGGTTCATGAGCTGCTGGGGTACCGCAGAAAGAACTTCGACCTTCAGGTGATGGTGATGGTGTGCGAATGGCCATTTGCCCTGTAGGGGGACGGAGGTGACTGACGGAGGACGACAATGACCGAACGCAGGGGAAACAACCCGGTCAACTAGGTCGAGGTGGTTAGGATGTTGCGTCCTAGCTGCACTTGTTCCGGCCCAGAATGATGCCAACGGCGAGGTCAACGGCACTCCAGGAACGCACTGAGACGGGCTCTTCTGTCGTATAGATGAGCAACGCGGACAATTACCGAACTTGTATCCTGCTGCACAGCGCCACCGGAACGCGGTACGAAATTCACGTCAGCGCGCCATTTCCCCCGCCCCTGAAGAGCCGGATAACCTTTTACCCATGACCAGCCGAAGGGACGATGAAGTGACCAACTATTGGTGGGCGAATCAGTCCAACAATTTCGAGCGGGTGAAAGGAACTCTATGGACCAATTTCTTCGACGCAAAGGGGGCTCGTCGAGCAGGCTCCGCCGCCCTTGGGAACACGCGTCCGGGCGACGTAGTGTTCCACTATGACGGTCAGTTCATCAGAACTGTCAGCATCATTGTCAGCGAACCCGCCGTCACCTACCGTCCACCCGGCTACCAGGACAGAGAAAGCGGGACCGAAAAAGACGACGGCTGGCTCGTCCTGGTCGAACCGCTTGCCAGCGGCTTGAGAATAGACCGGAGGAAAGACGTGTCGTTCATCGAGTGGGGTGGCACCGGTCCGCTCAACAAGCATGGAGGGTTGAAGCGGGGCATTTACCTGTCGCCGCTGTCGGAAAGCACCGCTGAGAAGCTACTAAAGCTGGCTGCCATCGATGTCACTGCAATCCCCGAGACGGACATCAACAGCTATGCAGAGCCGTTCTCAGGGGCAGACCTGACCGAGACGGACAAGCTTATGCTGGCGAAGCGAAGAGTGGAACAGCAGTACCTACGCGCCGTCCTCCTCGAGGAATCACCGTTGCGGTGTTCGATGTGCCAACGTGAAATGCCGGAGAGTCTACTCGTTGCTGGACATATCAAACCGCGGTGGGCGTGCAGTGAAGAGGAACGCAAAGACTTCGCCTCCGTAGCCATGCTGATTTGCCTGCTTGGTTGCGACAGCCTGTATGAACGAGGACTGATCGCTGTCAATGCCGATGGCGAGGTCGTCCGTTCGTCCCGGTCCGTGACGGCCGACATCGACTACTTACTGGATGGTCTCGCCGGCAACGAATGCCTCCAACACGACGACAAGTCAGCGCCCTTTTTCCGATGGCACTTGGAGAACACCTTCGTCGCATAAGCGGTGTTAGAACCAGGCTTACCCGGCAAGGCGCATCGGTGGTTGTATTGGAAGAATGCAAATCCACTGGTGGGTCTGATCGCGAGACCGCGGAGCGCGCGACTGATTTTGTACCCTCCATCCAGTACGTGAGGGTCGACGGCCCCGTATTACCTCCACGGGGAGAACGAGCGTCAGCCGCCGGGCTCTGTTCACCCGCACAGGTTTGGTCCGCCCGGTCAGGGGCAGTGCTAACCAGGGTGAATGAAGGTCCTAATTGTGCGGACCGAGTTCTTCAACTGAAGCTCAGGTCGTGCCCCGTTACCGGACGCGTTGGGTTCATTCTCCGGTCCCTCACCGCTCACCCTGCGACGGAAGTTTCAACGCTAGGACTCCCATCGGAGGCCGATGCACGATTGTCCCGCACGATGAAGACGTACGCGGAGTGCCTTCTTCCTGCGTCACCTGCTCCGTCACGGGAAGTGCCTATCGGCCATAACGGATTCGGGAGGAGTTGCTTCCTAGTCCCGAAATACTGCCGATCGGAAGAACCTCACCGATCGGCATGGCGATAATTTATCGCTTCCTTACAGCTGTTCATGCTCCCCGTGGGCCCCGGGAAGAAGAAACGGTGGCAGGGCTCGCTGCTTACGTCGAGCATTTACTGGCAGGTGACCTATACGATCCCACATATGCCTGCTCATTCTCACTTACCGACCGTCATCCAAGCCGCGAACTCACTTGCCGATGGTCTAGTTAATCCCTCTCTGCTCGTGACTCTTCACCGCGACATCGAAGGACTAGATGGGAAGGACGGGGAGCCGCTCGGCCGCTCATCAAAGCAGTACGCGCTTCGTTGGGGCATTTTCACGATGACGTATGCGGCCGTCGAAGCTTTCTTCAACGACGCGCTTTCCCTTGACCCTTCACAGACGCGGCACTTGCCGCTGAACCCGGACAGACTTAGGCAAGTTGGGCAGCAGCTCGGGGTCCAGATCTTTGCAGATGGTTGGGGCGTCCGCACGAGAACTCCGGGCGCGGCCGGGAACCGGTCGCGATGGAGGGTCTATAGCGGCACGCAGGAACTGCAGGCGTACCTGGCCGACATGAGAAAGCTCCGCAACATCCTCAGCCACGGAGGAGATCCGCGATTGGTATCGAACGACTCAGGTGCGCTTTGGCCTCTTGCCGGCGGGAAGCACTCGATGCGGCTCATGGGAGCCGAAGGCTTTATTCAGGCATGCTGCGACCTGGCGGCACAGACCGTCCTTGCCTTCGGTGGACAATCGGACGACTGTCCCCGTTGGCCTGAGCCCGGACGATCGGGGCTCTCCGCCGAGAGACCTCCTCCACTGGCGTTGCTGTCCTAAGGCGGGTAGATAGCTTCAAATTGTGGCGACACCATGGAGTTTGGGTCCAGTGTCTCAACACTGGATCTCGATCTGGCGCGACTGCCGAAGGTCTCCCTAGTGAACGAGTCGAACCCCAGGCCAACCGGCGCTGCCTGCTTCGGTAGGTTTGGGGGTGTCGTTGTATCGAGGGCGAGCCTCATTGTCGACGAAATCCGAATGTGTCCCGACCGAGCCACGCAAGTTCCACGAATAGACTCGCGGAAGCGGTGTTGACGACTTTCACCCGATATCTGTGTTCACAATCATCCGTGGAATTATAACGAGCGAGGAGCAATTCATGGCCGAAATCGAAGCCTTGACCGTGGAGGCCGAGCTTTCCGGCGAGGTGGTCGCGCGCGAAATTGCGAAGGCGGTCAGCGCTCGTCACTCGATAGCCCGCAAGTATGTCCTGAGGCTTCGCCGGAGGCGTCCTGACGCGACGCCCGCCGAGTTGATCAGGGTGCTCGAGCGTCATTACGCCACCTCGATCACCACCGCAGGTGCTGTCATTTCCGTCGGTGCGATCGCAGCCGATGTAGGCATCGCGATGATACCCGGCGTTGGTGCGGCGGCCGCGGGTGCCAAGAGTGCGGGCCAAAAGGCCGCCAAGAAGGCGGGCAGGGAGGCGGTGAAACATATGGGTAAGGAAGCCGCGAAGGTGGCGGCGAAGAATATGGCGCTCGGAACGGCGAAAACCGGTGCTCAGCGGGTCGCGGCCCTCCTCCCGGCGGGTGATGAGCAGTTGCAGTTCGAAATCACCGCGATCTTTGGACTCGCAATCGCCGACATTCACGGAATGGATCTGGATCAGGAGCAGGCTCACGCCCTTATTTACGGCTTGTCGAATGGCCGCGTCAGCCAGCAGCAAATCGCGACGATGGCTGCCGACCTCGCTGAAGTGTCTTCGAAAGGCGCCGTCGGCGTCGGGCAGAAGGTCGCCGCTAACCGCGAGGACTGGTCGCATTGGGCGGACACCCTCGCGGACACGCTTCCTTCCGGGGCGGCGCAGAGTCTAGTTAGGACCATCCAGACGGGCCAGCTCGACACGGTGCGGGAAAACTTGAACGGGAAGCAGCAGGCGGCAATCGATTATGGAGCTGGAGCCTTGGTAGGAGGCGTCGCGCGATTCGTGTTCGGCGCTGAGGTCATTGACGCTGCCCGGACCGCATTCCCTGCTGCGCCGGACGACTTTCCAGGGCATCTGGCCATTCCTGAGAAGGCCGACGCCGATGACGGCGAGGTTGAACAGAATCGTGCTCTCGCCGCCTTGGAGGACGCGGCGAAGACCGCAGGCACCTGGGTGACTGGCACTGCCACCGCAGTGGGAGGCGGAGTTGTGACAGGAGCTGCAGCAGTGGGAGCGGGCGTAGTGATTGCAGCCGACACCTCCACGCGACCATTCCGCAGGGTGGACCTTGACGGGGACGGGATTCCGGATGAACCGCAGGCGCTGACCAGGGTCAAGGGCCTCGGCGGCGCCATAGTTGGTGCGGCGGGGTCGGTGAGTTCCAGGGTGGGAAGTGCGGCCGGCGCGGTGACCCAGCCGTTCCGGAGCTTGGACACTGACGGTGACGGGATCCCGGACCAGCCGCAGGCGCGCGACAAATTCAAGGGAACGGGCGGTGCAATTGCTGGTACGGCAGGCTCAGCGGGGGAGAGCGTCGCAGGGCTGTTCAGACCCAAAAAGCGCGCCGACCACAAAGTCAGCGGGTTCAAGGATGGCGGCGCGGACACAGCCGAGAAGTAGGTCAGCTTCACAGACGTTTTTTGGCTACGAAACGTGGTGGAATTCAGGTTCAACGTCTGAAGCCTAGCTTTTTACGTGGCGAGTTGGCCCGGGGATTCTCGGGTGAGCTAAGTGACTCGTACAACGACCGGCTCCGCCTGCTTTGGCAGGTTCGGGGCCGGTCATTGTTGTATTGGGGCGAGAAACTTCGTCAATGGAAAAGCGAACGTGCGGTCTCCATACCCGACTAGAACCGATTGCCATCGAATCGACTAAATGACGCGAGGATGAATTTCACCCACCGGAGCATCGCTCATCCAAAGTGAATTTATGGCCATCGGATGCCCCTTGGGACTTCCCTGTCACGCAGGCCTATCGGGAGTAGAGGATCACCTTGGTCGCGCTGTGCCGGTACGTTGAGGTGTGGTCGGCCTTGCGGGCAATCACTTTCACCCGGATGCCTTTGCCGCGGTCGAGGGTGCTCAGCCTGTAGGTTGGGGCGGTTGCGCCGGTGATGTTGGCCCCGTTGCGCTGCCACTGGTAGCTGAGGGTGACCCCGGGCGTCCATGTGCCCGGCCGGGAGGTGAGCAGGTATCCGGCCTTCAGGGTTCCTGTGAAGGTGGGCAGGGCGGTGTTCGAGATGAGGGGGAGGGTCACCGGGCGGGTCTCCCCGCTGAGGACGGACCTGGGGGTGTAGTCCACCGGACGGTAGGTGACCTTCACCAGGATCCTGCTGCCGACGTCGGCGGCAACAAGGGTGTACCTGGCTGCGGTGGCCCCGATGATCGGTTCCCCGGCGCGGTACCACTGATAGGAGTAGGTTCCGCTCAAAGTCCAGGGCCCGTCCCCTCGCCAGATGCCGGTCGAGGCGCTCAGGACCTGCCCGCGCGCCGGTGTGCCGGTGATGACCGGCAGCGCCGTGTTGTGAACGATGTAGCGGTTCACCCTCGGGGTGAGCGCGGAGGTCGCCATGGTGGGGGTGCGCCCGGCCAGGGACCCGGTGACACGCACGGAGATCTGCCGGCTGTAGTCGTCGGCTCCGAGTTTGTAGGAGTATGTGGTGGCCCCGGGTACCGGCACCCCATTGCGCAGCCACTGGTAGGACACCGTCGTACCAGGGGTCCAGGTCCCAGGGGTGGCGCGCTGGACGTATCCCTGGGTGGCCAGCCCGTCGATCCTCGGTGCGGTGAAGTTCTCGACCGCCTCCTGGGCGGTGACCCTGGAAGTCTCGGCCGATTCCCGCAGGGTCAGGATGTAGCCCGGCGCGGTGGCGGAAACCTGAACGGTGAGGGCGTAGCCGACGGTCTGTTCATCGGGAACATAGGTGGCATTCGTCGCCCCGGGGATGGGGGTGCCGCCGTAGAACCATTGATAGGTGTACTGGGCGTCGGTCGGGGCCCATGTTCCCGGGTCGGCTGCGAGTGTCTGCCCCCGGGCTGGGGTGCCGGTGATCGTTGGCACGCCCTCGGCCATGGGCATCTCGGACTGGGCGGTGACCGGTGAGGCGAGGCCGGGGGCGGCGATGCCTGCGGAGCCTGTGGTGACTGCGGCCGCGAGGACCAGTGCAGTGGCGGCGGAGAAACTCCTAAACGCTCTCGCGGATTTCTGGTTGTTCATAGACACGGTTCCCGCGCCCCTTTCCGGGAAATGCAGTATTGAGACCGGCGATGGTGGACCCTGCGCGCTGGGCTGCGCGGAAACCACTCACATTCTGCCTACGCATTTCATGTTTGACCAGTGGGGTTTGCTGAACGTTATCTGGGTGCGGCGAGCAAGGTGGCTCGGATCACCCGGAACAGTCGGCGCCGAAAGTCAGAATAGTTCCGCCGGACGACTGATTCTTCGTTTCCGGCTCCCAGCGGTGCTCGAATGGCATTTCCAGCTGTTTTCACACTCCGTGGAGAGCGAGTAGGAAGTTGGCTACCTGAGGACCTGCCGAAGGCCCGCTCACAGGTTATTCGCCTACGGAACGTGGTCGAGTTCCGCTTCAACGTGTAGGGGAACGGCGGTTACCGGGTAGAAAGCGAGTTCCGCTTCGCCATCTGGTACCTCGGTCCTCTCAGCCCGGGCCGGCCTATGGTTAGGCATGAACTCCGGCCTGCGTGTGCGCCTCGTCCTGCCGCATCAGCTGTTCGACCAGCATCTCGAAGCCGCTGGTGACACCGTCTTCGTGCTGATCGAGCATGACCTTCTCTTCCGCCAGTACGCGTTCCATTCCCACAAGCTGGTGCTCCATCGCGCGTCGATGAACCGCTTCGCCCGCCGCTTGAGCGAGCACGGCTACGAGGTCGAAGTCCTCAGAAGCGATGCCGACAGTAGCTCCTCCGATCAGCTCGCCGGGTTCATCCGGAACCGCAACCCGGCGCAGGTGACCTGGTTCGACGTGGTCGATGACTGGCTCGAGCGGGATCTTTTCGCGGCGCTCGCCGACGGCGGATACCCGATGCGCCGGGAAGACGTGTTCGAGACACCGAACTTTTTCACCGACCGCGCGCAGATCGACCACTGGTTCTCGCAAAATGACTCCCGAATGCAGGACTTCTATGTGTGGCAACGTCGTCGACTCGGCATTCTGGTCGACGACGGGGAACCCCTCGGCGGGAGGTGGTCCTTCGATGCCGAAAACCGTAAGAAACTTCCCCGCGGTTACACCCCCCACATCGTGGGCCGTTTCGCCCGCCATCCCGTCCACCAACGCGAAGGGACCCTTGATATTGAAGCGCTGATGGGGGACGGAGCCGGTGACGGGATGCATCGTGAGGTGGACCTCGCGATCGCCTGGGTCAGTGCTGAGTTTCCGGACGCTCCGGGTGACCCCCACCTGTTCGCCTGGCCCACCAGCGGGGACGAAGCGCGTCAGCACCTGCAGGAGTTCGTCAGGGAACGACTGAACGAGTTTGGGCCCTACGAGGACGCGATCTCAACCGCGCATCCGTTCATCGCGCACGGCCTGCTGACGGCCGTGTTGAACATCGGACTGCTGGACCCGCGGGTCCTCGTAGGAGCGGTACTCGAGGGTGCAGATGCCGATACCCCACTCGCCTCCCTGGAAGGGTTCGTGCGGCAGGTGATCGGTTGGCGTGAATACATGCGGGCCACCTACCGGACCAGCGGCCGGCAGATGCGCACTTCGAACCACCTCGGGCACCAGAACGCACTCGGGGACGGGTGGTGGGATGCGAGCACCGGGCTGGCGCCCGTGGACATGGTCATCTCCCGCGTGCTTGCCACCGGGTATGCCCACCACATCGAGCGGCTGATGGTGCTCGGCAACGCGATGTCCCTGCTGCGGGTTCATCCCGACCGGGTATACGAGTGGTTCATGGAGATGTTCATCGACGCGTACGACTGGGTGATGGTTCCCAACGTCTACGCGATGAGCCAGTTCGCTGCAGGGGAGGAGATCACCACGAAACCCTATGTGTCGGGGAGCAACTATCTGCGGAAGATGTCAGATCTTCCTGCGGGGGAGTGGATGGCCGACTGGGATGGCTTGTATTGGACATTTGTCGAGGATCACCGCGCGGTCCTGAGAGCGAACCCGCGCATGCGGATGATCGTCTCCCTGCTTGAGAACATGGACCCGACCACCTTGAACGACCACCGATGCCGTGCCCGGGCGCTCCTCGATGGCGGGCACGAAACGGCACTGTTGAGCACGCCGGCGACCCAGGATAGGACTCGTGAACCGTAACCGAGCCCGCGAGAGCGACCTGGCGGAGTTTAAGTTTGGGCGTGGGAGGGGATTTCTCTTCCAAAAGTTCCCCGAAGCTCCGCATCGGATTTGAGGGTGAACGAAAGTTACTGGACGTCCTCCTGAGGCGGTGCCACCATGGCGGTAGTGTCGCGGCCGCTCGGCGGCAGGGCGCAAGAGCGGAGGTTGGGGTACCAATGTCAACTCCTGTTGATCTGATCGTGGAGCGGTACCATCATGCGCTCGATGCGGTCGTCACCGGAGATTCTGCGCCGATGAAGGAGCTGATTTCGAAGCGGGATGACGTCACTCTCGCCAATCCTCTCGGCCCGCCGGTTCGGGGCTGGAATGGCGTAGAGAGGACGATGGATCACGCGATTTCCCACTTTCACGAAGGTGAGCCGACCAGGTTCGAGCGGATTTCAGAGTTCATCGGCACCGAATTGGCATACATCGTGGAGCTGGAACGGACGCGGGTGAAGATCGGCGGATCCGACGAGCTGTCACCGATAGCCCTGAGGGTAACCACGATCTTCCTTCTGGAAGACGGTGACTGGAAGGTTCTCCACCGCCACGCCGATCCCATAACGACCCCCAGATCGATTGACTCCATCATCCAGTAGCCGAGCACGAGAACCAGCCACAACGCAGCAGCCGCACGTCAGGGGTCTGAGTGGGTGCTGCGGTCCGGTCACATCAAAAGTAAGGGTTAGCCTCGAGCGCCCCTGCAAGCAGAGGTTTATCGGCTACTGAACGTGGTTGAGTTCCGCTTCAACGTGTAGGGAAACGGCATAAGGCCTAGTCAGGGGGTCAGAACGTCACGCCAGTCCGCACTGAGCCCGCAGGAATCGCCAACGCTTCCGCCATCATGGCCCCGGCTGCGGAGCGAGTGCGGTCCTCTGCGGTAGGCCAGAGGTGCGAGTAGGTATTGAGGGTTGTGGTCGCTTTCGCATGGCCCAGTGCCCCCTGTACGGTGACGACATCACACCCCGAGGCAATAAGTCCAGAGGCGTAGAAGTGCCGCGGGTCGACCATCAACGTCATCGTTGATGGGTGCCGGTTCCTGCCGCTCACGGTTGGAGGGACCACCTACCCGGCGCCGAACCCGGTGGGTAGCCACGCTTCCATCGAGGGCCGCTACTACCGCAACATCACCGTCTCAAACTGCCTGATCCAGGACGCTGTATCGGACACGACAAGCAGTTACTTCGGGATCCTTCACTTCGTCGCCGCGGACGGGGTTTCCGTGGTGAACAACCGGTTCATCTCCACCACCAACCAGCCGGCCACAGGGATCATGTTCTACCGCACCCACCTTGGGCGGGCCCTGGCCGACGTGGCGAACACGGCATCGAACATCACCTATGCGGTGCCGCTGGTGCCGCGAAATATCAGGGTGAGTGGGAACCACTTCGAGGGATACACTTCCGCGAACACCTCGCCCAACCTGATCTACGTATCCGGGGATTCAACCACTGGGGTAAGGCGTCCGCGGTGGAAATTTCAAACAATAGGTTTGTTCAGTGCACGTCAGACCCGACTGCCAGCGCCGGAGCAAACCCCATCTACGCCGCATACACAACCGGACTTACCGTCACGGGGAACACTGCCAAGACTGTCCGGCGGTTGCTTTTCGGGGTTGCTGTGGACCGGGCCGTGATCCCAGGGAACACTGTAGAGGGCTGCTACCACCAAATCATTTCCCTCAGCGTCGGCTCGTTTGACAGCATCATCAGCGCCAATGTGATCCGAGATTATGACGGATACGCGATCCGCCTGTTACTTCCTGCGCCGCCGTATCGATCACGGGAAACACGCTGCGCGGTATGCGCGGAACATCCTCTACGAACACACCGATTGCGGTGGATTCCTGCACTTGGGTCAAGGCATCGAGCAACTCATTGATCCAAGACCAGACACGGCCGGTGGGCATCCTCTACTCCGGTACCTCAACGGGCGGGATGATCGACGGCAACCTCATCGCAGGATTCACCACCCCGATAGTGCAGCCGGCATAGCGTAGGCGTCGAGAATCGGCGCGGCCACCGTGCAACACTCAACCGCAGGACAGATCATGCGCGGCGGAGCACTCACCGCCATCATCGTTTAGGCGGCAAGATCCGCGGCGAGTTCCGCCCCAGTCCACGTACTGGGGCGGAACGGGGCCAACTCCGATTTCATACGGCCGAACTGCTTCACGAACAGGTCCGGGTCGGTCAGGTCGAGGTGTGAGAAGTCCGTAGGCTCATAGTCCCACCACCGCAGATCCTGCAATTCCGCAGCCAAATCCGGGCGGAAGCGGGGCTGCAGGGGCTTGGCTGGGACGCCCGCCACGATGGTGTACGGGGCGACGTCTTTGGTCACAATAGCTCCCGCAGCGATTACCGCGCCGTCCCCAATGGAGACGCCCTTGTTGATGGTCACGTCCTGGGCGATCCACACGTCATTGCCGATGACAGGCAGGGGCTTTTGAAACCCCTTGATCGACCTCGAGGTCAGACCTCCGGGGTTGTCCTCCAAATAGGCGGACAGGAGCGCACCACCTCTCTCATAGGTGACGTTCGAGGTAGTGACCCACTCGTAAGGGTGACGCGTCCACGGGATGTCCAGGCCCTTGCCGATGGAGCAGTAACGGCCCACCTTCAAACCCGGGGGAAGCCAGGACATGCTGTAGCTGAATGAGCCCATAGTGCACAGCGCGTGCCCGCCGTAGAAGCCCGCGTACTGCTCGATCACATCAGTGGAGTCCACCGTCAATTGCTTCGCAACGATCGGCCCTCCGCGCAGCGTCATGAAGATCCGTGCATCGAGCAGCCGCTTCTGCAGGACGGGCGTTACGGGCATGATTATGCGCGCCATCTATTGTTCCCCAACCTGTGATCATTCGTTCGTTTGAGACCGCCCTATCGTAGCGGCAGCAGAGTTGCGCCCCACCCTTCACCGAGTGGGGGCTTTTTCTTCCTTGGGCGAGGCTCGCCCACGGTTGCGGTGAAGCGCGACGGCACACTTGGCTCGACTTGACACGCCGACCCCAACACCCACGGGTCGGGGCAGGACGGGGGCTGACTCAGCTCTACGAACCTTGTGGATACGTCCATTCCCAAGAATCTTCGAGGACAAGGACCCCTTCAGGTGTTTCGACATCGAGAACTATTTTGCCGACTGCTTTCTCACCCGGACCGATAAGGCTTGGCAACAGTTCTGACTGTGGGAAGCAGGAGTATGCTGCACCGGTTCCAAGGATGACATTAGAGGTGGTCCCGTTGGCTGCTATCGCTTTCCAGCCGCCGGTGTAGAACTCAGGGTTGATGTCCTCAGCTAGCTTTGGCGATGTTTCCACTGCCATCTCTAGAACCACGAAATGCCCGTTCTCCGGCGCGGTGGCAAACTCGGCCGTGCAAGGAACGTCAACGGAGATTGAGTTAACCACGAAGTCGACAAGCTGTTCGCCGGCTTCATTCGCTCGGCCGCCTCCTTGCCCCACAACCTTCACTAGGTTGCCCCGGGTGGACCGCTCGGGCTCGTCAGATCCGGTCTCACTCGGAGTTGCGGTAGCGGAAGGTTTAGCCGGTTCAACCGACGGAGCAGTAGCTGACGTTTCATTCGTTGAGCATCCGGACAAGAACAGTGCCGTTACCCCCAACACTGCAACAATTTTCTTCATGTGATTCCCTTAACGAACGAGTGGCTCGAACTCGCGACGGCCGCGACAACAAGATCTTAGTAGCAGTGCGCCTCACCGATTTGCATCCGCAGCTGTAGCCAGCCGCAAAAGGCACCTCTAAGGTGGCAGCGGTGTGACTGCGTTCCTCCACACCCACCCCTCGCGTTCTGTCTGAATGGCGGGCTCGAGGAAGCGGATCTTTACGGCTTTGCTGTTCCAGGCAATAGCGTGTGCTTGGATCCGGACAGCCTTGGTGGGGTACCGAACCCAAACGTAGACGCGGCGTGGCTTGTCGAAATGTGAGCGGGGTCATTGGGCAGGTCCACCTCGACCGCGGTAAGCAACATGGGCTCCTCACGCAGAACACACCCCTCAAGCCACTTGTCGACGGAGGCGGCCCCGTACCGCTTGTTCTGCCCCACAGCACGCCACACCTCATCCCGGTCCTTGCCTCCGGTTCAAAGTAGAACACAGGTTCGATTATTTTGACCGTTTGGCGAGGTCCGCAACGAGAGTCCGGACCAGCTTCTTGGCGCTTGCCACCGTCTCGGGGTGGGGGTCTCCTGCCAAACGGGTACGTAGAAGAACAGGCCGTTTGCAAACCTGACCGCAGTCGAGTGACCCTGATGGGCGGGGTCGTCCGGGGCATATAACCGAAGCTCCTGCAGACTGCTTCTACTCGCGACCTGCAACCCTTCGGGCTTGTTGGGGCGGAAGAACCCCGAATCGAACAAGCAGAGCGACTTGGTGAACACGATGATCTCGAATGACATATGCAGTTCGCTGTGGGGCGTATCCCAGGGCAGACTCTTGCACGTGTCATCCGGCAAATCGTGAGTGTAGGCAACCCCTCCATCGATGTAGACGGGATCCTCGGGTTCCAGGAACGGGGAGAGTCGAAGCGCCGCCGCCGCCCGCATACCTAGACGCTCTTTGATGATGGTTTCCCTCCAGCCTTCGCTGGTGCGGTCGAGGGTCCGGAGGAGTGCGTCCGTCGTGGCGCTCATACGAACACGCTAGCCATGTGCTCGGGGGGAAATAGGGCCCCCGCATCAGCGACGCCGCATGGGGCCCTTCCGCCACCTGCAGTCCGCAAGAAGTCCGCAAGGGTTCGACTTCCACCACTTCTCCCCAACCATCAGAAGCCCGGAATCTAGCGGAATCCAACGCCCTGCAACTCCCCACCTATATATAGGGGACGTTCCGCTTCAACGTGTAGTTCCTGATCTCCCTGAGACCTTTTGCAATCGCCGCTAAGAACACGTGTTCCTGGCGGCGATGCGCTCTTGCGACTGCCCTAGTCGCGATGATGCCGCCAGCATTTCGCAGCATGGCAGGCGTCGGCGGTTCTGTATGAGGCTGATTTTTGGACTGAAGAAGCTAACGGACTTGTCTTCATCTGCCGGTGAGTGACTTCTTGGTTGTGACCCCAGTGTACGACGGTGTCAGCGCAGCCACGGGGCGCCATCCAGCCCTGTCGCAGCCGACGCTACCGGCGTAGGCTTCGGCTGTGCCGGCTCTGTCCGCGGGATCCGTCCGCCCGGCCGGCAGTCGCCTACAAAGGAGTCCGCCATGACTGTTCTGGTACAAAATTTTGTGCCCGGCCTGACCCGGGAACAGTATGACGGCATCGCCACCGTTCTCAGGGACAAACTTATCGCGGCCCCCGGTTTCAACGCCCACTACGCCTATGAGAGCGAAGGCGGAATGACCGTTGTGGAGGTTTGGGAGGCGGCCACGCAGCACGACGCTTGGTTCGACAACAATGTCAGGCCAAACCTGCCGGTGGCGGTCACCCAGGAGAAGCACGAACTGGCGAACAAGATGACAGCCTAGCTGCCATGTCGGTGGCGTGTACCACCACATGGTAGTGATGGGTTCCGTGGCCGTTCGGCGGCGAGGCCCCCGGGTAACCGGTAAAACCGGCGTCTGCCTGCTGTATCTCGAGAAGCGGCTCTGTCCGCCCGGCACCCGGGAGGGTACCGGGCGTGTGCGCAAAATCGGGAAATCTCCCTGTTACCGCTTAGGCGGTTGGGGTGTTCAGCCTGGCAAGCAGGATGTCCGAGGCTGCCGCCGACGACTGCGGATTCTGACCGGTGATTAGCAGGCCGTCCTCGACGACGTACGATTCCCAGTCACCAAGCTTGGAGAAGTCACCGCCCAGCTTGATCAGCTTGTCTTCGACCAAGAAGGGCACGACATCGGTCAACTGCACGGCGTCTGCTTCGGAGTTGGTGAAGCCGGTGACCTTCAGGCCGTTTATCAGCGGTGAGCCGTCTCCATTGCGGACGTGGCGCAGCACGCCGGGGGCGTGGCAGACCAGCGCGACCGGCTTTCCGGAGCGGTAGGTTGCCTCGATCAGCGCGATCGAGTCCCGATCCTCGGCCAGGTCCCAGAGCGGGCCGTGTCCACCGGGGTAGAAAACGGCGTCGAAGTCATCGACGGAGACCGAGTCCAGCCGCACGGTGTTGGCCAGGGCCTGCTGTGCCGCGGGATCACTGTCAAAGCGGCGTGTCTCGTCGGTCTGGAAATCCGGCTCGTTGCTCTTCGGATCCAGGGGCGGCTGGCCGCCCGCGGGAGAGGCGAGGGTGATGTCCGTTCCTGCTTCGATGAAGCGGCAGTAGGGGGCGGCGAGCTCTTCGAACCAGAAACCGGTCCTCTTACCGGTGTCGCCGAGCTGATCGTGGGATGTGAGCACCATAAGAATCTTCACGACAATCTGCTACCAGTAGACCGGTCTGTTTTAGGAGCTAAATGTCTCGCGCCGCCGGTGGGGCACGAGAATTTGCTATCGGTTGAGTATCTGAGCCGTAAGGGTCAGTGCATTGTCCATTGGTGCGGGCGTCCGCTGGATCTTTGCCATCACGCTGGCTCCGAGCCACAGGTCGTACAACGTCTGCGCCACAACCGGGACG
The DNA here is from genome assembly GCF_004357995.1 of Arthrobacter crusticola. Classification (GTDB taxonomy): domain Bacteria; phylum Actinomycetota; class Actinomycetes; order Actinomycetales; family Micrococcaceae; genus Arthrobacter_D; species Arthrobacter_D crusticola. The sequence continues at coordinate 806,555 of NZ_SMTK01000003.1, forward strand.
GGGTCCGTGATCGTCACGGACCCGTCATCAAGGCCGGCCTGGATGATTTTCTCCAGGCGCCCCGTAATCGCGCCCGTACCGCTCTTAAGCGCGAGGCGGAGAGGCTCGGAAAGGTCGGCGACCTCGGCACCCAGCTTCACGGCCAGGCACTTTCCCTGGCAGTCTTCGAAGCTTTGAGTGACCCGCCAAAATTCCCAGTACTGCATCAACCGTTCGGCGGCTGAGAACCCCGGCCGGCCGAAAATCTCATCAATCTCGGCCAGATAGTCGATGAAATACTCGTCCAGCATGGCCTCGCCGAAGGCTTCCTTCGAGTCGAAGTAGTGGTAGAACGAGCCCTTGGGCACACCGGCGACTGCGAGAATCTCCGTGAGGCCAACAGCAGCCCAGCCTTTATGGGCAATGGTGCGCTGCCCGGCGTTCAGGAGGCTCCTGCGGGTGTCTGTTTTCGTGTGCATGCCTCAACTCTACCAACGAACAGACCAGTCGTCTGGTACCTATTAAACCAGTCGTCTACCTCTCACCGGTCATGGACCTCTTCGACCGGCAGATCATCTCCTGCGCGGTAAGGTTGTCTCCGAATCTGGAACTGACCACCAGCGCACTACGCGATGGCCTGACAACCCTTGAGCCGGGCAGCAGCCGCTCGTGCATTCGGATCAGGGTTTCCAATACCAGCACGTCTCCTGGCGGCGTCTGCTCCAGAGTGCCGACGCAACCCAATCGATGTCACGCAAGGCCGACTACTACGACAACGCCGTCATGAAAAACTTCTTCGGGCACCTCAAAGAAGAACTCTTCCAGCGCGTCCGGTCTCTCAGCACCGACGCACTCACCACAGCACTGCACGAATACATCCGCTGGTACAACACCGAGAGGATCTCCATAAAGCTAAAGGGCCTGAGCCCGGTGCAACACCGTGCTCAGACCCTTATCGCCTCGCCTCTTACTAAACCAGTCCAACTTTCGGGGACCAGTCCCGTAGGCCAGGGGCTTTCGTTTCAGAACAGTTACGATCGGGCCCGGCCTCGAGTGCCCAGCATCGCCGGGGCGACCATTCCAACCGTGGCGATCAGCATGACTGACCCAGCCAGAGCTCCGTATACCGGCCAGTCGATCGCCACGGAAAAGACGCCGAGCATGCCATAGGCCATGCCTCCGAGTGCTGGAATCACCGAAAGAGTGCCGATCACCAAGGCCGTTGCCATGACGAACACCGATTCGATCAGGATCATCGCGGTCATTTGAGTTCGGGTCGTGCCGATTCGGCGCAGGAGGGCGAACTCCGGTTTACGCGAGCTGGTGAGCATCACGAGAGTGTTTGCCGCGGCAGTCGCGATGAAGAAGATGAGCACGAAGAGCAGGATCGCCCCTAACTGCTGCTGCGTTGCCGCACCTGCCTGGCTCTCTTGCACGAAGTCATCGACAGAGACTGTCTGCACCCCGAGGGAGGTCAGATCCGCCGACCCCAGCGCGAGCAACTGGTCAGCGACTGCCGGCTTATTAGGCGCCGGCAGCGAGGACTCGTTGATGATGTAGTCGCCGAATCCGAGGCCTCGGTCATAAACGGCCACGATCGTCGGGGAGATCCCGGTGCCTCCATCGAAGCGCAGCTCCATGGTGTCGCCGACACTTTTGCCGGTGCCGAAGACGCTGTCGGCGCTGACGGCGATCGTGCCGGGGTCAGTGAGATCATCCAGCGAGCCGGCCGTTTCATCGGCATCTATCAGTCCCGAAGTGCTGCCGGTCACCGCGCGCAGGCCGGTCTGCTCCCACGAGAGAGCTTCAAGTTCGGTGTCGCTGTCGATCTTCACCTCCGCGGGAACCATCGAGCTGGCAACCACCGCGTCGATACCCGGAGTGGATGCGACGGCGGCTGCCTGCTCGGCTGTCACGCCGCCGGGGGAGGTGATGATGACATCCGATTCCAGACCGGCACGCAACTGCAGGCCGGTGGCTTCCACCGTTGTGCCGTTCGCCCCTGTCTGCACTGTGCCAAGCGCCAGGAGCAGGGCAAGCGGGATGATTGCTGTCGTGAGTCGGCGCGAGAAGCCACGGGAATTCACAAGCGCGAGCATGGCCGCCGCGTTACTCGACGAGCGTGTGGCGCGCGCTGCCCGTCGGGCGATTGCACCGACGATTACCGGGCCGGCCAGCGCGGCGGCGCCGAGGAGCAGGAATGCCGAGGTAAATCCGGCTGCGCTGCCCACCGTGCCCGACACGACCAACGGTGTACCGGCAACGGCGATCCCGATCGCCAGAAGAGTGATTGCCGTAATCCGCCGTGCCGGCGAAATCCCGGATGACTCAGCCGAACCACCGCGAACGGCCTCGGTCGGGCTGACCTTTGTTATCTTGCGGGCCGCGAGCCGGCCTGCAAGCAGCGCGGCCGGGAACAGCAGGACCAGCGCGCCGATCACGGGAAGCGGCGAGATCACCAGATCGAACCCGGCAGGCACCACGCCCCCGGAGACCAGTGCCGGCATGAGCAGTTGCCCAGCAAACAGTCCTGGGATGGCCCCGAGCGGCGCCGCGAACGCGAACACGATGACGACCTCGGCTGTCACCATCGAGCGCACCTGCCGCGGGGTTGCTCCAACGGCGCGGAGCAGGGCAAACTGCGCGTTCCGCTGCCGCAATGCCGAGGCAAAGGTGGAGGCTACAACGAGTTCGACCACGAGGATCGCCGTGCCGGCGAATGAGGCGGCCACGGCCATAAGCAAAGGCGCGTCGCCGCGCAGGCCGCTCTCCATGAGCACACCATTAGCTGTCAACAGCGCGGCGGCCGAGACCACAATCAGGATGCTGCCGACGAGGCTTGAGCGGTAGGCGCGTACCGCTGAGCGGGCGAAAGACCACACGGGGCTATCGTCCCAACTCGACGAGGCGGGCGGCGATCTGACTCGAGGTCGGCGCCACCAGCTTGTCGGCGAATCGTCCGTCTGCCAGGAAGAGCACTTCATCCGCGGTGGCGGCCACATGCGGGTCGTGGGTGACCAGAACCAGCGTCTGCGTGAACCGCTTGGCGGCACCGCGCAGCACTTCGAGCACCTGATCGCCCGTGCGGCGGTCCAGGGCACCGGTCGGCTCATCGGCGAAGACGACGGTGGGCCGGGTGATCAGTGCGCGGGCGATGGCGACCCGCTGTGCCTGGCCTCCGGATAACTCGCTCGGCAACCGCTCGGTCATGCCGGTCAGCCCGACGGAATCGACGAGGGTCTGCTGCCATTGCTTGTCGGGTCGTCGGCCGTCGAGCAGCATCGGCAGCTGGATATTCTCGCCGACGGTCAGGTGGCCAATGAGGTTATACGACTGGAACACGAAGCCGACATGGCGCCGGCGGAAATGAGTGACGGCGTCCAGGGAGAGCCCGGTGATGTCGGTCTCGCCGATGAACACCTGGCCGCTGGTTGGCGCATCGAGGCCTGCGGCAAGGTTGAGGAACGTCGACTTGCCCGATCCGGATGGGCCCATAATCGCGATGAACGCACCCGGCGCGATGTCGAGTGAGATCTCTTGAAGGGCAGTGATCTGCTCCGGGCCGTTCGGATAAGTCTTACTGAGTTGAAGGAGGCGCACGGCGGTATCGACCGACGGCGGGCTTATAAACGTGCTCGGGGTCATGAGTTGAGCTTTCTGTTTGGGGGAGGGAAACGGGCTGTGGGTGTTGTGGGTGTCGGGTCAGGGTGTGCTGAGGGCTTCGTCGAGGGCGTCGGTGGTTAAGCGGTAGAGAGCGATGAGTTCCTCCTGGGGGCCTTCGAAGATTTCTTCCTGGGGGCCGTCGTAGATGGCGTATGGCAGTGCTGTGACGGTGATGGTGACGGCGGTGCCGTCCTCTGCGACTGCGTTGCGGGTCTGGTAGCCGGGGATGTCGCCGTTGTGGCCCCAGGCTGTGCCGGCGCTCAGTTCGCTGCTTTCGATCCCCAGCCCGTACGTGTTTCCGGGGATGATTTTGTCGCCGGTGGGGATGCCGATGAGCATCTGATCCAGTTCGGCCGGTTCCAGGAGTTCGCCGTCGAGGACGGCTTTCATGAAGGTGTTGAGCTCAGCCGGTGTGGATACCATGGCTCCTGCTCCCGCGGCCCAGGAAGTGTCGTACTCGGTGAGGTCGCGTAGTTCGCCGTCGGTGTCGATGTGGTAGCCACGGGGATGCTCTCCTTGTATCCCTTTGGCGCCCGGTTCTGGCAGGTAGGTGTGTTTCAGGTCCAGGGGTGTGATGATCCGATCGTGGATCTGTTCGGCCAGGGGCCGTTGGGTGACGCGTTCGATGATCAGGCCCAGAGCGATGTAGTTGGTGTTGGTGTATTGATGGCGTTCCCCTGCGGGGAAGTCCGCGGGCTGTCCGAGCGCGAGGTCGAGCACGTCCCGGGGTGAGCGGTAGATGTCGCGGTCGGCGAACGCTTCTTTGGCGACGAGGTCGGTGTACTCGGGCAGGCCGCTGGTGTGTTGGAGCAGCTGCCGGACGGTGATGGCCTTCGGGTCGATTCCCTCTCCCTTGATGAGGCCGGGGAGGTAGGTGTCGACGCTTCGGTCCAG
>NZ_SMTK01000004.1 GCF_004357995.1 Arthrobacter crusticola
CTCCAAAATGTACCTGGACCCCGCCCGGCCCGGCGTGGAGGACCTGCTGGATATGATCACCGCCGGCGTGCGCAGCTCCATGACCTACGCCGGAGCCCGCTCCCTGGCCGAATTCCGCGACCGCGCCATCGTCGGCATCTAATCCGCCGCCGGCTACGAAGAAGGCCGCCCCCTCCCACAAAGCTGGTAACCGCACCTGGCTCGAGGCCGTTCAAGGACCGCCTCGACACCGCCCTGGTCTGCGTGGGCGTAGCCGCGGCCGGACGCCCGGCCGCGGCTGTGCCCGTCAGCTGACCGTGTTGAGGAACTCGAGCAGGTCGTTGTTCAGGCGGTCCTTGTGGGTGTCCGCCAGGCCGTGCGGCGCCCCCTCGTAGGCCTTGAACTGGGCTCCTTTGATCAGGGTGTGGGAGGCGTTGCCCCCGACGTCGAAGGGCACAATCTGATCCTCTGTGCCATGGATGACTAGCGTCGGCACATCGAATTTCTTCAGGTCCTCCCGGAAATCGGTCGCGGAGAATGCCGCGATGCTCTCAAAGGCATTGCGGTGCCCCGAGGCCAGGCTCTGGGTGACAAAGGACATCTGCACCCCCTCACTGGCCGCCCCGGGGTTCTTGTTGTTGCCAAAGAACGGCCCCGAGGCCAGATCCCGGTACAGCTGGGCACGGTCGGCCAGCGAACTCTCCCGCAGCCCGTCGAAGACGTCAATCGGCACCCCGCCGGGGTTGTCGTCGGTCTTCAGCATCAGCGGCGGGACGGCTGAAATCAGGACCGCCTGGGCCAGCCGGGAGGTGCCGTGCCGGCCGATATAGCGGGTGATCTCCCCGCCTCCAGTGGAGAAACCCATGAGAGTGACGTTGTTTAGGTCAAGGGCATCCATGAGCGCGGCGAGGTCGTCGGCGTAGGTGTCCATCTCATTGCCGTCCCACGTCTGGGTGGATTTCCCATGCCCACGGCGGTCGTGGGCAATGGCCCGGTAGCCGTTGCTGGCCAGGAAGAGCTGCTGGGATTCCCAGCTGTCGGAGTTCAGGGGCCAGCCGTGGGCCATCACTACGGGCCTGCCGGCCCCCCAGTCCTTGTAGAAGATCTCGGTGCCGTCTTTGGTGGTTACAAAGCTCATCGCTACGCCTTCCGACTCTGCTGTGGGGGATCCGGGCTCCGCATCGAGTAACCGGTGCCCGGTAGAGCAATAGTCGCGCAGACGCGCCAGCGGCCGAACGGTATGCATCAAATGGCCCGAATGTGACGGCCCGCGATGACCGGGTATTTTCTGACTGTAGACCCTGTACCGGCATCCCGGCCGATGAACCCTAGACCCTGGCAAGCCTGGCGCGCAGGGCGGCGTTTTCGGCTTCGAGCCTGCCGATGCGCTGGCGGACCGGGTCGATGGTTTCCTCTAGTTCGGCCAACGTATACCGGGGAGTGATGTGCCGCGGGCAGTTCCAGTCAAAGGCCTCGACCTCAACGATGACGGCGCGCTCGACCACCCCCTGGTAGCCCTCCACGGTCAGGGCCTTCAGGATGTCCGGACCGTCTTCGGGAGTGATGATCCGCGCGCGGCCAAAGAGCTTGAGGCGGGTTTGGCTCGCATAGTCGACTGCGATGATCGAAACCCTGTCCATCGCGCGGATATTGCCGGTACTCACGTATTGCAGGTTGCCCTGAAAATCCGCCCAGCCGATGGTGTGCTTGTCCAGGACCTTGAGGAAGCCGGGCGGGCCTCCGCGGAACTGCACGTAGGGCCACCCCGTCTCCCCCACGCTGGCGAGATACATCCCGTCCCGCCCCTCGAGGTAGGTCTGCTCACGCAGCCCCAGCGGGTCGGCAGTGGAATCCAAGAGCGCACCGGTATCAGTGGGAGGGAAGTAGTCAGCGGTTCCGTGGTACTCCTGCACCTTCCGCACCGAGGAGGTGAAGGCGATGTCTGCGTAGTGCTTGCTCATTGCGGTCCTTTGGAGGAATTCTCGGCGGCCCGGACAGGAGGGGCCCCTCCCGGCGGAACCGGAGCCTTGATCGAGTGGTCTGGGGTAGCTGTGCTGCCCCGGACTGCGGTCAATGCCCGCAGAGCCCTGCCACTTGACGCTGTGTCGGCGGGAGCCGCTACTGATTCAACCGTGATTCCGGGTCGTCTATTTCTCCCCTTGCGGAATGGTGGCGCCCTTACTCCCCAGGCGCCGCTAGTGAGGGCAGGAGCACCACCCGGCCCCGCGCCGACCCGGCTGCAACCAGCCTCTGAGCGGCAGCAGCCTGACTCAAGGGGAAGGTTGCCCCCACCCGGGGCTTCAGCTTGCCGCCCGCAACGAGGGCGGCAAGGGCCTCGAGGTCACCCGCGTCGAGGCGGGCGTAGACGGTGGTGGCATGGGGCGCGCTGTCGGCGATGGTTGCCACGCGAACCTGCGGAGCGGCCACCGCGCCCGTCATCTGGAGGGAGCCGTGGCCGGCGGCATCAAAGATTGCGTCGACGCCGGCCGGCGCCAGTTCCCTGATCCGCCCGGCGGCGTGCTCGCCGTAGGCGACCGGATCCGCGCCGAGGGATGCGAGGTAGGCATGGTTGCTGGCCGATGCGGTTCCAATGACCCGGGCACCTTGGGCTATGGCAATCTGGCTGGCGAGGGAACCGACGCCGCCGCTGGCTCCATGGATCAGCACACTTTCGCCTTTGCGCACGCGCAGGGTGTGGACGATTGCCTGGTAAGCCGTAAGTCCTCCCAGCGGCAGGGCCGCGGCCTCGGCCCAGGTCATGCTTCGGGGTTTGTGCACGAGTGTTCCCACCGGGGTGGCAACCATCTCGGCATAGGTCCCCTGGTGCAGCACGGCCTGGCGCGTGTACCCCAGCACTTCGTCGCCGGGAACGAATTCGGACACTCCCGCACCAATTGCCTCGACGGTTCCCGCAACGTCCCAGCCCGGGGTGACCGGGAAGAAGGTGTCCATCTGGTCCTTCATCACACCGTGCTGGATGGCGATGTCCGCGGGGTTGACGGCCGCTCCGCGGACCCGCACGAGCACCGAGTCCTGCGCCATCCTAGGCAGGGGCGCCTCTTCAATGACCAGTTGTTCCGGTCCGCCGAAGGCGCGGTAGACGACTCTCTTCATAACCTTTCTCCTTTGCCACCCCTGGCAACCCGAGGGACCCAGGGGCCCGGCCGGTGGTGAGGTTCAGGCACCGGGCAGGGCCATCGGCAGGTCCAGAAGGACCTTGTGGTGGACGATCTTCCACTCGTTGTCGATCCGGCGCAGGTCGGTGTCGTAATAGCCGGCCTCGATCGGGGTAACGGTCCCCTGGGCGCCCAGCGCCCCCTCGGGCCAGCCGCCGTCGGGACGGACACTGCCCTGGACCTTGAACACCACGAACTGCGCATTGAAATGCGCGGTGTCGCCATTGACCTCGATAATCGAGTCGACCGGGAGGTGGTGGCTCGATCCCCCGGGCGGATGCGGGGCCATGAAGTTGTCAACAGCGTAGGCCACGGCGGCACCGCCGATCATGGGCTCACCGACGCGCTGATAGTCGCCCGCGAAGGTTTTCTCGAAGATTTCGATGACGGCGTCATCGGTGAACAGGGCGCCCTGGCCGACGCCGTCCCGCCTGTCGGTGGCGCGGGTGTACCGGGCCAAAACTTCCTGCACTGCTCGTTCGGGGCTCACTCGATTTCCTCTCAAAGACCGGCGGGGCAGAGGGGCTGCCCCGTGTCATCGGTATACATGAAACTATCATGTATTCATCTGAGACTCTCATGCATTAGGTGATGGCTGCCTGCCCGATGTTCCATGGCCGGCCTACACCGGGATGGGCTCGGCCCCTGCAGCCGACTGCTGCATGGCCTTCGTGGGCCGCGTCAACAGCTGGAGTGCCGTGCGGACCGTCGTCAGTTCGTCGTCGGTGAGGGAAGCGAGCACCTCTGCGATCCACTCCCGGCTCTCGCACATGTTTTTGGACATTTCAAAGCCGGCGTCAGTGGCGCCGATCAATTTGATACGGGCATCACGGGGGTCGGCGAAGCGCCGCACCAGCCCGAGTTCGAGGAGCTTGTCGGCCTTGGCTGTGATGTTGGAGGGGTCGCACCCAAACTGCTCGGCGATTTCCCGCATGGAGGAGGGCTTGAGGGCAGCGAAGCCGAGGACCCGCGCCTGAGCAAGGGTCAGGCCGGCCCGCTCCGCTGCGCGCTCGAAGTCAAGGAGGAACTGACCCACGAACTCAAGCATGGCGAACCGCACCTCGGGGAACTGGCCCTGGGCGAAGTCCCCGGTCAGGGTTTCCCTGGTGAACGGCCGCTGGGTAGTCATCGGACAAGTTTACCCGGGCTGGTGGAGGAACAAGACAGTGTCAAGCGAATCCGTGACACTGTCTAGCATCCGGGAAGGTCCGCAACAGCCACGCGGCCGGATACCCACCCCGTTTCCCGGGTGAGGAAGTCCCGGATGAGGCCGGCGATTTCATCTCCGTGGGTCTCCAGGGCGAAGTGGCCTCCGTCGAGCAGGTGCAGTTCCGCGTCGGGAAGGTCCCGCAGGTACGCCTTGGCCCCCTCGGCGCCGAAGATCGAGTCGTTCTTCCCCAGGTGATGAGCATCGGCGGGAGGTGGGTGCGGGAGTACTCCTGGAAGCCGGGATAGAGATCGAGGAAGTACTTCCGGACCCCGGCCTCGCTGGCGGGCCGGTCCTTGGCACGGGCGAACAGGATGTCCCAGAAGGGGGTGAATCCCTCCAGATAGGCGCTGCCGGACTGCACCAGCAGGACGGTGACCCGCCCGGGCTAGGTGCTGGCGATGCTCAGCCCGATCGGCGCTCCGTAGTCCATGATGTGCACGGCGAATCGATCGAGCTTCAGCTGGTCGATGAACTTCACGGTGATCTCGGTCAGGTGCCTGAAGGAGTACTCAAAGCCGTCCATCGGCGGCGAATCGGAGTCGATGATGGGGCGCCCGCCAAGGCTTTGTGACACCCGCTCGTTTCGCCGGTGTCTGCGGGGGTCAGCCCTTCCGGGTGTAGAGCGCGTCCACAAGCAGGTCCATCAGCCGGCCCGCCTGGGCCCGCTGGGAGGATTCTCCGGCGGCCAGCGCGATGCCGGCCAGGCTGATCAGGATGTCATCGGCGGGGATGTCGCTGCGCGCCCCCTCCCGGGCGACCGCGGCATCGAGCAGCTCCTGGATCGCCGCGTTCAGCAGGTCCCGGCTCTCGGCATAGGGGGTTCCGCCCGAGGCGATGACCTCATGCAGGGCGTCGGCCATGCCGATCTTCGTCGTCATGTAATCCACGAAAAGGTCCATCCAGGCGCGCAGGGCGGCCCGGGGCTCCAGCCGCTGAAGCAGCTCCGGCACGGCGCTGCTCACGGTTGTCAGTTCGTTGCGGTAGGCCGCTTCGATGAGCGATTCCCGGGTCGGAAAGTGCCGGTAGAGGGTGCCGATCCCGACGCCGGCTTCCCGGGCGATCGCGTCGAGGGTTGCCTCGAGGCCCTTCTCGGAGAACAGCCGCACGGCCGCCGCCAGCAGCAGGCTGCGGTTACGTTGGGCGTCGGCGCGGAGCGGACGGTTCACAGTGGGGGACATTGCGGTTTCAGCTTTCGGTGACGGCAGAAGCAGTGGCGGTTCGAGGGTTTCACGAGGCACCCGGAATAAAGCGGAGTGCCCTCCGGTTAGGCTTAGAAGATGCGGAGGACCCTCCGCTTTAATTCTAGCCGGGTTTGGCTTGTTCTAAGGAAATACCTATGTCCCCAGTTCGTTTCACCACGCCCTTCACCCGTGAATCCACGACAGACGACGTCATCGCCGGGGTGGATCTGACCGGCCGGCGCGCCGTGGTCACCGGGGCCGCCTCCGGCCTCGGTGTGGAAACCTCCCGCGCCCTGGCCGCCGCGGGAGCCGAGGTTACCCTGGCCGTGCGGAACCTGGAGGCCGGCAGGCGCACCGCAGCCGAAATCACCGCCCAGACCGGAAACGCAGCGGTTCACGTCGCTTCGCTGGAGCTCACCGATCAGGCCTCCATCGACGCCTTCACCGCAGCCTGGGAAGGCCCGCTGCACATCCTGGTCAACAATGCCGGCATCATGGCCCTCCCGGAGCGCCACCTCACCCCCGAGGGCTGGGAACTGCAGTTCGCCACCAACTACCTGGGCCACTTCGCCCTGACCCTGGGTCTGCACGGCGCCCTGGCCGCCGCAGGCAACGCGCGGATTGTCTCGGTGAGCTCCAGCGCCCAACTGGTGTCCCCCGTGGTCTTCGACGACATCCACTTCGAAAACCGCGAGTACAACGAATGGCTCGCCTACGGACAATCAAAGACGGCCAACGTGCTCCTGGCCGTGGAGGCCACCCGGCGGTGGGCGGAGGACGGCATCACCGCGAACTCCCTGATGCCCGGAGGCATCCGTACCGGCCTGCAGCGCCACCAGGAGAACAACCCCGAAACCCGGTCCATCTTCGACGCGTACCCGTGGAAGACCCTGAAGCAGGGATCATCGACATCGGTCCTGCTGGCGGCTTCGCCGCTGCTCGAGGGGATCGGTGGACTCTACTTCGAAGACAACAACGAAGCAGAACAGACAACCGACCCCGGCTCGCAGAGCGGGGTCCACCCCCACGCGCTGGATCCCGAGGCCGCAGCACGCCTCTGGGACCTCGGCGTCGAAATGATCACCGCCCGCCGCGGGGGCATCGCATAACCCAGGACAGGAAAGAGCATCCATGATCAGCAGGAGGAACTCCCCTGGTTAGGAGTTCCTCCTGCTCGCGGCGGCTCGACTCCTGGTGGACCACCGCCGGCGGAGTGCAGTTGATCACTGCTGGCGCCGGTAATTTCCCCTGCGCTCCTCAGTAATGGACAATTAAGACAAGAACTCTTTCCGTTCTGTAGCCCGCATCAACTGGCCGGACCCTCCAGGCCAGGCCCCGTCGAAGTGACCCTCCGCAGCCGGTGAACGGCGCAGGATCGGTCCCAGGGGCCGCCATCCACCTTCCCCAAAGGAATTCCCATGAGTAACGACATCACTGCCATCGCCGAGACTATTTACGACCGGCTCTGCTCCGGATTCACCAATGGTGACTGGGACGCCTTCTTCGCCTACGTCGAGGACGAATTGCCCGTCTCCTGGCCCACCGAGCCTGGAGCGGGAAGCTATGCCGGCGTCGAAGGACGGCAGTTCCTTGAGCAGCAGCTGCGCTTTTTCGGCGGCGAGCACCGCCTGACCGAGATCACCCGCACCGCGACCACCGTCGCAGGGGACACAGTCTTTTTTGAGGACATCAGCCGCGGCGAGATCGGTGGCGCTCCCTACCACGCACGCCACTGCGTCATCCTGACCATCCGGGACGGCAAGGTCGCGGGCTTCCGCGAGTACGTCGCGCAGCAGCCGGCCGGCTCCTGATCCTCGATCCCCACATCGACCCAGCGCGGCTGCCGCCCGGCGCCCCGTACGCGGCGGCTGGGAATGCCACGCCGTGACAGGTCGGCCGCCTTCCTTGGCACTTAGCCGGGGAAGGCGGACAGGGCGCGCTCGGCGACCTTCATCAGTTCGGCCCGGCCGGCACCGCCGGCGGCCTGAACGGCCAGGCCTGCCGTAACGGAGGCCAGATACCGCGCGAGTTCGGTCGGGTCTTCGGCGGTGGACAGGTCACCGGCCTCGATGGCCGCCCGGAAGCGCTCGACAAATCTCTGCTCCCCGGCACTGCGGCTGGAGGCCAGGAACTCTACGATCCGCTGGTCCTGGGGATGGCCCGAAAGTCCGCCCTGGATCGAAAGGCACCCCGGCGGCCGCCCCGGCAGGGTGATGGCCTCAACGTTCTTGCGCAGGTAGTGGGCTGCGACCTCCCGGGCGGTCGGCTTCGCCAGCGCCTCGTCAACGTAGGCCATCTCGACCTGGGCGTACCGGCCGACGGCCAGCCGGAAGGTGTCCTCCTTGTTTCCAAAGGCGGCATACAGGCTCGGCCTGCTGATGCTCATCGCCGTCGTGAGGTCCTCGAGGGTGGTCCCCTCGTATCCCTGGCGCCAGAATACGTCGACGGCGCGCTCCAGCGCCTGGTCTACATCGAACTCCCGGGGCCTGCCTCGGACCACCATGACACCCACTCCCCTCCGCTGCCGTTCATCACGCTCTTCCGAAGAGCAGTTCATCTATACTCAGGGGAACATAATTGCAGCTCGGGAAATTTCCCTCCCCGGCGCCGGCGGCCCGGAGGCGTCCCGCACGCACCCGGCACGGCGACAATAGTCCCGACCCAGACAGAACGGGCCGCCACGCCGGTGGCGTGACGGCCCGTTCAGCAGGGGAATTACGCTCCGTAGCCGCCGTCGATGTTCAGGACGGTGCCGGTGACGTAGGACGCCCCCGGGCTGGCAAGGAAGAGCACGCCCGCGGCGATCTCTTCGGGGCGTGCGAAGCGGCCCAGGGCCGTGTAGGAATTGAACACGTCGGCCATGTCGCCGCTTTCGGGGTTCATCTCGGTGTCGGTGTAGCCGGCCTGGAGGACGTTGATGTTGATCCCCCTGGCTGCGAGGTCGCGGGAGGCACCCCGGCTGAAGCCGGCCAGTGCGGACTTGGCTCCGGCGTAGTCGGCCAGTCCCGGCGAGCCGACGCGCGTGCCGACGCCCGAGCCGATGCTGATGATGCGTCCACCCTCGGGCAGGTGCGGGATGGCGGCACGGATGGCCGCGACGATATTGGTGTAGTTGATCCGGTGCTGGCGTTCGATGGCGTCGAAGTCCTCGAACTCGCTGGCCACCGGGGCCCACACAGTGATGCCGGCGTTGTTGACGAGAATGTCCAGCTTGCCAAAGTGCCCGACGACCTGCTCGATGAGCGCGACGGCCTGGGCCTGGTCGGCCTGGTCGGCTTTGAAGGCTGCGGCGCGCACACCGTGGGCCTGAAGTTCAGCGACGGTCTTCTCGGCCGATTCCGTGTTCCCGGCGTAGCTGATGGCGACGTCCGCCCCGGCCTGAGCGAAGGCCCTCGCCGTCGCCCCGCCGATGCCGCGGCTTCCGCCGGTGACGAGTACTACTTTGCCTGCAAATTCCTGTGACATGTGTCTGATTCCGATCCGGGCCAAAGCCCTAAAGTTTTTGACTACATGGATCAGAACTAGGGCCGTCCGATTTTTATTCCACGTGGAACAGAAATCATTTGACCGGGCCGCCTAGTGCTGGCGGAGCGGACGTTCGACGCCATGGCGTCCCCTACCATTGAGTCCATCGAGGCGAGCGCAGCGACGACCGGAGGGCAGGCAATGGCACAACTGACGATCCTCGCGGGCGGTGTCGGTGGAGCGCGGTTCGTCCGTGGAGCCCGGGTCCTCGCCGCGGCGATGGACCTGGACATCACCGTCATCGCCAATACCGGGGACGATCTATGGCTCACGGGTCTGCGGGTCTGTCCGGACCTCGACTCCCTGATGTATTCCCTCGGTGGAGCGAACGACACCGAGCGCGGCTGGGGTAGGGCCGGCGAGTCGGAACGGGTCAGCGCCGAACTGACCGCCTACGGCGTGGGCTGGCCCTGGTTCACCCTGGGGGACCTGGACCTGGGGACCCACATCGCCCGCACCGCCCTGCTGCGGGACGGGCTCTCCCTCACCGAAGCCACGGAACGCCTGGCGGCGCGCTGGAACCTTGGAGTGCGGCTGCTGCCGGCCTCCGATGACGAGGTTGAGACGAACGTCGAGGTGGTAGACGAGGACGGGGAGGCCCGGCTCATCCACTTCGAGGAGTGGTGGGTGCGCCACCGGGGCAATATCCCAACCCGCCGGTTTGTCCAGCAGGGTCTCGAGTCCGCGGTTGCCGCCCCGGCCGCACTCGAGGCGGTCGCCTCGGCCGACGTCGTGCTGTTCGCCCCGTCGAATCCCGTGGTGTCCATCGGGACCATCCTCACGCTGCCCGGCATGCGCGAAGCCCTGCGTGACACCGCGGCCCCGGTGGTCGGGGTGTCGCCGATCATTGGGGGCGCCGCGGTGCGGGGCATGGCCGAACTGTGCCTGCGGACCATTGGCGTGGAGGTGTCTGCCGCCGCCGTCGGCCTGCACTATGGACCCCGCCCGGCCGGCGGGCTCCTCGACGGCTGGCTCGTGGATTCCGCCGATCCGGAGGCACTGGGACCATTGCACGCGGCCGGGATGGAGGCACGGGCGGTCCCGCTGTGGATGACCTCCGACGAGTCATCGGCGGCCATCGTGGCCGATGCGCTGAGCCTCGCCGCCGAAGCACGGACGGCCTAGGCGGCCGGCACTCCCCTGGCGGCGACGGCCCGCGCCGTGTGGGCTCCCACCCCGCGCCGCAGCAGGAAGGTGAGATCGGTGAGCTCGTCGACATCCCAGCGCAGCGGGGAGGACGGCGGCACATCCAGCACGGTGTGGCCGCTCCCTTCGTGCCGCTGGCGGGAGCCGGGCCCGAACTTCGGGTCGAGGTCCGGTGCCCGGCCGGCCAGGAGGGTGGTTCCCCTGCCGGAGTGGTCCGTGACCATCGCCCGCCCTAACGGTCCGGCGGCGGCGAGGACCCGGTCAAGGTCGGCGGCTCGAACGCCGGGCAGGTCCGCGGTCACCACCGCCGCCGGCCCGGGCCCGGCCCGGCGGAGGCCCGCCGCAACCGCGGGGTTCAGGCCCGTGCCGGGGTCATCGACGATCAGCACCCCGCGCGGCGCCGCGGCCCGCATCCGCGCGTCGTTGCTGACCAGGATGATCCTTTGGACGGCGCGGCTCTCCTGGGCGGCCGCAAGGGTGTCGAGGGCGAAGGCCAGGGCGAGGTCCGCGACGCCGTCGAGCTGCCGCCGCAGGCGTGACTTGGCAAGATGGAGCCCTTTCACCGGGATGATCAGGTTCCAGGTCATGGCTGATCCGTCCCGCCGAAGGCGAACACCGGACGCCCCGTCAAGGGGTTGTCGAGCCGCACTGCGGGCACTCCGTACACGGAGCGGATCAGCCCGGGGGTGAGCGTGCTGGCGGTTTCCCCGCTGGCGACCACCCGTCCCCCTGCCAGGACAATGACGTGGTCGCAGTACGCTGCGGTGAGGTTGATGTCGTGCAGCGCCGCGACGACGGTGGACCCGCCCCGCGCGAGCCCCCGGAGCAGGTCGAGCACCCCGTTCTGGGCGTTGAGATCGAGGTGGTTCGTCGGTTCGTCCAGCAGCAGCACCCCGGTCTGCTGGGCCAGCGCACGGGCGATGTGCACCCGCTGGCGCTCCCCGCCCGAGAGGCTGTCGAGCCGCCTGGCGCCGAATCCCTCAAGGCCCACCTGGGCCAGGCTGCGCTGCACAATGAGCTCGTCCCGGATGGTTTCCGGGGCGTATGCGGGCCGGTAGGGCAGGCGCCCGACCAGGACGGCGTCGGCCACGCTCAGGGGGACGTCGGCGTCGACCTGTTGGTCGACGAAGGCCAGATGCTGCGCCCGCTCCTTTCGCTTCAGACTCCGCAGGTCCGTCCCGGCGAGGCTGACCTGCCCGGACGTCGGCTTCAGGACCGCCGCAATCAGGCGGAGGAGGGAGGACTTGCCGGCCCCGTTGGGCCCGAGCAGGCCCGTGACGGCGGAGCCGGGAAGGGCGCATTCGATCCCCGAGAGGATCAGACGCTGGCCCGCGCTGTAGGCGAGCCCGTGCGTCCGCAGCTCCCCGGCGGCGGCAGCCGTCCCTGCCGCGCTCATGACCGTGCCTTCCGCCGCCACAGCAGCACGGCGAAAACCGGTGCACCGATCAGCGCGGTAACGATTCCCACCGGGATCTCCCGCGGCTCGAACACGGTGCGGGCGAGAGTGTCGGCCCAGACCAGGAATACCGCGCCGGCCAGCGCCACGGCCGGCAGCAGGACCCGGTGCCGCGCACCGGTCAGCAGCCGGACGGCATGGGGAAGAATCAGCCCCACGAAGCCGATGGAGCCGCTGACCGAAACCATCGCCCCGGTCAGCACCGCCGTTCCGGCCAGCAGCACCCAGCGCAGCACCGGGACATTGAGCCCGAGGGCGCCTGCGGCGTTGTCCCCGAAGGAGAATCCATCGAGCAGTCCTCCCGTGAGCAGAATCGGGATCCCGGCGAGCAGGAACGCGACCGCGGTGATCGCCACCGAGGCCCAGGTGCTGCCGGCCAGTGAGCCGAGGAGCCAGTTCAGGACCTCCCGGTAGGAATCTCCCTTGGCGGAGAAGAAGATGATGAAAGATGTCAGGGCCGAGGCGGCCGAGGAGACGGCGAGGCCGGCGAGGACCGTACGGGAGGGGCTGATCGACCCGGCCGCGGCGGCCAGGGACAGGGTGAGCACCAGCGCGGCCATCGCCCCGGCGAACGCCGCGAGGGGAAGCACGACGGCGGCGCCGAGCAGCAGGACCGAAACGGCACCCAGGGAAGCGCCCGAACTCAGCCCCAGGAGGTAGGGATCAGCAAGGGGGTTCCGCGTGAGGGCCTGCATCACGGCGCCGCTGAGGGCGAGCCCGGCCCCGACGAAGGCAGCCGTCAGCAGCCGCGGCAGCCTCAACTGCCAGAGGATGGCCTCCTGCACCGACGACAGGGCCGCCGCGTCACCACCTGCCGGAGAGGTGCCGGCGCCGGTGACACGTTCGGCGGCCGAGCGTGCCACCTGGAGGGGTGAGATGTCGGCCGGCCCAATGGTCAGCGCAAGCACCACGGAGACTGCGAGCACGCCGCCGAGTGCCAGCGGCCACAGGGCGGCCGGGCGTGCCCCCGCCCGGCGCGCTGCCGCCGGAAACCGGCTGGTGGGCGGGGCGCCGGGGCGGGCGCGGTGCTGCAGGCTCACGGATCGAGCGGGTCGAGCTGACGCAGCTGATCCTCAAGGGACAGTGCCGTGTCGACGCTACGCACGCCCGCCTCACTACCCGCGAAGGGAACCGTGAGGTAGCGGGACTCCCGGACGGCACGAAGCTGAGCCGTGGCCGGATTGGCGGTGAGGTGCTCGATCTTCTGCTGGGCGGTGTTCCAGGCCGCGTCAACGAGGACGATCACGTCCGGATCGGCCGCGGCAACGGCCTCCCAGGACATGGCGCTCCAGCTGTCGTCGATGTCCGCGGCGACGTTCCGCAGGCCCACGGTCTCCATCAGCAACTGGGGTGCGCCCGTGCCTGCTCCCACGTAGGGGGTCTTCTCACCCGAGCTGTACCACAGGGCGGACAGGCCCGACCCGTCAGGAGTGACTGCTGCCAGCTTGTCCGCCTCCCGCGAGACGACCAGGTCTGCCCGGGCCTCCACGCCGAAGATGCGGCCCACTTCAGTGATGTCGTCGAAGATGGAGTCGAAAGTCAGCGGATCGGGCTTGTAGCCCTCCGCCTTACAGGCGGCCGGCGAGACGTACGTCCGAACGTCCAGTGCTTCGAGGGACGCGCGGTCCCCCGCTCCCTCCGCGGAGAAGTTTGACTCCCAGCCCCCATAGACAAGGTCCGGTTCCAGGGCGAGGGTGGCCTCTGTCCCCGGAAGCTGGTCGGAGAGCACTGGAATCCGGGCGTCCGCGTAGGCGTCGGGCAGCGGCCCGTCGGCAAAGGCGCTGCCGACGATCGTGCGTCCGAGGCCGAGGCTGAGCAGCATCTCGGTGGCGGTCGATTTGATGGTGACGACGCGTTCGGGTGCCGCCTCGAAGGTGACTTGGGTGCCGCAGTTGTCGATGGTCACCGGATACCCTGCGGCGGCCGGGCCGCCCGGGGGTTCCACCGGGGACGTCGCCGTCGAGGAGGGGCCGGCGCAGCCGGCGGCAAGGAGGATCAGGGCACCGGCAGTCGCGAGGTATCGGGGGGTGGAAAACATTGTCCGTCCAGGGGCGCAGGGAACGCTTCGGTTGAAGCGCTGGAGTGGCCCACCCGTGGCCCAGATCGAGGCCACCCGATCGGCAGACGCGCCGATGGAGGTGCTCCGAGAATAGCACCGAGAGCGTCATATACGTACCGCATAGAACATAATATGACCAGGCTCACGCCCCGACCCGCGCCGCAGCCGCGACCCGGGAGCCTCCGGGAGTTTTCATTTTTTGGAACAATTCGTCCACAATCGGGAATATCCTCATCCTCGGCCCGTTATACGTACCGTACGATACAAAATCATGGCCCCGGCCACTCCCCCTGAGGAACCCCAATGTCTGAAAACACAAGCCTTTCCGGCAAGACCGCCCTCGTCACCGGCGGCTCCCGCGGCATCGGAGCCGGCATCGCCCGCTCCCTGGCCGCCCAGGGTGCAACCGTCGCCCTGACCTACTGGTCCTCCCCGGACGCCGCCGAGGCCCTGGTCACCGAGATCACTGCCGCCGGCGGCAAGGCCGTTGCAGTACACGCCAATAACGCCGACCCCGACGCCGCCCGCCAGGGCGTCCGGGACGCCGTGGACGCTCTCGGCTCCCTGGACATCCTCGTCAACAACGCCGGCGGCGGCTGGTTCGAGCCCTTCACCGAAACCCCCGACGAGCACATCGAGGCCTCCATCGACCTCAATATCCGCGGCACCGTCTACACCACCCAGGAGGCCCTCAAGCACCTTCCCGACGGCGGCCGGATCATCACCATCGGCAGCATCAACGCCATCAGCATCCCCTTCGTCGGCGGTGCAATCTACGGCATGAGCAAGGCCGCCCTCGTCGGCTTCACCAAGGGCCTGGCCCGCGACCTCGGGGCCCGCGGCATCACCGCCAACCTCCTGCAGCCCGGCCCGATCGACACCGACGGCAACCCCGCCGACGGCGAATCCGCCCACATCATGGCCGGCATGACTGCCCTGAAGCGCTTTGGCACCCCCGCCGATGTCGGGGCCCTCGTCGCATGGATCGCCAGCGACGCGGCCAACTACCTCACCGGAGCCACCATCTCCAACGACGGCGGCTGGACCGCCTGACCCCCCGCCGGCCAGCAGACCCCACGGCGGACCGGAAATCGCGGCCGTGGGGTGCGCCGGCGGCACCACGGAGGACACCCCTCCGCCCTCACGCACACGAACGAAACACCTGGCAGGCAGCGCGCCCAGCCAAGGTCCGGACGATGGAGACCCCATGAATGATCAGAACGCCCCCGTAGCACTCGGCCGGGTCGGCATGTGGAGCATTGAACTCAGCGGCATCGAACCAGCAGCGGCAACCGAGGTGGCAGCAGAACTCCACTCCCAGGGTTGGGGTGCCATCTGGCTTGTCGGTGCGGGAGGCCCGGGAATGTGGAACGCAGCGGAGCGGATGCTCGACGCCGGCAGCGAGGCTGCCGTCGCCTTCGGAGTCATGAGCATCTGGGGAGCGGACGCCGACGCCGCCCCCGCCGAGCACGACCGCCTGACTGGCAAGTTCGGGTCCCGGCTGATGAGCGGGTTCGGGGTCAGCAACCCCCACTCGGCCGCCGCCGTCGGCAAGGACTTCACCACTCCGATCAATGAGATGAACAAGTACCTCGACATGCTTGACGGCGCGGCGCCGGCCCTTCCGCGCTCCCAGCGCCTGCTGGGAGCGCTCGGCCCCCGCATGGTCGACCTTGCGGGCCGGCGCACCGCGGGTATCCATCCCTTCCTGGTCACCGCCGAATCGAATGCGGGCTACCGGGACATCCTGGGCGCGGATGCGTTGATTGCGCCGCACCTGGGCGTCGTTCTCGAAGAAGACCCCGCACGGGCGCGCGCCATCGCCCGCCGCGGTGTGGGCATGTTCATCGGGTTCCCGGCCTACCAGGCCAACCTGCGCCGCCTCGGCTTCACCGATGCCGATCTCATCCCGGGCGGAAGCGACCGGCTGATCGATGCGACCGTCGCCTGGGGCAGTGTGGATCGGATCGCCGACCGCATCGCTGAACACCATGCGGCAGGTGCCGACCATGTGGCCCTGCACGTGATGAACGGAAAGCCGGGGCTCCCGCTCGCCGAGTGGCGTGAACTCGCCCCCCTGGCACGCCCCTAGCATAGGCGCCCTCCTGGCACCCCTACCGTGAAAGAGAAACCGCAATGACCACCTTGTCGAACATCGGGTACGCCGCCATGCTCGAACAGTTCCATCCGACGGAGGCGGTCGCGCTGGCCGCCTACGCCGAGGAAAGAGGCTTCAGCGGGGTGATGGCGGCCGATCATTTCCAGCCCTGGGTGCCGGCCCAGGGGCAGTCCTCGTTCGTGTGGAACGTCCTGGCCGCCGTGGGTGAACGCACCCGCGGCGGCTTCGGGCCGGGCGTCACCACGCCTACGTTCCGGTGGCACCCGGCGATGGTGGCGCAGGCGTCGGCCACCCTCGCCGCCATGTATCCGGGCAGGCACTGGCTCGGGCTGGGCTCGGGCGAGGCCCTCAACGAGCACATCGTGGGCGGGTACTGGCCGGAGGTCCCCGAGCGCATCAACCGCATGTTCGAGGCGATCGACATCATCACGAAGCTGTTCACGGCGTCCCTGGCCGGCAGGGATGTCCGCCATAACGGTCAGTACTACAAGATGGAATCAACCCGGCTGTGGACCATGCCCGAGGCTGCCCCGGAAATCCACGTAGCGACGGCCGGCCCCGTGACCGCGAAACGGGCGGGCAAACATGCCGATGGGCTGATCACCGTCGGGGCGCCGCTTGAAAAAATCGAGTCGCTGTTCGAGCGGTTCCATGCGGGGGCGGGCGAGGCGGGTAAGGATCCGGCCACCCTGAAGAAGGTCCTCCAACTCCACCTCAGTTGGGCGGACACCGACGAGGCCGCTCTGGCCAACGCGATGACGGAGTGGCCCAACGGCGGCATGAAGTTCCCCAAGGGTGACATCCGCTCGCCCTTCGAACTCGAGCAGATGGCCAAACTGGTCCGTCCCGAGGACTTCGAGGGACGCATGGTGATCTCGGCAGATCCCGACGTCCACCGCGCACAGATCCAGCGGTTCGTTGACCTCGGCTTCGACACCATTTATCTCCACAACGTCGGCCGCAACCAGCGGGAGTGGATCGACGAGTTCTCCCGCAGCGTCCTACCTGCCCTGAGGTGGTGAGCATGGACCAATTGCTGGCCTTCGCGCTCGAAGGAATCGGGGAGATCACCGAGGGTACGGATCTGGGGGAAGTGATCCGGGAGGTGTCGGCCGGGACGCTGCGGGACGGCGACATCCTGGTGGTGTCGTCGAAGATCTTCTCGAAAGCCGAGGGCCGCCTGGTGCGGTCCGAGGACCGGGAGGAAGCAATCACCCGGGAAACCGTGAGGGTCGTCGCCACCAGGACCCACCCCGGCGGTGTGACGCGCATTGTGGAAAACCGCAACGGGATCATCGCGGCCGCAGCGGGAGTCGATACGAGCAATACGGCGGCGGGCACCGTCCTGCTGCTGCCCCTCGACCCGGATGCCTCGGCTCGGCGGCTGTGCCGCAGCCTCCGGGCGTCCACCGGACTGCGGCTCGGTGTCATCATGGCCGATACGCTCGGCCGGCCCTGGCGGCAGGGCCAGACCGATGCGGCCATCGGCGCGGCCGGGGTGCAGGTGCTTGAGGACCTCCGCGGGACCCGCGACCGCTCAGGGCACCTGCTCAAGGCATCGGTTCCGGCGGTCGGCGACGAGATAGCCGCAGCCGCCGACCTCATCAAGGGAAAGGCCGAGGGGGTTCCCGTCGCCGTCGTCCGCGGACTTTCCCGCTTCGTGGTCGACGACGCCGACCTGGACACCACCCCCGGCGCAGCGAGCCTGGTGCGCCCGGCGGCGGAGGACATGTTCAGGCAGGGCTCCGAGGAGGCCTATGCGGCCGGGTACGCCGCCGGGCTGGCGGCCCGTCCCGCCGGGGACTGAGGGGGCGCCCGCCGGGGCGGCCTGGTAAACCTTATGGCGGTAACCGCTCAGTGGGCCGGGCCGGGCACCACGATGCCGTTCTCGTACGCATACACCACTGCCTGCACCCGGTCCCGCAGGCCCAGCTTCATCAGGATGCGCCGGACGTGGGTCTTCACCGTCGCCTCCGAGAGGAAGAACCGTTTCGCCAGCTCCGCGTTCGACAAACCCTCCGCCACCGCCTCAAGGACCTCCCGCTCCCGCGGGGTCAGGTCGGCCAGCCGCTTATCCGGCACCGCGGGAGCCGCCTGCGCCGGCGCCAGCGACCTCACATAGGTTTCCAGCAGCCGCTGGGTGACCCGCGGCGCGACGACCGCATCGCCGCTGGCCACCACCCGCACCGCCGAAACCAGGTCCGACGGCGCCACATCCTTGAGCAGGAAGGCCGACGCTCCGGCCTGCAGCCCGGCGAACGCATACTCATCGAGGTCGAAGGTGGTCAGGATGATGATGCGCGATGCCACCGCGGACGCGGTAATCCGCCGCGTGGCCTCGATCCCATCCCCCAGCGGCATCCGCACATCCATCAGGATGACATCGGGAACCAGCCTGCCCGCAAGGCGGACCGCCTCCTCCCCCGTGCCGGCCTCTCCCACCACCTCAAGATTCGGCTCGCCCTCGAGGATCAGCCGGAAACCCATCCGCAGCAGCGGCTGGTCATCGGCGAGCAGGACCCGAATGGGCGCGCCCTGCGTGGTGGGGTTCGTCGTCATTGTTCCCTTTCCTCTCTTGGTGTCCCGCACGGTCGCCGGTGTCGGGAACGATCAACTGCGCCTCGACGAGCCAGCCGCCCGAGGGCCTCGCGCCGCTTTCGGCGGTCCCTGAATAGATCGCGGCCCGCTCCCGCATGCCGGCGATGCCGCGGCCGGAGCCGAGTGACACCGCGGGGTCCATGGCGCCCCGCCCGTCGTCGGAGATCCGCAGGGCCGCCCGGTCCCCGGCCCTCGCGATGGAGACATCCACAGCCGTGACGCTCTTGCCGTAACGCAGGACATTGGTCAGTGACTCCTGGAGGATCCGGTACACGGTGAGCTGGAACGCCGCATCCTCGGGCAGCCCCGGCCCGCTGCTCGTCACGCGCAGCGGCAGGCCCGCGGCACGGAAGCCGTCGAACAGCTGCGCCAGTGAGCCCGACGCAGGCAACGGCTCAAGGGAGCCGGCCTGTGCCTCAAGGCGGAGGACGCCCAGGACACGGCGCATGTCGGCGGTTGCGGCGCGGCCGGTGCCGGAAAGCTCCCCGAGGACGGCCAGGGCACG
The DNA here is from genome assembly GCF_004357995.1 of Arthrobacter crusticola. Lineage (GTDB taxonomy): Bacteria > Actinomycetota > Actinomycetes > Actinomycetales > Micrococcaceae > Arthrobacter_D > Arthrobacter_D crusticola. The sequence continues at coordinate 18,955 of NZ_SMTK01000004.1, forward strand.
CCCGGGGTCGCGCTTCATCACGACGGCGGCGCCGTCGGCGAGCGCCACCATGACCGTCAGGGAGTGCGCGATCACGTCGTGCATCTCCCGGGCGATGCGGTTCCGCTCCTCCGCCGAGGCCAGTTCCGCGTTGCGGGCCGCCCACCGGCGCACCTCCTGTTCATGCTCGCGGTCCCGGCGGACCGCAGCCCCGATGCCGACGGCAATGGCCAGGAACAGCAACAGGAAACCGCTGAGCAGGAAGATGATGCCCGGCGCCTCCTCAAACCTCTCGCTGGGCCCGAGGAAGATGGCTCCTACCGCAGTGATGGTCGCGCCGGCCGCTGCGGCGAGGGTTTTCCCCAGCGGATAGGCCGCGGCCACCGTGTACAGGGCGGCCAGGACGGCGGCGCTGATGCTGACGGTCCCCCCGGCGAGGAGGGTCACCGGTGGATCCAGCAGCGCCACCACGGTGAGGACGGTCAGTGGACGGTCCCGGCGGACCGCGAGCGCCCCGGCCGCCAGGACGACGCCTGTCAGGCCCAGCCAGTTGCCGGACGACGCCGCCAGGACGATGGCGTCGGGGAGGGCGATCACCAGGTAGGCCAGGACGACGACGGCGTCCATCGCGCGCGGGCGCCGGCGGAAGAACCGCCGGAGCGGTCCGCGCCTGCGGGCATTGAGCTCGGTGAGGGAGCCCGCGTCCGTTCCTTCCGCGGGCCCCCTCACCGAGGGCGTGTCACTCATGGTTTTGTTCCATGGGGCGAGTGTAAGGGCGCGGCTAGACGTCGCGCTTGTTGGTGACCACCAGCGATGTGGCCAGCAGCAGCAGCGACCAGCCGCCAAGGATCAGCGCACCCTGCCACTGGGTGAAGGCACCCTCGGAGATGCTTGTCGCAACCATCTGGTCCCCGCCGGAGCTCGGCAGGAACCGCCCCAGTTCGGCGACCCACTCGGTTCCGATACCGAAGACGGTAAAGAGGATGGGCAACACGAGCAGGACACCGATGGAGGTGACAACCCCGACGGCGGTGTTGCGGATCAGCGTTCCGATGGACATGGCGAAGACCGAGATGAGGGCCAGCACCAGGCCGGTGTTCACGATGTGCAGGAGCGCGCCGTTGTCGCTGAGGGCGAAGCCGAGGTCCGCGGTGTTCAGGATCGGCTGGACGACGAAGTAGGCAACGAGGGCCGACCCGGCGCCGACGACGAAGGAAATGCCCGCCATGACGGACTGTTTCGCGAGCAGGGCGAGGCTGCGGCGCGGAACCACGACCATCGTCGAGCGGATCATCCCGGTGCCCCACTCCGATGCGATGAGGACCACGGCGAGCGAGGCGATGAGGAGCTGCCCGAAGACAAGGCCGGCCCCGGGCACGCCGAGCGCTGTGGCCGCGTCGGCCTGCCCCTGCATCTTCGCCGTCATCTCGGGATCACCTTCGACGTTGAGCGACAGGGCGGTCTGCCAGGCGAGCAGGGCGGCGAGGCCGATCATGACGACCGTGGTGATGATGATCAGGATGACCGTCGAGGGCACGCTGGTGATCTTGATCCACTCGGACTTCAGTGCCCGGCCAAAGGAGACGCCGGATTCGGATTCGTGCCGCGGATGCGGACGTGGATCCGGCGAGGCGGGGGCGGTGGTGGCTGACGTGGTCATGCTCGGTGTCCTTCGGTTGAGGCCGCAAGGAGACCGCTGGGGGTCAGGCTGTGCGACTGGTATTCGACTTCTTGAGAGGTGAGCTGCAGATAGGCGTCCTCGAGGGACAACTGGATCGGTGTCAGCTCATAGACGAGGACGCCGTTGCGCACTGCGGCTTCCGCGACCCGGCGGGGCTCCACACCGGTGATCTCGAGCAGTTCGGGCTCCAGAATCTGCGCGGAGACGCCGTCGGCGGCGAGGCTGCCGAGGAGGTCCTGGGGCCGGTCCGCACGGACCCGGACCCGGGCCGCACCCTGACCGTCGATGATCGACTGGACCGGGGCGTCGGCGATGATGCGTCCGCGTCCGATCACGATGAGGTGATCAGCCGTGAGTGCCATCTCCGACATGAGGTGCGAGGAGAGGAAGACGGTGCGCCCCTCGGCGGCGAGAGACTTGGCAAGGCGGCGCACCCACTGGACGCCCTCGGGGTCCAGCCCGTTGACCGGCTCATCGAGGATGACGGTGGAGGGATCGCCAAGGAGAGCAGAGGCGATGCCCAGGCGCTGACCCATGCCGAGCGAGAATCCGCCGACGCGCTTCCTGGCGACGGGGCCGAGACCTGCCAGTTCGATGACTTCCCGAACCCGGCTGTTGGGGATGCCGTGGGTCGCGGCCAGGGCGCGCAGGTGGGTGTAGGCGGAGCGCTTGGGGTGGACCGCCTTGGCGTCCAGCAGGGCCCCCAGCTCGCGCAGGGGCGCCTTGTGCTTGGCGTAGGGCACCCCGTTCACGGTGGCCCGGCCACCGCTCGGGTTGTCGAGGCCCACGATCATGCGCATGGTGGTGGACTTGCCCGCACCGTTCGGGCCGAGGAATCCGGTCACCTTGCCGGGCTGCGCGGTGAACGACACAGCATCGACGGCTGTCTTGGTGCCGTACCGCTTTGAGAGTGCCTGTGCCTCGATCATGACTGCGTCCTTCGAATAGTGAAATGCGTTTTGGAAGCCTGCCTCTGCAGGCTTTCTTTCAACCTAGGCCGGGGCCGGTGGCCGGTAACCGGCCCCGGGGATGATCCGTGGGCACGCCGTCGTACGTCTTTTGAATGACGCCGGATGCCGCGCCCTGAACGGCCGGGGAGGAGCTCCATGCTTGGGGATGATCCAAGGACGACGTTCTTCTACCCACATAAGTTGCCGACCACCTACTATATTCCCGGGCGCCGCAATACGCCCCCGGCTCGGCTGTCGCCGTGGCAGGGGCGTTCCCAGCCGTCGGGGGCTACCGGGCCTGCAGTGCGTCGAGGGCAACGGCCATGGCGGCGGCGACCCGTCCATCAACCTGCCCTCCGGGGACGGTGACCAGGTAGCTGTCGCCCAGTGACCGGCGGCGTTCCGAGGTCAGGACAGGCTGTCCGGCCGTGTCCAGGAAGTCGAAGTGGAACACGAACGGGGACGGGAGGAAGTCGGCGATCGGCGTCAGGTCCCAGAGCCGTCTGGCCACCGCCACACCGGCGCTGCGTTCGCTGCCCACGGCCTTCACTCCTTCGGCGTCCAGGTGCCAGGTGGAGCGGAGCAGGGACTTGCCGAAGTCTTTCCGAAAGCTGCCGATTGGCCTGCCGCCGGCGTCGAGCACGTCGTAGGTGGCCCCGGCGTCGAGGCTTTGCCGTGCCCGAAACGAGAACAGAGCGGTGGTTCTCGCTTCGTCCGCGTAGAAGGTGACCTGCTCCCGAAAGGCCGCCCGCTTCTGCTGGGCGACGGCGAGCAGGGCGCCCTGTGCGCCGGCGTCGTCGATTGCACGGATTTCGTAACGGTTCACCAGCACGGTGAGCTTCTGCACCAGGGTGAAGCGTTCGATGCGTTGCAGCGTTTCCATTGTTCTTCTTTTCCTCAGGATTGCTCCGACACCGGGTGCGGTGAGGGAGGGGTTCTCGATTGACCCCTGAAGCGTAGGTGGGGACCGCATGCCGGCGCGTCAGCAGTAGGAGGGAGATTCCGGCCCGGTGGCGTCACCCTTTCGGCTGATCTTTCGGAGCGGCCGGCGGCAGAGCGGGGCCTCGGGCCGGAACGCTGATAGGACTGGGTTCATGACTGATGCGGAATCCCCCTACGCCTTCGACCCCTCATGCGTCATCGCGTCGCGGTCCCTGAGGACGGCCGACGGAGGCGGCGTTACCGTGCGCCTCTGTGCGCCCCGGCGGATGCCGGATGCCCCCGGTGACTGGTACTGCGCTTTCCGGATCGAGGGGCCGGGAGTGGAGAAACCCGACGGCTACGCGCTGGGCATCGATGCGGTCCAGTCACTGCTGCTGGCCACGGTCTCGATAGGGAACCGGCTGGCGCTGACCGCACAGCCGCTCACCTTCCTCGGAGGATCGGAGCTCGGATTTCCCCGGACCACGGAGCACGGCACCGAGCTGCTCCTGTAGCGGGAATCATTCCGGAGGAGTTCGGCTCTGCGGTGGACGGCGCGCCGCCTGTCCGGCCTCCTAGGCGGTCCGGTCCACGCGCGAGCGCCACAGCAGGTAGACGAAGTACGGGGCGCCCACCAGCGCGGTCATGATCCCCGCAGGGATCTGCGCCGGGGCGATGACCGTCCGGCCCACCACGTCCGCCAGGACCACCGTGCAGGCTCCGATGAGCGCCGCCACGGGGAGCACCCGCACGTGCCGCGCCCCTACCAGGCTCCGCGCGGCATGCGGTGCGACCAGTCCCACGAAGGCGATCACCCCCACCGAGGACACCGCGCCGGCCGTCAGCAGCACCGCTGCGGAGAGCACCAGCAGCCGCGAGGCGGTCAGCCGGACGCCCAGCACCCGGGGGGAATCGTCGTCGACGGCGATCAGGTCAAGCCCGCGTCGCAGGCCGGTGAGCACGGGAAGCGTGAGCGCGAGCGCTGCCAGCGGCGGAAGGGTCGAGGCAAAGGTCCGGCCGTAGGTGGAACCGGAGAGCCAGGTGAGGGCCTTGGTCTGGCTGTACGGGTCGGTGGCCACCAGGAGGACGGTGATGGCCGCCGCGAGCCCGGCGGAGACCCCGACGCCGATCAGCACCAGGCGGTTCTGCTGCAGCCCGCCGCGGAACGCCAGCCCGAAGACCAGCAGCGCCGCGACCGCCGAGCCCAGGAGCGCCGACCCGGTGATGAGCCATGATCCCGCCAGCGGGACGGTGGTGATGACGAGGATCGCGGCCAGCCCGCCGCCTCCGGACACGCCAAGGATGCCCGGCTCTGCCAGCGAATTCCTTGAGACCGCCTGGATCAGGGCGCCGGCGGTCGCCAGTGCCGCGCCGGCGAGCACAGCCGCCACGACGCGCGGCACCCGGGTTTCCAGCACCGCACTGACGCGCTCGCCGGCCCGGCCGGTGAGCCAGTTGGCCAGGTCGCCGAGCAGCAGTTTCGCGTCACCGAGCAGCGTTCCGGCCACCAGCAGCCCGACCAGCAGGAACACCAGGCCGGCCAGGACGGCCAGGAAGAACCTGCGGGAGCGCAGCCGGGCCAGCGCGTCCCCGGCGGCGCTCAGGCCGGCATCGGACATGCGCAGCGCCAGGACCACCAGGAACACCGCGCCGAAGACTGTGGTGACCGCACCCGTCGGCACCTCCACTCCCGCCTCGGCGCCGAACACACCGCGCACCACCACGTCGGCCCCGATCATCACCACCGCGCCGGCCAGTCCGGACACGGGGAGCAGCGCCCGGTGCCGGCCCAGCCCGCGGACGCGGGAGGCCAGCAGGCGCACCATGGCCGGCGCGCACAGCCCCACGAACCCGACGGGACCGGCGATGGCCACCGCCGACGCGGAGAGGACGACGGCAAGGACGACCGCGCCCACGCGGGCCAGGCGCGGATCCGCCCCCGTCAGCCGGGAGGCGTCATCGCCCAGGCCGAGGAGATCCAGCCGGCGGGACAGCACCAGAAGCCCCGCGGCGGCAGCCAGGACCACCGGGGTGAACTGCAGCAGTTCGTCGGGCCGGGACTGGGCGAGGCCGCCCTGGCCCCAGGCGTAGAGGCCGGTGGTCTCCTGGCTGAAGAGCAGCAGGAGGGCACTGGTGGCCGAATGCAGCCCGAGTGCCAACGCGGTGCCGGCAAGCACCAGACGGATCGGCCCGCCGTTGCCGTTGGCGCCGCCCCCGGACAGGGAAAGGACCAGCAGGGCGGCCGCGAGGCCGCCGACGAAGGCGAGGCCACCGGAGAGCAGGGCGGGAAGGGTGATGCCAAAGGCCGCGACGGCGACGATGACGAAGTGGGCGCCCGCGTTGACCGCCAGGGTGTCCGGGGCGGCCAGGACGTTGCGGGTGGCCGACTGGAGCGCGGCTCCGGCGACCCCCAGCGCCACACCGACCAGGGCTCCGGCCGCCAGCCGTGGGATGCGGGAGGCGAGCAGCACCGCCGACTCCTGGTCGGAGCCGCTGCCGGCCAGAAGTCCCATCAGGTCGGCAGGTCCGACGTCGGCGGTGCCCTGGGTGAGGTGGATCAAGGCGAAGAGGACCAGGACCACGAGCCCAACGCCGGCAGCGACCGCCACCGGACCCCGGGTACCGGGGACGGGGTGCGGGAGCGCGGGCGTGCCCGCCACGGCCACCGGCTCCGCCGGTGTGGGCCGGGCGGCCGGGGCGGCCCTCTTCACTGTCTCGGTCATGACGCGCCTGGCGCTACTTGGTCAGGGCCGCGGTGATGGCCTCGACGTACTGGGTCATCGAGGCCGGGCCGCCAAACATCCAGATGCCGTCGTCGAGGCGGTGCACCTGACCGGACTTCACGAACGGCAGGGACTTCCACACGGCGTTGTCGGCAAGTTCGTCGGCGAAGTCGCCGTCGGCGCTGTTGGTGATGTAGACGAAGCTGTCGGCGTCGACGGTGGTGAGGCCCTCGACGTCGGTGGAGGCCAGGCCGTAGGCCGGGTCGCCTTCCTGCGTCCACGGGGTGGCCAGCCCGAGTTCGGTGTTGATGTCGGTCAGCAGGGAGCCCTTGGCGAACGGGCGGATTGACACCGTTCCGTCGGCAACCCAGCCGTCGGCGAAGGCGACCTTGGATCCGCCCAGCCCTGCCTCCTCGAGGGTGGCCTTGCCCTCGGCGACCGCGGCGTCGAACGAGGCAATGGCCTCCTCGGCCTTGGCTTCGGTGCCCGTTGCTTCGGCGACGAGCCTGAGGTTGTCCTTGGCCTGGTCGATCTGCCGGCCGGCGTCGGCCGATTTCACGACGACGACGGGAGCCAGATCCTCAAGCTGCGTGATGACGGTTTCAGCCAGGTCGGTGGTCGCGACGATCAGGTCCGGGTCCAACGAGGCGATAGTGTCCAGGCTGGGCTCGCCACGGGTGCCGATGTCCGTGGCGGTGTCGTCGAGCTTGGCGGCCTGCACCCAGTCCTTGTACCCCTTGATGTCGGCGGCGCCGACGGGCATGACGCCGAGGGTCGTAAGGTTCTCGACGACGTTCCATTCGGTGCCGACGACCCGGATCGCCGGAGCGTCGAGCTCAACGTCGATGCCGCGCGCGTCCGTCACGGTCACGGGCTCGCCGCCTCCGGGGCCGTTCGAGGCCGCACCTGCGGCGTCTTCGGTCGTGCCGCAGCCGGTGAGCAGCAGCGCTGCGGCGGCCGTGGCGGCCAGGGCCTTGGAGATCTTCATGGATCGATTGACCTTTCCGTTGTGGAGTTCCGTCTCTCGCTGTGCCGTCCGACGGCGCGCGTTCGCAGCCGGCCGGTCAGGGGGTCGGTGTGGGTAACGATGGGAATTGAGTAGACGTCGCTGAGCAGGTCCGCGTCGAGCGCCTCGGAGGCGGGCCCGGCGGCGGCGATGCGGCCGTCGGAGAGCACCACGACGTGATCGGCGATTGCGGCCGCCTCGTCCAGATCGTGAAGCACCACCCCGATCGCCACGCCGTGCACACGGGCAAGGTCATGGAGCAGATCGAAGATCTCCACCTTGTAGCGTAGGTCCAGGTGGTTGGTCGGCTCGTCGAGGAGCAGCACCGAAGTGTCCTGGGCCAGACAGCCCGCCAGCCAGACACGCTGCAGCTGCCCGCCGGAAAGTTCGTGCACGCCCCGGCCGGCCAGGGCCGTGATACCGGTGAGTTCCATTGCGCGCTCCACGGCCGAGGCTCCTTCGGGGTCGGCGGCCCGCCACCGGCCGCGGTACGGATGGCGCCCGAACTCGACGACGTCGCGGACGCTCAGCCCGTGGGGTACCGGACGGCTCTGGGACAGCAGCGTCACGTGCCGGGCGAAGTCGCTGCGCTTCATCATTAGCGCATCGGCCGCCGGGCCGTCCGAGGGCGTCACGGTGATCGCCCCCGAGGACGCCGGGTGCAACCGCGCCAGTGCCCGCAACAGGGTCGACTTGCCGCTGCCGTTGGGTCCGACGAGGGCAAGGATCCGACCCGGTTCAAGGGTCAGCGCTGCGCCGTGAACCACGTCCCGGTCCCCATAGCGCAGCACAAGGTCACTGGCTTCCAGGCCCGAAAGTTCAGTTGCTTCGATCACACAGGGAACCTTAGCTTAGGCTTACCTAATTTCCCCAACCGGCGATTCGCTTCCACCCATAAAGCCCACCATGGGACGGTGATGGGCTTCATTGGCCTCGCAATTGCGGCGGGTTATCGCAGGCCGGCGATCGAGCGGGCGACGCGAAGGAAGGCCAGGCGGGCCCTGGATGCGTCGTCGAGGTAGCTGCCCACGAGCACGCCGTCCCGCAGCAGCACCAGTGCATCGGCGGTTTCCTCGGGGTTGGCACGGCCGGCATTCTCCAGGCAGTGGATCAGGAATTCCTTGAACCACGTCCGGTGTCCGGCGATGACCTGACGGACGGGGCTTGCCGCGTCCGGGAACTCGGCCGCGGCGTTGATGAAGGGGCACCCCCGGGTATGGTAGCGGGTCGCTTCGTCGGCGATGCCTTCGAGCACCGCTTCGAGCATGTGCTCCGCGGAGACCGTCCGCGCCGCTCCACGCTCCAGTTCCCCTCGGATGGACGCATCCGCCCGCTCGAGGTAGGCGACGACAAGGGCTTCCTTGCCGGGGTAGTGGCGGTACAGCGTCGCGCGGGTGACCCCGGCGTCACGCACGATCCGGTCGATGCCAACGGTGTTGATGCCCTCACGGTAGAAGAGCCCGCTGACGACCTCCAGCAGGTGCTCGCGGGGCGGCTTGGTCCGGGAAGATACAGACATGGGGGCAGTGTACTGGAAAGAACGATCATTCTGTTACGCCATGTTACGTAATACGGCTTGACAGCACGGATCCTGGATGGTTTTCTGCGCCTAGAACGAACGGTCGTTCTACCAATAGAAAGAGCAGCGTTATGACGATTTTCCGCAATGCTTCCAAGGCCTTTGCCCTCCTTACCGCCGGCGCGGCGGCTGTGGCCCTGACGGGTGCCGCGGCGTCCGCCTCCGGCCCTGCCGAGAGCAGCCTCAGTGCCGCCGTCTCAGCGCAGTCCACCAAGCCCACCATCGTGCTCGTGCACGGAGCCTGGACCGACTCGTCGAGCTTCGCAAAGGTGACGTCGGAACTGCAGCGCGACGGCTACACGGTCGCCGCGGCCCCCAACCACCTTCGTGGGGTCGCAGCTGACGCCGCATCGGTTGCCGCGTTCGTCAATCAGGCCACCACCGGGCCCGTGATCCTCGTCGGGCACTCCTACGGCGGAGCCGTGATCACCAACGCTGCCACGCAGACCCCCACAGTGAAGGCGCTGGCCTACATCGACGCGTTCGCTCCGGAGAAGGGTGAGTCCATTGTGGACCTGGCCTCCGCCGTGCCGGGCTCCGCACTCGCCGGCGACCCGCACGACATCTTCGACGCTGTGCAGGACCCGAACCTGCCCGAGGGCAACCCGGATCTCTACGTGAAGAAGTCGATCTTCGCTGAGGCCTTCACCGCCTCCCTGAAGAAGGAAGATGCCGCGGTGGCCGCGGCCTCGCAGCGTCCGATCACGGGCGGCGCCCTGCAGGAGCCCTCCGGCGAGCCCGCCTGGAAGACCATCCCGAGCTACTTCCTCGTCGGCACGGAGGACAAGGTCATCCCCGTTGATGGCCAGCTGGCCATGGCCCACCGAGCTCACGGCGTGATCGAGAAGGTCGACGCCGGCCACCTCTCCACGCTCGAGGCGCCCCAGGACGTGGCAGAACTCATTGAGCAGGCCGCCGTCTCCGTCAGGTAAACCGCCCCAGCCTCCGATGCCGGAGGCCGCCGCACTAACAGCAACGAAGCCCATCACCGAAACGGTGATGGGCTTCGTTGTATGGCCGGCGGGTGGCTAGCCGGCGTGGGTGGGGGCCAGGAAGGTGTCCAACACCTCGACCAGTTCCTCGGGGGCCTGCTCGGCGATCCAGTGGCCGGCGCCGGGGATGACGGCGGTCTGGACCTGGGGGGCGGCAGCCTTAATGCCGTCCGCTGCGGCCGGTCCCCAGCTCTTCTCCCCGCCGATGCCGATCACGGGAATCGTCAGCGGGGTCTTGGCGCGTTCGGCGTTCTGGGCGACCAGGGCATCCCACTCACGGTAGAGCTCGAAGCTGGCCCGCAGGGTGTCCTTGTCGCGGTTGTACTGCTTTACGTAGTACTTGATCGCGTGCTCGGGCGGGGTGTACCCGCCGCCCTGGACGTTGTACTCGTAGCGGTAAAACTCTTCGGCGCTGTTGCGGACCAGGTTCACGATCAGCTCATCGTCGACCCGGTTGAAGGGGATGTGCCAGAGCCGGTTGTTGGTCGGTTCATCGGAGAACAGCGACGGGCCGCCCTTGGTGATCCCTGGAGGGCCCGGAACTTCGACGCCGGCGAAGCGGTCGACCCGGTCACGGTGGTCCGCGGCCAGGGCGTAGCCGATGAAGTAGCCGGTGTCGTGGCCGACCACGGAGAACTTCTCATGGCCGAGTTCGGTCATCAGGGCAGCCAGGTCGTCGGCCAGGGTGGCGGTGTCGTAGCCGTCGGCGGGCTTCTCGGTCAGGCCGATGCCCCGCTGGTCCACGGCGATCACGGTGTGGTCTTCCGCCAGAGGCTGCATCACCGAACGCCAGGCGTAGGAGTCCTCGGGCCAGCCGTGGATCAGCAGCACCGCCGGACCTTCACCTCCGATGACAGCGTGCTGGCGGATGCCGTTGGCCTCCACGAACCTGCTCTCAAAGGTGTCGTTGAAGCCTGCCGGCAGTTCCTGACCCTTGGTCACCCAGCTTTCCGGCGCCGCTTTGGGTTCGGAGGCGCCGGCGGAAACGGTGCCGACCACGAACGCGGCGGCGACGGCGGCCGCGGCACCGGCCCACCGGCGCCGCAGGCGTCCGGTCGAACGTGTCGACGTCGTGCTGGGAGTTGTCTGATCTGGATCGGAAGGAGGGTTGGGCATTGAGGCCCCTTTCATAATTCACCGAGGTGCGTAATGGTTGCCGCTGTGGAAGGTCCGCTCCCGGGCGGCAGATTTGTGCGTGGCTGCGCGGACCCGGTTCTGGGTCTGGGTCTGCGGCGGCCGGTGCCGGGACCGGAGCCGCGGAAGCGGTCCCGGCCCCGGTTCAAGGGAGCGTTAGACGCGGCCGGGGAGGCGGGTGGTGATTTCCTGGAGGATGAACTCGTTGCCCTCGGGGTCGCTGAAGATCGCGAAGGAGAAGTAGCTGGCGCGCTCGGGGGCCAGGCCCGGGGTGCGCCCTTCCTTGTTGACGCTGGGGATCCCACCCTGGGCCTCGTGGAAGACTTCGGTGATCTCGATACCGCGGGAGGCGATGTCGGCGCGGGCAACCTCGATGTCGTCAACGACCAGGTAGGTGCCCCGGGTGGAGCCGGGGGCGGCGTCGGTGAGGCCGTTGCTGATGATGATGGAGGCGTGGGATCCGGTCGGGGTGTAGTGCACGGCGCGGAAGCCACCCTCACCCTGGATGTCGACGTCAAGGCGCCAGTCCAGCTTGTCGTAGAACGCCTTGGCGGCCGCCACATCGGAGACCGGCAGGATGATGAGTTCAAGCTTGTAATCGACCATGGGAAAACTTCCTTACGTGATTTGTTGGGGTGGTGCGTCAGGTCCGATGGCAATCGGCGGGAGGGGACGCCAGGAGTTGCCGCGCTCCTGGTTGGGACTTGTTCTTGCGGGCCACTTAATTGCGACTGCACTCATAACCGAGCATGCTCAGAAACTATTCCCTGACTCTATCCCCAGGGAAAAACTCCGGAAGTGGGACAATGAGCCTGGGTGCTTGCAGTCCACACGATTGCGACTAAGCTCATAACCGAGCGTACTCAGAAACTATTCCTGGAGGATGCGCGATGGCTCTCGCCTCTCGACCGCTTGGCCGGCGTGAGCGGAACAAGCAGGAGAAGCTGGACCGCATCACGGCGGCCGCTACGGAACTGTTTGCCGAGCACGGGGTCGACGAGGTCACGACCCAGCAGATTGCCGAGAAGGCCGACATCGGCACGGGGACCCTCTTTCTCTATGCCAGGACCAAGGGCGAACTCCTGCTGATGGTGCAGAACGCCCGCTATGAGGCAGCGCTGAAGCGGGGCCGGGCGGATGCCGCGGCGGCTCCGAACGTCCTGGAAGCGGTCCTGGCGGTTGTGCGCCCGATCGTGGAGTGCAACCGCATGCAGGTCGAAAACGGCCGCACGTACCTGCGCGAGATCGTCTTCGGCGATCCGGACGAGCCTCATCACGGCGAGGCTATGAGTATCGTCGTGGAGACCGAGGAGATCATCGCCGACGTGGTTCGGCGGGACGGACGGTTCGGGGAGCGCGGTGCCCCTACCGTGGCGAGGCTCGTGTCCTCCGTAATCTTTTTCAGCATGTCGATCAACGTCAACGCCCCGCTCAACGCCGAGGAAATCCTGGAGGACATTCGACGGCAGCTGGCCGTCGTGCTGCACCCCTGACCCCGGCACGGCCCGGGCGGTGTCAGATGGGGCCCCCGCAGCGGAACGGTCGGTGAAAGCGCAGCTGGATTACGTCCGCCTCCCCGGGCAGTGGCCGGGGTCGTAATCTCCACCCTCGCCTGGAATACCGCGGCTGCTCCCCGCGTTGAACCGGCAACTGACCAACGAAGAGTCGCGGCGGTGGCAGCGCACCGCAGAGCTTCTCCCGGGCGGTCGTACCAGCAACACACCGCCCCTCCAGCCCCCACTGTGCCTCAGACGGTATCCGCGGGCCGGTTCCCCTCCAATTCTTCAGCACCGAAAAGCACCCCCTAGGAGAAGTCATGTCCACCTCCACCGCCCCGACCTCCACAAGCACCCCGCGCCGCCCCGCGCCGCCGAACACCCACCAGATGGCAATTGTCATTTGGTTGTCGGTGTTCCCGACGCTGACCATCATCAACCTTGCCTTCGGCCCGTGGCTTGACCTGCTGCACCCCGTCCTGCGCACCCTGGTTCTCGCCACGGTTGCCGTTCCCATCGTCATCTACGGCCTCGTGCCCCGGCTGCTGCGCCTCCGCGCCCGCCTCCTGACCCGCCTCCTGAACCGCAAGGCGACCCGTTGAGTCCTGCCACGGGCAACTGACGCCAACCCCGACACCCGCCCCGGCTGGTTCACCTCGGAAGGGACCCGTGCACCTCGCACGGGTCCCTTCCGCTTTTCCCGGACAGGTCCCTGAGGGCAGCTACACCGGGCAGGTTCCGGTACGGCATGCAGGGCCCGGGTGGAGGCGACATTCGACGCGAACCAATGAAGCCCATCACCGGGATGGTGACGGGCTTCACCGGGTTTGGATCTGCGGCGCCGGTGCCGGGACCGGGGCCGCGGAAGCGGTCCCGGCCCCGGGCGAAGGGAGCGTTAGACGCGGCCGGGGAGGCGGGTGGTGATTTCCTGGAGGATGAACTCGTTGCCGTCGGGATCGCTGAAGATGGCGAAGGAGAAGTAGCTGGCGCGCTCGGGGGCAAGGCCCGGGATGCGTCCCTCGGTGTTGGGGGTGGGGATGCCGCCGTCCGCCTCGTGGAAGACTTCGGTGATCTCGATGCCGCGGGAGGCGATGTCGGCGCGGGCCGCCTCGACGTCGTCAACGATCAGGTAGGTGCCGCGGGTGGAGCCGGGGGCGGCGTCGGTGAGGCCGTTGCTGATGATGATGGAGGCGTGGGATCCGGTCGGGGTGTAGTGCACGGCCCGGATGCCGTCCTTGCTCTCGGTCTCGATGTCGAGCCTCCAGTCGAGCTTGTCGTAGAACGCCTTGGCGCGGTCCACATCGGCGACGGGAAGAATGATGAGTTCGAGCTTGTAATCCATGAGTCAGTTCCTTGCTGGATTCGGTGAATGGGAGGGTGCGTTGAGGCTGATCGGCATCGGCCGGAAGAGTACCGTCAGAACGTTTCCGATACTCCTACATTAGGACTGGTTGATCCCGTGCCGGTATCAACCGGTGGAACCCGAAGATAATTCCCCGTCCGCCGGGGCGTAAGCATCAGGCCCCAGGGGATTCCCCATCGGCGCGGGAAGTACCCAGAAAACCGTGAAGCAGCGAAGCCGTCCCCTGCAGGTGATCCTCGGAGGCCCGGAATGCTTCCTCGTGGTCACCGCGCAGGATGGCCTCCACAATCTTCTGGTGCTGCCGGTTGGAGTGCTCAAGGTTTGGCTCCAGCAGAGGGATGCGGTCCAGCAGGTCGCTGACCCGCGCACGGGCATCAGCCACCGCAGCGACCAGACTCGGTGAGCCGCTGATCTCCGCAATGGCCACGTGGAACCGAGCGTCCTTGCGCCGGTACGCATCGGCGGGCGCTCCCGCCACCTCCGCCAGCGTATCGAGCAGGTGCCTGCGCTGGGAGGGGGACAGCCTCGCCTTCGCGGCCAGGGACGCCGCCGCCGGCTCGAGCACGCCGCGGAAAATCAGGACGTCTTCCACCTCGTCAGGACCGGGATCCGGGAGCTTTCCCGACTCCGGCGGCCGACCCTGCGAAACGTAGGTGCCGCCGTAACGGCCTCGCTGAACCTCGACATATCCGGCCTTTTGGAGCTCGGCCAGGGCCTCCCGCAGGGTGGCGCGCGATACGCCCAACAGATCGGCAAGTTCCCGCTCGGGAGGCAGCTTATCCCCCGCCGCGAGCACCCCCAGCTTGATGTTCTGCAGGAGCCGTTCGATCGTTTCCTCGAACGCGTTCCCATGCCTGACCGGGCGAAGGAACCGGGCGGCGCCTTCGGAAAGTTCAGCTCCCATGCCACCATCCCTTCCGGTCCGAAATCAGACCTAACCCAGATCAGCAGTAGGTCAATTCTGCACCGTTGCGCCACCGGAAGACGGGTTTGTCATCCACAGTCCGCAGGCGTTCCTGATGAGCTATTGACGCATCCCGTGATCTACCTCACACTGGGACCAAAATTTATGGACTATTAACAGACCATTGAGCCCTTGGGTGAAGGGAATGCCATGTCAACTTCGGATCGGCAGGACGCGGACCAGAAGTACCTCCAGCAGCGTCAGCTTAAACGCGGTGCCGCCGGGTGGATCCTGCTGGCCGGCCTCGGAGTGGCCTACGTCATCTCCGGTGACTTCGCAGGATGGAACCTCGGCCTGGCGGAAGGCGGCTGGGGCGGACTCCTGATTGCGTTCGTGCTGATGGGCATCATGTATACGTGCATGGTGTTCGGTCTGGCCGAGCTGTCCTCCACCCTGCCGGCAGCCGGCGCCGGATATGGATTCGCCCGGCGGGCGCTGGGCCCGCTGGGAGGGTTCGCAACCGGGATGGCCGTACTCATCGAGTACGCCGTGGCGCCGGCCGCCATTGCGATCTTCATCGGCGGTTATGTTGAGGCCCTCGGGCTCTTCGGGCTGACAAACTCCTGGCCTGTGTACCTGGTGGCGTACGCCATCTTCGTGGGAATCCACCTACGCGGCGTGGGAGAAGCCCTCCGTCTAATCTTCGGAATCACCGCAATCGCCGTTGTGGCGCTGGTCGCGGTCGTCATCGGCCTCATTCCCCACTTCAGTGTTGGGAACCTCTTCGATATCGTTCCCGACGGATCACCGGCTTCCAGTGCATTCCTGCCGATGGGCATCAGCGGTGTCGTCGCCGCCCTCGTCTACGGGATCTGGTTCTTCCTCGCCATCGAAGGCGTTCCACTCGCCGCCGAGGAGACCGCGGACCCGAAGAGGGACATGCCGCGCGGCATCATCGCCGCAATGCTGATCCTGGTGGTCTTCGGAGCCCTGATGCTCGTCCTGGTTCCGGGCGCCGCCGGGTCGGAGGCCATGAGCACCTCCGACAACCCCCTTCCAGAAGCCCTGCGCCTCGCCTACGGCGGCAATTCAATCCTCGCCGAATTCGTCAACTACGCGGGTCTGGCAGGATTGATCGCCAGCTTCTTCTCGATCATCTACGCGTACTCGCGGCAGTTGTTTGCACTCTCACGGGCCGGATACCTTCCCCGGTGGCTGTCGCTGACGGGCAAGCGGCGCACTCCCTACTGGTCACTGATCGTCCCCGGCACCATCGGATTCATTCTGGCCGCTGCTACCGGCAACGGTGGGCTTCTCATCAATATCGCCGTCTTCGGCGCCACCGTCTCCTACGTCCTGCTCAACCTTTCGCACATCGTGCTGCGCAAGAAGGAACCGGATCTTCCCCGGGGGTATCGGACACCGGGCGGCGTCCTGACAACCTCCGTTGCGCTCGCCCTGGCCGCCGTCGCCGTCATCGCGACCTTCGTAGTCGATGTCCTTGCAGCTTCGATCACGGCGGGAATCTTCGGCGCCGCGCTCCTCTATTACTGGTTCTACAGCCGTCACCGCATCGTCACCGGCGCGCCGGAGGAGGAGTTCGCGCGGCTCGCCGCTGCCGAAGCAGAACTGAAGAAGTGAAGCACTGACGAACCAAAGCCCGAAGCGCCGCGCCTGTCGGCGGGCTCCGACCAATCCATGAACCAGGACCGAAGCGACGGATATCCAATGACTAATGAAACAGCAAATTCCAAGGCAGCGTTGAGCGTCGAAGAGTTGAGGGAGAAGGTGACTGCGGGTGAGATCGACACCGTGGTGGTCGCCATTACGGATTCCCTGGGCCGGCTCCAGGGCAAGCGCTGCGGGGCACGGTCCTTCCTTGAGGATGTGCTGGGTCACGGCGCGGAAGGCTGCAACTACCTCCTGTCCGTGGACGTGGAGATGAACACAATCGACGGGTACGCGATGTCATCCTGGGAGAACGGTTACGGGGACATGGTCCTGAGGCCGGATGTCGCGACGCTGCGGCTCGTCCCCTGGCTGCCGGGAACGGCGATGGTGCAGTGCGACATCCTCTGGCTCGATGACCGCCCTGTGAGCCAGTCCCCCCGGCAGATTCTCCGGGCCCAGATCGAACGGCTTGAAGCCCTGGGCTACCGTGCCCACATCGGCACCGAACTCGAGTTCATCATGTTCGATGACACATACGAGGAGGCATGGAACAAGAAGTACGACGGGCTGACCCCCGCCTCCCGCTACAACGTTGACTATTCGCTCCTTGCCACAGCAAGACTCGAGCCGGTGATCCGCAGCATCCGGACCGGAATGGAGAAGGCCGGCCTGATCGTGGAGTCGTCCAAGGGCGAGTGCAATTTCGGACAGCAGGAGATCACCTTCCGGTACCGGGAGGCCCTGACCGCCTGCGACAACCACGCCTTCTACAAGCACGGGGCCAAAGAAATCGCCGCCCAACAGGGCAAAAGCATCACGTTCATGGCTAAGTACAACGAACGCGAAGGCAGCTCCTGCCACATCCACTTCAGCCTCACCGACCTGGACGGGAACCCCGTTCTGCCCGGGGACGGCGAGCACGGCTTCAGCCCGGTCATGGAGCATTTCGTCGCGGGCCAGCTGGCCGCGATGAAGGAAATGGCCTACTTCCTGGCCCCCAACATCAACTCCTACAAGCGGTTCGTCGAGGGCAGTTTCGCTCCCACCGCCATCGCGTGGGGCCTGGACAACCGCAGCTGCGCCCTGCGCGTGGTCGGGCATGGACGGGGCCTCCGGGTGGAGAACCGCGTCGGCGGAGGAGACGTCAACCCCTACCTCGCCGCCGCCTCGCTCATCGCGGCGGCAATCCACGGCATCGAAAACAAACTCCCGCTCGAACCCATCACCAAGGGGAACGCCTACCAGTCGGGCGCCGACCGGATCCCCACAACCCTGCGGGACTCCCGCGCCCTGCTGGCCGCCAGCGAGATCGCCCGCAAATCCTTCGGCGACGAGGTGGTGGAGCACTACCTGCACGCCGCCGATGTCGAACTCAAGGCCTACGACAGTGCCGTCACCGACTGGGAGCGCAAGCGTGTCTTCGAACGCCTCTGAAGCGCCCCGGCCGCGCATCGGGCTGACGACCTACTACCAGGAAGCCGAGTGGGGAGTGTGGAAGACCGACGCCGTGCTCCTCCCGGGAACCTATGTCCAAGCGGTGGTGGCCGCAGGCGGCACGCCAGTCCTCCTGCCGCCCGTCGGTACCGATCCATCGATCGTTGATCTGCTCGATGGTCTGATCATCTCGGGCGGGACCGATGTTGGCCCGGAGCACTACGGTGCCGAGCCGCACGTGCAGACCCGGGCCCAACCTTCACGGGACCTCCACGACCTGGCCCTGACTCGTGCCGCCCTGGCCGCGGAAGTGCCGCTGTTCTCCATCTGCAGGGGTGCCCAGGTGCTCAACGTCGCGCTCGGCGGAACGCTCATCCAACACATCCCAGACGTGAACCCGGACGCCCAATACCAACCGGCGCCCGGAATGTTCGGCGAGGTTGAATTCGCCACCGTACCCGGAAGCCTCAGCGAGGACCTCCTGGGACCGCGGGCCTCGGCTCCCTGCTACCACCATCAGGCCCTCGATCAGGTCGCCGCGGGCCTCCGAGTCACCGCGTCAGCAGCCGACGGCACCATCGAAGCCGTCGAGACGACCTCTGGCGGATGGGTTCTCGGCGTCCAGTTCCACCCGGAACAGAACCCCGACGACCTGCGGCTGTTCGAAGGATTCATCGACGCCGCGCGCACCTACCGCAGGACACGAACGGAGGGCATCCATGTCGGCCAGCACGTTTGACGTCCTGAATCCGGCCACCGAGGAGGTTATTGAAACCGTCGCCCTGGCCAGCCGTGAAGACACCGACCGGGCCATCGACAAAGCCGCGCGGGCCTTTGAGACGTGGCGCCACGTCGCGCCGGCGGACCGGGCTCTGCTCCTGCGCCGTTTCGCCGCGGCGGTCGACGCCGATCTGGAGAACCTCGCCCGGCTGGAGGTGCGCAACGCGGGCCACACCATCAGCAATGCCCGCTGGGAGGCCGGGAACGTCAGGGATGTCCTTGCCTATTACTCCGGCGCACCGGAACGCCACCTCGGCCAGCAGATTCCCGTTGCTGGAGGGGTCAACATCACCTTTCATGAACCCCTCGGCGTCGTAGGGGTCATCGTGCCGTGGAACTTCCCCATGCCCATCGCCGGGTGGGGATTCGCCCCCGCACTAGCGGCCGGCAATACGGTCGTCCTGAAACCTGCCGAGCTGACCCCGCTTACCGCGCTGCGGATCGGGCAGCTGGCCCGGGAAGCGGGCCTGCCCGAGGGAGTACTGCAGATCATTCCGGGCAAGGGCTCGGTGGTGGGCGAGCGGTTCGTCACCCATCCGTCCGTGCGGAAGGTGGTCTTCACCGGCTCCACTGCGGTGGGAAAGCGGATCATGGCCGGCTGCGCCGACCAGGTCAAACCCGTCACCCTGGAACTTGGCGGCAAGAGCGCCAATGTCATCTTCGCTGACGCCGATCTCGAGGCAGCCGCTGCCGCGGCTCCCGGAGCGGCCTTCGACAACGCCGGCCAGGACTGCTGCGCGCGCTCCCGGATCCTGGTCGAGCACAGCGTGTACGAAAAATTTTTGGAGCTGCTCGAACCCGTGGTGAAGGCCCTGAAGGTCGGCGACCCGCAGGACGAGGCCTCCTTCATGGGTCCACTGATCTCCGCCGCCCAGCGCGAAACGGTCTCCAATTTCGTGCCCTCCGGCACCCCGATCGCCTTCCAAGGGCTGGCGCCTGGCGGCAAGGGGTTCTGGTTCCCGCCGACGGTACTAACTCCCTCTCCTGATGATCGGGTGATGCGTGAGGAAATCTTCGGGCCGGTCGTTGCTGTGGTTCCCTTCCGCGATGAAGCCGACGCGCTCCAGCTGGCCAACGATTCGATCTATGGGCTCTCCGGGTCGATCTGGACCAGGGATGTGGGGCGCGCGCTGCGCATGGCGCGCGGCCTCGAGTCGGGGAACCTGTCGGTCAACTCCCACTCGTCGGTCCGGTACTCCACGCCCTTTGGAGGTTTCAAGCAGTCGGGGCTGGGCCGCGAACTCGGGCCCGACGCCCTCGATTCCTTCACCGAAACCAAGAACGTTTTTCTAGCCACCCAGCCGTAACGCCGGCCCAACCTCAGCATAAGGAATGTCGAATGACCCAGCAGATCATCTCGAACCGCCTCGAAGGCCGCAGCGCCGTTATCACCGGCGGGGCCAGCGGCATCGGCCTGGCGACCGCCCGCAGGTTCGCCGCGGAAGGAGCCCGCGTCGTCATCGCCGACGTCGACCCCACGGCGGGCCTGCGCGCCGCCGAGGAAGTCGGCGGGCTCTTCGTGAAGGTCGACGTGACGAGCGAGGAGGAGGTTCGACACCTCTACGCCGCGACGAATGAAACCTACGGCCGTGTGGATATCTCCTTCAACAACGCAGGCATCTCCCCTGCGGCGGACGGCTCGATCTTGGAGACCGGCATTGCAGCGTGGCGCAGGGTGCAGGAGGTCAACCTCACCTCGGTGTTCTACTGCTGCAAGTACGCCCTCCCCTATATGCAGGCCCAGGGCAAAGGCTCAATCATCAATACGGCGTCGTTCGTCGCTGTTCTGGGAGCGGCGACTTCCCAGATCTCCTACAGCGCCTCCAAAGGCGGAGTCCTGGCCATGAGCCGTGAACTCGGTGTCGAGTTTGCCCGGCAGGGGATCCGGGTCAATGCGCTCTGCCCCGGCCCGGTCAACACCCCCCTGCTGAAGGAGCTTTTCGCCAAGGACCCCGAGAAGGCCGCCCGGCGCCTCATCCACGTTCCGGTGGGCCGCTTCGCGGAACCGGAGGAACTGGCCGCCGCCGTGGCTTTCCTGGCCAGCGACGATGCCTCCTTCATCACCGCCTCGACGTTCCTGGTCGACGGCGGGATTTCCGGAGCATACGTCACTCCGGAGTGACCGCTGAGGATCCCGCGGCGGGCTCCGAACCGTCGATCCCCCGCCGGTACTCCCAGCGCGGAACCAGCGTGTCGACGAACGATCCGTAGCGTTCGAACCGGGCCCGGGAGGCTGCCGAGGTCAGCTCTACAACCCGCGCCGTAAGGGCCTCCACCACGGCCATGCTCGACACGTACGACTCAAAAGGCCGTGGTGTTCCCACCGAAGCGGGCAGCACCGCGCTCGCCACCTCCGCCAGGGGGGACAACCAGGGGTCGGTGAAGAGGATGAGTTTCGCACCCTGGTCGACGAGCGCCCGTCCGAGCTTCTCGGTTTCGGCCTCGTAGCGCCGGAAGTCGAAGGCGATGGCGGTCGTGCGCTTGTCGGCATCGCACAGGGCCGCCACCCGCCGGGTGCGCGCCTCGTCGACAAATTCCACGCCCGGCCGCAGTTCCTGGAGCATGGCGGCGAGGTGCCGGGCCAGGGACGAACTGAACCACCCCCCGAAGACGAGCACCTTCCGCCGCGGATCGGCAAGGAGTTCCGCCGCCGCCGCGAGGTCCTCCGGTGAGAGGCGGTTCAGGGTGTCCGAAATCGCCGAACCCAGGGTGGCGGAGAAGTCCTCGAGCGCACCGCCCCCGGCACTCTGCGCCTCGGGGTACAGTTCCACCGGCGTCGTCACCCGGGCGACCACCTCGACCTTCACCGCGTCCTGAAAGTCCGCATAGGTGGCGTAGCCGAGGTGGTTCACGAACCGGATCACCGTCGGCCCGCTGACCTGCGCAAGGCGCGCCAGCTTGGTCGAGGATGCAAGCCCCGTCGCCGCCGGCCCGCCGAGCAGGGTGCGCGCCACCTTGCGCTCGGCGGCCGACATCTCGGACAGCTGGCGTCGAATGCTTTCAAACACGGGAAGACCCGCTGGAGCTTCCTGCTCGGACATGCCCTACCTCCGTGAATGCATCCGTTTCCGCACCGGCCCGCCGCCCGGACTGGAAGTCATGCTACTTTCCGATCCCTGCCTCCACACCGACATCCTGGAAATTCCCGCGCCGGGCGAATCGTGGATCCTCAGAACCAGACGTCGCGGCGGAACAGGTCGTCCTCCGTCTCGCCCCGGACGATCAGGCGGGCACGGCCTCCGGAGACCGCCACCACCGGGGGGCGGGGCGTGTAGTTGTAGTTGCTTGAGAGAACCCAGCAGTAGGCTCCCGTCCCGGGCACGGCGAGGAGGTCCCCGGGGCGCAGGTCGGAGGGCAGGTAGACATCGCGGACGACGATGTCCCCGCTCTCGCAGTGCCGCCCAACCACCCGCGACAGCGCGGCGTCGGCGCCCGAACTGCGGGAGGCCAGGGCCGCGGAGTAGTCCGCTCCGTACAGCAGGGGCCGCGGGTTGTCGCTCATGCCGCCGTCGACGGAGACATAACGCCGGGGGTACAGGCCGCCTTCATGTTCGACGGAATTGGTCTTGAGCGTCCCCACCTCGTACAGGGTGAAGGTTGAACTGCCGACGATGGCGCGGCCGGGTTCGATGGAGATCCGCGGGACCTCGATGTTCAGGCGGCCGCAGGCGTCACCGACCACGCGCGCCATGGCGGAGGCGACGTCCTTCGGGTCCTGCGGGCGATCCGCCATGGTGTAGGCGATGCCGTACCCGCCGCCCAGGTCCAGTTCCTCAAGCACGCGCCCGTGCTTCGTGCGCATCCCGGCGATGAACTCCAAGAGGCGCTCGGCGGCGAGCGCGAAGCCCTCCGAGGAGAAGATCTGCGAGCCGATATGGCAGTGGATTCCCAGGAGCCGGATGCCCGCGTCCTGCAGGGCGTCCGCCACCGCGGCCTCGGCGGCGGACGGATGCCCGTCGACCGAGGCCATGGAGAGGCCGAACTTCTGGTCCTCGTGCGCCGTTGCGATGAACTCGTGCGTCTCGGCGTGGACACCGGGGGTGAGGCGCAGCAGGACGGGGGCGGTGGTGCCGCGCCCCCGGGCGAGTTCTCCGACGCGCGCAAGTTCCTGGAGGCTGTCGACGATGATCCGGCCAACCCCCATGTCGAGCGCGCGGATCAGTTCGGCATCGGACTTGTTGTTGCCGTGAAGGCCAAGCTTCGCACCCTCGATGCCGGCCCGGGCCGCCAGTGCCAGCTCGCCGCCCGAACAGGTGTCCAGCCGCAGCCCTTCCTCGGCCACCCACTTGGCCACCTCGATACAGAGGAATGACTTGCCGGCGTAGTAGACGTCGGCCCCGCCGCACAGCGGTGCGAAGGCTTCATGAAAGGCTGTGCGGAACGCCCGGGCCCGCTGCCGGAAGTCGTCTTCGGACACCACGTAGGCGGGGGTCCCGAACTCCCCGGCCAGCTGTGAGACGCCGACGCCGCCGATGGTCAGTTCCCCCGACGCCGACCGGGCCACGGTGCTTGCCCAGAGTTTGGAGGGTAGGGCATTCGGGTCAGAGGGAGCCTCCAGCCATCGGGGTGCCAGGGGTGACGCGGCCGGCGCGATTGTCTGTTCGATCGTCATATCTGTGTGTGCCTCGTTCCGGTGTCCAGTGATTGCACGGCTCCCCCTTCCGCACCTGCGCGCCTCGCCGGGCACCGGTGAGGGGTCAGGAAGCCGTCGAAAGCTCTTCCTCGTCGATGACCTCGGCGGCGTCGATGACCATCGGGTTGAGGACCCGGTGCAGGAAGGACTGGGTGCGCTCCTCCCGGGGGTTGCCGATGACCTCCTGGGCGGGTCCCTGCTCGACGATGTAGCCGCCGTCCATGAAGACCACCCGGTCCGCGACCTCACGGGCGAAGGCCATTTCGTGGGTGACGATGACCATGGTCATGCCCTCGTTGGCCAGCGACTTCATGACGGCCAGGACCTCGCCGACAAGCTCGGGGTCAAGTGCCGACGTCGGTTCGTCGAACAGCATGAGCTGCGGCTCCATCGAGAGCGACCGCGCGATCGCCACGCGCTGCTGCTGGCCGCCGGAAAGCTGACCGGGGTAGGCGTCCTCCTTGGAGGACATGCCCACCCGGTGCAGGTTGAGGCGCGCAGTCGCGATCGCGTCCTCCTTACGTCGCTTCAGCACCTTGATCTGGGCGACGGTGAGGTTCTCGAGGACGGTCAGGTGCGGGAAAAGGTTGAAGGACTGGAACACCATGCCGATGCGTCGACGGATGCGGTCCAGGTCGGCATCGGGGTGGGTCACCTCGTCCGGCCCGACGAGGACGGTTCCGGAGGTCGGGACCTCCAGGAGGTTGACGCAGCGCAGCAGGGTCGATTTCCCCGAGCCGGAGGGACCGATGATGCAGACGACTTCCCCAGGTTCGATCTCGAGGGAGATGTCCTTGAGTACTTCATTGGAGCCGAAGCTCTTCTTGAGGTTGCGGATCGAGATGGCGTGCGAGCCTGGGGCCGGGATCGGTTGGGTAGGCATGGTCAGCGTGCTTTCGCGTAGCGGGCTTCGAGCTTGCGCACGAGGCCGGACAGGGGAAGGGTGATCGCCAGGTAGCAAAGGGCGGCGACGATCAGCGGGGTGGCGTTCACGGAGCGGTTCAGGAAGTCCTGCGCGAACTTCGTCAGTTCGTACTGTGCTGCCGTGACCCCGAGGACGTAGACGAGGGACGAGTCCTTGACCAGGAGGATCATCTCGTTGGTGAGCGGCGGAATCACGACCCGGAACGCCTGCGGGATGACAATCGTCGCCATCGTCCGGGTGTGGCTCATGCCGAGGGTGCGGGCCGCCTCAAGCTGCCCCTTTGGGACGGCCTGGATGCCGGCTCTGAAGGTCTCCGCCATATAGGCGGCCGCGGTGATGCCGAGACCGACCATCACCATGCCGTATTTGTCGCCGGGGAACTGGAACCCCGGAAAGGCGTTGGGGATGCCGTAGGCGACCATGAATAGGACGACGAGGGCAGGTACTCCGCGGAAGAACTCGACGTACGCGCCGGCGAACCACCGGTAGGCCGCAACCGAACTCAGCCTCATCACGGCCAGCAGCAGCCCGACCACGAACGCGAAGATGAAGGCAAGGGCCGCATAAATGATGGTGTTCACCAGGCCGATGAGGATCACCCGCGGAAGCATCCGCTCGAGGATGTCAAACCTCAGGAAGGCCGCGCTGAAGGTTGCCCAGTCCGTCATGAACGCCAGGAGGCCGATGACAGCGATCCCGAGGGCATATTGGACGCCGAGGGAGAGTCGCGCTCTCTGCCGGCGGGTCAGCCGCGGCGCTGCGACCTCGGTGGCGGGATAGGTGGTCTGTGTGCTCATGGTTTCCTCACTGGTGCTGCACGTGGTCCGGTTCCGACCCGCGGCGGCCGGCGGCCGCCGCGGGCAGGCCGATCAGCTCTTCGGCACGTCTCCGATCCATTCCTTATAGATCTCGTCATAGCTGCCGTCGCTCTTGGCCTCCGCAAGCACCTCGTCCACCACCTTCTTCAGGGACTTGTTGCCCAGCTTCATACCGAGGCCGTACTGCTCACCGGTGTCGAACTGGGTGCTGATGCTTGCCTTGCCGGGGTTGGCCTTCAGCGCCTCGGTCCAGACGGGCAGGTCGTTGATGGCCGCGTCCACCTGACCGGTCATCAGCGCCTGCGTCAGTGAGGCGAGGTCCTGGAACTCGATGATTTCGCACCCGCACTCGGGGTGGGCCTGTGCGTAGTCGAGACCGGTGGTGGCCGACTGGGCGCCCAGCTTCTTGCCCTCCAACTCCTCGAGGGACTCAACGTCCTCCCCTTCGGGCACCAGGAGGGCCTGGGTCGCATCGAAGTACGGCTCGGAGAAAAGGATTGCTTCCTTCCGGGCGTCGGTGATCGTCATGCCGGCGGCGGCGATATCGCATTTGCCTGTGGCCATGTCCTCGCCGGACTTGATTCCCTCAAAGGGCGTGTCGATGATGGCCGTCTGGGCCCCAAGCCGCTTCGCCACGAGGTTGACCAGGTCGATATCGAACCCGACGGTCTTGCCGGAATCATCGTTGACCTGGAAAGGGGCAAACGGAAGGTGGGTACAGACCGTCAGCTTGCCCGGCGAGACGAGGGAGACGCCGTCGGCCTTGCCGGCCGAGGCATCCGGGGCGGCGGCGGACGGGCTTCCGCAGGCGGTGAGCGCCAACGCGCACATCGCGGCGAGGGCGGCAAATTTGGACCTTCCGTGCAACTGCATGGGTCTCCTTTGTGCTGGCCGGACGTGGGTCGGCCTGGGCGGAAATGGCTGGCACAGCGGGCATTCCGGGGGCTTTCCATCGCGGAGGAGGCTTCGGAAGCCGCCCGCCGTTGTCGGCACCGGGACCCTGGCCGCCCCCGGTGTGGGGACGGTCACATCGTGCGTGAATCGAGTATGAACTCATTTACGCTGAGCAGCAAACCGAGTCCGAAGAATGATTTCATTCAGACAGACGGTGCGTGTCGGATCCGGGCGCAGCAGCGGAGGGGGGCCGCACCGCCGACTAGTCTGGCGGGATGGACACCGAGGAACACCCGCTCACCGGGGGCAACGCCACCCCGGAGGTTGTGCGCATCGGAGCGACCGTCCGCAAACCCTGGACCGCCTCGACCCCGGCCGTGGACGCCTTTCTTGACGCGGTGCGATCGGCGGGCGTGGATGTACCGCAGACGTTTGGGCGGGACGAGTCCGGGCGGCAGGTCATCGAATTCATCCCCGGCACTCCCGCCCTGGAGCTCCCTCCGTTGACACCGGAGGACCTGGCCCGGGCCGGCCGGCTGGTCCGCCGGATCCACGACGCGAGCCGGGAGTTCGAGAGCAGCCAGGCCAGCGGATGGGATGTCCTCATCCCGCCCGCCGCCGCCGACCTGGTGTGCCACAACGACCTCGCGCCCTGGAACCTCATCATCGGCGAGCGCTGGGTCTTCATCGACTGGGACGGTGCGGGGCCCAGCACCAGGCTGTGGGATCTCGCCTACGCGGCACAGGCATTCACCCTTTCGGATCACCACCAGGAACCCGCCCGGGCCGCGGCACGGCTGGGCGCCTTCATCGACGGATACGGCGCCGGGAAGGAGCTCCGCGGCGAGCTTCCCCGCGCCATGGGGGAGCGGGCCGCGGCCATGCACGCCCTGCTGCACCGCTCGCACCTCACCGGGCGGGAACCGTGGGGGTCCATGTACCGTACCGGCCACGGGAACCACTGGCGCCGGGCGGCCGTCTACGTTGTCGAAAACCGGGACCTGTGGCTGCGCGGGCTGCTGGGCCCCTGACGGGCCGGCGGCGGCCCGGGCCGTCTCGACCGGCACCCTTCGTGACAGGTTGCCGTAATTTACAGCCAAGGACGCAGCAGCCAGCACCTATCTTCCGCGGAACTGCGCGGCCCGGGCCGCAGCACCGGCCGACCTGCAGGGGGTGGCTCTGGTGACCGGTCGGTGCCCGACGTAGGCTTTCCGCCATGACGGAGGTCGAGGGCATGGCCTGCGGCAGGCTGGTGTCGCTGAACGTTGGAGTCCCCAAGGGCGTCTCCTGGCAGGGAAAGACGGTGCACACCGGCGTCTACAAGAGCCCGGTGGAGCGGCCGCTGATGGTCCGCAGGCTCAATATCGACGGTGACGGCCAGGGCGACCTGCACGGGCACGGCGGTGAGCAGCGGGCGGTGCTGGTCTACCAGCGGCAGTCCTACGAGCACTGGTCCGGCTTCCTCGGCCGCGGCGATCTGACGCCCGGCTCCTTCGGTGAGAATTTCACCATCGACGGGCTGCCCGACGACGAAGTGTGCATCGGGGACCGCTACCGCATTGGGGAAGCGGAATTCGAGGTGACCCAGCCCCGCGTCACCTGCTTCCGCGTGGGCATGCGGCTCGGGGAACCGCGGATGCCCGCACTCCTGGTGGACCACCGCCGTCCCGGGTTTTATTTGCGGGTCATCACCGAGGGCGAAGTCCGGCCCGGTGACCCGATCGTTCGAACGCTCAACGGGCCCCACCGGCTGACGGTCGCGGAGACTGACGCGCTGCTGTACCTTCCGAACCGCTCCCAGGACGCACTGCGGAAGGCCGTTGACATTCCGGCCCTGAGCCCCGGCTGGCAGCAGTCCTTCCATGACCTGCTGGACACGGACCTGGCTAAGGCCACCGTGACCGGGGCGCCCGTCGAAGAGCCCGGCTGGAGCGGATTTCGTCCTATGACGATCACGAAGACCGTCCCCGAAACCCCGACCATCACCTCCGTATACCTTCGCGCGGGCGACGACGTTCCACTCGAACCGATCATCCCCGGCCAGTACCTCACCCTCCGCGTTTCCGTGAACGAGGCGGTGTCCGTCCGCAGCTACTCCATTTCAGACGCCCCCGACCCGCACACCTACCGGATCAGCGTGAGGCAGGAGGAACACGGGTTGGTGAGCCGCTACCTCCACGAGAGTGTGCTGGTGGGCGGGACCATCGATGTTGCCGCCCCCCGCGGGCAGTTTCGACTCCACGCCGGAACGGGTCCGGTGCTCCTCATCTCGGCCGGGGTCGGTGCGACCCCGCTGGTGCCGATGCTCCAGGAGTTCGCCCGCACCGGCAGCGACAGAGAAATCTGGTGGATCCACGTCGCCCGGGACCCCAGTGAGCACGTCTTCGCGGGGGAAGTGCGGGGACACCTGGAACGGCTCCACCACGCCCACAGCGCCATCTTCTACACCCGGGCGGCGGCTCCCGTGGCGGACTCGTTCAGCGGCCGGCCGACCGTCGACCGGCTCCGGGCCCTGGGGGTTCCGGCAGGCGCGGCGGCGTATGTCTGCGGTCCGCCCGCCTTCATCAGCAACATGACGGACGCTCTCACCGACCTCGGCATCGACGCCGGCTCCATCTACTCCGAGCTGTTCAGCACCCTCCCGCCGATCAATCCCGGGCTCGTAGATTCCTCCACCACGCCCCCGCACCAGCCCGCCGGCGAACCGGGCACCGGGCCCGTGGTGACGTTCGCCCGAAGCGGCCTGACCGCCCGGTGGCGCGCGGGCGACACGTCCCTCCTCGAATTCGCCGAAGCCTGTGATGTACCCACCCGGTGGTCCTGCCGCACCGGCGTGTGCCACACCTGCCTCACGGCGGTCATCTCAGGGAAGGTGGCCTACCAGCCCGATCCCCTCGAAACGCCGGCCGAGAGCCAGGCACTGATCTGCTGCGCCCGGCCCACCGAAGACCTCGTGCTCGACAGCTGAACATCAGCCCCTCAGCTCCGTCACGGACCTTCAACCCGGCAGGTCGACCAGGTAGCTCCTCATCTCCGTGACCTTGGCAGTCTTCACTGTTGAGGCGAACCTCAGCACGTGGCAGAAGGCCTGCCTCCTGCCGTTCCGGAAGGCCAAGACGCCGTCCGCGCTGCCCTCCCTGCCGTGGGTGAGGATCGACGCCAGCTCGATGGCGGCCACGTCGCCCTGGCCGGACAGCCTGCCGGTCAGCTGGCTGATTCCTTCGATCATCCCAGCGCCGGCCAGGTCCCAGCGTACCTCCTCGTCGAGGAGCTCACGAAGGCGGGGCCCGTCAACCTCGGCGAGGGCGAGCACGAGGTCCCGGATGACCAGCTGACGGGGTGCATTGCCGCAGCCGGCCGGTTCGGTCAGGGCAATCACAGGCTTCCATTCCCTCGTCTTCGTGGCGGTCGGTTCGAGGCTACACCTCCGGTGGTCGGTCGTCAGAGCAGGGTCGCGCCGGCCGCGGAGATGCCGGCGAGGACGGTGGTGAGACGGCCCAGGGTGTCCGGGTGCAGGGGAGTCCTGGCGGCATCAACGTTCTCCAGGATGTGCGCCGGCGTGCGGCTTCCGGGGATGGGCACGACCGCCGGGTCCTGGGCCAGGAGCCAGGCCAGGGCCAGCTGACCGGGGGTCAGACCGAGTTCGTGGGCGGTTGAGCGGATGGGCGCGAAGCGGTCGTTGTTCACCGCCAGGTTCTCGTCCGAGAAACGGGGAGCGTTGCGGCGGAAGTCCCCGTCGTCGATCCGGGTGACGCTGCCGGTCAGGAATCCCCCTCCGAGCGGGGACCAGGCGACAAATCCCACGCCGAGCTCGCGCCCGGCCCGGAGCAGCTCGGGGTCGATGGGACGCCACATCGACCATTCGGTCTGCACGGCGGCGATGGGGTGGACTGCATGGGCGGCCCGGAGGTGCTCCGCCGTGGCGTTCGAGAGTCCAATAGACCTCACCAGCCCGGCGTCGACGAGGTCGGCGACCGCCCCGACGGTCTCCTCGATCGGAATCCGGGGGTCCGGAAAGTGGGGGTAGTAGAGGTCGATGTAGTCGGTTCCGAGTTCACGCAGGCTCTGTTCGGCGTAGGCACGGACATACCGGGGATCGGCATTGACTGCCAGCTCACCAAAGGTGAACCCCACCGAAAAGCGGTGCGGTTCGGCTCCGGGAAGCATCCGGAAGCCGAACTTGGTGGCGACAACGACGTCCTCCCGCCGGCCGGCGATGGCCCTGCCCACCAACCGCTCGTTGTGCCCGTCCTGACCGTAGCCGTCGCTGGTGTCGATGAGGGTCGACCCTGCGTCGATGGCCGCCCGGAGGGCACGCACGCCCCGCGGTTCGTCGACCTCGCCGTACATCCCGGGGCTGAGGACCATCGCGCCGAATCCGATGGCCGGCACCCGGAGCGGTCCGAGCGCGCGGGCCGGCAGCGCGGAGGCACCCTGCGAAGGGGTAGGGACCGTGGAATCGACGGGGACGGCTGCGGTGGTTGCGTCGTGGTTCATGATGTTTCCTGCTCCTGATGACCGGGTGAATGACCGACTCCAGAGTGCATCCGTGGGGGGTTCGGCCACCAAGACCAGCAGGTATGCCGATGCGGCATATCCTTCCCGTATGGACGTTCACCTGCGCGACCTCCGGGCATTGATCGCCGTCGCCGAGGAGGAGAGCATCACGCGGGCCGCCGAGCGGTTGTTCATCGCCCAGCCGGCCCTGTCCAAGCAGCTTCGCTCACTCGAGCGGCAGCTGGGCTTCCCCGTCCTCGCCCGGCATCCCCGCGGGGTGGTGCTGACCGCCGCCGGGCAGACCCTGGTCGCCGGCGCGAGGGACATTGTGGCCCGCTGGGATGAGGCACTTGCAGACTTCCGGACCGCGGCGACGACCGGCCGGATTGTCATCGGCATGCAGACCGCCGTCGGCCGCGGACTGCAGAGGAGCGCGCTGGCGCGGTTCCGGGAACTGAGCCCGGGCGTAATTCCCACGCTGAGGCTCGTGAGTTGGAGCGACCCAAGCGCCGGGCTCGACGACGGAACCAGCGACGTCGCCTTCCTGTGGCTGCCCGCGCCCTCCGACGATCTTGACGTCCTTCCCATCGTTCGGGAACGGCGGTGTGTTGCACTGCCGGCCGACCACCCACTGGCGCGGCAGGAACGGGTCGCCTTCGCCGACCTCCTCGACGAACCAATCATTGCACTGCCCCCCGAGGCCGGAGCCCTGCGGGATTTCTGGATCGCCGCGCCGGAGCGGAACGGCAGGCCTGCGGTCATCGGCGCGACCGCCGAGACCCCCGACGCCGTGTTCGAGGCGGTCGCCTCCGGGCTCGGGGTGGTGCTGCTGTCCGAGGGCAACGCGCATCTCTACAGCCGTTCCGAGGTCAGCATCCGTCCGGTCGACGGCCTCCCGCCGGCCGTGTTGGCGCTGGCCTGGCGGCGGGCCGACCGGCGTCCCCTCGTTGCGGCCTTTGTGCGGGCCGTCGACGAACAATTGGAATAGCTCCGGCGGGAAGCCGTCAGGCGCCTGCGGCGTCCCGCCCAACCTGGTCGATCCAGGCGTCGAGGTCTGCTGGACGGCGGAACGCGATCACGGGAGGCAGGCCGGGGTCGGCCCTCATCCTTTCGAGCGCCTCCCGCTTCCGGGGGAACGCCGTGAAGTGCCAGAGAATGATGGAATCCCGGGTGAACACCCGGCGGAAGGACTCGGTGTTGCCGTTGCACACCTGTTCCCGGGTGACGCATCTGCGGATTGTCCGCCGGACCAAGCGACCCAGGGAGAGCCACCTCGGGTAGTCGAGCGCGACCACGAGGTCCGCCCGGGCGAGCATAATGTCCCGCCAGTCCGAATAGGCGCTGTCGATGACCCAGCGCTCCTGCGCGGCAATACCGGCGGCGATCCGGCGCTGCTCCTCGGGTGGCCGGTTCTGCCAGCCCGGAAGCCACCCCAGATCGTCGTCCGCCGAATATTCGGGGAGTCGGGCGGCCGCGGCATAGGCGCGGGCGGCCGAGGACTTCCCGCTGCCCGTGACCCCGTGGAAGACGACGCGCTGAGCAGGGGCACCGGGCATGGGGTCCAATGTAGCGTGCGGTGTCGCCGCCGGACAGGCGCCGCGGCGGCGGAGGTCCGCCCGCACCGGCTGCCGTGCTTCAGGGCGGATCGCCGCCGAACCAGTTCCGATCCTCCGCCGTCGATGCAATGATCGGCTTATGGCCTTCCCCGTCCCGCTGCCCAGCGAGCTACGTGACAAGAGCGTTTCCCTTCGGGCCCTGACCGATGACGATTGGCGGCTCGAATACGAGCTGAGCCGGGTGCCCGACGTGCCCGCGTGGACGTATTACCCGGCCGACATGGACGAGGACTACGCCCGGCGCCGGATCGCCCGGACGAAGGAGCGTCACCAGGAGCGGCTCGCAGGCCGGTATGCGGTCCTCCTGGACGGTCTGCCCGTGGGAACCGCGGGGATGGCCGAGGTTGAGGACGCCGAACCCGAGCTCTTCTATGTCCTCTCCCCCGCCGGCCGTGGCCACGGCGCGGCCACCGGATCGGTGCGCCTTCTAACGGAATGGCTGTCCTCGCAGGGCTTCTCCGCCGTGGCGCTGGAGACTCTGGCGGGCAACACCGCCAGCGAACGCGTCGCCGAACGTGCCGGCTTTCGGAACACGGGATCTCATCCCGGTACGCACCGCGGCCAGGCGGTGCAGTTGAACCGCTGGCTGCGCACCTAGCGAAGCGTACGATGTCCACCCTGGGTCGGATGCAGCAGGGCCCCGCCGGGCCTAGAGTTGAACCTCATGGACCTCCACCTCCGGCTCGCGCGCTGGGTGCGCGCGCATCCCGGCACGGTCGACGCCTGCCTCGCACTGGGACTGCTCGTGCTCCTGATCCTGCCGTTCGCCGCCGGCAGGGTGGCCGGACATCCCCTGCTCATCCCGGTGACTTTCGCCCTGGTGGTGCCGCTGGCCTGGCGCCGGTCTCGACTGCTGCTCTCGGCCGGCATCATCGCCGGGGTCTCGGTGCTGCAGATCCTGGCCGGAATCGACCCGACCCCGGCCCAGATCGTCATCCTTGTCACCGTCTACACGCTGGCCGCCTATGCCCCGCGGTGGGCCAGCCTCGGCGGGCTGGGGCTCGCTCTGCTTGGTGCCGCCGCCGGCATGGTGCGGTACGGGGCGATCCTCGGTGTCGGCGGGGGTGGATCGCTGACCCTCTTCGGTGTCGGCGGAGGCGGGTCGCTGTTCCTGATCTCGCTGATTCTCATCGAGTCGCTCGTACTCCTGGCCTGGACGATGGGGGACCTTGCCCGGTCGCGGCGTCGGGCCTATCAGGCCCTGGAAGACCGCACCCGGCGCCTTGAGGTCGAGCGCCAGCAGGAACGCGACCTTGCCGCCGCCGACGAGCGCAGCCATATCGCCCGGGAGATGCACGACATCGTCGCGCACTCCCTCTCGGTGATCATCACCCAGGCCGACGGCGCACGGTATGCCAGCGCCCAGCAACCGGAACTTGCCGCGCAGACCTTGGGCACCATCGCGGACACCGGACGCGGCTCCCTGCGCGAAATGCGGCGCCTGCTCGGTGTCCTCCGCGGCGACGAAAGCGCCTCCACGCGCCCGCTGCCCACCCTCGACGACATCGACTCCCTCGTCAGGTCGGTGCGGCGGGCGGACATCCGCGTGTCCTGCCGCCGCATCGACACGCCACGCCGACCGCTTCCCCTCGGCGCCGAACTCACCGCCTACCGCGTGGTCCAGGAAGCGCTGACCAACGTGCTCAAGCATGCCGGGCCACAGGCCGCCGCCGAAGTCACCCTCGCCTACGGTCCCCGCGGGCTCAGCATCACCGTCGACGACGACGGCCGGGGTGCCGCGGCCGACCCCGCCACCGCCGGAGCCCGGCTGGGCATCACCGGAATGACCGAGCGCGTACGCCTCTATGACGGCACCGTGTCTGCCGCGCCGCGCCCCGGCGGAGGTTTCCGCGTTGAGGTTTTTCTCCCCTACACCGAGGCATAGGCCCGTGCGCAGCGCAGGCGAACTCCCCCACACAGGAGCAGAACGCTAATGGACAGCACCGCAGGAGATGACCCCTCGGGACAGGCGGCCGCCATCCGGGTCGCGATCGTCGATGACCAGCACCTGGTGCGCAGCGGATTCGCCATGCTGATCAACTCACAGCCCGACCTCGAGGTGGTCGGCGAAGCTGCCAACGGGCAGGAGGCGGTCCGGACGCTCGCCGTTACCCGCGCCGACGTCGTCCTGATGGACGTGCGCATGCCCGGCATGGACGGCATCGAGGCCACCCGCCGAATCCTTGCCGAGTCCGGCACCGCCGGGGCCGGCGGGGGCAGCGGCACCGGGCCCCGCGTCGTCGTGCTGACGACATTCGACCTCGATGAGTATGCGCTTTCGGCAATACATGCAGGCGCGTCCGGCTTCCTACTTAAGGACGCGCCTCCCGAGGAGCTCCTGGAGGCGATCCGCACCGTACACCGGGGTGATGCCGTCATCGCCCCATCGACGACGCGCCGCCTGCTCGACCACGTGGCACCGCTGCTGCGCCGGCCCTCCCCCGCCAAGGAGGCGCATGCCGCTGCCGTGGCCCGCCTGACTCCGCGGGAGCGGGAGGTCTTCGAGCTGATTGCGCAGGGTCTCTCAAATCCTGAGATCGCCCTGCGGCTATTCCTATCGGAGGCCACGGTCAAGACGCACGTGGGCCGCATCCTCGCCAAGCTCGAGGCGCGGGACCGCGTGCAGGCCGTCGTGATGGCCTACGAGATGGGTATCGTCCACCCCTGACCCGGGCCGCTTCCGCCGGGGCCTCCTGCGGCGGCGGGAGCAGCGGTCGTCGCATCATCCCCTGGTATGAGGTCCGGTCCGAAAGCTCCACCTGAGCGCTGATTCGGCCCGTGCCCGCGGCGCCTAACGTGGGATTATGACCATCGCAATGAATTCACCCGTGCCCCCTGCGGGTTCAACGTCCCCCGCCCCGACCGGCGCCGTCGCCGCCCGCGGCGTATTCAAAAGCTACGGGAGCGGCGAAACCGCCGTCCACGCCCTCCGGGACGTCTCGCTCGACTTCGAACGGGAGCGCTTCACCGCGATCATGGGACCGTCCGGGTCGGGCAAGTCCACCCTGATGCACTGCCTGGCCGGCCTTGACAGCATCGACGCTGGACGGCTGTGGATCGGCGGGACCGAGATCACCGGCCTTCCCGACGCCGCCCTGACCCGCCTGCGCCGTGAGCGGGTGGGATTCGTGTTCCAGGCCTTCAACCTGGTGCCGACCTTGACCGCCGAGCAGAACATCACCCTGCCCGTCGCCCTCGCCGGCGGTTCCGTGGACCAGGAATGGCTGAAGCAGGTCTCCTCGACACTCGGCTTGACCGACCGGCTCGCCCACCGGCCCCACGAACTCTCCGGCGGCCAGCAGCAGCGCGTCGCCGTCGCCCGGGCATTGCTGACCCGCCCCGACGTCATCTTCGGTGACGAACCCACCGGCAACCTCGACACGGCCACCGGCGCCGAGGTGCTGTCCCTGCTGCGCCGGAGCTCCCGGGAGATGGGCCAGAGCATCATCATGGTGACCCACGACCCGATCGCGGCCTCCTACGCCGACCGGGTGGTCCTCATGAAGGATGGGTCCCTCGTCGGTGAACTCGAGCAGTCGACTCCCGAGGCGATCCTCGGCGCCCTCGCGAAGCTGGGGGCCTGACGTGCTGAAGGTAGCCCTGGCCCAGTTGCGCGTCCACGCCCGGCGCTTCATCGCCGTCGGCCTCGCCGTGATGCTCGGCGTGGCCTTTGTCTCCGCGGCCCTCACCGTCGGTGCCACCACCAAGGCGACCCTCGGCGCGAGCATCGGAGCCTCGTACGCGAAAGCGGACCTCGTGGTCTCCGGACCCGAGGGGCTGGGAGTTCCACCCGCGGCCGTAGGCACGTTCGAAGCCCTCCCCGAGGTGACGGCCGTGTACGGCCTCGAACGGGCATATGCCCAGCTGACCACCGGATCCCGCACCTCGTCCGCCGCGCTCACCAACACGGCGCCGGGGGAGCTGGATACCGCCGAGGTGACCCAAGGCTCCGCGCCGTCGGGGCCGAATGAGGTGGCCATTGACAGCGCCTCGGCCGCCCGCCTGGAGGTGGCCCCCGGTGACACCGTGGCGATCGACGCCGGAGGGCCTTCCACCGACCCGGCCGGAGCCCTGACGGTGACCGGACTGACGGCCCCGAGCCCGGATCCGACCCTCGCCGACACCGTCCAGGTCCTCGCGCCGGCCTCCTTGGTTCGGGCAGCTACCGGCGGCGATACCATCGTGCGCCACATCCAGCTGGCCGTGGCGCCGGGTGCGGATCCCGCCGCCGTCGCGTCGGCCGCCTCCGCTGCCCTCAACGACCTGCCCGCGGATCAGCGGGAAGGCGTGATCGTGCGCACTGCGGCCGAGCAGACCACGGCGGACGTCGCCTCCCTCTCGAATGGAGACGACATCCTCACGGCGGTCCTGCTTGCCTTCGCCGCCGTCTCCGTCCTGGTCGCCGGCCTGGTCATCTCCAACACCTTCTCCGTGCTCGTAGCCCAGCGCACCCGGGAACTGGCCTTGCTGCGCACCATCGGCGCGGAACGCCGGCAGATCCGGAGGTCGGTGCTCGTCGAGGCCGGCGTCGTCGGGCTGGTGGCCTCCGTCCTCGGGGTGCTCCTCGCCGTCGGGGTTCTTGCGGTTCTCGTGGGCCTGGCCCGGCGGACCGACGTCGGTTCGGTCGCTGTCCTCGCTGTTCCACCGTCGGCCGTCGTGGCCGGCCTGGTGGTGGGCGTCCTGATGACGCTGCTCGCCGCCGTCGTCCCGGCGCGGGCCGCCACCCACGTCGCTCCCCTGGCCGCCCTGCGTCCCAGCGGCCCGACGGACGCGAAGAGCAGGAGCGGCAGGGTACGCCTGGCCGCCGGCGTGATGGCACTCGTTGCGGGCGGGGGCCTGCTGCTGCTGGGCGCCTGGTCCGCCGGGCTGGTTCCGGCCGTGGCCGGAGGCGGGGTATCCTTCCTCGGCGTCGTGCTTCTCGCGCCGTTCTTCGTTCCCTCCAGCGTCGCTGCGGTCGGGCGGGTGGCCCGGCCCCTCGGAGTGGCCGGGCAACTCGCCTCGCTCAACGCCGTCCGGAATCCGGCACGGACCACCGCCTCGTCCTCGGCGCTCATCGTGGGCGTGACCCTGGTGACGATGATGATCGTCGGAGCGCAGACCGCCCGCACCTCATTCGACGCCGAACTTGCCGAAAACTACGCCGTCGACGTCCAGGTCTCGGGACTCGGCGGCGCACCCGGCGCTGCCGGGCGCCCCCCGGGCGCCACGCCGTCCACGGCGGACGCCGAAACCCTCCTGGGGGTTGAAGGCGTGAAGTCGGCGGTGGAACTGACCCCGGTGGTCCTCTCGACCGATGAGGAGGGCGGATGGCTCGTGTACGCCGCCGATCCGGAGGAATTGGCCGCCGTCCTGCGCTCCCAGGACGCGGTCCTGACCGACGGGATGGTCCTGGCTCCGCAGGCGCTGCAGCAGCCCGAACTCACTCTCAATGCCGCGAACGGGCCCACGACGCTGCCGGTCACGGCGACGGATTCGGCCTTTTTCGTTCCCCTGATCACCGAGGCCACGGCGGAGCAGCTGGGCGGAACTTCGCCGGAGGCCCTGGCGGCTTACATCGAGGGCACCGGGGGAAGCTCCGGGCAGGCTCCTGCCAACGCGGCCCTCGCCGACTACCTGGGTACGACGTTCTGGCTGCAGCTCGACGACGGGTTGGACGGGCCGGCCCTGTCGGAACTCAAGTCGCGGCTCGTCGCCGCCGCCGGGGTCTCCGAATACCAGGTCACCGGATCAGCCATCGAGCGCGTCGCCTACAACGAGATCATCGATCTCCTGCTGCTGATCGTGACCGCGCTGCTCGCGGTGGCGGTGCTGATCGCCCTGATCGGGGTCGCCAACACACTGTCACTGTCGGTGCTCGAGAGGCGCCGGGAGAACTCCCTGCTCCGCGCGCTCGGCCTGACAAAGAGGCAGCTGCGGGGGATGCTCGCCGTCGAGGCGGTGCTGATCGCCGGCGTCGCCGCACTGCTCGGCACCGTCCTCGGGATTGGCTATGGAGTGCTCGGCGCACAGTCGGCGCTCGGTGACCTTGCGGCCGTTCGGCTGTCCCTGCCGGTCGGGCAGATCGCGGCGGTACTCGCCGTGGCGGTCGCTGCCGGGCTCCTCGCCTCGGTGCTCCCGGCACGCCGGGCCGCGCGGCTGTCGCCGGTGGCCGGCTTGGCCGCCGACTGAGGCCGGCCACCGGTTTAAACATCGACGCCACGGCGTCCCGACCCGCCCGCGGTCCGCGTCATTGAGGGCTGCGGGAGGGTCGGGGCGCCGTGGCGAAGCTTCAGGATTCGCTGCCGAGGATCTCCCGGACCAGCGGGATCACCTTGGTGCCGTACAGCTCGATGTTCTTCATCACCGCCGTGTGCGGCAGGCCCGTCATCCCGAACTTGAGCTGGAACCGGGACGCGTGGAGCACCCGGAGGTTGGCGGCGATCTTGCGGGCCACCGTCTCGGGGGAGCCGACATAGATGGCGCCGTGCGGGCCGATCTCGTGCCTGAACGATTCCGGGGTTGGGATGGCGAACCCACGGGTCTTGCTCACATGCTTGATCACCTCAAGGTACCGGGGCCAGAACTCCTCCTGGGCCTGCTCGTCGGTCTCGGCCACATGGCCCATCGAATGCACGCCGATCGGCTGGGCCGGGCGCTCGAAGTGCTCCAGCGCCTCGAGGTAGAGATTGGAGAACGGCTGGAAGCGGGAGGGCGAGCCGCCGATGATGGCAAGGATGAGGTTGTACCCGTGGCGGGCGGCCCGGACGACCGACTGCGGGCTTCCCCCAACGCCGATCCAGGTGGGGAACGGCTCCGCCTCGAGGTGCGGGACGACGTCCTGGTCCTTGAGCGCCGCGCGGGTTGTGCCGGTCCAGGTGATGGGGCTTCCCTTGAGCAGCTCGGCGAACAGCTCCGACTTCTCCTCGAAGAGCACTTCATAGTCGCTGAGGTCGTAGCCGAAGAGCGGGAATGAATCGATGCTCGAACCGCGGCCCAAGATCACCTCGGCCCGCCCCGAGGACAACGCGTTCAGGGTGGAGTACCGCTGGAAGACGCGGACGGGATCATCGGAGCTCAGCACGGTGACCGCGGAGCCGAGATGGATGTTCCTGGTCCGCGCTGCAATGGCACTGAGGACCAGGTCCCCGGCTGAGAGCGGGTAGTCGTAGGTGTGGTGCTCGCCGATGCCGAAGAAATCAATGCCCACGGAATCCGCGAGGACGCCCTGCTCGACGATGTTGCGGACCGTCTGCGCGTGCGAATTGAGGGTCCCGGTTTCGTCGGAATGGACATCGCCGAAGGTGTCGAGTCCGAAGGTCAGGGGAAAGCCCGTCCGCAGGCTTGATGAGTCGTTCACAGTTGTTCCTTTTATCTGGGTGGAGGGCGCGGGTAGTCCCGCGGGGTCCCTGGCGGTGTTACCGCGGACAGCGGTGCGGCCTAGGCCGCGGCCTTCGCAGTAAGGACCTGCGCGAACTGCTCCTTATTGAGCGAAGCGCCGAAGACCGGCCCGCCGGGTTCGAGGATCCGCCCCTCGCGGAGGCTGTCCAGCAGGACGGCGTCGTAGCCGATGTTCTCCACCAGCGCGGCGACCAGCTCCACCGCCTCCCGGTCGTCACCGGCCACCCCCAGGGCCAGCCGGTCGGGGGAGCCAGCCGGCCGGCGGTCCGCTTCGAGCTCGTGGTACCCGGCGTGGTTGAAGGACTTGACGACCCGCGCGCCGCTGAGGTGCTGCTGGATAATTTCGCTGCTGCCGTAGCGCGGGTCCTCGAACAGTTGCTGCGTGCCGTCGATGGGTGCCCAGTAGTTCATCAGGTCAACGACGACCTTGCCGGCCACCAGTGACGGATCGAAGGTACGGAACTTGTGCAGCGGGATGGCAAGGATCACGATGTCGGCCTCGGCCGCCACCTGCGCGGGCCAGTCGGCCTTCGCTCCCGGAACGAGGATCTGGGTGATGAGGGCGATCTTCGCCGGGTCACCGGACCCGGCGATGGAGACCGGGTAACCGGCCTCGATGGCAACCCGGCCGATGGCCGGGCCGACATGGCCTGCTCCGAGGATTCCGATCCGCGGCAGGGTGGTTGTTGAAGTGGGGCTGGTCATCGTGGGTCCTCCTTGGAGGAATCGGACTGGA
This sequence comes from Arthrobacter crusticola, assembly GCF_004357995.1. Classification (GTDB taxonomy): domain Bacteria; phylum Actinomycetota; class Actinomycetes; order Actinomycetales; family Micrococcaceae; genus Arthrobacter_D; species Arthrobacter_D crusticola. The sequence continues at coordinate 59,064 of NZ_SMTK01000004.1, forward strand.
AGTGTCGCTGGAGTGAGTCGAGGATGTCGGCGAGGTTCTCAAGCTGTACCGGGGTGAGCGCGTCGGCGAAGTGCTCCTTCACCGCCTGCAGCTGCGGCACGGAGGCCCGCCGGAAGGCGTCGGCTCCGGCGTCGGTGAGCCGGACGAAGGCGCCCCGGTTGTCCGTCAGACATTCCTCGCGGCGCACCAGTTCCCGCTTCTCCATCCGGCCTATGTGGTGGGAGAGCCGGCTCCGCTCCCAGTTCATGACCCCCGCCAGTTCCGAGGACCGCAGCTCGCGGCCGCCCGCTTCGCTCAGGGTCAGCAGGACCTCATAGTCCTGGCCGGACAGGTTCGAGGCGCCCAGGACGGTGGCCATGCGGCGGCGGAGTTCGGCCGTCGTGTCGAGGAGCCTGCGCCAGATGGCGAGCTCGGTGCCCGTGGGGCTTCGGCGGGCTGGATTGAGTCCCCGGTTTTCCTTCGCGGCGCTGTAAGCAGCCATGACATTCCCTCCAGGTTTGGTTGACATATCCACAATAGACCCAAATAGTTGATATGTCAACATTGACGGGGGCAACGATCCGATTGACATGTCCACTAAAGAATCCCTATCGTCGTTGTAGTTGATACATCAACTACAGAATCACAGCGTTGGAGATGACATGGCTAACATCCTCGAGCAGTACCCGATCGTGATCGGCGTCGACAGTTTTGGCGACGTGACGAGACACAGGAACGGAGAGCTGCTCAGCCAGCCCCACAGCATCCACGCCCTGGTGCGAGAAGGTGTTGTCGCCGAGGAATCGGGCCTCGACTTCTTCGGCCTCGGCGAGCACCACACCGAGGAGATGCCGCTCTCCGCGCCCGACATCGTCCTGGCGGCCGTCGCCGGCCAGACCTCCCGCATCCGGCTCGGTTCGGCCGTGACCGTCCTGAGCTCGGATGACCCGGTCCGCGTCTTCCAGCGGTATGCGACCCTCGACGCGGTCTCCCAGGGTCGGGCCGAGGTGATTCTCGGCCGCGGCTCCAGCAAGGAATCCTTCCCCCTGTTCGGGTTCGACCTCGAGGACTACGACCGCTTGTTCGAGGAGAAGCTTGAGCTGTTCTCCCGGCTGAGGTCCGAGAAGCCGGTCACCTGGTCCGGCACCACCCGCCCCGCCCTGGACGGCCTTGAGGTCTTCCCGAGGACCACGGCCGGCGCCCTGCCCACCTGGATCGGAGTCGGCGGGAACCCGGCGTCTGTGGTGCGCGCGGCGCAGTACGGCTTCCCCCTGATGCTCGCCGTGATCGGCGGCAACCCGGCACGCTTCGCCAAGCTGAGCGAGCTGTACCGGCAGGCGACCGCTGAGGCGGGCTTCGGTGAGCTCCCGATCGGGCTGCACTCCACCGGCCATGTCGCGGCCACCGACGAGCAGGCCATCGAGGAGTACTGGCCGACGTACGAGACCTTCCAGCTGGAGGCACGCTATGAGCGCGGCTTCCCGCCGATCACCCGGGAGTTCTACGAAAAGGAGATCGCCGTCGGGTCGCTCTATGTGGGATCCCCGGAGACGGTGGCGCGGCGGATTGTGCGGAGCATGAAGGCGCTGGGAGTGAACCGGTTCGACCTCAAGTACGGGCTGGGCCCGATGCCGAACGACGCCCTGCTTGAGAACATCCGCCTCTTCGGCACCGAAGTAGCCCCGCGGGTCCGGGAAGCACTGGGCCGCTCCTGAGCCCCGGCGCGCCGCCCCACCGGAGCTGCGCCCGACGGGAGGGCGCGCGCGGCCAGGTTATTGCAGGGTCCGCAGCCCACTGATGAGGGCCTCAAGGCCCGCGCCGAAAGCAGCATCCGCCGGCCGGCCGGCACGCTTCAGATCCTGCGCACGGACCACGGCGCGGAAGTGGGGCGTGGATCCCGTCATCGAGCCCACATTGAAGATATCCGCGGGGGCCGATGCGTCATAGGCGGAGCCGAAGATGAAGGACTCGAGGGCCACAATGGCGGAGACGACGCGCTCCGGCGGAAAGCCGGCATCGAGGAAGCCCTTGCTGACCGCCTCATACATGGCAAGGGTCCGGGGGGCACCGGCGACGGGGAGTACGGCGATGACCGGGATCAGTGGAGTGTGGTGCGCGAAGACGTTCCGGTAGCTCCACGCCCACGTGCCCACGGCGTCCTCCCAGGTGGCCGAGCCGAAGCCGGAAACGTCCACCCGGGAAATCAGATGATCCTCCACCAGCAGCAGAACGTCCTGCTTGGATCCCACGTGGTTGTAAAGGGCCGACTGTGCTACCCCCAGCATCCCCGCCAGGGCCGCCATGGTGAGGCCGTCGTAGCCCTTGCTGCTGATGACCGTGAGGGCGGCCCGGGTGATGCTGGCTTTATCAATGACCGCCCCGGCCGGCCGGCCCGGGCGCCGGCGAGCGATCCGGGACGGGGCCGGGGAGGAGGCCGCTGCGGAGCCTTGCTCCTCGTGTGCTGCTCGCATTGTCCGCCTTCCTAGTGCTCCGTGGATTACGGGGCTGGCATGCACTCGATCACGCCTTGCTGCCCCGGGTGAGACGTTTGGCGAGGAGCTGGATCGCGACGAGGGCCATGAGCGCGGAGAAGGCTGCGTTGGACCAGAACGGGGAGATGGCGTGGGCCGTCAGCAGGCCAAGGGGAGAGGCGAGACATGCACTGATACCGACATATGCAGCAATGCGCATGCTTAAGTTGTTGCGGCGGGCATTACCGAGGGTGGCCGAAATTGACCCCGGGACCATCATCAGCAGAGATGTCCCCTTGGCGATAAGGTCGCTGGCGCCGAAGAAAAAGATGAGGATGGGCACGATGATGATGCCGCCTCCGACCCCGAGCAGTGCGGACAGGATGCCGGTGACCACACCCGTGAGGGCGAGGGCCACGGAGCTCAGAGGTGTCAGCGAAATGGCGTCGTCGCGTTCCGGGATGACGATCCACAGGCTGACCACGACCACGACCATGAAGCCCATGAACAGCCAGAACAGCAGGTCCCGGGGCAGCCGCGCCAGCAGGTAGGACCCAAGTTGTGCCCCTCCCACGATGCCGAGCGCGAGCATGAGCCCGGCGATCCAGTCGACGTTGCCGGACAGGGCGTACCCGGTGGCGCCGACAATCGAGGTGGGGAGAATGGCGGCCACGGAGCTTCCGACAGCGATGCGCTGATCGACTCCCAGCAGAAGCAGGGCAGGAACGACAACGACGCCGCCTCCCACGCCGAAAAGTCCGGAGAGATAGCCAGCGACCAGACCGAGCGATATGAGTGCCAGTGGCGATCCTGCCGAGTCGGCAGTACCGGGAGGGATTTCAGCCTGCCGCGTCACAGGTCCGGATCCATGTCGGGTTGGGCGTCGACGACGATTGCCGAACCGTCGGATCTCGGGTCGCTGGCGGCGTCGAAACCCGAAGCCAGGACACGGATGACATTGGAGTGCCCCAGGAGTTCGTCCCGCGGCTGAACCACCTTGAGCCCGTCCGAGCGGACGCGGAGTGATTCGAGGGCAATGGCGGGCACGTCCGCTTCGACGGTCACCGTCGCAGGGGTGTCTCCGTCGTCCTGTGCACCGACGGCCCACCGGGGCGCACTGGTCGCCTCGATGGCAGACGCGCCGCCCAGCAGCCGCAACAGCAGTTGGGCGTGGATCTGTGGCTGCGCCTGGCCGCCCATGGTCGCCAGCGCGTAGGCAAGTTCGCCATCCTGGAGCACAAGCACAGGCATCAGGGTATGGGGCGGCCGACGCCCCGGGGTGAAGGCGGCAGGGTGGCCGGGATCCAGGGAGAAGGATGTTCCGCGGTTCTGGAAGAGGATACCTGTCGACGGCTCGAGGATCGCGGCGCCAAAGGCCCAGTAAACCGACTGCACCAGCGAGACCGACCAGCCGTCGTCGCTGACGGCCACCAGCCCGACAGTGTCCCCGCTGGCCGCCCTCGCACTGCTCTCCGCGTCATTCGCAGCCAGAGAGATCAGTTCCTCGGCTGGAAACCGTGCGGTGTCCGGATCCGAGAGCCAACGCGACCGGACGCTGTTATTCGAGGCGAAAATCTCAGCAAGCTTGCCTGCATCGGCGCCGAGGGGGTCACTGAGGTTGTCGTCTTCAAGCGCGCGCAGCGTCCGCAGCAGGGAAAAGCCCTGCGTGTTGGGAGGACTGGTCAGAACCTCGGTTCCGCCCGCCTTTCCCAGAAGGGGGGATTCGACCGTCGGGGCGTACCCGGAAACCTCGTCTTCGGCGATCGCGCTTCCCCGCCGCTGGAGCCCGCTGATCCATTGACGCGCCACGCCGCCGGAATAAAAGTCGTCGGGGCCCTTCTCGATCAACTGTTCCAAGGTGCCTGCAAGTGCCGGCTGGACCAGCAGATCCCCCTCCACGAGCGCGGTTCCGCCGGGCAGAAAGACGTCGCGGCACCCGGGATCCGCATTGAGTGCCTGACGCTCGAGTCGAATGGCCCGTCCCACTGAGCGGGCCACCGGAACGCCGTCGCGCGCGCAGCCCAAGGCAGGGGAAAGCCGTTCCTTCCAGCCGAGCCGCCCGCCCAGGCCCGCAAGGGTGCTCCATCCACGGACGCCCCCCGGCACAGTGACGGTGTCGATGCCGCGGTCGGGAAGGACGTCCCCGTGGCGTTGCCTCAGGGTCTCCAGCCGTTCGTGCCCGGAGGCCCGGCCGGTTGCGTTCACGAAGCTGACCCGGCCCGAAGGATCACGAACCAGGGCGACGAGATCGCCGCCAAGGGCGACGTTATTCGGGTAGACAACACAGAGGACGGCGGCGGCCGCGATGGCGGCATCGACCGCATTGCCGCCATTGCGCAGGGCCTGGGCCCCGGCCTCTGTCGCCAGGTAGTGGGAGGTGGAGACCGCGCCTCCAACCGGGCGCAGAGGCATGGAGGCCTGGGTCATTCCTGCTCCTTGGGGATTGGCTGTGGTTCGGTGGAGGCTGCGGCCCGCAGCGCTTCGCGGAGCACCGACTCGACGTGGGCACGCGCCTCTGTCTCGGCGCGCAACGCGTCATGCTCGGCCAGGGCCTCGAAGATCCGCCGGTGGGCGAGACTTGATGCGGCCCGCCGCTCCGGGCTTTGAACGGAGCGGCGCCGGCTGGGGGCAATCTCGGTGGCGATCAGGTCCGTCAGCTGCGCCAGGAGGGGGTTATGGGTGTACTGGGAGATCGCCTGGTGGAAGATCCGATCGAGTTCGGCATACCGTTCGAGGTCGGTCTCCCGCTCCATCTCCTCGACCAGACCACGGAGCTGTTCGGCGTCGCCCTGGGTCAGCCTCTCCGCGGCCAGTGCGGCAATTGGTGGTTCGATGATGGCACGCAGCTCCATAATCCGGGCGAGCTCGGTCGTGCCGTTGGCGGTGCCGTTTGCCGCGGAGCTCAGCAGGGTCGTCAGCGCGGTGCCGGCCTGTCCGCCGCGCGAGGCAGCCGAGCGCACGATGGTCCCGCGGCCGGGCTTCCGGTCGATGAGGCCCCGGGCATCCAGCTGATGGAGCGCCTGGCGGATCGAGACGCGGGAAACACCGAAAAGCTGCCCCAGTTCCTGTTCGGTTGGTAGACGGTCCCCGGGCTTCAGCTCCCCTTCAAGGATCAGCCGCTCAAGATCGACCGCCAGGCGGTCAGGGACCGACAGTGCGGGCGACCGCCGCATTGATGACCATTCCACTTTCGCTCCTCCCGAAGGTCCCACGAGCCCCTTCGCATAATCAGATTTAGATAGCTTGACAGTTGGTCCTACCAACTGTCAAAGTTCTGGAACACCGTCCAGAATGTGAGGCACATCATGATTCGCACGTTTTCTTCCCCCTGGCAGCGTCTCGCCTATGCCGGCAGTGCCGTTCTCGCGCTGGCCCTCACCGGCTGCGGAGGCGGCCAGGCCGAATCCGCCGAAGGCGAGAGCTCCGGGTCGGCAAACCTTCCGCTCGTGAAGGACGGCGTCCTCACATCCTGTGCGAATTTCAGCACCCCGCCCAACATTTTCGCGGAGGCCGACGGCACGCCGGTCGGGGCGGAGGTGGACATCGCGAAGAGCATGGCCGAGGAGATGGGCCTGGAGACGGCTTTCCCCGAATACGCTTTCGCCGGCCTGATTCCCGCCCTCCAGGCCAAGCAGTGCGATGTGATCATGTCGACGCTGTACATCAAGCCAGAGCGGGAGGAGATCGCCGACTTCGTCCCCTACCTGCTCTCGGGATCCGGCGTTTCGGTCTCCAAGGAGAATCCCGCCGGCGTGACGGGTTTTGACGACACACTCTGCGGAGTCCGGGCCGCGGCCATCACGGGCGCCACGGGCGCAGGTCTGCTTGAGGAAAAATCCGCAGAATGCGAGAGCACCGGCATGGAACCCGTGGAAATCTCGCTTCTCGACCGAAGCGCGGACGCCCTCCAACAGGTGGTTGCCGGACAGGCGGATGCGTTCGTGGACACCTACGAGCTGATGAAGTACTACGAGAAGCAGTCCGACGGTGACTTCCAGGTCGTGGGCGACCCCGTGGGCCAAGTTCAGATCGGAGCAGCGACGCTCAAGGAGAACGCCGAACTGCACGAAGCCCTGGAGGACGCGTTCGGCACCATCGTCGAAAACGGCCGTTATGCCGAAATCCTGGAGGAGTGGGGATTTGAAGCCCAGGACATTGCAAACGCCGAATAAGTAACTGGAGCAACCACATGAAATTTGACTGGCCCTACTTCTGGGAAAGCCTTCTCTCGCCGAGCCCTCAGTTCCTCAGCGGCCTCGCGCTCACGGTTATCATTTCGGTCGTTGCGATGGCCCTCGCCCTTCTTCTCGGACTGGTCATCGCACTCATGGGACGGAGCCGGTTCCTCCCGTTCCAGCTCTTTGCCAGCCTCTACATCTGGGTGATCCGTGGCACGCCGCTGCTGGTGCAGCTCGTCATCATCTACACCGGTTTCGCCGCCGCGGGCATCTTCCGGTTCGAGGACACCGACGTCCTCGGCAGCCTCATCAAGGGAGCGGTCCAGGCAGCGATCATCGGGCTGATGCTCAATGAGAGCGCCTATATCTCGGAAATTGTCAGATCCGGGCTTGAATCCGTGGACCGCGGCCAGAATGAGGCGGCGCTCTCGCTTGGCATGACGCCCATGCATTCGATGCGAAAGATCATCGTTCCGCAGGCCATCCGGATCATGGTGCCGCCGTTGGGCAATTCGTTCAACGGCCTGATGAAGAGCACCTCGATCCTGTCGATCATCGGTGTCAGCGAAATGTTCCAGGTCGGGAGCACAATGAGCGCCGCAACCTTCAAGGTGTTCGAGATCTACATCGTGGTCGCCCTCTACTACCTTCTCCTGACGACGGTGTGGACCTTCATCCAGACAGCGATCGAAAACACGTTGAACGTCAGGGCGGGCCTGCCGCGCGCGGAACCTGTCTTCAAGCGCCTGTTCGGTATCCGAAGCCGCAAGCAGGCCACCCCGGCCCCCGCCATAGCTCTGCAGCCCGCCGACGCCGCCTAACGGAGTGAAAATGACTACGCAGCACGCCGCCTCGACCTCAGCATCGACTCCGCCCTCCGACCCGCACGACAACATCGTCCAGGCCGTCGATGTGTGCAAGTCCTTCGGTGACAAAAAAATCCTCACGGACGTCAACCTGACCGTGGCCCGGGGGGAGGTCGTTGTTATGGTCGGCCCCTCCGGTGCAGGTAAAACGACAATGCTCCGCACGATCAACCGGCTCGAGTCAATCGACTCGGGTGAGATCCGCGTCAATGGCGAACTCATCGGCCAGCGTGTGAACAAGCATGGCAAGGTCGTTGAACGTTCCGCCCGCGACCTCGCCCGCCAGCGGGCCGACATCGGGTTTGTCTTCCAGCACTTCAACCTCTTCCCCCACATGAGTGTGCTCGAGAATGTTTCCCTCGCTGCGGTGGAGGTGCGGCATCAGCCGAAGTCAAAGGTCAACGATTACGCCCGGGAGCTGCTCGAGCGCGTCGGCCTCGCGGACAAGGCCGATGCACGAACGCGTTCGCTCTCCGGCGGCCAGCAGCAACGGGTAGCCATCGCCAGGGCACTCGCCATGCGCCCGGCCCTCATGCTGTTCGATGAACCCACCAGCGCACTGGACCCCGAAATGGTGGGCGAGGTCCTCACGGTGATGAAAGGACTTGCCGAAGCAGGCATGACGATGATCATCGTCAGTCACGAAATGGGCTTCACCCGGGAAGTCGCGGACCGCGTTGTGGTGATGGACGCAGGCACCATCATCGAAAGCGGAGCACCCGAACAGGTATTTTCCAATCCGAAGCACGACCGGACCCGCCAGTTCCTCTCAAAGGTCCTCTGAACCGGCCCGGCCAGCGGCGGCTGGCGTAAGCTGCCGGCCCCGGAGGCGCTGATCCTCAAGGGGCGGAAGGCATACTTCACCGGACCCGCTGAAGCTTCATCTTCGGCAGGATCACACCGGGCCGGGTCAGTCCGTTTCCGGGCCGGTGCAGAAAGCGCAGTTGGGAGCGCACTGCAGCGCATCCCGTGGGCCCTGCCCGCGCTCCGAAGCGGTTTCGCCCTGGTTGCGTACCGGAAGGGCCCGGGCCTCGGTGGAACGGGTTGTGGGGTGGTGACGGGTCATGGTGCTCCTCGTGTTGCTGGTACGACGGACTAGAGCCGGTCGATGAACTGCACGACACCGCCGACGACAGTGCCAAGGACTCTGCTGGCGGCGAGCGCTTCGGGGGGCGTCGCCAGGGGATCGCATTCGAACGCGGTGAAGTCGGCGCGCTTGCCCACGGTGATCGATCCGGCGACCTCGGCAAGCCCTGCGGCGCGGGCGGCATGGGTTGTATACCCTTCGAGCGCCTGGAGGGGTGTGAGGGCTTGGGCCGGCCCAACCGCCGCATCGAGGGGGCGGTCGTGCCGCCGCCGCAGTTGGGCGTCGGCCAGGATCGGCAGGGGATCGAACGGCGCGATGGGCCAATCGGATCCGAGGACGAGGGTCGCTCCAACCTCCCGCAGGTCCCGGCAGCGCCAGGCCTGGTCGGCCCGCCCGTCACCCAGCCGCGTCGACCAGTTGTCGCTGTGGTCGGCCCGTGTGTAGTGGGTGCAGTGGGTGGGCTGCATGCTCGCCGCCACCCCGGCGGCGGCGAAACCTCGGATCACCTCGTCCGAGGCCGTTTCGATGTGCTCGATGCGGTGGATGACGGCAGGCGCCGAGGACGGAATCGACGCGATGGTGTCTAGGGCATGGGTGATTCCGGCGTCGCCGATCGCATGAGTCGCCGTCCGGATCCCGCGGGACGCGAAATAGTGGACAGCTTTGGTGTAGTCGGCCGGATCCGGCCAGAACGGCGCGGCTGATTCTCCGTTGACGTCGGGATAGGACAGCCACGCCGTGCCGTTGTCGATGGTGCCGTCGATGAAGAACTTGACCGCGTTGACGGCCCACCGCCGGCCGCCGAGCTGCATGAGATCGGCGATCGCACCCAGATCGGCTTCTGTGCTTCCCGGCATGCACCATGGGGCACAGTAGAGACGGAGCGGCAGTTCATCCTCCCGTTCGAGGTCCGCCAGAAGCTCAAGCGAGTCCTTATTCAGGTCCATGACGTGCCCGGCCGTCAGGCCGGCCCGGGACAGGGCGGAAAGGAATTCCTTGAGCCGCGTCCTGCGCGTCTCGAAGCCGTCTTCGGGCACGGCGGAGGCGACAGCGCTGATGGCATCCCACTCCAGCAGGAGCCCGGTGGGGTTCCCCGCGTCATCGCACACGATGCCGGGGGCCGTGTCGGCCGTCCGCGGGCCGTCGATTCCCGCCGCGGCCAACGCCCTGCTGCTGGCCAGGGCCGAGTGGGCGTCGAAGACCCTCACCAGGCAGGGGCGGCCACCGAGGACATCGTCGATCACCTTCCGGTGCAGCGGCACCGATCCAAAAACCGTGGGGTCCAATCCCCAGGCGAACACCCACTCCCCCGGCCCTTGGTCGGCTGCCTCACGGAGCAGCGCTTCCCGCAGCTGCTCGATTGTCTGCACACCGGATAGGTCACAGCCCCGGACGGTGTCCAGCGCCATCACGGGATGGAGATGTCCGTCAACGAGCCCCGGGGTGAGGGTTCCGGCACCGAAATCGACGACTTCAGTGTCGGCGGACCTCCATCCGCGCGCGTCCTCCCGGCTGCCGACCGCCGTGATGATTCCGTCCCGGACGGCCACCGCCTCGACCGGGCGCCTGCCTCCGTCCAGCGTGTGGACCGTCCGGGCCAGGACGATCAGGTCGGCTTTCATGGGTCCCACTCTTTTCTCGTGGACGGAGCGCTCAGGCACTGCTCGTGGCCGGGCTGACTGTTTTCTCGTCGAGGTCGACCGAAGGCGGCGGGCGCCGGAAACCGCGTGTCAGGACGACGAGATAGGCGACCCCGATCACCAGCCAAATCGAACCGACGGTGAAGGCCGATGCCGAAAGGCTGAACCACAGCCACACCGTCAGGAGGAACCCGACGGCAGGGACCAGCCCGTACTTGAGCAGGTCGCGTCCGCTCCTCCGGCCGTGGTCGATGAGGAAGTGCTTGATGGCTCCAAGGTTCACCAGCGAGAAGGCAAACAGGGCGCCGAAACTGATGACCGACGCCACTGTTCCAAGATCAAGGACAAGTGCGAGCAAGGAGACGGCCGACACGACGAGGATCGCCCCGACCGGAGAGCGGAAGCGCTCGCTGACCCGGCCGAAGACGGACCTGGGAATCACGCCGTCGCGCCCCATCGCGAACATGATGCGCGAGACGCTTGCCTGCGAAGCCATGGCGGATCCGACGCATCCGGCGATGTAGGCGGCGAGGAAGAAGGCAGCCATGACGTTGCCGCCAAGGCTGTTCATGATTTCAACGGCGGCCGCATCGGGGTCGGTGAACTCCTGCCAGTCGGGGAAGGCAAGGTGGGCCACCCAGGAAACCAGAATGAACATCACCCCGCCGATCAGCGTTGTCAGCAGGACGGCACGCGGCACCGTGCGCCGCGGGTCCTTCGCTTCCTCGGACATTGTGGATACCGCATCGAAGCCAAGGAAGGAAAGGCAGAGGATCGCCGAACCGCTCAGGATCAGGCCAAGCCGCAGGTCAGGGGAGAAGAACGGCGCCAGAAGCGACTGGCCTGTAGAGATGCTGCCGGCTGTCAGCACGATGAACACCGCAACGAAGACGATCTGCATGCCGACGAGGACGAGGTTCGCATTCCGCACGACCGAGATTCCGACAATATTGAGGACGGTGACCAAGGCGATGGCTGCCACGGTGAACACCCACATCGGTACGGAGGGGAACTGGGCGTTCAGGTACAGGCCGATCAGGAGGTAGTTGATGAGCGGAAGGAGGAGATAGTCGAGCATCAGCGTCCACCCGGTCACGAAACCTGCATGACCCCCGAAAATGCGCTGGGTAAAGCTGTAGGCCGATCCGGCGGAAGGTATGACCCGGACGAGAAAGGCATAACTAAGTGCTGTGAACATCATTGCTGCGAGGGTGACGACGTATGCGGCCGGCAGGTGGCCCTCGGTGAGGGTCGTGACGAGACCGTAGGTCGTGAAGACCGTGAGCGGGACCATATAGGCCAGCCCGAAAACAACCAGCGCGGGGGTTCCCATCACCCGGCGCAGGGCATGCTCCCGTTCCGGCGCCGCTGCGGCGCTGGATCCACGGGAATTCATTGCTTCCACGAGAACTCCTCGTTCTACCTGTCGGTTGTGCGTTCGATGGGATGTCGACGGTTATCCACCCGGGCTGATGGGCAGGAGGTGGCCGCCGTGCACTGCTTAGTGGATGGTTGCAGCGCTTTGGGCGGCAAGGGCTGCGACGATCTGGGTGGCGGTGAGCTGGCCCATGCGGATCGCTCCGTCGACGTGCTGGTACCCCTCCGCTGCGAGGTCCGAGCAGGACCAGTGGATGGGCCCGACCGGGGTGAGCTGGTGGCGCCCGTACCGGTGCAGGCCGCCGAGGTCGTAGCTGGAGGCATAGGCGCCGCGGGTCCATTCCTCCGACGCCCAGTCCGATTCGTAGTACACCTCGGGATGAAGTGCCTGGGGCCCGAGGAAGCCTGCGATGGATTCGAGGATCCGCTGCCGGCGTTCGGTGGGCTCCAGTTCAAACATGGCGTCGGCTTTCTCGTCCGATACGAATCCGACAAGTGTTCCGCGGCTGTCACCGTGGCTGGTGTTGTCGTAGACCTCCTGCACGATGGATCCCGCGCTGAATCCGGTGCCGGACAGGCCGTTGTCGCGCCAGAACGGACTCGAATAGACGGCGTGCACCTTGATGACGAGGCCGAGGGACTGATGCTGGTGCATCTGGTGCTGCCGGCGTGGGAGGGCCGGCACGTAGGATATCCGCGAATACAGGTTCGGCGGCACCGCTACCACGGCGTAGCGTGCCCGCACCGTGGCATTGTCCGCCTCCGCGGTCACCTCGGTTATTCCGTCCGGGTTCTCCGACCAGCGCAGGGTGCGCACGGGATTGTTGAGGAGGACGGCCTCTCCGAGCTCTTCGGCCATCCGTTCGGAGACCGACTGCATGCCGCCCACCACCCGCTTGTCGAGGATGAAGTCCTCGTCCACGAGGTGGGAGAAGGATCCGGCGGATGCCGCCATGAGGACCGCCTGGAGCGCGGAGAAGGCGTGGGCGGGCTTGGTGAGCATGCCTCCGGCAATGAACAGGCCGATGTTGTTGCAGGCCTCCTCGTCGTCCGACTGCTGGCGCAGCCAGTGATGGAACGAGATCGTGTCGAGTTCACGGGCCTGCGGGTGCTCCCAGGGTGCCTTGACGTTCATCTGGCCGACCAGCCCGTCAAGAACGTCGATGAGACGCGTCATTTCGGCCTGCGTGCCGGGGGAAACCGGAAACATTTCGCCGGTGTAGCGGACGGGCGTTCCGTCCGCCCCGATGTAGACCGATTCTCCCTCGCGGTAGCGGGAGTAGGTCTCCATACCAAGTTCCTGGAGCAGCCCCAGCAGTGCCGTCTGGTCGGGGGACACCCACTGCCCCCCAACCTCGAGCGTTGCTCCCTCGATGACATCCGTGTGGGTCCGGCCACCGACCCGGCCGCGGGCCTCCAGCACGGTCACGGTATGGCCGGCCCGGCGCAGCTGGCGCGCCGCCGTGAGCCCCGAGGGCCCGGCGCCGATGACGAGGACGTCGCTTGTGATGGTCCGCATGGGGTTCTCCAAAGGTGGAATGACTTAGATCACAAAATGAATGGCATTCATTTACGAAGAACTGTAGAGGACCGTGGAGGGTTTGGGAAGCGGATGTTCCCGGATGACGGACTCTAGGATCGGCCGATGGGTGCCGCTCCGTCGGTGATCCCTGGGGGCCGGCACTGCACTGAGCCGTTCCTGGCTACCGGCCGACCCCGCATCACCTAGGCTTGATGAAACAGGCTTGAGTGAACAACGGAATGGGCACCACACCCAGGGGAAGATCATGAAAATCGGCGTGAAACAGTACGTTTCCGGCGCGGTACTGCTGCTTGCGAGCACCCTCTTCGTCCCGCAGGGCGTCTCCGAGTTCGCAACCTCCGCCGCCACGGGAGAACCGGTTGCCCCGACGGCCGGGTTCAACCTTGCGGTCGGCATGGCGATGGTCCTCGCCGCGGCGGCCCTGCTGGCCTGGGGTTACTGGCTCACCCACCGGCGCGGGGCCCCGCCGAGGGGTCCGGTGGAGGACCCCGATGAACCACTCTTCCGTCCCGGCTACGCCAGCCGACCGGAAACCCCCGACTGGCGTGAGCATCCGCTGCGCCCGCGCGACGGCGACGGCGGAACCGGCCCGACCGCCCGCTAACCGGCCGCGGGAGCTCCCGGGGACTCCAGCCGGCCCAGTTCGGCCCGCAGATTCTCCCGGGCCCTCCCGTCCCAGAGTGCCGCGCCCCCCTCGGTGGAAAAGAGCGGATCGAGTGCCAGTAACTGGCGGACGACGGCGGCCCGCCCGGCGGTGAACGCGTCGTCCGGGACGTGGGCGTACTCCCTGCGGACCGCCGCGGTGTAGGCGTCGTAGTCTCCGCCGCTGCCACCGAGCACCGCAAGGTCGGCGTCGCAGAGCAGGGCCCCCGCCCGGTCGCCGGCGGCCGGTGCATGGGTTCGGGTCAGCAGCACCAGGCGCTCCACCTCGGAAACCTCGGCCGGATCGAGCACCCCCCGGAGCGAGCCGCCGGCGAGCGCGGCCGAGGCCTCCTCATCCTCCCCCGCCGTCCCCCGGTACACGGCGTCGTGGAACCACGCCGCCAGCAGCACCGGCCGGCGCAGCCCGGCGTCGTCGGCCTCCAGCAGTGTGTCCAGCGCCTCGAGCACCGCGAGCAGGTGGCTCAGGTCGTGATAGGCGCGGTGCGGCTCACTCCACCGCTCCACCAGGTCCTCGCCCAGCTCCGCGGTTCCCGGCAGGAGGGACTCCCACCGGCTGGCCAGCGCCGACTTCAGGCGTTTGGCACGGCGGCGGGCCGGTATCCGGAGCCCGCTGGCGACGAGGATCCGTGTCAGATCCCCTCCGCTCACCTCAACTGCGCCCCGGCGCACGAGATCGGCGTAGCGCCGGGCCGGAACGTCGTAGTGGTCCTCGTCGAAAGCCCGTTCCGGCACTCCGGCCTCCGCCGCGAAGGCGTGGAGTTCCGTCAGCGAGGCATTGGAGATGAGGTGGGAGAACTCGGTGCCGTGGGCCGGCCACCGGGGCGGGTCGATGAAGATGGCCATGAGGGAAGTCTAGTGAGCCGTTCCGGCCCGGAATGCCGCCGCCGCGACGGCGGGTACGGCGACGGGCCCGACGACCCTGTACAGATCCGGTGGCGTGTGCCATTCTTCCAATGTTCCTGCGACATCCCGTTTTACGCAGCCATTTGGGGGCAGCCATGAACGACCAGGCGACCACGGTGCTGGCGATCGGCACCAAGAAAGGACTCTGGCTGGCCACCAGCCGGAACCGCCGGTCCTGGTCCCTGTCCGATCCGCTGTTCCTCATGCAGGAGGTCCCCGGCGTCGGCATCGACACGCGGGGCGGGCGCACCCGCATCCTGGTGGGCACCCGATCCGAGCACTGGGGGCCGTCGGTCGTCCATTCGGACGATCTGGGCGCCTCCTGGACCGAGCCGGAACGCGGAAGCATCGGTTTCGATCCGGACGACGGCGCCGCCCTTGAGCGGATCTGGCAGATCCAGCCGGACTCCGAGGGCCGGCCGGGCGTGGTGTGGGCCGGCTGCGAGCCGATCTCTGTCTGGAAATCCACCGACGGCGGGGAGCACTTCGAACTCAACCGCGGCCTCTGGGACCACCCGCACCGCAGTGAGTGGGGCGCGGGGTACGGTGGGGCTGCGGCACACACCGTCCTCCCCAGCCCTGCCGACGACTCGATCCACGTCGCAATGAGCACCGGCGGGGTTTACCGCTCGGTGGACGGCGGAACCTCGTGGGAACCGCGCAACCGCGGCATCTCAGCCTACTTCCTGCCCGATCCACAGCCGGAGTTCGGGCAGTGTGTGCATAAGGTCGCGCGCGACGCCGGGAATCCGCGGCGGCTCTATGCGCAGAACCACCATGGCGTGTACGCCACTCCGGACGCCGGCGACACCTGGACCTCAATCGCCGAGGGACTGCCGTCGGACTTCGGCTTCGTCATGCTCGCGCATCCGCGCCGGGCTGGCACGGCGTGGGTCATTCCGCTGAAGGCCGACGGCGAGCGGATCCCGCCGGACGGCGAACTCGCGGTGCACCGCACCGACGACGGCGGCGTGTCCTGGTCCCGGCTGGACCGCGGCCTGCCCACCCGGGAGTACAACGCGGTGCTGCGCGATGCCGCCGCCGTCGATGCCGCCGATCCCGTCGGGGTGTACTTCGGCACCCGCGGCGGCAGCGTGTACGCGAGCGCCGACGAGGGTGAATCCTTTGTGGAGGTCGCCTCCCACCTTCCCGACGTCCTCACGGTGCGCGCCGCCGTCGTCCCGGATTGAGCCATCCGCCATGGGTTCCGTCAGCGTCCTGATTCCAACCCTGCTGCGTCCGCTTGTGGAGGGGCGCAGCGAGGTGGTGCTGCCGGTCGAAGCGCCGGTGACCGTGGGAGGCGTTCTCGACCGGCTGTCCGAAGGGCGGCCGCTGCTCAACCGGAAGATCCGCGATGAGACCGGTGCCCTGCGGCGTTTCGTGAACATCTATGTTGAGGGCGAGGACGTGCGCCGGCTGGAGCTCCTCGACACGCCGGTGGAGCCCGGCGACACCGTGATGGTCATCCAGTCGGTGGCCGGGGGCTGACCCCGCGCGATCCATCCGGCGGCTTCCATCGAGAGCGCGGAACCAACCGGCCGAAGGGCCTCCCGCCGGTAAATGCTGCGTCCTTGATGGGAAGGCCTTACCCGCCAGGGAGGGGTGAGCGCCCGGAGGACGCCTCGAACCGGACCTCCGCTCCGGGAGGCAGCTGCGCCGCCCGGTCGAGGTCTTCGGAAATCACCACGCCGATCACCGGGTATCCCCCGGTCACGGGATGATCGGCGAGGAACAGCACCGGAAGGCCCGACGGCGGCACCTGCAGGGCTCCCCGCACGGCGCCCTCGCTGGGCAGTTCTCCGGATTTCACCCGCCGCAGGGCCGGACCCTCAAGGCGCAGGCCGACCCGGTTCGACTGCGGGGTGACGGTCCACCACACCGCGCACAGGCGTGCGGGTTCCCCGTCGGCGAACCAGTCCGCCCGCGGCCCGGGCACGATCCGCAGCACCGCCGGCCGGGACACACTCGAGGGCAGCTCGGGGTGTCCCACCGCGCTGCCGGGGGCGGTGCCCGCACGGAGGAACCCGCCGCGTGCCAGGGGCAGGGGTCCAAGGCCGGAGAGGACGTCGGTTGACCGGCTCCCCAGGACCGGGGCCGCCTCCCAGCCGCCCCGGACCGCGGTATAGGTGCGCAGCCCGTCGGTGGGCGCGCCGACCGCGAGCCTCTCGCCGGCCCGCAGCAGGAAGGGGGAACAGGTGTCGACGCTCCGCCGGGTCCCCCCGGGCGAGTTGACCGTCAGCGGCGCCGGTGCCCCGGTCACGGCCAGCACCAGTTCCAACCGTGCCTCGAGCACCAGCCCGCCGAGAAGTGATTCGATGACGGCGGCGCCGGGCGGGTTGCCGACCAGCCGGTTCGCCTGGCGGCAGGACCCCCGGTCGAGCGCGCCGGAACCGGCCACGCCGAGGGCCGCGTATCCGGGACGACCAAGATCTTCAAGCAGGCTGGAGAGCCCCGTCTCCACGACGAACGCGCCGGGGCCGGGAGTGGGGGTGGAAATCTTTCGGGACGCTCGACGGTCCCGCCGGGCGGGCAGGGCTCCCGAGCCGGGGGCGGACGCCGCGCGGGGCGGCGCCGACGTACTGATCGACTCCCGGACGGCGGTGAAACGCACCCGGTCACCGGGCCGGATGAGGGCCGGCACGTCCCGGCCGAGGTCCCACAACACGGCGGCCGTGCGCCCGATCAGTTGCCACCCGCCGGGGGATTCGCGCGGGTAGACGGCCGAATAGCCACCCGCCAGGGCCACCGAGCCGGCGGGAACCGACGTCCTCGGCGACGTCCGGCGCGGCACCTCGAGCCGCCGGTCGCCACCGGTCAGGTAGGCGAAGCCCGGCGCGAAGCCCCCGAAGGCTGCGGTCCAGTCCTGCGAGGTGTGGGCCTCGACGACGCCGGATTCACTGAGCCCGGCGTGCCGGGCCACCTCCGCGAGGTCGGCGCCGTCGTACACCACCTCGATGTCGATGCGCGCCTCCTCGACCGGAGGCTGGACCGAGAAGTCCAGGGAGCGGATCCGCCGGGCGATCCCGGCGGCCTGCCGCGGGGAACCGGCGGTGACCAGGACGGTCTGTGCGGCGGCCACGACATCGATCTGGCCCTCGGACGGCTCCGCGTCCAGCTGCGCCTGCAGGCTGAGCACCTCCGGCAGGCCGGGCAGTTCGACGAGGACAGCCCGGTCGCCCACGGCACGGATCGGCACACCCGGGTCCATGTCAGGCGAATCCGGCGATGGTCACTCCCGCACCGGTAAGGGCACCATGCACGGCCGCGGCCATCCGCACCGCCCCCGGCGTGTCGCCGTGGACGCAGATGCTTTCGGCGGCGATGTCCACCCAGGATCCGTCCACCGCCCGGATCCTGCCTTCGGTGGCGATCCGCAGCACATGCTCGACGACCTCGCCGGTGTCATGCAGCACGGCGCCCGCCTCGCGCCGGTCAACGAGCGTCCCCGCGGGAGTATAGGCACGGTCGGCGAAGGCCTCCGCCACGGTCCGGAGGCCCGCCGCCCGGGCGGCGCGTTCGATTTCCGAGTGCGGAAGGACCAGCAGCGGCAGGGTTTCATCCACCCCGCGCACCGCCTCCACGACCGCCCGCGCGTGGCCTTGATGGTGGGCGATGGTGTTGTAGAGCGCGCCGTGGGGTTTGACGTAGGAAACCCCGGTGCCGGCCGCGCGGGCCAGGGCCTGGAGCGCGCCGATCTGGTAGATGAGGTCGTCCACCAGTTCCGTGGGCGCCACGTCAAGGAACCGGCGCCCGAAGCCGGCCAGGTCGCGGTAGCCGGGGTGCGCGCCGACCGTCACGCCCGCGGCCGCCGCGGCCGCACAGGTCGACCGGATGCCGGTGGGGTCACCGGCGTGGAAGCCGCAGGCCACGTTGACGCTGGAGACCGACCGGATCACCGCGGCGTCGTCGCCGAAGGTCCAGTTGCCGAAGGACTCCCCGACGTCGCTGTTCAGATCCATTCGATCACCGCCACCCTTCGCGCCCGGGACCGGATTCGGCCACGGACCGAGCATAAACGCGGATGCGGCGCCGGCGCAGCTACGGCGCGGGAGGCTCGGTCTTGAATCCGATCAGCTTGTGGGAACCGTCGCAGTAGGGCTTGAGGACCGAGGCCCCGCACCGGCACAGCGCGACGGTGCGCCGGGTCCGCGGCAGCGCCTCACCGTCGGGGGTGACCACCTCGAATTCGCCGCGGACCAGCAGCGGACCGTCGGGGCAGGCGACGATCGAGGCAGCCGGAGGTCCGCTGCGGGCGTCCCCGGCGCGGGGGGCCGGATCGGTAGGGCTCATGCGGCGAACGACCGGTCCGGCTGCAGCGAGGAGCGGCCCTCGGCCCAGGCATCCATAATGTGCCGGGTCATCCAGGAATCCACGAGCAGGGCCGCCGATGCGCCGAAGAGAACGTCGTCCAGGAGGCGGGGGTCGGCCTCGACCAGCCCCCCGGCGAGGTCGCGTCCGGCGATCTGCTCGTGGACGGCGTCGGCCTCGACGTGCTCTTCGAAGTAGGCGGTGGCGTCCTCCCCGAAGCCGTGGCGGGCGAAGCCCCGTGCGTACAGGCGGTTGGGCTGGGAGGAGGTCATCTCGTACGCGGTCAGATGTCCCACGATGGCCCCGCGCAGGCGACGGTTCAACCCGAACAGCGACATCATGTTCGTCGAGGCGAGCGTAATGGCCGGAGCCGCGTCAACATACGCCCCGTAGGTGTCATCGAGGCCGACGGCGCGCATGGTCCGCGCGAAGAGCGCCGAGTGCATCCGGTCCGGATGTCCTCCCCCGTACTCGTCCGCCTGGATCTCAACGAGGGCGGCCTTGGCGCGCCCGGTCAGGCGGGGGATGGCCCAGGTGTGGGGGTCCGCTTCCTTGAGCTGGTAGATCGACTTCTGGATCAGGAACTCGCGCAGCTGCTCCGCGTTTGCCTCCCTGGCGACGAAGCGGGACATGCTCGGGCCGGTGTCCTCGCCGGTCATCCGGAACAGCTCGGCCGCCACGGCCTCGCTGGTGGGCTCCGGTGCCGGCCCCACCGGGACGGCCGACCGGAGGCGTTCCTCGAAGGCCGTCTCGATCAGCTGGCGGACGCGGATCAGGTCCGGGTTCCACTCCCAGCCTTCGGCGGCACCGTCGAGCCCGGAGTAGTGAAGTTCGTACAGGCAGAAAAGAGTCAGCTGGAGGTCATCGTCGACGACGACGTCGGCGGTGCGGGCGAGTGCGTCATGCACCGCGTTCTCGAGGTCCTGGGTGCCGGCCGCGGCGGCGGGCTCGTCGGTGAGGATCTCCAGGAGAAGTGCGCTGATGTTTCCGCGCGGCGTAGGCTGCTTCATCGAAAACTCTTTCTGTCTCGGGCCGGAGAGCCGGGGTCACGGCTGAACGCTAAGCATACTTGGTTTCTTCCGGCGCCAGTCCCCATGGAACAGGGAACTGCCGGGACACCCATCCCACGGACGGTGCCCCGGCAGCGGTGCCGCCGGCCCGCCCCCAGCGGCGGTCGGCGGCGGACCGAGGTGGGTGCTACCTGCGCGTGGCGCTCCCGGTCGCCGTGCGGCTGGTGTTGCGGCCCAGCAGCAGGGCGAGGGCGATCATGCCGACCCCAAGGAAGAAGTGCAGCCAGTCATCCGCGGTGTTCAGCGGCACGAAGTTGGCCGCGGACTGCTTGTCGATGAACAGGCCGTACAGCCAGAGGACGAGGTAGATGACTCCGCCCCACAGCAGGTAGTTCTTCGCTCCCGAGGCCGTCTTCGCCATGGCGAGGCCGGCGATCCCGTAGAGCAGGTGCACGATGTTGTGGAGGATCGACACCTGGAACAGGCCGAGGAGCAGTGCCCCGGACTGGTGCCCGGCGAACCCCAGCGAACCGTAGTTGGTGGTGATACCCGGGATGAAGCCAAGGATTCCGACCAGGACGAATACCGCCCCGACCGCCTGGGCCGCCTTCTGCACCGCGGTCTTCCCCGTGGCCACCCTATTGTTCGATGTCATTGCTTCTCCCTTTCATTGGTTGATGTGGACGGAGTGCTATTCGCGGTTCAGTTTGTCCTGCAGGGTTCCGGCCGCCTTTTCCACGACATTGGGTATTTCGGTCGTCCCGTAGAAGCGGGCGTCCGGGTGGGTTGCCGGGGGCATCGGAGCCCGCGTCGTGGGGCCCTCGTGGTAACTGAACTCGCCCTTGCCGTCCGGAGTCGGGCCGGACGCCCAGCTGCCCTCGGCCGCGGCTTTGCCGTCGGAGAAGTTGAGGTACTGGTAGGAGACCTCTCTGGCCTCCTTCTTCAGGGGGAAGTTGCTCGGCACGGGCAACTCTTCCATCTTCGACTCCTGCAGTTCCCTGGCCGCCGCCATCCACTGGTTCTGGTGCATGGTGTCGCGGGCCAGCAGGAAGGAGAGCATGTCCCGCACCCCGTGGTCATCGGTCATGTGATAGAGCCGCGCCACCTGGAGGCGGCCCTGCATTTCCGCGTTGGCGTTGGCCGTGAAGTCGGCCAGCAGGTTTCCGCTGGCAGTGATGTAGCTTCCCTGCCAGGGGTTGCCCATGCTGTCCACCGCCCGGGCACCCGCCCCGGCGACGATGGCGTGCTGCATGTCCGTGCCGCCCAGAACGGCCGCCACGGCCGGATCTGACTGGACTGCGTCCTCAGTAATGCCAAGCGGGGCCTTTTCCAGCAGCTGGGCGATCATAGTGGCGAGCATTTCGACGTGGCCGAACTCTTCGGCCCCGATTCCGAACAGCAGGTCCCTGTACTTGCCCGGAATGTGGGCGTTCCAGGCCTGGAAACTGTACTGAAGCGCAACGGTGATTTCGCCGTATTGGCCGCCGAGGACCTCCTGCAGCTTCCGCGCATACACGGCGTCAGGCGCATCCGGGCTGGCCTTGTACTGCAGTTCTTGCTTGTGAAAGAACACGGGCGGATACCTTCCGACTCCCGGTCCGGCCTTGCAGCACCCCGCCCTCGTAGACAGGGCATCCGCCGGACCTCTTGCCTCGACGCTAGACCTTTGATTAGCATTTCCGGAAGATAGTAAGCGTACTTATTTAAAACTTGCGGGAATGCCCCATGTGGCTTGCGCGATTAAAGTAAGCATGCTTAGCTTTAGGAAGTAAGTCAGGCGGACGCCGCCGGACGAACGCATCGCTTACACGATGGAGCAACCGTTTCACCGGCAAAATCAACGTAAGGAAGTAACATGACTACGCAGAATTGGCCGCAGGATCCACTGGTTCCGTCAACCACCGGCACAGACTACGAGAGCGGCAGCACCCAGGCAGGCGAGTCGACCACCTCGGTCGCCAAGGGCCAGGCCAAGGAGGTCGGCAAGGAAGGCGCAGGCGCCGCGCAGCACGTAGCGCAGACCGCCGCCTCGGAGGCGAAGAACGTCGCCGCGGAAGCCGGCACCCAGGCGAAGAACCTCGTCAGCGGACTCGGCTCGGACCTCAAGAGCCAGGCGGGCGCACAGCAGCAGAAGGCGACCGAGGGTCTGCGTTCGATCAGCGACGAGCTCCGCTCAATGGCGGACAAGTCCGACAACAAGACGGTCTCCAACCTGGTGCAGCAGGCGTCTCAGCGGACCGGCGCAGTCGCCGGCTGGCTTGAGAACCGTGACGCCGCCGACATCCTCGAGGACGTCAAGGGCTTCGCCCGCCGCCGTCCCGGCGCGTTCCTCGCGATTGCCGCCGGAGCGGGTCTCGTCGTAGGCCGCCTGACCCGCGGTCTGACCGGAGCCCAGGCCGACGCCAAGTCGGACCGGGACCGCCTGACCACGACGCCGGGCAGCGACTACGACTACGGCACCCCGTCCTACACCGGCACCCCCGCGTACACCGGTACCACGACGTCGATGCCGCAGACCACCAGGGGCACTCACGTCGCGGAGACTTCACCGGCCTTCGTCGACCCCGCCGCCGACTACCCGACGATTCCCCCGGGAACCCCGCCCGTGGGCACGCTTCCTGATGAAAGGGATTTGCGCTAATGAGCGACGCATACACCGGCGGAGCCCACTCCGCCGCTCCGCCGCCTCCCTCGGAGGCTGAACAGCGGGCCGCCAACAATTCGGTGGGCGAGCTGCTCTCGGACGTGACCCGCAACCTCTCGACGCTGATGCGCCAGGAAGTCGCACTTGCCAAGGCTGAGCTCACTGAGTCGGGCAAGAATGCGGGCAAGGGCGCCGGAATGTTTGCCGGCGCCGCCGTTGGAGGACACTTCGTGCTCCTGTTCCTGTCCCTGGCCCTGATGTGGGGACTCGATGTTCTGATGCCGATCGGATGGGCCGCAGTCATCGTCGCGGTCATCTGGGGCATCATCGCCGCGATCCTGGCGGCAAAGGGCAAGAAGGAA
Source organism: Arthrobacter crusticola (assembly GCF_004357995.1). Lineage (GTDB taxonomy): Bacteria > Actinomycetota > Actinomycetes > Actinomycetales > Micrococcaceae > Arthrobacter_D > Arthrobacter_D crusticola. The sequence continues at coordinate 82,095 of NZ_SMTK01000004.1, forward strand.
ATGAAGCAGATCCGCGGCCTGCCGACGACGGCCGAAACCATCAAGGAAATTCCGCCAACACTGAAACCAGGTGAGCAGACCCCATGAGCCAGACTCCAGAAGAAATCCGCGCCGACATCGAGCGCACCCGCCGTGAACTTGGTACCGACGTTGACGCAGTGGCCGACAAGGTCAACCCGTCCAACATCGCGCACCGCCAGACCGAGAAGGTGAAAAACACCTTCAGCAACGTCAAGGATTCAGTGATGGGCAAAGCAGACGACGTGAAGTCGAACGTAATGGGCAAGGCAGATGACCTGAAGTCCGGCGTCTCCGACAAGGCCGGCTCGACCACCGGCTCGGCGAAGTCAGCCGCACAGCAGGCCGGCCACGCAGTGCAGGATGCACCGCGCCAGCTCACCAACAAGGCCGCGGGCAACCCGCTCGCCGCAGGCCTCATCGCCTTCGGCGCCGGCCTGCTGACGGCCTCGCTGATCCCGGCAAGCCAGAAGGAAAAGCAGGCCGCCTCGGCCCTGAAGGATCAGGCCGCCCCGCTCGCCAGCGGTGTTGCCGATTCCGCCAAGGAGGTTGTCGAAGGACTCAAGGAGCCGGCTCAGGAGGCAATGGAATCCGTCAAGGAGACCGCAGCCCAGTCGGCCCAGAACGTCAAGCAGGAGGGCCAGCAGGCCGCCTCCGACGTCAAGGACAAGGCGCAGGACGCCAAGAGCCAGGTCCAGGACTCCAGCAGCTCCAGTTCCAGCCCCCGCGGGTTCTAATCACCCCGGTGCGGGAACAGACTGCACCAATGTGAAAGGGGAGGGCGCCCGGCGCCCTCCCCTTTCACGTTGCCCCATCGCCATCCGTGGGCTGTGCCGCAGTATCTAGGCCGAGGACTTGAGCGCCCGCAGGAGCGGCTCTCCGGAGAGCACCGGCTGACGGTACTCGTCGGAGAGGATCGTAAGCATGGCGGAGGCGTAGTCCTCGTTGGTGCTGGCGATGGCATCCTCCGCGAAGGCCACTCGGAAGTTGTGCGCGAAGGCGTCGGCCGAGGTGTGCGCGATGCAGTTGTGCGTCGACACGCCTGCGAGCACCAGCCCCTCCACCCCACGGCTCCGCAGCCTTCCGGCCAGGTCCGTGCCGAAGAAGGCGCTGTCTCGGGTCTTCACCACCCGCTCGAAACCCTCGGCCTCCAGCCCGTCGACGAGTTCCGCCTGCCGGCTTCCGGCGAAAAGAAAGCCCTGGTCGTCCTCGAGCATGCTCAGGGTCCAGGTGGACCGGTCGCGGTGGTGCTCGGTGACGATCACCAGCACCTCGGACCCTGCCTCCACGGCATGGCGGGCCAACCGGTTGCACTCCCGGGTCAGCGTTAGGCGGTGCCGTTCGAGCGCTTCGTCCTCAAAGTACGCGTTCTGCATGTCGATGATCAGCAATGCCTGTTTCACTACTGTCTCCTCCGTCGTTCCCTTGCCCTCCGCGGCGGCTCCGGGGTGCGCGGAGCTCCCCCGCGGACCTACCAGTACCGCCGAATCTCCCGGGTGCCTACGCCTCGGCGGCGGCCATTCCGCCCTCATCCACCGGCATGGGCGCCACAGCGGGCGGTACGGGCGCCATAACCGCCACGGCCGGAAGTACGGGCGCGGCGGTCAGGAGCGGCACGACCACGTCGGCCTGCGGCGCACCCACGAGGCGCTCCACGTCGCGCTCTGCGATGCCGGCGGCCGCAGCGGCGTCCTCGCGGCTTACCCCCGCTTCCAGCGCGCGCTCAACGGCCTCGCGGCACACCAGCGCCAGCCGGTCGCGTTCGAATTCGGCATTCTCCAGGTCGGCTGCGGCAACCATGATGCGCTTGATGCGCTCGTCGTCCAAGTCGGGCATAGCGGGCCTTTCGTTGTTGCCCGGGGCGGGCACTGGAGCAGAGCAGGGCAGGATCAGCGAGAGCGCAGAAGAAGGTCCGCCGGCGGCAGATTGAACGACGACCCTGAAGAGACGGGGGCGTCAACGCATTGCTTTGGACGCCTCACCAGAGCGGCCCGGAATCCTTCGCGGGCCGAGAAGTCAGCCGGAAGGTCCGGGAATCTCCCGAGGGGGATTCTCCGTGGCCTTTGGCTGGACCTTCCCTCGATTCTACGGAGAACGACCCGGTTTTGCGAAGCCACGCCGCACCGGAACCGGCGGACTCCGGTCGGTACGCGCCCATCTTTCTCCGAATAAAAGCTAAGCAGGCTTTCAATTAACTACTAAGTGTGCTTACTCTAGAGGCCGGTGGTCCCTTGGGGGGAGAGTTCAATATCCCATCACCGCTGACCTCAGAGCCAGGAAATTTCAGTACCCCTCAGACGAGCTACAGCAGAAGGAGAACGAAATGATTACCCAGGAAAACATCGACAGCATTCTCAGCCGCGGCGGCAACGTCGTCGGATCCGACGGCGACAAGATCGGCTCGATCGGGCAGATCTACCTTGATGACCAGACGGGTGAGCCCAGCTGGGTCACGGCCAAGACGGGCCTGTTCGGCACCTCCGAATCCTTCGTCCCGCTGCAGGGTGCCGATGTCGACGGGCATGACGTACGCGTCCCCTATTCCAAGGCCCAGGTCAAGGATGCCCCGCGCATCGAGTCCGACGGCAACCTCAGCCCGGAGGAAGAAGACCGCCTGTACCGCCACTACGAGCTGGGCGGCACCGGCGGCTACACCGAGACGACGGGCGTGACGTCGGGAACGACCGACACCAACCGCCGCGACACCGACTACGTGGACACCGATCGTCGGGACTCCGACTACGCCGAGACTGGACGCCGGGACACCGTCGGCCACGATACTTCCGGCCCCACTACCGATGACGCGATGACCCTCTCCGAGGAGCAGCTGCGCGTAGGCACCGAACGCCGCGAGGCCGGCCGCGTACGCCTGCGCAAGTACGTCGTGACCGAAAACGTCACCAAGACGATTCCGGTCTCCCGTGAAGAGGTCCGCCTTGAGCGCGAGCCCATCACCGACGGCAATGTCGGGGCGGCAATGGACGGCCCGGCGATCAGCGAGGAGGAGCACGAAGTGATCCTTCACGAGGAGCGCCCGGTGATCCAGAAGGATGCCGTACCTGTTGAGCGCGTGCGTCTCGACAAGGACACAGTGACCGAGCAGCACACGGTCAACGAGGAAGTCCGCAAGGAGCAGATCGACGTGGACGGCGACGATCGGAACGGCCTTAACGATTCGGACCGCCGCGACGGCCGGATCTGATCGGACAGCCGACCGATGGGAAAGGCCTGGAGCAGCGCGCTCCGGGCCTTTCCCCGTTCGCCGCCCTGTCCTCCGCCCCGTGGGGCAATCAGGGGCAGAGATAATAAGTATGCTTCCTATTCACTCGACATTTGTTTAGAGTGGTGGGTAGGACGACCGCAACCACCAAGTGGAAGGACACTCCCTCATGCCGGAGCTGAACGATTGGTCGACCAGCCGCCTCCTGACCACCGCCGCCCGGATCGTGGAACACTCCTGGAACGAGAAGTTGCTCAGCATCGGAATCACCCACGCGGGTCTGACAACCCTCGGGGTGCTGGCCCGGGAAGGCACCATGACCGGCGTCCGGCTGGCGCAACTGGTCCACGTCCAGGCGCAGACAATCGGGCGGACCCTCGACCGCCTGGAGAAGCGCGGACTGGTAACCCGGCTAAGGAACACCGCGGACCGGCGCAGCCAGCGCATCACAATCACCTCGGCGGGCCTGAAGGCGTTGGAAAAGGCCCAGAACATCGAGCACGAACTGATGCCCGAGGACGGGCTGGCCTCGCAGGATCTGCGGAACCGGCTCCAGACCGTCATCAACGAGCTGGGACCCCACAAGTAGGCTGGCGAGGAGCCTAGAAACCTCCGCCGTCCGCCGCCATATTGTTGAACCGCGAGTAATGGCCCTGGAAGCCGACCACAATCGTCTTCGTAGGGCCATTACGGTGCTTGGCCACAATGACGTCGGCCTCGCCGGCCCGGGGCGATTCCTTGTCGTAGACGTCGTCGCGGTGCAGGAGGATCACCATGTCGGCATCCTGCTCGATTGACCCGGATTCTCGGAGATCCGAGACCTGGGGGCGTTTGTCGGTCCGCTGCTCCGAACCACGGTTCAGCTGGGAAAGGGCCACCACCGGAACATTGAGTTCCTTGGCCAGCAGTTTGAGCGCACGAGAGAACTCCGAAACCTCCTGCTGGCGTGATTCGACCCGCTTTCCCGAGGACATCAGCTGCAGGTAGTCGAGGACCACGAGCTTGAGGTCGTGCCGCTGCTTGAGGCGTCGGCACTTCGCGCGGATTTCCATCAGGGACATGTTGGGGCTGTCGTCGATGAACAGCGGCGCGTCGTTCATCCGTCCCATAGTGGTGGCGATCTTGCCCCACTGTTCATCCTTGATGGTTCCCTTGCGCAGGTCCTGGAGGCCGATGGTCGCCTCCGCGGAGAGCAGGCGCATCGCGATCTCGTTCCGCCCCATTTCCAGGGAGAAGAAGACCGTCGTGAGGTTGTGCTTGATGGCCGCCGAGCGCGCCCAGTCGAGCGCGAAGGTCGACTTACCCATGGCCGGACGGGCGGCGACGACGATCATCTGGCCGCCGTGGAGGCCCTGGGTCAGTTCGTCGAGCTCGTAGAATCCGGTGGGCACACCCGTCATGCCCTCCCCGCGGTGCCCGGCTGACTCGATCTCGTCAACCGTGCCCTCAATGATGTCCTTGAGCGCAACGTAGTCCTCGGCCGTCCGCCGCTCCGCCACCGCGTACACCTCGGCCTGGGCGGCGTTGACGATGTCATCGACCTCTCCGTCATTGGAGTAGCCGAGCTGGACGATCTTGGTCCCGGCATCGACGAGGCGGCGCAGGACGGCCCGTTCGCGCACGATCTCGGCGTAGAAGCCGGCGTTGGCGGCCGTGGGAACCGACTGGATGAGGGTGTGAAGGTAGGCGGGCCCGCCGATGCGGGAGATCTCACCGCGCTTGGTGAGCTCGTCCGAGACGGTCACGGCGTCCGCCGGCTCGCCCCGGCCATAGAGGTCGATAATCGCCTCGTAGATACTCTCGTGGGCGGGCCGGTAGAAGTCGATGCCCCGGAGCACCTCAACGCAGTCCGCGATGGCGTCCTTGGAGAGCATCATGCCGCCAAGCACCGACTGCTCGGCCACCAGGTCCTGGGGAGGGGTCCGGGCGAACTCCGGCGACCGGGTGTCCTGTGATGAGTCTGCATGTGCTAAGGACACGGGCGCCGCCTTCTTCCATTAAGCTCTCCCCTCGGCAGCCTGCCAGCCCTCTGGCTGACCGGCTGGGCCGGGGTCGGTTACTGAAGATGTATCACCCGGCACTCCCATTCGTGAGGGATCCTCCGCAACGCTAGCCGCCGCCGGGCACGGCACCAAGCGCGCTCCCCACAGGCCCTGTGGATTACCTGTGGACTGCGCGGCGTGTCTTGTGCACAGGATGTGGAGAAGCCTGTGGACAACAAACTATTTTTCCTAGAAAACCCACTCTGACGTGGGCAAACTTTATCCAGTGCCTGTGGAGGAAAAGTAATTTCTCCGGAACCTTCATCCACAGGTTGCATGTTGACATCCCCCCTTGAAGGTCGCCTGCAGCGCATTCCCCAGCCCCTGCCCCGGCTGGAATGGGCCCCTGCGCGCCTGCCGGGGCTGTGATGAGGATCAATAGCCGGGACCGGATGGAGGGCCTCCCCGTGGCGTGAACGTCGATCGCGAACTTCGCATACCTCGTGCCCGCGCGAACCCGCGGGCGGTCGTCGGCGAGCCGGCGGTCAACGACAAGCCGGCGGTTAACGACAAGGGACCCCCGCCGGCGGCGGGGGTCCCTTGGGTGTACTGCTGGACAGGCGGAACTAGCCCGCGACGACGTCCAGATCGATCACGGCGGCGACGTCTTCGTGGAGACGGACGTTCGCCTGGTAGGAGCCGACCGACTTGATGTGGGCCGGCAGTTCAACCTTGCGCTTGTCAATGCTGCCGAGGCCTGCGGCCTCAACTGCCTTGGCGACGTCGTCGGCCTTGACGGTGCCGAACAGGCGGCCGGAGTCGCCCGCCTTGACCGTGAGCTTGACCGGCTTGGCCGAGAGGGCAGCAGCCTGCTTCTGGGCATCCTCAAGTGAGGCGTGCTCGCGGGCAGAACGCGCGGCCTTGATCGACTCGACCTGCTTCTCGCCGCCCTTGGTCCACGTCAGGGCGAAGCCGCGGGGCAGAAGGTAGTTACGTGCGTAACCGTTCTTCACCTCGACGACATCCCCTGCGGCGCCGAGGCCGGTTACTTCCTGGGTCAGAATGAGCTTTGCCATGAAAAGGTTCCTTTCCCTTAGCCGCGGCCGGCGCCGGAGTAGGGCAGGAGTGCAACTTCGCGGGCATTCTTGATTGCCTGGGCGATCTTGCGCTGCTCCTGGACGGTGACACCGGTAACGCGGCGGGCGCGGATCTTTCCGCGGTCGGAAATGAACTTACGCAGCAGGGCTACGTCCTTGTAGTCGATGACGGTGACGTCAGCGGCCTTCAGGGGGTTGGACTTTGGTTTGGGCTTACGGAGTTCAGCCTTAGCCATCGTGGTGCTCCTTGATCTATTGGAGCCCGCAGAACTGTTCTGCGGGATGGGATGTGCGGGGTAAATCTTTGGAGTCAGGGGCTCCGGGACGGAGCTGACCCTGACTCCGGGAGAGCCTAGAAGGGAGGTTCGGAGGAATCCGGGCCGTTGCCCCAGCCCTGGGAGCCGCCGCCTGCGGGTGCGCCCCACGGGTCGTCCGCGGGCTGCTGGGCCTGCTGGCCGCCGCCCCAGTTGGAGTTGGTACCGGCATTCCCGCCGAAGCCGCCGCCGCTGTTGCCGCCGAATCCTCCGCCGCCACCGCCTGAGCGCTGGGTACGGCTGATCTTCGCCGACGCATAGCGCAGGGAGGGACCGATTTCATCCACCTCAAGCTCCATGACGGTGCGCTTTTCGCCCTCTTTGGTTTCGTACGACCGTGACTTGAGTCGGCCCTGGGCGACCACGCGGGTTCCCTTGGTGAGGGTCTCCGCAACGTTCTCGGCAGCCTCGCGCCAGACCGACGCGCGGAGGAACAGCGTTTCGCCGTCTTTCCATTCGTTGGACTGGCGGTCGAAGGTCCGCGGCGTCGATGCGATGGTGAAGTTCGCCACCGCCGAGCCGGACGGCGTGAAACGAAGCTCGGGGTCGTTGGTGAGATTTCCTACGACCGTGATTGTGGTTTCGCCTGCCATGGTGCCTCCTTGGGTCACGTCCCGCCGGGGCGGGATAGGTTCAGTGGAAAGGGGCCGAACTACTCGGCCGTAACCTTCTGCTCCTCGGGGCGGATGATCTTGGTGCGCATGATGGTCTCGTTGAGACCAAGCTGGCGGTCAAGCTCGGCTGCCACGGCAGGGGTAGCGGTGAAGTTGACGACGGCGTAGATGCCCTCGGCCTTCTTCTGGATTTCGTAGGCGAGGCGCCGGCGTCCCCAGATATCCACCTTGTCCACGGTGCCGCCGCCGTTGCGGACGACATTCAGGAACTTCTCGAGTGTTGGTTCGACGGTACGTTCCTCGACGTCGGGGTCGATGATTACCATCAATTCATATGCACGCATGTGTGAACCCACCTCCTTTGGGCTAAACGGTCACGGCCTTTCCGTAACAGGAGGTTCTTTAGCGTTGGCCTGGCCGTTGCGGACGGGATTTCCCGGCCGCCGGAATCAGCACAGACCTGCCAATACTACCGGATAGCGGGCACTGCACGGAACGGCGCCCACGGGGCTTCTGTCAGGACCCGGTTGCGGGACGGACGAAGAACCGGGAAAGTACGCGCGCCAGCCGTTCGGGGTCCTCGACCCCGCACATCTCACGTGCCGAGTGCATCGACAGCAGGGGCGTGCCGACGTCGACGGTGCGGATGCCGAGGCGGGTGGCGGTGAGCGGCCCGATGGTTGAGCCGCACGGCACGGAGTTGTTCGACACGAACTCCTGGTACGGCACTCCAGCCTCGCCACAGAGGACCGCCCAATGCGCGGCGCCGTGGGCGTCGGTGGTGTACCGCTGGTTGGCGTTGATTTTCAGCAGCGGGCCGCCGTTGAGCACGGGGTGGTTGGCCGGGTCGTGCCGTTCGGCGTAGTTCGGGTGGACGGCGTGGCCGGCGTCGGCGGAGATGCAGAAGGAGGCGGCCAGGGCGCGCATCCTGTCCTCGAGGTCCGCGCCCAGCGTACCGGAGATGCGCAGCAGGATGTCTTCGAGGAAGGGTCCGCTGGCCCCCGAACGGGAGGCGCTTCCCACCTCCTCGTGGTCGAAGGCCGCGAGGACGGCGATGGGGCGTCCTGGTTCCTCCCCGGTGGCCGCCTCGAGCAGGCCGGCGAGCCCGGCATGCACGGAGGTGAGGTTATCCAGCCGGCCCGAGGCGAAGAAGGCGCCCTCGGCGCCGAAGACCCGTGGCGTCTGCGTGTCGGCGGCCACGAGGTCGAAACCCCCAATGTCGGCCGGGTTGATCCCCGCCGCCGAAGCGGCAAGGCCCAGCAGGTCCGCCTCGCGCGGGTCCCCGAGGCCCCACACGGGGAACATGTGCTGCTGCTTGTCCAGGGCGAGTCCGTCGTTGACGGCCCGGTCGAGGTGGATCGCCAGCTGCGGAAAGCGCAGCAGGGGCCCGGTATCAACAAGGTGCTCCCGGCCGTCGAGGGTGACGATGCGGCCGGCGAGCGTGAGCTCGCGGTCCAGCCAGGAGTTCAGCAGGGGCCCGCCATAGACCTCGACGCCGGCCTGCAGCCACCCGTACCGGCCGGTGGTCGGCTTCGGCTTGAGCTTGAACGAGGGCGAGTCGGTGTGGGCGCCGAGGATGGAGAAGCCGGTAGTGGCCACCGCGTCTTCGGGAAGGATCCAGGCGATCAGCGCGCCGTCCCGGATCACGAAGTAGCTGCCCGGCTCCGCGGGGAAAACCTCTTCCTCGAGCAGGCGGACGAAGCCGGCGGCCTCAAGCCGCCGGCCGCCCTCGGCCGCGGCATGGAAGCTCGAGGGGGAGGCGCTGACATACGCGCCGAGGTCGTGAATGTGGGTCAGTGCGTCGGACATGCCTTCGATTACATCAGAGAAGGGCCGGGTTCCGCTGTCCGGGGCCCTCGGAACGGGCCCCGGACGGGCGGAAACCGGCCGGCAGCAGCCGGATCAGACGTCGCGCCTCCGGGTCACGAGCAGCGAGGCGACGAGCAGGACGAGAGCCCAGGCCGCCATCACGAGGCCGCCTTCGAGCTGGGTCAGGGCCCCTTCCTCTGCGGCGACGGCGACGAGCCGTTCCCCGGCGTTGGTCGGCAGGAAGCGCGCGGCATCGGGGATCCAGTCGGCCAGCCCGGAGATCAGGTTCACCACGATCACGGGAAGGACGAAGAAGAGTCCTACCGCCGTCACCACCCCCCCTGCGGTGTTGCGCAGCAGCGTGCCGATCCCCATGGAGATCACCGCGATCAAGGCAAGGTAGGTGCCGGTGTTGAGGATGCTCGCCACAATCTTGTCATCGGTAAGGGCGAAATCGAGATCCTCAACGGCGAGGATGGGCTGGGCGGCAACATAGGAAAGGAGCGCGGCGGCGGCTCCGATCAGGAAGGAGACGCCGGCGGCGATGACGTTCTTCGCCAGCAGCGCCGGCACCCGCTTCGGCACGGCCACCATGGTGGACCGGATCATTCCGGTGGCCCACTCAGAGGCGATCAGCACCACGGCGAGGGAGGCGATGAGGAGCTGCCCGAAGATGATCCCCGAGGAGGGGGCGCCGCGGGCGAGGTCGCCGAAGTCCGGCAGGGGCTCCCCCGGAGGGCCCATCTGTGGCGGGGGTCCGCCGGAGTCGAGCTGGGCCTGGCCCGTCTGGAGGGACCAGGCGAACAGGGCGGCCAGGCCGACCATCACCACGAGGGTGCTCGCGAGCAGGATCACTGTCGAGGGCACCGTGGTGACCTTGATCCATTCGGACCTCAGCACGCGCACGAAGTTGAGCCTGGGCCCGTCGGAGCGGCGGGCCCTGGCCGGGGCGGCGGGGGTTGACGTCGAGGTGCTCATGATCGGCTTCCTTCGGGAACACCCTCGGCCTGTGTACCGAGGGGCAGGTCGTGCGAGGAGTATTCGACTTCGGAGGCCGTGAGCTCCATGTACGCCTCCTCGAGGGAGGCCTGCAGGGGGGTCAATTCATACACGAGCACCTGCCGGCGCAGGGCCGCCTCGGCAATCCGGCGCGGATCGGGGCCGGTAATTTCGAGCAGGTCGGGCTCAAGGAATGTCGAGGTCGTCCCCTCCCCGCCCAGCGCCGCCAGCAGGTCGGAGGGCCGGTCGGTGCGGACGCGGGTCCGAAGCTGTCCGCGGCCGGCGAGGATCTCGGAGACCGGGGCGTCGGCGATGATCCGGCCGCGCCCGATCACGATCAGGTGGTCCGCCGTCATCGCCATCTCGGACATGAGGTGGGAGGAGAGGAAGACGGTCCGTCCCTCGGCGGCGAGGCCGCGGGCGAGGTGCCGGATCCACTGGACCCCCTCGGGGTCGAGCCCGTTGACGGGCTCGTCGAGGATGACGGTCTGCGGGTCGCCGAGCATCGCCACGGCAATTCCCAGGCGCTGGCCCATCCCCATTGAGAACCCACCGACCCGCTTCTTGGCGACCGGCCCGAGCCCGGTCATCTCGATGACCTCATGCACCCTGCTGTTCGGGATCCCATGGGTGGCGGCCATGGCCCGCAGGTGGTTGTAGGCGCTGCGCTTGGTGTGGAAGGCCTTCGCCTCAAGCAGCGCACCCACTTCACGCAGCGGTGCCCGGTGCTCGGCGTACCGGCGGCCGTTCACGCTCACGGAGCCGGCGCTCGGCGTGTCGAGCCCGACGATCATGCGCATCGTCGTCGATTTTCCGGCGCCGTTCGGACCAAGGAACCCGGTGACCTTGCCGGGGTGGACGGTGAAGGAGATGCCGTTGACGGCCGTCTTGTCGCCATAGCGTTTGAACAGGCCCTGGGCCTCGATCATGGGAACGTCCTCTGGATTGCCGGGTAAGGGAGGCACGGTCGGTCAGGGCCCCCGGTGCCACTCTAGGGGGAGAAACCGCCCGCGCCGGTCAGGCGGATCCGATCCGCCTGACCGTGTGCGGAGAAGGGTTCAGCGGGAGCTGATCGAGGCGAACTTCCGGATGCACAGCGGGACGAAGATCAGCAGCATCAGGATCGCACCGATCAGGACCGTCGGCACGGCGTTCTGCATGGGCCAGGCATCCGGGGTGGGCACCGAACCGACATTGCCGAAGAGCTCCCGTGCCGCCTGGACCAGCGCGGAGACCGGGTTCCAGTTAGCGAACGCCTCGAGCGGCGCCGGAAGGGTCTGGCTCTGGACGAAGGCGTTGGAGATAAACGTGAGCGGAAACAGGATCATGAAGGAGGCGTTATTGATGACCTCCGGCGACTTCACGCTCATGCCCAGCAGTGCCATGACCCAGCTGAATGCATAGGAGAACAGCAGCAGCAGCCCGATGCCGGCAAGGAAACTGCTGAAGGGCGCGTTCACCCGCCAGCCCACGACGAACCCCGTCGCCATCATGATGAGCATGGAGATGCCGTTGAGCACCAGGTCGCTGTTCGTGCGTCCGACCAGGACCGCCGAAGAGCTCATCGGCAGAGTCCGGAACCGGTCGATGATGCCGTCCTTGAGGTCCTGGGCCATCGCCGAACCGGAGAAGGTCGAGCCGAAGATCACGGTCTGGGCGAAGATCCCTGCCATGAGGTACTGGGTGTAGTCGGTTCCCTGGACCTGGATGGAGCCGCCGTAGATCTGGCTGAACAGCAGCACAAACATGATCGGCTGCAGCACGGCGAACACAAGCATGTCCGGGGAACGCTTGAGCTTCGTCAGGTTGCGCTTGGTGACCGTCCAGCCGTCGGACAGCCACATCGAGGCGGCGCCGGGCTCGGGCGCGGGCCGGGCCTGCCGGTTTTCGGGGGCCAGGACGCTCATTTCGCGTTCTCCTTCTCAGCAGGAACGTTTTCATCGGTGTTTTCGGCGTGCCGGCCCGTGAGCTTGAGGAAGACATCATCGAGGCTGGGACGCCGCATGCCGGCGTCGTGAAGTTCGACCCCTGCCTGCCCCAGGTCGCCGAGGACGTATTGCAGGGCGCGCGGCCCGTTGATTACGCCCACCTCGACGGTGCGGCCGTCGGTTCCGACGGTGGCCTCCCCGTCGCCGTGGCGCCCGAGAATTTCCCGGGCCGCTCCAGCGTCGGCCGGGTCCACCAGGGTGACGACCACCCGGTGGCCGCCGATCTGCGCCTTGAGCTCGTCCGCGGTTCCTTCGGCGATGACGCGCCCGCCGTCGATCACGGCGATGTCGTCGGAGAGCTGATCCGCCTCCTCGAGGTACTGCGTGGTGAGCAGCAGCGTGGTTCCGTCGCTGACCAGGTCCTTGATGATCCCCCAGAGCGATAGGCGGCTGCGCGGATCGAGCCCCGTGGTGGGTTCGTCGAGGAAGAGCACCTTGGGGTTGATCACCAGTGCCCCGGCAAGGTCGATCCGGCGGCGCATGCCGCCCGAGAAGCCCTTGACCGGCCGGTTGCCCGCCTCGGTAAGTTCAAACTGTTCGATCAGTTCCTGAGCCCTGCGCTTGGCCTCGCGGGCGCTCAGGTGGTAGAGCCTGCCCACCATTTCAAGGTTTTCGAACCCGGTGAGGTTCTCGTCGACGGCCGCGTACTGGCCCGAGACACCGATGATGCGGCGGGCCGCTTTCGGATTGGCGAGGACGTCGATTCCATCGACGAAGGCGGTGCCCTCGGTGGGCCGGATCAGCGTGGTCAGCACCTTGACCACCGTGGTCTTGCCGGCGCCGTTCGGGCCCAGCAGCGCCTTCACCGTTCCCGGGGGCACGGATAGGTCCATCCCGGCAAGGGCATGGACCGGGCCGCTCTTTGAGCGGTAGGTCTTTTTCAGACCGGAGGCCTCAATCATTGTCATGCGGAAAAGCTTAGGCGGGCACTCCCACAGCACCGCACCAATCAGGTCAGGTTCTGTCCTTATCCAAAATTGCCGTGTGCTCCTCGCCGGCCCGTTCACGGGCGGCGGGGGCGACCAGGAAGGACGCGAGCACTGCGGCGCCGACGGCGAGCAGGGCGGTCCGGATCCCGACGAGGTCACCGAGGAAGCCCAGCAGGGGCGGCCCGGCGAGGAAGGCGGTGTAGCCGATCGTCGAGACGACCGAGACCCGCAGCGCGGCGTGGCGCGGGTCATCGGCGGCCGCCGACATGCCCATGGGGAAGCCCAGTGCGGCCCCGGCACCCCACAGGACGGCCCCCACCCCCGCCAGGAGGACATTGGGGGCGAGCACGAACAGCAGGAGGCCAGCGAGGGAGGTTCCGAGGCTCGCCTGAAGCACCCGGACCCGGCCGTGGCGGTCGATGTAGCCCCCGCCGATAAAGCGGACCAGGGTCATCGCGGCGACGAAGACGGCGAACATGAGGGCCCCGACGCTTTCGCTGCTGCCCAGCCCGTCAACGGTGGCCTTGGCCACCCAGTCGTTGGCAGCACCCTCCGTCAATGCGGCACCCAGCACCACGAGGCCGATCAGCAGCGTGCGCGGCTCGCGCCAGGCGGAGAACCTGCCACCCGCCACCGGCGCCTGCTCGGCGTGCCCGGGCGCGGCCACGGGCAGGAAATACCGGGGAATCCACAGGGACACGGCGAGGGACAGGACCGCGATGGCCACCAGGTGCGCCGGCAGGTCGACGTCGACGGCGGCAAGGCCGGCGCCCAGCAGCGCCCCGAGGAACGCGCCGCCACTGAAGGCCGCGTGGAAGCGCGGCATGATGGTGCGCCGCAGCCGCCGTTCGACGTCGGCGCCCTCGATGTTCTGGGCGACGTCCCAGAGCGCCACGCCCGAACCGAAGAGGAACAGTCCCGCCCCGGTGAGCGGCACCGACTGGAACTGCAGGCCGGCGGCGACGGTGGCCGCGGCGAGCGCCGCCGCGGCTCCTCCGACCCGCACGGTGTTCGCCGTGCCGACGCGTGCCGAGATCAAACCGGCAAGGGGCAGGGACAGGACCGAGCCCACCGCCCCAACCAGCAGCAGTGCACCCATCTGGCCCGAGCTGAGCTCAAGCGCTGCCGAAGCAGCCGGGATCCGGGCGGCCCAGCTCGCGAAGACAAGGCCGTTGAGCCCGAAGATGGCGAAGGTGGCCCAGACGGCGGACTTCAGGTTGGGGTTCACCCTGCCACCGTAGCCGTGCGCTCCGGTGGCATTCAAACCGGTCGCCCTATCCGCCGGCCCGGGCCAATCCCACCGGGCGAACCGGCGGCCGGCGTCCGGTGCCCGGCTCAGCGGGCCCGGGCCACCCGCCCCTCATCCCAGACGGGTTCCTTGGTCTCGTAGACCTTTCCATCGGAGCCGAAGACGAGGAACCGGTCGAAGCTGCGGGCAAACCACCGGTCGTGGGTGACGGCGAGGACGGTTCCCTCGAAGGCGTCGATGGCGTGTTCGAGCGCTTCGGCCGAGTGCAGGTCGAGGTTGTCCGTCGGCTCGTCGAGCAGCAGCAGGGTGGCGCCGGAGAGTTCGAGCAGCAGGATCTGCAGCCGCGCCTGCTGCCCGCCGGAGAGCGAGTCGTACGCTTGCTCGGCCTGTCCCGCCAGGCCGTACCGGTCGAGGACGGCCGAGGCCGCCTCGCGTCCCAGGCCCGAGCGGTGCTCATCGCCGCGGTGCAGGATGTCGAGCAGGGTCCGGCCCAGCAGGTCCGGACGCGAATGGGTCTGCGCGAAGAACCCCGGGCGGATCCGCGCCCCGAGCTTGACGGTCCCCTCGTGCGGCACCTCGGCGATGTCGACGTCGGATACCGGCTGGTGTTCCTTGTCCGGGTCGGTCCCGCCGCCGGCGAGCAGCCGCAGGAAGTGCGACTTGCCGGATCCGTTGGAGCCCAAAACGCCGACCCGGTCGCCGAACCAGATCTCAGTGCTGAACGGCTTCATGAGCCCCGTCAGTTCGAGCTTCGTCGCCACCACCGCCCTCTTCGCCGTGCGTCCTCCGCGCAGCCGCATCGACACGTTCTGTTCCATGGGAAGGGCTTCCGGCGGGCCCGCCTCGAGGAATTTCGCAAGCCGCGTCTGCGCCGCGTGGTACCGGTTGGCCATATCGGAGCGGAACGCGGCCTTGTTCTTGTACATGTTCACGAGTTCCTTGAGCTTCAGGTGCTCTTCGTCCCACCGGCGCCGAAGCTCCTCGAACCGCGCGTTCCGGTCCTGCCGGGCCTTGAGGTAGGTCTCGAATCCTCCACCGTGGGTCCAGGCCGACGCCCCGAGGACGCCGGGCTCGAGCGTGACGATGCGGGTGGCGGCGTTGGCCAGCAGCTCCCGGTCGTGGCTGACGAAGAGCACCGACTTGCGTGACTCGGCCAGTTTCTTCTCGAGCCAGCGCTTGCCGGGCACATCGAGGTAGTTGTCCGGCTCATCGAGCAGGAGCAGTTCGTCCGGGCCTGAGAAGAGCGCCTCGAGGACCAGGCGTTTCTGCTCGCCGCCGGAGAGGGTGGAAGCCGCCCGGTGCTGGGCGCGGTCGAACGGAATGCCGAGGGCCGCCATGGTCACCTCGTCCCAGGTGGTCTCCAGTTCATACCCGCCGCTGTCCCCCCAGTCGGCGATCGCCTGGGCGTAGCGCATCTGGGTGGGCTCATCATCGGTTTCCATCATGGCCAGTTCGGCGTCGTCGACCGCCTTCGCCGCCCGTGCGAGGGCCGGCGGCGCGGCGGAGACCAGGAGGTCGCGGACGGTGGTGTCATCGCGCACCTGCCCCACGAACTGGCGCATGATGCCCAGAGCACCCGACCGGGTGACCGCCCCCTCGTCGGCGGTCAGGTCACCGGCGATGATCCGCAGCAGCGTTGTCTTGCCCGTGCCGTTGGGTCCGATCAGGGCCGTCTTGTGGCCTTCCCCGACCCGGAATGAGACGGCATTGAGCAGCTGCCGTCCGTCGGAGAGGAAATAATCAATGTTGGAAACGTCAAGGTGGGCCACCCCTAGAGTTTAGCGGCGGGCCGCGCGGCGCTCCGCCGGGGGCCTAGAGTGGTTCGGTAAATGCTCAGCTGGCGCCCCTCCGCGCGCGCCCCGGAGCTCCGGAGACCCGAAGGGATACTCGAGATGTACATGGCCAAGCGGATCGGGCGCTCAAACGGCGCGCCCGAAACCCGCGTGCCATCGGCGTCCTTTCCCCTGCGCACGTCGCTGCGGAAGGCCCTGGCCGAGGCGCTCAGAGGGTTCCTCCCCCTCCAGCTCGCCTCCCTGGTCCTCAACGGCGCCACCATCCTGCTGGCGCTTCCGGCCCTGTCGGCACTCTTCCGCCTCGTCCTGGCGGCGTCGGGCCTGCCCCGGATCAGCGACCAGAACCTCGGAATGGTGCTTGCGCACCCCGTGGCCCTCCTGCTGATGATCCTGCTGGTCGTCGCCGCCCTCGCTGTGGTGAGCCTGCAGCTTGTCACCCTGATCGTGCTGGTCCACCGTCAGCAGTGCGCCCTGCCCCTGCAGCTGCGGCCGGTGGTCGAGGACGTAACCCGGGCCATCCGGGCGGTGGTCCACTACCAGTCACCCCTGCTGATCGTCTATGTCCTGCTGGTGATGCCCCTGGGCGGATTCGGGCTCTTCTCCACGGTCACCCGCGGCATCGCCGTACCGCTGTTCATCAGCGGAGAGATGCTCAAGGCGCCGGTGAGCGCCGCCCTGTACGGGACGCTCCTCGCGGTACTCCTGTACGTGAATCTCCGCCTGATATTCACCTTCCCGCTGCTGGTGATCGAAGGAATATCCCCGGGCCGCGCCGTGGCGGGCAGCCTGGCCGCGACCCGGCGCCAGTCGTGGCGGATTGCCGCCGCCATCGGCATCGTCGCCGCCGGCGCCGGGGCGCTCTCGACCCTGCTGACCGAGGCAGTGGTGTTCGCGGCCGCCCTGGCGGACCGCTTCGCCCCGCCCCTCGCCCCCGCCGTGGCGGCCGGCGGCTACGGTATCGCCAATGTCGGTTCCGCGGTGGTGCTGAGCTTCGCGCTCGTGGTGATCCTCCACGCCCTGACCGCCGCCTACAACAACCGGCGGGCGGGCCTTCCCGACGGGGCACCAGCGCCTGCCCCCGCGGCCCCAGAACCCCACCCGAGGGGCCGCTCCGGGCGGCGGCAGGCTGCACTGGTGGCCCTCGGCCTGACGGTGATGGGAGCCACGGCCGTCCAATCCGCCTCGATCCTCCCGGCGGCCGGAAGTGTGCCGGCGGACTCCGGGTCCACCAAGATCATCGCCCACCGCGGTTTTGTCGGGGGAGGCGTGGAAAACACCATCGGCGCCCTTGAGGCGGCGGCCAGGGTGCAACCCGACTTTGTCGAGATCGACGCCCAGGAGACCAGGGACGGGCGCTTCATTCTCAGCCACGACGTCAACCTGTGGATCGTCTCGGGGCTCAACGTCAACACCTACGAGCTGACCCTCGCCGAGGCCGAGGCGATTGACGTGCGCGTTGGCGGCTACAGCGATTCAATGGTTTCCCTCATCGACTACGTGCTGCGCGCCGAGGAGCTCGGCGTGAAGCTCCTGATCGAACTCAAGCTGCACGGGCATGAATCGCCCCAGGTAGTGGACCGGCTCCTGGCGGAGCTTGATTCGATCGGCGCCACGGGCCACCACATCTACCATTCCCTGAGCAGCGAGGTGGTCCAGGAACTCGAGGAGAAGCGGCCCGGGCTTCGGGTGGGCTACACCGTGGCGGCCAATGTCGGCACCCTGGAGGGGGAGCCGGGCGATTTCCTCGTGGTCGAGCAGTCCTTCTTCACCGAGGAACTCGCCGCCCTCGCCCGCGGCCGCGGCAAGGAGCTGTGGGTGTGGACGGTGAACGACCCCGACGCCATCCGCACGTTCCTGCGGGTGCCGGTCGACGGAATCATCACGGACCGGCCCGACGTCGTTCAAGGTGAGCGGAAAAGCATCGATGACGAGCGGGGAAGCGCGCCGGGGCTGCGCGACGCCCTCGATGAGCTCAGCCTGCTGTAGGCCGGGCGGGCCGCAGCAGTCTCAGCGCACCGGTGTCAGCGGAATGAGCCGGTAGCCTACGCCCCGCACGGTGCGGATGAACCGCGGATTGCTGGTGTCATCGCTGAGTTTCCGACGAAGGTTCCGGATGTGGACTTCGACGAGGTGGTGGTCAAGCGCCCAGCCGTCCCCCCACACCCGGTCGAGGAGTGCCTCGCGGGACCACACCCGCGACGCGCCGTCGAGCAGGGCCTCGAGGAGGTCGAATTCGATCCTCGTCAGGGCCAGTTCCTCGCCGTCGAGGCTCACCGTGCGGCCCTCGACATCCATCAGCAGCCCGTTGTGGCGCAGCAGGGAGCTGCCGTTGCCCGCCGTGCCCGGCCCGGTGCGCGGCCTGCGGAACATGGCCGAGACGCGCGCCGTGAACTCCCGCGGGCTGAACGGCTTGCCGATGAAATCGTCGGCGCCGGTCTCCAGGCCCAGCAATCGGTCGATTTCGTCCTGGCGCGCGGTCACCATCACGATGTAGGCGTCACTCATCGCCCTGGACTGGCGGCAGACCTCGACCCCGTCGAGGTCAGGAAGGTTGAGGTCCAGGGTAATCAGGTCGGGCTGATGGTCGCGCACCTTTGCGAGGCCCTCGTGCCCGGTCGCTGCCTCCAGGATCGAAAATCCCTTCAACCGCAGCGCCGTGCCCAGCAGCTCCCGGATGTCCTCGTCGTCCTCGACGATGAGGGCGGTGCGTGGTTCATGGATATCGGGCATAGCAATACCTTGCCAGAAATTTGGAGGAGCCGCTGTCCAAACTTGAGGATTCCTTGAACTTTGGTGGGTAATGCGCCGGGCTACACTCACCGGATGGTCTCTCGCACTGTCTCGACTGTCCGCCTGCGCGGGCACACCCTCCGCATCCACTCCTCGCCCGGGCCCGCCGGAAGCACCGAGCCGCCGTTCGTCCTGATCCACGGCATCGGAATGTCGCACCGCTACCTTGACCGCCTGCATGAGGAGCTCACGGCCACCACCGACACCTATGCGGTGGACCTCCCGGGCTTCGGCCCCAACCCGTCTCCCGGTCCCACCCTCTCGGTGGAGGACTACGCCGCCGTGCTGCTGGACCTGCTCGCCGAAGCCCAGGTGGCGCCCTGCATCCTCGTGGGGCATTCGATGGGTGCCCAGATCGCCACGGCTGCGGCCCTGCGGGATCCCCGGCGGGTTGCCGGGGTCGTGCTGATTGGGCCGGTGGTGGACCGGCGGCGCCGGTCGGTCTGGCGGCAGGCGGCCGCGCTCGGGCACGACTCGCTGCGCGAACTTCCCTCGGCAAACTTCATTGTTCTCACCGACTACCTGCGGACCGGCCTGCGCTGGTACCTGAAAACGGTGCGCCCCATGATGGAGTACCGCCTCGAAGCCGCCCTCCCCGCCATGCAATGCCCCGTCCTGGTGATGCGCGGCTCACGGGATCCGGTGGCGCGAGAGCCGTGGTGCCGGGAACTCGCAGAGGCCGCGCCCGACGGGTCCTTCACCGAGATTCCCGGCCAGCCGCATGTCGCCCAGCAGGGCGCTCCGGAGGCGGTCGCCGAAGCCATTCGGGTCTTCCTGAGCGGCCACCGCTCCGGGGTCGGCGACTCTTTGGGTCCGGAATCCGGGCATCCGACTTCCTAAGCACCCTTGCTTAAAGCTTGGGGTGGATCACAGGGAAAACTTGAAGATTTAGGTTCATAGTGGAGGTATCGGGATTTACTAGCGTCTGGAAGAAGTACCGTCATGCCAAACCTGAACGAGTGGTCAACAAGCCGTCTCCTCACCACCGCCGCCCGGCTGGTGGACCATGCCTGGAACGAACGACTCCTCGATATCGGCATCACCCATGCGGGCTACACCACCCTGGGTGTGCTTTCCCGTGAGGGCACCATGACCGGCGCGCGGCTCGCTTTGGCAGTGCATGTCCAGGCCCAGACCATCGGCAAGACGCTCGAGAAGCTCGAGCGGCAGGGCTTCATCTCCCGCATCCGCGACACCCGCGACCGCCGCAGCCAGCGCATCACCATCACCGAGGCGGGACTGATGGCCCTGGCCCGGGCCCAGGACATCGAGCGGTCCCTGATGACCGGCGAGGGCCTTGAGTCCGAGGAGCTGCGCGGACTGCTGCGGGACATCGTGGTCGAACTCGCCCCCCAGCGGAGCAAGTCGGTTCCCACCGCTGTCTAGGCCGGCCGGCTGAGCGGGACCTGCCCGCTCAGCACTCCACGACGTTCAGGGCGAGTCCGCCCCGGGCCGTCTCCTTGTACTTGTCCATCATGTCCGCCCCGGTGTCGCGCATCGTCTTGATGGCGATATCGAGTGAGACGTGGTGCTGCCCGTCGCCGCGCACCGCCATCCGTGCGGCGGTGATGGCCTTGATCGCGCCAACCGCGTTGCGTTCGATGCAGGGGATCTGCACCAGCCCGCCGACCGGATCGCAGGTCAGTCCCAGGTTGTGCTCAATCCCGATCTCCGCCGCGTTTTCCACCTGCTCGGGAGTGCCTCCGAGCACCTCGGCGAGGGCACCGGCCGCCATGGCGCAGGCGGAGCCGACCTCGCCCTGGCATCCCACTTCCGCACCCGAGATGGACGCGTTCTTCTTGAACAGGGACCCGACGGCGGTGGCGGCCAGCAGGAAGCGTACGACGCCGTCGTCGCTGGCACCGGGGACGAAGTCGACGTAGTACTTCAGGACGGCCGGGATGATGCCGGCGGCCCCGTTGGTGGGCGCCGTGACCACGCGGCCGCCGGCCGCGTTTTCCTCATTGACCGCCAGGGCGAACAGTGTCACCCACTCCATGGTCCCCAGCCGGTCCCCGGGGTCGTTGGCCTTCTCAAGGAGTTCCAGCTGGCGGGCGGCCCGCCGCCGCACTGCGAGCCCGCCCGGCAGAACGCCGCCGGTGCTGGTCCCCCGGCGGATGGTGTCCTGCATGACCTCCCAGATCTGCAGCAGGCCCGCCCGGACCTCCTCCTCGCTCCGGAAGGCCTTTTCATTGGCGAGCACTACCCCGGAAAAGGACATATCGTGTTTCTGGCATATTTCGAGCAGCTGGTCGGCCGTATTGAACGGGAAAGGTACGACGACGTCCGGCACGGGCTGGGTCTCGACGCCGATCTGGTTCTCGTCAAGGACGAATCCGCCGCCGACCGAGAAGTAGTCGCGCGCCCTGAGCAGCGTTCCCGAGACGTCCCAGGCCTGGAAACGCATTCCGTTGGTGTGATATTCAAGCCGCTGCCGCCGGTGCAGGATGAGGTCCCGGTCGGGGTCGAAGGTGATTTCCTGTTCACCGGCCAGGCGCAGCGACTTCAGTTCGCCGATGCGTCCCACCCGTTCGTCGGCGGTGGCCGGATCGACGAGATGGGGCTGGCTTCCCTCCAGGCCGAGCAGGATCGCCTTCACTGTGCCGTGACCGTGTCCGGTCACGCCGAGCGAGCCGAAGAGCTCAACCTGGAGCCGGTCGACCCGCCCGAGCAGGCCCTCCTCCCGCAGCAGTTCCGTATACAGGTAGGCGGCCGTCATCGGCCCGCCGGTGTGGGAACTGGACGGGCCGATGCCGATCTTGAACAGGTCGAATGCGCTGATGGTCATTGGAGTCCCCCTGGTGCGATGGAGCCGTCGAACGGCATCACTTGGCGCGCTTGTAGAACGGTGTCTCCACGACGGTGAAGGGCTCAGGGCGGCCACGGAGGTCGACCTGGACTTCGGTGCCCGGCTCCGCGAGGGCCGAGTCGAGGTAGGCCAGCGCCACCGGGTAGCCGAGGGTGGGGCTGGGCAGCCCCGAGGTCACCGTGCCCACGGCCGTGCCGTCAACGACGACGTCGTACCCGGCGCGCGCGGAACGCCGGCCGGTGCCGCGCAGTCCCACCAGGCGGCGTGCCGGCCCGGTGGCCTTCAGCGGCTCCAGGACCGAGCGGCCCACGAAGTCCTCGGTCTTCTTGAGGCTCACCACCGGGCCGAGGCCGGCCTCGAAGGGGTTGGTCGAGAGACCGAGTTCGTTTCCGTAGAGCGGCATGCCGGCCTCGAGGCGGAGGGAGTCCCGGGCGGCAAGGCCGCACGGAATCAGGCCGTGGCCGGCACCGGCTTGGAGGGCCGCGTCCCAGACGCGCACCGCGAAGGAGTTGCCGACGAACAGCTCGAATCCGTCCTCGCCGGTGTAACCGGTGCGGGCCAGCAGGACCGGCACCCCGGCCAGTTCGACCTCGACGGCGGCGTAGTAGCGCAGCGAGGTGATGGCCTCGGCGTCGTCGGGGGCCGCCAGAGCCAGCAGGATCGCCTCGGCGTTGGGCCCTTGGACGGCCACCAGGGCGGTGGTCTCGGACTGGTCCTCCACCACGGCGTCGAAGTCGGCGGCGCGGTCGCGCAGCTCCGAAGCGACGGTGTCCGCGTTGGAGGCGTTGGGCACTACCAGGAAGCGGTCCTCGGCCAGGCGGTAGGTGATGAGGTCGTCGATCACGCCTCCGTCGGCGTTGCAGATGAGGGAGTACTTAGCCTTCCCCACCGGCATCACCGCGAGGTTGCCCACGAGCGCGTAGTTGAGGAACTCTGCCGCCTGGGGTCCGGTGACCAGGACCTCCCCCATGTGGGAGAGGTCGAACAGGCCGGCGGCGCGGCGCACCGTGTGGTGTTCTTCGAGCTCGCTGCCGTACTTCAGCGGCATCTGCCAGCCGCCGAAGTCGGTGAAGGAGGCGCCGAGGGCTTCGTGCCGGGTGTAGAGCGGGGTCTGCTTGGGCATGGGGTTTAGTCCTCGAAGGCTTCGATGGGAGGGCAGGAGCACACCAGGTTGCGGTCGCCGTGGGCGCCGTCGATGCGCCGGACCGGCGGGAAGTACTTGTCGTGCCGCAAAGAGCGCAGCGGGTATGCGGCGAGCTCGCGCGGGTATGACTGCTTCCAGTCGTCCCCGATGAGCGTGGTGGCGGTGTGCGGGGCCTGGCGCAGCGGGCTTTCCTCGACGGTCCACTCGCCGTCGGCGACCCGGTCGATCTCGCCCTTGATGGCGATCATGGCGTCGACGAACCGGTCGAGCTCGGCGAGGTTCTCCGACTCGGTGGGCTCCACCATGAGGGTTCCGGCCACCGGGAAGGACAGCGTGGGGGCGTGGAAACCGTAGTCGATGAGCCGCTTGGCGACGTCCTCGGCGGTGACCCCGGTCTTCGCAGTGAGCGGGCGCAGGTCGAGAATGCACTCGTGTGCCACCAGCCCCTGGGCACCTGTGTAGAGCACGGGGAAGTGCTCGTTGAGGCGTGCAGCGACGTAGTTGGCGGCGAGCAGGGCGTGTGCCGTGGCGCTGGTCAGGCCCTCCGCGCCCATCAGGGCCACGTAGGCCCAGGAGATGGGCAGAACCCCGGCCGAACCGTACATCGACGCCGCGACGGGGGCGCCGCCGGCGGCCTCGTCGGTGGAGATGTCCCGGTTCGCGTCACCGGGCAGGAAGTCGATGAGGTGCTCGGCCACGGCGACCGGCCCAACGCCGGGGCCGCCGCCGCCATGCGGGATGCAGAAAGTCTTGTGCAGGTTCAGGTGAGAGACGTCGCCGCCGAACTCACCCGGCTTGGCCAGCCCAACAAGCGCGTTGAGGTTCGCGCCATCGATGTAGACCTGCCCGCCGGCCGCATGCACCTGCTCGCAGACCCAGCGGACATCCTCCTCGAACACACCGTGGGTTGAGGGGTAGGTGATCATGATCGCGGAGAGGTTCTCGGCGTGCTGCTCGATCTTCGCCTTGAGGTCATCGTGGTCGATATTGCCGTTGGCGGCCGTGGCCACAACCACGACCTTCATGCCGGCGAGGACGGCGGAGGCGGCGTTGGTGCCGTGCGCCGAGGACGGGATCAGGCACACCGTGCGGTTCTCGTCGCCGCGCGAGCGGTGGTAGCCGCGGATGGCGAGCAGGCCCGCGAGCTCACCCTGCGAGCCGGCGTTGGGCTGCAGGGACACCTTGGCGTAGCCGGTGATCTCGGCCAGGCGCTCCTCGAGATCGGTGATGAGTTCGCGCCAGCCCTCGGTCTGTCCGGTGGGCGCGAACGGGTGGATCGAGGCGAACTCGGGCCATGAGATCGCTTCCATCTCCACCGTGGCATTGAGCTTCATGGTGCACGAGCCCAGCGGGATCATGGTGCGGTCCAGGGCCAGGTCGCGGTCGGAGAGGCGGCGCAGGTAGCGCAGCATCGCCGTTTCCGAGCGGTGCAGCGAGAACACCGGGTGGGTCATGTAGGCCGAGGTGCGGCGCAGTCCCGTCGGGATCCGGGTCCCGGTTTCCGATGCCCCAGAACCGGCGTCGCTGCCGGCGCCGAACACGCCGGCGACGGCGGCGATGTGGTCCTCGGTGGTGGTCTCGTCGCAGGAGATGCCGAGGTGGTCCGCGTCGACGCGGCGCAGGTTGTAGCCGAGTTCCTCGGCGCGGTCCGCGAGTTCGGCGGCCCGGCCCGGCACGCGGACCAGCAGGGTGTCGAAGAAGGTGTCGTGGACGATCTGCGCTCCGGTGGCGGTCAGCCGGCCGGCGAGGTCGACAGCCCGCCGGTGGGTCTGCTCGGCGATCGCCTTGAGGCCCTCGGGGCCGTGATAGACCCCGTACATGCTGGCGGTGATGGCCAGCAGCGCCTGGGCGGTGCAGATGTTCGACGTCGCCTTTTCACGGCGGATGTGCTGCTCGCGGGTCTGGAGGGCCAGCCGGTAAGCGGGGGCGCCGTCGGCGTCCTTGGACACCCCGACCAGGCGGCCGGGCAGCATGCGCTCGAGGCCCTTGCGCACCGCCATGTACGCGGCGTGGGGTCCGCCGAAGAACAGCGGAACGCCAAGGCGCTGGGCAGAGCCGACGGCGATGTCGGCGCCCTGCTCGCCCGGGGCGGTAATCAGGGTCAGGGCCAGCAGGTCGGCGGCGACGGTGACGAGGACCCCGCGTTCCTTGGCGGTGGCGATGACCGCTGTGTGGTCTCGCAGGGCACCGGAGGCACCGGGCTGCTGGAGAACGACGCCGTTGATGTCACCCTCGGGCAGGCCCTGGGAGAGGTCGGCGATCTCCACCTCGAAGCCGAGCGCCTCGGCGCGGCCGCGGACCACGGCGACGGTCTGCGGGAGGCAGTCGGCGTCGAGGACTGTGCGGCCTGACTTGTTCTTGCCCGAGCGGCGCATCAGCAGCACGGCCTCGGCGACGGCCGAGGCTTCATCGAGCAGGGATGCGTTGGCGATGTCGAGGGCGGTGAGGTCCTGGACCATGGTCTGGAAGTTGAGGAGGGCTTCGAGGCGGCCCTGGGAGATTTCCGGCTGGTAGGGCGTGTAGGCCGTGTACCAGGCGGGTGACTCGAGGACGTTGCGGCGGATCACGGGAGGGGTGACGGTGTCGAAGTAGCCCTGGCCGATCATCTGCACGGCGGTCCGGTTGCGGCCTGCGATCCGGCGCAGCTGCGCCAGCACCTCGGGTTCGCTGAGCGCCGCGGGAAGATCGAGGGCCTTGGCGGACCGGATGCTTGCCGGAACGGCGACATCGACGAGCTTGTCGATGCTGGGGTATCCGAGGACCGACAGCATCTGCGCTGCGTCGGAGGTGCGCGGACCGATGTGGCGGTCGGCGAAGGTGGAAGCCAGGTCGGCATGGGCGGTCATGGAAACTCCGTACGTTCAAGCGCTGGAAGCGCGTCCCTTTTCGAGTTCCTCCCCGCTCTGTGTCTTGGACCTGAGAGTTTCCGCAGGGCTCCGTGCCTGCTTGCACCTTCGGTGAGCGCCGCCTGCCCTCGGGGCCGGTGCGCTGCTTTCCAGAGTTGCCTAACCGCAGCGGTACTGGGCCTGAGAGATTCCTGGGGAGGATTTGCTCCTACGGCGCCTGCCGAGTGGATATTCGCGGCAGGACTCTCCCGCTGCAGGTCAAAGGCGTATGAAATTGTGGTCGAAACCACATCGATCCTACCTTGGCAACCCCCGGCCGGGCAAAGGCGCCCGGCGGGAGGCGCTGCTCAGGATCGCTGTTCGCGGCCTCCATTCAGAGGCGTTCGTCGGTGGCGGCGTCGGGCTGGAAGTCGAAGTACTTCGCGAGGAGGTCGGAGAACACGGGCTCCCCGGGGGCGGCCCGGTGGAAGAGGGTCGCGCTCGAATGCAGTTTCCGGGCGTCGATGCCGCCGAAGACCGCTTCCGCGCTGTGCCCGGGCAGCGCGGCGGCCGCCGCGGCGCATTCGAGCAGCCGAGGTCCGAGGACGGGGTGGGCGAGATAGGCCTTCGCCTCGGCGAGGGAGGAGATGGCGAATTCGCGGGCCGTCGCGCTGCTCCCAAGGCCCTGGATCTGGGGGAAGACGAACCACATCCAGTGGCTCTGCTTGCGTCCGGCGCGGATTTCACCAAGGGCCCGCTCGTACGTGCCGCCCGCATCCTGTGCGGTGACGAACCGTTCCAGGCGGTAGGGGTCACCTGCGATCTGCGCATTGTCCATCGGAGCCTCCTGTGAGTTCTTGTTCGTGGGCAACTGGACTGTCAGCCGATCCCGAGTGCGGGCATTCCCAGCCCGAACTCGCGCCGCAGGGCGAGCTTCGCGGCATGGAATCCGGCCATGCCGTGGACGCCGGGCCCGGGCGGGGCCGACTGGGAGCAGAGGTAGACCCCCTTCAGCGGGGTCGCCCACGGGTGGGCCGCCAGCACCGGGCGGGCGATCATCTGGCGCAGGTCGACGGCACCCGAACCGAAGTCGCCGCCGACATAGTTTTCGTTGTACTCCCCGAGCTGGGCGGCCGTCGAGGAGTGCGAGTCGACGATCAGGTCGCGGAACCCGGGGGCAAAGCGTTCGATCTGGGCGGTGATGGCTTCGGTCATGTCCGTCGTGGAGCCGCGGGGCACGTGGCAGTAGGTCCAGAGGGTGTGCCGGCCGGCCGGCGCCCGGGTCGGGTCGAACAACGACGGCTGGGAGACAAGGACATAGGGGCGCTCCGGGTGGCGTCCTGCCTTGACGTCCGCCTCGGCTGCCGCCACCTCCGCGCGGGCTCCGCCGAGGTGGACGGTGCCGGCCCGGGCCACCTCGGAATTGGTCCACGGTACGGGGCCGGAGAGCAGGAAGTCGACCTTGCATGCCGCGTTGCCAAACCGGAACCTGCGCAGCGCCCGCGCGTACCCTTCAGGAAGCCGTCCCCGCGCCATCTCCACAAGCGCGGGCGGGGTAAGGTCCAGCAGGACAGCGCGGGCGCCGCCGAGCTCCGCGAGGGAGTGCACCCGGGAACCGGTGAGGATCTCGCCGCCGTGGGCTTCAATGTCCCGGGCCATGGCGTCGGCAATCGCCTGGGAACCGCCGACGGGGATGGCCCACCCGCCGGCGTGCGCAAGCAGGCCGAGGACCATCCCGGCTCCGGCGGCCGTGAGCGAGGGAAGCGGTCCGACGGGGTGCGCCATGACCCCGGTCAGCATCGCCGGGGCCTCCTCGCCCCGGAACCGCCGGTTCCAGGCCGGCGAGCCCTGATCGAGGACGGCCGCCGCGAGCCGGGCCGCGGCCAGCGGGTTCTTCGGCACGCGCAGCAGGTGGTTCAGGGTCAGCGCAAGGATGCCGTCCCGGGAATCGATAAGGGGCTGCATCAACCGCCGGTATGCCGGACCATCAGCACCCAGTTCCGCCACGGTCCGCTCCAGGCTGCGGTAGGCGATCCCCGCCCTCCCGGAATCGAGAGGGTGGGCGTAGGAGACCTCGGGGATGGCGAACCCGATGCGGCGGCGAAGCTCGAAGGAGGTGAAGAACTCCGAGACGAGGGCCATGGGGTGGACCGCCGAGCAGACATCGTGGACCGCCCCGTCCTCCATCAGCGGGAGGGTTCGGGATCCGCCTCCGATGGTCGCCGCGGCCTCGTGAACGCGTACTTTCAGCCCGGCCCGGGCCAGCACGACGCCCGCTGCGAGCCCGTTGGGTCCTGAACCCACAACCTCGACATCAACCATCGGTTCTCACCTTCCTCAGGCGGGCCGGCTCCCGGCGTCAGCGGCGGGCTGGGCGTCGGTGTCGGGCTGGGCGGGCGGGACAGTGGCCGGTCCGGTCCTGGCGGCGATGCTGCCCCGCGCCGCGGCCAGCACCTTCCGAGCAGCCCGCACCTGTCCCGGCAGGCTCCGTCGGGCGTGGAGGGCCGCGGCGAGTGCCCGGTACTGCAGCGGCTTCACGGGGAGGTCATATGTCGTAGGCACCACGACGACGTTCTTGGAGAAGTTCCGCTTGAACGTGGTGACATTGGCAAGCTGCGGGTAATTGTCGCTGACAATGCCGGTCAGGGCGCAGGTGCGGTTGCCCGCGGCCTTGAGCTCCCGGAAGGCTTCCCAGAGCAGGAGGTAGGGGGCGAAGATCCTGCGTGCCTGCTGGGTGCTTCCGGCGAAGTAGTAGACGGCAGAGCCACGGTACTCGCTGGTGATGAGCCAGCTCACCGGCTTTCCGTCGAGGTAGGCGACAAGCAGGCGGAGGTAGTCCCCCAGTTCAGTCAGGAGCGTTTCATAGTAGTCGGACGCAAAGCTTTCGAACCCATCGCGCTCGGCGGTCTCCCTCATGATCGGGAAAAGGTCCTGCCGGAAGGTCTCGCTCCATAGCTCGCGGGGAATACTCCGGACTTCAACCCCGGACTTCTGGGCACGGCGGATGCTGTTGCGGGCGTTGGGCTTGAAGCTCCGAAACAGGTCCTTCTCTTCCGGCGTGAGATCGACGACGATCTCCCGCTCGAACCAGCCGTGCTCCAGGGGGCCCTCCGCGGGCGGCTGCGGCGTCGATACCTGCATCCGTATATACAGCGGGTCGACCCGGGGGTCCGCTGCGAACTGCGCGAGGACAGTCGTCATCAGGGAGCGTTCGGCGGCCGGCGTCCGTTCCGTGAACCACACGGGGCCGTTGACCACCACAAGGGAGGTCCTCAGGCGCCGCTGGATGAGGAGGTAGCTGGCAACGGCGACGAGTGTTGCGCCGTCGTAGTAGGCCCAGATCCCGTAGGGACGGCGGCCCAGGGCAGCTTCGAACCCGGCCCAGTCCGGGGTCTGCTCGATCGGAACGACCACGTCGGGGTACCCGCCGACGAGCCGGTCGAAGTCCTCCGGGCCTAGTTTTTCGTATCGGAATGAAGCTGCGCTCACGTGGGTTCTTTCGCTGGGAATCCGTGCTCGCCCAAGCCTACCCGAGGCTTCAGCGGCGTGAACGGGGCCCGCACTTGAGCCTCCCGGGCAGAAGGCGGCGATCACCCTTGACCCTGCCGAGGCCCCCCGGAACCGGGCGCGGTGAACGCGGAGCCCGCATCGTTGGTAGAGTCCAACCGGCATACGTCCAAATGGACGTAGACTGGACATTCTCTGCCCGACCCTCCGTTACGGGGCTGAACGGGCCAATTACACTTCAGCGGGCTTTTTGAGGAGAACTGTGGGAACTAACCCCATCCGGGTGGCAATCATCGGCGTCGGCAACTGTGCCGCGTCCCTTGTACAGGGCGTGCACTACTACCGGGACGCGGATCCGTCGGCCAAGGTCCCCGGGCTGATGCACGTCAAGTTCGGCGACTACCACGTCAGCGATGTGCAGTTCGTCGCGGCCTTCGACGTCGACGGCAAGAAGGTCGGCCACGATCTCGCCGAAGCGATCGGTGCCAGTGAGAACAACACCATCAAGATCACCGACGTCCCCCCGACCGGCGTGATCGTCCAGCGCGGCCACACCCTCGACGGCCTGGGCAAGTACTACCGCGAAACCATCGTCGAGTCCGACGAAGAACCGGTCGACATCGTCGGCCAGCTCAAGGCCACCAAGGCCGACGTTCTCGTCTGCTACCTGCCGGTGGGCTCGGAGCACGCCGCGAAGTACTACGCCCAGTGCGCCATCGACGCAGGCGTCGCCTTCGTCAACGCCCTACCCGTCTTCATCGCGGGGACCAAGGAATGGGCCGACAAGTTCACCGCCGCCGGCGTGCCGATCGTCGGCGACGACATCAAGAGCCAGATCGGCGCGACCATCACGCACCGCGTGATGGCGAAGCTCTTCGAGGACCGTGGCGTCACCCTTGACCGCACGTACCAGCTGAACGTCGGCGGCAACATGGACTTCAAGAACATGCTCGAGCGCGACCGCCTGGAGTCCAAGAAGATCTCGAAGACCCAGGCCGTCACCTCGAACGTGAAGGCTGAACTTCACGCCGACGATGTGCACATCGGCCCCTCGGACTACGTGGCCTGGCTCGACGACCGAAAGTGGGCGTTCGTCCGCCTCGAGGGCCGCAACTTCGGTGACGCTCCGGTGTCGCTTGAGTACAAGCTCGAGGTGTGGGATTCCCCCAACTCCGCCGGTGTCATCATCGACGCCATCCGGGCGGCGAAGATTGCCCTCGACCGGGGCATCGGTGGACCGATCCTGTCGGCGTCGAGCTACTTCATGAAGTCCCCGCCCGAGCAGTACGCGGATGACATTGCCCACGAAAAGGTCGAGGCCTTCATCCGCGGCGACATCGAGCGTTAGCCTCCGCTTCAAGGCAAGTCCCGGCCGTCTTCCTGGTTCAGGCAGGCGGCCGGACCGTTTAAGGCACGGCCGACGAGTTCCCGGCCGGTCCGCTTCCGCCCACGGAGCGCGGCCGATCCGCGGGCAGCGTCCTAGAAGAGCCCGACCGCGTTGCCGTCGGCGTCCACGTCCATTCCGAGGGCTCCGGGAACCTTCGGCAGCCCCGGCATCGTCATGATCGCTCCGGTGAGGGCGATAATGAAGCCGGCGCCGGTCCTTGGGATGAGGTCCCGGACGTGCACCGTGAACCCGCTGGGCGCTCCGAGCCTGGTTGCGTCGTCGGAGAACGAATATTGGGTCTTGGCCATGCACACCGGCAGCCCGCTCCAGCCGTTCGCCTCGATCTCGGCGAGCCGGCGCAGTGCGGGCACCGAGAAATCGACATTGTCGGCCCCGTAGACCTCCTGCACGATGGTCCGGATCTTCACCTCCACCGGCTGCTCCAGCGGGTACAGGTGGTGGAAGTCCACTGGGCGGTCGAGGGCGGCCAGGACGGCCGCGGCCAGGGCGTCTCCCCCGGGTCCGCCGCCGCCCTGGCCCCACACGTCGGCGACGGCGGCGGCGACGCCCTGCGAGGCGCACCAGCCCAGCAGCCAGTCGAGCTCGGCGCCGCTGTCCGTGGCGAAACGGTTGATCGCCACAACCGGGGAATACCCGAACTTCTCCACATTGCGTACGTGCCGCAGCAGGTTGGCGGTGCCCGCCTCGAGCGCCGCGGCATTCGGTTCAGCCAGGTCCGCCTTGTCCACCCCACCGTGCATCTTAAGTGCGCGGATGGTGGCCACGATCACGACGGCGTCGGGAGCGACGTCGGCCGCGCGGGCCTTGATGTCGAGGAACTTTTCGGCCCCCAGGTCGGCACCGAAACCGGCCTCGGTGACGACGATGTCGGCCAGGCGACGGGCGGTCTGGGTGGCGACCACGGAGTTGCAGCCGTGGGCGATATTGGCGAACGGCCCACCGTGCACCAGGGCCGGGGTCCCGGCGATTGTCTGGACGAGGTTGGGCTTGAAAGCATCCTTCAGCAGCAGGGTCAGCGCCCCCTCGACCCCCAGCTGGGCGACGGTGAGCGGCTTGCGGTCATAGGAGTAGCCGAAGGTGATGCGTGAGAGCCGTTCCCGGAGGTCGGCGAGGTCGGTGGCCAGACAGAACACCGCCATGATCTCGGAGGCGGCCGTAATATCGAAGCCGTCCTGCCGGGGCGTACCCTCCGCCGGACCACCGAGACCCACCACCACGCTGCGCAGGGACCGGTCATTCATATCGAGGACCCGCCGGAAGGCCACACGCCGCGGGTCGATGTTCAGCGGGTTGCCCTGGTGGATTGAGTTATCGACGAGCGCCGCGAGCGCATTGTTCGCCGACGTGATGGCGTGGAAGTCCCCGGTGAAGTGGAGGTTGATCTCATCCATGGGCAGCACCTGTGAGTATCCGCCGCCGGCGGCGCCCCCCTTCATCCCCAGCACCGGCCCAAGGGAAGGCTCCCGCAGGGCGATCATCACGTGCTGGCCGGCCCGAGCGAGGGAGTCGGCGAGCCCCACGGTGCAGGTCGACTTCCCCTCGCCGGCGGGGGTTGGGCTCATGGCGCTGACCAGCACAACCCGCCCGGGGCGCCCGGGGCGATCCGCGAGGCGGGTGGGATCGATCTTCGCCTTGTACCGGCCGTAGGGCTCCAAGGCGTCACGTGGCACTCCCGCCGCGTCGGCAATTTCCTCGATAGGTCGGATCGCCGCGCGGCGCGCAATCTCCAGGTCGCTCATGGGCCTAACCTATCAGCGCAGTGCTGGTGCTCCGGCGAATCCTGCCCGATCCAAAACATATTCCGTCAGCGGCACATACAAGACCGGCGGCACATTGTCGTCGAGCGGGACGGCCACCTCGAGCTGGCCTTCGGCTTCGGACACAAAGAGGCCGGGATCGTTGCAGTCGGCGAATCCGAGTGCCGGCACGCCGGCGGCCGCGGCTTCTCCCGCCCAGCCGTGGTCGGCGACCACGAGCTCAGGTCCCGGCCGGCCGGCGGCAGCGAGGGACTCGAGCACCAGGCGCATCGGCTGCGGGTAATGGGTGTGCATCAGGTTCCCGTGCTGGTGCCAGGCGAGGACCCCCTGCACCTGGCGGACGTCCCCCTCCCGGAACCGGATCCCGTGCGGAATCTCCATCACCTCGGCGCCGGCCTGCGCCGCCGCGGACGCGAGGGCTGCGTGGACCGGAAGGAGACCTCCGGGATGGCCCGTGGCGAAGAGGATACGTTCCCCGGCCCGGACCGAGCGGCCCAGCCGGTCGGCGAAGCGGTCGAGTGCGGCCACGCACTTGGCGGCGTCGATGGTGTCCTGGCCCGTGGTGTGGGACGGGTCGGCGCTGGTGCCGACCTTCTCGTGCATCAGGGAGAAGACCTCGTCGAAGGTCCAGGGACGCGTGGTGCGCACGCCGAACTCGAGGTGCTCGTTTCCGTCGAGGAAGCGGCGCATGTGGTCGAGGTTGTTCTCCCGCGGAGTGGCCACCTCCCCGGTGATGCGGACGGAATCGAGGTAGCTGGCAAGTTCTTCGCGGTTCACCGTCCTATCCTAGGGCGGTCGGATCACCGGGCCGCAATGGAGGAGAAGCGCTCCACGGCGGTGCGGTAGCTTTGGGCCGTCAGCAGGGCGGTGCGCTGCCAGCCGAAGGCAAGGGCATGCACGGCGGCACCGCGCCCGAGCGCCTCCCGGTAGGGGGTGTCGTCGAACAACCGCTCCAGGGCGGCCGACCACCCCCCGGCGGAGTGCCCCTCAACGAGCAGGCCTGTCCGGCCATCACTCACGGCCTGGGGCAGCCCGCCCACATTGGCGGCGAGGACCGGCGTGCCGCAAGCCTGCGCCTCAAGCGCCACAAGCCCGAAGGATTCGCTGAAGGACGGCATGACGACGACGTCGGCCGCACGAAACCAGTGGGCGAGCTGGGCGGCCTTGACCGGTGGATACAGCCGCACGATGTCATGGAGCCCGGCGTCATCGATCAGTGGCTGCAGCTTCAGGGCGTCGGAGCCGCTGCGGGAGCCGAGGATGCTGACTGTCAGGGGGATGTCGGGACGGCGCTCCACGAGCTCGCGCACGGCGGCCACAAGCACCTGCGGTCCCTTGAGCTTCTGGATTCGTCCCGCAAACACGACATGGAAGGAACGCTGGGGGAACTGCAGCAGGGACCGGGAGATCTCACGCGAGCCGGGATTGAAGGTTTCGAGATCGACGCCGGGGGCCACCACGTCGATCCTCTCGGCGTGCGCCCCGTAGAGGGATTCAAGCTCCGAGGCCTCCGTCGAGGTGTTCGCGATCAGGCGGGCGGCTCCGGAGACGACGGCCTGCTCGCCACTGACCCGCACGGGCGGTTCGGCCGTGCCAAGGTTCTTCATCCTCAGGTTCTTGACCTTCGCCATGGTGTGCATGGAGTGGACGAGGGGCAGTTTCAGCTTGCGCGCGACAGTCAGGCCCACCGTTCCGGACACCCAGTAGTGGGAGTGAAGCACGTCGACGCCGCCGCCGGCCAGGGCGCCTGCAACTTCGGTCAGGGCCGCGGTGAAGGTCCCGGTCAGCTGGGGAAGGGCTTCCTTCGGAATGCGGTGGGGCGGGCCGGCGGCCAGGTGATGCACCCGGACGCCGTCCGCCATCTCTTCCCAGGAGGGCCGCTCCTCGCCCGTCCTTCGGGTGAAGATGTCGACTTCGACACCCACCCTCGCCAACTCCAGCGCTACGGAACGTACGTAGACGTTCATGCCGCCGGCGTCACCGGCTCCCGGCTGTTCGAGGGGGGAGGTATGGAGGGACAACATCGCCACACGTCTCACGGGGGGCATCGTTCCTCCTCTCCCCATGGTCCGCTTGTGACTAGCGTCTTGAACGATACAACGCCGCGGGGCGCCTCCACATTCCTCCGGCCGGGAGGCCGGTGCTCACCGGATGTTCAGGAAGTGCTGGGGCAGGAGGAAGCGGTCCGCACTGTCGCGAGCGGATCCCGCCTCCGGGCCCTGGATCTGCTGCCAGCGGGCAACATTCCGCCGCAGCGCCCTCAGCGTACGCTTCACCTTCCGCTTCCGATGGAAGCCCGGCATGGCCGTCGAGCCCTGTCGGCCGCCCAGAGAGGTGGGGCTGACCGCGTCGGATGGCACAGCGGGAAGGACCGTGAATGATCCGGACATAATAAATTGTCCAGTCCTGGGCATTTCAACATTCGAGGGTAATTGGTCATAAAGGGATTGCGACTTTGACACGGTTATCCTTCGGCAAGGGCAATTAAAGGGATAGAACTGGTATTCCGCGGCGCGAGAAAACCCGGGAGGGGCAGCGAAGAGAAGGCTGCCGTTCAAATGGGTCGGGTCACCCCGGAAGGGGGGCGCGCAGGCGCAGGGGCCGCTAGTGGCCGCGGATGACGAAGGTCGGATTGGGTCCGCGGGTCAGAAGGCCGCTCGACATGATATTCACAATCCCTACCTCCTGTCCGAAAGATAACCAGTAGAACCGATGACCCTGATGCTCTCTGGAATGTTCCGGAGGATCTCAGTGGCTCAAGAGTCAATCTACCCCATGCGGAGGCGCCGGCATAGGGTTCGAACTAATTAATTCAAATGTTTCTCGGTCTATTTCACCCTAGAGATTCCACTGAACAATGGCCGGGGTGCGCTTATCCCAGCCCAGGGAGCAGACAGCCGCCGTTCCCAGAACAAACCGCCGGCCCTCCATCGGAGCAAACTCCAGCCAGCGGGCAGCCACAACGCGGAGGAAGTGTCCGTGTGCCACCAGCAGGGCGTTCTGGACCGGCGGAGCATCGGGGTCATGGTCCGCCGGGGTGTGGCAGCCGGCCTGGACGCGCGAGATGATGCGGTCGGCCCGTGCGGCCACCTGCTCAAGGCTCTCCCCGTTGGGGGCGCCGTCCTTCCAGATCAGGTAGTCGGGGTTCTCGCGGCGCACCTGGGCGCTGTTGCGGCCTTCGTTATCCCCGTAATCCCATTCGTGAGCGTGCGGAACGATCTCGGGGTTGGGGAATCCGGCCAGCTCTGCGGTCCGGACGGCACGCTGGAGCGGCGAGCTCATCACCAGGTCGAAGTCGATGCCTGCGAGGTGCCGCTTTGCCTCAAGCGCCTGCTCCTCGCCGAACGGCGTCAGGGGCAGGTCGGTGAGCCCTGTGTAGTTTCCGTCCCGGGACCACTCGGTCTCGCCGTGGCGGAGCAGCCACAGCCGTGGAAGCGGGGTGCCTGCGGGGGTGGGATCGGGCTGCGCTGCCCCTGAGAGCGGACTCATAGTATCTCCTTTGATTCAGGTTGGTGGAACCACCAACTGCGGAGCCGCGCCTCGGCGGTTGCCGGGTCCAACGGTCCGTGTTCCATGCGCTCCTCGAGAAGATAGCGGTAGGCCCGCCCCACCACGGGGCCAGGTGTTATTCCGAGGAGGGCCATGATCTGCGCGCCGTCCAGGTCGGGGCGGATCATGGCAAGCTCTTCCTGTTCGGCCAGGGCGGAGATGCGGGCCTCAAGGTCGTCGTAGGCAAAGGCAAGTCGTTCCACCTGACGCCGGTTGCGCGTTGTCACATCCGAGCGGACCAGCCGGTGTAGCCGCTCCAGCAGCGGCCCCGCATCGGTCACATAACGGCGCACGGCCGAATCGGTCCAGCCGGCCTCACCGTAGCCGTAGAACCGCATGTGCAGTTCCACAAGGCGGGACACGGCCTTGATGGTGTCGTTGTCGAAGCGCAGCGCGCGCATGCGCCGGGCGGCCAGTTTCGCGCCCACCGCGTCGTGGTGGCGGAAGCTGACGGCGTTTCCGGGGCCGAACTTCCGGGTGGCGGGCTTCCCGATGTCATGGAGCAGAGCCGCAAAGCGCAGCACGAAGTCGGGTCCCGGGACGGGCCCGTCGGCGTCGGTTTCCGACGCACAGGCCTGCTCGAGGACGGTAAGGGAGTGCCGGTAGACGTCCTTGTGCCGGTGATGTTCGTCGATCTCAAGCCGCAGCGCTGACACCTCGGGAAGCACATGGTCGGCCAGTCCCGTCTCGACGAGGAGGTCGATGCCGCGGCCGGGAGCGCGGCCGTTGACCAGCTTGACGAGTTCGTCCCGGATCCGTTCGGCCGAGATGATTCCGATCCGCTCCGCCATGGCCGACATCGCTTCGGCCACCTCCGGGGCGACGCTCACTCCGAGCTGGGAGGCGAAGCGGGCCGCGCGCATCATCCTCAGTGGATCGTCGGAGAACGACGACGACGGCGCGCCCGGTGTGCGCAGGACGCCGGCGTGCAGATCCTTCACCCCGCCGAAGGGGTCGACGAGCTCCATCGCGGGAAGGGTCAGGGCCATCGCGTTGACGGTGAAGTCGCGCCGGAGCAGGTCCTCCTCGAGGTTCGAACCGAAGGCCACGGACGGGTTCCTTGAACCCGGGTCATACGCGTCGGCACGGTAGGTGGTGATTTCGATCTGGTGGGAGCCCCGGCGCAGCCCGATGGTGCCAAAGGCCCGCCCGATCTCCCAGTAGGCGTCCGCCCAGCCGCGGATCACGGCGAGGGTCTGGTCCGGATTGGCATTGGTCGTGAAGTCGAGGTCCGGGGAGCTCCGGCCCAGGAAAAGGTCGCGGACCGGTCCCCCAACCAGTGAAAGCTCATAGCCGGCTTCGCTGAAGAGCTCTCCGAGCTCGGTGACGACCGGCGGGAGCGGCATGGTCAGGGTCGATTTGTCCAACGGGTGCACCATAGTCCCTTAAGCGTGCCAGATTGAGAGCCAAATTCCATGCCGGGGCCGCCCACCGCGCCCGCTGCGGCCCCATCAGTTCCGGCCCGTCCGGCCTGCCGCCGTCATTGCCTGCCGTTAAAGATCGTTAGAGTGGTCTGCATGGACCGACCCGTTCCAAGTGCACCTAAACGCACCCCGTTGACAGTGTCAATGGGAAGCCCGGGCACGCCTGCGCCGCAGCACCAGCTGCCCACAGTGGAGGAGGTGTCTGCGGGCGGGATCGTTGTGGACACTACCAGCGGGACCCTGAATGTCGCGATTATTGCGCGCCTGAACCGCGGCGGCAGGCTGGAATGGTGCCTCCCCAAGGGCCATCCTGAGAACCAGGAAGACAGCGAGCAGGCGGCGGTCCGCGAGATCGAGGAAGAGACCGGTATACGCGGTGACATCCTCACCGCGCTGGGTAGCATCGATTACTGGTTCACTGTCAGCGGACACAGGGTGCACAAGACTGTTCACCACTTCCTCCTCGTCGCCACCGGCGGACACCTGACCATCGAGAACGATCCCGACCATGAGGCGGTCGACGTCGCATGGGTCCCCCTTGACGAGCTGGGGCGGAAACTTTCCTTCCCCAATGAACGGCGCATCGCGGATCTGGCCCGCGAGGTCCTGCCCAATTACCTCTGACGCACCGCGTCACGCAAGGAGACGAACGTTCTCAATGTCCGAAAGCAACACAGCCTCGATCCCGGTGCAGGACACCGGCGTGCTGGCCGAGCGCCCCCAGCGGCGTCCTGACGGACCGTCCGCGGGACCGAACGGCACCGCCGCAGCCGGCGGCGGCACGGGAGAAGACACCACCGCCCGCTCCAGCGCCATCATGGCCGCCGGAACCCTCGTCTCGCGGCTTCTCGGCCTGATCCGCGTCGCGCTGCTCGCCACGGCGATCGGCACCCTCGGCCAGGTCTCCGACCTGTTCCCTGCGGCGAACAACCTGCCCAACTTCATCTACCTGATGGTGGCCGGCGGCGTCTTCAACGCCGTCCTGGTTCCGCAGATCATTAAGGCAAGCCGGAAGGAGGACCGGGGGGCGGACTACATCAGCCGCCTCATCACCCTCGCAGCCTGCGGGCTGCTGGTCCTGACGGTCCTTGCGACGCTCGCTGCCCCTTTCATCGCGGACCTCGTAAGCAACGTCTCCGGTGCCCGCCTGGCACTGGTGACCACCTTTGCCTATTGGTGCCTGCCGCAGATCTTCTTTTACGGGCTGTACGCCATCATCGGCCAGGTGCTGAACGCCAATGGATCCTTCGGCCCGTATACCTGGGCGCCCGTGGTCAACAATGTCATCTCCATCGGCTTCCTCACTGCCTTTATCGTGGTCCTGGGCCCGGAAAGCACCGCCGGGCACACCCCGGAGAACTGGACGCTCACCCACACCCTCCTGCTGGCCGGCGGCACCACCCTCGGCATCGTCGTTCAGGCGCTTGTGCTGTTCCTTCCGCTGAGGAAGCTCGGCCTAGGTCTGAGCCCCCGGTTCGGCTGGCGTGGCGTCGGCTTCGGCCAGACCGGAAAGCTCGCATCGGTCACCATCATCACCATGCTCGTCGGCAACGGTCTGTATCTGGTGAACCAGTGGGTGGCCACCATCGCCACGGAGGCACGCGCCGACTACGCCAGCCGTAAACCACCCCAGCCCATCGCGGGTCTAGCGAACCTTGAGATCGGTTCATTGGTCTATGTCCTGCCCCATTCGGTCATCGCCGTCTCCCTAGCCACAGTCCTGTTCAATCAGCTCGCGGCGGCACACGCCGACAACAACCTCGCCGCACTCAGGGACACCCTCTCGCGCGGGCTGCGCACGATCGGGGTGGCGACGGTGTTCGGGGCCGCGGCCCTGCTGACCCTGGCCGTGCCGCTGGGAATGCTCTTCAGCGGCGGATCCCAGGCGAGCGGTGCGATCAATGCGGTGATCATCGCCCTGCTGGCCCTGGGCGCCCCGTTCCTTAGCGCCAACTTCTTCCTGAACCGGGTGTTCTATGCCCGGGAGGATGTCGTCACTCCCCTGAAGATCCAGCTGATCCTTTCGGTTCTGGGAGTGGCTCTCGCCCTCACCGCCGGAGCCTTCCGGCCCGACCTGATCGTGCCGATGCTCGCCGTAGGCTACTCTGTGGGCAATGTGGTGGCAGTGGCGGTGAGCCACTTTTTCCTCCGGCGGACTATCGGGCGGTACGGCGCCGGGCACATCTTCGATGTGCATGTGCGCCTCACCGTCGCCGGGATCGCCGCCGCCGCCGGCGGCTCGGCCCTTCTCTGGCTGGCGGGGGCATACCGGCCCGACGGTTTCGTCTGGCAGTCCGTCCTGCACTCGACCGCCGTCCTCATTGTCGGGGGCACGGTGATGGCCCTGATCTACCTCGCCGCGCTGAGGGCCTTGAAGGTCAGCGAGCTCAGCGAATTCCTCTCCCCGCTGCTCGCCCGGTTTAAGCGGTAAGGGAACTGACGCCGTAACCCGGTGAACAGGCGGTCGACCGGTAGCATGGGTAAAAATCAGCCAGCTTGCAGCGGGAGGAACACGTGCCAGAAGCAGTAGACGTCGGTTCAGTGCTAGGGGGCCGATACAAAGTCACCGCCTATGTGCTGGCTTCTGCTGACAAGGACCTTGTGCTCGATGGCGTGGACCAGGTCCTGAACCGCCCCGTCAGCATCCTTGTCGCCTCACCCGACAACGCCGGCCAAGTGGCCGCCAGTGCGCGCGAGGTGGCAACCGGTGAGCGTCCCGGAACGATTCAGGTCCTCGACCTGGGAATCACCGATGGAGGCACCTACCTCGTCACCAACCGGGCCTCCGCCGCCGACTTGCTGGACCTGATCGTGCAGCAGGACGCGCCGTACATCGAACCGTTCTTCACCGACACCCTGGGTTCGGAAATCTTCGGGGTGGCGCGGTCCACCGAGCCGGAGACCTACGACGAAGACCACTACGAGGAGCGTGAACACGCCGAGCGCCGCTCACCATTCGCCAGTCTGTCGAAGAAGTTCGGCCGGCCGGCGGCGGGAGCCACCGCGGAGGATGCCCAGCCGGTGACTGCCGGTGGGGCAGGGACCGCCGAGCAGCGTGCCGTCGGTACCGAGTCGATCCCAAAGGCTTCCCGGCCGGTCCCACCCGCTCCGGCGATGCCGCCGGCGGGGTCGCCCGGCCCCTCCCGCGGATCAGGTACCGACTCGAGCCGGCGGGAGGATCCCAACCCGAAGGTGACCCGCCTGCCCAGTGAGCCGGAGTCATCGAGCCCGGGCAGGACTGCCGGCGCC
This sequence comes from Arthrobacter crusticola, assembly GCF_004357995.1. Taxonomy (GTDB): domain Bacteria; phylum Actinomycetota; class Actinomycetes; order Actinomycetales; family Micrococcaceae; genus Arthrobacter_D; species Arthrobacter_D crusticola. The sequence continues at coordinate 122,569 of NZ_SMTK01000004.1, forward strand.
GCCCTCGGCGCCTCGGCCCTGGGGGCGTCGGCCGCTGCCGGGCGACCGGAGCGGGCTCCTTCCCGCTTCCCGGCCTCCACCCCCGTAGACGCCGACGACCGGGATGAGTACGAGGACGACCGCCCCGAAGGCAACCGGAAGTTCACCCGGATCCTGGTGGGAGCAGTTCTGTCGCTGCTTCTGATCATCGCTGTGGTCCTCGCCGCGACAACCATCGGCGGACTGTCCAACCCGACAGCCAATGACGACCCCACAACCGCCGGTGGTGAAACCCAGGGAGCGGAATCCACGCCGCCTTCCGGGGCTGCCACCGAGTCCGCGCAGCCCGCCGCGGAAACGGTCCCCCCCGTCATCACCGGCGTGACGCGGCTGGTTCCCAGCAACCAGAACCTCGACGCCCCGAACGACGCAAACCTACCCCTGACCGTGGACAACAACCCGGCGACCTTCTGGGGAAGCTATGTCTACGCTAACGACGTCTTCGGCGGACTGGCGCAGAGCCTCGCCCTCGTGGTCGAACTCGAAGAGGAATCGACAATCTCAGAGGTAAAAATCGACCAGTTGAACGGTACCGGCGGAAACTTCTCGGTGCTGCTCAACGACGCCCCCACCCTGGAGGGAGCGGAGCAGATCGCCCAGGGGGGCTTCACCGGGCCGTCCATCACCACACCAGTTCCGGAAGGGGACGACGGACCCGCCACGGCACGCTACGTGATCGTCAACTTCACCCAGCTGCCCCGGCTCTCGAACATTCAGGCGCAGTTCCCCTGGGGACTGCGTATCGCCGAGATCGGCGTTTCCTAGGAAGCGCGGTGGCTCCCTCGACACGGCGCGTCCTCCCGGACGCGCCCCCCGGAATAACCCGAGGACAGGCATGGTTGTGCTAGGGGTCCGCGGAGATCCATGCGCAGGCTACTGCAGCGTGCACCCAGATAGGAAGGTTCACCGTAAACGTGACAACTGAAACCCAGACCGCAGCAGGCGGCACCACCGAAGGCGAGCAGAAAATCCACGATGTCATCATCGTGGGATCCGGACCTTCGGGATACACCGCCGCCGTGTACGCGGCAAGGGGGAACCTGAAGCCGCTCCTGATCGCGAGTTCCGTCAAGGCCGGTGGTGAGCTGATGAACACCACCGATGTTGAGAACTACCCGGGGTTCCCCGAGGGAGTCCTCGGCCCGGAGCTGATGGAGAACTTCGAGAAGCAGGCGGCACGCTTCGGCACCGAAATCCTCTTCGAGGATGTTGTCTCCGTCGAGCTGACCGGTGAGGTCAAGAAGGTGACCATCGGGACGGGAGAGACCTTCCTGGCCCGCGCTGTGATCATCTCCACTGGCTCGGCGTACCGTGAACTGGGCCTTGAGGATGAAAAGCGCCTTTCCGGCCACGGCGTGAGCTGGTGTGCCACGTGTGACGGCTTCTTCTTCGGCAACCAGGACATCGCGGTCATCGGCGGCGGTGACTCCGCGCTCGAGGAAGCACTCTTCCTGACCAAGTTTGCCCGCTCCGTCACCGTCGTGCACCGTCGGGACACCCTGAGGGCCTCGAAAATCATGCAGGACCGCGCTCTGGCCAACGAGAAGATCCGCTTTATTTGGAACTCCGAAGTCACCGGCATCCGTGGCGAGAGCAAGGTCACCGGAATCCAGCTCAAGAGCACGGTCGACGGTGCGACCAGCGACCTGGATGTCACCGGCGTGTTCGTCGCCATCGGCAACGACCCGCGCATCGAGCTGGTCAAGGACCAGCTGACCCTGACGCCGGAGGGCACCATCGCCGTCGTCGGCAGGACCTCGAAGACCTCACTGCCCGGCGTCTTCGCTGCCGGCGATGTCATCGACCCCACCTACCGTCAGGCGATTACGGCAGCCGGCTCGGGAGCCGCGGCTGCCATTGATGTCGAGCACTACCTGGCCGACCTCGGCGACGCCGCGAAGACCGCGGCCGCAGTTCCCACGCCCCCGGCCGAAACCGTGTCCGAGCAGGCTTTCGTCTAATCCACAAAGGGAGATACCAATGAGCACTACCAAAGATGTAAGCGAAGCGACCTTCGAGGCGGACGTCCTCCAGGCCCAGAAACCGGTAATTGTTGATTTCTGGGCTGAGTGGTGTGGCCCCTGTCGTATGCTTTCGCCCATCCTCGATGCGATCGCCGGAGAGCACTCCGAGAAGATCGACGTCGTCAAGGTGAACGTCGACGACAACCCCGCCATCGCCGCAAAGTACGGAATCACCTCGATTCCGGCGGTATACGTCTTCAAGGACGGCGAGGTGGCGGCTAAGTCCATCGGCGCCAAGCCCAAGCAGGTTCTTGAGCAGGAATTCTCAGCCTTCATCAACTAAGGCTCAGCAGCCCTTCGCGGCTCACAAGGCCGGCCGTCCCCAGGGGCGGCCGGCCTTTCCTTTTGCCGGTCGACCCCCGGGACCGCCCACCGACGGAACCGGGCAGCGCACAGCGGTCCTTCCGCTCTGTCGCCGCACCGGGGGGGTGGGCCGCACCGCCCCAGGGCAGGAGCACCCACGCGGAGTGCCCAGCAGGGCCGGAGGAGGGCCAGGGAGGACGCGCGCTGCCCTCTCCGGCCTCGCGCAGCGAGGGAGGCGTCCGTGCCTCTCTTGGGCCTCCGCAGCCGCGGGAGGGCACGGGGACCGCTCTTTGGCGGCGGGGGCTGCGGGAGAGTGCCGTGGAGCGGCCGCCTCGATGCGTGCGGTGAAGGGCTCCGGCCGCTCCTTCCCACCACGGACGACGAGATGTCGCCCGGCGGGACAAGGAGTCCGGGTCGGTCCTTGGAGCGGGGTGATGCAGTAGTGGTAGGGCCTCGATCGTGAGACCGCCATGGACGGCAATGTAGGCGTACGCCCGCCGTTCACCCGCCGAACAAGGGCGCGCTACGGGTCCTGTTTCACGTGAAACGCCTGACCGTCCATCGAAGCGTGCCCGCGGCGACGAGGCGTTCAACCCCCCTCCATAGGTTGTCGAATGAGGCTCGACGGACGAAGTCAGGCTCTCACGATGGTTCCACACCGGTCCGAAATCGTCCTGAAGGTGCGGCCAATTTGGGCACCCAGTGCGACGGTGATTTGTGCCTTTGCTCCGTCTCCTGGAGGTGCACCTACGTGGGGACAATGAGCCGGCAGCCGAAGGCGGGCTGCATCGTGGACCGTCCGCTCCCCGCGCGCCGAGGACCTGGTTATCAGTTTCACGTGAAACCCCGCCCGGGGTGCCAGGACCATGCCATTTTCCGCCGGATCGCCGATCAGGGCGTCCATACCCATGACCCCGCGCTTCTCCCGGGCGTGGAGCTACCAGCCCGACAATGAAGATCCACAATGGCTGCGGAGTCGCAGAATGCACCACCGTCTAGGGGCCCTGGGCCAGGCGTTCCACGACGCCCAGCCCGACGCTTCTGCGGCGTCGTACAGCAGACGACCGGCCTGGACTGTGGTCGACCGGCTTATCCGCTGAGGGGTTCTCGACCCTTTTGACCTATGGGGCAATCTGCATGGACTCCGGGGCAATCTGCTGTCCTCGCGCCGCTGTGCCCCGTTTCACGTGAAACGGGGCAGGCACAACAGCCTTCTACCGCGGTCCCTCCGAGCGAGTGAGCACCTTTGGAACCGATGGACGCAGGGCGAGAGCCCGGCGCCGTTCGCCCGTCGGCTCCCGTGCGCGCACCGCGGGTGCGCCGGGCATGCCGACAAGACCCTGAAGCACCTACGCTGCCGTGTCGAAAGGAGAAGAGCCGGCCCGAAGATCGGGCACCCGGCAATCCAGTGGGGTACTGCAGCGTCTCCAGTGATGGTGCGTGCCCCGGGAAAACACCGGTTTCACGTGAAACCGGACCAGATCCGCTCAGCGGCCTCAGGTGTCCTGCCGCCTGATCACCCGCAAAGCGGGACGACCGAGCTGGTCGCCGCCGAAGGGATAAGACTGTGCCGGTCGAAGCGGACGCGGTCGTTACTGCGCGGGCACCTCTGCACAACGCCCCTCGGCGTTGATGGGGCTGCAAGGTTTCACGTGAAACCCCGGCGGCTGCGAACCGCTGTGGCCGCAAAACGTGGTCGATGCCGACGACGAGCGGGATCCGGCAGTCCGGCGCATAACCTCTCCCGCAGGCACCGGGCAGCGGGGTGGGCCCCCTCCGCCCTATGGTGCCGGCTGCGTAGCGCCGCCGTCCAGGCTCCACGCTTATGGCTGAGGGGACGGCGTGAACTGCCATAGGCGTGGCGCGGTGCCCGTACTCGGTGGGTGATACCCCGCAACTCGGCGCAGCGAATGTGACACCCGCGCGCACGACAGAATCAGCCACGGTGCCGTGCCCCTGGGAGGTGTCATCCGGGCGTTCCGCTGCGGTCTGCGCCTGCGCCGCCGCCAAACGTCCGCCTGGCGTTCCGTCGGTCTGCTCGCCGCTCCACCGCACCGTAGCGTGTTAGAAGCTGGTTCAAGAGACCGTCGGCTGCGCGGCATAGAGCACGACCCCACGTTTCACGTGGAACGGGGGCCCTCTGCATCCAACTACTCCCGGCCGATCCCCAGGGCGCCTCGAAGAGGGCAGGGATCCGACCGGATTTCCCGCCGGGCACCGCGTCCGTCGCATCCAGCGGTGTCAGATGAACCCACCGGCTTCCTATCTCGTCAGAGAACCGCGTGCCATCCACCTCCCAGGTGGGGGCTTTCGCGGAGCTCCGACCTTCGTCCTCGCCATCTCCGGCGGCCGTTTCACGTGAAACGGCACCGCTATTGGCTAACCAGGACACCAGGCTTCCATGCGTCTAAGAGCCAGGGGGCCGATCACTGGCTTTATCGGGCTCGGAAACGATTGGAACCACGCCCCACACAAAAGGCAGACGCCAGCCGCCGTCGTCCGGCTTCGTTTCACGTGAAACAGCCAGGACCCCGGGTGTCCAGCGCCCGCCCGCGAACCTTTCGCTTTCCCGTTGGCCACCGCATACGCCCGAACCGCAGTAGAGCGAATGACCACCTTGCGGGATGCCGGCATCTGCCCGCGGCCGCCCTGGCCTTCTCCGACCGGTTGAGGCAGAGCCGCCCTCCCGGCCTCATTCCGGCACTCCGACCGCATAGGGCTCTCCCCGGCGAAACACACCTGCCGCAACAAGAGGCCCACCTTAACAAAACGCTGGCCCGTTTCACGTGAAACGGGCCAGCGTTTGGTCAGATTCTGCCGTTGTATTCAGCCGGCGGGTGGCGCCAAGACGGTCATGATGCGGTTGAGGTCATCCACGCTGGCAAACTCGATGCTCACCTTGCCCTTGCGGGCACCAAGCGTGATTTTCACGCTCGTATCCAGACGGTCCGAGAGTGACGTCGCCAGATAGTCAAGACGTTCATGGCGCGCCGCGTTACGTGGGGCGGTCGGCTTCGCCTGCCGCCGCAGCCCGTCGCTCATCGCCACGATCTCCTCGGTGGACCGCACCGAAAGGCCCTCCGCCACGATCCGTTGGGCCAGCTTCTCCATATCGGCCTGGTCGGCCAGACCCAGCAGGGCACGCGCGTGCCCTGCGGACAACACTCCGGCCGCCACGCGCCTCTGAACCAGCGGAGGAAGCTTCATCAACCGCAGTGTGTTGGAAATCTGGGGGCGGGACCGTCCGATGCGCTCGGCCAGCTCCTCGTGGGAACAACCAAAGTCGTCGAGCAGCTGCTGATACGCCGCCGCTTCTTCAAGCGGATTGAGCGAGCTCCGGTGGAGGTTCTCAAGCAGCGCGTCGCGCAGGAGGTCGTCATCGGCAGTGGACCGGATGATCGCTGGTACACGTTCAAGCCCGGCTTCGCGGGTGGCACGCCAGCGGCGCTCACCCATGACCAGCTCGTAGGGAGCATCGCCCTTCTCGGAGGAGGGGCGGACCACGATGGGCTGCAGCACCCCGATCTCACGGATGGAGTGAACCAGCTCGGCCATGTCATCGGCATCGAAGACCGAACGGGGCTGCTTCCGGTTGGGGTGGATGGCATCGAGCGGGAGTTCGGCGAACCGGGCGCCCGGAACCTCAAGAAGTCCGCCTGCGTCGCCGTCTACTCCATCGGCCGGCGCAGGCTCCGCGTCCCCGGCTGCAGCGGCGGTATCGGGCTTCCCGGTCCCGGTGGGCTCCTCCGCCTGTACCGGCGCTTCACGCTCCTCAACCGCTGCCCGCTCCACTACTACAGCCACCGATTCCGTCCCTGCAGGGCTCTGAGCGGTTTCTCCGGGGCCCTGGACGCCTGCTTCAGCCTTCTGCGGAGCGATTCCAGCGTCGGGCACGTCCGCGGCCGGACCGGCCTCCCCGCGGACGGCAGCGGGCGCTGGCGCCTGCTCTGGTTCCGGCCAAGCAGCCGGGGCATCGGCAACAGCCGGACCCTCCGAGGCTGACGCAGCCTTCTTCCGGCCCTTGGCACCGGTACTCCGGGCGGCGGACGACGGCGCGGGGGAAGCGTCGGCCACCGAAGGGGAGGCTTCGGTTTCACGTGAAACCTCAGCCGGGGAGACCGATGGCATTTTTTCTGTGGATTCCGCAACCGGAGAGATGGCGCCGCGCTTTGCCGGGGGTGCGGTCTTCGCTGCGGGCTTGCCAGCATTGCGGCGCGAAGGAGCAATCAACGCATCCTTGTTGATTCCGCTGCCCCGCTGCGCCCGCTTCGCCCCGGGTGTTCCGTCCTGCCCCTGCCCGGAGGTGAAGAAGAGATCAGCCGGACGGCCGGACTGCTTGAGGGACTCGGAGGAAACCTCCGTTTCTTCGGGAGGGGCGCTGGGAATGAGCGCACCCAGACCACGGCCAAGACCCCGGCGCTTTTCCGCCATTGGTTACCCTTTCAGATTGCGAACGGCTTAGGTTCGCGAGATACGACGCTAGGAACAGTGTAGGGGCGGCTCAGCCGGCACCCGTTGAGGCTAACTACGTTCGGCGATTTCCGCTGCGGCCTCAAGGTAGGACAAGGCACCGGACGACGACGGATCGTAGGTCATGACGGTCTGCTGGTAGCTTGGGGCCTCGGAAATTCGCACCGAACGAGGTACGACTGCCTTCAGGACCTGCTTCGGGAAGTGCTCCCGCACCTCGGCGGCCACCTGGGCGGCGAGGTTGGTCCGTCCGTCATACATCGTCAGGAGAATGGTTGAGACAACCAGGTCCGCGTTGAGGTGCTTCTGGATCATCTCAATGTTCTTCAGCAGCTGGCTCAGTCCCTCGAGTGCGTAGTACTCGCACTGGATCGGGATGAGGACTTCCCGCGCCGCGACGAACGCATTGACCGTCAGCAGTCCGAGGCTCGGCGGGCAGTCGATGAAAATGTAGTCAAGGCGAGGCTCACCGTTTTCGGCGCGCTCCTTGGCGTACACGTCGATCGCACGGCGCAGGCGCTGCTCCCGGGCAACCAGGGACACCAGCTCGATTTCGGCGCCGGCGAGGTGGATGGTGGCCGGCGCGCAGATCAGGTTGTCGATATCGGGGCATGGTGCAACGACCTGGCTCAGCGGCAGGTCATCAATCAGGACGTCGTAGATGCTGTCGACTTCGGCGTGGTGGGGGATCCCCAGCGCCGTGGACGCGTTTCCCTGGGGATCGATGTCGATCACCAGCACGTTGAGGCCGGAAGTCGCGAGTGCCGCGGCGATGTTGACGGTCGTCGTGGTCTTACCGACCCCGCCCTTCTGATTGCTGATCGTGACCACGCGCGTGGACTCCGGCCGGGGAAGCTTGCGCCCCAGCAGCTTCTCCCGCCGCCGGGTTTCGCTGGCCAGCTCCCTGCCCAGTGGGGAGGAGTCGTCCATGGCTTCCATCACGCTGTTGCCCTTGCCGCCCTTCTTGACCGGCGCTTCGGCGGCGTCGGACAGCGAGAAAGTTGTTTCACGTGAAACGATCCCGGTATTGGCCGGATCCGCAAACACTTCAGGTTGAATCTCCCCGAGCCCGACGGCCAGCGGCGCTCCCGCAACCAACATGGTCGAGTTCCGCTTAGATGCGGTGTCTTTCATAGTCACTCGGTAGCTCACTTCCAACATGCCAGGCGCTGTTACTTCTAAGACTAACGGGTTGCCTGACCTCGCCGGCGTTCCCGCGCGGCGATCCGGCCACCGGCTCACCGCCCAGGACCCGCTGTGGACGCCGGGATCAGCCGACGGTGATGCGGACCACCGTTGTCGGCTCCTCCAGCACGGCTTCGCCTGCTGTGACAATCTCGACGCTGCTGCCGCCCAGACGGCGGATAACCTTCCGCGCGTCAGCCACCTCTTCGGCGGCGCTGCGGCCCTTGATGGCGAGGACCTGGCCTTCGCCCTTGAGCAGGGGCATGGTGAGGCCGGCCAGCTTGGACATAGCGGAGACAGCCCTTGCGGTGACCACGTCGACGTCGACGGACCTGACGGCCTGTTCGGCGCGTGCCCGCTGGACCGAGACGTTGTCGAGCCCGAGATCCTCGACGACCTCATTGAGCCATGCCACCCGGCGTTCGAGTGGTTCAACCAGCACTAGGGAAAGGTCGGGACGGGCGATGGCCAGGGCAATCCCGGGCAGGCCCGCACCGCTTCCGACGTCGCACACCGACTTGCCATTCCCGATCAGCTCGGCGACGACCGCGCAGTTGAGGACGTGCCGCCCCCACAGGCGCGGAACCTCGCGGGGGCCCAGCAGCCCACGCTCGATGCCGGAGGTGGCGAGGTGCTCAACAAAGCGCTCCGCCAGGGCGAACCGCTCGCCGAACACCGCCTCCGCGGCCTTCCGCTCCGCGGCCGTGGGAAGCACCGCCGGAGGCGTTCCGCTTACGGACACTGGAGAGTCCTCAGTCATCGCTAGTGGAAACCACGATGTGCCGGCCGGGGCCTTCGCCCTCGGACTCACTGACGAAACCGAGCTCGGCCACCGCGTCATGGACGATCTTCCGCTCGTAGGCGCTCATCGGTTCGAGCTCTACTTCGGCACCGGTTTCCTTCGCTTGGGCCACAGCGTCTTCGGCGATCTTCCGGAGCTCGTCCCCACGTACCCCTCGGTAGCCGTCGACGTCGAGAACGAGCCTGGAGCGGTTGGACGTTGCCGTCAGCACGGACAGCCGGGTCAGTTCCTGGAGCGCCTCAAGCACCTCTCCGTCACGTCCGACCAGGGCCTTCAACCCGTTGTTGCTGCGGTCCTCGGAGACGATGGAGATGTAGGTGCGCCCGCTGCGGACCTCGATGTCGATATCGCCGTCGATATCCGCAATGTCCAAAAGCTCTTCGAGGTAGTCGGCAGCGACATCGCCCTCGTCCTCGAGACGGGAGGCCTTGGAAGCGTCGTCGCCGTCCTCCTCCGTGATGTCCGCTGGTTCCGGGCGCTCGTTATCGATGCTCATTTTTTCTTCCTCTTCTTGCGCTGGGGCTGGACCCGCTGGACTCGAGGCTGTGCGACCGTCTCGACGACGGGTTCGCCCTTCCGCTCACCGAGCAGCGGAACAGCCGGCAGGCCCTTCTTGGCGCGCCGCTCGGCGAGGGCCTTGGCTGCCGGGGAGCCGGGGGTGGGCATGCGCCGGATGACGTAGAACTGCTGGGCCATGGTCCAGATGTTCGTGGTCGTCCAGTAGATCAGGACGCCGATGGGGAAGTTGATGCCGCCGATGCCGAAGACCAGCGGAAGGATGTAGAGCATGATCTTCTGCTGACGCATGAAGGGGCTCTGCATTGCCTCCTCGGACATGTTCTTCGCCATAATCTGCTTCTGGGTAATGAACTGCGAGGCGGTCATGGCGATGATCATGAGGACCGAGAGGATGATCACGCTCAGGTTGATGTTGCCGCCGAAGCTGCCCAGGAAGGTCGACGACAGCGGCGCACCGAAGATGGTTGCGTCATCGAACTGCCGCACTTCCTGGGGCGAGAGGGCACCGATGCCTTCGCCTTCCCTGCTCGCCTTCGAGATTCCGTTCAGCACGGTGAAGAGGGCGAAGAAGAACGGCATCTGGATCAGGATGGGCAGGCAGGCCGCGAACGGGTTGGTCCCGTGCTTCTTGTACAGGGCCATCTGCTCCTGCGTCATTGCCTGGCGCGAGAGCTGGTCGGTCTTTCCCTTGTACTTCTGCTGGAGCTTGCGCAGGTCCGGCTGCAGGGCCTGCATTCCGCGCTGGGCCTTGATCTGCTTGACGAAGACGGGGATCAGGGCCGCCCGGATCACCACGACGAGGCCGATGATGGACAGCGTCCAGGTCCAGCCCGACGCCGCATCGAGTCCCAGGAAGGTGAAACCTTCGTGGAACATCACCATGATCCAGGACACCAGCCACCGGAAGGGGAACAGAATCGTCCCGAAGAAATCCATAATCAGTTAGCTCCTCGAACCGCGCAGGCGGCCTTCGTCATCGTCCGGAATCACCGGGTGGTTCAACACAACTATCGCGGGCACTTTCCCCTCGGGAAAAATCCTGCCGCCCTGTGGCACGTGGTCCACGCCGCCGTCGTTCCAGGGATGGCATCGCAGGACCCTCTTCACCGCAAGCGTACTTCCCCGGAAGGCGCCGTGGACGGTGACCGCCTCAAGTGCGTAGGCCGAACAGCTCGGGTAGAACCGGCAGACCGGCCCGTAGAGGGGGGAAACGATCCGCCGGTAGACCTTCAGCAGCAGGATCAGCAGACCGCGGGGCGCATCGCGCAGCAGGCTCCAGTACCGCGGTCCGGTGGCGGTCACCATCCCGTGTCTCCCTTGTCCCTGCAGCGCCGGAGTGCACCGGCCACGGCCTTGTCGAAGTCCCTGCTCAGATCATCCCACCCCGCCAGGGCGGATGCGGGAAGGGCACGGACCACAAGGTCGAGCCCATGTGGGTTGCGCGCGATGAAGGCTGCGGCCGCGGCACGCAGCCTTCGCTTGACGAGATTGCGTGCCACGGCGTTCCCGACGTTCTTCCCGACGATGAATCCACACCGGCTCGGCTCATCACCCGGACGGGGCAGGGCATATATGACGACGTTCCGGCGCCCTGAGCGGGCACCGGAACGTACGGTCCGTGCAAAATCTCCGGCGACGCGCACCCGGTGGATCTTCGCGAGCATCGACTGTGCCTCTCCTAAGGAACCGGAAAAGTATCGAACACCGCGCGATCCAGGCTGGGCTTCATCGCGGAAGGGGTTGTACCGCTATGCCGACAGTTCGGTACGGCCCTTGCTGCGGCGTGCCGACAGAATGGCACGGCCTGCGCGGGTACGCATGCGAAGGCGGAAACCGTGCTTTTTGGCACGACGGCGGTTATTCGGCTGAAAGGTCCGCTTGCTCACTGTGTTTACTCCAAGACGATCTTGAGATGCGTCCGGCCCATTGCAACAAGGGGGAAGAACAGACTGACGCGATTAAGGTGCACACCCGCAGAACGCTCGAAACGCCGTCACGCATCCGAGGCCTCTTACTACCCGGAACAGTCGTGATGGCATGCGAAATGCAGACATAAAGGACTACATAACGTTAGGCGACGGGACACAGCAGCGTCAAACCGGCCGGCGGCGGGCCTCATCCACCGCATCATCCACACCTGTGGACATCCACCTGTGGACAATCACGGGCCCGCGGACCGCGCCGGGTAGCGTCGAAATGCCCCTCCACCCCACCTGTGGCCCCCCGTTGTCCACGGTTTGACCGCTATCTTCTGTAGTTTTCATCCTCTAGTCTTGGCAGGGCCGGTTTATCCACCATCTGTGTACAACCCTGTGGATTACGGCCATTTTCAAGTGCGGATTGTGAAGCTTTGAGGGGTATCAGTGGTGGAAACGGACGAGGTCAACGACGTCGGCAGCTCATGGCGGAAGGTGATCCGTACCCTCGAGCATGACGACCGCGTCACTCCGAGGCAGCGCGGATTCGTCGTTCTGGCCCAGGCCCAGGGGCTGATCGGCACCACGATGCTGGTCGCCGTCCCGAATGAACTGACCCGCGAGGTGCTCCAGACCCAGTTGAAGGCGGCCCTGGACGAAGCCCTGCACGAAGTGTTCAGGGAGGACATTCAGTGCGCCTTCGTCATCGACCCCGATCTCACTCCGGTCGCCGAGGAGGAGCCGGTTCCGGAATCGGTGCCCTCCCCGGAACAGCGGGAGGAACCCAAGCCCTCGCCGACGCCCCCGAGCAACTCCCATGAGTTCGGCCGCCTGAACCCCAAGTACATCTTCGATACCTTCGTCATTGGCTCCTCGAACCGGTTCGCCCACGCCGCCGCGGTCGCGGTCGCCGAGGCTCCCGCCAAGGCCTACAACCCGTTGTTCATCTACGGCGACTCGGGCCTTGGCAAGACCCACCTCCTCCACGCCATCGGCCATTATGCCCGGCATCTCTACACCGGCATCCGGGTGAGGTACGTGAACTCCGAGGAATTCACGAACGACTTCATCAACTCGATCCGTGACGACGAGGGCACGAGCTTCAAGCAGACCTACCGCAATGTGGACATCCTGCTTATCGATGACATCCAGTTCCTGTCCGGTAAGGACCGGACCCAGGAGGAGTTCTTCCACACCTTCAATGCGCTGCACAACCACAACAAGCAGGTGGTGATCACCTCGGACCTGCCGCCCAAGCAGCTCTCCGGCTTCGAGGAGCGCATGCGGTCCCGGTTCGAGTGGGGCCTCCTCACCGATATCCAGCCACCGGAACTTGAAACCCGTATCGCCATCCTGCGCAAGAAGGCGATCAGCGACAGCCTGAGCGCCCCGGATGACGTCCTTGAGTACATTGCGTCCAAAATCGCGACGAACATCCGGGAGCTCGAGGGGGCCCTGATCCGGGTGACCGCCTTCGCGAGCCTGAACCGGCAGCCGGTCGATGTGAACCTGGCCGAGATTGTCCTCAAGGATCTGATCTCCGATGACGGCGCACAGGAGATCACCTCGACGGTGATCATGGCCCAGACCGCCGACTACTTCCAGATCAGCCTTGAAGAACTGTGCAGCAAGTCCCGCACCCGCACGCTGGTGACCGCCCGGCAGATCGCCATGTACCTCTGCCGCGAACTGACCGACATGTCCCTGCCCAAGATCGGCCAGGAGCTCGGTGGCCGTGATCACACCACGGTCATCCATGCCGACCGCAAGATCCGCGAACTCATGGCGGAGCGCCGGGCGATCTTCAATCAGGTGACCGAACTGACAAACCGCATCAAACACAAGCAGCGGGAAGCCTGAGACCCCGGTCGGGGGACCGCCGCATGGGCGGGAAATTAACAGCTGTGGACACAACTGTGGATAACCCCCGGAACAACCTGCCGAAACCTGAGGAAAACCACCGCCTGCCCTGTGGATCCGCGAAATGACAGGGATTTTCCCCACAAGCGCGGCTTCAGGGGCGCCTTGTGGACGCACAGCTTGTCCACAGGCCGGATCCGCGGATTGCGGGCGGCAGGTGGACTTATCCACAGTTTCCACAGCAGTTATTAACACTACGAACCTTAAACTTCAAAAAGTTCTTCAGATAACACTTTCGTGTTCCTGCGTTCCGGCCCGGCTCAGGATCCGGACCCTCCCGGTCGTGCCGACCGGTCCCGGCCGTTCCGGGACGGCACCCATCCACGGGACCCGGCGGCTCAGGCTAAGCTGTGTTCCAAGCAGGGTTGGGGTCAACGGTGCCCTCCCGGATTCTCTTTCCGCACAGACACCGGACCCCGCCCACGTACGTCCATGTCGGTGGTTGTACTCAAGAGGTACTTTGTGAAAGGCGGCTTCCTTCCGTGAAATTCAGAGTTGAGCGGGACGTTCTCGCGGAGGCTGTCTCCTGGACAGCGCGCTCCCTTTCCCCGCGCCCACCTGTTCCCGTACTGGCAGGGCTGCTCATCAAGGCCGAGGGCGGAGCTCTCTCCCTGGCGAGCTTCGACTATGAAATCTCGGCACGCCTGGAGATCCCCGCCGACATCAGCGAGGAAGGAACCATCCTCGTTTCGGGGCGCCTGCTTGCCGATATCTGCCGCAGCCTGCCCTCCGCGCCGGTCGAGGTGGCCACTGACGGATCGAAAGTCACCCTGACCTGCCGGAACAGCCGGTTCAACCTCGCCACCATGCCCGAAGGCGAATACCCCGAGCTTCCGAAGCTCCCCGCCGTCAGCGGCGTCGTCGACGGTGATGCCTTCGCCCAGGCCGTCTCCCAGGTGATCATCGCCGCCAGCCGCGACGACACCCTGCCCATCCTCACCGGCGTCCGCATGGAGATCGAAGACGACCTCATCACGCTCCTCGCCACCGACCGGTACCGGCTGGCCCTGCGGGAAGTGTCCTGGAAGCCGTCCACACCGGGCATTTCCACCAGCGCCCTGGTCAAGGCCAAGACCCTCAACGAGGTGGCCAAGACTCTCGGCGGCGCCGGCGACCTGAACATCGCCTTCTCCGATGACAGTGAACTGATCGGTTTCGAAAGCGGCGGCCGGCGGACCACCTCGCTGCTGGTCGACGGGGACTACCCGAAGATCCGGTCCCTCTTCCCCGAAACCACCCCGATCCACGCCACTGTCGAAACCAGTGCCCTCGTTGAAGCCGTGCGGCGTGTGTCGCTGGTGGCCGAGCGGAACACCCCGGTGCGGCTTGCCTTCACCCAGGGCCAGGTGGCCCTTGACGCCGGCACCGGCGAGGACGCCCAGGCCTCCGAAGCCATCGAGGCGACCCTTGACGGCGACGACATCACCGTCGCGTTCAACCCTCAGTACCTCAGCGAGGGCCTCGGCGCCTTCCCCAGCAAATTCGTGCGCTTTTCGTTCACTTCCCCGCCCAAACCGGCTGTCATGTCGGCACAGGAGGAAGCCACAGGCGAGGACCGGGAAGACTATCGGTACCTGCTGATGCCCGTTCGGCTTCCGAACCAGTAAGGACCGGCATTACGCCGGCCGACCCCCACGGTAGAAAGAGTAAATGCAATGCATATTGGCCTTATCGGACTAGGCAAAATGGGCTTCAACATGAGGGAACGGCTGCGCCGTGGGGGCATAACCGTCACCGGGTTCGATCGAAACCCGGAGCTGACCGATGTATCCTCCCTCGATGAGCTGGTAGCCGCAGTCCCGGCCCCCCGCATCATCTGGGTGATGGTCCCCGCCGGAGCTGTGACCGACAACGTCATCCGCGAACTGTCCGGCGCACTGCAGGAAGGCGACCTCGTCATCGACGGCGGCAATTCCCGCTTCACCGACGACCAGGCCCACGGTGCACTCCTCGCCGAGCACGGCATCTCCTTCCTGGACTGCGGCGTCTCGGGCGGCGTGTGGGGCCTGGCGAACGGCTACGGCCTGATGGTCGGCGGCAGCGACGCCGAAGTCGCCCGCGCCATGCCGATCTTCGATGCGCTCCGGCCCGAGGGCGAGCGGCAGGAAAGCTTCGTCCACGTCGGGGACATCGGCGCCGGACACTACGCCAAGATGGTCCACAACGGCATCGAATACGGGCTCATGCAGGCCTACGCCGAAGGGTATGAACTCCTGCAGGCCAAGGACATCATCAAGGATGTGCCCGGAACCTTCACCGCCTGGCAGAAGGGCACGGTCGTCCGGTCCTGGCTGCTCGACCTGATGGTGAACGCGCTGCAGGACGACCCCGACCTCGCCAGGGTGGCCGGTTACGTTGAGGATTCCGGTGAGGGACGCTGGACCGTCGAGGAATCGATCGCCAACGCCGTGCCCACCCCGGCGATCACGGCCTCGGTCTTCGCCCGCTTCGCCTCGCGGCAGGACGACTCCCCGGCGATGAAGATGGTCGCGGCCCTCCGGAACCAGTTCGGTGGACACGCGGTACGCCCGGCCCGCCAGGATCCCGCCTGAGCGGGGGCCGGTGTACATAGAGCACCTTTCGCTCACCGACTTCCGCAGCTACCACCAGCTCGACACCGGGCTGGCTCCCGGTGTGACGGTGTTCGTCGGACCCAACGGCGTGGGGAAGACGAACATTGTCGAGGCCATCGGGTACCTTGCGTCCCTTTCCTCACACCGGGTCAGCACCGACAAGCCCCTCATCGGTTTCTCCGCTGAGAGGGCCCTGGTGCGGGGGAAGCTTGTCCGTGGGGTGCAGCGGACAAGCGTCGAGGTGGAGATCAACGCCGCCGGCGCCAACCGCGCCCGGATCAACCGGGCGAACCCGGTCCGCGCACGGGCGGCCGCCGGCATCCTCAAGACCGTGCTGTTCGCCCCCGAGGACCTCGCCCTCGTCAAGGGCGACCCGTCCGTCCGGCGGCGCTACCTCGATGAGGTCCTCGTGACGCTGGTTCCGCATCAGGCCGCCCTGCGCGCCGACTACGAGCGGGTCCTCAAGCAGCGCAACGCGCTGCTGAAATCCGCCCGGGCGGCGGGACGGTTCTCGGGAGCGCACGAGGCGACCCTCGAGGTGTGGGACCAGCACCTTGCCGAAACCGGGGCACGCCTTCTCCACGCACGGCTGGGCCTCGTTGAAAGACTCCAGCCGCACCTGGCCCTGGCCTACGCGCAGCTGACCGACGGTTCAAAGGAGGCATCGGCCGGCTACCGCGCCACGGTGGCGGGCCTGTTCGACGATGAGGACCCGGACGCCGCGGGGGAACGCGCCGGGGAACTACACGGCACGGATCCCGCGGAGTTGACCCAGCGTTTCCTCGAGGCGCTGGTCCAGCACCGGAAAAAGGAGCTCGACCGGGGAATCTCCCTGGTGGGACCGCACCGCGACGAGCTGAGCCTCATGCTGGGACCGGCCCCGGCCAAGGGATATGCCTCCCATGGGGAAACCTGGTCGATGGCCCTGGCTCTGCGCCTCGCCTCCTACTACCTGCTCAATGAGGAGGATCAGACGCCCGGGGCCACCCCGGTGCTGATTCTTGACGATGTCTTCGCCGAGCTGGACACTCAGCGGAGGGGAAAACTTGCGAAGATCGTCTCCGGTGCGGAGCAGGTGCTTGTCACCGCCGCCGTTCCCGGGGACATTCCGGAGGAGCTGGCAGGGCGGCAGCTCCGCGTCGTTCCTGGAGGAATCGATGCCGAGGAAGGCTGACGGACCGGGCAGCGGACACCCGGAACCGGACACCGGCGGCCGGCCCGGAGCACTTGATTCCGGACCGGCCGCCGGCCCGGAATCAAGCGCCCAGGAGTTGAGCGCACCGGGCACTGGAAGCGGCCGGACCCCGGGCGGGGACCCAGAACTTCCCGCCGGCGTCGAGCAGAACGCGCCGGAAGTGCTGCTGAACCGGCTTCGGGATGCCTCCCAGTCCCGCGGCACACCGCGGGTGCCGGTCGGCCGCCGCGCGCCGGCGGCCCCCCGGCGCCGCTACTCCCCGGCCCCGGTCTATGGCGGGCGGGATCCCGAAGGCCTCGGGAAGGTCTTCAACAAACTGCTCGCCGAACGCGGGTGGAACTCGCCCGTCGCCGTGGGATCGGTGCTCGCACGCTGGACTGAACTGGTGGGTTCGGAAATCGCCTCCCACTGCCATCCCGAGAGTTTCGATGGGACCACGGTGCTGGTCCGGTGCGACTCCACCGCGTGGGCCACCCAGCTCCGGCTGATCAGCCCGGACCTGCTGCGCAGGTTCGACGCCGAGCTTGGACCCAAGGTGGTCACCCGCATCTCGGTGGTGGGACCGGCGGGCCCGAGCTGGCGCAAGGGCGGGCGCTCGGTGAAGGGCCGCGGCCCGCGGGACACCTACGGGTGACCGGCGTCACCGCCGACGGGGTAGGACGGCGGATTTGCGCCCGATCCGGGAATCCCGTGAGCGGCGGATAGAGCTCCCGGGAGCCTTTCCGACGTATACGGCCCCTACCGGCGTCCTGCTGTCGGCTTAAAAGCGCCATTATTGGCCGCTAGAGGCGGGTCTGTGCGGGATTGAGCCCTGCCGCAGGGTAGAATAAAGAAGTTTCCCCGCATAAACACATTGAGGAGTCGACTGCGCCTGTGGCAAACGAGAACGAGTTGAACGCTAGCGATGTCAAAATTGGGGTCGGCGAGTCTCCCGCCCTCTCAGCAGCGACCTCCCACAGCTACGGCGCCAGCGATATCACGGTGCTCGAAGGCCTTGAGGCGGTACGGAAACGCCCAGGCATGTATATCGGGTCCACGGGCCCGCGCGGGCTCCACCACCTGGTCTATGAGGTGGTGGACAACTCCGTCGATGAGGCGCTTGCCGGTCACGCCGACACCATTGAGGTCACCCTCCTCGCGGACGGCGGGGTGCGGGTAATCGACAACGGCCGCGGCATCCCCGTGGACATGCACCCCACCGAGGGCCGGCCTACCGTGGAGGTGGTCATGACCATCCTCCACGCGGGCGGGAAGTTCGGCGGCGGCGGCTACGCGGTCTCCGGTGGTCTTCACGGCGTGGGCATTTCGGTGGTCAACGCCCTCTCCAAGCGGGTCGAGACCGAGGTGCGCCGCCAGGGCTTCGTCTGGCGGCAGTCCTTCGCCGACGGCGGCAAGCCGGTCGGCGAGCTCCGCCGGGGCGAGGAAACCTCGGAGACCGGAACCACCCAGACCTTCTACCCGGACGAAACGATCTTCGAATCCGTCGAGTTCGACTACGAGACGCTGCGCGCACGGTTCCAGCAGATGGCCTTCCTCAACAAGGGACTGCGCATCACCCTGCTCGACGAGCGGGCCGACATCGAGACCGACGAGATCACCGAGCACCACGAGCCCGGCGAGGCGCCCGAGGATGACACCCCCAAGCACCGCCAGGTCGAGTACCTCTACGAAAACGGGCTGCTCGACTACGTCCGGCACCTGAACTCCTCAAAGCGGGTCGAGGTGATCCACGAGGATGTCATCGCGTTCGAAACCGAGGATACGGACCGCAAGATCGCCGTTGAGGTCGCGCTGCAGTGGACCACCGCCTACTCCGAGAGCGTCCACACCTACGCCAACACCATCAACACCCATGAGGGCGGAACCCACGAAGAGGGATTCCGGGCCGCAATGACCACGTTGATCAACAAGTACGCGCGCGACAAGAACATCATCAAGGAAAAAGACGACAACCTGACCGGCGACGATATCCGCGAGGGCCTGACGGCGGTCATCTCCGTCAAGCTGACCGAACCGCAGTTCGAAGGCCAGACCAAGACCAAGCTGGGCAACTCCGAGGCCAAGGGCTTCGTCCAGCGCGTCGTGACCGACCAGCTCGGCGACTGGCTTGAGCGGAACCCCGGGCCGGCCCGCGACGTCATCCGCAAGTCCATCCAGGCCGCCCAGGCACGCCTTGCCGCCCGCAAGGCCCGCGAGTCGACGCGCCGCAAGGGCCTGCTCGAGTCCGGTGGAATGCCCGGCAAGCTCAAGGACTGCCAGTCGAAGGACCCCGCCAAGTCCGAGATCTACATCGTGGAGGGCGACTCCGCAGGCGGCTCCGCCGTCCGCGGGCGCAACCCCGAGACCCAGGCGATCCTTCCGCTGCGCGGCAAGATCCTCAACGTCGAGCGGGCACGCCTCGACCGGGCGCTGGGCAACAGCGAGGTCCAGGCCATGATCACCGCCTTCGGCGCGGGCATCGGCGAGGACTTCGACGTCGCGAAGGCCCGGTACCACAAGATCGTCCTGATGGCCGATGCCGACGTCGACGGCCAGCACATCACCACGCTGCTGCTGACACTGCTCTTCCGTTACATGCGGCCGCTGATCGAAAGCGGTTTCGTGTACCTGGCGCAGCCGCCGCTCTACCGGATCAAGTGGTCCAACGCTCCGCACGCCTATGTCTACAGCGACAAGGAACGCGACGAGACGATCCGGCAGGGCCTTGCCGCCAACCTGCGCCTGCCCAAGGACAACGGCATCCAGCGCTACAAGGGCCTCGGCGAGATGGACTACACCGAACTGTGGGAAACCACGATGGATCCGGACCGCCGCACGCTGCTCCAGGTCACCATGGACGACGCCGCCGCGGCCGACCAGGTCTTCTCGGTGCTGATGGGTGAGGACGTCGAGTCCCGCCGGAACTTCATCCAGCAGAACGCCAAGGACGTGCGCTTCCTGGACATCTAGGGATCCACCGGGTGCCGGCTCGTTCCGGTGCCCGGTGACCCCTGTCCGCGGTAAAAATTTGAACGAAATGGAATAAGGACTTATGAGCGAGACGCCGAACGACGGAGCCGCACCCGAGGAGATCCTGGCCGGGGAGGTGCTGACCGACCGCGTTGAACAGGTCGACCTGCAGACCGAGATGCAGCGGTCCTACCTTGACTACGCCATGGCCGTCATCATCGGACGCGCCCTTCCCGACGTCCGGGACGGGCTGAAGCCGGTCCACCGCCGGGTGCTCTACGCCATGTTCGACGGCGGGTACCGCCCCGAGCGTTCCTTCAACAAGTGCGCCCGCGTCGTCGGCGAGGTGATGGGCCAGTACCACCCGCACGGCGACGGTGCGATCTACGATGCGCTGGTGCGCCTCATCCAGGACTGGACGATGCGTTACCCGCTCGCCCTGGGCCAGGGAAACTTCGGTTCCCCGGGCAATGACGGTGCGGCCGCCCCGCGGTACACCGAGACCAAGATGGCTCCGCTGGCCATGGAGATGGTCCGCGACATCGACGAGGAGACCGTCGATTTCCAGGACAACTACGACGGCAAGAACCAGGAACCGACCATCCTGCCGTCCCGCTTCCCCAACCTGCTGGTCAACGGCTCCTCGGGCATCGCGGTGGGCATGGCCACAAACATCCCGCCGCACAACCTGCGCGAGGTGGCCGACGGCGTCCAGTGGTACCTGCAGCACCCGGAGGC
This sequence comes from Arthrobacter crusticola, assembly GCF_004357995.1. Taxonomy (GTDB): domain Bacteria; phylum Actinomycetota; class Actinomycetes; order Actinomycetales; family Micrococcaceae; genus Arthrobacter_D; species Arthrobacter_D crusticola. Next base: position 143,202 of record NZ_SMTK01000004.1, read on the forward strand.
CTCCAAGGAGGAGTTGCTCGAGGCGCTGATCGTGCGGATCAAGGGCCCCGACTTCCCCACCGGCGCCCAGATCCTCGGGCACCGGGGCATCGAGGACGCCTACCGCACAGGCCGCGGGTCGATCACCATGCGCGCCGTGGTCAATGTCGAGGAGATCCAGGGCCGCACCTGCCTGGTGGTCACGGAGCTGCCGTACCAGGCGAACCCCGACAACCTGGCGATCAAGATCGCCGACCTGGTCAAGGACGGCAAGATCAGCGGCATCGCCGACCTGCGCGATGAGACCTCCGGCCGCACCGGGCAGCGCCTGGTGATCGTGCTCAAGCGCGACGCCGTGGCGAAGGTCGTCCTGAACAACCTGTACAAGCACACCCAGCTGCAGGACAACTTCAGTGCCAACATGCTCGCCATCGTCGACAACGTGCCGCGCACCCTGAGCCTCGATGCATTCATCCGGCACTGGGTGACCCACCAGCTCGAAGTGATCGTCCGGCGCACCCGCTACCGGCTGCGCAAGGCGGAGGAGGCCGCCCACATCCTGCGCGGCTACCTCAAGGCGCTCGACGCCCTTGACGAGGTCATCGCCCTGATCCGCGCCTCCCAGACGGTGGAGGACGCCCGGGGTGGTCTGATGACCCTGCTCTCCATCGACGAGGTCCAGGCCGCGGCCATCCTGAACATGCAGCTGCGCCGGCTGGCCGCCCTCGAGCGGCAGAAGATTCAGGACGAGCACGACAAGCTCGAGCGGGAGATCACCGAGTACCAGCGGATCCTCGCCTCCCCGGAGGTCCAGCGCTCCATCGTCTCGACCGAGCTGCAGGAGATCGTCGACCGGCACGGCGATGAGCGCCGCACGGAGATCCTCATGGGCTACGACGGCGACATGAGCATGGAGGACCTCATCCCCGAGGAGGAGATGGTCGTCACCATCACCCGCGGCGGATACGTCAAGCGCACCCGCAGCGACAACTACCGCCAGCAGGCCCGGGGAGGCAAGGGCATCAAGGGAGCGCAGCTGCGCGGCGACGACGTCGTCGAGCACTTCTTCGTCACCACCACCCACCACTGGCTGCTGTTCTTCACCAACCTCGGGCGGGTCTACCGGGCAAAGGCCTACGAACTGGTCGAGGCCGCCCGGGACGCGAAGGGCCAGCACGTGGCGAACCTGCTGGCCTTCCAGCCCGACGAGACGATCGCCCAGGTCCTCGACCTGCGCGACTACCAGCAGGCCCCGTACCTGGTCCTTGCCACCAAGCGCGGGCTGATGAAGAAGACGCGGCTCGAGGACTACGACACCAACCGTTCGGCCGGCGTCATCGCGATCAACCTGCGCGACGGCGACGAGCTGGTTTCGGCCCAGCTGGTCTCGGAGTCCGATGACCTGATGCTCGTCTCCCGCAAGGGGCAGTCGCTGCGCTTCACCGCCACCGACGAGGCGCTGCGCCCCATGGGCCGGGCCACCTCGGGTGTGACCGGCATGAAGTTCAGGGCCGACGACGAACTGCTCGCCGCCGACGTCGTCAGCGACGACTCCTTCGTCTTCATCGTCACCGAGGGCGGTTTCGCCAAGCGGACCAAGGTGGACGAGTACCGCGTCCAGGGGCGCGGCGGGCTGGGTATCAAGGTGGCCAAGCTCGCGGAGGAGCGCGGCGACCTCGTCGGCGCGCTTGTCGTCCAGGAGAGCGACGAGGTGCTCGTGGTGATGGAGGGCGGGAAGGTCGTCCGTTCGGCGGTCACCGGCGTCCCCGCCAAGGGCCGCGACACCATGGGCGTCATCTTCGCCAAGCCGGACAAGAAGGACCGTATCATCGGGGTGGCGCGCAACAGCGAGCGTTCGATGGCCGTTGATGATGACGCGGTTGAGGAAGCACAGATCCTTGAGGTCGAGCCGGACGGCACGGTGGGCGGCGCTTCGTCGACGGACGCCGATGAAGTACCGTTGTCGACAGATGAAACGGCTGAGCTCGATGCTGAGTCGCCGGAATACGGAGGTAGCGAGTGAGCTCGGCCAACACAAACCCGCGGTCCAGCGGAACGGTGCGTTCGTCCGGCAGCGGTCCGCGGGTCAATGCGCCGGCCCGCCCGGCGCAGCGGCCCTCGGCAGGACAGCCGGCGAAACCGGGGACCCGGCCCGGACTGGTGAAGCCGGCCCCGAAGGCCAAGGCGCGCAAGGCACGGCTGCTGGTGAGCAAGGTCGACCCCTGGTCGGTGCTGAAGATGGCCTTCCTGCTGTCGGTCGCCCTCGGCATCGTCACGGTGGTCGCCGCCATCGTCATCTGGACCGTCCTGGACCTCACCGGCATCTTCGACGGGGTTAACGACCTGCTGCGCGAAATCGCAGGCACCGAAAGCGGCGGTTTCGACCTGCGGCAGTTCGCCTCGCTGGGACAGGTTGTGTCCTTCGCCACCATCATTGCGGTCGTCAATGTGGTGCTCCTGACGGCCCTGGCGATGCTTTCGGCCGTGTTGTACAACATTTCCTCGGCCCTTGTCGGCGGTATCGGCGTCACCCTTACCGACGACTAGGGCTTCTAGGCATCGGGCCGGGGACGGCGATTTGAGGTTTGCCGAGTTCCTGCTGTAAAGTCGTATCTCGGCCCGATGAGGTATCGGGGCGTATAGCTCAGGCGGTTAGAGCGCTTCGCTGATAACGAAGAGGTCCCAGGTTCAAGTCCTGGTACGCCCACGGATCCACCACCGCAGGCAACTGCAAGGAGACGAATGTGAAGAAGTTGCTGATTGCCGCAGCTGCTGCAGCAGGAGTCTTGGTCTACAAGCGGTGGCAGGATTCAGAGAAGGAAAAGGCAGTCTGGAGCAAGGCGACCGACGCGGTCGGCTAGCTCCGGGTCACAGCGGTTCTGACGAACCGGATGGGGCTCACCACGGGGGCATGGCGCAATTGGTAGCGCACCTGCTTTGCAAGCAGGGGGTTCGGGGTTCGAGTCCCCGTGCCTCCACCGAAGGAAAAACCCCGGTCCACGGACCGGGGTTTTTCTTTGTCTCCGGCCGCCGCGCCTCTCTTCCGCCTCCGTCCCGTGGGATCCTCCGGCTGCCATAGGGTTGCAGGGTGATCATTTTCCTCTCGCTGCTCGGCGTCCTGGGCGTCTCGGCGTCCGGCCCCATCATGGCCGCCACTGCGGCGCCGGCCCTCGCCATCGCGTTCTGGCGAAACCTGATCGGCGCATTGATCATGGGCGGGCCCGCGGCCGTCTCCAAACGCGCCGAGTTTCGTGCCCTGGGCCGGTCGGACCTCCGCAGCCTTCTTACCGCGGGGACCGCACTGGCCCTTCACTTCGCGTGCTTCGTTACCTCGCTCAAACTGACATCGGTCGCCGCAGCGACCGCCCTGGTCTGCCTCCAGGTGGCCTGGATCGCCCTGTTCAACGCCGTGCGCGGCTCGCGGCCCCCGGCTGTGGTGGTCACCGGGCTCACCGTCGCCTTTGCCGGCGTCGTCGTCATCACCGGATTCGACCTGCAGCTCTCCGGCCAGGCGATTCTCGGTGACGTCCTCGCCCTGGCCGGGGGTGCTCTCGCAGGGATCTACCAGATGGCCGGAGCAACGGCCCGGCGCACCATGTCCACCGGGACCTACACCACCCTCTGCTACGGCGGGTGCGCCGCCATCCTGATCCTCCTGTGCCTGCTGTTCCGCCAGCCGCTGACCGGATTCTCACCGGAGGCCTGGGTCGGGATCCTCGCGGTGACCCTCGTCGCCCAGATCATGGGCCACAGCGTTTTCAATCATCTGTTGGCCGTGATGAGCCCGCTGGTGATTTCGATGATCATCCTCCTTGAGATTCCCGGAGCGGCGCTCCTTGCCGCCGTCTTCCTCGACGAGCAGCTCCCGGCGGGAACCTACGCGGGGCTGCTGCTGATCCTGGTCGGCCTCGCCGTCGTGGTCCGCGGGCAGGCCCGTTTCCGGCCGGCGGGCCGCCCGGCCGCCCGGCCGCTCGAGGCGCCTCCGGCGCTCGGCGGGGACTGAGGCCGCCGCTAAGGGAGCGTCAAAGCAAAAAGGAGCGGGAAGGACGGCCGGAATCCGGCTGCCCTTCCCGCTCCCGGGGACCCGAGGGGCCCTAGCTGGTGGCGTCGTTCGGCTTCGCGGCGTGCTTGGCCGTGTCGGAGAGATCGACTGGGGCGTCCTTGACCTTCTTGTTGGCGGCCTTTGCCTGCTCCGACGCGGCCGTCAGGTCCGGACCCGAGGTCTCGGTTCCCGTAGTGGTGGTCGTCGCCGTGGTCGGAGTGACCGGCGTCGTGGTGGTCGACGGCGGGGTGGGGGTGCTCTGGGTCACCGGAGCCGGTGTCTTCCACGGGTCCTCGACGGGCTTGGAAGCCCGCCAGGCGGCGACGCCGGCGGTGACCGCAGCGGCGATGATCCCGACGATCAGCCAGCCCTTGCCCTTCTTGGCCTGCTCCTGCTGGCGCTTCTTCAGCTCCTTCGAGGCCTGCAGCCCCGCTGCGACGAAGGCCTTCTGGGCATTGCGCGCTGCCTTCTTATCCCCGGTCACGCGGGTGACCACGGACGCGACCGACGGCGGGATGGTTGCACCCGCAACCGAGCGGGAAGCAGAATCGGCCGCCTCGCCGAGCTTGTAGGACAGCGCGGGGATGTAGCCGTCAACGACCTTCCCCCTGGCCGAGGTGAGGGCGGGACCGGCCTTGCCCAGGGTTTCCTGAACCTTCGGGGTGGTCGTGTCGATGACCTGGGTGATCCGGGGTCCGACCCGGTCCAGCCGCTCCTGGATCAGCGGGCTCACCGTGGCGTATCCGGTGGACACCCCCGTCGCGGCCTTCCTCATGCTCTCCTGAATCATTGGAGAGGCCGTCTGCACCCCCTTGTCCCAACGGGGCTTCGTCCAGCCGTAGGCGGCGCCGACGTAGGGGATTGCCCAGCCACGGGCGGCCGCGATGCCCGCCAAAACGCCTTCTTCGAATCCGGGCGCGGTCTTTTCGTTCTTCTTCACAAGTACCTCCAGGAGATCGTGACTCGTCATGGTCAGCCTACGTGCTATCTGCAGGCCTTGCTATTCATCCCTCAGGTTCACAGGTTTTCACTGTGCGCGGAATGCTTCCCCACCAGATTTTTGGCGGGCACCCCGTGAAAGAATGGCACCATGACTGCTATTCCAACCGCAAAGGCCACCATCCACACCAACCACGGCGACATCGCTGTCAATCTCTTTGGCAACCACGCGCCGAAGACGGTGAAGAACTTCGTGGGCCTCGCCACCGGCGAGATCACTTGGACCCACCCGCAGACGGGTGAGGAATCCACGAAGCCGCTGTACGACGGAACCATCTTCCACCGCATCATCAAGGACTTCATGATCCAGGGCGGGGACCCGCTGGGCCAGGGCATCGGCGGCCCGGGATACAAGTTCGATGACGAGATCCACCCCGAGCTCGACTTCAACGAGCCCTACAAGCTGGCTATGGCGAACGCCGGGATCCAGGGTGGACGCGGAACGAACGGGTCACAGTTCTTCATCACCTCGGTGCCCACCGCCTGGCTGCAGGGCAAGCACACCATCTTCGGTGACGTCACCGACGAGGCCTCACGGAAGGTCGTGGACAAGCTGAACGCGATCGGCACCGATATGCGCGACAAGCCCCTCGAGGACGTCGTCATCAGCAGCATCACCGTAGAGCAGCTCTAGACTCCGTGTCCTACGGAGTCCCCGCGGGCAGCCCGTCGCAGGAGGCGCCGGTCTGCCCGCGGCACCCCGACCGCATCAGCTATGTTCGGTGCCAGCGGTGCGGCAGGCCGGCATGCCCGGAGTGCCAGCGCCAGGCCGCGGTGGGCATCCAATGTGTCGACTGCGTCGCCGAACAGGCACGCAACACCCCCAGGACCACCACCGCCTTCGGTGGCGCCGCCACCTCAGGCCGGCCGGTGGTCACCCTCGTCCTGATCGGCGCCTGTGTCCTCTTGTTCCTGCTCCAGATGGCCGTTCCGGGCCTGACCGCGGCGCTTCAGTATGCCCCGCTGTACACCGCCGGCTTCGCCGGGACCATCGACGCCGAGCCGTGGCGGATGTTCACCGCCGCGTTCCTCCACTCACCCAATTTCCTGCTCCACATCGCATTCAATATGTACGCCTTATGGATTCTGGGCCAGTCGCTGGAGCCAGCGCTCGGGCGCGCCCGCTTCCTGGCGCTGTATCTGCTCTCCGCCCTGGGCGGCTCCGTGGGGGTCCTGCTGCTGAGCAACCCGTTCCAGCCGGTCGTTGGAGCCTCCGGCGCGGTCTTCGGCCTCTTCGGCGCCCTCTTCGTCATCCAGAAGAAGCGGGGCGGGGACGTCCGCCAGATCCTCATCCTCATCGCCGTCAACGGGGTGCTGGGCTTCGTCGTGCCGGGCATCGCCTGGCAGGCCCACCTGGGCGGCCTGCTGACCGGGGCCGCCGTGGCGGCCGTGCTGGCCTATGTGCCCCGCGGCCGGATGCGACCGGCCCTCCAGTGGAGCGGCGTGGGAGCGGTGACCGCGGTGCTCGCCGTGCTGACCTTCCTCGGATCGGTCCTCATCACGGTCTAGGCGGCACCGAAAGCTGTGCACAAGGAACCGGGAAGGGATCCGGCGGCCACTCGGGCCGCCGGATCCCTTCGCTTTATCCACAGGGCTTATCCACACGGGGGAAAACTTACACACATGTAATTCCACAGATGTGGATAACAATGGGGCGGCACTCGGCGGATCGAGAGGATTTTCCCCCAATCTTCTCCACACCTGTGGATAACTTAGTGCACAACGTGTGTACAGGGAATATTGGGACAAATGTGACTGCTGTCACTGGAGTTCCGCGGCGGGTTTTCCCCAGACCGCCTTCGCTGTCCACAACGATCCCGGAAGGCCGGTCGGGAAGTCTGCGGCCGGAAGCCCCGTCGGGAAGTTCCCGGCCGGAGGGCCGGAGTTCCCCGGCGGCTCCGGTGCCGGATCGCCCGCTATGGGGCTTCAGACCCCGGTCCCGCTCCACGGGCCGGGTGCACGGCCCCTTCGCGCCGGAGGCGGCTTCCGCCGGCGCGCCGACCGCACACCATACGGCCAGGACCGCAGGGCGCCAGCGGTACGCCACCCGCCGCTCACGCGGTTGGTCGAGGGGTCGGGAGCGAAGACCGTCCCGGCGGCCGGGGAAGCCGACCCCCTGCGCAGGGCCAGGATATTCATCAGGAGGTGGATGCAGCGGGCATAGAGCCCCGGCAGGAAGCCGGAGAGCGGGATAGCGGCGCCCTGGAGGCGTCCCACCACCCGGACCGGCCGCGGACGGCGCACGGTGCGTACGATGGCGCGGGCGACGCGTTCAGGGGCAACCACCGGAGGCAGGGGGCGAACCGTCCTGCCGGTGTAGTTCGCCGCATGCTGGTAGATGGGTGTGTCGATGGTGGCCGGCAGGACGGCGCAGATGGAGATCCGCGGAGCGTCCCGGTATTCGTGCCTCAGTACCTCGGCGAAGCCGAGCAGCCCGAACTTACCCGTGACATAGGGGGAGATATAGGGAGCGGAGACCTTGGAGAACACCGATCCCACCAGGACGAGGGTGCCGCGGCCCTGTGCGCGGAAGTGTGGAAGGATAGCGCGGGCGCCATATACCTGCCCGAAGAGCGTGGTCTCGACGACCCGGCGGAAGACCGCGGGCGGAGTGTCCGCGAACGTCCCGTAGCTGTAGGTGGACGCGCACCCGATCCAGGCGTCGACGCGCCCATAGGCGTGCAGGGCCGCCCCGGCCAGGGCCTCGACGTCGGCCTCACGGGTTACATCGGTGGGAACGGCCACGGCCCGGGCGCCGAGCGCCGCGCATTCGGCGACGACCTCTCCGAGGCTCTGGGGCGAGCGGGAGGCGAGGACGAGCCGGGCGCCGTTTCGGGCGAAGGCGTGGGCGGTGGCACGGCCGATCCCGCTTGAGGCTCCGGTGATGACGACGACGTCCCCGGGCGCGGGTGTCCCCTCAGGAGGGCCGGCGCGCGTCCCCACCGGATATCTACCCCGTCAGCGCCAGCGTGTGGTCATGAGGAACCCGACAATCGCAATGCCGAACCCGGCGACGATGTTCAGACCTTCCCAGGACCGTACGGGCAGGGTGCCTTCGGAGATGTAGTAGACAATGATCCACAGCAGGCCAAGGATCATCAGCCCGAACATGACCGGCTTGTACCAGACCGGGTTGGGCTTGGGCTCCGCTGCGACAGCAGTCCTGGCCGGTGCGGTCTTCCTGCGGGGCTTTGACTCGGGCACTTATCCTCCTTGACGGGCCGGGCGGGAACGGCCGGCCTTCAATGGCGCGGCGGGGCCGCCCGACGATTTTCCGCGCCGGCTCCAGAGGACTCCGGCGCGGGCACGGTTCCTGCTGTCGATTCTAACCAAGAAACCAGCGGCCGGGGCGGGGACCGCAGCGCCGGCACCCGAAGATGCGTCCAGCGCCCCGTTCCACGGCCCCGATGCTGTCGGCTGGCCCCGGCGGTGACACAATTGGATCTATCACCCAGCAACGATTGGCATTTGTGAAATGGCTGATTCAGTCCGGATTCTCGTAGTCGACAACTACGACAGCTTCGTCTACACCCTCGTGGGGTACCTTCAGGAACTCGGGGCGGAGACCACCGTCGTGAGGAACGACGACGTCACCCTCGCCGAAGCCGCGGCCCTGGCCGAGAGCCGCGACGGCGTCCTGGTGTCCCCAGGCCCCGGCACGCCCGCCGACGCCGGCGTCATCGTCGACCTCATCCGCTGGTGCGGTGACCACGCGAAGCCGATGCTCGGGGTCTGCCTGGGCCATCAGGCCCTCGCCGAGGCCTACGGGGGCACGGTTACCCACGCACCGGAACTGATGCACGGCAAGACCTCGCTTGTGGAACACACCTCCCGGAGCGTCTTCGCGGGTCTCCCCTCGCCATTGACCGCCACCCGATACCACTCACTGGCGGCCGTCAGCGACGACCTCCCGGCGGAACTCGAGGTGACGGCCCGCACCGCCAGCGGAATCATCATGGGCCTTGAACACCGGACCGCACCCCTGTGCGGGGTTCAGTTCCATCCGGAGTCCGTCCTGACCGAGGGCGGCTACCAGATGCTCGGCACCTGGCTTGAGTCGCTTGGACTTGAGGGTGCGGCAGCCAAGGCCGCCACGCTGAGTCCCTTGATCTCCCGCTGATCCTGGTCACCGACCCCGATTTCTGACCATACTCACTGACCGGGCCGTTGACCGTGGTCCGGCGCCCCGGGGGCATGGAATCTCCCCACCGGGTTCAGGGGCGGGTCCTCAGCGGTCATGGTGCGGCGGTCAGGGGTCGTTCGGCTTGGGCTTATCGCTCGGTTTTCCCGCGCCCGGAGGGCCGGGGGCGGTTTCGGGGCCGGACGGCGGGGACGTCGGTTCTTCTGTCTGCTCCGGCGCGCGTGAAACAGTCAGGACGATCTCGGTCCCCTGGTTCACCTCGGAGGCCGGCGGTGCGCTCTGTTCCAGGACCTTGCCGGGCTCCGCATCCTCGTCCTCGGCCAACTCCACCCGGAACGGCAGTTTCACCGAAGGGTCCGCCAGTGCGGCCTCCGCCTCGGCCCGAGTCAGCCCGGTGAGCTGAGGAACACTCACCCTGCCGTTGGAGAGCACAAGGTTGACTGCGCTGCCGGAGGGAACGGACTGCCCGGACTGCGGATCCGTGGAGACCACCCGGCCCTGCGGCACGTCGGGGCTCGGCGTCTCGGAGACCTCCCCGGCCTTGAGACCGACGGCCTCGAGCGCCTCACGGGCCGAGGACTCGGTCAGGTTGGCGAGGCCCCCGGGTACGGCAATATTGGCCGGGCCCTTGGAGACCGAGATGGTCACCCGAGAGTTGGCCTCGACCTGTGCACCGGCTGCCGGATCGGTGTCGATGACCAGCCCGGGCTCCGTCGTGGCATGGAAACGCTCTTCGACGATCGGGATGAGGTCGGCACCATAAAGGGTGGCGACCCCGTCGGCCTCGGTCATGCTGGACACAGCGGGAACCTCGATCCGGGGTGGAGCCTCAGGCTCCGACCGGCCAACGGAGTACAGGAGCGCATAGCCGGCTGCGAGAACCACAAGCAGGGCGGCCAGGACCGAAACCACAATCCAGGCCCGGCGGCGGGAGTTCCGGTGCGCGGCGTCGTCGTAGTCCTCTCCGTGTGCCGGGAGCAGGTCCTCGTTCCGGTGGGTCAGGGAGGCGAGCGGGGAGGTGCCCGATGGGGGCACCCGCTCCATAGTGCGGGTGGAGGGCGATCCGTCCTCCTCCGATGGAATAGGCAGTGCCGCTGCCGGCACCATCCGGGTCGCAGGTTCCACCGTCGACAGAGCCTGGGTGGGCAGCGATCCGGTGTCGCTGAACACCTTGCCGCGGCGGGCGTCCTCAAGGGCCGCCGCGAAGGAGGCGGCGTCCTGGAACCGATCCTCGCGGTCCTTCGCCAGGGCCTTGGCCAGCACCGAGTCGAGGGCCGGACTAACCTGCGGATTAAAACTGCTGGCCGGCTTCGGTTCCTCCCGCACGTGCTGGTAGGCCACCGATACCGGACTGTCCCCGACGAAGGGAGGCCTTCCGGCCACCAGCTCGTACAGCAGGCACCCGGCAGAGTACAGATCGCTGCGGGCATCGACGGTTTCGCCCCGGGCCTGCTCGGGCGAAAGGTACTGGGCCGTCCCCACCACGGCCTGGGTCTGCGTCATGGTCGCGGCCGAGTCGGCGATCGCCCGCGCGATGCCGAAGTCCATGACCTTCACGCGGCCCTCGGGGGTCACCATGACGTTGGCGGGTTTGATGTCCCGATGGACGATGCCGGCGCGGTGGCTGTACTCGAGCGCTGACAGCACGCCGGCCAGATACCGCACGGCGTCCTGCTCATTCAGTTCACCGGACCTCACCAGGTCCCGCAAGGTGCGCCCTTCCACATACTCCATCACGATGAACGGCACCCGCACCTCATGGTCGGGACGGTCGGGGATCTCCTCCTCGCCCGTATCGTAGACGGCCACGATGTTGGGGTTGTTCAGCCCCGCCACGGCCTGTGCTTCCCGGCGGAACCGTGACTGGAACAGCGGGTCCCGGGCAAGATCCTTACGCAGCACCTTGATCGCGACCGACCGTCCCAAGCGGATGTCCCGGCCGAGGTGGACATCGGCCATCCCGCCCCGGCCGATCAGGTGAAGGACCTCGTACCGGCCGTTGAGGACACGCTCAGCGGTCATCGGAATTCCTTCCACGGCGGCCTCACGATCCCGTACTCGTCGCGTCGGGCGTGGGCGAGGACGTATCTTCGTCGTCCTCGGCCGGCGGCGTGGTCGGAGGAGGGCCCGAGGAGACGACGTATGCGACCTCGGAACCCTCATTGAGATTCGTGCCTTCGGCAGGATCGACGCGCAGGACCGAGCCCGCCGGCTGGTCGGACTCCTCGGAGCCGGCGTTGACCGGAGTCAGGCCCGCTTCGACGAGGCGCTGGCGCACCGTCCCCTCGTCCTGGCCCACGAGGCCGCCGGGAACGTCGACCTGGCGGGGGCCCTCGGAGAAGGTCAGCTGGATGGTCTGCCCCGGGCTGACCGTGCCCACCGGGTTGATGTCGATCACCGCGCCGGCCGGTTCGGACGATGGCTCGCCGCTGCGGTTCACCGACAGTCCCAGGGCGGTAAGCCTCGCGGTGGCCTCGTCAATATTCAGTCCCAGGTATTGATCGGGGTCGATGACGATCGCCGCGGGCTCGGGCGTCGTCTGCTCCGGCGTCGGCGAAGGCGTCGTCGAAGGCGTCGTCGTGGGGGTGGGGCGCGGACTCGACGGCGTCGAGCGGGGTGAAGAGGTCGTCGTCGCGGGCGCTGGGTCCCCTCGTTCGCCCGCCAGGAGCGGCCAGATCAGGATCGATGCCAGGGCCAGGAGGGCAATAAGGACAAGAATGATGACGGGAAGCAGCCAGGGCTTGCGGCGGCGCTCCTCGCGTTCCTGCGGGATCTCCGGTTCCACCTCCTCCTCGGTCCAGTCCCGCGAGGCGGCAAGACTGCCCGTCCCTGCGGCGGCCGGAACCGCGGCCGCCGCGGCAACCGTCGGCATCGCCGAGGTCGACGGGGCGGGCACCGCACGCGTGGCGGCGGTGTCCTGACGGGGCACGGCAGCGGTAGCCTCGGTGTCGCCTCCGAACAGGAGCATCCCGGGGACCGCAGCTTCGGCGGCGCGGATTGAACCGGCCCGGATGGCGTCAACGGCCCGGGACAGGGATTCGGCATCCCCCGGCCGGTCCGACGGGTCCTTCGCAAGCATCGAGGCGATCAGTGCCCGCACCGGGTGCGGGATGTGTTCCGGAAGCGGCGGAGGGGCGTCATTGACCTGGGCCAGGGCAATGGCGATCTGCGACTCCCCGGAGAAGGGACGCCGGCCGGCCAGCAGCTCATAACCGATAACACCCAGAGCATAGATGTCGCTCGACCCGGTGGCCTGCTGTCCGGTGGCCTGCTCCGGCGCCAGGTACTGGGCGGTGCCCATGACCTGGCCCGTGGCGGTCAGCGGCACCTGGTCGGCCAGCCGGGCAATGCCGAAGTCGGTGATCTTCACGCGCCCGTCCGGGAGAACAAGGATGTTGCCCGGCTTGACGTCGCGGTGCACGAGGCCCTGCCGGTGGGCGACAGCGAGGGCGGTGGCGGTCTGGCCGATGATCGAGAGGGCGCGGTCCGGGGAAAGCACGCCTTCGCGCTCGATCACCGCTGAGAGGGGCTGACCGGGCACCAGCTCCATGACGAGGTAGGCCGAGCCCCCCTCCTCGCCGTAGTCGAAGACATTAGCGATGCCCTCGTGGTTCAGGAGAGCCGTATGCCGGGCCTCGGCACGGAACCGGTTCAGGAACGCCGGATCCCCCGAATATTCCTCTTTCAGGATCTTGATGGCGACAACCCGGCCCAGCACCTTGTCGCGGGCCTTCCACACCTCGCCCATGCCACCGATGGCAATGCGTTCGGTCAGCTGGAATCGGCCGCCCAGGGTGATACCCGACGTAGGCCTCACTGGTTCAACACCGCCTCAATGATCTTCTTGGCATTTGGACTTGTGAGCTGCGATCCCGTGGCCAGGTCGACATCCTCCATGACAATCGTGACGGCGACCTGGGGGTCGTTGGCCGGGGCGAAACCGGTGAACCAGGCGTTGTCGCCGCGCCCTTCGACCTCGGCGGTGCCGGTCTTGCCCGCCACGTCGACGCCCGGAATCTGGGCGCCCCGCCCGGTTCCGTTGTTCACGACGTTCACCATCCACTCGGTCAACTGCTCCGCCGTTCCGGCGCTGACCGATTCGTGGAGGACCTCCGGTGAGGGTGAATCGATCAGCTCGAGGTCAGCGGCCCGCACGGCCTTGATGAGGTTCGGCTTCATCAGGACGCCGTCATTGGCGATCGCCGAGGCGACCATGGCGATCTGGAGCGGAGTCACCTTGACGTCGAACTGGCCGATGGCCGACTGGGCGAGCTCAGGCTCGCTGAGGTCGCTGGGGAACTGGCTGGCCTCGACGGCCACGGGGATCTGGTGCCTCTCCCCGAAGCCGAACAGCCGGGCCTGTTCCTGGATGGCGTCCTCGCCGAGGTCCCACGCGATCTGGGCGAACGGCGTGTTGCAGGACTGCTCGAGGGCGAATTCGAGGTCGGCGGTCGAGCGCGTGGCGCAGGTTCCGTTGACGTAGTTGGGCAGGCCGACGGTGGTGCCGGGAAGGGGGAGCACCGGCGGGTTGGGAATCTGGGACTCGGCGTCGTAGTCGCCGGATTCGAGCGCCGCTGCGGCGTCCACCAGCTTGAAGACCGATCCGGGGGCCACCAGGGACTCAGTGGCCGGGTTGCGGTAGATCGACAGGCCGGGGACCGCCGAGAGCTGTTCGACATTCCGGGCGGCGATCTCGGTGTCGTGCACAGCGATCAGGTTCGGATCGTAGGAGGGCTTGGAGACCATGGCGAGGATGTTCCCGGTCTCGGGCTCGGTGACCACGATGGAGCCGCGCTGTCCCTCCGGGATCAGGTCCCAGGCGAGCTGCTGGATCTGGGGGTCGATGGTGAGTTCAACCGAGGCACCCTGGCTGCTGGCGCCGGAGAGGAGCCCAACGATCCGGTCGTAGAACAGTTCGTCGCTGGTACCCGAGAGCAGGCCGGCCGAGGCCTGCTCAAGCTGAGTGGATCCGTTGACCAGGGAGTAGAACCCTGTCAGGTGGGCGTAGAGGTTCGGCTCCTTGTAGACGCGCTGGTAGTTGAACTGGTCGTTGGAGGGCACCGACTCGGCCACGGCCTTGCCGTCCACGAGGATTGCCCCACGGGGCCGGCCGAAGTCCTGGTAGAGCTGCCGGTTGTTCCAGTCATTGGTGTTGAGTTCCTCGGCCTCGAAGAACTGCACGTAGGTCAGCGATCCGAGGATGAGGGCGAACATCCCGATCGCCACCACCCATGCGCTGCGGATTGCCTGGTTCAACGTGATCCCTCCTTGGGGCGCCGCGGAAGCGCCCCCCTGCCTGAAGCCGACGAAACTGCGGCCGATTCACGTGGGGCGGCCGTCCGCACCGGCCGGCGGGCGGTCTCCGAGATCAGCAGCAGCAGGGCGACGATGATCCAGTTCGCCAGCAGGGATGACCCGCCCGCGGACATGAACGGGGTGGTGAGCCCGGTCAGCGGGATCAGCCGGGTGATGCCGCCGATCACCACGAAACATTGCAGGGCGATGGTGAAGGAAAGGCCGCAGGCCAGCAGCTTCCCGAACCCGTCCTTCGTGCCGAGGGCTGCCCGGAATCCGCGGGAGACGAGGAGGATGTACAGCAGGATGATGGCGAACACACCGATCATGCCGAGTTCCTCGCCGAGCGCGGCAATAATCATGTCGCTGTTGGCATACGTTACGAGGTCGGGCCGACCCTGGCCGAATCCGGTTCCGGCCAGCCCGCCGTTGGCCAGCCCGAAGAGCCCCTGCACCACCTGCTGGCTTCCGCCCGGGGCCCGGTTGTACACCTCGGGATCGAAGGCATTGAGCCAGCTGTCGAAACGAAGCGCCACGTGGCTGAACAGCTGCAGGGCGATGAAGGTGCCGACGCCGATCATCGCGAGCCCGATCAGAACCCAGCTCACCCGGCTCGTCGCCACATAGATCATGGCCATGAACAGGCCGAAAAAGAGGATCGAAGACCCGAGGTCGCGCTGCAGGACCAGCACGCCGATGCTTACGAGCCAGGCGGCGACCATCGGGGCAAGGTCCTTGAACCGTGGGAGCTGGAGGGGGCCGATTTTCTTGCCGGCCAGCAGAATCAGGTCCCGGTTGGTGGAGAGGTAGCCGGCGAAGAAAATGGCCAGGGTGATCTTGGCGACCTCCCCGGGCTGGAACGTGCCGAAGCCGACGTTGATCCAGATCCGCGCGCCGTTGATCGGCAGGCCGATCGGGGTCAGCGGCAGCAGCAGCAGGACGGCGCTGACGATCAGCGAAATGTAGGTGAACCGCCGGAGGATGCGGTGGTCGCGCAGGAAGATCAACAGGACCGAGGCGGCAACGATGGCCACCGCCGTCCAGGTCAGCTGCTGCGGTGCCACGGGCACGAAGTCCGGATTCTCTATCCGGGGCAGGTCAAGCCGGTGGATCATGGCAAGGCCAATGCCGTTCAGGGCGATGACGATCGGAAGTATTACTGGGTCGGCATATTTTGCGCGGATGCGGAGGATGAGGTGGACGAGGATTCCCATGCCCACCAGGGTGGAGGCCTGCCTCCAGAAGTAGTCGTTGAAGGGCTCCTCGCGTTCGAGCCCGGCCACGAAGTTGGCGCCCACGGCCACGGCGAAGGCGAGCAGCAGCAGGGCAGCCTCGACATTGCGCCGCGAGCGGGGGACGGTCAGTACATCACTCATTCGAGGTTGCCTCCACAGTCGGCGGTCACGGCCCCGGGATCCGCCGGAGTGTCCGAAGGCGAGGGCTGGGCGCGCGGCGCCGCCGTCGCGCCCGCGGCTGCCGAAGGGGATGCGGAGCGTGACGCCGAAGGGGATGCGGTCGGTGAGGGGGACGAGGAGGCCGACGGACCGGGAGTCGGGTCCGAGCCCGGACCGTCGGTGGCCTGAGGGCCTTCCGCCGGCGCGCAGCCCACGGCGCGCAGTTCACCCCGCAGGTCCTCAATGATGCGTTCGGCTTCCCGGAGATCGCTGGCGGGCAGGCCGCCCTCGAGCTGGGAGCGCCGGAACTCGGGGAGGTTCGACACCGGAATGGTGGTCCGCTCGTAGACATGGCTGAGCTGGATGGGGCCCAGCGTCTGCGGGACGCCGTTGTAGACGGCCACCCGGTCCCCCGCCGCGGCAACGTAGAACCGGGTCTGCGTCCAGGTGTAGCCAAACCCGAGCACGGCGAGCAGGATCAGCACCCCGAGCGTGACGAAGGCCGGCCCCAGCCAGCGACGGACCCGGCGCGCCGGGACGTCCTCGAGGGAGCCCTCGGGAGCCTGTGCCTTATGGGTGAGCATCAGGGCCGCCCGCCGCTCGGTCGAGCGCTGGGTCACGATTGGGATCTGGCCGGTCTCGGTGGCAAGCGCCGCGGCGCCCACCAGCAGGTGCGGCCGGCTGAGGAGGTCCTCACGGATCAGGTCCGCGCGTACGGCCGGCTCGGTGGGCCCGGCGTCACCGGCAGCTGCCGCGCCGGCGGGTCCTCCCGCGGAGACCTCGCGCTCTCCTGCCGCCTCACGGGCTGAGGGGAGAACCGGGCGCAGCTCCGGTTCGGGCTCGCCGCCGGTGGCCAGGGCGACCTCGACGACGGCGACCGTGACATTGTCCGGGGAGCCGCCGGCCAGGGTGAGCTCAACCAGCGCGTTGACGCACTCGTCAAGATTCGGGGTTTCCCTCACGATCTGCTCGACCATGCGGTCGTTCAGCACGGCCGTGAGTCCGTCCGAACAGAGGAGCCACCGTTCGCCCGGCTCGACCTCAAGAGTCTGCAGATCCAGTTCCGGACTCGCATCCACATCGCCCAGTACGCGCATCAGGACGTTCTTGTGCGGGTGGACCTCGGCTTCCTCCGGGCGGAGCCGGCCTTCATCGATCAGGCGCTGCACGAACGTGTGATCGGTGGTGATCTGCTCAAAGACGCCGTTTTTCAGGCGGTAGGCCCGGGAGTCACCGATATGGGCCAGTTCGAGCCGGTCCCCGTTCAGCAGCAGGGCGGTCACCGTGGTGCCCATGCCGGCGAGCTGCGGGTTGGTGCTGACAAGTTCCGAAAGCAGGGAGTTGGCGGTCTGGATCTCGTCGGCCAGTTCGGTGCCGGCGTCGCCGCGCTGATGGCGGCGGTCCAGGTGGACCAGGTCCAGGACTGTGGAGGCCGAAGCGATGTTCCCTCCGGCGTGGCCGCCCATCCCGTCGGCGACGACGGCGAGATAACGGCCCACATAGGCGGAATCGTCGTTCTTGGCACGGACCATGCCCACGTCGGAGCGCGCGGCGAACCGCAGGAAATAGGCCATGGCTATGGCCTCAATTCGATAACCGTCTTACCGATCCGGATGGGAACGCCGGGGTCGACGGGGAGGGCACGGGTCAGCTGGTTCCCCGCAAGGTAGGTTCCATTCGTCGACCCAAGGTCCTCGATGAACCAGCGGCTCCCCTGCGGGAACAGCCTCGCGTGCCGGCCCGAGGCATAGTCGTCCTCGAGCACCAGCGTCGCCTCCTGCGCACGGCCCAGCAGGATCGGGCTCGAGGCGAGGTCCAGTGTGGTGCCCGTCAGGGGGCCTTCGGTCACCACGAGCCGGCGGGCCTGGGGCCGGGACGGCGCAGGTTCCTCCACCAGTTCCGGGTGCTTTCGGGCCTGCCTCGGGGAGGGCGTGCCGGTCTTGTTGCGTTGGCCGACCACCAGGTCACGGCGCAGGGCGCTGACGGTGCTGATCACCAGGATCCACACAAGAAGCAGGAATCCGTAGCGCAGCAGCGTCACGGTCAGTTCGCTCATATCCGGTGTCCACCGTTCTGGACGGGAACCAGTCGGAAGGTCATGCGGGTGCGGCCCATGGTGATTACCGAGCCGTCGGTGAGTTCGGTCTGGCCCTGGACGCGCTGGCCGTTGACGAAGCTGCCGTTGGTCGATCCGAGTTCGATCGCGACGGCCCGTCCACCGTCGGTGCGGATTTCAAGGTGGCGCCGCGAGACGCCGGTGTCCTCGACGAGGATGTCCGCCTCGGAGGATCTGCCGAGGACGATCGACCCGGCGTTGAGTGAGTAGCGCTGACCGCCGAGTTCGAGGATGGGCTGGTACTGCACGGGCTGGCGCGCGGGGGCCGCCGGTGCGGAGGGCGACCGCGATCCCGGCTGCTTCTCAATACTTGAGTCGACCTCGAAGACGCCGGGCTTCAGCGCCGAATCATGGGCGAAGGAGACGCGCACCGGGCCCTGGAGGGTGTACTGCTGGCTGTTGACGTGCCGGATGACGACGTCGCACAGCTCCTCGGCGAGGGCCGACCCCCACTGTTGGGCCTGTTCGAAGTCAGGATCCGAGAGCCGGGCGGTGAAGACATTGGGTGCCAGGGTGCGTCCCTCGGTCAAGACCAGCGACTTATGATCGAGTTCGCGCCGCAGGGAACTGGCGATTTCCACGGGCTGGACCCGGGAGCGCGATCCGGTGCTGAAGGCGCCGCGGACCAGCTTCTCCAAGCCACGTTCAACATTGTCGAGAATGCCCATGTGCCACCTCCTAACCGCTCGCTGCCTGATGTCTCGTCCGGTGCCGTGCCCGTGGACCTGTACGCTACCCAGGTCCCGGGCGAAAGTGCCCAGGACCGTATCAACGCGGGTGCGTTCCCTTCGATACTACTGGGATGGCCTGGCAATAACCTTATTGGGGGCCCGGCCCGCCGCGGCCGCGCCGCCCGGAAGCCCGCCGGGCGCGGTGGGGCAGGTGGAGTCCCGCCGCGGCTCGTTTAGGTATTTTCCGGGATGCTCCGTTATGCTTATTTCTGCTGTTCACAAGTGAAACCGGAACGAATCGGTAAGCTTGGAAACTTATTTGCGCGAGTGGCGGAACGGCAGACGCGCTGGCTTCAGGTGCCAGTATCCGAAAGGGTGTGGGGGTTCAAATCCCCCCTCGCGCACCACGACTAAAACACCCCGGCCCGGCGGCCGGGGTGTTTTTTGTTGTCCGGTGTCGTCTGTTGTCAGGAATCCGCGGCCGGGCCTGGGTGGGTCAGCGGAAGTCCCGGGAACGCGTGGTCGCCTTGAGCTGGAGCACCTCGATCCGGTCGGCCACCAGGTTTACGACCCCTTCGGCCGAGCGTTCCAGTATCCCGCGGACAATCACACTGCTGGCTTCCCGGGCCACCCGGCGGTAGCGCTGCCACACGCCCACGGAGCAGATCACATTGACCAGGCCGGTTTCGTCCTCAAGGTTCATGAAGGTGATCCCGCTGGCGGTTGCCGGGCGCTGCCGGTGGGTCACCACCCCTCCTGCCTCAACCCGCCGCCCCGGTTCGGTCACCTGCAGCTCGGCCGCGCTGAGGGCGCCCCGGCGCTTCAGCCTCGCCCGCACATGCCGCACCGGATGGTCATCGGGGGTGATCCCGGTGGCCCATAGATCCGAGCCCACGGCGTCGATCCCCGACAGTTCAGGCAGCAATGGCGGCTGGATGTAGACGGCCGTTCCCTTGATCTGTCCCTCCCGTTCGGTGGCGGCCGGGCCGGCGTTCCACAGGGCCTCCCGCCGGGACAGGCCCATTGAGTCGAACGCCCCGGCGGCGGCGAGCAGCTCAAGCTGCGCGGCAGTGAGTTCGGTGCGCCGGACCAGGTCGCCCATGTCCTCGAAGGGGCCAGAACTGGCGCGCTCGTCCACGATCCTCCGGGCGACCTTCGCACCGATGGACTGGACGCTGTCCAGGCCAAGGCGCACGGCATAGTTGCCGTCCCGACGGTGCCGGGTCGAATCGAACGGGATGCTCCGGTCGAACGGTTCGACCGGCGGCTGCTGGTCCTCGACGCAGCAGTCAGCTCCGGTGGTGCGGCCCCGGCGTTCCGACCCGGGGGTGAAACCCGGAAGGGGTTCAAGGCCGGCGTAAACCCCGGAGCGGAGGATATCCGGGCGCAGCACCTGGACCCCGTGGCGGCGGGCATCGGCGACAAGGGTCTGCGGTGAGTAGAAGCCCATGGGCTGGGCCCGCAGCAGTGAGGCGAGGAAGGCCCCCGGGTAGTGGAGCCTCAGCCAGGCGCTGACGTAGACCAGCAGCGCGAAGCTGATGGAGTGGCTTTCCGCGAAACCGAAGTTCGCGAATGCCTGGATCTTGTTGTAGATGGCATCGGCCGTATCCGGGGGGATCCCCTTCGCGGCCATGCCCTCGTACAGTCGGGCCTTCAGCGATTCGATCCGTTCCTCGCCGCGCTTGGAGCCCATGGCGCGGCGCAGGAGGTCGGCGTCGGCCCCCGAACAACCCCCGACCACCATGGCCATCTGCATCAGCTGTTCCTGGAACAGCGGCACGCCGAGGGTCCGCTCAAGGACGGGCTCGAGTTCCGGATGGAGGTAGCGGACCTCCTCCTCCCCCATTTTGCGCTTGATATAGGGGTGGACCGCCCCGCCCTGGATGGGCCCCGGCCGTACCAGTGCCACCTCGATGACCAGATCGTAGAACTGACGGGGCTGCAGCCGGGGAAGCATTCCCATCTGGGCCCTGCTCTCCACCTGGAAGACCCCCACCGAATCGGCGAAGCACAGCATGTCATAGACGCCCTGTTCCTCCTTGGGAATGGTGGCCAGCTCCCATTTCTCGCCGAAGTGTTCCTCCACCAGGTCGAAGTTGTACTGGATTGCGGCGAGGATCCCGAGGCCGAGCAGGTCGAACTTCACCAGCCCCATCCACGCGCAGTCGTCCTTGTCCCACTGCAGGACCGTGCGCCCCTCCATCCTTCCATGCTCGATGGGGCATACTTCTCCCACGGGCCGGTCCGTGAGCACCATGCCGCCCGAATGGATGCCCAGATGCCGCGGAAAGGTCAGAATGCTCCGGGCGAGTTCCACCACTGGTTCGGGGATGTCGTGGTCGGTGCTTGAGACAAGGCCTCCCCAGCGCTCCACCTGCTTGGACCAGGCATCCTGCTGTCCGGGGCTGTGCCCGAGCGCCTTGGCCATGTCCCGCACCGCGAACTTGGGACGGTAGGTGATGACATTGGCCACCTGGGCGGCGTTGAACCGCCCGTACTTGCGGTAGACGTACTGGATGACCTCCTCGCGCCGGTCCGAATCGAAGTCGACGTCGATATCGGGCTCCTCATCGCGCATGCTGGAGAGGAAGCGTTCGAAGGGCAGCTGGTACTTGATCGAATCCACGGCGGTGATCTCCAGCAGGTAGCACACGGCCGAATTGGCCGCCGACCCCCGCCCCTGGCACAGGATGCCCTGGCTCCGTGCAAACTGAACCAGATCGTGGACGATGAGGAAGTAGCCCGGAAAGTTCTTGCTCTCGATGACATCGAGCTCCCGCTGGATCCGGTCCCGGACCTCCTCCCGGCCGGGATAGAGCCGGTCCGCCCCCTCCCACACAAGCCGGCGCAGGTAGCTCATCTGCGTGTGGCCCTCCGGCAGGTCGAGGTTTGGCAGGCCGGGCCGAACGCTGCGCAGCCGGAACGCCAGGTCCGCCGCCAGGTCGACGGTGCGCTCCACGGCGCCCGGGTACTCCCGGAACCTCGCCGCCATTTCGGCGCCGCTGCGCAGGTGCGCGGTGCCCGCCGCCGGAAGCCAGCCGTCCATCTGGTCGAGGCTCCGGCGCGCCCGGACCGCCGCCAGTGCCGTGGCGGTCCGGTACCGGCCCGGGTCGGCGTAGTGAACATTGTTGGTGGCCACCAGCGGCAGGCCCAGCCCGGCGGCCAGCGCGGCCAGGGCGTCGTTGATGACACTGTCGGTGGGATTGCCGTGGTCGAAGAGTTCGACGGCCACGTTGTCCCGGCCGAACAGTTCGGCCAGGTGCCGCAGTTCGGTTTCGGCCGCGGGTGCGCCTCCGGAGGCAAGGGCCTGCCGCACGGTGCCCTTCCGGCACCCGGTGAGGATGAAGAAGTGGCCCGCGGACTGCGCGGCGAGCTCCCCGACGTCGTACCGGGGCCTGCCCTTCTCCGCACCGCTGGAAAGCTGCGCCGCGGTGATGGCCCCGGCCAGGCGGTGGTAGCCGGCCGATCCCCGGGCCAGGACCAGCAGGTGGCTGCCTTCGGGGTCCGCCTCCCCGTTCTGGGGCTTGGACAGCCCGAGGGAGAGTTCGGCGCCGTAGATGGTGGAAAGTCCGGAGTGCTTTTCGGCCGCCTCGGCGAAGCGGACCGCCCCGTACAGCCCGTCGTGGTCGGTCAGGGCGAGTCCCTGCAGCCGGAGCCGCCGGGCCTCCTCAATGAGGTGCTCGGGGCTTGAAGCCCCGTCGAGGAAGCTGAAATTCGAGTGCACGTGGAGTTCGGCATAGGGCACCGCGGGGCCGGCCTCCGGTTCGGAACCGGACGGCTGGGTGTAGGGCTGGCGCTTGCGCGACCATGCCGGGCTGTCCCCACCGTCGGCACCCGGCGGAGGCAGCCCCGGCCGGGTCGAATCCGAAAGATTCCGCTCAAAATCCGACCACGGTACGGGCGGGTTGCTCCATCCCATGGTCGCCTCCTGATTGGTGGTGGTGGTTTGGCCGGCGCATCGGCCGGCGGGTCAGTACATCAGTGGTCAGTGCACCAGCGCATCAGTCATAGGTGGCTTCGGCCCACCACCGGTGGTCCTCGAGGAGGAACAGCCAGGCCGACCCCGACGGATCGACCAGCTGGAACCGGTTCAGGACGCGGCCCGCCGGATCCCACCAGCGCTCGGTGATCGGCCAGGGCCCGGCCCAGGACTGCACCGGCCACCGTGGTCCGGCGTTCCGGCCGGCCGAAAAAAACGCAGGGTCCGCGCTGAGCACCCCCCGGCCGTCGACGTCGACTCCGTTTCCCGCGGCATCGACGACGACGGCCGGAACCGGTTCGGCGAACACCGTGGCGGGGACGGGCCCCGGCAGCCTCCCGGGCCAGGGCAGGTTCCGGTCCCGGGGAAGCGTTCCCGCGGAGCCGGGGGGTGCGTCCCCCCAGGGGATGTAGACGCGGCGGTCCGCCAGGAGGCGCCCGCCGGCAATAATCGCGGTGAGGACGGCACCGTGGCCGAGCATGCTCTGGATCCGGGCCAGGCCGTGGTGGACGCTCTCGTCGGGGCCCGTTCCCCACAGCCCGTCGGCATGGTCGCCGAGGTCCTCCACGGTCACCGGATCCACGTGCACCCGGGTGATGCCCGAGCTCAGGCCGCTGTCGGCGTTCCTTCCCCCCTGCAGCTGCCACCGCACCCGGTCCACCACGTCGTCGGCGTCGAACCAGCGGGGGTGCTGCCAGGTGCGCTCGGACACCTCCCCGGAATCGCTGCTCAACACCACCCGCAGGACCGTGCAGACAAGCCCGGCGCCCCGCAGCCGGCCGACGAAGGCTTCGGCGGACATCCGGAAGGCAAAGGCCAACTGGTCGATGCGCACCAGCGGCGGCTCGAAATCGACGGCGGAGTCCAACTGCGGCGGGGGCAGGCGCGGCACCACGGCCGCGGAGTCGATCCCGCTGGCCATCCGGTGCGCCAGCGCACCCTCTTCACCGAACCGGTTGCGGACATCCGCCGCCTTCAGTGCGGCGAAGTCACCAAGCGAGCGAATTCCCAGGCGGCGCAGCAGCACCGCGAGCTTCGGCTGGTCGAGGACGTCGAGGGGAAAGGTGCTGAGGAACCAGGGGGAGCGCCCGGGCGGGATGATGCACAGCGGCGCGTCGGCGTCGTCGGTCTCCTCGGCGACCCGGGCCGCCTGTTCGGCGGCGAACAATCCGTCGGCGATCCCGATCCGCACATCCGCCAGGCCGATGGCTGCAAGGGTCGTGAAGACGACGGAGGCCAGCTTCTCCTCGCTGCCGTAGTAACGGGAGGGGCCCTTGGCCCGGACCGCGCACAGGCCCGGCCGGAGAACCTGCACCCCGGGCAGGATGGCTTCAACGGCGGCGGTGACCGGTTCGAAGCTGCGCTGGTCGAGGTCCGGGTCGTAGGGAAGGCAGATCAGGTGCGGGCACCGGGCCTGGGCCTCGCGGACCCGCAGCCCCCGGCGCACCCCGTCCTGGCGGGCGGCCGGGGAACAGGCAAAAACCTCTCCCTTCGCCATCAGGGCAAGGGCCGCATCGGCCTCGAGGGAATGTTCACGCAGGGCGGCCGTGATCGGCCAGTCCGGGCACCACAGCAGGAGGGTTCGGGTGGCGGGCGGGGAGCCGTCTCCGGGGGGTTCGCTGTCCATCAGGAGTTCATCAGGGTGGGCCAGAAGAGGGGATCCCCGCCGTCGGAGGAGACCGGGGTGCCATCGCTGGCGGGGAGGTGCCCGCCGGCCGGATCCCGCAGCCCGTGCTGCAGGTCGGCAAGCCAGAGGTAGGCGTGACGGGACCTGCCCGAGGGGTGGGTGGCGGTGATCTTCATCCGGCGGGCGCGCAGGTGGCCCCTCCCGGAGCCCAGTCCCTCCCATGCACTTTCGGCGACACCCAGGGTTGAGTCGCTCTGCTGCCAGCTCCCCAGGGTGATCATGGCGGCCCCGCGCTGCCGAAGCCTCGCCTTGAGCCGGGCCGTATCGGTGGGGGCGAGGTGTTCGGGTGCGCGCGTCAGGACCACCGACACCACATCGACCAGGGCCGCGGTCACAGTGAGCCACTGGGCTCCCGGGGCGGGCACCAGGATCAGCCGGTCAAGGTTGATTCCGAATTCCCGCGCTGCCTCCACGCTGAACTCGGGCAGGCCGACCACCCCGCACCAGGCCCCCTGGGCCGAGGGTCCGGCCAGCAGCGCCATGGCCAGGGCGGCGGAGTTCCGCACCGAGTAGGAGCCCCCGGACTGCAGGCCGCCGCCGGGCAGGATCCTCGCCAGCGCCGGAACCGTGGGAAGCCGCTTCGAGTCCAGCCGGCTGGTCTGCATCTGGTTGATGCGCTGCTGCAGGTCCACCGGAAGGACGGCCGGAGACGGCGTGGTCATCAGCCGGGGACCGGACGCGCCGGAACCGGAGAAGGACGGCTCGTCCTGCTCAAGGGCGCCTGCGGCTGGTGGAGTCACGACTCAATATTCGAATACGTGTTCTATTAAGTCAATCGGAGGCCACGGCCCGGGAAGAGCCTCAAATGTGCTACGCAGTGGAGGAAAACCGGCGTTAAAAGCGGTTCATCCGGACAACGGCTGTTCCTGCGCGGCTACTTCTTGTCCGGGCGCGGAGCGGGGTCCTGTTGGGCCCGCTGGGCGTTGCGCTCCTTGACGCGGGCGGCCTCGGCCCGCACCTCGGCCTGGGTGGCGCGTTCGGTGACGAGCCAGGCCGGGGGATCCTGAAGCAACGCCGTGATCTGCGCGGTGGTCAGTGCCTCCGTGACGCCGCCGCGGGCCAGCCCGCTGACGGAAATCCCCAGCTTCTGCGCCACCACGGGACGGGGGTGCGGCCCGTTGCGGCGCAGCTCGGCAAGCCACTCCGGCGGGCTCTGCTGCAGTTCGTTGAACTCTCCACGCGTCAGTTCCCGCTCCTGGAATTCCGAGGGTGCGGCGGGCAGGAAAATGCCAAGTTTCTTGGCCGCGGTGGCCGGCTTCATGGTCTGCGGGGTTTTTGCGGGGGTCATGATCCAAGCGTAACCGTCCCCGGCGCTGCCCCGGCCGCCGGTGGACTAGGGTGAGGTTGTGCCAGAGTTCAAGCCCCGAACGCTTTCCGTGGGCTTCGTCGCCGGCGTCACCCCGGGCAAATGGGTGGGCCGGTGGCGGGAGCGGCACCCGGATGTGCCGCTGGAGCTGCAGCAGTACGGCGACGACGCCGTGGCCGCCCTGCACTCCGCCGCCGCCGACGTCCTCTTCGTCCGGCTGCCCGTGGACCGCGAGAACCTGTTCATCATCCCGCTGTACGAGGAACAGGCAGTGGTGGTTTCCTCCAAGGAGCATGAAATCTCGTTGTACGACGAGGTGCCGCTGGCCGAGCTCGAGGCGGAGAACCTGCTCGATGTCGCGGAGTGCGGAGGCCCGGCGGGAGCGGTGGAGGTGGCGGCGTCGGGAGCCGGCGTCGTGGTGCTCCCGATGTCCCTGGCCCGGCTGCATGCCCGCAGGGACGCGGTGCACCGGCCGGTGCCTGAACTTCCGGGAACCACGATCGGCATCGCCTGGCTCGAGGGGAACGACTCGCAGGACGTCGAGGAGTTCATCGGGATCGTGCGCGGCAGGACCGCCCGCAGTTCGCGTCAGCCCTCGGCCGCGGACGGGCCGCGGAAAAGTGCGTCGCAGAAGGCATCGGCGCGGAAGGCGGCCCAGCAGGGGTCGAAGAAGCAGGCCGCACCGTCCGGCGCCAAGCCCGAGCCCCGGAAGGGCTCCGGGAAAGCAGGAAAGCCAGGCTCGGGGACGCCGCAGAACCGCCGGGGCCGGCGCCGCTGAGGATGCCCGGTTCCCGGGAATCCCCGCCGTTGAGGTCGCCGCGAGTCTGCAGGTAACCACGCTTTGGGCGCCGCGGAGGGTGGTGAGCTGCAGTTTCGACGGGTTGGGTGGGGCCCGGATCGCCACGCCGCGGCCGGCGGACCCCCCTCAGGCCTCGAAGTGCGTCTCGGGCTCGCCCTGGCCGATTGAGGCCACCACGGAGGCGGCGATATCGCGCACCTTCCGGTTGCGGCTGCTCGAGACCGCCTTGAGGATGTTGAAGGCCTCCTGCTGGCTGCAGCGGTTCTGGGCCATGATGATCCCGATGGCGATATCGATGGCGGTGCGGGATTTCATCGCAGCCTTGAGGTTGGACACCGAGTCGCTGTGCTGGGCCAGGCGGACCGAGAGCATCAGCGCCTTGGAGGTCTGGCGGACGAATCCCTCGGCGGTGCGGATCGACTCCTCGTCGAAGCCTCCGTTCTGCATGGAGTAGACGTTCAGCGCCGCCATCGTTCCCGCTTCGAGGTCGAAGGGCACTCCAAGGATCGACTGCACCCCGTGCTGCGAAATATCGGACAGGTAGTCGGGCCACCGTTCATCGGTGGCCACGTCCGCCACGTGGACGGTCCGGTGCTCAACGCAGGCGGTCAGGCCTGGTCCGTCCGCGTGGCGGTACTGGATCTCGTCGAGCTCCTTGGCCTCGGGGCTGCTGCTGGCCACGGTGCCCGCCCGCCTGCTCCGGAGAAGTGTGACTCCGCAGAGCACCTCGCCGGTGCGGTCAAACAGCTGGTTGGCCGAAAACGCCGCGAATTCGTTGAGGAATTCTTCGACATCGTCGGTTTCGAGGATGAGTTCCTGAAGGTAGTCGGTGGGTGTTTGCCCGGCAACCCTGTCGGCCATGATCTCTGGTCCTGTTTCGTTCGGTCGTCCCAGATGGAGCATCGGCCGCTGGCGCACCCCACGGATTCAGGGACCGATGCACAAACTCCGGAAGTGTTCGTGATCGGCCTTCTGCTAGACCGTTAACAAGCCTACACACTAC
The DNA here is from genome assembly GCF_004357995.1 of Arthrobacter crusticola. Lineage (GTDB taxonomy): Bacteria > Actinomycetota > Actinomycetes > Actinomycetales > Micrococcaceae > Arthrobacter_D > Arthrobacter_D crusticola. The sequence continues at coordinate 170,613 of NZ_SMTK01000004.1, forward strand.
AAGATTGTGGCTTCGTGTCGAAGGCCGCACCCGGACACCGCCCCGTGGCGGTGTCCGGTCCGGGTGACGGGCTAGGCGGAGGCGGCCCGGGCGGGCTCGGTCACCTCGGTGGTCGGCTCCATGTTTTCGGCCTCGACCATCCACGCGTACTGCTCGAGTTTCTCGATGAAACCGTGGAGGATGTCGGCGGTCGTCGGATCTTCCTCGTCGACCTGGTCGTGGACGTCGCGCATGCGCTGGACCGCCGACTCGAGCATGCGGACCACCCGGGGAATGGTCTCCTGGGTCGAGACGAGCCCGGCCGGGAACTGGTCGATCGAGGTGTTCGAGGCCACTGTGGCGCTGCGGCCGTCGGGAACCGCGTGCAGGGCGCGCATGCGTTCGGCGAGCTGGTCGGTGAACAGCCGGGCATCGTCGATGATTTCATCGAGCTGCAGGTGCATGGTTCGGAAGTTCTTGCCGACGACATTCCAGTGAGCCTGCTTGCCCTGCAGGTGGAGTTCGATCAGGTCGACCAGGACTGACTGCAGGTTATCGGTCAGTGCGGATGATGCCTTCAAAGGTCCTCCAGACGTAGGAACGATGCCCGCTGGGGCTCGGCCAACCGGCGCGTTTCCGGAGGAAAAGGACCGTCATCCGGGAACCGCGCATTGGCCAAATCCAACGGATCTGCATATCATAAGGGTACTTATTGTTTGATTATCTTGCGAATCACGTGGAGTCCAAGCCGGCCGCGGACAGCGGTCCCGGCGCCACCCAAGGAGGAACGCGTTATGGCAACAGTCCAGGAATCGATTGAAGTTTCGGTACCGGTCAGCACGGCCTACAACCAGTGGACACAGTTCGAGACCTTCCCCAAGTTCATGGGCGGCGTCGACTCGGTGACCCAGCTTTCCGCCACCTCCACCCACTGGGTGACAAGCATCGGCGGCGTGAAGCGGGAGTTCGATGCCGAGATCACGGAGCAGCACCCCGACGAGCGGGTTGCCTGGAAGAGCACCGACGGCGAATCCCACGCCGGCGTGGTGACCTTCCACCGGATCGACGACAACACCACCCGGTTGATGGTGCAGCTCGACTGGCACCCCGAAACCTTCACCGAGAAGATCGGCTCGGTCGTCAATGCCGACAAGCGCCAGGTGAAAGCCGACCTCAAGCGCTTCAAGGAGTTCATCGAAAAGAGCGGCGGCGAAAGCGGCGCCTGGCGCGGCGACATCAGCGCGCCCCCCAGCGGAGTGAGCGCCGATGCGTCCCCGGCCAACGGCGACCTTCCGGACCTCTCCCTCGATGACCCGGAGTCGGGCGGGCCGCGCGCCGGACAGTAGGCGCCGAGCCGGCGCACGGACGACGACGGCGGGGCACCAACCGGTGCCCCGCCGTCGTTCTGTCCTTGCCCGGGAAGGCGCTGTCAGCTCTTCGCCACGGTGATCCCGGCAATCGACTGCATGGCCCGGCGGGAGAGCTCGGCCGAGAGCGGGGCGCTCTTCGCGGCCTCGGCCGCCTCCTGCTGGCCCTCCTCACTCACCGCATACTCGCCGAACGCCTTGGCCACCTCGGCCGACTGTTCGTTCTCATAGCTCGTGCAGTAGATGTGGTAGGACACCAGCACGAGGGGATACGCCCCCGGGGCCGTCGTGGTGCGGTCAAGTTCGAGGGACATGTCGTAGTCGGGGCGGCCGGGAACCATCGACGCGAGGTCGACGGCGGCCGCGGCGGCTTCGGCGCTGACGGGCACGTACTCGCTGCCCACGCGCAGGTTCACCCGTCCAAGGGGCGGTCCGACGGCGGAGTCATCGGCGTAGGTCACGGCGCCCTCGGTGCCCGAGACGGTGCTGACCACCCCGGAGTTGCCCTTGGAGTTCTCCCCGCCGATGTTTCCGGGCCAGGTGCCGTCGGGCTCATCGGTCCAGATCTCGGGCACCACGGCGTGGAGGTAGTCGGTGAAGTTCTCGGTGGTTCCAGAGTCGTCGGACCTGCTGACCGGGGCGATGCGCGTCCCGGGCAGGTCGACGCCCGGGTTCTGCGAGGCGATCTCCGGGTCGTTCCAGACGGTGATCTCACCGCGGAAGATCTTGGCGATGGCCGCCGCGTCGAGGTTCAGCTCGGTGATGCCCGGGAGGTTGAAGGCGATGCTGATGGGGGAGACGTAGGCGGGAATGTTGAAGGCGCCGCCCGACCCGCAGGCCTCGGTCGATTCGGCGAGCTCCTCGTCGCTGAGGTAGGCGTCGGACCCGGCGAAGGTCACCGCCCCGGCCAGAAGCGCTCCGCGTCCGGCACCGGAGCCGTCGGGGGAATACTGCACCTGGGCGCGCGGGTTGACGGTGGCGAAGGCCGCCCGCCACGCCTCCATGGCGGGTCCCTGCGCCGAAGAACCGGCGCCGGTGATGGCCCCCTGGAGCTTCGAGTCGGCGTTGCGTGCAGCGGCTTCCTGCTCCGGGCCCAGTGGATAGTCGGACCCGCAGGCGGCGAGCGTGACGCCGAGGATGACGGCGGAGGCGGCTGCGGTGAGGCGGGAAGGTACGGGTTTCACCCGGTCTACGTTACAGGCCCGGGTACGGCTTCTCAGAGCGAGCGCCACGCCCCGCTGGTCAGGTGCGACCCTGCCTGCGGGCCCATCTGGAGCATGCCGCCGTCCACGACGAACGATGCCCCGTTGACGTAACTCGACGCCGGCGAGGCGAGGAAGGCGATGACCGCGGCGACCTCCTTCGCGTCGCCTGGGCGGCCCACCGGGATGCCCGGCCGGTCGACGGTCCGGGGGTCAACGTCCTCGGCGTCGTTCATAGGGGTCGAGATCTCACCGGGCAGCACCGCGTTGGCCGTGATGCCCCGGTCGGCCAGCTCGAGGGCGATGGTACGCACCAGCCCGCCGAGCCCGTGCTTGGAGGCGTCGTACGCCGCGGAACCGACCCGGGGCTGCTCCTGGTGCACGCTGGTGACCGCGATGATGCGCCCGCCCCGGCCGGCCGTGACCATCCGGCCCGCGGCCCGCTGGATGCAGACGAACGCCCCGTCGAGGTTCGCGGCGAGGGTGCCGCGCCAGGTGTCCCAGTCGGTCTCGAGGAACAGGGTGCCGCCGTTGACGCCGGCGTTGTTGACGAAGACGTCGACGCCGCCGAGCTCCTCGGCCATCGCGTCCACGACGTCGCCGCAGGCGGGGGCGTCGGTGGTGTCGAGCCGGGCGACGACGGCCTTCCGCCCGAAGGCGCGGACTCCGCGGGCGGTCTCCTCCGCCCCCTCCGAGTCCGAGTGCCAGGTGATGCCGACGTCGAGCCCGGCCTCGGCCAGGGCCAGGGCGGTGGCCCTGCCAATCCCCGAATCGGATCCCGTGACGATGGCGGTGGCGGGAGAGAAATCCATCCCGCCATCCTTTCCGCAGGCGCTGGTGTTTGCAAGGAAAATCCGCTGGCTGAAAAAGGTGAAGGCCGGGCCCGGGCGCTCGGTGCGCCCGGGCCCGGCCGGGGAGGGGGAGAGCCCTGCGGCTCCTAGGCTTCGACGGTCTTCTGCCCGGATCCGCCCTCAACGGACTCGCCCTTGACTGCCTCGGAATCCGTTCCCGACATGATCTCGATCTTCCGCGGCTTCGCCCGCTCGGTCACGGGGATGTTGACGCTCAGCACGCCGTTCTCGTAACGGGCCGAGATGGCGTCGATGTCGATCCCCTGGCCGAGGTTGAGCTGGCGGAGGAAGGATCCGCTCTCGCGTTCGCGGGTCAGCCACTTGACCCCTTCGGCACCGCGCAGGGTGCGCTCGGCCCGGATGGTGAGCAGCTGGCCGTCGACGTCAATATCGACGGAGCCCGGATCGATGCCCGGAAGGTCAGCGGTCAGGATGTAGTGGTCGCCCTCGCGGTACAGGTCCATGGGCATCAGGCGCAGCCCCTGCCGGGGATCCAGCAGCGCGCCGGCGACGCGGTCCAGTTCCCGGAACGGGTCGAACTTCATGGCCATTTGAAAACAACTCCTTCGCACAACGGCCACCGACGGTGGTGGTTTCTTCATCTACAAGAGTTGAGCGGGTTCCGCTCAACCTGCAGTTAAATTAGCACTCTCAGGGGGAGAGTGCCAAGTGGTAAGCCGACTTTTTTTGAGGTCCGGCCGACGCGGACGTCATAACCGGGATATGGACGGCGGAGGCAGCGCCAGGGAGGGGAACAGGGTAGGGAAGCCGTCGCAGCAGGGGCTTAAAAACGCAGCCCTCCCGCAAAGATACTGCGGGAGGGCTTTTGGTGCCTGCGCGGGGCCTCGATCCCCGGGCCTTCCGCGTGTGAAGCGGATGCTCTACCAGACTGAGCTACACAGGCAGATGGTTCTCCAATAGCTTAGGGCATTTCCTGTCCGCTCCAAACCCGACCCCGCGGGGCCGGGGCCGCTCCGCTCCGGTTCCGTACGCCGCCCGGTAGAATGGACAGCGGTGAGCCGGGAAGTCTGGTCGGCGCTGTCTCAAGTGACCGCCGACACAAGGAGCTTTTCTTGTCCTCCACGCCCTCCCCACCCCTGAACCCTTCCGGCAGGCCCGCGGCCAAGCGGGTCTTCACCCGTGCCAGCTACCCCGAACATCGAAGGATTTCAGCGATCCTGCGCAAGGAGACGGTGGGCGGTGCGCTCCTGCTCCTCGCGACGGCGCTGGCGCTCATCCTCGCCAACACTCCGGCCGCCGACGGATACTTCGCCCTGCGCGACACCAAATTCGGCTACGAACCGCTGCACCTCGAACTCAGTGTCGGTGCCTGGGCGGCCGACGGCCTGCTGGCCATCTTCTTCTTTCTCGCAGGCCTCGAACTGAAGCGGGAGTTCGTCGCCGGTGATCTGCGCCGCTTCTCCCGTGCCATCGTGCCGGTCGCCGCCGCTGTAGGGGGAGTCGTGGTGCCCGCGCTGATCTACGCTGCGGTGATCCTGACCAGCGGCTCGGACGCCCTGCGGGGCTGGGCGATTCCCACGGCCACCGACATCGCCTTCGCCCTGGCGGTGCTCGCCGTCGTCGGATCCCACCTTCCCGGGGCACTGCGGATCTTCCTACTCACCCTGGCCGTCGTGGACGACCTGATCGCCATCAGCATCATCGCCTTCTTCTATTCAGGGGACATCGCCGCTGCGCCCCTGCTGCTGGCAGTGCTTCCGCTTGCGCTCTACGCCTTCCTGGCCCACCGGTTCTCCCGGTTCTTCCAGCGCCACGTGATGGCGCCGTGGCTGATCCTGCTGCCCCTCGGATTCATCGTCTGGACCCTGGTGCACGCTTCCGGGATCCACGCCACGGTGGCAGGGGTGCTGTTGGGCTTCGCCATTCCGGTCCGGCCCCCGCGGAAAGCCCAGGCCGTGGGCTCCACCGTGCCGGACGCCGAGGGGCTGGCGGACACGATGGAGCACCGCATCCGGCCCCTGTCAGCAGGTGTCGCAGTGCCGGTCTTCGCCTTTTTCTCGGCGGGGGTGACGATCGGCGGCGCTTCGGGGTTCCTCAGCGCCATCACCGACCCGATCGCCGTGGGCATCGTCCTGGCACTGGTTGTCGGAAAGCCGGTCGGTATCCTGCTGGCGGTCTGGCTCGTGACCAAGGCCGAAAAGGCTAACCTCGACCCCGACCTGTCCTGGGTGGACATCGCCGGGGCCGCCATCCTGGCTGGCATCGGCTTCACCGTCTCCCTGCTCATTGCGGAGCTCGGTTTCGGCCAGGGCACCCCCGAGGACGACCACGCAAAGGTCGCGGTGCTGATCGGCTCGCTCCTCGCCGCGCTCGCGGCGGCCCTCATCCTGCGCTTCCGCAACCGCCACTACCGGCAGATCGAAGCCAAGGAAACGGTCGACGCCGACCGGGACGGCGTCCCGGATGTGTTTGAGGAACGCTAGCGCCGCACCAGCCAGGCCAGGGTCAGCGCTCCGGCCGTCCTGCGGAACCCGCTGTCGCCGGCGGCGGCCTCAAGGACGGCCCAGATGGCGAGGCTGGCGGTGCTGGCCCGGCCGAGCACCCTGCGGTTTTCGTCCTTCAGTGCCATCAGGGACGCCGCGCCCAGTCCGGCCCAGGCCAGGATCAGGGCATTGGGGCGCTGGGCGATGCCCTGCCTGCCGTGGGAGTCGGTGAAGAAACCCATTACGCTCCCTTCTTCTTGGAACTGCTCGAGTCCTTTTTGCCGCCGGATTTCTTCTCGCGGTTTTTCTCGAGGCTGCGGCGCAGGGCCTCCATCAGGTCGAGGACGTTGGTATCGTCCTCCTCCGACGCGCCGAAGGTCTCCTCGGTGCTCAGCGTGTCGCCCTTCTCGATCTTCGCGTCGATCAGGGTGCGCAGCTGCACCTGGTATTCGTCGGTGAAGTTCTCAGGGTCGAAGTCCGTGGAGAAGGAATCGACGAGGGCCGCGGACATCTGCTTCTCCTTGGCGGAGATGCGCACCTTTTCCTCGAGCGCCGGGAAGGAGGCTTCGCGCACCTCGTCATCCCAGAGCAGCGACTGGAGCATCAGGACCTCGCCGCGGACCCGCAGTGCACCGAGCCGGCTCTTCTGCCGGAGGGAGAACTGGACGATCGCCGTCCGGTCGGTCTCCTCGAGGGTTTTCCGGAGCAGCACATACGCCTTGGTGGAGGCCGAATCGGGCTCAAGGAAGTAGGAGCGGTCGTACATGATGGGGTCGATCTGGTCGCTGGGAACGAACTCGACCACCTCGATCTCACGGCTTTTCTCGACCGGAAGGGAGCTGAGGTCCTCCTCGGTCAGCACCACGGTGTGCTCGCCGTCGTCGTAGGCCTTGTCGATGTTCTTGTAGTCGACCACTTCCCCGCAGATCTCACACCGTCGCTGGTAGCGGATCCGCCCGCCGTCCTTGTCGTGGACCTGGTGGAGGCCGATGTCGTGGTCTTCGGTGGCGCTGTACACCTTCACGGGCACGTTCACCAGCCCGAACGCGACGGCTCCCTTCCAGATGGCTCTCATGGAACAAGTGAACACCACCGGCAGCACACCTAGCCAGAGCCGGTTTTTCCGCGGTCTACGATGGATAGGTGACTTCCTCCACCGCAGAACCGACAGTCAGCCGCACCACCACCGACGACGGCGCACCCGCCCTGCGCTTCGAGATGCGGTTCGCTGTCCCGCCGGCGGTGATGTGGAAGCACCTGACGGATCCGGGCAAGCTCAAGTACTGGTTCCCCGCCGAAATGGACATCCTGCCGCGCCGGGACGCCGAGGTCATCTTCAAGGTACCGGGCCAGCGACCGCTGAAGGGCACGGTGCTTGAGGCCTCCAAGCCCACGGTGCTGGCCTTCACCTGGGACCGGGAGGTCCTGCGGTGGGAGTTCACGCGACAGGAGGACGGCGGCACCCTGCTGGTGCTGACGATTTCGCCTGCGGATTCCGCCCAGATCGCCGTTTCCGCCGCCGGTTGGCACCTGACCCTGATGGGTCTCGACGACTACCTCAATGAGCGCGACCTCGGCCAGGATCCGGCCCTCTGGCAGGTCTACGTCGACCGGTACACCTCCCAGTTCTCGTCCTGACCCGCCGCACGGGGTGAGGGTGACGGGAGGATCCGCGGCCTTCCGGTAGTGGAATTCGGCGCCCATCCGGACAACACTGGGGAAATGGCTCTCCCGGGTTCCCGCAGTGTGCAGACCGTCACGGTCGACGGGCGTTCCCTGCGGCTCTCGAGCCTGGACAAGGTGCTGTACCCGGAGACCGGCACCACCAAGGCCGATGTGCTGGCGTACTACGCGGCGGTGGCCGAGCCCCTGATCCGGCATGCCCGCGACCGGCCCGCGACCCGCAAGCGCTGGGTGCACGGGGTGGGGACCGCCGATGCCCCCGGCCAGGTCTTCTTCCAAAAGAACCTCGACGCCGCGGCTCCGGCCTGGCTGCCCCGCCACCCGATCCGGCACAAGGACCACACGAACGTGTACCCGGTGGTGAACGATCTGGCCACCCTCACCTGGTTTGGTCAGATCGGGGCCCTGGAGGTCCATGTGCCCCAGTGGCGGTTCGGCCCGCACTCGGCGGTGGGCAACCCGGACCGGATGGTGCTCGACCTTGACCCCGGGCCGGGAGCGGGCCTGGCCGAATGCGCCGAGGTGGCCCGGCTGGCCCGGGAGATCCTCACCGGCATGGGCCTTGAACCGTGGCCGGTGACAAGCGGTTCCAAGGGCCTCCACCTGTACTGCCGATTGGACGGGAAGCTGACCTCCGAGCAGGTCTCCGGCGTCGCCCACGAGCTGGCCCGCGCCCTCGAGGCCGACCACCCCGACCTGGCGGTCAGCGACATGAAGAAGTCCCTGCGCGGCGGGCGCGTTCTGGTGGACTGGAGCCAGAACAACCGGAATAAGACCACCGTGGCGCCGTATTCGCTGCGCGGACGCTTCCACCCGACGGTCGCCGCGCCGCGCACCTGGGCCGAGCTCGACGACCCGGATCTGGCCCACCTCGATTACCGGGAGATGCTCCGGCGCGTCCGGGAACAGGGGGACATCCTGGCCGGCCTCGATCCGGACCCGCAGGACGGTGCCGGCACCGGCGGCGCGGCGGGCTCCGCCCCGGACCGCCTGGCCCAGTACCGGGCGATGCGCGACGCCGGCAGGACCCCGGAACCCGTGCCCGACGCCGTGGGAGCGTCAGGGGGCAACAGCTTCGTCATCCAGGAACACCATGCGCGCCGCCTCCACTATGATCTCCGGCTGGAGCGCGAGGGAGTGCTCGTCTCGTGGGCCCTGCCCAAGGGCCCGCCCGCCACGCCGGACCGGAACCACCTGGCGGTCCAGACCGAGGACCACCCGCTGGAATACGGCACCTTCGAGGGAAATATTCCCAAGGGGGAATACGGGGCGGGCGAGATGACCATTTGGGATGCGGGAACCTACGAGCTGGAGAAGTGGCGCGACGGCAAAGAGGTGATCTGCACCCTGTACGGGAAGGAAAACGGCGGCCTGGCCCGTTCCGGCAGCGCCGTCCGGCGGTACGCGTTGATCAACACCGGCGGTTCCGGGGCGGGAGGACGCAACTGGCTCATCCACCTCATGAAGGACCAGTCGGCTTCCGCTTCCTCCGCTGCCGTCACCGGGGACGGGCTCGCCGCCTCCGCGGCCGGCCCGGAAGGGTTTTCCGGTCCGGTTCCATCGGTGGATCTTCCGGTGACCGGGAATGGCACCATCGGGCCCGGCGCCGCCCCTGACTTCGTGCCGCCCATGCTGGCGACCCTGGCCTCCGCAACGGTCCTGCCCGATGAATCCGACTTCGCGTTCGAGCTGAAGTGGGACGGGGTGAGGGCTATCGCCGTCGTCGCCGCCGGCGGCGTGCGCCTGTTGAGCCGCAACGGCAATGACATGAGCCTGCTCTACCCGGAACTGGGGAACCTTGCCGACTATGTGAACGCCGAGACGGCGGTGCTCGACGGCGAAATCGTGGCCCTCAACGACGGCGGCCGGCCCGACTTCAGCCTGCTGCAGACCCGGATGAAACTCACCTCGGCCGCCGAGATCGACGCCGCCCGGGCGAGGACACCGGTCCGGCTGATGCTCTTCGACCTCCTCGACCTCGACGGCACTTCCCTGCTCCCCCTCGGCTACAGCAACCGCAGGGAGATCCTCGACGGCGCCGTCAGCGCTCCGGAGGACGGGCATATCCAGGTACCGGAGCAGCTTGACGCCACCCTGGCCGAAGCGGTTGAGGCCAGCAGGGACCTGGGGCTCGAGGGCATTGTCGCCAAGCGCCGCAGCAGCGTGTACCGCCCCGGAACCCGTACGGAGGCGTGGCTGAAGATCAAGCACCAGCGCACCCAGGAGGTGGTGGTGGTGGGCTGGCGCCCCGGGAAGGGCAACCGCGCCTCGAAGATCGGCTCCCTCCTGGTCGCGGTGCCCGATGGGGTGAACCTGAAGTACCTTGGCCGGGTGGGTTCGGGGCTCACCGACCGGGAGCTGGCCGAGGTGGGCGGCCGGCTGAAGAAGATGGCCCGCAAGACAGCGCCCCTGCCAGATGTCCCCGCCCCCGACGCCGCGGACGCGCGCTGGGTGCGCCCGGCCCTCGTCGGCGAGGTCCAATACAGCGAACGCACCGGCGGGGGCCGGCTGCGGCACCCGGTCTGGCGCGGCTGGCGGCCGGACAAGAAACCCTCCGATGTGACCGTCGAAAACTGAGACCCGCCGGCGGAGGCCTCCGCCGGCGTCGTTCAATCCGAGGAGGAACACCATGCCGGAACCCGATTTCGAGCGGCTCGACGCCTGGTGGCGGGCCGCGAACTACCTCTCCGTCGGCCAGATCTACCTTCGTGACAACCCGCTGCTGAAGCGCCCGCTCGAAGGCGGCGACGTCAAGGCCCGGCTGCTCGGCCACTGGGGGACCACCCCGGGCCTCAACTTTGTCTACGCCCACCTGAACCGGGTGATCCGGGAACAGCGGCAGGCGATGCTGTTCGTCACCGGCCCCGGCCACGGCGGACCGGCCAATGTCGCCAACGCCTGGCTCGAGGGAACGTACTCCGAGGTGTACTCACACATCGGCAGGGATGAAACCGGTCTGAAGGACCTGTTTAAGCAGTTCAGCTACCCCGGCGGCATCCCCTCCCACGCGGCCCCCGAATCGCCCGGGTCCATCCACGAGGGCGGTGAGCTCGGCTACGCCCTCGTCCACGCCTACGGCGCCGTGTTCGACAATCCGGACCTCCTGGCCGTGGCCGTGGTGGGCGACGGGGAGGCCGAAACCGGCCCGCTGGCGGCAAGCTGGCACTCCAACAACTTCCTCAATCCCGCCCTCGACGGCGCCGTACTCCCTATCCTGCACCTCAACGGCTACAAGATCGCCAACCCCACGGTGCTGGCCCGCATGCCCGAAGAGCAGCTGCGGCAGCTGATGTCCGGCTACGGCTACGAGCCCCACTTCGTCACCGTCAGCGACCCGCGCGCCACCGCGCAGGCGCACCGGGATTTCGCGGCGGCCCTGGACGAATGCCTCACAACGATCCGGGACATCCAGCAGCGGGCCCGGTCGGACGGGGACCTCCCGGAGGGGACGCCCCGCTGGCCCATGATCGTCCTGCGCTCGCCCAAGGGCTGGACCGGGCCCGACGTCGTCGACGGCAAGCAGGTCGAGGGCACCTGGCGCTCCCACCAGGTGCCGCTGTCGGAGATCCATACCAGCCCCGGGCACCTGCGCCAGCTCGAGGAGTGGATGCGGTCCTATGGACCGGAGGAGCTCTTCACCGAAACCGGGGAGCTGCGCCCCGATCTCGCCTCCCTCGCGCCGGAGGGCGACCTGCGGATGAGCGCCACCCCCTACGCCAACGGCGGCTGGCTGCTGCGCGACCTCAAGCTGCCCGACTACTTCGGCCACGCCGTGAAGGTGGACTCACCGGGCAGCGAAAAGGTGAGCCCGATGATCACCGTCGGCGGGTACCTGCGCGACATCATCGCGGCGAACCCCACGAACTTCCGCGTCTTCGGCCCCGACGAGACGGCGTCCAACCGGCTCTCGGCGGTCTACGACGTCACCGACAAGGCGTGGCAGGCACGCACCGAGGAGGTCGACGAGCATCTGGCCCGCTCCGGCCGGGTCCTTGAGGTGCTCAGTGAGCACCTCTGCCAGGGCTGGCTCGAGGGCTACCTGCTCACCGGACGGCACGGAGTGTTCAACTGCTACGAGGCGTTCGTCCACATCGTCGACTCGATGTTCAACCAGTTCGCCAAGTGGCTCAAGGTGCACCAGGACCTGTCCTGGCGCCGTCCGATCGCGTCCTTCAATTACCTGCTCTCCAGCCATGTGTGGCAGCAGGACCATAACGGGTTCTCCCATCAGGACCCCGGGTTCATCGACCACGTGGTGAACAAGAAGGCCGACGTGATCCGCGTCTACCTGCCGCCGGACACCAACACGATGCTGGCCGTGACCGAGCACTGCATGCAGACCCGGGACACCGTCAACGTGATCATCACCGGCAAGCAGCCCAATCCCACCTGGCTCGGGCCCGAGGAGGCCCGTCTGCACGTTCGGCGGGGCATCGGGGTATGGGACTTCGCCGGGCGAGAGGACGCCGGAGCGGATCCGGACGTCGTCCTCGGCTGCGCCGGCGACGTGCCGACGCTCGAGACGGTCGCGGCGGCGGGCCTGCTCAAGGCGGGCATCCCGTCGCTGAGGATCCGGGTGGTCAATGTGGTGGACCTGATGCGGCTGCAGGACGACGCCGAGCACCCGCACGGGCTGAAGGCGCGGGCGTTCGACAACCTGTTCACCACTGATCGACCCGTGATCTTCGCCTACCACGGCTACCCGTGGCTGATCCACCGCCTGACCTACCGCAGAACCAACCACGCGAACCTTCACGTCCGCGGCTACAAGGAGGAGGGGACGACCACAACACCCTTCGACATGGCCATGCTGAACCAGATCGACCGGTACTCACTGGCCATGGACGTGATCGATCGGGTCCCGTCGCTCGGTTCCACCCAGGCCTCGCTGCGCCAGTCGCTGCAGGACCAGCGGCAGCGTGCCTGGCAGCACACCCGGGACGCCGGGGAGGACGCCGGCTTCATCACCGGCTGGACCCTCGACGAGTCCTCGCCCGACGATTCCCAGAACTAGGAACCGCCATCGGGTAGCCGGGCCCCTGCGGCCCGGCACCGCGGACGGACCTCAAACCGGGGAGCGATGGGCGGCGGGGCTCAACGGGTGTTCTCCTGCAGGGCCCGGTAGTTCTGCATCGAGCGCATCCTGCGCTGGAGGCTGTCCCGGCGCGGAGTGGACTCCGCGTCGGGGGCCTCGGCCGTGAGGTCGATGTGGCGCTGCCCGTAGTGCCAGAGCAGCATGTCGTCGAGCAGCCGGTCGGGGCCGGGGGAGTACCGGTGGTCGAGGGCGCGGCGCACCGTGGTGATGGTGTCGGCCTGCAGCAGGGCCACGAGTTCGAGGGTGGTTCGCAGCCCGTGGGCGGCAAGGAGTTCGGCGGCCCAGCCCCAGTTGTCGTCGGCCTTCCGGTCGACGTGGGGCAGCAGGGTCTTCCAGACGTGCCGGATACGGTTGGGGGTCAGCGGCGCGCTGCCCTCTCCGGCCTCGTCCCAGAACCCGGTCACCGTCTCGTAGCGTTCGTGGAGCTCGGCGAAGGCCGACTCGACGGTTTCGAGCATCGCGGCCGTCCCGGTGAACTGCCGGTCGAAGTAGGGGCTCCACGCCTTGGGATTGGAGGCCTTGAAGCGGATGTCGTGTTCGATCTCGGACCAGGCATGGGCGAGGACGGTGCGGACCTGCACCTCGAAGAGGTAGCTGCCGCCGGCCTTGGAATCGGGGTCGAGGGCCTGCTGGTACCGCCGGACGACGTCGTTGTGGATGCTGCGCATGATCAGGTGCCGGCTCGAGTACCCGTAGGTGCCCGATTCGATCGACCCGATGTCCTTCTCGCGGTCCCCGCGGCAATCGAAGTCCTGCCGCTGGCGCTTGATGAGGTTCGCGGCGAGGTCCACCTCATGGGGGAGGGTGGTGATGACCCGGATCCCGACGAGGTCGGTGAGGTTGCGCAGCGGGTCGGGGAAAACGAGCGCCGGCACCGCCCCCGGCTCGGTGGGCGCGAGGATCCGGGAGGCCTTGTCGCGGAAGGATTCGACCGTCTTGGTGCGCGCGGTGACGAACAGGGGCCGCAGGTCCGAGGGGTCGAAGATCGCCGAGATGCTGCGGCGCATCTCCTCGGTCACCGCCTCGAGCTGGGGCCGCACCCGCGTGAACTCCCGCGTCGACGCTTCGACCGCCGGGCGCAGGCGGTCGTCGAGGTCATCCCACGCGCTCACAAAGGGCCTCCCGGTCTCGGCGTTTCTGCAATCCTAGCCGCCGGCCGCGACGGTTATGCTTCCGGTGTGAACCAGCCGGGACGACGCAACGTATTGGCACTCCTCGGCGCGCTGGGAGCTGCGGTGCTGCCCGGCTGCGCCCGCCCGGCCAACCGTGCCGGGACGCCGGCCGACGGCGCCGCCCGGCGCTACCGCTACGGCTCCGATCCCAGCCAGTTCGCCGATCTCTATCTGCCCTCACCGGCCTCACAGCCGGGGGTGGTGGTGATCATCCACGGCGGGTACTGGCGTTCGACCTACGGTGCCGACCTGGGAGAACCGCTGGCCCGGGACCTGGCGGACCGGGGCTACGCCTGCTGGAACCTCGAGTACCGCAGGGTCGGCAACGGCGGCGGCTGGCCCGGGACCTTCGAGGACATCGGAGCCGGGATCGACCTTCTGGCCGAGGCGGCGGCGCGGCACGGACTCGACCTGACCGCCGTGACGGCCCTGGGCCACTCCGCCGGCGGCCACCTCGCCGTGTGGGCTGCGGGGCGCGACGGCCTTCCCGCCGACGCCCCGGGCGCGGGCCCGGCGGCGGTGCCGTTGACGGCGGTCGTGAGCCAGTCGGGAGTGCTCAATCTCGCCCAGGCGCACGACCTGAACCTCAGCAACGGCGCCGTCGAGGCCCTGCTCGGCGCATCCCCGGCGGACGAGCCGGACCGGTACCGGTGGGCTGATCCCATGACGGCGGTGCCCCTTCCCGTGCCCGTTTACGCGCTGCACGGGGAGGAGGACACAACGGTCCCGCTGAGCCAGTCCGAAAGCTATGTGGCCGCCGCCGCGCGGGCGGGCTCGGCGGCGGAGCTCCTGCCGATTCCGGGCGACCATTTCGCGATGATCACTCCCGGCACTGAAGCGTGGGAGCGGGTGGTTGCGGCCGTCGACCGGGCCGCCACCACCCGGCAGGGCTCCGCCGGATGAGCCCTAGTTCAGGGCGCGGATGCCTTCGGGCAGCACGCCGCCGTTGAGCAGGTCCGCGGCGGTGTCCGCGAGGGCCGTCAGGGCCACCCGCTGGGTGAAGGGGCCGTAGGAAATGCGGGCCACGCCCAGTTCCTGGAGCCGGGCCGGGGCCAGGGACCCCGGAATCCCGATCACGCTGAGGCGCTTCTGCCCGATGCCTTCGACGAGGGCACGCACCGTGTCCTCGTCGAAGAGGCCCGGGACGAAGACGGTCGACGCGCCGACCTCGAGGTACGCCCGGCCGCGTTCGATCGCCTCGGCCAGGACCTCCTTCGGGTCGCGGCCCGCGCCGCGCACGAACGCGTCGGTGCGGGCATTGAGCACGAAGGGGACGCCTTCCGCCTCGCCGGCCTTCACCGCTGCCTCCATCTTTGCCACGGAGTCGGCCAGGGGCTCCATCCGGTCCTCGATATTGGCGCCGATGATGCCCACGCCGATCGCGCGCCGCACGGTCTCACCCGCATTGCCGTACCCGCCATCGAGGTCGGCGCTGACGGGCAGCTCGGTCGCCGCCGCAATACGGGAGATGGAATCGATCATGAGATCGAGCGGGACGGTGCCGTCCTGGTAGCCCAGGCTCGACGCGATGGAGTGACCCGCCGTGGCCAGCGCGCGGGTTCCGGGAACGTCGGCGATGGTCTTGGCGGAAATGGCATCCCACACGTTGACGACCTGCAGGATCTCGGGGGCGCGGTGGAGGTTGAGGAACTCCGTGGCCTTGGCGGACAGGGAAGCGGGCGAGCTGCTCGGTGTAGTCATGATTTCACCTTACGACCCCAGCCCGGCCGATCCACAGAGCGGCGGCTGTGACGTCGTCGGCGGTGATTCCATGGCCGCCCGGGTGGGTGGCGCGCTCGACGTCGGCGCCGTGGGACTGGAGGACCGCGGTGAGCCGTTCGACACTGTCCTGGGGGGCCATGGGGTCCTCGGCGCCGTTGAACAGTGCGACGCGGGTGCCGGCCAGGTCGGTGTCGACGGGGTGCGCATCCAGGGGATACATGCCAGAAAAGGCCACCACCCGGTCGAGCTCTCCGGGGTGGAGCAGCGCGGTCGCCAGGGCGATATTGGCCCCGTTGGAGAAGCCCACAGCGGCCACCGGCCGGTCCCCGAGGCCGTAGGCCTCCCGGGCCCAGCCGAGGAAGCCTGCAAGCTCCCCGGCCCGGGCGACCACGTCGGCGGTGTCGAACACGCCCTCCCGCAGGCGCCGGAACCACCGGTTCATGCCGTTCTCGCTCACCGGCCCGCGGGGGGAGAGGATTCCGGCCCCGGGGGACAGACGCGGGGCCAGGGGGAGCAGGTCGTGCTCGCTGCCGCCGGTGCCGTGCAGGAGCAGCAGCACCGGAGTCCCGGGGTCGCCGGGTTCGAAAACGTGCGGCCAGGGGTGCGCGGGGGTTGCCGGGGTCTCAGTCATCGGTCGGCTCCGTCGCGGTGCCCCCGGCGGACCCGGCAAGCCTGGGGTTGTTTTCCTCGGGCAGGCTCAGCGGGGCCACGGAGGCGGCGATGGCCTCGCGGCTGGGCTCAAGCCACGGCGGGAGCTTCAGGCCGCGGCCCAGCTCGAGCAGCGGCTCATCGATATTGAAGCCCGGGGTGTCGGTGGCAATCTCGAACAGGGTGCCGCCGGGTTCGCGGAAGTAGATCGAGGTGAAGTACTGCCGGTCGAGGATCTCGGTCACGGCGTGCCCGCGGGAGGTCAATTCGTCCCGCCAGGCCTCCTGGGTGGCCTTGTCCGGGACGCGGAAGGCAACGTGGTGCACGGTGCCCCCGGCGATCAGGCCGCGGTCGGCGCGCGGGTCGGCGATCACGTCGACCACCGTGCCCGGCTCGCCTGCGCCGGTCGAGAGCCGGTACCTGTCCGCACCCTCCGAGAGAATGTCCAGGCCGAGGTCCTGGGTCAGCGTCGCCAGGGTGCCCTCGGGGTCGGCAACCGTCAGCACCGAGGAGTGCTGTCCGCGCACCGCATACTGTGCCGGCACGGATGCCGAGTCCCACGGGTCGCGGGGATCCTCGAGGGAGGATGCCACAAGGTCGATCTGCAGCCCGTCCGGGTCCCTCAGCGACAGGCGTTCCTCCGCCGAGGAGCTTCCGGTGATCTGCGAGTCGACGCCGAGGTCCTGAAAGTGGCTCTGCCACCAGCCCAGGGTGCCCTGGGGCACCGAGAAAGCGGTGGTCGTTGACTGTCCGGCGCCGATCCTGCCCGCCGGGACACCCTTCCAGGGGAAGAAGGTGAGCAGCGAGCCCGGACGGCCGGATTCGTCGCCGTAGTAGAGGTGGTACGTGCCCGGATCGTCGAAGTTCACCGTCCGCTTCACCAGGCGCAGTCCGAGGCCCCGGATATAGAAATCGACATTGCGCTGCGGATCCCCCGCAATCGCCGTCACATGGTGCAAACCGCTCGTATTTGCCGTCACCGTCAAACCCCTCTTCGAAGAACTCCACCCCCGGCCGGAGGTGTATATGCAAACGAATGTACTTTAGGTTTTGTTCCTGTGCTTCGCAGGTGGCGGGATCCACCCGTCGAATTCGTTCAGGATGGTGTGTCATCCTGTGTCAATGGCCGCAAAAATCAGGGTGCATGGATGGGTGCGGCGCACCGGCATCGAAGTGACCGGCTGGACCTGCGTGGTTTTTGGCTTCGCGGCGCTTGTCCTTCCCGGCCCCGGCCTGCTGATGCTCGTCGGTGGCCTCGCCATCCTCTCGCAGCAGTACGCCTGGGCGCGCCGCCGGCTTGCCCCCATGAAGGCGCGGGCCTTCCATGCGGCAGCCATCGGCGTGAAGACCATCCCGCGCATCGCCGCGAGCTGCCTCTGCGCCTTCGCCGTCATGGGGTGCGGAGTTGTCTGGACCGTGCAGCCCGGGGTGCCGGCCTGGTGGCCCATTGAATCCAGGTGGTGGCTCTTCGGGGGTTCGGCCACGGGTATCAGCATGGTTCTGTCCTCCCTGATCGCCCTGGTCCTTATCGTCTACAGTGTCCGGCGCTTCCGGGGCAAGCCCCCGCCCGGAAAAACAGCCGTCCCGGAGGGCGGATAGCCCCAGCCGGGGGCGCACGTCATTCCAAGCGCGCGTTCAGCCCGGACTGGTAGTTTGAATTGGTGCTCACCGTAATCGGGGAAACCCTCATCGACGAAGTTGTCAGCGACACCGCCCCGACCCGCGTGCACGTGGGGGGAAGCCCCATGAACGTCGCGGTGGGCCTGGCCCGGCTGGGCCACCCCGCGCAGTTCATCGGACGCTACGGCGACGACGACTACGGGCACCTGATCCGCAGCTACCTGTCGGACAATTCGGTGCTGTTCCCGATCGCCCCCGACTCCAAGCCCACGAGTGTCGCAACGGCCCGCCTCGACCCCGCAGGAGGAGCGGCATATCAGTTCGAGCTCGTCTGGGAGCTGCCCGGGCTCCTTGAGCGCAGGGAGGAGCTGCTGCAGGGAACCACCCTGCTGCATGTCGGATCCATCGCCACGATGCTGGCCCCCGGGGCCGCCGACGTGCTGGCCCTGGTCGAGGTGGCCCATCCGCTGGCCACCGTCTCCTATGACCCCAACTGCAGGCCGAGCATCATTGCGGACCGCGGGTTCGCCCGCAGTCAGGCCGAACGGTTCGTCGCGCTGTCCGACATCGTGAAGGCCTCGGACGAGGACCTCGAATGGCTCTACCCGGGCCGCCCTGCCCTTGAATCGGCACGGGAGTGGCTGACCCTTGGTCCGTCGGTGATGGTTGTCACCCGCGGCTCGAAGGGGCCGTGGGGTATCTGTGCCGCCGGAAACACCGAGGTCAGCGCGCCGGTCACCAGCGTCATGGACACCGTGGGCGCCGGGGATTCCTTCATGGCGGCCCTGCTCGGCGCCCTCGTCGACCTTGAGTTGGACGGCGCCCACCGGCGCAGCGAGCTGCGGCGCATCACCACCGCGCAGCTCACCGGCGTCCTGGCCTACGCGGCCCGCGCCGCGGCGGTGACCGTCTCACGGGCCGGAGCGAACCCTCCCACCCGGCACGAACTCACCCACTGACAGCCGGCGCCCGGTACGGGCACCCGCTCAGCGGGGGTAGGGTTGATGTCCCATCTTTAAGAAGGAGTGACGCATGCGCCTCGTGGCGAGCGACCTTGACGGCACGATCGTCGGCCACGACGGCAGGATGAGCGAGCGGACGGTCCGGGCCTTTCGGGACTGCGCGGCCGCCGGAGTCGAGGTGGTCTTCGTGACCGGCAGGCCTCCGCGCTGGCTCGATCCGCTGCGGGAGCAGCTGCAGCACCAGGGTACGGTCATCTGCTCGAACGGAGCGGTGACCTACGACCTGGGTGCCGAACGTGTCCTCGATGCCCATCTCCTCGACACCGGGAGCATTCTCGAGGCACGCGACATCATCCGCGGACTGTATCCGGCGGCGGGGTTTGCCGCCGAAACGATCAGCGGCTTTAAGATCGAGTCGGGCTTCGCCGACCCCGGCACCTCAGAGCTGCTCGGCGGCGTGCAGGCCGTTCCCTTCGAGGAGTCGCTGCCCGGCGAGCAGGTGATCAAGTTCCTCGCACGGGAGCGCGAGGTGACACCCGATGAATTCCTGCGGACCGTCGCCCCCGCCGTCGAGCATCTCGTCTCCACCACCCACTCGGCGCCGAGCATCGCGCTGCTGGAGATGGCGGTGCCCGGCATCAACAAGGCAGTGACCCTCTCCCGCTACGCGGAGGGGCTGGGCATTGAGGCGGAGGACGTCGTCGCCTTCGGTGACATGCCCAACGACATCCAGATGCTGAGCTGGGCCGGATCGGGCTACGCCATGTCCTCGGGTCACCCCGACGCCCTTGCCGCGGCCAACCTCAAGGCCCCGGCCTTCGAGGACGACGGCGTCGCGCAGGTCCTGGAACTGCGCCTGGAGGCGCTGCGGACCGCCTGATGCTGGAATGGGCCGCACTAGGGTTGCACCCATGACGCTCGCCTACTTCCGGAACACCGGCCCCGACGGCCGACAGCGTCCGCTGGGGTTCTCCCACCGCGGTTTCTCCCCGGCCGGCGCCGAAAACTCGCTGTCCGCCTTCGCCGAGGCGGCCCGGTTGGGTTTCGGGTACCTCGAAATCGATGTGCGGAGCACCCGGGACGGGGTGGTGATGGTCTTCCACGACGAAACCCTCGACCGCGTCACCGACGCCCGCGGCCCGATCTCCGCCCGGACCCGCGCGGAGCTGGCCGGGGTGAGGATCCGGGGCGGCGAGCCGATCCCCACCCTTGAGGAGGTCCTGCTCCGGTGGCCGGAGATGAGGTTGAACATCGATATCAAAGACGAGGGGTCGGTGAAACCGTTCGCGGACCTCATCAACCGGCTGCGCGCCCACGACCGGGTGCTCGTCGCCTCGTTTTCGGACCTCCGCAGGCTCCGGGTGCTGCGGCTTCTCGAGGCACCGACGGCGTCCTCGGCGGGAATGGCCGTCAACGGACTGATCCGCCTCGGAGGCCACCTCGGGCTGACCGGGCCGCTGTGCCGGGCCGCACGGGTTGACGCCGTGCAGGTGCCCCTGACCTACCGCGGGATGCCTGTTGTCACCCCGGGCTACGTGCGGCGGTGCCGGAAGGCCGGACTCCAGGTCCACGTCTGGACCATCAACGAACCGGACGCGATGGAACGGCTCCTCGACCAGGGCGTCGACGGCCTCGTCTCGGACCGAGCCGATCAGTTGGCCGCCGTCCTAGACCGACGCGGGTCCTGGCCGCAGAGCCGGTCGACTCAGTCTGACCCGCCTGCCGGCTCAGACTGACCCGCCGGCCCGGCCGGCGACGGCGCGGCTGCGCACCAGCCGGGGATAGACGACCCACAGCAGGACCACGACAACGAGGAGGCCGGCGGTGACGAGGAACCCCGCCCTCCGGCCGAGGACGATGTCGAAGATGAACCCCGCCGTTCCGGACAGGACCAGGCCGGTCAGGCCGATGCTGGCCCGCATGATGCGGTCCCCGCTGCGGACCAGCGCCGCCTTGACCTGGAGGCCGAAGAGGACGCGGTGGAGGTTCACCGCGCTCAGCACCACGGCGGTGATGATGGCCGAGAGCGTGACCAGGACCAGGTAAACGACGACCTGGAACCGGTCGAGCTCATCGAACCTACCCTGGAAGGGCAGGGTCAGCAGGAACCCGGTGAGGATCTGGATGCCGGTCTGCATGACCCGCAGCTCCTGGAGCAGCTCGAGCCAGTTGCGGTCGAGGCGCTGGTTGGTGCTCTCCCCGCGGCCGTCCTCCTGCCGGACGGCGGCTCCCCTCCGCGGCGGCATCAGGGGGTGAGGTCGGGCCTCGTGGCGTCGGACTGGTTTTCAAAGGGAGGATCGGCGACGATGCCGGGTTTTCCGCCGCTGGGGCCGGTGACATCGGCAAGGCGGCCGCCGCCAGCGTGCCTGGCATCCTTGTTCAGCACGCCGGAGAGCGCGCCCTGGGCCTTCTTCACGGCGCCGCTTGTCCCCTCCTGGACGGCGGGCAGCTTCTCCTTGAGGACGCCGGTGGCCCCGGAGACGCTCTCCTGGACGCGGGGGTTGTTCCACAGGCTTTCCGCCCGGGCCTTGAGCGCCTCATAACTCTCCCGGCCGGCCCGCGTGCCGAGGACGTATCCGGCGGCCATTCCTGCTGCGAAGACAATCTTGTTCTTCATGCTGCATACCCCTGTCTACAGTTCGACGGTGTGCCCTGACCCTAGCCGGAACCGGCCGGTTTTGTCACAGCACCGCCGGGTCATGCCGACAGGATCGGCTTGGTCAGGTCCGCGAGGTATTCGAGCGCACCCGGGCCGTAGGTGCTCATCGAGGCGTCATCGGCGTAGACAAGGAGCCGCAGCCACGCTCCGTAGCGGTGGACCCGCCCCAGGTACAGGGCGGCGTCAAGGGAGGCCTGCAGGGCGGAAAGCGGCGCGAAGTCGGTCCATTGCTCGAGGTAGGCCCCCACCGCCAGCCGGACGCGGGGATCCGCCGGCGTCGTCGCCCACTGCTCGCACATGAGGGTGATCGGTACGAGCAGGGCGCTGAACGGATGCGCCCAGTACGCGTCGGCGAAGTCGAAGAAGCGCAGCGGTTCGGTGCTCGAGCCGGGTAGGAACGCGTTGCGCGGGTGGAGGTCATTGTGGTCGAGCGAGAGCGGCACGCCGAGGGCGCGCAGCGTCTCCACCGCGGCACGGATCCGCGGCAGCTGGGCCAGCACGTGGTCGGCGCCCTGATGCGAGAGGAACATCGGATGTTCGGCGGGCAGTCCGGTGTGGAGCAGCAGTTGGTTTTCGACGAAGTTCGCCGCGACCTCCGGATTCATGTTCACCAGCCCAGCGGCGGTGAGCCGGTCGGCGTGTGGGATGAGGGCCTTCTGGAGGTCCGCGAAGTCGGTCAGGACCCGGGCCCACAGTTGGTAGTCACTGGACCTCAGGGACGCCAGGGTGGCGCCGTGGTCGGGGGTGATCATCCAGCCGCGGCTGGGTTCCACCGCCAGGGGCTTCACCACGTGGTCCGGCACCAGCTCGGCCAGGGCCGCAACCACCGAGGCCTCCGCGAGCTGCCCGGGATTGTTCTCCTTGAACCACAGCACGCCCAGGTCGGTGGGAACGGTGAGCTGGGTGGACCAGAACCGGATGCGGGGCTGCTCGATGGGACCGGTCTGCCGGACCGAGAAGCTCTCGAGCACCAGCTGGATCCACTGCTCGGCCTGGCTGCGCCACTCGCGGCCGGCCCACAGGGCCTGCAGGTCGGTCATCGGGCCACCTGCCGGGGGCCGGCGTGCCCGGACGGGGACGGTACGCGTCGAGGAGTGCCAGTCATTTCCTCATCCTACTCAGCGCTGCCGCCCGCCGCGGACGCCTGAAATTCCCACACACAAGGCAGTGAGACCGTCATCTCCCTGCCGTCTTCAGGATACCGCGCCGGGGGGATCTTGCCGCAAGGCCCCCTCCCGCGGGCACAATGGCGCACTGCGGGCGGACGACAGGGAGTGCGTTCCTGGGCGGGTCGGGGAGACCGGCCGCCGCACTACGTGCTGAAGGGGACCTCATGATCGATGTAATCATCGCCGGCGGTGGACCGACCGGAATGATGCTGGCGGGCGAACTGCGGCTCCACGGTGTGGGCGTCGTGGTGCTTGAGAAAGACGCGGAGCCGACCAGGCAGGTCCGCTCCCTCGGCCTGCATGCCCGTAGCATCGAAATCCTGGATCAGCGCGGGCTGCTCGGCCGGTTCCTCGCGCACGGCCGGCGGTATCCGGGCGCCGGCCACTTCGCGGGGATCGACAGACCGTGGCCCGAACACCTGGATACCGCCCACGGGTACGTTCTCGGCATCCCGCAGCCGGTCACCGACCGCCTGCTCGCCGAGCACGCGGCCGGCCTCGGCGCCGATATCCGGCGCGGTAGTGAGGTGGCCGGCCTGCAGCAGGACCCCGGCGGTGTGACGGTGGACCTCACCGACGGAACGAAGCTGCGCGCACGCCACCTCGTGGGCTGCGACGGCGGCCACAGCCGGGTCCGCAAGCTGCTCGGCGTTCCTTTCCCGGGCGAGCCGGCCGAAAACGAATGGCTTCGGGGCGAGATGGAACTGACGGCCCCGCCGGAGGAAGTGAAGGCCGTCGTGGAAAGGGTCCGCAGCACCCAAAAGGGGTTCGGGGTCGGCCCGGCGGGGAGCGGTCTGCACGGCGTCGTCGTCCCAGCCGCCGGCGTCGCGGAAGACCGGGCGGTTCCTCCAACGCTTGAGGAGGTGAAGCGCCAGCTGCGGGCCATCGCCGGCACCGATTTCGGTGTCCACTCGCCGCGCTGGCTGTCCCGGTTCGGTGACGCGACGCGCCAGGCCGAGCACTACCGGGTCGGACGGGTGTTCCTGGCGGGCGACGCCGCGCACGTCCATCCCCCGCTCGGCGGGCAGGGGCTGAACCTTGGTATCCAGGACGCATTCAACCTGGGCTGGAAGCTGGCCGCCGAGCTTTCCGGCTGGGCACCGGCCGGTCTGCTGGACACCTACCATGCCGAGCGGCACCCGGTGGCCGCCGATGTCCTCAACAACACCCGCGCGCAGAGCGAGTTGATGGCCGCCGGCCCCGGCCCGCAGGCCGTCCGCCGGCTTCTGACGGAACTGATGGACTTCGATGTCGTGAGCCGCTTCCTGGTCGGGAAGATCACGGCCATCGGAATCCGGTACGACTTCGGGGGCGGACCGGACCTGGTCGGCAGGCGGCTCCGTGACATGCCTCTGGCTCGGGGACGGCTGTACGGGCTGATGCACCGCGGACGCGGCCTGCTGCTCGACCGGACCGGGAGCCTGTCCATCCGCGGCTGGGAGGGCCGGGTTGACGGTGTTCTGGATGGCAGCGACGAACTTGACCAACCGGCCGTGTTGATCCGGCCGGACGGGCACGTGGCCTGGGCCGGCGCGGACCAGCCGGGCCTCGACGCGCAGCTGCTGCGCTGGTTCGGCACACCGTCCACCGGCGCCCCCACGACGGCCCGTTGAAGGAGCGCCCGTCGCTGGACCGCCCGTCGACGGTCGGCGCGGCACTCCGGGAGGCGGACGGGAGCGCACCGGCGTCGTGCCTGTGGGTATGCTGACCGTCACAGGACGCAGCACCGATCTCCACCAAGCCAGTCCACCCAGCGACCGCCAAGGAGAACAAGCATGGACGTATTGCAGGGCATCGAACGCTTCGCCGTTGCGCAGAAGATCACCCTGATGGTGAACCGCTACGAGATCCGGGCCGTCGACGGGAACGGGCAGCCGGCCGGGCTGCTCGCCGTCGCCCAGCAGAAGCGGGCGGCCTTCAAGGAGCAGGTGACCTTCTACACCGACGAGTCACGGAAGACCCCGATCTTCTCCTTCAAGGCCCGGCAGCGCTTCGACCTCGGCGCCACCTACGACGTCCTCGACGCCGCCGGCACCCCGATTGGCAGCTTCCGGAAGGACTTCGGCAAGTCGCTGCTGCGCTCCACCTGGCACCTCGACGCTCCGGGGGTGCAGGCCGTGGGAAGCGAACGCAGCGCCGGAGTGGCCATCGCGCGCCGCCTCTGGGATCTCGTGCCACTCACCGAGTCCCTGCCCGCACCGTTCGTGTTCCACTTCGACTTCGTCGATGCCTCCGGTCAGCTCGTGATGACCTCCGAGCGGGGACGTTCGCTGCGGGACCGGTACGACGTCACAGTGCCGGGCGCACGCCTCGACGGCAGGGTCGCGGCCGCCATGGCGGTGGCACTGGACGCCCTGCAGGAGCGCTGACCGAAAAGCGGTCCGCCGGGCGTTGAACCACCCGCCCTTCCTTTACGTGTGGAGGGCGTGACACCACCTAACGGGCTTCCGCGCGCCCTGAGACGCTCCCGCACCGCTGCCCTCCGCCTCACACAGCTGGCCGTGCTCGCCGCTGTCGCCACCGGAGGGCCTCCGGTGGCGGGAAGCCTGCCCCCGGCGGCCGCGGTCTCCATCCCTGCCCGGAATCAGGAACCGGGGCGGGAGGTCAAGGTCGCCATCGTCCGCGCTCCCGGCCAGAACGGCGGCGCCCCGGACTCCCTCGAGCAGGTCGCCGGGCGCACCCTCGGGGACCCCGGCCGGGCGCAGGAGATCTTCGACCTCAACGCGGGCCGCCGCCAGTCGGACGGGTCGGCGCTGACCGACCCGGCGGCGTTGGAGGCCGGCTGGATCCTTATCCTGCCCGACGACGCGCAGGGCCCTGATGTCCGCGCAGCGCTGTTGGACGAGCCCGCCGACGCCGCCGACGGGTCAGGCGGGGCGGCAGCGGACACCGGGGCCGCCGCCGGTGCACCCGACGGCGCAGCGGAGCCCGGGAATGCGGCCAATGAGTCCGGCAGTGAAGCGGAGCCCGGGAATGCGGCCAATGAGTCCGGCAGTGAAGCGGAGCCGGCCGCCGGGGACGCTGCGGACAAGGCACAATCGAACGCCCTCCTGGACCGCCTCCGCTGGCCGATCGTGCTCGCTGTCCTGGGCGGGCTTGGGGTGGCGGTGCTGACGACGGCGATTGTGCTGCGCCGCCGGATCCGGCTGCGCCTGCGCCGGTTCCGCGCCCTGATCCGGGCGGCGCGCGACTGGGTCGTGGCTGGCTGGCGGCGTCGGGCCTTGCTGCGCCTGCGCTCCGAACTGCTCGCCCTCTGGCAGCAGGACACGTCCGCCGTTACCGCGGCGGCGGCCGCCTTGCGCAGCTCCACCTTCCTTCCACCGGCGGTGGCGGTCAGCGTGCGCGCCGATGGGGCCGAGGTGCTCGGCCACCCCGGGGAATCTTCTGAGGATCCCCTGCCGGGCCACCTTCGCACCCAACCCCTTCCCGCCGCGGCGCACGCCGCGCCCATCCTCGCCCGCGTCGGCGGGGACCCCGCCGAGCAGGTCTTCCTCGACTTCGCCCAGTGCCGGGGAGCCCTGGGTATCGAGGGGGACCCCGCGCTCGCCCGCGACGTCGCCCGCTCCGTGGTGACCCAGCTCGGCCTGGCCGCACCGCAGCTCGCTCTCCTGTCCCTCGGCCCCTCCGATCTTCCCCGCTCGGCCTCCGTCGCCACCGTTGAGGACCTCGACCGGTTCGGGCTCCTCCCGCCGCCGGCCCACCGCCCCCGGCAGGCCGGTCTCATCACCAGCACTCAGGTCCTCCGACAGCTGACGGGGGTGCTGCTGATCCAGCCGGGACGGTCCCCGCAGGAACTCGACGACGCCGTAGCCCGCTGCTCGGCGCCGGGCAGCGGCTGGATTGCGGTGTATCCGGGTCCCCTGAGAGGGGCCCACTGGCGGTGGACCGTCTCCCGGGACGGCATGCTCACCGTTCCCATCCTCGGCCGGACGCTGACGGCCACCGGCGTGTGAGCCGCTTTCCACATCAAATCGCCCTGGTGTTGAACCGGACCCGAACCGCCTCCGTGTACTAGGTGACCGACACCAGCCGGACCCCCGGCCCAACCGAAGGAGAAACCAATGCCCAAGTTTGACGTCGACAGCGAGGCTACCGAAAGCACCTCCAGCGAGATGATGAACCACTTCGCCGAGCTGCAGGCCAAGCTCACCGTGGTCCGCAGCAAGATCGACGGCCTGCTGGCCGAGGGCTATCGGACCCCCGCGGCCCAGCAGCGCTTCCAGCCGTTCTTCGAGGAGTTCGCCCGGGGCTTCGACCAGGTCAACCAGAGCCTCGAAGGCATCGGCCAGTACGTCCGCAACGTGGGCCAGGCCTTCAACGAAACCGACAACCAGCTTGGCGCGACGCTCAGCCGCTGACCGGCCTCCCCGATCCCGACCCGCCCCGACAGAGAGACTCCATGCGCTTCGCCGTCACCGCCTTCCAGCCGTCCTCGGTCGTCCCCATCCCGCTTGAGGTGGACGCCGATCCGACGACGCCGGTGGGAAGCCTCACCGCGGCGATCGCCGAGGAGCTTGGAGGCCCTTCCGAGGGTCCACTCTTCGCGGGCGGGTCGGTGCTCGATCCCTCGCAGACCCTGGCCGGGGCCGGTCTTTACGACGGAATCGCCCTCGGCCTGGGGGGCCCGGGGCCCGACGAAGCCACCTCGCCCGGCCTCGTCGAAGTCGGGATCGTGGGCGGGCAGGATGCCGGGGTCACCTACCGGCTCGCGGCCGGCCACTACGACGTGGGTTCCGGGCAGCACTGCCTCATTCAAACTCCGGGAGGCAGCGACATCACTGCTTCAATCACCGTCCAGGCCTCCGGCGCTGTCCGGGTGTCGGCACGCACCACCGGCGTCGAAATTTCGGGGAATCCGCTGGCAGCCGGCGCCGAGGCGGCGTGGGACCAAGGCACCCTGCTCTCCATCGACGGGCTGCTGCTCGACGTCGCTCCCCGGACCCTGCGCATCGCCTCGGTCAGCGTCGCCGAGGACGGCCTCGGGCGCGAGTTCAACCGGCCGCCGCGGCTGCGCCACACCCCACCGGCCACCCGGTTCCGGCTTCCCCGCAAGCCCGGGGAGCCGCCCCGCAACGCCATTCCGCTGCTGCCCCTGGTGCTGATCCCCATTGTGGCGTCGCTGCTGACGGTCGTCATCACCGGCAACTGGCGGTTCATCCTCTTCGGCCTGCTGTCCCCCGTCGCCGCTCTGCTGAGCCGCAGCGGCAACCGCAAGAGCCAGCTGCAGGACCACGAGCGGCGGGTCACCGACTACCGGGAGACCACCGAACGGATCGG
Source organism: Arthrobacter crusticola (assembly GCF_004357995.1). Lineage (GTDB taxonomy): Bacteria > Actinomycetota > Actinomycetes > Actinomycetales > Micrococcaceae > Arthrobacter_D > Arthrobacter_D crusticola. The sequence goes on from NZ_SMTK01000004.1 coordinate 198,463, forward strand.
TGAGGACATCTCCGCGGCGGTGCTCCTCGAACAGCGCATCATGCGCTCGGTGCACCCCGACCCCGCGGCGCTGCTGGCAATGGCGGCGACGCCCACCGACCGGCTCTGGGAGCGGCGGCGCTCCGACATCGACTTTCTCGTCCTGCGGGCCGGAACCGGAAGCGTGCCCTCAAGCATCCTGGTCGAGGATGCCAACGAGGATGAGCACCGGAGGGCGACCTCGCCCCGCCTGGCCGAGGTGCCGGTGACGGTGGACCTGCAGGCCGCGGGCGTCATCGGTATCGCCGGCGGGCCCGGCCCCGCATGCTGGCTCGTGGCCGAGGCAGCGGTCCTCCACAGTCCCAACGACCTCGACCTCTACATCCTGACCGGCGGCAAGCCCGATTCGGCACCGACCTGGGACTGGAGCCGCTGGCTGCCGCACGTGCGGCGCGGGGGGCAACCCGGAGCCTTCCACCTCGGAACCACCGCCGACTCCACCGCCCGGCGGGTGGCCGAACTCGTTCAGCTCGTCGAGGTCCGCCAGGCCGCCCGGACCGGCGCGCAGGACCCCTCCGTCGAGGAGACCCGGATCCTGGTCGTGCTCGACGGGGCCAGGCGCCTGCGCTTCCTGCCCGGCGTCGTCACCCTGCTCCGCGAGGGCCCGGGCGTCGGCGTATTCTTCCTCTGCATCGACCGCGAGGCGGAGCGGCTGCCCGAAGAGTGCTCGGTCGTTCTATCGGTGGGCGAGGACGGCCGCGGCGAGGTGCTCGGCGCGGATGGAACCGCCCAGAAGATCCGCGCCGACGCGCCCCGCCCCGCCTGGTATGAGACGGTGGCACGCAGCCTGGCGCCCCTGCGCGCCGTCGGCGACAACGACGGCGCCGTGCTGCCCAAGGCCGTCCGGCTCGTCGACCTTCTTGGCCTGTCAGACTCAGTCGCCGACGAGGTCGCCGGACGGTGGCTGCTCTCGGCGCGGAGCACCCAGGCCCGGCTCGGCGTAGGGCTCGACGGCGCTTTCGACGTCGACCTTGAACGGGACGGCCCCCACGGCCTCGTGGCCGGGACGACGGGCTCCGGCAAGTCCGAACTGCTCCAGACTCTGGTTGCATCGCTCGCCGTGGCGAACCGGCCGGACGAGATGAACTTCGTCCTCGTCGACTACAAGGGCGGCAGTGCCTTCGCCGAATGCGCCGACCTGCCGCACACCGTCGGCATGGTCACCGACCTCGACACGCACCTCGTCGAACGGGCCCTGACCTCCCTCAACTCCGAGCTGCGCCGGCGCGAACATCTGCTGGCCGACGCCGGCGCCAAGGACCTCCCGGACTACCTCGACCGGCGCAGCCTCGACCCTTCCCTTCCCGCCCTGCCGCGCCTCGTCATCGTGATCGACGAATTCGCGTCAATGGTGCGCGAGCTTCCCGACTTCGTCAGCGGCATGGTCAACCTCGCCCAGCGGGGCCGGTCACTCGGACTCCACCTCATCCTGGCCACCCAGCGCCCCTCCGGCGCGGTCACGGCCGACATCCGCGCCAACACGACGCTGCGTGTCGCCCTGCGCACCACCGACGCCTCGGAGAGCCGCGACATCATCGATGCCCCGGACAGCGCGACCCTTTCGCCGTCGACGCCGGGACGGGCCTTCGCCCGGATGAGCGCCTCGGTCCTTCTGCCGTTCCAGGCCGCACGCGTGGGCGGGCGCCGGGCCTCGGCCCGCCCGGCCGGACCTGCCGCCGTGGCGGCGGCCGCGGTCGGACGGGTTCCCTGGGCGGAGCTGGGCGACGGCATTCCTCCACTTGGTCCCCCCGCCCCGGCGGCCGGCCACCCCGCGGCCTCCGCTGGCGCCCCGGCGGTGGCAGGCGGCGCCGACGGCAGCGCCGACCCGTCGTCGGCTGGTGAGCTCACCACCGACATGGCGTTCCTCGCCGACGCGCTGACGCGCGCCGCCGACCAGCTGGGGATCGCCCCGCCGGCCCGGCCGTGGCTGCCGCCCCTTCCTGAGCGGATTGAGCTGGCAGCGAACACGGCCCTCCCGCACGGGGAGGCCCGACGCACCGACGCCTCCCTCGCCCCGGCGGTCTGGGGTCGAATTGACGACCCGCAGCTTCAGCAGCAGCTGCCGCTGGAGTTCGACCTCGACACCATGGGGCACTTCCACCTGATCGGCGCTCCGCAGGCCGGACGCTCCCAGGCCCTTCGGACGCTCGCCGCGGCCATCGCCACGGCCGTGAGCACCAAGGACGCCCACCTCTACGGCATCGACTGCGGGACAGGCGCGCTGAACGCGCTGATCGACCTGCCGCACGTCGGGGCGGTGATCGACCACCGCTCCCCTGAGCGGCTCGGACGCCTGATCACGCGGCTGACCGCGGAACTCCACTCCCGCCAGCGGATGCTCGGTGCCCGCGGCGTCTCCGACCTCCACGAACTCCGCAGCCAGCTCCCCGAGGAGGAACGGCCGCCCCACCTCGTGGTCTTGGTCGACCGGTTCGAAGTGTTCGACCGCGAATACGCCAACTACGACAACGGCTCGCTCCTCGAGCGCCTCACCACCATCCTGCGTGACGGTGCCGCCGTCGGGCTCCACCTCGTCCTCGCCGGCGACCGGTCGCTCGCCTCAAGCCGCTATGCCGGCACCACCGAGGACAAACTCGTGCTCCGGCTCAACGACTCAGCCGACTGGTCAATGGTGGGGATCCGTCCGAAGGCCGTGCCCGACAACATGCCGCCGGGCCGCGCCCTGCGCCCGAGGGACGGCGTGGAGGTCCAGATCGGGGTCCTTCCGGCGCCCCAGGGTGCCGACGAGGTCAGCGGCGCCGCCCAGGCACTGGCCCTCGAGCAGCTTGCGTCCCGCCTGCGGGAGCGCGACCGGGACGTCCCTGCCGGCATGCGCCCGCGTCCGCTTCGAGCCCTGCCGGACCGCATCGGCTACGCGGAGGCGGGCGAGCGGGCCGCCGCGGCCCTGCCGGCCGACCGGATCCTGGTCGGCCTGGGCGGTGACGACCTGGTCCCGCTCGGCCCCGACCTCGGTGACACGCCCACCTTCCTCGTCGCCGGGCCGCCCAAGAGCGGCCGCAGCACGGCGCTGCTCACCATGGCCCGGTGGGCGCTGCGGCGCGGCGACGGAATCGTGGTCATCGCGCCCCGGCGCAGCCCGCTGCGCGCCCTTGAGGGACACCCCGGCGTGGCCGCGGTGCTCATCGACCCGGAAACCTCGTCCGCGGACCTCCGGCAGGCGCTGTCTCGGGTTCCCCAGGAACGCGGAATGCTCATCATCGACGACGCCGAGATGGTACTGGCCAATGATTTCTCCGCGGATGTCCAGGCCCTGGCGCGCGGCGCGGCAGGGGAGGGCTGGGCGGTCCTCGCAGGAGGCAACGCCGAGGCCCTCGGCAACGCGATCGGAGGGTGGGTTGCCCTCGCCCGGCGGAACCGGCAGGGGCTGCTCCTGGCCCCGCAGTCGATCGCCGACGGCGAACTGATCGGCGTCCGGCTCGGCCGCGGCGTCGTGGGCACCCCGACGGTCTCCGGGCGGGGCCTCCTCCACCTCGGCGACGGGCAGCTCATCGCCGTGCAGGTTCCCGAAACAAACGCACCAACTCTTCCCGAACCGCTTCCAGCTTTTCCGCCTGCCGTCCCGGCCGGTACTCCAAGAGAGGACACGTAGATGCCACGCCGTCATGTCAACGGCTTCGAGGTACTGGGCCTCGACGCCGACCCCACCCCCGGGGACCCCGAGGCCCTGCTGGGAAAGCTCGTCCCCACGTACACCAGGCTCGGCGACGACGCCGCCGCCGCGGCCGACGTGCTCACCAGCCAGGAAGTGACCGAGGGGCGTGGAGAGGCGATGGAAAAGCTGAGGGAGGTGGTCGGCACGAAGTATCCAGAGAAGCTGCGCAAGGCCGCGACGTCCTTCCGCGAGGCGGCGGAGGCCTACCAGGCCTATGCCCGGACGCTCTCCGAGACCCAGAGCGAGATCGACCGCGCCATGGACCAGGCACTGCCCGTCGCGACCCTGGCCGCCGAAGCCCCGCCGCAGCCCGCCTCGGACGCCAGCGCCGACGACCGCCGGGCCGCCGAGCAGCGCGGAGCGCAAATCGACGACGCACGCGGCGTGCTCACCGGAGCCCGGAGGCTGGCCGCCGACGCCAAGGCGCTGCGCGAGCAGGCCGCCGGAACGCTGCGTGACGAGCTCGAGCACGTGACCGTGGTGCCCGCGCGCAGCCTGTTCCAAAAGTTCCTCGAATGGTTCAAGAACAACCCCGTACTCCAGATCATCCTGGGCATCGTGGTCGGCATCGTCAGCATCTTCTTCCCCATCGTCGGCTTCGCACTGGGGGCGCTCACCTTCGGGCTTCTCACAGCGTTCAATACCCTGGCCACGGGAAAGCTCGACGTCGGCGCGCTCGTGGTCGGATTCCTGACCCTCGGATTCGGCGGAGGCATGGCCGCCATCCGCCTGATCCCGTCGATAGGGGCCAAGGTGGGCAGCGCGACCTCCAGCGCCGGCCGGTTCCTGACGTCGCTGCCCGGCCCCATCGGGCCAGGCCTCCGCTCGACCGGAGACTTCCTCCGCAACTCGCCGATCCTCAAGAAGGCCCTGCTGGGGTCGACCGAAGGTTTCGTGCCGGGTGCGGTGATCAACTCGATCGGCGGTGCCATCAACGCCAAGGACGGCACACCGTTCAACGCAGCGGTGATTTTCTCCGGTGCGCTCGCCGGCGGTTTGGCCGGAGGCGCCGGTGGCGCGCTGGCCACCCGCTTTGGGCCGGGGCTCAACTCGGTCTTCAGTAAGCCGGGCTCCTCCACTCCGCCGGCGGCGAGGAGCGCACCGCCCGGAGAGGCGGCGCCCGCCCCTGCGCCTGCGCCCGCCCCTGCGCCTGCGCCCGTCACCACTCCGGCACCGTCCCGGCCCGCTACGCCCGAGGTGCAGCCGGCAGCGGGATCGCCGGGGCCGTCGCGTCCTGTGTCTCCGGCGCCCTCCGCAGAGTCGGAGTTCCAGACAGCGCCGTCGACCCCTGTGACCGGCAGCCCGGGGCCGTCGCGTCCTGCGTCTCCGGCGCCGTCGCTGAACGAACCGACCCCGGGCACTCCTGGTCCGTCGCGTCCGGGCACGCCCGCACCGGCGGATCCGGCCCCAGCACCGGCTCCTGCGCCGGCCGCGCCTGGGACCCCGACTCCCGAGCCCCCTTCCCCCGGCCCTTCCACCGTGGATAAGGCGGCCAACAGCACCGTCATCGGTGTCTCGGTCGGCGCCGACGGCGGTACCAAGGTCCTGGTTACTGAGCGCCAGAACTCCGAGGAGCACGGAGGGCAGCTCGTGGGACAGGAGGCCACCGGTGGCCAGGCGGGCCTTGCCGCCGGAAGCCCGACCAACCGGACCGAACCCATCACCAAGGGTTCGGTCGGCTTCGGGCGGGTCGGCCGATGACCGGCATCCACCCCGACACCCGACCCATGAAAGGGAAATCCCAATGACACACATCACGGTCCCCTTGGAGGAGCTCGAGGAGGCTGCCCGGGACCTCGACAACGTTCTGTCCCTGCTGGAGACCGGCACCGGTCAGCTCGACCTCGAACAGATGCTGGGCAACGCCCCCGATGTGATGGGCGCGGCACGGACCTTCGACCGCCGGTGGTCGGACGGGCGGAAACAGCTGATCGGCGAAGGCAAGAAGATCCGGGACAAGATCCGGGAGGCCACCCAGGCCTTCGTGGATACCGACAACCACCTCGCCGAGGCACTCGACCAGGACAAGAAATGACGAATCCCAGCACCACGACGCGGAAGTTGACCTAATGCCAAGCTTTGACCTGCCCACCCGCCCCGGCCGCTTCGCGGTCGCCGTACCGGAGCACTGGGCCACCTTCGACGTCGCACACGAGCAGCTGGTGACCGCGAGGCGGGAGGCGATGTCCGGCGCGGGTTCGGCGCAGGAGCGACTCCAGATCGACGAGCTTTTCACCCACGCCAAGCGGGTGACGTCGGCCGCACGGAAGGCCGGGGCGCTGTGGGGCGCCGGCACGGCGACGGTGTACGACGACGGCTTCTTCGTCGGGCAGGTGATGCTGTTCGCGGTCACGGCGCCTGATCCCAGCACCTTCACCACCCCCACGATGTCGGCGGCGCTCGGCGGCGGACGCGGCACGGGGGCGGCCGACCTCCCGCCGCGCACGGTCACCGCTGTCCGGCTGGCCGACGGGACGGCTGCGACCCGCGTCTGCGGGCAGGAGGAGGTTCAGGCGACCGATGCCCAGCGCGTGCGCGTCCTGGTCTCCCACACCTTCGTTCCGGTCCCGGGATCGGGCGACGAGTTCATCCTCGTCACCGGCCTGTCCCCAAACCTCGCCCTGGAGGAAGAGGTGCTCGACCTCTTCGACGCCATCGCCGGGACCTTCCGCTTCCTCCCGGCCTGATTGCTCCTGGCGGGACCTCAGTGTCCGGCCAGGTCCAAAGCCACCGCGCGCACCGGCGACCCGTCCATGCCGGCCAGCGGCAGGGGCAGGACAGAGACCAGCGGATCCTCCCAGGTGACGGCCGTGAGGTTCGTGAGGTTTTCGATGATCACCCCGCCGGCGCCCAGGAAGGCCGCGTGGAACGGGAGCAGGCCCTCGTTGGAAAGGGTCGGGTCGGGGTTGAGCGTGTCGACGCCGACCACGGAGACCCCGGCGGCCAGCAGCGCCTCGGCGATCTCGGGGGACAGGACCGGGTGCGCGAGGTATTCCTCGGTGCCGAAGTGTTTTGACCACCCGGTCTCGAAGAGCACGATCGAGCCGGCCTGCAGCTCCCGGAGCCCGTCCTCGACGTCGGCCCACCTCAGGCGCTGGTGCGGTTCGAGGCCTAGGCATCTCACGATCCTCGCCGTGCCCACCAGCCGTTCCAGCGCGATCCGGTCAACCGGGGCACCGCCGGCGATGGAGTGGAGCGGCGCGTCGATGTGGGTGCCGGTGTGGGTGCCGGCGTGCACGCTGGCGACCTGGAAGCCGTCCTCGGCCAGGGTGGCCACCGGACTCAGGGTGACCTCCGGATCGCCCGGGTACACCTGCATCCCGGTGACCACGGGCTGCGAGAGATCAACGATCCGCACGGGGCTCCTGCTCCTGGGACGGGGCCAGGTCGAGGAGGTGCTTATCGATGGGAGTTCCCCGCTCCATCCGGCCGGTGGCCGCCGCCCAAACCAGGTACAGCAGGGCGGAGATGACGAAGGTCGGGATGGTGGCGCCGATGGGGCTTGGCAGGGAGTAGGTGAGGATCAGGGACACCGCCGCGCCGACGGCCCAGACGACGACGGCGGCGATATTGACTCCCTTGGAGAACCAGTAGTCACCTCCGTTGGCGCGGAGGATGTCCGTCCCGTAGTGGCGCCGGCGCACGAGGTAGTAATCGACGATCATCACCGCGAACACCGGGATGAACAGGGAACTGATCAGCACCAGGAAGGCGGTGAACTGGTTCAGCAGCGCCAGCCAGGTGGAGCCGAGGATCGAGATCACGCCGAGCACCAGCGCGGTGGGGAGGAAGGTGACCCGGCGCGAGGGCACCATGTTCACCACCGAGGACACCATGCCGTAGACCACCATGGTGTTGGTGGCCATGACCGAGAGGAAGATGACGATGGCCAGGGGAGCCCCGAAGGCCGCAACGATGACCGTGGGGTCGAACGGCACCGCCTCGCCGCCGTTGAGGACGACGTAGGCGATCGCGGTGGCTCCGAGCGTCATGGCGAGGACGGTGGAAAGGGTGTAACCGATCGCTGAGCCAACCATTCCCGCCGTCGAGGACTTCGCCAGGCGGTTGAACTCCGCCGAGAGCACCGTCCAGGAGATCGCCGTTGCGATCACCACGTCGAGCACCGAGACCCCCGTCCAGCCGGCCTCCGGGTCCACGGGGGTGGTCACGAAGTCGGACGGCGTGAAGGTGGTGAAGGCGGAGACGAAGATGAAGCCCATGAAGGCGAGGATCACCAGCGCCAGCCACGGTTCCACCCGGGCGATGCCCGCGTGGCCGAAGATCGCCAGGCAGACCACGAGGAGCTGGCAGAGCACGGAGAACAGGACGGGGTTGGAGAAGCCGGTGGCCTGCTCCACGAGGAAGTTCACCGTCACTCCGGCAAGCATCGCCTGGACCCAGCTCCAGCCCATCAGGATGATGACGTTCGCGGCCACCGGCAGGAAGGAACCGCGCAGCCCGAACGAGCCCTTGGTGAGGGACATGGTGGGCAACCCGGTCCGGGTTCCCATATTGCCGATCAACACCAGGACCGCTCCGCCGATGAGCGTTCCGAGCAGGATCATGCCGACGGCCAGGGGCCAGCTGACGCCGGGGACGAAGAGCGTCCCGGTCAGCAGGGTGGTCACCACCAGGTTGGCGGCGAGCCAGATCATCCCGATGCGCCCCGTGCCGAGGGTGCCCCGGAGCGGGCCGTAACCTTCGGAGTTCTTCTCGAGGTGGTTCGACAGCCGGGTGTAGGCGGAGGTCCTGGGCTGGGTGGGCTGCTCGGTCGCCATGGGGCTAGCTCGTTTCCGGGAGGGCTGAATCGGCGGGGGAGGGGGAAAGGTGCTCATGGACGGCCGTGACGGATCCGCCGGAGCGGTGGAAGACGATGGTCTCGCGTTCGCGGGTGGTCTCGCCGGGTCCGTCCCCCGTCCGGGTGACGGTCTCGACGTCGTGGGTGAAGACGGCGGTGGGACCGAGAAGCTGGATGCGTGGATTGCTGCTGGTGCACGAGACGACGCGCCAGCCGTCCTCAAGCCAACCGGCCCACAACGATTCGTAGGCGGCGCGGTTCTCGAGCCGGCGGGCCTCGGTGTGGAAGACGAAGGTCGCATCCTCGGCGAATGCGGCGAAATAACGGGCCGTGTCGGTTGCGGCGAAGGCGTCGACGAGCCGTTCCGCCGCGCGTTCGATCTCGTCGAGGGTTACCTGTTCCATAGCCGTCCCTGGGAAGGCAGCGCATCCAGCCCCCCCTGGTTGCCCTGCGGTAAACAATTGTTTACATGATGATGCGTGATGACCGTTACAGTGTCAACGGGTTTCTTCCAATCCTGAGTGGGACGGAACCCCAGTGCAACGATCCGGTCCCCGCCGGGCCTCGGCGGCAGGACTTGTGCCCCCTGTGGCAGACCGCGCCGGAGGCGTGGTGCAGGATGTTGCCATGGATGCCACCGACGCACTGTCCGAAATTGCTTTCTGGCTTGAGCGGGAATCCGCTCCCTCCTTCAAGGTCCAGGCCTTCCGCAAAGCAGCCGCGGTCATCGCCGGGCTCAGCCGGGACGAGCTGGCCGAACGGATCGGCGATGGACGGCTGAAGCGGACCAAGGGGATCGGGGAGCGGACCTTCGAGGTGATCCGGGAGGCCGTCGAGGGTAAAATCCCCAACTATCTGGCGGGCCTGCGCGAGCGCGGCACCCGGCCGCTCGCCGAGGGCGGCGCGGAAATCAGTGCCGCCCTGCGCGGCGACCTCCACAGCCACAGCGAATGGTCCGACGGCGGATCGTCCATCGAGGAGATGGTTGCGGCGGCCCGTCTGCTCGGCCGGGAGTATCTCGCCCTGACGGACCACTCGCCGGGCCTCACCATTGCGAACGGGCTGAGCACCGAGCGGCTTAGAGACCAGCTCGGCGTCGTGGCGGCCATCAATGACGGCAGCGACGGGTTCCGCCTGCTCACCGGCATCGAGGTCGACATCCTTGAGGACGGCGGCCTCGACCAGGCGCCGGAGGTGCTCGAGGGGCTCGACATTGTGGTGGCGAGCGTGCACTCCAAGCTGCGCTCCGACCGCGGCACCATGACCCGGCGGATGCTCGGGGCCGTCACCAACCCGCAGACGAACGTGCTCGGTCACTGCACCGGTCGCCTCGTGCAGGGCTCCAGGGGCACGCGTCCCGAATCGGAGTTCGACGCGGCGCGGGTCTTCGCCGCCTGCGCCGAGAACAACGTGGCCGTCGAGATCAATTCGCGGCTTGAGCGCCAGGACCCGCCGGACCGGCTCATCCGGCTGGCGCTCGACGCGGGATGCCTTTTCAGCATCGACAGCGACGCCCACGCACCCGGCCAGCTCGACTACCTTCAGTACGGGGCGGAGCGGGCCGAAAAGAACGGCGTGCCCGCAGAGCGGATTATCACCACCTGGCCTCTTGACCGGCTGCTGGAATGGGCCGGAAAGGGCACGGCGGCGGCCGGGAGCTGATTCGCCGTCCGGCAGGCGGCCTGCTACCGGAAGGCCGGGATGCCGGTGAGGTGCTGGCCCAGGATCAGGGTGTGGACCTCGTCGGTGCCCTCGTAGGTGCGTACGCTCTCGAGGTTGTTGGCGTGGCGCAGCGGTGAATGGTCGAGCGTGATGCCGTTGCCGCCGAGGATGGCTCGGGCCTCCCTGGCGATCGCAAGGGCCTCCCGGACATTGTTGAGCTTTCCCACGGAGATCTGGTGCGGCTTCAGGGCGCCGGCGTCGTGGAGCCGCCCAAGCTGCAGCGCCAGCAGGGTTCCCTTGGTGATCTCAAGGGCCATGTTCACGAGCTTCTCCTGGGTGAGCTGGTAGGCGGCCAGCGGCTTGCCGAACTGCATCCGCTCCCGGGAGTAGTCGAGCGCCGCCAGGTAGCTGTCCCGCGCCGCACCCATGGCACCCCACACAATGCCGTACCGCGCGTCGTTGAGGCATTCGAACGGGCCCCGGAGTCCCCGGGCACCGGGCAGCAGTGCCCCGGCCGGGAGCCGGACGTCCGTCAGTTCCACGTCGCACTGGATGGAGGCGCGCATTGAGAGCTTCTGGGGAATCTCGGTGGCCCGGAAACCCGGGGTGTCGGTGGGGACGAGGAAGCCGCGGATGCCGTCGTCGGTCTGCGCCCACACCACGGCCACCTGCGCGATGCTCGCCAGCCCGATCCAGCGCTTGGTTCCGTTGAGTACCCAGTCGCCGCCGTCCCTGCGGGCGTTGGTCAGCATGCTCGCCGGGTCGGAACCGCCGCCGGGTTCGGTCAGCGCGAAGCAGCCGATCACGCTGCCCGCTGCCATGCGGGGAAGCCACTGGTTCTTCTGCTCCTCGGAGCCGTGCCGGGCGATGGCGCCCATGGCCAGGGAGCCCTGGACGCTGAGGAACGTGCGCAGGCCCGAGTCGCCGGCCTCGACCTCGAGGGCCGCCAGCCCGTACTCGACGGCGCTGCGTCCTGCACAGCCGTAGCCCTCGATGTGCATGCCGAGCAGCCCGAGTTGGGCCATCGGCGCCACGATGTCGAGCGGAAACTCCCCGGTGTCGTACCACCGGGCGATGTTCGGCCGGATGTCCGCGTCGACGAAGGCGCGGACCCTGCCCCGCAGCGCCACCTCCTCGGCGGAGAGGAGGGAGTCGATGCCGAGAAGGTCGGCGGGATCTGGAGTCTCCGGGGCCGGGGTCATTCCCTTACTGTACGCAGTGCCCCGGGACGGTTGCCGGAGGGCCGGGCGCGCTGCTCAGCCCAGTTTCGAGGGCTTGGTCCCGGTGTCGGCGGACTCCGGCTCGCCGGGCCCCGCGACGTGCTCGCTGCCGCGCGCCCGGGCGATGGCGGTCATGCCGTGGAAGATCAGCAGGGCGGCGGCGGTGCCGAGCGCGATGCCCGCGAAGGTCAGGTCCCCGACCGTCCAGGTGAAGTCGGCGATGCCGATCACCAGGGCAACGCCGGCGGTGGAGAGGTTGATGGGGTTGGAGAAGTTGACCTGGTTGGAGACCCAGATCCGCACGCCGAGGATCCCGATCATGCCGTACAGCACCACCCCGGCCCCGCCGAGGACGCCCGGGGGCACGGTGGCGATGAGCGCCCCGAACTTGGGGAAGAGGCTCAGCAGCACGGCGACGATGCCGGCGACCCAGTACGCCGCTGTCGAGTAGACGCGTGAGGCGGCCATCACCCCGATGTTCTCCGCATAGGTCGTGGTGCCGGAGCCGCCGCCGGCACCGGCGATCATGGTCGCGACGCCGTCGGCCATCAGGGCCCGCCCGGTCACCGGGTCGAGGTCCCGCCCGGTCATGGCGGCCACCGACTTCACGTGGCCGATGTTCTCGGCGACCAGGACCAGCACCACCGGAAGGAACAGGCCGACGACGGAGAGGTGGAAGGTGGGCGCCGAGAACTCGGGCAGTCCGATCCAGGCGGCGTCGCCGATCGCGGCGAAGTCGACCTCCCCGCGCAGCATCGCCACAAGGTACCCGGCGAGCACGCCGATCAGGATGGAGAGGCGGCCCAGGATGCCCTTGAACAGCACGGTGACCAGCAGGATGGCGAGGATCGTCACGACCGCCGTCACCGGCCCCTGCTCGACGCTGTTCTTCGCCGTCGGGGCGAGGTTGAGCCCGATCAGGGCGACGATGGAGCCGGTGACGACCGGAGGCATCGCGGCCTGGATCCAGCGCGAGCCGGCACGGTGGACGATGAAGCCGATGACCGCCAGCAGGGCGCCGGCCATCACGATGCCGCCGAGCGCCCCGGCCGGTCCGTGCTGGGCCTGGGCCGCGGCGATGGGGGCAATGAAGGCGAAGCTCGAGCCGAGGTAGCTGGGCACCCGCCCTGCGGTGATGACCAGGAACAGGACCGTGCCGATGCCCGAGAACAGCAGCGTCGTCGACGGCGGGAAACCGGTGATCAGCGGCACCAGGAAGGTCGCGCCGAACATGGCGACGACGTGCTGGGCCCCGATGCCGATGGTGCGCGGCCAGCTCAGCCGCTCATCGGGGGCCACGTAGGCGCCCGGGGTGACATTCTTGCCGTCCCCGTGCAGGGTCCAGCCGGTTCCAAGCGCGCTCATGGCGGTGCCTTCCAGGGAGGGGGAGTCTGGGGAAATCCTATCTCCCGGCGGTTGCCACCGTGTTACGTTGCAGTCCTGACAATTGCAGGAGGACATAACCGATGGGGTTGAGCAGCCGGGCCCGGGCCCTGCGACACGGGATGGGGCACTTCGGCACCCGGGCGCCGGGGACGCCCCGCCGGACGGCATCGGACAACGCCGACTTCACGGCCCGCGGCCGCACGGTGCTGGTGACCGGGGCCGCCATGGGGATGGGCCGGCTCTATGCCGAGCGGGCCGTGCGTGAGGGCGCCGCCGCCGTCGTGCTGTGGGATGTTGACGCGGCGGCCCTTGAGGCAACGGCGGCTGCGCTGGCCGGAGCCGGCACCGCGGTCTCCGCCTACCCGGTGGACATCTCCTCGCTGGAGCAGGTGCGCGCCGCCGCGGCGGAGGTCCTCGCCGACGCCGGTGCACCCGACATCCTGATCAACAACGCCGGCATCGTGACGGGCAGCTACTTCTGGGAGCACCGCCAGAAGGAGGACATCGCCCGCACCCTCCAGGTCAACGCCCTGGCGCCGATGCACATCACCCGCGAATTCCTGCCGGCCATGATCGGGCGCGGCACCCCGGCGCGGATCCTCAATGTGGCCTCCGCCTCGGGAACCCTCTCGGTGCCGCGCATGAGTGTCTACACCGCCTCGAAATGGGCGGTGATCGGCTGGAGCGACTCGCTGCGCCTCGAACTCCTCGCGGCCGGGCACCCGGAAATCCGGGTCACCACCCTGATCCCCAGCTACATCCGCACCCCCATGTTCGCCGGGGTGAGCGCCCCGCTGCTCACTCCGCTGCTCGAGCCCGGCGCGGTGGTCGACCGGGCGTGGCAGGCGATGCTCGAGGGCCGCGCCCGCCTCCAGCTGCCGTGGACCGTCGCGCTGGGCAGCGCGCTGCGCGGGCTGCTGCCCCAGCCCGCGTGGGACCTCGTGGCCGGGAGGCTCTTCGGCGTGTACCGCTCAATGGACACCTTCACCGGGCGCCCGGCGTCAAGCCCACGGTCAGCCCCGCCCGCCGGAACATCCGCCGGAACATCCGCCGGAACCTCCGCCGGGGCGGAGGCGTCCCGGTGAGCGCCGGGACCGCCCGGGTGACCGCCGGGACCGTCGTCGGGCGGCTGCGCGGCACCTTCGAGGCGGGCACCACGCGCCCCCTCGTGTGGCGCCGGGAGCAGCTGCGCGCCCTGATGCGGATGCTCGCCGAACGGGCCGAGGATTTCACCACTGCGCTCGCCGCCGACCTGGGCAAGAGCCCGACCGAAAGCTTCATCTCCGAGCTGGCCGTGGTCCGCGCCGAAGCGAAGCACGCCGTGAGGCACCTGCCGGCCTGGGCCGCCCCCGTGCGGGTTCCGGTGCCTGTCGGGCTGCGTCCGGCCTCCGCCAGCGTGACCGCACAGCCGCTGGGCGTGGCCCTGATCATCGCCCCGTGGAACTACCCGGCGCAGCTCGTCCTCGCCCCGCTCGTCGGCGCGCTTGCCGCCGGGAACTGCGCGGTGCTCAAGCCGAGCGAGCTGGCGCCGGCCACCTCGAAGGTGCTGGCGCGCCTGGTGCCCCAGTACCTCGACCCGGACGCCGTCGCCGTGGTCGAAGGGGGTCCCGAGGTCACAACGGAACTGCTCGAGCAACGTTTCGACTCCATTTTCTTCACCGGGGGAGAGCGGGTGGGGCGGATCGTGGCCGAAGCCGCCGCGCGCAACCTCACCCCGGTGACCCTTGAACTTGGGGGAAAGTCGCCGGCCGTGGTGATGGACGGCGACCTCGACACCGCGGCCCGCCGGCTGGTCCAGGGGAAGTTCCTCAATGCGGGCCAGACCTGTGTGGCCCCCGACTATGTCCTGACCACGCCCGCGCTCGAGCCGGCGCTGGTGCAGGCCCTGCGCCGGGCGCTCAAGGAGTTCTACGGCCAGGATCCCGCCACCTCCGCCGACTACGGCCGCATCGTCAACGCCGGGCACTTCGACCGGCTGACCGCGCTCCTGCGGGACGGCACGGTGGCCGCCGGGGGGCGGCACGACCGTGCCACCCGGTACCTTGAGCCGACCCTGCTGACCGGGGTGTCGCCGGATTCGGCGCTGATGCAGGAGGAGATCTTCGGTCCCCTCCTGCCGGTGCTGACGGTGCCGGACCTCACCTCCGCCGTCCGGTTCATCACGGCCCGTCCGGCCCCGCTGGCGGCATACCTGTTCAGCAACAGTCCCGAGCGGCGCACCGCCTTCGAGAACGCGGTCCGGGCCGGCGGGATCACCCACAACGCCTGCCTGGTGCAGCTCGCCGTGCCGGGGCTGCCCTTCGGCGGCGTGGGTGCCAGCGGCTCGGGCGGCTACCACGGCCAGCAGGGCTTCGACACCTTCAGCCAGCACCGGCCGGTGTTCACCAAGGACACCCGCCCCGATACGCTCCGGGTCGCCTATCCGCCGTTCGGCCCGCTGAAGCGCCTGCTGCTGCGCAGGCTGATCTAACGCGGCAGGTGCACACCGGACGATCACCCGCGAGTGTGCGGCTCACCACCCTTTGAGGTCCGGAAAGGGTGGTGAGCTGCAGTTTCACCGGGGTTCGAGCGGGGCCGCGCGGACGCCCGGGCCGATCAGGCGCCGATGACGCCGTCCACGAGCGCCTTGGCCTCCGCCTGCACCTGCTTCAAATGGTCCTCGCCGCGGAAGGACTCGGCGTAGATCTTATAGACGTCCTCGGTTCCCGACGGGCGGGCCGCGAACCAGGCGTTCTCGGTGGTGACCTTCAGCCCTCCCACCGGTGCGCCGTTGCCGGGGGCCTCGGTGAGCCGTGCGGTGATGTCCTCACCGGCGAGGGTCGTGGCCGTGACGTCCGACGGCGAGAGCTTGCCCAGCGCCGCCTTCTGCTCGCGGCTCGCGGCGGCGTCGATGCGCGCGTAGACCGGCGCACCGAACCGCTCGGTGAGCCGGGCGTAGTGCTGGGAGGGGCTCTTTCCGGACACGGCGGTGATCTCGGAGGCGAGCAGGGCCAGCAGGATCCCGTCCTTGTCGGTGCTCCAGGGCCCGCCGTCCTGCCGCAGGAAGGAGGCTCCGGCCGATTCCTCGCCGCCGAAGGCGACCTCGCCCGTCAGCAGTCCCGGAACGAACCACTTGAAGCCGACCGGCACCTCGACGAGCACCCGGCCGAGGTCGGTGGCCACCCGGTCGATGATGGAGGAGGACACGAGGGTCTTGCCGATCACGGCATCGGCCCGCCAGGACGGCCGGTTGCGGTACAGGTAATCAACCGCCACAGCGAGGTAGTGGTTGGGGTTCATCAGGCCGCCGTCGGGCGTGACGATGCCGTGGCGGTCGGCGTCGGCGTCGTTGCCGGTGGCGATGTCAAACTCGGAGGCCCGGGCGATGAGGGAGGCCATCGCGTAGGGGGAGGAGCAGTCCATCCGGATCTTTTCGTCCCAGTCGAGCGTCATGAACCCGAACTGCGGGTCGACCGCCGGGTTGACCACCGTCAGGTTCAGATTGTGGTTCTCGGCAATGGCGCCCCAGTAGTCCACCGAGGCACCACCCATGGGGTCGGCGCCGATCGACAGGCCCGAGGCCCGGATCGCGTCGAGGTTCAGCACCGCCGGCAGGTCCTCGACGTAGTGCTGGAGGAAGTCGTAGGTGCCGATGCCCTCGGCCTTCTGGGCCTGCGCGGCAGGAACCCGGCGGACCTCGCGCAGCCCGCCCTCCATCAGCTCATTGGCGCGGGCCGCGATCCAGTTGGTGGCATCCGAGTCCGCCGGTCCGCCGTGCGGTGGGTTGTACTTGAAGCCGCCGTCGGCGGGCGGATTGTGCGAGGGGGTGATGACGATGCCGTCGGCCTTGTCGGTGCGGGTGGCGTTGTAAGTGAGGATGGCGTGGGATACGGCCGGGGTGGGCGTGAAGGCGCCGCGGGCGTCGATCCTCACTGTGACGCCGTTGGCGGCGAGCACCTCGAGGGCCGTGTTCTGCGCCGGCTCGGACAATGCGTGCGTGTCCTTGCCCATGAACAGGGGGCCGGTCACCCCTTCGCGGTCCCGGTATTCGACGATCGCCTGCGTGATCGCCGCGATATGCGCCTCGTTGAACGAGGCCTTCAACGACGAGCCGCGGTGGCCCGAGGTGCCAAAGACGACGCGCTGCGCCGGGTCGGACAGGTCCGGGACGACGTCGAAATACGCGTCAAGCAGGGCCGTGACATCAACAAGGTCGCTGGGTAGGGCAACAGTGCCCGCTCGGTTAGCCATGGCAACAGCATGTCAAAGAACTGCGCCAAATACAGCCGCCGGTTTCTTACGCGCTCCGGTCGGCGCCGCGGCAGGGTTTGAGGCGGCGGTGTTTTCCGGATCCGGGCACGGATTTCTTCCCGGCACGGATTCCATTGCATCGGCGCACCAGGGCGGGGACGATTAGGAGATCCGCGGGTCCGGTCACCCGAACCCTCCCGCACGACCCAAGGTGGAATCATGGCCGACGACGGCCCCCGGCAGCGCCCCCCATTCAGCGATCCCCACGACCCCCGCTGGTATTCCGATCCCGGCATGCGCGGCGCCGGACCTTCCCGCCCGGCCGGACCGGCCGGGGAGGGCCCCTCGGGGGCGCATGCCGCGGGGCCGGACCCGCAGGGAGCGCCTCCGCATCCCTTCGGCGGGGCGGATCCCGGCCGCGGCTTCCCGGACGGCGGGCAGGAGTTCGGGTCGACGTCCTACCGGCAGTCGGGGACCCTTCCGTATGGCTCCTATCCGGCTCCCTACCTCACGGAACCCCGGGGACTCAGCATCGCCGCCCTGATCCTCGGCGCGGCGGCCGTGTTCACCGGCGGCCTGCTGATCCTGCCGCAGCTCCTCGCGGTGGTGTTCGGGCATCTCGCCCTGCGCCGCGAGCCGGCCGGCAGGCCGCTTGCCCTGACCGGGCTCATTATGGGGTACATCATGCTGCTGGTCGGGCTGCTGCTCGTCGTCGGCTTCGTTTTGCTCGTCTCCCTGGGGACGGCCGCCTCGGTGACGACGGGGCCTTGAGGTCGGACGGATCATAAGTAAGCTGAGTAACAGGGTCCGGACCGGGCCTTCCGCCTCCGAAAGGCTGAACGATGACTGACACTGCGAACACCACCCCTGAGGGCGATCCCGACGAGGAGGGCGCCGAGAAGGCCGGAGGCACCGAAAACCTCGACGCGGGCGGCTACGGCGGTCCCGACCCCGAGGTCGAAATCGCTCCCGGGTTCGACGGCGGCAAGGACTCCGACGGGAAGGAGTAGCGCCGCCGCCAGAACCCTCAGGGCCGGAGGGCCTCGAGTTGGGCGCAGACTGCCAGGAGGTCGGCCTCCGCGCTGGGCCGGCCGATGAGCTGGATGGCCATTGACAGCCCGTCCTCGGTCCTCAGGGTGGGAACCACAAGGGCAGGAAGCCCGCACACGTTGACCATCGAGGTGAAGGGCGAATACCGGCACTGCAGTTCGTAGTCGGTGTCGGCGTCGGCGTCGGCGCCGGTGTACCAGCCGATGGGGCGCGGGGTCATGCCCAGCGCCGGGGTGAGGATCATGTCGTAGTCCGAGTACTGGCGGATGGTGTCGTACTCGAACTTCCGGAGGATCCCGATCGCTTCGGTGAGTTCCGGCGCCGGACGGGTTCGAGCGCGCCGGCGCAGCGTCCCCGCCAGCGGGGTCAGCTTTGCCTCGTCCTCTTCGGCGATCGGGGCGATGGCCAGGGCCGCCGTCCACACGGTCTGGAAGGCAGTGTGGTAGCGGGGGTCGTACGTCAGGGGTGCCTCGACGACGTCGTGCCCGGCCGCGCCCAGGGCGCGGATGCCGGCCTCGAGGGCGTCCCGGGCCGGGGCGTCGAGGGTGATGGGAAACGCGCTTTCGAACGGCGAGACCGTGCTGACACCGATCCGGAAGCGGCCTTCGGCGCGCTGGGCCGCGGAGAGGAACGAGCCCGCAGGGGCGGCGGCCGCAGTGGAGCGGTAGCCGGGCTCGGCCACCAGGGCGTCAAGGAGGAGAGCGGCGTCGGCGGCGTTGCGCGCCAGCGGCCCGGCTACCACAAACTGCCCGAGGTCCTCCTGCCCGGACCCGGAAGGCACCCGGCCCCGGTTGGGTTTGAGTCCCACCAGCCCGGTGGCGGCGGCGGGGATCCGCACCGACCCACCGCCGTCGGTCCCGGGAGCAAAGGGGATCAGCCCGGCCGCCACGGCGGCGGCGCTGCCGCCGGAGGACCCGCCCGGGCTCAGGTCCGGGCGGAGGGGGTTGCGGGCCGGGGGTCCGATGAAATTCTCGCTGTAGGCGCTCAGCCCGAACTCCGGGACCTGCGTCTTCCCGAGGCTGATCGCCCCGGCGGCACGCAGGACAGCCACCAGCGGAGAGTCCTGCTCAGCCACGGCCGCCGGAAGGGCCGCCGTTCCGTACGTGGTGGGGGCGCCGGCCACCTCGGTGAGGTCCTTGTGCGCCAGCGGCAGCCCGTGCAGCACCGGCAGCGGGCCGTCGGCGGCCCGGTGCGCGTCGGCGGCGTCGGCCTCCCGGAGTGCCTGTTCGGCGGTGACGGTGAGAAAGGCACCGAGGGCAAGGTTCCGCTCCTCGATCCGCTGCAGGTAGTGCTCGGTCAGTTCCCTCGCCCCCACCTCGCCGCTGGCCAGGGCGTCGCGCAGGGTGAGGGCCGACAGGCTGGATAACTCGCTCATACACCGTTTCCGTTCTCAGGTCCGCCCCGGGGATCCGTCCGGGCGGCGCCCGGGCCCGCTCCCACTATAGGCTTGGAGCACCGCCGGAACGCGGCGGGCCCGGGTCCCGGCACACAGGCGCCCGGCAGTGAAGGGAAGTGCACGTGAGCGAACTTGAGAATGTTTCAGTGGAGTCCCTCGGCCCGGACGCCCGGATCCTCGACGTCCGCGAGGACTACGAGTGGGAGGCGGGCCACGTCGAAGGCGCCCTCCACATCCCGCTCGATGAGCTTCCCGCGCGCCTTGACGACCTCGACCCGGACGAGGACCTCCACGTGATCTGCAGGACCGGCGGGCGTTCCCACCGGGCCGCCACCTGGCTGGTGGCCAACGGCTACTCCGCGGTCAATGTCAGCGGGGGAATGGGAGCCTGGCTCGAGGCCGGTAAGCCCATGGTCGCCGAGACGGGCAGCGAGCCGACGGTCCTGTGAGCAGTCCCGCAGGGCAGGCCCCGGCGTCCCTGGCCTTCTCCTCGTATGCCTACCTCGGGCCGGAGGGAACCTTCACCGAGGCCGCCCTGCTCCAGGTCCCGGGGGCCGCGGAGGCCCACCGCCTCCCGGTGGCGACGGTCGGCGCCGCGCTCGGCGAGGTGCGGTCCGGCCGGGTGGATGCCGCAATGGTGCCGATCGAGAATTCGGTCGAGGGCGGGGTGAGCGCCACCCTCGACGCCGTCGCGGTTGGCGAGCCCCTGCGGATCGTACGGGAGGAGCTGGTCGCGATCACCTTCGTCCTCGCCGCCCGGCCCGGCGCCCGGCTCGACGACGTCCGCCGCATCTCCACGCACGGCCACGCCTGGGCCCAGTGCCGTGGCTGGGTGCATTCTCATATTCCGGAAGCGGAATACTTGCCAGCCTCCTCGACGGCGGCTGCCGCGCACGGCCTCGCGGAGGGCGCCTATGACGCGGCCGTCTGCTCGCCGCTGCTCGCGGAACGCCTTGGCCTGGCGGTGCTCGCCTCGGATATCGGTGACGTCTCCGACGCGGTGACGCGCTTCATCCTCGTCACCCGGCCCACGGTATTGCCGGCACCGACCGGCGCCGACAAGACCTCCCTGGTGATCCCCCTTCCGGAGGACCACCCGGGGGCGCTGATGGAGATCCTTGACCAGTTCGCCGCGCGCGGGGTCAACCTGAGTCGGATCGAGTCCCGGCCCACCGGCCAGTTCCTTGGTGACTACTTCTTCAGCATCGACGCGGACGGCCACCTCGCCGACGCACGGGTCGCGGACGCCCTGAAGGGCCTTCACCGCATCAGCCCCAACCTGCGCTTCCTCGGCTCCTATGCCCGTGCCGACAAGCGGCCCTCGACGATCGCCCCGCGGACCTCCGACGAGGCGTTCGATGCCGCCGAGTCCTGGGTGGAGGGCCTGCGGGGCGGGTCCTGACGCGCCGCCCAAAAGAACAGTAGGCTTACCAATCTCAGGGTCTTCCGTTCGTCGAAGGTTGGTAGCCGCATGGCACGACTGCGCCGCAGCAATTCGAACAAGCCGGGGATCACCCGCAGCCGCTCCGGCAAGGGGTTCAGCTACCGCACGCCCGACGGCGCCCTGCTGACCGACAAGGCCGAACTGAAACGGGTGAAAGAACTCGTCATCCCGCCGGCGTGGAAGGACGTCTGGATCGCGCCCTACCCGAACGGCCATGTCCAGGCCCTGGGCACCGACGATGCCGGGCGCCGCCAGTACATCTACCACCCGGCCTGGCGGGAGCAGAAGGACCGCGAGAAGTTCGACCGGTCCCTGGAGTTCGGCGCGCGGCTCACCAGCGCCCGTCGCGTCATCACCCAGCATCTGCGCAGCACCGGGATGACCCGGGAGCGGGCCTTCGCCGCGGCGCTGCGCATTGTCGACGCCGGCGCCCTGAGGATCGGATCCGTACAGTACGCCGAGGAGAACGGCTCCTTCGGGGTCACCACACTGCGCGTCGAGCACGTCATTATCGAGGGCGCGGTCATCACCTTCCGTTTCCCGGGCAAGAGCGGGCAGCAGTGGGACACCACCATCGAAGACGAGGACCTGGCCGCGGCCCTGCGCCCGATGATGCGCCGGGAGGAGGCGGACACGGTGCTCGCCTACCGCTCGGCCGACGAGAAGTGGCATTCGATCGACGGCTCGCAGCTCAATGAATTCCTGCGGCAGGTCACCGGGGGACCCTTCACGGCCAAGGACTTCCGCACCTGGCAGGCCACCGTGGTCGCCGCCATGGAACTCGCCCGGCACGACCTGGTCTCAACGAGCAGGACGGCGCGGCAGAAGGCGGTCACCGCCACCATGCGCGCCGTCGCCGACCACTTGGGCAACACCCCGTCGGTGGCGCGGAGCTCCTACGTCGATCCGCGGCTCGTCGACCGGTTCATGAGCGGTGAGGTCATCCCGGTGGCCGGCTACGCCGCGTCGGAGCGGGCCGTGCGTGAACTGCTGGGGGGCTGAGACGGCTTTCACCGCGGCCTGTTCGTAAGTACGCTTACAGTGGGCGCCCCGTCAGGGGCGGCACCTTCAATGAGAGGCAGCATCATGACTGACAGCGCGAGCGAAGGACACATCGTCAATCCGGCAGGCGAGGATGAATCCGGGTCGGATCCCAACCGCCGCGGAGATATCGGCGATCAGGGCAACGACCTCCGGTTCGCCGAGGAGCAGCAGCTGATCAACCAGCAGTCCGAACGGCACGGAGCCGCCGCCGGTGGCACCTCCAAGGAAACCGAGGGCAGCTACACCAGCACCGAGCCCGCGGACACCGGGGGCGGGTACACCGGGGCGCAGAAGCCGGAGCAGGAGGGCGAGTATCCCGAGAAGGACCGGGATCGGCTGAACAGCCCCGACGACGAGGGCGAGTACACGGACCGCGACCGGGGCTGACCCTGCCGGACCCCGCCCGCGGCGCGGCCGGCGCCGGCCCGGGAGGGGTCAGCCGCGCCCGGCGGCAACCACGCGGGCGGCGGGGGACGCGGCCGCCGGTTCCCCGCCGGGCACCCGAATCAGCAGGGCACCCGGGTCGATCCGGGCTGTCAGGGAGGTCACCGCACCTGAGAGGTCCCCGTCGAGCTGGGTGTGGGTGGGCTCCGCGGTCCAGACGGTGACCTCACGGGCGCGGTAGTACTTGATGACCGGGATCTCACCCTTGTGTCGGAACACGATTTTCGCCGCCATCCAGAGCCAGCCGGCCAGGCTCCGGGGGCTCATCACCACGATGTCGAGGTACCCGTCGTCGATGATCGAGTCGGGAATGAAGTCGATGCCCGCGGGCAGCTTTCCGCAGTTGGCGAAGAGGACGGTACGGACCTTCCGGCTCTGCGGCGCGCCGCCGTCAAGGCTGATCGAGACCCGCTGCCGGCGCCCGGGAAGGTGCCGCACCCCGGCCTCGCTGTAGGCGAGCCAGCCGAACTTCTCCTTGAGGTCGTCCTTGGTCGCGGCCACCACCGCGGCATCGAGCCCGACCCCGCCCATGACCAGGAAGGGTGCCTCCGAGGCGGTGCCGGTGGATTCGTTGCGCAGCAGCACCGTCGCCATGTCGATCCGGCGCTGGCTGCCGTGGAGGGCCACCTCCAGGCAGCCAGCGATGTCGTTGTAGGGCAGGCCGAGGTTGCGCACCAGCAGGTTCCCGGTGCCCAGCGGCAGCAGCCCCAGCGCGGCGGGCCCGTGCGCCATCGCCTGTGCGACGGCGCGCACCGTCCCGTCGCCGCCGGCGGCGAGCACGACGTCGGCCCCCGCCTCGAGCGCCAGGTGCGCCTGGCCGGTCCCAGGGTCCTCGATGGTCGTCTCGAGGATCAGCGGCGGATCCCAGCCGGCATCGGAGCAGGCCTGCTCCACGAGGGCGCGGGTCTCGGCGGCGTTCAGTTTGACCGGGTTGAGGATCAGCGCGACCCGCTGCGGCCCCGAGGCCCGCGCAACGAGCGGATGAACCGTTGCGGCCGGGGCCCCCTGGACCTTCAGGCGCCGCACCTGCCACCAGCTCCGGACCGACGCTGCTGCCGCGGCGGCGGTGAGGGCGATCAGTTTAGGACGCATGATTTTTCCAGAGTACCGCCGGGTGCGCCTCCATGCCCGGACGGGGAAGGCCATTGGGTAGGCTTGGGGGCGTGATCGACGTAAACGAGCTCCGCGCTGACCCCGACAAGTTCCGCTCCTCCCAGCGCGCCCGCAGGGCCGACGAGTCGCTGATCGAGGAGATCCTCTCGGCGGACACGGCACGCCGAGAAGCGGTCACCCGGCACGAGAACCTGCGCGCGGACCAGAACGCGTTCGGCAAGAAGGTGGCGCAGGCCAAGGGTGAGCAGAAGCAGGCGCTGCTCGCCGAGGTGAAGGAACTGGCCGCTGAGGTCAAGAAGGCCGCGGCGCTCGCCGACGAGGCACGCTTCCGGCAGGAGGCGCTGCTGCGGCGGCTCCCGAACCGGATCGAAGACGGGGTTCCCGAGGGCGGCGAGGAGGATTTCGAGGTCCTGCGCACCGTTGGGACGCCGCGGGACTTCGCCGCCGAAGGCTTCGAACCCCGGGATCACCTCGAGATCGGCGAACTGATCGGCGCGATCGACATGGAGCGCGGCGCCAAGGTCTCCGGTTCGCGGTTCTACTTCCTCAAGGGCGTCGGGGCGCGCCTTGAGCTGGCCCTGCTGCAGATGGCCATGGACCAGGCCGCGCAGGCGGGGTTCACCCCCATGATCACCCCCACCCTGGTGCGGCCCGAGATCATGCAGGGAACCGGCTTCGATGTGGCCCACGACGCCGAAATCTATCGGCTGGCGGAGGACGACCTCTACCTGGTGGGCACCTCCGAGGTGGCCCTGGCGGGCTACCACTCCGATGAGATCCTCGACCTCAGCGGCGGGCCCCTGCGCTACGCCGCCTGGTCCTCCTGCTACCGGCGTGAGGCCGGCTCGCACGGCAAGGACACCCGCGGCATCATCCGCGTCCACCAGTTCAACAAGGTGGAGATGTTCACCTACACCACGGTCGAAGAATCTTCGGCGGAGCACCTGAGGCTGCTGGCCTGGGAAGAGGAGATGCTCGCGAAGGTCGAACTGCCCTACCGGGTGATCGACACCGCGGCCGGTGACCTCGGGATGTCCGCCGCGCGGAAGTTCGACTGCGAGGCCTGGGTGCCCACCCAGGGCGCATACCGGGAACTGACCTCCACCTCGAACTGCACCACCTTCCAGGCCCGGCGGTTGAACATCCGGGAGCGTCAGGGCGGGGAAAGCGCGAAGGGAACGCGGGCCGTGGCGACGCTGAACGGTACCCTGGCCACCACCCGCTGGATCGTGGCGATCCTCGAGCACCACCAGAATCCCGACGGCTCGGTCCGGGTCCCGGAGGCGCTGCGCCCGTATCTTAGTGGACTCGAGGTCCTGCCGGTACTGTGAGGCCCGCCCTACCCGGTTCGGGGGTTGATCTGGTTCACTGATGAGATGGCTATTTCATTATCGGCTGGCATCGAGGACCAGCCCCAGACCCGCACAAAGTACATGGTGGCGCTCGACGTCGACGGCACCCTCGTAGACCACGACGGGGTCATGAGCGATGAGGTCCGGGCGGCGGCCTCCGCCGCCATCGACGCCGGACACGACATCATCATCTCCACGGGGCGCTCACTGGGCGCCGCCCTGCCGGTAATCCGGGAGATCGGGCTCACCCGCGGCCATGCCGTGTGCTCGAACGGCGGAGTCACCCTCCGCGTCGATCCGGACCTTCCCCGCGGCTTCGAAGTGATCGACAAGGTGACCTTCGACCCCAGCCCTGCCCTCCGGGCCCTGCGCGAGCGCCTGCCCGGGGCCAAGTATGCCCTCGAGGACGACCAGGGCCGCTTCCTCTCAACCGAAAGCTTCCAGGACGCAAGTTTCGGTGCCGAGGCCCAGAGCGTCGACTTCGAACAGATGCTCGACGCCAACGCCGTACGCGTCGTTGTCTTCAGCACCGACAGCACGGCCGAAGAATTCGGCAACGCCGTCGAGACGATCGGCCTGCACGGCGTGACCTACTCGGTGGGGTGGACCGCCTGGCTCGACATCGCCGCCGCCGGGGTCACCAAGGCCAGCGCCCTCGAGCTGCTGCGGCGCCGAATCGGTGCCGACCCGGCCCTCACCGTCGCGGTCGGGGACGGGCGCAACGACATTGAAATGCTCGAGTGGGCGGCCCGCGGGGTGGCCATGGGCCAGGCGCCCGAGGAAGTACGCTCGGCGGCCTCGGAAGTCACCGGCTCGGTGTACGACGACGGGGCGGCCAAGGTCCTCCGCTCGCTGGTGTAGTCCCGGCTCGCTGGTGTAGTCCGGGTTTTTCAGGCCGGTTCAGTAGGCCAGGGCGGCCGGCGGCAGGGCCGCCGGGCCGTGCGCCAAATCCAGCAGGCGGGCCGCGGCGGGCCGGGTGGCCCACTCCTCCATCCAGTGCGAGCGGATCACCGCCTTGCTGACGGCCTGGGTGCTGATCCCCAGTTCCTGGGCGATGAGCTTCTGCTGCCCCCGGGCGCCGGGGGTCAGGAGGTCGAGGACCTTCCATTCGGCGTCGGTCCGGGTATACACGAGGTGGCCCAGCAGCCGCAGCACCGCCTCGGCCTCGCCGGCGATCTCCGCGTCGGGTCCCTCGACAGCCAGCGGAATGCGCTCGCCGGTCTTCTGCGCCCGGTTGACCGCGCGGCGCGCATAGACCAGGCCGAATCCGTCGGCGTCGAGGATGCGCTCGGGCACCGGCGGGAGGACCCCGCCGACGCCGATGCCCACATGCCAGCGGCGGAAGCGGACGGCGCGCAGGGCCGCGTCCACTGCCGTCCGCGCGGAATCGACGACGCCCTGGAGTTCATCGCCCACCGAACGCTGGAACGGCACCACCGTGGGGAGGTGCCGGAGCTCGCGGATCAGCTCCGGCACCAGGTCGCCCACCTCGCGCGAGTCGCGCTGGTTGATGGTGAGCACATATTGCATTGCCCCAGTATGCTGCACGGCGGCCGCAAATCAACCGATTTTGGTTGCGGCGCGGCACGCAGGGGAAGAAGCCTTAGCGTCCTTCGGGCACCGCCGTAGCGTTGTCGGCCTCGACGTCGACGCCGCGGCCCTGGGGCTCATCGGCGGCGCTGGTCTCGCCCTGCGCCTTGAACCGCTCCAGCGACGCCTCGACCTCGGCCTCGGCCGCTTCCCGGCCGGCCCACTCGGCGGCCTCGACCCACTTGCCCGGCTCGAGGTCCTTGTAGCGGGTGAAGAAGTGCTTGATCTCGTCGAGGAGGAAGGTCGAGACATCCGAAAGGTCCTGAATGTCATCGAAGCGCGGATCGGCCGGAACGCAGAGCACCTTGGCATCCCCGCCGCCGTCGTCGGTCATGTTGAAAACCCCAATCGGGCGGGACTCGACCAGGACGCCCGGGATCAGATCGAAGTCCTGAAGCATCACCAGGGCGTCGAGGGGATCACCGTCCTCGCCGAGGGTGTTTTCGAAGTAGCCGTAGTGCGTGGGGTACTGCATCGCCGTGAAAAGCACCCGGTCGAGGCGGAGGCGGTGGGTCTCGTGGTCGATCTCGTACTTGACGCGGGATCCCTTGGGGATCTCGATGGTGACGTCGAGCTTCATGGCAACTCCTCGGTGTGTGGCTGGCGGATGGGAAGGGGCAGGCCCGGCCGGGCCCGGTCCGCCGCGCCCGGCCGCCCGTTTACTGTTTAAACTTCTGCACTAACATATCGGTCGTGGCCCGCTTCCCGGCATTTTCGGCCGTCCGCGTTCCCGTTGAACCCTCCGGAAGGAATCCATGAAGCGTCAGGCCCGACGGCTGACCGCCGTGCTGCTGGCGGCGGTCCTCGCGGTGCTGGCGCTGCCCCTCTCGGCCCTGGTGATCCCGGCCGCCGTGGAGGAGCTCACCGGCGGAGGGGACGCCGAGGTGCGGCCGCCCGCCCTCCAGCGCCCGCCGGCCGGGGTGCTCGAACCCGGCGTCGTCTCCGCCCTTTCGACCTCGGCGCCGCAGCCGGCCCCCGGGGTGCTCGCTTCGCTGCTTGATGCCGAGCTGCAGCTGCCCGGCGGCGGCGGGCGGTTCACCGGGGTGGTGCGGGACGCCGCCACCGGCGAGGTGCTCTACAGCAGGGGCGCCGACGAGGCGCAGGCCCCCGCGTCGAACCTGAAGCTGCTGACGGCGGCAGCCGTCCTGAACACCCTCGATCCGCAGGACCGGCTCGAGACCACGGTGCACGCTGGCGGGGACGGGGTGCTGTATCTCCGGGGCGGCGGCGATGTGCTGCTGGGCTCCGGGTCATCGGAGGCCGGCGCGGTGCGTGGGCACGCCGGCCTTTCCACCCTGGCCCGGGAGACCGCCCAGGCGCTGGATCCGGCCTCGGGTCCGTACAACGTCGCCGTGGACGACTCCCTCTTCGAGGGCCCTCCGCTCAACCCGTCCTGGGCGCAGGGTGACGTGGACGCCGGGGAACTGGCACCGGTGTACCCGCTGGCCGTCAATTCCGCGTGGCAGGACGAGGGCCTGCAGGCCGGGGCGCGCGACGCCGACCCGGCGCTGAGGGCAGCGGAGGCCTTCACCGCCGCCCTCGCCGCCGCGGCCGCCGAACGCGGCATCGAGGTGCTCGGCGGACCGGTGCGCGCCGTGGTGCCGGACTCCGCCGAGGCGGTGGCCTCGGTCCGCTCGGCCACCATTGGTGAGCAGGTCGAGCACATGCTGGTCCTGTCGGACAACTACCTCGCCGAGGCCCTGGCGCGGCTGGCCTCGGCGGCGGCCGGCGGGCCGGCGAGTTCCGACGGCGCCACGGCGCTGCTCGCTGCCACCGCCGACCGGCTCGGCGTTCCGGGCGGCGGGCTCCGGGTCGGGGACGCAGCCGGGCTCTCCGTTGACAACTCGGCGACCCCCGCCCAGCTCGCGGCGCTGCTTTCCGCGGTGGCCGCCTCCAAGCGGCCCGCCCTGGCCGGGATGCCCGGGCTGCTGCCCGTGGCCGGCCTGTCGGGCACCCTTAAAGAGCGTTTCGCTCCGAACGCCGCGGCGGTGCGCGGGGCCGGGGTGGTCCGGGCCAAGACCGGCACCCTGAGCGCCGTCACGGCGCTCAGCGGCTACGTTGTCACGGCGGAAGGTCGCCTGCTCAGCTTCTCCCTCATGGGCTCCGGGATCGAAGGCAGGACGCCGGAGGCCCGCGACGCCGTCGACCGGGCCGCGGCCGTGCTGGCGGCCTGCGGATGCCGCTGAACGCAACGCACGATCCGCACCTCACGATCGTGCGCGCCGGGCACCGCCGAGCGGCCGGGAGCCGGATGTGGTCGAATTAGGTCATGGAGAGCAATGAGCCGACCGTTTCATCCAACC
Source organism: Arthrobacter crusticola (assembly GCF_004357995.1). Classification (GTDB taxonomy): domain Bacteria; phylum Actinomycetota; class Actinomycetes; order Actinomycetales; family Micrococcaceae; genus Arthrobacter_D; species Arthrobacter_D crusticola. The sequence goes on from NZ_SMTK01000004.1 coordinate 227,207, forward strand.
CCCAACGCCCCCAGCTGGTGAACTGGGACTTCGCCGCGGGCAGCGCGGCCCGTCTCGCCCCCGCCGGACCGACGATGACGCCGCGTGAGATCGCCGCCGCGGTCGATGACCTCCGTGCCCAGGCCGACGCCTCCGTGGCGCACGTCCATGCCATCTCCCGCCTTGACGCGGCACGGGACCTGCGCGACTCCGAACTCCTCATCGTGGACCGGGCGTCCTGGGCGAAGGCCAACACCCAGAGCTTCCGGGTGCTCGTCGAGCCGGCCCTGAACCATCTCGCGCAGTCCAAGCCGGAAATCCTCAAGGCGGCCTCCGTCAGCCTCGGAGGCAACCTCACCGGCGCGCAGCTCGGCGCCATCCTGGCGTTCCTTTCGAGCAAGGTGCTGGGTCAGTACGACCCGTTCGTGCCCTCCCGCAACGGCGCCGGCGGGCGCCTGATGCTCGTGGCGCCCAACATCATCTCCGTCGAACGCGAACTCAACGTCGACCCGTCCGACTTCCGCCTCTGGGTCTGCCTCCACGAGCAGACCCACCGGGTCCAGTTCGCCGCCGCGCCCTGGCTGAAGGACCACATGACCTCCGCCATCTCGGAACTGACCACCGGGATGATGGACAAGGCCGACACCCTCTCCGAGCGCCTCGCCGCCGCGGCGAAGAGCCTCGGTATGCCCAAGGGGGAGCACCCCGGCCGCCGGTCCGCCGCGGTCGAACAATGGCCCGACGGCGGGAAGGTCCACGGCACCGGGCTGCTGTCCGTGCTGCAGGACCCCGACGACAAGGCCCGCCTGTCCCACCTGACCGCCGTGATGAGCCTGCTCGAGGGCCACGCGAACGTCGTCATGGACGGCGTTGACGCGCGGATCGTGCCGACGGTGAAAACCATCCGCCGCCGCTTCAACGCCCGTGGAAAGTCCCGCGGGCCCGTGGAGAAACTGATCCGCCAGCTCCTGGGCCTCGACGCGAAAATGCGCCAGTACAGCGACGGCGCCAAGTTCGTGCGCCGGGTCGTTGACCAGACCGGCATGGAGGGGTTCAACCTCGTCTGGGAGGCCGAGGCCAACCTCCCCACCGAGCGCGAGATCCACACCCCGGACGAATGGATCGACAGGATGAGCCTTACCCGCCATGGTTAGGCGCCCGCGCCTCAACCCGGTGGCCGCGGCCGCACGGAACCGGGTGGAGGACGCCCTGACCGATGTGCTGCTTCCCGCCGGAGCCGCATCCGGGGCCGCTCCGGAGGAGGCGGCGCCGCTGGTGCTCGTGGCGTGCAGCGGCGGCCCGGATTCACTCGCGCTGGCCGCCGCCGCCGTGTATTTCACGAAGGGAGGCCGGTGCAGGGTCGGCGCTGTCGTCGTCGACCACGGCCTGCAGGAGGACAGCGCGGCGGTCGCCCGGCGCGCCGCGGCCCAGCTCGCCGGCCTGGGACTGTCCCCGGTCGAGGTCCGCACGGTCGAGGTCGCCGCCACCGGCATGGGCCCGGAGGCCGCCGCCCGCACCGCCCGCTATGCCGCACTCGACGCCGCCGCCCGCGAGTCCGGCGCCGCAGCCGTCCTGCTGGGCCACACGCTCGATGACCAGGCCGAGCAGGTCCTGCTGGGGCTGGCCCGCGGCTCCGGAACGCGCTCCCTGGCCGGCATGCCGGCCCGGCGGGGCCCCTACCGCCGGCCGTTCCTCGACCTGCGGCGCGCCGACACCGAGGAAATCTGCTCCTTCTACGGGCTCGACCCCTGGCACGACCCCTCCAACACGGATCCTGCCTTCGCCCGCTCCCGGGTCCGCACCCAGGTGCTGCCCTACCTCGAGGAACAGCTCGGCCCGGGGGTCGCGCCGGCACTGTACCGGTCGGCGCGCATCCTCGGCCAGGACGCCGACTACCTCGAACAGCTCAGCTCCGAGGCCTACGCCGGGCTCCGGGCCGAGGCCGGCGGGGACATCCTCCTGCCGGAGGAGGGCCTGCGCACGCTGCCCGCTTCGCTGCGCCAGCGGGTCCTCGCCCTGGCCGCCATTGAAGTCGGCGGTACCCAGCCCAGCTTTGAGCGCCTCCTGGCCGCCGAAACCCTCCTCGAACGCCGCGGCTCCGCGGGCCCGGTCCAGCTGGGCGGACGTGTCGGCGTTTACCGGCAGGTCCGGGGGAAATCGGTTCTTCCGGGCGGGCCAAGCTATGGCAATCTTGTCTTTAGAAACAACCGTCCCGGCACGGAGCCGCCGAGCCGTTCAACCCAGGAGTAATTGGTGGATTCCAACGACGTCGAGTCAGACCTGAAGCACGTCCTGTTCAGCAAGGAACAGATTCAGCAGCGCGTCAACGAACTCGCAGCCGAAATCGACGCCGACTACCAGGGCCGCGAGATCCTCCTCGTGGGTGTGCTCAAGGGTGCCGTGATGGTGATGGCCGACCTCGCCCGCGCGCTCCACTCCCACATCACCATGGACTGGATGGCGGTTTCCTCCTACGGCTCGGGCACCCAGTCCTCCGGCGTGGTGCGGATCCTCAAGGACCTCGAAACCGACCTCATGGGCAAGCACGTGCTCATCGCCGAGGACATCATCGACTCCGGCCTGACACTGTCCTGGCTCAAGGCCAACCTCCTCTCCCGCGGCCCCGCCTCCGTCGAAATCTGCACCCTGCTGCGCAAACCCGACGCCGCCAAGGTCGACATCGACGTGAAGTATGTCGGATTCAATATCCCCAACGAATTCGTCGTCGGCTACGGCCTCGACTTCGCCGAGAAGTACCGGAACCTCGACTTCATCGGCACCCTCGCCCCCCACGTCTACGAGTAGGCCGGGCGCCTCCGCCGGGGCCCGGGCTGTACGCCCACAGGGAACTTATGCCCCAAACCGGACGTGATGAAACTGAAACCGTGTATATCTTGAGTGTTTCGAGGTGACGGCGGACGGAACACGTTATTTCCGGCATAAGCAGGAGGGACAGGGCACGCAGCCCTGAGAAGAATGAAATATAAGAACATGTTCAAGGGGCCGGTCATCTGGATCGTCCTGGCACTCGCCGGGCTCCTGTTTATCGTCCCCAGCCTGTTCAGCGGCAGCTCCGGCAGGGTCGACACCAACGTCGGCCTCGAGCTCCTGCAGGACAATCGGGTTGAGCAGGCCAAGATCCACGACGGCGAGCAGCGCGTCGACCTGACCCTCCGGGACGACTACGAGGACCTGGGCCGCAGCGTCCAGTTCTTCTTCAGCGCAGCCCGAGCCGAGGACGTCGTCGAGGCGGTCAACGAATCGGACGTCGAGGGCTTCACCGACCAGCCCGTCCAGAGCAACTGGTTCGTGAGCGCCTTCAGCCTGATCTTCCCGATCCTGATCCTCGGCCTGATCTTCTGGTTCCTGCTCAGCCGCATGCAGGGCGGCGGCTCCAAGGTGATGCAGTTCGGCAAATCCAAGGCCAAGCTGATCTCCAAGGACATGCCCCAGGTCACCTTCTCCGATGTCGCCGGGGCCGACGAGGCCGTCGAGGAACTCCTCGAAATCAAGGAGTTCCTGCAGGAGCCGGCGAAGTTCCAGGCCCTGGGCGCCAAGATCCCCAAGGGCGTGCTGCTGTACGGGCCTCCCGGCACGGGTAAGACCCTGCTGGCCCGGGCCGTGGCCGGCGAGGCCGGCGTGCCGTTCTATTCGATCTCGGGCTCGGACTTCGTAGAGATGTTCGTCGGCGTGGGCGCCTCCCGCGTCCGTGACCTCTTCGAGCAGGCCAAGAGCAACTCCCCGGCCATCATCTTCGTCGACGAGATCGACGCCGTTGGCCGCCACCGCGGCGCCGGCGTCGGCGGCGGCAACGATGAACGCGAGCAGACCCTCAACCAGCTGCTGGTGGAGATGGACGGCTTCGACTCAACCACCAATGTCATCCTGATCGCCGCCACCAACCGCCCGGATGTCCTCGACCCGGCGCTGCTGCGCCCGGGCCGGTTCGACCGCCAGATCGGCGTCGAGGCCCCCGACATGCGGGGCCGCGAGCACATCCTCTCCGTCCACGCCAAGGGCAAGCCGATGGCGCCCGGGGTGGACCTGAAGTCGGTCGCCAAGAAGACCCCCGGTTTCACCGGTGCGGACCTCGCGAACGTCCTCAACGAGGCGGCGCTGCTCACCGCCCGTTCGAACGCGCAGCTGATCGACGACCGCGCGCTCGACGAGGCCATCGACCGCGTCATCGCCGGCCCGCAGAAGCGCAGCCGCGTCATGAAGGAACTCGAACGCAAGATCACCGCGTACCACGAGGGCGGACACGCCCTGGTCGCCGCGGCCCTGCGGAACACCGACCCGGTCACGAAGATCACCATCCTGCCGCGCGGCCGCGCCCTCGGCTACACCATGGTGCTGCCGATGGACGATAAGTACTCGGTCACCCGCAACGAACTCCTCGACCAGCTCGCCTACGCCATGGGCGGGCGGGTCGCCGAGGAGATCGTCTTCCACGACCCCTCCACCGGCGCCTCGAACGACATCGAGAAGGCCACCGGCACCGCCCGGAAGATGGTGACCCAGTACGGCATGAGCGAGCGCATCGGCGCCGTGAAGCTCGGCCAGGGCGCCGGAGAACCCTTCCTGGGCCGGGACATGGGCAGCGACCGCGACTACTCCGACCAGGTGGCCTTCGTCGTCGACGAAGAGGTGCGCCGGCTGATCGACAACGCCCACGACGAGGCCTACGAGATCCTCACCGAGAACCGCGACGTGCTCGACCGGCTCGCGCTCGAACTGCTCGAGCGGGAGACCCTGAACCAGGCCGAGATCGCCGAGGTCTTCGCCGGAGTGCGCAAGCGCGGCCTGCGCAATGTGTGGCTGTCGAAGGACTCCCGCCCCGTGCATTCGCTGCCTCCGGTCGTCTCGGCCAAGGAGCGGGCCCAGGCCTCGCAGAACGGCCGGCCCGCGCCCGAGACCGTCGCGCCGCAGGATCAGATCGCCGAAGCCGACATCCCCGGCGACTTCGACGTCCACGGTTCCGACCTTCCCTCGCCCGAGTCCGACGGCGCCGCCGCCGACGGCAAGGGCGGGACCGGATCCCGGCAGCCCTAGGGGCGGCCGGCCCCCGGGCACAGGGATAGGATCAGAGCCGTGACTGACTTCGACAACGACGTGATCGACGCCGCCCTGGCCGCCTCGGGATCCCCGGTGGACCAGCCCCGCATCCAGCGGGCCGTCCGGGAGATCCTCGCCGCGATCGGCGAGGATCCCGACCGCGACGGCCTGGTGGAGACCCCGCGGCGCGTGGCACGGGCCTACGCCGAGATGTTTGCGGGGCTCCACCAGGACGCCGCCGACGTCCTCTCGACCTCCTTCGAGCTCGACCACCAGGAGCTGGTGGTGGTGAAGGACATCGCCTTCTACTCCACCTGCGAGCACCACCTGGTGCCGTTCCACGGCTCCGCCCACGTGGGGTACATCCCCTCCGAGGACGGCCGGGTCACGGGCCTGAGCAAGCTGGCCCGGCTGGTCGAGGTCTATGCCCGCCGCCCGCAGGTGCAGGAAAGGCTGACGACGCAGATCGTCGAGGCACTGATGGCGCACCTCAAGCCCAAGGGTGCGATCGTCGTCATCGAGTGTGAGCATATGTGCATGTCAATGCGGGGCATCCGGAAACCGGGTGCGAAGACGGTGACATCGGCCGTACGCGGCCAGATCCGTGAAACGGCCACCCGCGCCGAGGCCATGAGCCTGATACTTGGAAGATAGGACACCCCTTGGATTCACTCGCCGCAGCCCCCGGGACCGGCCCGGCCACCTCACCCCTTCCGGTGATCCGGCCGGTGCGCGTCCCGCGCACCTTCGAGGCGCTGCCCGCTGACCGCACCGTGGTGATGGGGATCCTCAATGTCACCCCCGACTCCTTCAGCGACGGCGGAAAGTACTCATCGACCGACGACGCCATCGCGCACGGGCTGCGGATGCACTACGCCGGGGCCGACATCATCGACGTCGGGGGGGAATCGACCCGCCCCGGCGCCGCCGCGGTGCCGGTCGAGGAGGAGCTCCAGCGCGTGCTTCCCGTGGTGCGGGCACTGGTCAAGGCCGGCGCGCTCGTCAGCATCGACACCATGCACCCGGAGACGGCCGCCCAGGCGGTCCGGGCAGGGGCCGGAATCATCAACGACATCTCGGGGAACGGCTTCGACCCCGACATGCCCGCCCTGGCCGCCGAACTGGGCGTGCCCTACATCCTGACGCACCGCCGGGGGACGGCCGAGACGATGGACTCCCTGGCCACCTACTCCAACGTCGTCGAGGAGGTCATCGCCGAACTCCTCGAGGTGCGCGATACCTTCGTCGCGGCGGGCGTGAAGCCCGGGAACATCATCCTCGACCCGGGCCTCGGCTTCGCCAAGACCGGCGGGCACAACTGGGAGCTGCTGCGCTCCCTCGACCGCCTCGGATCCCTCGGCCACCGGGTGCTCGTCGCGGCTTCCCGCAAACGCTTCCTTGGCACCCTGCTGACCTCGGCGGGGAAGCCGGCGGTGCCGGCCGAACGCGACGCGGCGACCCTGGCGGTCTCCGCGCTCGCCGCCGCGAACGGCGCCTGGGCGGTCCGGGTGCACGACGTCGGCCCCACCCTCGACGCCGTCAAGGTCGCCTCGGCCTGGGCGGGCCAGGGCTCCCCATGACGGCGCTCCGGCAGCTCGACTCGGTCTCGCTGACGGGCATCAGCGCCATCGGTCACCACGGGGTTTTCGACTTCGAACGGCGGGACGGCCAGCCCTTCCTCGTCGACGTGGTCCTCCACCTCGACCTGCGCCCCGCCGGAACCAGTGACGACCTCACCCGGACGGCCCACTACGGTGAGGTCGCCGAGCTGGTCAGCTCCATCATCGCCGGGAAGCCGTTCCAGCTGATCGAGGCGCTCGCCGAGACGATCGCGGCCGAGATCCTCGCCCGCTACCCCGTCGAGACGGTGGATGTCACCGTGCACAAGCCGAAGGCCCCCATCCCCGTGCCCTTCGGCGACGTCGCCGTCACTCTCCACAGGAGCAGGCAGTGACAACCGCCTCCCGGACCCCGGACGGGCCGGCTGCGACCTCCGGGGTCCGGGCCGTCCTGGCACTCGGCAGCAACCTCGGCGAGAGCCGCGGCACGCTCGCTTCGGCCATCGCTGACCTCACCGGCGGCGGCCGGGTGCGGCTGACGGCCGCCTCGCCCGTGGTGCGCACCCGGGCCGTCGGCGGACCGGAGCAGCCGGACTACCTCAACCAGGTCATCGAGGTCGCCACCGACCTCGGGCCCTATGAGCTGCTGGCACACTGCCAGGCGGTCGAGGAGAAGCACCTCCGGACCCGCACCGTGCGCTGGGGGCCGCGGACCCTCGACGTCGACATCATCACCTTCGGGGCATGGACCTCGACCGATCCGCGGCTGACGGTTCCGCACCCGCGTGCGGCCGAACGGGCCTTCGTGCTGAAACCGTGGTCCCTGATGGACCCCTCGGCAACCCTCGGCGGGGTGTCCGTCGCCGAACTCGCCGCCGGTGCCGCCGACCTGCCGGGCCTGGCCCTGTTCCAGGAAGGCTAGGCGCACATGATGAGCATTCGGTTCAGTTGGCTGATCGGCATCGGGATCGTCTCCGGCGTTGTGGGCTGGACCGTCAACTTCTGGGCGGGCCGCAACGGTTACCCCACCCCTTCACTCCACCTGAGTTCGCTGCTCACGGTCGCGCTGATCATCGCCGTGACGCTCGTGTTCGGCGTTCGGGTGCTGCGGTGGCGCAACGGCAAACGGGACCGTGAGCTGAACCCCATTCTCGCGGCCCGCACCGTGGTGCTGGCCCAGGCGACGGCCTACGCGGGCGCCCTGAGCCTGGGCTGGCACGCGGGCATCTTCGTCGACCAGCTCTCCCTGCTGGCCGTACGCGATACCTTTGGACCGGCGTGGGGGACCCTCGCCCTGATGGCCGGCGGTATCGTCATGGTCGTCGTCGGCCTGGTCGTCGAGGGGTTCTGCAGGATCCCGCCCGAGGACGAGGGCGGCGCCGGCACCCCGGGAACAAGCGAGGGAGAGTATGCGTAGGGAACCGATCGACCCCGAAGGCATTGTCTGGTCGAGGGTCTCACCCAAGTACCTCCGGGTGCGCCTGATCGGCTGGTTCGTCGGTTCGGTGATCTACCTGCTGATCTTCAGCATCCCGCTGATCCTCCGGCTCGCCGGGGTGTGGCCGGACTTCCCGCCGCTGGCCATCGCCATTGCCCTGCCGGCCGCCGTGCTCCTCATCAGTGGATGGAGGGGCCTGCTGCTTCCCCGCCAGGTCCGTGCCCTCGGGTATGCGGAGCGCGACGACGACCTGCTGATCCGCAGCGGAGTCATCTTCCAGCGCACCCTGGTGGTCCCCTACGGCCGCATGCAGTACGTCGACGTCGCCGTGGGCCCCCTCGAGCGCGCGTTCGGACTGTGCACCCTCAAACTCCACACGGCCTCCCCGGCCACCAACGCCGCTATCCCGGGCCTTCCCGCCGCCGAGGGAGCTCGACTCCGCGAGCAGCTCTCAAGCCGCGGGGAAGCACGGCTGGCGGGTCTGTGAGCGTCCCCGACCCGCACCCGGGAACTCCGTATCCCGGCCAGCCCCGCGACAGGGCCGCGACGGCGGACGGGCCCATGCCGGGAGGCCCGCCGGCCGGAACGGATGACGACAGCTGGCGCCGGGTCTCGGTGATCTCCCCGCTGGTGCGCGGCTGGATCGCCCTCGCCGCCATCGCGTTCTTCTTCGGCAGGGACTGGTTCGAAGGCCTCTTCGGCCCCGGTGCCCGGGAAGGGCTGCCGGGTGCCATTGGGATCGGGCTGACCATCGCGCTCATCCTGGGCATCGTCGTCCTGATCGCGCTCGGGTTCCTCGTGTCCTGGTACTTCACCCGCTACCAGGTCACCGCCGAGTACGTGCGCGTGAATTCGGGCGTCCTGTTCCGGCAGAACCGGCAGGCCCGCCTCGACCGCGTCCAGGCGATCGACGTCGTCCAGCCCTTCCTCGCCCGCATCTTCGGACTGGCCGAGCTGAAGTTCGAGGTGGCCGATGCCGGCGAGTCGGCGGTCCGCCTGGCCTTCCTCCGCCTCTCCGAGGCCCAGCAGCTCCGGGCCACCATCCTCGCCCGGGCCTCCGGCGCCGCGGTGGCACCCGATGCCTCCGGCGGCCTCGCCGAGGCGCCCGAGCGCGAGGTCGTCGCGGTGCCCTCCGGCCGGGTGATCGGCGCCGTCCTGCTCTCGGGTACCACCGTGCTGCTCCTGGCCGCGGTGGTCGTCGTCGCCACGGTGACAGTGGTGTTCCGCACCCCGTTCGCCGCACCGACCCTCATCCCCATGGCACTGGGGGTCGCCGGTACGTACTGGAGTGCGCTCAACTCCGGCTACAACTTCCGGGCCGCCCTCTCACCCGACGGCATCCGGGTCCGGTACGGCCTGCTCGACACCCGGGCGCAGACCGTCCCGCCGGGGCGGGTCCAGGCCGTCGGAATCGACCAGCCGCTGCTCTGGCGGCTCAAGGGCTGGTACCGGATCAACGCCAATGTCGCCGGGTACGGGGCGGGTTCCCCGGGCGAGGGACAGGCCCGGGCCACGCTGCTGCCCGTCGGAACCCGCGCCGAGGTGTTCTCCATCCTCGCGCTCGTCCTGCCCGACCCCGGCACCGAGCGCCCGCTGGAGGTATTCTCCGCCGGCCTGAACGCCTCGGGGCCGGCCGAGGGCTTCACCACGGCACCGCGGCGAGCCCGGTGGCTCGCACCCCTGACCTGGCGGCGCAGCGGCTTCGCCGTGACCGGCACGGCGCTGCTCGTCCGCTCGGGGTACTTTCACCGCAGGCTCGCCGTCGTGCCCCACGAGCGGACGCAGTCGCTGTCGCTTCACCAGGGCCCCCTTGAGCGGGCCCTTCGGGTGATGGAGCTGCAGCTGCAGACGACGCCCGGTCCCGTCGCACCCTCCCTGAGCCACATTGATGAGACCGCGGCGCTCGACCTGTTCTCGGGGCAGGCCCGACGCGCTGCCGAGGCGCGCCGGCGGAGCATCCCCGAGCAGTGGATGAAGCCCATCCAGCAGACCTCCGGCGCCGTCATGCCGGCACCGCCCAGCTACGGCCCACCCGCTACCGGGGCACAGGAGCCGCCCGGTCCCGGCCAGCCCCCGCTCGATCCCCCGCGTGACCAACCGCTTGAGCAACCACCGCTTGATCCACCGCTTGACCAGCCGAACAGGCAGCAGATCCCGGAGGGACCCGGTAGCCATGAACAACGTTGAATCCTCACGCAGACCCGGCCGCCTCGGGGTGGGCGTCATCGGAGCCGGCAGGGTCGGCGCGGTGCTCGGCGCCGCCCTGCGCACTGCCGGACACGCGGTGGTCGGAGTGTCCGCGGTCTCCGAAGCGAGCCGGGAACGCGCGGAAACCCTCCTGCCAGGGGTGCCCATCCTCGACATTCCCGTCATCGTCGAACGGGCCGAACTGGTGCTCCTGGCCGTGCCCGACGACGCCCTCCCCGGGCTCGTCGAAGGCCTGGCACGCCTGGGCGTCTGGCAGCCCGGACAGCTCGTGGTCCACACCTCCGGCCGCTCCGGCACCGAGGTCCTCGCCCCGGCCCGCCGCGCCGGTGCCATCCCGCTGGCCATCCACCCGGCCATGACGTTCACCGGACTCAGCCTGGACCTCGGCCGCCTCCCCGAGTGCACCTTCGGCATCACGGCGCCCGCGGCGGTCCTGCCCATCGCCCAGGCCCTCGTCGTGGAGATGGGCGCGGAGCCGGTGATCATCGAGGAGGAGAGCCGGCCGCTCTACCACGCGGCACTGGCCCACGCCTCGAACCACCTCGTCACCCTGGCCTCGCAGTCCGCCCAGCTGCTCAGCGACCTCGGCGTGCAGCGCCCCGACCGGATGCTCGGCCCGCTCATGAAGGCCTCCCTCGAGAACGCGCTGAGCTCAGGGGAGTCGGCCCTGACCGGCCCGGTCGCCCGCGGCGACGTGGAGACCGTTCGAACCCACACCGCCGCACTGGCCCGCCACGACGCGGCCGACGTCGCACTGGCCTACCGCGACATGGCGCGGGCCACCACCCTGCGGGCCCTTGACCGGGGCCTGCTCAGCGCCGAGCAGGGAGCAGCGGTGCTCGCGGCCCTTGAACCGACCCCCACCGAGGACGAACCATGACCGAGACAATTCCGGGCACTCCACGGCTCGTCACGACGGCCGGAGAACTCCGCAGCGCCGGCGCCGAACTGCTCCACCGGGCAGCGGAAAATCCCCGGCGCGGGGCCGCGCGGCGTCCGTCGCTGGGACTGGTGCCGACAATGGGTGCGCTCCACGCCGGCCACGCCGCGCTGGCCGCGGCGGCGCGCACAACGAACGACGTCGTCGTGGTCACGATCTTCGTCAACCCGCTGCAGTTCGGAGAGCAGGCCGACCTCGACCGCTATCCGCGCACCCTGGAGGCCGACCTCGAACTGCTGGGCGCCCAGGGGGTGGACCTGGTGTTCGCCCCGGCCGCCGACGAGGTCTACCCCGACGGCCCCCCGCAGGTACGGCTGCAGGCAGGCGCCCTCGGGGAGAAACTCGAAGGCGCGTTCCGGCCGGGCCACTTCGACGGCATGCTCACCGTCGTGGCGAAGCTCCTGAACCTCGGCGCTCCCGACGCCGCCGCCGATTACCGCGCCTACTTCGGCCGGAAGGACGCCCAGCAGCTGGCGCTGGTGAAGCGCATGGTGCGCGACCTCAACTTCCCCGTCGACATCATCGGCGTGCCTACAGTGAGGGACGCCGACGGCCTGGCCCTGTCGAGCCGCAACCGCTTCCTCTCGGCGGACGAACGCGTTGCCGCCCTCGTGCTGCAGCGAGCGCTGGGCATGCTGAGGGAACGCGCTGAGCGGAACGAGCCCCTCGACCCCGACTCCGTGCTGGCGATGATCGCCAGCGAACCGGCCGTGAGCCTCGAGTACCTCGAGGTCGTCGACCCGCTCAGCCTCGAACCGCTCGCCTTCGCCTGCGCCAACACCCCGTTCACGGGGACCGCGCTGGCGCTCGTCGCCGCCCGGGTGGGCCCGGTGCGGCTCATCGACAATATGGAACTGAACGGCGGGTGAAATCCGGGGATTACCGGACCCCGTAAACTTGGCTACCGTGACGAAAGAAAACCCCACCCCTGAGGTCCTCTCCGCCGACGAGTTCACCGAGCAGATGCGGATCCGCCTCGAGAAGCGTGCCCGCCTGATCGAAAGCGGCAGGGAGCCCTACCCGGTCAAGCCCGAACGCACCCACTCGCTCGCACAGATCCGTGCAGCGTTCCCGGGCCTCGAGCCCGATGAGGCCACCGGCACCCGGGTCTCGGTGGTGGGACGCGTCGTCTTCATCCGCAACACCGGCAAGCTCGCCTTCGCCACCCTGCAGGAGGGCGACGGAACCCGGCTGCAGGTGATGCTGAGCCTCGCCGTCGTCGGTGAGGAGCAGCTCGCCGACTGGAAGGCACTGGTCGACCTTGGGGACCACGTCCAGGTCCAGGGGGAGGTGGTCAGCTCACGGCGCGGCGAACTCTCGGTGATGGCGGAGAGCTGGGCCATGGCGTCAAAGGCACTGCGCCCGCTGCCTACCCTTCACGCCGGAGTCAACGAGGAGACCCGCGTCCGGCAGCGCTACGTCGACCTGATGGTCCGCGAGGAGGCCCGCAGCATGGTCCGCACCCGCGCTGCGATCACCCGCTCCCTGCGCGAGACCCTTCACGCCAACGATTACATCGAAGTCGAAACTCCGATTGTCCAGCTGGTCCACGGCGGGGCGACCGCGCGGCCGTTCGAAACCCACCTGAACGCCTTCGACCAGAAAATGACCCTCCGCATCGCGCTCGAGCTTTATCTCAAAAGGGCGGTCGTGGGCGGAATTGACCGCGTGTACGAGATCGGCCGGATTTTTCGGAATGAGGGCGTCGATTCGACGCACAGCCCCGAATTCACCATGCTCGAATCCTACGAGGCCTACACCGACCAGTTCGGAATGGCCGAGCGGATGAAGGAAATGATTCTCAATTGCGCCGACGTCCTGGGGATGCGCACCATCGAAACACCCCAGGGAACCATTGACCTCGACGGCGAATGGAAGTGGCTCGGGGTCTACCCCGGGCTGTCGGAGGTTCTGGGGCAGGACATCACGCCGGAGACCGGAGCGGCGGTCCTGGCGCGCATCGCCGATGAGCGTGGAGTGTCCGTGGACCCCGCCTGGGATGCCGAAAAGCTTGTCCTTGAGCTGTTCTCGGAGCTCGTCGAGCCGACCCTGATCCAGCCCACCTTCGTCTACGACTACCCACCGTCGGCCCAGCCGCTCGCCCGGCCCCACCGGAGCAACCCGCGCCTGATCGAGGCGTGGGATCTGATCATCGGCGGCATGGAACGCGGCACCGCATTCTCCGAGCTGATCGACCCGGTGATCCAGCGCGAACGGCTCACCGAGCAGTCGCGGCGGGCCGCGGCCGGCGACGAAGAGGCCATGCAGCTCGACGAGGACTTCCTGCGGGCCCTCGAGTATGGCGCCCCGCCCATGGGCGGCATCGGGCTCGGCATCGACCGCCTCGTGATGCTCTTCACAAATACCGGAATTCGGGAATCCATCCTCTTTCCCCTTTTGAAGCCGGAAGCGGGCTGAGCCCATGGAATACCTCGAAGTGCTCCTGCCTTCGGCCACCCTCGCCGTTCTTTTCTACTTTGTGATGCGCACCATCCTCAATGCCGACCGGTCCGAGCGCGAAGCGATGTCCCGGGCGCGGGAACTTCGCGTGGAGGAAGATCGTTCCCACGATGAACCAACTGAAACCAGCGGCCCGGAGTCCGGGCCGGATATCGACGGAACTAATTCAGCGAAGTAATTTTTTTGACGGCATCCTGAGCGTGCCCCATAATCTAATTAGGGGATATTCGCATACACGCACTAATTCAGGAGCTCACGGTGGCGCAGAAAGTGAAAATCATCCTCATTGACGACGTAGACGGCGGCGAGGCCGACGAAACCGTCCGGTTCGGGCTCGACGGAGTCCAGTACGAGATCGACCTCTCCGAGGCCCACGCGAAGGAACTGCGTTCGGCGCTGGGAACCTACATCTCCTCGGCCCGGCGCAGCAGCTCCTCGAAGCAGCAGCGCGCCAGTGCCGCCCCCGCCCGGAACCAGGAAGCGGCGCAGATCCGTGAATGGGCGAAGGAAAACGGATACAACGTATCCGCCCGGGGCCGCGTGAACAGCGAGATCGTGGAGGCATACCGAGCCGCCCAGCGCTGAGCGGGCGGTTCGGCGCATATTCTCGCCTGTGGCGAACACGCCCCAATTCCTGTGCGGGTACACGTAGCATCGAGTTACGCGTTAGCTAGGAGTGTGTCTCATGTTTGAGCGATTTACAGATCGTGCCCGTCGAGTTGTCGTGTTGGCCCAGGAAGAGGCCCGCATGCTCAACCATAACTACATCGGCACCGAGCACATCCTGCTTGGCCTCATCCATGAGGGTGAGGGTGTTGCCGCCAAGGCTTTGGAATCACTCAGCATTTCCCTGGGTGCTGTGCGAGAGCAGGTCCAGGAGATCATCGGGCAGGGCCAGCAGGCCCCGTCCGGCCATATCCCCTTCACCCCCCGCGCCAAGAAGGTGCTCGAGCTTTCCCTGCGGGAAGCGCTGCAGCTTGGCCACAACTACATCGGCACGGAGCACATCCTGCTCGGCCTCATCCGCGAGGGTGAGGGCGTTGCCGCGCAGGTCCTGGTGAAGCTCGGGGCCGACCTCAACCGGGTCCGCCAGCAGGTCATCCAGCTGCTGTCGGGCTACCAGGGCAAGGAGCCGGCCGCGGCCGGCGGCCAGCAGCAGGAGGGAACCCCGGCGGGTTCCGTCGTGCTCGACCAGTTTGGGCGCAATCTGACCCAGGCCGCGCGTGAATCGAAACTCGACCCGGTGATCGGGCGCGAGAAGGAGATGGAGCGCGTCATGCAGGTCCTCTCCCGCCGCACCAAGAACAACCCGGTGCTGATCGGTGAGCCCGGCGTCGGCAAGACCGCCGTCGTTGAGGGCCTCGCGCAGGCGATCGTCCGCGGGGACGTGCCGGAGACGATCCGCGACAAGCAGCTCTACACGCTCGACCTCGGTTCGCTCGTGGCCGGCTCCCGGTACCGCGGCGACTTCGAAGAGCGGCTGAAGAAGGTGCTCAAGGAAATCCGCACCCGCGGTGACATCATCCTGTTCATCGACGAGATCCACACCCTTGTGGGTGCGGGTGCCGCCGAGGGCGCCATCGACGCGGCATCGATCCTGAAGCCCATGCTCGCCCGCGGCGAGCTGCAGACGATCGGTGCCACGACCCTCGATGAGTACCGCAAGCACATCGAGAAGGACGCCGCCCTCGAGCGCAGGTTCCAGCCGATCCAGGTCGCCGAGCCCTCCGTGGCCCTGGCGATCGAAATCCTCAAGGGACTGCGCGACCGGTACGAGGCGCACCACCGCGTCTCGATCACCGACGGTGCCCTGGCCTCCGCGGCGACCCTCGCCGAACGGTACATCTCCGACCGGTTCCTTCCGGACAAGGCGATCGACCTGATCGACGAGGCCGGCGCCCGGCTGCGCATCCGCAGGATGACCGCCCCGCCGGAGCTCAAGGAGATCGACGACCGGATCGCCGACGTGCGCCGCGAGAAGGAGTCGGCGATCGACGCCCAGGACTTCGAGGGTGCCGCGTCGCTGCGTGACAAGGAGCAGAAGCTCCACGACCAGCGCGCCGACAAGGAACGCCGCTGGAAGTCCGGCGGACTCGACGATATCGCCGAGGTCGACGAGGAACTGATCGCCGAAGTGCTCGCGAACTCCACGGGCATCCCGGTCTTCAAGCTCACCGAGGCCGAGTCCTCGCGCCTGCTGCACATGGAAGATGAGCTGCACAAGCGGGTCATCGGCCAGAACGAGGCGATCAAGGCGATCTCCCAGGCCATCCGCCGTACGCGGGCCGGCCTCAAGGATCCCAAGCGCCCGGGCGGTTCCTTCATCTTTGCCGGTCCCACCGGCGTCGGTAAGACGGAGCTGGCCAAGGCGCTCGCCGAGTTCCTCTTCGGCGACGAGGATGCCCTGATCACCCTGGACATGTCCGAGTACTCCGAGAAGCACACGGTCTCGCGCCTCTTCGGTGCCCCTCCGGGCTACGTCGGATACGAAGAGGGCGGGCAGCTGACCGAGAAGGTCCGCCGCAAGCCGTTCTCCGTGGTGCTGTTCGACGAGGTGGAGAAGGCGCACGCCGATCTCTTCAACTCGCTGCTGCAGATCCTTGAAGACGGCCGCCTGACCGACAGCCAGGGCCGCATGGTGGACTTCAAGAACACCGTGATCATCATGACCACCAACCTTGGAACCCGCGACATCTCCAAGGGCGTCATGACCGGCTTCCAGTCGGGCACCGACACCAACACCAGCTACAACCGGATGAAGGCGAAGGTCACCGAGGAGCTCAAGCAGCACTTCCGGCCCGAGTTCCTCAACCGCGTCGACGACACCGTCGTGTTCCCGCAGCTCACCCAGAGCGAAATCGTGGAGATCGTGGACCTGTTCCTCGAGCGCCTCGGCAAGCGCATGGCGGACAAGGGCATGACGATCGAGCTGACTCCTGCGGCCAAGGTGCTGCTGGCGACGCGCGGTTACGACCCCGCGATGGGTGCGCGGCCGCTGCGCCGCACCATCCAGCGCGAGATCGAGGACCAGCTGTCCGAGAAGATCCTCTTCGGCGACCTCAAGCCGGGGGAGCGGGTGGAGGTCGACGTCGAGGGCGAAGGCGTCGACGCGAAGTTCACCTTCGTCGGCCACGGCGAGCCGAAGGCCATCGAGGACGCCCCGCCCGCCATCGAGGCGACCGTCCCCGAGTAACACTCAGCAGTACCGAAAGGCCCGCCCCGGCACACCGGGGCGGGCCTTTTTGCGTGCGCGGCGCCGGCCGCAGCAGTCCCCGGTGCGCCCGCCGCTTTGTAGACTGGTGCGGGTGAGCCCGTCCTTCCGCATCCGTCCCGCCCGCACCTCCGACGTCGGCGCCATCCGCGCCCTGGTGGCGCCGCTGGCCGACGAGCGGGTCCTGGTGGCCAAGGAGACAGTGGCCTACTACGAGGGTCTCCAGGAGTTCCGCATCGCCGAGGACCCGAACGGCACGGTGCTCGGCTGCGGGGCGCTGCACGTGATGTGGGAGGACCTCGCCGAGGTGCGCACCCTCGCCACCGCCGAATCGGCGAAGGGCCGCGGCGTGGGAACCGCCCTGGTGGAGCGGCTCCTCGCCGATGCCGCCGACCTCGGCGTCCGGCGGGTCTTCTGCCTCACCTTCGAGGTCGAGTTCTTCCGCAAGCGCGGCTTCGAGGTGATGAAGGACCAGTCGCCGGTGGACCCGGAGGTGTATTCGCAGCTCCTGCGCTCCCACGACGAAGGCGTGGCGGAGTTCCTCGACCTGGCCCGGGTGAAGCCGAACACCCTGGGAAACACGCGCATGATCCGCATTCTCTAGGCGTTTTCGGCCGGGCAGAGGTGGTCAGGGAGACCCCACCCGGATATAGTAAGAGTGCTTAGCATCGCTCGCGGTGCGGTTGGGTCTCCCGGAACCGGGGCCCGAATGCCGAGGAGAAGGAGTCTGTTCATGGGACTGGATGACAAGATCGGAAACAAGGGCGAAGGCCTGGGCGGCAAGATCAAGGAAGGTCTTGGTAAGGCGACGGGCGACCAGAACCTTGAGGCCGAAGGCCACAAGGACCAGACCAAGGCAAGCCTCAAGGATGCCGGCGAGAACATCAAGGACGCCTTCAAGAAGGGCGACCGCTAGAGAACTGCACGTCCGGATCGCAGCATCCGGCCAAGCCGCGGGAGAGTGCCCAGCAATGGGCCTCTCCCGCGGTGGCTTAACCGCACCTCACGGCAGGGATGGAGAAAAACCGCTATAGGAATGGGCCCTGCCACCGGGTATCGTTCATCGTGGCCGGCGCGGTCCACAGGGGACAGCCGGGCCGAGACCTCGCCCAGCCGAGAAGGAGCGTACCTTCGTGAAAAAGCTCATCAATGACCCAAAGGCCGTCGTCAACGAGTCCGTGGAGGGCTTCGGCCTCGCCCACGCCGACCTGGTCACCGTCCATACCGATCCGCTCTTCGTCGTGCGCAAGGACGCGCCCGTCCAAGGCAAGGTGGGCCTGGTCTCGGGCGGAGGCAGCGGCCATGAACCCCTCCACGCCGGGTATGTGGGGCGCGGGATGCTCGACGCCGCGGTGCCCGGGGCGGTGTTCACCTCGCCGACGCCCGACCAGATCCTCCCGGCGACCACGGCCGTGAACGGCGGCGCCGGCGTGCTCCACATCGTCAAGAACTACACCGGCGACGTCCTGAACTTCGAAACGGCCGCCGAACTTGCGGCGGCCGAGGGTGTTGAGGTCCGTTCCGTGCTCGTCAATGACGACGTCGCGGTCGAGGACTCCCTCTACACCGCCGGGCGCCGCGGGGTCGGCGGGACGGTCTTCGTCGAGCGGATCGCCGGAGCCGCGGCCGAACGCGGCGACGACCTCGAGGCCGTCACCGCGGTGGCGCAGCGGGTGATCGACAATGTGCGCTCCATGGGCGCCGCGCTCGCACCGAGCACCGTACCCCACGCCGGGGTCCCCAGCTTCGACCTCGCCGAGGATGAGATTGAGATCGGCATCGGAATCCACGGCGAACCCGGCCGGCACCGCATCGCCATGGAGAACGCCGACGGCATCACCACGCGCCTGCTCGAGCCGATCACGGCCGACCTCAACCTCGGCTCGGGCGACCGGGTCCTGCTGATGGTCAACGGCATGGGCGGCAGCCCCGCCAGCGAGCTCTACATCGTCTACCGCAAGGCCGTCGCCCTCCTGAAGGAGCGCGGGGTCACCGTCGAGCGGTCCCTCGTGGGCAACTACATCACCGCCCTCGAGATGGAGGGCGCGTCGCTGACGGTGCTGAAGCTCGATGACGAGATGATCACCCTGTGGGACTCTCCGGTCTCCACCGCCGCCCTGCGGTGGGGGGTCTAGACGTGGCGCTCGACGCCGGATGGGCCCAGGAGTGGCTGCGCGCCGCCGCGCGCGCGGTCGCCGAGAACCGGACGCACCTGATGGAGCTCGACCGTGCGATCGGCGACGCCGACCACGGCGAGAACATGGATCGGGGCTTCGCCGCGGTCGTCGCCAAGCTCGACGCCGGTCCGCCGCCGGCCACTCCGGCCGAGGTGCTCAAGGCCGCGGCGATGACCCTGATGTCAACGGTCGGGGGAGCGGCCGGGCCGTTGTACGGCACGGCGCTGCTGCGCGCGGCGACCTCGCTCGGCGACGCCGCGGAGGCACAGCCCGACGCCGTGGTCGCCATGCTGTCGGCCGCCCGGGACGGAATCGTCGCCCGCGGCAAGGCCGAAAGCGGCGATAAGACGATGATCGACGCGTGGACTCCGGCGGTGGAGGCGGCGGCGACGGCCGCCTCCGCCGGTGCCGGGCCGGGCGCGGTCCTCGCCGCGGCCGCCAACGCGGCGCAGGCCGGCGCCGTGGCCACCGACCCGTTGGTGGCACGCAAGGGCCGGGCCAGCTACCTCGGGGAGCGCAGCGCGGGTCACCGCGATCCCGGGGCGGCGTCGACGGCCCTGATCCTTGCGGCCGCGGCCGAGGCCGCTGGTGGGCCCGGATGAGCGTTGGGCTGGTCATCGTCTCCCACAGCGCCAAGATCGCGGAGGGCGTGTGCGAGCTCGCCGCCCAGATGGCTGCGGACGTCCGCCTCGTCCCGGCCGGAGGAACTGACGCCGGCGGCGGGGCGGCACGGATCGGGACAAGCTTCGAGAAGGTGGCAAATGCCATCACGAAAGCCGGTCAGGGGGACGGGGTGGTCATCCTCACCGACCTCGGTTCGGCCGTGATGACCGCCGAGATGGCGCTCGAGTTCCTCGATGAGGACGAGCGCGCCACGGTGCGCCTCGCCAGCGCCGCCCTCGTCGAGGGGGCGGTTGCAGCAGCGGTGCAGGCGCAGGCGGGCGGTTCGGTCGAGGACGTCCTGCGTGCGGCCGAGGAGGCCGTTGTCTCCATCCGGCCCGAGGCCCTCGAACCTTTCGTGAGCCGGTCGGCCGCCGCACCCGGAACCGCCAAGGCGGCGGCTCCTGAGGGGCCGTCGGCCAGCGGATCCTGGGTCCTCCCCAACGACATGGGTCTCCACGCCCGTCCCGCTGCGGTCCTGGCCCGGGGCCTGGCCGACCTCGATGCGGAGGTCACTGTGAACGGCATCGACGGCAAGTCGGTGATGCTCCTGATGAGCCTCGGGCTGGGCAAGGGCAAGACGGTGAGCGCCCAGGCGGTGGGACCGGACGCCGAGGCGGCCATCGAGCTGATCGGAGCGGCCGTAGAGGACGGGTTCGGCGAGATGAACGAGGACGGGCAGCACTAGGACGCACGGGATCGGGACAGGCCGCGTCAGTGCCGGCTGCGTCGTGATTGGCCGGCACCACGGCCGGTCCAGCAACCACCGGACCGGCGCGGTCCGGCGCCGTGAGTTCCTACGCGGGCAGCTGGATTCCGGCTGCGGTCTCCTCGGCGAGGCCGTCGTCAAGCAGGCCCGCAAGGGCGCGCCCGCGCTGTTCCTCGGGTGCCCCCAGCCTGTGCAGCCGGGAGAGCGCCGCGGACAGGCGGCCTTCTCCGCCCAGCCCGAGGTCGATGGGCCCGCTCAGCAGCACGTCCCGAACCACCGGGCCCTCGGCCTCGCGCAGCACCGCCAGGACCGCCCCGCGGACCTGGCGGTCGGTACCCGCCCAGGCCTGGCCCTTCGGGACATATTCGGGGGCAGGGCGGCCCGCGGCAAGCCAGGCGCAGGCAGCCCGCACCGGGCACTGCCCGCACTGCGGGCTCCGCGCAGTGCACACGAGCGCCCCGAGTTCCATCACCGCGGCGTTCCAGCGCACCGACTCGGCGGGCTCCGCCGGGAGCAGATCGGCGGCGAGGCGCATTTCCGCTGCGGTCAGGGAGCGCGCGGGCAGGGCGGTGCCGGTGACGGCGCGGGCGTGAACGCGGCGGATGTTGGTGTCCACAACATTTTCGCGCTGCCCGAACGCGAAGGCCGCCACCGCGGCGGCCGTATAGCTTCCCACTCCGGGCAGGGCCAGCAGTTCCCCGTAGGTTCCCGGGACGGCCCCGCCGTGGCGGTCGACCAAAGCCACTGCCGCCGCGTGCAGGCGCAGGGCGCGCCGCGGGTATCCGAGCCGCCCCCAGTGCCGCACCGCCTCTCCGGGGGCCGCGGCGGCGAGGTCCGCGGGGGAGGGCCAGCGGGCCATCCATTCCGCCCAGACGGGCAGCACCCGCACTACGGGGGTCTGCTGCAGCATCACCTCGCTGACGAGCACGCCCCACGCGGAACGGTCCGGGCTGCGCCAGGGAAGGTCCCGGGCGGCCGTATCAAACCACTCGATCACGGACCGGTGCAGGGCTGGGAGGTCCCGCCGAGAAAACATTCGAACTCCTGAGAACAATTCTTCCTACTCTACTGACCGGCGTGGTGTCTCCGGCAATCGGCAGGAAATCCCTAGCCTTGGACCATGGAACCAGCAGGCAGGCCGCGCCTTTCCGGAAGCTCCGGGTACCCGCCGCGCCGACCAAGCCCGGCCGTTTACCGCAGACGGCGGCTGGTGGCCGCAATCCTGGCCCTGCTGGTGGTCGCCGGGCTGGCAGTCGGCGCCAAGGCCGTCACCGACGCCCTCGCCGGAAACACCCCGGAGGCGAAGGCGGGTTCCGCCCCTGCGGTTCAGGAAACGGCCTCTACGCCGCCACCCACAGCTGCCCCCGCGGCGAAATGCGATGAGAAGGCGGTGTCCGTTGAGGCTGCCACCGACGCGAAGACGTACGGGAGGGAGCAGAAACCCGCCTTCACCCTGGTGGTCCGCAACGACGGCGACGCGCCGTGCAAGGTTAATGTCGGCACCTCGCAGATGGAGTTCCAGGTCACGAGCGCCTCGGACCGCATCTTCTCGTCCGTGGACTGCCAGGACGGCTCGGAGGACCTGCTCAAGGACATCGCCCCCGGCGCTGAGGAAAAGGCGTCCTTCACCTGGGACCGGATCCGCAGCATGCCCGGATGCGAGGCCGTCGAAGCGGTACCCGGCCCCGGAACCTACACCTTGACTACAAAACTCGGAAGCCGGACCAGCCCTCCGTCCACCTTCGTCCTCGAGTAGCCCGGGCGGAATTGACGCAGGGCCGGCCGGCTACATGAACCGGTCGAGCAGGGACGTTTCGGCAATCCGGGAAAGGCCCTCGCGCACGGTGCGGGCACGCTGCTCGCCGATGCCGTCGACGGCCATCAGGTCCTCGATATTGGCGGCCATCATGTTCTGGAGACCGTCGAAGTGGTCGACGAGCCGGGTCGCCACGGCGGGCGGGACGGCCTTGATGCCCGAGAGCAGCCGGTATCCCTTGGGCTGGACGACGGCGTCGAGGGAATCGGTCGAGGGGTTGAACCCGAGGACGCTGGCGATTGTTCCGAGGTCGATCAGGTCGGTGGAGCTGAACCCCTGGAGGGTTGCCACCCGCTCCTCGGGGGACGCGCCGTTGCTGCCGGGATCCATGTAGTCGCGCAGGACCATTTCGCTGCCCGGCCCGAGGCCCGTCGTGAGTTCCTCCACCTGCAGCGACAGCAGCCGTCCGTCCACCCCGAGTTCAAGGACATACTGGGAGATCTCCTCAGAGATCCGCCGGACCATCTCCTGCCGCTGCAGGGTGATGGCGACGTCCCGCACGGTGACCATGGCCTCGATCTCCAGGGCCGACAGGGAGTTGGTGACCTGGTCGAGGCGGGCACGGTACCGCTCGAGGGTTGCCAGGGCCTGGTTGGCGCGGGCGAGCACCGGTTCCGAGCCCTCCAGGACGTGCCTCAGTCCGTTCACGTACAGGGCGATGATCTGCATCGACTGGCTGACGGAAATCACCGGGACGCCGGTCTGGATCGCTACCCGCTCGGCGGTGCGGTGGCGGGTGCCCGACTCCTGGGTCGGGATGGTGCTGTCAGGCACCAGCTGGACGGCGGCCCTGAGGATATTGCTCGCATCCCGGTCGCAGACAATGGCCCCGTCCATCTTCGCAAGCTCGCGCAGGCGGGTCGGGGAGAAGTCGATGCCAATGTCGAAGCCGCCGGAGCAGATGGAGTCGATGGTCCGGTCGAAGCCCAGGACGATCAGCGCGCCGGTCCGGCCGCGGAGGATCCGTTCGAGTCCGTCGCGCAGCTGAGTTCCGGGCGCGACCCGGGCCAGGGTGGCCTTGAGGGCGTCCTCGGGGCTACGGGGCATCGTGCCATCCTTTCAGCGTCCGCGCGCCGTTGGGGACCGCGTGGTGGGGTGGCCCGGGAAGTGGCGCCGGGCCGAGGCGGACACGGAAATTCCACGCAGCCGATCACAATACTAGTGGGAGTGCCCGGGTTTTCCGGTGTCGGTGTTTGCCCGCGGCCGGTTCCCGCCGGGCCCGGCGCACCTGCGGGACTCCGGTCGCCGCTGGGCCGCCGCGGAACAACCCGTCCGCGCGGCGCGGGTGGGCCGGCCTAGAAGATCAGTGCCAGTGCCTCGGTGAGCGTTGAAACCTCCCGTACGGTGAAGCCCTTGGGGACCGGCCCGGGCCCGTCGGGGGAGGCCGGCACCACGGCGTGGGTGAAGCCGAGCCGTTCGGCCTCGGAGATCCGCCGGGAGATCCCCGGCACCGGCCGCACCTCGCCGGCGAGCCCGACCTCCCCGAAGGCGATCAGCCGGGCCGGCAGGGGCTGGTTGGTCTTGGCCGAGGCGACCGCCAGGGCGACGGCGAGATCGGTGGCCGGCTCGGAAAGTTTCACCCCGCCGACCGTCGCCACATAGCTGTCGTCCTTGGACAGGCTGAGCGAGGCGCGCTGCTGAAGCACCGCCAGCAGCATGGCCACCCGGGCACTGTCAAGACCGCTGGTGGCACGCCGCGGCTGGGCGTTCGCCGATTCGGCCAGCAGTGCCTGCACCTCGGCGAGCAGCGGGCGCCGCCCCTCGAGGGTGACGGTGATGCAGGTGCCCGAGACCGGGTCCTTGGTCCGCGAGACGAAAAGGCCGCTCGGATCGGCGAGCCCCTCGATGCCCGCGTCGGTCAGGTCGAAGCAGCCGACCTCGTCGGTTGGACCGTACCGGTTCTTCACCGCCCGCAGCAGCCTCAGTCGCGAGTGCCGCTCGCCCTCGAACTGGCACACGACGTCCACGAGGTGCTCGAGGAGGCGCGGCCCGGCGATCGAGCCGTCCTTGGTGACATGGCCCACCAGCAGGGTGGTCATATTCGTCGACTTGGCGGCGTTGATCAGCGATGCGGCCACTTCGCGCACCTGCGTCACGCCGCCGGCCGATCCGTCGACTGCGGCACTGCTGAGGGTCTGTACCGAGTCGACGATCAGCAGGGCCGGGCGGATCTTCTCGACCTGGCCCAGCGCCTGGCCCAGGTCGGTCTCGGCGCTGAGGTAGAGGGTGTCGGCGACGGCCGCGATCCGCTCGGCGCGCAGCTTCACCTGCGCCGCTGACTCTTCGCCGGTGACGTAGAGGACATCCCGTCCCAGCCGGGCCACGCGGGCCGCGACGTCGAGCAGCAGGGTCGACTTGCCTACCCCGGGTTCACCGGCCAGCAGGATGACGGCCCCGGGGACCAGCCCGCCGCCGAGCACCCGGTCCAGCTCGTCGATGCGCGTGGCCTGGAAGGCGGCAGTCGTGGCGTCGACATCGGCGATGCGCTGGGCCACCTGGGTGACGACCGCCGCCGCCGTCGTACGGGCCACCGGCTGGCCGGTCTCCTCGACCGTGCCCCAGGCCTGGCACTCCCCGCACCGGCCCACCCACTTCGCCGTCGTCCAGCCGCACTCGGCACACCGGTAGGTGGGGGTCGTGCCGCGTCCGGAGCGCGCGGCTGCAGTCTTTGTTGCCATCCCCTCAGCCTAGCGGCGCCCCCGGACATTCCCGCCGGCACCGCCGCGGGGTCAGAGCCGGGGAAGGTACCCCGCCGCCTCGTCGTGGGACAGCCCCGAGGCCTGGAGGAGGTCAACGACCAGGGGGCGGAACAGCAGGATCAGCCCCTCACCCTCGAGCCGCGACACGTTGAGCCTGGCCGGATGGAGCTGGGTGGCGACCGCCGCGAGGTCGTTGCGGGCGGAGCGGAGGTTCAACCGCCGTTCCGCGGGGTGCGACCCGGCAAGGCCCCGGGCGAGCACGGTGACGGCATCCGCGGTGTCCTCAAGGGCGGAGCTCAGGGAGGAGATGGCCTCATCGCTCAGCGCCGCATGGTTGATCACGGACGTCAGCCGGCGCGAGAAGACGCGGCTGTTGCGTACCGCCAGGTCGATCGCCTCGATGGAGCGCTCGAGGGAGCCGAGTTCGTCGCGGTGCCGGCGCTGGGCGGGGGAGATCAGGGCGACCTCCTGGGCTGCCCGCAGGCTCTTGGCCAGGGAGTCCAGAGGCGGCTGGGTGTTCCGGGCGCGCACCAGGGCATGCCAGGCCAGGGTCGAATCGCTGCGGGAGAGTGCGTCCGCGTCCTCGCGCAGCACCGCGGCCAGCTCTTCCAGGAGGTCCTGCACCTCGGACTTCGGCGCGCGGCGGGGGTCCCGCGGCACCAGCATCGTGATGATCAGCGCAAACACCCCGCCGACGACGGCGTCGGCGCTGCGGGTGAACGGTCCTCCCTCGGGTGCGGGCAGGAGGACGACCAGCAGCGACTGCAGGCCGAGCTGCGTGGTGAAGATGGTGCCGCTGTCGAGGAACCGGGCCAGCAGGATCGAGACGAACAGGACGATGGCCGCCTGCCAGATGCCTGTCCCCAGCAGCGCGAGGAGCACGTCACCCAGGGCGATGCCCAGGGTGCATCCGAGCCCCACCTCGAGCACCCGGCGCAGGCGGGGATCGCTTGAGAACCCGAGGGCGATCATCGAGGAGGTGGCGGCGAACAGGGGGCCGTCGTGGCCGAGCACCTGCTCCGCGAAGGCGTAGGCGCCCACGGCGCAGACCGTGATCTGCAGGGCCATCAGGACGGAGTTGGAGCTGCGCTTGAATCCGACCCGGCTCCGGTTGCCCAGGAAGGCTGCGGCAGCGGAAATTCCTCGGCGGGGCATGGGTTCAGTTTCGCATAGGAGGCCAATGTCCCCGCCGAGTTCACCTTCCGTTCATCTTTTGGGGCCAGTCTCGTTAACTGACCTGCCTACCGTGAGGGATGTACAAGGACGCGTACACCCCTCCCGGGTGTCTCCTGCGCACTGACGTTCAAACCCTGGAAGGGGCAATATCAAGTGAAGGTTCTTCGCTTCGGCCGCGCAGCGGCGGTTATTTCCGTGGCCGCCCTGGCTCTGACCGCGTGTGGCTCGGACAATGCCACGAACGCCCCCGCAGGTGAGGCCGGCCCCGCCGAGTCCACCGCCGCCGCCGTGTCGGGCACCCTGACCGGTGCCGGCTCGTCCGCCCAGAACGCCGCCATGACGGCCTGGCAGTCGGGTTTCCAGTCCGCCCAGAGCGGCGCCACGGTCCAGTACTCACCCGACGGCTCCGGCGCCGGCCGCGACGCCTTCCTGGCCCAGGGCGTCCAGTTCGCCGGGTCGGACGCCGCCCTCGACGACGAAGAGTACGAGGCCTCGAAGGAGATCTGCGGCCCCGACGGCGCGATCAACATCCCCGCCTACGTCTCCCCGATCGCCGTGGCCTTCAACCTGCCCGGCATCGAATCGCTGAACCTTGACGCCGACACCATCGCCTCGATCTTCCGCGGCGAGATCGAAACCTGGGACGACGAGGCAATCGCCTCGCAGAACGAGGGCGTCGAGCTCCCCGACACGGCCGTCACCGTTGTGCACCGCAGCGACGAATCCGGCACGACCGAGAACTTCACCGAGTACCTCGCCCAGGCGGCTCCCGAAGTATGGACCGACGAAGCCTCCGGCGAGTGGCCGTCGGCCATCGTCGCCGAGAACGCCCAGGGCACCAACGGCGTCGTCTCCACGACCTCCTCCACCGAAGGCGCGGTCACCTACACTGACGCCTCGGCCGTTGGGGATCTCGGACAGGTTCACGTAAAGGTCGGCGAGGAGTACGTCGAGCTGAGCTCGGAGGCCGCCGCGCTCGCCGTTGAGGCCGCGACCCCGGTCGAGGGCCGCTCCGACGTTGACATGTCCCTCGAACTCGAGCGCGACACCGAGGCCTCCGGCGCCTACCCCGTCGTCCTCGTGTCCTACCACATCTACTGCTCCACCTATGAGGACCAGGAGACGGTTGACCTGGTCAAGGCCTTCGCCTCGTACGCGGTCAGCGAGCAGGGCCAGCAGGATGCCTCCGAGTCCGCAGGGAACGCGCCGATCTCCGAGACCCTCCGCGAACAGGCCCTGACGGCCATCGATTCGATCACCGTTGCCTCCTAGGCCCCTCCGCAGCTGCCCCGTCCGGTCGTTCAACGACCGGGCGGGGCACTCCGCTGTTCACGTACAGGCCGGCTGGGGCGGTCAGGTTGTAATGGCTGGAGGAACGATGAACACTATCCAAAGCACGAGACGAGACATCGAGTGCACTCCAGCACAACAGTTCCGAAGGGTTTAGCAGTGTCCACCACTACGTTGACCGAGACCCGCGGCGCGGGCCAGTCCGGAGACAAGATCTTCTCCGGTGCCACCCTCGCCGCCGGCTGTCTCATCCTCGCCGTCCTCTTCAGTGTGGCGGTGTTCCTGCTGGTGCAGGCGCTCCCCGTAGCCGGCGCCGACCCCGCCGAAATCACCGGAGGGGAGGGGTTTTCCACCTACATCTTCCCCATCGTCATCGGAACGGTTGTGGCCGCGGCCATCGCCCTGCTGATCGCCACTCCGCTGGGTATCGGCGTCGCACTGTTCATCTCCCACTACGCCCCCCGGCGCCTCGCGCAGGGCTTCGGCTACGTCATCGACCTGCTCGCGGCGATCCCCTCGGTGGTGTACGGCGCGTGGGGCTACGCGGTGCTCGCCCCGGAACTGGCCAAGGGATACGCGTGGCTCGCCGAGAACCTCGGCTGGCTCCCCATCTTCGAGGGCCCAGCGAGCCAGACCGGACGCACAATGCTCACGGCCGGCATCGTCCTGGCCGTCATGGTGCTGCCCATCATCACCTCCCTGAGCCGGGAGATCTTCCTCCAGACACCCAACCTCCACGAGGAGGCGGCGCTGGCCATGGGAGCGACCCGCTGGGAAATGATCCGCATGGCGGTTCTTCCGTTCGCCCGCCCCGGCATCATCAGCGCAGCGATGCTCGGCCTCGGCCGGGCGCTCGGCGAAACCATGGCCGTCGCCCTCGTCCTCTCGGGCGGAGCGCTCACCGCGAGCCTCATCGCCTCGGGCAACCAGACCATTGCCGCAGAGATCGCGCTCAACTTCCCCGAGGCCTTCGGGCTCCGGCTCAGCGAACTCATCGCCGCCGGCCTCGTGCTGTTCGTCATCACCCTGGCCGTCAATATGGTGGCGCGCTGGATCATCACCCGCCACAAAGAATTTTCGGGGGCCAACTAATGACTAGCGCAACCCTGGTCCGCAGGCAGTCCCACCTCACCAAGGGGAAGCTGCCCTCCTACGCCGTGTGGCTCGTCCTCGGAGCGGCCCTGGTCTTCGGGGCGGCCGCGGCCTCCCTCGTGGGCTTCGGTGCCGTGTCCTGGGGCCTCTTCTCCGCCCTGTTCTTCCTCCTGGGCGCGACCGCGGTGACCGCGGTCGTCGAAGGCGGACGGAAGGCCACCGACTCGCTGGCCACCTACCTGGTGTACGGGGCCTTCCTCGTCGCACTCCTGCCGCTGCTGTCGGTGCTGTGGACCGTGCTCGAGCGGGGCCTGCCCGGAATCTCCTACGATTTCCTGTTCACCTCGCTCAACGGGGTGACCGGCGCCGTTGACAACGCCTCGGTCGCCAACGGCACCCCAGTACTCGGTGGTGCCTACCACGCAGTGGTCGGCACCCTGCAGATCACCCTGTGGGCGACGGCGATTTCGGTGCCCATCGGGCTGCTCGCCGCCGTGTACCTCGTCGAGTACGGTACGGGCGGTCCGCTCACCCGGGCCATCACCTTCTTCGTCGACGTGATGACCGGCATCCCCTCGATCGTCGCGGGCCTGTTCGCCGCGGCCCTGTTCGGGCTGCTCTTCGGCCCCGGAACCCGCACGGGCTTCGTGGCCGCCGTCGCGCTCTCGGTCCTGATGATCCCCGTGGTGGTGCGCTCCACCGAGGAAATGCTCAAGATCGTGCCGAATGAACTGCGTGAGGCGGCCTATGCCCTGGGCGTGCGGAAGTGGCGCACCATCACGAAGGTGGTGATCCCCACCGCCATCTCCGGTATCGCCTCCGGCGTAACCCTCGCGATTGCGCGCGTGATCGGCGAGACGGCTCCTATCCTTGTAACGGCGGGCTTTGCCAGCGCCATCAACTGGAACGTCTTCAGCGGCTGGATGAGTACCCTGCCCACCCTGATCTACTACCAGATCCTCACGCCGACCTCCCCCACCAACACCGATCCCAGTACGCAGCGCGCCTGGGCGGCGGCGCTCCTGCTGATCCTGATGGTGATGCTGCTGAACCTCGTCGCCCGCGTCATCGCCCGTATGTTCGCCCCTAAGACAAGCCGCTGAGCTCCCGCGGCAACAACGAAAAAGGAATTCATGTCCAAGCGAATCGACGTCAAGGACCTCAATGTCTACTACAGCAAGTTCCTTGCTGTTGAGGGCGTCAACATCGAAATCAAGCCCCGCTCGGTCACTGCCTTCATCGGGCCGTCCGGCTGTGGCAAGTCGACCTTCCTGCGCACGCTGAACCGTATGCACGAGGTCATCCCCGGCGCCCGGGTCGAGGGCGAGGTGCTCCTCGACGGGGACAACCTCTATGACCAGAACGTCGACCCGGTGACGGTCCGCAGCCAGATCGGCATGGTCTTCCAGCGGCCCAACCCGTTCCCCACCATGTCCATCCGGGACAACGTGCTGGCCGGCGTGAAGCTGAACAACAAGCGCATCAGCAAGTCCGACGCCGATAACCTCGTCGAGAAGTCCCTGCGCGGTGCGAACCTGTGGAACGAGGTCAAGGACCGCCTGGGCCGCCCCGGCTCCGGTCTCTCCGGCGGCCAGCAGCAGCGGCTGTGCATCGCCCGGGCGATCGCCGTCTCGCCCGAGGTGATCCTCATGGACGAGCCGTGCTCGGCGCTCGACCCCATCTCCACCCTCGCCATCGAGGACCTGATCAACGAGCTCAAGAACGACTACACGGTCGTGATCGTCACCCACAACATGCAGCAGGCCGCCCGCGTGTCCGACAAGACCGCGTTCTTCAACATCGCGGGCACCGGCAAGCCCGGCAAGCTCATTGAGTACGGGGAGACCGCGACGATCTTCAGCAAGCCCACCGTCAAGGCCACGGAGGACTACGTCTCGGGCCGCTTCGGATAGGCACGGCCCGATCCCCGGCCCCGCCGACCGCCCGGAAGTTTCCGGACGGCGGCGGGGCCGATGCGGTTAAGGCCCGGGGTAACGGGCGGTGCGCCGGATCCGGGCCGGGCGCCTAGAGCAGCGGGCTCAGGGCCAGGAAGAAGACGGCGCCCAGCAGGCCGGCGACGGCGGCCGTGGCGACCCACACGATGAGGATCCGCAGCAGCTCGGTGCCCCGCACTGAGGCGAACCGCTGGTTCGCCCCGGCCCCGACGATCGCCGAGGTCATCGTGTGGGTGCTTGAAAGCGGAACCTGCAGGGAGATGGCGCCGATGAACAGCATGGCCGTGCTCACGCCCTGGGCGCTCATACCGCGCAGCGGATCGATCCGCACCAGCCGGTTCGCCAGGGTGTGGGTGATGCGCCAGCCACCGAAGGCCGAGCCGCAGGCCAGCAGCGCCGCGGCGAACAGCTGGACCCACAGCGGCATCTCCGCGCCGCTTGATGCCCCGGCGGCGACAAGTGCCAGCAGGATGACGGCCATGGTGCGCTGCCCGTCCTGCAGGCCGTGCCCCAGCGCGAAGGCGCCGGCGAGGACGGACTGGGCCATCCGGTTCCCCCGGTTGACCCGGCGTGGCGAGTTGTGCCGCAGCGCCCAGGTCGCGGCGAACACCAGGGCGTACGCCAGGAGATAGGCCACCACGGGGGAGAGCAGCAGCGGCAGCACGATCTGAAAGAAAAAGACCCGCTCCGAACCCGTTACGGTCGCCCCGCTCATCAGCTGTGACGCGCCGCCGGCTCCGATGATTCCACCGATCAGCGCATGGGTCGATGACGACGGCTTGCCCCGGTACCAGGTGAAAAGGCCCCAGCAGCCGGCGCCGAGTAGTCCCGCCAGCAGGATCCCCAGACCCGTGGTGCCCGGCGGCAGGCGCAGCCCCGCGTCGGTGAGGAACAACGCCAGCGACGTACTCAACAGCGCGCCGGTGAGGCTGAATGCCGCCGCCAGCAGCACCGCGATCGTCGGGGTCAGGGCCCGGGTGCGCACCGCCGTCGCCACCGAGTTCGACACATCATGGAAGCCGTTGAGGAACGCAAAGCCGCCGGCGCATCCGATGACGGCCGTCAGCAGGAAGACCTCCACCTAGGATTCCTTGACCAAGATGCTGCCCACGTGGGTGGCGACCTTGCGGATGTCCTTGGTCACCTCGACGAGCTGGTTGGCGATGTCGCGGTGCCGCGCGTACGCCAGCGGCTTGTGCTCCCCGAGCAGCTCGGCGCACCAGCTGCGGTGGGTGCGTTCGGCCCGGCGGGCAAGGCGCAGGATCTCGATCCAGTACTCCTCGAGTTCATCCATCGAGTCGAGGCGCTGCATGGCCGTGGCGGTCAGTTCCGCCTGCCGGTGGATGACTTCGAGCTGTTCGGCCGCGCGCGGGCTGAGCCGGCTCAGCTTGTACAGGGCGATCAGTTCCGCGGCGCCGTCGAGCTTCTCGATCGCTTCGTTGAGCAGCCGCGAGAGGGTGTAGAGGTCTTCGCGGGGGAGCGGGTTCACGAACGAGGTCCGCATCGAGGTCAGCAGGGCGAAATGCAGGTCGGTGGAGACCGCTTCGTGCTGGTGCATCTCCTCGGCCAGGCGGTCGTACTCTTCGGTGGTGGCGCCGAGCACCGCCGACATGGTGCCCACCCCGAGCACGAGCTGCCGTGCCATGCGGGAGAGCAGTTCCAGGCCTGCGTTTTCCTGAGGGAAGAGGCGTAACTTCACTGATGCTTCCCTGTCTCAGGCACGGCGGCAGTACTAACGAACGGGGGGCGAACTGCGTCTGGGCGCGGTAATGGCGTCGAACCGGGAGCGCCTCTCGGCGGAAGGCCGCTCGAAGCGGCTGAGTGTTGAAGCCCGGGGGTTCCACGGTCCGACGCCGGTTTTAGTCTTCTACTCCGCTGCGCCGGTGTCAACATCGTGACCTGCGCCCGCCTAGTCAAGCTCCCCCCGCCGCCAGGCGGCGGCCGCGTGTTCAAGGTCCTCGGCGGTCTTGATCAGCCGGTGCGAATTCTTCGTCAGTTTCGACGCGTGGGCTTCGTTTGAGTGGTGGGCCTGCTCCGCGTGGTTCACCTGTCCCAGCGCGACCACCCGGCAGAACGCGGCGAAGCGTTCAAGGGCGACGTCGAAATCCCCCTCGAAGGCCCCGGAGAGGATTTTGTCGGCCATATCGGTCATTTCGGTGGCACCCGGGGGTTCGGCGACGCCGGCGACAACCTTCGAGACCTGGGCCACCTCCTTGCCGGAGGTGAAGTAGGAGGCAATGCGCTCCGGGTCCTTCTGCGTTGCGGCGCGCAGGGCGTAGAGGCGCCAGAGGGCCCCGGGCAGGGACCGTGCCGGGCTTTCGGCCCACATCTCCGCCACGGCCTCAAGGCCCTGTTTGTCGGCGAGTTCGACAAGTCGGCGGGTCACCTCGGGGTCGTCGGACTCCCGCCCGTGGTGCACCAGCGCATGCGCTGCCATGTGTGCGGCTTCCGAGACCCTGGACGGGTCGATCCCGCCGGCGAAGATCTCGAAATCGACCGGGGCGAAGGGCTTCGGTTTATGCGGCCGTGGGCTCTTGTTGTTGTAGTCGCCGTCCATGAAATGAGGATACTCCTGCTACGGAAGGCCGTTCGAAGCCGACGACCAAGCGTTCGAGACGGATGGACACCAAGGATGGACACCGCGGTGGTGCGGGTGAAGAGGGAAGGCCCGCGCTGATGGGACCGGTGCAACGCTCAGGGGGTGTTTGGGATAAAGTTAAAAAGTCGCCCGGGCTGGAGAAACCGGTTCGGAGGCGGCGGGCCTTTAGCTCAGCTGGTAGAGCATCGGACTTTTAATCCGTGGGTCGTGGGTTCGAGCCCCACAGGGCCCACTCCCGCGGGAGTGCTGAAAACCCCGCCCGGCACCGCGCCGGGCGGGGTTTTCCGGGTCCGGGACAGTGCGGATGCGGGGGGATTGACTACGGCCCGTGGTGCGTCTGCAATTGAGGGGTAACTGCCGACCGGGCCGAGGGTCCGGACGGCACCTGCGAAAGTAGCCCGATGCCCGACGCCACCGCACTGATCGTTGCAACCGCCGCCATAGCGGCCCTGGCAGGCTGTGCCGCCTGGCGCATCGACGCCGCCCTCAAGCGCCGAGCTGACGCCGACACGCTCTTCTGGCTCGCCTTCGCCGCCCTCCTTGCCCTGCTCGCCGGGTGCCTCGCTGCGGTCCCGGCCGGTGCCGGCGGCGCAGCCGCCGCGGCTGCGCTCATAACGACCACCGCAGGGACCGCCTGGCTCGGGCTGAGGGAGCAGCGGCGTGCCGGGACCCGGCGGACGGCGGCCGCCTCGGGCCGGCTGCGTTCCCTTGAGACCCGGCATGACGCCGTGCTGCGCCGCTGGGCGGCCTACGAGCTCGACCCCGCACTGGCCCTGAACTACCCGGCAATGAGCGACACCCGCGGGCCCGAGTCGCGCCGGGTGCTTGCCGCCATGCGCGAGGCGCTGTACCGGCGCCGGACGCTCGAGTCGGAGCCGGCAGCGGCGTCCGGGCAGGGGGCCGGGACAGAACCTCTGGTGACCGACTACGCGGCGTCGATCCTGGCGCTGGAGCGGGCCCTGGGTGCGGCGGAGGCGGCGGCCGGCGTCGAACCGTCCCGGGGTCCCGCGCGACTGGGGGAGCCCCCGCGGGGACGCGTAGGTCCCCCGGGGACGCCGTCACCCGGGGCATAAGGGCCCGACACCTGGGCGCGGCGTCCGACGCCGCCGGGCGGATTCCCGGCGGGCGCGTCCCCCCGGGGATCCCCCCGGTGCCTTCCCTTGGCCGGGGCTCCGGGTGCCGTTTCCGGAAGCTCCATTTTGAAATCGTTATCGTCTGGGCGGTGCCGCCCCGGCTGCCGCCCGGTAGGGTTTGATACCGGACAGGGATGATACGGAAGGGACTCATGCGCTTTTTGAGACGGTGCTCATTAGTGCTGACGGCTGCCGCAATGGTCGCGGCCGGTGGGTTCTTCGCCACCGGATCCGCAGCGGCTCCCGCCTCCGCAGAGCCCGCAGCGCACGTGGTGGTGGCGGAAAAGGCTACCGAGGCTTCCCCGGTCCGGGTCGCAACCTACAACGCCAGCTTCAACCGGCAGAACCCCGGGGACCTGGTCCGCGAGCTGTCAGGCACCACGAGCACCCAGGCGCGGGCGGTCGCAGGAATCATTCAGGCCACCGCACCCGACGTGGTGCTCCTCAACGAATTCGACTACGACCCGGACCACCGCGCAGCTGAGCTTTTCCGCACCAACTACCTCGCGGTCGGCTCCGACGGTGCGCCGGGCATCACCTACCCCTACGTCTACACCGCGCCGGCCAATACCGGTGTTCCCAGCGGCATGGATCTCAACAACGACGGCACCGTCGGCGGGCCGGACGATGCGTTCGGCTACGGCGCCTTCGAGGGCCAGTACGGCATGGTTCTTTACTCCAAGTATCCGATCGATACGGCCAACGTCCGCACCTTCCAGAATTTCAAGTGGAGCGACATGCCCGGCGCCCTGCTTCCCACCGATCCGGCGTCGGGCGGAGCCGACTGGTACTCCGCCGACGAACTGGCCCAGGTGCGGCTCTCCAGCAAGTCCCACTGGGATGTTCCGGTCATCATCGGCGGGAAGTCGATCCACATCCTGGCCAGCCACCCCACGCCGCCGGTCTTTGACGGGCGCGAAGACCGTAACGGCAGGCGCAACAACGATGAGATCCGGTTGTGGGCCGACTACATCGAAGGAGGGAAGGCGGCGGCCTACCTTTACGACGACCAGGGCCGGTGGGGCGGGCTCGACGGGGGCGAGCGGTTCGTCATCCTGGGAGACCAGAACAGCGATCCCCTGGACGGCGACTCGATCGAGGGCTCAATCGATCAGCTCCTGATCCACCGCCTGGTGCACGACCCACTGCCCTCCTCCGAGGGGGCGGCGGAGGCGTCGGCCCTGCAGGGAGGTGCCAGCGCGCAGCACCGTGGCCTCCCGGAGCATGACACCGCCGACTTCGAGGACCAGTCCGCGGGGAACCTCCGCGTCGACTACGTGCTGCCCTCGAAGAACCTGCCGGTGCTTCGAAGCGGAGTTTTTTGGCCGCGGGTGGGAACCCCCGGCTCCGACCTGACCGGAATCTTCCCGTTTCCCTCAAGCGACCACCGCCTTGTCTACGCCGACGTAAGGGTTCGGGGCAGCTAGGAGTCCGCAGGGTCTTGATGGGTCGGCCGCGCTAACTTACGCTTGCGTAAGTTACGCTGCCGTAGGTTGGGCGGCGCTTCCCGGAGAAGGCAGGTCCACCATGACATCGCACCACCCACCACAGCGGACGAAGCCGGGATTCCGGCCCTCCAAAATCGACTCGGCCGTGGACCTCTCCAGCTACGCGCGGGACAATCCCGATGCGAAGGGCCCCCGGCCGATCCTCGACGGACCCCGTCCCCTGGGCACCCAGATCGCCGTGTACATCGGGGTGCTGCTTCCCCTGGTAGCTCTTCTTGCGGCGGTCCCGCTGGCATGGGGCTGGGGACTGACCTGGACCGACGTCGTCCTGTTCTTCGCCTTCTATGGAGTGAGCGGCCTCGGGGTCACCGTCGGGTATCACCGGTACTTCACCCACGGATCCTTCCGGGCCGTGAAGCCCCTCAGGGCCGCCCTGGCCATCGCGGGTTCCCTGTCCGTGCAGGGGTCGGTGATCACCTGGGTGGCGGACCACCGCCGCCACCACGCCTTTTCGGACACGGACGGCGACCCCCATTCCCCATGGGCCTTCGGGAACACACCCTGGGCGCTCGCGAAGGGCTTCTGGCACGCGCACATGGGCTGGCTGTTCGAGCGGGATGAAACGAACAAGATCCGCTTCGCACCCGATCTGGTCAAGGACCCGATGATCCAGCGCATCGATCGACTGTTCGGCGCGTGGATCCTGATCACGCTCTTCCTGCCGGCGCTGATCGGCGGGCTTGTCACCCAGAGCTGGTGGGGCGCGCTGACAGCCTTCTTCTGGGCCGGGCTGGTGCGGGTCGCGGTGCTTCACCACATCACTTGGTCCGTTAACTCAATCTGCCACATGGTTGGCGAGCGGCCCTACCACTCCCGCGACAAGGCCGGGAACTTCTGGCCGCTGGCCCTCGCGTCGTTCGGTGAGTCCTGGCACAACTCCCACCATGCCGATCCGACCTGCGCGCGGCATGGCGTGGACAAGGGGCAGATCGATATTTCCGCCCGGGTCATCCGCATCTTCGAGAAGCTCGGGTGGGCGTCCTCCGTCCGCTGGCCGGTGCGGGAGCGCTTCGAGAAACTGGCGGCACGGGCACAGCACTGACCCGGCGCCGGGCGGATTCGACCGGCCCGGCCCAACGAAAAGCTGGCTCCACGTTCTGCGTATGGGGGAATCGCAGAATGGGGAGCCAGCGGTTTAAGTATACTGCGAACTGATCGTCGAATGTCCAAGGGGGAGGTGGGATGGCAGTCACGGCAAAAGCCTTCCAGCTGTGGCGCCAGGAGATAGCTCCCACGGATTCGGTCTCCGACCTCTGCCGCTCGGCAGGCATCAAACGCTCCACGCTTGCCCAGCAGCTCGTGCGTGGAAAAGTGTCGGTCAGCACCCTGCTTGCGGTCGCGCGGGGCTACGGGCTCGATCCGGTCTGTGCGCTCGCGCAGTTCGAGGGATACACGGACCTCCTCACGGGGATGCGGGCGCCAACCAGTGCCGAACTCCTCAGCCAGGTCTCCCATCGAGACATCCTCAAGCTCCTTGTGGCCCGCGGCGAGGGGACAGGGAACGGATTGTCGGACCTTGTTCCCTTCCCCCACCGCAACTCGGCGCGCGCCTGGATCGAGGCGATCGACCCCGGTGACCTTCGGCAGCAGCTGTCGGAGCGTTCGGGCATTGCCCGCCAGAACCTTTCCGCGCAGCTCAGTGCGGGGCGCCTCAGCCCGGGGCTTGCCATCGAGGCGTCCCGGATCGCCGGCGTCTCCCTCACCAGTGGCCTCGTAGTGACGGGCCTGCTCACCTGCGCCGAGGGCGGCTGGCCCGTCACCGGGCGGGCCGATGCGCTCAACGCCCTGTCCGACACCGATCTGGTCCTTCTGGCGCGTGACCGCCTGGATGCCCTCGGCAAGCAGCTCCGGAAAGCCGACGCTGATGAAAACCGTGATCGTGCGATCTGGGAAAACCTGGGATGAGCGGCCACCTGATCCAGTGGGCGGCCCTGCTGCTGTGCGTCCTGGGCGCGCTGATGCGTCTGCCCGGCGTGCGTCGTGGCAGGGGCCGGATGATCTTCGCTGCCCTCATGCTGCTGGCCGTCGCCGTAGCGCTGTCCCTTCCTCCCATCTACCTCCCGGTGGACGGAGTCCTGGGAGGCTGGAATGCGGCGAACCTGGTCATCCGCCTCTCGCTCTACGCCGTCGTCGTCCTGCTGGGACTGCGGATGGCCGCCGCCTTCGACGCGGGGCGGGTCCGGGCCCTGATTGTCGGGCCGGTAGGGATTTCGGTGCTGTTGTTCACCGTGGCCGCCACCCTCGTCCTGTTCGCCCTGAGTGAGGTTTCCGAGTCCTCAACCGGCCTCGCCCGGTACCACGGCCAGCCAACCGTCGAGCGGTATGCCGACATCGGCAGGCTCTACCCCGGGTACGTGTCCGCCTGCCTGGTGTGGCCGGCGGCCGCCGGGTCCCTGCGCTCCGGCTCCCGGCCGGCCCACCGCCTCGCCTGCTCACTGCTCGCAGCTGGGTTCTTCCTGGTGGCCGGTTTTGCTGTCCTCGAGCTTTTCCACGGCCTCGACCTCGGGATTTTCGAGTTGGTTCTGCCCTTCGGGGCGATCCTGCTCGTGGTGTCCGGGCTGACCCTGATCTGGTTCAGCCGGCGCCGCGGCGTGCCTCGGCAGCGAAATCCGCTTGCGTAGGGCCACTCCCGGACGGGATTGAAGCACAATCGTTGCCTACTGGTGTTCACAGTTTCATGTTCATAGGAAATAATAATGAATATGTAACTGCCGCTGACAGTGGGGGGTCAGCGGATTGTTATGAGAACACCTGGGTGCGTCCGTCAGAACGGGTGGACGCACCCAGGTGTACAGCCGGCCCTCCGGCGCGGCGGAGCCGTCAGCTATTCGGCGTCGTGGTCGGTCTCGATGATCTTGGCCAGGGACTCAAGGGCCTCCTCCGCCCCTTCACCTTCGGCGCGCAGGACGACAACGTCACCGTGGGTAGCCCCAAGGCTCATCAGCGACAGAATGCTCGAGGCGTCCATCGCCTCATCGACGGGATCACCGTCCATCGCAATTGTCACCTCAACGGGAACCTCACCCGCGGCCTCGGCGAAAATGGACGCGGGGCGGGCGTGGAGCCCTACGCGGCTGGCTACAGTGGCTTTGCGTTCTGGCATTGTCTTTCCTTCGGTTCGGCGGAATTGGTCTGTTCGTCGATTCTGCTGGTCTTTCATCATCTGCTGTTCGGGTGCAGGTATCCACCCCGGAGCCGGCGGAACCGGCTCCGGGGCGGATAAATTGTTCCCGTGCCGAGGCTCAGGCGGCGACCGGCTCGACGACGGCGTCGGTGCGGTCCAGCTTGCGGTCACGGAGCCGCTTGAGGGCGACGACGATGACGGCCGAGACGACCATCCCGACAAGGATTGACAGGACGAACCACGCAACCCCGTCGATGGCGAAGAAAACGAAGATCCCGCCATGCGGTGCCCGGGAGGTGACCCCGAAGCCCATCACCATCGCGCCGGTCACCGCTGCGCCGACCATGGAGGCGGGAATCACGCGCAGCGGGTCGGCCGCAGCGAATGGGATGGCGCCCTCCGAGATGAAGGAAGCCCCCAGCAGCCAGGCGGCCTTGCCGTTCTCCCGCTCCGCCTGCGAGAACCGGCGGCGGTCGATCACCGTTGCGAGGGCCATCGCCAGCGGCGGCACCATGCCCGCCGCCATGACGGCGGCCATGATCTGCAGGGGTGCCGGGTTGGCCGCGGTGGCGGCGCCCAGGCCGGCGACCGCGAAGGAGTAGGCAACCTTGTTGACCGGTCCGCCGAGGTCGAGAGCCATCATGAGGCCGAGGATGATCCCCAGCACCACGGCCGCCGAGCCAGTCAATCCGGACAGCCAGTCGTTCAGCGCGGTGGTCAGTCCGGCGATCGGTCCGCCGAGCACGAGGAACATGAGACCGGAGGCGACCAGTGAGGCGACCAGCGGAATGATAACCACAGGCATGAGGCTGCGCAGCCACCGGGGGACGCTCAGCCGTCCGATCATCATCGCCACGTAGCCGGCGAGCAGGCCGCCGACGATACCGCCGAGGAAGCCTGCACCCATGAATCCGGCCACAGCTCCAGCGACGAAGCCTGGGGCGATGCCCGGGCGGTCCGCCAGGGCGTACGCGATGTAGGCGGCCAGCGCCGGCACCAGGAAGCCCAGCGACAGCTGGCCGATCTTGAACGCCACGGCCCCGAGGTAGGTGGATAGACCGCCCTCCGGCAGGTTGCCGAAGTTGTTCTCGAGCACGACGGTGTCAGCGACCTCGGTGATGGCGTAGCCGCCGATGAGGAAGCCGAGGGCGATCAGCAGGCCGCCGCCGGCGACGAAGGGAATCATGTAGCTGACGCCGGTGAGCAGCGCCCGCTTCAGGGTTCCGCCAATGCCCTCCCGGCTGGTGTCAGCGGCGGCCTCGGTGTCGCCTCCGCCTCCGGCGACCCGGCGGGCCGAGGGGTTCCGGGCCGCGGCGACCGCCTCCTCGACCATCTCGCCGGGCTCATCGATGCCGCGCTTGACCGGAGCGCTGATGACCGGAAGGCCGGCGAAGCGCTGCTTGTCCCGGACGTCGACGTCGACGGCGAAGATGACGGCGTCCGCCGCCGCGATCACCGCCGGGTCAAGGGGTGTTGCCCCCGAGGAGCCCTGGGTTTCGACCTGCAGGTCGATGCCGCGTTCCTTGGCCGCGGCGACGAGGGAGTCGGCCGCCATGTAGGTGTGGGCGATGCCGGTGGGGCAGGCGGTGACAGCGACCAGGCGGCGGACCTCGCCGTCCTCCTTCGCAGGTGCCGGGGCTTCACCGGCAGGCGCCTGCTCGGTGCCGCCCGGAGCGGCGAAGGCGGCGGCATGGGCGCCGGAGCCTGTTCCGGTACCCGCGGCCGCACCGACCGTAGCACCCGCGGGTGCTGCGGCCGGAGCCTTGCCTGTGCCCAGTGCGCCCTCCACGAGGTCGACCACCTCCTGCTCGGAGCCGGCGTTCCTCAGGGCTGCGGTGAAGTCCTTCTTGATGAGGGACCGCGCGAGCTTTGACAGCAGCTTCAGGTGTTCCTGATCGGCGCCGTCGGGGGCGGCGATGAAGAACACGAGGTCCGCCGGTCCGTCCTTCGCGCCGAAGTCGACGGGAGGGGCTAGGCGGGCCATGGCGAGCGTTGGCTCGAGGACCGATCCGGAGCGGCAGTGGGGGATGGCAATGCCGCCGGGGATCCCGGTGGCGGTTTTTTCCTCCCGGGCCAGGGCGTCGGCGTAGAGGCCGTCGGCGCCGGAGGCCCGGCCCTGCGCGGCGACCTGTTCGGCCAGGTACCGGATGACCGCCGAGCGGTCAGTCCCGAGGTTTGAATCGAGAGTGACGAGACTCGGCGTGATGAGATCGGACATTCAGTTTTCCTCCTTTGGAGACGATGCTGCCTGGTGCGCGGGTGCGCCGGAGTTGAGAGCTGGGGCGAAGGCGGTCAGGGTGACGGCCTCCGGAGTGGTCTGGTCGAGGGCCGGGACTTCGGAGCCCGGCAGTGACGCCGCGGCGGACCCGTGTGCAACTGCCTGGCGGAGGCAGCCCTCGGGGCCTTCGCCGGCGGCGGCGGCGAGCAGGTAGCCGGCCAGTGCCGAATCTCCGGCTCCGACAGTCGAGCGCGCCGAGACGGGGCTGTGGCGGGCGTGCCAGGCGCCTGAGGCGGTGACGAGCAGTGCACCGCGGGAGCCCAGCGTGGCGAGGACTGCACCCACCC
Organism: Arthrobacter crusticola; assembly: GCF_004357995.1. GTDB lineage: Bacteria > Actinomycetota > Actinomycetes > Actinomycetales > Micrococcaceae > Arthrobacter_D > Arthrobacter_D crusticola. The sequence continues at coordinate 268,560 of NZ_SMTK01000004.1, forward strand.
CACCGCCGACCAGGGCGGTGCAGGCCCGAAGGGCGAGCTCGAGGTCTCTTTCGAGTTCGGTGCCCTCCCCGATGCCGGTCAGCTCCGAAAGCTCCTCGGCGTTTGGTTTGAGCAGGTCCGGGGCTCCGGCAGCGGCGTGGGCGAGGGCACCTCCGGACGAATCGACGGCGACCCGGGGCGCGTCGGCGCCGTACCGGCTCCGTACCTCGGCGGTGGCCGAGGCGTAGAAGTCCGCCGGCACCCCCGGCGGCAGCGACCCCGCCAGCACGAGCCAGGAGGCGCCGGCGCTGGCCGTCACCACGAGGTCGAGCAGGGCCGCGGTGTGCTCGGGGCTCAGCGTCGGTCCCGGCTCGTTGACCTTGGTGGTGGTGCCGTCCGGCTCGGTGAGCGCGGTGTTGGTCCGCAGTGCCGCACCGATGGGCAGGCTCCGGTAGGGGACCGCCGCCGCGGCGAGCCCGGCAAGCACGGGATCCCCCTCGTCGCCGGGGAGCAGCGCCAGGGAGTGAACTCCCGATTTCGTGAGCGCGCGGCTCACATTGACGCCCTTGCCCCCTGCTTCCTGGTGGGCGCTGACGGCGCGGTGGACTTCGCCGCGGGTCAGGGCAAGGGGAAGCTCGACGGTGCGGTCGATACTGGGATTGGCGGTCAGGGTGATGATCATGCGCTCACCACCTCGACCTGTGCGCGTGCGAGGGCTGCGGCGAGGGCGCCCCCGGGTGTTGAGTCAGTGACGACTGCATCGATCTCCTCCAGGGATGCGAAGCTGACGAGGGATTCCTCGCCGAACTTTGACGAATCGGCGAGCAGGACCACCCTGCGGGCCGAGCGGACGATGGCGGTTTTGACGGCGGCCTCGTCGGTGTCAGGGGTGCTGAGGCCGAAGTGCTCCGCCACGCCGTTGGCCCCGATGAAGGCAACGTCGGCACGGAGCCGGGAGAATGCGGCGACGGCGCTGCTGCCCACCCCGGCGCTGGTGAGCGCCCGGACCCGGCCGCCGATCAGTTCGAGGTGGACGGAGGAGCCGCTGATGAGGTGCGCAATCGGCACCGAGTGGGTGATGACGGTCAGGCCGGTGCGCGACTCGGCGGCGAGCAGGGCGGCCAGGGCCCCCGTTGTGGTGCCGGCGTCAAGGATCACCGATCCGGTCGAAGGAACCATGTCCAAGGCTGCCTTGGCGATCCGCTGCTTCTCGGCGCGGTACTGGGACTGACGGCTCTCAATACTTGATTCCCGGGTGCTGGCGGAGTCCCGTGCAACGGCGCCGCCGTGCACGCGGCGCAGAACGCCGTCCTTCTCGAGCAGGGCCAGGTCACGCCTCACGGTTTCGGCGGTGATGCTGAACCGCTCGGAGAGGTCGGTGACACTCACTCGGCCATCGGTGCGTACGAGGGTACTGATCTGGCGGTGGCGTTCTTCAGCGAACATGGCGACTCCGTTGTCCAGCCGGTCGAGGCGAGCAACCGTGGGTCCCCACCGCCGGTCTGTGTTTATGTGAGTTTATCTTTAGCTTTGCCCGAAGGACAAGGGTTTTCCCGAAACCCCCACAAATTCGCAGGTGGAGGCAATGAAACGGGCCGGGGCGCATGCGCCCCGGCCCGTTGTGAAGAGTATGAGTTTGATCCCTGGGGAGTTAGAGGCCTTCCCGGGTCTCGTTGCGGGTAACGGTTTCTCCCGTGCCCGGGTCGTGAAGCGAGCGGGACTCCGTGACCCGGCGCTGGCTGCGTGGAGCGTTGAGGAAGAGCGAGACGATCAGGCCGAGAAGTCCGACACCCATGAGGATGTAGCCGACAAGGCGGAGATCGATGAAGCTCACGATGTCGGCGACTGCGAAAGCAAGAATTGCCCCGATCGCGATCAAAGCTATTGAGGATCCGATTCTCATGGCCATTACTCCTTCGTTGGAAATGCGTGGTGGGCCACCCCGATTTCTCAAGGCCTGCCCGGCGGATGCCAAATCGCCGCTTGACGACGAGGTGGTGCTAAGCATACTTCTCACCGGGCTAATTCCCGCGGCATTCCGGCCAACGGTCCCGCCGCGACCTGCGTCGATGGGGCCATTGCGGGAGCGCGTCAGGAGAGAATATCCTGACTTTGCTGATGGTAGGATTGAACTGTAAGCATACTGATGAAGTAGAGTGTTTAAAAGTTGCACTCCGGTGCATCGGATTTATCAGTTGAGTTATTCGCTTCGGCGGATGGCCATCACTCAAAGGAGCATCTCATGGGTATTCTAGGTTTTCTTCTTCTCGGACTGATCGCCGGCGCCATCGCCAAGCTGATCCTGCCGGGCCGTCAGGGCGGCGGCTGGGTCATCACCCTCGTCCTCGGTGTTGTCGGGGCGATCCTCGGTGGCCTGATCGGTGGCGCTCTCTTCGGAACGGGCATTGAAGGCTTCTTCGATCTCTCCACCTGGCTGCTCGCCATCGGTGGCGCAATCATCGTGCTGCTGATCTACGGTGCCGTCACGAAGAACCGCACCCGCGCATAATCCGGATGCACCCGCTGGGTGCCGGCTGAACCTGGGGGAACAGCTGAGTTAAAGGCGCCGCCGGTTTCCCGGCGGCGCCTTTTCCGTGTCCGGCCGCCTTTATCCGGCCCCTGCGGATGGAGGCACGCCCCCGATTTTCCCGCACCGTCGCGAACGGTCCGGTCCTAGACTGAATGCACGCCATCCCCACCGGATGACCGGTTGTGAAAGGAACTCCAGCGAGTGAATCCACCGAACATGGGCCGGTCGAATCCGGCCGTGAAAGCCGCAAGCAGTGCCCTCTTCGATAAGGACGGTAACCCTAAACCCGGGATCTACCGCGGTATCGAACGGGCGATCGACGTCCAGCGCCCGCTGGTCCTGGCGAACCTGCGGCGCGTGCGCCGACGCCACCCGGCGGCCACCCCGGCCGAACTCGCCGAGCTCCTCGAACGCGACTATCTCCGGGCCATCACCGCGGCCGGGGCCGCGGTGGGTGCGACCGCGGCGGTGCCGGCCGTCGGCACCATCGCCTCGCTCGGCCTTTCGGCCGCCGCCACCGTGGGATTCCTCGAGGCGACCGCGCTCTACGCCCAGTCGATCGCGGAACTGCACGGCGTCCACACCGACGACCCGGAGCGGTCCCGCACCATGGTGATGGCCATCCTGATGGGTGAGGAGGGGATGGCACTCATTCAGTCAGGATTGGGCGGGTCCTCGGTGTCCCCAGGACAGCAGCCCTGGGGGAACGCCGTGGGCAGCGCCGCGCCTGCCTCCCTCGTCCGCGCGCTGAGCGCGAGCATCCGGCGCCGGTTCATCCGCCGGATGGTCGCCCGGCAGGGTGGCGCCCTCCTCGGCCGCGCGCTCCCCTTCGGTGTTGGCGCCGCGATCGGTGGGGCGGGTAACCATGCGATGGGCAAAGCCGTCATCAACGCGACCAGGACCGCGTTCGGTCCGCCGCCGCTGGTGGTTCCCGGCGACCTTGCGAACACCCTTGATGCCGCGCCGGAGAAACCCTCGACCGGCTCGGGGGCCTAAAGCCGCCCGCCGGCCGTTGGCTGCTTCACGAAACCGGGAGCGGCCGTCGGCCGGCAGTAGCGGTACCGGCCGAGGCGGGTCCGGCCCGCGGGCGAGCCGGGCGCCTGCCGCCCGCACCGTCCGCCGCCGGGATCGTCAGCCGAAGACCGCGTGAGCCACCGAGAAGATGGCGAGTCCCGCCAAGGATCCAACGACGGTACCGTTGATGCGGATGAACTGGAGATCCTTGCCCACCTGGAGCTCGATCTTCCGGGAGGTCTCCTCCGCGTCCCAGCGCCCTACCGTCTCGGAGATCACGCCTGCGATTTCGCTGCGGTAGGTCCGCACTGCGTAGGCGGCACCGTCGGAGATCCACCGGTTTACCTTCGCCGCCAGTTCCGGATCGCTGGCGAGCCGGCCGCCGAAGTCGCGCACCGCGGCCTTGAAGTTATGTGTCAGTTCGCTCTGCGGATCACTGACGGCCTCAAGGAGGGCGCCCTTGATGGTGGCCCAGGTGCGGGCCGTCAGGTCGCGCACGCGCGGATCGTCGAGGAGCTGACCCTTGATCTCCTCGGCCTTGGCAATCGTCTCCGGGCTGTACTGCAGGTCCTGGGCGAGGTCCTTGAGGTACTTGTCGAGCGCGATTCGCACATCGTGTTGCTGGTCGTCCTGCACGGCGCGGATGAACTTCGACAGCTCGGCATAGACGCGGTCTCCCACGACGCCGTCGACGAGGCGCGGCACCCAGGTGGGCGAGCGCTGGGCCACGACCCGCGTCACCACGGCGTAGTTGGCATCCACCCAATCCGCCGCCCGGTCGACCAGCAGGTCGACGAGCCGGTGGTGGTGCCCCTCCCGGAACAGCCGCTCTGCGATCCTGCCGACCGGCGGGCCCCACGGCGGGCCGAGCACATGCTTGCGCACCATTGACTCGATGACGCCCTGGACCGCTTCGTCATTGAGCACCGTGAAGGCGCCGCGGATCAGCGCGGCGCCTTCCACGGCCACGCGGTCGGCGCTCTCCGGGCGGGCAAGCCAGCTGCCCGCCTTCTCAGCGATCCGGGCGGAGTCGAGTTTCGCCCGCACCACGGCCTCGGAGAGGAAATTCTCCTCGACGAACTGCCCGAGGGACTCGCCGATCTGGTCCTTCTTCCGGGGGATGATCGCCGTATGGGGGATCTTCAGCCCCATCGGGTGCTTGAAGAGCGCGGTGACGGCGAACCAGTCCGCCAGGGCACCGACCATGCCGCCTTCGGCCGCCGCACGCACGTACGCAAGCCATGGATAGCGCTCCTGCAGCGCAAAGGCGACGACGAAAATCACGGCGAGCACCCCGAGCAGGGCCGTGGCCAGGACCTTCATTCGGCGCAGCGCTGCGGCTCGTTCCTCATCGGTTCCCGGCGTTACATTCACCAGCACAGTCTATCGAGCGCGGCCGCCCGATGTCCCTGCCGGCGTCCGCATCGCGTACCGTGATCCAGGGAAGGTTCGGCCGCCGGGAAAGAACCGAAAGTAGGGTCAAGCATGAGTCCACAGATCTTCGCCCACCGGGGTGCCAGCGGCATCTACGCCGAGCACACCCGCGCGGCCTTTCTCCAGGCCCTGGCCGACGGCGCCGACGGCGTCGAGTGCGACGTGCATCTGACCCGCGACGAGCAGCTCGTCTGCATCCACGATCCGACCCTTGAACGGACCTCGAACGGCTCGGGTGACGTTGCGGACCACACCCTGGCCCAGCTTCGGGAGCTCGACTTCTCCTCGTGGAAGGGCGTCCCGGTTCCTGCCGAGTACGGCGGACCCCGGAATCAGTTGCTGACCCTGGCGGACCTCCTGCGGCTGCTGCGGTCCGCCGGGCGGAGCATCGCCCTGGCCATCGAACTCAAGCACCCGAGTCCCTTCGGCCTGCGCCTTGAGGCCGAGCTTGTCGCGTTCCTCCTCGACGAGGGGTGGGATCCGGAGAGCTCGACCCTCGGCAACCTCACCATCAGCTTCATGAGCTTCAACCCCGACTCGATGCACCAGCTCGGAGAGATCGCCCCGGCGCATGCCCTGTGCCAGCTGGTAGCCGATGTGGAGCCCGATGAGGTGCGGGAGGCGCTGAGTTTCGGTTCGATTACGTCGGGCGCCGTGGTCAACCTCATGCGGCGCGCCATCGACGAGGGTGAGGCGCTGATCGACGCCCACACCGTCGGGATGGCAGGGCCGGGCGTGGCCTACGTCAGGGCGCACCAGGACATCGTGCGCCGGTGGGTATCGGAGGGCGTCCGGGTGCGGGTGTGGACGGTCAATACGCAGGAGGAAGCCGAGCTGGTGGCGGGGCTGGGGGTCCAGGAAATCACCACCGACTATCCAGCGGAAATGCGATCGTTCTTTGCAATTTCCTCAGGCGGATAGGGCTCCCGGCACTCCGCTTTGTGGTTGAGTTAATGCATGCATTCGCCCATTGAGGACTACGCACTGGTATCGGACCTTCACACCGGCGCGCTGATATCGCGCCGGGGCAGCGTGGACTGGCTGTGCTTTCCCCGCTTTGATTCCCCGTCCGTCTTCACCAAGCTGCTGGGCACCGAGGACCACGGCCGCTGGCTGCTCGCCCCTGTCGAGGAGGAGGCGGAAGTGATCGGGCGTGCGTACCTCGATTCGACCTTCGTGCTCCAGACGCGCTGGCGGACCAGCACCGGGGAGGCGCTGGTCACCGACTTCATGCCGGTGGAGGACCGCCGGGCGTCCCTGGTGCGGAGGGTCGAGGGAATCAGCGGGACCGTCACGATGCGTGAGGAGCTTCAGCTGCGTTTCGAGTACGGCGACGTGGTTCCGTGGGTGCGCAAGGCCCACGACGACGACGGCCCCATGCTGCTTGCGACTGCCGGCCCCAACGCCCTGATGCACCGCGGGAACCCCCTGAAGGCCTCGGGGCACCGCCACGAGGGGACGCTGACGGTCACGGCGGGCCAACGCCTTGACATCGAGCTGGCATGGTTCCCCTCCCACCGCACCGCCCCGCGCAGCCAGGAGGCCGCGCCCTGCCTCGAGAGCACCATCGCCTACTGGCGGGCCTGGGCGTCGAACTACGAGCCGCAGGGCGAGTACGACGACATGGTGAAGCGGTCGCTGCTGGTGCTCCGGGCCCTGACGCATGAGGACACCGGCGGGATCGTCGCGGCGCCCACCACCTCCCTGCCCGAGCACTTCGGCGGCGAACGCAACTGGGACTACCGTTACTGCTGGCTCCGGGACGCGGCCCTGACGCTTGAGGCGATGATGACCCACGGCTACCAGGAGGAAGCGCTCGAGTGGCGGAACTGGCTCCTCCGCGCGGTGGCCGGGGATCCTGAGGACCTCCAGATCATGTACGGCCTGGCCGGGGAACGGCACCTTCCCGAAACCATTCTTTCCCACCTGCCGGGGTACCGCGACTCCCTGCCGGTGCGCATCGGCAACGGCGCCGTCCACCAGTACCAGGCCGACGTCGTCGGCGAGGTGATCGTAGCCCTCGAGAAGCTCCGCTGCCATGGGGTGACCGAGGACCACTTCTCCTGGCCGCTGCAGCGCGCACTTCTCGGTTTCGCCGAGAACCACCTCCACGACAAGGACCACGGTATCTGGGAGATGCGCGGGGACCTCAAGCACTTCACCCACTCCCGGGTCATGATGTGGGCGGCGTTCGACTGCGCAGTCCGTGCAGTGGAGGACCACGGGCTCGACGGCCCGCTTGAGCAGTGGATCGCACTGCGCGACGAACTGCACGCCGAGGTGATGGAGCACGGCTTCAATGAGGAACTCAACTCTTTCACGCAGGCCTACGGTGAGGAGCAGCTCGACGCGTCGCTGCTCCAGCTGCCGCAGGTCGGCTTCCTCGCCTACGACGACCCGAGGATGCTCGGGACGGTGGCGGCGCTTGAGAAGGACCTCCTCACCGATGAGGGGCTGCTGCTGCGCTACCGAACCGACGAGTCCGACGACGGGCTTGAGCCCGGCGAGCACCCGTTCCTCGCCTGCTCCTTCTGGCTGGTGGAGCAGTACGCCCGCAGCGGGCGCGGCGAGGAGGCGCGGGCCCTCATGGACCGGCTGATCGGTTTTGCCAACGAGCTGGGGCTGCTCTCGGAGGAGTACGACGCCGAGGCCCGCACCATGGTCGGAAACTACCCGCAGGCGTTCTCCCACCTGACCCTGGTGCGGGCCGCCGACGCGATCCACTACGCCGGCGCCCTGCAGCCGTCCTCCCTGGCCGGCGCCCTTGGGGTTACGGCTTTAGAACAACCTTGATGCACCCGTCCTGCTTCTTCTGGAAGCTGGCGTAGGCCTCCGGGGCCTCATCGATTGAGACCTCGTGGGTCATCAGGTCGGTGACGCCCAGGGGGTCGGCGGGGTCCTCAACGAGGGGAAGCAGGTCCTCGGTCCAGCGGCGGACATTGCACTGGCCCATTCGCAGCTGGAGCTGCTTGTCGAACATGGTGAACAGCGGCATCGGGTTCGCATTGCCTCCGTAAACCCCGCTGAGGGACACGGTTCCACCCCGTCGCACCGAATCGATGGCCGAGTGCAGGACGCTCAGGCGGTCAATCCCCGCGGTTTCGACGGCCTTGCGGGCCAGGGCGTCAGGCAGCAGGCCGACCGCGTTCTGGGCGAACGCGCCGGCGGGGGAGCCATGGGCCTCCATCCCCACGGCGTCGACCACCGAGTCGGGCCCGCGCCCTCCGGTCATGCTGCGCAGCTCCTCGCCCAGGTTCTTGGAGAAGTCCAGGGTCTCGATGCCGTGGCGCTGGGCCATCGCCCGGCGTTCGGCGACCGGTTCAATGCCGATGACCCGGTAGCCGAGGTGCCGGCCGATGCGCGCCGCGAACTGGCCCACCGGGCCGAGCCCGTAGACGGCGAGGGTTCCGCCGTCGGGAACGTCGGCGTACTTCACCCCCTGCCATGCCGTTGGGAGGATGTCGGAGAGGTAGAGGTAGCGCTCGTCGGGAAGCTCGGATCCCACCTTGATGGGTCCGTAGTTGGCGTGCGGGACCCTCAGGAACTGGGCCTGGCCGCCCGGCACCGAGCCGTACAGGGAGGAGAAGCCGAAGAGGCTCGCGCCGGTTCCCTTTTCACGGACCTGGGTGGTCTCGCACTGGGACTGCAGCCCGCTGCGGCACATCATGCAGTGGCCGCAGGAGATGTTGAAGGGGATGACGACGCGGTCCCCGGGCGCCAGGTTCGTGACCTCGCTGCCGACCTCCTCGACGATGCCCATGGGCTCGTGGCCCAGGATGTCCCCCCGCGACAGGTACGGCCCGAGGACCTCGTACAGGTGGAGGTCGGAGCCGCAGATGGCGGTGGAGGTGATCCTCACGATCGCATCCGTTGGCTCCTGAAGGATCGGGTCCGGGACTTCCTCAACGCTGATCTTCCGCCGGCCCTGCCAAGTCACTGCTTTCACGCCTGCCTCCAAAGGTAGTAAGGGTGCTGTCTTTCCCTACTATTCACCGGACCGGCCGGAAAGCAAAGCCGGGTGGGAGAAGCCGGGCCGCACCCACTACCCTGATTCGGTGGAACTCCTCGCCTCACCCGCCGTCCGCGTGGGCCTCTCGGTGGCCGTCGCCACCGGCCTCTACGGCATCTCCTTCGGGGCGCTGTCCGCCGCGTCCGGCCTCAGCCTCGCCCAGACGGCGGCCCTGAGCCTGCTGATGTTCAGTGGAGGTTCGCAGTTCGCCTTCATTGGCGTCGTGGCCGGTGGAGGCAGCGGGCTGTCGGCATTGTCGGCCGCTGCCCTGCTGGGGCTGCGCAACGGCGTGTATGGAATGCAGCTCAATTTCCTGCTGCGCCCGCGGGGCTGGCGGAAGGCCGCTGCCGCGCAGCTCACCATCGATGAATCAGTCGCTACTGCCACCGCCCAGAGTGAGCTGCCGGAGGCGAAGCGCGGCTTCTGGACCGCCGGCATCGGCGTGTTCGTGCTCTGGAACGTCTTCACCCTGGTGGGCGCGCTGCTCGGCGGAGCGGTGGGCGACCCGCGGCAGTGGGGACTCGACGGCGCCGCCGTGGCCGCCTTCCTCGGGCTGCTGTGGCCGCGGCTGCGCTCCCGGGAGGCCGGTGCCATCGCGGTGGCCTGCGCCGTGGTGACCGTCGTCGCCGTGCCCCTGGCCCCGCCGGGGGTTCCCATCCTGTGCGCTGCCGTGGTGGCCGCCGTCCTTGGCCTGCGCCGGGCGGGTCCGCGCTCCCCGGACGCGGCGGCGGACGAACGGCAGGGACCGCAGCCCGGCCCGGACGGGGGTGCCTGATGGTCCTGTGGTTCTGGATTCTGGCCGCCGGCTGCGTATCCTTCGCCACCAAGCTTGCCGGCTATCTGGTGCCCGCCCGGATCCTGGGCAATCCACGCATGCTGCGCGCCGCGGGGGCGCTCACCGTGGGGCTGCTGACCTCACTGACCGTCGTCACTACCGTCTCCTCGGGCAGCGCCCTCGTGCCTGACGCGCGGCTCGCGGCCGCCGCCGCGGCCGCCGTCGCCCTCTGGCTGCGGGCTCCGTTCCTCATCGTGGTCGCTGCCGGGGCGCTGGCCGCCGCAGCGGCACGGATGGCGGGCCTGCCCTGACGTCCCAGGCCTCATGGCCTTGCCCTGACGCCTGCCCTGTGTGCCCGTCCTGCCCTGTCTGCCTGTCCGGCCGTGTCCGATGTCGGCGGGTGGCGCGGCAGTGCGGCCTCGCTTAGCTGCCCGCAGCGGCGGCGGCACCGACAGTGGCGGCGGTCGCTTCGGCGATTGCGCCCTCCTCATCGGTGGGCACGACCAGCACGGGCATCGCCGAGCCCGCGGTGCTGACCACGCGCGCCGACGACCCACGCAGTTCGTTGAGGTCAGGGTCGAGTTCGATGCCGAGCGCCGTGAGCTGGCCCGCCACCAGAGAGCGGAAGGACGAGGAATTCTCGCCGATGCCTGCAGTGAACACCAGGGCGTGTGCCCCGCCGACCGCCACGTGATAGCCCCCGACGTACTTCGCGAGGCGGTAGGCGGCGATCTCAAGGGCGAGCTGCGCCGCCTTGTCCCCGCCGTCGGCGGCCTTCTCCACTGAACGCATGTCGTTGGTGCCGGCCAACCCGCGCAGCCCCGATTCGCGGTTCAACAGGGTGTCGAGATCCTCGGGGGAATACCCCTCGCGGGCAAGGAACAGCAGGATCGACGGGTCGATGTCGCCCGATCGGGTGCCCATCACCAGTCCTTCGAGCGGGGTGAAGCCCATCGAAGTGTCAATGCTCCGGCCGCCGCGCACCGCCGTCACCGATGCGCCGTTGCCGAGATGCGCGATGACCGCGTTGAAGTTTTCGCGCGGGGTACCAAGGAATTCGGCGGCCTTCCGGGTGACGTAGTCGTGGGAGGTGCCGTGGAAGCCGTAACGCCGGATCCCGTGTTTCGTGTAGAGCTCGTCGGGCACTGCGTAGCGCCAGGCCCGCTCCGGGAGGGTCCGGTGGAAAGCGGTGTCGAACACGGCCACCTGCGGGATGCCGGGCCACTTCTGGGCGACAGCCCGGATGCCCAGCACATTGGCCGGGTTGTGGAGCGGTGCCAGCGGGTTGAGGCGCTCGATGGCACGGATGATCTCCGGGGTGATGAGCACCGGTTCCCCGAAGCGCTCGCCGCCGTGGACCACCCGGTGCCCCACGGCGTCAATGGTCTTCCCCTGCAGGATGACCGCGAGTTCGGTGTCGAAGTGTTCGATCGCCGCGGCGTGGTCGGGAACCCATTCCTCGCCGATGCTTTCGATCAGCCCCTGCGCCAGGACGTCGTCGCCCTCACGCACCTGGTACTTGAGTGAGGACGAGCCGGAGTTGATGACGAGGATGATCATGCCTGCTGCTTTCCTGGGGTCGGTGCGGTTGCCGCGGCGACCGCGGCGGGGGGTGCCTGCTGGGCCTGCACCGCGGTGATGGCGACGGTGTTGACGATGTCCTCAACGGTGCAGCCGCGGGAGAGGTCGTTGACGGGCTTGCGGAGGCCCTGGAGCACCGGCCCGACGGCGACGGCGCCGGCCGACTGCTGGACGGCCTTGTAGGTGTTGTTGCCGGTGTTGAGGTCCGGGAAGATGAAGACCGTCGCCTGTCCGGCCACAGAGGACCCCGGGAGCTTCGATGCCGCGACGGAGGCATCGACGGCGGCGTCGTACTGGATCGGGCCCTCGACCGGAAGCTCGGGCCGGAGCGCCTTCACGAGTTCGGTGGCGCGGCGGACCTCGTCGACGGCCCCGCCGTAGCCCGATTCGCCCGTGGAATAGGAGAGCATCGCCACGCGCGGTTCGACGCCGAACTGTGCGGCGGTGTCGGCGGAGGCCGAGGCGATGTCGGCCAGCTGTTCCTCGTTCGGTTCGGGGTTCACCGCGCAGTCGCCGTAGACCAGCACCCGGTCGGAGAGCAGCATGAGGAAGACGGAGGAGACGATCCGGGCGCCCTCGCGGGTCTTGACGAACTCCAGTGCCGGCCGGATGGTGTTGGCGGTGGTGTGGGCGGCCCCGGACACCATGCCGTCCACGTAGCCCAGCTGGACCATCATAGTGCCGAAATATGCGCCGTCAAGCATGCGTTCCCGCGCGTCCTCGATCGAGACGTTCTTGTGGGCGCGGAGCCGGGCGTATTCCGCGGCGAACTCCTCGCGCAGCTCCGAGGTCTCGGGGTCGATCAGGGTGATACCGGCGAGGTCGATGCCCTGGCCGGCCGCCAGTTCCTTCACCTGCGATTCGGAGCCAAGGATGGTCAGGTCGCACACGTCCCGGCGGTGCAGAATTTCTGCGGCGCGAAGGATCCGGATGTCTGTTCCTTCGGGAAGCACGATTGAGCGGCGCTGGGAACGGGCCCGCTGGATGAGTTCGTGGAGGAACCGCAGCGGCGTCATCGAGATGGCCCGCGGAAGCGCGAGGCGCTCGAGCAGTTCCTCTTCGTCCACCTGCCGCGACCAGGCCCCGAGCGCGGCGGCCGACTTCCGCCGCAGTCCCGTGGCGATCTCCCCGCGCACCCCGCCGACCCGCTGGGCCGCGGTGTAGGTGTCATCGTCGAGCGCGAACACCGGGAACGGGGCCTGGGCCAGGAGGGGCAGCAGGTGCGGGTCGGGCTCGAGGCCGCCGGTGAGGACGAGCCCCGAGGGTACGGGAAACTCCGGCGAAAAGGAGGAAGCGAGGGTCGCGGCCAGCACGTCGGCGCGGTCGCCGGGGACGATCACCAGGGCGCCGTCGGTGAGCAGGTGCAGGAAGTTGCCCACATTCATCGCGGCGACCCGGACGGAAAGCACATCCCGCTCCAGATTGGTGCTTCCGGCTATCTGCTTCGCCCCCAGCTCCGCGGCGACCTCCGAGATGGTGGGCCGGGCGATTTCAGGCAGTTCGGGGATGACATAGACGGGCCGCCCCGAGCGGCCCGGCCGGACCTCGGTGCGGATCCCTTCAACCGCCTCGTCGGGGGCGCGGTTCACCATCATGGCGAGCAGGGATACCTTGGCCTCATCGAGTTCCTGGCGGGCCACGTCGACGGCGTCGGCGGCCTCCGCCACCGACATCTCCCGGGCGCTTACCACGGCCAGCACCATCGCCCCGAGATTGTTGGCGAGGCGGGCGTTCAGGTCGAACTCCACGGCGGCGTCGTGGCCGCCCAGGTCGGTGCCCTCGACGATGACGACGTCGCACCGGCTGGCGATCTCGCTGTAGATCGCCACGCACGCGGTGTCGATCTCCTCACGGTTGCCGGCCACCAGCAGGGCACGGGCCTGGGCGCGGGTGAGGCCGCCGCGGGAGCGCTCGGGCGGAAGATTGAAGCTGCGCTGCATCAGCATCACCATGGGGTCCGCGGCGGGGTCGTCGCCCTCGACGATCGGCCGGAAGAAACCGACCCGGTCGGCGTGCCGGTGGAGCATATCGGCGAGGCCAAGGGAGATCAGGGACTTGCCGGAGCCTGGGTTCATGGCGCTGACGTATATTCCGCGGGTCATTTCACCATCCTGTCAGGGACCTGCCCGGGGTGCCATAACGCAGGCCACACGCGCAGGCGGGACGCGGGCGGCGGTTTCTGGGACACTTGGACCATGCTTGTCGCCTTCTCAGTCGCACCGTCCGGACCCTCCGAGCACTCAAGGGGAGGGGGCGACTCGGTCCATGAAGCGGTGGCCGCCGCCGTCGCCGTCGTACGCGAGTCCGGCCTGCCCAACTCAACCGACTCGATGTTCACCACGATCGAGGGCGAGTGGGACGAGGTGATGACCGTCATTAAGCATGCCACCGAGGCCGCCGGCCGGTACGGCAGCAGGGTATCGCTGGTGCTGAAGGCCGACATCCGGCCCGGGCACACCGGTGAAATCACCGGCAAGGTCGAACGGCTCGAGAAGGCCCTGGGGGAGATGCAGGAGTTCGAGGGCCACTCCTGATGGCGCGCCAGGGGGCGCCGGCGCCGGTTGCGGGCGAATTTCCGATCGACACGGGCACCTGTGAACTCGAGCCCGATCCCTACAGCACCAACGGGTGGGTGCTGCGCGTCAACGGAGTCCCAAGCTCACACATCGACCTCGACGACCCGCTGCGCCTTGACTTCGAGTACATGCGCTGGATCGCGGCCCTCGTCGACGCCCGCTGGGGCCCGAGTGACCGGCTCCGGGTGCTGCACCTGGGTGGCGGGGCGTGCTCACTGCCCCGCTACATCGCCGCGGCGCACCCGGCCGCCCGGCAGGTCGTCGTCGAGCTCGACGGAAAGCTGGCCGAGCTGGTGCGCCAGTGGTTCGACCTGCCGAGGGCCCCGCTGGTGCGTATCCGGGTGGGGGAGGCGCGGGAGGTGACCCGGTCGCTGTCGGAGGCCAGCCGGGACCTCATCATCCGCGACGTGTTCGCAGGCAGCCGCACCCCGCACCCGCTGACCACCGTGGAGTTCACGCAGGAGGCGAAGAAGGTCCTCGCCGCCGACGGGATCTACCTGGTCAACTGCGGCGACAGCCCCGACCTGAAGATGGCGCGCCGGGAAGCGGCGACCATCGCCTCGGTCTTCGAGAACACGGCGATCGTTGCCGATCCGGCGATGCTCAAGGGACGCCGCTACGGCAACGTCATCATCGCCGGAAGCGACGGCCCGCTCGGCGAGGGCCCCGGACTGGCCCGGGGGCTGCTCGGCGGGGGCGTGCCCGCCCACCTGTGGCAGGACGACCAGGTGCGCCGTTTTGCCTCCGGAGCGCAGCCGCTCACCGATTGAGCCCTGCCCGGTCCGGCTCCGCTAGAGCAGGATCTGCTCGATGGGGCCGATGCCGAAGAAGATCACGAACGCCCCCGCCACCGCCCACATCAGCGGATGGATCTCCCGCGCCCGGCCCTGGATGGTGCGGACCAGGACGAAGGCGATAAACCCGGCGCCCAGGCCGTTGGCAATCGAGTAGGTGAACGGCATGAGGGTGAAGGTCAGGAACGCGGGGATGGCGATCCCCCAGTCCTGCCAGTCGATCCGGCCCACCTGGGAGACCATCATGAAGCCCACGACCACCAGGGCGGGCGCCACGGCTTCGAAGGGCACGAGGCTGATCAACGGGGTGACGAACATCGCCAGCAGGAACAGGACGCCGGTCACGATGTTTGCGATGCCGGTGCGCGCGCCTTCCCCGATGCCTGCCCCGGACTCGACGTAGATCTGGTTTGAGGACACCGAGCCGGCGCCGCCGGCGACAGCGCCGAGGGCGTCGACGATCAGGACCCGGTTGACGCCGGGGATGTTGCCGCGGGCGTCGACGAGCTTCGCCTCGTTGGCCAGGCCCACCATGGTGCCCATGGCGTCGAAGAAGATGCTGAGCAGGATCGTGAAGGTCAGCAGCAGCGCGGCCGTGGCTCCCAGGTGGCCGAACGCCCCGAACGGGCTGACGTTGCCGAGCAGTCCGAGGTCCGGAGCTCCGACCCAGGCGCCCGTCGGCAGTTCGGGAACGACCAGCGACCACCCCTGCGGGTTCGGGTCCTGGCCCGGGATGAAGCTCGGGCCGATGTCGGCGACGGCTTCAATGATCACGGCGAGGGCCGTGGCGGCGAGGACGCCGATGAGGATCGCCCCGCGGACCCGCCGCACCACGAGGGCGATGGTCAGCACCAGGCCGAAAATAAAGACGACCGTTGGCCAGCCGAGCAGGACGCCCTCGAAGCCGAGGCCGACGGGCACGGTGGTCTGGGCTTCGTCGGGGATGCGCCGGACGAAGCCGGCGTTGACGAGCCCGATCAGCGCGATGAACAGCCCGATGCCGACGACGATGGCCGTCTTCAGGCTCTCCGGGACCGCGTTGAACACGGCGGTCCGGAAGCCGGTGAGCACCAGCAGCAGCATGGTGAGCCCGGCCAGCAGCACCAGGCCCATGATGTCGGGCCAGGTCAGTCCGGGGTTGGTGGCGACGGTGATCGCGACAAAGGCGTTGACCCCGAGGCCGGTCGCGAGCGCGAACGGGTACCGGGCCCAGGCGCCCATCGTGATGGTGAGGATACCCGCGACCAGGGCCGTCACCGCGGCGACCCGTTCAAAGCCGAGCTCGGTGCCCGAGGCGTCGGCCCCGGAGAGGATCAGCGGGTTCAGGACGACGATGTAGCTCATCGCGAAGAAGGTCGCCACGCCGCCGCGGATTTCCCGCGAATAGGTGGATCCCCGGGAGGTGACCTCGAAGTAGCGGTCGAGCGCCGAACCCGTCTTGAGCATGATCAATCCTTGGAGAGGAGGAAGGGAAACCGAGCAGATTCTATCCCGGCGCCGGCCAATCACCCATGGGTTACGCCGGCGCGGAGCGTAGGCTGAAGCCATGGTTTTCTCCGCTTTCAGCCCCTCCCGCCTCCACCGCAGCCGGCGGACCTCCGCCGGCCGGGCCCGCACCGTCCTGACCCGCGCCGTCCTGGCCCCGGGGCTCATCCTGCTGGTCCTCCTCGGCCTGGCGGCCGGACCGGCGGCCGCCCACGACGACCTGTCGGGCAGCAACCCGGCCGACGGCGCAACCGTTGCCGCGGTTCCTGGAGCGATCGAGCTCACCTTCTCGAGTGTCCCCTCGGGCCTTGGTGCGCAGGTTGAGGTGCTTGACGCCAAGGGTAAGTCCTGGTCCGACGGGCCCGTTCGGATCACGGACAACACTGCGGAGCAGAGCGTGCGCGCGGGGGCCCCGGCAGGGGAGTACACGGTCAACTGGCGGGTGGTGTCCTCGGACTCCCACCCCATCGAGGGGGTCCTGACCTTCACCGCTGAGTCCGGAACCTCGGCCGCGCCGGATTCGGCGGGCACGGCCGTGCCGATCGCGCCCGCCGAGGCGGAGGAGGAGACGCCGCAGGCCGCTGGAACGGACGACTTCCCCTGGAGCATTGCGGTCATGGCCATCGTGCTGCTCGCGCTCGCCGCGGTGCTTGCCACAACGGCCCGGAAGCGGCTGGGCGCCAACCGGTAGCCCGCACCGGGAGTGCCTAGACGGAACTGGTGATACGGCCCCTGCCGGCCTGGCCCGAGGCGGCGATGGTGTCGCTGACGAGCTTCGCCTGACGCGCAATCTCCCGCGTCGTCGGGGTGAGCACCTCGCCCACGCCCACCAGATGAAGGCCGATCGCGGCCAGGGCCGCGCGGAAGTCAGCGCCGATGGCGATTCCGAGTGAGCGCAGGAACCGGCGCAGCTGGTTCTGCGGATACTTGGTCAGCACCACATGATCGGCCAGCAGCACGCCGTCGGCGGTCTGGATGGCCCACTTCTTGCTTGAGGGGACACGCGCCGGAAGGAGGGTGGAGTGCCCGATGATGCTGAGATCCTCGCAACGCGTCGCGCTCCGGACATCGAGGCAGTGGCTCGAGGCATAGGCCCTGAGCAGGCGCAGCAGTTCGGACCTCTCCGACAGGGAGACGGAGTCGCTCATCACCGTGCGCAGCGGGCCGGAGTCGAGGCAGTCGACCCCTTCGACGACGATCGAGTCGATGCCGTGGCGGCTCAGTTCGCTGGCGACGGCAAGTCCCGGCAGCCCGGAGCCGATCACAACCGTGGTGGTCAGTTCTGCCGCCGTGGACGCCTCGGGCAGGGCATGCGCTGGGTCCGGCGGCAGCAAATCCACGACGAAGTACCTCCGGTTCGAAGAAGAGCACAGTACGGCCCGGCGCCTCTTCCGGGCCGTACTGATTCCCGGCCGCGAACGGGTCGGACGGGAACCGAAGCGCGGAGCAGCACGCCGAACGGCGGACCTCCGGGTCTCGATTTCACGAAGCCTATATAACTTTTTGCACCGTGAATAGACCAAGGTGCCGGAGTAGGCTACAAATATTGACAACCGGCCCCGGGTCGGGGTCGGGCGGTGAGCAAAGGGGCGTGCCATGAGTACCTCGCAGGGCGATCATCCGGCCGAAGCGTCGGTCCGATCCGGAATCGTTGTGGGTGTTGACGGCTCCGACCAGAGCGTCTGCGCCCTGCTGTGGGCAGCGCAGGAAGCCGAGCGGCGCCGGTCGCCCCTGTACGTGGTGACCGCCTACACCGTGCCGGTCTTCGCCGCCTCAAGCATGGACGCCGGCTACGCGACGGTTGATGACTCGGTCATCCGCGAGGGGGCCCGCGCCGTCCTCGATGAGGCGGTGGCCCACCTGTCCGGCAGGGGACTTGAGGTCATCCCGCGGATCGAGACCGGCGACGCCGCCGGAGTGCTTCTCGACCTCTCGGCCGAGGCCGACCTCGTCGTCGTGGGTTCCCGCGGCAGGGGAGGCTTCGTCGGGCGGCTCCTGGGGTCGGTCAGCAGCGCCCTCCCGGCCCACGCCAAGAGTCCAACGGTAATCGTCCCGCTCTCGTGCGCGCCGCGCTTCGGACAGCCTCAGCTTGTGGGCAGGTCCAAGGGCGAGCCCGGCCCGCCGGCGTCGGGGATCGAACGGGTCGTCGTCGTCGGCGTCGACGGCTCCGAGCAGGCACGGCGGGCGTCGCTCGCGGCCGCCGAGGAAGCCGTCTCCCGCGGCATCCCGCTGCGGGTCATTTGTTCCATCCCCCCGTTCAACGGTTCGCTGGCATGGGTGCCGGCACCCCTGGACCGGGAGGCGCTGCACGCGGACATCACCGTTCAGCTTGAGGCGGGCCGGAATTGGCTGCAGAGCCACTTCCCGGGCCTGGAGATCACCGTGGAGCAGCTCGACGGGCCGCCGGCGGAAGTGCTCATCAACGCCTCACGAACGGCCGAGCTGCTGGTGGTCGGCACGCGCGGCCGCGGAGGGTTTACCGGCATGCTGATGGGCTCGACCAGCCAGGGCGTGCTGCACCATGCCAAGGGGCCGGTGATGGTGGTTCCGGACAGTGAGGATCCGCGCCTGCTGGACCGCAGTTCCTTCGGGCCCATGATCCCGCCGGTGGGCTGAGCCGCCCCTCTCCGGAAAACCGGCGCCCGCCGGGCTAGCCCCAGCCGAGTTCGTGCAGGCGGTCGTCGTCGATGCCGAAGTGGTGGGCCACCTCATGGATGACCGTGATGAGGATCTGCTCGACGAGTTCCTCCCGGGTGGAGCACATGCGCATCAGCGGCTGGCGGAAGATGCTGATGCGGTCCGGCAGGGACCCGGCGTCCCACCACGAGTCACGTTCCGTCAGCGGCACCCCCTCGTACAGGCCCAGCAGGTCCGGGTCCGGTTCGTCGCCCGGGCCCGGCTCGTACTCCTCCACGACGAAGATCGCCACATTGTTCATGGCACGGGCGAGGTCCTCGGGAATCGAGTCGATGGCGTCATCCACGGCCGCCTCGAAGTCGGCAAGGCTCATGTCGATAGGCACGCTTCGACTGTATCCGCGCCGCGCGCCGGTTTTGGCGGCACGAAACGCAGCGCCGATGCATTTTGGAAATTCCAGAGTAAGGACCTATAGTTTTATAGGTCCACAGCGGGGGGTTTTCGCCCAGTGTGGTCCGGGCCCCCATCGTCTAGCGGCCTAGGACACCGCCCTTTCACGGCGGCGGCACGGGTTCGAATCCCGTTGGGGGTACGCAGGATCCACCGGTTTCGGTGGTCATTCGCACGGCAGAGATGCTGGTAGGATGAAACTCTTGCAAAAATGAAAGTGCAAGATAGCAAGGCCCTGTAGCGCAGTTGGTTAGCGCGCCGCCCTGTCACGGCGGAGGTCGCGGGTTCAAGTCCCGTCAGGGTCGCTCAGGCGGCAGGCGAAAGCAGTGCCGGTTTGATGCGGTGATCATCAAGAGATGGTTGCACGGCTCTGTAGCTCAGTTGGTAGAGCGTTCGACTGAAAATCGAAAGGTCACCGGATCGACGCCGGTCGGAGCCACCAGCAAAACCCCCGGATCACCGGGGGTTTTCTCGTTTAAGAGCGCCCTCAAGAGGCGGCCTGGGGCTGTTCAGCAGCCCTGCCGCACGATGGTCACCTCCGTGTCCGTAATGCGGACCAGGGCCGAGGCGATGTTGTTGTCCCGGGTCACCTCGGTGAGCAGCTTTTCCGGATCCACTTCGGCCTCAACACAAAAGTTGCCCGGTATCTCCAATCCCTTCAGTTCGATGTACTGGCCTTCCAGGTACCAGTCGTAGACGTCGACCCAGCCCTCGGTCAGGCCCTGACGGACCTCGAGTGCTTCATCTTCCTCGTACGCGCCGCAGTCGAAATTGTCCGGGTTGTACCGGGAAGGTTTTCCGCCAAGGTTGCCGTCGTCGATAAGGCACCAGCCCTCCTTATGCGACCCCGTCCACTCCGAACCTCCCTCGGGCCTCATCCTGTACCTCTCAAAGTCCTGGAAGTGGAAATGCTCGTGACCGTCGAAGGTCTCGTAGCGCAGGATGGCATCCGTATCCACTTCCCGGGTGGAGCCGTCTTCAAGGAGGATGTTCTGCTTCACCTTGAGATCGGGGGTCATTGTGTTCTTCCGCTCACCGGTTACATCGACCGGACCCGGGCCGTTGTTGATGACGTCGGTGTCGAACCGGAGAACCCGCTCGTCCCCCTCGTACGCCAGACGGAACGTCTCAAGCGGCAGCATGGCCATGTCGGGCAGGACGTCGGCGGCCGGCTCGGAGGCCGCAGTCCCAGGAACTGATTCGGACGGGGATGGTTCGGCGCTTGGCTCGGTCGTGCTGGGCGGGCCCTGCGTGGTGCAGGAACAGGTGATAAGGGCGACCGTCACCGCCAGAAGGGATCGCCGAACGGGGCTTGAAAGGGACATCTCTTACCTCCCGACTGGGCGGGTTTTGCCCAGGAGCTGTGGGCGGGGTTTTGCCCAGGAGCTGGAGGATCCGGCTCGGAACCGCCATGATGCAGAGACTAGTCCGGCCGGGATGCCAAGTACACAAAAGAGGCGAATTCAGAAGGCGCTTGCGGGCGGCAAAATAGGTGTCCTGCGCTCCGTGCCCCTCCACGGCGCATCGGTGCCCGCCGAGCGGCATGAGGGCAGCGGCCGCGCCGGATCCGGCACGGCCCGGGTCCTCTCCTCCAACCCTGACAAGGGCTTAGGCTGGGCAGAGACGAAAGGTGCGCGCGCATGGACCCGCTTCCCACGGAACCCCCTCTTCCTTCTACCGCCATGGGATCGGCACCCGGGCGGACGGTGATCGCAGACCCGGCGGCCGTCCGGATCGCCGCCGTCGCGGCCCGCTCGGTGCCGGGCGTGTACGCACTTGGCGGCGGCGCCGGCCGGGCGCTGGGGGCGCTCCGTGACGCCGTCGGCGCGGCCGAGCCGGTCCAGGGCGTGCGCGTGGAGGTTGGCCAGACGCAGGTCGCGGTCGATGTCAGCCTCGTCGCCGAGTACGGCTACCCGCTGCACCGGCTGGCCGACGCCGTCCGGGGGGCCGTATACCAGGCCGTCAGCGACCTCGTCGGACTCGAGGTGATCGAGGTCAACGTCGAGGTCAGCGACGTGCATGTGCCGGGGCTGAACGACGTTCGCTCCAGCGAGAAAACCCGAGCCCTCGGCTCCACCCAGCTCTGACCCGTCCGATGGAGGACTTTTCATGACACCGACAGTCACCGGCATGGCGGCCGGGGCGGTTCTCGCCTTCGCCGGCCTCGCCTTTGGATTCTGGGGCTTCCTGCTGACGGCCCTGCTGATGGGGACCGGGGCGCTGCTGGGACGCAGCGCCGAAGGCAAGCTCGATTTCCGCGGCGTCCGGGATGCCCTCACCGGGCGCCGATCGTCTTCGTGAGCACCGCAGCGGTCCGCACGCCCGAGCCGGCGGCCTCCCCTCGCGTCGCCGGGCACAACCGGATCACCACCCAGGCACTCGTTAGTACGGCTCAGGCCGCCGCCGCGGAGCACTTCGGGGTTCAGGCGGGCCAGGTCCGCGCGGTGTACACCGACGACGGCGGCCTGCTCGCCCTTGAACTGTCACTGCCCGTGCCCATCCCGCCGCTGGCGCGCCTGGCCGCGGAGCCTTTCCTCCCTGCGCCTTCCGGCGGATCGGTCCTTGAACGGGCCCGGCACGCGAAGGCCGGCATCCTTGCGACGGTGGCCACCCTCACCGGTACCCGCCTCAGCCGCGTCGATATCAGGGTCATTGGGACGGCTTCGGTGCAGGGCCGGGTCCGATGAGCGGGACCACAGGTTCCGCGAACAGGGTGACGGCCCACGCCCTTCGGCGGGAACTCCACGCCTCCCGTGCCGTCCCCTCGGTCATCACGGGCATCCTCGTCGCGGCCGCCTGCATCCTGCTGTTCCTTGAGGCGGTCCTGAAGGCGGTCGGGGACCCGCCGTTCCTGATCGACCTAGAAAAGGTGGCGGCGGCATTGGGCCGCCTGCCCGGCCTCCTGCCCGCGTCCGTCCTGGTTCCGGCGGGCCTGCTGGTGTTCGTTCTCGGCCTGGTCCTTGCCCTCGCAGCCCTCCTTCCGGGCCGGCGGGCCCGCTATGCGGTGCCCAACGCCAGGGCCGCCGTGGTGGTCGATGCCGAGATCCTGGCCGCGACGCTGGCCCGGCGCGCCCGCCTGGCCGCCGGCGTCGGCCCCGAGCAGGTACTGGTCACCGTGGGGCGGCGTCGAGTTGAGGTCTCCGTGCGCCCGACCTCCGGTATCCCCGTGGACGCCGAGGCGGTGCGGTGGGCCGTCGAGGAGGATCTCCGCGGCACGGTGGCCGAGCCGTTCCCCACCGTCCAGGTGTCGATCGCCCCGAGCGGGGTGATCGGACAGTGAATTCGACCCCCCGCGCGCTCAACCGGATCCTGCTGGGGCTGTTCGGCCTTGTGCTCATGGCCGCCGGGGCCGCCACGGCGGCCGCGGCATTGATCCCGGAGGCAGCCCGGACCTGGCGGGCCGTCTCCTCCAGTGCCGCAGCCGGAACCCGCTCGCTCGGAGTGCGCGGCGGCGAGGACTGGCTGTGGATCCTGCTGGCCCTAATATTCCTGCTGCTGGCCACGCTGATGATCATCTGGCTGGCCGTGCAGGGACGGGGGAGGACCGGCGACTTCATCAAAGACGGCGGGCAGGAGCCAGGGGAGGCGGCCGGAACTGTCACCATCACGGCGGCTGCGGCCGAGCAGGCGCTCAAGGTGGCGCTGCAGGACCGGCGCGACCTCGTGAACGCCGCCGTGACGACCTGGCGGTTCCGCGGCACCTCCGCGCTGCGCATCCGGGTCTATCCGCGGCAGGGAGCCGCGCCCGCACGGGTCGCGGAGGAGGTCGCGGGGCTCGTCGAGGCGCTCGACGTCGTCCTGGGCCACCGCGCACCGGTGCTGATCAGCATCAGTGCCGGCGCCCGCGCCCGTTTCACGCACGCGGACCGGGTCAGCTGAACCAGCCCCCGGTCCGCAGCCGTCCCTCCGTCGTGCCGCACCCGGATCCCCGGGCACCGGCGCTCGGGACCCGGTGGTGAGGAGAGTCACGATTCGATATCGAAGGGGCGCCCGGGGCCGCCCTGAGTTGCCGCGGTCTTACGTAAGCGCTTACTCTCGGGAGATCAATCTGGTGAGGCGGCGGCACGGTTGGTTTCAGGGTCCGATGGTGGACCCGGAGCACACCGATGCGTGCTGCCAGACAAAGGAGTCTCTTTAATGCCACAGTTTCGCACCAAGAAAGCGCTGGCGCCGCTCGCGGCTCTGAGCGTCCTGACGCTCGCACTCTCCGCCTGCGGATCCGGCGGATCCGGTGAAGCCGGCGGCGGCGGAGACGCCGACTGCTCCCTCTACGAAGCCTACGGAGAGCACGAAGGCACCGAGGTCAGCGTCTACTCCACGATCGTCGACGTCGAGGCAGAGCTGCTCGAAAACTCCTGGGCCGACTTCGCCGAATGCACCGGCATCGAGGTCGCTTACGAAGGGTCGAAGGAATTCGAGACCCAGATCGGCGTCCGCGCCAAGGCCGGCAACCCGCCGGACCTTGCCATCTTCCCGCAGCCGGGCCTGCTCGCCGCCCAGGCGGAGAACCTGAAGCCGGCACCCCAGGAGGTCTCCGACCTCGTTGACGAGGGCTGGTCCGAGGACTGGAAGAAGTACGGCACGGTCGACGGAACCTTCTACGCCGCCCCTATGCTCGCGAACATCAAGGGCTACGTCTGGTACGTCCCGGCCACCTTCGAGGAGAAGGGCTGGGAAGTTCCCAAGACCTGGGACGAGATGATGGAGCTGACCGAGAAGATCGCCAGCGAAGAAGAGGAAATGAAGCCCTGGTGCGCCGGCTTCGAATCCGGCGAGGCAACCGGCTGGCCGGGAACCGACTGGGTCGAAGACGCAGTGCTCCGCGATCACGGCCCCGAGGTCTACGACCAGTGGGTCGCCCACGAGATTCCGTTCAACGACCCGAAGATCGTCGAGTCCTTCGACAAGGTCGGGGAGATCCTCAAGAACGACGACTACGTCAACGGCGGCTTCGGAGACTCGCGCTCCATCCTGTCGACGGCCTTCGCCGAGGCGGGCCAGCCCGTCCTCGACGGCGCCTGCGCCATGCACCACCAGGCCTCCTTCCAGGCAGCCAACTGGCCCGAAGGCACCGAGGTGGCCGAGGACGGCGACGTCTGGGCCTTCATGACCCCTCCCGTTGACCCCGCCGATGGCACCGCCATCACCGGTGGCGGCGAAATGGTCGGTGCCTACGCGGACCGCCCCGAGGTCGTTGCCCTGCAGTCGTACATGGCGAGTGCCGAGTTCGCCAACGCCCGCGTTGAGCAGGGCGGTGCGATCAGCGCCAACAAGGGACTTGATCCCGAGCTCGCTGGATCGGACCTCGACCGCCAGTCGATCGAGCTGCTCCAGGACCCCGAGACGGTCTTCCGCTTCGACGCCTCCGACCTCATGCCCGGCGCCGTCGGTGCCAACTCCTTCTGGAGCGGCATCGTGAACTGGATCAACGGCGACGAGACCAAGAAGGTCACGGACTCGGTCGAAAGCAGCTGGCCGAGCTCGTAGTTCGACGCATCTAACGCCGTCGGCTGTTCCCCTCGGGGGCCGGCCGGCGGCGTTAGTGCCCTCCGGCACCGCGCCGGCTGCCGCACACGTGCGCATGCCCCCGCGTCCGGACCGTTCATCGTTTCATCCACCAGGCGCACCAAGGAGGCTGGGCTGTGGAAGATATAGCAGAAAAAGGTTTACAGGTGGTGGTGGCTCTCGCCATCTTCGCCGCCATCATCGGCGTGATTATGCTCATCGTCGACCGGGCACCGAAATCCGCCCGGGAAAAGGTCCAGATCGCCGGGTTCCTCACCCCGGCCCTCATCCTGCTCGCGGTCGGGCTGGTGTACCCGGCGCTGCAGACGACGTACCTCTCGTTCACCAACGCGGCCGGGGAATTCATCGGCCTGGACAACTTCGTGTGGATGTTCACCCAGCCCGAGGCCCTGATCACCCTGCGCAACACCGTTATCTGGGTGGTCCTGGTGCCCCTGCTGGCCTCGTCGATCGGCCTCGCCTACGCGGTCTTCATCGACAAGGCCCGCGGCGAGAAGGCGCTCAAGGCGCTCGTGTTCATGCCCATGGCTATCTCCTTCGTCGGTGCCGGCGTCATCTGGCGCTTCGTCTACGCCTACAAGGGAGCCGAGGCGGACCAGATCGGCCTGGTCAACCAGATCCTGGTCTGGTTCGGGCAGACGCCCAAGCAGTTCCTCCTCGATGCCCCCGAGAACACCTTCTTCCTGATCGCCGTCATGATCTGGATCCAGACCGGGTTCGCCATGGTGGTGCTGTCCGCCGCCATCAAGGGCATCCCCACCGAAATCATCGAGGCCGCCCGGCTCGACGGCGCCAGCGCGTGGCAGCAGTTCAGGAACGTCACGATCCCGACCATCCGCGGCTCCCTGATCGTCGTCGTCACCACCATCACCATCGGCACCCTCAAGGTGTTCGACATCGTGCGCACCATGACGGCCGGACAGTACGAAACCTCGGTGGTCGCAAACGAGATGTACACCCAGGCGTTCCGCGCCGGCGAGCCCGGCCGCGGCGCCGCCCTCGCGCTGGTCCTGTTCCTGATGGTCCTGCCGGTCGTCGTCTACAACGCGCGGTTGCTCCGCCAGCAGAAGGAGATCCGATGAGCGCCATTCCCGCCGAGAACACCAACAAGGTCTTTCCGGAGCTCCAGGACATCGAGACGGCGGAACGCCCGCCGATCCAGCGGCGGGTCCGCCAGCGGCTGACCTCCCGCGGTGCGACGGCGGCCGCCGTCATCATCGCCGTGATCTGGACGATTCCGACCTTCGGCCTGTTCGTCTCATCGTTCCGCCCCGAGGACAACATCAAGGGCAACGGCTGGTGGAACGTCTTCACCGACTGGCAGTTCACCCTCGCCAACTACGAGGACGTCCTGGCTCCGGGGGGAAGCCAGTCGCCGAACCTTGGCTCCTACTTCGTGAACTCCCTCGCCATCGTCATTCCGGGGACCATCTTCACCCTGGTCATCGGCGCCATGGCGGCGTACATGTTCGCGTGGGGCAGATTCCGCGGCAAGGACGGACTGTTCATCTTCGTCTTCGCCCTGCAGATCGTGCCGCTGCAGATGGCACTGATCCCGCTGCTGCAGCTGTTCACCCAGGTCCTGAAGATCGGGGACCTGCAGCTGTTCCCCAGCGGCACCTACGCCCAGCTGTGGGTCGCCCACACCATCTTCGGGCTCCCGCTGGCGATCTTCCTGCTTCACAACTTCATCGCGGAAATCCCCGGTGAGGTGATCGAAGCGGCGCGGGTCGACGGCGCCGGGCACAGCACGATCTTCTGGCGGATCATCATCCCCCTGGCCACGCCGGCGCTCGCCTCCTTCGGAATCTTCCAGTTCCTGTGGTTGTGGAACGACCTGCTGGTCGCGCTGGTCTTCTCCGGCGGCGGTGCCGACGTCGCGCCGATCACCCAGCGGCTCGCCGAGCTCCAGGGCTCCCGGGGCGGCGAGTGGCAGCGGCTTACGGCCGGTGCGTTCGTCTCGATCCTCATTCCGCTGGCGGTCTTCTTCGGGCTGCAGAGGTACTTCGTCCGTGGGCTGCTGGCGGGTGGCCTCAAGGGGTAACTCCGGTGACGAGCATCGAAGATGTTGCGAAGTCGCTGGGGGTCTCCACCGCAACGGTCTCGCGCGCCCTTCGTGGACTGCCCGGGGTCTCGCCGAGCACCCGCTCCCGCGTGGAGCAGGAGGCGCAGAACCTCGGGTACGTCCCGTCGTCGGCGGCAGCGGGGCTGGCCTCGGGGCGCACCATGGCCCTGGGGGTCCTGCTGCCGCAGATCGAGCGGTGGTACTTCTCGGCCGTCCTCGAGGGGGTTGACCGGCGGCTCCGGGCGGCAGGCTACGACCTGGTGCTGTTCAGCCTCGGCGGGTCCGGCGTCAACCGGGGGCGGGTGTTCCACCGCTCCATCCTGCGCAAGCGCATCGATGGGCTGCTGGTGCTCTGCCTTGAACTGACCGACTCCGAGCGATCCTCCCTCCTCGAACTGGAGTCGCCCACCATCGTGGTGGGCGGCGCCGTCGAGGGCGTGCGCCATGTGGGGATCGACGACAGCGCCGCCGCCCGCGACGCCGTGGAACACCTCATCGGCCTGGGGCACACCCGCATCGGCCACCTGCGCGGTGGGGGGTCCTTCGGCATCGACTTCCAGGTCCCGCGGATCCGTGAAACGGCCTACCGGCGCACCATGGCCGACCATGGCCTCGAAATCCGTCCGGAATGGGAGGTCTTCGGCGACTTCCGGTTCAAGGAAGGCCTCGCCGGGGCCCTGCAGATGCTCGCCGATCCCGGGAACCGGCCGACGGCGGTCTTCTGCTCCTCCGACGAGATGGCCTTCGGCGTGCTGCGGGCGGCGGTGGAACTGGGCATCGATGTGCCGGGCGAGCTCTCGGTGATTGGTATCGACGACCACGAGTTTTCCGACCCCATGGGCCTGACCACCATCCGGCAAAGCCCCAACGAGCAGGGTGACTTCGCGGCGGGCATCCTGCTGGACGAACTCCAGGGCCATCCCGCCGCCGACGTCATTCCGGTCCAGCCGCATGAGCTGATCGTGCGCGCCTCGACGGGGCCCGTGCCGCGCTGAGCCGGGCTGGTGCAGCGGGGTCTGCCCACTGACCAGGGCCGGTCACTTGGCAGACCGGGCCAGTGACAAGCTCATGCCCACTGAGCACGGCCGGTCAGTGGGCAGGTTCGACACGGAGCGTGAAACCGCGGGGCTGCCCCGTGGCACGGACTGTCCACCACCAGCGGGGGAGAGTGATCCCCTGCGTCAGGAGGCGCGGGCGAGCTGCCGGATCGGAATCCAGCGCGAGGCCAGCCTGCGGTAGGACGCGGCTGCGCCGGTCATGTCCGCCTCGGCGAGGCTTTCGATCCCGATCCGCACATCGTGCGGTGACTCGTCGGGGAACACCCGGTCGGCGACGGCACCGTAGTCGATCTCCACAATGGCGTCCCGGCGGAACACCTCGAGCCACTGCGTGAGCTCGGTCAGCTCCTCGAGCAGGTCCAGTTCGGGGGCGCCGATGGCCAGCTGCGCGATGGCGTGCCGGGCCCGGTCGATGCACTCGTGCACCCTCGCCGAGATGCGGACCGTGCTCACCCTGCCGTTGTCCTCGATGACCTCCGTCAGGTCGTCCTCGTGGATGAGCACGAACCAGGCGAAGGGCACGCCCCAGGTGGCCGAGCGGGTGTGGAGCTTCGCTACGGAATCCGCGAAGGTGTCCGGGTCGAGCCGGGCCTGCTGGGCCTCGCGGGCCGCCTCGGGCACGAGGACGTCGACGAGCGGGCCGCGCAGGGTCGCGTCGAGGGACTCGGCGGCGAGGGTGGTGCGGACCGAGAGCTGGTTCGGGCAGTAGTAGGGGGTGGTGCTGCCGCTGTTCCCGGGGAAGTGGAGGACCCGGACCAGGTCGGGTTCGTGGTGCGGGAACGGGTCCGACACCGTGCGGGTGACCCGGCGCAGCGACTGCTCGTAGTCGAGCTGCTCGGTGATGCGGCGGCCGCGCGAGCGCTGTTCGAGGATGGCGAGCTGCTGGGCGTCGTCGAAGGCGTCGAGGGGCTCGTACACCCGCAGGAACGAGACGTACGGAAACGGCCGGGCAATTCCGGTGGGGCGGCGGCGGGTCACTGTCCGTCGAGCTCCACGATCACGGGCGCGTGGTCCGAGGCGCCCTTGCCCTTGCGTTCCTCCCGGTCGATCGAGGCGTTGGCCACCCGCGCGGCGAGGGCGGGGGAGCCGAGCACGAAGTCGATTCTCATGCCCTCCTTCTTCGGGAAGCGCAGCTGCGTGTAGTCCCAGTAGGTGTAGACGCCGGGCCCGGGGGTGAAGGGGCGTGCGACATCGGCGAAG
Source organism: Arthrobacter crusticola (assembly GCF_004357995.1). Classification (GTDB taxonomy): domain Bacteria; phylum Actinomycetota; class Actinomycetes; order Actinomycetales; family Micrococcaceae; genus Arthrobacter_D; species Arthrobacter_D crusticola. Next base: position 297,673 of record NZ_SMTK01000004.1, read on the forward strand.
CCGGCGTCGAGGAACCCCTGGAAGGCACTCCGTTCGGGCGGGCTGACGTGGGTGTGTCCGCCGTTGACGAAGAAGTCGATGTCCCACACGTCCTCGTCCTGCGGGGCGATGTTCCAGTCGCCCATGAGGGCGATCTGCGCCTCCGGGTCCGCGGCCACCCACTCCTTGGCGTGCTGACGGAGTACGTCGAGCCACTGGAGCTTGTAGGGCATGTGCGGGTCGTCGAGGGAGCGCCCGTTGGGCACGTAGAGGCTCCAGACGCGGATTCCGTTGCAGGTCGCGCCGATGGCGCGGGCCTCCTGGACGGGTTCAATCCCGGGCTTGGCGAAGGCGGGCTGGCCCGGAAAGGTGCGTTCCACGTCGTCGAGTCCCACCCGGGAGGCGATGGCCACGCCGTTCCACTGGCTCAGCCCGAAGTGGGCCACCTCGTAGCCGGCGTTCTCGAACATCTCCCACGGAAAGTTCTCGTCCTTGCACTTGGTCTCCTGAATGGCCAAGACGTCGACGTCGGAGCGGCCGAGCCACGCCTCGACTCGGTCGGCGCGGGCACGGAGGGAGTTGACGTTCCAGGTGGCGATCTTCACGGGCACTAGGTTATCAACGGGTTGCTTCAGCCCCGCCACCAGGAATCAAAAAGGGTGACCGGCACGGTGCGTTTGTGGCGGGTGATCCAGTAACGGTGTTCAATGGCCGCCGCTGCAGCCTCGGTGACCTCGCGCCCCTCGAGGTAGTCATCGATCTGGTCGTAAGTCAGGCCGAGTTCCTTCTCGTCGGCCTGGCCGGGCGCGTCGTCGAGCAGATCTGCCGTCGGAACCTTGTTGTACAGCGCCTCGGGGGCTCCGAGTTCCTTCAGCAGCGCCCGGTTCTGGCGCTTGTTCAGCCCGAACAGCGGCAGGATGTCGGCTCCGCCGTCGCCGTACTTGGTGAAGAAGCCTGTGACGGACTCCGCGCCGTGGTCGGTGCCGAGGACCAAAAGGTTGTGCTGCCCGGCGAGGGCGTACTGGGCCACCATGCGGGCGCGGGCCTTGATGTTGCCCTTGTTGAAGTCCGAAATCTTCTCGCCGGTGGTCTTCACATACTCGTCTTGGAAGCCGTCGACGGCGGGAGCGACGTTGTACTCGCGCGTGCTGCGCGGCTCGATGAACGCGAGGGCGGCCTGGGCGTCCTCCTCGTCCTTCTGGGCGTTGTAGGGCAGGCGGACGGCGATGAAGTCGGCGTCCACGCCCTCGGAGCGCAGCTCATCGACGGCGAGTTGGGCAAGCTTGCCGGCGAGGGTCGAGTCGAGCCCGCCGCTGATGCCGAGGACGAACCCGTTCGTCCGGCTCGCGCGGAGGTAATCCTTGAGGAAAGCCACGCGTTTCCGGATCTCCCCTGCGGGGTCGATGGTGGGGCGCACGCCCAGTTCCTCGATGATCTTCGCCTGGAGTTTCCGCATGTGCTCAGGCTACTACGCGCGCGTTTCGGGGGCGTTACGCCGGGGCGGGCCTGCGCGCGGCACGGCTTCCGCCGAGGGGCACCACGAGGGGACGCCCGGAGACGGGGTCCTCGATGAGGCGGGCGGAGAGCCCGAACACCTCAAAGAGCAGTTCGGACGTGAGGATGTCCCCGGGGTGGCCCTGCGCGAGAATGCGGCCGTCCTTCATGGCGACCAGGACGTCCGCGTACCGGGCGGCGAGGTTGAGGTCGTGAAGCACCATGACGACCGTGCGCCCGTGGTCGTCCCGGAGGCGCTCGACGAGGTCGAGGACGTCGACGGCGTGGGCGAGGTCCAGGTACGTCGTCGGTTCGTCGAGCAGCAGCAGGTCCGTGCCTTGGGCCAGCGCCATGGAGATCCACGCGCGCTGGCGCTGGCCACCGGAGAGGTCCTCGAGGCGCCGGTCCGCGGAGTCGAGCATGTCCGTCCAGCACAGGGCCTGGGCGACGACGTCCTCGTCCTCCGGGGACCACTGGCGCAGCCAGCTCTGGTGCGGCTGCCTGCCGCGGGCCACCAGGTCGCCGACGGTGAGCCCCTCAGGCGCGCTGGGTGCCTGGGGGAGCAGGCCAAGGTGGCGGGCGACCTCCCGGGTGGGCATCCGATCAATCGCCTTGCCGTCAAGGAGCACGGCCCCCGCGGAGGGCCGCAGGAGCCGGGCCAGGCCGCGGAGCAGGGTGCTCTTGCCACAGCCGTTGGAGCCGACGACGGCGGTGATCATTCCCGGCGGCACCTCGAAGCTGAGCCCGCCGACAATTTCGGTTCCACCGTAGGAAAGGGTCAACCGGTCGGCCTGGAGGCGGCTGGATGGCTGGATCATGCGTTGGACCTCCGGTTGGCGGCGACGAGCAGATGGATCAGGTACGGGGCCCCGAGGGCGGCGGTGACGATGCCCACGGGCAGTTCGACCGGCAGCGCGGTGCGGGCCAGGAGGTCCGCGGCGAGGACGAGCGCCGCCCCGGTCAGCCCCGCCGTCACCGGCGGCGGGGCGGCGCGTCCGAGCAGGCGCAGGGCGATCTGGGGTGCCGCCAGCGCCACGAACGCCACCGGGCCGGCGGCAGCCGTCGCGCCTGCGGCGAGGACGACGGCGGCGGCCACCAGCAGGGCCATGCCCAGCTGGACCCGCCGGCCGAGCGAGCGGGCGGTGTCGTACCCGAGCTGGAGTGCCGCAAGGCGCGGCCCGAAGACCGGTGCGGCGGCGAGCACCGCCAGGACCACCACGGCGAGCGGGAGCACCGAGTCCCAGGCGCGGCCGTTGAGTGAACCGGTCAGCCACACCGTGGCCTGCGTGGCCTCGGTCAGGTTGGCCCGGAGGAGCAGGTAGGTGGTGAGGGAGGTGCCGAGGCCAGCGATCGCCAGGCCGATCAGTGCAAGGCGCAGCCCGTCGATGCCGTCCCGCCAGGCCAGCAGGTAGACGAGCAGCGCCGCGCCCAGGGCCCCGACGAGCGCCGCGGCCGGCACCCCGAGCAGGGCCAGGGGACCGGCCGCGCCGCCCAGGACGATGAGGGTGACGGCGCCGGCACCGGCTCCGGCGCTGATACCCAGCAGGTCGGGGCTGGCGAGGGGATTGCGGGCCACTGCCTGGGTGATGGCCCCGGCCATGCCCAGGGCGAACCCCACCAGCGCGCCGGCCGCCGCGCGGGGCAGGCGCAGCTCGAGGACTACGACCCGGTCCAGTTCCTCGCCACCGCCGCCGAGGACGCGCAGCACGTCGGTCAGGGGCAGGGGAAAGTCGCCGCGGGTGGCGCCCAGACACATCAGGACGGCCGACACGAGCAGCAGGGCCGCGCACACGGCGGCGGTGCGCGGGTGCCACACCCCGCTCACCGGTCCAATGCGGAGCGGGTTCCGCCCCGGGACGGCGGGCCGGGCGGGGCCGGCCCGCGCGGGCCCCGCGCTCACAGGGCCACCAGCCGTCGGCGACGGATGAGGTGGATGAAGAACGGTGCGCCCACAGCGGCGAGCACGATGCCGACCTGCAGTTCGCCCGGAGGCGCGGCGAGGCGGCCGGCGACGTCGGCAAGGAGCAGCACGCTGGCCCCGAGCAGGGCCGAGGCGGGCAGCAGCGACCGGTGGTCCGGCCCGGTGGCGGCGCGGGCGAGGTGCGGAACGATCAGGCCGAGGAAGCCGATGGGCCCGGCGGCGGCGACGGCGGCACCGGCCAGCAGCGTCACGGCCGCCACCCCCGTGACCCGGGCCCGGCCCACATGCAGTCCGAGGGTGCGGGCGACGTCCTCCCCGAGGCCCAGCGAGTTGAGCGCCGGGGCGTTGGCGAAGGCCAGCACGGTCCCCAGCAGGAGGAACGGCAGCAGCGGGAACAGGACGTCGTTTCCCCTGCCGGCGAGTGATCCGGCGGCCCAGAACCGGAAGCCGTCGAGGCTGTCCGGGTCAAGGAGCACCAGGGCGCTCGTCAGGGCCCCCAGCAGGGCGCTCACGGCGGCGCCCGCCAGTGCGAGGGTCACCGGCGTTGACCGTCCCCGCCCGCTTGCCCCGAGCAGGAAGACGACGACGCTGGCGGCCAGGGCTCCGGCAAAGGCGAACCAGACGTATCCGCCGGGCAGCCTCAGGTCGAGGGCGTAGATGCTCAGCACCACGCCGAAGGCGGCGCCGGCACTGACCCCCAGCAGGCCGGGGTCGGCGATGGGATTTCGGGTGTGGCCCTGGATAAGGGCTCCGGCCAGGCCCAGCGCCGCCCCTACGGCCAGCCCCACGAGGGTCCGCGGGACACGCAGGGTGCGTACGATGACGTGCTCGTCGCTGCTTTCGGGTGCCACCAGGGCCCGCCACACCTCGTCGAAGGCGATGTTCTGGGCCCCGATGGCGAGGCTGAGCAGGGCGCAGAGACCGGCGAGCAGGGACAGCAGCGCGAACAGCACCGCGCGTCCCCGCCAGGTGTTCACGGGCAGCCGGGTACGGACGGGAGCCGCAAAGGACTCCGTTGCGGCCGGCGCGGTCGCCCTCACCGGGAAATCAGCCCAGCCGGTCCTGCAGCATCTGCAGGTTCAACGGGACGGTCAGGACGCTGTCGAAGTAGCTGGCCTCGGATTCCTCGACGCTGAGTTCGATCACCTTGCCGGTCTTCACCGCGGGGATGCGCTTCCAGATCTCCTGCTCCTTCAGGGCGCGGTAGGGTCCGTCGTCGCCGAAGTCCTGAACGAGGAGGACGTCGGCGTCGATGTCGGCCAGTTTCTCCAGCGAGACGGTGTCAACGGCCTCTCCAGGCGTTCCGGCCTTCGGGAAGGGGGCCAGGCCGAGGGAGGGGGCGAGCTTGCCGAGCGGCGAGGCGTCGTTGAGCCGGTAGATCTCGGGGCCCTCGAAAACGGTGATGGCCTGGACCTTCAGCCCCTTGCTCCCGGAGAGCGCCTTTGCCGCGTCCTCGACGGCGGCCTCGTTTTCGGCGACCAGTTCGGCCGCCTTTTCGGTGGTGCCGGTGGCCTCGCTGACCTGCCGCAGGTTGTCCTTCCAGTCGATGAAACTCGTGACCACCGTGGGCGCCAAGGCGCTGTACTGGGCGAGGTTCTCCTTGGTGGCGAACCCTGCCTGCACCACCAGCAGGTCCGGCTTCCATGCGGCGATGCGCTCGAAGCTCACCTCGGTGCCGGCCAGGTCGTAGGACTCGATTTCCGCGCCTCCGGCCGCTTCGATCCAGGGGCGGATCGGGTCGTTGCGCTTGCCGAATCCCACGGGTTCGACGCCGAGGGCCAGCAGGGAAGCGAGTTCGCCGCCGTCGGTGACGGCGACGACGCGCTCCGGGCGCTCCGGAATGGTGGTCTCGCCGAGTTCGTGCTGCACCACACGCGGGAAGGAGTCGGAATCCCCGGTCTCCGGCGCCGTGTCAGTGGCTCCGCCGGCGTCCTGCGGACCGCAGCCGGCAAGGGCAACGGCGGCTGCCAGCAGAAGCGCGGGAAGGCGGGCGGACCGCAGGCGGGACAGGGGCGAAGCTGGCATAGGGAACTCCGGACAGGATGCGGGAAACAACGGGAAAGTAAGGTAAGTCAACCCTAACATCGGGTGTCCGCCTCGGGCCTTCCCGGGCCGGGCGCAGCGGTCCCGGGGACTCGATAGACTCGGTTCATGACCGCCGACATCCCGCCCGCCGACACCTCAGCTCCTGCCGCCGACCGCGCCCGGCTCCTCGAACTTATTAAGGAACTAGCCGTGGTGCATGAGAAGGTGACGCTTTCCAGCGGAGTCGAGGCCGACTACTACATCGACCTGCGCCGGATCACCCTCCACCACGAGGCCTCCCCGCTCGTCGGGCGCGTTATGCTCCGGCTCCTGGATGACGCGGGAATCGACTTCCAGAGCGCGGGCGGACTCACCATGGGCGCGGACCCGGTAGGCACCGCGCTGATGCACGTCGCGGCGCAGGCCGGGCGCCCTATTGACGCCTTCGTCGTCCGGAAGGCCTCGAAGACCCACGGCATGGGACGCCAGGTCGAGGGGCCCGACGTCGCCGGCCGGCCCGTAGTCGTCCTTGAGGACACCTCGACCACGGGGGGATCGGCGCTGACCGCCGTCGAAGGCGTCCGGAAGGCAGGCGGTGACGTGCGCGCGGTCGCCGTCATCGTCGACCGGAACACCGGTTCGCGGGAGCGGATCGAAGCCGAAGCGGGAGTTCCCTACCTCTACGCCTTCGGGAAGGAAGAACTCGGCCTCGGCTGAGGTGCCGGCGGCTGCCGGCGGAAGTGCTTGGGGACGACATCTGGACTGACGGGAGGCGATCGATCCGCCATGGATGATGCCCGCCGCCTGCTGGGCGACGCCAGCGAGGTCGGTGCCTTCTCCCGCAGGGCCTTCCTGACCGGGTCCTCCCTCGGCCTGGCGCTCGCCGCGGATCTCGTCCTCACCCGCAGGATCCAGAAGGAGCGCGAGAACCTGCGCCTGCTCCCCGTGCCCGACGACGGTGCGCGGGCCGCATTCCCGCACTCGCGCTGGGTGCTTTTCCCCGGCTACAAGACCAGCTGGGAGGAGGCCCTCTGGATCCTCAATTCGCTGCGGCCCACGCTGTCACGTCGGGCGCAGATGGCCACCGTGGGGTACTCGAACCGCGGGCTGGACGTGAGCAATATCGTCGCGGAGCTGAACCGGTACGTGCGGAACTTCCAACTGGAGAAGCTCTACTTCTACGGGCACAGCTTCGGTGGGATGGTTGCCGTCGAGGTTGCGGCCCGGCTTGCCGACCGCGGCATCCCCGTCGAGCTGATCGTGCTCGACTCGAGCCCCCACACGAAATTCGACGTGCTCGAACAGGAAATGTTCGAGGGCGTCGTGTTCCTGTATGAGGCCGGGTACCGCATCCCCACAGTGGTGCGTGGCGGGTATGAACTCGGTGAGCGGATTGCCCACAAGAACGAACGGACCTGGCGCAAGATCATCGACCAGACCTTCGAACAGCTCTCGCCGCTGGCACCCAGCAGCGTCCTGATCCAGTCGCAGGCCTCCTACATCTACCACTTTGACCCGACGCGGTTCCGGAACGCCCTGGGTTCAACGCAGCTGGCGTTCCTCGGGAATCCGCAGGACACCGTGGTCAACTACGGCACGGCACGGGCCGGCTGGGCCGAGATTTTCCCGCGGAACCTCATTCTGAGCGACCTGGTGACAGAAGGGGCCCGCCCGGCCCACGCGAGCCCGCAGTGGAACCCGCTGACGTACCGTCCGCTGCTGCAGCAGGTCCAGGAGCAGCTCATTCCGCTGCCCCGGGGCGGCGGCCGCGCCACAGTGACGTGACCGGCAAGGGCGCGACCCGCAGCGACCCGGTGTCGTACCTGCTGGCACGGACCCGGCCACTGCTCCGGGCCCGGAAGGTGTCGACGCCCTAGAAGGTGTCGATCAGGTCCGCGACCGAGTTGACCACCTGGGCCGGCCGGAAGGGGTAGGCGTCAATGTCTTCGCGCTGGGTGATCCCGCTGAGCACCAGGACTGTGTGGAGGCCCGCTTCCATGCCGGCAATGATGTCGGTGTCCATCCGGTCACCGATCATCGCGGTGGTTTCCGAGTGCGCCTCGATCTGGTTCATGGCCGAACGGAACATCATCGGGTTGGGTTTGCCGACGATGTAGGGGTCCCGGTTCGTCGCCGCGGTGATCAGTGCCGCGATCGCCCCGGTGGCGGGCAGCACGCCCTCCTTGGACGGGCCGGTGACGTCGGGGTTCGTCGCGATGAACCGTGCGCCCTCGAGGATCAGCCGGATGGCCATGGTGATGGCCTCGAACGAATAGGTGCGGGTCTCCCCGAGCACCACGTAGTCGGGGTTAGTGTCGGTGAGCACGAACCCGGCCTCGTGAAGGGCCGTCGTGAGGCCGGCCTCGCCGATCACGTAGGCGCGGGCGCCCGGCAGCTGCCCTTTGAGGAATTCGGCCGTCGCCATTGCAGAGGTCCACAGGTTCTCCTCGGGGATCTCGAGGCCCGATGCCGCCAGCCGCGCCGCGAGGTCGCGAGGGGTGTAGATCGAGTTGTTCGTCAGCACGAGGAACCGTTTCGAGGTGGCGACCCAGCGCTCGATCAGCTCCGCGGCTCCGGGAATCGGATGGTTCTCGTGAACCAGTACGCCGTCCATGTCCGTCAGCCAGCACTCAATGTAGTCGTTGTTGCGCATCTGCTTCCTTCGGTGGGCCGGGCGGGGAATCCGGGTCAGTCTTTCACCTTAGGCTTGAGAGGTGAAAAATCGAGGCGAAAACGACGACGCGGCCCCGCAGGGGCGCGGACAGGACACCCCGCCGGCAGGGGTCCTGAACGGTGCCGCACCGGTGGGCGTGGGGCCCTGGGAGGGCGAGCTGCCCTCGGGGCCGCAGTGGGATCCGGAGCTGCTTGAGGCGGGGGACACCCGCAATGTGGTGGACGCCTACCGGTACTGGAACCACGAGGCTATCGTCGCCGACCTTGACACCCGCCGGCACCCGTTCCACGTCGCCATCGAGAACTGGCAGCACGACCTGAACATCGGCTCCGTGGTCCGCACCGCGAACGCCTTCCTCGCCGCCGAGGTGCACATCATCGGACGGCGCCGCTGGAACCGCCGCGGGGCCATGGTGACCGACCGCTACCAGCACGTCCGCCACCATCCGACGGTCGAGGACTTCGTGGCCTGGGCGGGCGCGGAGGGCCTGGCGGTCATCGGCATCGACAACTTTCCCGATTCGGTGCCGCTTGAGACCTTCGACCTGCCCGAACGCTGCGTCCTCGTCTTCGGGCAGGAGGGCCCGGGGCTGACGCCGGAGATCCACGCCGCCGCCCAGGCGACCCTCTCCATCGCCCAGTTCGGCTCAACGCGGTCGATCAACGCGTCGGCGGCCGCAGCTATCGCCATGCACGGCTGGATCCGCCGGCACGTGTTCGACCAGCGGGTCTGAGCGCCGGGCCCGACGCCAGCCGGGTCTCTGCGCGGCAGGTCTGAACCCAGGCCGAAGGGCACCGCACCGATTAGCCCTGCGGGGGCTGGGGCGGGTGGCTAGGATGGAAACGACCGCACGGGGTGCTTTCCGCCCGGCGTCCACGAACCCAGCTACAAGGAGTCGACCATGCCCATCGCCACACCCGAAATCTACGCCGACATGATCGACCGCGCGAAGGCCGGTGGCTTCGCGTACCCGGCGGTGAACGTCACGTCGTCGCAGACCCTCAACGCCGCCATGCGCGGCTTCGCCGAGGCGGGTTCCGATGGGATCGTTCAGGTTTCGACGGGCGGGGCGGCCTACTGGTCCGGGGCCAGCGTGAAGGACATGGTCGCGGGCGCCCGGGGGTTCGCGGCCTTCGCCCACGAGGTGGCGAAGAAGTACGACGTCAACATCGCCCTCCACACGGACCACTGCCCCAAGGACAAGCTCGACGACTTCGTGCTGCCGCTCCTCGCGGCCTCCGAGGAAGCGGTCAAGGCCGGCGGCAACCCGCTGTTCCAGTCACACATGTGGGACGGCTCCGCCGAGACCCTCGAGGAGAACCTTCGGATCGCCCGCGAGATCCTGCCCCGGGCGGCCGCCGCCAAGATCATCCTCGAAGTGGAGATCGGCACCGTCGGCGGTGAGGAGGACGGGGTGGAGAACGCCATCAACGACAAGCTCTACACGACGGTAGAGGACGCCCTGGCCACTGTCGACGCCCTTGGCTCCGGCGAGCACGGGCGCTACATCACCGCCCTGACCTTCGGCAATGTCCACGGCGTCTACAAGCCCGGTGGAGTCAAGCTGCGCCCGGAGATCCTCAAGGACATCCAGCAGCAGGTCGGCTCCAAGCTCGGCAAGGACAAGCCCTTCGACCTGGTCTTCCACGGCGGCTCCGGCTCCAGCGAGCAGGAGATCGCCGACGCGGTCTCGTACGGAGTCATCAAGATGAACATCGACACCGACACCCAGTACGCGTTCACCCGCTCGGTGGCGGACCACATGCTGCGCAACTATGACGGCGTCCTGAAGGTCGACGGCGAAGTGGGCAACAAGAAGGTGTACGACCCCCGCGTCTGGGGCGCCTCGGCCGAAGCGGCCCTCGCCGCCCGCGTCGTCGAAGCGGCCCAGTCCCTGGGCTCGGCAGGAAAGAAGCTCTAGGGATGTCCGACGAATTCCGCAAGAACCTGCTCGGGCCCGAACCGACGTACCTGCCCGAGGAACCGGAGGTCGAGGCGCGGCTCAAGGCGGGCGACGAAGCGGTGGACCTGGCGGCGAAGCACCCGACGTCGTCGCTGGTGTGGGCCATCCTCGCCGACGAGGCCTATGCCGAGGGCCGCACCATCGAGTCCTATGCCTACGCCCGTACGGGCTACCACCGGGGCCTTGACGCGCTGCGCCGCAACGGCTGGCGCGGCGCTGGACCGGTGCCGTACTCCCATGGGCCCAACCGGGGTTTCCTGAGGTCCCTCTACGCCCTGGGCCGGGCCGCCGCCTCCATCGGTGAGATCGAGGAAGCGGAGCGGATTGCGGTATTCCTGCGGGAGTCCGACCCTGAGGCAAGCGCACAGCTCGGTTCCTGAACCCGCTAGAGCGCACCCACTCCACCGAACTACTCGTCTTTGCTCTTTCGGGAAACGAGTAGCGCGATCCCTTGTGAGCCCTCCACTGGACCGAAGACAGTTAAGGGAGTCGCCAAAGTGGCGGCTGGGTTTGTGGAAGCGGGTGTGCCGTGGCGGACAACAAGACAATTCCAACTCACCTTTTCACCGTGTCGGAGGTGGCCTCGATGATGCGGGTCTCCAAGATGACGGTCTATCGGCTGGTGCAATCGGGGGCAATTCACGGGATCCGTTTCGGGCGTTCCTACCGGGTCCCCGAGGACGCAGTTCAGCAGTACCTGGATGCGATGAATCCGGAGCGCCGCTCCGTGGGATAACCCTTCCGCAGGGGCAGCGCTCGGCGCTTGTCCGGGGAGGTCAAGTCGGGAGGTTGAGCCGCGATTGCCGAGCCGGCGGTTGAACCCAGTGGTCGACCATTCAGCTCAGCCGGTGCGCGAAATGGTGGTCACGACGCTGACGATCTGGGGTGCCGCCGGTGCGGAGCTGAAACCAAACCGGACCGCAGGCCGGAGCGGCGCGAGCGTCCCCAGGGACGCTCCGTGGAGTTCGGCTGAGGCGGCGGTGATGCTGCGGGCGGAGGTGACTCCGTAGTACTCGCGGCGGCCGTTGCCGGCCGAACCTGCGGTGCGGACCCCCGGCAGGAGCAGTGCCGCCGCCGGTGAGATCAGTGCGAGCCACCGGGGACTGGTGGCGAGGGCGCGGGGAACCAACCCCAACAGCCGTCCGAGCGGGGTGGGCGCTCCGAGGTCGGCGCTGAGACGAAGGCCGCCGGCTTCGACGGTGAGGTGCGAGGCGGACAGCGTCGCCCGGACCGGCACCACCTGGACCTCATCGAACGAGTAGGTCGACCCGACATAGGCGGCGATGTCCTCCGAGGGGGCCAGCAGGGTCCGGACGCCGCCGACGTCCTCCATCATGACGTCGGTGAAGGCGCCGAAGGGCGACTCGTCCCATCGGCCCACCACCAGCCGGGTGCCCGAGGCGGTGCCGACGCCGGCGATATGTCCTCTAAATCGGTCCATTGCACCATTGTGCAGCGCCTTCACCGTGCGCTCGGCTAAACTTGGGACGTAAGAGCCCCTGATGCGGCCGGGAACGGACGCATGTCCGGGGGCATTCTCATGACGGCAGCGGCTGCATCCGAACCGCACCCCGCGCCGCCACAATGGGGGAGGATCCCATGCCTGCGATTGTGATTGTCGGAGCCCAGTGGGGCGATGAAGGTAAAGGCAAGGCCACCGACCTGCTCGGCAGCCGTGTCGACTACGTGGTCAAGCCCAACGGAGGCAATAACGCCGGGCACACCGTGGTCGTCGGAGGCGAGAAGTATGAGCTGAAGCTCCTTCCCGCCGGCATTCTCAGCCCGAACGCCATCCCCATCATCGGCAACGGCTGCGTGATCAACCTCGAGGCGCTGTTCGACGAGATCGACGGACTCGAGGCCCGGGGTGCAGACACCTCCAAGCTGAAGATCTCGGCCAACGCGCACCTCGTCGCGCCGTACCACCAGGTGCTCGACAAGGTGACCGAGCGTTTCTTGGGCAAGCGCGCCATCGGCACGACCGGCCGCGGTATCGGCCCCGCCTACATGGACAAGGTCGCCCGGCTTGGCCTGCGCGTCCAGGACGTCTTCGACGAGTCGATCCTGCGCCAGAAGGTCGAAGGCTCCCTGAAGCAGAAGAACGAACTGCTCGTCAAGGTCTACAACCGCCGCGGCGTGGAGGTGGACGAGATCGTCTCGTACTTCCTGTCCTATGCCGAGCGCCTGCGGCCCCTGGTGGTCGATTCGACCTTCGTCCTCAACGAGGCGCTCGACGAGGGCAAGGTCGTGCTCATGGAGGGCGGCCAGGCCACCTTCCTCGATGTCGACCACGGCACCTACCCGTTCGTCACCTCGTCCAACCCGACGGCGGGCGGCGCGTCGGTCGGCTCGGGCATCGGCCCGACCCGCATCACCCGCGCCGTGGGCATCATCAAGGCCTACACCACGCGCGTCGGCGCCGGTCCGTTCCCCACCGAGCTCTTCGACGACATGGGCCTCTACCTGCAGAAGACGGGCGGAGAGTTCGGCGTGAACACCGGGCGCCCGCGCCGCACCGGCTGGTACGACGCCGTGCTCGCGCGTCACGCGGCCCGCGTCAACGGCTTCACCGACTACTTCGTGACGAAACTTGACGTCCTCACGGGCATCGAGCGCATTCCCGTCTGCGTCGCCTACGACGTCGACGGCGTACGCCACGACGAGATGCCCATGACCCAGACCGAGTTCCACCACGCGAAGCCCATCTTCGAGTACTTCGAGGGGTGGACCGAGGACATCACCGGTGCCCGCAGCATCGAGGACCTGCCGGACAACGCGCAGGTCTACGTGCGGGCGCTCGAGAAGATGTCGGGGACCCGGTTCTCGGCCATCGGCGTCGGCCCGGACCGCGACCAGACCATCGTGGTGAACGACCTCATCTCCGGCTGAGGCGGCGCCCCGGGCCCCCGGGCCCGGGGTGTCACCAGCCCCGGGTTCCCGGCCCGCCCTTGAAGGGCCCGACGATCCTCGCGGTGACCCAGCCGCCGTAGAAGTCCCCGGCCTGCGCGGTGACCTGTTCACCGTTCACGGTGCAGAGATCCATCGCCCCCGGGTACACAGCGACGCGGCCGGCGAGTTCCTCGTAGCCGGCCGAGGGAGAGGGATAGGCCCAGGCCGCCCGTGCCGCGCGCCGCCCGCGGCCGACGACGTCGAAGTAGGCCGCGGTGCCCTTGAACTCGCAGAAGGAACTTCCCTCCGCCGCCTCAAGCGCCCCGGGCGCGAAGTCCGCGGCCGGCAGGTAGTACACCGGCGGATGGCTCGTCTCCAGGACCCGCAGGGCCGAGGAGGTCCGAAGGATCTCCTCGCCGCCGAACCGCACGACGATCTCCTCGGTGCTCGCCTCCAAGCGTGGCGGCCTCGGATAGTCCCAGACGGATTCCTGGCCGGGACCGGGGACTGCGCGTCGAATGCTCATGGCCCAACGCTAACCTTTAGCAACCCGCCGCGCAGTCTGTAGGCTGGTGCACAGGGGACAGCGACGCGGAGGCGGGGAATATGAAAGTCAGCGTAGGGCAGTTCCGGCCGAGCGGGGACGTGCAGGCAAACCTTAAGGTGATGCGGAAGCTGGCCCGGAAGGCCAGGTCCGACGGTGCGGAGCTCATCGTGTTCCCGGAAGAGTCGATGTTCAGCATCGGCAAGGTCACCGGCCCGCTGCAGGCTGCCGTCGAGGGCAGCTGGAGCACCTTCGTGCAGCAGCTCTCCTTCCTGGCCGCGGAACTCGATATCGCCATCGTGGCGGGTGGTTATGAGTCGAGCGGGGAGGAACGCCCCTACAACACGCTCGTGCTGATCGACCGGACCGGCCGGATCACCGACACCTACCGGAAGCTTCACCTCTACGATGCGTTCAGCTATCAGGAGTCAAAGCGGATCAAACCCGGCGACGGCGGACTCACCGTCGTGCCGCTCGGGGAGATGTCCGTGGGGCTGATGACCTGCTACGACGTCCGGTTCCCCGAGCAGGCCCGGGCGCTCGCCGACGCCGGCGCCGACCTGATCTGCGTGCCGGCGGCCTGGTTCCAGGGCGAGCACAAAATCGAGCACTGGGAGACCCTCCTCAAGGCCCGCGCCATCGAGAACACCGTCTGGATCGCCGCGGCCGGCACCTCGAGCGACCACACTATCGGCCACTCGGCCATCCTGGACCCGATGGGCGTCCCGCACGCCTTCCTCGAACACGAGTCCGAGGCCGTCGTGACCACGGAGGTCACCCGGCACCGGGTCGACGACGTCCGCGAGTTCCTTCCCGTGCTGCGCAACCGCCGCTTCGGGCCCAACGAGGCGATCGTCGACGCGCACTAGGACCGCGGCTTCCGCTCAGGACGCCGGGGAGGCGGCCGGGGCGAACACCGTCCGCTCCAGGAAGCCGTTGCGGAACTTGCCCTGCGGATCCCAGGCGCCGGCCAGCGCCCTGAAATCCTCGAGGCGCGGGTACAGGCGCTCGAGCGGGCCGGCCTGCCCGGTGAACAGCTTGCCCCAGTGCGGCCGGGCCGCAAAGGGGGCAAGGCTGGACTCGAGCTCGGGCAGGAACGCCTCGACCTCGGCCTGCAGGGGCTTCCATGTGAAGTGCAGGCCGATTCCGGACCGGCCGTAGTTGCCGCTGAGCCACAGACGATCGGCCGCCATGGTGCGGATCTCCGAGATCTGGAGCAGCGGTGCGAGCTTCGGGGCGAGGGAGCGGACGGCGTCGATCGCCGCCAGTGCGTGCTCGGAACCGACCAGATATTCGGACTGCAGTTCCGCTCCGCTGCTGGGGGTGAAGGCGAGCCGGAAGTGGGCGAGGCGGTCCGACCAGGGCCCGGGAACGCCCAGCTGCTGCGTGCAGTTCACCGGGGACATGCCGGGGACCGGGTGCAGCGGCTCCTCTGCCCTCGTCCCGCCGAAGAACGCCTCCGCGGCCGGGGCACCGTCGTCCGCGGAGGTCCGTGACTTCAGCCAGGCTTGGCTGACCGTGTCGCCGGCCCAGTCGGTGAAGAGGCTGACGCTGTAGGCGGCGCCGGTGACCTCCTCGAAGCGGTCGAGCACGCGGGCCCACGGCAGGTCGGTGTAGGCGTCCTGGCGGACTGGAAAGGACGGCTCGACGTCGAGGGTGAGCCGGGTCATGATTCCGAGCGCCCCAAGGTTCACCACCATGCCCTCAAAATCCGGGTCTTCGCCCCGCCGCGCGGTGCGCAGGTCCCCGGAGGCCGTGACGAACTCGATGGCCGCCACAGCGGTGGCAAGATTCCCGTTGCCGTTCCCTGAGCCGTGGGTTGCCGTGGCGACCGCTCCGGCGACGGAGATGTGGGGCAGGGAGGCGAGGTTGCCGAGGGCGAAACCCTGCCGCTGGAGTTCGGCGGCGAGTTCACCGTAGCGGGTGGCCGCGCCGACGCTCACGGTTCGCCCTGCGCCGTCGACGCTGATGTCCGCGGGCAGGTGCTCAAGGGATACCAGCGTGCCGGTGGTGTCCGCGATGTCGTTGAAGGAATGGCGGCTGCCGAGCGCACGCACCGAGGACGCCGCGGCCACAATTTCCCGGAGGGCGTCCACCCCGGTGGGCCGTTCAAGGCGTTCCTGCCGGTAGCCCAGGTTGCCGGCCCAGTTGTACTCACGTGTTTTGTACTCACTGGCCGGCTGCCCGATTCTCCGGTGTGCGATGTCCATGTGCTCAGTCCTCAGGTCGTCTCTACGGCGCCGCCGCCGATGCCCCGCTCAGAAATCCGGCTCCGTGCGGTGGCAGGTCCGGACTACTCTAGGGACATTTCTTCTTTCCTACAACGTTATAGACTGCGGACTATCCAACCGCCGGCTCCGGGCCGGCCGGCACGAAGGAGTCCCCATGGCGGCAACAATCCGCGACGTCGCCCAGGCTGCGGGCGTCTCGATCAAGACGGTCTCGAACGTCATGAACGACTACCCCCATATCCGCCCGGACACGAAGCAGCGGGTTCTCGATGCCGTCGAAATGCTCCACTACAGCCCCAACCAGTCGGCGCGCAGCCTGCGCTCGGGGAAGACAGGTGTCCTGGGTCTTGCGGTGCCGGAGCTTTCCCTCTCCTACTTCGCCGAACTCGCTGACGCCGTCATCCGGGCGGCGGAGGCCCGCGGGCTCAAGGTCCTGATTGAGCAGACCGGAGGTGACCGGGACCGGGAACTGGAACTGCTCGCCAGCCCGCGCCTGCAGCTGACCGACGGGCTCCTGTTCAGCCCGCTGGGCATGGCGAACGAGGACGCGGAGAGCCTTTCGGTCGGGTTTCCGCTCGTGCTGCTGGGAGAGCGCATCTTCGGCGGGCCGACCGACCACGTCACAATGCGCAATGTTGAGGCGGCCCGAGCGGCCACCGACCATCTACTGTCGAAAGGCAGGCGCCGGATCGCCGTCGTCGGCGCCCACGAAGGGGAGGTGATCGGATCCGCCGGACTCCGGCTGCAGGGTTACCGCAATGCGCTCGAGGCTGCGGAAGTTCCCTACGACCCGGCCCTCATCGCGCACACGACTCTGTGGCACCGTGCCAATGGCGCCACAGCTATGCGCGAGCTGCTGTCCACAGGGGTGGACTTCGACGCGGTGTTCGGGCTGAACGACACCTTGGCGCTGGGTGCGATGCGGGTGCTCCAGGAGAGCGGACGGCGCATCCCCCGGGACGTCGCGGTCATCGGTTTCGACGACCTTGACGAAGCCCAGTACTCTCTTCCGACCCTCTCAACGATCGACCCGGGCCGGACGGAGATCGCCGAAACGGCGGTGGCCGTCCTCGCTGAACGGATCGCCGATCCGCGCAGCGGATTGGCTCCCCGGGAGATCCAGGCGCAGTTCCGCGTTGTGGAGCGGGAATCCACCGCGTCCTGATCTTCCGACCCGCGGAAAATGAATTACGGCGCTGCCCTTGACAGCTCCCACCGGCACTCGGCATGCTTCTTCTACATCGTTTACCTATAACGATGTAAATCGGAGCCGCCCGCTGGTTCCCCCGCCGGCACCGGCGGTGGATCGGGGTGGCAACGGTCCGAATCAAGGGAGATTCGAACGGGCGCTGGGATCCAGCTGCTTCCCGGGCTGATCCTCCTCCCCGCAGCATCCTGGCTTCCCGCTTCCGGCGGTGCCACGGTGGCTGAGAACCGCGAGAGGACACACATCATGAAAGCTCCAATCCTTTCCATGGCCGGCTTTGCCGCTGCCGCAGGCCTGGCCCTGACCGGATGCTCGGCAGGAGGCGGAGAATCCGCGGCCAAGGCGTCCTGCACCAACACCATCGTCAACAAAGAGGCCCCGCAGGTGACGGTGTGGGCCTGGTACCCGGCTTTCGAGCAGATCGTTGACACCTTCAACGAAACCAATGACGACGTCCAGGTGTGCTGGACCAATGCCGGCCAGGGAAATGACGAATACACGAAGTTCTCCACCGCCATCGAATCGGGCTCCGGCGCCCCGGATGTGATCATGCTCGAATCCGAGGTGCTCTCAAGCTTCTCCATCCGGGATGCGCTCGTTGACCTGTCGGAGTACGGCGCCGCCGAGGTCAAGGACAACTACACGGAGGGAGCGTGGAAGGACGTCACCAGCGGCGACGCCGTCTACGCAATTCCGGTCGACGGCGGCCCCATGGGCATGATCTACCGTCAGGACCTCTTCGAAAAGCACGGTATCGCCGTTCCGAAGACCTGGGACGAGTTCGCCACTGCGGCCCAGCAGTTGAAGGACGCCGGCGGGGAGGGCGTCCTGACGAACTTCCCGACGAACGGCCGGGCCTTCAGCCAGGCCCTGTTCGCCCAGAACGGGTCGGTGCCCTTCGAGTACGACTCCACGAAACCCACCGAGATCGGCATCAACGTCAACGACGCCGGCTCCAAGGAAGTCCTCGAGTACTGGGATTCGCTGGTGAAGAAGGGCCTCGTCACCACCGATGACGCCTTCACGGCCGACTACAACACAAGCCTCGTCGACGGCACCTACGCCGTGTACCTGGCAGCGGCGTGGGGGCCTGGCTACCTGCAGGGCCTCTCCGACGCGGACGAGGACGCGGTCTGGCGTGCGGCGCCACTGCCGCAGTGGGATGCCGCGGCACCGGTCCAGGTCAACTGGGGTGGATCGACCTTCGCGGTGACGAGCCAGGCGAAGGACAAGGAGCTTTCGGCGAAGGTCGCCAAGGAGATCCTGGGGACCGACGAGGCCTGGAAGATCGGAGTCGAGGAGAGCGCGCTGTTCCCCTCCTACACCCCCGTCCTCGAGTCCGAGGAGTTCGCCCAGACCGAGTACCCGTTCTTCGGCGGGCAGAAGGTCAACGAGGACGTCTTCCTCGAGGCGGCGGCAGGCTACGAAGGCGCGACCTTCAGCCCGTTCCAGAACTACGCCTATGACCAGCTGACCGAGCAGCTTTACGCCATGGTGCAGGGGGAGAAGGACGGCAGCAAGGCGCTCGATGACCTCCAGGCGAGCCTTGAGCAGTACGCCAAGGAACAGGGCTTCACCCTGAAGTAGAAGGACCGGCGTCCTGCTGCCGCCCGCTCCGGCAGCAGGACGCCCCGCCAGCACGGCCCAACCCAAAGGATTCACCGACAATGGCTACTACCATCGCGCCCGTCACGGCCAGGCCGCCGAGCACTCCCCGGAAAACCCGCCCCGACCTCAAAGACCGCCGACGCCAGCGCTGGGGCTGGCTGTTCGTGGCACCCTTCGCCGTCGTCTTCCTCGCCTTCCTGATCCTTCCCCTGCTCTACGCCTTCCAGATGAGCCTGATGACCAGCACGCTGGCCACCGGCACCAACTTCGTCTGGTTCGACAACTACGCCAAGGCCTTCACGGATCCGATCTTCCTCGGCGGCCTGCTGCGCGTGGGCAGGTTCGCACTGATCATGATCCCAGCGCAGATGCTCGTGGCGCTCGCCGCGGCCCTCGTCCTGGACAACCTCTCGACCTGGGCCTCGAAGTTCTCCCGGCTGCTGATCTTCGTCCCCTACGCCATCCCCGTGGTGATCGGGGCCCTGATGTGGGGCTTCCTCTACAGCCCGCGCTTCGGGCCGGCCGGCGACCTGTTCGGGCTCCTGGGGCTGGATTCCCCGGACTTCCTGGCCCAAGGCAGCATCTTCGCCTCCCTCGTGAACATCGTGACCTGGCAGTGGGCCGGGTACTACATGATCATCATCTACGCGGCGCTCCGCGGGATCGACCCGGGAAT
This sequence comes from Arthrobacter crusticola, assembly GCF_004357995.1. Taxonomy (GTDB): domain Bacteria; phylum Actinomycetota; class Actinomycetes; order Actinomycetales; family Micrococcaceae; genus Arthrobacter_D; species Arthrobacter_D crusticola. The sequence continues at coordinate 316,884 of NZ_SMTK01000004.1, forward strand.
CTACGAGGCGGCAGTGCTGGACGGCGCCTCGGGCCTGCAGATCGCGCTGCGTGTGAAGGTCCCGATGATCGCCTCATCGATGGTGATGGTGCTGATCTTCGCCCTCATTGGAACCCTCCAGTTCTTCACCGAGCCCCAGGTCCTCCGGGCCGTGGCGCAGGGAGCCATCCCGGTGTCCTACACCCCCAATATGTACGCCTACTCGCTGGCCTTCTCCTACAGCCAGTTCAACTACGCCTCCGCGATTTCCTTCGCGCTCGGCATCGTGGTGTTCATCGGCTCCTACTTCTTCCTCTTCCTGACCCGCAAGCAGAGCGGACTGAAATAAATGGCACTTGTAACCTCAACCCCCGCGGTACCCGACGGGGATGTGCGCCGGACCCGTGCAGTGCGTGCCGGGCGGACCGGCGGGCGCCGGATCGGTTCGCACATCTTCCTGCTGGTCCTCGTGATCTACTTCATCACCCCGCTCTGGTGGCTCACCGTTGCGAGCACCAAGGACACGGCCGGGCTCTTCACCGGAAGCGGCGGCCCGCTCTGGTTCGATGACAGCTTCAGCTTCTTCGACAATATCGCCGGACTCTTCCAGCACCAGGACGGAATCTACTGGCGCTGGCTGGGCAACTCGTTCCTCTACGCCCTCTCCGGCGGAGTGGGAGCAACCATCCTTTCGGTGCTCGCCGGCTACGGTTTCGCGAAATACCGCTTCCGGGGCCGGAACGCCTTCTTCGCGCTCCTGCTGGGGGCGGTGATGGTTCCCATGACGGCACTCGTGATCCCCACCTTCGTCCTGCTCAGCGAAATCGGCCTGATCAACACCATCTGGGCCGTCATCCTGCCGTCGCTGCTCAGCCCCTTCGGCGTCTACCTGATGAGGGTGTACACCCAGGAGGCCATCGCCGACGAACTCCTCGATGCCGCCCGGGTCGACGGGGCCGGTGAACTGCGGACCTTCTTCCAGGTCTCGCTGCCGCTGCTCCGCCCGGCCATCGTGACGGTGCTCCTGCTCTCGGTCGTGGGCACCTGGAACAACTTCTTCCTGCCGCTGGCAGTCCTCAGCGACCCGCTGCTGCTGCCCGTCACCGTTGGCCTCAACAACTGGCAGGCGCTGTCCAACGCCGGCGCCGGCGGGGAGCAGGTCTGGAACCTGATCGTCACGGGTGCCTTCATCTCCATCCTGCCGCTCATCATCGCCTTCCTGTCACTCCAGAAGTACTGGCAGGGCGGCCTTTCGCTGGGCTCCCTCAAATAGCGGGCCTCCAGCTTTCCCGGCGCTTCCTCCAAACCCGCGGCCGGCCAGCCGGTCCACCGACCCCGAAAGGGATTTCATGAACGACTCAGTGACCACCCCATCAGTGAATACAGCACACCTCACCCTCGATCCCCACTTCACGGTCGGGCCCATCAACCGCCGCCTCTTCGGCTCCTTCGTCGAACACCTCGGCCGCTGCGTCTACGACGGCATCTACGAGCCCGGCCATGCCACGGCAGACTCCGAAGGGTTCCGTGAGGACGTCATCGCCCTCGTCCAGGAACTCGGCGTCTCGGCGATCCGCTACCCAGGCGGAAACTTCGTCTCGGGCTTCCGCTGGGAAGACAGCGTCGGCCCCCGCGAGGACCGGCCCGTCCGGCTCGACCTCGCCTGGCACTCCACCGAAACCAACCAGGTGGGCCTCCACGAGTTCTCCTCATGGCTGGAGAAGGTCGGCAGCGAACTCATGCTCGCAGTGAACCTCGGAACCCGCGGCACCCTCGAAGCGCTCGACCTGCTCGAGTACACGAACATCGACAAGGGAACCGCGCTCGCCGACCGCAGGATGGGCAACGGCAAGGCGGACCCGTTCGGGGTAAAGATGTGGTGCCTCGGCAACGAGATGGACGGCCCCTGGCAGCTCGGCCACCGGTCCGCCGAGGACTACGGGAAGCTCGCCTCCCAGACCGCAAAGGCCATGCGCCAGCTCGATCCCTCGGTTGAGCTCGTCGCCTGCGGCTCCTCAAGCGCCTCCATGCCCACCTTCGGGGAGTGGGAGCGGACGGTGCTCACCCACGCCTACGACGACGTCGACTACATCTCCTGCCACGCCTACTACGAGGAGAAGAACGGCGACCTCGGCTCGTTCCTCGCCTCGGCCGTCGACATGGACCGCTTCATCGAATCGGTCGTCGCGACGGCGGACCACGTCAAGGCGGTCCGCGGCAGCAGCAAGACCATCAACATTTCCTTCGACGAATGGAACGTCTGGTACATCGAGCGCTACCACGGTGTGGACAAGATCGAGGGCATCGACAACTGGCCGGTGGCGCCGCGCCTGCTTGAAGACCGCTACTCCGTCGCGGACGCCGTCGTGTTCGGCAATCTCCTGATCTCCCTGCTCAAGCACGCGGACCGTGTCACCTCTGCCTCCCTGGCCCAGCTGGTGAACGTGATCGCCCCCATCATGACCGAGCCGGGCGGGCCGGCCTGGCGCCAGACCACCTTCTACCCCTTCGCCCTCACCTCCCGGCTGGCCCAGGGGTCGGTGCTTGAGGTGAAGCTCGACGCCGGCACTTATGACACGGCTGTCTACGGCACCGTGCCGCTCGTCGACGCGGTGGCAACCCACGACGCCGGCGCCGGCACGGCGGCGGTCTTCCTGGTGAACCGGTCGCAGACCGAGGAAGCCACTGTGACGATCGATTCCGCGGGCCTGGAGTCGCTCCGGCTGATCGAGGCACACACCCTCGCCGACGAGGACTTCTATGCGGCAAACACCCTGCAGGAGCCGGAGCGGGTCGGCCTCGTTTCCAACGACACCGCCTCGGTCTCGGGCTCCACGGTCACCGTGACGCTGCCCCCGGTGTCCTGGACCGCGCTGGCCCTCGCCCGGTGATGGCTGCCTCCACGGGCCGGTCCGCAGGGGCCGGGTCCGGGGGTGCTCCGCATCGCCGGTGTGCAGTAGCGTTTCCGCAATGACGGGAAATAACTCCGGGGAAGCGGTGCGGCCCCCACGCGGGGCGAACATCCGCGATGTGGCGCGCGCTGCCGGCGTCTCCCATCAAACGGTCTCCCGGGTCATCAACGGCCATCCGAGCCTGCGCGAGGAGACCCGGCAGCGGGTTGTCGAGGCGATGGAGCAGCTTGCCTTCCGGCCCAACCGCGCGGCGCGCGCCCTGGTGACCAGCCGGTCCCGGATCCTCGGGGTCCTGGTGTCCAACGGCCTGGAATACGGGCCGGCGGCGAGCCTTCAGGCGATCGAGGCAGCAGCGGCCGACGCCGGCTATTCGATCGACATCGCCAACCTCGAAGGAACCGACCGCGACTCGATCGTCGCGGCCCTGGACCGCCTGATGGACCACGCCGTCGAAGGCCTCGTCATCCTCGCCCCCCAGTCACGGTCGCTGAAGGTAATCGAGGACCTCTCGATCCGGTTGCCCTTCGTGACGGTCCACTCGACGGGCCGCTTCGTCGACCACCGCCTCTCGGTCGACCAGCTCAGTGGCGCGCGCCTCGCGACACGCCACCTGCTGGAACTGGGGCACCGCTCGATCCTCCACCTGGCCGGTCCCGAGGGTTGGGTGGAGACCGCGGCGCGGCTCCAGGGGTACCGGGAGGAGATGGCTGCCTGGCAGGTGCCGGCACTGGAGGCTCCGGAGGGGGACTGGACCGCGGAGTCGGGATACCGCATCGGGAAAAAGCTCATGGCGGGACGCTCCTTCAGCGCCGTGTTTTCCTCAAACGACCAGATGGCGCTCGGCATGGTCCACGCGCTCGCCGAGGCGGGCCTCCGGGTTCCGCAGGACGTGAGCGTCGTAGGATTCGACGACATCCCGGAAGCCGCGCACTACCTGCCGCCGCTCACCACGGTGCGCCAGGATTTCCCGGAGCTTGGCCGGCGCTGCGTCGCCGCCCTACTGGGACTGCTCGTCGGAGAACCCTCCCTGTCGCCGGGCGATGTCGTCCCGGAACTGATCATCCGCGGTTCGACGGCTCCCGTGGCCGCCCGGACCGACTGAGACCCGGCTTCCCGGCCGGACCTCCGACCACAGGGCCGCGGGAGATGCCCGCCCTCCTGTTACCAAACCGTTACCCACCTATCCCGACCCTACCCGGCAACGCGCATGTATCGTGGCACGAACAGTGGATGTGACCGTTCACATAGATGCCGCCGAGCAGGTCGACTGTCCGTCATCCACCAGTACCACCCGAAGACAATGAGGTTTTTCCAGTGAGTGAAGCGTCCCCCACCCTTCCCCCCGTCCCGCACGCGGCGCCCGGCTTCCCGGCGTCCCGCCCTCGGCAGGGCAGCAGTGACAAGTACGTCATCGGCATCGACTACGGCACGCTCTCCGGCCGTGCCGTCGTGGTGCGCGTGAGCGATGGCGCCGAGGTCGGTTCGGCAGTTACCGAATACCCGCACGCCGTCATGGACACGGTCCTTGCCACCACCGGCGCACCGCTTCCCCCCGACTGGGCGCTGCAGGTGCCCGCGGACTACGTCGAGGTGCTCCGCACCGCCGTCCCCGCAGCGGTGCGCGACGCCGGCATCCCACCCGAGGACGTCGTCGGCGTGGGAACGGACTTCACTGCCTGCACGATGATCCCCACCACCGCCGACGGCACCCCGCTCAATGAACTGCCCGGGTACGCCTCCCGTCCCCATGCCTACGTGAAGCTCTGGAAGCACCACGCCGCACAGGGCCAGGCCGACCGCATCAACGAACTCGCCCGGCAGCGCGGTGAAACCTGGCTGCCCCGGTACGGCGGGCTGATCTCCAGCGAATGGGAGTTCGCCAAGGGACTGCAGCTCCTCGAGGAGGACCCCGAGCTCTACTCCCGCATGGACCACTGGGTTGAAGCCGCCGACTGGATTGTCTGGCAGCTGACCGGCCGCTACGTCCGCAACGCCTGCACCGCAGGCTACAAGGGCATCCTCCAGGACGGCGCCTACCCCTCCCGGGAATTCCTCTCGGCGCTGAACCCGGACTTCGCCTCCTTCGCCGAGGATAAGGTCGAGCACCCCATCGGTGCGCTCGCCTCCGCCGCCGGCACACTCTCCGCGGAGGCCGCCGGCTGGACCGGGCTCCCGGAGGGCATCGCCGTCGCAGTGGGCAATGTCGACGCCCACGTCACCGCGCCCGCGGCGCAGGCCACCGACCCCGGTCAGATGGTCGCCATCATGGGAACCTCGACCTGCCACGTGATGAACTCCGAGGCGCTCCGGGAGGTCCCCGGGATGTGCGGCGTCGTCGACGGCGGGATCGTCGAGGGACTGTACGGCTACGAGGCCGGACAGTCGGGGGTGGGAGACATCTTCGCCTGGTTCGTCGAGAACCAGGTTCCCGCGGACGTCTCCGCGGAGGCGGCACGGACAGGACTCAGCGTGCACGAGTACCTGACCGAGCGGGCCCGGCACGAACCCGTCGGCGCCTCGGGCCTGATCGCCCTCGACTGGCACTCCGGCAACCGTTCGGTCCTCGTCGACCACGAGCTCTCCGGCCTGGTCGTGGGGCTGACCCTCGCCACCGCACCGCACGAGGTGTACCGGGCGCTCCTTGAGGCGACGGCCTTCGGCACCCGGAGGATCGTCGAGGCCTTCAACGACTCAGGCGTCCCGGTGACCGAATTCGTGGCGGCAGGTGGGCTCATCCGGAACTCCTTCCTGATGCAGACCTACGCGGACGTGTTGAATCTGCCCATCTCCGTCATCGGCAGCGCCCAGGGCCCGGCGCTCGGCTCCGCCATCCATGCCGCTGTCGCCGCGGGAGAGTACCCGGACATCTCCGCAGCCGCCGGGGCGATGGGCCGCCTGCAGCGGGCGGCGTTCACCCCCGATCCCGGCAGGGCCGAGGCCTACACCGCGCTGTACGCCGAGTACCGGGAGCTTCACGACTACTTCGGCCGCGGCGGCAATAACGTGATGCGCAGGCTCAAGGCGATGCGGCGCTCCGCCCTTTCGGTTTCCTCGGTGCAGGCGGTGTCGGCATGAACGACAACAGTGCCGCCCTTGAGGAGGCAATCGCCCGCACCCGCAAGGAGGTCGCCGACCTGCACGCCGAACTCGTGCGCTACGGGCTGGTCGTGTGGACGGGCGGCAACGTCTCGGGCCGCGTCCCCGGAGCGGACCTGTTCGTCATCAAGCCCAGCGGGGTCGGCTACGACGAGCTCACCGCCGACAACCAGATCCTCTGCACGCTCGATGGCACCGTCGTCGCGGGAACCGCGGGATGTGAACGTTCACCCTCGAGTGACACGGCCGCCCACGCCTATGTGTACCGGCATCTTCCCGAGGTGGGCGGGGTGGTCCACACCCACTCGACCTACGCCACCGCCTGGGCGGCCCGCGGCGAGGCGATCCCCTGCGTCCTCACGGCGATGGCCGACGAGTTCGGCGGAGAGGTGCCGGTCGGCCCGTTCGCCGTCATCGGTGATGACTCCATCGGCAGGGGCATCGTCGAAACCCTGGCAGGGCACCGGTCGCGGGCCGTGTTGATGAAGAACCACGGCCCCTTCACCATCGGCAAGGACGCCCGCGATGCCGTCAAGGCCGCCGTCATGCTCGAAGACGTCGCCCGCACCGTGCATCTCTCCCGCCAGCTGGGAGAGCCGACGGCGATCGCCGCAACGCACGTCGATTCCCTGTTCGACCGCTACCAGAACGTCTATGGCCAGCCCGCACCGGCCTCAACCACAGCAGGAGCAAACTGATGGCCCCCCTCAGCACCACCCTCGACAGCTACGAGATCTGGTTCCTCACCGGCAGCCAGGACCTTTACGGCGAGGAGACCCTCGCCCAGGTGGAGACGCAGTCCCAGGAGATCGTGAAGATCCTCAACGACTCGGGACTGCCCGTGAAGGTCGTCTGGAAACCCACCCTCAAGGACTCGGATTCGATCCGCAGGATGGCACTGGAGGCCAATGCGGCCGACGGCGCGATCGGGGTCATGGCCTGGATGCACACCTTCAGCCCCGCCAAGATGTGGATTGCCGGCCTCGATGCTCTGCGCAAGCCGCTGCTCCACCTGCACACCCAGATCAACGTCGCCCTGCCCTGGGCCACAATCGACTTCGACTTCATGAACCTTAACCAGGCCGCCCACGGCGACCGCGAGTTCGGGTACATCCAGTCGCGGCTCGGCGTGCCCCGCAAGACCGTCGTCGGGCACGTCACCAATCCCGCCGTCACCGCCCAGGTCTCAAGCTGGCAGCGCGCCTGCGCCGGCTGGGCCGCCGTTCACGAACTGAAGGTCGCCCGCTTCGGCGACAACATGCGCAACGTCGCCGTCACCGAGGGGGACAAGACCGAGGCCGAACTGCGCTTCGGCGTCTCGATCAACACCTGGGGCGTTAACGACCTCGTCGAGGTGGTCGACGCCCAGCCGGAGCACCTCATCGACGAGCTCGTCGCCGAATACGAGGAAAGCTACGACGTCGCACCTGTTCTGCTGCGCGGCGGCGATCGCCACGAATCGCTGCGCTACGGCGCCCGCCTCGAACTGGGCCTTCTCGCCTTCCTCGAAGCCGGCGGCTTCGGCGCCTTCACGACGAGTTTCGAGGACCTCGGCGGCCTGCGCCAGCTTCCCGGCCTCGCCGTGCAGCGGCTCATGGCCAAGGGCTACGGCTTCGGCGCCGAAGGCGACTGGAAGACCGCTGTCCTGGTGCGCGCCGCGAAGGTCATGGGTGCAGGCCTGCCCGGCGGCGCCTCGCTGATGGAGGACTACACCTACCACCTCGTCCCGGGGGAGGAGAAGATCCTCGGCGCCCACATGCTCGAGATCTGCCCGACCCTGACCACGGCGCGTCCCTCCCTCGAGGTGCACCCCCTGGGCATCGGCGGCCGGGAGGACCCGGTCCGGCTCGTGTTCGACACCGACCCCGGACCCGGCGTCGTCGTCGCCCTCTCCGACATGCGCGACCGCTTCCGGCTCACCGCCAACGCCGTCGACGTCGTACCCCCTGACGCGCCGCTGCCGAACCTTCCGGTGGCCCGGGCCGTCTGGAAACCCGCTCCGGACCTCGCGACCTCGGCCGCGGCCTGGCTCAGCGCCGGTGCCGCCCACCACACGGTGCTCAGCACGGCGGTCGGACTCGACGTCTTCGAGGACTTCGCCGTGATCGCCGAAACAGAACTCCTGCGCATCGACGACTCGACGACCCTGCGGGAATTCCAGCGCGAACTGCGCTGGAACGCGGCCTACTACCGGCTCGCCTCAAAACTGTAATCACCGCAGCAACCCCGGGCGACGGCGCCCGGGCCGACGAAAGGGAAACCCCGATGAACAAGAACTTCCTCAAGGGCATCGCCGCAGCCGGCGTGCTCGCGCTCAGCCTGAGCGCCTGCGGCGGCAGCCGCGGCGCGAGCGCCGAAGCAGAAGGCGGCGGAGGCTCGAACGAAGGCGCCAAGATCGGCGTCGCGATGCCGACCCAGCAGTCCGAACGCTGGATCGCCGACGGCGAGAACGTCAAGAGCCAGCTCGAGGAACTCGGCTACGAGGTCGACCTCCAGTACGCGAACGACGACATCCCCACCCAGGTCTCCCAGATCGAAAACATGATCAACGGCGGCGCGAAGGCCCTCGTGATCGCCTCGATCGACGGCACCACCCTCACCAGCGTCCTCGACACCGCCGAATCGCAGGACATCCCCGTCATCGCCTATGACCGCCTGATCAACGGCTCTGAGACCGTCGACTACTACACGACGTTCGACAACTTCGAGGTCGGCGTCCAGCAGGCGACCTCCCTGCTGACCGGGCTCGGCGTGCTCGACGAAAACGGCGAGGAAACCGGCGAGAAGGGGCCTTTCAACGTCGAGCTCTTCGCCGGAAGCCCCGACGACAACAACGCCACCTTCTTCTGGGACGGTGCCATGGAGGTCCTTCAGCCCCACCTCGACAGCGGCGTGCTGACGGTCCCCAGCGGCCAGACCGACTTCGAGCAGGCCGCGATCCTGCGCTGGCTCCCCGACACCGCCCAGGACCGCATGGAGGACCTGCTGACCGTCGGCGAAGGCAAGCGCCTCGACGGCGTCCTCTCGCCCTACGACGGTCTGTCCATCGGCATCATTTCGGCCCTGACCTCCGGCGGGTACTCCAAGGACGACCTCCCCGTGGTCACAGGCCAGGACGCCGAGGTCGGCTCGGTGAAGTCCATCATGGCCGGCGAGCAGTACTCGACGATCTTCAAGGACGTCCGGGAACTCGGCAAGCGCGCCGTCACCATGGTCGATTCGCTGATGAAGGGCGAGGAGCCGGAGGTCAACGACGAGGAGACCTACGACAACGGCGAGAAGATCGTTCCCTCCTACCTGCTCGAATCGGAGATCGTCACCAAGGACAACTACGAGAAGAGCCTGGTCGAAACCGGCTACTACACCGAAGACGACCTGAAGTAGCACGGCCCGAACCAAGCACAGTGCCGGGCGGTGGTGATGCCGCCCGGCCTGCTGTTCAGCACATCGAATCACTCAAACTTCCAAAGGACGCTCAATGACCGAGCACATTCTTGAGATGCGTGGGATCAGCAAGACGTTCCCCGGGGTCAAGGCCCTCTCCGACGTCAACCTCGCGGTGTCGCGGGGTGAGGTCCATGCGATCTGCGGTGAGAACGGCGCAGGCAAGTCGACCCTCATGAAGGTGCTGTCCGGCGTCTACCCGCACGGCACCTACGAGGGCGACATTCGATTCGACGGCGAAGCCGTCTCCTTCAAGGACATCAAGGACAGCGAGCACAGTGGCATCGTGATCATTCACCAGGAGCTGGCGCTGTCGCCGTACCTCTCCGTCGCTGAGAACATCTTCCTTGGCAACGAGCGCTCGAGCCGGGGCTTCATCGACTGGAATGAAACCAATGTCGAGGCCGCCAAGCTGCTCAAGCGCGTCGGGCTGACGCTCAATCCGGTGGTGCGGGCCGGCGATATCGGGGTCGGCAAGCAGCAGCTCGTGGAGATCGCCAAGGCGCTGTCGAAGAACGTGAAGCTGCTCATCCTCGATGAACCGACAGCCGCGCTCAATGACGAGGACTCCGCGCACCTGCTGGGCCTGGTGAAGGGGCTGCGTGATGAAGGGGTCACCTCCATCATCATCAGCCACAAGCTCAATGAGATCCGCGCCATCGCCGACTCCGTGACGATCCTGCGCGACGGCAGGACCATCGAGACGCTGAGCCTCCACGATGGTTCGGTCACCGAGGACCGCATCATCAAGGGCATGGTCGGCCGCGAGCTGAAGAACCGCTACCCGGAGCGCAAGCCCTCGATCGGAGCCGAAATCCTTCGGGTCGAAGACTGGACCGTGCACCACCCGCAGGAGCACTCGCGGGTCATCGTCGACCGCGCGAACCTCAGCGTGCGGGCCGGGGAGATCGTCGGCGTCGCGGGCCTGATGGGCGCCGGACGGACCGAACTTGCCATGAGCATCTTCGGGCGCAGCTACGGCTCGAACATCTCCGGAAAGCTGTACAAGGACGGAAAGGAAATCTCGGTCCGCACTGTCAGCGAGGCCATCCGCCACGGCATCGCCTACGCCACCGAGGACCGCAAGCGGTACGGGCTGAACCTCCTCGACGACATCAAGCGCAATATCTCCGGCGCCGCGCTGGGCAAGCTCGCCCGTCGCGGCTGGGTCGACAGCGGCCGCGAAGCGGTCGTGGCCGGGGGATACCGGACCTCGATGAACATCAAGGCGCCCTCGGTCACCTCCGTGACGGGGAAGCTCTCGGGAGGGAACCAGCAGAAGGTGGTGCTCTCCAAGTGGATGTTCGCCGATCCGGATGTGCTCATCCTCGATGAGCCCACGCGCGGGATCGACGTCGGCGCCAAGTACGAGATCTACACGATCATCAATTCGCTTGCGGCCCAGGGTAAGGCGGTGGTCGTCATCTCCTCGGAGCTGCCGGAACTGCTTGGCATCTGCGACCGCATCTACACCCTCGCCGAGGGCTCGATCACCGCCGAGGTACCGATAGGCGAGGCGACGCCCGAGCTCCTCATGCAGCACATGACAAAGGAAAAGGACTGAACCCCATGGCTTCGACCCTTACCGACGCCGTTCTCAAGCCCGCGGCGCCCACACTGACCGATGCGGGAAGGTTCCTTGCGAGCAGGCTCCGGCAGATCGGCATATTCGTAGCGCTCCTGGTGATCGTTACGCTGTTCCAGCTGCTGACCGCCGGAAAGCTGCTGCAGCCGGACAACGTCTCCAACATCATCGTGCAGAACAGCTACATCCTGCTGCTCGCGATCGGCATGGTGATGATTATCGTCGCCGGGCACATCGACCTCTCCGTGGGCTCCGTCGCCGCATTCGTGGGCGCCATGTCCGGCATCATGATCCAGGACTGGAACCTGCCCTGGTGGCTCGCCTTCACCGCCTCGCTCGTCATCGGCGGCCTGGTCGGGGCGTGGCAGGGATTCTGGGTCGCCTACATGGGGATCCCCGCGTTCATCGTGACCCTCGCTGGAATGCTTGTTTTCCGCGGGCTCACGCAGATCACCCTCGAAAACCGGCGGATCACGGGGTTCCCCGCCGAGTACCGGCAGCTTGGCGGCGGGTTTCTGTTCCCCGGACTTTTCCCGGCCGACACGAACATCCTCGACTGGACCACCGTGGGCCTCGGCCTCCTCGCCGCCGGGCTGCTCATCGGCAGCCAGCTGCGCGGAAGGGCGACGCGCGCCAAGCTGAAGCTCGATGACGAACCCATGGCCTGGTTCGCGACGAAGCTCGCCTTCGGCGCCGTCGTCATCCTCGGCCTGACCTACCTGCTGGCCAGCTCGCGCAGCGGAACCCCCATCGTCCTCGTGGTGCTGGGACTCCTGGTGGTGACCTACAGCGCAGTGATGGGCAACAGCGTCTTCGGCCGCCACATCTATGCCCGGGGCGGCAACCTCCAGGCAGCACAGCTCTCGGGGGTCAACACCAAGAAGATCGACTTCTACCTGTTCGTCAACATGGGTGTGCTCGCCGCGCTGGCGGGGCTGATCTTCACGGGCCGCCTCAACTCGGCGGGTCCCGGTGCCGGAAACCTCTTCGAGCTCGACGCGATCGCCGCAGCCTTTATCGGCGGAGCGGCGGTCACCGGAGGGGTGGGAACGGTGATCGGCGCCATCACGGGCGGGCTCATCATGGGTGTGCTCAACAACGGCATGTCCCTGCTCGGGGTGGGGAGTGACTACCAGCAGTTCATCAAGGGAATGGTGCTCCTGCTGGCCGTTGGCTTCGACGTCTTCAACAAGCGGCGTGCGTCGAGCGCACTCAAATAAAAAAACCGGCGGGCCGCGTAACCTTTGCGGCACCGCCGACGATTACCTGTGTGTAAGTGCCGCACCGAGGCTTATCCCCCATAGAGTCTCGGTGCGGCCTTTCTTTTGGGGGCCGCGTCCCGTCCCTCCGGCCGGCCACCGCAGTTCAGTCGGTGCGGCCCGGCCCATTGCCGGCCGATCCCATCCGGCTGGGGCACGCGGACAGGCCTTGCGCGCAGTGCGACGCGCCCGCCGGGGAGCGGCAGGCTTCCACTCCGTCTGGCACCCCAGCGGATAAGCTGACTTCTCCATCCACTGCTGCAAGGAAATCCATGGTCCGCATGCTGCCCGACGACGCGCTCACACGCGCTCAGCAGGGAGACCCGGCAGGCTTTGAATGGATCTACTCCCAGCTCAGCCCGCTGGTGCTCGGCTACTTCTCGGGCAGGGGTGCGGAGGATCCGGAGGGCTTGACCCAGGAGGTCTTCCTCACTGTCTTCACCAAGGTCACTTCGCTCCAGGGCGGGCCGGGGGCGCTGCGGACGTTCGTCTTCTCGGTCGCCCATGCCCGGTGGGTCGATGAGGTCCGCAGGAAGGCGCGCGGGCCCGTGCTGACCGGGTACGAGCCGGAAACCGATTCCCGCACCAGCGCGTCGGCCGAATCCGTAGCTCTCGACCGGTTCGGTGAAGGCAATGTCGAGGAACTCCTGGCGGCGCTCAAGGACGAGCACCGGGAGGTCCTGCTGTTGCGCATCGTTGCCGGGCTCACACTTGAGCAGGTCGGGGATGTCATGGACAGGTCGACAGGCTCGATCAAGCAGCTACAGCGGCGGGGGCTGCTCCGCCTGAAGGAACTTGTGGAACTTAACCAGAAAGAGGCGTCATGACGGCGGGCAAGCCACCGGCCGATGACGAGGGCCTTTCCCGGCTTTTCGATGAGGCAGCGCTGCCCGTGGCTCCGGAGCTGCTCGGGGCGCTGGGATGCGTCAAGAGCCTGGGGGACCGGCCGGCTCCCGCTCCGGGAGCGGACCTTCTTGCCTTTTTTGCTCCAGCGGATGCGCCAGACGGCGGACGCCGGAAGCGGCTGCGGGGTCCAATCATCGGCGGCACCCTTGCTGTCTCGATGGGCCTGGGCATGTCCGGCGTCGCCGCCGGGCCGGGGACCTTCGCGGACGACCTCGGCAGTGCTGTGCATTCCGTCATGGGCCGGTCGGGTGACGTGGCGGCGGGCACCGTACCGGTCGACCCTCCGCATCAGCCGTCGCCGTCGGACCTGCCGGCCATCACCGCCCCCGGAGGCGGGCCGGCCCAGAACGCCGCCGGTCGAAGCGGAGCCGCCGGTGCTGCCGGGCCCATGGGGACGGAGGCGGCGGGAGTCACCGGGCAGACCGGGACGGAAGCCGCAGCAGCCGCCGGGACCACCGAACCAGGGCGTGAACCGACCCGCCCCTCCTCCGGTGGAACGGGCGCCGGTCGGGAAGGCGCCACCCCTGAAGCGGTGCCCGACCGTTCGTCTCCAGCGCCGGAGGCGGGGCACCAGGAGAATCTCAACCCACGACCGAAGCCGGAGAAATCCGGGCCCGCGGAATCCAAGTCGGAGTCCAAGCCTGCGGAATCCCAGCCGACGGAAATGAAACCAACGGGGCCGAAGCCGGCGGGGTCGCATCCGTCGAAGCCCGAGCCGACGAAGGCGAAGCCGGCCAAGCCGCGGCCTGCTGCACCCGAAAACGGACAAGGCACCGGCCAAGAAGCCGGACCGGAGCCTGAGGCGCCCGGGACGGGACCGGAGTGGGTGCGGAAACGTCCGGCCGGAGTAGATCCGGGCGCCGATCGCCGGGCGGAACCGCCTACGCCGGGAGGGCGGGAAACCGGGGGCGGGCTCGACCTTGATCCTTTGGCCCCGGGTCCGGCTACGCCTGAGCCGGAGCTGAAACCGTCAGAACCGGAGCTAGCGCAGGAGCCATTGCCGTCGGAGCTGCCCTCGCCGTCGCCGGAGCCAGCGCCCCTGTCAGGAGAGGACCTGCCGCTTCGAGGAGAGGACACCGGTGTTGAACCCGGCGAGGTTCAGCCCGCCGTGGAAGCGGGCATGCTCGATCTTCAGGCACCGGTCCATCACCACCGATAGCCCTGCGCCCTCGGCCCGCCGGGCCACGTCCTCGTGCCAGGACCCGAGCTGCAGCCACAGCGTCCGGGCTCCGACGTCGAGGGTTTCCTCTAGCACCGAGGGGAGATCGTCGTGTTTGCGGAAGACGTCGACCACGTCGGGAACCTCTGGAAGGTCGGCGAGGGAGGCATACGCCGGCTGGCCCAGGATCTGCGTGGCCACGGGATTGACGAAGTACAGCCGGTATGGCGACGAGGACTGAAGGTAGGTCGCCACGAAGTACGAGGCGCGCGAGGGCTTGTCCGAGGCCCCGACGATCGCCACCGACTTCGTGCCGCGCAGCAGGGCCAGCCGCTCCGGCGCGGAGGGACCTTCCCACGTCCGCTCTGCCGCGCTCATGCCCCGACCCCCACCGCGCACGTCGGGGCCTGCCCGTCGACGGAACTGCCGGTGCCGGCCTCCGTGGGTACCTGTGGCAGGGAGGCGGAGCCGTCGCGCTCGACGGCTTCGGTCAGTGCCTGGTCGAGGTCCCACAGGATGTCCTCGAGGTCCTCAAGGCCTACGGAGATGCGGACCAGGTCCTCGGGGATGCCCGCCGCGGCGAGCTGCTCGGGCGAGAGCTGCTGGTGGGTCGTCGACCCGGGGTGGATCACGAGCGTGCGCGAGTCCCCCACGTTCGCCAGGTGGGATGCGAGCTGCAGCGCCTCGATGAACCGCTGGCCGGCTTCGCGTCCGCCGCGGATGCCGAAGCTGAACACCGATCCCGGCCCCTGGGGCAGGTACCTTCCCGCCCGCCCGTGGTGCGGGTGGCTGGGCAGCCCGGCGTAGTTGACGTAGGCCACGCGCGGGTCGGCCTGCAGCCATTCGGCGACGGCCTTGGCGTTCAACAGGTGCTCATCGAGCCGCTGGGCAAGGGTTTCAACGCCCTGCAGCAGCTGGAAGGCCGACTGCGGCGACAGGGACGGCCCGATGTCGCGCAGCTGCTCGGTGCGCAGCTTCGTGAGGAAGCCGTATTCACCGAAGTTCGCCCACCACTGGATGTTCCCGTAGGAGGGAACGGGCTCGGTCATGCCCGGGAACTTGCCGTTGCCCCAGTTGAACTTCCCGCTCTCGACGACGACGCCGCCCAAGGTCGTCCCGTGGCCGCCGATGAACTTGGTGGCCGAGTGGATTACGATGTCCGCGCCGTGCTCGATCGGCCGGATGAGGTAGGGGGTGCTGAGGGTCGAATCGATGATCAGCGGCACCCCTGCGTCGTGGGCCACCGCCGCGAGGCCCTCGATGTCGGCAATCTCGCCGGAGGGATTGGCGATGACCTCCGCATAGACGGCCTTCGTGTTCGGCCGGATGGCGGCCGCATAGTCCACCGGATCCGTCCCGGATACGAAGGTCGTGTCGATGCCGAAGCGCCGCAGCGTGACGTCGAGCTGCGTCACCGTTCCGCCGTACAGCTGGGAGGCGGCGACGATATGGTCACCGGCCTGGCACAGTGCGGCGAAGGTGATGAACTCGGCGCTCATGCCCGACGCCGTCGCCACCGCGCCGATGCCGCCCTCGAGGGAGGCGATGCGCTCCTCGAACGCCGCGACCGTGGGGTTGCCGATCCGGGAGTAGATATTGCCGTACTTCTGGAGCGCGAAGAGGCTGGCGGCGTCATTGGTGTCTTTAAAGACGAACGACGTCGTCTGGTAGATGGGGACGGCGCGGGCGCCGTGCGCCGCATCGGGGGTACCGCCGGCGTGGAGCGCCCGGGTCCGGAATCCAAAGGTTCGCTCAGCCATCAGAGCCCTGCTTTCACGGTTGAGGGGGTGGGGAGGTGGAAGTCGACGCCGGCCCGGTCCGCGAGGTCCGCCTCGAGCGAGCGGACGATCGGCAGGACATCCCGGCCGAACGCCTCGACCTCCTCCTGGAAGTGCAGGTAGCAGGTGAGCATCAGGTTCACGCCCAGCTTCTTGTATTCGATGATCCGCTCGGCGATCTGCTCGGGCGTGCCGATCAGCTGGGTGCGGAAGCCGTCGTTGTACTGGATCAGGTCCTCGAAGCTGGAGTCCGCCCACATACCCTTGCCGTCATGGGTGGAAGGGCCGGCCTCCTGGACCGCGTCCCGGAACCCTTCAACGGCCGGCCGGTGCGCCTTGGCGACGATTTCACGGAGGGTCTCGCGGGCCTCCTTCTCGGAGTCCCGGGCGATCACGAACCCGTTGAGCCCGAACCGCGGGTGCCGCCCGGCGGCGGCAGCCGAGGCCCGCACGCCGGCGATGTTCTCCCGGAAGCCCTCGAGATCCTTGCCGTTGGAGAAGTACCAGTCGGCCACCCGGCCTGCGGTGGCCTGCGCCGCCGTCGAATTCCCGCCGAAGAAGATCTCAGGGTGCGCCCGCCCGGGCACCTCGACGGGCGCAGGGCTCAGGGTGAAGTCGGTGATGTTGTAGTACTTTCCGGCCTGCGTGTAGTGCTGCTCGGTCCACAGGCCCCGCAGGACGCGGATGAACTCCTCGGTGCGCACGTACCTTTCGTCGTGCTCCAGCCAGGGGAGGCCGAAGCCGGTGAACTCGCTCTTCAGCCAGCCCGAGACAATATTGACCGCCGCCCTGCCGTTGGAGATGGCGTCGGCGGTGATGATGAACTTCGCGAGCACTCCCGGATGCCACATACCCGGGTGGACGGCCGCAATGACCTTCAGTTTCTCCGTCGCCGCGAGCAGGGCCAGGGAGAAGGCCGTCGCTTCGTGCTGCTTATCGGCCCCGTAGGACGCCGCATACCGGGTCTGGGACAGCGCGTACTCGAACCCGGCGTCCTCGGCGATCCGCGCAAGCTTCCGGTTGTACTCGAAGTCCCAGCCGGTGCGCTGTTCGATCGTTGAGACGACCAGCCCGCCGCTCACGTTCGGCACCCAGTAGGCGAACTTCAGGGGTTGCGAAAAATCGGCAGTGCTCATTATTCCTCCATCGATTCTGGCGGTAGCACCCTACTGTCAGCGCTGTCGGCGCTGGCCAGGGTTGCTGCGGCGTCATAGAGCCAGATCTCTCGGCCGCTCGGGATGGTTCCCCCCGAGTCTGACAGGGACGCGGCGCAGGGACCAAGAAATGTGTCGTCGCGGGTCGCGGCATTGCGGGTAAGGTTTGCTCACGCGGACGATTCGAAGGAGCTGCCGGTGGAATTGCGCAGGCTGGGGCTCGTGGTGCACGGGGGCAAGCGGCGGGCCATCGAGGCTGCCAAGGGGCTTACGGCCTGGGCCGGGGAGAACGGCATCGACGTCGCAGAGATCGACGTCTGGTCCCCGGACGAACACGGACACCTGCGGATCGAGCACTCCCCGCCCGGGACGTTCGACCTCGTGATCACCATCGGCGGCGACGGTACGTTCCTGCGCGGGGTTGCGGTGGCGCAGGCCTCGAACTCCCCGATCCTGGGCGTCAATGTGGGCCGGGTGGGCTTCCTCACCGAGGTGGAACCGGAACACCTGATCGAAGCCCTGAATGCGGTCATGGCGAACGAGGCACTTGAAGAGCATCGCCTCACCCTCACCATGCGCTCGAGCCGGCCGCTGCGGATTCCGAAGGAACTCGGCGCACTGCTTCACTATGAGCGGGGGCCGACGACGGAGCCGCCCGAGGTCCGCGCCGACGCCGCGCAGGAGACCGGCTGGGGCATCGGCATGGACGTCACCGCACTCAATGACGTCGTCTTCGAAAAACTGACCCGCGACCGGCAGGCCAGCGTGGCGGTCTACGTCGGGTCCCGCCATTTCGTCTCCTACTCGGCCGACGCGCTCATCATCGCCACGCCGACCGGTTCGACGGCCTATTCCTTCGCGGCGGGAGGTCCGGTGGTGTCGCCCCGTGCCCAGGTCCTGGTGTTCACCCCGGTTGCCGCGCACATGGTCTTCGACCGGAGCCTGATCGTCGCCGCCGACGAGCTTGTCTCGGTGCGGGTGCTCGAACGCAGCGGACAGGTCTCGATGTCCATCGATGGACGGATCGTCGGAGTCCTCGACCCGGGGGACTGGGTGTCGGTCTACGCCCGGCCCACCGAGGTGCGGATGCTGCGGCTGCAGGAACCGGACTTCTTCGGCCGGGTCCGGGACCGGTTCGGCCTCGTCGACGCCGCGGCCGCGGCTGCCGACGGCGATTCGCCGGTGGCGCACATCCCCAGCACGCCCAAACCGGATGACATGAAACACGTGCACATCCCCACCCCGGCCCTTGAGGCGTGGACGTGGCCGCGGGTGGAGCCGCTGGACCGCTAGCCGGCCCCGTCGAAACTGCAGCTCACCACCCTGTCGCATCGGTGAAGCGTGGTGAGGTGCAGTCTCGATGGGAAAGTTCACCGGGGCGGGTGGGCTCACCGGGGGAGTGCCCTCAGCGGCGGGCAGCGAGTGCCGCGGCGATGCCGGGCAGGCACTCCTCGTTCTGCAGGGAGGTGGTGTCCCCCAGCGGGCTGCCCTCGTACAGTTCGGACAGCACGCGGCGCAGGATCTTTCCCGAGCGCGTCTTGGGCACGTCCTTCACCACGACGACGGCGGCGGGCCGGGCAACCGGGCCGATCCGGGCCGCGACGTGCCGGCGCAGCGTTTCCTCGATGCCGGCCGTACCGGACGCGCCGGGCGCGGGCACTACGAAGGCGGCGATAGCGTGGCCGGTGATTGGGTCGGCCACCGGGCAGACCCCGGCCTCGCCGACCAGCGGATGGGCGACGAGGGCCGACTCGATCTCGATCGTCGAGAGCCGGTGCCCGGAGACGTTGATGACGTCATCGACCCGGCCCAGGATCCAGGTGTCGCCGTCGTCGTCGTAGCGGGCGCCGTCCCCGGACAGGAACCAGCCCTGGCGGGCGAATGTGCGCCAGTAGGAGTCCAGGTAGCGGCGCGGGTCACCCCATGCCGTGCGGGCGATCGCAGGGCCGGGACGGTCCACGACCAGCAGCCCGGGCACGCCGGCGGGCACGGTGACGCCCTGGTCGTCGACGATGCGGGTGCCGACGCCGGGCAGGGCCCGGGCGGCGCACCCGGGCTTGAAGGCGGAGTCCGACGGGCTCGGGGAGAGGACGGCGGCACCGGTCTCGGACTGCCACCAGGTGTCGACCACCGGCACCGTGCCGCGGCCGAGCCGGTCCCGGAACCAGTGCCACGCCGCCGGGTTGACGGCCTCACCGACGGTGCCGAGGACGCGGATGCTCGAGAGGTCGTAGGAGTCCGGGACGCCTTCGGGGAACCAGGAGCGAAGGGCGCGCACCAGTGTGGGCGCGGTGTAGTAGCTGGTGACCCGGTAGCGGTCGATGATCTCGAAGTGCCGGCCCGGGTGCGGGGTGTCCGGTGTCCCCTCGAAGAGGACCTGCGTGGCGCCGTTGGACAGCGGCCCGTACAGCACGTAGGTGTGGGCCGTCACCCAGGCGAGGTCCGCGGTGCACCAGTGGACCTCGCCGTCCCGCCGCACACCGTCCGGCGGGCCGAAGAGGTGCTGGAAGCTCCAGGACGCCTGGGTCAGGTAGCCTCCCGAGGTGTGGAGCAGCCCCTTGGGCCGGCCGGTGGTGCCCGAGGTGTACAGAATGAACAGCGGGGTTTCGGCGTCGAACGCCTCGGGGGAATGCTCCGGCGAAGCGGCCGCGAGGGCCTCGTGCCAGTCGACGTCGCGTCCGGCGGTCCAGGCGATGTCCGAGCCGGTGCGCCGGACCACGAGCACGGAGTCGAGGCCTGTGATTCCTTCGACCGCGGTATCGGCGATGTCCTTGACCGGGACGGCGGTTCCCCTCCGGAACTGGCCGTCGCTGGTGATGAGCAGTTTCGCCCCGGTGTCCTGCACCCGGAAGCGCAGGGCCTCGGCGGAGAACCCGCCGAAGACGAGGGAGTGGACCGCACCGATCCGGGCGCAGGCGAGGGCGGCGACGACCGTCTCGACGAGCACGGGCAGGTAGATCACCACCCGGTCCCCCTTGCCGATGCCCAGGGCCAGCAGGGCGTTCGCCGCCCGGCTTACCTCCTCGAGCAGTTCGGCGTAGGAGACGCTCCGGCGGTCGCCCGGCTCGCCCTCGAAATGGATTGCCGTCCGCGCACCGTGGCCGGCGGCAACATGCCGGTCGACGCAGTTGGCGGCGACATTGAGGCGACCGCCGGAGAACCACTCGATCCGCGGCACCGAGAGCCCGCCGTCCGGGCCCGGCCGGGCACGCTCGAAGGTGTGAGCCGTGTGCCAGCCCGCCTCCCAGTGCAGGCGCCGGGCCTGCTCCTCCCAGAAGCGGATGCGGTCGGTGTCGAGATCCAGATCGAGATCCGGGTCCGCCGCCGCGACGGCACGGGGATCGATCGCGCTCACGCCCACCGCCGCACCGCCCAGCGCTGGGCGAGGCCCAGGAGGGCGTCGGTGGTCTTGCCGAGGACCGCGAGGAGCACAATGGCCAGGAAGATCCGATCCACCCTGCCGTTGTTCTGCGAATCGCTCAACAGCCAACCCAGGCCCATGGAGGCCGCGATGAGTTCGGCGGCGACGAGGAACAGCCAGGACTGGGCCAGGGCAAGTCGCAGTCCGGAGAACACCGCCGGGATGATGGCGGGCAGCTGGACGGTGGTGAGGAGCCGTAACCCGGTGAGTCCGAAGGCCCGGCCCGCCTCGACGAGGTTCCGGTCGACGTGGCGCAGCGCGAGGGACACCGTCGTGAAGACCGGGAAGAACGCCCCTATCAGGATCAGCGTGACCTTCGAGTCCTCGTTAATGCCGATCCACAGGATCAGCAGGGGAACCCAGGCCAGCGACGGGACCGCGCGCACGGCGCCGATCGTGGGCCCGAGGAGGGCATCCGCCGTGCGCGAGAGCCCCAGCACCGCCCCCGCGGTCAGGCCCAGCGCCCCTCCGGCGGCGAAGCCCAGCAGGACGCGCTGGGTGCTGATGCCGAGGTGGACGCCGAGCTCGCCGCGCTCGAGAAGTTCGGCCCCGGCGGCCGCGACGGCGCCCGGCGGGGGAAGCTGGACGGCGGTGAAAGCACCCGTCGCCGAACTGACCTGCCAGGCCCCGAGCAGCAGCGCGGGAACGATCAGCCCCAGCAGGGTAGTCCGCACCCGCCGGCCGGTGCCGGTGCCGCGGCTCCTTGACCGCGCCGGTACCGCCGCCGGCGTGGTGGGCGCTGTCATGAGGAAGCCCCGACGGCGGAGGCGTCGGCCTTCTTCACCAGCGAGTCATCGAACAGGGAGTCCAGGGCCGAGTCGACCTGGTCCTGGGAGCTGACATCCCCCGACTCGACGAAGACCGGGCCGATCTTTTCGAGGACCTCCCGCTGGGCGTCCCCGGGCACCGGATCCACGTCAAGGTTGGTCCGCTCGAGGATCACGGAGTTGGCGACCGCCGGGTCGATCGCGGCGACCTCCGCGAGGATCGCCGCCGTGTCCTCGGGGTTGTCCGAGGCCCATTCGCGGGCCTTTTCGTAGGCGTTCACGACGGTCTGGGCGACGTCGGGCTTTTCCTCGAGGAAGCTCTCGGTGGCGTTGAGGAACCCATAGCTGTTGAAATCGATGTTCCGGTAGAACAGCTCGGCGCCGTCCTGTTCGGCCGCCGCCATGATGGGGTCGAGTCCGGACCACGCGTCCACGGCGCCGTTGGCGAGGGCCGCCCGGCCATCGGCGTGCTGGAGGTTCTGCACCGTCACCTCGGCGGGATCGACTCCCGCGGATTCGAGGGCCTGAAGCAGGAAGAAGTAGGGGTCCGTGCCCTTGGTGGCCGCGACCGACTTGCCGCGAAGGTCCTCCACCGCGGTGATTCCCGAATCGGGGGAGGCGACGAGTGCCGCCCACTCCGGCTGCGAGTAGATCTCGATGGTCTTGATCGGCGAACCGTTGGAGCGTGCCAGCAGCGCCGCCGACCCCGCGGTGGATCCGACGTCGATCGCCCCGGCCCGCAGGGCCTCGTTGGCCTTGTTCGAGCCGGCGGACTGGACCCAGTTCACCGTGATGTCCTGGTCGGCGAGCTCCTCCTCAAGCCAGCCCTGTTCCTTGATCACGAGGCTCAGTGGATTGTAGGTCGCGAAGTCGATGTTCAGCGTGCCGCCTGTCGTGGCGGCCTCGGCTGCGTTGTTGCCGGTGGAGGTGTTCTCCCCGGCCATGCACCCGCTCAGTCCCAATGACAGGGCTGCGGCAACGGAGGCGGTGCGGAGAAGGGTAAGGCGGGTCATGCAGTTCCTTCGGTGGGTGCGGAATGGGGGAGCGGAGAAGTGCGGCATAGAGCCGTAGGAGGGTGCGGCCTGAGGAGGGTATGGCTGAAGCGGGGTACGGCAGGGCGGGGGTGCGCTGAGAAGTGTAGGGCGGAACCGGAGGGGAACCTTAGGCGGGCGGGTCAGCCCGTCCGATCAGCCCTTCCGGTCAGCCTGGCAATCAGTGCGCGGCGACGCCGAGCAGGGCGAGCAGGTTCCGGCGCAGCTCGGCCAGTTCGCGGGAGCTGCGGTCACGGGGCCGGGCCCCGGGGACGGGAATCAGGTCCTTCACCGTCGACCCCGGCCCATCGCCGCTGCTGCCGAGCACAAGGATGCGGTCGGCGAGCTGGAGCGCTTCGTCGACGTCATGGGTCACCAGCAGCACCGTTGTGGGCTGCGCCGCGTGGATCTCGAGGAGCAGGTCCTGCATCTTGAGGCGGGTCAGCGCGTCGAGGGCGCCGAAGGGTTCATCGAGCAGCAGGACGCCGGGGGTGCGGGCCAGGGCGCGCGCGAGCGAGGCCCGCTGCGCCATTCCCCCGGAGACCTCCCGGGGGCGGTGCTTCGCGAAGCGGTCGAGGCCGACGAGTTTCAGCAGTTCGGCGACCTTGGCCTTGCCGGCGCTTGCACTCGAGGACTTGGGCAGGCCGATGGCGACATTGGCCTGCAGCGTGTGCCAGGGCAGCAGTCGGGGTTCCTGGAAGGCAACGGCGCAGCGCTCGTCGATGCCGCGGACTTCGGTGCCGTCGATCAGCACGCTGCCCGCGTCGGGGGTGTCGAGGCCCGCCGCAGCACGCAGGAGCGTCGATTTCCCGCAGCCGCTGGTGCCGAGGATTGCGAGGACTTCACCGGGCCGGATGTCCACGGTGACGTCCCGCAGCACCACCCGCCGGTCGCTTGAGGTGCCGAAACTGCGCCCCAGGCGGCTGAAGCTCACCTCAAGGGGCGGCCTGCGGCGCGGGTCGGCGGTTGTCGAAGATGCCAGAACAGCAGTCATAGAAGTCTCCATCGATCCTGGCAGTAGCACCCTACGGATCAGGCCCTAGCCCGGCGCCCTTCGGCGCCCGGCACCCGCGGCCTGCTCCTCGTTATTGCCCGGTATCAGGGGGATACGGACAACCAGGGTTGCTGCGGCTTCATCGATCCAGGTCTCTCAGCCGCTCGGGATGGTCAAGCACCACTAAACGCCCATCCCTTCGAAGGCGGCAAATCTTCCCCGTAATAAACAGACACGCGCCGGTCCCCTTGACGGCTCCCGCACCGTGGGGGGTCGCATAGGCTTGAGGCCACGGAAGGGAAGGACAACGGTGAAGCACTCCAATGATCCCGCGGTGATCCGGCGGCTCCTGAGCGGGCCGGGCCGGTGGGCCGTCGTCGGTCTCTCCAACAATCCCCGGCGGGTGGCGCTGGGGGTCTCCCGGTTCCTGATGGACCGGTTGGACAAGGAGATCGTGCCGGTCAGCCTCAAGGGCGACGACGTGCACGGCCAGAAGGGCTATCGAACCCTCGGCGAGGTTCCCGGGTCGATCGACGTCGTCGACTGCTTCGTGAACTCGACCCGGGTCGGCGCCGTGGTGGACCAGGCGATCGCCGTCGGGGCCAAGGCGGTGTGGCTGCAGCAGGGTGTCATCGACGAGGCGGCCGCGCAGCGCGCCAAGGACGCCGGGCTCGACGTCGTGATGGACACCTGCCCGGTCACCGAGAGTCCCCGCTTCGGTCTGTGACGGGGCGGCTCACATGCGCTGGTAGCGCGAGCGGACCATCAGGAACAGCCCGTAACAGATCAGGCCGACGGCGACGGCGCCCAGGATCCAGATGCCGAACGGCTGCCCGGCGAGGGTTTTCAGGGCTCCGTCCAGCCCGGTCGACTCCTCCGGATTGTTCCGGACGGTCGCCAGAATGAGCAGGAAACCGAGAACCGCGAGGGCGATGCCCTTGGCGACATAACCTACCCGACCCAGGGTGACGACCGCCGAACCGGCCTCGCCGGAGGGAAGCCGGGAGAGGTTCTTCTTGAACTTCCTGGTAATCCCGCTGTAGACGAAGTAGCCGGCGGTGGCGAGCAGGCCCAACCCGATGGCGATCAACAGGGCCGCGCCGGCGGGGTGGGACATCACGGACGCGGTGGCCGACTGGGTCGACTGTCCGCTGTCACTCGTCCCGCCGAGGGCGTAGCGCCCAAAAGCGGCGCCGAGCGCCGCATACACAACCGCCGTCCCGCCGGACTTCAGCCGCTCCTTGGTCCGTTCATTGCCGCTGGCCTGTTTCGCGCCGAAGAAGACCTCACTGAGCATGAACAGCGCCAGTGCGATACAGCCCAGAAAGCAGGCCCACAGGAGGATCCTGCCCCCCGGCCCGCCCGCCAGCTGCTGCAGCGCCCCGCTTTGGTCGGCCTTGCCCGATCCACCGGTGGCGATCCGCAGGGCGATAATGCCGATCAGCAGGTGAAGCAGCCCCGCCGCGATGTAACCGGCACGCGCGGCCAGCTGAAACCCTTTTGAGTCGGCAACGTCCTCGGCGGCGTCGGCCGCCTTGGTTGCCTGGCGTTTTGCCTCGCCCATGATTTCCTCCTGCGCCGGTGTGTGGCACCATCCTCCCACTTTTGCGGGCCTCCGGCGGTGCCGGTTGAGGAGGACTTGGAACCGGCTACGCTCGAAGCAGCGGCTCCCTCCGGCGGGGCCGGACGGCGGGTGGGAGAGGGGCGGATGGACGGGTTGAGCTATGCGGAGCAGGGCAGCACGGACCGCCCCTTTCCCGAGCCGATGACCGGCGGCTGGCCGGAAGACTACCGGGTGGCGGTGGGGGCGTATCCGCTGGAGGCGGGGGACCCGGCTGTGGCATTCGAGGCCCTGGCCGAGGGGATCCTTACCTGGGGGCTGCACCGCGGTGCGGGCCTGCGGGTGGACACCACCGCCCCGCGGGCCCTTCCCGGAGCCGAGGTCAGCACGGCCCTGGGGGTCGGTCCCCTCCGCCTGCCGGCCCCGAGCACGGTGCTGTGGTCCCGGGAGGTGCTCCGCGACGGGTCGGGCCAGCCGGTGCCGGGTCAGCGGGCAGGGTTCGGCTATGGCACGCGGAAGGGCCACCCGGTGCGCGGCGAGGAGGGGTTCTACGCCGAGCTCACCCCGGACGGGAAGCTGATCTTC
This sequence comes from Arthrobacter crusticola, assembly GCF_004357995.1. Classification (GTDB taxonomy): domain Bacteria; phylum Actinomycetota; class Actinomycetes; order Actinomycetales; family Micrococcaceae; genus Arthrobacter_D; species Arthrobacter_D crusticola. The sequence goes on from NZ_SMTK01000004.1 coordinate 342,515, forward strand.
CGGGTGAGTGCCTACAGCGTCCCGGCCTCAGCGTTCTATCGGCTCGGGGCTCCGGCGTTGCGGCTGGTGCAGCGGTATGTCACCGCCCGGTATGTGCGGGCGGCCCGGAGACTGGCACTCGGGGGTTAAGCAGGGCGGGCCGGGACCGGAGGCGGTGTTCGCCTCCGGTCCCGGCCCGCGTACTGCCTTCTAAAGAGCCCTGTCCCTAGGCGAAGTGCCTGGGGAGTGTTCCCTCGTGCGCTTCCTTCAGCTCGTCCAGCGGCAGGGTGAAGTGGCCCTGCACGTCGAGAGCGGAGTTTTCGGTGTCCACGACGCCGATCCGGAGCGTCGGGTAGTTCCGGGCGGTGCACATGTCGTTGAAGCGCACCTCCTCCGAGCGGGGAACGCTGACGATCGCACGGCCCTGGCTCTCGCTGAACAGCGCGGTAAACGGGTCGATGCCGTCGCGCTCGCACAGTTCGTCGATGCCGATGCGCGCCCCCACGCCGAACCGCAGTGCCGCCTCGGAGAGGGCGGCCGCGAGGCCGCCTTCGGAGAGGTCGTGCGCGGCGTCGATCATGCCGTCACGCGAGGAGTTGACCAGCACCGCGGCGAGGGTCTTCTCCGCCGCAAGGTCAACCACCGGCGGCGTGCCGCCGAGGTGGCCGCGCAGGTTCGCCCACTCGGATCCGTCGAGTTCGTCCCGCGTGGTGCCGAGCAGGTAGATGGCCTGCCCGTCCTCGCGCCAGCCGGACGGGGTCCGGCGGGCGACGTCGTCGAACACGCCCAGCACGCCCACCACGGGCGTCGGGTGGATCGCCACGCCCCCGGTCTGGTTGTAGAGCGAGACGTTGCCGCCGGTGACCGGCACGCCGAGCTCCTGGCAGGCATCGGCGAGTCCGCGCACCGATTCGGCGAACTGCCACATCACCTCGGGATCCTCAGGGGAGCCGAAGTTGAGGCAGTCGGTGACGGCCAGCGGCTTGGCGCCGGAGGTGGCAACGTTGCGGTAGGCCTCCGCCAGGGCAAGGCGGGCGCCCTCGTACGGGTTCAGGTAGGAGTAGCGGCCGTTGGCATCGGTCGAGAGGGCGACGCCGAGGCCGGTTGCCTCGTCGACGCGGATCACGCCGGCATCGTCGGGCATGGCCAGGGCGGTGTTGCCCTGCACGTAGCGGTCGAACTGGTTGGTGACCCAGTCCTTCGAGCACATATTGGGGGAGGACATCAGTTCGAGCACCGCGGCGCGCAGGTCCGGTGAGGAGCCCTGAAAGGAGTCCGCCTGGACGCCGTCGAGCCAGGCCGGGCGGTGGTAGGGCCGCTCGTAGACGGGTCCGTCGTGGGCGACGGTGCGCGGGTCGACGTCGACGATGGTCTCGCCGTCCCATTCGATGACCAGCCGGCCGGTGTCGGTGACCTCGCCCAGCCAGGAGTACTCGACGTTCCACTTGTCCATAATGGCTTCGAACGCCGCGGCATTGGCCGGGGTGACGACGGCCATCATCCGCTCCTGGGACTCCGACATGAGGATTTCGCCGGGGGTCAGGGTCGGGTCGCGCAGGAGGACCTTCGTGAGTTCGACGTGCATGCCGCCGTCGCCGTTCGAGGCGAGCTCGGAGGTGGCGCAGGAGATGCCTGCCGCCCCGAGGTCCTGGATGCCCTCGACGACCGAGGCCTTGAACAGTTCGAGGCAGCACTCGATGAGCACCTTCTCGGCGAACGGGTCGCCCACCTGCACGGCGGGGCGCTTCGAGGGCTTGGCGTCGTCGAAGGATTCGGAGGCGAGGACCGAGGCCCCGCCGATTCCGTCCCCGCCGGTGCGCGCCCCGAAGAGGACGACCCGGTTGCCTACGCCCGAGGCGTTGGCGAGGCGGATGTCCTCGTGCCTCAGGACGCCGACGGCGAGCGCGTTCACCAGCGGGTTGCCCTGGTAGGAGGAGTCGAAGACGACTTCGCCGCCGATGTTGGGCAGGCCGAGGGAATTCCCGTAGCCGCCGATGCCCGCCACGATGCCGTGGACCAGGCGCGCGGTGTCGGGGTGGTCGATGGCGCCGAAGCGCAGCGGGTCCATGACGGCGACCGGGCGGGCGCCCATGGAGATGATGTCGCGGACGATCCCGCCGACGCCGGTCGCTGCGCCCTGGTAGGGCTCGACGAACGAGGGGTGGTTGTGGGATTCAACCTTGAAGGTCACGGCCCAGCCGTCGCCGATGTCCACGACGCCGGCGTTCTCGCCGATGCCCACGAGCAGGTGTTCCTTCATGGCGTCGGTGACCTTGTCGCCGAACTGGCGCAGGTGGACCTTCGAGGACTTGTAGGAGCAGTGCTCGCTCCACATCACCGAGTACATCGCCAGTTCGGCGCCGGTGGGGCGGCGGCCGAGGATCTCGACGACGCGGTCGTACTCGTTCTGCTTCAGCCCGAGTTCGGCCCAGGGGAGCGCCTGGCCGGGGGTTGCCTCGGCGTTGGCGACGGTGTCGATATTGAACTTCTTGGACATTGTCTCTGCAGTCACTTAGCCAACCAGTTTCTTGAGTACCGAGGTGAAGATGCCGAGGCCGTCGGTGCCGCCGCGGAGGTCGACCTCGCCGCGGGCCGAGGAGTCGGGGCCGAAGCCGGGTTCGACGGCATGTTCGGGGTGCGGCATGAGCCCGACGACGTTGCCTGCGGCGTTTGAGATTCCGGCGATGTCGCGGCGCGAGCCGTTCGGGTTCTCTCTCACATAGCGGAACACGACGCGGCCCTCGCCTTCGAGCTCGTCGAGGGTGCGCTCGTCGGCGACGAACTGTCCGTCCTGGTTCTTCAGCGGCACCACGATCTCCTCGCCGGCCGCGTAATCGGAGGTCCACAGGGTGTCGGCGTTCTCGACGCGCAGCCGCTGGTCGCGGCACAGGAAGTGGAGGGAGTTGTTCTTGATCATCGAGCCCGGCAGCAGGTGTGCCTCGGTGAGGACCTGGAAGCCGTTGCAGATGCCGAGGACGGGCAGCGCGCCCGGCCCGCCGGTGGCCGCCGCGGTGATCTGCTCCATCAGGGGCGCGAAGCGGGAGATCGCCCCGGCGCGGAGGTAGTCGCCGTAGGAGAAACCGCCGGGGATGATGACGGCGTCGACTCCCCGGAGGTCGTGATCGCCGTGCCAGAGGGAGATGGCGGTCCCGCCGGCCAGGCGCACGGCCCGCATCGCGTCCCGGTCATCGAGGGTGCCCGGAAAGGTGACGACGCCGACCCGTACCCCGGCGAGGCTTCCCTCGGCTGAGGCCGAGGGGAAGGGCTGGAAATCGCCGATCAGGGGGGTTTCGACGCTCACTCGGCGTCCTCCTGGATGACCTCCACGCGGGTCACATCTTCGATTACCGGGTTGGACAGCAGCGTGCTGGCGGCGCTGCGGGCCTGCTCGAGCAGTTCGGGGGTGACTTCCCCGGCGACTTCGAGTTCGAACCGCTTGCCCTGGCGGACACCGGCGAAACCGGTAAGGCCGAGCCGGGGGAGCGCGCCTGCAATGGCTTTGCCCTGCGGGTCGAGGATTTCGGGTTTGGGCATGACGTCAACAACGATCCGGGGCATCCGGCAACTCCTGTGAGTGAAGCGGCAAGTGCTGGGGGTGCCAGCATTAAATGCAGGGGCCCGGAAGTGCCGTCTCACGCCGGGTGGACCAGGGGTCGACAGGTCCGGCGCTCCGCGAGCTTGCCCCTTCAGTCTACCGGCCCCGGGTGCCGGGCCCGAACCGGGCGCCGGGGCGCCTGGCAGGGAGAGGCCTGGCAGAGGGAGGCCGGGTAGGGAGCGGTTGGTTCTAGAAAGCCCCGCCGGTGCCGAGGATCTCCTTGACGGCGTCCCAGCGGGAGATTTCACACCCGTTGGTTCGGGCGAAGCGCGCCCGGACGGGCTTGCCGTCGACGCTGCCCGTGATCGAGGCGGTCTGCGGCCCGCCGTAGATTTCCGTGCACACAATGTTCTTGTCCGGGATGGCCGTGAAGAATTTCACCCCGAGCCGGGATACGACAGTGCAGGCGGCCTCGGCATTGGGCAGGGACGTGCCGGGGCCGGGCCGGCCTTCGACGCATTCGAGGATGTACTCGACCGGTTCAGCCTCGGGGGACTCCTGAATGGTGACCATCAGGCGCGTTCCACTGGCTGATGGCGGCGGTGCCGGGGTTTTCGGGCTCACTGTCGGTGCCTCCGTGGGAGTCGGGCTCGGGCTTGTGGATGGCGGGGCGGGTGCGGACGGGCCCGGGGTGGGCGCAGCGGAGCCGGGAGCGGACGACGTCGGCGGAGTGGTTGATGGTGTGGTTGATGGAGCAGTGGTCGATGGAGCAGCGGTGGTTCCGTCGCCGTCCGTGCCGGCACCGCCGGTGCAGCCGGTGAGTGCGGCAAGGAGCAGGGCCGTGGCCGTCGCCGCCAGATGAAGCCTCACGGGGTGCCTCCGTCCGGAGCGGTGATCGGGCGGGAAAGGGCCCCGGCGGCGTCAAGGTGCTCCAGGAGCCGGGAGCGCAGCTGCTGGGATTCGGAGGAGAACCGGCGCTGCTCCCGGACGTAGGTGGCCCTGCCTTCGGGCGTCTCGATGCGGACCGGTGGGTAACCCCAGCTGCTGAGGTCGTACGGGGAGGCCTGCATGTCGAGGATCCGGATGCGCCAGGACAGTTCGAAGCAGTCGAGAATCAGGGTGCTTGGCAGGAGGGGGCTGAGCTTGTAGGCCCATTTATAGAGGTCCATATTGGCATGGAGGCAGCCGGGCTGCTCGAGGTGGCGCTGATTCTCCCGTGTGGGGGCCAGTTCGTTGAGCGGGACGGCCTGCGGGGTGTAGAAGCGGAAGGCATCGAAGTGTGAGCAGCGGATCCGTGATTCCTCGACGACGGCGTCGGTGCCGTCGGCGCCGAGGCGCAGGCCGAGGTAGTCGTGACGGACGCCGTTCAGTTCCGACTTATACGCCATGGCCCACTCGTGCAGTCCGAAACAGCCGAACTGGCCCGGCCGCCGCAGGGTCCCGGCGAGGATGACACGGACGAAGTCCAGGGTCTCGGCCCGCTCGGTGAGGAAGGCGTCGAGGTCCACGGTGACGGCTCCGTCGGGAAGGGTTGTGTAGTACTTCCAGTGTCGCCGCTCCGCGGCGAGCGGGCCCCGGAGGGCGGTGCCGGCTCCGGGGTGCCAGCGCAGCAGCTGGCCGGGTTTGTGGTTGTAGTAGGTGAAGAGGAAGTCCTCAACCGGGTGTTTTTCCCCGGCGGATCGGCGCTGGAGATAGGGCTCGGTGAAGCGCCGGACACGCGCAGCATACTCCTCCTGCTGGGGGAGCCATTCCTCCTGCTCGTGGACTTCTTGGGGTACCGGCGCCATAGTTCTATTATCAGCCTCAGCAACGGTGTCGGGCGTCCTGTCAAGCCACGCCGGGAAAGTGATTTCTTTTGCTATCCAAGTGAGTGTTGCCTCGGGTAAATTAATACTGCTGTGGCGTTTGTGACTCCTGTCACAGATGGGGATCCGGTGGCGGAAGTCCACAGCATGAGGGGCACCCGGTTACTCCCGCCGAGCCCGCATTGAATGAAAGGCTCTTCTTCCAATGATCCAACGAGGACAAGCCGGACTGCGGAGCCCACGGCTCCGCCGCGTCACGGCGATCGTGCTGGGGGTGCCGCTCCTCATGTCGTCTGCGGCTGTGACCCCCGCCGTCTTCGCGGCCCAGGTGCCCGCGCAGGCTTCAACGCAGCTTTCAGGCGTTTCCCCATCGAATTTCACCGATGGACGCTACATCGTCGTCCTCAAGGAACACCCCCTGGCCATGTACGAGGGCGGTGCCGACGGTATCCCGGCAACGAAGCCGGGCAAGGGCCAAAAGCTCACCAAGGAGTCCCCGAACGCCCGCGCCTACGAGGCCCGGCTGAAGAAGAGCCAGACGGATGTTGCGGCCGCGGTCAACGCGGAGGTCGGCAAGTCCTTCACCACGGCCCTCAACGGATTCACCTCGAACCTCACCGCCGAGCAGGCGGCGCTGCTTTCCAAGAACCCGAACGTCTACGTCGTCGCGCCTGATACGCAGAACAGCCCCGACTACTCAAGCGCAGACTTCCTGGGCCTGACCGGCGAGGACGGCTTCTGGGCCACCCAGCTCGGTGGAGCCGCCAACGCGGGCAAGGGTACGGTCGTCGGCGTCATCGACACCGGGTACCGCCCGGAGAACGCCTTCCTGACCGGCGCCGAGCCCAAGCCGCTCCAAGGGGATCCCGTGGTGGGCGAGCCCTACCTCACCCCCGACGGCAAGATTGCGATGCTGAAGGCCGACGGCAGTACCTTTATGGGCGAGTGCCAGACCGGCCAGGAGTTCGACGGCAGCGCCTGCAACTCCAAGGTCCTCAGCGCGCGCTACTTCGCCGAGGACTTCCTCGGCTCCGTGCCCGCGGAGGACCGCTCACCCGATGAGCGGATTTCCCCCATCGACGTGGATTCCCACGGCACCCACACCGCCTCGACCGCAGCGGGCAACGCCGACGTCGAGGCCACCGTCGACGGCAGGAGCTTCGGCAAGGGCGCCGGCGTAGCCCCCGCTGCCGCCGTGTCCGTGTACAAGGTCTGCTGGGAGGACAAGGACCCCAACTCGGGAGGCTGCTACAGCTCGTCCTCGGTCGAGGCGATCGAGCAGTCGATCCTTGATGGGGTGGACGTCCTCAACTACTCCATTTCCGGCAACAACAACTCCACCACCGACCCGGTGGCGCTCGCGTTCCTCTCGGCCGCCTCGGCGGGGATCTTCGTCTCCACCTCGGCAGGCAACTCCGGTCCGACCGCCAGCACCGTGAACCACAGCTCCCCATGGCTCACCACGGTGGCCGCAAGCACGTTCTCCCATGAGCTGCAGGGCACCGTCGAACTCTCCGACGGCACCAAGTACCGCGGCACGTCGGTGATGAACCGCGAGGTCCCGCAGACCGCCGTCGTCCTTGCGGCCGATGCCGCAGCCGCGGGGGTCGCAGTCGCCGATGCTGCGCTGTGCAAGAAGGACAGCCTCGACGCCGCCAAGGTGACGGGCAAGATCGTCGTCTGCGACCGCGGCGTGGTCGACCGGGTGCTCAAGAGCGCAACCGTCGAGAAGGCAGGCGGCGTGGGCATGATCCTCGTCAACGTGGTGCCCGGGTCGCTCGACCTTGACCTCCACGCAGTGCCTACCGTCCACATCGACGGTGCCGAAATCAAGGAGAAGCTCAAGGCCAACCCCGCGCTCACCGCGGCTCTCGTCGATGAGGACACCACGGGCCTTCCCACTCCCAAGGACCCTCAGATCGCTGCGTTCTCCTCGCGTGGACCGTCGCTGGCAGTGAACTCGGACTTCCTGAAGCCCGACATCACGGCTCCCGGCGTCAACGTCCTGGCCGGGGTCTCGCCGGTCGGCACGGGGGAAAACTTCGGATTCCTCTCCGGTACGTCGATGGCTGCCCCTCAGGTCGCCGGACTCGGCGCCCTGGTCCTGGCGAAGAACCCCGCCTGGTCCCCCGCCGCCGTGAAGTCGGCGCTGATGACCACCGCCGGTGATGTTCTGACTGAGGAGGGCGCGGCCAACAAGGACGTCTTCGCCGTCGGCGCCGGCCATGTGAACCCCGCCGCGATGCTGAGCCCCGGGCTCGTGTACGACGCGGATGCCGCACACTGGAACGGCTTCCTGCAGAGCCTCGGCGCTCCGCTGGGTCTCCGGAAGCCGCAGGTTGTCGGGGCGAAGGACGTCAACGTTCCCTCGATCGCGGTCGGCAAGCTGACCGGGAAGGTCACGGTGACCCGCACGGTCACCGCTACCGCGCCGGGAAGCTACACCGCCGCGGTGAACCTCCCAGGCATCTCCACCAAGGTGTCCCCCGCCCGGCTCGACTTCGCCGCCGCAGGCGAGTCCAAGAGCTTCAAGGTGACCTTCGAGAACAAGTCGGCGGCGCTTGACGCCTTCGCGATGGGCTCGCTGACCTGGACCGAAGCCAAGGGCGCCACGGTGACCTCACCGATCGCCGTTCGTCCGGTCACCGCCGTGATACCTGCTGCGGTTTCCTTCGCTTCGGCGGCAGGAACCGGAAGCGGAACCTTCAACGTCACGGCAGGGACGACGGGCACCGTCGACCTCTCCGTCAAGGGGCTGGCGAAGGCCGACAGGACCGCCGTCGAACTGGTTCCCGGCCCCGCCAGCGGGACCGCCAATGCGAGCAACAGCGTGACCGAGGTCGAGGTTCCCGCGGGTACCTCGCTGGCCCGGTTCGCCGTGAATTCGGCTGATCCCACTGCCGACTTCGACCTGTTTGTCATCACTCCGTCGGGCGGGGAAATCCCGGCAGCGACGGCGTCGGCAAGCGAGTCGCTGTTGCTGAACAACCCGGCCCCGGGAACCTACACGGTCATCGCCAACCTCTACAGCAGCCCCGACAACCGGCCCACCAAGGCCACCGTCGACGCCGTCGTGCTCGGCGGTGACGAGGGCAACCTCAAGGTCTCCCCGGACCCGATCCAGTTCAAGAACGGCAAGGAGTCCACGGTGACCCTGTCCTGGACCGGCCTCGAGCCGGGCAGCTACGTGGGACGGGTGTTCTTCGGAGACGCCGGTTCGACGGCCGTGAGCCTCGAGGTGGGTGCCAACGGTGCCACCAGGGTGACGCCGGCCGGCTCCCCGGTCCTCGTCGAAGACGCCGCGGCCGCACCGGCCGTGGGAGGTTCGACCCTCCGTTGACCGGGCGGTAGTGCCGAACCACCGGCAGGTGGGGGCGGCGGCTTCGGCCGCCGGCCCCACCTGCCTTTTTTCTGGACCGGCCGTGGGAAAATACCGGAGACAGCAGAAATCCAGGAGGGACGGCATGTCGAACCGAGAAGGCTTCATCGAGCGCTTCATGCGCCTCACCGGCCGGGCGCGGGCCTTCTTCGGCCCGGCGCAGTCGAGTTCGCTCGACCATCCGATGACTGCCGAAAACCAGGAACTGCTGAAGCAAAGGCAGTCCGAGGCCGACCAGTGGGAGACGATCACCCGGGCCGACGGCTCGACGTATATCGTTCCCCGCCGTCCCTCCTGACCGGCGCTTTCCGCACCGCCCCGGCGTAAAATGAGATGTACCTCAAAAGAAGGTGCATCATGGAAAATCTTCCGGAACCAGAGAAGCGGCGCCGGGTCCGGCGCCCCCCTTACAGCCGCCTCGACTCATTTGTCCGACTGTTCCTCGGCCCCGCCGACCGCACCGGATCGGAAACGCCGGTTGTCCATCGACACGACGCAGCCGAGGACCTCAGCGAAAAGCAGCTGGCCGGCATCGAGATGATGGAGGACTCGGAAGGCCACCACTACGCGGTGCGGAGGCCGACCGACGAGACGTAGGGGCGCGGCAAGAAGCCCGGCGCGCCCGGCTCAAGACGGTGCGGTTGGGAGCAGCTGGCTGGGTTCAGGACCTCCGGGCCGGGCGTCAGCGCCCGGTGCCCGCGTACACGGTCGCGGTTGCCTCGCCGTCCAGCTCGAAGGCCGCGTGGACCGCCCGGACGGCTGTATCGAGCAGTTCGGCGCTCGTGACCACCGAGATCCGGATCTCCGACGTGGAAATCATGTCGATGTTCACGCCGGCGTCCGAGAGCGCCTTGAAGAATCTGTAGGATACCCCCGGGTTGGACCGCATGCCGGCGCCGATCAGCGACAGCTTTCCGATCTGCTCGTTGTACTCGACGGACTCGTAGCCGACTCCCGCCTGCGCTTCGCCCAAGGCTGCGAGGGCCTGCGCACCATCGACGATGGGCAGCGTGAAGGAGATGTCGGTGCGGCCCGAGCCGTGGGTCGAGACATTCTGCACGATCATGTCGATGTTGGTGTGGGCGCCCGCGATAATCCCGAAGATCTCCGCAGCCTTGCCCGGAATGTCGGGAACGCCTACGACGGTGACCTTGGCCTCCGAGCGGTCGTGTGCGACACCTGAAATGATTGGCTGTTCCAAGGGTTCTCCCTCTTGAATCTTGATCTGGTCGTCGGGACTGGGCAGGACCCAGGTCCCCTCATGGTCGCTGAAGGAGGACCGCACGTGCAGGGGAACCCCGAACCGGCGGGCGTACTCGACGCTGCGCAGGTGGAGGATCTTAGCCCCGGAGGCCGCCATTTCGAGCATTTCCTCACTGGAGATCGTAGCGATTTTTTGGGCGGACGGTACAACTCGCGGGTCGGCAGTGTAGATGCCGTCGACGTCGGTGTAGATCTCACACACGTCAGCATTCAGGGCGGCCGCCAGGGCGACGGCGGTGGTGTCGGAGCCGCCGCGGCCCAGCGTCGTGATGTCGTTGCTCTCCCGGCTCATGCCCTGAAAGCCAGCCACGATGGCGATGTCGCCCTTTTCGATGGCGGTGCGGATCCGGTGGGGTGAGACATCGATGATGCGTGCCTTGCCGTGGATCGCGTCGGTGATCATGCCGGCCTGGCTGCCCGTGAAGGACTGGGCGGACGAGCCGAGGCCGTGGATCGCCATGGCCAGCAGCGCCATGGAGATACGCTCTCCGGCGCTGAGGAGCATGTCCATTTCGCGGGGGTCGGAGGTCTCCGAGACCTGCGCGGCAAGGTCGAGAAGCTCATCGGTGCTGTCGCCCATGGCGGACACCACGGCGACCACCTGGTTGCCGGCCGCCTGGGACTGCACGAGCCGCCGGGCGACGCGCTTGATTCCCTCGGCGTCCGCTACCGATGACCCACCAAACTTCTGGACTAGAAGGCTCATGCACTCGCTCACTGACATCGTCGGAATCTGCTGCAGTGCGGCGCTTCGGTGCACGGCACGGCGGCCGGGCCGGCCCTCGCCCGCGGAGTGCCACACGCTGCCAGTCTAGCGGCGGGCCGAAGCGGCCCTCCAATTGCATGACCGAAATGGACGGCCCGCAAAATAACTTTGCGCACCTCCACCGATTCGACGCCGGGTGGCATAGGGTCACGGGATGACCAACGAATTTGGGGGAATCGTTGTGCACGCCGCCGCACGGAGCTTCGGCTCGGTGCAGGCCGTCCGGCACATCGATTTCGAGGCCCCACCCGGTGAAGTAACCGCCCTGATCGGACCCAACGGCTCCGGCAAGACAACCCTCCTGCTGATCCTCGCATCGCTCCTTGCCGTAGATTCCGGCTCGGTGCGTGTGGGTGGGATCGACCCGGTGGCCGACCCGCAGGGGGTGCGCAGGCTCGTCGGCTGGATGCCCGATTCCCTCGGCAGGTGGGACTCCCTCTCGGCGCTCGAGGTGCTCACCACCACCGGGGCGCTCTACGGGATGCGTCCGGAGGAACGGACCGCCCGCGCCCATGAACTGCTTGAAACGGTGAGCCTCACCGAGTACACTCGCCAGCCCGCGCGCGTGCTCTCCCGCGGCCAGCAGCAGCGGCTCAGCCTGGCCCGTGCCCTGATCCATAACCCGCAGGTGCTCCTCCTTGACGAACCGGCATCGGGCCTCGACCCCGGATCCCGGGTGGATCTGCGGACACTGCTGCGGACCCTTGCCGCGGCAGGCAAGACGGTTGTTGTCTCAAGCCATGTGCTGTCCGAACTCGATGAAATTGCCGACCGCGCCGTCTTTATCAGCAGGGGCGAATCGGTCCGCAGCCAGACCCTTGACGAGGCCGGAAACCAGGTGCGGCGCTACAACATCCAGGCCGAACCGATGAGCGCCCTCGCCGCCGAACTCTCCGGCCACGGGATGCGGTTCGAGGAGCGTGGGGACTCCCGGCGGCTCGAGTACCAGGTGATGCTCGACAGCACCCAGCAGGCGGCGTGGCTCCTGCGAACCCTCGTGCTGGCGGACGTGGCCGTCACCGCCTTCGCGCCGGCCGGCGGCGCGCTCGAAGAAACCTATATGAGCCTGGATACGGACAGACGATGAGCGTGAAAATGCAGCAGCCGCCGCAGCTGGCGGACGAACGGACCCTATCCAGCCGGGCCGCCGTCGGGACGGTGTTTGGCCTTGAGATGCGCCAGCGCCTCCGCGGCCGGGCCTGGTACGTCATGCTCGCCGTGTGGTTCGTGGTGATCGGGGCGGTCTTCCTCCTCGCCACCGCCACCATGGGAACCATCACGGGCATTGGGGCGGTGCTCTTCGACCTGGTTGTCGGATTCGTGCTGTTCTTCGGCCTGCTGGTGGCGCCGGGGCTCTCGGCGAATGCCGTCAACGGTGATCGGGCAGCCGGAACCCTGGCCATCCTGCAGGTCACCCTGTTGACTCCGGGTCAGTTGCTGGCGGGTAAGTGGCTGGCCTCCTGGGTCGGCTCCCTCGCCTTCCTGCTGCTCAGTGCCCCCTTCATCTTTTGGGCGCTGGCCTTGGGCGGCGTGCCCGCCTCCGAGGCGTTCGTTTCGCTGGGAATGCTCGCCCTTGAGCTGGGCCTCGTCTGCGCCATCGGCGTCGGCGTTTCCTCAATCGCCAACCGGCCGTTGTTCTCGATCGTCGCCACCTACATGCTCGTGGCGCTGCTGGCGCTGGGCACGCTCATCACCTTCGGGCTCAGCACGGCGCTCGTGCTGGAGGAAGCCGAGGTGACAACCTCCTACTACAACCACACCGAACCGATGCCGGCGGTGGGCCCCGACGGGGAGCTTCCCGCTGTCGACCCCTCCAAGTGCGTCACGGAGACCATCCGTCAGCCTGTGCCGCACACCGAGCGGATCACCTGGCTGCTGGCGGCGAATCCATTCGTGGTCGTGGCCGACGCCGTTCCCTACGCCCGCAGCGGGTCGGGAGACTTCGCGTACGTGGCCGGCGGCACCCGTCCACCGGGCGTCATGGAGAGCATCAGCCAGCAGGTCCGGACCCTGCAGGCGGGCCCGGACCTTGAGGTGACCTGCGAGGAATCGCTGGGAGAGCCGCGCGACGTCGGGCGCGGTTCCCCGATCTGGCCGCTCGGACTGGTGCTCCAGTCCCTGCTGGCCGGTGGCCTGCTCCTCCTTGGATACCGGCGGCTGAGGACGCCGGCGGGGAGGCTGGCGCAGGGCACCCGGATTGCCTAGCCCCGAGCCGTTCCGGCGCCTGCGCGCAGGAACGGCTCGGGGCAGGGCACCGGTCCACCGGATCCGGCTAGGACATGGAGCGGCGGCCCTCGAAGGCGCGCCCGAGGGTGACTTCGTCCGCGTATTCGAGGTCTCCGCCGACCGGTAGGCCGGAGGCGAGCCGGGTCACCGGGATGCCGATGGTCTTGAGCATCCGGACCAGGTAGGTCGCCGTCGCCTCCCCCTCGAGGTTGGGGTCGGTGGCGATGATGATTTCCTTGATCTGCTCGTCCGTCAGCCGGTTGAGGAGCTCCCTGATGCGCAGCTGATCCGGTCCGACTCCAGCGATGGGATTGATGGCGCCGCCGAGCACATGGTAGCGGCCGCGGAAGGAGCGGGTGCGCTCCACCGCGATGACGTCCTTGGACTCTTCGACCACGCAGATCATTGAGGGGTCGCGGCGGGTATCCCTGCAGATTCCGCAGGTCTCCTGCTCGGCGACGTTTCCGCAGATCGCGCAGAACTTCACACGCTCCTTGACGGTGGTGATGGCGTTGACGAGCCGTTTCATGTCGTCTCCGTCCGCCTCAAGGATGTGGAAGGCGAGCCGCTGGGCGGACTTCGGTCCTACACCGGGGAGGCGACCGAGCTCATCAATAAGCTCTTGAACCGCGCCTTCGTACACGTGACCTTCTTCATTGTTTGATGTTGCGGGTGGGCGAACGATGCATCGGCCCGCCCCGAATCTTCTGGATGCGCCGCCTGTTACTGGGCGTCGATTCTACGCTCCTCGACGAGCCGGCCGTTCAGGATCCGTTCGATCGCCGACCGCCCGACGAGACCGGTTTCTTCGATCGTCTCATCGTCGGCGCTGGGAACGTCTTCGACGTACCTCAAGTCTACGGTTCCGGACTCGGCCGCGGCCTCCTCGGCCCGCTTTCGGGCCGCTTCGTCGAGCAGCCGCTGGTAGCGGCTGATGGGTTTGGACGACGTTTCGGTTGCCGGGGTGGGAGCGTTTTGGGATGCACCCGCAGCGGCGGCCGGTGACTGCGGCTGGGCAGGGGTTTGTGGCTGGGCCGGTGCGTGGGGCCGGGCCGATGCCTGCGATGGTGCTTGCGGCAAGCCATGGTCCGACCCAGCAAATGAGGTCGCTGTCGTAGCCGAGGGCGGTCCCTGGTGGCCCTGTGCCTGGGGCGGTACCTGAACCTGAGCATGAACCTGCGGAACAACCTGTGCCTGCGGCCCTGCCGGTGCACGACGGGCTGCGGCTGATTCCTGGGACGGCGACGGCGACGGCGAGGCGGGAGCATCGGGAGCGCCGTAGTGTCCGGGACCCGGGTCATACGCATCCTCGGGAGGCTCGATCAGGGCCCATGAGTCGTCGTCGGGATCCGGATTCTGCCAGGACGGAGGCGGCTCCGGACTCGAAGACGAGGGCCTGCTGTCATCCCGTGCAGGCTGGGGTGCAGAAGGACCGCTGGCCTGGTTGCCCCGCGGTCCTGCACCCGGCGCTGCTCCCGGGCCTAGGCCCGATCCTCCCTGGCTTGGCGACGGCACGGTGCGGCTGCCGGTTGATCCCACGCGGTCACCGGTGGGAACCGCGGGGGTTCCCACCGAAGGACCTGTTTCCCGGGAAGTCATATCGCCGGTTCGAGGGGAACCGTGTGCGGGTGAACTAGGAGCGGGTGACCCGGGCGTGGGTGAGTCCGGCATGCGCGAACCGGGCATGCGTGAGTCCGGCATGCGCGAACCGTGCGCGGGTGAGTCCGGCATGCGCGAATCCGGCGCGGCCGATCCTGGCGCGGGTGATTCCGGTGCGGGTGGGCCCTGCTTAGGCGAGCCCTGCGTAGGTGAATCAGGCATGCGTGGACCGGGCGCAGGTGGGCCCGGTGTGCGTGACCCCGGCGCGGCTGAGTCCGATCGTCGAGGGCCGGGGCCGGCTGCACCACTCGCGGGGCCGGCGGAGTTGCCCACCGAACTCATCCGCTCGGGTGGCTGCTGAGTGCGCGGAGAGCCTTCGGGCGGGCTGGGTACGGCGGGGGCGGGCGATAGGGCTGCCGGACCAGGAGCATTGCCCATTGGTGCGCCTTGCGCGCGCGACTGCGCAGGAGGCTGTGCCTCGGGGCGGTTGGGCGCGGCCGCAGGGCCGGTCGGCGACGCTACGGGCGCGCCCGAACGATGGGGGAGGGGTGCTGCGGCCGAGGGCGACCCAACCCCGGGGTTCGACCCGGGATTTGGTTGGGGGTCGGGAGCGCCCTTAGCCGGCGTTGGCCGGCTGGCCGGTACTTTTGGGTCCGACTCACCCCGGCCCGGACCGTCGAGAATGGCCTCGATCATGCAGTCGAGCCCCAAGACCTTCTGGATGGCCTGACGTACGTTGTCCATATGCGGTCCGCGTTGGAAGGCTATCGCGTTGCCTGGAGTGGTGAAGGCGAGGATGAGCTTATTGCCCTCCATCGACCGCGGCTTCGCATCAACATTCACGTTGAGCCAGGTGATCCGCTTGATCTTCGCGAGTTCGTCCATGATTTCCGGCCAGGCGCGACGGACCATCTCAATCTGACCTGAACCACCCGGGGCGGCAGGTGCCTCGGCCGGGGCACCCTGGGCTGGCCGCTCCGGAGCGCCAGGAGAAGTCCCGGTGCCCGGTTCGACGGTGGGGGCTGGGCTGTGTGCGGCGGGGTCTCCAGCGGAGCGGTCCGCCAGTGTGGAACCTGCATTGGCGCGGTCAGCGGAGGGTGCGGCCGCGGCGGACGCAGCTGCGGCGGGGGCTGCCTGCGCATGCGGTTCGCTTCCCCAGCTGTTGCCCCAGTCGGCCGACGCGGGGGCCGGTGCGGGCGCCGGCGCGGCAGGGACTGCGCCGGGAGGCGTCGTGACGGACGCGGCGTCATCGTCCTGGCCGCGCCGTGGTTCGGGCGCCGGACCGCCCGGCGCTGCAGCGCCGCCGGTTGCCGCAGGCGACGTCGCGTCCGGTGTTGGGGTGGCCGCTGCCGCAGTATCGGCATTCCGGCTCGCCGAAGGACTCTCGCCCGCCGTCGTCCTGCCTGATGCCGGCGTGCCCGGCGTTGCTGTCTCCGATGCGTGGGGCGCACCGGCTGTCGGGCGGGTGGTGCCCCCGGTTGGAACCGACGGCGAGCCGGCGGGAACCGGTGCGGCGCCCTGCATTCCATCGGCGGCGGGCACAGCGGGACGGCCCGAGCCCTGACCCGCTGCACGCACCGGCTGGGCTGCCGTCGCCGGCGCCGGGTCGGTGCCTGCGTAGGCGAGCCGGCGCTCGATCCGGTCGACCCGCGCAAGGGTTCCGCGGACAGACTCGTCCGCGGCGGGCAGCAGGATCCGCGCGCACAGCAGCTCGAGGTGCAGCCGCGGTGACGTCGCTCCGGTCATCTCGGTGAGCGCGGTGTTGGTGATGTCGGCGGCACGGGACAATTCTCCGGCGCCAAGCTGGTTCGCCTGCGTCCGCATGCGGTGCAGCTGGTCCTCCGGGATGCCCCGCAGTACGGAAGCCGCCCCCTCGGGGACGGCGTTGATGACGATCAGGTCGCGGAAGCGCTCGAGGAGGTCCTCAACAAACCGCCGCGGATCGTGCCCGGTCTGGATCACCCGGTCCACTGCGGTGAAGACGGTCGCGGCGTCTCCGGCAGCGACGGCGTCGACGACGTCGTCTAGCAGGGTCGCGTGGGTGTAGCCGAGTAGGGAGACGGCCAGTTCATAGTCAACGCCGGACTCGCCCGCACCTGCCATCAGCTGGTCGAGCACGGAGAGGGAATCGCGCACGGATCCGCCGCCGGCCCGCACCACCAGGGAGAGCACGCCCGGAGCAACCGGAACGTTCTCCTGCCGGCACAGCAGCTCTAGGTAGGCCATCAGCGGTTCCTGCGGCACCAGCCGGAAGGGGTAGTGGTGGGTCCGCGAGCGGATCGTCCCGATCACCTTGTCCGGCTCGGTTGTCGCGAAGATGAAGAGGATGTGCTCCGGTGGCTCTTCGACGATCTTGAGGAGCGCATTGAAGCCGGCCGAGGTCACCATGTGGGCCTCGTCGATGATGAAGATCTTGTAGCGGTCGCGCACCGGAGCGAAGGTGGCGCGCTCGCGGAGGTCGCGGGCGTCGTCGACGCCGCCGTGGCTCGCGGCGTCGATCTCGATGACATCGAGGCTGCCGGAGCCGTTGCGGGCCAGCTCGACGCAGCTGTCGCACACACCGCACGGCGTCGGCGTCGGGCCTTGGGCGCAGTTCAGGCAGCGGGCGAGGATGCGTGCCGAGGTGGTCTTGCCGCAGCCGCGGGGCCCGGAGAACAGGTAAGCGTGATTGACCCGGCCCTTTTCGATGGCGGCCATCAGCGGGTCGGTGACGTGCTCCTGGCCGATCACGTCCGCGAAGGTCTCGGGGCGGTACCGACGGTAAAGGGCTGTACTCACAGATGAACCTTATCGGTTGCGGGTGACGGAACGCATTCCGGTGGGGGAGAAGAGGGAAGGCTCCACGATCCACGGATCGCGGGGGAGCAGGTCCGGATCAAATACTTCAAGGACGGCACTCAACGGACCGGCCGGCAGGTCCATCGATTTCAGGATGATGGCGCGGACGGCCTCCACGGGCAGGCCCTCCGCGCCGAGGGCTTCGAGGGTCACCGATCCATCCCGCTTGGCCAGCCTGCGCCCGTCCTTGCCCAGTGCCAGCGGCACGTGCGCGTAGAGCGGGGCCGGGACTCCGAGCAGGCCCGCGAGGTACGCCTGGCGCGGGGCCGAGCTGAGAAGGTCTCCGCCGCGCACCACCTGGTCGATTCCCTGCGCGGCGTCGTCGACGACGACCGCGAGGTTGTAGGCGGGCACGCCGTCATTGCGCCGGACCACGAAGTCATCGACGGGACCGGTGTACTCGCCGTGCAGCCGGTCCTGAATGGTGAGGGCCTCGACGCCGGCGCGCAGCCGGAGCGCGGGCGGCCGCTCGCGGCGGCGGAGCTCGCGCTGGGATTCGGTGAGGTTCCGGCAGGTTCCGGGGTAGACACCGGGTAGCGCGTGGGGAGCGGTGGCGGCCTCCGCGATGTCGCGGCGGGTGCAGAAGCACTCATACAGCAGGCCCGCCTCCACCAGGGACGCGATGCTCGCCTCGTAGCGCGGCAGGTGCTCGCTCTGGCGGATGGGCGGTAAGTCCCAGTCCAGGCCCAGGTCTGACAGTTCCCTGATCTGGGCTTCCTCGGCGCCGGCGCGGGCGGTGTCGAGATCCTCGATGCGGAGCAGGAATTGGCGTCCTGTGGACCGGGCGAACAGCCAGGCGAGGATTGCCGTGCGGAGGTTGCCGAGGTGCAGCTCGCCGGAAGGGCTTGGCGCAAAGCGCCCTGCCCCTGAGATCGTCTCCATGGTTCAGCTCCCTCGCCGCATTCCCTGCCAAGGGGTCGGCCTATCCGGCCGACGGTTAAAGTAAAGACCCCCCATGCACCTGCCAGAGCCCGCTTACCCTTGCTACCTTCCGGTCCTGGGGGAGTTCACAGGATGACACCACATGAGGGGCCGGGAAATAGTCTACAGGAACTTGGGGACTGCTCCTGAGCGCCCTGCTGGCGGTGCGTTGTGCCTCGATCCGGGCTTCCGATGGGCAACGGCGGCGTCAAGATGGCCGCGCGTACTTACCTTTCCCGCGGGTGGCAAGCCTATAAGGGCGGCGGGTGCTCAGGGCGGTGGCGGACGCCGGGCCGGCCGGTGTCCCTACGCTCCCGGAGGGTGAGAAGCCTAGAAGGGCGGCGGGTGCTCAGGCAGTGGCGGACGCCAGGCCGGACCGGGCGTTCGACCCGACCCCTGCCCTGATGCCCCCGCTGATGCCCACGACTGTCCGGTATCAGACGGCATCGCGGCAGGAGGATCCTCCGGTCTCGTCGAGTAATTTCTCCCGGTTGGCGACGTCCAGGCGAGCACCCCTCCCGGATGCTGCCGCACCGACCAGCCGGCCTCGTGTTTCATGCGGTGGTGCTTGGGGCAGAGGCAGGCGAGGTTCCCCGGCCCGGTGCTTCCGCCGTCTTCCCAGGGGATCGTGTGGTCGAGGTCCGCCGTGGCCGCTGACCGGTTACATCCCGGATACCTGCAGGTCTTGTCGCGGACGCGCAGATAGGTTTTCAGGTCAGTCGGTACCCGATAGCGGCGTCGACCGACGTCGAGCACCGCCGAATCCACCGGATCGGTGAGCAGCCGCAGCAGGGAAGGTGCATTCGCCGCGAGCTTCCGGGCGACACTTGCCGGGATCGGGCCGTACCCCTCGAGGTCACCGGGCATTCCGCTCTCTCGCAGCAGGGACAGCACCGGAACGGTCACGAGCACCTGGGGCCGAATGCCACTTAGAATCCCGTTTTCCTGCAGGGAGGGGTTGTCCTGGATCACCAGGCCTGCCAGCGCATCCGCACGCAGCTGGGCCAAGGTCCGCGCCTCGTTCGGCCCCTGTGCGGCGCGAGCGGCACGGGTCAGCCGGTCGAACATGGCGACGGCGTTTTCGGCGCCCAGGAACGCACCAAGGTAGGCCATGCCGTCCGGAGCCGGTTCCAGCCAGACGGCCCGGTCGGCCTCGGCCTTGGTACGTCGCTCGGCGGCTGCCTTGGGGCACATTGTCTCCCTCAGCCGCCGGGCCCGGACCGCGAGCTGCGGACGGGTCAGGTCCGGGGCCACCTTCAGCAGGGATTCCTCATACCCGGCCCGCTCTTCAGCAGGAATGCCAGTGCTTTCCCGGATGATCACCTGCGCGTGCTGGTAGGTGATCATCCCTGAATCCAGCGCCTCGAGTGACGGTGGGAAGTCTTCGACCAGGGCGGTCGATTCATTGAGAAGGAAACCGGCAGTACCCTCAGGAATGTTGAGGACACACGCGGTCTCGCTGACCGCGTTCATGGACGCCAGGCGGTGCTCGACCCCGGAGCGTGCGCGTTCGGTCATCGAAGTGCCGACGCGGTGAACAATCCGGGCCTTCAGGGCGGAAAGCCATCTCTCCAACCGCGCAACCTTCTCAAGGGTGTCTACAGACTCACCGGCATTCAGCTCGGCGATGGCGGCAGGGTCAAGAGTCGTAAGCTCGTGCGCGAGCCATAGCGGCTCGTTTTCAAGGTACGAGAACAAGCCACCCTCGAGGGCCGAACTGGGCTCCGTCCACCCGGGATCGAAGGCTTCGTCGGCCTTGGTTTCCGGTGCTGGCTGGACCATGCCCATAGTCCATCACCTCCCTCTGACAAAACAGGCGGAGGGCGCCGATTCGGAACCTGACCCATGTTTAGGTATTCTGGTATCTGCTCCAAATTAGGAGGATTCGCCTAGCGGCCTATGGCGCACGCCTGGAACGCGTGTTGGGTTAACGCCCTCGGGGGTTCAAATCCCCCATCCTCCGCAGAAAATAAGCCCCGGTCTTCAATGGCCGGGGCTTTTTTCATGCCTTCACGGCGGACAGGTTCCTAGGAGTCGGAGCCGGAACTCGGGGAGGCCGGGCGCCTGGAGCCTCCGTCACGCCGTTCGCGGGCTCGATCCGGCTGCCCGTGCCCGCGCGCTCCGGGATGGAGTCATCGGTCCGGCATCCGCCTCGGTCCGACGCCTCTGTCTCGCCGTTCGGGGGGCTGAATGCGGCTGCCCGTGCCCGCTCGCTCCAGGCTGGCGTCATCGGTCCGACGCCTCCGTCACGCGGTTCGTCGGCTGGATCCGGCCGCCCGTACCCGCGCGATCCGACGGCGGGCGTCATCGGTCCGACGCCTCTGTCTCGCCGTTCGGGGGGCTGAATGCGGCTGCCCGTGCCCGCTCGCTCCAGGCTGGCGTCATCGGTCCGACGCCTCCGTCACGCGGTTCGTCGGCTGGATCCGGCTGCCCGTACCCGCGCGATCCGACGGCGGGCGGCCGCTTCGCTCGGGCCCTCCGGCCCCAGCCCAAGACGCACCACCTTCAGGACAAGATGGGTTGCCGCCTTGACCGGAAGCGGGATCGGCCCGAGGGAAGGCACCCGCAACCCGAGCATTTCCCGATGACGCGGCTCAAGGGTCGCGACCGCCGCGGCGAACAGCACCCGATAACCGAGCCGCTGAGAGGCCGGCAGGGGAGGGCGCTTGATGTACGCGAGGGCCTCCTGGACCTGGTCGCTGTTCGTCAGCTCAGGGTCGAAAGCCCTCAACTGTGCTGCCAGCTCCGCTTCCGAACGCGGTGGCGACTCAACCCCCATGAGCTCACCGGCCTGCGCCCACTCGGCGACGTACTGGTCGCCGCCGCCGGGGATGGGATCCCCGTAGGCCTTGTGTGCGGCGAGGAACGCATCGGTGAAGGCGAGGTGGACCCAGCGGACGAGCGCAGGATCGGCGGCGGAATACTCGCGAGTGGTGCCGTTGCTGTCGACGTACGTGCCCCGGACCCGCTGGTGCAGCCGCTGGACGAAGGCGGATCCCTCCTGCGCTGTACGCTGGGATCCGTAGGTGACGGTGAAGATCCACCGGATGGTGTTGGCCAGGCGTCCCAGCGGGTCCTCACGGAATGAGGAGTGCGCGTGGACGCCTGCCATAGCGCCGGGATGCAGGGCCTGGAGCAGCAACGCACGGACGCCCGCAACCAGCGGGGTCATTGATCCGTTCACCGCCCACACGGCGGAGCCGGGAACGAAGTAGCCGACGTCGTCGCCCTGTTCGAGATCCAACTGCCACTGGGGAATTGCAGGATCACCCGCGGTGAACGTGGTGCGCAGCTGAGTGCGCCATGCCGCAACAAGATCCATCAGCATAGGTCTCCCTGGAAAACCGGCGCGGGCAGGAATGCCGCTGACCTCTTTCACGAAGGCCACGGCCGCGGAGTTCCCTGTCCTGCTTTCTCTGCCCCAACTTCCCCGCCGGGCATCCCATCCAAAGGGCGCCCCGAAACGAAGATCCTGCACCGGTAACGACCAGTGAGGAGCAGCCATGCCCACAAGTGACCTCTATGACATCGAGCTGGCCATGAACGACGGCACCACGCGGTCCTTCGGCGACTACCGGGGCAGCATCGTCCTGGTGGTCAACGTCGCCTCGAATTGCGGCTTCACTCCCCAGTACGAGGGGCTTGAGCGGCTGTACCGGAAGTACGAGGCGGACGGCTTCGTCGTGCTCGGCGTTCCCTGCAACCAGTTCATGAACCAGGAACCGGGGACCGACGAGGACATCCGGGCCTTCTGCTCGATGAATTTCGGAGTCACCTTCCCGCTCACGCGCAAGGCGGATGTGCGCGGGAAGAACCAGCACCCGCTGTACGCCCGGCTGACCCAGTACAAGGGCGCCGGGCTGTCGAAGTCGGTGCTGCCCGGGCTGGTGAGGTGGAACTTCGAGAAATTCCTCATCAACCGGGAAGGGATCATCATCGACCGCTTTGCCCCCACAGTGGAGCCCGACGCGCCCGAGATCGCTGCCGCGATCGAGTCATGTCGAAAGGCCGCAGCCTGAGCGCCGGCCTACTCGGCCCTACTTGGCGAGGACTGCGACGCAGCCTGCGAGGAAGGCTGCCCCGGCCTCTTCGTTGACCAGGCCCTCCTCGATAAGGATGGGGTACGGCTTCTCCGGCACGCCGTCGGAGGGCCGGACGTCGACGTGCGCGACGTCGTAGCCCTTGCCGTGGAGGTAGTCCGCCATGGCGTAATCGGTCCGTGAGTCGCCGACGGTCCGCCACGTGTTGGGAACTTCTCCATAGGGCGCCAGCAGGGCCAGCGCCCGCTCAGCGCCGAGGTCCTTGCCCAACCGGACCGATTCGATGTCGGTGGAGATGATGGTGGGGTCGATGCGGTAGCCCACCTCTCCGTTGCTGTCGGGCCGCTCGCGGCCCAGCCGGATTCCGCCCATGTCGTAGCTCACCAGGATGTCGAACGCGTCGGCGTCGAACT
The DNA here is from genome assembly GCF_004357995.1 of Arthrobacter crusticola. GTDB lineage: Bacteria > Actinomycetota > Actinomycetes > Actinomycetales > Micrococcaceae > Arthrobacter_D > Arthrobacter_D crusticola. Next base: position 365,279 of record NZ_SMTK01000004.1, read on the forward strand.
CAGCCTGGCCGGCAAGGTAGTCGGCGCTGCTGACATCGAGCGACTGCTCGACCGAGACCATCGCGCGCTTGGTCTCATCGAAGAACATCAGTGCGGAGTACTTCTCCTCCACCAGGTCCCGGACGTCGTCGCCGAAGCTGGAGGGCAGGGCAAGTTCCTTGTCCACGTGCACTTCACCTGCACCGTCGGCGTCGAAGCTGAACCAGGACGCACCCTTTTCGCAGATCGCATGGAACCGCACCCCGTCGGGAATACCTGAGGCCATCATGGGGTTCAATAACTGTTCCCGAATGAAAGCGTCCGAGCGGCCCGTGTTGAAGACCACAGGCCATCCGGCGCCGGCCAGCCGGAGCAGGTAATCGATGATCGGCTGGGGAACAGTACGCGTGACGGGGCTGGCAATGGGGCCGTCAACGTCGAGGAGCAGGCCCATGCGGGCTTCGAAAAAGGGCATGTCCCATTATGGACCGACGCCGCCCCGGCGCCTGTTGACAATCAAGGCATGAGAGCACATACTCGTGGAATCGATTCCATGGAATCGATTCCACCGTAAGGAAATGCAATGAAGCAGATTACGATCAAGGACGTGGCGGAGGCCGCGGGGGTTTCGAAAGCCACAGCATCGCGCGTCCTCTCGGGCCACCCGGCAACCTCGCCGGAGGCGCGCAAGGCCGTTGAGGCCGCGGCCGGACGGCTCGGCTTTCGTCCCAATGCGCAGGCCCGGTCCCTACGGAATACCCGCACGCAGACCATTGGCCTGCTCCTCCCGGACGTCCGCAATCCCTTCTTCGGCGACCTCGCCCATGCAGTGGAGCAGCGGGCCCGCAGTTTCGGATACATGACGCTGTTTGGTAACGCGAACGAGAATGTGGAGCAGCAGGACGAGTACATTGACGTCATGCTGTCCCAGCGGGTGGACGGTGTCATTGCGGCACCCCAGGGTGATGGCGGCAACCTCAGCCAGCTGCTCCGCAGCGGGGTGCCGGTGGTCTTCGTTGACCGGGTCCTCGACTCCATCAAGGTCCCCTCCGTCAGCCCGGATAACTCGACGGGCATCCACGACGCCGTGAAGCACCTCACGGCCCGGGGACACCGCCGCATCGGCTACATCGCCGGCCCGCAGTCAACCTCCACAGGCCGCGAGCGCCTCCGCTCCTACAAGGAAGCCCTGGCTGCCACGGGGGCGGATACCGACGCCGATCTCATCTTCCTCGGCGACTTCCAGGCTGCCAGCGGAGCCGAAGGGGCGCGAACCCTCCTCGACCTCGCCAACCCGCCCACGGCCCTGCTCGCCGCGGACAGCCTGATGAGCATCGGGGCGGTAGGGGTCTGTAATGAACGCGGCATCGCCATCGGGACCGACCTCGCTTTCGTCGCCCACGACGACATCGACGCGTTCACCCTCATCAACCCGCCACTCACGGTGATCGCACACGATATCGACGCAATGGGGCGCCTGGCTGTCGACATGCTGATGAGCGTCATCGGGGGCGGATCACCCGCCTCCCACACCATCCCAGGCCGCCTGATCGTCCGCGGCTCCACCCCCGAATTTGAGAAAGAACGGCAATCATGAACGGCAGTCCCATCCTTACGCTGGACAATGTGTCGAAGGCGTTTGGCCCCGTCACCGTGATCGATGGCGTCAGTGTCAACGTGCTGCCCGGCAAGGTGCAGGTTCTCCTGGGCGAAAACGGAGCCGGCAAATCGACCCTGATCAAGATGATGGCAGGCGTCCACCAACCCGACGGCGGCAGGATCCTGATCGACGGCGAGGAGGTCCAGCTTCCCGATACCAAGGCCTCCGAAAAGCACGGTATCGCCACCATCCACCAGGAACTCAACCTGGTGGGCACGATGAGCATCGCCGAGAACATCTCCCTGGGGCGCCTGCCCCGCCGGTTCGGGCTGGTGGACAAGGCTCGGATGAAGGAGGACGCGCGCGCCGCCCTCGCCCTGATCGGGCTGGACCTTGACGTCGACCGCCAGGTGGGGGAACTGGGCATTGCGCACCAGCAGCTCGTCGAGATCGCGAAGGCCCTGAGCCTGAACGCCCGCATGCTGATCCTCGACGAGCCGACCGCGGCACTGACCAAGCGGGAGATCGCCTCGCTGTTCAAGGTCGTGGAGGACCTGAGGTCCCGCGGGGTGGGAATGGTGTTCATCAGCCATCACCTCGACGAGATCGCCGCCATCGGCGATTCGGTCTCGGTCCTGCGCGACGGCCGGTTCATTGCGGAGGTTCCCGCCACCACCCACGAGGACGAACTGGTACGCCTCATGGTCGGCCGTGACATCGACCAGCAGTTCCCGCGCCGCCGCGAGTACGCCGGGCCCGCAGAAACCCTGCTCGAGGTCCGCGGGCTCTCCACGAAGGGCATGGTCAACAACGTTTCCTTCTCGGTGCAGGCCGGTGAGGTCGTCGCGCTCGCCGGGCTGGTCGGTGCGGGCCGCACCGAGGTGATCCGCGCCATCGCCGGAATCGACCCGTACACCTCGGGAACCATCTCGGTCCGGGGCAAGGCCCTGCCGCCGCTCAACGTCGGTGCGGCGATCCGGGCCGGCATCGGCCACGTGCCCGAGGACCGGAAGGTCCAGGGCCTTGTCCTGGGCGCGGCGGTCAACGAGAACATCGGCTACGCGACCCTGGCGGCGACGGCGCGGGCCGGGATCGTCGATTTCGCCGGGCAGCGCAAGCGTGCCCAGGAGGTCGCCGACAAGCTCCGGATCCGGATGTCGAGCCTCGACCAGACCGTCGGCTCGCTCTCCGGCGGGAACCAGCAGAAAACAGTTTTCGCCCGGTGGATCGTCGCCGGCGCAACCGTCCTGCTGCTCGATGAACCGACCCGCGGCGTCGACGTCGGGGCGAAGGTCGAAATCTACGAATTGATCAACGCCATCACCGCGGCCGGCGGCGCCGTCGTGATGGTCTCAAGCGAACTGCCCGAAGTGCTCGGTATGGCCGACAGGATCGTCGTCATGAGCGGCGGCCATGTGTCCGGCCAACTGCCAGCCGAATCCGCAACGCAGGACTCAGTGATGTCGCTGGCCGTCCGCGATGTACAGCGAGAAATTGAAGACAAGCAGATGAAGGACGAATCATGAACAAGGTAGCTGAAGCTGTAGCTGTCCCCAAGGGGCGCGGACGGGGATCGTTCATGACGTTCCTCTCTGGTAATGGAGCACTCGTAGGGCTGGTGGTCCTCGGGCTGGCGCTCTTCATCGCCACCCCCGACTTCCTTACCGGCCGGAACCTTTTGAACGTCGGCATCCAGGCCTCGGTGATCGCGGTGCTCGCCTTCGGGCTCACCTTCGTGATCGTCGCGGCCGGAATCGACCTGTCCGTGGGATCGGTTGCGGCACTCTCGGCGATGGGCTCGGCCTGGATTTTCTCCCAGGCCGACCTGCCAGGCTGGATCGCACTGATTGGAGGGCTCCTCATCGGCACCCTGAGCGGCGCGGTGAGCGGACTAGCGGTGAGCTACGGACGACTTCCATCGTTCATTGCCACCCTCGCAATGCTGAGTGTGGCCCGCGGTCTCACCCTGGTCCTCTCCGGCGGCCGGCCCATCCCGACCGCTCCCGAGGTTTCCTTCCTCGGCAGCATGCTCGGCCCGGTGCCCATGCCCATCGTGGTGCTGATCATCGCCGGTACCGTCGCAGCCCTGATCCTCAACTTCACGGTCATGGGCCGCTACATGTACGCAGTGGGCGGCAACACCGAGGCCGCCCGGCTGTCCGGTATCCCCGTGCGGCGGGTCCTCATCACAGTCTTCGCGCTCTCCGGGCTCTTCGCGGCGCTCGCGGGTCTGCTGCTGTCCGGCAGGCTCGATTCGGCCCAGCCGCAGGCGGCGGTCGGGTATGAGCTTGACGCCATTGCCGCCGTCGTCATCGGCGGGGCCTCCCTCGCCGGCGGTGTCGGGCGGATCAGCGGCACCCTGATCGGTGCGCTCGTCCTGGTTGTCATCCGCAACGGGCTCAACCTGCTCAACGTCTCATCCTTCTGGCAGCAGGTGGTCATCGGCCTCGTGATCGCCCTGGCCGTCGGTGTGGACTCGCTCCGCCGCAAGACCGCGCAGCACTAAAACTTTCCTCTCTAACCACCCCACTGATAAAAGGAAAAAACAATGAAGTTCACTCCCACCAAGATCGTGACGCTTTCCGCCTCAGCCGCACTCCTGCTCGGCGTCGCCGCATGCAACCGCGGCGGAGACGACGCGGCGTCAGGCGGCGACAGCGTCACGCTGGCTGTCTCGACGCTGAACAACCCGTTCTTCGTCGAACTGCGCGACGGTGCCCAGGCCGCGGCCGATGACGCCGGAATCGACCTCGAGGTCATCGACGCGCAGAACGATTCCGCGACGCAGACCAACCAGCTCGCCACCGCCGCGAGCGGCACCGACGGCGTCATCATCAACCCGGTCGACTCGGACGCTGCGGCGGCTTCGGTGGCCCCGCTGATCGAGAACGCCACTCCCATCGTGGCCGTCGACCGCACCGTGAACGGGGCCGAAATCCAGTCCCTGGTTTCAAGTGACAATGTGGCCGGCGGGAAGCAGGCCGCCGAAGAACTGGCCCGGGCCATGGGCGAGAAGGGCAAGGTGATCGTGCTCCAGGGCGTGGCGGGAACCTCCGCCAGCCGCGACCGCGGGGAAGGGTTCGCCGAAGGACTCAAGGCCTACCCGGACATTGAGGTGGTGGCGCAGCAGACCGCCAACTTCGACCGGGCGGAAGCGCTGAACGTGGCAACGAACCTGCTGCAGTCCAACCCGGACGTCACCGGAATCTTCGCCGAGAATGATGAGATGGCGCTGGGCGCCATCCAGGCGCTCGGTGACCGGGCCGGCAGCGAGGTCAGCGTCGTCGGCTTCGACGGCACGGAGGAAGGGCTCGTTGCGATCGAGGCGGGCACCCTGACGGCCACGATCGCCCAGCAGCCCGCTGAGCTCGGCAAGCGCTCGGTCGAGATCCTCGTCCAGCTCCTCAACGACGAAGAGGTCGAGTCCACGGTTCCCGTGCCCGTGACCACCGTCAACGAGGAAAACGTCGGAGAGTTCACGGAATGAGCACCAATCCACCGGGCGTCGTCGTCGTGGGGTCGATCAACGCCGACCTCGTCGTGACGCTGGAACGCCATCCGCAACCGGGTGAAACCGTGCTGGGCCGGTCAATGACCGTCCTGCCCGGTGGCAAGGGTGCCAATCAGGCCGTAGCGGCCGCACGGCTGGGGGCGCCGGTCACCCTGATCGGCGCCGTCGGCCGGGACGCCTACGCGGACGCAGCCCTGGCCGGGCTGCGTTCCGCTGGGGTCCGGCTCGCCCTCCGCCATGCGGACGCCGGCACCGGCGTGGCCCTCGTCCAGGTTTCGGTAAGCGGCGAAAACTCAATCGTGGTGATCCCCGGCGCCAACGCCGAGGTGATCCGCGAGGTCGTGGAATCCCAGGCGTCCCTGATCTCTGAGGCCTCGGTCCTCGTGCTTCAGGGGGAAATCCCCGCCGAGTCGATTGCCGAAGCCGTGCGGCACGCCCAGGGCCGTGTGATGATCAACCTTGCGCCGGTGATCGACATCGACCGCTCCGCGCTGCTGGCCGCCGACCCGTTGGTGGTCAACGAGCACGAGGGCATCCTGGTGCTCGAGCAACTGGGAGTCCGGGACCTCCCCACGGCGGCGGACCACCGAAGGATCATCGAGGCGCTGTCGGCGGCCGGCTTCGCCTCCGTCGTCCTCACCCTCGGTGCCGAAGGAGCCATGGTGGCCTCCAACGGCACGGTGGAGCACTTCCCGGCGCCGAAGGTTTCGGCGGTCGACACCACCGGGGCCGGTGACGCCTTCGTCGGGGCGCTCGCCGCCCGCCTTGCCGCGGGCGACAGCCTGGTCTCCGGCGTCGGGTTCGCCGTGCGCGTCGGTGCGTACGCCGTCCGGTCCGAGGGGGCCCAGCCGTCCTACCCGGCACTGGGTGACGAGCTCCCCGGGGACGGGGTCAGCACGCGCGAAGGGGCGATCGAATGAAGCGTTCAGGCATCCTGAACCCCGCTCTCAGCTCGGCCATCGCGGGCCTGGGCCACGGCCACCTCGTCGTCATCGCCGACAGCGGCCTGCCCATCCCCGCGACGGTCCCGACCGTCGACCTCACCCTGGTCCGGGGGATTCCCCGGTTCGCGGATGTGCTGCGGGCGGTGCTGGCAGAGATCGTCGTCGAAGGCAGCATCATCGCCACCGAAGCGCAGGACGGCGTGGCCGGCGAGTGGGTGCGTGCGGAGGGGCTTACTCCCCGAACCATCCCGCACGACGACCTGAAGGCCCTGCTGCCCACGGCGCGGCTGGTGATCCGCACCGGGGAGGCCACCCCGTACGCCAACGTCATCCTTCAATCCGGCGTGGATTTCTAGGCCGACATCCGTGGCCAAAGGTAACCCTTTGGCCACGGATCGGCGGCCGCGGAGGCTTATATTCCATTGCGCGCCTGTTTTCCATAGGCTGTATCAGTGATCTTCAAAGCTGTGAGCGATGGCCGACCCTACCCGGACCACGGACACGTGTCCCCAAGAGACTGGGCTGAGGTGCCTCCCCGGCAGGTCCGGCTCGACGAACTGGTGACGACAAAAACCACGCTTGACCTCGAGGCCCTACTCGCCGAGGATTCAACGTTTTTCGGGGATCTCTTCCCCCATGTCGTCCAGTGGCAGGACACCCTGTACCTTGAGGACGGGCTGCACCGGGCCGTCCGCACCGCCCTTCACCAGCGCACCATCCTCCACGCGCGGGTGCTGGTGATCGATGGCTGAGGAGCCTTCGGGCCGCCGTGCCCGGGCCCGCGCCCGCAGGGACCCGACGGAGTGGCACGGACAGCGGATCGTCACTGAGACCGACCTCGGAGCCGTGTTCGCCGCGGAGGAGCGGGACCGGCGCGCCCTCACCTCAAAACGGATCCGCCACGGCGTCGTCCTGCTGCTGTTGGTGGGGCTGCTCGGCGCCGCGGCCTTCACCGCGGTCGGCATCAACCGCGGGGACATCCGCATCGCCGCACTCGAGCCCACGCCCCGGCCCACCGAAACCTGCCCGGCAGGCCCCTTCGACTACCAGGACCCCAGCTCGGTGACCGTCAATGTGTACAACAGCACCGACATCGAGGGCCTGGCCGGCACCGCCGCGGGCCAGCTGCGGGAGCGCGCCTTCGTGGTCGCCGAGGTCGGCAACCGGAGCGTCGACCCCACCGGGATGACTGCCATTGTCGTCTCCGGCCCGGACGGGAAGGCCAATGCCTTCACCCTCCAGCGCACCATCCCGAAATCCGTCTATGTGGTCGACAAGCGCAAGGGGCGCACCATCGACATCGTCCTCGGCTCGGGCTTCTCCGCGATCGCCCCCGCGGAGAGCGTCGACAAGGCCCCCGGAGGCCTCGTCTGCTTCGCGCCGGCGACGCCCGCGCCGACGCCCGCGCCCGCGAAATGAGGCCTGGCGCTGCCCATGGGGGTGCTCCTGCCGCCCTTCGGGATCAGCGTGCCGGGGCCGAGGCGTAGTAGCGCCCGAGGACCTCGGCCTTGAGCTCGTAGAACGTCCCGTCCGCGATCGCGGCCCGCGCGTCGTCGACCATCCGCACCACGAACCGCTCGTTGTGGATCGAGATCAGGGTCGCCGACACCATCTCCTTCGCCTTGAACAGGTGGTGGATGTAGGCGCGGGTGTAGTTGGTGCAGGTGTAGCAGTCGCAGCCCTCGACGAGCGGCGTGAAGTCGCGCCGGAAGCGCGCATTCGAGAGGTTCCAGCGGCCGTCGGGGGTGTAGAACGCCGAATTCCGCGCGACCCGGGTGGGAGAGACGCAGTCGAAGGTGTCGGCGCCGTTCTCGATGCCGGTGAACAGGTCGTCCGGTTCCGAGATACCCAGCAGGTGCCGCGGCTTGTCCTCGGGCAGTTCCTCGCTGCACCAGCCGAGGATCGTGCCAAGGTTCTCCTTCTCCAGTGCCCCGCCGATCCCGAAGCCGTCGAAGTTCATGGAGCCGAGGTCCTGGGAGGCCTTCCGGCGCAGGTCCTCGTACTGGGCGCCCTGGATCACGCCGAAGAGGGCCTGGTACGGCCGGTGGCTGCGCTCCTTGGAGAGCCGCTCATGCTCGGCGATGCACCGCTCGGCCCACAGCCGGGTGCGCTCCAGCGATTCCTCCTGGTAGCCGCGCGAGTTCATTAGCGTGGTGAGCTCATCGAAGGCGAACATGACGTCGGCGCCGAGCTGGTGCTGGACCTGCATTGAGATTTCCGGGCTGAAGCGGTGCCGGTCGCCGTTGAGGTGGGATTTGAACCAGACGCCGTCGTCGTCGATGTGCGCCAGGCGTTCCTTCCCGGCCGCCACCCGGTCGTCGGCGCCGGCCGCCTCGGACCCGGAGGGGACGTCCATGTTGATGACCTTTTTGAACCCCGACCCGAGGCTCATCACCTGGAAGCCGCCCGAATCGGTGAAGGTGGGCCCCGGCCAGTTCATGAAGGCGCCCAGGCCGCCGGCCTCGTCGAGGATGTCGGGACCCGGCTGCAGGTACAGGTGGTAGGCGTTGGCGAGCAGCGCCTGGGCGCCGAGGTCCTTCATCGACTCGGGCAGGACGGACTTGACGGTCGCCTTGGTGCCGACGGGGATGAACGCCGGCGTGGCGATCTGTCCGTGCGGCGTCGAAATCACCCCGGTACGGCCGTGCCGCCGCCCCTGCCCGTCGGGGCGGTCGGTGGTTTCCTCCAACCGGGTGCCGACGGTGAACGAGAAGGACGACTGCTGGGACTGTGGATGCACCTGTCCATTTTGCCAGCTACCGCGGGTCCTCCCGTCCGCGGTGCGGCTCAGGAGGCGCTGGCGAGGCCCGCGACGGCGCTGAGCTCGTTGGCGATGCGCCGGTCGAGCACGTCGCGGCTGAGGGTCTCGGAGCCGCCGTGCGCCCGCAGATAGAGCAGGACGCCGAAGCGCAGCACCCGCCAGTCCTTCTCGGCCGCCCGGTTGCCGGCGGCGGTGGCCCTCAGGATCTCCGGGTCGTACAGGTTGGGGTTGTTCAGCTGGCGCTGCCGCACCGCTGCGTTCACCTTGGCGCGCAGCGGGTCGGTCTCGGACTCATCGGCCACCCGCAGCGCCACGGAGTACGCCGCCGAGCGCGCCTCGTCGTCCCGGGTCAGGTACGCGGCCATGGCCAGCGCGCTCTCGATCCACTTCCACCGTCCGAAGTTGCCGTCGAACCCAAGGTCGGTGAGCAGGTCCGCCGTCCTCAGGGCGCTGTCGGTGTCGCCCCGGTCGACGAAGAGGGTCAGCGCGAGGTCGTGAAGGTCCTGGAGGTTCGAGCCGGACTTGAAGTTGATCCCGCGCGCCAGCCGCTCGGCCAGCTCGCTGATCCGGTCGCTGCCCGGGTGGAGTGCGGCGACCTGGGCCACCAGTTCCTCGGGCGAGCCGTCGTCGGCCGCCACCGCGGGAACCAGCGGGGCGCCTCCCACGGCCTCGACCGACACCACCGATCCGCTGGCGATGCGCAGCGTCCGCCCACCGGCCAGGGTGGCGACGACGACGGCGGGAACGCCGAAGTCGTCGGACTCGATGTCGACGCTGCCCACCTCGACGTAGCCGGAGCCGTCCGGAAGCGCAATGCGCTGGCCGGCGGCGAGGACCTCGGCCGCGACGGGCCGTGCCTGGAGAGTGTCTTTTTCCACTTTTTTCGTACCTCGCTCAGCTGCCCCCGCGTGTGGCATCAGGGCGTTCCGCTGACCTGTGCCTAGATAAAGATACGGGAACGGCGTCCCGAAGCCCGACTAGCGGCCCCAGCCGGCATGGGCCAGGGCCTGGCGGAGCAGGTCCGCGCGGCCGCCCGACAGCTCCGCCTGAATGGAGGGGCTGAGGGCTTCCGAGGGCGTCAGCCAGGACAGCTCGAGGGCGTCCTGGCGCGGACTGCACTCCCCGGTGACCGGGATCAGGTAGGCCAGGGCGACGGCGTGCTGGCGGTCGTCGGTCAGGCCGGTCTCGGAGGGGGAGGGGAAGTACTCGGCGATGGTGAACGGCAGCACCGACGGCGGAAGCTGGGGCAGGGCGAGGGGGCCGAGGTCCTTTTCGAGGTGGCGCAGGAGAGCGGCCCGGATGGTCTCCCGGTACATCACCCGCCCGGAGACGAAGGTGCGCACCATCTCACCCTCGGCGTTGGCCTGCAGGAGCAGCCCGACCTCGTTGACGTAGCCCAGGGCATCACACCGGACCGGGATCGCCTCCACGTAAACCATGGGGAGCCGGCGGCGGGCCTCGTAAAGATCCTCTTCGGAGAGCCAGCCTGGATTGGGGTCGGGGGTGCGCACATTCATAACCAAGTTTTATAGCAGGAACGGCCCCGGAAGACAGCGGCGCGCTCTCCTTCGGCCATTGGCTGAACGCGGGCGACTGTCCGCGGCTGCTGGAGTGGCCGCTTAATATGCGCCTCGGGTCGTGAGTTCCGGGCGGGCCAGGACCTAGAATCTCTTTCGAAAGGTACGGGGGGCCTGACTTCGAAACGATTGGTTTCCCTTTGTCCGTTTCCTCTCCGCGGGTGACTGCCGCGGCACCGTTTCCCTACGCCGGACTGTTGGCCCTCGCCGGCGTCGGATTCGTCGCGGTCACCGGTGAGCTGCTGCCCACGGGGCTCCTGCCGCAGATGGCGCGCGACCTGGGCGTCGGGCTCTCGACGGCCGGCTACCTGGTCACAATCTTCGCCGCCACGGTCGTCGTCGCCACCACGCCCCTGTCAGCACTGACCCGGCGGTACCCGCGCAAGCAACTGCTCGTCGTGATCCTGCTCATCATGGCCGCCGCCAACTTCGCCGCGGCCCTCGCCCCGACCTACGCCTTCCTCGTCGGGGCCCGGATCCTCGGCGGCCTGGCCCTCGGACTCTGCTGGGCCGTGGTGGCCGCCTACCCCGCACACCTTGTGCCGGCCCAGCAGTTGGGCAAGTCGGTGGCCTTCACCTCCGGTGGCGTCACTGCAGCCTTCGTGCTCGGTGTCCCCATCTCCACGGCGGTCGGCAACGCCTCCAGCTGGCGGGTGGCGTTCACCGCAATCGGAGTCGTTGCCGTGTTGCTGGCCGCCATCCTCGTCGCCCTCCTACCGCCGATCCGGCACCTCGTGGAGCGGAAGGCCGGTGAAGAGGAGGTGCGGTTCCGCCGCGAGCCGAGCCTGAAGCCTGTCCTCCTGCTGTGCGCCGTCATCCTCGTCCTGCTGGCCGGGCAGAACGCGTTCTATACCTACATCGCCTCCTGGCTGACCGAGGTATCCACGTTCGGCATGGACTCCGTGGCGCTCGTCCTGTTCCTCTACGGCGGTGCCGGGATCATCGGGCTGGCGGCGGCCGGCTACGCCGCCGACCGCTTCCCCCGCAGGGGGTTCGCTGCTGCCGTGCTGATCGTTATTGCCGCGGTCGGGACGCTTATCGCGGCGGCAGGGAACACCGGCGTCGTCCTGGCAGCCATCGTCGTGTGGGGCGCCGCCTTTGGGGGGCTTCCCGCCATGATCCAGACGCGCATGCTGCGCACCGCGTCGGCGCGGATCCGTGATCTCGCAGCCGCGCTGCAGGCGACGGCCTTCAATATCGGCATCGCCAGCGGTGCGCTTCTCGGAGGGCTGCTGCTCGACAATGTCGGGCTCAGCCTCCTGCCGGTTGCGCTGATCGTCCTGATGGCGGCGGTCCTCGTCCTCGCCGTCGCCACCGACGTCATAAGCGGGCGCAGGGAGCGTCTCCGGCTCACGGTCGGCTGACGCCGGCGCCGGACAGGAGCCTTGCTGGCGCTCCCCGGCGGTCGCGCATAAGGTTGCGCCATGGCCGACGATCTGCCCGAACTGCTCCTCCCCGGCGTCCGGGAGTGGACACAGTGGCTCGAGGCGGAGCACGCCGATTCCCCGGGGGTGTGGCTGATCCTGACGAAGAAGGGCGGCACGCTCACCACCCTGACCTATGCGGAGGCGCTCGACGAGGTGCTCTGCTTCGGCTGGATCGACGGGCAGCGGCGGGGCCGGGACGCGGAGAGCTACCTCCAGCGGTTCACGCCGCGCACGCCGAAGAGCATCTGGTCCATCCGCAACTGCACCTCCATCGAGCGGCTCACAGCCGAGGGGAGGATGCGGCCTGCCGGCCTCGCTGCGGTGGAGGCGGCACGGGCGGACGGGCGGTGGGACCGCGCGTACGCAGGCCCGGCCACGGCGGTGGTGCCGGACGACCTCGCCGCCGCGGTGTCCGCCAGCCCCCGGGCTCAGGCGGCCTTCGATGGGCTGTCCTCCCAGAACCGGTATGCCCTGATCTTCCGACTCGGGCAGGTGCACACCCCGGCGGGTCGGCAGCGGGCAGTCGAACGGTTCGTGGGAATGCTCGAGCGCGGGGAAACGCCGTACCCGCAGAAGCGGTAGGGCTGCGGCGCCGCCGCGCCGGGCCTACGCCGGGAAGGCGACGCCCTCGCCGACCACGCGGAGGCGCAGTTCGGTGCCCACCCGCGCCATGGCGGCGTTCCAGTGCCGGATGGTGACCGTCTGGCCGTCCATGCCGTTGAAGCCATTGACGCCGTCCCCGGCGGGCCCTGCGCTGCCGTGGAGGCGGATTTTCACCGTCACCTCGGGGCCGAAGAAGTCGGTCTCCACGACGGTGCCGCGGATATTACCGTCCTCGGCGATCCGGATCTGTTCGGGGCGCAGCATGAGCTGCACACTGCCCTGGCAGGTGGGCCGGCGCACCGGGATGCCGCCCAATGCGCACATGGCCAGGGAGCCCTGAAGGTGGGCTTCGAGGATGACGGCGTCGCCGAGGAACTCCGCCGTCGCCCGGTCGGCCGGGCGGGTGTAGACGACGAAGGGGTTGCCCACCTGCGCCAGGACGCCTCCGCGCATTACGGCGACCTGGTCGGCGAAGGAGAGCGCCTCGGACTGGTCATGGGTGACGAGGATGGTCGTCACGCCGGTTTCGGCGAGGGTCTTCGCGACGGTCTTGCGGGTGGCGACCCGCAGGCCCGCGTCGAGGGCGGAGAACGGCTCGTCGAGGAGCATCAGGGAGGGCCCCCGGGCCAGCGCCCGGGCCAGCGCCACCCGCTGCTGCTGGCCGCCCGAGAGCTGGTCCGGCCGGCGGTCCGCGTAGCCGGCATCGAGCGAGACCATGCCGAGCAGTTCCGCGACGCGCGCACGGGCGGCCCTGCGCCCGAAGGCGCGGCGGTCCAGGCCGAAGGCGACGTTTTCGCCGACCGAGAGGTGGGGGAACAGGGCGCCATCCTGGGCCACGTAGCCGATATTGCGTTTGTGGGCCGGTACGGCGTGTCCGGGTCCGCCCGCGACGACGCCGCCGTCGAACTCCACGACGCCCGAGTCGGGGGAGTCGAAGCCGGCGATGATGCGCAGCAGCGTCGTCTTTCCGGATCCGGACGGGCCTACGATGGCCGTTGTGATGCCCTTCTGTACCGACAGGGTCAGCCCGCGCAGCACCGGGGTGCTGCCGAAGGACTTGGTGATGTCCAGCAGTTCGAGGTGGTTCACGGCCGGGAGCAGGGGGGAGGTGGTCATGCCGTGCCGTCCCCGCTCACTGGCCGACCGCCTTCTGGGACTGCCGGTACAGCAGGTAGGTCATGGGCAGGGACAGCAGGATCAACAGCAGGGCGTACGGGGCGGCCCCGGCGTAGTCGATCTCGGAGCTGAGCGCCCAGAACCGGGTGGCGAGGGTCGTGACGCCCGAGGGCGCCAGCACCAGGGTGGCGGTCAATTCGGTGGAGACGGCGAGGAAGACCAGTGCGGCGCCCGCGGCGGCCGCCGGGGCGGTCAGGCGCAGGGTCACCCGAACGAAGGCGCCCAGCGGACGCGTGCCCAGCGCCTGGGCGGCCTCCTCGAGCTCCCGGGGGGCCTGGGCGAACCCGGCGCGCAGGTTGACCAGGGCCCGGGGCAGGAACAGCAGCGCATAGGCCGCGATCACGACCGGGGTCTCCTGGTAGAGCGGGTAGGCGAAGTTGATGGTGACCGTCACGAACGCCAGCGCCACGACGATCCCCGGCATGGAACTGGTGATGTAGTTGCTGCTCTCGAGGAACCGGGCGAACCTGCCGCCGTAGCGCACGGCGAGCCACGCGATGGGGAACGCGGCGAGAACTGTGACAGCGGCCCCCGTGACGCCGTACCCGAGGGTCTGGAACAGGGCGGTGGCGAGCTCGTCGACCTCCCAGACCGCCCTGCCGCCCGCGATGAGCCAGCGGATCACATTGACCAGCGGCACCCCCAGCGCCAGCACAATAAGCACCAGCACGAACAGGACCCCGGCGGGCTTCCACCGGTCCAGCGGCCGGGCGGCCGGAGCCGCAGCGACCCCCGGCCCGATCCGGGCGTAGCGGGCGTTGCCGCGGGCCGCGGACTCGGCCAGCAGCAGGAGCAGGCATAGAACCACCAGGACGCTGGCGAGCATGTTCGCGGCGGCGCTGTTGAAGGTCGACTGGAACTGCTGGAGGATCGCCGTGGTGAAGGTGTCGAAGCGGATCATGGAGTAGGCGCCGTATTCGGCCAGCAGGTGCAGGCCTACCAGGAGGGCGCCCCCGCCGACGGCCAGCCGGAGCTGGGGGAGGACAACACGGAAGAAGACCCGCCAGGGGCCCATTCCGAGGGAGGCCGCCGACTGCTCCAGGCCGGAATCGAGCCGCCGCAGCATTGCAGACGCCGGGATGTACACCAGCGGGTAGTAGCTCAGCACGGAGATCAGGACGCCGCCGGGAATGCCCGAGAGCGACGGGACGGTGCCGGCCCAGGCGTAGCTGTTGACGAATGCCGGCACGGCGAGGGGGGCGGCCAACAGCAGGGAGGCGGTACGCGCCCCCGGGAGGTCGGTGCGCTCGACGAGCCAGGCCGCAGCCACCCCGAGGACGATGCAGGCCGGAACCGTCAGGACGACCAGGGCGATGGTGTTGAACAGCAGCTCACCCACCCGGGGCCGCACGATCAGGTCGACGGCGGTCTCCCAGCCGGTGGTGGCGGTGACCGCGACCACGAACCCAAGCGGAATCAGCGTCCCCAGGGTGACGAGTACGGCCGTCGCGGAAACGCCGAAAGGCGGGCGGGAGCCGAGGCTCCTGCCCGCCGTTTCGCGGATCCGCTGGGATGTGGCCATGGCGGCCCGGTTGCGCCTTTCCGCCCCTTAGAGGAGCCCGGCGTCGGTCATCAGTTCAACGACCTTCTCGCCGTTGAGCTTGGCCGGATCGACCGTGGGCGCCTCGAGCTCGGCGAGCGGGACGAGGCCCTCGCGCGGGGTGACCTCGGCGCTCACGGGGTATTCGTAGTCGCTGCCGGTGCTCAGGGTCTCCTGGCCTTCCTTGCTGGTGATGAACTCAAGGAACTGGTTGGCCGCGTCCTGGTTGTCGGACGACTTCAGCACCCCGGCACCTGAGATCGAGACGAACGCTCCGGCGTCGGAGCCCTTGAAGTAGTAGGGCTCGAGGTCGCTCGAGTTCTCACCGGTGCCAGCCTGATCGGCGGTGTAGTAGTAGTGGTAGATCACGGCGGCATCGACTTCGCCGGCGTTCACTGCCTTCATGGCGGCGCCGTTCTTGGGGTAGATCTTGGCGCCGTCCTTCATGGCGGCGAGCCACTCGGCGGTGGCCTCCTCGCCCTCAAGTTCGAGCATGGCCGAGACGATGGCCTGGAAGTCCGCGCCCCCGGCAGCGGCGCCCCAGCGTCCGGCCCACTTCGGGTCGGCGAGGTCCATAATCGACGTCGGCAGCTCGGCCTCGGAGATCTTCTCCGGGTTGTAGACGAACAGGGTGGAGCGGGCGGCGACGCCGGTCCACTTGCCGGTGGTGGGACGGTACTCCGCGGGGACGTTTTCCTGGACGGCCGCGGGGATGTCCGCGAACAATCCGGCGTTCTCGACCTGGGTCATGGCCGGGGAGTTCTCGGTGATGAACACGTCGGCGGGGGACTTCTCGCCCTCCTGCAGGATCTGGTTGCTCATCTCGGTGTCGCTGCCCTGGCGGACCGTCACCTCGATCCCGGTTTCCTTGGTGAATTCATCGACCCAGGCCTGGGTCATCGACTCGTGCTGCGCGTTGTAGACGGTCAGCTCGGCGGCCGAATCCGATCCCTCTCCCGCGGCGGGTTCGGAGGCCGCTCCCGAGCCGCAGGCGGTCAGGGCGAGAAGCAGGGCGGCCGTGAGTGCGGCGGGCTGAACCTGCTTGGAACTGAAGATCATTGGAGCCTTTCAACAAAACGGCGGGCGGCAGCGGCTGGGCTGGACCGGGGGGACTGAAGTGAATACCCTCACACACAGGTAAGCATGTCCTAACTTATTCCTATTTCACCACTTAGGTGTCGGAAATCACACCTTTTTCGTCACGTTCGTGTGACGTAATTATTTCCGGCCTCGTACCTGCGTGGGATCCCCGGGAAGACAGCGCGGGCCCGGCCTGGTGCCGGTCGATCCGCGCCTCGGCCTCGAAGACCAGCAGGGCCTGGAGCTGGGTCGAGAGGTCGACCGGCGGGGCGGCGGCCGCCCCGGGAGCCGATGGAAAGATGCGCGCGCCTCCAAAGCTGCGGTGCCCCTCCCACAGGGCGGCCGCCGTCGCCTCGACAAGGCTCCGGGCGGTCCCGGCGGCATGCGGGGCCAG
The DNA here is from genome assembly GCF_004357995.1 of Arthrobacter crusticola. Lineage (GTDB taxonomy): Bacteria > Actinomycetota > Actinomycetes > Actinomycetales > Micrococcaceae > Arthrobacter_D > Arthrobacter_D crusticola. Next base: position 381,871 of record NZ_SMTK01000004.1, read on the forward strand.
CCCCGGTGCGAGCGCCGCCTCTGCGAGGTAGCGGGCGAGGATGCCGGTGAACAGACCGCCGTCACCGGAGCCGTGCGTGCGCAGGGAGCCCTCCGGGGTGGTGAGTCGGGCCTGCGCCGCGGCGATGAGGGACTCCGCCTGCCGCAGGTTGTGCCCGTCACCGAGGGAGGTCAGGGCACCCAGGACGGGCCCCTGGTTGTAGGTGTAGACCGCGCGCTTCAGCTTCTCGCCCTCGGCGGTGCGCTGAATGCCGTCGAGGTAGAGCCCCGACTCCGCGTCCCACAGCCGGCGGCGCAGCCAGGCCAGCAGCTCCGCGGCCCGCTCCCGGTCGCCTGAGCGGGCGAAGAAAAGGGCGGCCGGGGCTGTTGCCGGGGTGTTCTTGAAATCGCGCCGGGTGTTCCAGTAGACCCCTCCGCCGAACTCCGGCGTGGCCGCCGAGCGCAGCGCCGCCCCGAGGGCGGCTCGGGCCCGCCCGTGGCGGGGGCGCCGTCCGGAGTCGATCAGGCAGCCGTCGAGCCGCTGGAGGGCAAGCGCGAGCCAGGCCATGTCGTCGAAGTAGGAGTTTGTCCACCGCACCCCGTTCCGCAACCGGATGCCCCGGGCCAGCCGCACCGCGCACCGCAGGGCGGCGTCCGCACCTGCCGGGTCCCGGGTGCGCAGGCGCAGGTGCCCGTCGAGGAGGGCATCGAGATAGTGTGCCTGCCACCAGTAGTGCCAGGCGGGGCCCCGCCCTCCGGGACGGGGAAAGGCGATCCGGCCCAGGCGGGTGCCGGGCAGGCCGAACGCGCGGGCGGCGAAGAGGGCTTCGACGCTCTCGGCGGCCGCCTGCGCCCGGGACGCGGGCGTGTCCGGCCCGGCGGAGTCCGGCGGGGTGAGCATAAGACCACCCTAACCAACCGGCACCGCTTGCGGATTGAGCATTCTGCCCAAGAAAGCCCGCTTCGGATGCGGTGTGGGCGCCATCACAGTACGCTGAATCAGCAGCATGCACATTTCTTCAGGGGGCTCTTCATGGATGTAGCGGGTTCGGCGGCACTGGTCACCGGCGGGGCCTCCGGGCTGGGGCTGGCAACGGCCCAGCGGCTGATCGACGAGGGCGCCTTCGTCGTCCTCCTTGACCTTCCCTCCTCCGCCGGGGCCGAGGCCGCCGGCCGGCTCGGCCCGCGCGCGCAGTTCGTCCCCGCCGACGTCGCCGACGCCGCCCAGGTCGGCGCCGCGGTTGCCGCCGCGGGGGAGCGGGCGCCCCTGCGGGTCCTGGTGAACTGCGCGGGCATCGCCACCCCCGGGAAGGTCATCGGCCGGAACGGGGTGCTGCCGCTCGAGCAGTTCGAGCGGGTGATCGCCGTGAACCTCACCGGCACCTTCAATGTTATCCGGCTCGCGGCCGAAGCGATGGCCGCCGTCGAGCCCGTGGAAGGCTCGGGAGGTTCCCCGGAACGCGGGGTGATCATCAATACGGCCTCCGTCGCGGCCTTCGACGGCCAGATCGGCCAGCCCGCCTACGCGGCGTCCAAGGGCGGGGTCGCCGCCATGACGCTTCCCCTGGCGCGGGAGCTCGCCCGGCACCTGATCCGCGTCGTCACCATCGCCCCGGGCATCTTCGAGACCCCCATGATGGCGGGCCTGCCGCAGGAGGCCCAGGACTCCCTCGGCAGCCAGGTGCCCCACCCCTCCCGGCTGGGCAAACCCTCCGAGTACGCCGCGCTGGCGTCCTCGATCATTGCGAACCAGATGCTCAACGGCGAGACCATCCGGCTCGACGGCGCCATCCGCATGGGTCCGCGGTAACTCCTTCCCGGCCTCGGCCGCCAACCGAAAGGACTGCTCAATGGAGAGCCGGTTCGACACCAGTAATCTTCCGGCCGCGGACTTCCTCGGCTTCGAATCGCTGCTGAGCGACTCCGAGCGGGCGAAGCTTGACGACGTGCGCGACTTCCTCGCCAAGGAGGTGGCGCCGTCGGCGGGAGATTGGTGGAACCGCGCCGAGTTCCCCCACGATATCCTGCCGAAGCTTGCGGCACTCGAACTGAGTACACCGGTGCAGCAGGGCTACAGCCACCTCTTCGGCGGAATGATCATCGCGGAAATGACGCGCGCCGACACCTCCCTGGCGACCTTCTTCATGGTCCACCACGACCTCTTCGTCGAGGCACTCCACCAGTTCGGGTCCGCGGACCAGAAGCGGCGGCTCCTCCAGGCGGCCATGGACCTGCGCATCACCGGGGCGTTCGCCCTGACCGAGCCGCAGCACGGATCCGACATCGCCGGCGGGATGGCCACCACGGCCACCCGCGACGGAAACACCTGGATCCTCAACGGAGCCAAACGGTGGATCGGCAACGGGACCTTCTGCGACTACATGCTGCTGTGGGCGCGCGACACCGAAACGTCGGCGGTGCGCGGCTTTATCCTCGACGCCACCCTGCCCGGGGTCACCCGGACCGTGATCGAGAACAAGATCGCCCTGCGCACCGTGCAGAACGCGGATATTCTCCTCGAGGACGTGCGGGTGGCCGAAGCCGACCGCTTCGAGGGGATCGACAGTTTCTCCGACACCCGGCGCCTGCTCCTCGGCTCGCGCATCCTGGTGGGATGGCAGGCGGTGGGGCAGCAGCTGGCCGCATACGACGTCGCGCGCCGGTACGCGCTGGAGCGCTACCAGTTCGGCCGCCCGCTGGGCAGCTTCCAGCTCATCCAGGACCAGCTGGTGACGATGCTCGGCAATACGACGGCGAGCCTGGCGCTCATGGTCCGGATCGCCCAGCTGCAGGACGGCGCCGGATCGGCGGGCACCCCGGAGGGACCGGGCATGCCCCAGGCGGCCCTGGCGAAGTCCTACACGACGGCGCGCATGCGCGAGACGGTCGCCCTTGGGCGGAGTATTCTTGGCGGCAACGGGATCGTAACGGACTACGGTATGGCGAAGATCTTCGCCGATGCCGAGGCCATCTACACCTATGAAGGCTCCTACGAGATCAACACCCTCATTGTAGGGCGGGCCCTCACCGGGCTTTCGGCCATCGTCTGAGCCTGAAGAGAGGATTAGACTGCGGCCATGACGGAGAAGGAGCCCGCCAGTCCGGTGCGGCAGCTGCGGGTCGTGGTGCGTGCGGAGGACTACGACGCGGCGCTGGCGTTCTACCGGGACGTGCTGGGCATGCCCGAGGAGGAGGCGTACGAGGGCGGTGACGGCGCCCGGGTGAGCATCCTCGACGCCGGCCGTGCCACCCTCGAACTATCGAATCCCGCGCAGGTGCGACTGATTGACAGCGTCGAGGCGGAGGGCCGGCCGAGCGCGCGGATCCGGATCGCTTTTGAGGTGGACGACGCCGCCGGTACCACGCACCGCCTCGTCGAGGCCGGAGCCGAACTGATCGCCGAACCTCGTGAGACGCCCTGGCGTTCGCTCAACTCCCGGCTCGACGCTCCGGCAGGGCTCCAGCTCACCCTCTTCCAGGAGCTCGACCCCAAGCCGGGGCACCCCTGACACCGGACGCCGAGCCGTCTGGGGTGCGGATCCGGAGCGCGGCACCCGCCGAGCTTCAGGCCCTCCGCGAGATTGAACGGGCAGCGGGGGAGCAGTTCCGTGCGCTCGGCATGGCGGAGATCGCCGAGGACGAGCCGCTGTCGGTGGACGAGCTCGCCGAGTTCCAGGCGGAGGGCCGGGCCTGGGCCGCCGTCGACGCCGACGGCTCCCCGGTGGGCTACCTGCTCGTAAAGCGCGTCGGCGCTGACGCCCACGTCGAGCAGGTCAGCGTGCACCCCTCCCGCGCCCGGCGAGGGATCGGACGGCGCCTCCTCGAGACCGCTGCGGACTGGGGCCGCGGGCAGGGGCTGGTAAACCTCACGCTGACCACCTTCGACGAGGTCCCCTGGAACGCCCCGTACTACCGGCGCCTGGACTTCCACGACGTGCCGGACGACGCCCTGGAGCCCGGCCTGTTTCAGATCGTGGCCGACGAGGCCGCCGCCGGCCTGGCCCGATGGCCCCGCATGGTGCTCAGCCGCCCGCTGGTGTAGGCCCAGGTCAGGCCAGGGCGAGTTCAAGCACCGTTTCCCATCCGTCGTCCTCATCCCATTGCCGGCCCACCGCCCGGAAACCGAAGGAGTCGACGAGGCGCTGTGAGGGCAGGTTGTCCGGCCGGACCGAGGCGCGGACCGCGTGTACTCCGGGTTCGGCGTCGGCGATGTCGAGGAGGATCGTCAGGGCCGCCCGGGCATGGCCGCGCCGCCGGTGTCCGGGATCCACCTCGTATCCAACCTCGACTCTCCCGTCGGCGGGCGGTCCGTGGAAGCCCGCCCGCCCAACGGTGCTCCCGGCGGCATCGACGATGAGCCGGGTGATCCAGTCCGCGTCGGCCGGGGACGTGAGGAGCTGACGGCTGCGCATCCTCCAGACGGCACGGCAGCCGCTGGAGACCAGATGCTCCGTCAGCACCGCGGGAGTTCGAAGCTGCGCGGCGGCGAGGTCGCCGTCGGCCAGGGCGTGGATGGCGGCCGGTGGCAGGCGCACGAGCCGGACGTCCCCGGCCCCTGCGGCGGAGGAACGCCAGGGGTCAGCAGTCGGTGTCATACGCCCATCCTCCTCTACCGCCAGTTCCACTGTCAGTCGTAGTGGGCGAAGGACGGCCACAGCTCGCGCCAGCCGGACGCAGGGGAGGAGCAGACGAGAATTTCCTGGCCCTGTTCCTCGTTGTCGACGCCGACACCGTTATCGAGCACCCCGGCCCTCCGGCAGTCATCGAGGAGGGTGCGCGCCAGCGAAGCCTGGCCCCCGACGACGATCACCGCGCCGCCGGTGTCCGGTGGTTTCCCACGAAGCTGAAGCTCATTGTGCCCGCTGTAGGCCGGAGGCAGCCCCAGCGCGGGTCCGTACCGCGCCAGCGCCCCGGCTTCGCCGTAGTTGCTCGCGATGAGGACGGCCCCTTCGGCGTCCTTCCCGGGCAGGGAGCGGTACACGGCGGCGACCTGCTCCACGTACACCGGCCAGCCCACCTGGTCCGCGGCCACCTGGTTGATGTCCGGAACCGGGCTGGCGGCCAGGGTAGGCACCGGCAGCACCGGCAGGGAAATGACGGCCGCGACCGCCGGATTGAGGGCGACGGCGCCCGCGGCGAGCGCCCGCCACCGGGCCCGGGCGGCGGACAGGAAGGCAGCGGTGGGCACGCAGCCTGCCGCAAACAGCACGGTCAGCAGACCCGAGGGGTAGTAGATCTGCCCACCCGCAAGGAAGGTCAGGGCCAGCAGGATGGGCAGGGCGGCGGCGCTGAACCGCACGGGCCGCCACTGAGGCCGGCGCAGCAGGGCAATGGCACCCGCAGCCCAGACCGCGGCGAGGGGAGGCCCGAGCGCCAGGACCAGGAAGGGCCACATCAGCACCCGGGTTTCGGCCGCGTTGTTCTCCGCGAGTGCCGCCCCCATCTCGAGCTGCGGCCAGCCATGCGCCGTCTGGTAGAAGAGGTTCGGCGAACCGATGGCGAGCGCCAGCGCAGCCGCACCCCAGACCCGGCCCGAGCGGAACACCTTCCTCGGGCCGGCAAGGAGCAGGCCAGCCGCCAGGGACACCAGCAGCCCGGCGATCAGCAGCTTGTTGTACATGGCCAGCCCGACGACGGAGCCCGCCGCGAGCCACCAGGCGGGCTGTTCCCGCAGCACGGCGCGCATCATCAGCAGGACGACGGCGGGCCAGAACACGAGGTCGAGGGTGGCGGTGAGCATCACATGCCCGAACAGCAGCGGCGCCGTCGCGAAGGCGTAGGCCCACGCGCACAGCCCTTGGGCTGCCCGGCCGCCGCCCAGCTCCCGGGTGATCAGCACGACCACGAGGACCGACGCGACGGCGGCCATCGTTGCCGGGATGCGGATGGCCCACACCTCATCGGCGACGAGGACGCTGAAGAGCCTCACCAGCAGCGGGGTCAGCGGGGGCTGGTCCACGTAGCCCCACTCCGGGGGCAGCATCCGGAAATACAGTTCGTCGCGGTGGTAGCCGTACGCCGAGCTGGCCGCAGTGAGGAGCACGCCGAGTGCGGCCATTGCGGCGAACACCGGGAAGCGGGCGAGGGGCGGCAGCTCCGGTCCGCGCTCCGCGGGGCCGCCGGAACGCACCGCTTTGGCCCGGGCCTGCGTGATCACCCCGCCAGCCTAACCCTGCCGCCCGGCCCGGTACCGGCGGGTCGGGCTGGCCGCACTCCGGACAAGGTGGCAAAGTGACGCATGTGACAAAAGGAGATAGCGCGGCCGTCCGACTGCTGAACCGGGCACGGCTGGTGCCGAGGATTGCGTGGCTGGCTGCACGGGCGCCCCGGGATCCCCATCGGGCGTGGGAGGGGTACTGGAAGGACATCCGGACCACGGGCGCAGGCGGACAGGTGCTCTGGGATTCCGCCTCCGATGCGGAGCGGGAGCAGTACGCCGAGGCACTCCGGGCCCACCTCGACACGTCGCTGCCGGTCATCGACGTCGGGTGCGGCAACGGGTCGTTCACCCGCTGGCTGGCAGGCATCTTTCCCGAGGCGCTCGGCATCGATGTGTCTCCCAGCGCCATCGCCCGTGCCGAGGCGGAGGCCGCGGGACTGGCCAATGTCTCCTTCGCCGTCGTTGACGCCACCGAACCGGGCGCCGAAGTCTCCCCCTACCCCGGGGGGTGCAATGTCTTCGTCCGCGGGGTCCTCCATGTCCTGCCGCCCCGGTCGAGGGCACAGCTGGCCGCCAATGTCCGCACCTCAGTGCGCGGCGGCCGGGTGTTCCTCACCGAAACCAATTTTCCGGGCAGCTCCCTCGAATACGTCGAACGGCTCGGGGCCGCCCCCGGGTATATTCCGGCGGGCCTGAAGCGCGCCATCGCCGGGCTCCCGCGGCCCGGCCACTTCGGCGCCACCGAGCGCGGGGCCGCCTTCCCCGCCGACCAATGGCAGCTTCTCGCCGACGGACCGGCCGTCATCCATACCGTTCCAGCAGAGACCGCCGAGTCAACACCGATCCCCGGCTACTTTGCGGTGCTGCAGCCGCGGAAGGGAGTTTGAATGGCAACCCCGCCGGGAGAATCCACGGCGCCGCTGCCGATCGACGGTGGGAAGGGCACGCTTGAGCTCCGGCCTGACGGCGTCCTGCACCTGAAGTGGGACCGCGGCATCCACATCACCTCGGCCGATGCGCGGGCAGCCATGGACGTCGTCAATCTGCTCTGCGCTGACACCTCCCACCCCATGCTCGTCGACATGGAGGCCACCCGGTCGGTCAGCAGGGGAGCCCGCAGCACCTTCTCCATCCCGTGCGGCGCCTCACGGATTGCGCTGCTGGGATCCTCTCCGGTCGACCGGCTCCTGGCGAACTTCTTCCTCGGCCTTCACAGCCCACCGTGCCCCACGCATTTCTTCACGTCGAGGGACCGTGCCCTCGACTGGCTCAAACGGCCCGACGCAACTGAACCGCCCGACTGAGCCACCGGACTGAGGTCCAGCCTTCCGGTGCTATCCGGCGAGGTTGAGGGGAGGCCGGGCGGCGTCCTGGAGGGCACGCAACCGCCGCCGGCGCTCATGGTCCACCCGGTGCCTCCGCGAACCGGCGGTGATCAGCAGCAGGAAGACGGCAAGGCCGGCCGCGAAGGCGACCGGCGCCGATGCGGGTTCGCCGAAGAGCCTCTCGAAGAGGAGCCAGATGAGCCCCCAGACTACCGCCAGGGCGACGCTGAGATGCCCTCTGCCCGTACTGCACAGGACCGCCGTTCCGACCGTCACCACCCCCACGGCGATCAGGGCCCACGTCTGTGCGCCGAGGTCGAACAGGTCCGTCCCCTGCCGGTCGGCCAGCGCGGCGGCGCGCACTGCCGTCTCGATGATGGTCCAGCCCAACAGCAGGCCGAGGGGTACATCGACGGCCGCGCCTTCGATCCGACCCTCCGCGGGGTAGCGGTTCAGCGTGCCCAGGGTGGTCAGCAGGACGCCGAGGAGCAGGACGACGATCGCCGCCGCCAGGGTCTGCAGCTCCTCCCGGCCGCTCAGCCGGACGGCGGTGAGGAGCACGAGGGCCGAGGCGAGGGTCCAGCCGAGTCGGCGCTGGCGCTCCTTCCGGCGCTGCGAGGGCAGCCACTGGTACAGCACGTAGGCGCACAGCGCGAGGTCGATGAGGATCCGGATCCACAGGGCGCCCGCGGCGGGAAGAAGCAGGGTCGGCCCCGGCAGCGGCGGCCCGGACTGGAACGGATCCCAGCCGCGTCCGCCCGGTGCAAGGAGCCAGGCCGCCGCGGCCAAGGAGACCAGGACGGCGCGCAGCAGGTCCGGATCCCAGGACCCGACGTGGCCGGCAGCAGCCGCAAGGCGATCCCGCGGCACGGCCGTCCAGGCGGGCATTCTTCCCCGCCCGCCTCGGAACACGGCCGGCAGGGCCGGGTCCCCTCGGCGTGCCCCGCCCGCTCCCAGCACGGCGGTCGCGGAGGGGATCCGTCTGCGTGCCCTGCCGATTCCCAGCGCCGCGGTCGCGGGCCGCATCCGTCCGCGTGCCCTGCCGATTCCCAGCACCGCGGTCGCGGGCCGCAGCCGTCCGCGTGCCCTGCCGGCTCCCAGCGCGGCGGTCAGGGCCCGAATCTTGTGCGCAGCGCCACCCGGGCCAGTGGAACCGTCCCGAGCCGCGGACACCGTCGGAGGAACCGCGGGCGCAGGCGGGAGCTTCACCTCATGCGTCGGCTTCATCGCCTCCCTTTCGACGGGTGCTGCGCCGCGGGTGTCCCGTGCGCTCGCATCCAGCCTACCTACTTCCGCGCAGCGGCGGGCAGGTGGCCGGGCGGGATCATCGCGAATCCGAGCCGGCCGCCTCTTCGGTTTCCCCGGCGCCGGCGGCCTTGGCCCTCCGGCGCTGGCGCAGACCAAGAACGGCTGCGGTCACGAGCCCCACGAGGGTCCCGACGGCGGTTCCCAGCACGACGCTCACCCAGAGGGGCAGTCCGGTGGAGGCTCCGGTCAGGTAGCCAAGGCCCAGGAGCCACGCGGCCCACAGACATGCGCCCAGTGCGGTCAGGACCAGAAAGGGGCGGAGCGCGACCTCTGCGATGCCGGCCGCCGCGACGCTGGCGGTTCGGCCGCCGGGCAGGAAGCGCACCGCGACCAGTCCGGCGTAGGTAGGGGACTTTCCGGCCTTCTCCACGGCGCGGCGGAGCCCGCTGTGGACGGACCGGCCCCAGCGGAAGCGGTCGAGCCAGTGCGTCAGGCGGCGGCGGAAGAGCATAAACAGCGCCAGGTCGCCCACCCAGCTGCCGGTGGTCGCCACGAGGACGGCCGCGGGCAGGAAGAGGTTTCCGTGCGAGGCCATGGTGCCGGCGGCGATCACCATCAGTTCCGAGGGCACGACGGGGAGGACCACGTCCACGACGATGATGGTGAACATGAGCAGGAAGTAGAGCGGCATGGCCAGGTCGGGACCGGGGATCTCCACCCACCCAACCTACAGGCCGCGGGCGGGGAAAGCAGAGGAGTAGGGCCAAGCCCCGATTAATTCGGGGGAAACTCCGAGAGCCGCAGTGAGGATTCGAAGAAGGACTCGGTGCCGCTCAGCGGGTCGGTGAAGGAGATGCTCTTGGCCAGCAGCTGCAGCGGCTTCGAGAAGTCGTCGGCGGCCTGCGGCTTGAGCACGGGGTAGAAGGGGTCGTTGAGGATGCCCAGTCCGAGCCCGGCCATGTGCAGCCGAAGCTGGTGGGTCTTGCCGGTGTGCGGCTGCAGCCGGTACCGTCCGACGCCGGCCGTCTCCTCGAGCAGGCTCACCGCCGTCTCGGTGTTGGGGGCGCCCTCGACCTCCTGGGCCAGCAGGTAGGTGCGGGACTTCACGATGCGGCTCCGTACAGTCAGGGGTGCAACATCGAGGCCGAGCTCCGGCCGCACCGGGGCGACCGCCTCGTACTCCTTGCGGATCTGGCGGTTCTCGAACAGCAGCTGATACTTTCCGCGGGTTTCCGGGTTCACCGAGAACATCAGGATGCCGGCGGTCATGCGGTCCAGCCGGTGCATGGGAATCAGGTCGGGCAGGCCCAGCTGCACCCGCAGGCGCACCAGGGCCGACTCCGCGACATACATGCCGCCGGGGGTCGTCGGCAGGAAGTGGGGTTTATCGACCACGAGCAGGTCCTCGTCCTGGTGGAGGATGCTGATTTCCACCGGGAGCCGCTCTTCGACGGGAAGCTCGCGGTAGTACCAGATGAAGGTGTGGTCGGTCAGCGGGGTTTCCCGGGTGAGCACGGCGCCGCCGAGGGCCACCACCTCGCCGCGGTCGAACCGCTCAGCGATACCGTCGGGGTTCACATGGTCGAAACGGTCAAGGATGTACTCGAGGGCCGTCGACCACGGCCCTTCCTCGGGCAGGCGGAGGCGGGTGGCGTTGACTCCGTTGCGCACCGGAAGGGGGGACTTCATCACCTTTCAAGGGTACGGCCACCGCCGGCGGGTGGTTGGCAGTGGGGGCAGTAGTACAGGTCCCGCAGTTCGAGTTCGCTGTCCCCGAGCTGTTCGAGGACCACCGGTGTGCCGCAGCGCAGGCAGCCCCGGTTCGAGCGCCCGTACACCCACAGGTTGTTGCCGCGCAGGTTTCCGGTGGTGGCGCGGGTGCTTCGCAGCTTGTTCGCCTCGAGCAGCTTCTTGGCCAGGTCGACGATGCGGGGCAGGTTTCGGACCTCGCCGACGGGCGTCAAGGGGTGGACCCCGGCCAGGAAGCACAGCTCGCAGCGGTAGACGTTGCCGATGCCTGCGAGGTTGCGCTGGTCGAGCAGGGCCAGGCCGAGGGGCCGTTCCGGCTGGAGGGCCAGCCTCCGCAGCGCCTCGGCGGGGTCCCAGTCCCCGCCGAGCAGGTCCGGCCCGAGGTAGCCCACGGCCTCCTCCTCGCCCGAGCGCGGCAGGACCCGCAGGAAACCCAGTTCGAAACCGACGACGACGTTGTCGGCCGTCTCGAGCACGCACCTCGCCTTGAAGCCGGGCCGGCGCCACTTCTGGCCATGCGCGTACACGTGCCAGAGCCCTTCCATCTTCAGGTGGGAGTGGATGTCCCACCCTTCCGACTCCCCGCCGCCGCCCCCGCGGATCAGCAGGTGTTTGCCGCGGGAGACGACCTCCTCGACGGTGTCGCCGGTGAAGTCCACCGTGGCGAAGCGCGGCACCCGGATGTCACACCGGGTCAGTTCCTTCCCGGCCAAGGCCGCATGGAGGTCGCGGGCGGCCCTCCACACGGTATCTCCCTCAGGCACGGGTTTCCCCCCGGGAGCGGACGTCTGACGCAAATCCTCTAAGCACGGATCCTCAGCCCCTTGGGTGTCGTGTAGAAACCGGCGGCGGCCAGGGCCGAGCCCACCCCGGTGTCGAGGATCTCCCCGCCGTTGACCTTCTCCAGCGCCATCTTGTCGGCCGCGCCCCGCCGGATGACGCCGACCAGGGCGGCGGCGGCCGCATCGAGGGCGGGCTGGTCCTCGGTGAAGACCAGCAGCGTCTTACCGCCCCGCTCGACGTAGAGCGCCAGGTCGCCGTCGACAAGCACGACGAGGGCGCCGGCCTTGCGGCCGGGACGGTGCCCTCCCTCGGCCTGCGGCCAGGCGAGGGCGGCGCCGTACGGGTTCGCCGGGTCGGTCGCGGCCAGGGCCGTCGCCGTGAGCGCCGGTCCGCCGGCGGCCTCCGAGCGCGGATCGTTGTCCGCGCTGAAGGAACGCAGCCGGTCAACGGTCGAGGGCACCGCGAACTGGGCCGCGCCGAGATGCTCGATGAAGTAGCCGCGCCGGCACCGGCCCATCTCCTCGAGCCGCGCGAGCACCTTGTACATCAGGCCGAACCCACCCGGCACCCCTTCGCTGCCCACTGCCCCGCGGGTGACCACGCCGTAGCGGTCAAGGAGCAGTTCGGCGGTGGCGTGGGCGTGGAGGGTCGACTCGTTCTCCACGGGCGGCAGCAGGTTCCAGCGTCCCGCCGCGACCGGCGGGGTGGCGCGCTGGTACCCGGAGACGCCGTCGGGCCCGCCGGCCAGGCTCATCGAACTGTTCGTGAGGGAACGTCCCGGTGCGCGGCCGAGCCGTCCCGCCCGGGAGGTGCGGGCGCGTGCCGGGGGCTGGCGCTGCTTGTGCGCGGTCCGGCCGCCGGCCAGCAGGGCCCGGACCGGGGTGAAGGTGTCGTTGCTGACGCGCCCGGCCCAGACCAGGTCCCACAAGGCGGTGACGAGGTCGGCCTCGGAGGGGACGCTGTCGACGTCGAGGGCGGTGCTGAGCTGGCGCAGGAAGTAGCCTCCGCCGCCGCCGAGCAGGTCGAGCAGCGCCGCGGAGAGCGGCGAGGGCTCGTACGCAGGGTCGGGGCGGAGGGTCAGCGGCGCGTTTTCCGCAAGGTGCAGGGCGATCCAGCCGTCGTTTCCGGCGAGCGATCCGGCACCCGACCACACCACCTCCCCGGTGGCGGTGAGCTCGTCGAGCATCGCCGGTGAGTAGTTGGCCACCCGCTGGCCCAGGATGAGCGGCTCCCAGGCCGAGGCGGGAATCGGCACGCCGGAGAGCTGGTCCACCACGGTTGCCACGCCGTCGAGTCCGCGGAGCCCCGAGCCGATGTGCTGCCAGACGGGCAGGAAGCGTCCGTAGGCGGCCGGGTCGACCGGCTCCACCTCTTGCCGCAGGGCCGCGAGGGAGCGCCGCCGCAGCCGGCGCAGCACCTCGACGTCGCACCACTCGCTCGGGGCGGCGGGGTGGACGACGGTGGTCTCCCCGGCCTGCGGGGCGGCCTCGGCGGGCCGGAACTCGCCCTCGACGGTGCGCCCGTCGGCGGCGAGGCGCTGCAGGGCCGTTGCCACGACGGCGACGCCGAGGCCGAGCCGGGCCGCCGCTTCCGCGGCGGTGAAGGGTCCGTGGGTGCGGGCGTACCGGCTGACAAGGTCCCCCAGCGGATCGGCCACGGGTTCGATGAAGGCGAGCGGGATGCCCATCGGCAGGGGCACCCCCAGGGCGTCGCGCAGCCGGGCGGCGTCCTCGACGGCCGAGATCCGTTCGACGCCGGCGATGGAGACCTTCAGGGCGCGGTTGGCGCGCAGCAGCGGTTCCACCAGGTCCGCGGCCTCGGCCTCGGTGGCACGCGGCACCGCAGCCCCCTCCTCCCCGGCACCCTCTCCATTCGCCGCCGGAGCGGTGCCCTCGAGCCGTTCGGCGATCTCGGCAAGGCTCAGCGGGCCCAGGAGGCGCAGCAGGTCCGCGACGCCCTCCAGTCCCCGGGCGCGCCGGTCCGGGCGGAGGCGCTGGAGTTCACTTTCGGTGTCGGCGATGACCTTCGCGTCCAGCAGTTCGCGCAGTTCGGCCCGGCCCAGGAGCTCGTTGAGGAGGGTGGGGTCGAGCGAGAGGGCGGCGGCCCGGCGCTCCGCCAGGGGTGAATCCCCCTCGTACAGGAAGGAGGCGACGTACCCGAACAGCATTGAGCGGGCGAAGGGGGAGGCCTGCTGCGTGGTGACCTCGACCATCCGCAGCTCCCGGCGTTCAAGGGAGGCCGCCAGCTCCTTCAGGGCGGGCAGGTCGTAGACATCCTGGAGGACCTCCCTCACGGTCTCAAGGACGATCGGGAAGGTTGGATACTTCTTGGCGACGTCGAGCAGCTGCGCCGACCGCTGCCGCTGCTGCCACAGCGGGCTGCGCTTGCTCGGGTTCTGCCGGGGCAGCAGCAGCGCCCGGGCGGCGCACTCCCGGAACCGCGAGGCGAACAGCGCGGAGCCTCCGACCTCGGCAGTGACGATCCCGTCGAGCTCGTCGGCGTCGAAGAGAAAGAGTTCGGCGCCGGGCGGCTCGTCCTCCATGAGGGGAACGCGCAGCACGATGCCGTCGTCGGAAGCCATGGCGGAGCCCTCAATGCCGTACCGCTGCTCGAGGCGCGCCCCGACGGCGAGCGCCCAGGGGGCGTGGACCGGCATGCCGAAGGGGCTGTGCAGGACGACGCGCCAGTCGCCGAGCTCATCGTGGAAGCGTTCGACGACGAGCGTGCGGTCGTTGGGCACCACCTCGGTGGCTTCGCGCTGTTCCTTGAGGTAGGTCAGCAGGTTCCCCGAGGCCCACTCGTCGAGCCCGATGCGCTGGCAGCGCTCGCGGGCCTGGTCCTCCGGGGCGTAGGACATCTCCCGGACGAAGGCACCCAGCGCCCTGCCCAGCTCGACAGGACGGCCCAGGGAGTCGCCCTTCCAGAACGGCAGCTTGCCGGGCTGGCCGAAGGCGGGGGAGACGAGGACCCGGTCGTGGGTGATCTCCTCGATCCGCCAGCTGGTGGCACCGAGGGCGAAGACGTCTCCCACCCGTGATTCGTAGACCATCTCCTCGTCGAGTTCCCCGACCCGCCGGCCACCGGCCCGCGCCCCCTCACCCTCGGAGCCGACGAGGAAGACCCCGAACAGGCCCCGGTCGGGGATGGTGCCGCCGGAGGTCACGGCGAGGCGCTGGGCGCCGGGGCGCCCGGTGATGGTCCCCTCGGTCCGGTCCCAGATGATCCGCGGCCGCAGCCCGGCGAACTCATCGGAGGGGTACCGCCCGGCGAGCAGGTCAAGGGTGGCGTCGAAGGCCGAGCGGGGAAGAGTTGCGAACGGCGCGGACCTGCGCACGACGTCGAACCACTCCTCGACGTCGATGGTGCCCAGCGCGGCGGCGGCCACTGTCTGCTGGGCCAGGATGTCCAGCGGGTTGGCGGGGATGGCGAGGGGCTCGATCTTGCCCGCCAGCATTCTCTCCACCGTCACCGTGGTGTTCACCAGGTCGCCGCGGTGCTTGGGGAACAGCACCCCCTGGGAGACCTCGCCCACCTGGTGCCCGGCCCGGCCCACCCGCTGCAGGCCGCTGGCCACGGACTGCGGGGACTCGACCTGCACCACGAGGTCGACGGCGCCCATGTCGATGCCCAGCTCGAGGGAGCTAGTCGCCACCACGCAGCGCAGCCGCCCCGACTTCAGGTCGTCTTCGATCAGGGCCCGCTGGTCCTTCGACACCGAGCCGTGGTGGGCGCGGGCCAGCAGCGGTTCGGCGCCGGCGCTCTGCCCTGCCTGCGCCATAATCTGGGCCGGCGGCAAAGCGGGCGCGGCGGCCGGTCCACCGCGGGGAGTCGGTTGTGCAGCATCCGGTTCCGCACCGGCTGCCCCGCCGTCAGCGTTTCCGGCGGCCCAGACGGCGTTGCGCTCAAGGCGTTCGGCGTGGATCTCATTGAGCCGGGCCGTGAGGCGCTCGGCGAGCCGGCGCGAGTTCGCGAAGACGATGGTGGAACGGTTTTCCTCGATCAGGTCGACGATGCGTTCCTCGACGTGCGGCCAGATGCTCGCCTGCGGGACCGCGTCGCCGTCGGTCCCGCCGGGACCCCCGGTGGCGCCGCCCAGCTCCGTCATGTCCTCCACCGGCACGGAGACCGTCAGGTCCCACTTCTTGGCCGAGGGCGGAGCGACAATTTCCACCGGAGCGTTGCCGGAGAGGAACCGTGCGACGGTCTCCCGGGGCTCGACTGTTGCGGAAAGGCCGATCCGCTGCACCGGCTTGCCCAGCAGGGCATCGAGGCGGGCCAGGGACACCGCCAGGTGCGCCCCGCGCTTGGTGCCGGCGACGGCATGGACCTCGTCGACAATGACGGTGTGCACTTCGGACAGGGTCTCCCGGGCTTTTGAGGTGAGCATCAGGAAGAGCGACTCGGGAGTGGTGATGAGGATGTCCGGGGGTCGGGTGAGCAGCGCCCGCCGTTCGGCCTGCGGGGTGTCACCTGAGCGCACCCCCACGGTGATTGAGGGTGCCGGAAGGCCAAGCCGGCGGGCCGTCTGGGTGATGCCGATCAGCGGGGCACGCAGGTTACGCTCGACGTCGACGCCGAGCGCCTTCAGCGGGGAGATATAGAGCACCCGGGTGCTGCGCGCCGGTACTGCAGGTGCCTTCTTCGGTCCGGAGGAGCCGTTCGCGGCGGGCGCCGAATGCTCCCCGTCCACCAGCAGCCGGTCAAGGGCCCAGAGGAACGCAGCGAGGGTCTTGCCCGATCCCGTCGGCGCCACCACCAGGGCATTCGATCCGGCCGAAATGGCCTTCCAGGCACCCTCCTGCGCCGCGGTGGGCGCGGAAAAAGCGCCGGCGAACCACTCCGAGGTGGCTGGGGTGAACCTGCTCAGCACCGATGTCACCCCAACATCATCTCTCAGTCTGCTGACATTCCTCACCCCGGTCCTGGAGGAGAAGGACGGGGTGGCCGCGGGTCAGCCCGCGGGCTGCATGGCGCCCACGGTCATCAGGACGATCGATGAGGCGGAGCAGGCGGTGATCTCCTGCGGCAGGACGAGGGAGTCGGTTGCACCGGGGGGATAGACGCGCACGCCGGCGGCGGGCACCGCACCGCAGTCGGCGCCGTAGTTGCCCGCATTGACCTGCTGCAGCACCGCGGTCGCAGAGGCGCCGGGCTCGAGCGTGAAGGCCCCGCCCGGCTCGCCCCGGTCCGCGGGCGCACCGAGCTGGGTGCCCGCCGCGTCAACATACGAGACCCCGGGATAACCGGCCATGTCGCAGGCGGCGCCGGAGGTGTTCGTGAGCGTCAGCGTCCGGTAGGCGCTGCCGGCGGCTCCGGCGCCCGGCCCGGTGGTCACCGCACCGGACAGATCGGCCGCGGTGCATACCCCGCCGTCGCCCTCGGTCGGTTCGGGATCGGGCTCAGGATCCGCAGGCGCCGACGAGGGTGACGGCGAGGGTGAGGAGGAGGCCGTCGGAGCAGGCGGAGCCGAGGGCGCCTCCGACGCTGTGGGCGACACAGACGCCGCCTCCGAGGCTGCCGGGGCCTCCGCTCCGGTCGGTTCAGAGGCCGCCGGCGCGCATGCGCCCAGCAGGGTGGCGGTGCCGATGGCTACGGCGGCGAGGATCCAGTGCGGGGTACCCGAAGTCATGAAGCCACAGTAGGCGTGGTGCCCGTGTGATGCATGTGCCGGAGGGCGTGCCGTGGCTTGAGTTCCCCGATTGTTATGGAAAGAGGCCTATTCGTGATGGTAGGAACGCCGCCCGGCGATCTCCTGCGCGCGGTAGACCTGCTCGGCGAGGATGAGCCGGACCAGCTGGTGCGGGAACACGAGCTTCGACAGCGACAGGACGAAATCGGCGCGCCGGTGCACCGTGTCATCGACGCCGTAGGCGCCGCCGATAAGAAAGGTCACCGGGCGGGAGGCGTTTAGGGCGCCGCCCAGGGTGCGGGAGAAGGCGGGCGAGTCGATGGACCTGCCCCGCTCGTCGAGCAGGATCACGTAGTCGCGGGGCTCGGTGGTCTTGGCCAGGAGCCGCTCCGATTCCTCGGCCCGGGCTGCTTCCCCCTCGCGGGCCGAGTGCGGGAGGAACTGCCAGGACAGGTCGAAGGGTTTCTTGAGGCGCTTCTCGTAGCGGGCAATGCCGTCGGAAACCCAGCTCTCATGTTTCCGGCCCACGGCCAGTACTCGGATAGCCATTTCCTCAGGCTACCGCCCCGGATGCGGGTCACCCCGAAGGGTTAACGGAGGTCAAACCGCAACCGTCGCGGAGGTGAACAAAAACAGTGACCCCCAAGAAAAATATCAGTACGCTTACGAAATTCCGATGGAACCGAAAGGCAGGTGGAGAGATGGCGCATTCCAAGGACAGCAGACAGCTACCGGGTGGAGGTCCCGCGCCCGGCGGGCGGACCATCGCCGTCATCCTCGCCGGAGGAGTCGGCACGCGGATGGGGCTCGACATCCCCAAACAGCTTGTCCCCATCGCCGGCAGGACCAGCCTTGAGCACACTGTCGAAATCTTCTCGACCTGCCCCGGCATCGACGAGATCCTGGTGATGATGGACCCCGGCAGCATCGCCCGCGCGCGGGAACTCCTTCCCGCTTCCCGTTTTCCCCGGCTCTCCTCAATTCTGGAGGGGGGCGCCGACCGCAACGACACCTCCTATCGGGCGCTGCAGGCCATCGCGGAGCCCGGTGCGAAGGTGATCTTCCACGACGCGGTGCGCCCGCTCGTCGATTCCTCGATCATCCGCGCGTGCATCGACGCGCTCGACACCTACGAGGCGGTCGACACAGGCATCCCGTCGGCCGACACCATCATCGAGGTCGACGCGTCCAACATCATCCGGGCCGTTCCACCGCGGGCCTCGCTGCGCCGAGGGCAGACTCCCCAGGCCTTCCGCTGGGACACCATCATGGACGCCTACTCCCGGGCCCGGCAGGATCCGTCCTTCACGGCCACCGACGACTGCTCCGTCGTGCTGAACTACCGCCCGGACGTGCCGATCATCGTCGTCCCCGGGCACGAAGCGAACATCAAGATCACCCACCCCATCGACATCCACCTCGCGGACAAGCTGTTCCAGCTGAAGAGCCAGTTGGTCGAACCGGTGCCGTTCCCGGTCGCCAGCCTGCGCGGCGCCACTGTGGTCATCTTCGGCGGCAGCTCGGGCATCGGTGAGGAGCTGGCCCGCCAGCTCGACGCTGAGGGCGCCAATGTCGTCTGTCACAGCCGCACCGGCTCGGGTACCTTCGTTGAGGACCGTACCTCGGTGGCCCGGGCGCTCGCCGGCGCGTCGGCGATGTACGGGCGGATCGACCATGTCGTCCTGACCGCGGGCGTGCTGACCATCGGGGCCCTGGCCGAGCTCAGCGACGAGCAGATCCGGCACGACATCGACGTCAACCTGATGGCGGCCTTCGTCGTCGCCCAGGAGTCGCATTCGTACCTTTCCATTTCGCAGGGCTCATTGCTGCTCTACTCCTCGAGTTCGTACACCCGCGGCCGGGCCAAGTACACCGTGTACTCGGCGACGAAGGCCGCCGTCGTGAACCTCACGCAGGCGCTCGCCGACGAGTGGGGCGAGGACCGCATCCGGGTGAACTGCATCAGCCCCAGCCGGACGGCTACGCCCATGCGTGTCAAAGCCTTCGGTGTCGAGGACGAGCACTCCCTGGTCCAGGCCGGGGAAGTGGCCCGCGTCAGCGCGCAGGTGTTGGCCTCGGACCTCACCGGGCAGGTCTTCGACGTCCGGCTGCCCGCAACGGATCCGCTGCACGTTCCTCTGGAAACCGCGAAGTGAGCGCGTTCTTCGCCGCCGACACCAAGAGCCTGACCGTCACCGGAACGGACTTCGCCCCGGGCTCCGCGGTGTCGGTGCTGCTCGCGGGGCGGCGCATCTGGACGTTCCGGGTGCCCGAGGACGGCTCAGGCTGGGACGGCGTGACGGTCGAGTGGCCCCCGGCGCTCGCCGAGCGGCTCCGGGGCAGGGCGAGACTGGCGGTGGAACGCGACGGCACCCTGATCGGCGGCGAGCAGCCCGTGCAGTTCGACGAGAGCGACACCGAGCTGCTGCTGTGCGAGCCGGCCACTGGCATCCCGCTGGTGGTCAATAAGTGGGGCAGGATCGCCCGCTCCTTCGAGGGGCGCGAAGCCTCGCTCATTGAGGGTGTCCTTGACGAGGCCGAACGGCTCATTGAGCTCGTCCGGGACCGGACCGGGATCGAGCTCTTCGTCACCGGGGGAACCCTGCTGGGCCCGGTGCGCGACGGGCGGATCCTGCCCAACGACGACGATGCCGACTTTGCCTACCTCAGCCGGCACGAGAACCCCTCCGACGTCGCCCTTGAGAGCTATGAGCTTGAACGCATGCTCGTCGCGGAGGGCCATGAGGTGGTGCGGCACTCCAGCGGGCACCTGCAGCTGATGTATCCGGGCGGAACCGTGACCGACCGCTTCTACCTCGACATCTTCACCTACTTCGTCTGTTCCGGCTGGTTCCACGGCACCTTCCATGCCCGTGAACGCGCCGACGAGGTGACGGTCCTGCCGCTGAAGCCGGTAAACGTCAACGACAGGATGCTGCCGGGTCCCGCCGAACCGGACCAGATGCTGACGGCCATCTACGGTCCGGGCTGGAAGACCCCCGATCCGGCCTTCCGCTTCATCACCCCGCCCTCGGCCGGGCGGCGGTTCTACTGGTGGCTCAACCATTTCGACGTCGACCGCGAGAACTGGGAGGACCACCACCGGGCCGAAATCGCGGCCGATCCCTCGCCACGCCCGTCGTCCTTCGCGCTCGCCACCGCCGGCCGGATTGCCCCCGGATCCTCCGTGCTCGACCTCGGCTGCGGCCTCGGCGCCGACGCGAGATACCTCGCCGGGCAGGGACATTCGGTGCTCGGGGTGGACTACAGCAGGCCCGCCCTGGTGTTCGCCCGCACGGCGGGGGACGAGGGCGGGCGGCTCCGGTTTGAGCACACGAACCTCTATATGGCCCGGCACGCAATGCGCCTGCGCACGCAGTGCACGCAGCTGCCGGGGCCGGTTCAGGTGTATGGGAACCAGCTCTTCAACGCGCTCAGCCCGCTCGGCTGGGACACGACCCTCCAACTCGTGAAGCATCTGTTAGCGGAACCGGGGGCGAGGGCCCACTTCGAGGTCGGAATCAGCGGCGAGGTGGGATCCCCGAGCTGGCTCGAGTACCGGCCCGTTGAGTGGCGCAGGTTCGAAGAGCAGCTGGCCCGGTATGGGATGGAGATCGACGAACGAGCGGACGTTCCGTTGTCGGACTCGGCGGGGGCCGAGGTCCGCAGGGTGATTGTCAGGAGGATGGAATGGTGAATGCTGTGTTTGCGATATTGAGGGGTCCGGGGCGGAAGCTGCTTCGGGCGGCGATCCCCGGAATACTGGCGAGAATTGACGCCATCCCTGCCCTCCAGCGGGAGGTTCAGGACCTGCGTGCCGAGGTGATCCGCCTCGATGCGGATCTCGACGAGTCGCGGCGGCTCAACCTGCGCGCCGCCGAACTCCTTGACACCGTCTACGAGGAGCTTGGCCGTCGCCCGGTGTGACCACGGCTGCAAGAAGGCAAGCACATCTTTTCCTCGCACCTAGATAGTAAGCCGCCTTACTATTTGGTGATCCCGTTTCATCCGGAGACCTTTTCTTCCGCAACCGTCAGGAGGGCCGCATGGCGTTGAGCACTTCCCCGCCCGGACCGCCCATTGAAATCATCGGCGGGTTCGAGAGCACGTTCCTGCCCGCCCATGACCGCGACATCTTCGAAACCACCGAACATGACGTCCGCTGGCGGGAGGACCTCGACCTGCTGCGCCGCTCGGGGATCACCCGGCTGCGCTACCCCGTCCGGTGGCACCGCGTCGAGGCGGTCCAGGGAGTCTTCGACTGGTCGGCGACGGATGAGGTGCTGAACCACCTGCGCGATCACGGCTTCCGGCCCATCGTGGACCTCGTGCACCACACCAGCTACCCCGCCTGGCTCGAGGGAGGCTTCGCCGACTCCGGGTTCGGCCCGGCCTACCTGCGCTACGCCGAGGCCTTTGCCCGCCGCTACCCCTGGGTGGAGGAGTACACGCTGTTCAACGAGCCCTTCTCGACCCTCTTCCTCTCCGGGCACGAAGCCATCTGGCCGCCCTACCACTCGGGACTGCAGGGCTTCATCGACCTTCTCGCCAACGTCCTGCCCGCCGTCGCCGAGGCGAGCCGCCTCTACCGGGAGCTGCTGCCGGAGGCCCGGCACGTCTGGGTCGACACCTGCGAGTTCCACACCGGGTCCGATGCCCCGGGCCAGGCGTACGCCGACATGGCCAATGAGCGCCGCTTCCTCGTGATCGACAGCTTCCTCGGGCGGGGCTACGACGCCGAAAGCCAGCTCGGCCGGGACCTCGCCCCGGTGGGAGGGGAGCGGCTTCAGGGCCTCGAGCCCGGTTTCGTTGACGTGCTCGGCCTCGATTACTACGCCCACTGCCAGTGGAACTTCTCGGTGGACGGCGGGACGGCCCCCACCCCGACGCCCCTTCCCCTGGCCGACCAGATCGGGCAGTACTGGGACCGCTACGGCCTTCCCTGCATCCTTACCGAAACGAACGTGCGCGGGCACACCGGCGACCGGGCCAGCTGGCTCAAGTACGTCCTCGAACAATGCGAACACGCGCAGGCGCGCGGCGTTCCCGTCGAGGGCCTGTGCTGGTTCCCCGTCATCGACTCGACCGACTGGGACTCGCTGCTGTTCCGCTGCGACGGGCATATCGACCCCGTCGGGGTGTACTGGCTCGACGAACAGCTGGACCGCCGTGAATCGGTGATGTCCACCGCGTATGCGCGCGCCGCCACCGGCGTGCGGGCCGTTGATCTGCCGGCGTACCGCTTCGCGGAGCCTGTGAACACGTGGCTGCGCGGGTACTTCCCGCAGATGTCGCACTGGAACTTCTCGATGCCCCCGAGCACCGATATCGGTTCCAGCCTTCCCCGCACCACCACTCGAATGGAATTGAGGATCGTCGATGCAAAGTGAACTTATCGTGCTGTCGCACCTGCGGTGGGACTGGGTCTGGCAGCGCCCGCAGCAGCTCATGTCGCGGCTCGGCAAGGCGCCGGCCCGCGCCACCTGGTTCGTCGAGGAACCCCTCACCCCGGCCGGCGTCGAGGTGACCCGGAACCGCCTCGGGACCCAGCAGGTGGACGGTTTGACCCGGGTCTGGCTTGAAATTCCCGAACAGGGACGGCATGTCGGCTTCTTCGATGAGGTGATGCCCGACTACGTCGAGCAGCTTCCGCAGCTCGTGGGCCCGCCGACCGGCGAGCGGGTGGTCTGGATCTACACGCCGCTGGCCCTCGAGGCCGCGCTGGCGCTCCACCCCACAACCCTCGTCTACGACGTGATGGACGACCTCGCCGCGTTCAAGGATGCGGCACCGGAGCTCGTCGTGCGGCAGCGCCAGGCGCTGCGTCGCGCCGACGTCGTCTTCGCCGGGGGCCGCTCACTTCACCGTTCAGTGGTGAGGCAGGGCCGCGAGGATGCGCACCTCGTGCCCAGCGGCGTGTCGACCGAGCACTACGCCGCCGCGGGCCGGCATGCGAAGCGGAACCGGGAGCGTCCGGTGGCGGGGTATGTCGGCGTCCTCGACGAGCGGCTCGACCTCGAGCTCCTGGCGGACCTCGCCGCCCGGCTGCCCCAGTGGGACATCCACATGATCGGGCCCGTGTGCAAGATCGATCCGGCGGACCTTCCACAGGCGCCGAACATTCGTTACCTCGGGCAGCAGTCCTACGAGGACCTCCCCGGACTAATGGCCGAACTCGACGTCGCCCTGATGCCCTTCGCCCTGAATGAGGCGACCCGCTCGATCAGCCCGACCAAGACCCTCGAGTACCTCGCCTGCGGGCTGCCGGTGGTCTCAACCCGCGTGCCCGACGTCGTCGCGGACTTCACCGGCGTCGTGGACCTCCAGGATGACGGCGAAGGGTTCGCCGCCGCGTGTGGTCGGCTTGTGGGCCGGGCCGGCCGTGCGCCTTCGGCTGAGCTGAAACGGCTGCTTCGACACCACCACTGGGACCGGATCGCTGGTTCGATGGAGAAGCTTGTGTTCTCGCGCCGGATGCATCCCGCCGAGACAGAGGAAGCGACGGCCTGAGCAGGAGGAGTATCAATTGAGACCCGCGGTGTCGCGAGAGCATCCACCGGCAGACCACGTGATTCTGCATCTCAGCGACACCCACATGGTGGCGGACGGGCTGCTGTACGGCGGGGTTGACAGTGGGGCGCGGCTTGCCGCGCTCCTTGAGCAGATGGAGGCCTCCGGCGTCGAGCCGGAGGCCCTGATCTTCACCGGGGACCTGGCGGACAAGGGGCATCCGGAGGCGTATGCGAGGCTGCGCGGCATCGTCGAGCCGATTGCGGAACGCCTTGGTGCGCAGCCGATCTGGTTGATGGGAAACCACGACGACCGGGCCGGGATGCGCGCCGGCCTGCTCGGAGAGCCCCCGGAGGAGGCGCCGCTCTACGGGAGCTATCGGCTGGGTGGACTGCGCGTGCTCACGCTGGACACCTCGGTCCCGGGGTACCACCACGGGGCGATCTGCGCAGAGCAGTTCGAGTGGCTGGCTGAGCAGCTCGCGCATCCGGCCCCCGAGGGCACTGTCCTGGCCATGCACCACCCGCCGGTACCGATGATCCAGGACCTCGCCGTTCTGACGGAGCTGCGGCGGCAGGACCTGCTTGAAACTGCACTGCGCGATTCGGACGTCCGGCTGATCCTCGGCGGGCACCTCCACTATTCCTCCGCCGGCACCTTCGCCGGGATTCCGGTGTCGGTGGCCTCGGCCACCTGTTACACGCAGGACCTCACGGTGGAAGTGGGCGGATCGCGGGGGCGGGACGGAGCCCAGGCCCTCAACCTGGTGCATGTCTACCCGGGCACGATCATCAACTCCGTGGTGCCGATCGGGTCTTTCCCGACGGTGGGGCAGTACGTCTCCCCCGAGGAAGCGCAGCGGCGCCTGGGGATTGCGGGTGTGGGCGGCACGATCCGCAAGCGGTGAGGCGGCCGGAGGCTAGTTTCCCGCATTGCCCTGATCGGGTTTTCCCTTGCGCTGCGCCCGGTAATGCCGGATCAGCGCCCCTGCGATCAAGAGGATCGTCAGCGGACCGGTTACTGCAAGGACGGCCTTCGGACTGTCGTCGTCGTAGGGGAAGGCCTGCGCGGTCAGCAGGATGGAAAACGCAAGGAACATCCAAAGGAAAAGCGGGGAAGGACGATACTCCCCGGTGAGTTCGTCGGACTCCTCGGGTTCATCCGTCTCTGGCATTTCTCCAACCCCCATTCCGGTGGGAACCCGCACCGGAGGAGCAGGTTCCCGCTGCCTTCTGAGGCGAGCATAGGGCGCCGTGGCGGCCCGGGCCAGAAACTGGAGCTGAGAATCAGCTGTTGATGTCGCCGTCGCGCCGGTCCAGTGACGTGACGTAGTCCTGAAAGTGCTCGGGCAGCCGGAGGTGTCCGGAGTCCCGGGACACGCTGGTCCACCAGTCCGCCCCGCCGACGTGGGTGAGCTCCTCCAGGGTGTCAGCACTCAACGGAGCATTCGGATCGGACTTGAGGAGGTCCTGGGTGCTTGGCGAAAGCTTCGCCCACACCTCGGCGTCGTTAGCGCGGTCATCTCTCATGGCGGAAGCCTACGCCCGTGAATCCGGCTGCCTCAGCATGGTGGTTTCCTTGACAGGTGAGACAGGGGCCTGGCGTTCCTCCCGGCGAGCCGGAAATGTAGGTGAAACCGGACGATCCGGAAATTAGAGTGGAGGTACGCTGCCACGGCCCCGTCAGCGGCTCCAGTGTCGGAGGAATCATGAAGAACTCATTCGCCCTTACCGCTGCTCTTCTACTCGGAATCGGCCTGTCGGCCTGCAATGGTGCTGAGCCCACAGAATCACCCGGAGGCGTGCCTTCTGCGACCCAGGACGCAATTGGTGAAGCCCCCGCAAATCAGAGTGCGGCTTTCGGCGACACGGTGACCTTCGAGGGGGGCGTGGAGGTAACCGTCGAATCCGGAGGCTTCCAGTCCGCTTCTGGCAGTGCGCCGGGTGCGGTTGAGGGCCAATATGCGGTCTTCGAGATCACGGTGGTCAATAACGGCGAGACGGAAGTGGACGGCGGCCTGATGAACCTTCCTCTGGTCCGTGCCGGCGACGCCGGGACAGCGGTTCAGCCGGTGGTCGATTCAGACACGGGCATCGGCGGGGAGCTCTTTTCGACGATTGCGCCCGGAGACACCCAAACGGCGCAGTTCGCCTACGGCATCGCCGCTGCCGATGCGGACATCGTCCAAATGGAGATCGCGGATCCAATCGGGACCGGCGAGGACGCCATCTACCAAGGCGCCATCGAGTAGGAAATCACGCGGTCGTGATCGAAACCGTTTCATACACGATGACCGAGCCCGCCGCCGGTGCGCGGCAGGTCAACTGTTCCGGCAGGGCGCGGTAAGTCCGCAATTCGACGTCGATCTGTGCCGGGTGAGGCGGGGGAGCGGTGAGGCGGATCCGCCAGCGGTCACCGTGGCGGCTGGTTCCGGCGACCGTATAGTCCCGCCGTCCCGCCGGACCGAAGCGTTCGAGCGCGGCAGCGACAGCGGCCTGCTGGGGCTGGAGGAGATCGGTGTAGCCGCGCAGATGTTCCGCGTGGATGGAGTCGGCGAGGTGCCCTTCGACCGTGGCCACCGACGATGCGGCATCGAGGCCGCCGTAGTACACGCCGTCGGGCGCGATGACGACATTGGCCGCGAACCGGTCACCGCCGACGTGCGAGCATTCCCAGACCAGCTCAGGCCAGCGCTCCTCCAGGGCACGGCCCACGGGCCGTCCGCGCAGCGCGCAGCAGGTGTCATGCAGGCCGTGGGCGCAGACGAGGAGGACCGGCGGGTGGCCGAGTTCGCCCGGTCTGCTGAGGGCAGCGGCAATGTCCGCCAGGTCTTCTTCCCGCGTCCACGACCCCCATAGCTGCCGATGGGCACCGGAACCGTCATGGCGCAGGACGGCCCATCGCTGAGGCCCTTCGCGCCGCCGGCGGCCGTGCCGCCGCACCAGCAGCACCCGCGCCCGCGCGGCCTGGGCGGCGGCGATCACGAGGGCTTTCGTGTCGGGCTCGATGGTGAGGCCGTTGAAGCTGTCGAACGGCCACCTGCCGCGGTATTCGATGAGGACCCAGACGACGTCATTCGGCGCTGTGCCCGCCATCGGGTCGTCCCGCACCCGGGCACTACTGGCGCAGAAAAAGCGTTCCGGAGCGGTCACCGCGACGTCACGGATCCGCGGGAACGAGGACACCGGCGCGCAGCAGCCTCTCGACGAGGCCGTTGCCGAGATCGTTCGCGGTGCCGGCCTCGCCGTCGAGCAGGCGCCTCACGGACGGCAGATCGGTCTCGGGGAAATCGAGCCAGCCTACCCGGGTGCTCAGGCGCGATCCCTCGAGCCGTGCGTCAAGCGCGCCGCGCAGCCGCACCACCGATTCGGGGCCGAGGCCTTGGACGGCCGCGAGCTGGGCCAGCGGTCCCAGCGGGGCCGGGCGTCCCTGTCCCCGCCGGGTGCGGTGGAACAACGAGGCGGCATCGGCGTCGGCGACGGCGGCGGCCAGGCGTTTGCGCACGACGTCGACCTCACCGGCCGGTCCGTCGACGCCCAGGGGAAGCGTCCGGCGCATCTCGGGATCGTCGCGGAGCAGCGCAAGCGCGGCCTGGACGAGCTGTTCGGCCAAGGCGTAGCGGGTCCAGCTGTGGATGCCGAGCGTGAGGTGGATTGAGACCTCGCCCTGCGCCTGGGCGGCATGCAGCCAGCCGCGCGGCAGGTACAGGACATCACCGGGCCCGAGCAGGGTGTCGATGTAGGCCTCGCCTTTCGCGGCGTCGGCGACGGCGGCGCGGCGGTCGGTCCACACCTGATCACGCAGCGGGTCGGGGAGGACCGGCTCGTGGATAATCCAGCGCTTCGTCCCCTCGATCTGCAGGACGAAGACGTCATGGACGTCGTAGTGGTCGTCGAACCCGCGGTTCTGGGGAGGTGTGATGTACGCGTTGGCCTGCACCGGATGTCCGAGCTCGGTGCTCAGCCGGGCGTTGAACTCCGCGATGGGTTCCCAGGTGCGGTGCAGCGCCTGCAGAACGAGGGTGGCGCCGTCGGCGAACTTCCGCCACAGCGCGGTGTCATCGAGCTGGTCCGAGATGGTCGCGCCGACACCGGCCGGGGCCGTGAAGGACGAGTCGGGAAAAGTGGTGCCCTCCTTGGCGACGCGGAGGAAGGGCGTGCGCAGACCGCGGCGGGAGATCAGTTCGTCGACGGCCTCGGCGGAGAACAGGTCGGAGAAATCGCCCGCGCCGCGCGTGAGCAAGGCTGTTTGCCCCCAGAACTCGCGGGCGAACTTCTCGCGGTCGATGTCGATCAGGCGTGTCTCCAGAACCCCAGCGCCGGGACGCGTGGGGTCGTCAGGAGGAGTGCTCAAGCTCAGATGCCCGCTCCGCGATCTGCGCCGCTATCGGCGCCTCCATCTGCTCCTCCGTCGGCACCGCCATCGGCACCTCTATCTGCTCCTCCGTCGGCTCCGCCGTCAGCGCCTCCGTCTGCTCCGCCGTCGGCACCGCCATCGGCGCCTCCGTCGGCACCACCGTCAGCACCTCCGTCGGCGCCTCCGTCTGCTCCGCCGTCCGCGCCGCCGTCAGCTCCTCCGTCGGCACCGCCATCTGCGCCTCCGCCGTCGAGCATACTCGGGACGCCGGTCGTGTCACCGCCCGCCGCCAGTTCCTGCTCGCTGGGATCCTGCTGTGGTTCAGTCATATTTCCTCCTGAGAGTCGAATACTCCTCGTACCTGATCACCCCACCGGGCGGTGCATGACGTTGACATCACCCTATCGGCACAGATCAGCCGAGGGAACAGCCCGCAGATTCTCACTCACCAGGAGCGGAAGTGTGAGAGGGAGAACCCGAAGTAGGGCGGGGCGTAGGGTGGAAGCCGGACGAAAGGAGCACTTCATGAAGAAAATCCTCATGGTACTGACCAGCGTTTCCGAGATCGGCGACACCGGGGAGAAGACCGGCTACAACGTGGCCGAAGCTGCACACCCCTGGAAGGTTTTCAAGGATTCCGGGCATTTCGTCGACTTTGCCTCGATCAAAGGCGGCCAGCCTCCGCGCGACGAGGTGGACAAGGATGACCCCATCCAGGTCGCCTTCACGGAGGATGAGACCACGCATGCCGGCCTCTACAACACCGCCCGTATCGACGTTGTCAATGCCGACCAATACGACGGCGTCTACCTCGTGGGAGGCCACGGCACCATGTGGGACTTCCCGGACAGCGAAGGCCTGCAGAACCTGGTGGCCAGTGTCTACAACGCCGGCGGCGTGGTGGGAGCGGTCTGCCACGGACCGGCAGGCCTGGTGAACGTCGAACTGGACAACGGGTTCCGTCTCGTTGAGGGGCGGAGGGTCGCGGCCTTCACCAATGAGGAGGAGGTTGCCGCGGGGAAGGACAAGGTCATCCCGTTCTTCCTGGCCGACCGGCTTAAAGAACAGGGAGCTACCCACGTCTCCGCCGATGTCTTCGAGGAGAAGGTCGTGGTGGACGAGCGGCTGGTGACCGGCCAAAACCCGGCCTCGGCCGCCGGTGTGGCCAAGGAGATGGAGAAGCTCCTGGCGGAGGTTATTCACCAGGAGAAGGCCGAGGAGCAGCACGAGGCCCAGGCCCTGCGCGCCGAGAAGGACGCTGAGAAAGAGGCCAAGAAGGCTGACGCAGCAGCGGAGCACTAGCGGCTGCAGCGCACCAACGCCTGCAGATCACGGAAATCGGCGGCCGCCCCGAGAACGGGGCGGCCGCCGGTCGTTTGTCCAGTGCAGGTCAGCGCTTGCCGCCCTGCGCCTTCGACGGGAGAAACTTCTCCGTGACAACACCGCTCACGTTGCCCGCGGCGTCGACCGCACGCACGTAGACCGTCATGGACTGGGCGAGCGCCTCGCGTGTCCGGTCCGAGTGGAGACCGAAGCAGTCAGCGATCCGCGGGACCCAGCAGTCGTCGTTGTGGCGGCCCCCCAGGTAAACGGCGGAGGTGTGCTCCACACCCTTCGCGGGGGGGATCAGGTCACTTGTGTGCGGAGCCGAGGATTGACGGGGCCTGCGGGATGCTCTCGATCGTGATGTCGGTGCTGGTTTCGACGTATCTCACTTCGCCGTCGAGCTGATACGGCATGGGCCCGGCGCAACCCCAATAAACGGTGGGGGTGGTGGCCCCTCCGGCGGTCAGGGGCCGCCCCTGGCGCCTCCTGCGCGAAGCGCTGATTCGGATTGTGGTCAAGCAGCCGGTTACCGGAGGACGTTGAATACCTAGGGTCCTTCGGACAGACCTTAATCAGGCGAAGGCCGAACCGGAGTTACGGAAGGGTCCGCCGGCTCCATGAACGCAGGATGCTTCTTCTTAGGTCCGAGCCCGGGCCACCCGGAAGGCTCCCACTGCGGCAGAAGTCCAGTGGTTCGGGGCGCAGAGCGCACTGTTGACGGCGCCGTTAGGCTCGGAGCATGGGTGCCAAGCGTAGGAAATGGCCGACCAAAGGCCACGCTTTGACTGGTGGCGTTTTTGCGTTGCTCTGGATGGCCAGCAATGCGTATTCCGTACTGGCCGAGGGTCGCCCCGCCACTGGGTTCTACTGGGTCATGCAGGCCGTTTGGCTGGTCTTCGTCTTACTGTGTGTGTGGTTGTTCATTCGAGCCGTGAAGCGGCCAGAAGACACACGATAACGTCGGTTATGTTGTGGGCGTTGGATTTAATCATCGGTTCCCTAAACCCTTGGTCGCCGCTCCGAATCCGCTTGGGCACCGCCCGACTAGCTCAGTGATGGGGCGCATTCTTGGTAAGGACGAGGTCGCCAGACCGAACGCCTCCGAGACACCCGGACCTCAGCTGAGTTAGACCAGTGCTGTTCGGCCCTGCGCGCACGCATCGAGGAGCTGCGCCGCCGGATTGTTGAAGAGCACGGCTTCGTCCTCATCGCGCCCGTCCGGTGCGGCCGCGGCATGATCCCCGTCGACGAAGACAACGACGAAACCAACCACGCCATGGACGCCTGCTCGGCCTGCACCGCGGAACTCTCCACGTACACCGGCAAGGACGCCCAGGCTTCGGCCGAACCCTCCACCGTTCCACAGGTCGACTAGGCAGCAACCGCCCGACAGGGAGCTACTACGCCATGCGGGGAGCTCCTGGTCCTATGTGACGGTCTCCGTCGCCTGGATGCTGCCATTGGAACCCAAGACGGCCAGGTCATTTGCCGCGGCGGAGTTCATGCTGCCTTCCTCGCAGACGACCCGGAGAACAAGCGTTCCAGGCAGTGGATCTCCCTCTCGATGCGGGCGTCAGCCCAGATCGTGCCGGTATATTTCACATGCGTCCACCCGGCCGCGTCCAGCGAGACGGACACCTTTGCCTCGCGCCATCGACCCTTCCAGAGCGACCTGACGACGTCGCCGTCGACCCGGGTATTGAAATACCGACCCGACATTGCTGCCAGGCGCAGCACCGAGCATGGCCACAGAACATATCCTCAGCCCGTAGGCGCACCACAGGAAGAAGCCCCCAATTGCCAGAGGACGAAAACACTGCGGAGATGAGCGCCGAAGCCTTCAGTACCGCGTTCACCGATTTGAGGACAGGAGACGTCATTAGAGTGAGTTCTGGGCACGGCTTCACGCGTCCAGCCGGACACCGCCTTTGACCTGTTTGTGGAGCACCCAGTAGAGCGGCACCTGATCCAGTTCTGGAGGGAATCACCGTCACCGATGAAGATTCTGGCCCCGTGTCTGCTTCCTGGCAGGCCGCGGCGGATCGTCTCGCGGGTTGAGGGGCCGCCAGCGGCCTGGACACGAGCCGATCTGTGCCTAATCCAGAGTGGAAATGGCACCCGCCCACGACGCGATGACCGCCTAGATTGAGCCCAAGGGGCCCATTTCACCGTCTTCCCAGCCCGCTGCAGTTTAGGAGTGTTGATTCTGCCGAGAAGTGGCCGACGATGGATTCAATATTCCCAGTTCGTGTGCCGTTTGGACTGCCATGAGACGGTCGCACACATCCAGTTTCCGGTATACGTGCTCCAGGTGCTTTTCCGCAGTGCGAGGCGAGATGTTGAGCCGCCTCGCCAGGCTTTCCGCGGTCAGGCCCTTGCTCAGCAGCGTCAAGATTGACATCTCGCGAATGGTCAGGCCGGGATTGGAGTGCTGCGTGGAGTCCCCGGCCCTCATTGGCACTACCGCGATGTGCAGTGCAAGACCGGTCAGGATCGGTTGCAGCAGCCTGGCCAGGTCCATCTCCTGCTCGGTGAAGTCGCGGTCGGACCGTTGGATGAGGTAGGTGTTGTGGTTGACCCCGCCGACCCGCAACGGGATCGACAATTGCTGGTTTATGTTCCAGGGGCGGGCCGTTTCCTCCCAGGCTTGTTGGAGTCTGTTGCTCGCCAGAGCCTCAGGAACCCGCCCGCAGGACTGGGGTTCGGACTGCCCGGTGAACATGTACCAGCGCAACAGCGGTTGTTGCCTAAGGTCGTACTCCCCCGGCGGTTCGTCGGGTATGTAGTTCCGGGGCCAGGCAGCGAGGATGTGATTGTCCCAGGCAGGGCCCACAAGGTTCCGCCCGGAGAGAGCTGAGTTGAACGACTGGTTGAGGAGAGCCAGGATGTGCTCCTCATGGGCCGTGGGCAGCCCAGGCGGCTGCTGAAGGATTTCTCCAACGAGCTCCAGCCACATGCGGTACTGCGCGTCATTGCGGGCCACGCTTCAATTTTAAGTTCGAGCGCGCTGCGGCGGCCCAGGCCATACGTCCCGAGTAGGGCGCCGACAGCCGGTCCGGATGTACGTAGAAGTGCGTATGGGTCCAACCACGGCTCCCAACTATTCTGGTTTCAGCATTCATGCGGCCACGACAGAAACGTGGTCCCGTTGCGAAGGCCGTGCCGTTCCCGCATAGACGGGCGGCCATGTCCCAGTCCCTTCTGTCGGGGCGGTGAGCCATCTAGCCAACAGCTAGAAATCGGCGGGCTCGAACCAAAGGAACGCTGCTGAACTGTGAGCGCAGGACGAGTGTGCCTCATTGAGTTCAGCCTTATTCATCAAGGATCTCCGATGAACAGCACAAGCACTTCATATCCGGCCGTTCCCGACAACACAGTCCCGGCCGGCGGAAACAGCCATCGACGCACGTTCCGCAGACGTGTAGTCGGAGCCCTCGCGACCGGCGCCCTGACCGGGCCGGCACTCCTTCTTGGCGCAGTTCCTGCCCAAGCCGCGGCGACAGGTGTCTACATCGCCAATGGCATCCTGGAAGTGCGGGCCGGGGCGGCAACCGAAAACAGGATCACCGTTGAACGCGTTCCATATGGAATGTCCTGGCGCTATGTCGTTAGGGACACCGGCGCCACCGTGACTATCGGAAATGGTTGCATCAAAATCGATGCGAATACCGCCCGGTGCAACTACAGCGGCGTCTCATCCGTTGCTGTCAGAACCCTGGACCTACCGGACAGGATCAACTCGAATGTAACGGTAGGAACGTGGGTGAGCGCCGGTGATGGTAACGATTACGTGGACCTCCATTCCGCCCACGACACCGCTTACGGTGGGCCGGGAAACGACAAAATATTCGGATGGGGTGGCAAGGACCGCCTGTACGGTGAAGCCGGGAACGATATTATCCACGGCCATGCTCACGATGACACCGTGGACGGCGGCAGAGGGACGGACGAAATATATGGCGACGAGGGAGCCGACATGCTCTGGGGCGAGGAAGCCAACACCCTCCAGGCCGGCAGTGGAGGCGATCTAATGCGTGGCGGCGCTGGTAATGACCGAATGCGCGGAATGTATGGAAGCGACCGCATGTACGGGGAGGCTGGTGACGACACGGTGCAAGGTGGCTACGACCGAGACAGAGTGATTGGCGGCGCCGGAAGTGACGATCTTGGCGGTGGTAACGGCAACGACTGGCTCTATGGTCGGGACGATAGGGCCGGCAACGACATTGTCCGAGGGGATAGTGGAAGTGACTACTGCGAGGCAGATCCCGGTGACACCAAGCAAAACTGTGAAACCTGACCTCCCGTCAGGACGCCTAAATTCGCCCTGAGGACGACCAACGTAGCGGTGCTCCCACTTCTCCAAAGTGCGGTGCACCGCCACGTTGTCCGAGTAGCCCCCGCGCAGTCGCTGTGGGACAGCATGCACAAGCGATCCCGCTGGGTTTCGGCGGCTAGATTGAGCCCATGGGGGCTGAGAAAAAGCAGATGAGCGCGTTCGTCGCGGGCTGACGCGTTGCCGGGTTGGCGGGGCGGCATCTACAGGTTGCAGACGCGCTCCAAGACTGGTTCGGGACAACCCAAAAGACGTAGAGCGTGTGCACGCACTATCCGCTCGAGTACCCTCACCGTCTCATGGAGGTCATAAGCGTCGAAACCCTTGTTACCGTGGGCCAGATCGTTGCAAACTCGGCTTAGCGCGTATGCGACGCACCGGCACCTTCACCACCGCGAACCCATTGAGCAGAAGGCGAGAAGACCATGCCCACGACCGTCACCGCAGCAGTCGCCCGGACCGGAGAGGACGACTTCTCGATCGAGCGGCTGGAACTGGAGGACCCGCGTCCGGATGAGGTCCTCGTCCGCTACACCGCGGCCGGCCTGTGCCAGACCGATCTGGAAGCCGCCGCGGGTCGTCTGCCCACCCCGCTCCCGGTCGTCCTCGGCCATGAGGGTGCCGGTGTCGTGGAGGCCGTCGGCTCCGGGGTCACCGGCTTCCGGCCCGGCGACCGGGTCGTGCTCAGCCTCGACTCCGACGGCATCTGCCCCAACTGTCTGTCCGGTCAGCCTGCCTACTGCGAGCGACACACCCCGCTGAACTTCGAGGCCCGCCGCGCGGACGGCTCGGTCGGACTCACGGACAGTGCCGGGCCGGTCCATGATCACTTCTTCGGCCAGTCCTCCTTCGCCAGCCACGGCCTCGCCCACCCGCGCGGCCTGATCAAGGTGGACGACGAGGTGCCGCTGGCGACACTGGCCCCTCTCGGCTGCGGCGTCATCACCGGCGCCGGAGCGGTCTTCAACTCCCTCCGGGTCCAGGCAGGCAGCACTCTCGCCGTCTTCGGCGTGGGAGCGGTCGGACTCTCCGCGCTGATGGCGGCCGTCGCCTGCGGCGCCACGCGTGTCATTGCCGTGGACACCAAGCCCGAACGCCTCGCCCTGGCCAAGGAGCTGGGTGCCACCGACCTGGTGAACGCAGCAACCGCCGACACCGCCGAGGCCATCACCGACCTGACCGGCGGACGCGGGGTCGACTACAGCGTCGAGTCGACGGGCGTCGTCGCGGTGATGAACACCGCAATCGCCGCCCTCGCCCCCCTGGGCTCCGCCGCCATCCTCGGTGTCGCCGCCCTGGACGCCACCTTGCACGCCAACATCTTCGAACTGCTCAAGGGCCGCACCATCACCGGCTCGGTCATGGGACACCAGGCCCCAGGTGTCCTCATCCCCCGACTGATCGGCCTGTACCGCCAGGGCCGCTTCCCCTTCGACCGCATGATCCGCACCTACCCGCTGGCCGACATCAACACCGCCGTCGCCGATGTGAAGGCAGGCCGCACCGCCAAGGCCGTCCTCACCCACGCGGCCTGACCGAAAGGCCCGACTCTCCCGCCCACTGCCGCCCCCGCCACCGACGCCCAGCCCCGGGATTAGCTGTAGCAATCGACGCCTACACCGACGTCCAAGGCATTCGGACGTCACTCAAGTGACTTTCTGACGCTGGGCGAGTGACCGGGTCCGCCGCGCTCGCCCCAGCTGGAAAGTCCCGTTCAACTCACCGAGAAAGGTAGCAAGAGATGCTCACCACCTTCAGATCCCCTGAACTGGTCGAGTTCGGCCAAGGGGCCAGCGACCGGATCGCGGACATCTGCGCCGCGGTCGGAGTCGCCCGACCGTTGATCGTGACCGATGCATTCATGGCCGCAAACCCGTTGCTGAAGCGACTCACCGGCCCCCTCGACGCCGCAGGCATCCAGTACGGGTTGTTCAGCCAGACGGTCCCTGAGCCGACGACCGACTCCATCGACGCACTGCGGGCCCACTATGCGGACGGGACCTACGACGGTCTCATCGCCTTCGGTGGCGGCAGTTCGATGGACTCCGCCAAGGCGCTGGCAATCATTGAGGCGTACGGCGGGACGTATGCCGACCATGTCGTTCCCAACACACCCGATGGCTCGGTGATGCCGATCATCTGCGTCCCGACGACTGCCGGCTCGGGCTCCGAGGTCACCAATGCGTGCATCCTCAAGGACTCCACATCCGGTGAGAAACTGGTCTACCTGGGCCAGGCGTGTGTTCCGCAGATCGCGCTCATCGACTACGAGTTCTCGCTCGACATGCCCGCCAAGCTGACCGCGTCGACGGGCATCGACGCGCTCTCGCATGCACTCGAGGCCTACACCTCGACGGGCGCCAACCCGTTCAGCGATGCCATGGCGCTGAGCGCCATGGCGCTGATCGGGCCGTCCCTGCGAACTGCCGTGCGAGAGCCAACGAACCGGGCTGCGCGTGAGCGGATGATGGTCGGCGCGACGCAGGCTGGCTACGCATTCACCAGCGCCGGCGTCACCCTGGTCCATGGCATGACGGCGCCGGTCGGTGGGCTGTTCCACATCCAGCATGGCGTCTCCAACGGAATGTTCGCGCCGACAGTGCATGAGTGGTCCGCCGGGGCGTCGGTCCCTCGGTACGCGACCGCAGCGCGCGCCCTCGGCTTCGCGGACTCGACCGTCGGTGACGAGGAGGCGGCAGCAGGGATCGGCCGGGCGCTGCGTGCGCTGAACCGCGATCTCGGTCTGCCGTCGTTGCAGGAGTATGGCGTGGACGAGGAGCGCTACCTGGGGATCCTGGACTCGATGGTCGAGCAGGCCTTCCTGACTGGAGGGCCTGGACTGAACCCTCGAGTTCCGACACCCGATGAGATGCAGGACCTCTACCGCGCGGCCTTGAGCGACTCGTGGGACTCCGCTGCCTGACGCGTGATCGACGAACAGCGCGAGGCGGTCGTCCCTGACTGCCTCAACATCGGGACCAGCAGCGGTCGCGCGACCGCTGCTGGTCCCGAGTGGGGTGTCCTTCAGGGCGTCGACCAACTCCGCATCCCGCATCCGTCAGGGCGACGTAGATTGGCTCGACTGTGAGTTCCCTCGCGCCGAACGACCCGCGTTGGAGCGGCTCGGGATCCGCCGTGGCGGACGCATCGCTCGTGACCCCGAACCAGGGATCAGCCCGTCCTCAGCAGTCCGTGCGGCCCCGCCGTCGAGCTGCGGTACTCACCGGGCGTGCAGCCGTATGTTGCCCGGAAGAGCCGGTTGAAGTGAGGGGCGCCGGTCAGCCCATGGCACGCAGCGACGCTGGCGATCGGAGTACGCGCCAGAGTCGGGTTGACGAGCGCACGACGGACGCCTTCCAGACGGCGCTTGCGAATCTACGCCGCCGCTAACTCACGATCGCGCTGGCGTGGACCGGAGACCTTGTTTGGTTAGTTGTTTGGCTGCTCTCGGCTTTAGATCGAGTCCGCTAGACGACACGTCGACTACCTGGCGCCCGCGCGTCGAGGAGCGGGATCATGTACGGGAGCCCGCGCTTGCCCTCTTGGGTAGGTCAGGCGGGGGAGTTGGCTGCTGAGGGTTGGAGTCGGATGTCTTTCCGCAGCCGTTGCGCCTGCAGAAGGATGGAAAGTACGGCGAAGGCCATGATGGTGAGTGCATAGAACTGCACGGTTGTCACCAGCCCTGCCAGCGGTGCGAGCTGCCCGACGATGATGACCGGGATGCTGAACGCCAGGTAAGCGGCGGTGTAGACGCCGGAGAAGACGCCGGCACGTTGGTGCGGTTGGATGCGCGGGGCGATGAGTCGGAACTGTCCGCCGAATGAAGCGCCGAAGCCGGAACCTCCAAAGACAGCTCCGATCCAGATGGCGGGCAACCACCTTTCGTTTATTCCTGTAAGTACCAGGACGACCCCGATGAAGACAAGGATCATGCCGGTCACCATGCTGCGCCGGGCGGGCTGCTTGGCGAAGATGAAGCTGGATACTGCTGCCGCGAATGGGCCAACGGATGCGGTGAAACCGCCCACCAGGCCGCCGTCGAGTCCGAAGTGGACCCGCAGTACCACGGGGGAAAGCCCGAGGAAGAAGGCGGGGAACATCCAGCCCGCGATGAGCACGGGGACGCCGGCGAAGAAGTCAGTGCGTATGCTCGCCGGGAGGACGAGGCGTGGCCGGAGTGAACGAAGGGCGCCGGGACGCTTCGCAGCTGTTTCCGAGGTGAAACTCAGAAAAATTACTCCCGCGACCATGACGCCGGCGAGGATCGTGAAGATGAGCCTGTTGGCGTCCGGGGTGAACTGGACGGCGGCGCCGGTTACCAGGGCACCGATGCCGAGACCGCCGGCAACGGATGCTGTGGCGAGGCCGCCGGCCAGCTTTTTCAGATTCGCCGGGGCGTGCTCGTTGATGGCGGCGTTGAAGGCGCTGGTGGCGACACCGGTGGCCAGGCCTTGCAGGGCCCGGGCAACAATCACCCAGGTGATTGTGGGTGCGAGCAGGAACACCAGCATTGAAACAATCTCCCCATACAGTGCGGCGAGCATGACCGGGCGCCGGCCGACGTGGTCGGAAAGGGAGCCGCCCACCAGCAGTGCCACAAGGAGGCCCAACGCGTAAACGGCAAAGGCGATGCTCAGGCTGCTGGCCGAGAAGCCCCACTCCTGCTGGCGGAGCGAGAGCAGCGGTGTCGGGGCACCGGCAGCAAAAAAGAACGCGGCGAAAACCACCGTAAGTCCGGCGAAAGAGGAAGTGCTGGGTGCTTGTAGACGGGGCAACGCGGGATTCTCCTTGGACAGATCGGTCTAACAGGTTAGACAGATCGGTCTAGAGAAGTCAACCTGTTTTTAGACAGATCTGTCTGATAGCCTTGGTGCATGGTTTCAACGCGTCCGTCTGCACGGCAGCGCCTCCTCGAGGCTGCTGACCGCTTGTTCTACTCCGAGGGTGTTCACACGGTCGGGATCGACAAAGTGATCCAAGAGGCGGGGGTTGCCAAAGGCTCGCTTTTTTACAACTTCTCGGGCAAGGACGACTTGGTGGCCGCCTACCTTGAAGGCAGGGATCAGCGGCGACGCGACCGGATCGCCCGGCACCAGCAAGGCCTGAAAGATCCAATCGAAAAACTGCTGGCAATCTTCGACGCCCTGAACGAAGCAGTTTCAGCCCCGGGTTACCGGGGCTGCGCCTTCGCCAACGCAAACGCCGAAGCCCTCCCTGGCAGCGTAGAAGCCAAAGCCCTCCGTACTTTCCGGGACTGGCTCGCCGATACCCTTCTGGCCCTCAGCGAAGAAGCAGGATTCACTGACGCTGCCGATGTGGCGGCCCGCCTCGGGCTGCTTTACGACGGGGCCGTCGCCAACTCCCAACTGGACACCCACCCTGACGCGGTCCGCCTCGCCAAAGAACTCGCCTCCATGGTCCTCAACAACTCACCTAGGACCACTTGAGGCCCACGCCTGTCCAACCGGCTGGGAAACGACCGGCATAAGAACCTCCGGGAATAGGTTCTGAGCAGACTCGGTTGCGAGTGTGTCGCTGGCAGGGGTGACCCACAAAAGCACAAGAACTCCCGCCGTCCAGCGGGTGGGACACCTCCAATGTCATGAGCCCAAACCTTGAGCTCAAACTTGCACCACCAATACCCCAACAAAGTGAGGAACTGAAGCAATGGATCACAAACTCGAACTCGGGTACGTCCAGGTCGATCCAGACATCACGCTCAGAAGGATGGTGGCGCAGACCACCACGCCAAAGGGAACTGTGCTTCTCCTGCATGGATTTCCGGAGACGCTGTATGCCTGGAAAGACATGGCCCTGACGCTGTCCACGGACTACGAAGTCCATGCCATCGACTGGCCGGGCCATGGTCTTTCGTCGCGGCCCCCGGCCGACAAGTTTTCGTACTCGCCCAAAGATTATGCGCGTGTTCTGCAGGACTACATCAAGAAGGCGAACATCGCGACATCGACGCTCACGATCTATGCGACCGACATCGCAGCTCTCCCGGCCCTGCTAGCAGCTCTCGACGATCCGCAGATCGCCAGGACCATCATTGTTGGTGATTTCGCGCCGTTCAACAGGCCTCAGTACATGCTCGACGGATTGCAAAGTCTGAAGTCGGAACCCTCAGCAAGTGCGACGCTCGCCGGCTTCAAAAGCAGGACCAGTGCGGAGTTTCTCGACACCTCCTTGAAGGGAGGTATTCCCCCAGAAGCGCAGTTTGAGGCTTCGGCTGAGTTCAAGGATGACGTCTCCAGCACATGGGGCCATGGCGGACTGACACCGCCTGACGCCTTCTACCACTACTACGCCCATTTTACGCGAGATCAAGATTATTTTGAGGCGAACATCGACAAGCTGAAAACGCCCGTGAAACTCATCTGGGGCGAGAAGGACAACTTCATCACGAAGGAAATGGGGATCGAGTTCGCGCAAAGGATTAACGCGAACATCCGTATTCTTCCTGGGGTGGGACACTACGCCCACCTGCAAAGCCCGGAGCTGGCCATTGAGGAGATCCGTGCCTCATTCCGATGACCGCGCGCGGAAAAGCCAGAGCCGCGGCCCTGGTCCCTCCGTCCACCTCGTCGAGGTGGATCTCGAGGACTGTGCCCCAGCTCCACAAGTTGGTCCTCGCCCTCACCAGAGGGGTGCTCACGTATGGATCCCGCAGGGAGTATCGGGGCATCGACTCAATGTTGGTTTCAAGGAGCTTCCTCGGCGTTGCGACGTCGAGGGGCACGTCGATCATCATGCTCGCCCTGGCGTTTCCGACGCTGATCCCTCGTGACCTGGCCTCATTCTCCGCCCGTCGTTTCCTAGCAAAACACGCGAAGGTGGCCACTGCGCCCAAGGCGATGAGAACCGCCGTGATGGGGAAAAGCATCCAGGTTTGCATTGGACTCCTTAGCTGCTATCAGTTCGTGCCGGGTCGCTTGGGAATGCGTCCAGGCCCGGCTCTACCGACTTTTCGGGGGTGTCATCGGGACATCAGCCCCCGAACGGCGAGGGCAACCCCGACGATGACGCACAGGACACCGAAAACCCAGGTTGCGTGGGCAATGACTTTTTTCACCGCTGGCTCGTGTCTCTTCACGACGGCATAGTCCTTGAAGTTGGCCCACATGAACTTCTCGTAGAGCCGGCGCCAGATAATCAACGCCGCCCCGAATACGGTGATCAGAATTCCTTCCATGACTACCCCTCTGCTCGCCCGACTGGTTATCGCCAGCCGCTCTCTTATCAGTCCGTCTCCGGCTCCGGGTTCGCGACATCAGAATCGAACCAAAGCTGAGAAAAAAGGAAGACCATGAAGGCGAGAATGGATCCTGCCCATTCGACGGAGAATCCATGCCAGGGGAGCAGGACAAGAGCCAGAACCGGCAGCCCCCAAGTGGCCATCCTTTTCCACTTCTTGTCGGTTCTCGTGAAGACGAGCGATCTCCTGAAAGCAATCAAATATGCGTAGAGGAAGCACATTACAAGCACGCCGATGGACCCATAGGCAGGTCGTGCGTCACGGCCCTGAGCTCCTTCCAAGAGATCTGGCAGGACAACCATGGCGAGGGCAGCCAGCGACGTCAGAGCGATGACCAGCGCCACCCGGCGCCGGTATGCCATCACAGGACCTCCTCAGGCCGGCCCAGACCTGAAGTTCCGCCCCGCGCAGCCCGGAGGCTCATACCATTGTCCAGGCGAAAAGCGACCCGATGGCCGAAACCATAATCCCAAGCAGGAGGAAATACTCCCCACGGGACAGGAGAGCGCCGGTGCGTATTTTCCTTCCCAGCCACCAGCCGGCCATCGTCACAGAACATATCGTCAGCCCGTAGGCGCACCACAGGAAGAAGTCCTCCAATTGCCCTCCTTTATCGTGTGCGGTTCGGATTAAGGTACGTCTTGACGTACGACTGCGCACTGCGATTCCCGGGATTTTGGCAAAACGGGTAATGCCTGCCAGTTCAGAGTATTGGGGCCACGTCATTCACCCTGCCGCGCTCTTGAGGAATTCGGGCAGGTAAATCATTGCAGCCGCACACATAGTCCTGGCCACCGTGCGTGTTATCGACGGGCCGTTCTTCTGGATCAAGTGCTCCTTAAAGCTGGGGATCAAGCCCCCGTGGCCCAGGAATCGAAACGCCTCCTGAAAACCGGCCGACTTGCCCTGAACTCCGCGGACAGAAGGGCCCCCCAGCCACCCACGGCTGGGGATCCCGGCGGAACACTGTTAGACGGCCTTCACTCCGGAGGGGCGCAGGCTGAGACGCTTGGCGCTGCCAGAAGCGGTTTCCAGCGCCTCATAGATGTGAACCGAGAAGAGCTTGAGCTTGGTGTCTATCGACGAGGCGTCCTCGCCCGAATACAAACCCTCCGTGTCCGTGTTCTCAACCGCGGTGTAGACGTCATCAAGCGTGCCGTCGAAAGGCAGCTGCCTCCCGTCCATGGCCTGGACGATCACCTGGGCAGACCCTCCTTCACCCTCCACGGAGATCCGGGCGATGTCGGTGGTGACGTCGCTCAGGGCGGCGATGAAGTAGTCGTAATCACGCATGGGTCCACCTCACGTTGGTCGGGAGTGAAGTAATCGCTCAGAAAGCAGCTCGAGTTCATTTTGCGCCACGCCTGAGGGGCGGGCCCGTGCCAGACTGGGCGCCAGCAATGGCACTGAACCAGGGGGATACGTGGCGGGCACAGACAAGAGCGAGGAGCCACCCAGCCGGTGGGTGACGGCTGAGCGGTGGGCGGCCGGCACCCAAGACCACGGCATGGACGAGGCAATCCGGATCTACTACACCCGGTATTTCCCCGCCGGTGCCCTGCTTCTCCTCATTGTGGGGACCGGGGGTTCCTACCTGCTGTGGGGCAGGCAGATCTCCTGGTTCGAGCAGCTTGAGTTCGGCGTGTTACTGATGGCCACCGGCTCCATGATTGGCGGTTTTGTCTACAACGCCAAGCGGCTCAAGCCCCGGGTGAATTTGGGCAGGGCAGATGTCGCGATCGCGCTCAACAAGACCGATCAGGCTTCCGTGAGGCGGCAGATCGCGGGCAAAGAGCCCCCGGACCAGGAACACCTGACAGTGGTGCGGGCCGCCGCTGTGCAAATGCGCAAGCAGACAGGGACCTTCCTGCTGATCATGCCGTCCTACCTGTTCCTCGTCGGATCACAGAACCTGTGGTGGATGGCTGCCGGCATGGCCATCATCATGCTGACAGGCATGTTCCTCATCGTGCGCGACTTCCGCCGGCAGGGCCGCTTCCTCCAGCAGACCGAGAGCCTCACGGAACAAAACCCCTGATCTGCCCCGTCGTGTTCGGCTGAGGTACAGGTGAATGCCATTGCCATCGAGACCATCAGGCACCACAGCGCGCGGTAGCACCTCGAAGCGGCTGTGATTCGTCGAAAGCTGCACCAAAGACGCACCACGAAGACCCAGAGAATGCAGAAAACCCCCGGCTTCCCGGGGGTTTTCTATGGCGGTGACGGTGGGATTTGAACCCACGTTGGCTTTTACACCAAACAACATTTCGAGTGTTGCACCTTCGGCCGCTCGGACACGTCACCAACGCCGCTACTTTACCGGGTCTAGGTGCCCGAACCCAAAACAGGGCGCCGCGCGTGCCCGAACAGCGGACTCGTTAGAGGTCAATGACCTCGTTCTTCCCCGAGTCCGGCTTGGTTCCCGTGACGAGCCCCTTGACCATCTTGACGGCCGAAACGACCCGCGGGGCGTCCATCGACCAGTACTCGGCGGTGTCGGCGTCGACCTTGATCAACGCGACGGCGGGATCGTCCCTGCCGTTCTCGAACCACGCCGACACCGAGGGCCCCCACAGCTCGTCGATCTTCGCCTGATCCCGGGTCAGGGAGGCGGTGCCGGCGATCGAGAGGTAGCCCTTCCCCGTGCTGACCGAGACGTTCACCTGCGGGTTGGCCCGGATCTCCTCGGCCTTCGGCGAGGGGTCCTCCGTGAAGAACC
This sequence comes from Arthrobacter crusticola, assembly GCF_004357995.1. GTDB lineage: Bacteria > Actinomycetota > Actinomycetes > Actinomycetales > Micrococcaceae > Arthrobacter_D > Arthrobacter_D crusticola. The sequence continues at coordinate 425,248 of NZ_SMTK01000004.1, forward strand.
ACAGGTCGCCGTCGAAGTCCTTGCCGTGGATCGCCAAGGGACGGCTGACCAGCTGCCCCTGCGCGTTCGTGGTGGTGAGGATGGCGATGTCGGCCTTGTCCAGGATCTTCCGCAGTTCCTGCATACCTTCCTGCTGAGTATCCATCGATGCTCCTTCGCTGGGCGGGCGCACTGAAAGCTCCGTGCTGGTCTTCCAGCCTAGGCATCAGCGTTCGCCGGCGGAACCCGTGCGGTGGGCGGCAAAAAAGTCCTTGAGCAATGCGGCGCATTCGGCTTCGCGCACACCGGGGAACACCTCGGTCCAGTGGTTCAGCCGCCGCTCGCGCAGCACGTCGAACACCGACCCGGAGGCCCCCGCCTTGGGATCCCAGGCGCCGAAGACCACGCGGGGGATCCTCGCGAGCACCGACGCCCCCGCACACATCGCACACGGTTCAAGGGTCACCACCAGCGTGCAGCCCTCAAGCCGCCAGCTTCCCAGCACCCCTGCGGCCTGCCGGATCGCCTGGACCTCGGCGTGGGCGGTCGGATCGCCCAGCTCCTCCCGTTGGTTCCACCCGATACCGACCACGGTGCCGTCCGTGTCGATGACGACGGCGCCGATCGGCACATCGGCACTGCCGACATCGGCGGCCCGGTTCGTCCGCCCGGCCGCGGCGAGGGCGAGGCCCATCCACTGCTCGTGGTCGGCGGCACCTGCCGAAGGGAGGGTCATGCTCCCAATGGTACTTTTGACCTATGCGCGTACTGGTAGTCGACCATCCCCTTGTGGCCCACAAACTGACCGTTCTCCGCGATAAGAACACGTCGTCGCCGGTGTTCCGGCTGCTGACCGAGGAACTGGTCACCCTCCTCGCCTATGAGGCCACCCGGGAGGTGCGGGTCGAATCCGTGCGGGTGGAGACGCCCGTCGAGACGGCGGTGGGCATCGGACTGGTCAAGCCGACCCCGCTGGTGGTCCCGATCCTCCGCGCCGGGCTCGGCATGCTCGAAGGCATGACCCGGCTCGTACCCACGGCGGAGGTCGGATTCCTGGGCATGGCCCGCAACGAGGAGACCCTCGAGGCGATCACATACGCCGAGCGGCTGCCCGATGACCTCACCGGACGCCAGGTCTTCGTGCTCGATCCGATGCTCGCCACCGGCGGCACGCTGCGCGAGGCGATCAAGTTCCTCTTCAAGCGCGGAGCCGCCGATGTCACATGCATCTGCCTGCTCGCCGCCCCCGAAGGCCTCGCGGCGCTGAAGGAGGAACTCGAGGGCAAAAATGTCACGATTGTGCTTGCCTCGATAGACGAGAAACTCAACGACAAGTCCTATATCGTCCCGGGTCTGGGCGACGCCGGGGACCGCCTGTACGGCGTCGTCGGCTGACTTTCCGCCGTCCCGACACGCCCAGATCCGCGCCATTCCGCGGAATTAGGGCCCTTGTTACTTGCGCGTAACACAATGTGACGTGCAATAATCTCTCCTGTGAACACCAACTCAACAGCATCTGCAGCCGCAGCTGCCGCTGCGGATCCGGCGTCCGTTGCGGGATCGCGCTGTTGTCGAATGCACGCGTAACAGATCTACCCCAACCTGTTTCTGCATCACCGGTCCACGGCGGGCACCACCCCAGGTTCGTCCGGGCCAGGCTTCCCCCCAAGCATTCGCGCCGTTACGACGGCGACCCACTTTGAGGTTGTTTTCATGTCAGTAACTTCGGGCTACGTCCACATCTCCCTCCGAACCCAGCAGAACCGCGGTGCATCCAGGCCGCAGTACGGCTCGGGCTACCCGTACGGCCCCGGCGCACCGGCCGCCCCGCCGTCGTACCGGCCGCTTCAGGCCGTCGGCTCCGAGGCGCATCCGATGACTGCCCCCACCCCCGTCGTCACGCCCAACGGCGTTCCCGGACCGCAGGCCGTGACCGGTGACACCAGTGCGCGGGGATTCGTCCTGTACGTCGCGCTCGACGAGGAGACGGCCGCGGCCAACGGCACCACCCTCTCCCGGCTCGCCCAGGATGTGCGGTCCTACGTCCGTTCACTGGTGCCCACGGCGGAAAGCCATGCGGCCGTGGCGCTCGCGCCGGCCGATGCGCCGGGTTCGGACATCGACGTCGTCCGTGCGGCCCTCGGTGACCCGACCGTCCGCCGCCCCCGCCCCGACCACCACGGCGTGCATCCCCACGCCTCCGCGCCCCGGCCTACCGGCGTGCTGATCGACCTCTCACGCCGCGAGGTGCACCTCGACGGCCAGGCCCTGAACCTGACCTTCAAGGAGTTCGAACTCCTCAACTACCTCGTGGAGAACGGTGCCCGCACCGTGTGCCGCGAGGAACTGCTGAGCGGCCTGTGGCGCAACGCCGACGAGGTGCCCAACGAGCGCACGATCGACGTCCACATCCGGCGGCTGCGCTCAAAGCTCGGACGCCTCGCGAACACCGTGCGCACCGTGCGCGGCCAGGGGTACCGGTTCTACGACCACCCCGAGGTCATCGTTTGGGCCGCACCCGAATACTCCATCTAGGCGGGGGAAGCCCGCGCCCGGCCTCCCGGCCCGGGAGGCCGATAGGATTCGGCATATGGCATCCCATCACCTGAAACGGCTCATGCTGCTGCGCCACGCGAAGGCGGAGTGGGGGGCAGGAGTTGCCGACCACGAGCGTTCGCTCAGCTCGCGCGGGCATCTTGATGCACCCCTTGCCGGTCGCTGGATGGTGGAGAACGACGCCGTCCCCGACCTGATCCTGTGCTCCACGGCCCTGCGTGCCCGGCAGACGTGCACCTGGGTCAGCAAGGAGCTTGGAGACAAGGGGCCGACGCCCAAGCTCGAGGAGGGGCTCTACGCGGCGCGGGCGGTTGAGATCCTCGCCCTGATCAACGCGGTGCCCTCAACGGTGACGAGCCTGCTCGTGGTAGCCCATATGCCCGGCGTGCAGGATCTGGCGATGCGCCTTGCCTCGGTGGATTCCGATGAGGACGCCGTGATGGAGATGGCGACGCACTACCCCACAGCGGGACTGACGGTTCTCCAGCACGACCGCGACTGGGCAGAACTCGACGGGCGGGACGCCGCCGTGACGGACTTCGTAGTGCGGCGGGCGCACTCCACCAGCAGGTAGGTCCTACAGGCCATACTTTTCAAGGAGCCGCAGCCACACCTCGCTGACAGTGGGGTACGGCGGCACCGCATGCCACAGCCGGTCCAGGGGGACCTCCCCGACGACGGCGATGGTCGCCGAGTGAAGCAGTTCGGCCACGTCCGGGCCGGTGAAGGCTACGCCGACGATCACCTTGCGGTCCTCATCGACGACCATCGTCGCCCAGCCGGTGTATTTGTCGGAGTGGATCGAGGTCCCGGCGACGGTGATGGGGAGCGAGGTCTCGGACACCCGGAGGCCGTCGGCCTGCGCCGCCTCGGCCGTCCGCCCGACCATGGCGATCTCCGGATCCGTGAACACCACCTGGGGGACGGCGTACTTGTTGGCCGTCGAGGTGTACTTGCTCCACTCCTCGGCCGTGTCGCCCAACGTGCCCGCCGCCCGCGCGACGATCGCGTCGGCCGTGACCCGGGCCTCGTATTTGCCCTGATGGGTGAGCAGCACCTGTCCGGCGGCGTCCCCCACCGCATAGAGCCAGGTGGGCCCGTCCACGGCGCGCCCGGTGAGGTCGAAGGTCAGCGTCTTCGGATCCAGTCCGAGCTCCTCGAGCCCAAGGCCTCTCGTATTGGCGGTCCGGCCGGTAGAGACGAGCAGCTTGTCCCCGGTCGCGTGGCGGTTGCCGGCGAGGGTCAGGACGAACCGGCCGTCCTCGTCGAGCCGGACGGACTCCGTGGCGGTGTCGGTCAGAATCTCCACGTTGTCCCGCCGCAGGCCCTTTTCGACGAGTTTGACCCCCTCCGGCGGATAGTTGCTGAGGAGTTTGTGGCGGGCCACCACGGTGACCCGGGAGCCGAGCCGGGCGTATGCCTGGGCGAGTTCCACCCCGGAGACGCCGCCGCCGAGGACAACAAGCCGCTCGGGTACCTCCTTGGCGGAGGTGGCCTCCCGGGTTCCCCAGTAGTCGAGGCCGGCGAGGCCATCGACGGGCGGGACGTTCGGCGTCGAGCCGGTGGCAAAGACCACGGCGTGGCGGGCGGTGACGCTGGTGGTCTCGCCGTCGAGCTGCACCTCGACCGTGCGCTCGCCCGAGACCCGGGCGGAGCCCCTCAGCAGCGTGATGCCGGCACCGTTGACCCAGTCGACCTGGGAGGCGTCGTCCCAGTTGTTGGTCATGCGCGTCCGCCGCTCGAGTACCTGCTGCGCATCGAGCTTCCCCGTGACGGCCTCCTTGGCCCCTGAGACCTCGCGGGCGCGGTTGAGGACGGTCCCGGAGCGCAGCAGGGCCTTGGAGGGCATGCACGCCCAGTAGGAACACTCCCCGCCCACAAGCTCGGATTCCACGAGCACCGAGCTCAGCCCGGCGGCCACCACCCTCCCGGCGACGTTCTCACCCGAGGATCCGGCCCCAATAACGATGACATCGGTTTCCTGCGCTTCGCTCATGTGCAGAGCTTTCCACCTGCATATGGGCAAGGCAATGGCAGTGCCCGGAGCGGGCGGAACATTACGGTGGGGGAGTGCGGGCCGCCGGAGGGCACGAAAAAGCCCCGGCCAACAGCCGGGGCTTTTTGTCTTACGCTTGGTTCTCCAGTGCGCGCGAAGGGATTCGAACCCCCAACCTTCTGATCCGTAGTCAGATGCTCTATCCGTTGAGCTACGCACGCATCCGGCGGACAGTTCAGCGGTAAGGCTGCTTGTCCTGCCGGGTGGCTGTTTGGCCTTGAACAACTTTACAGGCAAATTGCGGTACCGCCTAATTGCGCCGGAGCCCCGGTTTGAACTATACCGGTCTATGTGACCTTAATCACTTAAGTGGGGAAGGATCATTTTGTGATCCGCGTCATTACAGGGTTTTTCGTCGCCGGGCGATCGGGCGGCGACGAAAAAAGGCCCCGGACGGCCTATCGGGCCCCTTTAGCATCGAAGCACATCTCGCACCCAACGGAGGGAAGACTAATGGGCAATCCCGTGCGCCAGCAGGATCAGGGTCACCAGGGAGGTGCAGGCTCCGGTCGGCACGCCGCTTCGGCCACGGACGGCGCAGCTGCTCCGACCACCCACGCCCGCCTGCTCGCCTGGGTCGCCGAAACCGCCGAGCTCACCCAGCCTGACAGCGTGTACTGGGTGGATGGATCAGAGGCCGAGTACACCCGGCTTACCGACGAGCTCGTCGAGGCCGGAACACTTGTGCGGCTCAATCCAGACACCTTCCCCAATTCCTTCGCCGCCTTCTCGGACCCGAAGGACGTCGCCCGGGTCGAGGAGCAAACCTTCATCTGCTCCGAGGACGAGCGGGAGGCGGGTTTCACCAATAACTGGATGGACCCGGCGGAGATGAAGGGCAAGCTGCGCACCCTCTTCAACGGCTCGATGCGGGGCCGGACGATGTATGTCATCCCCTTCGTGATGGGCCACCTCGACGCCGAGGATCCCAAGTTCGGGGTGGAGATCACCGACAGCGCCTACGTGGTGGCCTCGATGCGCATCATGGCCCGGATCGGCACGGACGTGCTGAACCGCATGACCGAGCTCGACGCGGACTTCGTTCCCGCCCTTCACTCCCTGGGCGCGCCGCTGGCCGAGGGCGAAGCCGATGTCCCGTGGCCGTGCAACGACAACAAATGGATCGTCCACTTCCCGGAGGAGCGTTCAATCTGGTCCTTCGGCTCCGGCTACGGCGGCAACGCCCTGCTGGGCAAGAAGTGCTACTCCCTCCGCATCGCCTCGGTGATGGCCCGTGACGAGGGCTGGCTGGCCGAGCACATGCTGATCCTCAAGCTCACCTCCCCGCAGGACAAGAGCTACTACCTGTCGGCGGCCTTCCCCTCGGCCTGCGGGAAGACGAACCTGGCGCTCCTCGACCCCACCATCGAGGGCTGGAAGGTCGAGACCCTCGGCGACGACATCACCTGGATGCGCTTCGGCAAAGAGGGGGAGCTGCGGGCAGTCAATCCCGAGGCCGGCCTGTTCGGCGTCGCACCGGGTACCGGCTGGGGGACCAACCCGAACGCCATGCGCGCCATCGCCAAGGGCAACTCCATCTTCACCAATGTCGCCCTCACCGACGACGGCGGCGTCTGGTGGGAGGGCATGACCGAGGAGACCCCCACGCACCTCACCGACTGGCAGGGCAATGAGTGGACGCCCGAGTCCGGGCAGCCCGCGGCCCACCCCAACTCCCGGTTCTGCACGCCCATCGACCAGATCGACATGCTGGCCGAGGAATACTACCGGCCCGACGGTGTCGAACTCTCGGCCATCCTCTTCGGTGGCCGGCGCAAGACCACCGTGCCGCTGGTCACCCAGTCGCGCGACTGGGCGAACGGCATCTTCATGGGCTCAACCCTCTCCTCCGAGACCACGGCGGCGGCCGCCGGGGAGGTGGGCTTGGTGCGCCGTGATCCGATGGCCATGCTCCCCTTCATCGGCTACGACGCCGGAGACTACCTCCGGCACTGGATCACCCTGAGCTCCAAGGGCGATCAGGCGCGGCTGCCCAAGATCTTCCTCGTCAACTGGTTCCGGCGCACGGCCGACGGCGGGTTCGCCTGGCCCGGGTTCGGGGACAACGCGCGGGTGCTCAAGTGGGTCATTGAACGCATCGAGGGGACCGCCGATGCGATCGAGACCCCGATCGGGTTCGTGCCCACCCCGGATGCCCTCGACCTGACCGGGCTGGATATGACCCCGGCGGAGGTGGAGGCGGCCGTCCACGTCGACTCCGCCGAATGGGCTGCCGAACTCAAGGGGATCGAGGAGTGGTACGACCGCTTCGGCGAATCCCTGCCCGAGGAACTGCGCGGCCAGCTGACCGAGCTCAAGGAACGCTTCCAGTTCAGCTGAACCCTCAGCTGAGATTCCGCCGAACACGACGAAGCCCCCGTCTCCTTCCCGGAGGCGGGGGCTTCGTGGTGTTCAACCGGCTAGGGTGCCGCGGGTCAGTTGGCGTTCGGCTCGGCGGCCTGCTGCTGGGCGACCTGCTCGTGGACGGCCTTCATGTCCAGGCCCTTGACGGCGTCGACGAGTTCGGAGAACTGCGAGGAGTTCAGCGCGCCGGGCTGGGAGAAGACGAGCACGTTCTCGCGGAACGCCATCAGCGTCGGGATCGAGGTGATCCCGGCGGCGGCGGCGAGGGACTGCTCGGCCTCGGTGTCGACCTTGGCGAAGACGACGTCCTCGTGCTCCTTGGAGGCGGCGTCGTACACGGGGGCGAACCGGGTGCACGGGGCGCACCAGCCGGCCCAGAAATCGACAAACACGATGTCGTTGTTCTCGATGGTCTCGGGGAAGCTTGCCTCGGTGATGTCGATGGTTGCCATGGGGAACTCCTTGGGTGGGGTGGATAGGTGCGGCTGCAGCGGTGGCGGCCCAGGTGCGACCGGGGGCCAGCAGATTTCGGAATCCGGGCCGGAGCGGGGATCCCTGCGTCCCGCCGCACACAGGAGGCAGCTGAAACTGCATCAAAGACTATCCGATTCTCACGATTTAAGCAAATTGTAAGCGTGAGGTCTCTCCGGGGGTGCCAGCCGGACTCAGCGGTTCCGCCGCCCGCCGTCCCCCTGCCGCGGGCGCAGGCGCGAGTTGGGAAGCACCGGCGCCGGCAGGGGCCGCAGCCCGTGTTCCTCGGGAAGGCCGAAGCGCGGCGCGCCGTCCGCGGGCGCCATGCCCGGCTCGACTTCGGCTGTCCACGCGGCCCGGAACTTCACGATCTCCTCGTGGGTCCGGCCGACGAAGTTCCACCACATCACAATGTCCTCGCCGAACGGTTCCCCGCCGATGACGAGCAGCCGGGCCGGTCCATCCGCCGTGGCGGTGATCTCCACCGCTGTCCCTCCGGGGGCGAGGTAGGCGAGCTCGCCTGCGGTGACCGGCGTGCCGTTGACCTCGAGGCTTCCGCTGTCGAGGAGGATGCCGTGCTCGAACTCCGGAAAAACGTCGAAGGTGACGCTCCTCCCGGCCGCGAACTGGAGTTCGGCGCCCAGCAGGGGCGAATAGGTGGTGACCGGTGAGGTGGATCCACCGAAGCTGCCCAGGAACACCGAGAGCGTGTAGCCGTCGCCGGAGACCGGCTCCGGGGCGTAGTGCTCGAAGCCGCGCTCGGTGTGCCGGAAGGCGTCGGGAAGGGCCAGCCATAGCTGGACGCCGTGCATCACCGGGGCCGCGGAGGTCGCCACCTCCGAGTGGGAGATCCCGGACCCCGCGGTCATGAGGTTCAGCTCGCCCGGCCGGATGAACGCGTGGTTGGCAGCACTGTCGCGGTGCTCGATCTCGCCGGCAAAGAGCCAGCTCACAGTCTGAAGCCCGGTGTGCGGGTGCGGGGGCACCGACATCCCGCCTGCGTCGCTCACCGGCTCGGGCCCGTAGTGGTCAAGGAAGCACCAGGCGCCGATCAGAGACCGGTTCCGCTGGGGCAGCGTGCGCCGCACGCCCATGGCACGGGGGCCCCCGAGGGGGACCTCACGCGGCTGCAGGATGTCGACGCGGCCGCGCGCGTCGTCCCCGCTGCTGCACACCACGGGGGTTGGGTCGAGTTCAAGGTTGCTCATTGGTGTCTCCATCAGGGGTGTGAAGCGGCTGCCTAGGGGCCGTCCGCTTCAGGTTGCCGCCGGTTCAGCGGCGGACCAGGGCCAGGACCCGGTCGGCGAGATCGTGGAGCGTTTGGGGATCCACGGCTTCGGCATTGAGCCGAAGATAGGGCTCGGTGTTCGAGGGGCGCAGGTTGAACCACCAGTTCCCGTGGGAGGCGGTGAAGGTGACGCCGTCGAGGGTGTCGACGGTGACGCCGTCGTTCTCGAATTCGGCGCGGACGCGGGCGATGGCCGCGGGGACGTCGGCGACCTTCGAGTTGACCTCGCCCGTGGAGAAATACGGTTCGTATTCGCGGCCCAGCTCGGACAGCGGGCCGTCCTGCTCGCCCAGGGCCGCCAGCACGTGCATTGCGGCAAGCATCCCGGTGTCGGCGAACCAGAAGTCGCGGAAGTAGTAGTGGGCCGAATGTTCCCCGCCGAACACCGCGCCCTCCTGGGCCATGAGCGCCTTAATGAAGGAGTGGCCCACCCGGGTGCGGACGGGGCGGCCGCCTTCCCGGAGGACAAGTTCCGGGACGGCGCGCGAGGTGATCAGGTTGTGGATGATGACGGGAGTTTCCTCGCCGTTGGCCCGGGCACGGGCGATCTCGCGCCGGGCGATCATCGCGGTGATGGCGCTGGGTGAGACCGGCTCGCCCTTCTCGTCGATGACGAAGCAGCGGTCGGCGTCGCCGTCGAACGCGAGACCGATGTCGGCGCCGTGCGCGACGACGGCGGCCTGCAGGTCCCTCAGGTTTTCCGGTTCCAGCGGGTTCGCGGGGTGGTTCGGGAAGGTTCCGTCGAGCTGGAAGTAGAGCGGGACGATCTCCAGCGGCAGGGCCGGCAGCAGCTTGTCTCCGAGCACGGCGGGGGTGGTCAGCCCGGCCATCCCGTTGCCGGCGTCGACCACCACCTTGAGCGGACGCGAGGCGGAGAGGTCCACCTGCGCGCGCAGGAACCGTGAGTACTCCTCAAGGACGTCGCGGACCCCGATCTGTCCCGGCTTGTCGACGGGCGGGATGAAGCCGCGGTCGAGGTACTGCTCGGCGAGGGCCTGCACGTCGTACAGGCCGGTCTCCGAGGAGACGGGGACGGCGCCCGGCCGGGTCATCTTCATGCCGTTGTACTGGGCGGGGTTGTGGCTTGCGGTGAAGGTCACCCCGGCGGCGTTGAGCAACCCGCTGGCGAAGTACAGCTCGTCCGTGGAGATCAGGTCAAGCAGCAGCACGTCGGCCCCGCGCCGGGTGGCGCCCTTGGCGAAGGCGCTGCAGAACTCGGGGGAGGAGGGCCGCATGTCGCCGCCGACGAGGATCGACTGTCCGGCGAGACCGAGGGAATCCACGAAGGCCGCACCGACCGCCGTGACCGTCTCGACGGTGATCGTCTCCCCGACGATGCCGCGCACGTCGTAGGCCTTGAAGGACGCTGAGAGATCCGAGGAAGTGTTCACGCCCGAAGTCTATCGGCTGGCCCGCCGCCCGCTATCAGGGTTGTGCAGATACCCGCCGCCGGTCCTTTTCCGGGGGTGGCGGCTGGAATACTTGGCCCATGGCCGACACGATCACCCTGTATGACCAGGCGACAGCAATCCTCCGCACCCTCGTGGGCCGTGAGGACGCCCGCTTCCACGACGGGCAGTTCGAGGCGATCCAGGCGCTGGTCGAGGGCGGCCGTCGCGCCCTCGTGGTCCAGCGCACCGGCTGGGGCAAGTCCGCCGTTTACTTCGTCGCGAGCCTGCTGCTGCGCTCGCGCGGCGCCGGGCCCACACTCATCGTGTCCCCGCTGCTCGCCCTGATGCGCGACCAGGTGGCCGCCGCAGCCCGGGCCGGCGTCCGTGCCGAGGCGATCAACTCGGCCAACCAGACGGAGTGGCAGGAGGTGACGGCCCGCCTCGAGGCGAACCAGGTCGACGTCCTGCTCGTCTCACCCGAGCGGCTGAACAACCCCGCCTTCCGGGAACGGCAGCTTCCCGAACTGATCCGGCGAACCGGGCTCCTGGTGATCGACGAGGCCCACTGCATCTCGGACTGGGGCCACGACTTCCGGCCCGACTACCGCCGCCTGCGCGATCTCATCGGAACCCTCCCGCAGGGAGTGCCGGTGCTTGCCACCACGGCCACCGCGAACACCCGGGTGGTGCACGACGTCGAGGAGCAGCTGGGCACCGGCGGCACCGAGGTCTTCACCCTGCGCGGCAGGCTCTCCCGGGATTCCCTGCGGCTGGGCGTGCTGCGCCTGCCAAGCCCCCGCTCCCGCCTGGCCTGGCTGCTCACCCACCTCGGCGACCTGCCCGGCAGTGGCATCATCTACACCCTCACCGTTTCGGCGGCCGAGGACACCGCCCGCCTGCTGCGGGAGAACGGCCACCCCGTGCGGGCCTACACGGGCCGCACCGACCCGGCGGACCGGGAGGCGGCCGAGGCGGCCCTGAAGAACAACGAGGTCAAGGCGCTGATCGCCACCAGTGCACTCGGGATGGGTTTCGACAAGCCCGACCTCGGATTCGTCGTCCACCTCGGTGCGCCTTCCTCGCCGGTTGCGTACTACCAGCAGGTGGGCCGCGCCGGGCGCGGCACCCCGAGCGCGGATGTGCTGCTGCTGCCCGGGCCCGAGGACCGCGACATCTGGGAGTATTTCGCCACCGCTTCGATGCCCTCCGAGCATGCCGCCCAGCGCGTCCTTGCCGCCCTGGAGCCGGGCACCGTGCTGTCCACGCCAGCGCTTGAGGCGCGGGTCAACCTCAAACGGTCACCGCTGGAGCTGCTGCTGAAGGTGCTCGACGTCGACGGAGCGGTCCGCAAGGTCACCGGCGGATGGGAGAGCACCGGGCAGCCCTGGGGCTACGACGCCGACCGCTACACCCGCATCCAGCAGGCGCGCGTCGCGGAGCAGCGCTCGATGCTCGACTATGAGAACACCTCCGGCTGCCGGATGGAGTTCCTCGCCCACGCCCTCGACGACCCGACGGCCGCTCCCTGCGGGCGCTGCGACAACTGCGCCGGCCGGTGGTACTCCGACGAAGTGAACCATGACGCCTCCGATAACGCTGCCCAGGCCCTGAGCAGGGTCGGGGTGGAGCTCGAACCCCGCGGGCAGTGGCCCTCGGGTATGGACAAGCTCGGCGTGCCGGTGAAGGGCAAGCTCAAGCCCGACGAGGTCAGTGCCCCGGGCAGGTCGCTGGCGCGCATGACCGACCTCGGCTGGGGAACCCAGCTGCGCACCCTGCTTGCGGACACCACCCCGGATGCCCCGCTGGAGCCCGGCGTCATCGAAGCGTGCATCAAGGTCCTTGCCCAGTGGAACTGGGAGGCCCGGCCCGTGGCCGTCGTCGCCATGCCCTCCCGGCGGCACCACCAGCTGATCGGATCCCTCGCCCAGGCCCTCGCCGGGGTCGGCCGGATCCCCTACCTGGGCACGCTCGGCACGCCCAACGGCTGGCCCGAGGGTGGGCCCGGCGGGAACAGCGCCTTCCGGCTCGCCTCGGTGTGGGACCGCTTCCAGGTGCCCGCCGAAGGGCCGGCCTGGTTCGCCGCGAATCCCGGGCCGGTGCTGCTGGTCGACGATCTGGCGGACAGCCGGTGGACCCTCACCGTGGCCGGACGGGCCTTAAGGCAGGCCGGTGCGGAAGCGGTGCTGCCGTTCGCGCTGGCGCTGCGCGCCTGATCCGGCCGGGAACGCAAAAGACCCCCTGTTTCCAGGGGGTCTTTTGCGTGGAGTGCGGAGACGGGGGGATTTGAACCCCCGGTAGGCTTTAGGCCCACACTTCATTAGCAGTGAAGCCCATTCGGCCGCTCTGGCACGTCTCCAGCGGCTATTGCTAGCCACCCAAGGTTACCCAGAAGGGGCAGCCACAAGCAAAACAGTCCCACCCCGCCCGGATGGCGCGGCCGACGGACGGCCGCCCCGGCTCCCTGCTACAGGGAACCGGTCAGCGCCTTCCACAGGAACTCGTAGCTCATCACGTGCATGCGGGCGGCCTGCCGGTTGTCGGAGGCCCCGGCGTGCCCGCCCTCGAGCGCCTCGTGGAACCAGACGTCCTTCAGGCCCAGGGCCTCCATGCGTGCCGCCATCTTCCGGGCCTGCACCGGTCCCACCCGGTCGTCGCTCGTTGCGGTCCAGATCAGGGTCTTCGGGTAGTCCACACCCTCGCGCAGCAGGTGGTAAGGGGAGAAGGAGCGGATGAACTCCCACTCCTCGGGCCGGTCCGGGTCGCCGTACTCGGCGATCCAGGAGTACCCGGCGGAGAGCTTGGTGTAGCGGCGCATGTCCAGCAGCGGCACGCCGCACGAGATCGCGCCGAACAGTTCCGGGTAGCTGGTGAGCATATTGCCCACCAGCAAGCCGCCGTTGCTGCGGCCGGTGCAGCCGAGCAGCGCCGGGACGGTGACGCCGCGCTCCACCAGGTCGCGGGCGATGGCAGCGAAGTCCTCGTAGGCGCGGTGCCGGTTCTCCCGCAGCGCTGCGGCATGCCAGCCGGGGCCGTACTCGCCGCCGCCGCGGATGTTCGCCAGCACGTACACCCCGGCACGGCCCTCCGGCGTGCGGCGCTCAAGCCAGCCCCTGCCGATGACCCCGCTGTAGGCAGGGGTCAGGGCGTGCTCGAAGCCCCCGTAGCCGGACAGGAGGGTCGGGTTGGCGCCGTCGAGCACCAGGTCCTTCGCCGCGACCTGGAAGTAGGGGACCTTCGTGCCGTCCGCGGACAGCGCGAAGTGCTGCTCCACGGCGTACGCGTCCTCGTCGAAGAAGGACGGGGTGGCCTTCACCGGCCGGTGGCCCGAGCCGATGGTGCCGCGGCTCAGGGTCGAGGGGGTGAGGAAACCGGTCGAGACCAGCCAGTAGTCGTCGCCTGCCTCCTCGTCCTCGTCGTCGACGGCGTAGGCGTCGACCGTGTGGAGGGCAGGGGCGTCGAGGGACTCCGTGGACCACCCGTCGGCCGGGTTCAGGATCAGGATCTCCGAGGAGACATCGCGGAGCAGGTTCAGCAGGAGGTAGTTCCGGGTCCAGCTCCAGGACTGCAGCGATGTGGAGGCGTCGGGCGTGAAGAGCACCCGCAGCGCCCGGTCGCCGGCGAGGAAGTCCTCGAGGCCGATGACGAGCAGCGACCCGGCCGGGAACGTGGTGCCGGCGACTGTCCAGTCGGTCCGCGGCCGCAGCACCATCCATTCACGGTGGAGCGAGACGTTGACGTCGTCGGGCAGGTCAAGCTGGACCCAGTCACCGCCGCGCCGGATGGAGGTGCGGTGGGAGTAGAAGTCGATGGTGTCCATGGCGATGTCCCGCTCGAACCCGGGCGTCGAATCGTGGACCACGACCGCCATCATGTGCTCAGCGGGAATCTCGAAGTAGAGCTCGGCGTCGGAGAGGTCTTGGCCGCGGGTGAGGGTGCGCACGGTGCGCGGGTAGGAACTCGACGTCATGGAGCCCGGACCAAAGTCCGTGCCGACGTACAGCGCATCCGGGCCGGCCCAGCTGATCCGGCTCTTCGCCGTGGGGATGTCGAAGCCGCCCTCGATGAAGGACCGGGTGGTGACGTCGTACTCCCGGTAGCGGGCGGCGTCGCCGCCGTCGGGGGAGAGCACGACCAGCGCGCGGGTGTACTCCTGTCCCTCCGGGGGCCGCAGGAAGAGGGCCCCGCCCCACACCCACTCGGTCCCCTCGGACGCGCTCAGGGCATCGACGTCGAGCAGGATCTCCCACTCGGGGTCCTCCGTGGTGTAGCTCTCCCAGCTGGTGCGCCGCCACAGGCCCTTGGGGTGGGCGGCATCGCGCCAAAAGTTGTAGTAGTGGGTGCCGCGCTTGGCCACCATCGGGATCCGGTCGGTGGAGTCGAGGACCTCCAGCACTCCGCCCTCAAGCGTGAGGAAACCCGGATCGATGAGCACTTCCTCGGTGACAGCGTTCTGTGACCGCACCCACTCGAGCGGGCGTTCGCCGTAGATGTCCTCGAGCCACAGGAACTCGTCGTCGGCGGTGATCTGCTCGTGTGCGCTGTTCATGATGCCATCCTAAGCAGTGCCATCCCCGACGGGTGGCGGGGTGGCCCGGCCGGGACCACCCGGCCGGTTCGATAGGCTTGGGCAATGATCAGCATGGAGGGCGCGGAAGTTGCCGTTATCGGTGGCGGGCCCCGCGGCACCTCCGTCCTGGAGCGCCTGATAGCGCACCGGAAGGCCTTCGCGGGCCCCCAGGACCCCCTCACCATCCACATTGTTGACCCGTTCGACCCGGGGCCGGGGCACGTGTGGCGCACCGATCAGTCACGGCTGTTCCTCATGAACACACCTTCCCTTTTTCCCACGGTGGTGCCGGTCGGCGAGGCGGCGGCGGAGGTTCCGACGTCGCCCGTGCCGGTCGGCTTCGACTCCTGGCGCAGGCTGGCCGCGTCCGGCGGCGTGGAGGGCCTGACCCCGGAGGAGACCGCCGAAGCCGCGCGCGTCGGCAGCGCCGGGTTCCCCAGCCGCGCACTGTACGGGCGCTACCTCGCCTGGGTCTACGCGGCGCTGACCGCCGACCCCGGAGAGGGCGTGACTGTGATCCACCACCGGCGGGAGGCGCTGTCGCTCCGCCGTGCCGGTGCCCGGTGGGAGCTTCAGCTCGACGGGGGAGAGGTCCTCGGCGTCGACGGCGTCGTTCTCGCCCTCGGGCACCTTCCCGCGCGCCTCAACCCCGAGCAGGGCGTGCTGCAGGACGGTGCGGCGCGGTTCGGGCTTCAGTACTGGCCGCCCGCCGTGCCGGGAGATCTTGACTGGAAACGGCTGCCCGCGGGTAAGAACGTTCTCGTCCGGGGGTTGGGGCTCAACTTCTTCGACGTCATGATCCAGCTGACCCAAGGCCGCGGCGGCCGGTTCACCGACGACGGCAGCGGCCGGCTCACCTACACGCCGTCGGGGCGCGAACCGGTGCTGATTGCGGCCTCCCGCCGCGGGGTCCCCTACCGGGCGAAGGCCGCCATTACGAGCTACATCCCCCGGGGTATCAGCCTTTCCTACTGCACCGTCGAGACCCTCGGCGCCTTCGCGGAGGCCGGCATCCAGCCCGGTTTCGACCATGACGTCTGGCCGCTGCTGCACCGCGATGTCCTCGCGGCGTACTACCGGACTCTCGCCCGCGTCCGGCCCGACGCCTTCCTCCGCCCAGCCGATGCCGCGCTGGAGGAGCTGCGGACCGCCCTGGATATCGCCGGTCCCGGGTGGCTGCCCGCACTTCAGGAGTTCCTTGACCGGAACGTGCCGGAGGAGCTGCAACTGAACGTCGAGGCCCTGGCGCAGCCGTTCGCCGGCCGGCGCTTCGCCGACAGTGCCGCCCTGACCGAGGCGGTGCTGGAGTACCTCGATGAGGACGCAGCCGGATCCGCCCGCGGGGAGGACGATCCGCTCAAAATGGCGATCGGGGCGATGAACGCCGGCCGGACCGTGATCAAGCAGGTCGTCGCCGACGGCGGGCTCACCGATTCGGGCTGGTACGCCGAGCTGCGCGGCTGGTTCGAGCCGCTCGTTGAGGGCCTTGCCAGTGGGCCGCCGCCGCTTCGCATCGCGCAGCTCGCCGCCCTGGTCCGGGCGGACCTGGTGCGGTTCGTCGGGCCCAACCCACAGTTCGTCCTCGATCCCGACGACGGGGTTTTCCGGGCCTCCTCGCCGTGGGTCGGTGACCCGGGATTCACCGCGGGGTACCTGGTCGAGGCGATGATGCCGGCGAACCAGGTGTCGACGAGCTTGTCCGTGCTGATGCGGCAGATGCTCGAGGAGGGCGTGGTGCGTCCCCGCCTGCGGATGGTCGAGGACGGGGTGCCCGTCGTATCGGCCGGACTGGACGTGACGCTGCCTCCTTACCGGCCACTGAGCGGCACGGGTGAAGCACAACCCGGGCTGTATGTGTGCGGGCTGCAGCTCGCCTCGGTGCAGTGGGGCACGGCGATCGCGGCCGAGGCCGGGGCCTCCCTCAATGCCGGAGCACGCACTCTGCTGGACGCCGATGCGATTGCGGAGGCGCTAATCGCCTCCTTCCGGGATTCCCCGGACCTCCAGACGGCGGATTCCCGCGCCTGACCCCGCCCGCTCTTCATCCCGCCGAGTGTGCAGATAACCACGCTCCAAGCCGCCCTCCTCCCCGCCGAGTGTGCAGCTCACCACGCTGCGCGCCGCCCAAAGGGTAGTGAGCTGCAGTTTCGGCGGTGCCGTGCCCGCGGCGCCGGAGAGGACACCGCGGGCGGCGCCTTCCTTCTCGTCGAGTGTGCAGCTAACCACGCTCCGCGCCGCCCAAGGGGTGGTTAGCTGCAGTTTCGATGGATCCAGACGTGACGGCGGAGTTGCTTCTCCCGCCGAGTGTGCAGATAACCACGCTGCGCGCCGCCCAAAGGGTAGTGAGTTGCAGTTTCGGCGGTGGTGCGAGGAGCCCGACGGCGGTGCCCGCCCCTTAAACAACTCCGGGCCTGTGCGGATTACCGCACAGGCCCGGAGGTTTACGTTAGGGCTGGAACCGTCAGCTGTGACCGGGAGGGGTGCACTTCTTGCTGCCGGCCTTGTCGTCGCCCTTGACCGGCTTGTCGGCCTTGGGCCCGTTGCCCTTGCCGCACACCGGTTTCTCGACGACCACGGGTTCGGCCGTGACGAACAGCGTCACCGTAGTCTTCGATTCGGCGGCGGTGAGGACGATCCGGCCCGGGCCGTTCGCCGACGTCGGGATGGTGACGGTGACGGCTGCCGACCCGGCGGTGACCGGGGTGTTCCCGAGGTCGACCCGGACGCCGTCCGCCCCGACATACGCCGCGTTGAGCGAGGTGTTCGCCGGGCTTCCGAGCGAGGTCAGGTCGAGCTTCGAAACGGTGAACGAGGCCTGCCCGCCGGCCTGCACCGTCGTCGGCGCGTTCTGCACGAGCACCCCGCGGCGGTCGAAGGACGGCGACAGCGGGCTGTTGGCCTTCAAGTAGGAGATCCACGCGTCGCGGTCGACCAGCCCCGAGTCACGCACGTCGGTGCCCTGGGTGAAGGCGGCGAAGTTGTCGCCGCCCTGCGCCAGGAAGCTGAACGTGCCGATCCGGTAGCCGCGGGCCGGGTCGAGAGGCTCCCCGTTCACGGTTACCGAGGTGATCCGTGAGCCGCGCTCGCGGGCCGGGTCGTAGGTGTAGCTCACGTTGTCCGACAGGCCCAGGGCGAGGAACGACCGTGAACTGCCCTCGGGCTGCCACTGCTGTTCGAGCAGCGCGGTGAGCTGCGCCCCCGTCAGCGTGGTGGTCCAGAGGTTGTTCACGAACGGCAGCACCGCGTTGGCCTCGGCGTAGGTGATGACGCCGTCGGCACCGTAGTACAGCTCGTTGCGCAGTCCGCCGGGATTCGAGATGCCGATCTCGGCGCCGCCCCGCTCGGGGGCGGAGAGGCTGGCCTTGAGGGAGTCAGCGACGAGGTTGCCCAGCGTGGATTCCGAGGAACGGTCGTCGCGGGTGGTCCCGATGAAGGCGGTGGTGATGTCAGCGGTCACCGATGCCACCGGCTGGCTGCCGATGACGGACGCCTGGGCCAGGGCCGCATCCACGATGCGCTTGACCTCGGCGACCCGCGGGTAGGTGGTGACGAGGGTGTCGTTGGCCTCCGTGGTGCGGGCGACGTTGCGGGCCGTGTACGACTCGACGTCGCCGGTCGCGGTGTCGACGGTCAGGGTGATCTGACCGATGAACTCGCCGTAGGACCCGGTCTGCAGGATGGGACGGGTCTTGCCCTCGGCACCCGGAATCGGGGCGTCCCACGCGTACTGCTTGTGGGTGTGCCCAGTGTAGATCGCGTCGACAAGCGGGGTTGTGAGGGTGACGATGTCGGCGAAGGCACCGCCGGCCGCGACCTCCTCCTCGATGGTTCCGCCCTCGACGACGCCGTCCCCGGCGCCGTCGTGGTACTCGGCGATGATGACGTCGGCCAGGTCCTGTGCCTCGATCTCCTTGGCGACGCGGTTGACCGCCTCCACCGGATCACCGAACTCGATGTCGGCGATGCCGCCCGGGCTCACCAGGGTGGCCGTGGACTCGGTGACCGCCCCAATGACGGCGACGTCGACGCCGTCGAGCTCGAGCAGGGTGTACTCGTCCAGCACCGGGTCCTGGGTTCCCTTGGCGTAGACATTCGCGCCGAGGTACGGGAAGTCCGCCGCGTCGTCGACCCGACCGAGAAGGTCCTGCAGGCCGCCGTCGAACTCGTGGTTGCCGACGGCGGAGGTGCGCAGGTCGAGGGCGTTCAGGACATCCAGGGTCGGCTTGTCCTGCTGAAGCGACGATGCGAACAGCGACGCGCCGATGTTGTCTCCGGCCGAGAGGAACGCCGAGCTGCCTTCGGGGAAGGATGCCTTCAGTTTCTCGACGGTGCCGGCGAAGCGCACGGTGTTGGCGTCGATGCGCCCGTGGAAATCGTTGATGTTGAGCAGGTTCAGTTCGCTCGTGCCGTCGCCCAGGTTCATTCCGACGATCACAGGGTCGTGGTCGCTGGAGCGGTAGGGGTCGGGTGCGTAGTAGTCGGTGACGTTGTTGTTGTAGCGGCTGTACTCAAGCGCGACGGATTCGACGGCGTTGATGTTCCAGGTGTCCACTCCGGCGACGGTGGCGTCGGCGGCCGGGGAGGCGAGGATGTGGTCAAGCGAGCCGACCAGTCCGCCGAACACATACGAGTGACCGCCGGTCTTGGTGCCCTGGTTGACGTATCCGGCGTCGTAGAGGACCCGCATCGGGTCCTCGGCGGAGTAGGAGTTGAAGTCACCGGTCAGGAAGACCTTGTCGGTGCCGGCCTCGGCCTTGAGCCGGTCGGCGAATTCGACGAGGGCACGGGCCTGGAGGACGCGGGCGGCGTTCCAGGCGCCTTGGCCGTCACCGGAGTCGGCGTTCTCTCCGGTGCGCGGGCCCGAGCCCTTGGACTTGAAGTGATTCATGATGGCGATGAAGCGGCTCTCCTCACCGCCGTCGACGGTCTCGAAGGCCTGCGCGAGGGGCTTGCGGGCGTTCCCGAAAACGGTGTTGTCATCGAGGATGACCGAGTCGCCAATGGGCTTGGCGGCAGCCTTCTTGTAGATGAAGGCGGTGCGGATGACGTCCTCGTTCTCCAGCGCCGGCAGCGCCGCGGGGGAGCGGACGTAGTCCCAGACTCCCGGCGTCTGTTCGTTCAGGGCCGCGGTCAGCGTCGCGAGGGCGCTGTCGCGGTCCTTGCCGAACTTGGCGGAGTTCTCCACCTCGGCCAGGCTCACGACGTCGGCGCCAAGACCGGTGATCGCCTTGACGATCTTGGCCTCCTGGCGCTCGAAGTTCTCGGCGTTCGCCGCGCCGCGCACGTCACAGCCGCCGCGCACCGTAATGGGGTTGCCCTGACGGTCGTTGTTGAACGTGCAGCCGGCGACCTGGTCCCCTGTGGTGGAGAAGTAGTTGAGCACGTTGAACGACGCGAGCTTCAGCGAGCCCCCGACGTCCTTCGGGCTCGCCGGGCGCTCGCCGCTGAAGGCCACCGGCTGGACGGCGCCGGGGTTGGCGGGCGTCAGCTCGGTGAGCGGCTGGAACTTCCAGGCGGTGTTGCGGTAGTCGAGTACGACGGGCGAGGTGAACTTGGCGTTCGAGGTCACCCGGACCGGCTGGTCCACGGTGAGGTAGGGAAGCGGCTTGCCCCGGTTGGCGTCGTTGAAGAAGTTGGTCGTTGCGCCGTCGTCGAGTGCGATCCGGCGGGCGGCGTTGTCCGCGGCGACGGCAGCGTTTTCCGGGGTTCCCGGTGCCGCGGCTTCGGTGGGCTGCAGCAGCGGCGTGGTGCCGGCGGCGAGGGTGATTTCGCCGTACTGGTTGAGCGCGTAGTTGTCGGTGACCGTGAAGTCGCCGGCAGGCTGGAAGAGCATGCCCTCGTAGGCCTCGCGTGCCGCGTCGGTGGCGGGCAGCGGCAGGGCCGCGGCCTTGACTTCCTCGGCCGGTTCGGCGAGCTTGGTGGTTCCGCCGGCCGCGACGGTGAGCTGGGTCAGGCCGAAGAACTCGCCGGCCGTTCCGGTGACCTCGACGAAGTCGCCGGCGGCAATGGAGCCCACGGTGGCGGGGGAGTAGACGAAGATGGCGTCCGAGGCGTTCTGCCCCTCGGCCGCTGACGTTCCCGCGGTCTGCAGGTAGAAGCCGGCGAGGCCGCCGGTGGGGTAGGCGGCGGTGACCCTGCCGCGGGTCGTCACCGTGGTTCCCTTGAGCGGGGTCTCGGTGCCGGTGCCCTGGATCTCGCGGATGGGGACGACCTGCCCCGGAACCGGAGGTTCAACGGGCGGCTCCACGGGAGGCGGCGTCGGCGTCCCGGTGGAGTTGGTGGGCGTCACCGCCGTGGCGAGGGCGAAGTCGGCGGCGTTGCTGTTGGTGTCGGCGCCGTTGGTGCGGTTCATCGAGCTCTGCCCGCCGCCCGGGCCGGTCGCCCGGGCGCTCTCGAAGGTGTTGGAGGTCCCGTAGCCCAGCAGGTCGACCACGGCGGCGTGGCCGACGACGGAGTCGGTGGGCAACGGGTTCACGGCGGTGGCCTGGCGGGCCAGGAGGATAGTTCCGGAGCTCCCGCTGGCGTTGATCGCGCCCTTGACGTCCGGAGCGGGGAGGGTCTGGCCGGCCGTTCCGTTGCTCGAGCCCTGCACCAGGAAGTGCCCCCGGGCGGGGATGGTGCCTGTCAGCGGAGTGATGCCGGTGGGAGCGGAGGTGCCGGTCGCGGACCGGTACTGCAGGGACCACCCGTCGACGGTGACGGGGGTATCGGTGGGGTTGTACAGCTCAACGAACTTGTTGACGTACGGCGCGCCGGTGCTGCCGCCGGTCACATACGCTTCGTTGATGACGACGCCGCCGGTGCTGGCCGGCGTCGTTTCCTCGGCGCTTGCCGGGAGTGCTGCTGCGGGCGCGGCGAGCAGTCCCACCGTCAGCACCGAGCACAGCGCGCCTTTCCATGGCGAATTGATCATTCGGTAGAACTCTCCTTGAGACTGGCTGGTGTTCAGCCGGTGAGCCCGCGGGCCCGCACTGATGGTCCGGACGGCGGTTTGGTGATGGCTTAGACAGTATGGGTCACCTGTGACATACGTGACTAGTAACAATCCAACCAGCCAAGGATGAACAGGAGATGACATCCGGAGAAGCGGCGGGGCAGCAATTACTGGACTTTTCGCGGACCGTCTTGACAGTGCACGCTCTCCCGGCGCGTCGAGGGCGCAGCTCACCACGCTATGGGGCGGGCAGAGGGTGGTTAGCTGCAGTTCCGGCGGGAAGGCGGGAGCGGGTAAGGGGTGCGACACCGACTGCCCCGCGTCGAGTTGGCAGCTCGCCACGCTATGGGGTGGGCAAAGGGCGGGAAGCCGCGGTTTCGGCGGAGCCCGAGCCACAAGAAGGGGTCCGCCCCACGAAAAAAGGAACGGCCCCGGCTGCTGCCGGGGCCGTTCCTTCAGGGAGCGGAAGGTAAGGGATTCGAACCCTTGAGACGGGGTAACCGCCCACTGGTTTTCAAGACCAGCTCCTTCGGCCGCTCGGACAACCTTCCCCACTGAGTAGTGTTTCATGGGAACCTGCCCCACCCAAATCCCAAATCGAACGGAGAACGCCCGTGAAAGCAGTCGTCATCCGCGGTCCCGGAGGACCGGAAATGCTCGAACTGCGGGACGTTCCGGACCCTGCGCCCAAGCCCGGCGAGGTGCTGATCGACGTCGTCGCCGCCGGCCTGAACCGGGCCGATGTGCAGCAGCGCCGCGGGGTCTACCCGCCGCCGCTCGGTGCCTCCGAATACCCCGGCCTCGAGGTTTCCGGCAGGATTTCCGACCCGAATGGCTCCGCCCTCGCGGCCGGCACCGAGGTGGTGGCACTGCTCTCCGGAGGAGGCTACGCGGAGAAGGTCGCTGTGCCCGCCGGGCAGGTCCTGAGGGCGCCGGACGGCGTGGGGCTGGTTGAGGCCGCCGCCCTTCCGGAGACCGCCGCGACGGTGTACTCAAACCTGTTCATGACCGCCGGGCTGCAACGCGGGGAGACCGTGCTGGTCCACGGCGGCGCCGGCGGCATCGGCACGATGGCCATCCAGCTCGCCCGGGCCTTCGGTGCCGTGCCGCTGGTGACCGCGGGGTCGCCGGACAAGCTGCGGCTGGCGGCGTCCCTGGGCGCCGCCGCCATGAACTACCGCGAGCAGGACTTCGTCGAAGAGGTCCGGGCGGCGACCGGAGGCACGGGCGCCGACGTGATCCTCGACGTCGTTGGGGCAAAGTACCTTGACCGGAACATCCAGGCGCTCGCCGTCGGCGGCCGCCTGGTGGTGATCGGACTGCAGGGCGGCGCGACGGCCGAGGTGAACCTGGGCGCCCTGATGACGAAGCGGGCCAGCATCGCCGGATCCACCCTGCGGGCCCGGCCGCCGAAGCAGAAGGCGGAGATCATGGCCGCCGTGGAACGGGAGGTCTGGCCGCTGGTCGCAGCCGGACGCGTACGGCCCCTGGTGGGCCGCACCTTCCCCCTCGCCGGAGCCGCCGCCGCCCATGAGTACTTCGATTCGGGGGAGCACACGGGCAAGATCCTCCTGACGGTCTAGTCAACCTCCACCGGGATGATAAGCATGCTTCCTTCGGCGCGGCGGATGTGCGAATCTTGAGGCGTCCAACCGGACCGAGGAGGAACACCATGACAGCCAGTGCCAACGACGACGCGGGCGAAAAGGACAAGAGCGGCCTGGCGCAGGCCGCCGACAGCTTCACCCAAAACCTTGCGGACCAGGTGCCCGACGGCATCGACAGCGGCCCGCAAGATACCGCCAATGAGGGCGAGGACCCCCGCACGCATACCCATGCCAGCCTGAGCGAAGGATCGAACGCCCGGGACAACGACGGCCGCTGAGGCCGGACCGCTCACCGCACCGGCGGTGCCCTTCGGCGACGAGAGCCCCGTCGGCGCCTTGAGATGTGACGTGCACCTCAGTAGGTTGCTACCTTCGTGTGCATCACACCACTCGTATTCCAAGGGAGCATCATGAGTGAGAAGCACAACGGGGCGCACGGGCACAAAGGCGTGCTCGAGACCGACCCCGATCTTCCGCCCACCGCGATCGACGCGGCCGTGGCTGACGCGGAGGACCGCCGGTGGACGCCGGCGAAAATCGCGCTCTGGCTGGGCATCGCCCTGCTGGGCGGCATCGCCTGGATCATGCTGGCCATCGTCCGCGGCGAAACCGTCAACGCCATCTGGTTCGTCTTCGCGGCGGTCAGCACCTACTTCATCGCCTACCGGTTCTACTCCAAGTTCATCGAGCGCAAACTGCTGCAGCCCGATGACCGCCGCGCCACCCCCGCCGAGTACAAGGCGGACGGCAAGGACTACGTGGCCACCGACCGCCGCGTCCTCTACGGACACCACTTCGCGGCAATCGCCGGCGCCGGCCCGCTCGTCGGCCCGGTCCTCGCCGCCCAGATGGGCTACCTGCCCGGCACGCTGTGGATCATCGTCGGAGTAATCCTCGCCGGCGCGGTGCAGGACTACCTCGTCATGTTCTTCTCAATGCGCCGCGGCGGCCGCTCCCTGGGCCAGATGGCCCGCGAGGAACTCGGCGTCATCGGCGGTACGGCAGCGCTGCTCGCGACCCTGACCATCATGATCATCATCGTCGCCATCCTCGCCCTGGTCGTCGTGAACGCCCTGGGCGAGAGCCCCTGGGGCGTCTTCTCGGTCTCCATGACCATCCCCATCGCGCTGTTCATGGGCGTCTACCTGCGCTTCCTGCGGCCGGGCAAGGTCACCGAGGTCTCCCTGATCGGGTTCGCCCTCCTGATGCTCGCCATCGTCGCCGGCGGCTGGATCGCCGAGACGGAATGGGGCGTTGCGCTCTTCACCCTCGACCGCGTCACCATCGCGTGGGGCATCATCATCTACGGCTTCATCGCCGCGGTCCTGCCGGTCTGGCTGCTCCTCGCACCGCGTGACTACCTGTCGACCTTCATGAAGATCGGCACGATCGTGCTGCTGGCCGTGGCCATCATCATCACCCGCCCCGAGATCAGCGTTCCCGCCATCAGCGAGTTCGCCGCAACGGGCACAGGTCCGGTGGTCCCCGGCCCGCTCTTCCCCTTCCTGTTCGTCACCATCGCCTGCGGCGCGCTCTCGGGCTTCCACGCCCTGATCTCGTCGGGGACGACGCCGAAACTGATCGAGAAGGAACGCCAGGCCCGCTTCATCGGGTACGGCGGCATGCTGATGGAGTCCTTCGTCGCGATCATGGCGCTCGTCGCAGCGCTCTCGATCGACCGGGGCATCTACTTCGCCATGAACTCCTCGGCGGCGGCCACCGGCGGAACGGTCGAGGGCGCCGTCGCCTTCGTCAACGGCCTCGGGCTGACCGGCGTGAACCTCACCCCCGACGCGCTGACCTCGCTGGCCGGCAACGTCGGTGAGGAATCGATCGTCTCGCGCACCGGCGGAGCGCCGACCCTCGCCGTCGGCATCGCCCAGATAATGCAGGGCCTCTTCGGCGGCGGTGGCGCGATGGCGTTCTGGTACCACTTCGCCATCATGTTCGAGGCGCTGTTCATCCTGACCGCCGTCGACGCCGGCACCCGCGTTGCCCGGTTCATGCTCCAGGACAGCATCGGCAACTTCATCCCGCGCTTCCGCGACACCTCGTGGCGGGTCGGGGCCTGGCTCTGCACCGCAATCATGGTTGCCGGCTGGGGTGCGATCCTCATCATGGGCGTCACCGACCCGCTCGGCGGCATCAACACACTGTTCCCGCTGTTCGGCATCGCCAACCAGCTGTTGGCCGCCATCGCGCTCGCGGTGTGCATGGCGATCTGCGCGAAGAAGGGGGCCTTCAAGTACCTGTGGATCCCCGCGCTTCCGCTGGCATTCGCCGCCGTGGTCACCATTTCGGCGTCGTTCCTGAAGATCTTCTCGCCGGTGCCCGCCATCGGCTACTGGGCGCAGCACAACGCGTTCAAGGACGCCCTCGCCGCCGGTGAGGAGAGCTTCGGCAACGCCCCGACGGTTGAGGCCATGGAGAAGGTGGTGACCAACACCTTCATCCAGGGCACCCTGTCCATCGTCTTCGTGACGCTGGCGATCATCGTGATCATCACGGCGATCCTCGCCACGATCAGGGCCTACCGCAACGGCGGGGGCGACGAGACCGAGGACGCGCCGGTGCCCTCACGCATCTACGCGCCGGCCGGGCTCATCCCGACCCCGCCCGAGAAGGAGCTTGAGGCGCAGTGGAACGCGCTCGGGCCGGCCAAGCGTCCGGCAAGGTCCGGTCACTGATGAACACCGGAACTGCCCTCGGCAGGGCGCGGGACGCGGCACGCGGGGTGGCGTGGTTCTTCAAGGGCGTGATGGGCGAGAACGCCTACGCGGCCTACCTTGAGCACCACGAGGCGTCGCACTGCTCCGAGCCACCCATGACCGAGCGGCAATTCTGGCGGGACCGGACGGACCGCCAGGACGCCAACCCTGAAGGGCGCTGCTGCTAGGCGCCCCACCGAAGGGTGCTCTTACGCGCCCCACCGACCGGACCGGCCGGAGATGCCCTTGGGGGGACATCTCCGGCCGGTCCTTTTTGGAGATCGCCCAACGCGGCGTTGGCGGAGCGTCACCAGCACCCCTCCGGCCGCCCGTGAGAACATAAACTCATGACCGAACAGCAGCCAGGCAGTTCCTCATCCGGCGTACCCATCCCCGGGTCCGTACCCTCCCCCGGGAACCCGCCCGCCAACGCGCCCGCCGCGCCGCCGCCCGTGCCCGGTGTGGGGAAGTCCGACGCGGACACGCTGGGTTCGGGCCGGGCATCGCTCGCCGACCTCGTCGACCAGCCGGCCAAGGTCATGCGCATTGGGACGATGCTGAAGCAACTGCTTGAGGAGGTGCGCTCCGCACCGCTCGATGACGCCGGCCGCACCCGCCTCGCGGAAATTCACGAGCGTTCGGTCAAGGAACTCGAGGATGGCCTTGCCCCTGAGTTGGTGCAGGAACTCCACCGCATCAACCTGCCCTTTGAGGAGAATTCCGTCCCCACGGACGCAGAGCTGCGGGTGGCCCAGGCGCAGCTCGTCGGCTGGCTCGAGGGGCTCTTCCACGGTATTCAGGCGGCCCTTGCGGCCCAGCAGATGGCCAACCAGCAGCTTGCCGCCAAGCTCCAGCTCCGCCAGCTTCCGCCCGGTACCGTGATCGCCCCCGGCGTCGTCGTCGGGGAGGACGGGGAGCCCGTGCGGGCCCCCGGCAAGCAGGCGCCGACGGACCCGGAACACCGCGGGCCCGGCCAGTACCTCTAGCGACCGATGGGATTGTTTTCTGCGGCCCGGCAGGGCCGCAAGGATGACGCCGACCTGGGGAACGGAGTGTGGCGCCGCGCCCACGACCGGTTCCGCCGCGGCCTCGACCGGTACCACCAGATCCTTGAGGGGGTCGAGGACGACGACGTGTACAACGAACTGGTCGCCGTCGCCAACCAACTGGGGGAACTGCTCCCGCGGGTGCGCGCCGTCTGCGCCAGAGCCCAGGCGCAGTGGCCCAGCGAGGGCCTCGACATCCCCGGCGCCGTCATCTCGGTCCATCGGGCCCTGTCCCGCGCCGGCAACACCCTCGCCACGACGGCGGAGGCGGCGGCTATGACGCGCCTTGACGGGGAGCGGTGGGGCGTGGCCTCGGCCGGGCTCGATAACGTCCGGCGGCGGGCCGAACTTGTGGTTGAGGATGTGCTCGAAGCCGAACGCGAGCTTCCTGGCTAGGGCACCTGCAGGTGCTAAGGGTGCTGAAGATTGACGTTGTGAAATAGATGCCGGATGTGATTAGTTAAGTCCCTATGACTACATCACCAGAACTGAAATTCAACGACGGACTCTCGATCCCCCAGCTCGGCTTTGGCGTGTGGCAGGTTGAAGACGACACGGCCGAGAAGGTGGTGGGCCAGGCATTCCAGGCCGGCTACCGCCATATCGACACCGCCAAGATCTACGGGAACGAGGCCGGGGTAGGACGCGCGATCGCGGCCTCGGGTATCCCCGCCGAGGATCTGTTCATCACGACCAAGCTCTGGAACTCCGACCAGGGTTACGAAAGCACCCTTGCGGCGTTCGATAAGTCAATGGAGAAGCTGGGTCTCGAGACCCTCGATCTGTACCTGATCCACTGGCTCCAGCCGAAGCAGGGCAAGTACCTCGACACCTGGAAGGCGCTCATCGAGCTGCAGAAGCAGGGGCGCGTCCGCAGCATCGGCGTCTCCAACTTCACCATCGAGGCGCTCCAGGAGATCATCGACGAGACCGGCGTTGTGCCTGTCATCAACCAGGTCGAGTCCCACCCCTACTTCAGCCAGCCCGAACTGCGGGCCTTCCACGCTGAGAAGGGCATCCTCCACGAGGCCTACTCGCCCCTCGGTTCCGGCAAGGGACTCCTCGAGGATCCGGTGCTCAAGGACATCGCCGCCAAGCGCGGCGCGACCCCGGGCCAGGTTGTGCTGGGATGGCACCTCGCCCTCGGCAATGTCGTGATCCCCAAGACGGTCACCGAGTCCCGCATCGAGGAGAACTGGGCAGCACTCGACGTGCAGCTCGCCGACGAGGATATCGAGGCCATCTCGGCGCTCGACAAGGGCGAGGCCGGCCGCATCGGCGCCGACCCCGCGACGGCGGATTTCGCCTGATTCCCGCAAGGCGCCGCGCGTGGGCGGGGCCCGCGCGCAGCTCCGTCCGCTAAGCCGCAGGAAGGGACGCTGTCCCTCGCAGGAAGGCCACCCGGTCCGCCGGGTGGCCTTCCTGCGTTTGGAACCGTAGGGCGTCCGAGTGCCGTTTTGCTACCAGAGGTGATGCCGGTTTGCGAGCGGAAGGGGAGAGCGAATTTCGCGTTGCCCGCCTTCGGGAGCGGTCCTAACCTGACACCACCTGTAGTCCCCAACTATGGAGGTGCATGATGGCTACTGGCGAAACCGGATTCGACGACGTTTCCTTCGACCTCATCTCGCTGCAGTATCACTCGCTCAAGGCCGGACACGACTATGGGCAGTACGTGCGCGATGCCCGGAATGCCGGACGGGAGGACATCGCCGGGTTCTTCGAGCAGGTCATGGCGCAGGATTCCGAGCGTGCGAAGAAGTGCCATGAATTCCTCGGCGACCTGATGCACTCGGGTCAGGCCGGGCCTGCGATGAGCTGAGGCCCGCTCGCCCCGGCCGGGGCTGCGTCAGGTCCCGGCCGAGGCGAGCGCCGGCACGGCGAGGAGCACCGGCAGCTGCCATTCCTCGGCCGGCTCCAGTTCGATGCCGACATGGTGGTGCGGTGCGCCCCGCCCCACAAGGATCGGCCGCATCGTCCTGCCGTACACGCTGCGCACCGGTACCAACTGCCGCAGCGGCTCGGCCGCACCCGGCAGGGCCGAGGCGAGCACCCAGAACCGCCCCGGTGGGACGTTGACGAACGCGAAGGTATCGACGCCGTCGAGCAGCGAACTGGTTACGGGCCGGCCCTTCGCGGAGGGCGTGGTGAACAGCCCCACGTACAGGGCGGGGTTGGGCCCGACGGCATCCCTGGCCGCGCGGCTCAGGACGGCCACCCCGGAGATGGTTCCTCCGCTGGTAAGTCCGGTGGGCAGGTGGAGCGGACGCGGTGGATGGTCCGCGAGGATGTGGGGCAGCACCCGGAAGCGGCCGGGACTGTACCCGACGCCCTCGGCGAAACGCCGGCTGAAGGTTC
The DNA here is from genome assembly GCF_004357995.1 of Arthrobacter crusticola. Taxonomy (GTDB): domain Bacteria; phylum Actinomycetota; class Actinomycetes; order Actinomycetales; family Micrococcaceae; genus Arthrobacter_D; species Arthrobacter_D crusticola. Next base: position 454,570 of record NZ_SMTK01000004.1, read on the forward strand.
CCAGCGAGGTGAAGCCGACCTCGAAGCAGATGTCGCGTACCGGCTCTCCGCTGGTGAGCAGCAGGGTCTTGGCGCGTTCGAAGCGCAGGTGGGCCAGATAACGTCCGGGCGGCATTCCCACGACGGATTCGAAGAGGCGCACGAGGTGGGACGGGCTGTACCCGACGTGGTCGGCGACGTCGCCCAGGGAAATCGGGTCGGACGCCTTGGCGCTGAGGAACTGGGCGGCGCTCAGCGCCGCGCCGTCGATGGTGTTTCGAATCTTTTCCACATCAGCTCCCGCAGTCGATGATCCCTCCAACGCCATTGGGCGTAAAGACGTTTCCCTGAGGGCGTGATCACAGGAGCGGATACAGAAAACCCCGCGGCTTCGTCGAAGCGCGGGGTTCCGGTGGAGCCTCCTGCCAGAGTCGAACTGGCGACCTTCTCATTACGAGTGAGACGCTCTACCGACTGAGCTAAGGAGGCACGCTTCATGAGCCGGACCGATTGGTCCCTCAATCCACAAGAAGCAACTCTATAAGAGCCTGCGCCCGGTGGTCAAAAGCGCACCCACGTCCGACCGCGGTTGCCCTTCAGCAGCGGACCCCGTCCTTAGGCACGGCGCCCTCAAGGAAGTAGTCATCCACGATGTCCAGGATGCAGTCGTTGGATCGGCCATAAGCGGTGTGCCCCTCGCCCTCCCAGGTCACGTGGACGGCCGACTCGAGCTGATCCGCCAAGGCCAGCGACCATTCGTAGGGTGTGGCGGGGTCCCCGGTAGTTCCGATCACCAAGAGCGGGTCGGCCCCCGGAGCGCTGGCGGGCGCCGGTTCGCGCACCGGGCCGTACTTCCACGGCTCGCAGGTCAGCCCTCCGTAGGCGAGAAGCTCACCGAAGGTCGGTGAGGCCGCCACCAGCTCCGCCTCGTCGCGGCGCAGCTGCTCGGGGTCCGTCACCATGGGGTAGTCGAGGCAGTTCACGGAGAGGAAGGCGTCGGTCGCATTGGTGCTGTAGGTGCCGTCAGCCTCCCGCTCGAAGGACAGATCCGCAAGGTACATCATGTCGGTGTAGTCGCCCTCAAGGGCGGTGGTCACCGCGTCGGTGAGCGTCGGCCAGCTCGAGTCGTCGTACAGGGGAAGGATGAAGCCCTGGACGAAACTGCCGATGGTGACAAGGCGCCCGTCCTCGGCCGGCTTCGGCTCCTCCTGAACGGCGGTGAAGAGGTCCTGCACGGCGGCCACACCGGCGTCTACATCGCCCGGCAGCGGGCAGTCCTCCCGGGCTTGGCAGTCGGCGACATAGGCGCGCAGGGCCTTCTCGAAGGCTGCCGCCTGCGCAAGCGTCACCTGCTCATTGCTGAGGGCAGGGTTCAGGGCGCCGTCGAATACGAGGCGGCCGGAACGCTCGGGGAACAGCCCGGCATAGGCGGCGCCCAGCAGGGTGCCGTAGGAGAAGCCGAGGTAGTTGAGCTTGGGGTCCCCGACGAGGGCCCTGAGGATGTCCATGTCCCGTGCGGCGCTGTCCGTGTCGACGAAGCCGAGCAGCTCACCGGTCCGCTCCGCGCACAGGTCGGCATACTCCCGGGCCTCGGCCCGCAGGAGCTCGAGCGCTTCCTCGTCGGGGGTGTCGGGCGGAATGAACTCCTCACGGGCGGCGTCCTGTTCCTTGTCGGTGCGGCACTCGACCGCCGTGGACCGGTTGACCCCGCGCGGGTCGAACCCGAGGATGTCGTAGTCTGCACGGACCCGGTCGCTGGCCACCCGCTGCAGGGCATCCCGGACGATGTTGTACCCGGACCCACCCGGGCCGCCCGGATTGACCAGGATCGTCCCCTGCGGCTCGCCCTTCGTCGCGTCGGCGCGGATGGCCGCGATTTCGATGGTCGCCCGTCCCGGGTCGCTGTAGTCAAGGGGCACCTCGACCCGGGCGCAGGCGAAGTCGTCCTCGCACGGCTCCCACTCCACTTCCTGGCTGTAAAAGGGCTCAAGGCCGGCTGGGACGTCGCCGATGGCGTCCGGGTCCGCCGTCACGACTCCGGTGTCCGGGGCCTTGTCCGCCGACGGCCCGGGCAGCAGCGTGCAGCCCGAGAGCAGGAGGGCGGCGGCCGTGCCCGAGGCCACCCAGCGGTGCAGCCGGCGCAGGCCTGGCAGGGTCTTCGGGCTCACGAGGCGAGATCCTTCCGGGACAGGAGGCCGACGGTCATCGCCTCGATCGCCAGCAGCGGCGAGACGTTCGTGCTGACGAGGCGTTCGCGCACCTCATTGATCGTGTCGATGCGCCGCAGGGTGTCCTCGGCCGATTCCCGTCGCGCGAAGGCTTCGAGCTCCGGGCGCAGCGGTTCATTGACGAGGTCGCGGCCGCTGGAGACCTGGAGCATCAGCACATCCCGGTAGAAGGAGATCAGGTCGGTCAGGGCGCGGTCGAAGTAGTCGTTTTTTGACCGCTTGGCCCGCCGCGTCTGGTCCTCTTCGAGGCGCTTGACCTGGCTGCGCATCGAGGGGGGAAGGGTTCCCGATTCCGGTGCGCCCAGGGCGGTGAGCAGTGCGGCCCGCTCGGAGGCGTCGCGCTGCTCGAAGGAGCTCTGCGCCTCCGCCTCGGCGAGTTTCACCAGGTCAGCTGCGGCCTGCATGGCTCCGGAGACCGAGCGCAGGGTCAGCGGCAGCCGCACAATCTGGTTGCGGCGCTCGCGGGCGCCGTCGTCGGTGGCCAACCGCTTGGCCACGCCGATGTGGCTCTGTGCGGCCCGTGCCGCCGCCTCGGCCGTGGCCGGATCGATCCCGTCGCGGTGCACCAGCAGGTCCGCGACGTCGCGCACGGGGGGCAGGCGCAAACTCACGCTGCGGCAGCGCGAGCGGATCGTCACCAGGACGTCCCCGGGGCTCGGTGCGCACAGCAGCCAGATGGTCCGCGGGGGCGGTTCCTCGATCGCCTTCAGCAGCACGTTGGTGCTGCGTTCCTGCATGCGGTCGGCATCCTCGACGATGATGACGCGCCACCGGCCGGTCGAGGGCTTGTCCTGGGCCTTGCGCACCAGTTCCCGCGCCTCGTCGATGGTGATGGTGACCTTCTCGGTCGTGACATTCGTGAGGTCGGCGTGCGAGCCGGCGAGCACGGTGCGGCAGGACTTGCAGGTGCCGCAACCGCGCTCCGTCACATCCCGGTCGCACAGCAGGGCTGCGGCGAATGCCCGCGCCGCGTTTGAACGGCCGGAGCCGGGCGGGCCGGTGAACAGCCAGGCATGCGTGGGTGCGCCGGACCGGGAGGCCCGCTGCAGCTGCTCCACCACGGGTTCCTGCCCGCGCAGGTCGGTCCAGACGCTCACGCGAGGCGCTCCCGGGCCGCGGCCAGCACGCGCTGGGCCAGGTCGCCGACGGGGGAGGCGGCGGGGAGCACCAGGTAGCGGGCCGGGTCGCGGTCGGCCGCCTCGAGGAAGGCGCCGCGGATCCGCGCGTGGAAGTCGTCGGGCTCGGACTCCATCCGGTCCTCGGGGGCATCGCCGGCGACGCGCCGGTTGCGGCCCTCCTGCGGCTCCACGTCGAGCAGCACCGTGAGGTCGGGCCGGAGCCCTTGGACCGCCCAGAGATTCAGGTCCTCCACATCCCGGGCGCCCAGCCCGCGTCCGGCGCCCTGATACGCCACCGAGGAGTCGATGTATCGGTCGCAGACGACGACGTCACCGCGCCGCAGGGCGGGCAGGATCACCTGCTGCACGTGGGCCGCACGCGAGGCAGCGAATAGCAGCGCTTCGGTCCGGGCGTCGATCTCGCCCTGCCCGTGTTCGAGCACCAGGTCACGCAGCCTCTCGCCCACCGGCGTCCCGCCGGGCTCGCGGGTCCGCACCACGGGGACGCCCTCGGCCTCAAGCGCCCGGCACAGCGCGCCCACCTGCGTCGACTTGCCCGCGCCGTCGCCGCCCTCGAAAGCAATAAATAGCCCCGGCAGCGGATGCGGATTCGACAGAGTCACACGCCCAGCCTACCGAGTGCCACCCCCACTTGCCGACGCCGCCGGTGCGGCAGGGACAAACGCTCCGGGCTACCCTTTCCCCATGGCTAATTCCGACCCCGACCTGGCTCCCGATACCGTCGTCGTCTCGGCAGGCCGGCCCGCCCGGGAGCACGATGCCCCGGCCAACCCGCCGCTGGTGCTGTCGACGACCTTTCACGAGACCCGGGCACCTGAGCCGGGCGACCGGATCTATGGACGCATGTCCAACCCGAGCTGGGACCCCTTCGAGGAGGCACTGGGCCGACTCGAGGGCGCAGCCCTCCCGGCTCTGGTGTTCAGCTCCGGGCTCGGCGCCGCCGCAGCGGCGCTCTCCCTCGTGCCGGCCGGCGGCACCGTCATCATGCCGCGCCACGCCTACGCCGGCTCGGTCAGCCTGGCCACGGCCGAGGCGGCCGCCGGCAGGTTCACGCTGCGCACCGTCGACATCGCCGACACCGAGGCCGTACTGCGGGAGATCGACGCGCTGCCCGGCTCGCCGGCCGGCATGCTCTGGCTGGAAAGCCCCACCAACCCGATGCTCGAGGTGGCCGAGACCGCGCGTCTGGCCGGTGCGGCGCGGGCCGCAGGAGCGCTGGTCGTCACCGATAACACCTTCAACACCCCGCTGCTCTCCAGGCCCCTCGAAACCGGGGCCGACGTGGTGCTGCACTCGGTGACCAAGTACCTCTCGGGCCACTCCGACGTCGTCCTGGGGGCGCTCGCCACCTCCAATCCCGCCCTGCGCGAGCGGCTGCTGGCCCACCGGACCCTCCACGGCGCAGTTGCCGGTCCCTTCGAGGTGTGGCTGGCCCTGCGCGGGCTGCGCACCCTGGCGGTGCGGATGGAACGGGCGCAGGCCAACGCGGCCGAACTCGCCGCCCGGCTGACCGGCCACCCGGCGGTCGACCGTGTCCGTTTCCCCGGACTGCCGCAGGATCCCGGCCACGAACGGGCCAAGGCGCAGCTGAGCGGATTCGGGGCCATCGTCTGCATCGAGCCCGCCGGGGGACTCGAGGCGGCCGAGGCGCTGGTCGGGGCGGTGCGCCTGTGGCTGCCGGCGACCTCGCTCGGCGGCGTCGAATCCCTTATCGAACGGCGGCGCCGCCAGCCGGGCGAGCCGGCCACGGTTCCCGAGTCCCTCGTGCGGCTCTCGGTGGGCATCGAGAACGTCGAGGATCTGTGGGCAGACCTCGAAAACGCGCTCAAGGCATCCCAGCGGCTAAGCTAACTCCGTGGGTATCATCCTGACTTTCGAGTTCTACCTGTACCTCGTTCTTGGCTATGTCGCGCTGGGTCTCGAGCTGTGGGCCTTTGCCGACTGCGTACGGCGCCCCGCGGCGTCCTTTGAAGCGACCCTCAAGCGCACCAAGGGCTTCTGGATGGCCATCACCGGCGGCGCCGTGGTCGTCGGAATTTTCAGCGCACTCAGCCCGGGATTCGGCTTGTTCAAGCTGGTCGCCGTCGTCGCCGCGTGCGTCTACCTCGCCGACGTGAAGCCGGCCGTCAGCGAGATCCGCGGCCGCGGCAACCAGGGCCCGTACGGCCCCTGGTAAGGCCCCGGGAGGAAGACCTTCCCTACGCTGCCCGCCCGGCGGTGCCGGCCGGCTCGACGGCGCTCCACGCCACGGTGACCTCGCCGAGGCGCCACCGCGACGGCGAGTCCAGCAGCGGCCAGCCGGCCTCCACCAAGGCCGCGCACATCGCCGTCCACCGCTGGCGTGCCCCGAAGGCGGCCAGCGGGGCCGCATCAAGCCAGGCCCGGTCCATCGCCAGCAGGAAGCGATGAACATTCTCGCCGGGAACATTGCGGTGGATCAGGGCCTTGGGGAGGCGCTCGGCGACGTCCGACGGCAGGGTGAAGGCCCCGAAGCGCATCGAAATGCTCAGTGACACCGGGCCGTGCCGGTCGACGGCGGCCCAGGTTGACCGCCTGCCGATCTCATCACAGGTGCCATCGATGAACAGTCCGTCCTCCGAAAGCCGGGACCGCACCGTGTCCCAATGCGCCAGGTAGTCGCCCTCGTCGTACTGGCGGAGCACATTGAATGCACGCACCAGGACGGGACGGCGTCCAGGCACCGGCACCTCGAAGCCGCCCTGGCGGAAGCCGAGGCCCGCCCGCTCCAGCGGCCGGGCCGCCTCGACCCGGGCCGGGTCAATCTCGATGCCGATCAGTTCGCTGTCGGGGCGGACCCGGCGCAGCCGGCCGAACAGTTCGACGGCGGTCACCGGCGCGGCGCCGTAACCGAGGTCGACGACGAGGGGGTCCTCCGCGCGGCGCAGGCGCCACGCCTGCGGCCCGGCCAGCCACCGGTCGACCCGGCGGAGCCGGTTGGGATTCGTCGTTCCGCGTGTGATGCTGCCCACGGGCTTCCCGGCGCGGAGGTGAAAGTGCACCGTCCAAGGGTACTCGCACCGCCGGTGCCCAGATGCCCGCCGGCGCGGGATACGGCAGACTAGGACCCATGACTTCTCACAAACTGATTCTGCTGCGCCATGGACAGAGCGAGTGGAACGAAAAGAACCTGTTCACCGGCTGGGTCGACGTGGCATTGACGGAGAAGGGCCGGCAGGAGGCAATCCGCGGCGGCGACCTCCTGGTCGAGGCGGGCCTCCTCCCGGACATCGTCTACACCTCGCGGCAGAAGCGTGCCATCATCACGGCCAACCTCGCGCTCGAGGCCGCCGACCGTACCTGGATCGACGTCAAGCGCAACTGGCGCCTCAACGAGCGCCACTACGGCGCACTTCAGGGCAAGGACAAGGCCCAGACCCTCGCCGAGTTCGGTGAGGAGCAGTTCATGCTGTGGCGCCGCTCCTACGACACCCCGCCGCCGCCGCTCGAGGACTCCAGCGAGTACTCCCAGAGCAACGATCCGCGGTACGCGGACCTCGGGGAGGACCTGCCCCGCACCGAGTGCCTCAAGGACGTCCTCGACCGGTTCCTGCCCTACTGGGAGTCGGACATCAGCAAGGACCTGCTCGCCGGCAAGACGGTGCTCGTCGCCGCCCACGGCAACTCGCTGCGCGCCCTCGTGAAGCACCTTGACGGGATCAGCGACAAGGACATCGCCGCCCTGAACATCCCCACGGGCATCCCGCTGGTGTACGAACTCGACGAGAACCTCACCCCGATCAAGGCCGGTGGCACCTACCTCGACGCCGAGGCCGCCGCTGCCTCAATCCAGGCCGTGGCCAACCAGGGCAAGCACTAGGCACTGCAGCTTAAACCACTGGAGCTTAAACGCGACGGCGGCTTCCTTCCGGAAGCCGCCGTCGTCGTCTATTCAGTTCACACTGTTCAATTCACGCCGCTCAGTTGACGCCGCTCAGTTGAGCGGGGCGCTGGGCTGCCACTCGCCGGTGACGAGGTAGGTGACCTTGCGGGCCACAGAGACCCCGTGGTCGGCGAAGCGTTCGAAGTACCGGCTGGCGAGGGTGACGTCAACGGTGGTCGGCGCCGTCTCGTTCCAGTCGGCGGCGGCGACGGCCTTGAACACCCCTGCGTGAAGCTCGTTCACCCGGGCGTTGGCGGCGTTGATCTCGTTGGTGAGGTCGAGGTTTCTCGTCTCCAGCAACTCGGTGACCTTGCCGGCGATCTGGATGTCCAGCACGGCAAGCTCATCGAAGGTCGGGCGGATCTTCTCGGGGATCACGTGGGCCGGGTAGCGCAGGCGCGCCAGCTGGGCCACGTGCCGGGCCAGATCGCCCATCCGCTCGAGGGAGGCACTCATGCGCAGAGCCCCGACGATCATCCGCAGGTCGCTGGCAACCGGCCCCTGCAGCGCAAGGATGTCGATCGCCCGCTCGTCGAGGGAGTTCTGCAGGAAGTCGATGCGGGCATCGGCCGCGATCACTTCCTGGGCAAGCTCGGTATCGGCACCCTGGAAAGCGCTGTTGGCTTTTTGGATGGCCTCCGACACCAGCTGCGAGATCTCAATCAGTTCCTCGCCAATCTGGTGGAGCTCGGCCTGAAAAACCTTACGCACGTGGGCGTCCTTTCCGTTTGAAGTTTCTACTCACCTGCGGGAAACAGGTCCGCGGGCCAGCTTTTCAGCCCCTCATGAACGTTCCCGCAGCTTTAGGTGAACGTTAGTTGAACCACCCGCCTATTGCCACCGGATGCGGGTCCGGCCGGGATTCCAGCGCATAAGCTATGACCGTGGACCCCGTACTGCTCAGCCTGGTCACCGGGCTCGTCGGCTTGGCCCTTGGCGTGTTCGGGATGCTGGCCTACCGGGCCAGCGAGGCCAAGCACAGCCAGCTCCTCTTCGATGACGAGCCGACCCTTCCCGAGGGTGCGGCCGAGGTGCTCTCCATCATCGGACGCGCCTACGTGATCGTCGACGCGATCGACGGCGTCGTCCGCGCCAGTCCCGCGGCCTACGCCTTCGGGCTCGTTCGGGGGCATACCGTGGTGCACGACGAACTGCTGAACCTGACGGCGCGTGTCCGTCGCGACGGAGTGATCGAGCAGGAGCAGCTCGAACTGCCGCGCGGCCCGCTGGGCAAGGGCACCATCATCCTGCAGGTGCGCGTCGCCTCCCTCGGCGCCGAATACATCCTGATCCTGGCCGACGACCGGACCGAGATCACGCGCACCGAGGAGATCCGCAACGACTTCGTCGCCAACGTCTCCCATGAACTGAAGACCCCGGTGGGCGCCATCTCCCTGCTGGCCGAGGCCCTCGACGACGCCGCGGAGGACGAGGTGGCGGTCCGCCGGTTCGCCCAGCGGATGCATAAGGAATCGGGGCGGCTCTCCGCCCTGGTCCAGGACATCATCGAGCTCTCCCGGCTGCAGGGCGCCGATATCGTGCGCAAGGGCAAGCCGGTGAACCTCAACACCGTCATCCAGGAGGCCGTCGACCGCAACCGGCTGCCGGCGGAGAGCAACTCCATCGAGATCGTCGTCCGCGGCACCGTCGACGAGCCGGTCTTCGGCGACCCCGACCAGCTGATGACGGCCTTCCGCAACCTGATCGACAACGCCATCCGCTATTCGCCGGAAGGGACCCGGGTCGGCATCGGCCTGCGCTCCCGGGACGGGTTGGCCGAAGTGTCGGTCACCGACCAGGGCACCGGGATCACGGCCGAGGAGCAGGAACGCATCTTCGAACGCTTCTACCGGATCGATGCGGCCCGTTCGCGGTCGACCGGCGGCACGGGCCTGGGACTGAGCATCGTCAAGCACGTGGTCTCCAACCACGGTGGCGAGGTGACCGTCTGGTCGATGGCCGGACAGGGCAGCACCTTCACCGTCCGGCTTCCCGAGATGGAATCGGCCGACGACGCGCAGGGCGCCGAAGCCCAGCCGTCCGCCCAGCCGACACCGCAGCCGGATTCAAAGCCAGAGAAAAAGGGCGGGACCAACGCCCAGGAGCAGGGAGTAAGCGCTTGACCCGGATTTTGATTGTCGAGGACGAAGATTCCTTCAGCGACCCGCTGTCGTACCTGCTGGGGAAGGAGGGCTTCGAGGTCGCCGTCGTCGACAACGGGCTCGACGCAGTCACCGAATTCGACCGGGCGGGAGCGGACCTCGTGCTGCTGGACCTCCAGCTGCCAGGGCTTTCCGGAACCGAGGTGTGCCGTCAGCTCCGGCAGCGCTCAAGCGTCCCCGTGATCATGCTGACCGCGAAGGACTCGGAGATCGACAAGGTGGTGGGGCTCGAGCTCGGCGCCGACGACTACGTCACCAAGCCCTACTCGTCCCGGGAGCTCGTCGCCCGGGTCCGGGCGGTCCTGCGACGGCAGGGGGAGCCCGAGGAGCTCGTCTCCGGCACTGTGTCGGCCGGTCCGGTCCGCATGGACGTCGAACGACACGTCGTGAGCGTCGAAGGTACCCAGGTGGCGCTGCCGCTCAAGGAGTTCGAGCTGCTGGAGATGCTCCTGCGCAACTCGGGCCGGGTGCTCACCCGCGGCCAGCTGATCGACCGGGTGTGGGGCGCCGATTATGTCGGCGACACCAAGACCCTCGATGTCCACATCAAGCGGCTGCGGGGAAAGATCGAGCCCGACTCCTCGGCGCCCCGCCACCTGATCACCGTGCGCGGCCTGGGGTACAAGTTCGAGCCCTGAACCGTCGAGCTTTTGGGCCGTTAACGTGCTGAGCCGGGGCCCGGATCGGGCCCCGGCTCAGAGTGCACGGCGGTGGGAAGCTACTCGCCCCCGTGGGCCTCTTCGGTCGCGGCCGGCTCGCTGGGCTCCGGGGTGTATCCGCCCGGGACGAAGTCGCGGTATTCCGCAAGGGTTCCATCGACCACCGGAACGCCATACGTTGCCGTCTCGGACTCGACGGTGAAGTCAAGGTCGACGAGGGATCCGGGGACCTCGCTGACGCCCTGGAGAGTGCCGTCGTCGTCGACCTCGTCCTCGAAGACGTACTTGTCGCCGCCGTCAATGGTGATTTCGGAGGTCTCGTTCGCCCCCTCGATGGTGAGCTGGACCGGCTCGTCGCCGTTGTTGAACACGGTGCCCAGCAGGGTCCCGGGCTCGCCCTCGTCGGTGGAGACGATCAGGATGTTCCGCAGCTCCACCGGGCCGAGGTTTTCGACAATGCCGTCGGACGCCGCGTACTGGCGGGTGGTTGATTGCTCGTTGATCACGCTGCAGCCGGTGATCCCCAGCATGGCCAGCACGACGCCGGCGACGGCGGCCTGCTGCACTCGGCGGTTCGGTGCAATTCTCACAGCTCAAACTCCTGGGGGTCTTCCGGCGCGGCGCCGGGGGTTGGGTGGTGAAACTAGGAAACACACTATCGCCAAAGCACCCATTTGGCGGAGTCCGTTTCACGGCGCATGACAAGGCCCGATCACCGATTCGCCGCCCCGTCAAGAGGCGAATCATAGCTAAACCCGTCCGCTGGAGGCCGCTGACCTGCGAAAACGCGCCGTCGGCGTGTCGCCGCCGTGATAAACTGACTTGCGGGAAAGGGGAAAGTCCACATGGTTTTTGAGGTTGGCGAAACAGTTGTTTACCCTCACCACGGCGCAGCGAAGATCGAAGAGATCAAGATGCGCGTCATCAAGGGCGAAGAGAAGATGTATCTCAAGCTCAAGGTGGCACAGGGTGATCTGACGATCGAAGTACCAGCAGAAAACGTCGACCTTGTCGGGGTTCGTGATGTGGTGGGCAAGGAAGGCCTGGAGCACGTCTTTGACGTACTTCGTGCCGAGTTCACCGAGGAGCCGACCAACTGGTCGCGCCGATACAAGGCGAACCTTGAGAAGCTTGCATCCGGTGACGTCATCAAGGTGGCCGAGGTCGTCCGCGACCTCTGGCGCCGGGATCACGACCGCGGGCTGTCGGCCGGGGAGAAGAGGATGCTCGCCAAGGCGCGGCAGATCCTGATCTCCGAACTCGCACTGGCGGAGAAGACCGACGAAGAGAAGGCCGCGAGCGTTCTCGACGAGGTCCTCGCCTCCTAGGCGGCAGGTCCACACGCACAAGAAGGGCTCCCTGAGGGGGGTCCTTCTTTTGCGTGCGGCTGCCGTAGGGTAATTCCGTGTCCTCCCGCCCCACACCTTTCCAGGAAGCTCCCTCTCCTCCCAGCGCCCCTCCCGCCGGAACTGCGGGCGTGGTGATCGTCGCCGCCGGTTCCGGGCAGCGGCTGGGCCACGGAATCCCCAAGGCCCGCGTCCTCTGCGGCGGCCTCACCCTCCTTGAGCGGTCCCTGCGCTCGGTGCTCGCCTCCGGTGTCGCCCTGGAAATCGCCGTCGTCATCCCCGCCGGTGACGACGTCCTGCGGTCGGTGGCGGAAAGCCTGTCGGGTGCCGTCCCCGTGCGGGTCGTCGCCGGCGGAGCCAGCCGGGCCGGCTCGGTGCGGGCAGGCATCGCCGCACTGTCCGCCGACGCTCCGGTCATCCTCGTCCACGACGCGGCGCGCGCCCTGACCCCGCCGGACGTCTTCAAGAGGGTGGTGTCCCGCCTCGCCGCGGGCGCGGACGCGGTGATCCCGGTGGTCCCGGTGGCCGACACCGTCAAGACCGTGCGGGGCGGCCGGGTTGAGGGAACACCCGACCGGAACGGCCTGCGCGCCGTCCAGACTCCGCAGGGCTTCACCGCGCGCCTGCTGCGGGAGGCGCACGCGGGCACAGGCGCCGGGGATCCGCTGATCACCGACGACGCCATGCTTATCGAGGCCACGGGAACACCCGTTGTCACCGTCGAGGGTGACCCGGCCGCCTTCAAGGTCACCACCCCGCTGGACCTGATGCTCGCCGAAACGCTCGTCCAGGGTGCCGGCACGCCTCCGGCCCCCGCCGATCCCGAGGAGGACCTCATGCCCGACAGCGCACTGCCCCCGGTGGCGCACCTGCCCCTGCCCCGGACCGGTATCGGCACCGACATCCACGCCTATGCCCCCGAACATGCGCCGGCCCCCCTGTGGCTCGCCGGTCTTTTCTGGGAGGGCGAGCGCGGGCTGGCGGGGCACTCCGACGGCGACGTCGTCGCCCACGCCGCCGCGGATGCCCTCTTCTCCGCCGCCGGCCTGGGTGACCTCGGCACCCACTTCGGCACCGACCGCCCGGAAGTCGCCGGGGCCTCCGGGGTGACAATCCTCCAGGAGGCGGCCGCGATCGTCCGCGGTGCGGGGTTCCGCATCGGCAATATCGCCGTGCAGCTGATCGGCAACCGTCCCCGGTTCGCCGCCCGCCGCAGTGAGGCCGAAGCGGTCCTCACGGAGGCAGCCGGCGCGCCGGTGGGCGTCTCGGCGACGACCACCGACGGCCTGGGCCTGACCGGGCGTGGCGAGGGCATCGCCGCGCTCGCCACCGCCGTCGTCATCTCCGCCGGATAACAACAGGCTCCCGGCGCCGGTTCGGCTAATCTGGTGCAGTGAGCCTGAGACTGTATGACACCGCCACCGCCGAGGTACGGGACTTCGTCCCCCTGATCCCGGGAGCCGTCAGCCTCTACTACTGCGGTGCCACCGTTCAGGGCATGCCGCACGTGGGCCACGTCCGCTCGGCCATCGTGTTCGACCAGCTGACCCGCTGGCTCGAGGCACGCGGGTTCCGGGTGACCTCCGTCCGGAACGTCACCGACATCGACGACAAGATCCTCGAAAAGTCGAAGGCCTCCTTCGATGACGCCGAACCGGCGCCGGGCGGTATCCGGAACGAGGAGTGGTGGGCGCTGGCCTACCGCTATGAGCTCGAGTTCAACCGGGCCTACGACACCCTCGGGGTGCGTCGGCCCACCTACGAACCACGGGCCACCGGCCACATCCCGGAGATGCAGGCCCTGATCCAGGAACTGATCGACACCGGCTACGCGTATCCCGCCCCCGACGGATCGGGGGATGTGTACTTCGACGTCCGCTCCTGGCCGGAGTACGGCGCCCTCACCCACCAGAACATCGACGACATGCAGGCTGCCACCGACGCCGACCCGCGCGGCAAGCGCGACCCGCGGGACTTCGCCCTGTGGAAGGGCCACAAGGACACCGACCCTGCCTCATCGTCATGGCCCAGCCCCTGGGGCGCCGGACGGCCCGGCTGGCACACCGAGTGCTGCGCCATGACGCACAAGTACCTCGGGGAGCAGTTCGACATCCACGGCGGTGGGCTCGACCTGCGCTTCCCGCACCACGAGAACGAGCTGGCGCAGGCACGCGCCGCCAAGCGCGGGTACGCGCAGTACTGGATGCACAACGGCCTTGTCACCTTCGAGGGCGAAAAAATGTCCAAGTCGATCGGCAATACGGTCAGCCCGGAGGAGATGCTCACCAGCGCCAAACCGCGCGTGGTGCGCTACTACCTCGGGCAGGCCCACTACCGGTCGGTGCTCGATTACCGCCCGTCCTCGCTCGAGGAGGCCGCGGCCGCCGTCGAGCGCATCGACGGCTTCCTGGCCAAGGCCCTCGCCCGTTTCGGGCCGGCCGCCGGTGCGCCGGCGGACCTGCCCGAGGCCTTCGGGGACGCGATGGATGACGACCTGAACATCCCGCAGGCCCTCGCCGTCCTCCACGAAACCGTGAGGGCAGGCAACACGGCCCTGGCGGCGGGCGACGCCGAGGGGGCGCGCACCGCGCAGGCGGGGGTCGCCGCGATGGTCCGCGTCCTCGGCCTCGATGATGCCACCGACGCCGGATCAGCCGACGTCGAACAGACCGCGGCGCTCGACGCCCTGATCCGGTCACAGCTGCGCGAGCGGGAGGCGGCCCGCGCCGCCAAGGACTGGGCCCGCGCCGACGCCATCCGGGACGCACTGGCCGGCGCCGGCATCGCCGTTGAGGACTCCGCCGACGGCGCCGAGTGGAGCATCGCCGGCCGCTGAACGCACCTGTTTCAGTCCGGGAATGCCGGAGGGCGCCGTCCGCGTAAACTGGTGGAGACTTTTCCTCTATATAAAGGTGTTTCCCCATGGCCAGTCACGGACGTCCAGGCGCGGTGCGCAAGTTGAAAAAGGGCCCCACCATCGGCACGGGGGGCCACGGCCGCAAGGCCCTTGAAGGTAAGGGCCCCACCCCAAAGGCGGAGGACCGCCCATACCATAAGGCGTACAAGAACAAGGAGCTGGCCGAACGCTCCGCAGCCAAGCGCGGCGGCGGCAGGAACCAGGCCTCGGGCGGCCGGAAGGGTAAGGCCACCGAGGAGATCGTGACAGGCCGCAACTCGGTGGTCGAGGCGCTCCGCGCCGGCATCCCCGCCAAGGCGCTCCACGTTGCCATCCGCGTCGAAATGGACGACCGGGTCCGTGAGGCGCTCAAGCTCGCCACCGAGCGCGGCGTCCCGGTGATGGAAACCGGCAAGCCCGAACTCGACCGGATGACCGAAGGTGCGGTGCATCAGGGGCTGATGCTCCAGATTCCGCCCTACGAATACGCCGATGCGCTCGACCTCGTCGACGAGACGGTCGACAAGTTCAAGCGCGGCCACATCGCCAACGCGCCCCTGTTCATCGCGCTTGACGGGATCACCGATCCACGTAACCTCGGCGCCATCATCCGGTCCGCCTCGGCCTTCAGCGCCCACGGCGTCATGGTGCCGGAAAGGCGCTCCGTCGGTGTGACAGCCTCGGCGTGGAAGACCAGTGCGGGAGCCGCCGTCCGCGTGCCCGTGGCCCGGGTGGGCAACCTCAACTCGGCCCTGAAGTCGTTCAAGGACAAGGGCATCTTCGTGCTCGGGCTCGACGGCGACGGCGACATCTCGCTGCCGGAACTGACCCTCGGAAAGGACCCGGTGTGCCTGGTCGTGGGATCGGAAGGCAAGGGGCTGTCCCGGCTGGTGCGCGAGAACTGCGACCAGATCGTTTCGATTCCGATCGATTCCGCCATGGAATCGCTCAACGCCTCAATGGCGGTGGGAATCAGCCTTTACGAAATCTCCCGCCAGCGCTCCGCCTGATCGCGCCGAGCCGGATCCCGTCATGAGCATGCCGCAGCAGGCCCCCGTCGCCTCCAGTGAATTCCCGCAGGGAATGCACCGGCTCAAGGGCCGTTTCTCGGATGGCCTCCACGTCAATGCCGCGGTGTGGGCGCCGTCGATCCCCTCGATCGACGTGCACTTTCAGCGGGAGGACGGCCGGTGGGCCTTCGAAACGCTGCCCGGGCTCGACGGCGGGGTCCACCACGGGGTGGTGGGCCCGATCCCCGCGGGTGCCCGCTACGGGTTCTGGCCGACCGGCGAGCCGCTGCCGCCGGGTCCGGGCTCGGGACCCGGACAGCTGCTGCTCGACCCGTACGCGCGGGCCGTTGAGGTGGAGGAGGCCGGCGGCACCGGGGAGGACCCGGTGTACTTCTCGGTCTTCGTCGACGAGTCCTTCGACTGGGACGGCTCCTCCCGGCCGCGCACACCGTGGCGCGACACCGTCATCTACGAAGCGCACGTCAAGGGACTGACCAAGCTGCACCCCGGGATTCCCGAGGAGCTGCGCGGCACCTATGCGGGCCTGGCCCACCCCGTAATGATCGAGTACCTGCTTGAACTGGGCGTGACCGCCGTCGAGCTGCTTCCGGTCCACTTTTCGATCGACGAACCGCACCTCGGGCCACTCGGCCTCTCCAACTACTGGGGCTACAACACCCTCGGATTCTTCGCCCCGCACTCGGCGTACGCGACCGCGGCGGCTCGCGCCGCGGGTCCGGCGGCGGTCCTCGCCGAGGTCAAGTCGATGGTGAAGGCGCTGCACCAGGCCGGCCTCGAAGTGATCCTCGACGTCGTGTACAACCACACCGCCGAGGGCGGCAAGGACCTCCCGACCCTCTGCTGGCGGGGCCTCGGCGACACCGACTACTACCGGCATGACGGCGCGGGACGGTACGTCGACACCACCGGAGTGGGCAACGCGCTCGACTTCTCGCAGCCGAAGGTGATCGAGTTCGCGCTCGACTCCCTGCGGTACTGGGTCGAGGAGTTCCAGATCGACGGCTTCCGGTTCGACCTCGCCGTGACCCTGGGGCGGGATGAGACCAACACCTACACTCCGCGGCATCCCTTCCTGGTCGCCGTGGGCGCATCGAGTGCGCTGCGGGGAACGAAGCTTATCGCCGAACCCTGGGATGTCGGCATGGGCGGGTGGCAGACCGGAAACTTCCCGCAGGGCTGGGCCGACTGGAACGACCGCTTCCGTGACACCGCCCGCGACTTCTGGCTGCGCGACCAGGCCTCGCTGCGGGCCGGAGGGCACGCCGGCTCACCGGCACGCCTCGCCGATTCCCTGGCCGGGTCGCAGAACCTGTTCCGCCACTCGGGCCGGACCCCGCTTGCCTCGATCAACTTCGTCACCGCCCATGACGGGTTCACCCTCGCGGACCTCACTGCCTACGACCGGAAGCACAACGAGGCCAACGGGGAGGAAAACCGCGACGGCTCCAACGACAACCGCAGCTACAACCACGGTGCGGAGGGCCGCACCGAGAACGACGCGATCATCGCCGCACGGGAGCAGACGGCCCGGAATCTGATGGCCACCCTGCTGATGTCGGTCGGAGTTCCCATGATCACTGCCGGCGATGAGCTCGGACGGACCCAGCGGGGCAACAACAACGCCTACTGCCAGGACAACGAGCTCGCCTGGATCTCCTGGCAGCAGGACGCCGCGGCTCAACGGATGCTCACCGCCACGCGGGCGCTGCTTCGGATCCGCCGGCGGTTCCTCGCCGGTCAGTCCCCGGCCTTCCCCGGCCGGGTCGCCGATTCGGCGCTGCTGTGGTTCAACGCCTCGGGACTTCCCATGACTCCGGCCGACTGGGAGGACCCGTCCACCCGGGTGGTCCAGCTGATGCTTGCCGATCCAGACGGCCAGGCCGGGGCCCTCATCGCGGTCAATGGATCGATCGGGGACCGCAAGATCCATCTTCCGGCCGCGTGGATCCTGCAGGGGCAGGGCCTGGCGGACGCGAGGGCCACGACCATGGAACTCGCCTTCGATTCGGCCGACCCGGCGCTGCGGCGCTCAGGTGCCCGCTTTTCCCTGGGGGAGTCCGATTTCCTCACAGCCAACTCGGTCGCTATCTATCTGTGCCAGCGGTACGTGGGCCGTTCTACCTCCTGAACGCGTCCGTCGACCGGACCTGCCCGCTGATCGAGCCTCGCCAGCCGACGGGACGTCGGTTTAGGGTGCCTTATGCCCAGCCGCAACGGATTCATCGCAGTCGTCCTCAAGACGGCTTTGCTGCTTGCGGTGATGGGGGCGGTGCACGCCCTGACGAATGTGCCGTGGAGCGCATACCGGATCTGGCCGGCTCTGGTGGTGGTCGGATTTCTTCTGGCGGTCGACCTGAGCAGATGGCGTTCCGGACGGCGTCTTCGCGGGGCCCAAAGCCAGGTCGAATCACTGCTGCGGGCCCGGAGTGATGCAGTGCCGGGTGCGCCCCGGGCCTGGAAGCCGGGTCTCGCGACACCAGGGAGGGGCCGGCTTTATTTCCAGCCCCACGGACGGCTAGACGGGAGCGACGACGGCGAACTGATGAGTCTCACGGTGCACGCGGTCGGCCCCGAGCGGGACATCACCGTGTCCGAGGGGTTTTTCCGGATGGGCCCGACCTGGCGCGTTGTGGAGCTTTCGATGCCCGGGGGAGGGGTCGAACTTGCGGGGCCGGCTCACGACCTGCGGAAGGCGCTGGCAGTTCTGCGGCGGTCCGTCGGGGCGGGAGGGGACACCCCGGCCACCTGAACGAACCCAGGCGGCCACTTCTGCCCACTGAACCCGGCCGGCCCGTGGGCATAACAGGATTTGCCCACCGATCAGCCGTGATGGGTGGGCAGGACCGTCTCGGGCGGCGCGTGTTCGTGGATCTGCCCGCTGACGGGCGGCGGTGGGTGGGCAGGACGGTCCCTGGCAAGCCTCCGGTGGGCAGCACCGCCAGGCGGTGCTGCCCACCGGAGGTCAGGCGTTGACGACCAGCCCGAGTTCGGCGCTGGAGGCCAGGGTCGCGTGCCGCGGCAGCACCCGGACCGTGTAGCCGAACGACCCCGAGTGTTCGATCCGGGTGTCCCCGGTGAAGAGGTACCGCCCGCTGCCCAGGTTCTCGGCGACCCGCAGTTCGGCCAGGGTCACATCGCTGAGCTCGTCGTCGCCGGCGGCCCGCCCGTACGCGACCTCCACCGCGACATCGGAGGGGTCGAGGTTGCCGAGGGCGACGTAGGCGTTGACCGTGAGCGCGTCACCGATCTGCGGATCCTCGCTCACGCCGAGGGAATCGACGTGCTCCACCTGGACGGCGGGCCAGCCGCCCTGGATGCGGGTGCGCCATGCGGCTGTGCGCCGCGCCAGGGCGTACCGGTCCTCGGTGGCGTCCCGGCCGGCCCGCCAGGCCGGCTGGTACAGGTGGCCGACGTAGTCCTGGAGCATGCGCTCGGCCGAGACGGCCGGGCCGAGGGTCGCCATGGTGTGCTTGATCATGGCGATCCACTGGTGCGGGATGCCGTCGTGCGAGGGCTCCGACGGGCCGGCCGACCCGGCCGCTGCGGCGGTCACCGATCCATAGAACCGCGGGGCGACCTGATTTTCGAGGAGGTCATAGAGCGCCGCCGCCTCGATGTCGTCACGCTCGTCGGCGGAGGCTCCGTTGTTGGCCGTGGGAATCGACCACCCGTTGTCGCCGTCGTACATCTCGTCCCACCAGCCATCGAGCACCGAGAGGTTGAGGCCGCCGTTGATCGCCGCCTTCATGCCGGAAGTGCCGCAGGCCTCCAGCGGGCGCAGCGGGTTGTTCAGCCAGACATCGCAGCCGGGGAACAGGATGCGCGCCATGGCGATGTCGTAGTTGGGCAGGAAGACGATGCGGTGGCGGACCTCCGGATCGTCGGTGAATCGCACCATGTCCTGGATCATGCGCTTGCCCTGCTCATCCGCCGGGTGGGACTTGCCCGCGACCACGAGCTGGATCGGGTGCTCGGGGTGGAGCAGCAGCGCCTTGAGCCGGGCGGGGTCGCGCAGCATGAGGGTGAGGCGCTTGTAGGTGGGGACACGGCGGGCGAACCCGATGGTCAGCACATCGGGGTCGAGCACCGTGTCGGTCCATGCCAGTTCGGCGTCGGCGGCCCCGCGCTTCTTCCAGGAGGAGCGCAGGCGGGCCCGGACGTCGTCGACGAGGTTGGAGCGCATGCTCCGACGCAGCGCCCAGATCTTCTCGTCCGCGACGTCGTACACGCGGGCCCATCGCTGGTCCAGGACCGATTCGGCCCCGAAGTTCTCGCGGGCGAAGTCGGCGATCAGCGGGTCGACCCAGGAGGGAACGTGCACGCCGTTCGTCACCGAGGTGATGGGCACCTCGCGGGTGTCGAATCCCGGCCAGAGCCCGGAGAACATGCCGCGGGAGACCTCGCCGTGGAGTTTGGAGACGCCGTTGGCCCGCTGTGCCAGCCGCAGGCCCATGACGGCCATGTTGAACTTCGCCGGGTCGCCGCCCTCATAGTTCTCGGCGCCCAGGGCCAGCACCTTGTCGGTCGGTACGGACGGCGCCAGCCCCGCGTTGAAGAAGTGCTCGATCTGTGCGCGCTCGAAGCGGTCGATGCCGGCCGGCACCGGAGTGTGGGTGGTGAACACCGTTGAGGCCCGGCCCGCGGTGAGGGCCTCCTCCCAGCTCATCGGCGCTTCGCTGGCCGAATCCATCAGTTCGCGGATCCGCTCGATGCCGAGGAAGCCGGCGTGGCCCTCATTGGTGTGGAACACCTCCGGCGCCGGAGCGCCGGTGAGGCGCTGGAAGATGCGCAGGGCCTTGACTCCGCCCATGCCCAGCAGGAGTTCCTGCTGGAGGCGCTGGTCCCCGCCGCCGCCGTACAGCCGGTCGGTGACCGTGCGCGCTGCTTCGTCGTTGCCGGGCAGGTTGGAGTCAAGCAGCAGCAGCGGAACGCGGCCGACGTCGGCGCGCCAGATGTGCGCAATCAGCTGGCGTCCGTTGGGCAGGGGGAGGACCACGCGGGCGGGCGTGCCGTCCTCCTCGCGGAGCAGAGTGAGGGGAAGCCCGTCCGGATCGAGTACCGGATAGGTCTCCTGCTGCCAGGCGTCGCGGGAGAGCGACTGCATGAAGTAGCCGGCCTGGTAGAGCAGCCCGACGCCGACCAACGGCACCCCGAGGTCCGAGGCCGCCTTGAGGTGGTCACCGGCAAGGATCCCGAGGCCGCCGGAGTACTGGGGCAGCACGGCGCTGATGCCGTATTCGGGGGAGAAGTAGGCGATGGAGCGGGGAGCGTCAGCGCCGAGTGACTGGTACCAGCGCGGCTCGGTCAGGTAGCTGTCCAGGTCGGCGCCCAGCTCCTGGATGCGGGCGACGAGCTTCTCATTGGCTGCGAGCTGCTGCAGCCTCTCGCGCGTCACCGATCCGAGGAAGGCCACGGGGTCACGGTTGCTCGCTTCCCAGGCCGCAGGGTCGATGTCCTCGAACAGGCGCGTTGTCGGCAGGTGCCACGACCAGCGCAGGTTGCCCGCCAGCTTGCCCAGAGGGGCAATGCTTTCGGGGAGGACGGTTCGGACTGTAAATCTACGGATTGCCTTCACTTTGGTTACGCTAGCGCACTTGCGTTCCGCTGGGGAGCACCGGGCGTAACCGCTTACGTAATCGCCGAAGATATCGTTCTATTACGCGAAGCCCCCTTAGCATTTCGCTCCAATACTCGCTAACGTGCTGTGGGTGACCCTATCTAGCGAACTACCACGTCAAGGCACCTATGCGGAAGGGCTGCGGTTCGGCCGCATCCCCATCACGGGCGTCAGTCCGGTCGTCGAGGGAGGCCAATTCCCCGCCAAGGCTGTGCCCGGGGCGGACGTCGTCGTCGGTGCGACCGTGTTCCGGGAAGGCCACGACCAACTGGGCGTCTCGGCGGTGCTGTACGACCCGGAGGGCAAGGAAGAGCAGCGGATCCGCCTGCACCCGGTGGGCGCTGGCCTGGACCGGTGGCAGGGCCTGCTCCGTCCCACCGCCGCCGGCCTCAACACCTTCACCATTGAAGGCTGGTCCGATCTCTACGGGACCTGGGTCCACGATGCGACGGTGAAGATCGCCGCGAACGTCGACGTGGAACTGATGCTCGCCGAAGGGGCCGCCCTGTTCACCCGGGCCGCCGCCGACCGGTCGCCCCGCGACGCCGAACTGTTCCGCCGCACCGCCGCAACCCTCGCGGACACTGCCTTCAGTGTCGAGGAACGCCTCTCGGCCGGCAGCACGCCCGAAATCCTCGACGCGATCGAGCGTGAGCCGATCCGCTCCTTGGTGACCCCGTCGGAGGCCTACCCCATCCTGGTTGAGCGCGACCGGGCCGGGCGCGGTGCCTGGTACGAATTCTTCCCGCGCTCCGAGGGAGCCGTGTACGACGCCGCCGCCGCCCGCTGGATCTCCGGCAACTTCCGTACGGCCGCCAAACGCCTCGACGCGGTCGCGGACATGGGCTTCGACGTCGTCTACCTGCCCCCGATCCACCCCATCGGCGAAACGCACCGCAAGGGCCCGAACAACACGCTCACCGCGGCCCCGGGTGATCCCGGCTCGCCGTGGGCCATTGGCTCGGTCGACGGCGGCCATGACGCCATCCACCCGGACCTTGGCACCTTCGAGGACTTCGACGCGTTCGTGGCCCGGGCCGCGGAGCTGAACCTTGAGGTCGCCCTCGACTTCGCGCTCCAGGCCTCCCCGGACCACCCCTGGGTCACCGAGCACCCAGAGTGGTTCACGACGCGCGTGGACGGCTCGATCGCCTATGCCGAGAACCCGCCCAAGAAGTACCAGGACATCTACCCCATCAATTTCGACAACGATCCGGTCGGGCTGCCGCAGGAGATCCTGCGGATCGTGCTGCTGTGGGTGGACCACGGCGTGAAGATCTTCCGCGTCGACAATCCGCACACCAAGCCGGTCCAGTTCTGGGAGTGGCTCATTGCGCAGGTCAACGCCAAGCACCCCGACGTCGTCTTCCTCGCCGAGGCCTTCACCCGGCCCGCGATGATGCACGCCCTGGGCCGCGCCGGCTTCCAGCAGTCGTACACCTACTTCACCTGGCGGAACACCAAGACGGAGATCGAGGAGTACTTCACCGAGGTCAGTAAGGTCTCGGCGCCCTACTTCCGGCCGAACTTCTTCGTGAACACCCCGGACATCCTCACGGCGTTCCTGCAGTTCGGCGGCCCGGCGGCGTTCAAGATCCGCGCGGTGCTCGCCTCGATGGCGAGCCCGCTGTGGGGCGTGTACTCCGGCTACGAGCTGTTCGAGCATGTTGCCCGTCCGGGCGCCGAGGAGTACATCGACAATGAGAAGTTCGAATACCGCCCGCGCGACTACGCCGCAGCCGAGGCGGAGGGGCGTTCGCTGGCCCCGTACCTGACCCGGCTCAACGCGATCCGGCGGGCGCACCCCGCCCTGGGGGACCTCGAGAACCTGACCGTCCACTCGAGCACCGACTCGGCAACGGTCGTGTTCTCCAAGCACAAGGAGACCGAGAACGGGAAGGACACGCTCATCATCGTGGTGAATGTCGACCCGCACAGCGCCCGCGAGAGCACGGTATCCCTCAATCTCGACGCCCTCGCGATCGATCCGGAGGACCGCAACGAGGACGGCACGTTCCGCGTCGACGACCTCCTCACCGGTTCAAGCTGGAACTGGGGCGAACATAATTACGTCAGGCTGGACGCCCACGTGGAACCGGCACACATTCTCTATGTCAGGAGGAAGCACTAGTGCCCAACCCCTTCCAACTCAATGCACCCGGACTTGCGCACGACCCCCACTGGTACCGCAAGGCCGTCTTCTACGAAGTACTGGTGCGGGGATTCGCGGACGCCAACGGCGACGGGTCGGGTGACTTCTCCGGGTTGATCGACAAGCTCGACTACCTGCAGTGGCTCGGTGTGGACTGCCTGTGGCTGCCCCCGTTCTTCAAATCGCCGCTGCGCGACGGCGGTTACGACATCGCCGACTACTACGACGTGCTCGATGAATTCGGCACCATCAGCGACTTCAAGCGGCTGGTGGCCGAGGCGCATGCCCGTGGCGTGCGCGTCATCATCGACCTGCCCCTGAACCACACGTCGGACCAGCACCACTGGTTCCAGGAGTCGCGCCGCGACCCCGAGGGCCCCTACGGCGACTTCTACGTCTGGAGCGACACCGACGAGAAGTACCAGGACGCGCGCATCATCTTCGTCGACACCGAGGAGTCCAACTGGACCTTCGACCCGGTCCGCCGACAGTTCTTCTGGCACCGGTTCTTCAGCCACCAGCCGGACCTCAACTTCGAAAACCCGAAGGTCATCGAGGCGATCTTCAATGTGGTGCGGTTCTGGCTCGACCAGGGGATCGACGGGTTCCGCGCCGACGCCATCCCCTACCTCTTCGAAGAGGAGGGCACCAACTGCGAGAACCTGCCCAAGACGCACGAGTTCCTTAAGGACCTGCGCGCCATGGTCGACGAGAACTACCCCGGACGCGTGATCATCGCCGAGGCAAACCAGATGCCGGAGGAGGTCGTCGAATACTTCGGCGACGAGACCGGTCCGGAGTGCCACATGGCGTTCCACTTCCCGATCATGCCCCGGCTCTTCTACGCCCTGCGGGACCAGAAAGCCGCCCCCATCATCGAGACGATGAAAGAGACGCCGTCGATCCCCGGCGGAGCCCAGTGGGGGACCTTCCTGCGGAACCATGACGAGCTCACCCTCGAGATGGTCACCAACGAAGAGCGTGAGGCGATGCTCGGCTGGTACGCGCCGGATTCCCGGATGCGCGCCAACGTCGGCATCCGGCGCCGCCTGTCGCCGCTGCTCGACAACTCCCGGGCCGAGGTGGAACTGATCCACGCCCTGCTGCTGTCCCTGCCGGGCAGCCCGTTCCTCTACTACGGGGACGAGATCGGCATGGGGGACAACATCTGGCTCGAGGACCGGGATGCCTCCCGCACCCCGATGCAGTGGAACCCAGACCGCAATGCCGGGTTCTCCACCGCCGACCCGGGCAAGCTGTACCTGCCCGTGGTGCAGTCGCTGGTGTACCACTACAACCACGTCAACGTTGAGGCGCAGCTTGCCACCTCCAGCTCCCTGCTTCACTGGATGCGCCAGATGCTCGCCGTCCGCCGCGCCAACCCGGCCTTCGGGCTCGGGGACTACCGCAACGTGCCCACCGAGTCCGAGTCCGTCCTCGCGTTCGTCCGCGAGGTCCACGAGGGCAACTCCGAGGGCGAGCGTCCGGAAGTGGTGCTCTGCATCTTCAACCTCTCCCAGCACCCCGTCGCAGCCAACCTGCACCTCCCCGAATTCGCCGGCAGGGGCCTGCGGGACCTGTTCGGCGGAATGCCCTTCCCGGCCTTCGCCGAGGACGGCAACATCACCCTGACCCTTGGAAGCCATGCCTTCTACTGGCTCCGGCTGCGATCGGCAAGCTCGAACAGCGCATCGCCCCACACCGCGGCGCTGCCCGTCATACCTATCCCGGAGGCTATTAAGTAATGGGACCCCACACGCCTTTCCTTCCAGAAATCCTTACCGAGTGGCTTCCGGCACAGCGCTGGTTCCCCGCCCGCGGCAAGGACATTTCACTCACCGTTGTCGGTGGGACGGTCCTGGACGACCCGACCGGCCAGGCCGCCCTCGAGGTGAACTTCCTCGCCGTCGGCTCCGGCCGGCGCACCGACGTCGTTCATGTCCCGCTCAGCTACCGGGCGGAGCCCCTCCCCGAGGCGGCCTCCGGGCTCCTCGGACAGATTGAGCATCCGGACCTCGGCAAGCGCTGGGTCTACGACGCCACCCACGACCCGGCGTTCGTCAACGCCTGGGTTGAACTGATCCGCGCTTCCGGCGCCAGCGGCGACGGACGCGTGAAGGGACTGGCCCTCGAGAACCTGCCGGCGCCCACTCCGAAGCAGCCCATCAAGGTGCTGAAGGGTGAGCAGTCAAACACGTCGGTCGTCGTCGGATCCGGTCCGTCCTCGATGATCGTGAAGTTCTTCCGTGTGCTCGCCGCGGGCAAAAGCCCCGACGTCGACGTTTGCGCGGGGCTGACGGCCGTAGGTTCAACCGACGTTCCCGACACCTTCGGCTGGGTCACCGGTGAATGGCAGCTGCCGAACACTGAGCCCGGAAATCACGTCACCGGCCACGTGAGCGTGCTGCGCGACTTCATCGAGGGCAGCACCGATGCTTGGCGCGTCGCCTCCCTGGCCGCCTCGGCGGGAACCGACTTCAGCGCGGAGGCCCACGAACTAGGTGCCCTCGTGGCCCGGATTCACGGGCAGCTCGAGGAAGCCTTCGGCAGCAGCCAGGCCACCGCCGCCGAGCAGGAGGCCTTCAAGGACGCACTCACCCGGCGCATCGAGTGGGCCTGGGCCGAGGCAGGCACGGCCGTCGGGCCGCTTGAAGATGACATCGAGGCCGTCCTCTCCCAGGTGCGCGGACTTGAGGCGCTGCCCGCCCTGCAGCGGATCCACGCAGACCTCCACCTCGGGCAGATCCTGCGGGCCCCGGACGGTTCCTGGCTCATGCTCGACTTCGAAGGCGAACCGCTGCGCCCAACCGCTGAGCGGAGCGTCCCGGACGTTCCGCTGCGTGACGTCGTGGGCATGGTTCGTTCCCTCGAGTACGCCGCCGCGTCCCGCGGCGCGTCGCCCGAAGGCTCTCCGGAGGCACTCGCCGGTGAGCAGTGGGCCGCCGCGGCGACCTCGGCGTTCCTTGCCGGATATGCCTCCGAGAGGGGCCGCGAGGTGGACCCCGCTTCGCCCCTGTTCCGGGCACTTTGGCTCGACAAGGCCCTCTACGAGGTGGTCTACGAGCTGCGGAACCGGCCCGAGTGGGTCGAGATGCCGGCGCGTGATGTCCGCCACGCTCTGACCGGCCAACCCCTGGCCGCCCCCGTGGGCGCCATGGCAGCCGCAGCGTCCGGCGGCACTCCCGCTTCCGCAGGGGCCGCGGCCGAGCCCCCTGCCGCACCGCTCGCTCCCACCGGAGCCGGACCCCGGGCCGGCTCCACCACCGGGCAGGGTTCCGCTGATGCGGCGGTTTCCGGTGGTGCCGCATCCGGTGCGCGGAAGGGTGCCGCGGCGCCCTCGGGTCCGCCGTCGGACCCCACGCCCATCGCGGTACCGCGGGATGTCCTGCAGCAGGTCTCGGACGGCATGCACCACCAGCCGCACGCGGTGCTCGGCGCGCACCTCGACGATTCCGGGACCGTCACCATCCGCACCCTGCGCCGGCTGGCGCGTTCCGTCGTCGTCGTGACCGGCAGCGGGCGGACGGAACTCACGCACGAGCACAACGGAATCTGGGTCGGGACCGTCGCCGCGGAAACCCCGGGCCACGTTCCGGATTACCGGCTGGAGGTCGCCTACGAGGGCGAGCCTCAGCTGATGGATGATCCCTACCGGTTCCTGCCAACTCTCGGCGAGATCGATATGCACCTCATTGCCGAGGGCCGGCACGAGACCCTGTGGACAGCCCTGGGGGCCCACGTCCGGCACTACTCCTCGGTGCTAGGGGCGATCGACGGCGTCTCCTTCGCCGTCTGGGCGCCCAGCGCTCGAGCCGTGCGGGTCAAGGCCGACTTCAACGGCTGGGACGGCAGCATCAACGCCATGCGCGCGCTCGGCAGCTCGGGGGTGTGGGAAATCTTCATCCCCGGCGCCCA
Organism: Arthrobacter crusticola; assembly: GCF_004357995.1. GTDB lineage: Bacteria > Actinomycetota > Actinomycetes > Actinomycetales > Micrococcaceae > Arthrobacter_D > Arthrobacter_D crusticola. The sequence goes on from NZ_SMTK01000004.1 coordinate 481,595, forward strand.
GGCCGGTGCCGTCTACAAGTACGAGATCCTTGGCAGCGACGGGCACTGGCGCGAAAAGGCCGACCCGATGGCCCGCGGCACCGAGGTGCCTCCGTTGACCGGTTCACGCGTCGTCGAGTCACGCTACGCCTTCGAAGACGACGCCTGGATGACTGAACGCGCCTCAAAGGACCCGCACAACGGACCGATGAGTGTCTATGAGGTGCACCTCGCGTCCTGGCGTGTCGGCCTGAGCTACCGCGACCTCGCGGAGCAGCTCGTCGAGTACGTCACCTGGCAGGGATTCACGCACGTCGAGTTGATGCCCGTCGCGGAGCACCCGTTCGGCGGTTCCTGGGGCTACCAGGTCACTTCGTACTTCGCGCCGACGTCCCGGTTCGGTCACCCCGACGATTTCAAGTACCTCGTCGACAAGCTCCACCAGGCCGGCATCGGCGTCATCATGGACTGGGTTCCGGCACACTTCCCGAAGGACGAGTGGGCGCTGGCCAAGTTCGACGGCGGAACGCTCTACGAACACGGTGATCCCCTGCTGGGTGAGCACATGGACTGGGGAACGCTGATTTTCGACTTCGGACGCCGGGAGGTGCGCAACTTCCTCGTCGCCAATGCGCTGTACTGGCTCGAGGAGTTCCACATCGACGGGCTGCGGGTCGACGCCGTGGCATCGATGCTCTACCTCGACTACTCGCGGGAGGAAGGCCAGTGGCGGCCGAACCGCCTCGGCGGACGGGAAAACCTCGAGGCCATCTCCTTCCTCCAGGAAGTGACCGCCACCGCGTACAAGCGGGCACCGGGGATCGTCATGATCGCCGAGGAATCCACGGCATTCCCGGGCGTTACCCGGCCGACGAGTGCCGGCGGCCTGGGCTTCGGGTTGAAGTGGAACATGGGCTGGATGCACGACACCCTCCAGTACATGGCCGAGGATCCGATCAACCGGTCCTACCACCATGGCAAGGCCACGTTCTCGATGGTGTACGCGTACACCGAGAACTTCCTCCTCCCCATCAGCCATGACGAGGTGGTGCACGGCAAGGGCTCGCTCCTCCGGAAGATGCCGGGGGACCGCTGGCAGCAGCTGGCCAATGTGCGCGCCTACCTTGCCTTCCAGTGGGCCCACCCGGGCAAGCAGCTGATTTTCATGGGCTCGGAGTTCGCCCAGGAATCCGAATGGGCGGAACAGCACGGCCTCGACTGGTGGCTGTGCGACACCCCGCCGCACCGCGGTGTGCAGGAACTCGTGCGCTCGCTCAACACTGTGTACCGGGAGACCCCGGCGCTGTACGCGCGGGACAACGAGCCGGCCGGCTTCCAGTGGATCGATGAGAACGACGGCGGACGCAACACGCTGTCGTTCATCCGGTGGGACCACCAGGGCAACCCACTCGTCTGCATCGCCAACTTCGCCGGCGGCCCGCACGAGGGATTCCGCGTCGGCCTGCCCTGGGCGGGGGAGTGGGCCGAGGTCCTCAACACCGACGCAGAGCAGTTCGGCGGATCCGGCGTCGGGAACGGTGCCATCACCGCCATCGAGGGCGGGCACAACGGCCAGCCCGCGCACGCGGATCTGCGCGTTCCCCCCTTGGGCGTCCTGTACCTGGCGCCCAAGACTGCCAGGGCGTAACCGCTCATCCGGCCTCCGCCGGACCTCGACGAGGTCCGGCGGAGGTTTACATTCAGCCCTCAAGGGTGCTAGTGTTTATATCCGCGCTGATCGAAGTTCTCGGTCGGATGGCGACCACAAGAACGGTTGGGAGCGGGATCTGTTGATCCCAAAATCCAGCCGGTTGGGGGTCCAGCTGGAAACAGCCGGAACGGTGGAAACCAGCCGATTTGCGGGGATGGTCGGGTGCGGGTAGGCTTGTAAAGTTGCTCCGGAGCGAGGATGGCCTGGTTTTGTCGGGTTGTGTGGTGCCGGTAGTGCCTGTTGTTTGAGAACTCAATAGTGTGCCAAGTT
>NZ_SMTK01000005.1 GCF_004357995.1 Arthrobacter crusticola
AAAAAATTTACCCAAAAGTAGATAAATTTCCCCCCCCCCCCCCCCCCCCCCCCAAACTTCTCCCCGCCAGTGTCCTTCCTGAATCGGCGTACCCTGCATCGTCTGGGCGCGCGAGTCCCCCCAGCCCGGGGCTTATCGCGGCCGTCGATTGAGCTCCGGCGCCTACTGGCACCCTGCGGATCATGATCATCATTCGGATCCGCAACTCACGGCGACAGCGGTCATCGCCGCCATCGAAGGAGGCGTGACGATCCTTCTTTCCACCGGTTCTGCGGCGCACCTTGAAGCGGGTCTCGATTTCTGCCCGCACCGGATGCTGCCCCAACAGGAGCCCAATCGACGCGAACCGCACCCGCGCTCATCCGGTGCCTGCCCGGTGGCCGCCGGGCGTTGCGGGCTCCCGTTAGGGTTGGATACCGGGCTGTGCGCCCCCAGACAGCCGAGCGACCCTTTGGCGCCATGATCGTGGAAATCCCGTCATACTCGCGCGCCTCCGGCAGAAGGGTGGTCAGTTGGTCGAAGGAGTCGCGTGGGAAGGCTGCGGCCCGGAGGTGACTGGTAGTCCTGCGGAAGCGAGCAGAGAGAGCTTGTCTGCGTCCTGGGAAGCGGCATCCGGGTGGTACACGACAAGCATGAGACCGTCGGCACCGCCGATGCTCAGCCTTTCGCGATTGAGAAGCAGTTCGCCGACCTGTGGGTGGTTGAAGCGGAGCATGGTCCCCTTTTGTCCGCGCACCTCATATCGGGCCCAGAGCTGTGCGAAGAGGGGGCTTGCCAGGGAAAGCTCACCGACAAGCTCGACGAACCTGGGGTTGTCGATGTCGGTTCCCACAGACTGACGGAGATTGGCGATGAGGCACTCCGCGACGTCCTTCCACTGCGGCTGCAGTGCCTGCTCCGCCGGGTCCAGGAACATGTCCAGGAGCTGATTCCTCCCGGTATCCAGTCGTGGCGAGAGCGCTCTGGCGAGCGTGTTGGATGCGAGGATGTCGAAGTAGCGCCCCTCGATGAAAGCCGGCTGATTCAGCGACTCAAGGAGCTTCAACGCCCCGGGCGGGACGATCTCCCTGCGCGGGCGGCGCTGACGCTGGCGCGGAACTTCGGCTACCAGGGACAGCAGGTGCGTGAAGTGGTCGTCATCCAATTGCAGGACCCGGGCTATTGCTTCCAGTACCTGCAGCGACGGGTGGCGGTCGCGGCCGCGTTCGAGGCGCAGATAGTAATCGGCACTGATACCGGCGAGCATGGCAACCTCCTCGCGCCGGAGGCCGGGGACACGACGGACACCTACGGCGGGGATGCCTGCCTGGGCGGGGCTGATCATTTCCCTCCGGGCTCGCAGGTAGGCCCCGAGCGCGTTGGCGGGGCCGTCGGTCCCGGCCCCTGATCCTGAAGTTGTTCGAGCTCCCGGTTCGGCTTCGCTGCGGGATGGGATCAAGGGGGGTCCTGCCACACCCCGGTCTCGGGAGGGCTCTGGTTGGGATGAGTGTGTCCGCATACCGTCGTCAACGACCCATTCACGCAATCTATTTCGATAGGACATCATGACAATCTCCTTGATCACAGGGGCCAACAAAGGCATCGGCTTCGAGACCGCTCGGCAGCTTGTGGACCTCGGGCACGTCGTCTACATCGGCGCACGCGATACGGAGCGGGGCCAGGAGGCGGCCGAGGTCCTCGGTGCGCGCTTTGTCCAGCTTGACGTCACCGATGATTCTTCGGTCCGGGACGCTCTCGCGACGATTGAGGCGCGCGAAGGCCAACTTGACGTCCTGATCCACAATGCCGGGGTTCTGCCCACGGATCTGGACGGACCCACCGCCCTTCACGCCTTTGACACGAATGCCGTCGGCATGGTCCGTGTCACGGAGGCCGCGCTCCCTCTGCTCCGGAAGTCGGACAATCCAAATGTTGTCACCGTCTCGAGCAGCGCCGGATCGTTCTGGGCCGTGACCAACCCCGAGCGGCCCGAATTCAATCTGCCTCTGGCGCTCTACTCGGCGTCCAAAGCTGCGGCGACCATGCTCACCGTGCAGTACGCCAAGTCCCAGCCAGGCATCAAGTTCAACGCGGTCGAACCCGGCACGACCGCCACCGACATGACAGCAGCCTTCGGAGTGGGCCGGCCAGCGGACAAGTCCGCCCGCATCGTGGTCCGCCTCGCAACCCTCGGTGCGGACGGCCCCACCGGCACACTGCAGGACGAGAACGGCAACATTCCCTGGTAGTAGCCGGCCCGCGGTACTGAGGTGAGCACCCCGCGCTCACCTCAGTATTTTGTCCTGTCATCGGTTCCGACTGTTCTCAACCGCACACACCTTCCGGACCAGAGAGATTAGATCTTGACCAGCACAACCACACAAGAATCCACACACCACAGACCTGCCTCCTGGGGAGGCGTCATCTCGCTCGGCATCGGAATTTTCGCCATCGTCATGTCCGAATTCCTTCCGGCGAGCCTGCTCCCGCGTATCGCCGACGACCTGAAGGTATCAATCGGTGCCGCGGGTCAGAGCGTCACCGTGACCGCCATCGCCGGCGCGTTCGCCGCGCTGCTCATCGCCGTGGTGCTCCCACGGATGGACCGCCGCTTCGTCATGATTGGCCTCACCGCTCTGGCCATCCTGTCCAACGTCATCGTGGCCCTGGCACCCAGTCTTCCCGTGCTGCTTCTGGCGCGGGTCCTCCTCGGCGTTGCACTGGGCGGTTTCTGGGCCATGGCCACCGCGATGGCGGCCAAGCTGGTCCCCGGCGACCACCTCGGCCGCGCCCTGACCATCATCAATGCAGGCGTGTCCGTCGCGACCGTCGTCGCTGTTCCTCTTGGCGCATGGCTGGGAGAAGTCTGGGGGTGGCGCGGAGTGTTCTTCCTTGGCGCCGGCGTCGGGCTCGTCGCGCTCATCGCGCAGACGACCACCCTGCCGCACGTCAGACCAACGGCCGTCAGCGGCCTGCGCGCTCTTGGAGCCACACTGCGGTCGGGCATCGTCATCGCCGGTCTCAGTGCCGTCCTTCTGATCTTCGGCGGCCATTTCAGCGGCTTTACCTATATCCGTCCGGCGGCAGAAAGCGTTTCAAATATCGACGCCGGTGGCCTGGCTGTCATGCTCCTCGTTTTCGGCATCGCCAATGTCCTTGGCACCGCCTTGAGCGGGCCAATCGTCGACCGGTCCCTCCGCGCCGCGATTTTCCTGTTCCCCCTCCTCGTGGCCGCCGGCATGCTGACCATGCTTCTGACCAGCGGATCGACCGCCGGTCTGTTCATCGCCGTTGCCCTATGGGGCTTCGGCTTTGGCGGCGTCCCGACGACCGTCCTGAGCTGGGGAGCCCGCACCGAACCTGCGCGACTGGAACAGATCGGCGGCCTCATCGTCACCGTCTGCAATATCGCGATCGCGGTCGGCGCAATCGTCGGGGGTGTGCTGGTCGATAACGTATCGGCCAGCGCAACCCTCATCATTGGTGGTGTCCTCGCCATCCTCGGCGGACTGGTCCTAACCAGCCTTCGCCGGCGGGCGCACGACATCCCCACTCTTGTAAGCAACTAAACCCTCGTCCGGTGGCGGCTCGACACACGAGCCGCCACCGGACGGTCACAGACCCGTACCCCCCCTGAGTGCGCAGACGCGGTTGTCCTTGCGGCGACAACCACGCCCGGAATTCGGGAATGACAGCCGGCGGTGGTCCTGCCGGGCGCATCAGAGCGCTGACCGACAGAACTCATGGCAAGGTGCCGCCCAGGCCGTACCGGGTGCGTCTGCCGCAGCAGCACAACTCACAACCCACCTTCATCAGGCCCGCGCGCCCGCGCCACGCCTGCCCTAAGGAGAACTTTCATGACAACCATCGGCATACTCGGTGCTGGTCAGGCCGGCAGCACACTCGCTCGTGCTTCAGTGGCGGCAGGTTACACCGTCGTCATCGCCAACTCACGTAACCCCGAAACCCTGACAGGACTGGTTCGCGAGCTCGGCCCACTTGCTTCCGCCGCATATGCGACCGACGCGGCAGCCGCAGCGGATGTCGCCTTCCTGGGCTTCCCCTACTCCCCGGACGACCTCCTGCCGGCCGAAGAGCTCGCCGGGAAGATCGTCATCGATAACAACAACTACATGACCTGGCGCGACGGCCACTTCCTCGAAGTCGACTCCGGCCTGAAGACCATCCACGAGCTGCGCCAGGAGCAGCTTCCAGCCTCGAAAATCGTCAAGGCGTTCACCCACGTCCAGTTCCACGCACGGGCCCAGATGCGCGTCCCCAGCGACACCCAGCCTGCTCTGATCCGTCTGGCCAGACCCGCCGGTGCTGCGGATCGGAAAGCCCTGGTTGTCTCCAGTGACTACCCCGAGGCCGTCGATTTCGTTACGCGCTTCTACAACGACCTTGGCTTCGATGCCGTCGAGAACAGTCCGTTGAAGGAATCGTGGCGCAGTGCCCCGGGCACTCCGATGTGGCGACACCACGTCGACGGCCAGAGCAGGGAGGAGCTTATCCGCAACCTGCAGCTCGCGCGCCGCCTCGGCGGCTGATCCGGGCAGCCCATCCCACATACTCCCTCCCCGACGATCAGGAGAACAAGCAATCATGAGCTCAGCAGGCATCACGCCCAGCACCTCCCCTCAACAGGGCAGCGCGCACAGCATGAAGATTGACGTGTGGGCCGACATCATGTGCCCCTGGTGCTACATGGGCAAAAGGCGCCTGGAAGAAGCGGGGCAGGCCTTCACCAGCGCCGTGCCCACGGAAAACCGTTCGATTGAAGTGGAGTTTCACAGCTTCGAACTCGCACCCGAGCTGCCCCCGGTCAGACCCGATCCGTTCTGGACTTCAACGTCGCCAACAGGCTCATGACCCCAGTCCAGGCTGCGACCCTGCTGGAGGAAGTCACCGAGCGGGGCGGGGTCTTGGCCCCGATTGGAACTTCAACACCGCCTTGCTCACGAATACCTCACGCGTCCACCAGCTCATCCACTACAGCAAGGCACACGGAAAGCAGCTGGAAGCGGAGGAAGCAGTCTTCGCCGCATACTTCACTCACGGCCGCAACGCCTCCGATCTTGAACAGCTTGGGCAGATCGCCGAGGGGATTGGACTCGATCGTGACGACGCCGTGCGTGCCCTGCAGGCGGAAGAGCACCTCGAGGCGGTGCGTAATTACTTAATCCTGAATGGACTACCAAGGAAGAAGAACGGACGACCAGGACTTCGCTTCAGGTGCTCCTCTTGCGCGCAACTTCGGTGACTTCGTGCTTCTCCAGAGCGGATTCAACTTCGCGGACAGGTCGGTGGGCGGGGCGGAGCCCTGGGAACCCGTTGGAGGCTGTGTGCGTGCAGGTGAGAGTGTAGTCCCATGAGCACGCTTGATGAGGTCATCGCCCTAGCCGCTTCCCACGACCTGCACGTGTCCGCCGAGGGCGCGACCGTGAACGAGGCGGGGCTGGACTACCGCGTCGTCATGGCCTATGACGAGACCGGGCGCCACTGGGTGCTGCGGATTCCGCGCCGCACGGACGTGTCCGAGGGCATGGCCGCCGAGGCCCGCATTCTCGACTTCGTGGCCCCGGTCCTCGCGGCCTACGGGGTGGCGGTTCCGGATTGGCAGGTCCGCGCCCCGGAGTTGATAGCTTACCCGGCTCTGCCCGGTGCCCCGGGCCTGACCCTGTCCGAGACCGGAGAGCCCCTTTGGCACATGGATCCGGTCAGCCCGGACTACGCCGCCCGTCTGGGATCCCTGCTGGCACGCCTGCACTCTCCGGGTGCGGCGCAGGCGGAGGCAGCGGGCGTCGAGGTTCGATCGCCCAAGCAAGTCCGCCAGGCATGGCTGGACGACCTCGCCCGGGTGAGCGTGGCGTTCACCGTCGCCCCGGCTTTGTCCGAGGCGTGGCAGAGCTGGCTCGAGGACGACACCTGCTGGCCAAAGGCGACCGTGATGACCCACGGGGAGATTTACCCCGCCCACATCCTGTTCGACGAACATGGCACGATCACCGGCGTCCTGGACTGGACGACGGCCCGCGTGGACGACCCTGCCCGTGACCTAGCCGCCCAGTACGGCGCCGGTGGGGAGGAAATGTTGCAGGCCACCCTCGCCGCGTACGAGCAGGCCGGTGGGCACGTATACCCGGGCCTGGCCGCCCAGGCCCGGCACCTGTGGGAGGCCTCCCCGATCGGGTATGCGCTTTATGCGCTGACCACCGGCGCTGAGGCCGACCGGGCCACAGCCGCCGCCATGCTCCACCCGGAAGCCTGACCTCCGGCACCGTCGCTGTTCCTGGGGGATTCGTGGGCCCGTGAGTCGGCCCCGCCCAGCTGGTTCTCTAGCTCCCGACAGGGGCCCGTCCGTATACTGCCGAGCACGGCGGGCTCAGATGAGCGTCGTTGTGCTGCCATTAACCACCACCGCCTGACAATCTGTGAGTCGCCAGTACGACCAAACCTCCCCGGCGTACCGGACGGGCATCCAGGTGAACGTTTCGCTTTAGGAACGTTCCGGGAAATTGAAGACGGGGCGCGATGGGGCGGTCGAAGATGTTCCAATCGTCGAACCTGACGTGGCCGTATGCGGCCAGACAGTCAGCCGAGGGGTCGCCCTTTTCCATATGGGACCGCCCCGAGCGTGCTTGACTCCTGGCCACCCTGAGCGCTCCTGCGTAAAACGCTGCAGCATGCGCCGCCACACTCAAGCAACGGTGCACCGACTATTGCCGTGATCAAGGCAGCGTCACCCACTATTTTTCCCACGCTGTATCGGGAGGTTCAGGGGCGCGGCAGCACACCTACGAGCGTCGCGATGAAGGCATCCTGCAGGGCATCCCGCAGGTTCAGGTGAAGCACGCCGAGTGAAGGATCCTCCGCATAGGCGGCGAGAAGGCTCGGCGGCGGAGGGACGTAGGACGACAGGGCGCCCGCCGTGACGAGAGACATCAGGCAGAACAGTTGTGCGCCGTCACCGAGCTCGGGTACGTGTGCGCGCAGGAGCTCGGACATGGTCGCGAGCTTCGCGAGGGAGGACCGCTTATGCCGCTTGACCACCTCGACCGACACGTTGTGCTCCAGGACACCTCCCTGCGCACCGAAGAGGTCGCACAGCACTACCCGATCCGCCAAGGAGCGACTGAGGATGTCGGCCAGCTGGCCCGCTCGTACTTCCGGTGCCGCTTGCGCGTCGAGCCCCGCAGCCAGCTCTTCCGTCAGGTCGACAAGCCAGCCTTCCAGGAAGTCATCAAGCAGTTCAAGCAGCACTGCCTCGCGCGACTCGAAGTACCGCAGGACGTTGGACTTGGCCAGGCCTACCCGCCGGCTGAGCTCATTGAGGCTCATCTCGGCCACGGGCATCTCGTCGAGCATCGCCGCCGCGGTGTCCAAGATCGCCCGGCGGCGCATCTCCCGTTGCTCTTCGTTTCGGGCCCGCTGGAACGTCATGCTGTCAGCCTAACTTAAAGACCGTCGGTCCCTTGACATCAGACCGCCGGTCCCTTACGTTATTGCCCATAACAGACCGACAGTTTCTTAGGAGCATCATGAGCGCCACATGGACCGAGCAACATATTCCCGATCAGCGCGGCCGCGTGGCTGTCGTGACCGGAGCCAACACTGGGCTGGGCTTCGAAACCGCCCGAATGCTCGCGGAGCGCGGCGCAGCGGTGGTCTTGGCGGTGCGCGATACCGCAAAGGGCAGGCAGGCGGCTGCCCGCATCGCCGGCGACGTCACCGTCCAGGCGCTCGACCTGACCTCTCTGGAATCTATCCGGTCCGCTGCGGCCGACCTGCGGGCCAACCACCCGCGTATCGACCTTCTCATCAACAATGCCGGCGTGATGTACACCCCGAAGCAGACCACGGCCGATGGCTTCGAGCTACAGTTCGGCACCAATCACCTCGGCCACTTCGCACTCACCGGCCTGCTGATGAAGCAGCTTCTTCCCGTCCCCGGCTCCCGCATCGTGACGGTCAGCAGCGTCGGGCACCGCATCCGGGCCGCTATCCACTTCGACGACTTGCAGTGGGAGCATTCCTACAACCGCATTGGGGCTTACGGCCAGGCCAAGCTCGCCAACTTGATGTTCACCTACGAACTGCAGCGTCGGCTCGCGCCGCATGGCACCACGGTCGCGGTGGCCGCGCACCCCGGTGTATCCAATACCGAACTGATGCGTAACTCACCTGCAGTGCTTCGGGTGCCTCTGACCTGGCTCGCACCGCTGATCACCCAGAAGGCTGCGATGGGCGCCCTGCCTACCCTCCGTGCCGCCACCGATCCCACCGTCATCGGCGGCCAGTACTACGGTCCCAGCGGCCGCGGTGAGGTGCGCGGATATCCGAAGCTGGTCACCTCCAGCACCGAGTCCCATGACCAGCTCACCCAGCAGCGCCTCTGGACCGTCTCCGAGGAACTCACTGGAGTGACATTTCCCCTGCCTGCACATTCGCCCAACTGACACTCCACCTGAACTATTGCTGTGGCAACAAAATCGGATGCATCGACATAGCTTTATCGCTCCTCGTCTCCCCCGGCGTGGTCCTCACGGGGCGCACTGAAGGCCACCACGGAGGAATGGCGCCAGGGCATCCTGGAAACCGACCGCTCCCCCCGCCGGGGCGAGCCCGAGGACATCGCCTCGGTCATCGCGTTCCTGATGTCCGACGACGGCATCTACATCAACGGCCAGTCCATCCTGGTCAATGGTGGAGCCAACTTCCACTGAGCCGGCTCCCACCACAGCACCCCCCACCCACAGTGCGGCCCACCACAGCACCCCCCACCCACAGTGCGGTTCACTCTCAGCAGCCCCTTCCCGCCGCCCATCAACCGTCGGGAAGGGCTTCGCTGTGCTCAGGCCCCCACGGACCCAGCCATCGACCTCCAACAGACATCCGGTTCACGTCCATCGGGCGGCCTGCTCCCAGACGCAGAGACTGAACTTGAGCCGGGCCAATCGGGCGTCGCAGGATTCCGCGCACACGAAGCGTTCTCACGCACGGGCCCGCACTGCCGTAACTTCCCCGGAACCTTGGACCAACTCATGCGTTCGCTCGATGATGGCCCGTACGCTGGGCGTGGGCTCACCGATCCGGATTGAGAGAGGAATCACCATGGCGACCAAGGACGTGGCGGAACAGTTCGTGCAGCGGCTCGGAGCCGGCGACGCGGAGGGCCTCGGCGACCTGTTCACCGAGTCGATCGACTGGCGCGTACCACTCAACGAGAAGCTTCCATGGACCGGGACGAGATCACAGAAGTCCGATGTGCCCGAGTACTTCCGGACGCTCTGGGCCGGCCTCGAGCCCGGAAAAAGCATCGTGGACTTCGACACCATCCTCGTAGACGGAGACGACGTGGTGCTCCTGGCCCACTTCTCCCATATGGCAGCACCGACCGGAAAACGCTTCGACACCGACGTCGCGATGCGCCTGACCGTCTCCGACGGCAAGATCACACGGCTGCACCTCTACGAGGACACGTTCGCCGTAGACCAGGCCTTCAAGGAATGAGCCGATCTGCGGGCAACCCGTCCACAGGATGAAGGGAGGCCCGTACCGTGTCCGACGATGATCCCGTGGCCCGGCTGCTCACCATCGAGGAGATCCACCAGCTCAAAGCCAGGTACTGCCGGCTCGTCGACGAGAAAGCGTGGACCGATCTCGAGGAACTGTTCGCTCCGGACGCCCATATCGAGATTGCCGGCGGCCCGGCGGAGCAGACGATGCGCAACGCTTCTCGAACAGCAAGGAATTTGTCAGCGGGCTCAAGGACCTCATGGGGCCCCTGCGCACGGTCCACCAGGTCCATGCCCCGGAAATCACCGTTCTGACCGAGGACTCGGCCTCCGGTATATGGGCCGTTGCCGACCGCCTGTCCTTCCCTCCGGGCGCTCCGCTGTCAGTTCTTCAGGGATACGGGCACTACCAAGAGAAGTACGCCCGGGTGGGCGGACGCTGGGTCATCACCGATCTGCGGCTGACCCGGCTCCTGCTCGAGCCCACCCCGCAGGACCGGCCGGGCGATCCGACCCGGCAGTGACTCCCGGTCCCACCAAGGCGTACTCACCCAAGTCCAGCAGCGTCGCCACACTGCCGGATCGGACCCGCCCGAGGAAGCGTCCGTGGAGGATCCCTTCACGGTGCTGTCGCGGCGCGCAGCATCCCTGTCATGACGCCAAGACTGAAAGGCCGCCGGCGGGCTGTCCAGCAGATCCTCAGCGACGTTGCCGCCTGGGCGAAGCAGGAAGACAGGGTCAGAGCTGTTGCTCTCGTGGGGTCCTACGCCCTATCCCAGGGCTGGCTTTGCCACCCTGGCCGCCACTCCATATGGGAGGGCCGACGCAGGTGAGTTATGCATTTACGGGACGGGGGGGTAACGGCTTAGATGAGGTGTGAGGCTGGTCGACGGCTGTTTGAACCTTGGTAGCCCGGAGGGCCAGCAGCGTGTTGAGTTGTTGGGATGAGGAGGCACTGATGAACGGACCGACACTCGGAAAGCCGTTTCGCCTCGAGCAGACCTGGTTCGCCGAGTATGGGGCTTGGCGATTAGCGTCTCTTGCCCTTTTGCCCTCGGCCCGGTGCCGGGCGAAGGCCAGGAGTGCGGGCGCATCCGCCCGCTGCAGCTCCCATCGCACTATCCCGATGTTTCGCTCGAGATTGGCGCAAGCTGCGGTAACCTGCGACTGATCTCGAATGAAGTCAACCTTGGGGCCGGGGCTTCTTCCCGGTCACAAGCCCTGATCGGGTCATCAGCGGATCCAGTTGGACCCCGCACCCGGCTGCCCATTCCCGGTCCAGTATCGCGAAAGCACACTCGCTTCCCCATGCTCCTTCGAAGAAGATGTTCTCGTGGAAATACGCCTCCCTCCGCATTCCCACCCGGTCAAGAAGCAGGGCCGCGGAATAGTTAAGGGCGTCGGTGACCGCGGTGAGGCGGCGGAGGTGCAGTGTCCCAAAGGCGTAGCCGAGCAATCCCTGAACTGCCTCCAGGCCATAGCCGTTCCCCCAATACTCGGGCGCGAGGGTAAACCCCAATTCGGCCATGCTCGGTTCGGCGTCATCCACCTTCAATGCGAGGTCGCCAATGAGGGCGCCGCCCTCGCGCTCCTCGAGGGCGAACTGGTACCACTGCCCCGGTACGCCCGGCCGGGCGTCGTGCATTGAGTCGATGAGGGCTCGGCCCTGTTCGATGGTGTAGTTGCTCCAGCTTTGGTACCGCTCGACGTCGGGATGGACTCGATAGGCGGTGAAGGCCCCAGCGTCCGCCGCGACAAACGGGCGGACGCGAAGACGAGGTGTTTCGAAATGGACAGGAGTGGACCCTGATCGGGAGCTCGTGTATATGGTCATTCCATCGTTCTTTCTGCATGACGGTTGGTTTTGCTGATAGTTGCTGAGGGTGCCCCGGATGAATGGTGCCCTGGCTTCATTTTGGCGGTCTGGTTGCATTCCAGATACGCGGCACGCGGGAGAAGTATGCGCAGTCACCACTTCGCTCCCGCCTGGTCTTCGCGGTCGCCCATGTTCAGCCGATCGTCCTGCTACTGATTGCAGACGGGTCATGGCCGCGGGCGGCGGCGAGCTATCTGGCGGCCCTTTCCATGACAGCAGCTCTCAGTAGTCTGGGCCGGCGGATTGTTCTGGGGCCAGATTGATGAGGGCACCGTTCCATCCGACCCGGCTTTCCCCCTGTTCCCTCTCCAAGCACCGTAGGGGAAGTGACCACTGAGTGTGGCTCGGGTGGATGTTGGAGGGAAATGGTTGTAGAGCTCACACCGCAACAATCAGAATCCGTTGCGGCCCGGATGGGGGTGACGCCGTTGCGGTACTGCCATGCAGTTCTGTCGCACAGGATGACTTTTTCGCGTTGAGGCCGCCCGAGAAAGCGTCGCGGTAAGGATCCTTTACTGTGGTGAGCCACCGGTGAGGGTCTGATAGGGCTGGGTAGTCATAGTGTCTTCCTTCGTTTACGAGGGTGAAATAGCGCCGGAAGGCGCAACTGCTGCCCGCGCTTGATTACAGAGCATTGCCGGAAGAAGATCCGGAGCTGAGCTACCTTGAGCTCGTGGCCGGAACTTTCGCCAGCTTGCAATGGGTTGTCACCCATCAAGGACACGCCGGTGCCTGAATCCGAGCACGAGTCCCATGCGAGTTTGGACAAAACCAGGCGGACATTGATGTCTGACACCGGCGGCTTCACCGGCAAGGAGATGCGAAACGCTGAACCTAGCGCTCGATCTCCGACCTGGTGAGATTATGGAGTATGTCTTCATCGCTCGTCGAGGTCCTCAAACTTCTCGGCAACCCTACGCGCCTCCAAATTATGGAGTGGTTGCGCTCACCCGAGGAGTCCTTCGCGGAGTACGCGCCCGTTGCGGACCGCGAAGAGTACGGCGTGTGCGTGACGCACCTGGCGGCCAAGACGGGTCTTGCACAGTCCACCATTTCGATTCACATGAATTCCTTGGAGCGGGCCGGCCTCGTGGAATCGACTCGAATCGGTAAGTGGACGCACTACCGGCGCGTTGGCACGCAGGTCGACGAGCTTGTGGAGCAGCTGCAGCACAGACTCATATAGACATATTGCAAAACGTCGATATGATCGTGGCATGACCTTCCCTGATTCAAGCAACCCCATCCGGCGTGCGTTGATCGTCCACGCCCACCCCGAGCCCGCCTCGTTCTCGTCCGCCCAGGCTTCTGCGGTTGCCCAGCAGCTGAAGTCGGAGGGCGTCGAGGTCGACTTCATTGATCTGTACGACCTTGGTTGGAACCCTGTTCTGAGCCGCGAACAGTTCATGAACGGCCCGGGCTACTTCAAGCCCCAGGCCGAGCAGATGCGGGCCTTTGCTGAAGGGACTCTCCCCGAACCGGTCGGGGCGCACCTGGCCAAGCTGCAGGACGCCGACCTGCTCGTGCTGTCATTTCCGGTGTGGTGGTTCTCCATGCCCGCAATCCTCAAGGGCTGGATCGACCAGGTGTTCCTGCTCAGCGCCATCTTCGGCGGCGAGCACGGCATCTTTGACGAGGGCGGCATGACGACCAAGAAAGCCATGATGCTTCTCACGACGGGAGGCGCCGAGGCATCCTTCGCGCCCGGCGCATCCTCCGCGCCCGGCGGCTACGGCGAGCTCAATGACTTCTTCTACCACGTCCACCGCGGGATGTTTGAGTTCGTCGGGTACGACGTCGTGCAGCCCTTTGTCACTCACGAGCCTGTGCGCCTCAGCGACGAGGAGCGTGAGCAGGCACTCGTCAAGGCTCGGGCCTACGTCACCGAGACGCTCCT
The DNA here is from genome assembly GCF_004357995.1 of Arthrobacter crusticola. Taxonomy (GTDB): domain Bacteria; phylum Actinomycetota; class Actinomycetes; order Actinomycetales; family Micrococcaceae; genus Arthrobacter_D; species Arthrobacter_D crusticola. The sequence continues at coordinate 13,271 of NZ_SMTK01000005.1, forward strand.
GGTCGAACCGGCCGCTGTCCGCTGAGACGTTGACAACCGAAGAACTGGAGCACAGTCATGATCACTAAAAGCAATATCGATGTCCCTGGGCTCGGCGACTCCCGCAAGTACGCCTACCTGCAGTGCGTCACGGCCGGCGATTTCGCGTTCGTCGCCGGGCAGACCGGCGTCGATAAGGACTACAACATCGTTTCGCCCGAGTTCGGTGCCCAGGCCCGTCAGGCCCTCCGCAACGTCGAGCTGGCTCTCGAGGCCGCCGGCACGAACCTGGCCAACATCGTCAATCTGACGGTGTACCTGGCAGATGCCCGCGATGCGTTCGAATTCATCGACATCTGCCACGAACTGATGAACGAGAACTTCGCTCCGACCGCCATTCTCGGAGGAATCGACTTCGTCCTCTCCGGTCTGCGCATCGAGGTACAGGCCACCGCCGTGATCGAGCGCCCCTGAGGCCCGCGCACCTGAGGGAGGGACAGCCCCGCTGCCGTCCCTCCCTCCCTACACCGCAGCTGCGGCGCTGCTAATCGACAGGGACATCATGCACGTCCTGCTCACCGGAGCCACCGGCCACGTCGGCTCCGCCGCCCTCGGTGCCCCCGCCAGCATCAATCACGAAAAGTCCTGGTAGATAGTCGGGCATGTGCTGGTTCTCCTTGGTAGGCGTGACGAAAGATGGTGGCACCCGTTGCAGCGGGTGGGGTGGTGTTCATCTGCGAACCCCGGTGGCCAGTTCGAACAAGCTGACAGCAATGAATACCACACCCATGACCAGGCTGATGATGGTGAAGGCGGTGTAGGTGATCTTGCCGTAGGCGTTCAGACCGCGTCGAGGATTATCAGGCGAGATCGACTTCGTAAGCGCCTTCCGTGCCCTGTTGATTCGAGGGGTGAGGAGGGCGCTGACGACTCCCACCCCTAAGCAGAACAAGCCAAAGATGAAGCTGAAAATCTGCTGTTCCAATGCATCCCCCCGAACGGGCGCTATTCGTTGCGACGCCTCCATCCCACGTGACGGTCCCGCGCAGTAACCACTTCACGGGCCCGCCGCCTCAGTCTCCTCACGTGACGCCATCCAGAACTATCACGAGTCCGAACCAGGCGAGCATCAGGGCGATACCGAAGATCACCCGGGACAGGAGCCGGCAGCGCTGCTCCGGTTCCAGCGAGCGGTAGAGCAGCGCAGACCCGCGCCGCGTCAGCGGTTTCGCCAGCGATTCCTTCACACGGAGGAGCCCGACCGCCGCCCCGATCATCAGCAAGCCGGTCCACCAGTACTTGATGGCTCCGCGCAGCGCCGCCATACCGGATCCCCCAAACAGTCCCAGTAACGCAATCGACAGGCCCAGGCCGATGAGGGCGGACGCCACCAAGCGGGTTTTGGCGAATTCTAGATCCGGTGAGCTGCGCTGCATCACGCCCGGCATGGACTCCGCGAGCCGCGCCCACGGGGAAGCGAGGATGAAATTACCATTCCCATGAAGCTGAACCAGGCTCCGACCACGGCCGTCCCTGCAGAATCCGGCGACACACTCACCACCCCGTAAAAGACGCTACCGCCAACCCCCGCTGGCCCCGGTGGTCCGGGTTTGTAGCAGGAGAATAGCCCATGTGGCGAATTTAGGATGCGCTGTCGCGTTAAAGAAACCTCTAGGGTGTGCTTCGCACGCGGGTGGAAAATGGGCCGCCGCGATGACGGGAGCGCCCTCTCAAACGCGCGGTTAGCTCGCCCTTCTGAACGAAGCGGTTAGCTCGCCCTATGGAACAAAAGAGGTCCGCAATGTCAACAAGCAAGAAAACAATCACAGGGAAATCTGTTCTGTTCTTTGTTGGCTTAGCGGTAGTCCTAGCGGTCGTCCTCGGTCTTGTTTTTGGGTGGGAATACTCATTCATCGGGCTGGGAGCGGGGCTGGGCCCCGTGATCGGTGGCTATATCGGCAACAGGAAAGCCCACAAGGTTGATGCCTACCGTGACGAACTTATCGCTCGGCGCAAGCGAAAAAGCCGGCCCAACCCCTAGCCTGGAGAGTCCACCTAGCTGAGGTTGTCAGACCTCAGTGATGGCACCGATCGACTGTGCCCTCTCCCTCGTTTCTGGAGACTACCGGTCTACACAGATTCCCGACACCGCCACCTTTTGGAAGAGGTGGGGCGAGGCAACTGTTGAGTCGGGGTACTGGGCAAATTTGGCTTGGAAGTGCGGATCGCCGAAGGCGTTGCGGAAGGCCTCAACCGACTCCCAGATGGCGTAGTTGAGGAACACTCCGCTTCCGGCGATGCCTCGGTGCAGCTGGGTGGAGATGAAGCCCGGTTTGGTCTTCAGATAGGCGGCATCGGCAGCCCAGGCGTCTAGCAGCTGGTCGGCGTCTTCTGTCGCGACCCGGAAGGTGTTGATGAGGACGACGGGCCCCACTTCATTGGAAAGTTGGCTGTTCAAGGTGACCCGGTCGTCCATCTCGCTGATTTGCAACATCATGGTCTCCTCTGGCTTGAACGGGCAGATATTGCTTGGATAGACGCATACTACGCCGCAGATCTAATGGCGTCGGCGTCAGTTCCTTGTCGCCCATGCTTGGCGACGGCTCCCTCGTTCCATGCTCGTTCGGCGCGGCGCCTGCCCCGTCCTGGGGATCGATTGCACTGTGCGTGGGCGTCAGCGGGCGGGCGGTCCACCGCAAGTACTGAGAGCGATAAGCACGCGGCGGGGTCGAGCGTCAGGCCTGAACGAGTGGGAGGCAGACGCGGAATACCGTCCTGCCGGGAACCGATTCGAGATCGATCGTCCCGCCGTGCCGCTCGACGACGATTCTTCGAGCGATGTCCAGACCAAGCCCGGTCCCTTTACCGACGTCCTTCGTTGTGTAGAACGCCTCGAAAGCCCGCTTCGCCACCGGTGGTGGAAGACCCGGACCGGTGTCCCCGATTTCTACGGTAACTTCGGCTCCGTCGCTGAGGGTAGCTACCCTCAGGGTGCCGACGCCGTCCATCGCGTCCACTGCGTTGTCGATCAGATTGGTCCACACCTGGTTCAGCTCGCCCGGGTAGGCGTCGATAGTGGGAAGGTCATCGCTGTACTCGCGCACGATCTCCACCCCACCGCGGAGCTTGTGCCCAAGCATGACAAGCGTGCTTTCGAGGCCTTCAACGACATCGGTATTCTGGCGCGAGCCCCTGTCCATCTGTGAATAGGACTTCACTGCTGCGACGAGCTCGGAGACCCGCCGTGTTGACTCCCTAACTTCGGAGAGCAGCTTCTCCATGGACAGGGCAGCGGCGACCCACTCCAGCACCGGATTCAGGGCGGGCCCCTCGAACAACGACTCAGCACGGGTGCACCATTCCAGGTCCGCGCCGGCAGCGGCGAGCGTCGGGCCGATAATCCAATCCCGTTCCACATTCCGCGCGGACAGCCAGTCGGTCAGGAGATCCTCCAGATCGGCAAGCGCGAGTGCATCCGGAACTGACGCCGTCATCGTAAGGTCTGCGCGCAGGGCCTCCAGCCCGGCGAACTGGGCAGGTGTGATGCCGGTGCGGGAAAGGCGGCCCACTGATGCGAGCAGCATCTGCGAGGCGTCTTCCAGCGCGTCCACCGCGCGGCTTGCCGCCGCGGCCGGGTTGTTGATTTCGTGGGCCAGGCCGGCCGAAAGCGTGCCGAGCGTCGCCAGCGCCTCTCGCTGTCGAATGGTTGATTCGACCCGGCGCACCGTCCCGTACAAGCCTTCGATGAAGTGCACGCCAAAGGGGAACCACTCGGCGTACAACCCTCGCAGGGCCGTGGCCGGGACCCGGAGCAGCCGTCCTTCCTCCCTTCCCCGTCCGGTGGCCAGGTAAACACTGCTTTCGTCCCAGGCACGGAAGCCGCCGGCCCATCGTCCAGGCACATCCATCTTCCCGACGACGGTGTCTTCACGTCCGATGTGACGAAGCAGCTGCACGGCGCCGTCGACGAGTACCCACCAAAAGTCCGCTGGTTCGCCCTCGTCCCACAGGGTGACGCCGGGTTCGATGAAGACCTCGGTGCCCGTTTCGACGAGGTCGGAAAGTTGTTGGTCGCTGAGACCCTTGAAGAGACTGATTCCCCGGAGCTCGCCCGCGTCCATCAGACTGTTCCCAGGTAGCGGTGCACGAGATAAACAGCCATGGCGCCCTCGCCCACCGCTGATGCCACACGCTTCATCGAGTCAAGCCGGACATCACCGGCGGCAAAGACACCGGGCACGCTCGTCTCCAGCGCGAATGGTCCGCGGCTCAGCGGCCAAGGTACGGGATTGCCGGGATTCATCAGGTCGTGACCGGTGACGATGAAACCGAACTTGTCACGAACGACCTCCTCACCCAGCCAGTCGGTTCGAGGAGAAGCACCGATGAAGATGAAGAGCCAGCTGGCCGCCACCTCCTCCGTCAGTCCCTTGCCCCGGTCGGCGAGTTCCAGGAACTCAAGGTGCCCATCTCCGCGCGCGGCCACAACCTCGCTCCGGTAGCGGACCTCTATCACCGGTGAAGCGAGGATCCGCTGCACGAGGTACCGGGACATGGTGGTCTCGAGCGTGCCTGACCGCACGAGGAGTATCACCCGCTTTGCAAAACGCGAGAAGTTGATGGCGGCCTGGCCAGCCGAGTTGGCCGCTCCGACGATGTAGACATCCTCACCCGCGCACTGGTTGGCCTCGCTGGCGTTGGCGCCGTAGTAAATTCCCCGGCCGCTGAAGGTATCGATCCCTTCAGCCTCCAACCTCCGGTAGGAAACGCCGGTGGCGATAATAAGTGCCCGTGCCTCCAGCTCCCCCGAGCTCAGAAGTACTGCCCGCGCCTGCCCCCGCGATTCGAAGCCCACAACGTCGTTCGCGAGTACTACTTCCGCGCCGAAGCGTGCTACCTGTGCCATGGCGCGCTGCGTCAAATCGGAGCCGCTCAGGCCCTTCGGGAAGCCGAGGTAGTTTTCAATAGCTGCGCTCTGGCCTGCCTGTCCGCCCGGCGCCTCGCGCTCGACGACGACGGTGCTGAGTCCCTCTGACGCTGCGTAAACGGCCGCGGCCATACCGGCCGGTCCCCCTCCAACGATGCAGACATCGTAGAGAGGCCGCTCAGCAACTGTGCGCAGACCCAATGCGGAGGCCAGAGCAAGGGTCGCTGGAGAAGAAAGTACTGAACCATCGGGCAGGACAACCACCGGCATATCCGCCGTGCTTGCTCCCGCAAGATCCAGCAGACGCGCGGCCTCAGTGTCCCTCTCGATGTCATGCCAGCGGTAGGGCACATGATTGCGGGCGAGGAATGTCTTGATCTCGTGGCTGCGGTCCGACCAGCGGGCGCCAATCACCCGCACATCAGATGTGTGATCGGGATTGGCCCGACGCCAGTCATCGAGCAGGTCATCCACCACCGGATACAGCCGCTCAGCGGGCGGATCCCAAGGTTTGAGCAGGTAGTGATCGAGGCCGATGTCGTTGATCGCCTTGATTGCGACATCGGTGTCCGCGTAAGCCGTCAGAAGGAGGAGCTTCGCCCCTGGAGCATGCGTCCGCGCGCGCTCCATCAACTCGATCCCCGTCATCTGAGGCATCCTCTGGTCCGCCGCGATCAGCGCAACTCCCTGATCCCGCAGTGCCAGCTTCGCGAGGATTTCCATGGCTTGGGCGCCGGAGGTAGCCCGGAGAATCCTGAATTCAGACCCATATCTGTTACTAAGGTCGCGGGCAACCGCCGCGGAAACCTGCGGGTCATCGTCGACCGTCAGAATGTTCGGCTTAGTCATGACCGGATTTCCCTGGTTACAGCCATGTGGCGTGACCCATCTGCTCGGGAGACCTAGCATGAAGCCTAACCAGAGCGGGTCAGTGAGTCCATGGGTCCGCCGAACGCGTCTGGTCTTCGCCGTCGGCGTGGTCCTTCTCGTGGTCGTGGTCCGGTGCTTCCGCCTCCCCGGTGAGGACCGCGAGTTCGACGGGGGTTTCGGGCAGGTCGAGGCTGTGCATGAGGGTGCCGGCGGCGGTGTCGATCACGTGCAGCTTCTTGGTGGCGGGCTCGGTCACGTAGGCGAATCCGTCGGTGCCGACCTTCACTGCCGGTGCGGCTGACTGCCACTCCGCCGGTTCCTCCCAGGGCGCGGTGACCTTGACCTGGTGGATGATGGTGCCGGTTTCCTCGTCCAGAATGTTCAGTGCGCCGTCGTAGGTCAGAACCAGCGCCTCACCGTCTGCCCCCCGGGCGAGGGAGCGGAACCAGTAGGGCGAACCCAGGTCCACTGTGCTCATGGACGCGTTGCGGGTGTCGATCAGCCCGATGCGGGTGGGCCGTTCCTGCTGGGCGTCGGGGTCGGTCTTGTAGTCGGCCAGCACGATCGGCGACCCGTGGTGGCCGAACTGATTACCCGAACGCTGGTACTGCTCCTCCACGGGCACCTTGGAGAACGCGCCGTCGCGGTAGATCACCGGACCGTTCTCACAGCCCAGGGTCACCACGTCCCCCTGCCCGGTGGGCTGGGCGGTGGCTTCGCCGTGGACGCCCGGGCAGTCGGTGGTTTCGGCCATGACGTCGCCTTCGGGGGAAACCACCTGAACAGTGTTGCTCGCCTCCGCGGTGCCCTGGGTCAGCAACAGGTCCCCGCTGCTGAGCGGAACGGCGACGCCGTGGTGGGCTGCGTCAGAGGAATGTTCCTCAACCTCGTCCGGGGCCACCTTGCCGTCGCTGAAGGCCGTGGAATCCATCACCGTGATTCCTCCGGTCCCGTCGGCGAAGAGCGCGGTCTTCCCCTCGTGCGCGACGACGTGTGCGGCTTCGGGTGCCTCTATGCTGGCGCCGGTGAGGCCGGGTGCCGTCTCGTAGTAGTGGTCGTGATCCCCGTGCCCCTCAGCGATGAGGCCGCTGTCGAAGATCCGGAACAAGTCACCGTCGCTGATCAGCACGTGCCGCCCGTCCCCGGCGTTGTTCAGCCGCAGGAAGCCTTTTGCCTCGGTGGTTGTGACCACCTCGCCGGTCTCGGTACCGACCGTCATCAGGCCCCCGTCGTAGGTCAGCACCGCGCGCGGGGCCAGTCCATCCACCTCCTGACGGTCGGCCTTTTCATCCTCCTGCCCGGCGGCGGAGGACGCAGGATCTGTGGGGGTGCCGCCGTCGGACGTCGAGGATCCGGGGGTGGCGCACGAGCTGAGGACCAGTGCAGCGGCCATGGCGGTGGACAGGGAAAGGGTGCGGGGGAAGTTCGGCATGCCCTCAGGCTAAACGCAAATGATTATCAATAGCAAAACGGAACTCCCCCGGCTTCCACGGAGGCCTGAGCGCCGATGGCGTCCATGTTCGGGTCGGTGAGGACAGCGCCCAGCGCCGTTGGCGCAGCGATGACCGAGAGAACATCTACTCGGTGTCAAAGGGAGTCTGTTCCCTCGCCATCGGGATGGCGGTCGACGAAGGCATTCTTACCATGGATACCCGGGTGCCCGACCTCCTCCCCCGGATGGAACTCGGGTCCGGGGTGGATCGGGTTGCGGTGGGTCACCTGCGGAGCATGTCCAGCGGTATCGACTTCGCCTGGTTCGGCGGTGAACCCGCGCCGTGGCCGGATCTTGCGCAGGAAATGCTGCGCCGGCCGGCACAGGACCCCGGTGCCGTCTTCCAGTACAGCGATGCGAGCACGTATGTGGCGATGCGGATGCTCGGCGCGGCGGTCGGCGATGTGCACGACTGGCTGATGCCGCGCCTGTTCGACCCGCTCGGCATCCACAACCCGCAGCGGCACCGCTGCCCGCAGGGCTGGATCATTGGCGGAAGCGGACTGGAGCTGCGCAACGAGGAACTCGCCCGCATCGGTCAGTTGCTGCGCGACCGCGGCCGATGGAACAACCGGCAGCTCCTCGACCCGGCCTGGATAGACCGGATGCACTCATCATGGATCCACACGAACAGCCCGGCTCCTTTCGAACGCTACGGGCTCGCCGCCTGGGCCGGCCCCGGCGCGTGCTGGCGCCTCGATGGCCGCTACGGCCAATACGTCATCGTCGATGAGGCCCACAACGCAGTCGTCACCATGACCGCCCACGAAGAGTCACGCGATCACCGCCTCGCGGAACTCGCAGTCCAGGCCCTTACCGGCGAAGGAACCAAGTCGCGCTGACGGCCAGCAGCAGCAACACCGGCCACGGCGTGCGGCACGAACCCAACCCACCCAAATCCCTTCCAATTCCGGAGCGGATGATCGGTTCCACAGGTGTCACGCCTAGGGATCCTCCACCGCAACACCTGGAGACGGCGCCGGCTCGATAGTCCGAAGGTCTCAGACCGGGCAGGACCGCCACCATCCATCTATTGACTTTCAATCGATTGACTATCGATACTTCCGTGTATGCACACTTCAACGCAGTACCCTAGCGCCCTCACAGTCGTGGTGGCGCGGACGGCTCTTGGCCTGCTTTTCGGTGCAGTGGTCGCCGGACAAATCTTCTCCGTCATAAAGTCACAGTCTCTAGCAGCGGCCTACCCCGAGTTTTCTCAGCTTCAGGCTCCTCTCGTTGCCGCGGCACTCGCATTCGGTATCTGCGTAGAAGCCGTGCTGGCCGCTGCCGCGGTTCTTACCGGATACACCCGGGATCACCGGATCTTCGGGCCCTCGGCGCTCAAGCTTGTCGGCTTCATGGCAGGAGCCCTCGCAGTGGCAACTGCCATCCTCGTGGTCACTCTGTTCATGATCCCCGGCCCGCCCGCCCTTGGCTTCTCGATTCTGGGCGGTGTAGTTCTAGGCACAGCACTGACGGTGGTCCTGCGGGTCCTGCGATCTCGTCTGCGAAATGTTGGGTGCACGCCGGTGCAACTCGGCCACGCTGTCTAAGGGCGATCCGCAGAGCGATTGAAAAGCACGTAACCGGGCGTAGCGCGCCGATGAGCGAAGCTGTAGGCAGAGCCGGAATCACTCCTGCAGAATGATGCCGCGCCCAAAAAGGTCGGGGCCGGAGCTGCTTCTCAGCTCGAGACGCAACATGCCGCCTGCTCACCTGCCGGTCATCGCGCTGGTCCTGGGCGGCGGAATCCTCAAGGCGTCTCCACCATTTCCCGTGCTCAATCTATCCTGGCGGATGAATCTCCTGCTCATATCTCCCACCCGGAGGAATACATCCTGTCTTTGAGAAGCGTGGCCAGTTCCGTGTGCACGGTCAGGGTTTTCTTCAGCCGGTCCAGCAACTGCCCCGAGGGCGCGTCCGGAGCCTCCCAGTCCCTGTCCGTGGAGTACACGGCGTAGGGGTTGATGACGCATTTAAAGTCCAACATCATCGAACTGGCCAGCGCGGTGTAACCCATGTAGCTGTGCGGAAGACCGCCGGCGCAGATGAAGGTCACGACCTTGTCGAACCACGCCGCGGTGCGCTGTCCGTCCCCGGTGGCCCCGGTTGATTCGATCAGGTTCTTCAGGTTGCTGCCCAGCCCCCAGTTATAGACCGGGGACGCCAGCACCACACCATCGGCCGTACGGATCAGCTCATGGATCTCCTGAAACCGGGCGCTAACGAAGGCCGCACGGTTGTCAAACGCCGGCAGGTTCGCCTCGGCCAGATCCACAAACACCGCCTCGTGTCCGGCGCTCCGGAGTGATTCCGCGGCGCGCAGGGCCAGTGCCCTGCTTCGGCTATCGGCGTCCAGGCTCGAGGAAATCACCGGCAGCAGCAACGCGTCGATGGGCATTGGCCCACTGTAAACGACCATCGCTTTCCGCCCGGCCGTACCTCACACCCGGATGTCGGCGGTGTCGGACTGTCGAAGGGTTTCATTCCCGCAAGGGCACCGCAAACAAAGGGCGACACAGGGCCGATGCCCGGATGCGGGCCGGCAGTTGCATATTCTTGGCCGATGGGGAAACAACGAGCTCATGGACCAGATTCGGCCGACACATCCAGCCGCTTGCAGATCACGGATCTGGGAGCATCACCAGCATTTGAGAACTCCGGGCCCTACATGAACGCACCGGCCGGCAACACCGGCCGGGAGGGCGTTAACGGCCAGCCGACGCCCCCGGCGGTCAGCCGCGGAGGTTCTCTACCGTATCCGCGCAGCACGCTGGCGGCAGTGGCCGGTATTGCCGCGTTCGGGTACTGCATCCTCTACACCGCGGCCACCTCCTCGCTGCCGCTGGAGACGCCCCCGGATCAGGTCCAGTCCGTCTCACAGCCAGTCTGCGAAGTCATGAACGGCCCCGGAATGCAACCCTCGAAAGAGGTTTCCCTGGGCGCCTGCACCCAGGGGAGCGGGCAGGAGGCAGACGGCGCCCCGGTCCGCCCGGTATCGGCGTGTGAAGCGATCGGGGGCCGGCCCCAGCCTCCCCGGCCGCTTACCGACGACGGGACACGGGTCCCCGCGACAGGAACGCCGCTGCCGGCGGGCCAGTCAGTTTATGCCCGGGTTGATAACGCCGAGGGAACCCCTGGGACGATAACGGAGGTCGGCATCATGTACCGCGACGGGACCATCGCGGTCTGCGGCCCCCTTGAGTGGTCCTATGCCCATGCGGGCCAGACCCTCACCCAGCACCTCCCATCGGATGAGAGCCTCGGGGCACTGGCCGAGGGTGAGAGCTATGCCTACAAGCTCACCCCCGCAGGCACCCTGGAATTGGCAGGCCTGCGTCACCCGGACGGAACGATAGCGCCCCTGCCTGCGGCGCGGGGATAAGACCCGATACACCGTTGGTCCTCGCCGTCGCAGGGTCAGATGGCGCCATCTCCGCTCTGCCGCCGAGCTTCGCCGCCGCTGCCCCGAACGTCTCCCGGACTTTCAAGTCTGCTCCTGGTGATGGTGCTCGTGATTCATCAACCCTGGGTGGCTGCTTCGCCTGAGCTGCGGCGAGGATGACGACCAGGCCAAAGAATCTCACCAAAGTCATGCAGCTACACCACCGCGCCCCCATGAACTAGTAAGAACGCCCAACCCGGGCTTCACGAGAGAAAGGAGGCACCCCGCCCCCAGAACCCCAATCCAGCCACCAGAACCGGCACCCGGACCGTGGAATTGCGCCGGCTGTCCACAGTCAGAGAGCAAAAGGGCCTCTGACTGGGGGAAACATGTGCCCGACGTGGGACTCGAACCGAACTCCGGCCCTTGCGAATACTGGGCTCCTCAGCAAATATGCGGAATCCGGCCCAGTCCAACCGAAGTACGACCCGATCCGAACCCCCAGGTGTGGACACTGTCCACACCCCCGCTTAACCAGCCCCTCCTTGATCCCACCCAGCTGTAATTCCCGGGTGATCGAGACGGTGTCCACCCTCAAAAGAGCCCGGTCAGGGATTCTTCATCACGCCGATTGGTAGTCGCGGTTTTCGGTCGTCGGCGCAATGCTCTCCAGGTGGCTTGGTTGGGTGCCGCGCCACGCCGGCCAATGACAAACGAGGCAGCCTGCCCACGCCACTGCGTGCCAAAAGGAACGGTGGCCAAAAAGGATACCTTCGCCGGAACTCCGGTCCGGGTCCTGTTCCGCACAACTCAGGAGGTTCTGCCATGACACAGAAGAAATTCCTGCTTAGGTTTCGCGAAGTGGCCGCGCTCTACGGGCCGCCCTGGTACGCCCTCTCGCCCCGCACCGCCCGGTACGACGCCGTGGACTTCGATGCCTGGCTCACCCACTGACGTGTCACCCGGTGGGCAGGGATAGTGCCCTGCCGGAATACCGAGTGCGCCTGTGGATTCCGCCTCCTGCGCGCTTCGCCTGGTCAGTCGGCGAGTGGGACATCACCGGCGCCGGATAGGTCACCGGCCGCGGAATTAACTGTAGGGACCTTGACCGCGGAAGTTAGCAGTCGAGATCCCTACAGTGAAAGCGAGAGAAACAGGTGAATGCTACTCCCTGTAATCGCGCAACCAGGGACTCCTGTGAGCTTCGAGAACGTGCATCCGGCCCACGTACCCCCAGCGCTCACGGCAGCAACGGCTGTACCGATCCACTTTATTTCATATCCCCACATGGCGAGATGAGGCATCGGGATCCGTTGGATGCTCGGAATTGCGACGATCGGGAACTGCACTCCCTCAGTGTCAACGTTTTGAGTCTGGACAGCGGATGTGCGGCGGCATGGACTGCCCCCTTCGATGAGGGGATGCCGCTGCCGATTCCATCGGCTGGTTCCTCTTCGGGCACCGTCGGAGCGACACCGGCTCCCCCCACGCCGATAACCGATACGGTGCTGACCGAGATAGATGGAATGCGTTGGTGCCGTTATGCGGTCGAGCCCGCTCCGGCAGACGCGGTGGAGTCCACCGGGTCGGAGCCGGACGGGTCGGAGCCGGACGGGGCGGTGGCCGCTCCGGCAACAGGCACGCTTCATACAGGCCGATTCGTTGCCGGTGGAACGCTCGACACGGCGCCCGCCCGGTTGGTAGCCGATGTTGCCGCGTCCGGGCCAGTGTCCCGCTCCTGTGATGAGTCGGCGACGATGTTCCTGACGCTCCGGCCGAGCCGGGGCGGGCATGAACTCGGGTCGATCATCACAGTCGAGCTCGATGGCTGCGGCCTGCTGCACCGCGACGGAAGTGACGCGCGTGCACTAACGGCCGACGCGCGCGAACTGCTGACCGCTCAAACCAGCAGGTAACTGACGATCCAGCCACCGGGGCCCGAAAACGGATAGGCGTGGCATTTCCATTGACTTTGCCGTGCGGACATCGGACACCGCTGTCAGCAGGCTATGCGCAGGCTCGCACGAAAGCACCGTGCGACCGGTGCTTTCGTGCGAGACCCGCCCCAAACGCTGAAAGGGATCGTTGATCAGACACCTGTTCCTCCCAAGGTGCTGTCAACGCACACCTGTGGCGTGGGGATCGGGCGCTGCGCGGCAGTACCGGTTGCGGTTTGATCCGCCTGACCGAGGAGGCACGCGGAACGCATCCGCGCATCAGGTCCAGCTAGTTCGAGAACGTGTATCCGCCCGGGGTGGAGCCGGAAGGGCCTGAGGTCGTCACGTATGTCCCGCGCTGGGGCGGCGCCAGGCAGGACGGTGTGCTCACATAGGTGCCCTCGGTTTCCGGTGCGGGCTCCGCCTGGGTGACATACCTGCCGCCCAGGGGTGCTGCGGGCCGGTACCTGTTGGTGTGGTGTGCCGCAGTGTCACAGGGATTGATTCTTACGTGGTCGAGCAACGTCATGGTGAATCCTTTAGTGGGGGCGGCTTGCGCCGGAAGGTGGGCTGCAGACAGGGCTGAGTACTCGTTGCCTGCGGGCTGTGGGTAGCGGTGGCACCCGGATGCGGTTCCGGGTGCCACAGAGATGGTGGAACTATTCGGCTGGTCCGGTCTCTGCCTGGTTTTGGCATGGACGACAGAGGCCGTTGAAGGTTACTTCCGCGCCGAAAATGGCGAACCCGGAGGAGTCCGAGGGGGTGAGGCAGGGCGCTTCCCCTATGACACAGTCGACGTCCTGGACCGCCCCGCAGCAAACACACACCAGATGATGGTGGTCCTCCACCCGGCTTTCAAAGAGGGCAGGATGCCCGGCAGGATCGAAGCGCCGGGCGAGGCCTGCGCTGGTGAAAGCTGCAAGAATCCCATAGACAGCCTGAGTGGACGAACCGCTGAGGATGTCCTGCACCTTGGTGAAGACCTGTTCGGCGCTGGAGTGCGGGTTGTGCTGCAACACTTCAAGGACGGCCACACGCGGCGCTGTAACTTTCAACCCGGCTGCCCGGATTGATTGCCGGAGCATCTGATCGCCGGTTAAGGAGTCAGTTGTAAACGCCATGCTTCAACTATAGCAGTTGTTTTGATGAATTCAAAACAACTAGACCTGGGCCTGGCCCGGGCGGGCTGGGAGGCGGAGGACGGCCGGCCGGCGGCGGGGTTCCTGGAGGTGTCTGGCCGCACACCGTCTGCGCGTGCGCGCGGCCAGAAACGTTCCGAGGGTCAAGAGAACGGGAATGCTGAAGAATGCGGCGCTGCCCCCGCTGTTCACGAAACCTGTCAGGCCGATCCACCAGCACAGGGTGGCAGAGAACCCGCCGACCAAGATCAGGGACTTCCTCAGATCCTGCCGGGCCAAAACCGGATCGGAACCGGGCCCGCTCACCGTCACCCCCTCAGAGAACCAGCCGGGCTTCTGATTCCATGACAGCACCGATCCCGGTACTTGGCGAGACCCGTTTCCGCCCACGGGTGAGGCCAAAAACTCTCACCTCAGTCATGTAGCTGCACCACCGCTCCCCCATGAAGTAGTAAGAACGCCCACCCCGGGCTTCGCGACCGAAAGACGGCATCCAGCCTCAGGAAAACTCCAAAACAGCCACCAGAACCGGCACCCGGACCGCAGAATTGGGCCGACTGTCCACGGTCATAGAGCAAAAGGGCGTCTGACTAGGAGAAACATGTGCCCGAAGTGGGACTCGAACCGGACTCCAGGCCCCGGAAATCCGCTGTTTCGGGCTGGTCCCGCTATCCAGTGGCTTTGCTGCGCTTGCTCAACCATTTTTCCGGTATGCGTCGGTTTCTTTGAGTTTCTTACTTCCCCGCCGGCCTCCCAAGTATGCACCAAAGCCACAACCCACGGCGATCAACACCGCTCCGGCATTCGCAACACATCGTCGCCAACTCGGTAGCGGTATCAGATCGCCCGCTCCAGCAGGGTCCGTGCCCTACCGGGGAAGCGGTTCAAACCACTTCCCCGGCGGGACAACCGATCGCTACATGGGTTGCCTGTGGAATACCGGGAGATCTGCTGAATTCTCGAACGGGTCGGGCTTCCTTGGCGTGAAACGAACCGACCGGTTGGCAAGCAGCGGCCGGACAATGACTCCCCAGCCGAGCGCGATCGTGCCGCTCGCGATGATCAACCATCCGAAGTCCAAGCCGGACATGGCCGTAATCGGAATGCTCAGGAACGCCGGTGCCACGAACACCAGCACAAGCACCCACACGAAACTGATCAGTGCTGGAACGCCGATGCGAATCAGCGTTCGGAGTTTCCCACCCGGGCGTCGAGCAGGATATCTGCGCCAGCGGCGGATTAGAACGACTGAACGGATGAGCGCTGCAAGTTGCATTGCAAGGACGGCAACCAGGACCAAGGTGATGATGGTAACTAGTTCGCCGAATTCACTCGGCATATCCGGCGCAGTGGTTCCCATGAGCATGCTCATCACTCCCGCTGCGGGGATATCCAACCGGGCCTGACCATTGGAGCCGTTCATCAGCACCACGACGCCGTACCCCGTAGACGGGGAGACCATCATGGTGGCGTGGGAGTCACCGGTGTCCCCGTTGTGCGTCGACACGGGGTTTTCCCCAATGGTGCTCTCGATCCAGCCCATGCCGTACTTGGTAGAACCGCTTCCGGTGGTTACAGCGCCCTCGTGCATCTGCGCCACTCCTTCGGCGGACAGCACTTGTCCGCCGCCGTACTTTCCACCGTTAAGGTGGGCAATCAAGTATTTGGACATGTCCTCGGCGCTGGATGAGATTGCGCCTGTAGGCGTAATCGCGCGGTTGGTAGCCAGCCCACCACCCTTGATCGGCATGCCGAACCAGAACTGATGGCCGGCAGCCAGGTCGTTCTCCTTCGCCTCATCAAAGTACATGTACGTGTTTTCCATACCGAGCGGAGCGAGGACATGGTCTGCGATGTAGTCCTCGTAACTCTGACCCGAGACGACCTGGATCAGGTAGCCCAACGTGGTGTAGTTGCGGTTGGAGTAGGCCCACTTCTCGCCGGGTTCGGTGGCGAGTTCGAAGTCACGTGATGCCCGCACCTCTCGCTCGAGAGCGTCCTCGGCAACATCCGTGTGGTACATGTATGACATGCCGGCGGCGGTGTTGAATCCACTGGTCTGGTTGAGCAGATGTCTGACGGTGATGCGAGCGGAAGCGCCGGCATCCGCCGCCTGGAACCAGGGAACGTAGCTCTGCACCGGGGCATCCAGATTGAGCTTGCCTTGCTCCACCAACTGCATTACACCCACTGCGGTGAAGGACTTGCTCGTGGAACCGATCTTGAACGGGGTGGATCCCGTCACTGATCGGTCGCCATCGGCCTGACCGTACGTCGCAATGTGCACGATCTTGTCGTCCTTGGTGATTCCCAAGGCGGCGCCCGGTATCCGGAGTTCCTTCATTCGTGCTGTGAAGTACTCTTCGATGTCTTTGATGTTGGCAGCTGATGGTGACCCCGGCGCGAGGGGCTGACTCGGACTAGTGGCCGACGCGGCACTTAGCGATCCGCTAAGCAGGAGCATAAGAGCCAGCACAGCAGTACCTATGGCCGATAACGCATGTTTCATTAGTTTCCTTGCGTGATTATTTGTTTGTCGTGCAGTAGAACTTGCGCTGCACCAGGAATGAGCCGCGCAATAAGCCGCCTATCCCCCAGATCGGGACACGCGAAGCGGTAGGTGCGAGAGCAGTGGCTGACGCTTCATGAGGACACGATGACGGGCCTAACGATCGCCGGCCCACCGAAGTCGTCTAGGGCTGGACTTGAACCGAGCATGGCGAATCGACGGTCGACGGGCCGGTCCACGAAAGATCAGCCGGCCGGAGCTTCTCTGCGAACTACCTCACAGGACCTTGCACGAGGCCGGCGGGCAGGGCAGCACTACTTCTCGTAATCCGTTATTTCCCCGCCGAGGGAGCCTTGCAGTACGTCTAGTTCTTCTGAGGCGCCCTGGACAAGCCAGTTCTTGCCCGTGAGAAAGGACTGTCCAGTCGGGTTGAGCGTCATGCCCACCACAGCTTTTGCGAGTTCGGAGTCCTCGGTGTACCACCGAAGCGTGAGGTCATCCTCACATTGCAGAACTTTCTCTCCGACTCCTGCGGTGTCTATTGCGTGGATCCCCGGACACCCCACATCCGCATCGCGGACTGCGTGTCGGAGGTCTTGGATGCTGGCGAAGGCGGTGCTGCTGTCGAAGAAGTTCTGACATGCCGATAGGGCGAGCGTCAGAGCTGCGAGGGACGCAGCACCCAGTACTTTATTCATTGTTGCTTTCTATGTGGGGTGGCCTCCGGGCAGCCGGACCGTGTGCGGTGCAACCGCCCTCCGGGGAGAGCTCGCAACGATTCTTCCAGTTCGTTCAGGTGTTCCAGCTTGCGAAAAGCCGAACCGGTTGCACGCTGTCGAGTCTTTGGTGAACGAAGTTTCGGACTAAGGACAGATGGCGGCGTGCATGGCCGAACTCCAGTTGGCTCCTTGCTCCGCGTTCCAGGTATCGAGGCCTGCGGTGGCTACCATCGAGATCTGAATCTTCCCGTCCCCGGAGACGAACGAATTGCTGTGATAGCCCGGAACGTCACCGCCGTGACCCCATAACGTGACCCCGCACACATCAATTCGGGTTAGCCCGAGGCCATACGCCAAACCGTCTTCGGGGGCGCTTACAACTGTCTTCATCTCAGCCAAACGCGCCTCGGACAGCAGTTCACCCCCCACCAAGGCAGCCCCAAATCGGGACATGTCTTCCACTGTTGAGGTGAGCCCGCCGGCCGCCCAGGAGAAGGACGGACTCATACGAGTTACGTCCATAGGGCCAGAATCGTCCCCATACAGTTGGTAACCGTGAGCGGTCGGTTCCTGTATTGAAGTGCGCTTTTCAGGGAACTGTGTCCCCTTCAGATTCAACGGACCGATGATGCGTGCGTGTAGCTCCTGGGCATAGGTGCGCCCGGTGGCTGCCTCAAGCACCAGTCCGGCCAGGATGTAGTTGGTGTTCGAATACGACCAATCGGAACCCGGGGTGAAGTTCGGCGCGTGCGAGGTGGCGGCGTTGACCAGCTCAGTGGGGCTGGAGTAGTGGTTGGAAACCGTGAACGTTCCGTCGGGATTCAGGTACGGGGCCATAACGGCCTGATCATAGGTGTAATCGAACAGACCACTGGTGTGGTTGAGAAGCTGTCTCAGCTTAATGTTCTCTCCGCCCGGAACCAACCCGGGCAGCCACTTTTCAACACTGTCCTCCAAGGACACGCTGCCCTCATCCACCAACTGAAGCAACATGGTGGCCGTAAAGGTTTTCGTATAGCTGCCGACCCTCACCTTGTGCCCGGGTGTCATCGCTTCAGCCTGAGCTAGGTCCGCTGCACCGGAGGAGAGCGAAATGCTGTCCTCCCCTGACCGAACATGTGCGACCACCCCCGGAATCCCTTCATCGGTCATCGCGTCGAGGTACGGCTGCACCTCCGACTCAGGGATTGAGGCGGCCCGTTCAGGCGCACGCTGTTCGAGCGATCCGCCCGTTGATGCGGTGGCGCCGGGAAGGCCGGCACCGAGTAACGCAAGACTTGCCGTGATGATGACTAATGGCTTTACGAACATGAGATCTCCGCTCAGTTGATTCGACGTATCGGTCCATAAAGAAATGGACCACTGACATAACGGACCTGACAGCGGGGAAACTACCGCGATAACGGACTGGCCTCCCACAGAATGAGACCTTCATAGGAACGTGTGGTTGGGATTAAGAAGGAACCACGCCCAGCCGACCTCCTTCCAGCACGATGCAGTCGAAGCCCCCGACGGAACTCGAACCCTGACCACTGGATCCGTCTGGACCCACGGGCCGTTCACGCGCGTGGGTCAATGGTGAAAAGAGATGCGGACACCCAGCGAATGACCGGGCATACGGAGGGAATCCCATCGTGCGCAAGCAGCGGTGGGTTGCTGCAGGACGGGCCACGCCTACAGCGTTGCGTTTAGGCCGCCCAGGTATTCTTCCTTCGCCCTGGTCGCTGGGTGCGCAGAATCTTCCTGATACGGCTGCTCAGTCGTCTTGAATCTGGCTCGGTACGTTCCCGGCGTTATGCCAAGCTCACGCAGGAAGAGGCGTCGCAGCGATTCGCTTGACCCGACCCCGGACTTGGTGGCGACCGTTGAAAGAGGGAGATTGGTCGAATGGAGAAGGGTACACGCCGCCTCCAAGCGGATCCGATTGACGAAATGGAGGGGTGACTTTCCCGTTTCTTCCCTGAATATCCGGGTGAGGTGACGGGTGCTGACACCAACGGCGGCGGCCAAAACGGCGAGGGAATACTTCCTTCGTGGATTTTCGGTGATCAGGTCAAGCACAGTCTGCACGACCGAATGCTCGGTGCGAAGCGCGTCGAGACGCACGCTGAACTGTGACTGGTTGCCGGGTCTTGCCATGAACACGACAAGATCCTTTGCCACTTCCCGCGCCAGTTCCGAGCCGGCGTCCTGTTCGATGAGGGACAGGGTCAGGTCAATGCCAGCAGTCACCCCAGCTGACGTGACGAACTTCCCGTCGCGGACGAAGATCGATGCCGAGTCAACATGCACTTTAGGGAACGCTCGGGCCAGCTGAGCGGCCAGTTTCCAGTGAGTCGCGACGCGGCGCCCCTGGAGCAATCCGGTGGCGGCCAGAGGGAACGCGCCGGCGCAGATCGAGACCGTTCGCTTACTGCGCGCTGAAAGCAGTCGTATTGCGTCGAGCAGAGCGGTGTTGGAAATGGATGAACGCCAGTTGGGACTCCCCGGGACCAGGAGCGTGCCAATCGACGCAGGAAGCTCACTCAATGCGGAGTCAACGCCGAATCGCGCGCCCGAACTGGTGATTACATCCTCGCCACTGATGGACACATTGGTAATGGCATAGGAGGCACCGAAGGCATTGGCTGAGGAAAAAGCGTCGATGGGGCCGGTCACGTCAAGGAGCTGCACACCGTTGTAGAGCAACACCACGACGTGGTGTTGCTCTACAACGGTGGCCGCACCGACAGGGCTAGGCTGTCTTGGATCCATCTCGTTCCTTCTGAAACGACACGATGAGCCCGGATACGGCGAGGAGGACCACGGAAAGCCAGAGGCCTCCGCTGATTCCAAACGACGTGTCCGACATGATACCGGACACCACAGGGCCAATTCCCTGTCCAACACTAAAAGCCACCGTGAGGGCGGCAATCCCTCCCGTCCACGCGGAAGCAGGAAGGGAACGCTTGGCGATCACTGTAGCGGCTGTGGGGCCCGCCATAAAGCCTGCTCCGAAAATGACTGCGGAGACGAGCGCAGGAACAATTCCGCCCCACAGGAGCACCGGAAGAACACCGATCAGTACGACCAACGACACCACCGCGGGGCCCTGGGCGGATGAGAGCCTACCGATGATCTTTCCCCAAAGGAACAGGGTGGCGGCGGCGGAAGCGGTCCCCAGGACGATGAAGAACAGGGCAGTGGACCACCGGGTAAGGCCTTGGGCGTTGAGCAGCGCGATAACGAAGGTCATGTAGGAGACGTAGCCGGCTCCGTACAGGAGATACCACGCGAACGTCGGGAGCAGGAATTTCATCGACGGTCTGTTCGCGCTGGCGGGCCCTGCCTTCTCGATCCTGCCCGCAGCGATGCCCGCAACGACCGTAGCGATGACGGCGAGGATCCCCATCACGAGCCATCCCGCGGACCAGCCGCGGTTGCCGAAGTGGGAGAGCACGGCCGGGATGACGAAGCCGGAGAGGATGACTCCGATGCCGACCCCAGCCATGTAGATGGAAACAAGCTTTGCCGAGTGCTTCGCCGACGTGGCATGGATGCGGGAGGCCAGTGCGGATCCGACGACGAAAACAACGGCCGTCGACAGACCGCCGATGAACCGGACGACCGTCAGATAGGTGAAATCTCCGCTCACGCCAGAGGCAAGCAGCGACACGGCACTGATGAGCATTCCCCCTACGAAGACTTGCCGGGCACCGAATGTTCTGGCCCACCATGCAGCCGAACCTGCGCCCAGAATGTAGCCGACAGCGTTAGCAGTCGTGATACCACCGGCCGTGGTGTAAGACCAATCGAGGTCCTCTCGCATTGCAGGAAGAAGAAGTGCGTAAGCAAAGCGGGTGAAGCCAAGGGCGACTACCGGACCAGCCGCCAGGCCGAGCGCGATGAGCCACGGGGACGGCGTGGACAGGGTACCTCGTGACTGTGAGACTTCGAGCGGCACGCTACTCATGGAATCAGCTTTCTGTAGGTTGGAAGTGCTGTCGATTCGGTACAACCGGCTGCCGCTGACGCTCCATACCGCGATATCAGACGCGCCATCCACAGATCTGGCCAAGCCTCCCCAAAGCTGGTTTTCTCACGGTCGGGCGACCGCGGGTCGCGGGTTGTTAGGGGTGCGGTCAAGAAACGAATCGGTAACGGCCCTGCCTCGCACTGGCTATCCCGCGGTCGAGTTGATAAGCCTCAGGTAAAGCGCAGGCGCAGGGTGTGTCTTGTCCGTGGTCCGCCCACTTCTGGCCCAGAAGGTTCCGAGAGGCTTGTGCTGGATGAAGATCCCCTTCCCATGGATGCGACTGCCGGCATATCGCTGATGACCAACACCTGCTCCGAATCATCCGCCGACCTTTGCTCGGTGGACCGGAAGACAGTTGCACCCCAGTAAGCGGTAGACGGATGCTCAGCTGCTGACTTGACGAACCGGTTTCACCAAGATGCCGAGATGACGAAGGCCTTGATACGGGCCACATAGACCGTCGATCATTGACCTAATGCAAAGACGCTGGCCCTGCCAGTACATAATCGTTAGCTATGCCTGCCGAAGGCTCAAGGACCAGGTAAACCGGATTCGTCTCAGTGCGCAGCACCGGAGACCCCTATGACAGGTATGAGACCCACTGCAAGGGCGCAGTGGCCGCAGCGTGTCGAGGCTTCGCTCCCCCCAACATTGGAAATGGTGGAAGTGGACCTACAGCCATGAGCGGTAGGCGATGAGCGCGAGCGACATTGTCAGGCCAGGCCGCTCGCCCCACCGGTTCCTAGATATCTCGTTTTCGAATCCATGCCGCAGCGGCAAGGGTGAAGAACCCTGCCCATAAGGCCATAACCACACCGCCCTGCCACTGAGTCAGCAACCCTTCTTGAACGACGGCGATCATCTGAGCCCCGGCTTGTGCGGGGAAGAACAGGGGGTATTGCTCAGACCCGGGCAATGGAAGCAGTGGCACCAGGCCTGGAAGCACCGATAACAAGACGACCAGCAGGACAATTCCGGCGGCCGTGCTTCGGAGGATTACTCCGAGGGACACACCGATAACAGCGATGAAGGCCAAATAAAGTCCCGTCGCGACAGCACTGATCAGTGATGCAGGGTGAAACATGCTCACAGCAGTTCCACTTGCAGCGAGTACCACCTGAACCGCGACGTGAGTAAGGAGGGAAGACGCCCCGCCAACGGCGAAGCTCGCCGTGCCGGCCACAGCAGCCTTGGCCGTGATGACCGGAACGCGTCGGGGAACCGCGGTGAACGTCGTCCTGATCGAGCCCGATACATATTCGGTCGCGATGAAGAGAACCCCCACAGCACCAACGAGCAGCTGCGCCAGCGGAAGGCCGGCGCTGTGAAGGGCGCTTGCCGGTTCCCGCGCCTGAGCCAGCTCATTGCCTCCCTGCGACCCGATAAGGGCGATCGCTCCTCCGACACCGGTGACGATGATGGCGACTACGGTCAGAGCGAAAAGGGTACGGGCGGCCCTCAGGCTTTTGAGTTTGATCCATTCGGATCTCAGGATGCCTGCCGCTGTCAGATAGATCGAGGGACCCCGGCCGGTCCTTGCACCGGTCGATGAAGTGCGTTGCATTGTTAGCCTTTTTCGTGCGTGTAGGTGGAGGATGAGTACTCGGATTCGTGTGCCGTCAGGTTCAGATAAGCCTGTTCGAGGGTCGGCCGCAGCGGTCTCAACTCGTCCAGCGCAATATTGTGCAGGCCAGCAATGCGTGCGATTTCCCGGGCAGGCAATTTATCCACTTCCATCCCGTCCTCAGAAGTCATTCGAACGTTCGCCCCCTCCGCGAGAACCACGTCGCACAGACGGTCAAGTTCATCGCTGCGGACCATTACGAGGTTTTGCGTGCGGTTGAGGGTTAGGATGCTCGCCAGCGTATCGCTGGCGAGAATCTTGCCCCTGCCGATCACAATCAGGTGATCAGCTGTCTGCGCCATCTCACTCATCAGGTGCGAAGAGAGGAACACCGTCCGCCCTTCGTCCGCTAACTGCCGCAGGAGTTGCCGAATCCAAAGCACCCCTTCGGGGTCTAGCCCATTGATTGGTTCATCGAGCACGACGGTGCTGGGGTCACCAAGGAGGGCAGCAGCGATGCCGAGCCGCTGGTGCATGCCAAGCGAGAATCCGCCCACCCGTTTGCTGGCGACAGACTCGAGCCCGACGAAGCTGATCATCTCCTGGACCCGGCCATGGTTGATCCCATGTGTGGCGGCCAAGGCGAGAAGGTGGTTCTCGGCGCTAATTCCCGGCTGAACCGCTTTTGCGTCCAAGAGCGCGCCGACCTGGCGCAGAGGGTCTTTATGCCTACGTAAGGGTTTTCCGTTCACGGACGCCCATCCGGCCGTTGGTTCGTCCAACCCCAGAATCAACCTCATCGTGGTCGACTTGCCGGCTCCGTTCGGCCCTAGGAATCCGGTGACGGTTCCGGGTTCAGCCGTGAAGCTGACCTCATCTACGACT
Organism: Arthrobacter crusticola; assembly: GCF_004357995.1. Classification (GTDB taxonomy): domain Bacteria; phylum Actinomycetota; class Actinomycetes; order Actinomycetales; family Micrococcaceae; genus Arthrobacter_D; species Arthrobacter_D crusticola. The sequence goes on from NZ_SMTK01000005.1 coordinate 36,692, forward strand.
TTTTTGGGGCCATAGGCCTTGCTCAAATTCCGCACTTCAATCATTCCGGCCTCTCAAATTTTATCAAAACGACCACTGCCTATCTGCCTTTCGACACTATTCGGGACTTTGTGCTTAAGAACCTCGATAACGAATATTCCAGCAAACCCGGGTTGCAACGGGAATGTACGCTATGTCCACGCAGAGGTTCGCGTCAAATTCCCGCCTTGAGCGCCGACGTCGCTACGCGACCACCTGCGTCGCCTGCCTCAGTGCACATATCCGGACATGTTGTGCACAAATATGGACATTATAGAAAAGATTGGCAGATCCAGCTCTAGGCTCAGTATTGAATTGGTCGATAACAGGAGGGCAGCATGAGCGAAGTGATCGCAGGAATTTCCATCCCGGACAGCAAAATGGCCAAGGAGGCGACCGAACTTGTACGCACGATGGCACCGGATCTGATCTTCCAGCACTCGCGCCGAGTGTTTCTCTTCGGCACCCTGCAGGGCCGGCGGTTGGATCTGCAACCGGACCCGGAACTCCTGTACGTAAGTGCCATGTTTCACGACCTCGGCCTGGTCGACGGATACCGGCGCACCGACCAGCGTTTTGAGCTTGACGGTGCGGATGCTGCGGCTCGGTTCCTAAGGAGTTATGGGTTGCCGGACTCTGATGTTCAGAAGGCTTGGAACAGCATCGCACTGCACACCACCCCGGAAATTCCTTACCGCATGGAGCCGGAGGTTGCACTCGTCACTGCCGGTGTAGAAGCGGACGTGCTCGGGTTTGGCCTGGAACACTTGACGCATGACGACCTTACATCCGTGATTGCTGCTCATCCGCGAAGTGGTTTCAAGAAGGCGATTCTCGAAGCCTTCCGGGACGGTTTCAAAGACCGGCCGAATTCCACGTTCGGTACAGTGAATGCGGACGTCCTCGAATACTTTTTTAAAGGCTATTCGAGGATGAATTTCGTCGAGGTGATTAAGGGCTCCTCATGGCCCGAATAGGTCGGGAGGAAATCATCATCCAAAGGGACAATCGAGCCAACAAGGCGCGTTTCTGATGGCTTGGGTCGTATTAATCATATCGGGTATCCTGGAGGCAGTATGGGCCACGACACTCGCTAAGACGGAGGGATTCACAAAGGTCCTCCCCAGCATCATCTTCGGTGCTTCGTTTATCCTCAGCATGGCGGGGCTTACATATGCTCTCAAGACTCTGCCAGTTGGAACTTCCTACGCCGTGTGGGTGGGAACCGGTGCGACACTCACCGCCGCCTACGCGATGTTTTTTGGTGGAGAGTCCGCATCAATTGTGAAGGTGATACTTTTACTCGGAATTGTCGGATGCATAGTTGGACTGAAGCTGACTGACTGACGAGAGGTCCATTCGCGAACGGTCATCAATCTGTCCTCTCCGCTAACAGCGCGTCATATGCGCGGTCAGAGCAGATGAGACGGCTCGCCGCTGTCGCTGCGCGCCGCGCCTCCGCGGGATCTGTTCGCCGGTGATGCGGCCGAAGAATCCCACGCACCCATGCGCGCCGAGGCACCGAGGCACAGGTCCGGCCTGCTCTTAACCATCAGCCGTACACTGCCGTCGGGGACCACACGGGAACTGGTGCAGCAGGCGGCGATGCTGTCATCATCTCCGTGCTGATGAATGCCACCCCTCTGTTCAAGCTCGACGGCTACTGACTGCTCGCCGACCTCCTGATGTACCGAGCATTTACCGGCAGGCTGTGGAGGTCCTGACCGCGGAAATGGAATCGACGCTGCACCGACTGCTTCTCGGCCTGTACGTTGTTATCGCCGCACTGTTCGGCCCGGGCCTGTTTGCAGCGGCAACAACCTCGAAAGCAACACGTATGCCGGCAGCCACTGATCCACCAGCTCTACCCTTAGGCTCGCCTCATGGACGACACAGCGATCAAGCCTGCCCGACGCCTCTGGCTTGCAGAGTGGGCCAAAGAGGAAGAGTTCTGGAAGGACTTCGCCAAGCGGGTTGTCGCTAACCTCACAAAAAGCCGGCGCCGCCCCGCCGCCGCCCCTTCCTTGCAGGAAGGCATCCTACGCAACTAGGAGCCCTCGGGATCCGGCCCGATTCGCCATCGCGTTTTTCGTCGCGGACAACCGGAATGACCGCGTCAGATTCATTCACTGCCGCACCGGTTCCCGTGTGCCGCCAGCAAGGGCCAGGCCGGCAGCGACGGTGAAACTGCATCTCCGATGGACTCTCCTGCTCTTCGAGTGCACCGCGCTCTCAGTGGGTATGGTCCAACGGTTCTGGATCAGTCCTTGATTCCGATGGTGAGAGCTGGGGCGGAATGGAGAACGTCAAGACGGACGATGCAATCCGCCTTGTTCCGTCGCCGAAGGACAGCGACGCCGATCACCGAGCTGCGCTCGAAGCCATCGCGGCAGAGCTGTTCGAGCGGGCAGTCCGGGTTTTGACCGTCGACTGACGTTCTCGTTTGTCCGCGCCCGGCAGCCTTCTCCACGAGCAGCGACCTGGAATGGCACAATTGGTCATGTAAAAGATTCTTGACACAGCTTTGTGGCAGACGTAGCTTTGGCATGTCAATAATCTTTTACATGGGGGTGGACGTGTCAGCGCAGGAAAAGAACGCCTGGATTCTCGGAGTGATCGCGGTGCTCGGGTACGCGGTCTACCTCGGCCTGCTGCTCAGCAGCGACGCCGGCGCACTGACGGAACGTCCCTACGCGCCGATCATGCTCTGGACCATCGGCAGCGGGATTCTTGCCGGCATCGTGATAAACATCCTCGTCGGCATCATCGCCGGAATGTTCCGGCGCGATGCCCGGCGCGTCGACCAGCGGGACCGGCAGATCGCGCGATTCGGCGACCAGGTCGGCCAGTCGTTCGTCGTCCTCGGCGCTGTCTCGGCGCTGGTGCTCGCGATGCTCAAGGCGGACTCCTTCTGGATCGCGAACGTCATCTACCTGGGGTTCGTGCTGTCCGCGGTCCTCGGATCGGTCAGCAAGGTCCTCGGTTACCGGCGGGGGCTGCCGGAATGGTGAAGCCCACCCGCGTAAGCAACAGGATCCGCGCCCTGCGCGCCACGCACGGGGAGATGACCCAGGCCGAGCTCGCAGACCGGATCGGCGTCACCCGCCAGACCGTGATCGCCATCGAGCAGGGCCGCTACTCCCCCACACTCGAGCTCGCGTTCCAGATCGCGCGAGTCTTCGGCGTCGGACTCGATGCCGTCTTCCAGTACCCGGACACCCATGAAGGAGCATCCAGATGAGGGCGATTGTGCAGGATAAGTACGGGGACGCGGACGTGCTGCGCCTCGAGGAGGTCGAGCGGCCGGAGCCCGGACACCAACAGGTTCTCATCCGTGTCCGGGCGGCGGGCGTCGACCCCGGCGTGTGGCACATCATGGCGGGCCAACCCCTCGGCGTACGGCCGGCCTTCGGCGTCCGCAGACCGCGCCAGCGCACCCGCGGGGCGGATATAGCGGGCATCGTGGAAGCGGTCGGCCCCGGGGTTACCCGGTTCGTCCCGGGCGATGAGGTCTTCGGCGTCGCCTCCGGCAGCTTCGCCGACTTCGCGCTGGCGTCATCGGAGAAGGGACTGGCGCACAAGCCTGAAGGGCTGAGCTTCGCCGAGGCGGCGGTCATCCCGATCTCCGGCTGCACGGCGCTCCAAGGTCTCCGCAGGGGTGGCGTGGCAGGAGGAGCGCGCGTGCTCGTGCTCGGCGCTTCGGGTGGCGTCGGATCGTTCGCGGTGCAGTTGGCGAAGGCGTTCGGCGCCCACGTCACTGGAGTTGCGAGCACGGGCAAGCTCGACTTCGTTCGCGGCCTCGGCGCTGACGAGGTGATGGATTACACCCAGCAGGACCCGGTTGACGGCACACGCCGTTTCGACCTCATCCTTGACACCGGCGGCAACCGCCCGCTGCGGAAGCTGCGGCGGGCCCTCGCCCCCGGTGGGACGCTCGTCATCGTCGGCGGAGAAGGTGGTCGTGGACTGCTTGGCGGCTTTGAGCGGGCGATGCTCGGCGCACCGGTTCTGTCGCTCGTCACCGGTCAGAAACTCCGGGGCCTCACGGCCGTCACAAGCCGCGCCGATCTCATCACACTCACCGAGTTCGTCGAGGCGGGCCAGCTGCGCGCGCCGCTCGACCGCACCTTCCCACTCGAGGAGGCTCCGGACGCCATCCGCTACCTTCACGCCGGGACGGTACGCGGCAAGGTCGCCATCACAATCTGACCATCTGCGCCGTGAACCGCCAACCCCTGGCGATCGAGAAACGAGGCAACGCTGGGCCGTCCTTCCAGACAAGGGTGGAGCTACTTGGGCGGGAGCTCTTTCCAGGACGCGAGGAACCCCAATAGGAATTCGTTTAGTCCCTGTCGGTCAGACGACCATCATCAGCGATGGAGCCTGCACTTGGCCGCCTGCGAGGCGGAATGAGCACCTATGCACAATCTCCACCATTAAGAACGTAGAGGAAGCCTGATCTTTATCGTCCGGTGGGCTGCTTTTACTCATTCCAGGCCTGCAGCCTCCAAAGTCATAGGGGCAGGCATCCGGTGTCACCCGTCTTCCGACACCATGTGCAGCCGGTTCTCGAGGAAGGCTCGCTCGACGGTATTGTCGGTCAGCAGCAGCGCCTCGGTATAGGCCAAGTGCGCCTCACGCTTCCGCCCGAGCCGCCGGAGCAGATCCGCCCGCGCAGCCGGCAGGTAGCCGTACCCGGCGAGTTGCGGTTCCCCGGAGAGGGCATGGAGGGCGGCCAGGCCGGCAGCAGGACCGAGAGCGAATCCGACGGCCACAGCCCGGTTGAGCGCCACTACCGGAGAGGGCCACAGCTCCACCAGCACGTCGTACAAGGCGAGTACCTCCCGCCAGTCGGTTTCCTGCCAGCTGGGCGACTCCGCGTGCACGGCCGCGATCGCTGCCTGCAGCGCGTACCGCGACGGCGGCCGGGCACCCAACGCCTCCCGGACAAGGATCACGCCCTCGGCTATGGCGGCGCGGTCCCAGCGCATCCGGTCCTGCTCCTCCAGCAGCAGCAGTCGTCCCTCGGGTGTGGTGCGGGTGTCGCGGCGCGCATCGGTGAGCAGCAGCAGGGCCAGCAGGCCTGCCACGGAGGGATCATGCGGCAGCAGCTGACGCAGCATGCGGCACAGCTCGAATGATCGTTCCACGAGGTCGCGGCGCACCAGTTCGTCCCCGGCAGGGGCGGTATGACCGGTGGTGAAGAGGCTGTGTACCACCAGGAGCACGGCGTCGACCCTGCCCGGCAGGTCAGCTGTCGAAGGCACCCGGTACGGGATACGGGCAACGGCGATCTTCTTCTTCGCCCGCGTGATGCGGGCGGCCATCGCCGCCTCGCTGACCAGGAAGGCCCGCCCCACCTCGGCAGTGGACAGACCGCACAGCAGCCGCAATGTCAGGGCGACCTGGGTGGCACGGTCCAGCGCCGGATGGCAGCATGTCACCACCAGACGCAACCGGTCATCGGGGATCGATGCCGCCTCACCGCCGTCGACGGTGTCGTCGGGACCGGGTTCGGCCTCGTCTTCGACCAGCAGGGGCAGATACCTGGATTCGACCTGCCGGTGGCGCAGCACGTTAAGCGCCCGGCGTCGAGCCGCCGTGGTCAGCCAGGCCCCGGGGCGGGAGGGCACACCGGTGCGGCGCCAGTCCGTGAGCGCGGAGGCGAAGGCGTCCTGCACGCACTCCTCGGCGAGGTCGAGGTCGCGGGTGACGCGCACCGTCGCTGCGAGCACGAAGGCCCACTCGCGGCGGTGCGCGTCGGCGACGGCGGCCGAAACGGTGGACGTGTCCTGACCGGTCATCCCGTCCGGCCTGAACTCAGCTGCCGAAGTCGATGACGGGCCGGACCTCGACGCCGCCGAAGCGGGCCGGAACGGTCTTGGCGACGGCCAGTGCCGTGTCGAGATCCGGGGCGTCGATAAGGTAGTAGCCGCCCAACGCCTCCTTGGTCTCGACGAACGGGCCATCGGTCACCTCGGACCCGCCGCGGACGCTGGTGGCCGTTGTGGTCGGGTGCAGCCACGCTGCGGAAACCATGCTGGCGCCCAGCGCAGGCACGCCGCTGGCGAAGGCCTCGTGCTCACGCATGATCTCCTCCATCAGCCCGGACGGCGCCTCGGCGTATGAGGTCTCGGTTTCGTAGATCAGGATCATGTACTGGGACATAGCTGTTCCTCTCGGTTCGGGGACCGGTTCTCGACCCCTCTACTTATACGACACGCGGGGTCCGGCCACATCGACAGGAATCTCGAGAATTTCTGAGATCACGTTAGGAACGCACCAAGTCCCACCGCTTGGCGATCTTCTCCCAGATTCTGCTCCCGAATCGGAACGCGCCCATACCCGGCGCGAATCGCATCAGCCACGTTGAGGCGCTTTCCTCCGGTCAGATGCGGTGAGGTGGGTCGCGACTGCACTGGTGAGCATTTCCCCGGCAAACGGGGTGACCATCCTCGCCGGCGACCTCGGAAAATGTTGCGGTGAGGGATCCGCGTACGGGCGGGGCGAACCGGCGGCAATTGTGCAGAACGTGTTTACTTCGGTGTGTTCAGGCTTTCGTTCCGATAACGAACGTGTCCCGACTATCGACGCGGCCGGTTATCCCCGGCAGGGTGAAGCCATGCGTGCATTGCATCCGACGAACGGGGTCTTGGTTTTGACCCAGGTGCTGCTCGCTGTCGTATTTGTGTCAGTGCTGCCGAGCGGGTGCGGCGGCGCCCCCGGCGGCAACGCTCAACCCGTGGATGCTGCCGAGATTGTCGATAGCTACGACTGTCTCGCGCCGAATCTGGGCGGCTGGGCCGTTCATCCCGACCCGACCCACCCACCGGGTCCACAGCATCTGGATGCGCCGGACCCTGGCCGGGTGCCTACCGGTTTCATCCCGACCACCGCTGTCCGCTGCGATCAGATGGCCAGCGTTGAGGATGCCGAAGGACAGTGGAGCGCCGTCACCGCTGTCACTCTCACCGGTGATCTGACACCACTGTTGGCAGCCCTGGGCGAGCTTGACGACGGAATCGGGCCCGGCCCGTGTACGGCGGATATTGAACTCGTGCCCCCGCTTTGGCTCGTCGATGCGGCCGGCCGGGCGATCCACGCGCACTACCCCCGCGACAGGTGCGCAAAGACGAAGCCCGGCGTGCACACCGCCCTCGCCGGGCTGTCCGTCCGAGACACCACGACATTGAAGCAAACACTGATTGTTCCGCGCGCCGCCCTGGACAGCGGATGCGCGGCGGCATGGACCGCCCCCTTCAATGCGGGGATACCGCTGTCGATTCCATCGGCCGGTTCCTCTTCGGGCGCCGTCGGAGCGTCACCGGCTCCCCCCACGCCAATAGCCGATACCGTGTTGGCCGAGATGGACGGACTGCGTTGGTGCCGTTATGCGGTCGAGCCCGCGCCGGCAGACCTGGCGGAGCCGGGTGGGTCGGAGCCGGACGGGTCGGTGGCCGCTCCGGCAAAAGGAACGCTTCACTCGGGCCGATTCGTTGCTGGTGGAACGCTCGACACGGCGACCGCCCGTTTGGTGGCCGATGTTGCCGCGTCCGGGCCAGTGTCCCGCTCCTGTGATGAGTCGGCGACGAAGTTCCTGACGCTCCGGCCGAGTCGGGGCGGTCATGAACTCGGGTCGATAATCACGGTCGAGCTCGACGGCTGCGGACTGCTGCACCGCGACGGAAGCGACGCGCGTACACTGCCGGCCGACGCCCGCGAGCTTCTGACCGTTCGAACCAGCAGGTAACCGACGATCCGGCCACCGAGGCCCCAAATCGGATAGGCATGGCAGCCTCCGTTGATCGTTAGGTGACCCGCTCAAAGATCGGCTTGTGGAGCACTTCCTCGGCATGGCCGAGTGGGTCATCGATAACCCTCCCACAATTGAAGTCCGCCAGTAGCACCCTGGTGGTTCCGCCGGCGCCTGTCATTTCGGAGGAGTGCATGAGTCGAAACTGATCTCCGTACAACTCTTCATTGTGACGGGCTCTGCACCGGAGGAGACTTGAGGCGACGGCATCCCTTTTCGGGCCGCCCGCGGGGCCGCCCGGCTGCGGGGCCTCACAGTACCCTGTAGCGGCTTGGTGGATCGATGAGCTCCATGACACCCCACGAAAAGGCCGCTCAGCGGTCGCGCCATCTCTTGCCCTTGGTGACTATCGCACTGATTGGATGTCTCGGTGGGTGTCAGAATGAGCCCGACGACGCCCCTCTCCCGTCCGCCCGTGTTCCGGCTACGGAGGCTGGCACGGTGCCACCACTGCCGGACAGCGGCGACATCGACGCCGGCACATACTTCGTCACCAGCTTAACGGAGCCTTTCGAGATCACCGTCCCAGACGGCTGGACCTCCGACGGCGATGGCCTGGGCAAGGACGACCCCGGTCACCCGGGTGAAGGGGCCGTCTACCTGATTTTTTGGCCGACGGACCATGTGCCGACGGACGCATGCGCGTGGCGGGACGCGCTCGTCGAGGTTGATCCTTCAGCTCAGGCCTTCGTCGACGCGATGGCGGCGCAGACGTCAACGGCCAGCACTCCTCCCGTCGAGGTCAGGGTGGGCGATTACTCCGGCTTCGAGTTCGACCACTCCGTCGAGGACGCCGTGGACATTACGGCCTGCGACGACGACAAGATCTGCCCCCGCTCAGAATCGTCGAACTACTGCACCCGCTGGTACTCGAGCGTCGCTGAGCGCGAAACCTATAAGGTGGTCGACGTGAACGGCAAACTCGCTGTGATGGGGGTGACCTATTTCCACGAATCGATCAATCCGGAGTTGACGAGAGAGGCACGTGCCGTCTTCGACTCAATCGCGTTCAAGTCCGACAAGTGACCAGCTGATGCGATAGGCGATCCCCCGCGGGGTGCCGACTCCTCAGGCTTCCAGGGCACCCCATCCGGCTGAATCCGACTGTTCCGCGGCGAAGATACAGCTAACGGGCACGGAGGTGATGTCGTGCTGGCGCCGTGTAGGAGGCGTAAAGTGCAGCCGTTAGCGCTACGCTAGAACCCTCCCAACCCTTCGATCCGAACCCTCAAAGATTGTGGAGTTGATCAACACCGTGGCGAATCAGCCGTGGCCGGAGGGTCCGGGACTGTTCGGCGTTCACTTCACCGGCATCGGCTGCACTCCGGGGCCGGCCTTCCAGTATTCGGATGACCTGCCGGAACCGATGCGCGGTGTGCTCCTGATGCCAGAGGTACCGATGGAGCACGGTTCGCGGGGCTCCATCGAAGGCAGGATGTGCCTATGCCCACATCAATGGCGCACCGGTATGCAGGTCGGACTAAGCCGCTCCGCGCCCACTGTGGTCCATGACAAGCCCGTCATCGACAGGAGCGTGTACTGACAATGGGCATCACCGCTAGGCACCTAACGAGTCGATAATCGCCCCGGTCCCAGGCCAATTCGCGGGCTTCGTGCCCACAATAATCGTTCCGCTGCCGCGTTGAACCTTAAAGAGCCGCCCGCTAAGGAATTCGTCCACAGACACGGACCGGCTAGGAATGTCGGCGGGTGATCTTTGGGGGCCTGTTACGGGCTGCCCAGAGGGTTCCGAGGGTCAGCAGAAGCGGAATGGTGAGGAACACTCCTGCGCCGCCGCCGGCGTTGACGAATCCCCCGACACCGATCCACCAAACCAGGGCCGCCGTGAAGACCCCGATGATGGTCAGGGACCCCCTGGGTCCTCGTCGAAGGCGGCCGACGGCGGACCGGCGGCGGGTTTTTTTCCAAGTGTCTGGGTGCACGAGGTTCGCGCCGGCGCGCGGCCAGGAAGAGGTTCTGACCACCGGTGGCACCTCATGGGACATGGTTGCCGAGTACAACAGTGCGCTGAAGCCAGCAGCCAACAGTGCAGGCTCCTCTGACGTTGCCCGGGCTTCCGCAACGGCGTCATGACCGCACCGGTGAACGTTGATCAGGCGATGCTGCCATAGGTCAGGTCAGCGCCTCGCAGATGATGAATTGAGGGAATCCCGGTTTTGCACATCTCATTTAGCCGTTCCCGAGCTCACGTCCGAGGCATTTGGTGAGCCTTTCCGCAATCTTGCTGTCGGTCCTTGATGCCGGCGGAGCCGCCGTGAGCCAACGTCGCAGGACAGCGATTTCTTCGTCCAAGGCCGTCCCGATTAGGCTCCGGCAGGCTGCGGAAGCAGGGCGGGTTCGCCGCCCCCGGACTGGAGGAGCGCATCCCGCGCAGCCCCCCACTGTGCATGGTGACTGCCAGCCGCGCGGAATGCGGGCCCTGCGGCTTTTCGAACCGCGATGACCCGAGAATGATCCAACGGCGCCGCGCCGCGGGCAACAACGAACCCCATGCCTTGGCGCCTCTTGACGAACGGAAATCGACGGGCAGCCGGGTCGGCCGGCGCAGGGAAGGCTCCCGGCGGCCAAAAGCCGCTTGGGGCCGGTGACCGCGTGGCGGCACGGGCGAGCGGTTCCCCGCAGGTGGCCGGGTCGGCGAAGCGATACCAATCGGGCGTACTGGGCGCCTCCCGGCCAGCCCGCGACTCGAGCCCTGCGCGGCTGTCTGTGGGGCTTTCGACTCAAAGCGTCCCTTTCGCGCACCACAGACAAACAGCCTTGCATCCCCCTCCCCCGCGGTGTCCAGTCCCAATGGCGTGGCGGATTCTCTTGCACGTGTGCCTGTTGCCCATGAGGCTGGAGTGTGATCCGACAGGCAGCGCCGCTGCTCTAGGGTGGGGGTGAGGCACGGCGGAGCCGGGCCCCGGTGGTGGTGTCGAAATGAGGACGGAGGGATCTGGCGTGCTTGAGGAAATCATCCAGCAGTGGACCGCTGCGCAGGCGGTGGGCGCGGCCGGGCTGAGCCCTGCCGAGGTGTGGCTGTACTACCTGGGCTCCGGTGGCCGGCTTGATGAAGTCGAACTCGAGGGATACCTTGCCGGGCTCCTGATGATTTCGGCAACGCAGCGGGACCTGGCGTCCGATGCCATCAACGAACTGCTCGAGGACCGGGATCTGCCGGTGGACGGGGCGCATTACAGCACCGGGGAGGTTGCCGCCGAGTCGGGCTTCGCCGAGTACCTCCGGCCCCTGGTCACCACGCCGGAGGGCTACCGGTTCGACCGCCCGCCGGTGACCGGTTCCCCCGCCTGCGGGTCGGACGGTTCCGCCGCTGGGACGGACAGGGATCAGGAGCGGCAGGCGGAGACCGAATTCCGCCGCTGCCAGGCGCTGTATGGATCCGGGCTGCTGGAGACCCGCACGGAGGAACGCTTCGACCGGATCACCGCCTATGCCCGGGAACATTTCGGGGTCAGCTCCGCCTCGATTTCCTTTATCACCGAAGACCGGCAGATCATCAAATCCGTGACCGGACCGATCGGCCAGGACCTGCCGCGGGAGTTGTCCCTGTGCGCGGTCACCATCCAGAAGGACCGGACCCTGGTCATTTCCAACGCCGCCGTGGACCCCGCCTTCCGGGACCACCCCCTGGTCGCCGGTGGACCCAGGGCTCGGTTCTACGCCGGGCATCCCATCTCCACCGCGGACGGCTGGCGCATTGGGTCCCTGTGCGTGATCGATGACCGGCCACGGGCCTTCACCGTGGACGATGAACGGGATCTCAAACGTCTGGCGGCGCAGGTCCAGATTGAAATGTGGCTCAACCCCGGACACTGACCCCTTGGCGCTGCAACCGGTCCACCACTGATGTTCAGCCCATTCTGGGGGTGAACCTGCACAGGCCCGGCACGGCCGACGCGCCGACCGTGTGCTCCACGCTGACCCCCGGCCGGCCGGTGCCGCTCGGAAAACACTCCTCTATCGAAAAATCAGCTTGCTTAGTTCCTTTTCCGGCAGTGCTTCGCTAGGGTCAAAAGTGACGCCGGGGGCCCAAAGAGGCCGTCGAGACTGAAACGGAGAATGACCATGACGACAGCGCTACCCGCAATGACGACCGGCATGGCCGACGGATTGGGGAACCCGGTGCTGCCCGATGTCTGGGCCGCCGACCCGGAAAACGACCGGGACCTTTCGGATCGGGAGGCATCCTGGCTGGAGGACGCCCTACTGATCGACGACTTTTCCGGCGTTCCGCTGCGCCGGCTGCGCACGATGGCGAACCGGATGTATCGTCTGCTCGATGCTGACTTCCCCCCGGCCGGAGCCCTGGAACGCTATGGGGCCGTCACCGAGGAACTGGCCTTGCGCACCGGGGACCCCGAGGCCCACCAGGCTAGGGGTGTACCACCGTGGTTTTCTCCCGGCCGCTGGGGGCAGGTTCCAAGCGTGTAAGGCAGCCTGCTTCCGCCTTCGCCAGGTTCGCAGGTGCCGCAGGGAAGCGCACCCATCCGCGCCCATCCGGTCCTCACCACCCTGCCCGAAGGCTCAGCCGCGATTGGCCTCACACCGGACTTCAGCGGAGGTCCCGAAGACAGCGGCATCGACAGCGCACTGATCGACAGGCTGCGCCGGCCCGGGGGTTCCGGCGACCCTGTTCCTTAGCGGGCGCCGAGTCAGCGCCAACCTCGACCTTGCGTGGGACTTGGCGGCGGACCCCTCGTTCGAACTCGCCAACCACGGAACAGACCACCGCCCCCTGAGTGTCAGCGGCGCCTCTGCTTTCGGATCTCCGGAACGGAAGGCCCCAGCAGCGTGTACGGCGAGATCATGGCCAACGACGCCGTGCTGGCCGCGCTTCTTTCGACCGGGAACGGCCTACCTCGACAATGTGACCCCCAGAATTTGTCTGGCCCTGGACCCGATTCCCGGGTGCAGCATCAACGGCGACGGCGGCGCCACCTACCGGGCGGCGTCGGCGACCGCAGAGACCGCCGCTGCGGCATCCGGGGACATCATCATCACCCACGGCAACCACCCCGGCCCCGGTACGGAACCAGGCCTGGCCGAGGTGGTCGCGTCCTTGCCGCCGCTGACCCACCGCAACCCCGGACCGTCAAGTCACATCTGCACCTCCCGCCCCTTCCCAACCGGGACTTTTCCTGTCACAGTGTGCAAGCGGGAGAAACGTAAGCCTGCTGGCTTTTTTGCAGGTGGTTTCATCCGCCAACCAATCCGGGCAGTACAGCGTGACGAACAACCGATAGGCACACAATCGACGTGTGCGCTCACCGCACAGTGAAGGAAATTGATCTCCATGAACAAGAACATGCGGCTCCTCGCAGTACCCTCCCTCGCCCTCGGCATGCTGGCCCTCTCCGCCGCCCCCGCCCTGGCCGCGGACGGCTCCTACTCCTCCACCCTCGGCCAGCTCAACGGCAGCACCGGCGCAGGCACCATCACCGTCGACGTCAAGGGCGACCAGGCGACGGTCAACCTCCAAGTCTCCGGCCTCGCCGAGACCTTCATGGACGGCCCCTACCCCCACGTCCAGCACATCCACGGCGGCGCCGAGGGCGTCTGCCCGACCCCTGCTGCGGACACCAACGGTGACGGCGTGGTCAACACCACTGAAGGCGCCCCCTCCTACGGCGGAATCGTCACCACGCTGTCCACCAGCGGCGGCACCGGCCCCGAAGAGGGCCTGAACGTCAAGCTCGGCGGCCAGGGTGGCAGCTACACCATCCAGCGCACCTTTGAAGTCAACGCCGACACCAAGGCCGCCCTCGAAGCCGGCACCGCCGTCGTCGTCGTCCACGGTCTCGACCCCGCAACCCTGAGCCCGGCGGCCCAGGAAGCCAAGAGCGACCTGACCCCGGACCTGCCGCTGGCAGCGACCTCACCGGCACTGTGTGGAACCCTTGTCGCTTCGCAGATGGGCGCCATGCCCAACGGTGGCGCTGACACGGGAGCCACCCAGGAGACCGGATCCAATGTTGGTGCCCTCGCCCTCGGCGGTGGCCTCGTCCTGGCCGCAGCAGCAGGCGGAACCTACCTGGTCCGCCGCCGCAGCGCCGATCAGGCATAAGCAGCACCGCATCTGAGCATCACCAGTACGATCCGGCACGGGTCAGGTCTATCCTGATCCGGACCGGCACCACCGGCCACCGCCGGGGCTTCCCCGCCCCTGCGGTGGCCGGCCCGTTTCCCCACTTTTGTTCCATAACCCGGAAAGGACCGCCATGACCGAGCTTTCCGCCGTCGCCCTGATCTGCTCCCTCTCGCCCTCGCCTGCACCCTCAAGCAGCGATCGGATGGCCCGCCACGTCCTTGATCAACTGGCCCTCCAGGGCGTCACGGGATCCACCGTGCGCATCGTGGATCACAACGTACTGCCCGGGGTGCAGACGGATATGGGCGCCGGCGACGACTGGCCCGCCATCCGGGCCCAGATCCTCGCCGCGGACATCCTGGTGCTCTCCACCCCCATCTGGATGGGCCACCCGTGCAGCATCGCCCAGCGGGTGGTGGAGCGCCTCGACGCCGAACTGTCCGAAACCGACGACGTCGGCCGGCCCACCATGTACCAGAAGGTAGGGATTGTGGCAGTCGTGGGCAATGAGGACGGCGCCCACAAGACCATCGCCGACATGCTGCAGGCCCTGAACGACGTCGGCTTCAGCATCCCCGCCCAGGGCGGCACCTACTGGGTCGGAGAGGCGATGCAGACGGTCGATTACCAGGACCTCGACGGCGTCCCGGAGAAGGTGGCAGCCACCACGGCCGGTGTCGCCCGCAATGCCGCCCACCTCGCCCGTCTGCTCCGCGACCACCCCTACCCCGCCGGGTAGACCAACACCTGGCGCATGACCCCAGTGTGCAGCAGCATGCCCCTTCAAGAGAGTTGCCGCAGTGTGGAGATGCGCTATTCGTTAATACCGGCCAAGGCCGCTGCTTGGATGCAGTCCTCTAACACCACGCCGTCCGAGTCTGCGACATCCCTAGTGATTCACCCAGAATTGTCGACGATCCAGCGGGACGTCCTCGGATGCCCGCGAGGAAACAGAAATGGAGGACCCTGACCTCCGCGGCGCATGAACGACGTGGTCCTACCAACATCAACGTAATCTTCGATTGATCCTTCGAACATCCCTCCAGAATGCCCCATGCGCCATTCAAAGGTGACGAACTGACCACGTCTAGTACTGGCTTCGGAGGGCACCGGCCGGTGGGCTGCAACGCCACCGGCGGGTGGGCGCCCCTAGTTGGGCGGGTGGTTCGGTCAGGCTCCCTGTCCTGCCATCTGCATCAGTCCGCCGTCCATCACATAGGTTGTGCCGGTAACGTAGTCCGCGTCGGGGGAGGCCAAAAAAACCGCCAGCCGGCCAATTTCCCTCGGTTGGGCCGCGCGCTTCAGCGGAATGGTTTGGACCTGCTGCTCGAGGAATTTGGGGTCGTCGATGGCTTTCTGGTTGAAGGGGGTCAGGACCATCCCTGGGGCGATGTTGTTGACGGTGATCCCGAGTTCGGAAACCTCGAGCACGAGCGTGCGCGTCAGATTCCGCAGGGCACCTTTGGAGCAGTCGTAGTCGGCCGCTCCGGCGCGGGGCTGCTCTTCGTGGACGGAGGTCGTGTTGAGGATTTTGCCCCCGCCGCCTTGGTCCTTTCGATGATTGATGAAGTGTTTGCAGCAGATCAGCTGCCCGATGAGGTTGCTGCGGAGGGTACGTTCGAAATCGGCAATTTCGAGGTCGGCGACGTACGTTCCGGAGGCGTCGGCGCTGGCATTATTCATCAGGATGTCGATGTGGCCGAAGGTGGCAATCGCCGTCCTAAACATGTCGATGACCTGATCCTCGGACCCGTGGTCTCCGTGCACGACGACGGCTCTGCGCCCGAGCGCTTCGACCTGTTCCTTTGTCGAGGTTGCTCCGTGCTGATCGTGGAAGTAGTGAATGACGATGTCGGCGCCCTCGCGGGCGAACTCGATGGCTGTGGCCTGCCCGATACCCGAATCCGATCCGGTGATGAACGCGACCTTGTCCTGCAGCTGTCCCATCTGGTGTCCTCCATTTACTTGTAGTGGGTCCGGTTGGTGGTTCCTTAGCCCCGGTCTTCGGCTTGGGTAATGGCCCATGCCGCGTTGATCAGGCCGATGTGTGAAAGGCCCTGCGGGAAGTTGCCGATCAGTGTTCGATCCTTGATGCTGATTTCTTCGGAGAGAAGCCCGAGGTCGTTGGCCTGCCCGGTTACGGTCTCGAAGATTTTCCTCGCCCGATCGGTCTGCCCGGCCATGGCCCGGGCGGTGGCCAGCCAGTAGGAGCAGATAATGAAGGCTCCCTCATCTCCGGCTCCTGTCCATCGTTGGACCAGGGATCCGCTGGACAGATCCCGTTCGATGGCGTCCAGGGTGGCGAGGATCCGCGGGTCCTTTGCCGGAAGGAATTCCATGAGAGGCATCAGGAGGGCGCCGGCGTCCAGATTCTCGGAGCCGAAGGCGCCGGTGAACGCTTCAGCGGTGCTGTCCCATCCTTGGTCCAGGATGGCGGCCCGGGCTTCGTCGCGTTCGGCTTCCCACACGGAAGCCCGGTCAGGGACAGCGAGTTTTGCGGCTAGTTTCACCGCCCGGTCAAGGGCGACCCAGCACATCAGTTTGGACGTCAGGTAGTGCCGGGTGCCCTCCCGGCCTTCCCAGATCCCTGCGTCCGTTTCCTGCCAGGTTGCTGCGGCAAGGTCGGCAACTGCCACGAGGAAATTCCGGGTAGCTTCGGGCAACTCCCCCAGCACGTCCCGCAGAACCCAGGCGCATTCAAAGATTTCCCCGAGGACATCGAGCTGTTTCTGGGTCCAGGCGTCGTTGCCGATCCGCACGGGGCGGGACTGCACGTAGCCGGCGAGATGATCGAGGGTGTGTTCGGTCAGGTCATGTTCCCCGCCGACCCCGAACATGACGGGCAGGTGCCCTTGGTCGAGGGATCCGGCGGAGGCGGTCATCCAGTCGAAGAACCGTTGGGCCTCGTCTGGACAAGCGGCGGCCCAGAGGGCCTTGAGCGTCAGGCTGCCATCGCGCAGCCAACCAAACCGGTAATCCCAGTTCGCGCCTCCGCCGGGCTCTTCGGGAAGGGAAGTGGTCGGGGCGGCCACCACTGCACCGGTGGGGGCGTAGGTGAGGGCCTGGAGTACGAGCGCGCTGCGGTGGACCTGGTCCTCATAGGCCCCACGGTAGCCTCGATGCATCTCGCTCCACGACTCCCAGGCGGCAGTGGTGTCCTCCACTCCGGCGACGTCTTCCGCCACCGGGGCACCCCGGTCGGTGGAAGCGCTGTGCTGCAGGGAAAAGTCCATGCGTTCCCCCTCTTGGAGCAGGAACGATCCACTCACCCTGCTATCCGCGCCCGCAAGGACCGGGGGTGCTGTCAGTGTCAGCCGGTCCGCGCCGCCGGTGATCTCCCACCCCGTGGAAGTTCGCGTGAAGTGCGGAGTGACCAGCCCGTACTCGGGCCGCGGGGCCACCTCCACCAACACCCGGATCTGCCCTCGGGTTGCCTCAACGCGGCGCAGCAGCACGTGCGGAGAGTTCTCCCCGATCCCATGGCCGCGCTCCCCCGGGCCCAGGGACAGGCAATCGGTCAGGCGCATGGACCCGCGTGGGCAATGGAACTCTGTTTCCACGACCATGGTTCCGGGCAGGTAGCGGCGGGTCACCGTGTACTGCTCCGCAGGGCGGATGACCCAGTGGCCCGCGTGCGGATCGAGCAGCCGCCCAAAAATGCTGGGGGCATCGAACCGTGCCGGACACCACCAATCGATTGATCCCTGCCGTGAGACCAGAGCCGCTCCCTGACAGTCGCTGAGCAGTCCGTAGTCCGCGATGACCACAGCTGTCCGTCCCTCCCCGCCGACAGATTCAGGGTCCATCGCTCTCCTCCCCCGCGCCAGGTGGAGTTCCCCCTGCCTGTCGGAGGCTGACTCCACCGGACCCGGAATCACCGGTCGCGGGAACGGCGTTGTGGCCCGGGCGGCGGCTTCCTGCCGGCCGGTTTCCTACCTTGTCTGGGGTGGGGCGAGAACGGTGTCGTAGAGCACTCCGGTCGCCGCCGCCTGAACGAACTTGTTGGTCAAATCCACGGTCCAGTCCTTCGCACTCCACGTTCCGGGCTGATACAGCCCCAATGCCGTGTTAAGCAGCACATCGGTGCTGTAGACGACGGGGAACACGACGGCCACCGCTTTGGCTCCGCGCAGGCCGGCATGGGCTGTGATTCCGTAGGCAGAGCCCCACATGGTGCCCAGCGCGAAGTGCGTCACCGTGTTCAGCCGCTCGCGCCCCTGCTGCGTCTCCGGGTGAATGGGCAGGACGCGTTCGGCGAAGTCCGCCGGAGCGTAGCTGGCTTCCCGTCCGGACAGGGGTATCTCCACATACTTCTGAAAGGCCGTCATCACCGCGGTTCCTGCGACTCCGGCCACCATGCCGCGGAGGATTGATTCCATTAGAGAAGTCTTCTTCTTCGGCATGCTGTGAGTATGATCCCCCACCGTGGTGTCCGCAACCATTTCCCGGCGGATTGTCTCGGCCCGCGTTGTCCCCGGAGCAACCACAAATCAACTTCTTCTTGATCTAGCGCACCGGTCTGGTCATGTGCGCAATCTACGCCCTGCCGGAAGAATTCGTCTCCTCTACCCGCGAAGGATGCACCCCGGTGGGAGTCGGCCGAGAGCCATCCCCGGCCGCCGCTGACGGTCTCCGGCAGAGCAGCCGAGATGGGCGGGTCCGGCATGGCGGGCCGGGTGGCCGATACAGTCTTGGTCGCGCGGTGGTAATGGTGCTCACGAGTCGCTAACTCCAAGCAGCCAATTTACCTGAGCTGCTCGAAGAGGATGACCAGCGCAAAAACCCTCACCACGGTCATGTACCAACTCCGCGACTCCCCCATGAAGGAGTAAGAACGCCCACACCGGGCCTCGCGACAGAAAGGAGGCATCCCGCCCTCAGACAACTTCACCCCAGCCACCGAAACCGGCACCCGGACCGCAGAATTGGGCCGGCTGTCCACAGTCAGAGGGCAAAAGAGCCCCTGACTAGGGGAAACATGTGCCCGAAGTGGGACTCGAACCGGACTCCAGCCCCTGGAAATCCGCCACTCCCCCGAAAACATCCCCAATCCGGCCCAGTCCGGCACCGGTACGGCTTAATCCGAGACCCAGAGTGTGGACACTGTCCACACGCCTACCTCTCCCCACCAGAAGCCTCTACCGCTCTCCCCCTTGACAGGTTGTGGCGCTTCTTTGCAGGACGAAGCGAACGCATCGAACTGAGCGCATTGACATCCGGCCCATCATCGGTTCTCGGTCCTCATCATTGAACGCCGGCGAGCCTTGATCAACACCCGTCGTCCGTCGTTCCATGCCAATGCGGGTGGTGAGCGGATCCTTCGCGGACAGGTCAGACGGGCGCGAGGTCGTGCTTCGTGTGCTCGCAGAGACATCGGGCCCTGCCTGTCACCTCGACATCGTGCGTGAACTCACCGATGACATCAGAACCTCGCCGTACAGTAGGCACACCCCACCACACCTTCATCGAGCCGTGTCCCCCGCCGGTCGTTGAGTTCGGCGGCCACCCCGTCGAGGTCCGCTTGGCCGTGGCGGTTCAGGTCCGTGCCTTGGGTCCTAGCCGGCTTGCCGGCATATGAACCGCCGCACTGTTGACGAGGCGCGGGAGTGCATGCCACCGTTGAGTCATGGCCGCAGGAACTGTGCGCATCGCTGCTGTCCAAGCCGCTCCGGTAATTCTGGAGGCGGAGGCATCGGTGTCCAAGGCGCTCCGTCTCCTGGGAGAGGCGGCTGGCCAGGGTGTGAAGCTCGCGGTGTTCCCCGAAACGTTTATACCGCTGTACCCGTCAGAGGTGTGGGCCCATGAAGCGGCCCGATTCGACGGATTCGATGAACTGTGGACCCGCCTCTGGGCGAACTCGGTCGACGTCCCCGGACCGCACATTGACCGCTTCATTGAGGCGTGTGCCACCCATAACATGTACTGCGTGCTGGGAGTGAACGAACGGGAATCTGCCAGGCCCGGGAGTCTCTATAACACCATGATCCTGCTTGGTCCTGAGGGTTTGCTTTGGAAACATCGGAAGTTGATGCCTACGATGCACGAACGCCTTTTCCACGGCGTGGGGTACGGACGTGACCTGAATGTCATCGAAACTACTCTGGGAAGAGTTGGTGGACTGATCTGTTGGGAGAACCGCATGCCTCTGGCCCGATATGAAATCTATCGTCAGGGCGTACAGATCTGGGCGGCTCCGACGGCTGATGATTCCGACGGCTGGATTTCCACGATGAGTCACATCGCCATAGAATCCGGCGCGTTCGTGATCTCAGTCCCGCAATACATCCCTCGCTCTGCGTTTCCCGATGACTTCCCGGTTCGGTTGCCCAAGGACGGTCCGGCGCTCGGACGAGGTGGAGCGGCGATCTTCGAACCCCTTGATGGCCGTGCTATCGCAGGTCCTCTCTATGATGAGGAAGGGATCGTGATCGCAGACATCGACCTGAACCGAACCCTCGCCGCGAAGCGATGGTTCGACGTCGTGGGGCACTACAGCCGCGAAGACGCCCTCTATCCGCCAGCCCTACCTCACCCCGCGGCGGCCAACGCACATTCCGGCGCGGCATCGACCTCCCCCAGGCGAGATACTACTAATCCCGGCCACACCAGCTGAACCGGTAACCAACCCCGGCGAACCGCGACCTGCCGAGCAGCTTCGAGGCCACACTCGTACGTGCCCTCCAGTCGCTGACCAAGAGGACGCGGTCCCTGTAGACACTTCTCGGTACCTGTCATCGGTCGGTGATGCACGATGTCTGCGGACACTGGCGATGCAGGCCGGAGTCCAGGGAGCGTCTCGTCTGCGGTTCATGCGGCTATGAGCTCCCAGCCACCGGTATCTGCGACGCGTGCGGCTGACTCGACAAGAGGTTCCGTGATCCGAAACCAAGGCACACATACAGGTCCTACCAGACGGCGTGAGGACTCCAGCGTCGATCGACTTCAATGGGAGCCGGTATTCTTGCCCGACTTCAGACAACTGTTGCATCGAGAAACGGGAGCTCAGCGGGGATGTGCTCAGTCTGAACGTCCACTGCGAAAATCCTCGGAATCGGCTCTGCTGGCTAGCGACGGCTACCTTCAGCTGCTTCGATAACGGCGCCTGCGATGTGAAGTCCGAGGCCAACGGCTCGTTCGGTATCCATGCCCCGGAGCAGCATTCCCAGCACCCCGGTGTAGACGAGGACCAGTTGCGCGACCAGGGCGTCTGCGTGGTCCGCGGCGACGACTGGGACTGCCAGCTCCTTCAAACGTGCTGTTAGCAGCTGCGTGTCACTGGCCAGTGTCTTCTGCAGTTGCGGTCCTGGATGAGGTGATTCGGCAGCTACCCCGAGGAACGCGCACCATCGGGCGGCCGGCACACTCATCCGGTATCGGCCGAGGGCCGGGAATACTGCCAGCAGCCTTTCCCTGGGGGTGGAGGCTTCATCGATGGCCGACTGCCACACTTCATCCCAGCGCATGAGGCGACGTTCAAGTGCCTGAGTGATCAACCCTTCCTTGTTGCCGAAGTGCGCGTACAGGGTTGCCGGGGCCACACCCGCGCTCCGCAGGATCTCGTCCACGGGCGTGGCCGCGACCCCTTGCGTGAAGGCGAGGTCCTCGGTGGCGTCAAGCAGTCGTTCCCGCGCGCGGGGGTGTACTTCCATGACTTCATCCTATAACGTTCGTTTCAATGAAACGATCGTTACAGCCTCAGGGCGGCGCCGCGGGCCCGATCTTCACTGCGTCATCCGTGGCACTCATCGCGGCCACCTACGGCCTGGCCAGGCTCGGGTACGGGCTCTTCCTTCCCGCCTTTTCGGCGGCCTTCGCCCTCACCCCCGCGATCGGCGGCCTGCTCGCTTCCGGCGCCTCCGTCACGTATTGCATCTCGGCAGTGCTCGGATTCCGCCATGCACCGACCCATCCCCGAATGGTCGCCGTCTTGGCCGGGATGACGGCTACCGGAGGCAGTGCGGGGATCGCTGCGGCCCCCGGCACGACGTCCTTCGTGGGTGCGGTGCTCCTCGCAGGAATGGGTGCCGGGTTCTCCTCCCCTGCCCTGGTGGAACTGGTACAACGCAATTTCAAGCCAGCAGAGCGGGACATGCTTCAATCGGTCGTGAACTCGGGTACGGGTTTCGGCGTCATGGCTGCCGGGACCTTCTCCTTGGTTCTTGGATCCTCCTGGCGCCTTGCGTGGGCACTGATTGCTGTCATCTCCTTCAGTGCGATGATGGGCGTACTGCGGGCAGATACCTCCCGCGGTGGTTCCGCCCAGGGCCTCGGCCCGGGCTCCCGCCGGCCGCCGGTACCGGGGACGCGGCATCGAAGGGCAGGGCTGCGTCCGCTTCGGCGTCCAATCACCGCCGCCGTCATCCTCGGCATCGGCAGCTCCGCAATCTGGGTCCATGGCCGCACTCTTCTTGAAGGCGAGGGCGGAATGGCGGTCGAAACCTCCGCCGCCGCGTGGATAGCGCTCGGTGCCGGTGGAGCCGCAGCGGCACTCACTTCACCCTGGCTGGCGCGGCATGCTATCAGGACAACGTGGCCGGTTACAGTACTGGCCGTCGCACTCGCGACCGGGATGTTCGGTATCGCGCCGCACAGCACACTCCTCAGCTTCGGGGCCGCGGCGCTGTTCGGGCTCGCCTACACAGCCGCGACATCGGTGCTCATTATTTGGGCGGCCCGGACGGCAGAAAGCAACGCCGCCGGCACGTCAGTGCTCTTCATCAGCCTCGTCCTGGGACAGGCACTGGGAGCAACACTGGTAGGCGCCCTGATCGGCACACTGGAACCCGGCCCGGCCTTTATAGTCGCCGCGATCATCTGCGGCCTCAGCGCCCTAGGCAGCCCTTCGCCTGCCACGTCGCCGCGGCAGGTCCCATCCCCGGTGCCGCAATGAACCCGCCCGTCCCAAAACTAGCGAGGGCCGGACCTTTAACACCACCGGTCTCACGGCCCATGGATCCGGAACTGCTTCAAGTTTGGGTGACTCCTGACCAGACCGCGCACGTCAGACACCCCTCCTCAAAGGTCGTTGTCGAGCGAGGTGCCTTCAACAGCGTGCGCAGCAAAATATCGTCGAAGGCCGAAGCTAGTACGAGGCGTCCCGCCCTGCCAAGCAAGCCCATCGGCGTGCCTTTTGGACTTGCTGAAGGGTAACCGAAAACAGCAGGGCTGCTTAAACTTGCTATTGTCATTTCATGTCGGGGGAAGAGACCCATGAAAAGGGTCGCGAAGGTGCGCGTCGCGCAAAGGAGTGGCTCGAATCAACCACTCGTGTGAATGCCTGTTGGGTGAACCCCGACAAATTTGCCGTCGATAAGCTGACCTTCCCATGGGCCGCCGGTAAAAAAAGGCCATTCTCCTACGATCTCGGCGGCCTACTGCTTCGCGGTGACCTTGAAGGCCGGGGGTTCTACGCCGAGGTCAAGAACTACACCAACGCCAGTAACAACCAGGGCGCGGAGTACGTCGAATACCTAGCCAAGTGCTACTGCGCCTACCTGGACAGTCCCAAGTATTGTGACAACTTCATGTGGATAACGTGGCATCCCTTCAGCCTAAAGAAGTGGTCGGAGCTCTGCTCCGCAGAGGAAGTCCGAGACGCAGTCTTCCTGCACCGATTGAACACCTTGGGCATAGAAGACGAGGCCGAAGCCAAGGCCTCCATCAATATGGACACCTGTATCGCGGTAGCCGAGAGGCTATGGATAATCGTCTTGTCAGAGCGGCAGGAGACACTGACCATCTCGGCCGAGCATCGGGGCCTCATCGAAAAGTTCGACACCGAGAGGGGACGAAGATGACCCAAGTTCGATCAGTTGGCTTCGCGCAAGAGATCGTGAACGCGTTGGGCGTACGGTCACCCCAAGACTCAATCAACGCCATCAAAAATGCTGTAATCAAGGAACTAGAAACTCTCGATCGTTCCGTGAGCATTAGAGACACTTCTTACTTCAATCACACCTACGCACCCGATTTGATTCTCAACTGGGACGCAACAACCGAGCGACCCGTTTACCTCAGATTCACCGACAACCTGCCTGAATTACGGGAAGGAATCTCAAGACTCGATTTTGAGAACGCTTTCGTCTTCGGCCTTACTCGTCCCCAAGAAGATGCTGAAGGTTTTCCTCAACTGGAGCAATCAGCTCAGGATCATCAGGCACTCATAACGGACGCCGCCGGCATCGAAACCTTGATCAGGCAGCGAAGTGAAGATGCCGGTATTAATCTGCTTGGTCAAGCCTTGACGCGTGGCGGCCGTGGGCTCCTTGCCCAGCCGCAAGCTGAGACTGTCGCAAAAACCGTCTCTGAGGGGTTCAGCGCCGCCCTCGAAACGCGAAGCGTTCCGACGCGGTTGGCGGTAGACGCTATTGCCCAATACCTCGACGATCCTCAGGCAGCGCGTATGACGCGAGTGCTGCAAGCCGTCTGGGAAGGAAGCGACGGGCGTTTGGAACAGTTCCCGGGTCCGACTGACCTTTCTCGAAGCCTTAACGACGACTCTCTTCAGTACATCCTCGATGTCGTTTCGGCAAGCGATGAAAACTTTTGGAGCCGAATCGGCAGATTCCTAACCACGTCGCAGCTGTCCCGCATGAGCTTGAACGCCTCAAACACGGAAAGCTTCCAAAACCTTATAAATGCGAATTTGGATGTCATACCCTGCAGGGCGGCCGCCGTGGCTTCCGGCGCGGAAACCCTTTTTTCAGCGGACAGCGAGCCGTTCCTCTGGTCGATCCGCAACAAAGCTCTTGCCCTGGAAGGGCCTGACTTCACCGCGTTCGTCGCTGATCGGAAGGAACTTGTGGAGGGTAAGGTCGCTGCCAGCGACATGGCTTCCACCGATGGCCTCGACGTGGAAACTCTCAGTAGACGAGTTGCAGAGTACGAACTCACTGAAGTCACGCTGAGGGATGGGGGCGCGACGGTGCAATTCACCTCCAATGAGGGCGTAGGGCATGACGAGCGCCTGGCCAAGCTCGCCCAGGGTCTATCCTCGAGCAGCACGGTAGTCAAGGCTGTCGTACCACTCCCCGAGGGCCAATTGGCTCTGAACTTCAAAACCAGTCTCGCCGCTGCCAAAACGACCAGAACGCCGTTGCTGAAGGATGTACTCGCAGTTTCCATCCCACTGCTGCACGCGCTGTCTGAAGAGCGAAGGCAAGCGCTGAAAGCATTTCTACAAATCGGAGATTCAGTCCCGACAGGCAACGTAGAAGACCTATTGGGCCTACTCGCTGAAACACTCGGCGACGACTAGACCCGTGCCTGACTCAATCAGTAGCCATCCGGACCCGGATCTGGACAGTCGGCGGGCAGCTTGGCGCGCCTACATCCCGGATCACACGCGGGTGGTGTTCATCGCTGAAGCCCCACCCCCTGACGATCGCTACTTCTACTACCCCGAAAGCACCCGGCATGATTACCTTTTTCTGGAACTGTTGCGCGTCCTTTACCCGGAGTTGAGAACCAACGGCACCGATTACATGCGGATCAACAAGCCGGCCTTGCTGCGGCGCTTCGCCACCGACGGCTACCTGCTGATCGACGCCATCGAAGGACGGATCGCCCTCCGCAAGCCGGCTCTCCGCAAACGGGCCATCAGCGCTAACGAAGAAGACCTGCTGAATAGGTTGCGCATCCTGGGACGCAACGACTTCGTGGCCATACCGGTAAAAGCGACAGTCCAGGACGGGCTGAGCCAACTAGCGAAGTCCCGAATCGGGTCGCGTTTCGTCCACGAACGCATACCATTCCCGAGCACCGGACAGCAGACAAATTTCCGTCACAAGCTGAGCCGGGTTTTGGAGACACTGGCCCAAACACCGTGAGCCCCGGATGGTGTGTGAAAAGTTCACTGTGCGCCGTAGGCGATCAGGAGAGGACCGAGCAACGGCGGTTAGAAGCAAAAGGGCCAGCGCCGGCGCGCCGGCCCTTTTGGGGTTTCCCTCTGCTCCTCCACTCTTCCTGCACCGGTCCCAACGGACATGATCGCCCTCGAGTCGAGCTTGAGGTGTCCGGCCATGGCCCCGATAGAAGCGGTTGACACGTGCATCGCACTGGGTGTGGCAGTACGCCATGTTTTCCGCGTGCGCGAGAGTGTGGCATGAAGGTGCCCGAGGAGGATGATCAGGGCCAAAACCCGAGCTGAAGTCATGCAGCTAACCCGCCGCTCCCCCATGAAGTAGTAAGAACGCCCAACCCGGGCGAGTAGCAGTTGCGAGGCCATCAGCGAGTGGGCGGACGGGGTTCCAACAGCACCGAAAACTGTGCCATGAGTGCCTGAGTGAGGTTGTAGACGACAATTTGTGCGCCATCTGCGTAGGATGCTGCCGCAGCGTCTGTGTCCCCTACAAGGTCCATCCTCAGCGTCCCGGCCGCGGCCACCGCCGCGTTGAACCGCTTCCGCGATTCCGGCACGGACAGGGCGCCCGGTCCGCTCGATGCGGCAAGGTCCGCAGCCCCCAGCAGCAGTCCATCCAGTCCCTGGACAGCCAGGATCTCGTCCACCGCCGATACGGCCAGGGGCGACTCAATCATGCCGATCAGCAGGGTTTCCTCGGCGAGGCGGGCATGGTGGTCCCGGCTGCTCATCGTTCCGTAGAACCCCGCCCGCCCATAGGTCGCAAACCCGCGACGTCCGACCGGGGGGTAGTGCGCAGCGGCGACGAAATCTTGTGCCTGTTCCACGCTGTCCAGGTGCGGGGCAACGACCCCGGCCGCCCCACTGTCCAGCGCGCGCAGAATCAGGGCGTCCTCGCCTTCCCCCACGCGGACCATGACCTCGGCACCGTGAAGAGCGGCCGCGGCGATGTGCTGGCGCAGTGCCCCAACATCCGCCGGCCCGTGCTCACAATCAATCAGGATGAAATCGAACCCTGCCACGGCGAGCATTTCCACGAGTTCCTCCGACGGCATGCGGAGGAGGACCCCGCAGACGCGCTCGCCACTGAGGATGCGGGTGCGCAAGGCACGGCGTTGCGGTTTCACGCCACCATCCCGGCAGAGAGGTCGACGTCGGCACCGCAGAGACCTGGCATGCCCAACATCGCGACCACCGCCGCGCCGACCTCTTCCTCGGTCACCATTCGGCCGAGGGCCGCACGGGAGACAAAGATGTCTTGAACCTGCTCGTAGGTCTTGCCGGTCCTTTCGGCTTCCAAGCGGAAATTGCGGTCCATCCTTGAGCCGTCCACCGGCCCCGGGGAAAGCGTGTTGACATTGACGCCCGCTGGCCCGACTTCGAAGGCCAGGCTTGAGCTGAGCCCGATCACAGCCATCTTGGAAGCACAATAGGGTGTCCGGCGAATGAGGGGCCGCTTGCCGGACACCGAGGCGACATTGATCACGTCTCCACGGCCGCGGTCCACCATCGAAGGCAGGAACGCCCGGCACATCAGGAACGTGCCCCGGACGTTAACGTCGAAAACCTCGTCCCATTCACCGGGTGTGACGTCGGTCAGCGGCGCAACAGGTCCGGCGATCCCGGCATTGTTGACGAGAATCGACACCTCCGTCCCGTGCAGGGCTTTTTCAAGCTGCCCCACGGATACGGGATCCGCGACATCGACGAGACGCCAACTCGCCCCGTTCCCCAGCGCTGCCGCCACCTTCTGAAGCGGCTCCTGACGCCGGCCTGCGACCACTACCTCCGCGCCGGCGCCGTGAAGGGCGCGGGCAATGGCCGCGCCGAGGCCTGTACCGCCGCCCGTGATCAACGCGGTGCGGCCGAAAAGGGACGTCATCGGGTTGCTCCGGCGGAGGTGGTGCGCGCCAGGGCGCGGTCGATCCACTCGAACTGCTCGCCGCCGTGGCGCCAGGCGCGCACGTCACCCGAACGGGCATGTCCCTCGAAAAGTTCGACGCGCGCTGCCCGGCCCAAAACCCTGCCCAGCTCGGCAGATGATTGGGCATTCTCAATGGTCTGGTAAGTCACGGTTTTGAGATACTTTCCAACCCACAGGCCGCCGGTGTATCTCGCCGCCCCGAGGGTGGGGAGGACATGATTTGTGCCAATGACCTTGTCACCGTAGGAGACACACGTGTCCTCACCAAGGAACAGGGCACCGTAGTTGTGCATCTTGGTGAGTGCCGCCGAGGGGTCCAAGGTGAAGACCTGCACGTGCTCAGCCGCGAACTGGTCCGCGACGCTGTAAGCCTCCTCGAGGTCATCGACAACGATGACCTGGCCCCAATTCCGCCATGCGGGCTCGGCGAAGTCCTTTGTCGGCATGTCCGGGAGGATACGTTCAATGTGCTCGATTGCCTCACGGGCGACCTCGGTGGACGTGGTCACGAGGATCGCTGGCGAGTCAGGCCCATGTTCTGCTTGGGATAGGAGGTCGACGGCAATCACGAACGGGTCAGCGTCGTCGTCGGCGATGATGAGTATCTCGGTGGGACCGGCGAAGAGATCGATGCCGACCTCACCAAAAAGCTGCCGCTTGGCCTCCGCGACGTAAGCGTTGCCGGGCCCGGCGATCATGTCGACGCGGCTGATCGACTCGGTGCCAAGCGCCATCGACGCAACCGCCTGCACCCCGCCCAGCAAATAGATTTCGTCGGCGCCGGCGAGCTTCATTGCGGCGATGGTTGCGGCCGGTATTTCTCCCCGGATCGGTGGCGTACAGGCCACCACACGGGGGACTCCGGCGACCTTAGCGGTGATGATCGTCATATGGGCCGAGGCGGTGAGGGGGTACTTACCCCCGGGAACATACGCTCCGGCGGCGCGCACGGGAATATGGCGGTGGCCGAGGAAAACTCCCGGGAGCGTTTCGATCTCGACGTCCTGCATCGAGTCCCGCTGCGCCTGCGCGAAGGTTCGGACCTGCTCTTGGACGAAGACAATATCGTCGATCACCTGCTGGTCCAGTGTCCCCATGATCTCTTCGATCCGGTCGTCGGAGAGCCGAAACGAATCAAGGGACTGCCTGTCGAAAAGCTCGGCGTATTTGCGGACGGCGGCGTCACCCTCGGACCGTATTTCTTCAATGATTTGGCCCACGCGCTGGGCCACATCTGCGTGACTCGTGTCTGCGAAGGACTTGGACGGTGCCTGCTTCAGATATCTGACCATAATTGCTCCTCGTTATTGCATACGTATGCCTATACTAGGAATGGGCAGACGCATTGGTCAATAGTCTGATTGGATAGAACCGTGTGGCGCCCACGGCGCCGAGATCGTTGGGAGACCCTTATGAGTGTTACGAGTCACGACGTCGCGCAGCTTGCAGGCGTGTCCCAGCCCACCGTGTCTCGAGCTCTGCGCGACGATCCGCGTGTCTCCAAGGCCACGAGAGAACGCGTCCGCAAAGCAGCAGACCGGCTGGGTTATGTCCCCAGTGACGCCGGCAGGGCCCTTTCCAGCGGGCGGACCCGACGCATCGGCCTCCTGCTCACAGACCTTGAAAACCAGTTCTATCCACATATCATCGCACCCGCGTTCCACCAGCTCGAGTCGCATGGCTATCAGCTGATGCTGCACACAGAGGTAGCGGACAACGATGTCGTCGCGGAACGACTCATCTCCAACGGACTCGACGGCGTGCTCCTGGCAACCTCCACGATCGACTCTGTTGTCCCGCTCCGGCTTCGGGACCGCAGGCTCCCCTTCGTATACTTCAACAGGACATCTGACGCAGTGAGCGCAGATTCCGCAGTGGTGGACCCAACGCAGGGGATGCGGGAAGCCGCCGAGGCCCTTTCGAAACACGGCCACCGCCGGATAGCTGCAATCCTTGGGCCAGCCAACACTAGTACCGCGGTCAACCGAGAAATAGCGCTGCGCGAGGCACTCGCCCAGCAGGGCATGTCAATCCCTGCACGCTACATCCACCGAGGCCCGTTCGACACCGCCACCGGCCACGCCGGAACAGAGCATTTCCTGACAATGCCCCAGCCGCCGACGGCCATTGTTTGCGGTAACGATGTTGTAGCCTTCGGGGCGCTCAATGCGGCACGCTCTGCGGGTGTCGGCGTCCCTGACGACCTATCGATAATCGGGTTCGACGATCTCCCCTCGGCTTCGTGGCCCATTATCCAGCTGACGACCATCGCTTACGATTTGGATGCCATGGTGCGCCGTGCTGCCGACCTGCTCATAGACCGGATTCAAAGCCCAGGTAGGCCCCTGGAAGAGTCCGCGTTCCCGTCCCATTTGATCGAGAGAGACACTTTAGGCACTGTTCCCTAAGAGGAGATATGGCGAAAATAGGCTTGCGGGCCTTCGTGCATACGCATACACTCTGACTTATCTAAACCGCATCGATTCTTTAATGGAAATCGAATAGGTTTCTCGAGTTTGCCCGCTTATCCGGAAGGACACACTCGCAACGAGGTCAAGCGGCGGGACGGCATCTTTAGCCTACGCGAAACCCACACTGACAGCGGCAAGGCCCAGAGTAGTTTCCATCATTCATCCGCTCCCGATCAAGTAATTATCCCTAAAGGAGGGACCATAATGACCAGCACCATCGCTTCCGAGCTGAACCTCGACTCCAGCGAAGTCCAGCGACGGACCATCCGCCGCACCGACTGGGTCGCCTGCAACGCCGCCTTTATCGACTGCCGCACGCCAGGATCGGATAAGAAGGAAAATTATGCCTTCATCGGTCCTGGCGTTTCCCAGAACCCCAACCAGTACGTCAACCTGACTGAACCCCACGGCTTCAATACCGGCGCCGCCGGTATGCCGAATGGCATAAGCAACAACCTTCACTTGCACTTCACAGCAGAGGTGTTCATCAACCTTGGAGGTGAATTTAGACTCCGCTGGGGCGCCGACGGCAAGCAGGGAGAATACGTCGCCAAGGACGGGGACATCATCTCAGTCCCGACCTGGATCTTCCGCGGCTTCACCAACGAAGGACCCGATGAGGGGCTTCTCTACACGGTACTCGGCAGGGACAACACCGGTGGAATCATCTGGGGGCCGTCCGTGCTCCGGGAGGCCGAGTCCTATGGACTGCACCTTACGGCCGACAACCGTTTAATTGACACAGTGGCGGGCGATGAACTGCCCAACGGCGTGGCCCTCATCAAGCCTATGCAGCAGCATTTCATTGAGGAGCTGACCAGCTACACCCCGGAACAGATGCGCTCACGAGTGGTCCAGCCCGGAGACCGCAGCTACAGTCAGCACGCGCTCCTGTGCAACGCGCTGCCGGGCGGTCGTGCCGAGCTCAGCCTGGTGATCGGCTACGGCATGTCAGAGGACAGGCGCCAGATCCCGCCCATCCACGAGCCGCACAGCTTCAATCTCGCCTGGCTACGCGCGCAGCCAGGCGAAGGCATGCTTCGGCACCGCCACAACCGGCCGCAGGTGGTGCTCGTGAAGTCCGGACGCTGGTCCCTCACCCTTAACAGCGACATGGGAACTACTCTGGAGCTAGGCCCGTCCGATTCATTCTCCGTGCCTGCTAACAGCTGGCGGGAGTTTCGTTGCCTGGAGGGATCGGAGACAGCCGCGACTCCGGGCACCGGTGAGCTTCTGGTGATCAACCCGGGCGACGACCGCGTAAGCCTTGAATGGGCCCCCGAGGTCGCAGCTTCGGCCCATGACGCCGGCTGGGTGATTGACCCTAATGGCTATGTCGCACCCGCAGCCGTCATGGAAGGTGCTTCCGAGGACGACTGACGGCACGGCAACAGGTTAGGGGCGGCGCCGATCTGCGCCGCCCCTTTCCATCAGCGCCAATTCCAACCGCGCGGCATACCACATGCGTGGACACCCGCGCATAGGCTGGCACTTCCTCTCCCCCGACCTTTGGGTCACCAATTCAGGCGTTGAATCTATGCCTCGAATAGGAAAAACTTCGGCTTTGTGTTGTGGCGGGGAAATGCGTCGCCTCGCCTTCCGAAAACTGGAATATCTGTCCGATCGGTCTTTTCCCACTCGCTGCTTTTTTGTTGCCCGCATGCCAATCACCCCAAGCAGCCTCTTTTGGCACGAGATTCGGCGGTACAGACAATGAAGTGCGGAGAGCACTGCAGCCCTCGTTACAGGGGACGCCGCGGCAGCAGCCGCACTCCTCGGCTCGGACGTCGGCCAGAGGACACGCCTGGCGGAAGCCCTTTGAGCCATTCAATCCTAAACCAGGGACCGCAAGAAGAGCTTCATTGCCTTCCTGGTGCCCCTGCCACGGCCCTTCACATTAGCACCGGCCCGTCGTCCCGTCGGGCGAGTAACCCGTCGCGGAAGGTGCGCCATGGTTGATTGAGGCAACCCCACGTACTTGGCTGCTTACAAACTATCGGTAGACCCACCTCCAGCCGAAAGCCCAACAGCCGCTACGGATTATCACTCTCTCACCCCGCTACAACGCATGACAGCGCTGTCTCTCATTCAAATCTTGCAGTGACATTCCTGGCACCAGGCGTTCCTTCGCCCTGAACCCGGCGGCGGGCCCCGGTTCCTGGGACCACATCGGTGAAATGCGCGGCGGTCACGGTAGCCCGTCAGGATGGGTGGACCGTGGAGACGTTCGATGCAGGAGGTACGCAAACCGGGCCGGACCCAAGGCACCGGTGCGCGCAGCTCCAGCAAGCGCCGCACGGGTGTCAGGGGCCTGCTATGGCGATCCTCCAGCCTACTCACCCAATTCCCGGCAGCGGCGGCACAAGAACATCGACTCTCTCTGCTGCACGGCGCACAGGCAAGTCATCACCGCAGGGGTACGTCAGCTATGCCACATATCGGCGAAGCACGCACTACTCTATTCACGGCGAGAATCATGCCGCGGTTCCATCGGATGGCTGGCCCACATTATCAAGGCAATTGGTAGGTCTCGACAGACCCTGCTGCCGTGTGGCAGCGCCCCAGCCGACTCATTCTCGACCCCCAGTCACCCCAGTTGACTTTCCGACATCGCGACGTATTTCGGCAAGGAGGCGCTCCGTCACCCCCCCCCCCCCCCCGCCGTTTGCTGCCGTTTGCTACCTCTGGTGCATCTCATGCGGTCTCGCCAGCGATGATACCCCCAGGTTTTACGCAGGCTCCACGCAAGTGCGGCGGCCCCCGACATCGAGGTCAAGGGGCCGCCGCTGAACCGTTTCTTGGTCTATCCCTTCGTGGAGCCGGCCGTTAGTCCCGCGACGAGGAAGCGCTGAGCCAGCATGACAAGTCCGACGATCGGCAGTGCGAGTGAAACGGCGGCTGCCGAGATTACTGGCCAATCCTGAATGTTCTCAGTGGAGAACTGGGCGATAAATACCGGCAACGTCACGGCAGAGGTCTGGGTCAGCACCAAAGGAATCATGTATTCCTGATACGCCAACAGGAAGGTGAAGACCGCGGCCGTCACAAGTCCGGGACCGGCCACTGGAAGGATGATCCGCCGGAAGGCCTGGATACGGCTGCACCCGTCCACCATCGCCGACTCCTCAAGCTCTTCTGGAATGCCAGCGAAGAAATCGCGGAGGAGCCAGATGGTGAACGGCTGATTTACCGCCACTAGTACGGCGATAAGCAGAACCTGTGTGTCGTAGAGACCTGTGAGGCGCGCCAGGTAATAGAAGGGCAGGACGACCGCCATTCTAGGCAGCGCCCTGAAGACCAAGGCAGCAAGCAGTATCCACAAGCCGCTAACGTGCCGGAACCGCGACAGAGCGTAAGCGGCAGGTGCAGCGACAAGCAGGGAAATGACCGTGGTGAGTACCCCCACGAGGAGGGTGTTTAGGAGGAAATGACCAAAGCCTCGGTCGTTCCAGAGAATCTGATAAGCCTGCAGGGTTGGGGTGAAGTCCCATACCGGGGGAAGCGAGAAGGCATCCACGGGGCGCTTCAAGGAGGCTAACCCGACCCAGACAAAGGGTCCTATGCTGAGCAGCCCTGCGAGGCTGAGCAGAAGGTAGGCGATGGTCTTCTGAAGGGCGGTCGTCGCGGAACGGGACCGCCGTGTGCGCATGGGCCGGACGGCGGTCGTTCTGACCGTACGTTTGAGGTTTTGATCTACGGGATGTTGCGCGGTCGCGGTCATCGGGCATTCCTGAATTGTCGTTTAGTGAGCACCAGGAACGGGACGAGGAGCAACACGATGCCAATGACGGTCAGCATACTCATCGCGCTGCCAAGTCCGAGCTGGGACTGCTGGAAGCTAACTTTGTAAGCGAGGAACATCAGACTCTCAGTCGTTCCATTCGGACCGCCTCCTGTTGTCACTGCGATGCTGTCGAAGATCCGGAAGGAGTCCATGACGCTCATCATGGATACAAAAGCGAACAGCCCTGACAGGCTGGGCATAATGATATAGCGCTGTCGCTGCAGCCAGTTGGCGCCGTCAACGAGTGCCGCTTCCAGAGGCTCGGCTGGGACTACCTGCAATCCCGCAAGGAAGATTAACGCGGCAAAGGAAATGTCCTGCCAGACATTTTGTCCCACCAGAAGCGCTATCGCTCCCGGAGTGGAGGAGAACCATTCGATGTTGATACCCATCAAGGTCAGCAAGTACTGGTAAAAGCCGACCCCGATGTCTTCTCGGAACATCCACCCGTAGATCAAGGCCCCGACAACAGGAGGGACGACCAGGGGAACAAGCAAAGCACCAAGGAAGACTGAGCGCGCGCGTACCGCGAAATTGAGCAGAAGGGCGAGGGCGAAACCCAGGAACAGTTTGAGCGTAGTGGTGCCGATTACAAAAAGAACTGTAAATAGCAGCGAAGAGTGCAATTCCGGTGAGGCGAGAAGCTGAGCGTAGTTTTTCAGACCTACCCACTTCAGCGACGTTCCGTAACTGAACTGATTGAGACTGAGCACCACTGTCGTAACTAACGGCGCGATCATCAGAACTGTCATGAGCACAACGCTGGGTGCTGCCAGCAGTGTGAACTCTCTGCGTTTCATAGGGCCTCCCGGCCAGCAGGGGGTGGGTCGGGCCTGCCGACCCACCCAGTAGGGCTGTTACTTAAGGTGACCCTGATCAAGCAGGGTCTTATTGAGCGCGGCAGAGGCCTGACGGAGCGCCGCGTCCACAGGCAGCGCACCGGTAACGGCCTTGGCAAGGAAAGGGTTGACCACGGATTTCGTTAGGGGGTCCATGAATGGGACAGCGGGTAAGGCCTGGG
This sequence comes from Arthrobacter crusticola, assembly GCF_004357995.1. Classification (GTDB taxonomy): domain Bacteria; phylum Actinomycetota; class Actinomycetes; order Actinomycetales; family Micrococcaceae; genus Arthrobacter_D; species Arthrobacter_D crusticola. The sequence goes on from NZ_SMTK01000005.1 coordinate 71,692, forward strand.
CGCCGCCGGCAATGTTTTCAAACGATGCCCCCCAATGTGGCTGGGCGGCGCTCGTGTCGTTCTGCACACTCATGCGGGCCGGGAGTACGACCTCTGAAGCATCACGCTGAACGTCCTTGTTCAGGGTAGTCGAGGCTACGATCTGGAATAGGGTCTCCGGATCCACTGCGCTGTTCTTAGCGATCGCGAAGCCGTCGACGCTGTTTTCGCCAGCGGGTATACCGCTCATACCCCGGGGCGCAGGGGCAAAGCCGACCTTTCCGGCGACCTTAGACGCGTTGGGGTCATTGATGGGTGCCGCCCGGCTGGCCCAGATTATTGCCATTCCAACCTTGCCCTGCTGCATGAGTCCCATGACATCGCCGTTGCCGAACGAGAGGGTGTCCTTCGGCATGAAGGGCAGGAGCCCCTTCATCTGTTCAAGTCCTTTACGACCTTCGGGCGAGTCGAAAGCCGGAGTGTTGTCATCGTTGAACCATTTGCCTCCACCAGCGGCCAGCCAGCCGTGGAACCCATCCAGGAGTGCGTCATCTGAACCCCACGCCATAGATAGGGGATAATCGACTTTCCCACCAAGCTTGCTCGCGGCAGCGACCAGCTCTTCGTAGGTGGTTGGTGCCGATAAGCCCTCGGCTTCAAAGAGATCCTTTCGGTAAATCAGGATCTGAGTGTTCACCTGGTTTGGCACGGCATAGATCTTACCGTCGTAGGTCACGCCGGCCCACGCTTCTTCTGAGACATCACCGAGCTGGTATTTGTCCTCGTACTTGGAGATGTAATCGTCAAGTGGGGCGACCCAGCCTTTGCTGGCGTATTCCACAAGCGTGCTGTTGTAGACCTCGACAACGTCGTAAGGCGAATTGCCTTCGGATCCCAGGGCGAGCTGGGCTTTCTGTATTTGGCCGGTAAAATCAACTGGCGTGTGATTGAGCGTCAGGTTATCAGCCGCGCTGCAGCCCTTAACGATGGCGTCAGTAAACGGATCAATCGAAGGAGCGCTGAAAGCGAGAATGTTGACGGTCTGCGGCTCAGCGGGGGCAGCGACGTCGCATGCCCTGCTGGCGGCATCGGCCGTACTGCTCGTGTTCCCGGTGCCGCAGCCGGCAAGAATGCCCAAGGCGGTCACGAGGAACATAGCTGCCGCAATGCGTCTGCGGCTAACGGAGCGAACATGGGAGGACATGGTGATTCTCCAAACGCTGGGGAGGCCGCGGAGGGATTCCAGCGGCTATCCTTCTGAATACGTATGCCTGACGCTATGCTTTAGATCACATGGAGTCAAGAGCACCTCCTCTCAAAGATAAATTAGCAAGTGCCATGACGTTTTGGGTCGATTCCAGAGCGTGCCGACCCCAAAGTCGCATACCGGGTGAAAGACCCGACCGCCGGAGGCTTCCCTTCGCTTGTTACGTACCCTACGCTGGTGCTGAAATACGTATGTACAAATGCAGATAGGAATCCCCTGTGGACACCACACATCGCGAGCAGCACCGCGCTGCGCATGCTCGAATCGATTCCGACGAAGCGGACATGGTTGAGGAAGTACGCCGCTATTTGCGCCAACCTGGTTTTTCGGACACCGGCGTGGGCATTCTGGAATCCGCTGAAATGACGCTGAGCTACATTCAGCGGCTCGGATGCGAAGACGCCCGTCTTATCGCAACGCCGGGACATCCGGTGGTCTATGGCACCTTGAGATCAAAACGTCCACATGCCAAGACTCTCATTCTCTACGGGCTGTACGACATGACGCCGGTGATTGCAGAGGAATGGAGTGTCGACCCCCTGGGCGCATCAATAGTTGACGCATCAAAACTTAATTTGCCGTCATCGCTGGGCGAGGTCATCGTCAGTCGTGCCGCACATAATCATCGGGGGCCGACGCTGTCGAGTCTTCTCGCTATTGAGGCGCTCCTCAAGACCGAAGGAGATGTGCCGTGCAATCTGATATTTCTGATCGAGGGCGAGGAAGAGATCGGCAGCCCTAGTTTGCCGGGCGTTATTGAGCAATTGCGCCCAGTCCTTTCGGAAGCATCCGCTGCGTGGCTACCTTGCATGTACGAAGGCGCTGATCAATCCATGACGCTGTTCCGTGGATTTAAAGGCAGCCTATGGGCCGAGCTCGAATGCCGGGGAGGAGATTGGGGCGGCACGGCGGACGGCCGGCATCTTTGGGCCGGTCACTCCGTATGGATCGATTCCCCACTAACGCAAGTTGTGCGGGCTGTCGCTTCGTTCCTCGACGATCAGGACAGATTCTGCCTCGACGGTTTGGACAGCCTGAATGCTGACATAACAGAGGAAGACCGCAATCAAGCGCGGGAACTTGTCGCCCGCCATCGTTTGGATCCATTCGCAGATCGAGACATGCTGCAGACCCTTAACGTAACGCGCTTGCGGGGAGGCGCCGATCTTGCCGATCACCTTGAGCGCTTCATGTTCGGCGTCAACGTCAACATTCAAGGCGTTCACGGCGGCTACGAAGGGCCCTCCTTCTACACGATGCTTCCAGGACATGCTAGGGCAACTCTGGACGTGCGTTTCCCCGTTGGCATGAACGGGGCCGACATAGCCGACATGATGCGCTCTCACTTGGATCGTCGGGGATTGAATAACGTAACTTTAAGAACACCCGGCGGGTATCCGGCCGCCCGCACGCAGGCGTCTGACCCTATCCTTCAGGCAGCGGCCAATGCCGCAAAAGAATATGGCGTCCGCACCAATATGTGGCCCATGTACAACGGTGCCTGCCCGGCCTCCCTTTTCCAGGAGCTCGGCACAGGTCTGGGGTTCAGTTTCGCGGGCCTCGGCCAGGGCGAGCGACCACACGCACCAGACGAATTTATTCGCACCGACGCCATCGGCCAGCTTGCGCATTTCACCATCAGTTACCTCCACGCGTGGTCTGAAATCTAGCCGACAACGCACAGGCAACGATTCCCGCGTCTATTACCTCTCGAAAGGACAACCATGACAAACCGCTCACAACCACTTTCTGACTCGACGAACCGGGCCGATGACACCGCAGCTGCGCCAACGCCAGCTGCCTCCAATGGTGCCTCCCCGCCGCCCCAACCGGGCAAAGACCAAAGTGGTGGTGTAAAGCACAAAACGGCAGATCTCGTGAACCCGTACCGGTCCGCCCGTCCGGAACCCGGAAACTTCGATATTTCCCTTGGCGAGAAGGGAGGCACCGACCGGCTACTCCTCAACCCAGGGACGGTTCGTCGCCAATCCATGCGCGGATTCGAACCCGAGTACGTGGACATCGTGGACTACATCGCCAGAATCACACACCGGATCTGGGAAGAAAAGGAGATCGGATACATTTACGACACCTACCGGCACAACGCCCGGGTAACTGATGACTACGGCCTGCAGTACGGCCGCGACAAGATTGTGGCCGACACCGTCCACACGCTCAACGCCTTCCCCGACGCCCGCTTGTACGCCGATGAAATTGTATGGGCCGGCGACGATGTCTCCGGGTTCCACACCTCCCACCGTACCGTCATTGTTGGCACCAACACGGGCTTCTCAAAGTACGGGCCCCCCACAGGGCGACGAGTCGTCGTCTGGTGCATCGCGAACTGCGTGGCTTTGGAGAACGAGATATTCGAAGAGCACGTCATCTACAACAACTCCAGTCTTATCGTTCAATTAGGCTTGGACCTCCGCGATACTGCCCGTGCGTTTGGCAACCAGGCCGCCGAACTGCGTCCTCCAATCGAACAGCGTTTCGGTGAAGCGGAACGTGTTCTAGGTCAGGGAAAGCCAGCTCATTTGCCGGCATTGGACGAGAACAAATTCAGCTACCAAGACTTCTTGCGCCGCAGCTACCACTACATCTGGAACTGGCGGAATGTCGGTAAGGTCGACGACGCCTACACCGCAAATTTCCGATTCCATGGACCCACCGGGCGTGAGTTCTTTGGGCGTGGAGAGTACAAGTCCTTCGTATTGTCCTTGCTCGCCACTTTCCCCGATCTGTCATTGACAGTTGACGACGTCTACGGAATGGGCAATCCGGAGGACGGCTACCTGACGTCCACGCGCTGGAGCGCTGTGGGCACACACCGAGGCTTCGGAATCTACGGACAGCCGACGGGGCGGCGAGTCTACTTGTGGGGCGTGACTCAACACCGCATCGTCAATGGTCGGATCACAGAGGAGTGGATGATGTTCAACGAATTTGAGGTCATGCAGCAGATCTACCGCGACGACCCTTTCAGTTCTCCCGCAGCCTGAGATCCGAGGCAAGCAGATCAGGGATTCAAACCCGGGACCGTTGCCAAGCCCGGGCGCGGGTCGGCCCGTCGCTGTGGTCCACTCCGGCAAGTGGTCCGACCAGGACCTTTGCGCATGCTTGCGCCCGGCTCCTCCACAACCGCAGACCATGCTTGGCTTCATGTCACGACGCAGGAAGGAAACCCCTATGCCGGTCCCCGCTGCGTCCCCGATGTTTCGGCATCGGGGACGCAGCGGGGAGACTCGGAAGCGTGAGCATCTAGTGGCACAAAGAGATCCAACGTCCAGTTGAGCGCATCTCCAGCGGAGAGAAAGGATAGCAATGCAGTCAGCCACTAATCTTGGGTCGTCGACCGCGTTGGAGGGCGGCGTGCCCCTCGTCCTGCTTCCGGGCATGAACTGTACGGCCGACCTTTGGTCTGGATGCGGCCTCGAGGGGTCTATCATGCCCTCGTTGGACGAACCAACAATAGATGGCCAGGTCCAGGCCTTGCTGGACACACTGCCTCCGCGCTTTGCCCTCGGAGGACTGTCTCTTGGCGGAATAGTAGGAATGGCCCTGTGCCGTCGAGCACCGGAGCGGGTCACCCGCCTCTGCCTGATCTCAACAAACGCGAAAGCCCCCACAGAGATGCAGCGCAAGGGCTGGCGCATCTGGCGCGACCGCCTGGCATCAGGGGCAACGCCAGCGGACCTGCAGCACGAGATCCTTGATGCACTCTTGGGGTACTCGGGCCGGCCGCCTGCCGCGCAACTCGCGCAGCGCGTTCTGCGCATGGGCTCCGACACGGGCGAGGAACGGCTGGACGCACAGCTCCGCATGCAGGCGAGCAGGGTTGACCAACTGTCCTCGCTTCGAGATCTGAAGACACCCTTGCTGGTGATATCGGGAACTGCAGATACGATCTGCCCTCCTCAGTACCATCGGGAGATCACGGCTGCGGTGCCGATGTCATGTCTGGCTGCCGTTAAAACCGGCCACCTAGCTCCGATGCAACGTTCCGAAGAAGTGGGCTGGCTTGTGAAGTCCTGGTTAGGATCCTAGCCGAAACCAGGTGAGCATCAGGAGAACTGTCCCCCGCCCCGCTCCGACACACCGCAGTTGACCTACCTTCACCGGGCATTTTCTCGAGCGGGGTATTCGCGACTGAAGGGACTGCCCCGGGTTTGATTGACTCCTGACCAGACGGAGTTGGCTGGGCCTAATGGTCATATGACGGGGTCGGAGGGTCGGCCCCCGATCCCAGGGGGACCGCTTTGTGTCTTTGTAGCCGCCACCGAACAACTATGACGTCACCGCAACCTGCGTCCGCTCGTGGTGATTATGCTCATGACTCGCTGACTCGAGGTGGCTGCCTCGCCTGAGCTGCTCGGCGAGGTGGATGGTCTGGTCAAGGAATCCTCACCAAAGTCATGCAGCTACCCTGCCGCTCCCCCATGAAGTAGTAAGAAAGCCAAACCGGGCTTCGCGAGAGAAAGGAGGCACCCGCCCCCGGATAACTCCAAACAGCCACCAGAACCGGCACCCGGACCGCAGAATTGGGCCGGCTGTCCACAGTCAGAGCGCAAAAGGGCCTCTGACTAGGGGAAACATGTGCCCGAAGTGGGACTCGAACCCACACACCTTTCGATACTGCATTTTGAGTGCAGCGCGTCTGCCAATTCCGCCATTCGGGCCTCTACCACGCCCGGATGACCCCCATCGGAGGGAGTCACATATTCATCGGTGCGCGAAACAACTCTACATGCCGATAGGCTGGATCGGTGAACCGGTTGGGACGCCTCCGACCGGTCGGTACGAAGTAGTAACCAAGGAGCAACCGTGTCTGAATCAAAGGAATCGCCCGCCTCACGTCCCGCCCTACGGGTCGTCGTCGCCGAGGATGAGACATTGATCCGGCTCGACATCGTGGAGATCCTCCAAGGCGAAGGCTACGACGTGGTGGCGGAGGCCGACAACGGCGAGAAGGCCGTAGAGCTCGCCAAGGAACACAAGCCGGATCTGGTGCTCATGGACGTCAAGATGCCGGTCATGGACGGCATCACCGCCGCGGAGCAGATCGCCAAAGCGCGCATCGCCCCCGTGGTGCTGCTGACCGCGTTTAGCCAAAAGGAACTCGTTGAACGGGCCCGTGAGGCTGGGGCCATGGCCTACGTGGTCAAGCCGTTCACCCCGGCGGACCTCATGCCGGCCATTGAGATCGCCGTGTCCCGCTATGAGGAGATCCGCGCACTCGAGAACGAGGTGTCGGACCTGCAGGAGCAGTTCGCCACCCGCAAGCTCGTGGAGCGCGCCAAGAGCCTGCTCACCACGAAGATGGGCCTGACCGAACCGGAAGCCTTCCGCTGGATCCAGAAGACGTCGATGGACCGCCGCCTGAGCATGCGCGAGGTCGCCGAGACGATCATCAACCAGGTCAACTGACCCGGCCCGGGGCCGCCGGCCCTCCAGCAACGCCGAAGGACCAGCAACGCCGAAGGACCAGCAACGCAGAAGGACCCCGCCCACCGGGCGGGGTCCTTCTGTTTCTACTGCGTCAGGCGGGCGCTACTTCTTGCCCTTGACCGGCCAAGGGCCAACCTTCTCCTTGCTGGGCGAGGTGTGATCGTCGGGGCGCTGCCCGGCGTCGGTGATGTCCCCGACCCGGTGCACCTTGATCGAGTTGGTCGACCCTGCCTGTCCGGGAGGCGAGCCGGCCGCGATGACGACCAGATCATCGACCTCGACGAGCCCGGAGTCGAACAGCGTCCGGTCCACCTGTGCGGTCATCTCGTCGGTGTGGGCGACGAACTCGACGAGCAGCGGCTGGATGCCCCAGATGAGGGACATGGTGTTCAGCGTCGACTGCACCGGGGTGAAGGCGAACATGGGCTTCTTGGGGCGGAGCCGGGAGAGCCGGCGTGCCGAGTCACCGGACTGGGTGAAGGTACAGATGTACTTCGCGTCCAGCTGGTCTGCAATCTCGACGGCGGCACGGGTGATCGCGCCGCCGCGGGTCTTGGGCTTGCTGCCCAGAGCCGGGACCCGCTCGAGGCCGTGCTGCTCGGTGGACTCGATGATGTCGTTCATGGTGCGCACGGTCTCGATCGGGTACTTGCCCACGCTGGTCTCACCGGAGAGCATGACGGCGTCCGCGCCGTCGAGTACGGCGTTGGCGCAGTCGGAGGCCTCCGCCCGGGTGGGGCGGGGGTTGTCGATCATCGACTCCAGCACCTGCGTGGCGACGATGACCGGCTTGGCCCAGCGGCGGGCCAGTTCGACGGCGCGCTTCTGGACGATCGGCACTTCCTGCAGCGGCAGTTCGACGCCGAGGTCACCGCGGGCCACCATGATGGCGTCGAAGGCGTCGATGATCTCTTCGAGGGCCTCGACCGCCTGCGGCTTCTCGATCTTCGCGATCACCGGAACGCGGCGCCCTTCCTCGTCCATGATCTCGTGGACCCGGTTGACGTCGGAGGCGTTGCGGACGAAGGACAGCGCGACCATGTCGACGCCGGTCTGGATCGCCCAGCGGAGGTCCTCCTCGTCCTTCTCGCTCAGGGCCGGCACGTTCACGGCGACGCCGGGCAGGTTGATGCCCTTGTTGTTCGAGACCATGCCGCCGACGACGACCTCGGTGACCACCTTGACGTCGTCAACGGCCGTGGCACGCAGCGACACCTTACCGTCGTCGATCAGCAGCAGGTCCCCGACCCGAACGTCCTGCGGAAGGCCCTTGAATGTGGTCGAGGAGATTTCCTGGGTGCCCAGGATGTCCTCGGTGGTGATGGTGAACACGTCCCCGCGCGCCAGCGCGTAGGGTCCGTTCTCGAAGCGCCCGAGGCGGATCTTCGGCCCCTGGAGGTCGGCGAAGATACCAACCGGCTTGCCCAGTTCCGCCGAAGCCTTGCGGACGTTCTCATAGGTCTTTGAATGGACTTCGTAGTCCCCGTGGCTCATGTTCATCCGGGCCACGTCCACCCCGGCCTCAATCACAGCGAGAGTGTTCTCATAGCTGGCAATAGCAGGACCGAATGTTGCAACAATTTTCGCGCGTCTCATGAAACCTAGCCTAGTCGGGTTTTGGGGGGTCGAATGTCAGGGACGCTCTCAGAGGAGCGCGATGGAGCGGTCGGTGGGGGCCACCGGCGCCGGGAGGCGGGTCGAGCCCATGAGCCACTGGTCGACGGCGGCTGCGCAGGCCCGCCCCTCGGCGATGGCCCACACGATCAGCGACTGCCCGCGGCCGGCGTCGCCCGCAGCGAACACGCCGGGGGTGTTCGTCATGTAGTACCCGTCCCGGGCGACATTGCCGCGCTCGTCGAACGCCGCGTCCACCTGCTCGGTGAGCCCTGCCGGTTCGGGACCGGTGAACCCGAGGGAGAGGAAGACGAGGTCGGCCGGGATTTCCCGCTCGGTCCCGGCCTTCGCGCGGCGGCGCCCGTCGACGACTTCGGTCTCGGCGACCCGCAGGGCCGTCAGCTTTCCGTTCTCGCCCAGGAACTCCACGGTCGAGGCGAGGTAGGTGCGCTCCCCACCCTCCTCGTGGGCGCTGGCCACCTCGAAGAGGTGCGGGACGGTCGGCCAGGGCTGGTCCGGCCGCCGCTCGGAGGGCGGCTGCTGCCCGATGGCGAGCGTGGTGACGGAGGCGGCCTTCTGGCGGTGCGCGGTGCCCAGGCAGTCGGCGCCGGTATCGCCGCCGCCGAGGATGACAACGTGCTTGCCCTCGGCGGAAATCTGGTCGTCGACGGTTTCCCCGGCGACCACCCGGTTGGCCTGCACGAGGTAGTCCATGGCGAAGTGCACTCCCTCGAGCTCCCGGCCCGGGATGGGCAGGTCGCGGGGAACGGTGGCCCCGGTGGCGACGACGACGGCGTCGTACCGGCGCCGCAGCTGGTCCCAGCTGATGTCCCGGCCAACGTCGACACCGGTGCGGAAGCGGGTGCCCTCGGCCCGCATCTGGTCGAGGCGCCGCTCGAGGTGGATCTTCTCCATCTTGAAGTCGGGGATGCCGTAACGCAGCAGCCCGCCGACGCGGTCGTCGCGCTCGTAGACGGCCACGGTGTGCCCGGCGCGGGTGAGCTGCTGGGCGGCGGCGAGGCCTGCGGGACCGGAGCCGACGACGGCGATGGTGCGCCCGGTCAGGCGCTCGGGCGGGTGCGGCTCCACCATGCCCTCGGCGAAGGCGAGGTCGGCGATCGACACCTCGACCTGCTTAATGGTGACGGCCGGCTGGTTGATGCCCAGCACGCAGGAGGCCTCGCACGGGGCGGGGCAGAGCCGGCCGGTGAACTCGGGGAAGTTGTTGGTGGCGTGGAGGCGCTCAACGGCCTCCCGGCCCTTGTCCCGGTAGACCAGGTCGTTCCACTCAGGGATCAGGTTCCCAAGCGGGCAGCCCTGGTGGCAGAACGGGATGCCGCAGTCCATGCAGCGGCCTGCCTGGCTCTTCAGCACCCCCTTCTCCTGCGCCTCGTAGACCTCCTTCCAGTCCATAATGCGCACCGGAACGGGGCGGCGGGGCTGGGTTTCACGGTCGCGTACCTTCAGAAATCCGCGTGGGTCAGCCACCGGTCACCTCCAGGATCTTGGTCCATACTTCTTGGCCGTCGGGGTCGAGCCCCTGCTGGACGGCGCTTGCCCTGGCATCGAGGACGGCGGCGTAGTCGCGGGGCAGCACCTTGGTGAGGCGTCCGACGGTGTCATCGAAGCGCTCCAGCAGGCTCGCCGCGAGGGCGGATTCGGTCTCCTCGGAATGCTGGATCAGCAGCCGGCGCACAATCTCGACGTCCTCGGCGTCGAGGGGAACGAGCAGCAGCTCCCCGCTGTCGAGGCTCTGCTTGTTCATCCGGGTCCGGTCGAGGTCGAGGACGAAGGCCGTGCCGCCGGACATGCCGGCGCCGAAGTTGCGGCCGGTTCGGCCCAGGATGAGGGCCTGGCCGCCGGTCATGTACTCACACCCGTGGTCGCCGATCCCCTCGGCCACCGCCGTGGCTCCGGAGTTCCGTACCAGGAACCGCTCCCCCACCTGCCCGCGGAGGAACATCTCCCCGCTGGTGGCGCCGTAGCCGATTACATTGCCGGCGATGACGTTGCGGTCGGCGTGGAAGAGGTTGGCCCGGTCCGGGCGGACGATGATCCGGCCGCCGGAGAGTCCCTTCCCGACGTAGTCGTTGGAGTCCCCCAGCAGCCGCAGGGTGATCCCGGCGGGGAGGAAGGCGCCCAGGGACTGCCCGGCCTGCCCGGTGAGGGTCACATCGATGGTATCGGTGGCCAGGGTATCGAGGCCGAACCGCCGGGTCACCTCGTAGCCGAGCATGGTGCCCACCGAGCGGTCGGTGTTGACCACGTCCACGGAGATCCGCACGGGTGAGCGGTTGGCCAGGGCCTCGGCGCTCATGCTGATCAGACGATTGTCAAAGTGCTTGTCCAGCTCGTGGTTCTGCGTGGTGAGGTTCCGCCGCGGGGTGTCCGGGCCGGTTTCGCCGCCGCGCAGGATCGGCTCGAGGTCCAGTCCGTCGGCCTTCCAGTGGTCGAGTGCCTGCTTCATATCGAGCAGTTCGGTGCGGCCGATAGCCTCCTCGAGCGTGCGGAAGCCGAGCTCGGCGAGGATTTCGCGGACCTCCTCGGCGATGAATTCGAAGAAGTTCACCACGAACTCCGGCTTACCGGTGAACCGGCTGCGCAGCTCGGGGTTCTGCGTCGCAACGCCCACCGGGCAGGTGTCCAGGTGGCACACGCGCATCATGACGCAGCCCGAGACGACCAGCGGCGCGGTGGCGAAGCCGAACTCCTCACCTCCCAGCAGGGCGGCAATCACGACGTCGCGTCCGGTCTTCAGCTGTCCGTCGACCTGCACGACGACACGGTCGCGCAGCCCATTGAGCATCAGGGTCTGCTGGGTTTCCGCAAGGCCGAGCTCCCATGGCATTCCCGCGTGCTTCAGGGAGTTCAGCGGGCTGGCGCCGGTGCCGCCGTCGTGCCCGGAGACCAGCACGACATCGGCCTTGGCCTTGGTGACGCCGGCAGCCACCGTGCCGATGCCGACCTCGGAGACGAGCTTCACGTGCACCCGGGCCGCGGGGTTCGAGCGCTTCAGGTCGTAGATCAGCTGCGCCAGGTCCTCGATCGAGTAGATGTCGTGGTGCGGCGGCGGCGAAATGAGCCCGACGCCCGGCGTGGAGTGCCGGGTGCGGGCGATCCACGGGTAGACCTTCTGGCTCATCAGCTGTCCGCCCTCGCCGGGCTTGGCCCCCTGGGCCATCTTGATCTGGATGTCGTCGGCGTTGGTCAGGTAGAGGCTGGTGACGCCGAACCGGCCGGAGGCCACCTGCTTGATGGCGGAGCGGCGCTCGGGGTCGAGCAGGCGGTCGGTGTCCTCCCCGCCCTCACCGGTGTTCGACTTCGCCCCGAGCCGGTTCATGGCGATGGCCAGGGTCTCGTGGGCCTCCTTGGAGATGGACCCGTAGCTCATGGCGCCGGTGGAGAAGCGCTTCACGATGCTCGAGACGGGTTCGACCTCGTCGAGCGGCACCGGCGGGCGTTCCCCGCCGCGCAGCTTCAGCAGCCCGCGCAGGGTCATCAGCTCACGTGACTGGTCGTCCACGCCGCGGGTGTAGGTCTTGAAGATGTCATACCGGCGTTCGCGGGTGGCGTGCTGGAGCCGGAACACCGTCTCCGGGTTGAACAGGTGCGCCGGGCCCTCGCGGCGCCACTGGTACTCCCCGCCGTTGTCGAGGACGCGGTGCGGGTCTTCGATGCCGTCCTCCGGATACGCGGCGGCGTGGCGTGCGGCGACCTCCGCGGCGATCACGTCGAGTTCGACGCCGCCGAGCTGGGTCTGCGTACCGTGGAAGTATTCGTCGACGAGCTCCTGCGCGAGTCCGAGCGCCTCGAAGGTCTGCGCCCCGCAGTAGGAGCTCACGGTGGAGATGCCCATCTTCGACATAATCTTCAGGACACCCTTGCCGAGGCCCTTGATGAGGTTGGCGACGGCCGCCTCGGCGGTGACGCCGGTGATGTCGCCGTTACGGACCAGTTCCTCGCAGCTCTCCATGGCGAGGTAGGGGTTCACCGCGGAGGCGCCGTAGCCGATCAGGACCGCCACATGGTGGACCTCGCGGACGTCGCCGGCCTCGACGACCAGGGAGGTCTTGGTGCGGTTGGCGCTGCGCAGCAGGTGGTGGTGGACGGCGCTGGTGAGCAGCAGCGACGGGATGGGTGCCCACTGGGCGTTCGAGTCGCGGTCCGAGAGCACGACGAACTGCACGCCGCGGTTGAGGGCGCTGGAGACCTGCTCGCAGATCTCAGCCAGCCGTGCCCGCAGCGAGGCCTCTCCGCCGTCGTGCCGGTAGAGCCCCCGCACCCGGACGGTGAGGCGGTCGCCGTCGTCGGATTCGAGGTTGGCGATCTTGGCGAGCTCGTCGTTGTTGATGACCGGGAATTTCAGGGCCACCTGCTTGGAGCGGACCTGCCCGGTGGAGAGCAGGTTGCCGTCGGGGCCGATTGAGAGGCCCATGGAGGTGACGAGTTCCTCACGGATGGAGTCAAGCGGCGGGTTGGTCACCTGCGCGAAGGACTGCACGAAGTAGTCGAACAGCAGCCGGGGCCGCTTGGAGAGCACCGCTACGGGGGTGTCGGAGCCCATCGCGCCCAGCGGTTCGGCGCCGGTCCTCGCCATCGGACCGAGCAGGATCCTCAGTTCCTCCTGGGTGTAGCCGAAGGTCCGCTGCCGGCGGTTGATTGAGGCCTTGGTGTGAACCACGTGCTCGCGCTCGGGCAGGTCTTCGAGGGAGAGCAGGTTCTCGCGCACCCAGTCCGCCCACGGGTTCGCGGCGGCGACCTCGGCCTTGATTTCCTCGTCTTCGATCAGGCGGCCGATCTCGGTGTCCACCAGGAACATCTTGCCCGGGGAGACCCGCCCCTTGCGGACCACACGGCCGGGGGCGATGTCGACGACGCCGACCTCGGACGCAAGCACCACGAGGCCGTCCTCCGTGACCCAGTACCGCGCCGGGCGCAGCCCGTTGCGGTCAAGGACGGCCCCGACGAGCCGCCCGTCGGTGAAGGACACCGCGGCGGGTCCGTCCCAGGGCTCCATGAGCATTGAGTGGTACTGGTAGAAGGCCCGGCGGGCGGGATCCATGGTGGCGTGGTTTTCCCAGGCCTCGGGGATCATCATCATGATCGAGTGGGTGATCGGCCGGCCGGAGAGGGTCAGCAGTTCGGCGACCTCGTCGAAGGAGGCCGAATCGGACGCGCCGGGGGTACAGATGGGGAAGAGCTCCTCGGGCGAGTCCCCCAGCAGCGGGTTGGCCAGCTGGGACTGCCGGGCCCGCATCCAGTTGCGGTTGCCCTTGACGGTGTTGATCTCCCCGTTGTGCGCGATGGTGCGGAACGGCTGGGCCAGCGGCCAGGAGGGGAAGGTGTTGGTGGAGAACCGGGAGTGGACGATGCCGAGCCGGGTCTTGAAGCGGGAATCGGAGAGGTCGGGGTAGAACGGCTCGAGCTGGGCGGTGGTGAGCATGCCCTTGTAGACCATCGTCTTCGAGGACAGCGAGGGAAAGTAGACTCCGTATTTGTTCTGGGCCCGCTTGCGCACCCGGAACGCCGTGGCGTCGAGGTCGGTGACCGCGCCGTCGACGGGGGCGAGGAACACCTGCTCGAAGTGGGGCATGCATGCGCGGGCCATGGCGCCGACCAGGTCGGCGACGACGGGCACGACCCGCCAGCCGAGCACCGCCAGCCCTTCGGACGCGGCGATCGACTCGATGCCGGTGCGCGCCGTTTCCAGCTCCTTGTCCTCGGCCGGGAGGAACGCCGTTCCCACGACGTAGGAGCCGGCCGGCGGCAGCTCGAAGTCGACAACGGCGCGGAAGAACTCGTCCGGGACCTGGGTGAGCAGCCCGGCTCCGTCTCCGGTGCCCTCGTCGGCGCCCACGGCACCGCGGTGCTCGAGGTTCCTCAGCGCGGTCAGTGCGGCGTCGACGATGTCATGGCCGGGCACACCGCGCAGGGTGGCGATGACCGCCAGCCCGCAGGCGTCCTTCTCGTTCTCCGGGTTGTAGAGCCCGGAGGCGGGCGGAAGCGCGGCGAAACGCTCGAAGGGCGAGGTGGCGGTGCCGGCCTCCCCCTCGGACGGAGCGGAGCCGGTGGCCTCTCCCGGAACGGGAGCGGTGTTCGGGTGTTCAGCGGTCATTCGAAGAGTCCTTCCCCCAGAATGGAGCGTCGGGAGGGGACGGCCTTGGCCCCAGGGCGCCCACGGGAGCAGGCGGGCGCCGGTCGTACTTGTCGCAATGGTGTTCCGGGCAGCCGGTGGCGCGGGGCGGAGACAACTGTCGCCGTGCCGCGTTGGCAAGCCGTGGGTAGCGGCGCCGGAGGGGTGGCCCGGCCGGTACCCGGTGAGCCACGTCGGTGTGGTCCGGATGCGTCCTTTAAGGGCGGTGGCCCGGGGACTGTGTTCGGGAGGCCGAGTCCCGTGGCTCCGCCTTCGCGGGGTCCTGTGACCCTGGGGTCACTGAGGAGCCATGTGTTTCCGAAAGATTACCACGGCCGTTTTCCGGCGTCGCCGACGCGTCCGTCCCGTGGACATCCGCGTCCTCAGCGGCTCCGGAAGCGGCGTTCGCGTCGGTGGCTTTCGCGTCGGTGGCGGCATTCGCGCCGGCCGTCCCGTCACCAACGGCCTCGGCGGCAGGCTCCCGGCCGGGCAGGTACACCGAGGGGGAACCGGTGCCGCGCATCCGGCGGCTGAGGTACACGAGGATGGCCACCGAGACCAGGAACACCACGATGGAAACCCAGACGTTGAGCCGTGCGGTGATCCCGAACAGGGAGACCATCTCGGCGTCGTCGATGCGCAGCGCCTCGATCCAGACGCGCCCGAGCGTGTAGTACGCGGCGTACAGCCAGAACATCCGCCCGCCGCGCAGTCGAAAGCGGCGGTCGGCCAGCAGCAGCAGGGCCACCCCTGCGAGGTTCCACAGGGACTCGTAGAGGAAGGTGGGGTGGAAGAGGGTGCCCGGCTCGGCGGAGGCCGGGAAGGCGGGGTTGTCGGCGTCGATCTCGAGGCCCCACGGCAGGTCGGTGGGTGCGCCGTAGAGTTCCTGGTTGAACCAGTTCCCCCAGCGGCCGATGGCCTGGGCCAGCAGCACCCCGGGTGCGGCGGCGTCGGCGAAGGCCGACAGGCGGATCCCCGCCCGGCGGCAGCCGATCCACGCCCCGACGGCGCCGAGCGCCACGGCGCCCCAGATGCCGAGGCCGCCCAGCCAGACCTGCGGAATGAGCGAGAGGTCCCCGTTGGGGCCGAAGTAGGCATCGGGCGAGGAGAACACATGATAGAGCCGGCCGCCGATGATCCCGAAGGGAACGGCCCAGACGGCGACGTCCCAGACGGCCTCGGGCCGGCCGCCGTAGCGGGCGAACCGCTTCTGCGTCAGCCACAGGGCCAGGATGATGCCCAGCAGGATGCACAGGGCGTAGAGGTGGATGGTCAGCGGGCCCAGGCTGAAGCTCGCCCATTCCGCCGGCGGGCTGGGAATCGAGGCCGGAACCGGCATGGGAAGGGCAGAGACGGCGTTCATGAGGGATTCTTTCCGGTTCCGGTGCTGAGGTCCTTGCACAGGGCGGCCACGGCGGGCACCCCGCCGTCGCGCAGTGCTGCCACCAGCGCGGTGCCGACGATGACGCCGTCGGCGTAGCGTGCGATCTCCGCCACCTGCGCGGCGCTCGAGACGCCCAGGCCGACGCAGACGCGCTCGGCGCCGGCGGCGTGGGCGTCATCGACGACGGCGCGGGCGGCGGCGCCCACGGAGGTGCGCGCGCCGGTGATGCCCATGACCGAGACGCCATAGACGAAGCCGCGGCTGGCCTCGACGGTGCTGCGCATCCGGGCCGGCGAGGTTGAGGGCGCCACAAGGTAGACGCGGTCCAGGCCGAACTCGTCGGAGGCGGCCATCCACTCGGCGGCCTCGTCGGGAATCAGGTCCGGGGTGATCAGTCCGGCCCCGCCGGCCTCGGCCAGGCGCGCGGCGAACTCGCGCACGCCCATCCGCATCACGGGGTTCCAGTAGGTCATGACCAGGACCGGGACGTCCGTGGCGCTGGTGATGTCACGCACGACGTCGAAGATCTGGGGCACGGTGAACCCGGCGGCGAGGGCCTGGACGGTGGCGTCCTGGATGACGCGCCCGTCCATGACCGGGTCGGAGTAGGGGATGCCGATCTCGATCAGGTCGACGCCGTTGGCCGCCATGGCCAGGGCGGCCTCGATGGTGGTGGGCACGTCGGGGAACCCGGCGGGCAGGTAGCCGATCAGGGCCGCGCGCCCCTCGGCGCGGGCCTTTTCAACCGCCGCTGCGGCCTTCGAGGACAGGGTCTTCACAGCTGCTCCCCTTCCTGGGCGATTTCCTGTTCGGCACTGTCGTCGGGCAGCAGGTCGAAGTACTCCGCCGCCGTCGCGACGTCCTTGTCGCCGCGCCCCGAGAGGTTGACGATGATGACCTTGTCGGAGGCCTGTTCGCCGGGCGCGAGGTCCGCGGCCAGGCGCTGGCCGACCTTCAGCGCCCCGGCGAGGGCGTGCGCGGTCTCGATCGCGGGGATGATCCCCTCGGTGCGGCACAGCAGCTTGAACGCGTCCATGGCCTCGCGGTCGGTGACCGGCTCGTAGGAGGCCCGGCCGATGTCGGCGAGGTAGGCGTGCTCGGGGCCGACGCCGGGGTAGTCGAGGCCGGCGGAGATGGAGTGGGACTCCATCGTCTGGCCGTACTCGTCCTGCATGAGGTAGGAGCGGGCGCCGTGGAGCACTCCGGGCCGGCCGAGGGTGATGGTGGCGGCGTGGCGTCCGGTCTCGACGCCGTCGCCGCCTGCCTCGAAACCGTAGAGGCGCACTGAGGGGTCATCGAGGAAACCGTGGAAGATACCGATGGCGTTGGACCCGCCGCCTACGCAGGCGCAGACGGCATCGGGAAGCTTCCCGGTCTGCTCCAGGATCTGGGTGCGGGCCTCCTCGCCGATCACCTCGTGGAAGTAGCGCACCATCGCCGGGAACGGGTGGGCGCCGGCGGCGGTGCCGAGCAGGTAGTGGGTGGTGTCGACATTGGCCACCCAGTCGCGCAGCGCGTCGTTAATGGCGTCCTTGAGCGTCTGGGAGCCGTTGGTCACCGGAATGACCTCCGCCCCGAGCAGCTGCATGCGGGCCACGTTCAGCGCCTGCCGCCGGGTGTCCTCGGCGCCCATGTAGACGACGCATTCGAGCCCCAGGAGGGCGGCCGCCGTGGCGCTTGCGACCCCGTGCTGGCCGGCGCCGGTCTCGGCGATGACACGGGTCTTGCCCATGCGCTTGGCCAGCAGGGCCTGCCCGAGGACGTTGTTGATCTTGTGCGACCCGGTGTGGTTCAGGTCCTCGCGCTTGAGGAAGACCCGCACGCCGCCGGCGTGGGCAGCGAAGCTCTTGGCCTCGGTCAGCAGGGACGGCCGGCCGGCGTAGGTGGCGTTGAGTTCGGCGACCTGGGCGGTGAACCCGGGGTCGGCCTTGGCCGCCTCGAAGGTCTCCTGCAGCTCGTCGAGGGCTGCGATCAGCGACTCCGGCATCCAGCGTCCGCCGTAGTCCCCGAAGTAGGGTCCGGGCGCGTGGCGCAGGCTCTCCGGACGGCCCTCGTGGCTCAGGAAGGCCGCTGCGGCGTCGCCGTCGATCTGCGCGGCCGGCTCGGATGCCCGGCCGCCGGTGTGCTGGTGTGTCATGAGCTTTCCTGTTCTGGATCCATTCGGGCCGGCTGCTGCCGGCCGGATTCGCTTCCGGGGGCCCCGGCGGGGGCTCCTCTGCCCGCCTCAGAGCGGCGGGCGCCTCATCGCTGCTGCAGTCCGGGAAGATCACGCACCGGCACCGCACGGAACTGCGCCACCGCGGCCTCCGGGTCCTCCCCGCGGACGAGGGCCTCGCCGACGAGGACCGCCCGGGCCCCCTGGGCGGCGAATTCCTCGACGTCGCCGATGCCGCGGACACCGGACTCCGCGACGGTCACGGCGTCCTGCGGGATCCGGCGGGCCAGGTCGGCGAAGACCGCCCGGTCGATGTCGAGCGTCTTGAGGTTGCGCACGTTGACGCCGATGATCCGGGACCCCACGGCCGCGGCGCGTTCGACCTCCTCGGCCGTGTGCGTCTCGACGAGGGCGTTCATGCCCAGTTCGTGCGTTCGACCGAGGAAGTGTTCGAGCTGCGCGTCGCTCAGGGCGGCGACGATGAGCAGCACCAGGTCGGCGCCGTGCGCGCGTGCCTCCCAGATCTGGTAGTCCTCGACGGTGAAATCCTTGCGCAGAACCGGGATGTCCACGCTCGTCCGGACGGCGTCGAGGTCGGCTAGGGAGCCGTGGAACCGGCGCTGTTCGGTCAGGACGCTCACCACGGCGGCGCCGCCGGCCTCATAGCGTGCGGCAAGGGCGGCCGGGTCGGCGATAGCGGCCAGCGCGCCCTTGGAGGGGCTGCTGCGCTTGACCTCGGCGATCACCGAGAGGGTGCGTCCGTCGCCGCGCAGCGCGCCCAGGGCATCGGCCGCCGGTGCCCGGTCGAGGGCACGGGCACGCACCTGTGCCAGGGGCGCCTCCGCCGTCCGGACGCTCAGGTCCTCGCGGACGCCGGAGATGATGTCGTCGAGGACACTCACCTAGTGGCCGTTGTTCTTGAGCTTCGATCCGCCCACGCCGTAGCCGGCCTTGCGCATGACGAAGCCGACGAGCAGGCCGACGAACATGATGAGAATGCCGATCCAGAACAGCACGGTGCCGGTGTCGCGGTTGCCCTCGGTGCTGGCGAAGATGTACGCGAAGGAGGACACAGCAGCGCCGAGGATCATGACCAGGACGCAGGTCCACGCCGCCGGGCTGTTGCCGTGGCCGATCGTCTCATCACCCATCTGGGCATGGCTCTCAGGCGAGTTCCGGTTCGTGGCTGCGGTCGTGTTCTCTGCCATGGTGATTCTCCTTCTGGGTGTCTTCGTACATTCTGCCATTATCGGCGCCGGTCCACCGACCCGCCGCACCCCTGCACGTCCGGCCTCCGGGACCGGAGTCAGCGGGTTGGGTCCTCCCCGTGGGTCAGCCGGTCCCAGCTGTCGATGTCCGTGGCGTGGGAGGACGCCCCCCGGGCCGCCGGGGCCGGCCCGGTGGTCCTTTCGTAGCGCCGGGCCCGCTCCCAGTGCCGGCCCGCCAGGGCCACCCAGACCGCCGCGGCGGCCAGGAGCAGCCCGCTGCCGGCGGCCAGCCAGGGCAGGGCGGTGGCGGCGGCCGTGGCGCCGGTGCCGCCGCTGATGCCGATGGCCTCGCCGATGGCGGGGGCGGCGGCCGCGGCGGGGTCGAGCGCGATGCGGATGCTGGTCAGGAGGATGCCTCCGCCGGCGATGAGCAGGATTGCGGCCACGAACCACCGCGCCACCCGTCCGGCGATGGAGACGGCCAGGGCGGCGGCCAGTGCCACCAGCGCGAAGGCGCTCACCGGGGTGGCGGCCTCGCTGCCGGGAACGGCGAGGTCAGGGGTCTGCACTGCGTCCTCGGGCAGGCGTACCTCGAGCCAGGTCTGGGTGGTGGTGCCGAAGGCGAGCAGTGCCACCGCCACGATCACGAGCACCACCGTCCCGCGGCGCTGTCCCCGCGGGGGCCGGGCGGCGCTCATCGCGCGGCCGCCGGGGCGACAGGAACGGAGCTGCCGGCCGGGCGGAGGCCGGAGGCGGCCAGGGCGGCCCGGAGTGGGGCGGCAGCCTTGTTGACGGTCTCGAGGGCCTCGTCGGCCAGCACGGAGTCGGCGACGATGCCGCCGCCGGACTGCACGTACGCCCTTCGGTCGCGCAGCAGGGCGGAGCGGATGGCGATGGCCAGGTCCATGTCGCCGGCGAAGTCGAGGTAGCCGACGACGCCGCCGTAGATGCCCCGCCGGTGGGGCTCGAGCTCATCGATCAGGCGCAGGGCGCGGGGTTTGGGCGCCCCGGAGAGGGTGCCGGCGGGGAAGGTGGCCGCGAGGACGTCGTAGGCGCTCCGGCCGGGGGCGAGGCGCCCGACGACGGTGGAGACCAGGTGCATGATGTGGCTGAACCGTTCGATCTCCATGAACTGGGTGACGTCGACGCTGCCCGGCCGGCAGACCTTTGAGAGGTCGTTGCGGGCCAGGTCCACGAGCATGAGGTGCTCGGCCTTTTCCTTATCGTCGGCCTTGAGCTCCTCGGCCAGCGCCCGGTCCTCCTCAGGGCCGGCCCCGCGGGGGCGCGATCCGGCGATCGGGTGGGTGATGACCTCGTCCCCGGTGACCGTGACCAGGGCCTCGGGCGAGGACCCGACGATGGAGTACTCCCTGCCGTCGGCGTCCTCGAGGCTGAAGAGGTACATATAGGGGCTCGGGTTGGTGGTGCGCAGGATCCGGTACACGTCGAGCGCCGCGGCGTCGCAGTCGAGTTCGAAGCGGCGCGAGATGACGACCTGGAAGACGTCGCCGTCGACGATCGCCTGCTTTCCGCGCTCGATGGCGGCCAGGTAGAGCGGTTCGTCCCAGCGTTCGCGGACCCGCTCCATCAGCTCCGCCGCCGGCGCCGTGCCGAGGACCGAGACCGGCTGGTCGGCGGGCTCGGCGAGGGCGGCGAGCATGCGGTCGATACGGGCCACGGCGTCGTGCCAGGCCTCGTCGACCCGTTCGTCGGAGCCGTCGAAGTTGATGGCGTTGGCGACGAGGGTGAGCGAGCCTTCCGAGTTGTCGTGGATGGCCATGTCGGTGACGAGGCACATGGCCAGTTCGGGCAGGTTGAGGTCGTCCTCGGGCGGGCTGGTCAGGCGCTCCCAGTGCCGGACGGCCTCCCAGCCGACGAACCCGACGAGGCCGGAGGTGAACGGCGGAAGCCCGGGGAAGCGTTCGGTGCGCAGCGCCTCGACGGTGAGCCGCACCGCGTCCACGGGGCTGCCGGAGGTCGGGACCCCGGCGGGCGGTTCGCCCAGCCAGTGCGCCTCGCCGCCGCGGGAGGTCAGGGTGGCCCGGGACTTGGAGCCGATGAACGAGTACCGTGACCAGACGCCCCCGCCGGCGGCCGACTCCATCAGGAAGGTGCCCGGCCGGCCGTCGGCCAGCCTCCGGTACACCCCGATGGGCGTGTGGGCGTCGGCCAGGACCTTCACGGAGACCGGAATGACCCGGCGGTCCGCGGCCAGGCGGCGGAACTCCTCGAGGGTGGGGCTGATCGTTCCGAGCTGCTGCATGCGCCTAGCCTTCCTTGCTTCCGTCGGCACTGCTTCCGGCGGCGCTGCTTCCGGCGGCGACGGTGTCGTCCCTGTTGCCGGTCACGGCATCGAGTTCCCGGCCGTCGAAGCAGGTGCGGGTGCCGGTGTGGCAGGCCGCGCCGACCTGGTCGACGGCCACGAGCAGGGCGTCGCCGTCGCAGTCGAGGGACACCGACTTCACCCACTGGGTGTGTCCGGAGGTGTCCCCCTTGCGCCAGTACTCCCGGCGGGAGCGGGAGTAAAAGGTGACGCGGCCGGTGGTGAGGGTGCGCCGCAGGGCTTCCTCGTCCATCCAGCCGAGCATGAGCACTTCAAGGGTGTCGTACTGCTGCACGATGGCGGCGACGAGCCCGGCGTCGTCGCGCTTGAGCGCGGCGGCGACGTCGGGGTCAAGGCGGAGGGCGGGGTCCGCGGCGGGCGGGGGGCCGGACTGGGGAGAAGACATCGGAACCAATTCTAGTGCCGCGCCAACGCGCCCCGCGCAGCGTCCCCACGGGAGCCGCTTCATGCTAGCTTTTCCAGTGATGCGCTATGTCACTCCGTCCCGTGAGGTTCTGGCCGAAACCCTGATGGCGGCCGGACCGGACTCCCCCACGCTCTGTGACGGCTGGCGGACCCGGGAACTGGCGGCCCACCTGTACCTTCGGGAGCACCGGCCGGCCCACGGGCTGGGCCTGGTGGTGAAACCGCTGGCGCCGGCCGCGGACCGGGCGGTGCGCAGGACGGCGGAGGCCGCGGCCACCGCGGAAGGCTACACCGCCCTGGTGGAGAAGTTCCGGGCCGGCCCTCCCCCGCTCTCGCCCCTGCGGATCGGCGGCATCGCCCGGAATGCGAACCTCGTCGAATATTTCGTCCACACCGAGGATGTCCGGCGGGCCGGAACCCGGTGGGCGCCGCGCGCCCTCGATGAGGGGTACTCGTCGGCGCTGTGGACCGAACTGATCAAGCGCGCCGCCCTGCTCTACCGGGGAGTGGATGTGGGCGTCGTGCTGGTGCGCCCCGACGGGCCCCGCCATGTGGCGCGCCGCGCGCCGGTGTCGGTGGCGATCGTCGGCGAACCCTCCGAACTGCTCCTCCACGCCCACGGACGGCGGCGGCAGGCTCTGGTCACCTTCGAGGGCCGGCCCGACGCTGTGGCGCTGCTCGAAAGCGCCGACGTCGGGCCCTGACGGCCTCCGGGGCCCTGCCGCCGGAAGCCGGCGCGTGAAAGTCGGGTCCTAGCGGACGGGGTACCCGGCATCCCGGATGGCCTTCTTGACCTGCGCGATGGCGTCGGGAGGCCCGAAGTGGAAGATCGAGGCCGCCAGCACCGCATCGGCCCCGGCCGCCACGGCCGGCGGGAAGTGCTCGGGCGCCCCTGCGCCGCCCGAGGCGATCAGCGGCACCCCGACCGCCGCGCGGACCGCGCGGATCAGTTCGAGGTCGAACCCGTCCTTGGTGCCGTCGGCGTCGATTGAGTTGAGCAGGATCTCCCCGACCCCACGGTCGGCGGCTTCCCGCGCCCAGGCGACAGCGTCGATCCCGGTGCCGGTGCGCCCGCCGTGCGTGGTCACCTCGAAGCCCGAGGGCGTCTGCGCGTCCCGTGTGCGGCGCGCGTCGAGGGAGAGGACCAGCACCTGGGAGCCGAAGTGCCGGGTGATGTCGTCGATGAGGGCCGGCTCCGCCACGGCGGCGGTGTTGATCGAGGCCTTGTCGGCGCCGTAGCGCAGAAGCCGGTCGACGTCGGCGGTGCTGCGGACACCTCCGCCGACGGTCAGCGGGATGAAGACCTCTTCGGCGGTGCGGCCGACGACGTCGAACGTGGTCTCCCGCTGGGAGGAGGACGCGGTGACGTCGAGGAAGGTCAGTTCGTCCGCGCCGGCGCGGTCGTAGCGGTGGGCCAGTTCCACGGGGTCGCCGGCGTCGCGGAGGTCCTCGAACTTGACGCCTTTCACCACGCGGCCGGCGTCGACGTCGAGGCAGGGAATGACACGGATTGCGACAGCCATGGAAGCCCCCTAGATCCTGCAGGCGTGGATGGTGCTGACGAGGATGGCGCGCGCGCCCAGCTCGTAGAGTTCATCCATCACCCGGTTGGTCTGGTTGCGCTTGATCATGGAGCGCACGGCGACCCAGTCGGAGTCGCGCAGCGGGGAAATAGTGGGCGACTCGAGGCCCGGGGTGAGGGCGGCGGCCTCGTCGACGAGTTCCTTGCGGATGTCGTAGTCCATCATCACGTACTGGCGGGCCACGAGCACGCCCTGCAGCCGGCGCAGGAGGACGTCGAGTCCGGCGGGCGCCTGGCCTTCGGCCCGCCCGATCAGCACCGCCTCGCTGCGAAGGATGGGCTCGCCGAAGATTTCCATCCCGGCGGCCTTAAGGGTGGTCCCGGTTTCGACGACGTCGGCGATGGCATCGGCCACTCCGAGGCGCACCGAGGATTCCACTGCGCCGTCGAGGCGGACCACCGTGGCGTTCACGCCGCGTTCCGTGAGGTAGTCCCGCAGCAGCCCGTCATAGCTGGTGGCGAGGCGTTTGCCGGAGAGCTCCTCGAGGGAGGAGAAGTCCCCCACCGGCCCGGCGAAGCGGAAGGTGGAAGCGCCAAAGCCGAGCTGCAGGAGCTCCTCGGCCTTGACCTGCGCGTCGAGCAGCAGGTCACGGCCGGTGATGCCGACGTCGAGGGTGCCGGAGCCGACGTAGACGGCGATGTCGCGGGGGCGGAGGAAGAAGAATTCAATGTCGTTGTCCGGGTCGACCAGGACCAGCTCGCGCGGATCGCGGCGCTGGCGGTAGCCGGCCTCGGCCAGCATGGCGGTTGCGGATTCGGACAGCGCGCCCTTGTTGGGAACTGCTACTCGAAGCATTGGGGAGTCTTTCGCTCGAAGAGGATGAGGGTCTGGGATCTGCGCCGCGGTGCGGCTACAGATGCTTGTAGACGTCCTGGAGCGTCAGGCCCTTGGCGAGCATGAGGACCTGCAGGTGGTAGAGCAGCTGGGAGATCTCTTCGGCGGCGTTCTCGTTCGACTCGTACTCGGCGGCCATCCATACCTCGGCGGCTTCCTCGACGACCTTCTTGCCGATTCCGTGGACGCCGGAGTCAAGTTCGGCCACGGTCTTGGACCCGGCGGGGCGGGCGGTGGCCTTCGCGCTGAGCTCCTCGAAGAGGGAATCAAAGGTTTTCACCGTGCCAACGTTACTGGGTTCCCCGCCGGGTTCCGCATCCGGGGGGCGGGGTGTGACAAAAACCTCCGCCCCCGGGCCGGGGACTACATCTTCCAGGGGCGCAGGGCGGCGGCAGCGGCGAGGGCCGCCGTGACCGCCTCGTGGCCCTTGTCCTCCTTGGAACCGGGCAGCCCGGCGCGGTCCAGGCCCTGCTGCTCGGTGTCGCAGGTGAGCACGCCGAAGCCGACGGGCACGCCGGTGCGCACGCTGACCTCGGTGAGGCCGTCGGTGGCAGCGGAGCAGACGTATTCGAAGTGCGGGGTGCCGCCGCGGATGACAACCCCGAGGGCGACGACGGCGTCAAAGTGCGGTGCCATCCGCGCCGCGGCCACCGGCAGTTCGAAGCTGCCCGGGACCCGCACCTCGGTAGTCTCCACGCCGGCCTCGGCGGCGGCGCGGCGGGCGCCGTCGAGCAGCCCGTCCATGATCTCGGTGTGCCAGCTCGCAGCGATGACCGCCAGTTTCAGCGGGGTTTCCTGCGTGCTGACGCCGCTGATGTCGATAACTGGTGCTCCGTGGCCGCTCATGGGGTTCTCCTTGGTGTTTCTGTAGGGGTTGGGGACGGCGCGGTGTTGCCCGCGGACCGCAGGTGGTGGGTCAGGTCCTCGATGGAAATCAGGGGAAGGGAATGTTCGTCGGCGAAGGCCCGCAGGGCCGGCAGGCGCATCATGCCGCCGTCGTCGTGGACCAGTTCGGAGATGACAGCGGCCGGCTGCAGGCCCGCCAGCTTGCACAGGTCGATCCCCGCCTCCGTGTGGCCGGGGCGCTGGAGCACCCCGCCGGGCGCTGCCCGCAGCGGGAAGACATGGCCCGGGCGGGTGAGGTCGCCGGCGGAACTTGCGGGGTCGGCGAGCACGCGGGCCGTGCGGGCCCGGTCGGCGGCGCTGATCCCGGTGGTGACGCCGGCCGCCGCGTCGCAGGAGACCGTGTAGGCAGTGCCCTTGGCGTCCTCGTTGACCGCGGTCATCGGCGGCAGGTTCAGGCGGTCGGCGGCCCCCTGCTCGAGCGGAACACACAGCACGCCCGAGGTGTACCGGATGGTCCAGCCCATCAGCTCGGCGGTTGCGGCTTCGGCGGCGAAGATGATGTCGCCTTCATTCTCGCGGTCGGCGTCGTCGACCACGACGACGGCTCCCCCGGCTGCGATGGCCGCAACCGCCGCGTCGATCCCGTCGAGCCGCACCGGGGCGGTCTCGAAGGTCACGTCGTCGCTCCGCGGGCGAAGCCGAGCAGGCGCTCGGTGTACTTGGCCAGCACGTCCATCTCCAGGTTGACCGGGTCTCCGGGCACCTTGGTTCCCAGGCCGGTCTCCGCGAGGGTGGTGGGGATCAGTCCCACCTCGAACCAGGGGTCCTGCTCCTCGGGGGCGCTGACCGAGGTCACCGTCAGGGAGACGCCGTCGATCGCGATTGAGCCCTTCTCGGCGGCATAGCGGGCCAGGGAGGCGGGCAGCGAGAAGCGGAGGCGGTGCCACGTCCCGAGGTCCTCGCGTTCGCGCAGCACGCCGAGACCGTCAACGTGGCCCTGGACGACATGCCCGTCGAGCCGGCCTCCGGCGGGGACGCAGCGTTCGAGGTTCACCGGTGCCCCTGGTGTGAGGGTGCCGGTGGTGGTGCGGCGCAGGGTCTCGCCCATGACGTCGACCGCCACCCTGGCGCCGTCGAGCTGGACCGCCGTAAGGCAGACCCCGTTCACGGCGATGGAGGCACCCGGGGTGAGGTCGGTGCCGGTGGCGGCCGCCTCGAAGACGAGCACCGCGCTTTCCCCGTCGGCTGCGAGGTCGAGGGAGACGACGCGTCCCTGTTCTGAAACGATTCCGGTGAAGATGGCTTACTCCTGGTTGTGCTGGGGGGTGGACGGGGTTGCCGGTGTGCCGGTCGCGGTGCCCGCTGCGGTTGCAGTGCGATCGGCGGCGGTGCGGTCGGCGGCGGTGCGGTCGGCTGGTGTGCCATTGTCGTCGTCGGCGGGGCGCAGGCGCAGGCGCACGTCCGGCCCCAGCTGGGTGACGGCGCCTCCGCCGGCCGGGTCGGGGACCCACCGGTGCGCGGCGGCCAGCGTCGGCACGCCGACCGGGGGGAACATCGGCGTCCCCTCGCCCAGCACCACCGGCGCGATGTAGCTGACCAGCTCATCCACGGCCCCCGCCGCCAGGAACGCCCCGGCGATTCCGGGGCCTCCCTCGACGAGGACATGGCGGACGCCGCGGCTGTGCAGTTCGGCCAGGGCCGTGGGGACATCGCGGGTGGCCAACGGGAGGAATCCCGGGCCGCGGACGGCGGCGTCCTGGGGCACCGGGCGCAGTCCCATGACGGCGCGCAGCGGCTGGGCCGGGGGCGTGCTGCCGGCGGTTCCGGCATCGTCCGTAGGGACCGGCCGGGCGGTCAGGCGCGGGTTGTCGGCGAGCACCGTGCCGGTGCCGGCGAGGACGGCGTCGACCCGGGCGCGGATGGCGTGGCCGTCGGCGCGGGCCTGGCTGCCGGTGATCCACTGGCTCGTGCCGTCGGCCGCCGCGACCCGGCCGTCGAGGCTCGACGCGGTCTTGAGGGTGACGAAGGGCCGGGCTTGGGCGGTGGCGCGCAGCCACCGGCCGTTAAGGTGTTCCGATTGCGTCTGTCGGAGTCCGCCGTCGGTCTCGACGCCGCGGTCTCGAAGCCAGCGGGCGCCTCCGGCGGCCTGGGCCGTGCGGTCGGGGGCGGCGAAAACCACCCTGCGGATGCCCGCCGCGTGGATGGCCGCGGAGCAGGGCCCGGTGCGTCCCTGGTGGTTGCACGGTTCGAGGGTGACGACCATGGTGCCGCCGGCCGGGTCCGCGCCGCGGGAGCGGGCGTCGGCCAGCGCGGCGACCTCGGCGTGGGGCGTGCCGGCCCCGCGGTGGTACCCGGAGCCGAGCACCTGCCCTTCGGGGCTCAGCACGACCGCGCCGACCAGGGGGTTGGCGCCGCGCACTCCCTGTGCGGCAAGCTCGAGGGCACGGTCCATGGCGCGGACCTCGGCCGGGTCCAGGGCCCGCGGATCCTGTGCTGCTGGCGTCACTGGATCTGCTTCACGGGGGCATCGACGGCGGACACCAGCCGGGCCTCCGCCCGTCGGCGCTCGCGGGTCCACACGGCGAACCCGATGATGGTGAAAGCGCCGTAGATCAGGTACATGACGGCGCTGGCGTAGTAGCCGGCGCTGAAGAGCAGGGGAACCCCGACGATGTCCACGGCGACCCAGATCAGCCAGAATTCGACCCAGCCCTTGGCCATGCCGAAGGTGGCCAGGAGGGAGCCGACGAAGGTCCAGGCGTCGGCCCATACCGGCTCGTACGAGCCCAGGGCACGGAACAACGGGGTAAGGGCCACGGTGCCGAGAATCATCCCGGCGACCAGCCCGATGCGCGCCCGGCCGGAGGCCCAGCGGGGGGTGACGGCCGAGCCGGCGGCCTGCCGGCCTGCCTGCCACTGGCGCCAGCCGTAGACCGAGACGACGATGAACATCACCTGGCGGCCGGCCTGACCGAGAAGGTCAACGGTGCCGGCTCCGCCGAAGGCAGAACCGAGGAAGACGGTCAGGAGCAGGACATTGCCCACGATGCCGACAGGCCAGGCCCAGACGCGCCGGCGCATGCCGCCCAGGACGCTGAGCAGGCCGAAAACGTTTCCAATGACCTCACGCAGCAGCAGGGAACTGCTGCCTACGGGAATGCGGGCTTCGAAGAGCCACTGAAGAAGATCCATGTCGTTCCTAACCGTCTCAACGGCTCGGGGTGACGACAGCTGAAGCGACTCAGGCCACGCGTGGCGGAGCCGCCAGCGTGGACCTCCGCGGCACAGTCCCCGAAGAAAGGGGACGCGTCGGCGGCGTCCTGCTGTTCGTGCTTCTCCCATCCAGACTTTAACTGTCGGTGCCGGAATTTCACCGGCTCAACCGAGGGCTCCCGCGCGGATGCGCAGTCACCACCGGGTCGCGGACTATAACCGCCGGTTCGGAATTACACCGACCCCGGAGCACGTACTTGTATGATTCTTCCACAACGCGGGACCTGACCGAGTTATTTCACTCCCGGTGACGGTCCGCCGGCTATTTTCGACGGGCCGCGCTCCACGAACCCCGGAGAATCGCGCCAGTTCCCGGATTTCGAGCTGCTCCTGCATCCCGAACCGGCAGCTCACTTCCCTTATTTGACGTAATGATGTGGCGAACGGCACACCCGTTGCGGAGGGAATGCGGGTACGCCCGAGGGCTTGTTGGTACCGTCAAGGCCCGCGTGGACACGCACCCGCTCCCCCGCCCGAAACTGCAGCTCACCACGCTTTCCCGGCCGCAGAACGTGGTGACCTGCACACTCGGCGGGGTGGAGGGCGACGGCGCGGCGACGGCGGGCGGAAGCCGGGTGGCAGCGGGGCGACGGCGCGGCGACGGCGGGCGGAAGCACGCCGGAAATGCAAAAGCCCGCCGAAACTGCAGGTCACCACGCTTCCGGTGGCCGGAGACGTGGTGAGCTGCAGTTTCGAGCGGGCTGGCCGGTAGGCCGCGCGTCGGGTCCCTGGGCCGGGAGCTAAGCCTCCGCGGGGGCGGTCTTGCCTTCGGCCGGCTTCGACGGTTCGGCCGACTTCGGACGGGCGTCCACCCCGGCCTCCTTGCGCTGCTGCGGGGTGATGGGCGCCGGAGCGGCGGTCAGCGGATCGTAGCCGCCGCCGGACTTCGGGAACGCGATGACGTCGCGGATCGAGTCGGTGCCCGCGAGCAGCGAGACGACCCGGTCCCAGCCCAGGGCGATGCCGCCGTGGGGCGGGGCACCGTACTTGAAACCCTCGAGCAGGAAGCCGAACTTCTCCTGGGCTTCCTCCGCGCTCAGGCCCATGACGGCGAAGACACGCTCCTGCACGTCGCGCCGGTGGATACGGATCGATCCGCCGCCGAGTTCGTTGCCGTTGCAGACGATGTCGTAGGCGTACGCCAGCGCGCTCTCGGGGTCGGTGTCGAAGGTGTCCTGGAACTCGGGCTTCGGCGAGGTGAAGGCGTGGTGCACTGCGGTCCACGCACCGGCGCCGACGGCGACGTCACCCGCGGCCACGGCGGCGGAGGCCGGCTCGAACATCGGGGCGTCGACGACCCACACGAAGGCCCAGTCCCCGTCCTTGATGAGTCCGGTGCGGTGGCCGATCTCGACGCGTGCCGCACCGAGCAGGGCGCGCGACGGCGTCTTCTCGCCGGCGGCGAAGAAGATGCAGTCACCCGGGTTCGCGCCGACGGCGGCTGCGAGGCCCTCGCGCTCGGCGTCGTTGAGGTTCTTGGCGACCGGGCCGCGGAGGCTGCCGTCGTCGTCGATCAGGACGTACGCGAGGCCCTTGGCGCCGCGCTGCTTGGCGAACTCCTGCCACGCGTCGAGCGTGCGGCGGGGCTGGGAGGCTCCGCCGGGCATGACGACGGCGCCCACGTAGGGGGCCTTGAAGACGCCGAAGCCGGTGTCCTTGAAGAACTCGGTGAGCTCGGTGAGCTCGAGCCCGAAGCGCAGGTCGGGCTTGTCGGAGCCGTACTTGGCCATGGCGTCGGCGTAGGTCATCCGGCGGATCGGGGTGGGGATCTCGACGTCGATCAGCTTCCACAGGCGCGTGATCAGCTGCTCACCGAGGGCGATGATGTCGTCCTCCTCGACGAAGCTCGCCTCAATGTCCAGCTGGGTGAACTCGGGCTGGCGGTCGGCGCGGAAGTCCTCGTCGCGGTAGCAACGGGCAATCTGGTAGTACTTCTCGAACCCGCCGACCTGAAGCAGCTGCTTGAACAGCTGCGGCGACTGCGGCAGGGCATACCAGGAGCCGGGGGCCAGGCGGGCGGGCACCAGGAAGTCGCGCGCACCCTCGGGGGTGGAGCGGGTGAGGGTGGGGGTTTCGATTTCGACGTAGCCGTCGGCGTGAAGCAGCTCGCGGGCCACCCGGCTGGCCTCCGAGCGCAGGCGCAGGTTCTTCTGCGGCGCAGGGCGGCGCAGGTCGAGGTAGCGGTGCTTCAGCCGCGCCTCCTCGCCGACCTCGACGTGCTCGTCGATCTGGAACGGCAGCGGATCGGCGGTGTTGAGGACGACGACCTGGTCGGCCATCACCTCGATCTCGCCGGTGGCCAGTGCGGGGTTCTCGTTGCCCTCGGGACGCTTCTGCACCGTACCGGTGATCTGCAGGACGTACTCGTTGCGCAGGGTGGAGAAGACCTCCTCCTCGCGGACGACGACCTGGGCTACGCCGGAGGCGTCGCGGAGGTCGAGGAAGGCGACGCCGCCGTGGTCCCGGCGCCGGGCCACCCAGCCGGTCAGGGTGACGGTCTGTCCAATATGCCCGGATCCGAGCGAGCCGAGTTCATGCGTGCGCAGCACAGCATTCCTTCCTACCGAAGTACCGCAGGCGGAGCTTCACCTGCTAAGTGTTAGATCAAACGTGTCCGAGTTTACCGGTCAACCGCAGCCGTCCCGGCCAGCAGCCGCGCCATGACCGGCGTCCTGCCCGGCACGGCGTTCCGCCGGCCATCGGGTCGCATTCCACGAAAGGGCACAACGGATGAGCAACGTTCCGGGACTCCGGCGTTCGATGGGCGGATTCGACGCCACGACCGTTGGCATCGGATCGATGATCGGTGCCGGGGTGTTCGTCGTGTTTGGTCCGGCCGCCGCGGCCGCCGGCAGCCTGCTTCCCGCCGCCGTCGTGCTGGCCGGATTCATCGCCTACTGCAACGCAGCCGCCAGTGCCGCCTTGGCCACAGTGCATCCCTTGAGCGGCGGCACCTACCTCTACGGCAGGCGCCAGCTGGGCCCGTGGCCGGGCTTTGTCGCGGGCTGGAGCTTCGTCACGGGCAAGCTGGCCTCCTGCGCGGCCATGGCCTTCACCTTCGGCCTGTACGCCGCCCCCGGGTACGAAACCCCGGCCGCGGTTGCCGCCGTCGTGGGGCTGACGGCGGTCAACCTGCTCGGCGTCACCCGCACCGCACTGATGACGCGGGCCGTCGTCGCCCTGGTCGTGCCGGTTCTGGCTTTCGCCGCCGTCGTGGCCTTCGCCGGGCCGTCGGCCCCGCAGCCGTGGACGCCCCCGGCCGGAGGGCCCTGGGGCGTGCTTCAGGCGGCCGGCCTGCTGTTCTTCGCCTTCGCCGGGTATGCGCGCATCGCCACCATGGGCGAAGAGGTGCGCGAGCCCGGCAAGAACATTCCCCGGGCGATCTTCGGTGCCCTCGGGTTCACCCTCGTGCTCTACCTCGTCCTCGCCGCCGCGCTGCTCTCCGCCCTGGGCGCCGGACCGCTGGGCGATTCCACGGCGCCCCTGCGCGACGCCGTCCTGGCGGCTGGCGATGCCGGCGGCGGGCCCGGGGGAAGCGCCGCCGGGACCGCGGTGCTGGCCGTGACGCTGGCCGCCGCCCTGGCGAGCCTTGGTGCGCTGCTGGCGCTCATCGCCGGGGTGGGCCGCACGACCCTCGCCATGGCCCGGGAGGGCGACCTGCCCGGGGCCCTTGCGGCGATCTGGTCCCGGTTCGGAGTGCCGTGGGCGGCGGATACCGCCACCGCCGTCGTCGTGATTGTCCTGCTGCTGACGACGGATGTACTCACCGTCGTCGGTTTCTCAAGCTTCGGGGTGCTGCTGTACTACGCGGTGGCCAACGTGGCTGCCTTCACCCTCACCGAACGCCAGTGGTACGCCCCGAAGATCCTCAATGTCGTCGGCGCCGCGGGGTGCCTGCTGCTGGCGTTCACCCTGCCCGTGACCTCGGTGCTGACCATGACGGCGATCCTCGCCGTCGGCGTTGCGGGCCGCGCCGTCGTGCTCCGGCGCCGGAACCGGCGGTCCGCCCGCGGCTGACCCTTCCGTCGGCCGCTGACCTCGGGCGGAAAACGCACGCGATTGCGACATCCGCGCCGGATATATCTGGCCCGCGTGTCGTTTTGGGCGCAGCGGCCGCTGTGGGGCGCGCCGCTCGTTTTCGGGTGGGCCAGTCGTCCTCGAGTGCGCCGCGCTACGGGACGCGCAGCACCTGCGGGGCCAGATCCTCGGCCGGCGGGGTCCACAAATCCGGGTCGGCGGCCTCCTGTGCCCCGGAGCGGATGTCCTTGACCTCATGGGTGCCGTCGGCGCCGGTGAACCAGACGAACGGGATGCCGCGGCGGTCGGCGAACTTGATCTGCTTGCCGAACTTCTCCGCGGTAGCAGCCACTTCGGCGGAGATGCCGCGGGCCCGTAGCGACGCGGCGACATCCTGGGCCGCCGACCAGGAGTCCTCGTCGGCGAGGGTCACCAGGACGGCGGTGGGAACCTGCCGGGAGACTGCCGCGAAGTCCTGGCTGAGGATCCGGGAGACGATCCGCGTGACGCCGATTGACAGCCCGACGCCCGGGAAGGTGCGGTTGCCCTTCGCCGCCAGGCTGTCGTAACGCCCGCCGGAGCAGATGGAGCCGAGGCTTTCGTGGCCGTTGAGGACCGTCTCGTAGACGGTGCCGGTGTAGTAGTCGAGGCCGCGGGCGATGCTCAGGTCCGCCACGACGCGCCCCGGTGCCCGCTTGGACGCCTCGGCGATGACCTGCTCGAGCTCGGTCAGCCCTTCCTCCAGCAGGTCGTCGGACACCCCGAGCGCCCTCACCTGCGCCACAAAGGAGGTATCGGGGGTGCGGATCGCCGCGAGGGCGATGGCGGCGTCGACCTGGGCGTCGGTGGCACCGAGCTCCTCGCGCAGCAGCTGCCCCACCTTGGCGGCGCCGATCTTTTCGAGCTTGTCGATGCTGCGCAGCACGGAGGCGGTATCGGTGAGCCCGATGCCGCGGTAGAACCCCTCGGCGAGCTTCCGGTTGTTGACCCGAAGCGTGAAGTCGGGAATCGGCAGCGCGCCGAGCGCCTCGACGACCACCAGGGCCAGTTCAACGTCGTACCGGAACGGCAGGACGCCGTCGCCGACGACGTCGATGTCGGCCTGCGTGAACTCCCGGGCCCGCCCCTCCTGCGGGCGCTCCCCGCGCCAGCACTTCTGGATCTGTGAACGGCGGAAGGGGAAGGCGAGGTGGCCGGCGTTCTCGACGACGTAGCGGGCGAACGGCACCGTGAGGTCGTAGTGAAGGGCAAGGCCCGCCTCGGACGCGGAGGCCTCGTCGGCCTGCAGGCGGGAGACGGCGTAGACCTCCTTGTCGATCTCGCCCTTGCGCAGCAGCTGATCAACGGTCTCAACGGCCCGGGTTTCTATGTTGGAGAAGCCGTGGAGGTCGAACACGCGGCGCAGTGTGTCAAGCACATGCAGCTCGATCAGCCGCTCCTGCGGAAGCCATTCCGGGAAGCCGGACAGTGATGCCTTACGGGCCATGGGGCGTTTCTCCTTGATCGATGCAGCCAGGGAGGCGCTTCCACCGGTGCGGCACTCATTTTAGGGGCTGACCGGGTGCCCCGCGAAAACGCGGTGAAGGCCCCTGAAAGAGCAGCGCTACACACGGAACCCCTGCGGCCCCCGGAACGATAGACTCCTTATCTCTGAACGAAATGGCGGCGGACCGGTCCGTGCCATCCATCGAGCGAAAGACTTATAGCGGTGACAGACAGTCAGCAATCCGACGAAATGACCATCAACGACGAATCAGTGGCCCAGGACCCCAGCGTGGATTCCGCCGTTGACGTGCCAGCGGAAGCGACGGCCAGCGCTGACGCCCCCGCAGCTGGGGGTCCCACCGACGCCGCTCCGGCCGCCGGGGAGCAGGCCCCCGCCGCACTCGGGACAGAGGCCACGGAGGTCCCGGCAGCTCCGGAGACCCCGCCGGCTCCGGAGACCGAGCCCACCGATACCGCTGTCGCTGACACCCCGGCCGCTCCGGAGACCCCGGCCGCTACGGACACTCCGGCAGCTCCAGAGAACCCGGCCGCTACGGACACCTCGGCAGCTCCAGAAAGCCCAGCCGCGGAGAGCCCAGCTGCCCCGGCAGCTCCAGAAAGCCCAGTCGCGGAGAGCCCAGCCGTCCCGGCCGCGGAAAGCCCAGCAGCCCCGGCACCGGCCCCCGCCCCGGCGAGGCCCGCAGCACCCGCCGCCCCGCGCGCTCCCCTGCCGACAGCGATGGCGCCGCGGCCCCTGAAGAAGGCCCAGACCCCGCTGGCGGTCCCCCCGGCGCACAGCACTCCGCTGGCCGAGGCGGAAAAGTTCGCCCGCGTCGAGGACGACGGACATGTTTTCCTTCTCCTCAACGGCGAGGAGCACCCGGTCGGCCAGTACCCCGACGCCTCACGGGAAGAGGCTCTCGCCTACTTCGTGAAGAAGTATGACGACATCGTCAGCCAGGTCGCACTGCTTGAGCAGCGCGTCAAGGGCAAGGCACCGTCGGCGGAAATGCTGAAGACCGCCAAGCACCTGCGCAGCCAGGTGGCCGAGCGCAAGCTCGTCGGCGACGTCGCGGCCCTCGAGGCGCGCATCGACGCGCTGACCGAGGCGATCACGGGGCTCGAGAAAGCCGAGCGGGCCGCCCAGGACGAGCTCAAGGCCAAGGAACTTGCCGCCCGCGAGGCGATCGTCGCCGAGGCGGAGGAACTGGCGGGCCGCGACCCGGCGACCGTCCAGTGGAAGGTCAGCAGCACGCGCATGAACGAGCTGTTCGAGCTGTGGAAGGCCGCGCAGAAGAACGGTCCGCGTCTGGGCCGGGGCACCGAGGACGCCCTGTGGAAGCGCTTCCGCTCCGCCCGAACGATCTTCGACCGGCACCGCCGCGCGTACTTCTCCCAGCTGGACAGCGACAACGCCGAGGCCAAGCGCGCTAAGGAAGCGCTGATCGCCCGCGCCGAGAGCCTCTCAAGTTCAACCGACTGGGGTGCGACGGCGGCCGAATACCGCCGCCTGATGGACGAGTGGAAGGCCTCGAAGCGGGCCAGCCGCAAGGACGACGACGCCCTGTGGGCGCGGTTCCGCGCCGCCCAGGACCGCTTCTTCGAGGCCCGCAAGTCGGCCAACGACGCGGTCGACGAGGAGTACGGCGCGAACCTTGTGGCCAAGGAGGCCCTCCTGAAGGAGGCCGCCGCGCTGCTGCCCGTGAGGGACGTCGCCGCGGCCAAGAAGGCGCTGCAATCGATCCGGGACCGTTGGGAGGAGGCGGGCAAGGTGCCGCGCGCCGACATCGGAAGGATGGACGCCGGCCTGCGCCGCGTTGAGGACGCCGTCAAGGCGGCCGAGGACGAGCACTGGCACAAGACGAATCCTGAGACCAAGGCCCGCACCAACAGCGCGCTGAGCCAGCTGCAGGCCACCATCGCCACGCTGAAGGATGACCTTGAGGCGGCCGAGAAGGCCGGGGACGCCAAACGGATCTCCACCGCGAAGGATGCCCTCTCCGCCCGCGAGCAGTGGCTCGAGATGCTGCAGCGGTCGGCCCAGGACTTCTCCTAGCACGCTTCTCCCAGCCCCGCGTCCGGGCGGAAGCCCCCGGAGCCCGTTTTTCCACATCGGGCCCCGGGGGCTTTTCCCTGCCGTGCCGGGTTCGGAATGCTTGAGCAATGTCACCGCTGAGCACCGGCTCCACTGTTCCCCCCGTCCGGGTCGTCCGCGACACGTGGGCCCGTGCCGGCCCCGCCGGGCGGCAGCCGCCCGGCGAGGCCGTGCTCTTCCATGCCGGGGAGTTCTTCAGCGCCGTCGAACTTCAGGGGATGACCCTCGACGGCCTGGTCAGGAGGGTCTACCGGGAGACCTACCGGCGCACCGACTGCCCCGAAGACGCGGCCGTGCGCGCGCGTGCGGCGGCGAACGCGCTTCCGGCCCCGCTGCGCGGCCGCGTGGCGCTGGCCCGCCAATGCGCGGCCTGGGTGTACGGGTGCGCGCCGCCACCGCCGCTGCTGAGCGTGGTCACGGACCACCGCCGGCGCACTACCGCGGTCCCGGCGTTCGGGGCCACCACGATGCACCAGGTGGCGCTGGGACCCTTCGACGTCAATCTCGTCGGCGGCGTGCCGGTGACGACGCCGCTGCGCACCGCCCTCGATATCGCCGTCCACGGGCCCGAGGAGACCGCCGTCGACATCCTGGCCGCCCTGGCCGCCGCGCCGGGGCTCGAGTGTCCGCTGCGGCTGGTGGAGGCGGCTTTGGCGGGCGTGCGCAGGGTACCGGGCAAGGCCCGTGCCCTCGCCCGGCTCGGGCAGGCCCGGACCGACGCCGGCGGTTCAGGGGCACGGCCGTAGCCGCACGGCGCCGGGAACCCAACCTGGCGCACGCTGCGCAAGCGGTGAAAGGACGAGGACCCGGACCGGGAGAGATGACCCACGGCCCGTCCCGCTCACCGGGACAGAGGCCCAGGTCCCGTCCTAGGTGCGCCGCTGCGAGCCGGTGGTCCGGTAGACGTCGAACACGCCATCGATCCGCCGTACGGCGGCCAGCACGTGGTTGAGGTACTTCGGATCGCCCATCTCAAAGGCGAACTTCGACATGGCCACGCGGTCCGAGGAGGTATTGACGCTCGCGGCGAGGATGTTGACCTGGTTCTCCGAAAGGACCCGGGTCACATCCGAGAGCAGGCTCTTCCGGTCCAGTGCCTCCACCTGGATCTCGACGAGGAACACACTCGACTGTGTCGGGGCCCATTCGACGGGCACGATGCGGTCCGGCTGATCCCGCAGCTCCTGGACATTCCGGCAGTCCGAGCGGTGCACCGACACCCCTGAGCCGCGGGTGACGAACCCGATGATCGGATCGGGGGGAACCGGCGTGCAGCACCGGGCGAGCTTCACCCAGACGTCGCCGACGCCGCGCACCGTCACCCCGGAGTCGGAGAACTTGGGCCGGCGCGGCTGGCTGGCGACCGCAGGCTCGGCCAGGTCCTCCTCGGCCTCCTGGTGGCCGCCCATAAGCGCCACGAGGTGCTCGATGACGTTCTGGGCGGAGGTGTGCCCGTCGCCGACCGCTGCGTACAGGGCGGCGATGTCCTGGTGGTGGAGCTCCTGGGCCACGGAGAGCAGCGCGGTATGAGTCATCATCCGCTGCAGGGGAAGGTTCTGCTTGCGCATGGCGCGGGTGAGCAGGTCCTTGCCCTTATCGATGGCCTCTTCGCGGCGCTCCTTCGTGAACCACTGCCGGATCTTGTTCCGGGCCCGCGGGCTCTTGACGAAGCCCTGCCAGTCCTGGCTCGGCCCGGCGCCTTCGGCCTTGGAGGTGAAGATCTCAACCCAGTCGCCGTGGTTCAGTTCGCTGTTCAGCGGCACGAGCTTGCCGTTGACGCGGGCACCGATCGTCCGGTGCCCCACCTCGGTGTGCACCGCGTAGGCGAAGTCCACGGGGGTGGAGCCGGCCGGCAGGGCCATGACCTCGCCCTTGGGAGTGAAGACGAACACCTCGCGGGCGTTGATCTCGAAGCGCAGCGAGTCGAGGAACTCGTTGGGGTCGGCCGTCTCCTGCTGCCAGTCGACGAGGCTGCGCAGCCACCCGAGGTCTCCGCTGTCGGGGGCCTCGGCAGCCTTGCCGGCCCCGTTCTTGTACTTCCAGTGCGCCGCCACACCGTACTCGGCCCGCCGGTGCATGTCGTGGGTGCGGATCTGGATCTCGACGGGCTTGCCGCCGGGGCCAATCACCGTGGTGTGGAGGGACTGGTACATGTTGAACTTCGGCATCGCGATGTAGTCCTTGAACCTGCCGGGCAGCGGGTTCCAGCGCGAATGAAGCGAGCCGAGGGTTGCGTAACAGTCGCGGACGCTGTCCACGAGGACCCGGACGCCCATGAGGTCATGGATGTCGTCGAAGTCCTTGCCCCGGACGATCATCTTCTGATAGATCGAGTAGTAGTGCTTGGGCCGCCCGGTGATGGTGGCCTTGATCTTCACCGCGCGCAGGTCTTCGTCGATCTGGTCGCGGATCAGGTTCAGGTGCTTCTCGCGCTCGGGGGTGCGGTCCCCGACCATCCTCACGATCTCCTCGTACACCTTCGGGTGGAGGGCAGCGAAGGAAAGGTCCTCGAGCTCCCACTTGATGGTGTTCATGCCGAGCCGGTGGGCCAGCGGGGCGAAGATCTCGAGGGTTTCCCGGGCCTTCCGGGCCGAGGACTCGGGTGAAACGAAGCGCCAGGTGCGGGCGTTGTGGAGCCGGTCGGCAAGCTTGATGACGAGCACCCGGATGTCCTTGGCCATGGCCACGACCATCTTGCGCACCGTTTCGGCCTGCGCCGCGTCGCCGAAGGAGACCTTGTCCAGCTTGGTGACGCCGTCGACGAGCATGGCGACCTCGGCGCCGAAGTCCCGGCGCAGCTCATCGAGGGTGTAGGCCGTGTCCTCGACGGTGTCGTGGAGCAGCGCCGCGGCCAGGGTGGTCCCCGACATCCCAAGCTCGGCCAGGATCGTCGCGACCGCCACGGGGTGGGTGATGTACGGGTCGCCGCTCTTGCGCATCTGGCCTTCGTGGCTGCGCTCGGCGACGAGGTAGGCGCGCTGGATGAGGTCCAGGTCCTCTTTGGGGTTGTTGGCCCGCACCGTACGCAGGAGCGGCTCCAGCACCGGCGAGTAGCCGCTTGAGCCGCGCCCGGTCAGCCGCGCGATGCGGGCACGGGTGCGCCCTCGGCGGCCGGGGGTGGGCGGTTCGGACCCGGGCAGGCGGGACGGAGCGGCCGCCGGAGCGGCCTGGGCTGCCGCCGGTGCGACCGGCGCCGCGATCCAGTTCGGACCTGCGGCCGGAGCGGCGGGCGGCGGGCCGGGCACAGGACGCGATGGAGCGGCCGGCGGTGGTGTCCGGCCGGTGGTGGACCGCTCTGCGGGTGTTACCGCTTCAGCCATTTCAGCCCTTATCCTCAGCGCGTCGGCTACCTCTCATGCCCTTCGGGAGTGCACACCGTTAAGTCTAGCGGTGCCGGCGGCGCAGGAGCTGCACCGCCGGCACCCCCGGATCAGGCGTTTGCGGCCTGGAGCGCCCGCCGCTGCCGGACCTTCTTTTCCTGCTCCTTGATCTCCGGCTCATTCAGCCGCAGCCAGGCGTACATCGGCGCGGCGACGAAGATGGTGCTCAGGGTGCCCAGGATGATGCCGATGAACAGCGCCAGGGACAGGTCGCGGAGCGTTCCGGCGCCGAGGAGGTAGGCACCGATGAACAGGATTGAGGCCACCGGCAGCACCGCCACGACCGAGGTGTTGATGGAGCGCACCAGCGTCTGGTTGACCGCGAGGTTCACCTGCTCGGCGAAGGTCCGCTTGGAGTCCACGGAGAGCTCCGCGGTGTTTTCCCGGATCTTGTCGAACACCACCACCGTGTCGTACAGGGCGTAGCTGAGGATGGTGAGGAAGCCGATGATCGCCGAGGGGGTCACCTCGAAGTCGCTGAGCGAGTACAGCCCGGCGGTCACGACCATGACGACCACCAGGGCGCTCATGGCGGCCAATGACATCTTCCAGGTCCGGAAGTACAGGGCCATGAGCACGGCGGCCAGCAGGACGAACACCACCAGGCCGATCAGCGCCTGCCGGCTGACGTCCTCGCCCCAGGTGGGCCCGACGAAGCTCGAGGTCACCTGTTCGGGCCCGACGCCGTAGGCTTCCACGAGGTTGTCGCGCACGCTCAGCGTCTGGTCGTCGCTGAGCCGCTCGGTCTGGACGCGGATGGTCTCGGCCGCGATGTTGGTGACCCGCGGGACAGCCTCGGGCACGACGGCGGTGACGGCCTTCTCCCCCACCGCGATGTCGGTGTTGGCGGTGTCGGACACGGTGAACTCGGAGCCGCCGCGGAAGTCGATGCCAAGGTTGAATCCGCCCTTGACCACCGGGATGATCAGCGAGAGGAGCACGGCGGCTGCGGCGATGATGAACCAGAGGTTCCGCTTGGCGACGAAGGGGTAGGACCGCTTGCCGGAATAGAGCTCGTTACCGAAGTCGGCGAAGCTGCTGCGCTTCATCGGTTGTCTTCTTTCTCTTCGGCGGGGCCGCGTCCGGCCAATGCCTTTTGCTGCTCCGCGATGCGACGCTCGGCAATGGTCATGCGGCGTTCCGCCTCGCCGGCGGCCGCCTTGTTCTTCGTCTTGGCCGCTACGGCCGGCCGGGCGGCCGTCTCGGCGGGGCTGCGGAAGCGTCCGGCTCCGCGGTAGAGCGGCGCCACGCCCAGACGCTCCGGGTCAAGCCCGGACCACTTGTGGCCCTCGCCGAAGAACCGGGTCCGGGCCAGCAGGCGCAGGACCGGGTGGGTGAACAGGAACACGACGACGAGGTCCGCGATGGCCGTCAGGCCCAGGGTGAAGGCGAAGCCGCGAACGTTGCCGACGGCCACGAAGTAGAGGACAAGGGCTGCGAGGAGGTTGACCGCCTTGGAGGCGAGCACCGTCCGCTTGGCGCGGCGCCACCCGTTCTCCACGGCGGAAATCATGCCCCTGCCGTCGCGCAGCTCGTCGCGGATCCGCTCGAAGTACACGATGAAGGAGTCCGCGGTCTGCCCGATGGCGACGATCAGGCCTGCCACACCGGCCAGGGACAGCCGGTAGTTCTCCGTCCAGCCCAGGATGGCGATGGCCAGGTAGGTCAGGACGCCGGCCACGACAAGCGAGGCGATGGTGACCAGGCCGAGCATGCGGTACTGGAACATCGAGTACACGGCCACCAGCGCCAGGCCGATCAGGCCGGCGATGAGGCCAAGGCGCAGCTGGTCGGCGCCGAGGGTCGCGGAGATCTGCTGCTCGCTCTGGATCTCGAAACTGATCGGCAGGGCGCCGTACTTCAGCTGCTCGGCGAGGGTGGCGGCCGACTCCTCGGTGAAGCTGCCGCTGATGCTCGGGTTGCCGTCGGGGATTACGGCCTCCGTTGTGGGGGCGGAGACGATGCGTCCGTCCAGCACAATGGCGAACTGGTTGCGGGGGTCGCCGTCTTCGAAGGCGAAGAGCCGCTCCGTGACTTCGCGGAAGGTCTTCGTGGCCTTGTCGTTGAAGTCGATGTTGACGACCCAGCTGTTGAGGGCCTGGCCCTGCTGGCTGCGGGCCGTTCCGAAGGTCGCGTCCTCAATGTCGGTGCCGGGCACCTCGACCGGACCCAGGATGTACTTGCCCTGGGTTTCGGGCTCGCAGGCGACGAGGGGCTGGTCGGCGGGGGCCGGTTCGGTCCTCGGCTCAAGCGCGGCGGGGTCGAGGCAGTCGAGGGTCTCGAACGCCGTGTAGATCTCCGGGGTGATCCAGTTGGGGTCGCTGGCGTTGGTGGGCTCGGCCGTGGGCTTGGGCAGCTGGTCGGCGGGCGTGGGGGTCTCCGCGGCAGGCGCCTGGCCCGGTCCGCCCGCGAGCACGGGGCGGAATTCAAGCTGCGCCGAG
Source organism: Arthrobacter crusticola (assembly GCF_004357995.1). Lineage (GTDB taxonomy): Bacteria > Actinomycetota > Actinomycetes > Actinomycetales > Micrococcaceae > Arthrobacter_D > Arthrobacter_D crusticola. The sequence continues at coordinate 113,583 of NZ_SMTK01000005.1, forward strand.
GCCCGGATCAGCTCACGGGTCTCGGAGTCGGGGGTCCCAGGGAGGGAGACGATGACGTTGCGGCCCGACTGGGTGGAGATTTCGGCTTCGGCCACGCCGCTGCCGTCGACCCGCTGGCGGATGATCTCCACCGCCTGGTTCAGCTGTTCGGGGCTGATCTCGGAGCCGCCGCCCTGGAGCTTGGGCGAGAGGATCAGCTGCGTGCCGCCCTCGAGGTCGAGGGCAAGCTTCGGGGTCCAGCTCGCGTTGCTCCAGGCGGAGCCGGCGCCCAGCAGCGCGGCGAGCAGAGCAAGAAGTACGCCCAGCCAGACGAGGGTTCGTTTGGCTGCCGTGCCGGGGCCGGTACGTGGCATTGTCGATTGTCCTTAGGAGTGGAGCGCGGTGTCCGCGCCGTGCCGGGGGAACCCGGCCGCCGGGGCTGCCCGGGGCCGGGACCGCATGCTAGTTGTCGTTGTTCCTGTTGTTCTCGCGGTTCAGCCGAGCCACGGTTTCCTCGGGGGTTTCGGCGGCGGTGCTTCCCGCGGCGCCGGCGGTCCCGGTCGTGGCGATGGTGTCCGGCGCGGCGATGGTGTCCGGCGCGGCGACCGAGGGCTCATCAGCGAGGTCCCCTGCCGGCTCCTGCTTCACAACCTTGCTCAGGGCCTGGGTGTGCACGGTTGCGGTGTTGCCCGGGGAAAGTTCGATAACGGCCTTGTTGTTTTCCTGGTCGATCGACACGATGGTCCCGAAGAGGCCGAACTGGGTCATCACCTCGGCGCCGGGCTCCATCTGCGAACGCATCTCGGTGACCTGCTGCTTGGCCTTGCGCTGCCGGCGGAACATGGAGAAAATCAGAAACGCCAGTGCGAGCGGCAGGATCAGGTTGAAGATGTCGAATCCTCCACCGGCGGCGTTACCGGTGTCGGCGGCGGTCGAGGCTACTACGTTTGCGAACACAGAAAAGTTCCGTTCCTATGACTTGGAGCGGCACAGCCGGCGCAGGTTCAGCCGGCTCACGCCGCGTGTCCTCCCAGTGTAAAGGGAAACCGGCCCCCGGCCGGTCAGGCGGGCTCAGGTCATCCAGTCCTCGGCCGGGTCCCCGCCGGAAACCTCCTCCTCCTGCGCGGCGGTGAAAAGATCCTCGGGCATCGCGGCGGCCACCGAGGGCGGCATCACCAGCCCGAGGTGGTGCCAGGCCGCGGCGGTGGCGATCCTGCCGCGCGGGGTGCGCCCAAGCATGCCCTCGCGGACCAGGTAGGGTTCGGCAACCGTCTCGACGGTCTCCGGCTCCTCCCCGACGGCGATGGCAAGCGTCGACAGGCCTACCGGGCCGCCGTTGAACTTGGTGATCAGGGCGGTCAGCACGGAGCGGTCGAGCCGGTCCAGGCCCTTTTCGTCGACCTCGTACATGTCCAGGGCCGCCCCGGCGCTGCCGGCGTCGATCAGGTCGATGCCGTGGACGAGCGCCCAGTCGCGCACCCGCCGCAGCAGGCGGTTGGCGATGCGCGGGGTCCCCCGGGAGCGGCCGGCGATCTCGGCGAAGGCGGCCGAGTTGACCTTCATGTCCATGAGCATCGCCGAGCGGCGCAGCACCAGTTCGAGCTCCTCGGTGGAGTAGAACTCGAGGTGGCCGGTGAAGCCGAAACGGTCGCGCAGCGGCCCGGGCAGCAGCCCGGCGCGGGTGGTGGCCCCGACAAGGGTGAAGGGGGGAAGGTCGAGCGGGATGGCCGTCGCGCCGGGGCCCTTGCCGACGACGATGTCGACGCGGAAGTCCTCCATCGCCATGTAGAGCATTTCCTCCGCCGGGCGGGACATGCGGTGGATCTCGTCGAGGAACAGCACTTCACCCTCGGTGAGCGAGGAAAGGATCGCGGCGAGGTCGCCGGCGTGCTGGATCGCCGGGCCCGAGGAGATGCGCAGCGGCGCGTTCATCTCGGCGGCGATGATCATGGCGAGCGTCGTCTTGCCCAGCCCGGGCGGGCCCGAGAGCAGCACATGGTCGGCGCTGCGGCCACGGAGCCGGGAAGCCTCGAGCACGAGGGACAGCTGCCGGCGCACGCGTTTCTGCCCGACGAAGTCGTCGAGGTTCTTCGGCCGCAGGGCGGCCTCGACGGCCCGGTCCTCGGGATCGGAACCGGCGGAGACGAGGGGTGCTTCCTCGGGCTGCTGGGCGGGGCTCATCAGAGGGTCCTCGCCCGGGCCGAGCTCCGGGCGCCGTCGGAGCCAAGCCTGCGCAGCGTGAGTTTGAGGATCTGGCCGACGTCGCCCGTGGCCGCGATCTCCGGCGCGTCAGAAACTGCCGCGTCGATGGCTGCTCCGGCGTCCTTTTCCGACCAGCCGAGCCCCATCATTGCCGTGAGCACCTGGCCCTGCCAGGTGTTCTTCGGAACGCCGGGCGCCTCGAGGGGTACCAGCTTGCCCGCGAGTTCGAGGACAATCCGGCGCGCGCCCTTGGGCCCGATGCCGGGCACCTTGCTGAAGGCTTTGTCGTCCCCGGAGGAGGCGGCGATGCGGATGGCTTCGGGGGTGTGCACGGCGAGTACGGCCAGGGCGAGCCGCGGGCCGACGCCGCTGATCGCCAGGAGCGTGTCGAAGACCTCGCGCTGCTCGGCGTCTTCGAAGCCGAAAAGAGTCATCGAGTCTTCCCGCACAACCATCGTGGTGAAGACCTGGGCCTCGCCGCCGACCCGGAGCGTGGCCAGGGTCTGCGGCGTCGCCTGGACCTGCATACCGAATCCGTTGACGTCGAGCACGGCGGACTGCAGGCCCACGGAGGCCACCGTGCCGCGGAGGGAACTGATCATGTCGGGGAGCTCCAAAGAGGTGGTGGGATCGATCGCCCGAACCAGCGTCCGAACATACTTTCTATTACGTTACCGTTCCGGGGCACCGGACGCGCAACGCCACACCGGGCCGTCCTCCGTCAGCGCTCCCGGATCCTCCGCGGTGCCCGTCAGCGCCGCCGGGCCCTCGCCTCGGCCTCGGCCCACAGGCGCTGGGCAGGAGTGGCGGCTCCCGCACCGGAGGCGGCGGCCGCCCCCTGCATTCCCACTCCCCTGCGCCAGGCGTGGGTGATGGCCAGGGCCAGGGCGTCGGCGGCGTCGGCCGGCCGGGGCGGGGCGTCAAGCCGCAGGATCTTGGTGACCATCTTGGTGACGGCCACCTTATCCGACTGCCCGTTGCCGGTCACCGCGGCCTTGACCTCGGTGGGGGTGTGCAGCGCGACCGGGATCCCGCGCCGGGCCGCGGCGGCGATGACGACGCCGGAGGCCTGGGCTGTGCCCATCACGGTGCTGACGTTCAGCTGGCTGAAGACCCGTTCGACGGCCAGCACGTGCGGGGAGTGGAGGTCGAGCCACTCGTCGACGGCCTCGGCGATGACCAGCAGCCGCTGGTCGAGGCTGCGACCGGCCTCCGTGCCCACCACGCCGACGGCGACCAGGGTCGAGTGCCGGTTCGGTTCGACGTCGACGACGGCAAGGCCGCACCGGGTCAGCCCGGGGTCGATGCCCATGACGCGGATCGTCACGGCGCACCGTCCCGCAGGCCCGCCCGGACGGTGCTAATCGTCGGTCTCGAGTTCGGCGAGGACCTCTTCGGAGAGGTCGGCATTGGAGTACACGTTCTGCACGTCGTCGAGTTCTTCGAGGGCGTCAACGAGCTTGAGGAACTTTTTCGCGCCGTCGACGTCGAGCTGGACCTGCATTGAGGGGACGAATTCGGCCTCGTCGGTGTCGTACTCGATGCCGTTCTCCTCGAGCGCGGCCACCACGGCCCGCAGATCCTGCGGCTCGGAGATAACCTCGAAGGTGTCGGGCGACTCCTTGACCTCCTCCGCGCCGGCGTCGAGCACCGCCATCAGCACATCGTCCTCGGACAGCCCGTTCTTGGGCAGTGTGACAACGCCCTTGCGGGTGAACAGGTAGGCGACCGAGCCCGGGTCGGCGACGCTGCCGCCGTTGCGGGTGATGCCGAGACGGACCTCGGAGGCGGCCCGGTTCTTATTGTCGGTGAGGCACTCGATGAGCAGGGCCGAGCCCTGGGGTCCGCGGGCCTCGTACATGATGGTCTGGTAGTCGACGGCGTCGCCGAGGAGCCCGGCGCCGCGCTTGACGGCGCGGTTGATGTTGTCGATGGGGACCGAGGTCTTCTTCGCCTTGGACACCGCGAGCTCAAGGCCCGGGTTGCCGGCGAGATCCGCGCCTCCGGCCCGCGCCGCCACCTCGATGTTCTTGATCAGCTTGGCGAAGGACTTAGCGCGCTTGGCGTCGATCGCGGCCTTCTTATGTTTGGTTGTAGCCCACTTAGAGTGCCCCGACATGCTTACGCTTCTCCTCTGATCATTCGAATAAACAACTCGTGGACCCGCCGCTCGCCGGTGACTTCCGGATGGAAACTCGTCGCGAGCAGGTTGCCCGACCGCACTGCGACAATTCTAGCGACCGCCCCGGACTTCTCCGGGCCGCCGTCGGAGGACCCGCCGGGCGGGGGCGTCTCGGGCGCCGGCACCTCGGCGAGGACCTCCACCGACGGCCCGACCTTTTCCACCCAGGGGGCCCGGATGAAAACGGCCCGCACCGGGTCGTTCCCGCCGGCGCCGGCGGTGTCGGCGAGCCCCGTGAAGGCCAGGTCGGTCTCGAAGGATTCGCGCTGGCGGCCGAAGGCATTGCGCCGCACCACGATGTCCAGTCCCCCAAGGGTCTGCTGGGGGTTGCCCTGGCGGTCTGTGGAGGGATCGGCGATGACGTCGGCGAGCATAATCATGCCGGCGCAGGAACCGTAGGCGGGCAACCCGCCCAGTATCCGCGCGCGCAGCGGTTCCGCGAGGTCGAAGGCCCGGGTGAGCTTGTCGATGGTCGTGGATTCGCCGCCGGGGATGATGATCCCGTCGATCCCCTCGAGCTCGGAGGGCCGCCGGACAGCGGTGGCGGTGCCGCCGAGCGACTCGATGGTTCGGATGTGTTCGCGCACGTCCCCCTGAACGGCCAGCACGCCGATGCGCACGCCGGAGGAGGGCGAAGGTGAGGAAGAGGCCATGGTCCAATTCTAGGTTGTCCATTTCCACGCCGGGTGCGGGTTGGCTGGCCGGTTCCCCCGGGCGGTTGCGCTAGGTTTAAAGGCATGAATCCCCTGAGCGTGCTGGTTGGAAAAGCGGTGCGCCGCGCCTCAAGGCTGCGCGGCGGCGGGTCTGCGCTGCCTGGCCTCGTGGTGGAACGCCTCGATCCGGGTTTCATGGGCCGGGCCCTGTCGACCCTCGAGCACGGCGTGATGGTGGTCAGCGGAACCAACGGCAAGACCACCACCACCAAGATGGTCGTTGAGCTGCTCGAAGGGCAGGGCCTTCGGGTTTTCACGAACCGGACCGGCAGCAACTTCACCCGGGGCGTCGCGGCGGCCCTGCTGGGCGAGGTCGACTGGCGCGGACGCCTCAACGCCGACATCGCCGTCCTTGAACTCGACGAGGCCCACGCCGTGCACTTCGTGAACCTTGTCCGCCCGAAGTACTCCCTGCTGCTGAACGTCCTGAGGGACCAGCTCGACCGGTTCGGCGAGATCGACGCGACTACCCGCCTGCTGGACAAAATCGCCGCCGCCACCACCGGCACGGTGATCCTCAACCGCGAGGACCCGCGCGTGGCCGGTCTCGCGCCGACGGTGCGCGACGCCGGCGTCGTCTACTTCGGCCTCGACCCCTCGCTGCGGAGCACCTTCCCGAACGATGACGAACTCCGCGGCGCCACCGGCGTCCCGGCGCCCTCGGACCTCCCCGCCGACGTCGTGCTGGAGCAGGTCGACGGCAACGGCGCGGTGTTCGGCGTCGGTGGGGAATCGGTGCCGGCCGACCTGCGCCTGCGCGGGGTCTACAACATCTTCAATGCCGCCGCAGCCCTGGCCGCGGCCCGCACCGTGCTCGGCGGGACCGCCGACCAGGACGCTTTGTTCTCCTCGCTGTCGGCCGTCGAACCGGCCTTCGGGCGCGGCGAGAGCCTCACCGTCGACGGCCAGCCCCTTGAACTGGTGCTCGTGAAGAACCCCAGCGGCTTCCGGCTCGGGCTGAAGTCCTTCGATCCGGCCGGCCACGCCACCATGATCGCGATCAACGACAACTACGCCGACGGCCGGGACATGTCGTGGCTGTGGGACGTCGACTTCGACTCGCTGCGCGCCGCCGGCGTCAACCTCGTGACCGGGGTGCGCGCCTACGACATGGCGCTGCGCCTGAAGTACGACGACGTCGAGGTCCGCGGCATCGAGCCCGAGATCCCGGCCGCGCTCACGGCGTTCATCGCCGGCAGCCCGGGCCAGCCAAAGCGCATCTTCTGCACCTACACCGCGATGCTCGCCGTGCGGCGGGAACTTTCAAAGATCACGACCGTCGAGGTGGTTTCCTGATGTCCAAGGGCACGATATCAATCCTTCAGCTGTACCCCCGCGAGATGAACATCTACGGCGACTGGGGCAACGTCCTGGTGCTCAAGCAGCGCCTTGCCTGGCACGGGTACGACGCGGTCGTCTCCGAACACAATGCCGGTGACAGCTTCCCCGACGACGCCGACCTGATCATCGGCGGCGGCGGGCAGGACAGCGGGCAGCTGGTCATCCAGCAGGATCTGCAGGCCATCGGGCCCCGCCTGCGCGGGCTGGCCGAGGACGGGCAGCCGATGCTCGCCATCTGCGGGCTCTACCAGCTGTTCGGCAGGTTCTTTCGGACCGTGGACGGCACGGTGATCCCGGGCATCGGGGTGCTCGACCTTGAGACCCACGGTGGAAAGGAGCGCCTCATCGGCAATGTCGTCGCCACCAGCGAGGAGTTCGGCGAGATCCACGGGTACGAGAACCACAGCGGGCAGACCTTCCTGGGCGCCGGGGTGACGCCGCTGGCCACTGTCACCAAGGGCGAGGGCAACAACGCCCGCGACAACCACGAGGGCGCGCGCCGTCACAATGTGGTGGCCAGCTACCTCCACGGCTCCCTGCTCCCGAAGAACCCCGCGATCGCAGACTTCCTCATCCGGACGGCGGTCGAGCGGAAGTACGGAACGTTCGAGCCGGGCGAGGTTGACGACACCCTCGCCGACCTCGCCCGGCGCCACGCGGGCAGCCGGCCGCGCTGACTCCAGTCCGCGCGGACCTTCGTCCGGGCCGGCCCGCCCTACCATTCAGCGGAGACGTCCGGGCAGGTCACCCGGTTCCCGACCGGCCGGCACGGGCGCCGGAGGGGAACCAGTTCCCCGCCGGCGCCGCGGCATGCAAAAGTTAACGCTTATGAGCAACCCCTTCCTCGAGCCGAGCACGCTCCCCTACCAGCTGCCGCCCTTCGACCGCATCGAGGACGGGCACTACCTGCCGGCCTTCGAGGCGGGGTTCGCGGAGCAGCTTGCCGAGATCGGGGCCATCACCGCCAACCCGGAGCCCGCGGACTTCGAGAACACCATCACCGCCCTCGAGCGTTCGGGGCAGGTCCTGCAGCGGGTTGCCGCCGCGTTCCACAACCGTTCCTCCGCCGACTCCACAGCCGCCATTCAGGAGATCGAGACGCACATCGCGCCGCGCCTCGCCGAGCACTCGGACAATATCCACCTCAACCGCGCCCTCTTCGAGCGCCTCAAAGCGGTCCCGGCCGACGGCCTCGACGCCGAACCGGCCCGGCTGCTGGCCGAGTACCGTAGGCGGTTCACGGCCGCGGGCGCCGAGCTCGACGACGCCGCCCAGGCCCGGCTGCGGGAGCTTAACGCCGAACTGTCCGAACTCTCAACCGAGTACCAGCAGCGGCTGCTGCGGGACACCAATGCCTCCGCGCTCCTGCTCGACACCGCGGCCGAGCTCGACGGCCTCCCTGCCGATGACATCGCCGCCGCCGAAGCTGCCGCGGAAGCGGCGGGCCACCCCGGCCGATACCTGCTCACGCTGATCCTCCCCACCAGCCAGCCGGCGATGGCCCTGCTGACCGACCGCGCGGTGCGCCGGCGCCTGTATGAACTGTCGGTGAACCGCGGCTTCCGCGAAGGCCCGGACAACACCCTGGAGCTTGCCGCACGCATGGCGGCCCTGCGCGCGGACCGCGCCGCCCTGCTGGGCTTCGACACGTACGCCGCGGCCGCCACGGACGACCAGACGGCACCCTCGCTCGGGGCCATCCGGGAGCGCCTGGCCGCCCTGGCCGGGCCCGCCGTGCGCAATGCCCGGGCCGAGGCCGCCGAGCTCGAGGCCGACGCCGGGCACCCGCTGGAGCCGTGGGACTGGGCCTTCCACTCGGAGCGGGTCCGCCGCTCGAAGTACGACGTCGACCTCGCCGCGCTCCGGCCCTACTTCGAGCTGGACCGCGTCCTGAAGGACGGCATCTTCTTCGCGGCCGGGCAGCTGTACGGGCTGCGCTTCACCGAACGCCCCGACCTCACCGGCTACCACCCCGAGGTGCGGGTGTGGGAGGTCTTCAACGAGGACGGGTCCGGCCTGGGCCTGTTCCTTGGTGACTACTACACCCGCGACACGAAGAACGGGGGCGCCTGGATGAACTCCTTCGTTGAGCAGTCCGCACTCCAGGGCACCCGCGCGGTCGTCGTGAACAACCTGAACATCCCCAAGCCTCCGCCCGGGGAGCCGACCCTGCTCAGCTTCGACGAGGTGGTCACCGCCTTCCACGAGTTCGGCCACGCACTGCACGGCCTGTTTTCCAACGTCACCTACCCCACTTTCTCGGGCACCAGCGTCCCGCGCGACTTCGTCGAATATCCCTCGCAGGTCAATGAGATGTGGATGCTGTGGCCCGAGGTCGTGGCCAACTACGCCCGCCACCATGAGACCGGAGAAGCCCTCCCGCAGGAGGTCATCGACCGTGTCACGGCGGCGTCGACGTGGGGTGAAGGCTTCGCCACCACCGAGTACCTCGGGGCGACCTTGCTCGACCTCGCCTGGCATTCCCTGCCCCCCGGCACCACCGTTGAGGACCCTGCGGCCTTTGAGCAGCAGGCGCTCCAGGAAGCCGGCGTCGACTTCGCCCTGGTTCCCCCGCGCTACCGGACCGGCTATTTCAAGCACATCTTCGCCGGCGGCTATGCCGCTGCCTACTACGCCTATATCTGGAGCGAGGTCCTCGACGCCGACACCGTCGAATGGTTCAAGTCCTCGGGCGGGCTCACCCGCGCCAACGGCGACACCTTCCGCACCGAGCTGCTTTCGCGGGGCAACAGCATCGACCCGCTTCAGGCGTTCCGCAACTTCCGGGGCCGGGATGCCGAACTGGAGCCGCTGTTGAAGCGGCGGGGCCTGGCCTGAGCCCGGATGGTCACAATTGCCCAGGTCCAGCGCCTGCACACCGCCTGGTTCGCGGCGCTTGCCACCGCCACCGGCGGGAAGACCTTCTCCACCCACGGGTGCACGTGGGCGTGGCTTCCGGCACGGTCCCAGCTTCTGCTCCTGTTCCCGGAGGAGGTCTCGCTGGCCGGCATCCGCCCGGGCCTCGCCGAGGGCAGCAGGCTCGGAGCGAGGACGGTGGGCGTCTGGCTGAACGGTGCGGTGCGCAGCAGCTCCCTGTCGTCCCTGGGGTTCTCCCCGGGGTGGCAGCCGTGGTGGATGGCCGCGCCGGTCGGGGTTCCGGCCGCCTACGAGGACGGCGCTGCCGAACTGTCGACGGAGGTGCCTGAGTATCTGGGGCCGCTGGCCCGGGAACTGCGGGTGGTGCGGTCCCAGCCACGGCAGGCCTGGCACGCCGAGACAAGGGTCGGCGGGAACGTCGTCGGCGCAGCCTACGCGTTCTACCCCTCCGGGGTTCCGGGGCTCCGGGGCCTCGGCGGGATCTTCTCACTCGAAGTCCTGCCGGAGTACCGTCACCGTGGCCTCGGCACCGCGCTACTGAGCCGCGCGGCCAAGACGGCGGCGGCATCCGGTGCCCGGCATCTCGCGGTCAATGCGGCGCCCTCCGGATCGGAGTTCTTCGCGGCCCGGGGTTTCGACCTCGTGGGCCGTGGCAAGACCTTATGGATGGCACTCTAAGCGCTGGACGGCAGGGCGGACGGCGGACCTAGGCTGCGTCGGGGGCACTGCGGGGACGGAACCGCCGGATGCTGTAGGCGATGAACGCAGCCGCGAGCAGTGCCGAGACGATCAGCCCCGAGCCGACGCTCCAGCCGCCGGGCAGCCACCACTGCGCCTCGAGCGGCCACCAACCGGGCGCGGGCGGCTGAATTCCCCAGAGCACGCCGACGAGGGCCATCACCAGGACGGCTGCGAAACTGAGGGCGATGTTGCGCCGGGTCCGAACGCCATGGGCGGCGGCGGCGAAGGCCCGGGTCTTGACCGGCTGCAGCCACCGGCGGGCCCATTCGTACTGCTGGGCGAGCATGGTGAGTCCGGCGACAAGCGCCAGCAGGCCGGGGCCGGGGAGGACGAGGGCCGCGAGCCCAATGGCCACGAGGAGCCAGCCCAGGACCAGCCCGGCCACGCGTTTTGCACCCCGGGGACGAGTCCGTCCTATGAACCGCGCCATGCGAACCCTCCAAAGTATCGGCCTGCTCCTGCGCCGACACCGGTTGAGCACCGGCCCGCCCGCACCGGCCTTCCTTCACCGGGCTGCCGGATTGGCCTGACCCGGTGGAACTGCCGCTCCCGCTGGAGCGGGAGCGGCAGCTCGGACCGGCCGCCGTGCCGGTTGGTGGGCTGAAGGACCGTGTCGACGGGCCGTCTACACCGGCCTGTCAGCTAAACGTTCAGGCCGGCCGCAGAGTTCGCGCCGACCTGGTCGACCTTGCGGTGAAAACGCATCCCGGCCTTGCCGCCGAGCACGGCCCCGATCAGGGGGACGATGACGGCGATGACGAGGGCGATGATCCCACCGGTGGTCAGCGCACCCTCGTTAACGGGGATGCGGGGGAAGCCGTTGAGGCTGCCGAGGACGTTGAACTGGCTCCCGGCGACGGCGCCGAGGATGGCAAGGAGGATCGCCACGGCAATCGCCCACAGCCAGACCGCCAGGCCCTGCTTGGCGCCGTCGAAACGCGCCATGCGCCCGGCGACATATCCGCCGCAGAAGTAGGCGATGAAAAGGATTGCCGCGAGCACGAGTCCACTGACGATGCCCACTGTCTGCAGGTCCTGGGAGGCCTGGTCGGCGACCTGTCCGGCGTCGGCGTTGTTCGCGACCCCCACCCCTGCTCCGACAGCGCCGAGAAGTGCAGTGAGGACCACCGCAATGCCTGTGGCCGTCATCCAACCGAAGAAGGCCGAGCCGAACTTCATCCCGCCGAACTGCCGCCGCTCCTCGGCGACCATCTCGTCACGTCTACCCTTCGGCGTGCTCGACCCGGACGTGTTGTGCTGTGCCATGAAGATCTCCTCGAACGTTGCGGTGCGTGTGGGTTGATCCGATCGGCACGCAGGGTGCCGATCGCCGTTTCAACGCTAGTAGCCTACCGCTAGATCGACTAGTAGTAAGCAGGCTTGCCATTTAATTCCGGGGCCCCTAGAGTGGGCGGTGCAAGCAGCCCGGGGCCTCGTGCCCATGACCTCCACTACGGCCCCGCCCACCACGGCGGAGCCAGTGAACACCTTCGTGAACACCAAGGAGAAACATGATTACCCAGGAAAACCTGAACGACCTGGCCGCCGGCCGCGGAAACGTGTACACCAATGACGGCGGCAAGCTCGGCTCGATCGGCCAGCTGTATGTCGATGACGAGACCGGGCAGCCCAGCTGGGTCACGGTCAACACCGGCCTGTTCGGCACCTCCGAGTCCTTCGTGCCGCTCCAGGCCGCATCGGTTGACGGCAACGACGTCCGCGTGCCCTATAGCAAGGACCTCGTCAAGGACGCTCCCAAGGTGGACAAGGACGGCCACCTGAGCCCCGAGGAGGAGGACCGCCTGTACCGGCACTACAGCCTCAACGGCGGCTCCGACGGGACACGCGACGTCGACTACGACACCACCGGCACCACCACCGGCCGTGAAGCCGTCGGCCACGACACCTCCGGACCGACCACCGACGAGGCAATGACCCGTTCGGAGGAGCAGCTGCGCGTGGGCACCGAGTCGCGCGAAGCCGGCCGGGTGCGACTGCGCAAGTTCGTGGTCTCCGAGAACGTGTCCCAGACGGTTCCGGTGTCGCACGAAGAGGTCCGCCTCGAGCGTGAGCCGATCACCGACGCCAACCGCGACGCCGCAATGGCCGGCCCGGCCATCAGCGAGGAGGAGCACGAGGTCGTCCTGCACGAGGAGCGGCCCGTCGTCGAGAAGGAAGCCGTACCGGTCGAACGCGTCCGCCTCGACAAGGAGACGGTGACCGAGCAGCACACGGTCAACGAGGAAGTCCGCAAGGAGCAGATCGAACCCGACGGCGACCTCGGCCGCGGCCGGCACTGATCCACCGGCCCCCAGAGGGAACGCAGAAGGGGCACCGCCTGTTGGCGGTGCCCCTTCTGTTCGTGCGTTGAGCCCCCGGTGCGCCTGCTACCAGCCGCGCTCGGCGAGGCGGTGCGGCTGCGGCAGCTCGTCGACGTTGATGCCCACCATGGCCTCACCCAGGCCCCGGGAGACCTTGGCGACCATGTCCGGGTCGTCGTGGAAGGTCGTCGCCTTCACGATGGCGGCGGCCCGCTCGGCGGGGTTCCCTGCCTTGAAGATGCCCGAACCGACGAACACGCCGTCGGCGCCGAGCTGCATCATCATGGCGGCGTCCGCAGGGGTCGCAATGCCGCCGGCGGTGAAGAGCACCACCGGCAGGCGGCCCTCCCGGGCGACCTCCTTGACCAGCTCGTAGGGCGCCTGCAGTTCCTTGGCGGCAACGTACAGTTCGTCCTCGGCCATTGAGGAGAGCCGGGCGATCTCCGAGCGGATCTTGCGCATGTGCATCGTCGCGTTGGAGACGTCGCCGGTGCCGGCCTCGCCCTTGGAGCGGATCATCGCCGCGCCCTCGTTGAGGCGGCGCAGCGCCTCGCCCAGGTTCGTGGCGCCGCAGACGAAGGGCACCGTGAACTTCCACTTGTCGATGTGGTTTGAGTAGTCCGCAGGGGTCAGCACCTCGGACTCGTCGATGTAGTCGACGCCGAGCGACTGCAGCACCTGCGCCTCGACGAAGTGACCGATCCTGGCCTTGGCCATCACGGGGATGGACACGGCGTCGATGATGCCGTCGATCATGTCGGGGTCGCTCATGCGCGAGACCCCGCCCTGGGCGCGGATGTCGGCCGGAACCCGCTCGAGGGCCATGACAGCCACCGCGCCGGCGTCTTCGGCGATCCGGGCCTGCTCCGGCGTGACGACGTCCATAATCACGCCGCCCTTCAGCATTTCAGCCATTCCGCGCTTGACGCGGCTGCCGCCGGTCGAAGCGGCGGTTGTTGAATTGTCGTCAACGGTGGACACAGAAAGCCCCTAAAGATTGGTAAAAGGTAACGCATCCCATAATACGCCCGGACGGGCCGGCACACCGCGCCCGTTCCGGGCCGTTCCGCGGGTCGGCGCCGCGTCCGGGAAGGGCGGCTACCCGCCGGCTCCGGCGCGCGGGCGCCCGGGCGCCTCCGCCTGGTTTTCCCGCAGCGCCGGAGAGGAGCGCGGCACCAGGACCAGGACGGCCGAGGGCAGCAAAGTAATTTCGGCGGGGACGGGCCCGACCAGTTCCCCGTCGGCGTAGACGTTCAGGCCCGGCGCCGCGGTCAGGCGGACCAGCCGGCCCCGGGAGGAGGCGACGCCCGACTGGGTGAGGTGGGCGCCGCGGAAGGCGCGGAGGAACACGGAGACAAGGCGGACCCGGCCGCCGCCGCGCAGGCGGACGACGTCGAGCAGGCCGTCATCGGCGGCGGCGTCGGGAGCGATGCGGATGCCTCCGCCGTACTGGCCGACATTGCCGACGGCGACGAACCAGCCGCGAAACTCCTCCCGATCGCCGTCGACCTCGACTTCGAACCCGACGCCCTTCCAGGCGAGAAGTGCCCGCACTCCCCCGGCGAGGTAGCTCAGGGGACCCAGGCCGACCCGTGCGGCGTTGGCCAGTTCCGCGGCGAGCCCGTCGAAGCCGATGTGGGCGACGCCGAGGAACGGGACCCCGTTCACGCAGCCGAGGTCGAGGGGACGCACCGACAGGGCTGACATCGAGCGGACGGCCCGGACGGGGTTGACCGGCAACCCCAGCCTGCGGACCGTGTCATTGCCCCGCCCGCCGCCAAGGGCGAGCAGCACCGCCGAGGTGCCGCGGAGGCCGGCGGCGACGGCCCCGTGCAGGCCGTCACCGCCGAGGGAGGCGACGAGGGAGCCCGGGCCGGCCGTGGCGGCGGCCGCGCGGGCGTCGGCCAGGTCCCGGGTCACATGTTCGACGACATCGTAGCCCTGCCCGGCCAGGGCACTGCGGACCCCGGCTCTAAATCTCAGGCTCCGACCGCGGCCGGAGGTGGGGTTGACGATCAGCAGGGCCCGCGGCGGGGCGGGCGCGGCGCCTGGCGGCACGCTCATCGAGCGGTCCGGCCGCTGGAGGGCACCGGGTTCAGCCCTGTCCGGCGGGGCGGGGGTCCATCGACTGGCGCCGCACGGCGGCGACCCGCTGGAAAACTGTGACTCCACTGGCAAGGGCGAGCAGGACCAGGACGCCGAGGAGGAACTCCCCCGGCAGGCCAAGGCCGGTCAGTCCTGCGGTGACGAGCACCGACACGAGCCGCTCGGCGCGTTCGGCGATGCCGACGCTGGCGTCGAAGCCGAGCGCCTCGGCCTTGGCCCGGGCATAGGACACGAGCATTCCGAGCACGAGGCACAGCAGGGCTGCAACCGCCGTCGGGACGGAGTCCCCGCCGGTGAAGTACCAGACGGCCAGGCCAGCGAACACGGCGCCGTCGGCCACCCGGTCCAGCGTGGAATCGAGGAAGCTGCCCCAGGGGCCGCCCGGTCCCCGCAGCCGGGCCATGATGCCGTCGATGACGTCGGAGAAGACGAAGGCGGTGATGAACAGCGTGCCCCAGAAGAGCTCGCCCTGCGGATAGAAGGCCAGCGCGCCGACGGCCACCCCCGCCGTGCCGGCGATGGTCACGGCGTCAGGGCTGACCCCCCACCGCAGCAGCAGCGCCGCCAGCGGGGTGAACAGGGTCGTGAAGAAGTTCCTCGCGTACTTGTTGAGCATGGTTCAGGCACGCCCTTCCGCAGCATTGGCGTTGCGCACACCCGCGGCAGCCCCGGAGGTGGGCCAGCCAGCGGCGACCTGCCGGCGCACCTCGTCGAGGGTCTGCGTCACCGCCTTGGTCTGGGCGATGATCGGCAGGAAGTTCCCGTCCCCGCCCCAGCGCGGCACGACATGCTGGTGCAGGTGCGCCGCGATGCCCGCGCCCCCGGTGCGGCCCTGGTTCATGCCGATATTGAACCCGGTGGGGTTGGACACCGTCCGAAGCACCCGCATCGCCGTCTGGGTCAGATCGGCGAACTCCGCCGTCTCAGCCCCGTCGATGTCGGTGTAGTCCGGAAGGTGGCGGTAGGGAACCACGAGGAGGTGACCGGGATTGTAGGGATAGAGATTGAGCACCACGTAGCAGTGTTCGCCCCGGTGGACGATGAGGGACTCCTCGTCGCTGCGGGTAGGGGCCACGCAGAACGGGCAGTCGTTCTCGCCGGTGACCTGGTCCTGGCCGCCCTTGATGTAGGCGAGGCGGTGCGGGGTCCACAGGCGCTGGAAGGCATCGGGCACGCCGGCGAGCTGGAAGTCATCCGTCGCCGCGGCATCCCCGGGGTAGTCCGCTCCGGCGTCTGGGGTCCGCTCCATCAGAGAGACTTATCCCGGGTCCGGACCGCGTGGACGATACGCTTCACGGCCTCCTCGACGGGCACCTGGTTTTCCTGGCTTCCGTCGCGGAAGCGGAACGAGACAGCACCGGCCTCCTGGTCCTCACCACCGGCGATCAGGACGAAAGGCACCTTCTCCTTGCTCGCCGTGCGGATCTTCTTGGGGAACCTGTCCGTGCCGGCGTCCACCTGGGCGCGGATGCCTTCGGCCTTGAGCCGGTCGACGACGTCGTACAGGTAGTCGTTGAAGGCCTCCGCCACGGGGACGGCGAGGACCTGCACCGGTGCGAGCCAGGCCGGGAAGGCTCCAGCGTAGTGCTCGGTGAGCACGCCCATGAACCGCTCGATCGAGCCGAACAGGGCGCGGTGGATCATCACGGGGCGCTGGCGGGTGCCGTCGGCGGCCTGATACTCCATTTCGAAGCGCTCGGGCAGGTTGAAGTCGAGCTGGATGGTCGACATCTGCCAGGTGCGGCCGATGGCGTCCTTGGCCTGGACGGAAATCTTGGGGCCGTAGAACGCGGCTCCCCCGGGATCGGGAACCAGCTCCAGGCCCGACTCCTCGGCCACCTCGGCGAGGGTGCGGGTCGCTTCCTCCCAGATGTCGTCGGCCCCGACGAACTTTTCCTCGTTCCGGGTGGAGAGTTCAAGGTAGAAGTCATCGAGCCCGTAGTCCTTGAGGAGCCCGAGGACGAAGTTCAGCGTCCCGGTCAGCTCCTCCTTCATCTGCTCGCGCGTGCAGTAGATGTGGGCGTCGTCCTGGGTCATGCCGCGGACCCGGGTGAGGCCGTGGATGACGCCTGACTTCTCGTACCGGTACACCGAACCGAATTCGAAGAGCCGCAGCGGCAGTTCCCGGTAGGAACGCCCGCGGGACTTGTAAATCAGGTTGTGCATGGGGCAGTTCATCGGCTTGAGGTAGTAGTCCTGCCCGGGCTTGCGCACCGAACCGTCCTCATTGAGCTCCGCGTCAACGTGCATCGGGGGGAACATGCCGTCCCGGTACCAGTCGAGGTGGCCCGACACCTCGTAGAGGTGGCCCTTGGTGATGTGCGGGGTGTAGACGAACTCGTACCCGGCCTCGGTGTGGCGCTGGCGGGAGTAGTCCTCCATCGCCTTGCGGATGACGCCGCCCTTGGGATGGAACACCGGCAGCCCCGAGCCGAGCTCGTCCGGGAAGGAGAAGAGGTCGAGCTCGGAGCCCAGACGGCGGTGGTCGCGGCGCTCGGCCTCGGCCAGGCGCTCCCGGTAGGCCACCAGGTCCTCCTTGGTGGGCCAGGCGGTGCCGTAGATGCGCTGCAACTGCTTGTTCTTCTCGCTGCCGCGCCAGTACGCGGCCGCGGAGCGGGTCAGCGCGAAGGCGTTGGAGATCAGCTTCGTATTAGGCAGGTGGGGGCCGCGGCACAGGTCCTCCCAGATCACGTCGCCGGACTTCCGGTCGACATTGCCGTAGATCGACAGCCCGCCGGCGCCGACCTCCACGGAGGCACCCTCCTCGTCGGAGGCATCGCCCTTGAGCCCGATCAGTTCGAGCTTGTAGGGCTCATCGGCCATGGCCTGACGCGCCTCGTCCTCGGACACCTCGCGGCGCACGAAGAGCTGGTTCGCGTTGACGATCTTCTGCATCATCTTCTCGAGCTGCTTCAGCTCGTCGGGGGTGAACGGCTCGTCGACGTCGAAGTCGTAGTAGAAGCCGTCGGTGATGTAGGGACCGATGCCGAGTTTCGCGCCGGGGCGCAGCTGCTGCACCGCCTGGGCGAGCACGTGGGTGGCCGAGTGCCGCAGCACCTGGAGGCCCTCGGGCGACTCCATCGTCACGGCTTCGACCTGCGCACCCTCGGGCAGCGGCTGGTCGAGGTCCTTCAATTCACCGTTGACCCGGACCACGACGACGTCGCGGCGTTCACGGAAGAGATCGGCACCGGTCGTGCCCGCGGTCACCTGGTTCTCTTCGCCATCGACGATGAGGGTGATAGGTAGGGGCGCTGACACAGTGGTCTCCTTGCGAAAGTGGTACGAGCTTATGGCTGGCGTTCAAGGCCGGCGCACCCGGAATCGGGCGTCGCCGCGGTCCTCTGATCGTATCCGCTGCGCTCGGGCGCGACCAACAACCGCCGCGCCACGCCCGGGCGTCCGTCCGCGGACCGGCGGAGGCGGTGAGAAGATCGGGGAATGGATTCAACGGTGAATGTCATCACCCTCGGGGTGCGCAGCCTCGGGGCCTCCCTCGCCTTCTACGCAGACGGGCTGGGATGGACGCCCAAACTCTCCGTCCCGGAGGAGGTGGCCTTCTTCCAGGTGGGCCACGGGCTGCTGCTGTCCCTGTTCCGCATGGACCACCTCGCCGCGGAGGCCGGCGGAGGCGGGCCGGGGAACCCGCAGCTGTTCACCCTCGCCCATAATGTGGACTCTCCGGAGGCGGTCGATGCAGTGCTCCACGAAGCCGCAGCCGCCGGTGGGACGATCGTGGCAGCGGGAACCCAGATGAGCTGGGGCGGGTATTCCGGGTACTTCGCGGATCCTGACGGATTCCGGTGGGAGGTCTGCTACAACCCCGGCCTGAGGGTGGAGCCGGACGGCACCGTGTCCATCGTCGAAATCGCCTGACGGAATCGAAACCCGTGCACCGGCGTTGCACCTATAGGTACTGAAACCACAACAGCACCACTTTTTGCAGCCATCCCAGGAGGAGCACCGTGGATTACACACCAGAAAACGGGACCATCACCATGTTCTCGACGTCGTGGTGCGGCTACTGCCGCCGGCTGAAGTCCCAGCTCACAGCCCAGGGCATCGGCTTCCGCGACATCAACATCGAGGAGACCGAGGGCACGGCCGAACTGGTCGCCTCGCTCAACGGCGGAAACCAGACGGTCCCCACCGTCATCTTCCCCGATGGCTCCACGGCGACGAATCCGTCCGTGGCGGAGGTCAAGACCCGCCTCGGCGTCTAGGCCGCAGCGGCCGGCCGGCGGGCACGTTCCGCCGGCTGCGGCCACTGCCCCGCTGCCGGTCCAGCAGGTCAGGCCCTGCCTGCCGGCCCAAACAGGTCGGGCCCTACCTGCCGGGCCAAACAGGTCCGGACCTACCTGCCGACCCAAACAGGTTCGGCCCTACAGACCCGGCGCCGGAACGAGCCGCACGTGCCGGTCGTAGCCGCCGAGAACCGTTTCCTCAAGATCCCGGACCCGGATGCCCGGGCGAAGATCCTCGGCCGCTCCCGCGGTGGCCGGGTCCCACTTCAGGTCAAGGGCCGAATAGGTGTCGGTGAGCACTGCCCGCAGGGGCGCCGCGTCCTCAATGATCAGCACCGACGAGAACAGCCATGCCCCGGCCACTACCCGCTGCGCCGTTCCCACCAGCTTGATCCGCCCCTGCCCGCCCGCCGGGCCGTGGACACTGAACTCCCCTGGACAGTACTCCCCTGGGATCTCGCCCACCGCGGCGGAGACGCCGGCGTCCCGCAGCGCCCGGGCGAGGAGGCCGCCAAAGAATTCGAAGCGCGCGCGGGTGGCGGCCACCGGATCGGAGGCCGGTTCGATATGGTCGACGACCAGGCAGCCCCGGTGGTATGCGGCGGCCCTTCCGCCGGCCCGGCGCACCACCGGTTCGAAACCCGCCGCCCGTACCTTGCCGCTGGCCTCGGGGAATCCCGGAAGCCGTGCGTCGCGCTGCCCGAAGGCCACCGTCGGTTCCGGGCGGTACAGCCGCAGGGTGGGGCCGCGCCGCCCTGCGGCCACCTCCCTCAGGAGCCCGATGGCCGCGTCGAGGTCCTCGGCGGCACCCGACGTGCGGCGCAGCTGGTGCACCTCAAGCGTGTCCGCTCCCTCCCAGGGGTTCCCCATGGCCTCCGGCTCCGTCCGTTCGTTCCGCGTCGTCCACCTGCGCTCCGGCTCTCCAGCGGGCGGATCGACCCGCCGCTGTGCCGCCAGCGCCCGGCAGCGTGCCCCGCGCCCAATCTATATGACACTCTTGGAGCTGTAAGGTCCGGGCCGCCCCGATGCAGTACCCGCGGCGCTCCGGTTCCGTCTCGCAGCACCGAACTCCACCGGGGGCACTTCATGGACTCAGCGCGCACCTTCGACTCCGTTTCAATCATCTTCAACCCCAACAGCACCGGCGACGCGCCACGGCTCGCCAAGGACCTCCACGATGACTTGGCCCGGCTCCTGTCCTACTCTCCGAAGATCACCCTGCAGCCCACCGAGCGCGCCGGTCATGCAGTGGAACTCGCCCGGGAGGCCGCCCGGCGGGGCAACGCCCTCGTGGTCTCGGTCAGCGGCGACGGTGGGTACAACGAGGTGGTCAACGGGGTGATGCAGAGCGGCAGCAGCGACGCCGTCTGCGCCGTGATGGCCGCGGGGAACGCCAATGACCACCGCCGCACCACCGGGACCAAACCCCTTCCCGAGGCGATCGCCGAGGGCGCAGTGCGGCGCCTCGACCTCCTGAAAATCACGATCGGCGAGGGAGCGGACGCCGAGACAAACTACGCCCACTCCTACATCGGCTTCGGACTTACGCCCGTGGTGGCCATCGACCTCGAAAAGGGAAGCAAGGGCGCCCTCAAGGAAATGGTGACGGTGGTGCGCACCTTCGCGAAGTTCAAGCCCTTCGAGATCCGCCAGACTGACGGGGTCCACCGCAGGTTCGACAGCCTCGTGCTGGCGAACATCCCGGAGATGGCGAAGTACGCCACCCTCAGCGAGGCAGAGGACCACCCGTCCGACGGACAGTTCGAAGTGGTGGTCTTTCCCCATATGGCCAAGTGGAAGGTGCTGCTGACGGCGCTGCGCGCCGCCTCCAAGGGGCTCGGAAAGCAGCCCAGCGTCAGCAGTTACGAGTTCACCACCGTCAAGCCCATGCCCTACCAGCTCGACGGCGAGGTCAAATCGGCCCCGGCCGAGACGAAGGTTCTGGTCGAGGCCGCCCCGCGCGCCCTGGCCGTCCTCGGCTGAGCCGGGGTCCTGCCCGGCGCGCGGACGGGCGCTGATGAAGTTCATTGAGAACGCCGCGGCGGGGGAACTACGATGAAGGCACCGGTCCGCGGGGAACTCCGCGGATCCGAAGGTTCAGCAGAGGACCTCTCAAGCCGGGCCCAGCGCCCGGCGTCAGAACGCGAGGCAAACCGTGGCAGAACCCACGCTGAACGAATTTGAAGTCGTCTTCGGGCGCGTCAAGGGGCCTGCTCCTGACCCGTGAAACAGCCGACCACGCGGTCGATCTCCTGGCCGAGGCGGCCCGCGACACCATCCCCGGAGCCTTGGGCGCGGGGGTGACGCTGATCTCCGCCGGCACCCCCACAAGCACCGGCTATACCAACCCGCTGGTGGCACGGGTCGACGCCCTGCAGTACGGGCTGAACGAAGGCCCCTGCCTCACCGCCTGGGCCGGGGCCACACCCGTGCTGGTCGACGACACCCGGGCGGAGCCGCGCTGGCCGCGGTGGAGCGCGGCCGCCGCAGCGATCCCGATCCTGTCATGCGTGAGCGTCCCCCTGCAGCGCGGCCGCACTACCATCGGTGCGGTCAAGGTGTACTCGACGGCCCCCGCCGCGTTCGACGCCGGCACCGCGGCCCTGCTGACTCGATTTGCCGCGTCCGCCGCGGCCCTGCTCGGCCATATCCAGACCACCGAGATGCCGCAGCGGATCAGCGCCGGGCTCGCGGCGGCCCTGCGCAGCCGGGACGCCGTCGCCATGGCGCGGGGGGTCCTGATGGCCCGCCTGCACCTCACCGAGGATGAGTCGCTGCCGCGGCTGATCTCTCTGGCGTGCGAGAGCCGGGCACCCCTGGCGGCGGCCGCCCGCACTCTGCTCGCCGGCGGACCGGGTCCGGCCGGGCCGCGGTAGGCCCCAACGCGCAGCGGCGGCTCAGCGCCCTCCGTCGAGCGCTCGGCTGCGCTGCTCCAGCGCCGGTCCACCGTAGGGGTAGTCGCTGAACTGGGGGGCGCTGACAGCGTCGAGCCGGCCCGCCTCCTCCGGAGTCAGTTCCAGCCCGGCGGAGGCGAGGTTGTCTTTCAGCTGGTCCACGGTCCGTGCCCCAAGGATGACCGAGGTGACGGCCGGCTGGCGCGCCACCCAGGCCAGGGCCACCTGCGAGGCGCTGACCCCGCGGGCCTTCGCGGTCTCTCCGACGGCGTCGATGATCCGCCACGTGCGCTCCTGGGCGTTGCGCTGCTCCCAGGCCTCCATCCCGCGCTTGGGGTTCTCCCCCAGCCGGGTGGCTCCCGTGGGCAGGGTGTCCCGCGAGTACTTTCCGCTCAGCCAGCCGCCGCCGAGCGGCGACCACGGCAGCAGGCCCATGCCGGCGTCAAGGGTGGCGGGAACAATCTCGGCTTCGATCTCACGCACCAGCAGGCTGTACTGCGGCTGGAGCGTGACCGGCGCGCTGTACCCCGAGGCCCGTGCGAGCATCACGGCCTTCGTCAGCTGCCATCCGGTGTAGTTGGAGAAGCCGTAGTAGGAGATCTTGCCGCTGCGCACCGCCTCATCGAGGAACCCGAGGGTTTCCTCGAGCGGAGTGAAGGGGTCCCAGGAGTGCACCTGGTAGAGGTCGAGGTGGTCGACGCCGAGGCGGGTCAGTGAGGCCTCGAGCGCCCGGCGCAGGTGCCGGCGGGACAGGCCCAGATCATTGACGCCCTTGCCCATGGGGAACCGGCCCTTGGAGGCGATCACCATCGAGTCGCGCCCGGCCGGATTCCGGGCGAGCCAGCGGCCGATGATCTCCTCGGACGTCCCTGCGGTGTAGACGTCCGCGGTGTCGATCAGGTTCCCGCCGGCGGAGGCGTAGGCGTCGAGGATGCGGTGGGACTCCGCCTCGTCGGCCTCCGCCCCGAACGTCATCGTGCCAAGAGCCAGCGCCGATACTGAGGTGCCGCTGCTGCCAAGTCTCCGGTACTCCATGCGATCCCTTCCGTTGCACTGGTCCTGCGGGCGGCACTACGGCGCCGCCCCGGCTATGGGGCCGGGGCGGAGCAGGTGGTGCTGTAGTGCCGAGGGCACGCCTGGGCTGTGTCCGGGCGTTCCCGCTGCTTCCGACCTTAGTCAGTGACGACGACGTCCCGCCAGAACGCGTAGTGGTCCTTGATGTTCTGGGCCGCGTCCTTGGGCTGCGGGTAGAACCATCCGGCGTCGACGCTCTGCTTGCCGTCCGCCTCGAGGGTGACGTAGTGGGCCTGGCCCTTCCATGGGCAGGTGGTCTGCGTGGGGCTGGGCCGGAGGAACTCCTCCCTGATGGAGTCCTTCGGGAAGTAGTGGTTGCCCTCGACCATAACCGTAGTTGCGGATTCCGCGATGACCTGGTTGTTCCAGACTGCCTTTGGCATAGTTCCTGTTCCTTTGGGTTTCGTGCGCACGGACCGTTCCGGCCCACTTGTTCCAACGACCGGACGGCACTGACCATTCCGGAATTACAGCGGGCGGACCGTGAGGATCTGCTCGGACCGGCCGAAGGGCCCGTTCAGATCGTGAAGGACGCTGGAGGTGAGCCCCACCCCGTCCGCCCCGAACGTCACCCTCGTGTCCAGGCCGAGCCAGGACCCGGAGGGCGGGCGGTGGAAGTGCAGTTGGAGGTCGACGTTGGGGAACATCCAGCTGCCCGTGCCCGGCCGGACCCGGGCGGCGATCCCGTTGGCCGCATCCACCATGCCGCACAGGCGCACGAGGTCCGGAGTCGGTCCGTCATCGACGAGCTCCAGCGGTGTCCGCAGCCAGATGCGGCCCCGGCCCGGGCGGTGGCCGGGCACCACGCGGAACTCGAGGGATTCGATGAAGCCGCCGGGCCACTGCGTCATGCCGTCGTAGGGGCCCGCCTCGTCGGGCCCGGGCATCCGGTCATCCTCGAGGGCGGCGACCTCTGCGGTGTCGGTCCGGGCCAGCCGCCACGCCCTCGCGGTGACCGCCGTGCGGCCCTGGGCGCGCAGTTCGGCCTGGAGCAGTTCGATCGTCCGCCCCGGCCGGAGGACGCGGGTGGCAACTTCGAACTCGCCACCGGGAATCATTCCCAGGATGTCGAACCCGACCCTGGCCAGCTGCAGGTCCGGGCGGGGTTCGCAGTCCAGCAGGCTTTGCACAAGCAGTCCCGCCACGGGCGCCATGTGCTGCTCCCCGGGATTCCAGGCTCCCTGGGCATGGCCGGTCGACTCAAACCGGCCCTCCCCCAACGAACGGTAGTACGAGCCGGACATGCGCTGCTCCTTCGGGAATCTCAAGGTGGACGGCGCCGACCCTGCTCCGGCGCACCCGCACCATGCTAGTGCAGCCACCCCTTCCGCCCGCGCCATCCGAGGCGACGGCCCGGCGCGGATTCCACGCCTTCGAAGAACCGTTTTCTCCCGTCGGAATAGAGCGACGGATCGTGGGGTTGTCGCAAACGAGGCCCAGCCCAGCGCCGGCGCTCCCGCCCGGGAGTAGTGGGGCCGCCGCGGTATGCGGCAGAAGCAAAAGTAGGCGCGGTCTTAGCAGAAAGAGAATTCATGGCTCGCAGCACGTCACCCCAGGTGTCCCAAGATCCACCTTCGGCAGAGCCGGCACCGTTGCCGGCCGGACCCGAGGTTTCGGCAAAGGACCGCTTGGTCATCCGACTCCTCATCGTCTCGGCGTTCGTCGTCATCCTCAACGAAACGATCACCGGCGTCGCCATTCCACGTCTAGTGCAGGACCTCGGCATTACGGTCAGCGCCGGGCAGTGGCTCAGCACCGCGTTCCTCCTGACGATGGCAGTGGTCATCCCGATCACGGGCTACCTCCTGCAGCGCTTCAATACCCGCTCGCTGTTCCTGGTCGCCATGTCGCTTTTCAGCGCCGGCACTCTGCTGGCCGCCCTCGCACCGGGCTTCGCCACCCTCGTGGCCGGCCGGGTGATCCAGGCCAGCGGCACCGCAATCATGCTGCCCCTGCTGATGACCACCGTCATGACCCTCGTGCCGGCGGCCAACCGTGGGCGCACCATGGGCAACATTTCCATCGTGATCTCCGTGGCCCCCGCGGTCGGTCCCACCGCCGCGGGCGCGATCCTCAGCGTCCTGGACTGGCGCTGGATGTTCTGGCTTGTCCTGCCCATCGCGCTGGTCTCCCTCATCCTGGGCGCCACGAAGATGACGAACGTCACCTCCCCCCGCAAGAGTGCAATCGACGTGCTGTCGGTGATCCTCTCGGCCCTGGCCTTCGGCGGCATCGTGTACGGCTTCAGCCGGCTCGGCGAGGCCGGTGCTGAAGCCGCTGTTCCCGCGTGGGTTCCCCTGGCGGTCGGCATCGTCTTCCTGGCGCTGTTCATCACGCGCCAGATCCGGCTCCAGCGCGCCGACCGTGCACTGCTCGACCTGCGCACGTTCACCTCACGCAACTTCACCCTCGCGATCCTGACCACGTTCCTCGCCTTCATGGCCCTGTTCGGGACGATCATCCTCCTGCCGATCTACGTCCAGAGCGTGCTGGGTGAGTCGCCGCTGGTCGCTGGTCTGCTGCTGCTTCCCGGTGGCGTCCTGATCGGTGTCCTCGGACCGTGGACGGGACGGGTCTTCGACCGCCGGGGACCGCGCGTCCTGCTGGTGCCGGGGTCGCTGCTGATCGGGGCCTCCTTCGTGGCCCTGAGCTTCGCCTCGGAAACCACGCCGATCTACCTCGTGCTGATCGCCCACATCATCTGGAGCCTGGGCCTTGCCCTGATGCTGACCCCGCTGCTGACCTCGGCGCTCGGATCGGTGAAGCCGAACCTGTACTCCCACGCCAGTGCCGTCTTCGGCACCGTGCAGCAGATCGCCGGCGCCGTTGGCACGGCGCTGTTCATCTCGGTGACCACCATCGTCGCGGGTAACCTGGCGGCCTCAGGGCAGTCGGAGACGGCGGCCCTGGCCGGCGGCATCCAGGTGGCCTTCATCTGGGGAGCGGGCATCTCGCTGGCCGCCGTGATTGCGGCCATCTTCGTGCGCAAGCCCGAGAACGCGCCGGACCCCGAGGCCGTGCCGGCGCACTAGGCTCCGGCCTAGGAGGAGCTGATGCTCTCCTCCGCAGCGGCCCGGCGGACGGTGATCATGCCGTCGTCGACCCTCGCCTCATACACGGGCTGCGGGTTGCTCGCCGGGCCGCGGACCACGGTTCCGTCGTCGAACCGGAAGGTACTGCCGTGCCAGGGACAGGTGACGCAGCCGTTGGCGATCTCGCCCTCCTCGAGCGGGCCGCCGAGGTGGCTGCACACGCTGTCCATGGCGCGGACGGTGCCCCCGTCGCGGTACAGCAGGATCGAGACGCCGTCGGCCTCCACCACCCGGCGCTCGCCGTCGGCCAGCTCCCCGTCGGTCAGCACAGGCGTCCACGCCTCGGGGCCTTCGCGCCAGGCGGTGCGGTTGACGTTCACGCCGCGCGCATAGCTCAGGTGCCCGCCCAGGTAGGCGCTGAACAGCAGGGCCCCGCACCCGCCGACACCCAGCAGGGTGCCGGCGGTGCGGCTGCCCCGGCGCCGGGCCACCGCCGACAGGCTGTAGAGGGTCAGGGCGGTGCTGTTCCCGACAGCGTGGACAAGGCCCACCCTGCTGTCCTTGCCGACGGTGTCCGCCCAGTCATTCGCTCCGGTGATCGCCGTCGGGATGGCGGAGGCGATGCCCACTCCCACGAGGAGGTCCGCCGAGTGCTCCGAGTCCCGGCCGCCCACCAGGTCGAGCAGGGTCGCCATGGTCCAGGCCCCGGTGGGGATGTCGGTCAGGACCGGATGCAGCCGGTGCCCCAAAGCCGTGCCACTCAGCGCATTGCGCAGGACGCGCGGCCTCAGGGTCTTCTCAACGGCCGAAGCGACCGGGGCTGCGACGGTATCGAGGGGCTTGAATTTCTCAAGGGCTTCGACCATCGAGTGCAGCAGGTTCACGGGGATCTCCTTCGGGTCGGCGGCCCACGCGGGGCTCCCTGGAGCCGGGAGACCGCAGGGCGGTAACCCTTATTGTCCGCGGCGCCCGCGGTGCCGCAACCCGCCGGACCGAAGCTAAATTTCCCTTGGAGCAACGGAACGGCACTGGCACAATGCCGCGTCGCGGCGGCGCGGCAGCCGCACAGCTCCATCCATAAAATCATCAGTTGGCTTATGGTTGGTTTCATGAGTTTCAACGACAACGTCCGCCTGGACCCTTCACGCGTAAGCGACCGGCGTGGCCGCGGCCGCGGTCTGGCTGTGGGCGGCGGTCTCGGCGGCGGGCTGGTGCTGATCCTCTCCCTCCTGTTCGGACCGGAGGTGGTGGGCCAGCTCGGCCTCGACGACGGAACCGGCCAGGGCCAGGGCAGCGGCGCCGGCACGCCGGAGGCGATCACCTCGTGCCAGACCGGCGCCGACGCTAATGAACGCCTTGACTGCCGCATCCTCGCCACCGCCGAAAGCCTCGACAGTTTCTGGCTGCCCTACCTGGACCAGTACGGCGTCGAGTACAGCGCACCCGGGGTGGCCCTGTTCGGCGGCCAGACGGACACCGGGTGCGGCAGCGCCACCAGCGCCGTGGGGCCTTTCTACTGCCCCGTGGACCAGCAGACCTACTACGACACCGCGTTCTTCGACGACCTCGTCACCCGGTTCGGATCCTCCGGGGGCCCGCTGGCACAGGAGTACGTGATCGCCCACGAGTTCGGGCACCACATCCAGAACCTCACCAACACCCTCGAGGCCGGCCGCCAGGACCCCCAGGGGCCGGAGTCCGGTGCCGTCCGGGTCGAACTGCAGGCCGACTGCTATGCGGGCCTGTGGGCAGCCCACGCCTCGAGCACCCCCGACCCGGAGACGGGCGAGCCTTTTCTGCGGGAATTCACTCCAGAGGACCTGCGCGATGCGCTGTCGGCGGCGTCGGCCGTTGGCGATGACCGCATCCAGGAGGCAGCGACCGGCCAAGTCAACCCCGAGGTGTGGACCCACGGCTCCAGCGAGCAGCGCCAGGCCTGGTTCCTCGAGGGCTACCGCACCGGCGACATCAACGCCTGCGACACTTTCCGGGCACCGGACCTCAGCCCCTGACCTCAGACCGCTGGACCGCAGCCCCGCCACCGTCTTCCGAGGAGAACGATCAGCATGCACCTACCCGTGATGCCGCCGGTGACCCCGATGCTGGCCAAGTCGGTTGCCCGGATCCCCGAGGGCGGACTGCTGTACGAGCCGAAGTGGGACGGTTTCCGCTCGATCGTCTTCCGCGACGGGGACGAGGTCGAAATCGGCTCGCGCAACGGCAACCCGATGACCCGGTACTTCCCCGAAGTCGTTGAGGCGGTCCGGGCCAACCTTCCGGAGCGCTGCGTCCTCGACGGCGAACTGGTCGTCGTCAGCGGGGCGCGGCTCGACTTCGAAGCGCTCCAGCAGCGCATCCATCCCGCCGCGCGCCGCGTCGCGCTGCTTGCCCGTGAGACCCCTGCCCACTTCGTCGCCTTCGACCTGCTCGCCCTCGATGACGAGGACCTCACGGGGAGGCCCTTCCGGGAACGCCGGGCGCTGCTCGAGAAGCACCTTGCTGCCGCCCGTCCGCCGGTGCACCTCACGCCCGCCTCCACCGACTCCGCCGTGGCCGGTGAATGGTTCTCCCAGTTCGAGGGCGCCGGCCTGGACGGGGTCGTCGCCAAGCCGCTCGACGGGCCTTACGAGCCGAACAAGCGCTCGATGTTCAAGGTCAAGCACGAGCGCACCGCCGACTGCGTGGTAGCCGGCTACCGCACCCACAAGGCCGACGCCGAAGGCATCGGTTCCCTGCTCCTGGGGCTCTACACCGACGACGGTGACCTCATGGCCGTCGGGGTGGTCGGCGCGTTCACCGCCGCCCGCCGCCGTGAGCTGTTCCGGGAACTTCAGCCCCTGGTCACCGCGCCGGAGGATCACCCCTGGGCCGCCGCCCGGGAGGACGACGGAATCCGCACTCCGTTCAACGCGGAAGGCAGCCGCTGGGCCGCCGGCCGGGACCTGTCCTTTACTCCCCTGCGCCCTGAGCGGGTCCTCGAGGTCCGCTACGACCACATGGAGGGCGCGCGGTTCCGCCACACCGCCCAGTTCAACCGCTGGCGCCCGGACCGGGATCCGGCCTCCTGCACCTTCGGCCAGCTTGAGGAACCCGTGCGCTTCGACCTCGCCGCCGTCCTTTCCGGCGGCACACCGGCCGGAACCGCCCCTACCACCGGACCCTGATCCGCCCGGGTTGGTCCCCGGAGTGAGGTGCGCCATGCTGGTGCGGAAGCCAGCACCACCGACGAGGGAGTCCCATGACCAGCACCGACCGGCAGATCGTCTTCGTCACGGGGGCCAGCCGCGGCGTGGGGCGCGGCATCGCCCGCGCCTTCGGTGAGGCCGGTGCCACCGTCTACGTCGGTGGGCGCACCACCGAGGAGGGAACCGCGCCTTCGCGGATGCCCGGGACCATCACCGAAACCGCTCGGCTCGTCACCGAGGCCGGCGGCACCGGCATCCCGCTGCGCCTGGATGTCACCGATGACGCCCAACTCATGGAGGCGTTCGCCCGCATCGAGTCGGAGCAGGGCCGGCTCGACGTCCTCGCCAACACCGCCTGGGGCGGCTACGAGCGCTTCACCGACGGAAGTGAGTTCAACCCGGGCCCGTTCTGGGAACAGCCGCTCGGCCTGTGGGACTCGATGCACCGGGCGGGCCTGAGGGCGCACTTCGTCGCCTCATCCCGCGCCGCGCCGCTGATGGTCCGCGCCGGGAGGGGCCTGATCGTCACCCTTTCCTCCTTCGCCGGGCAGGTCTTCGTCCCTCCGGTTCCCTATGGCGTCGCCCACGCGGCCATCGATCGCCTGGCCGCCGACATGGCCGTCGACCTTCGGGACCACGGCGTCTCCTCGATCGCCCTCTACCCGGGGCTTGTTCTCACCGAGAGCGTGGTTGCGAACCTTCAGTACTTTGAGCACGAAACCAACCGGGAAACTCCGCTGTTCGTCGGGAGAACCGTCGTTGCGCTGGCCGCCGACCCGGACGTGCTGCGCCTTAGCGGACTTGCCCTGGTCGCCGCCGAGGCGGCCGCGGCCTACGGGGTGCGCGACGAGGACGGCCACCTGCCCTCCTCCAACCGCCAGGCCATCACGGGAGCCCCGACGGCGGCCTTCCCCAACCCCTTCGACCGCCCGGAGGGCACCGCACGGCAGACGGCGAATCGGGACCAATGGCCCTCCTGACTGCCGCCCAGGAAGACGATACTGATGCAGGGGACCGGTCCGGTCTCATACCGGACCGCTGGTCGACACTCCAGTGCGGATCCGGGCTACCCGGATCCGCAGAACCAAACACCCATAGGATCGGACGCCGCTTCCATGCCCTCCTCCAACGGCGCGCTCACCGCGCCCCGTACCCGGCCCGCCCCAACCCAACAAAGCCCCACCCAACAAAGCCCAACCCGACAAAGCCCGACGCCGCAGCCACGGGTTCCGTCCTGCCTGCAGTGCGGCACGGATAACTTCCTGACCTATTCCTCCTACCTGCCGCCCGCGAAGACGCCGGACGGAGGTACGGAGCCGGCACAGACCTTCTACACGTGCACCCGCTGCGGGACGGCGGGCGGACACGAGGTCCCCTCCGGGTGGCGGCCACCCGGCTGGTTCTACTGCACCTGAGGACGCACTCCGGCAGGAACATCTTTCCGGCCGCCGGCAGCGCGGCACCCTCTGGTCGAAGAGGCGCCCCTTTCGACCCGGGCCCATAGCTTGGATGCGGGCCCGCCGCCGCGCTGCGGTCCGGTCAGGGCGGTCCGGTCAGGGTCCGCCGAGGATGGCGCGCGCCCCTGCCGCGATGATGCCGGAGTCGGTCGCCACCGCGATCCGGTCGAAGCCGAGGGCCCGCAGGATACGGGCGCGCTCCGGATCGCCGGCGAAGATGCCTGCCGCCTTCCCGGCCGCGGACGACGCGGCGGCGATTTCGGCCAAGGGGCCGTCCCCGTCGGCCAGCAGGGCGTCAACGGTGGTGCCCAACGACAGGGCAAGGTCGAACGGCCCGACGAACAGGAGGTCGACGCCGGGCACCTCGGCAATCGCACCGAGGTTTGCCAGCGCCGCTGCGGATTCGATCATGACACCGAGCTGGGGAGCAGCCGCAGCAGGCGGTGCCGCCTCGTGGCCCCAGAGCGGTGCCAGCGGGCCCCAGCTGCGGGAGCCCTGCGGCGGATACCTGCCGGCGTCCACCACCTGGCGGGCCTGGTCGGCGGTATCGATTTGGGGCACGATCACCGCGGAAGCGCCGGCATCGAGGGCAAGACCGATGCCGGCCGGGTCGGGGCCCGCGGTGCGGACCGCGAAGGCGAGACCGGCGCCGGCCAGGGCGCGCCCGTTGTCGATCAGCGAGCGCCGGTCGAACCTGCCGTGCTGGGCGTCGAGGGCCACCCAGTCGAAACCCGACCGGGCAAGCGCGAGAACGGTGTCCACGTCGTCGCGGATGCACCAGACTCCGGACGACCCGGGACCAATGGCTGTCATTGGGAGGGTCCCGCCGGCGTGCCGGGGCAGCAGGAGCACGATGGCTCCCCGGGGGCTGTCGGGACCGAACCCTCCCCCGGGCTGGAACTGACCGCAGCCGCCGCCGATGTCGCCGCAACAACCGGTGTCGGAGGAACGGCAGGTGTTGCCGCAGCCACTGGGGGCGCGCAGCAGGTCTCGCCCTTCCACGCCTCCCGGCCCTCCTTTACGGCAATCGCGGCAATGATCAGCGCGGCGACCGGATCGGCCCAGGACCACCCCAGCGTGGAGTTGAGCAGCAGCCCTCCGAGCAGGACCGCGGAGAGGTAGGTGCACAGCAGGGTCTGTTTCGAGTCGGCCACGGCCGAGCGGGACCCGAGCTCGCGTCCTGCCCGGCGCTGCGCGAGGGAGAGGAACGGCATGACCACGAGGCTGGCCGCGGCCAGGGCGATGCCGACCGGCGAGTGCTGGGCTTCGCTGCCGACGGCGAGCGCGCGCACCGCGTCGATCGTGACGAAGGCGGCCAAGCCGAAGAACGAGAACGCGATGAACCGCAGCGCCTTCGGTTCGCGGGCCTCGGGATCGGGTCCGGCGAACTGCCACGCCACGGCCGCTGCGGAGAGCACCTCGACCACCGAGTCGAGCCCGAACGCCAGCAGCGCTCCAGACGAGGCGACGGTTCCGGCGCCGAGCGCCACCACCGCTTCAATGACGTTATAGGTGATGGTCGCCGCCACCAGGAGCCGGATCCGCCGGGCCAGGAGCCGCCGTCGGCCATCGGACGCCAGCGGTGCCGCTGCGCCAGTGGCGCCCGACCGGCTGCCGGATGCTGTTCCGGCGGGGAAGGCTGGATGGGTTGGCATCTCCACCCGCCACACGATACCGGCTGCCGGCAGCGCGGGTCAGGGGCCGGCGGCCCGGATACGTAGGCTTTCGACGCGCATGCCGTTATGCTTCAGCGGATGAGGCGGTCCGGTGGCCGTCCGGCACGTACCGCCGCCTCATCCTGGCACGAGGGGAAGCCATGAGCGCAGGGCACGGAACCGACACAGCTCCAACGGCGGGCGGGGCCTTGGGCGCTCCACCGGCACCCCCTCCTCCGCCCCTCCGGAATGCCTCATCACAAAAGGCACTGTCCCGAAGGGTCCTCCCAGCAGTGGGGCTCGCCGTTGCGGGACTGGCCGCCGCCGCGTGGGTGCTTGATCCCGGCCCGTTGGGAAGGGCCCATGACTCGGGTGCTGGAGTATGCATGCCGAAGCCGACCGAGGGCTATGCGGCGGCGGGCCAGATTGTCCTGGTGAACAGCTCGCGGCACCCCGTGACGTTGAAGAAGGTCGAACTGCAGGAGCCGCAGGGCCTTGACCTCGTCGAGGCGCACCTGCTGATGGTGGAGGAGGGCGCGGGAGCCACCTTCGGTGCCGGGTCGACAGTTCCGCGCGATGTCCAGCACCGCCGGTGGTGGGCTGCCGCCGAACCTGCCGTGGGTAGTGAAATCCCCGCCGGGGCCACCGGGAACCTCGTCCTCGCGGTCACCGACGGTGCCGGTGGCGGCGGCGTCACCGACGGGGCCCGGGTCACCTACTCCACCGGATTCCGCAGCTACACGCTGACGTACGACTTCGGGATCACCCTCGCGGCCGACGCCTGCCCCTGAGCCTGCCCGGGAATCGAACACCCCATCAGGGGGCGCGCCGGGAGGAACCGGCGTAGGCTTAATTTGCGGTCCGGTTTCCGGGCTCAGGACCATCATCGCGGAGGGTGGCGACGAGTATGGGCGTGCGCATCAGGGACCTCCTGGGCCGGCATCTCGGCGAGCTGCGGTATGAACCGACAGCCAAGCGCATCCGGGGGATGCTCGATGGCCAGACCCTTTTCGACAGCCGGAAGGCGTTGCTTGTCTGGGAACCACGGCGTGTCCTTCCCACCTATGCCGTCCCGGTGGGGGACGTTTCCTGCGAGCTGGTGCCGGAGGCCTCTCCGCCGGCTGAGGCAGGCCCGGACCAGCCGATTGAACTTCCCGATGTCGCAACGAGTGCTCCCCTGCTGAGTCCCACCGTCCCGTTCCGGGTCCACGCCGGCGCAGGCGTTGCGCTGAAGGCGCGGATGCCCGGAAGCGCCGCGGCCGCCGAGGCCTTCCGCCCGGACGATGCCGACCTGCGGGATTACGTCATCTTTTCCTTCGACTCGCTCGACGCGTGGCTTGAAGAGGATGAGGAGATCATCGGGCATCCGCGGGATCCCTACTGGCGGGTCGACCGGCGCCGCAGTTCCCTCGAGGTCGAACTGCGGCTCGACGGGCACACGCTCGCCTCGACGAACCGCCCGCTGCTGGTGTTCGAGACGATGCTGCCGGTGCGCTATTACTTCCCGGCCGACGCCGTCCGGGTGACGCTCGTCCCGAGTGAGACCCGCTCGATCTGCCCGTACAAGGGCCGGGCCAGGTACTGGAACGTCGAGCTGCCCGAGAAGACCTACCCCGACCTCGCCTGGACCTATGCTGAGCCGTTCATCGAAACCGCTGACCTTCAGGGGCTCGTCTGCTTCTACGAGGAACGGGCCGATCTTCTGCTGGACGGCGTGCCGCAGCCGCGCCGCCGGACACCCTGGAGCTGACGGGACCGCCGGCAGCTCCGCGCCCGCCCCGGTGGGCGCGGGCATACTCCTGGGCGCAGAACACGGTGATCAGGGCCGCCTCGGCCAGTGCGCCGCCGTAGTACATCAGGTAGGCCCCGGTTTCGGCCTCGCCGGCCGGAACACCCGGCGGTGGATACGCGTAGAGGTACTTCGCGAGGACGCCGTGCCCGGCGAGCGCGGCAAGGAGCACCGCCGTCCGCAGGCGGAACCCGGCCCGGTGCGGGTTGGGGTCGACGCCGATGATGGCGTTGGTGAAAAGACAGCCCGCCAGGAGGAAATGGAGCTGTACCCCCGCATGTCCGGCGCCGGAGCCGAGGGCCCCCGCGGCCGGGGTGGTGTACAGAAGCCAGAGGCCTCCGGTATTCAGGACGCCGGCCGGGACCGGATGGGCAAGCACGCGCAGGGGCACGGACCTGAGGATGCCGGAGAGCCGACGGGCGCGCCCGACGGCGAGCGTCCGCAGGGCCAGCGTAACCGGTGCGGCCAGAACCAGCAGGAGAGGGGCGGCCATGCCCACCAGGAGGTGGGAGCCCATATGGGCCGGGAAGCTGCCCGGGGCCGGGCCGAGGAAACCGAGGGCAGCCGGGCCGAGGAATCCGAGGGCGGCCGCGGCCACCCCCGCCGACCAGAGCACGCTGCGGTACACCGGCCAGGGCCGTCCGGCGCGCCGTGCACCGGCGGCCGCCGCAAGGTAGAGCACCAGCGCGGCCAGGAACGGGAGGGCTCCAAGCAGCAGGACGCCGGCGCCCGCGCCGGAGTGCTCATGCATCGGGCCGGGCCGCCCGCCTGCCGCTTCCGGTCCTCCGCCGACGGCGGGCAACGGCTCCGGCAAGGACGGCGCCGAGCAGGAGCAGCGCCAGGGCCGCCGCGTTCCAGGCCAGGTCGTAGGGAAGCACGTCCACGCCATACCGGATCTGGTGGAACCGGAGCACCTTGTGGTTGATGAGCCCGTCGAACAGCTGGAACCCGCCCGCGCCAAGGAACAGCCCGGCCAGAGCGGCGCCGGCCGACGCCGCTCCACGGCGGAGTGTCGAGGCCAGCAGGAAGAACCCGGCGATGAGCAGGAACAGTTCGACGGCGTGCAGCACCCCGTCCGAGACGAGGCCGACAGTGCCTCCGGCCCGGTCGTAGAAGTGGTGCCAGGCCAGCAGCTGGTGAAAGACGATCTCGTCGACGGCCGCCATCATCCCCACCCCGATCATCGCTCCCGCCCACATCGAATGGTCGCGGCGCAGCGGTCGGCCTACCTGGGCATCGGTTGGCAATCCTCTGTCCTCCCTCCAGGGCCCGCGTGCGGCACCGCGCCGCCCGGACGCCCATCCGGCCGCCTACCGGGTCCGGCCCCTCCCAGCCTCGCACGCCGAAAGCCTTCAGGTCCCGCCGCAGGGGTGGACGCGATTTCCCTTGCCGCGGGGCTCGGGCAATGGCAGAGGGTCAATGCGTCCGGCGCGCCGCTTTACTTTCCCGTCGGGCCGCCGGACATTTAACGGGACGCACCGCGCCGGGGAACCGGCCGGTGCCGCCGCTCCGGACCGCCGGGCGGGAAAAGCACTCCAGGAACGGGTCATCCACGGTGAATAGCTGGCGACAGGTCCTGGCCGCCCTGGCCAATGAGAAACTCCGCATTGTGTTTGCCGAACTGGTGCTTGAGGACGCACGCCGACGCGGCGTCGTGGTGCCCGGTCCGAAGCGCACCAAAGCGCTGGACCAGCTCGCTGCCGCCGGACTGGCGGTCCGGGAGGACGGTTGGTCCCCCAATCCCTCGATCTTCCGGGTGCTCCTCGAGGCCTCGGGAGGCACCGGACGCAGGGAGGGAATCGAGCGTTTCCTCGTGGCCGGCCGGATCGACCAGTATCCGGCAAACAAGCGCCAGCGCCATGAGCTGCTGGGGTGGATTGCCGGAGAGGCGTTCACGCCCGGCGAGGAACTGTCGGAGAAGGAGGTCAACGAGCGCCTCGGGAGGTTCACCTCCGACCATGTGACGCTGCGCCGCTACCTGGTGGATGCCGAGCTCCTCGAAAGGACCCGGGCCGGCAGCGTCTACTCCCCTGTCACCGACGGCTCCGGCGAACGCTGAGACCGGCGGCCGGGCAGGTCCGGTCGGATGAGGACGGGCGCCGGCGGCGCGGCGGACCTAGACTTCCGTCCATGGACGAGGGAAAACCGCCGGGCGGACCGGGTGCGCCGGCACTCCTCCTGCTGCCCTTTGAGGGAAGGTGGCTGGCACGGAACAGTCCCGCACGGCGGGTGCCCAGCCACGGTACCGACCTGCTGGGCGGGCGGTACGCCATCGACTTCATCGGCGTCGACCCGCGCCACCGGACGGCGTACTCCAGCGACTGGCGGACCCTTGCTGGCACCGAACCCCCAGACCGGTTCGTCGCCTGGGGACAGCCCGTGCTCGCTCCGGGCTGCGGCGTCGTCGTCGGAGTCCACGACGGCGAACCGGACCACGCCGCCCGGCGCTCGCAGCTCACGCTCCTGCCCTATGCGCTGGGCCAGCCGGCGCGCCTGCGCGAGGGGGTGGCCGCGGTGGCGGGCAACCACGTCGTGATCCGCCTGAGGCACACACCGGCCTTCGTCGCCTTGGCGCATCTGCGGGCCGGATCCATCGACGTGGCCCCCGGCGAGGAGGTCACCGCGGGCCAACGCATCGCCGGGTGCGGGAATTCGGGCAACTCGACCCAGCCGCACGTCCACCTCCAGGTGATGGACGGCCCGGACGCCTCCACCGCCTGCGGTCTTCCGATGGCATTCGCCCGTTTCCGGGAATGGCCACGCCGACGGGGTTTCTCCCGCGTCCGGGATTCCGGCCTGCCGGAGGAAGGTGCCGTCGTCGAAGCACTGCCTCCGGACGGTGCTCGGAACTAGGAGCAGCCGCCCCAACTTGTCATACCTAGCACTGCTATGGTTCGATACCCTTTACTTCTAGGTATGGAGGCGCGATGCGCATCGATAAGGACCTGGTCGCCGCTTCGGCAACCCCACTGGTGCTGGGGATCCTGTCGGACGGTGACCTGTACGGGTACGCGATCCTGAAACGCGTTGGTGAGCTGTCCGGCGGGGGCATGCAGTGGACCGACGGGATGCTCTATCCCCTGCTGCACCGGCTCGAACGCCTCGGCTATGTTTCATCCTCGTGGGGCACCTCGGAGGCCGGACGCCGCCGCAAGCATTACGCCATCACCCCCGCGGGCCGGGAGGCGTTCGCCGACCGGCAGGAGCAGTGGACCGTCGTAGCGGAGGCCCTGCGCCAGGTCTGGCACACAGCGCAGCGCCCGCCCGCCGTCGCGCCGGGGTGGGCGTGATGGAGCACGCGGAGCTTGAAGCCCAGATCGACAGGTGGCGCGGCTACGTCCAGCGGCGCCAGGCCATCTCCCCCGCCGACGTCGATGAGCTGGAGGACCACCTGAGGGAACAGGTCGCCGACCGGCAGGCCACCGGGCTGGACGACGAGGAGGCCTTCTTGGTGGCCATCAAGCGCCTCGGCAACCTCGATGCCGTCTCCCGCGAATTCGCCCGCGAACACTCCGACCGGCTGTGGAAGCAGCTGGTCCTGATGCCCGAGGACCCGGCGGACGCCGGGGCAACACCGTGGCGCGAACTGGCCATCGTACTCGCGCTCGCCGTCGGCGCCGGCCTCGCCGTCAAGGCCGGCCTGACGTGGATCGAGGGCGGCGGAGTGCTGGCCCGGAACCTCGGGCTGCTCGTCCTGCCGTTCCTCACCGGATACTTCGCCTGGAAGCGGCGGTTGAGCGCCCGGGTGGTGCTGGGCATCCTCGTCCCCTTCGCCGTCCTGGCGGTCGCCCTCAACGCCTACCCGTTCACCTCCGGTGGCTCCACCGAACTGCTGGCCGTGCTTCACGCCCCGGTGGTGCTGTGGCTGCTGGCCGGAATCGCCTACGTCGGGGGCAGGTGGCGCTCGGATGGACGGCGCATGGACTTCGCCCGGTTCACCGGCGAACTCGTCATCTACTTCACCCTGCTGGCCCTTGGCGGGGCCGTCCTGACCGGGCTCACCTTCGCCGTCCTGCAGCTGGTCGGTGCCGACCTCGAACCGGTCCTTGAAAACTGGATCCTGCCGTTCGCCGTTCCCGGGGCGCTTGTCGTCGCGGCCTGGCTCGTGGAGGCCAAGCAGAACGTCGTCGAGAACATCGCCCCGGTCCTCACCCGGGTCTTCACCCCCCTGACGATCGCCATGCTGGTGGCGGTGCTGGCCGTGCTCGCCGCCGTCGGCGGGCTCGCGGAAGTCGACCGCGGTCTGCTGATCCTCATGGATGCGATCCTCGTGCTGGTGCTCTGCCTCCTCCTCTATGCGATATCGGCCCGCAACTCACTGGCGCACCCCGGCGTGTTCGACGTGCTGCAGCTGGTGCTTGTCGCCGCAGCCCTCGCCGTCGACGCCGTGATGCTGACGGCGATGCTGACGCGCATTGCGGAGTTCGGCTTCAGTCCCAACAAGATCGCGGCGCTCGGGCTGAACCTGCTGCTGCTGATCCATCTTGCCCGGACCGGATGGCTCACGGTCGGATTCCTGCGCGGACGCCGTCCGTTCACCGCCCTGGAGCGCTGGCAGACCCGGTACCTGCCGGTGTATGCCCTCTGGGCGGCCGTCGTGGTCCTGGCCTTTCCGCCACTCTTCGGCTTCATCTGAGCGGGTCAGCCAAGCGCTGCGGCGAGTTCCCGGCACGCGTTCTCGCACCGACGGCAGACCTCGGCGCAGATCCTGCAGTGTTCGTGCATTGAGGCGTGGGTTTCGCATTCCTCGGCGCACGCGCGGCATGCCGCCTCGCACGCGGCCAGGACCGCCCGGGTGAGGTTGGCGTCGTAGGCGGTGTGGCGGGACAGCACCTTGCCGGTCGCCAGGCACACGTCGGCACAGTCGAGGTCCGTTCGGATGCACTTGGTGAGGTGCGCCACGGAGTCCTCGCTCAGGCACGTGTCGGCGCACGCGGTACAGGTCTGGGCGCATTCGAAGCACGCCGTGATGCATTCGATGAGCCGGTCCCGGTCGATACCACCCAGGTCCTTGGGGTACGTCTCAAGCATTGCGGCAATGGTGCTCATGGGTCTGCTCCTTCTGCAGGGGTCCGGTGTGGAGCGGACGGCGAATCCGGTCGCCCGTGGCCACCACGGTAACCAGCGGCACCCTGCGCGGCCAGCAGATTTCGGAAACCGCGTGCGCGGGCAGGCGGACGGATTCCCGTACCCCATATCGCGGATCCGGGGACTTCGGGCCAGGCCCTCCCCGGCCGGCGCGCAAGCAACAAACGAGGGTACGCGCGGTGGGCGCGAGGACTAGGGTCGGTAGCGTCAGAGCCCCGGGCACACCCTCGAGGAGCCCTTACCGGGAAGGTGAGATCCATGGCTGAAGAGGCAGCATCGATCCGGGCCGCGGCGCTGCCGCTGTCCTCGGAGACCGACCTTGACCCGCTGCTGGAGCGCATCGGCGATGCCCGGTACGTCCTGATCGGCGAAGCCTCGCACGGAACGCACGACTTCTATGCCTGGCGGGCGGCGCTCTCCCGGCGCCTCGTCGAGGAGAAGGAATTTTCCTTCGTCGCAGTGGAGGGCGACTGGCCGGACTGTTACGCAGTCCACCGCTCCGCGACTTGTGCACCGGAGGCTCCGGAGGACCCGCGTGAGGCACTGCGGGGCTTCGACCGCTGGCCGACCTGGATGTGGGCCAACGACGATGTCGCGGGCTTCACCCGGTGGCTGCGGAATGGAAATGCGGCCCGCGAGGCGGATCGGAGGGTCGGCTTCTATTGTCTCGATGTGTACAGCCTGTGGGAGTCGCTGCGGGCAGCCCTTGAATACCTTGAGGAGCACCACCCGCAGCACGTCGAGAGTGCACTTGCGGCCTTCCGCTGTCTGGAGCCCTACGCCGAGGACCCCCGGTCCTATGCCCGGGCCATGCAGTGGGTGCCCGGTGGGTGTGAACCCGAGGTCCTGAGGCTCCTGGCTGAACTCCGGTCCTCCATCGCGGATGACGGCGGAGGTGACCGGTCCGGCCGCTTCAATGCCGAACAGAACGCCCGGTCCGCCGCGGGGGCGGAGGCCTACTACCGGGTGATGGTGAAGGGCAAACCCGATTCCTGGAATGTGCGGGACCGGCACATGGTGGAGACGCTCGAGGAACTGATGAAGCATCACGGTCCCGGTGCCAAGGCC
The DNA here is from genome assembly GCF_004357995.1 of Arthrobacter crusticola. Taxonomy (GTDB): domain Bacteria; phylum Actinomycetota; class Actinomycetes; order Actinomycetales; family Micrococcaceae; genus Arthrobacter_D; species Arthrobacter_D crusticola. The sequence goes on from NZ_SMTK01000005.1 coordinate 153,531, forward strand.
ATCGTGTGGGAGCACAACACCCATATCGGTGATGCCCGCTGGACGGACATGGCCGACGCAGGCATGGTCAACGTCGGTCAGCTGGTCCGCGAGGCCCATGAACCGGAAGAGGTGGTGCTCGTCGGTTTCGGCACCCATTCCGGAAGCGTGCTCGCCGCCTCACGGTGGGGCGCACCCGTCCGTTCAATGACCATGCCGGCGGCGCGGAGGGGAAGCGTCGAACGCCTCCTTCACAATGTCCTGGGAGCAGACAGTTCGGCCCTCTTCGTTTTCGATGGCGGGGAAGCCGAATGGGCAGCGGACTTCAGGTGCCACCGGGCCATCGGTGTGGTTTACCACCCCCATGCGGAGCGGTGGGGAAACTACGTGCCGACGGTGCTGAACCGGCGGTATGACGCCTTCCTGCGGATCGATGAGACGACGGCGCTGGCACCGCTGCAGGAACCCTCCGAGACGGGAGCGGACCGCGCCGGCGAGTTGGAAACCTGGCCCAGCGGCACCTAGTCGATACCCCCTGCCGGGGTGATACTGGGGCGGTCCGGCTGGCCCGAGCCGCCCATCCCGGGGCCACGGAATCAGTGGGCGGCGTGGAAGCGCCGGCGGCGGTACCGGGGCTCCTCGATCTCGTCGAGGACTGCCAGGGCGAGGTCGGCGGCTGAGATTGTCGATTTCCCCTCCGCATCGGCGAGCAGGATGTCGTCACTGAGACGGTAGCTGCCCTTTTCCTCCGCAGGGGCCCAGACGCCGAAGCTCACCGGGGGGCTGACGTAGAACCAGTCGACGTTTTCCGGCGAATTCTTGAGCATCTCAAGGAGCGAGATGCCGGTCTCCACCTCCAGGCGCACAGGCTCGGGCACCGTGCCGACATCATAGAGCCGGGGCCCCTCCGGTGCGACAAGGAGCGAGGAAGCACCCCCCATGACGCCGAGGCGGATCCCGGTCCCGGCCGTCAGGGCGATCAGGCGCTCCACCAGGCCTTCCTCCTTGCCCGCCATCTCTCCGCGGGGGGCCACGCTCTCGAAGACGATATCACTGCCGGCCACAACCGTTTCGAGGAAATCCGGGTCAAGCACCGATCCAGGAGTATAGGTGACCCCCGGAAGCGGGTCCGCCGGCCGGTTCCGGCTCACTACGACGACGTCATGGCCGCGCCGCTGCGCCTCCCTGGCGACGGCGCTTCCTGTGTAACCGGTTCCCCCAAGTACGGTGATGCGCGCCATCTGCTGCTCCCTCTCGTCGGTTGTCCGGGCTCCGGTGGTCCAGGGTTTCGGTGATTCCGGCTGCGGTAATCCCGGCTGCGGTGATCCCGGCTGCGGTGATCCCGGCTGCGTGGGCCAGCATGCCCGCACCAGGTTGCGGTGTCCAGACCTCGTGCTCTCGGACCCATCCTCCGCCGCCACCCGGGAGATCCCAAGCACCGCCCGCACCGCGGCGCACTGTTACGGGTGCGGACTCGCACAAGCGGGTGGGCGCAGGACCGCCTCAACCTCCCCGGCCGCCCCCCCCCCCCCCACCCCCGGATCGCGCCGCACCCAGCCCTCCCCGGCCATCCCCAAGACCGCACCGCACCCCGGGACAGCGCCGCAACCCGGATTGCGGCTCACCGTCCCCCTTAGCGGAGTACCGCTGCCGCCCCGCGGATGGCTGCCGCCACTTCGTCAAGCGCCGCCGAGCCGTGCCGCCATTGCTGCCAGTGCAGGGGAACGTCGACGAATGCCCCGGTGTCAAAGGCGGCAAGGGTCCGTCGGCGGGGGTCGCGGGCCAGCTCGGGTTCCGGCAGCAGCCCCCACCCCATGCCCAACGCAATGGCCTCCCCGAATTCGTGGGCGGCCGGAATGTAGTGGCGGGGCGGGCTGCCAGGCTGGACGCCCCGGTCCCGCAGGTACCGGTCCTGCAGATCGTCCTTCCGGTCGAAGACGACCACCGGGGCGCGGGCGAGCGCCCCGGGAGTCACTCCGTCCGCGAACCACTCGCGCCGAAACTCCGTGGTGCACACCGGCAGGTAGCGCATCACGCCCAGCGGCCGGGCCGTGCACCCCTGGATCGGCGCGCCCGTGGAGGTGATGGCGGCAGCGGCAGCACCGTTGCGCAGCAGTTCGAGCGAGTGCTCCTGGTCCTCGCGAAGCACCTCGAGCTGCAGCGTCCGCGCCAGCGGCGCCAGGGCCGGCAGGGCCCAGGTATTGAGCGAATCGGCGTTGATGACGATCGTGAGGCCGCGGCCCGCGGCCAGATCGTCCGATCCCAGCTCGGTGAGGACATCGGCGGAGAGCAGTTCGAGCTGTCGGGCAAAGCGCACGACGGCCTGGCCGGCGTCGGTCAGTTCGACGGGGCGGGTCCGCCGGAGCACCGGGCGCCCGACGGCGGTCTCCAGAGCCCGGATGCGCTGGCTCACCGCGGACGCGGTCACGGACAGGGCGGACGCGGCCGCCTCGAAGCTGCCGGTGGAGGTGATGGCGGCCAGCGTCCGCGCCTGATGGGGATCAATCTCCTTCATTAGACCTTCTTATCAGGCTTTAGGAAGATGAGCTGTTCTAATTTTGGTGCTGTGCCTACCGTGGGAGAGTGATCCTTCCTGTTGCTGCCGGCCTGACCGCCGGCCTCTCACTCATTATTGCCATCGGCGCCCAGAACGCCTTCGTCCTGCGGCAGGGGCTGCAACGCTCCCATGTCGCGCTGGTGGTCGCCGTCTGCGCCCTGTCGGACCTGGTCCTCATCGTGCTGGGGGTGGGCGGGCTGGGCGTGGCCATCGAGCGGGCCCCGCTGCTTCTCGAGGTCGTCCGGTGGGCCGGCGCTGCATTCCTGCTTGGCTACGCGGTCCTTGCCGCCGTCCGGGCCATCCGTGGCGAGCACCTTGACATCCCCGGTGCGCAGGAGAAGCGCACCTGGAAGGCTGCCCTGGGAACGTGCCTGGCGCTCACCTGGCTGAACCCGCACGTCTATCTGGATACGGTCCTGCTCCTAGGGTCGTTGGCGAGCTCTCACGGCGTGGACGGCCGTTGGTGGTTTGCCGCCGGTGCGGGTCTGGGCAGCATCGTGTGGTTCTCCGCCCTCGGCGTCGGCGCCCGGTTCCTCGCACCCGTCTTCCGCCGCCGCAGCGCCTGGCGCGTCCTTGACGGGGCGATCGCCGTCCTCATGGCGGCACTGGCAGTGTTCCTCGTCATCTAGGCCCTGCCCGGCGCGTGTGAGGGTCGCGCCGGCGGCTGCCGGAAACGACGAAGGACCGCCCCAGAGCCGGAGCGGTCCTTCGTATGCGCGGTGCCTTGCCGGTGACCGGCGCGGGCGCCCGCGCGCCTAGCGGGAGAGGGTTTCGAGTTCGGCGGCACGTACCGCCTTATGCTCCTCGATCCGTGCCTGCTGCACCGGAGTCTGCCGGTTGAAGTACCAGGCGACGCCGAGGATCAGGAACCAGACGGGCGCGACGACGAGGGCCAGCCGCGTGTCGGCCGCCTGAGCCAGGGCGACGAGCATGAAGCCGAAGAAGCCCAGCACGACGTAGGGCATGAACGCCGATCCCGGCATCTTGAAGGCCGATGCTTCGTGCAGCGCGGCGCGGCGGCGGCGGAACACGATGTAGCTGATCAGGATCATCGACCAGACGAACATGGTCAGCACCGAGGCCACCGAGGTGACGACGGTGAAGGCTTCGATCACCGAGTCGCCAGCGTAGAGCAGCACGAGTCCGGCCAGGAGGAAGATGCAGGAGAACAGCAGCGCGTTCTGGGGAACCTTGCGGGGGCTGAGCCGGCCGAAGGCCTTCGGAGCGTTGCCGTCCTGAGCGAGCCCGTAGACCATGCGCGAGGTGGAGTAGATTCCGGAGTTGGCGCTGGAGGCTGCTGAGGTCAGAACCACGAGGTTGATCACCACTGCGGCGATGCCGAGCCCGGCGAGGGAGAACATGCCGATGAACGGGCTGGTGGCCGGGTCAATGCTGCGCCAGGGGTTGACCGCCATGATGACGACGAGCGCACCGACGTAGAACAGGAGCACGCGCACCGGGATCGAGTTGATGGCCCGGGGCAGGTTCTTCTCGGGGTTCTTTGTCTCGGCGGCCGCGGTGCCTACGAGTTCAATGCCTGCGAAGGCGAAGATGGCGATCTGGAAGCCGAGCACGAAGCCGAAGATTCCGTGCGGGAACATGCCGCCGTCGTTCCAGATGTTGGCCAGGCTGGCCTCCTGGCCGCTGGGCGAGGTGAAGTGCGTCAGGATCATGATGGCGCCGGTGACGATGAGCGCGATGATTGCGACGACCTTGATGATGGCGAACCAGAATTCGGCCTCGCCGAACGCCTTCACTGTCGGGAGGTTCAGGAGCACCAGGACCACCGGGGTGATCAGGGCCGGGATCCACAGCGGCGTTCCGGGGGCGAGCTCGTCGACGTAGCTGGCGATTGCCACGATGTCCGCGACACCGGTGACCACCCAGAAGAACCAGTAGGACCAGCCGGTGAAGAACCCGGCCCAGGGGCCGAGCAGATCGCCGGCGAAGTCGCTGAAGGATTTGTAGCTGAGGTTGGACAGCAGGATCTCGCCCATGGCCCGCATGACGAAGAACAGCATGAAGCCGATGATCATGTAGACGAAGATGATCGAGGGACCGGCGAGCGAGATGGTCTTGCCCGACCCCATGAAAAGACCGGTGCCGATTGCCCCGCCGATGGCGAGCAGCTGGATGTGGCGGTTGCTCAGTGCCCGCGAGAGATGGGGTTGGGAGCTGCTTGAGCCCGCGGTGGCAGGCGCCGATAAGGGCGCAGCGTTGGTTGTGCGTTCAGGCATGAAGAGGTTTCCTTCCGCAGGCGGGCGGTGCGAGGCAGGCCGCACCGACTGCGTGATTGTGACGGACATGACAGACCTAAAACCCTGCATTCTGTCTGACCGAGAGTCAAATCAGACGCTGCCGGGGCTACGGCCCGCGGACCCGTGCGGAAGGTTACCCCTGCCGTTCGGCGCCGGCGTTCGTCTTCTTGTTGACGAACCAGGTGATAGCCCACAGCACCACGCCGATCGCCAGCAGTCCGCCGGCGATCTGGTACTGGATCACGTCCCGGCCGACCCAGGGTCCGGCGAGGAAGGCACACAGCACTGCCGCAATCAGGGGCAGCGGGCCCGGTGAGGTGAAGAATACCTTGCGGTTTGGGTCCCGCTTGCGGCGCAGGATGACGCAGGCGACGTTGACCACGGTGAACACGCACAGCAGCAGGAACGCGGTGGTTCCGGAAAGGTTGGCGACGACGTTGCTGTCCGGGTCGCTGGTGACGTACAGGATCAGCCCCAGGGCGAGAACCGTGGAGAACAGGATGCCGGCCCACGGCGTACGGCGTCCCGGGAGCACCTTGCCCAGGGGCCGCGGCAGGACGTTCTGGCGGGCCATGCCGTAGATGAGCCGGCTGGCCATCAGCATATTGATCAGGGCGGTGTTCGCCACGGCGAAGACGGCAAGGAAGGGGAAGATATTGTCGATCGGGAAGTCCGGGGAGCCTTTCTCCACCACCTCGAGAAGCGCGGCGCCTTCGGCCTCCCGGATCCCTTCGAGCTCCGTGGGGGTGAGTACAGTGACCACGGAGACCGCCACCAGCATGTAGAGGATCACCGCGATGCCCAGGCCCGTCAGCATGGTCCGCGGAAAGATCCGCTCCGGATCCTTGACCTCCTCGACCATGTTCACCGAATCCTCAAAGCCGACCATCGCAAAGAAGGCGATGGAGGTGGCTGCCGTGACCGCAAGGAACAGTCCCTTGTCCTCGTAGTCGTTGAAAACGGTGATCTGTTCGAGGTTCCCGCCGCCCCGGGCGATGACGAAGAAGCCAACCCCGATCACGATGCACAGGGCGGTCATCTCCACCACGGTGAGCACCACATTGAACTTGACGCTCTCCCCCACCCCGCGCAGGTTGATCAACGCGAGCAGCAGCATGAAGCCGATGGCGACCGCGGTGATGACACCTTGACCGGGCACGTCCATCCACCCGTTGATTTCGAGCCCGCCGAAGAAGTTCTGGGCGAGGACGTTCGCGGAGGTCGAGGCGCTGGTGATGCCTGAACAGACGACGGCGAAAGCGACGAGGAAGGTGATGAAGTGGATCCCGAACGCCTTATGGCAGTAGAGCGCCGCCCCCGCCGCCTGGGGGTACTGGGTGACCAGTTCGAGGTAGGAGAACGCGGTCATCGTCGCGACGACGAAGGCCAGGAGGAACGGAAGCCAGACGATGCCGCCGACCGTCCCGGCCATGGTGCCGGTGACGGCATAGACGCCGGCGCCCAGAATGTCTCCGACGATGAACAGGAGCAGGAGCTTTGGTCCGAGGACCCGCTTAAGCGCCGGTTCCTCCCCCTCGCGGGCCGGCTCGGTTACTGGTTCAGAAGTCGTGCTCATGGTGACCTCCCGTTGCTGGTGCGCACCCCCGAAGGGGAACAGCGGCCGGAGTCCGGACCCGGATAGAACCTACTTCACTCCTTCGCGGGCCCCTTGGCAACAGGTATTGGGCAACCGCGCTGATGGCGGGCGCGAGGCAGGACCACGGAAAGGCCCGGCATTGCGGGCCGGAGGACCGGCAGTGCGGCCCGCAAGGGAGTTCCCCCTGTCGCGCGGCGGCGCTCAGTGCCATTCTGGGGCTACCGGCCGCGTGCGGCGGCCCCGACGAGGAGGAGATGAACCATGTTCGCTGATACCAAGGCCTTCCCCGGTCTGGCGGTGCGCAGTCTTGAGGATGCCCGGCGGTTCTACGGTGACACCCTCGGGCTCAGGACGTCCGAGGAGCACGGCCTGATGTGGCTGCACCTCGCCGGAGGACGGGACACCCTCGTCTACGAGCAACCCGACTCCACTCCCGCGAGCTACACGGTCCTGAATTTCGAGGTGGACGACATCGACGCCGCCGTCAGCGCGCTCACCGAGCGCGGAGTGCGCCTTGAACGCTACGACGGCATGGAGCAGGACGACGCCGGCGTCCACCGCGGCGGAGGCCCCTTCATCGCCTGGTTCAAGGACCCGTCGGGAAACGTGCTGTCGGTGCTGCAGGAGCGGTAGCTCCGCCCCTCAGGCGGCGGGCCCACCGGTGGCTCGATTCCGGGTGAGCACGATGGGCTGGTCCTTCGTGACGGCGATGGTGTGTTCGGAGTGGGCACCGCGGCTGCCGTCGGCGCTGCGGAGTGTCCATCCATCGGGGTCGACGCGCAGCTTGTCGGTTCCGCGCATGAACCAGGGTTCGATGGCCAGCACCAGGCCCGGCTTGAGCGGGAAGCCCCGGCCCGGCCGGCCCGCGTTGGGTATGTGGGGGTCGCCGTGCATGGTCCGGCCGACACCGTGGCCGCCGAATTCAAGGTTGACCGACAGGCCCGCCTCCCGTGCGATGTTTCCGATCGCGTAGGAGATGTCCCCTGTCTTGTTACCGGGGACAGCGGCGGCGATCCCGGCCTCCAGCGCGCGCTCGGTAAGCTCGATCAGCTCGAGGTCATCGGCTCCGGCCGTGCCGACGACCATGCTCAGCGCGGAGTCGGCGACCCACCCGTCGACGGTGGCCGCGAAATCGAGGCTCAGCAGGTCCCCGTCCCGGAGGCGGTAGGAGTGGGGCTTGCCGTGGAGGACGGCGTCATTGACGGACGTGCACAGGACGTAGCCGAAGGGGCCGGTCCCGAAGGAGGGCGCGTAATCCAGGTAGCACGACTCGGCACCGCGCCGGCGGATCAGGTCATGCGCCAGCGCATCGAGTTCAAGCAGGTCGGTCCCCACTACGGCGGAGGACTTCAGGGTCTGCAGGGTCGACGAGACGAATTCCCCGGCGGCGGCCATTTCGGCCACTTCCTGGTCCGTGTGCAGTTCGATCAATGCGTCGGTGGTCCTTCGCTTCGGGGCTTGCGTTCCATGGGGCGTTCCCGGGGGTCAGGCGCCGGGCGGGCGGTACCGGACCTCCGCGGCCCGCTGCAGGGCCGTGAGGGTTTCATCGACCGTCATGAGGACCGTCGTATCCAGCGAACTGAGGGCGCCGCCTCCGCTGAGAGCCATGGCCACCGCGGCCATCGACACATTGTCCGGTGCCTCCCAGAGAGTGTAGCCGTCGTGCGAACCGAAGGCGTACCAGAAGCCGTGGAGGCTTCCTCCAACCGATTCGATGTAGGTCCGGGCGGCCTCCCGCCGGTCCTCCGGGTTGCCGATGAGCCGGGCCCAGGATTCGGGGGTATAGCTGAATTTCGACAGATAGAGCGGCATCCTCGGTTCCTCCCGTGCGCTGCTGGCGGCCGCGGTTCCCTCAAGAATGCCAGTCGGCCGCCCGACCGGCAATGGCCCGCCGGGCACAATGACAGTGGCAGCGGCAACGATGGTGAGGCTCAAACGCCCGGCCCGCAGATCTGCGGGCCGGGCGAAGTTTCTCCAGAAGGGACCGCTCACCATGATGGGAGCCCACCACGCAGCCTGCGGCGCAGCCGCCTGGGTCGCTGTCACCACCCGGATCGAGGTGGCCGGGCTGCTTCCCGTGCCGTCCGGATCCCTCAGCCTCGGGCTCGGCCTGCTCGACGTCAGCCCCATCGGCGTCGTCACGGGTGCCCTGGTGACCGCGGGGGCCGCGCTGCTGCCGGACGCGGACCACCGCAGCGCCACGATCGCCAATTCACTGCCCCCCGTGTCGAACCTGCTCTGCACCGGGATCGGCAGGATCGCCGGCGGGCACCGCCGCGGCACCCACTCCCTGATCGGCGTCCTGGCCTTTGTGGCCGTGGCCTGGCTGGCAGGCATGTGGACCGCGGAAACCGCAGCGTATGGAACCGTCTATCCTGGGGCGGGCCTACTGACCGTCCTGCTGGTCTCCTTCGCCGCCAAGGCGCTGAAGATCATCCCGGACACCATGCGCAAGTTCCCGTGGGCGGTGGGTCTGGCCGCCGGCGCCTTCGTCACCGCCTTCGCCCCCGAGGAGCAGTTCTGGTTCCCGATCGCCGTCGGGCTCGGCGTCGTGGTGCACATCGTCGGCGACATGATGACGACAGGTGGCTGCAACCTCCTCTACCCGCTTCGGATCCGACCGCCGCGGGTCGTGGCGGCGCTGCCGGTGGTGGGCTGGATGTGGAAGCGGAACGGCCATTTCGCCGTGCCCATCCTGGGCAACGCGGGATCCCTTCGGGAGTGGTGCCTGCTGGTGCCGGTCTCGCTGTATGCGGTGGGCGGTATCGGGGCAGCGCTGCTTCGGATCGATAACCCGGCACTGCAGGCGTTGGGTGTGATGGGCATATCGGCCTGGGGCGGATAGGAGCCTGACTGGCGCCCGCCGCGTCAGCGGGATCGGAGGTAGGAGCCGCGGGCTGGGGTATCGAGCTTTTCGATGGCCGCCCGTACTCCTGAGCGTGACATCGCACCTGCGTACCGGTCGAGGTGGGCCAGCAGCCTCGCCCGGTCGATGTCTCCGACATAACGGAGCATCCACCCAACCCCCTTTTGCACGAGCTCTTCGGGATCCCCGGCGAGAGCTGCGGCGATCCTCAGCGTGTCATCCACCTCCTTCCGCTTCAGGAACGCGGCCGTCGCGACGATGGCGCTGCGCCGTTCGGGCCAGAACCCGGATTCGGCCAGGCGGTCGAGCGGGGTCCTGGGCTTGTCGAGGAGCCACGTGCCGAGAACCTGGTGAGCGGCGAGGTCCACCAGGTCCCAGGTGTCGATGCGGTCGTGCCGCCGCAGGTACAGCTCATACAACTCCCTGTGGCGCCCGGGCTGGATCCTCCTGGCCGTGGCCGCCTTTCCCATGATCGAGCAGGCGCCCACGCGCACTTCGTGGGTGGGGCTTTCAAGCAGTGCCTCAAGCTCGGCCGCGGGCAGGTCGAGGGCAGTCTTGGCCAGGTTGAAGACGTCCCCCATCCGAACGCCGATGAAGGAGTCGTCCCCAGGGAAGAACCGCCGGTATTTGACCCGCTGGTCCTCGGTGGCGAGCGCACGGAGTGCGGCTTCGAAGTCGGCAGCAGTCCTCACTGGTCACGCCCTCCTCAATCCGCCGTTTTCCCGGATGATAGCCGTCCGGGCCGCGGTGGTGAAGGCAGCACTCGCCGCGGTGGTCGGGCAGCGCCTCAGGGCGTCCAGTGGAGGCAGCGCCCGGTGCGGTGGTGATGGCTGCACCCGTACCGGTGGAGGACGCCACCGGTACGGGGCGGCAGGGTCCCCGTACCGGTGGCGGCCTGCCTAACGGGTGGTTGCTGCGTCCGTCTTCAGCAGGTCACTCAGCAGGGCGGGCTTGTTCGTGATGATGCCGTCGACCCCGAGGGCGGTCAGGGCGCGCATGCGCTGCGGGTCATCGACGGTGTACGGCCAGGTTTCCATTCCGTACTGGTGGACCAGGTCAACGAAGCCGCCGGTGACCCGGGTATGGCTCGGATTGATTTGATCGGCCCAGGTGGACAGTTCGGCGTATTCGGCCGGTGCGGGAGGGCCACCCAGCAGTCCCGCCGGGACCTCGGGTGCGAGGGCGTTGAACTCCCTCATGAAATCCCAGTTGAACGACTGGACGACGAGGCGTCCGGCCCGCGCGTCGGCGTTCAGCCACCCCTTAGAGTCCAGATCGGCCGCGATGTCGGCGCCGATGCCCGGGTAGAGCTCGGGACTCTTGACCTCAAGCAGCAACCCTGCCCTGCCATGCAGGGTATCGAGGACCTGCTGCAGGGTCGGAACCTGTGTCCCTGCGAACCCCGGACCGAACCAGGATCCTGCATCGAGCGTCGAAATTTCAGCATAGGTGAAGTCGGCGACGCGGTAGGGGGCCCGGCCGGGGAACTTGGTCTCCACATCCGTGGTGCGGCCGAGGGTGGTGTCGTGGATGACGACGAGCTCGCCGTCGAGGGTGCGCTGGACATCGATCTCGACGAAGTCGGCCTTCACCGCCGCACCGAGGTCGACGGCGGGAAGCGTGTTCTCCGGGGCGTCTGCTGAGGCCCCGCGGTGGGCGATCACGGTGGTGCGGCCCTCTTTGACGGGTTCGGCGGCGGCTCCGCTGATACCTGCGGCGAGGGTCGCCAGGGTCATCACGCCGGTGAGGAGGGCGCGGAAGGGTTCCTTCCGCCGGGGTGTGCTTACTTTTGCGGTGGGATGCGTCACAGGCAATCTCCTTGGTCGACAAGCCGGTTCTCGTGGTAGTCAGCCGTAACGGCTGACCCACCAGACTCTCCCGGCTCCAGGTGGCCAGCCGGAGACGGGCGACCAACGCGTGGGTGAATCCGGGTGGACAAAGGAAATCCGATGGACAATAAGGACCACGGCGACAAAGGGTCCGGTGAAATGAAAACGACGGCGAGTGATGACGACGGCGCTGCCCTGCACCGGCGTCCCGCCCTCGCGGCGCAGTCGGACTCCCCGGCCGGACGTGCCGTGACGGTATCGCTGGCATCGGTTCCAGGGGGCACTCTTGAAATGCGCGATGCCCGGTCCGGCTCCTCCCGCACGGTCAACCTGGTTCCGTATTCGATCGGGAGGACACAGATCACGGAGGCCGACTGGGTGCAGGCCGGCGGTTCACCGGCTACCCCCGAACGGGTGGGACAGCTTCCCGCCCACCCGGTGACATGGTTCGACGCCGTCCGGTGGTGCAACAACCTGTCCTCGCTGGCCGGGATGCGCCCGGTCTACGCCATTTCTTCCCGGGAGGTCAGCTGGGACGTTGGCGCGGACGGCTACCGGCTCCCCACCGAGGCGGAATGGGAGTTCGCCTGCCGCGCGGGCACGCTGACCCCGACCTACGGGCCGCTCCCGGACATTGCGTGGACGGCTGCGGACCGGGTCGAGGCACCGCGTGAAGTCGCACTGAAGGCTCCGAACGCCTTTGGGCTGTTCGACATGATCGGCAATGTCTGGGAATGGTGCTGGGATTTTGCCGACACCGCGCGGTACGGCGACTACCGGACCCTGCGGGGAGGTGGGTGGGCCGATAAGGCGTGGAGCACCCGCGCATCGGTCCGCCGGGGCAGCGCCCCGGACGCGGTCCTTGAGGATGTTGGTTTCCGGGTGGCGCGGGGCGCGGTCGGTGAACCGGGTGCCCGCCAGGCCCAGGGCTGGTCGGCAGCCGCCGACCGGCGCCGCGCCGATATCACCGGCCCGCTCCCCGTTGGCTGGACCCCGCACCGGGGGTTACCGTGATCCCCGAACGGGAGAGCCATGAGATTTCTTGAAACCACCCACGCCGATCGACTCCTCGAACGCCCCTTCCGGCTCGGGGCGGTACCGGGCGTGATGTGGACCCGGGACCAGCCGGGCCAGCGGACGGCACTGGTGCTGCTGGCCCACGGCGGCGGCCAGCATAAGGGCGCACCGGCCGTGGCGGCCCGCGCCCGGCGGTACCTGAAGGAGCTGGATGCCGCCGTCGTCTCCATCGACGCCCCGGGCCATGGTGACCGGGATCGGGGCGGGCGCGACACGCTGTTCATCGAGCAGCTGGCGCAGGCCCGACGCGACGGTGCCCCGGTGGGCACCCTGATTGAGGAATACAACGCCGACGTCGCCGCCCAGGCCCTGCCCGAATTTTCCGAGGTGCTCACCGCCGTCCAGGCGCTCGACGAGATCAGCGCAGACGTCCGCATCGGGTTCTGGGGGCTGTCACTGGGGGCAGCGATCGGGTTTCCCTTCGTCGCAGGGGAACGGCGGATCACCGCTGCCGTCCTGGGACTCACCGCCAGCGATCAGCTGAGGGAGCAGGCCCGCCGCATCCGGGTGCCCGTCCAATTCCTGCTGCAATGGGATGACGAATTAGTGGACCGTGCAGCCGGCCTCGGGATGTATGACGCCCTCGCCTCCACCGAAAAGTCACTCCATGCAAACGCCGGCGGCCACACCGCCGTGCCGCGGTTCGAGCTCGAGTCCGAGGCACGGTTTTTCACCCGGCATCTTGCCGTGCCGGCCTAAGGGCTAGGCGTGGACGTCCCCATCGTCGGGTTGGGCGGCGTGCTGGCACGCCATCCGCGGGAACGTTCCGACGGAGGTCCAGGGAAGCCGGTGGGCCTTTTGGCCGTTGTTGCGGAGCGCCGACGCACCTAAGATGGGCAGAACGGTGAGCGACCCTCCCCGAACCTCGCCCCATCTGCAGGCCAGGAAGGCGTCTTGTGAACGCTTCACGAATTGTCGGAACTATCCTCACGGCGCTGCTCGCCGTAACCCTTGGACCCTGGCCGGCGGGCGGTGTGGAGCCCAGCGATCCGGCCCCTGCCGGGCCGGTCATTGTGATCCTCAACCAGAGCGTTGATGCCGACCAGGTCTCGGCGGAGCATGCGCAGGCTTCCGGAATCCAGCCCGACATTGTCTACAGCTCGGCCTTCCAGGGCTACTCGGCCGTGCTGTCCGAGGCCCAGGCCCTGCAGCTGCAGGCCGATCCCCGGGTCAGCGGAATTCTGCCGGACCGACCCGTTGCTGCTCCCCAGATCGGCGCCGTCGAGAATCCGCCGCAGCCGGCCCAGCTCGTGTCGAACGGCGTGAAACGGGTCGGGGCGCTGGGGAGCCCGACGGCGAAGATCGACGGCATCGACGAGCGGGTCGACGCCGACATTGCGGTCCTGGACACCGGTCTTCAGTCGGATCATCCCGACCTCAACGTTGTCGGTGGCGCTGATTGTGCGCCCGGGGACGGACACGAGGATGTCGTCGGCCACGGCACGATGGTCGGCGGTCTTGCCGCTGCCCTTGACAATGGGATCGGCCGGGTCGGTGCAGCACCCGGCGCGCGGCTGTGGGCGGTCCGGGTGGCCGACCCGCAGGGAATCATCACGGACTCAAGCCTCCTGTGCGGGCTGGACTGGGTCACCGCCAACGCCGCCACCGTCGACGTCGCCAACCTCAGCCTCGGCGGACCCCTCCGCGGATATGACATCGACTGCGCACCTCCGAACGAGAACCTGATTCTCGAGGCCGTCTGCGCAGCGACGACCGCCGGTGTCACGGTGGTTGCAGCGGCAGGGAACGAGGCCCGCGACGCGGGCTTCGTGGAACCCGCCGCCTTCTCATCTGTCATCAGCGTCTCCGCGATGTCCGATACCGACGGCCAGCCGGGCGGAACCGGGCCCGCCGACGCCTGCATACCCGGTGAGACGGACGACAGCCTTGCATCCTTCTCAAACTTCGGTCCATCGGTCGACATCACCGCACCGGGTACATGCCTGAGCTCCACCTATATTGGCAGCCAATACGCGGTGAGCAGCGGAACAAGTTTCTCCGCTCCCCTGGTCGCTGGCGGTGCCGCGCTGCTTCTCGCCAACAACCCGGGCGCTCCGCCCGAGCAGGTCCGGGGCGCGCTCGTCAGCTCCGGGGAGCCCGGGCCCCTCCTGAACGACCTCGATGGCTTCCCGGAGCCCATCCTCAACGTGTCGCGGTTCTAGGTGGAGGCCGGACCGCCGGACCGCCGCTCCGGCACCAGGATCGATCGGACCGTAACTTCAGGGCGGTGGGTCCTGCTCGGCATGCTGGCCCTAGCTGCCGGCGCGATGTCCGGTTGTGGCAGCCCGGCTACGCATGGATTGGACGATATCCAGTTCCGCAGCGTCTCCGGCACCGATCCCCTAGGTGACCTCCAGTGGATTGAGGACTACCCGATCCATTGGCGGATGACAAGCGCCGGAGGGGAGGGAACCGCCTCCATTCGGCCGCCGTGCAGCGGGATCCATGCTCCGGTCACAGTGACCGGGGACAAGGTGGTCATCGACACCCGAAGGATGTCGATAGAAGCACAGTACTGCGGGCCGCCGGTCGGCGACTACGACCTGTGGCTGCACCACCTCATCGAGCGGCCCCTGAGGTACAGCTGGGACGGACGGACCCTCATTCTGAATAATGACCGCGGCTCCTTGACATTCGAACGCGAAGAATAGCGTCGGGCCTCCGGCCGCGCGGCGGATGACCGCCTCCGGTCCTTGAAATGACACCGCATGGTGTCATACTGGTGTCATGAACCTTCTCCCCTATCTTGAGCGGCTCCGTGAACAGCTTCTCGTCGCAGCGGAGGCGGGGGGCGAGGATGCCCGGGATGTCGCAGAACGCCTGGTCACTCCGCTCGAATCCGCCGCTCGCCTCATGCTTCTCGATGCCCTGTCCAACGCGGCCAGCGAGATCACCGATGATCTGGCGCCGGGTTCGGTCGAGGTCCGCCTTCGGGGCGTCGATCCCGAATTTGTCGTCAGCCCGCCGGACGTACCTGCCGGTCCAGCAGTGGGAGTGGAGGCCGGCATCCCGGCCCTATCCGAGGAGGGCGGCTCCACCCGGACGACACTGCGGCTGCCCGACCACCTCAAGGCGAGGGTTGAGGCCGCGGCCGGCCGCGAGGGCCTGTCGGTCAACACCTGGCTGGTACGCGCGGTCGCCGCGTCACTCGACTCCGGCGCAGGACGGCCCGTTTCCAGGCCGATTCCCGGCACCCAAAGCCTTACAGGATGGGCACGCTCATGACGCTATTCGAAACCCCTGGACCTGTTGGGGTGCGCATCGACATTGGCGCCCGGGGTGACATCTGGGTCGGCGCCACCGACCGGGCGGAGGTGACCGTCGAGGTCCGCCCGCGGAACCCGTCAAGGTCCCTGGACGTCGACGCCGCCGAACAGACAACGGTGGAGTTCGTCGACGGCCGGCTGAGCGTGAAGTTGAAGCAATGGCGCCGCCACAGCTGGTTCAGCGACGGAGGCGCCGTCGTCGTCGCCGTCGAGGCCCCGATCGGCTCCTCACTGGAGGTGTCGTCAGGGATGGGGAGCCTCCGCGCGGACGGGGAGTTCGGCGACGTTTCGCTGTCCACCGGCGTGGGCGAGATCCGCGTCGGCACCTGCGCCGCTCTCAGGGCCAAGACCGGCATGGGCGATATAGCGGTCCTGCGCGCAGCCGGCCCAGCGGAACTGGCCAGCGGTACCGGCAGGATTCACGTTGACAGCCTTGACGGGTCCGGCAGCATTCGAAA
This sequence comes from Arthrobacter crusticola, assembly GCF_004357995.1. Taxonomy (GTDB): domain Bacteria; phylum Actinomycetota; class Actinomycetes; order Actinomycetales; family Micrococcaceae; genus Arthrobacter_D; species Arthrobacter_D crusticola. The sequence continues at coordinate 169,418 of NZ_SMTK01000005.1, forward strand.
TTCAAACGGCGAAACCTTCGTCGGGGAGGTCACCGGAGACCTGCAGGTGAAGGCGGCGAATGGCGACATCCTGATTCACAGAGCCGGCGGAAATGTGAACGCCAGGGCCTCCAACGGTGCCGTGCGGATTCAGGAGGTGCACCGGGGAGTCATCACCGCGCACACCTCCGCCGGGTCGATTGACGTCGGCGTGCGGCCGGGCAGCGCGGTGTGGCTGGGACTGACCACGAAGTTCGGACAGGTCCGCAGCGGGCTCGACCGGGCCGACGCCCCCGACGACGGCCGCGCGACGGTCCAGGTACGCGCTGACTCCTCCTATGGGGATGTGACGGTTCACAGCAGCGCCGACTTCGGGGCCGGAATGCCCTAACCCCGGTCCGCCACGGGCGGAAACACCGTGTTGAAGAATTTCCAGCCGGATGTCGAATTTCCCCGCGCTGCTGCGTGGACGAGCGGTATCCTATGGACGAGCGGCGCATCGGCATCGAGACTCCACTTCCGTTCAGGATCCCCTGGCCTCACGGAGGATCCGGATCGCTTCCTCCACCTCCTCGACCCGCCCGTCCTGCGCCCCCGTTACCAGCCGGACCGTGCGTCGGAACCCCGCCTCATCACCCTCGCCTTTCCGGAAAGCGGGGAGGTGCACCAGCACCGCCGCCCGGCGCAGCCAGACACTCTCCGAGACTGCCCAGCGTTCGAGGACCGCCCGCGCTCTGAGAGCATCCTGCTCGTTGAGCCTGAGGAGAAGGGCTCCGACGACGTCGACCGCGATCGGATCGGCAAGGTCCTGCACGGCGGCCGAGCGCAGGAAACCTTCGACGCGGGTGAGGTCCGAAATGTGGAGCAGCTTGAGGTTCGACTGCAGAAGCACCACGGCCGCGAGCCGGCGCTCAAAAACGGGCCGGGCCCAAAGCTCGGACGCGAGGGCGGTGATGGCGTCGTGCTGGAGTTCCGGGTAGCGCCGGGAGGCATTGCGGATGGTGCCGCGGATGGCGCCCACGGACGCCCCGTAGAACTCGAGAGCGTCCCCCAGACGCCGTTCGTAGTCCTCCGCGCGTTCCTCGGTGCTTTCGTATTGGAGGGAGTCGTCGATGAAGTCGGCGGCGGCACTCATGCCCTTTACCCTAGGGCGGGTTCTGCCTTGGAGTGTAAGGGGGGTCGGTGGATTGCATCCGAAACCGGGGAAGTGCATGGTTTGCTCGACCCGGGCTGGAGTCCACTTGCCGTCACCCATCTGCCGATCTTCCAGCGAGCGGTTAGGCAGCACCGATCCGTCCACCACGTCATGCTGTCCGCGGCGGGAGTGGGGCACGGCCCACCTCCTGTGCGCTTCGAAGAGTTGGTGTCCGCTTCGAAGAGTGGTGTGCGCTCCGGAAGGAGGAGTGCGGCTCCATGATGAGCCAATCCGGGGGCACGGTCTGGTGCTGAGCCGGTCCGCGTGCTCAATCGGTCCGCCGGCCGGGCCGCGTGGATCGGATCGGTGAAAACCGGGAATCGAGACGGTGGTCAGCTGCTCACTCGAGCGGGAGTTCAGTGGTTCCTTGTGGGGGTCCTGCTGTCCAGTAGCGGTTTCGGCGGGGTTTTTGCTCGGGGTCCAGGTGGTGGGGTGGGAGGAACCAGGGGATGCCGTGCCGGGAGTGCACGCTCCAGGGCCCGTCGTGGATGCGGTGGTGGTGGTGGGAGCACAGCAGCACCCCGTCGCTTAGCTTCGTTGTGCCGCCGGTTTCCCAGGGGGTGATGTGGTGGGCCTCGCACCAGGTGGCCGGGATGGTGCAGCCGGGGAAGGCGCAGCCCTTGTCCCGGGCGACCAGGGCCCGGCGCAGGTGCGCAGGGAACAGCCGCTGGGCGCGGCCGAGGTCCAGGACCTGGCCCTTCCCGCCCAGGACCAGGGGGATGAGGTCCGCGTCGCAGGCGAGCCGGCGGATGCTCCGGGCCGGGATCTGCCGGGCGAAGACCGCATCGCCGGCCCGGTCGAGTTCACCGATGAGCGTGCGGTAGTCGATGGTGACCATGACCTGGGGGCGGTGCCCGCCGGCGGCGGGCAGGCCGGTCCCGGCCAGGGCGATCCGGCAGGCGCCCACCAGGGCCTCGAGCAGCTGCTGGGCCCGGGTGGGCCGCTCGTCTCCGTCGAGCCGGGAGGCATCGGGCGATCCACTACCTGGGTCCTCACCGGGTGTGCCGTCACCGGTTGTGCCGTCACCGGTTGTTCCGTCACCGGGTGTTCCACCGCCGGGCCCGTCAGCGGATCCGGTGCCCGAGGCCTCACCGGCGCCGGGCAGGCGGGGGTTGGTGGCGGTGGTCATCACCGTGGCCAGGTGTTCGAACTGCTCGTCCGTGGCCCCGATCTCCAGGAGGTGCAGCCCGTTGCGGCGCCCGCGCAGGAACACGCCCTGCCGGGCCCGCAGCAGCTTCTCCGTCGGCTCCTGCCCGTCCTGGTCCAGGGCGTTCTCCCACCGCCGGGCCACCGCGCGCAGGATGTCCTCATCGCCCTCCACGGCCTGGTGGGTGAGGTGGCGCTCCATCGCCTCCAGGGCCGGCCGTCCGGCCACCGGCCGCACCCTGTCGACCGCATCGCGGATCAGGGACGCGGCCCGCCCGCTGACCTGCCCGGCCCCGCAGGCCGCACCCAGGACCGCCAGCGCAGCCGGCGCCTCCAGCCCGCCGGCGGGCACCGCCGGCAGGGTGGCCGCGGCCAGGCGCAGCCGCCGGGCCGCCTCGGCCCGGGCACCGCCGGCACGATCCGGCCCCGCCCCGGGAGCAGCCAACGGCCCGCCGCCGGGAACAGCCCACCGCCGCTCCACGGGTGAAGCCCGGTGCCCGTCAGCGGGTGAAGCCCACGGCCGGTCCCCGGGATCGGCGAGGCGGTGCTGGTCGGCGGCGTGGGCGCCCAGGACCTGCAGATGGTCCACGATCCGGGAGAGCTCCTCGATCCGGGCCACCGTGTCGGCGACCTCCCGGCGCCCCAGCAGCAGGAACCGTCCGGAGAAATCGGCGGCAAATCCCGTGAGTGCGGCATGCGCCCCGGCGAGCAACTCCCCCGTGCCCGAGAGCAACTCCCCGGTACCGGAGGGGAGATCCCCGGTGCCCGTGTGCTCCTCGACCGGTGCCGTTGCCATACCCCCATTCTATCGAACGCGTGTTCGATTCCAGCCGGAAAAGGGCCGTTGTGGAGGAAGAGTGGATGAGGGATATCCACAGGCCTCGAGCCCAACCCCAGGCCCGGGACGGGAAGGAGATTCACCTCCGCGAGGACCAGTCCGGCAAACTCCTCCAATATCCGCAGTTGCGCGGAATACATCAATACAGGTAAGGGCCGACCCAGTCTGTGAAGGCCTATAGACGGAAGCATTTCGAGGGTCGGTATATCCAGCTGCTGATAGCGAATGAAGCACGCCGCACGGCATCGGGAATGGCCCACACGGCAGGGCGTCGCGTTGGCTGCCGGCACGATGGCAGACTGAGGCGATGCATGAGCTCGTCATCCTCGGCACCGCCTCCCAGGTTCCCACCCGGGCCCGCAACCACAACGGCTACTTCCTGCGCTGGGAGCGCGAAGGGATCCTGTTCGATCCGGGCGAGGGAACGCAGCGCCAGATGATCCGGGCGGGCGTATCGGCGAGCCGCATCACTCGAATCTGCCTCACGCATGTCCACGGCGACCACTGCTTCGGCCTGCCGGGCGTGCTCTCGCGCATGGTGCTCGACGGCGTGGCCCACCCGGTCCACCTTCACTACCCGGCATCCGGAGAGGACGTCGTCCGGGCGCTCGTCGCTCTGGCCACCCCAGGTCTCGACCTTCGGCTCCACCCTCACGGCGCTCAGGGCTCGATCGCCGAAGGCCTCGAGGTACGGCCCCTACTGCACCGAATCGAGGCCTACGGCTACCGGCTCACCCAGCCTGACGGCCGAACCTTCCTGCCCGACAGGCTCGCCGCTGCCGGCATTGCCGGACCCGACGTCGGGGACTTACAGCGCAGGGGAATCCTTCGAGGGGTGCAATTGGAGGAGGTCAGCGTGCACCGGCCGGGCCGGCGCTTCGCCTTCGTGATGGACACCGCGCCGTGCGGCGGTGCCGAGGAACTTGCGGAGGGAGTGGACCTGCTGGTGTCGGAGTCGACCTTCAGCGATGACGATGCCGCGCTGGCGCTCCAGTACCGGCACCTGACGGCGGGGCAGGCGGGCGCCCTGGCGAGCAAGGCTGGCGCGGGAACATTGGTGCTGACCCACTTCTCGTCCCGCTACGAGGACACCGGGGTCCTGGCCGCGCAGGCGCAGGACACTGCAGGATCCGCAGCGGTGATCGCCGCCAATGACCTTGACCGGATTCCGTTTCCCCCGCGGCGCAGCTCGCGACCGGGAGGCTCGGTCGATTTCCGCGGCTGATCCCCACGGGGTCGAATCCCTTTTGGGGCGGCTCGGCCACGGCCGAACCCGGCCTCGTCCAGCTGAAGCACCACGCCCACGCCGTCGAGCAATCGAGCTGCGGCACCTTCATCCGAGTAGGGTCGAATTTTCCACTGTTCCACTCCGGGCCGCTTCTGTAAATTACTACCATCGGGCCGATGCGAATCGGCCTGGATGCATCTGCTGCGGGGAGCATGACTAAACGCCTCGTGGCACGACTCGCTCGGGTGGCGCAGAGCGTACAGCACCGGTTGGACGCTCCGCTTCCAGATGATGAGGAACTTCCTCCCGGGCAACCGGATACTACCAATCGTTGCGGATTCAAAGAGATGGCCTCCCTTTCGGAGTGTCACCTTAAAGAGGATTGGACACCACGTGCGGGCTCGCGTTGTCGTCTTGATAATTGTTCTGTTTGCAGTCACCTATGCCCTGGTCGGTTTCGTCTCCGATTCACTGCCGCGCCAGAGCGTTGACGAGGATGCAAGGGACCGACGGAGCCAGCCCGGCAATTCCCTCCAGCCAAGCGCAAGCAGCAAGGACGGCAATTCTGCTGTCTCGGAGGCCATGCCGGTCGGTGACCTGCCCGGTTGGAAACAGGTTTTCACCGAAGACTTCACCGACGGAGATGTCCCGATCGGCGAATTCCCCGACAAGACCTACAGAGTGCGATGGAGTGCAAATTATTTCGACGGGACACCGGACACTGCTGCTCAAACGCTCAAGACAAAGTCGGGGTACTACCCCTCGAAGGTCATCAGTGTCCATGACGGCCTCATGGATATGTATCTTCACACCGAAAATGGGATTTCAATGGGTGCCGCACCGGCTCCTCGATTTGAGAAGGACAGTAAGCGGCCCTTCAACAGCCAACTCTACGGCCGGTACTCCGTGCGTTTCAGGGCCGAAGCTTTACCAGGATTCAAATTAGCGTGGCTGTTGTGGCCGGATAGTAAGCAGTGGCCCGAGGACGGGGAGATCGACTTTCCGGAAGGAGATCTGTCGAGGACCATTTACGCTGCCATGCACGGGACTGGTGAAAAGGACAACAGGATCGACCAGTTCCGTACCAAATCCAGATTTACGTCCTGGCACATAGCCACCATCGAGTGGAGCCCTGACCGCGTGGAATTCTTCCTCGACGGAGAATCGATAGGCACCAGCACGTCGGCGACGCCTGACACCCCCATGCACTACATATTGCAGACCGAGTCCTGCCTGACGACCTGTCCGCATCCGGAGACCCGGGGCCATGTCTACGTCGATTGGGTGGCGATCTGGGCAAAGGACTAGGAGCCGCCGATCCTCAGGCATGCACCACAGGACGCCTCGTAGGCCTTTCGGCTGCACATTGCGCCGGGCTGTGGAGCTATACGTGTCGAGTACGGACATTCACTGCGGACCCACGGCCCGATGCCCTCAGCTCTCTTGACGTCGTTGCGTTCTCCACCCGTTCGCGTTCCGAAGGCTGCGTCGAGGTCTTCCCGGTGAACGTAACCCGCCGTCCCGCTGCTCAGACGCCATAAGCGCAGCGCGGCAACAACCGCAGCCGACATTTGGGCCAGGAGCCATAGCGCGGCCAATCCGGGTAGGGCGGAACTTTGGGCCACGGCCGCCGCGGGCACCAACCCGACGACGGCCGCCAGGACTGCACCGCCGTGGCTTCCACGAAATGACCATACACCCGCCAGACGGCGTAATAGATCTGGGCCACACAGCTAAGCACCACCGCAGGGGCCAGCAACGGCAACAGCCCCCACTGCGCGGCGAACTGCGGACCGGGCACCTTCAGGACTGAGGAGCCAACCGCTAGGAGTATCCCCCGGCTGCAAAGGTAAGCAACAGGCTGATTCTCAGGGCCCGTTCGACCAGCAAATTAACAGGTCCCAACGCGGCAAGTTTCGCCTGGAGGGAATACCGACGCCCCCAGAAATAGCCCGCGGGCGGGGTGACCAATACCGTCAGGGCGGCGCCTGCGTGCCCAATCCCAGCGGATTTCCCCTGCCGGACCCAGTCATATGAACCAGCGAGAAAAGCAGGGAGCAGGACACTTCGGACGTACCGGCGCTCGGGACCCAGCACCGGCATGTGGCACACCACATGATTGACCCGCGCCTCGGGAACGCCCTCGGCCCAGGACCTGCTGAACACGTAGTCGGAGCACTCACCGAAAGATGTGAATCTCGCACCAGGCCGGCGCCCGGAGTGTGGACGGCCTAGTCAGCACCGGGTCCGGCGGTCACGAACTCCTGGATGATCTCGGGGGAGGCATGGATGCAGATCATTTCGAGGTTTCCGGTACCGCTGCTTCGAAAGCGGTGCCGTGCGCCCGGGTGGACGGTCACAATCGCGCCGGCGCCCGCGCGGAGCTCTTCACCGTCAGACTCGATGATCGCCTCACCCCGCAGCACCACCCACGTCTCCGTGTAGGGGTGCCAGTGGGTTTCCGGCCCTCCGCCGGGCGGGGTGTCCACCCAGAAGAAGGAGACGCCGGCGCTGTGGTCGGCCCCAACGAACAGCGCCGTCCCGGTGGTGTTCTGGCGTAGCTGCTCGCGGTCGGTAACCGTGGTCATGAGGATTTGCTCTCCTTTCCATCGAGCCAAAGGGTCTCGGACTCGTCCCTGTGCGTCCCGGTCGTTCCCACGTGCTTCCTATCGATCCGGGCGCCCTTCTTTATGACGTGAACGAGCGCCATGCCGTGGCCCCGCCCGAGTCCGTAGTCGGCCTTGAGCCATTCGAGGATCTCTCCGGCCTTTCCGTTCTGCTCGTCGAACCCCTTGCTGTTCGCGATGTCCAACAGCTGGCGGGGCGTGAGCCCTGTTCTGTCCTCGATGGTGTCGAGGTACGCCTGAAATGACATGCCGTGGTCCTTACTTCTTTCTCTTGGCTCATGGGGCCCGCTGCGAGAAGTCTGCGCCTTCCTTTAACTGCTGGTGGCGGCAACCAGTCCGCCGGCGCTGCCCGTATGCGAAGAGTGCGCCCGGGAAACGTACCTGTCAATGCCATCGCGGGACATGCGGCTGCCCGGTACGCGGTTCTCTCCCCCGCGGCCCGGGTCGATGACCAGCTCACCGATCCTGAGCAGGTGGGACTGCAAATGGGTGCCCCGTCCCCCGTGATCAGCTGACGCGGACCGACCCCAACCGCACGGTCATGCCAGGGTCGCGGTGGTCGAAGAACACGGACGCCCCGGTGTCCAGAGCCGCGATGTGGGCGATCTCGTCCTCCGTGAGGGTGAAACCGAAGACGTCGAAGTTCTGGGCGATCCGGTCCGGGTTCACGGACTTGGGAATGACGACGACGTCGCGCTGGATCAGCCACCGCAGGACGACCTGGGCCACGGAGACGCCGTGCGCTTCCGCGACCGCGGTGAGGGCGGGGTGGGTGAACAACCCGTTCCGGCCCTCGGCGAAGGGGCCCCAGGACATGAGCTGGACGCGGTGTTCCGTCATGAGGCGTTGATACTCGGTGCGCTGATAAAAGGGGTGGGTCTCGATCTGGTTGACGGCCGGGGTCACCTCGTTATTGGTGATGAGGTCAATGAGGCGGTCCGAATGGAAATTGGAGACGCCGATAGCCCTGACGCGGCCCTCCCTGTAGAGGCCCTGCATGGCCCGCCATTCACTGTAGTAGTCACCGTACGGCTGGTGGATCAGGTAAAGATCGACGTAGTCCAGCCCCAGGCGCTCGAGGGATTTGCTGAACGCCTCAACGGTGTGCTGCTCCCCGGCGTCCTGAACCCACAGCTTCGTGGTGACGAACAGCTCCTCTCGTGGGATCCCGCTCCCAGCGAGGGCGCGCCCGACGGCCGCCTCGTTCCCGTAGGCCGCGGCTGTGTCGATCAGGCGGTACCCGACCGCCAGTGCATCCGCAACCGCCTTCTCTGTCTGGTCCTCCGGGATCTGGTACACGCCGAAACCGAGGATCGGCACTTCGACGCCGTTGTTGAGGGTGACGGTCTGCATCTGGTTCCCCTAACGGGAGTCATGTTGAGCGCCCCGGCCAAACCGGACAGTCCATGGTCGTCGTGTCTCTTCACCAGTGCATCACGATTTGCCAGCCGTCGACTAGGCGGAATTGCCCTCGTTGGTTCCCTCGGACCGGGCGGCACGGCGTCGTGCACGTTCGCGGGCAAGCACTTCGCGGAGCGGCGGCACCACCACGCCCTGCTCCGCCATCCGCCGCCGCACTGTGCGCCGGACGATCAGGATCGCCGCAGCTCCTGCCGCAAGGATCACAAGCTGGAAGGCCATGGCGATCCGGAACGAACCAAGGGCATACAGGTCGTCCCCGGACAGGCCCCGCGCGTACAGGACGTCAAGTATCACCCCGATTCCGTACATTGCGACCAGGGAAGCGACGAATCCCCCGATGTTCACGATGCCCGTGGCCGTTCCCATCCGCGATGACGGGTTGAAGGTGCGTGCGAAGTCGAAGGCGATCATCGACCCGGGACCCCCGAGGGCCAGCGCCACGATGAGCAGCGTGAGCAGCCACAGGGGTGCCGGCCCGGACGCAAGCAGGACGGCGAGCCAGCAGCCTGCTATGCCGGACGCGATGGCCAAAACCATGGTCGAGCGGCGCAGGGGGTGCCGCGACACATAGAGTCCGAGCATCGGCCCGGACACAATGCCCACGGCGACGAACAGCGTCATCAGCGCCGACGCCCCCACGGGGTCCACCCCTTCGGCCCGCACGAGATACGGGTAGCCCCAGATCAGCACGAACACCGTGCCGGGAAACTGAACTGTGAAGTGGGACCACAGCCCGAGGCGGGTTCCGGGCTGGCGCCAGGCCTGCGCGAGGGAAATCCCGGTCTGGCGCAGCCCGGTCTTTGCCCGCGGCTGGCGCTGCGGGGCATCCCTGATGACGGCCACCGCGAGGACGACGGCGAGCGCCGACAGACCGGCGGCCGACAGGAACGCTGTGCTCCACCCTGCCGCGCCGAGCAGCGCCGCGAACGGTACCACCGACACCACCTGACCGAGCTGTCCGATGATCCCGGTCAACTGGGTCAGCACGGGAATCCGACGGGACTCGAACCAGGCCGGAAGCAGGCGCAGCACCGAGATGAAGGTCAGTGCGTCGCCGGCGCCGACGAGCAACCTTCCCGCGATCCCTGCGCCAACGGTCTCAGAGAGAGCAAGCTGCACCTGGCCCAAGGCCATCAGCACGGCCCCGGCGAGGATGAGCAGACGCGGGCCGACCCGGTCGACCAGGACCCCGACAGGGATCTGCAGCGCCGCGTACACCAGCAGCTGCACCACGGTGAAGATGGAAAGCGCGGAGGCGCCGGCCGAGTAGCGTTCGGTCGCTTCAAGCCCCGCGACGCCGAAGCTCGTCCGCTGGGTCACGGCGATGAGGTAGGCGACCACGCCGGTCCCCCACACCACCCATGCCCGGCGTCCGCCCACCCCTCCATTATTGGTGCTGGGGTCCGAACCGGGCACCAGCAAAGCAAGTGATTGTTGTTGCGTCTTTCCAGCGATCTGTCGCTTCCCGTCCGAATCCCATAATCCATCCGGATTACCAACCTATGGTTAGTAGGCGACTGCCTATAGGGTATAGGCTGACCTTATGCGTTCAGGTCTCACCACCAACACCGTCATCCGCTGCGCCGCTGACCTTTCTGACGAACTGGGCTTTGATTCCTTGTCGATCTCTGCCGTTGCCCGCCGCCTCGGAGTGGCGGCGCCGAGTCTGTACTCCCACGTCCGGGACCTTCCAGCGCTTAGAGCGGGCGTTTCCGCGCTGGCCTTGGAGGAATTGTCGGACGCTATTTCGACCCGGATAGCTGGCAGAAGCGGGCGGGAAGCCCTTTTCGGCTTCGCCGAAGCACATCAGGTGTATGCGTCGCGCTCACCCGGGCGGTGGCAATCTCTTCAGCATCTCACCGCTGGCGGGATGGCCGGTTCCGCTGCGGTGGGACGCCTTGTTGCCCTGACCCAATCCGTGCTGCACCGGTACGCGCTGCGTCCCGAGTGGCAGGTGCATGCCACTCGAATGCTCGGAAGCTTCATCAACGGCTTTATTGCGCTAGCTGGATCAGGCAGCTTCAGTCACCGTAGTCCCGGGCCGGAATCGTCGTGGGACATCGCGATCGACGCTATGCACACCCTCTTTTCAAGTTGGCCATCCATGGATAGCCCTGACCCTGCAAGGAAGCTTCATTGATCAGCATCCCTCTCACCCCAGCTCATCTGCGCGGCGCGCAGGAAGTGGAAAGCACGTCCCGCGGTCTTCGTCCGCACCGCCTGCCGGCGTGGGTACGCACGCAGTTCCCGGACCCGCAGCTCATGATGATGGAGGCACAGCCTTCGGGAATCAGGGTGGTGGGGAAAACGTCCGCGGGTCATCTGGAACTTGTCACGCATCCGACGCGGCTTGCTTATCGCGGGGTTGATCGCCCACGCGGTCAAGTGGACCTCACCAGCAACGGCATCCTGATTGGAAGTGACGTTCTCTCCGGAGGCGATGTTACTGAAGTAGACCCGCAGACAGGGTCATCTACGTTTAGGTCAGGCGTCGCGCACGTCTCGGTCTTCGCTGACCTGCCTGAGGGCGACAAGCTGATTGAGCTGTGGCTGCCTCACAATGAGTCCGTCGAATTGGTCGAACTCCGGGCGGACGCTCCCGTTGCTGCGGTGGCTCCGGCAGGGCCGGTCTGGCTTCACCACGGCAGCTCCATCAGCCAGGGCTCGAACTCGAGCACTCCGACAGGAATCTGGCCGGCGGTCGCGGCGCGCGCTGGCGGAGCCCAGCTTCACAACCTCGGCTTCGGCGGAAGCGCACTTGCTGATCCTTTCGTCGCCCGGGTGATCCGTGACACCCCGGCTGATTTCATCAGCGTCAAGCTCGGCATCAACCTCGTGAATCTGGACGTGATGAGGATGAGGGCGTTCGAATCCGCAGTTCACGGGTTCCTCGATACGATCCGCGACGGCCACCCCGGAACACCACTCCTGCTCGTCTCTCCCATCTTCTGCGGCATCCACGAGGACACACCCGGCCCGGGAGCCATCGATCCTGCCAGCTTCGGCACGGACCAGATCCGGTTCATGGCGACCGGCGAGGAGGCCGATACAGCCCAAGGCCGTCTGACTCTCCGCACCATCAGGGCCTGCCTGGCGTCGATCGTTGAACGGAGATCGGAAGATGAAAACCTCCACTTCCTTGACGGCCTTCACCTTTACGGTCAGGACGACGCAACCAAGCATCCGCTGCCGGATGCGCTCCATCCCGATATGGCCACCCACGAGATGATCGGCGAACGGTTCGCCGCGTACGCATTCTCCCCCCTAGGGCCCTTCGCCCGCAGGAGCGGTTCATGATTGAAGCATGAACCGCCACGCCCTCGCACAGCTGTGAACCACAGCAAGCCGCTCCGCCGCCCCACACGGCCAATGGTGGGCCTGCTCCTGCTCGGGATCCTGCTGTCCGTGCTGGTACTTCTCGGACCCGGACTGCTCAGCGCCCTGCGCATCGGGGACGGCCCGCTGCTGGCGGGCTCGGAGTGCATGGTGCAAACCCCGGACGGAGAGATCGGACTCGACCGGGAGGAGGCGCAGCTGGCGACGACGGCGGTGGCGCTCCGGGCGCGCGGGGCGGAGGTCCCGGACACCCCAGGGATCGACGAAGCGGTGCTGCAGCGGCTGGCCGAGGGGCCGTCGGGGGATGCCGGCCCCAGCCTGAGCTGCCGGGGCTCCGCCGCCGACGACCTGCCGGAACAGCAGCTCACTGCTGCCGGCCTGACGCCGCGCGCCGAGCAGGTCCGGACGGCGATGACCGTGGTGTTCGGTGAGCAGAGCCTGGGCGGCTTCGTTCCGGGGGGCGTCGACCAGGGGCACGGAGCGGACTCGACGCACTACGACGGTCGGGCCATCGACATCTTTTTCCGTCCGGTGAGTGAGGAGAACCGGCGCCAGGGGTGGATGCTCGCCCACTGGCTTGTCGCCCATGCCGAGGACCTCGATATCCAGTACGTCATCTTCGACGACCAGTTCTGGAGCGCACATCTTCCCCGGGGCCGGTGGCACGACTACGAGGCACCCGATCCCGCCAACGAGATCCTGCGCCACCTCGACCACGTCCACGTGGACGTACTCCGTGGAGGTGCCGGCTAAGGATTGGTCCCCGGGCCCGGCAGAGCCCGCCCAGCTCCCGCCGCGACACGCCCGGACGGCGTTCCCGCCCGGTCATGGGGGTATGGTCAATCGGTATGTGCTGGCAGGGAACGAAGGGAACGCAGGGGTGCCATTTGTACTATCCCGTCTGATCCGGCAGCTTGGACGTGCGCGCTTCTGGGTACTGCCGGCTTTCATCATCACCGCTGTATTCGTTACCAGCTGGCCTCTCATGGCGTGGGCCGAGCCCTCCAGCAACTCGATCACGTCGGTGAAGACGTACTGGTGGTGGTTTCTGGTCACCGCCGCCACTGTGGGATACGGCGATTTTTTCCCCACCACGGTCGGCGGCCGCCTCGTCGGGGTGTATGTCATCGTCGGCGGCATCGTGACGCTGACCACCTTGTTTACCAGAATCGCAACCGCGATCGACAATGCGAAGGGACAACGCATGAAAGGCCACCGGCATGTGGAGCTGTCGGATCACCTCGTGATCGTGGGCTACACCCCAGGACGGACCGAACGGCTGATTCGGGAAATCACGGCGGACGATGCCCGTCAGGTTGTCCTGTGCGCCGCGGAGGACGTGCGGGAAAACCCGATGCCCGAGCAGCACGGTCTGGATTTCGTCCGCGGTGACCTCGCCGACGAGAGCGTGCTGCGGCGTGCCGGGGTGCACCGGGCCGCCCGCGTGCTCATTGACGCCCGCGACGACAATGAGGCACTCGCCGTCACCGTCGCCGTCACGCATGTGAACCCCACCGCGCACACGGTGGTGACCCTGCGCGATATGGGCCGGGCCCGCAACTTCTCCTATGTCGACGACAACGTCCGCTGCGTCCAGTGGCACTCACCCCGCCTTGCCACCGAGGAGCTCGAAGATCCCGGGATCGCCGTCGTGTACGCCGACCTGATGAGCCACGGCGGCCGCAACACCTACAGCACGCGGCTGCCCGATGCGCTGCCGCCGGTCAACTTCGGACAGATTCAGGAAGCCCTGGGACGCAGCTTCACCGCCACTGTGCTCGCCGTGCAGCACGAGGGCACCATCATCAACCCCGGCTGGGAGACGCGGCTGCCCGAGAGCGCTGTCCTGTTCTACGTCGGCGAGCGCAGGCTCTCCGACGAGGAGATCCTCGGCGCCATCGCACCGTAGCCCGCGGACGCCGCCTTCACCGATTACTCGCCCGCGCCCGACGGACTGCGGGCCTCCCGGTCTCCCTGAACGTTTCGCTCATGCCCCCGTCCCAAGCCCTGGATCCATCGGGCTTCCGGTCCGCACAGCGGAGACGACGCCGAGGATCCCCCGGGCGGTCGCTGCCGCGTCCTCCCGGTCGAAGATCAACGACGCATGGGTGGATCCGTCGACGACGTGGTGCAGGTTGTTGGTCGACAGTGCTGCGAGGGCTTCCTGCGAAGCGATCCAGCCGGGCCGGCTCCCGGTGCCTGCGCTCAGGACCGCCAGCGGTTTGTCGGTGAAGGTCCTCAGAGCCGCGGCCTGCCGCACCGAGGATCCGGCGTGGAGATACTCCTCCACAGTGCTCTGCAGGTGGCTGGGGTCGGACACCCCAACCACCCGGCCGAAGCCAAGCCGCGCCGCGGCCGCCACCAGCGCGGAGACCCGGCTCATCGTGTCATCCGGGTCCGCCGCTGCGGGCTGTGCCGGTTCGGCTTCCTGTTCCGCTGCCGGTGCCGGTGCCGTCGAGTCCACCAGGACCAGTCCGGCCACCTCCCCGGGATAACGGGCGGCGAAGGTGAGTGCGTAGAGGCCGCCGAATGAATGCCCGGCCAGGACGTACGGTCCGGGCTCGTTCCCCCGCTCCAGCAAGGTGTGAAGGTCGGCGGCGACGTGCGCGCCGTCTTGCGGTGTGGTCGCCGGCTCGCTCCGTCCGCGGCCGGCCCGGTCGTAGACGCACACCCGGGTGTTCGCGGCGACGACCGGCGTGATCCATCGAAGGTCTGAGGACTTCAGGCCGGCACCCGGTTCAAGGACCACGGTCGGGCTGCCCGAGCCGGTGCAGTTCAGGTACAGGCGGTGTCCGCCGACGTCGATCAGTTCACCCGGCGCCGGAGGAGCCTGCGCATCAACCGCTCCACGCACGGTCTCGGAGCCAGCGCCCAGGGAAGCCAGCACGAGTACCGCGATGCCCGGGTAGAGCAGCAGCCGGGCGCCGCGGCTCCGAAGCCGCCGGCTGATCTGTACGGTCATCCAGAGTGCCAACACCACGAGGGCGGGAGGCCACACCCAGGCGAGCGCCTCGTGCAGCGGGGAACCGAATGCCAGCAGGAGGAATCCGCCCGTTCCCAGGAAGAGAGCCGGCGCGAACGCCCAGGCCTGTGGATGATCGGTGAACCTCACCGCGAGCACAGCCAGCATCGCCCAGCCCAGCGCAAGCCCGACCAGGATGGCTCCGGTCACCCCGGCCTCGGTTGCCGGCACGAACGGCGCGGCGGCCAGCAGCAGCGCAGCGAGGATCCCGGTACCCACCGAGCCGGCAGCAATCGCTCCAAGGTGTTGCCTGGGCGGGAATTTCGGATCGGGAGCGTCGTACATCGGACAAGACTGCCAAGCGGGGGCAGCCGATGAGAGGGGTAAAAATGACCACTATGAAAAGGATCCTGCAACCTTGGATTGCGGGCGCCCCTCCGTGGGTACAGTGGGCCCATGCACAGTGTCGTTGCCTTGGCCTTGGCTGATGTCGTGGCGTTTGACCTGGCCATTCCCGCGCAGGTATTCGGGCACGAGGATGAGCGGCAGCTTTACTCCTTCGCGGTGTGCGCAGCCGAACCCGGCCTGGTCCAGACGACGACCGGCTACGCCATCCACGCCGCGGAAGGGCTCGACGCACTTCGATCGGCCGACACCATTGTGGTGCCCGGATTCAGCCCGCTCACCGGCCCTCGCCCCGAGGTGTCCCAGGCGCTGCGCGACGCCGCGGCGAGCGGGGCCCGGGTGGTGTCCGTCTGCACCGGGGCTTTCGCGTTGGCGGCCGCCGGGCTGCTTGACGGACGGCGGGCCACCACCCACTGGCGGAACGCAGAGCGTCTGCAGACCCTCTATCCGGCCGTCGCCGTCGACGCAGGCGTCCTGTACATGGACGAGGGCGATGTCAGCACCAGCGCCGGCGTCGCGGCCGGAATCGACCTGTGCCTGCACCTGGTCCGAACCGACCACGGGACCGAGGCAGCGAACCGTATCGCCCGGCGGATGGTTGTGGCCCCTCACCGCGAGGGCGGACAGACCCAGTTCATCGAACGCCCCGTCGCTGCGCCCCTGACCCATTTCGCCGAAACGTGCGGCTGGGCCATCCAGCATCTGGCCGAGCCGCTGACCGTCGTCGACCTGGCCGCCCACGCCGGTTGGGCGCCCAGCAGCTTCGCGCGCAAGTTCCTGAAGGAGACCGGAACTACTCCCCTGCGCTGGCTGACCAGCCAGCGGATCGCCGAGGCATGCCGCCTGCTCGAAACGACCGACCTGACCGTGCAGGCAGTTGCCGTCAGGACCGGCCTGGGAACGCCGGCCAATTTCCGCCTGCACTTCACGCGCGAACTCAACACCACGCCCTCCAGCTACCGCCGCCTCTATCAGGGACGGAACCGGTCGGCGCTTGCGCCACGGTCCTCCTGACGGGCTCGCTTCCGCAGGTTCTGGTCCTTCCAGTTGACGCACTAGGGGCGCCTGCCACGCCTCCGCGCTGCTCCTGAATCGGCGGTGACCGGCCCGGGCGCCTTGGCGATCCCGGGACGAATGGGACAGAATGCGGTCATGGACATCACAGACAACGGCCCGAAGCCCAACGCCTTTGACATCGAGAGCGCGACGACGGCGAACTCCGATTACCGCCGCGTCGCCTGGACCGGCAAGCACCTGCAGGTGACCCTCATGTCGATCGAGCCCGGTGGCGCGATCGGCCTCGAGGTGCATCACGGAACCGACCAGTTCCTGCGCATCGATGCCGGAAAGGGGCGGGTGAAGATGGGGCCCTCGAAGGACGACCTGTCGTTCCAGCAGGACGTCGGGGACGGCTGGAGCATCCAGGTGCCCGCCGGCACCTGGCACGACGTCGAGAACA
The DNA here is from genome assembly GCF_004357995.1 of Arthrobacter crusticola. GTDB lineage: Bacteria > Actinomycetota > Actinomycetes > Actinomycetales > Micrococcaceae > Arthrobacter_D > Arthrobacter_D crusticola. The sequence continues at coordinate 186,015 of NZ_SMTK01000005.1, forward strand.
CCGGGGATGAACCACTCCGCCTCTACACCATCTACGCGCCCACGCACCACGCGCAGGGCATCGTGCAGGCGACGCCGGAGGACGCCGAGAAGGACGAGGAGCAGGGCCGCGACGAGCCGCCGTCGTGGGTCGAGGAAGTGGATGACAAGGGCGAAGAGACCGCCTGATTCCTGCTCCATGAGCCGTCCGCGAACGTTCGCTGGACGGCTCATGGCGTTTTGTCAGGGCGCGCCGGTCGACCAGCCCAGTCCCTCCCGGTCCGCGGCTGGCAGTGACGCGACGATCAGGTCGTAGGAGTCCTCGATCATGTCGTGCACGGTTCCGGCGGACAGGCTTCCGTCGAGCCTCACTCCGTTCCAGTGCCTTTTGTTGAGGTGCCAGGCGCCGGTGATCTCCGGGTGGGCCGCGCGGAGCTGGACGGCAAGGGCCGGATCGCACTTCAAGGAGATGGACAGCGGGTCGGCGTCGACGCCGACCAAGGCGAAGATCTTCCCAGGGACAGGCCTCCTGTCCTGCTGCCGGACCCTGACACGGAACACCGCGGTCTCCGGACCGAAGGGGTAGTCCTCGTAGGCACCGGGGAAGGACAGGCACGTGGCGCAGAGCCAGTCGAAGTCCATGCGACCACCCTAACCGTGACTCCTTCGGCCGGACCAGCACCGGCCGGGTGCGGGATGTCCGCCGCCGAACTGCTTCTGGCTCCCCCGGACAAGTCGTAGTAGACAGGAGGCCATGACGAAGAGGACCGGAGTGGCACACCGTCTGGCCGAAGCCCTGGGGATCGTGCTCGGCACCCAGGAAATCCCGCTGAGGCTCCGGGCCTGGGACGGTTCGGAAGCCGGACCCGCCGGCGCGCCGGTGATTGAGTTCCGTTCCCGGCGGGGCCTGCGGCGGATGCTGTGGTCGCCGAACCAGCTCGGGCTGAGCCGTGCCTATGTCGCCGGCGATATCGATGGACCCGGCGACCTCTTCGAGAGCTTCTCCGCGCTCAGCTCCGTGGGCAAATTCGCTGAACTGAAGGCCTTCCGCCCTCCTACCCTGGGCGAGCGTTCCAGACTGCTCCGCACCGCGGTCCGTATGGGTGCGCTTGGACTTCCGCCGGCACCGCCGCCGGAGGAAATGAACGTCACCCGGTTCGGAAGGAAACACTCCAGGAAGCGTGACGCCGCGGCGATCTCCTCCCACTACGACGTCGGCAATGACTTCTATGCGCTCGTGCTCGGCACCTCAATGGTCTACTCCTGCGCGGTCTGGGAGGACGAGAACACCGGCCTGGACGCGGCACAGGTGGCGAAGCTCGACCTGGTTTGCCGAAAACTCGACCTTCGACCCGACATGCGCGTGCTCGACGTGGGCTGCGGCTGGGGCAGCTTTGCGCTGCACGCCGCACGGAGCTATGGAGTCGACGTCGTGGGCGTCACGCTCTCCAAAGAGCAGGCGGTCCTCGGGCGGAAGCGGGCCGCCGACGCCGGGCTCGCCGACCGCGTCGAGATCCGGGTCCAGGATTACCGCGATGTCACCGATGGTCCATTCGACGCAATAAGCTCGATCGGCATGGCCGAACACGTCGGCCGGGAGCAGATCGCGAACTACGCGTCCCACCTCTTCGGCCTCCTGCGTCCCGGCGGGCGGCTGCTCAACCACGCGATTTCGTGGAACGCCGGCGACATGCCGCCCGACCCCGACTCCTTCATCCCCCGCTACGTTTTTCCCGACGGCGAAATGCTCAGCCTCACCGTCATGCTCGGGGCGTTGGAGTCGGCCGGCCTTGAAGTGCTCGACGTCGAAGCGCTGCGCCTGCACTACGGGCTGACGCTGCGCGCCTGGGTGCGCAACCTCGAAGAGAACTGGGACGAGGCGGTACGGCTCACGAGCGAGGGGCGGGCCCGGGTGTGGCGGTTGTACATGGCGGCGAGCGCGCTCGGCTTCGAGCGGGGACTGAACGGCGTCAACCAGGTGCTGGCGCAGCGCCCGGGCGGGGGAAACCCCCCGCTGCGGCTGCGCGAATGGATCTAGGCGTCCGTTAGGACACCACCGTCACGAGCCGCCCCCCCCCTGAAGTTCATCTGCTGTCCGCAAACATTGACGCCTGCTTGAGCGCATCTTCACATTCCCCGGCCACCATTGAACGCGGGGGCTCATTAATCCCTGGACCGGTTGCGCCCTTGGCACAGGCGAGGGCAGCCGTCCTCACTCAAAGGAGACAACATGACGCAGTCCACCCCCGATTCGGCCGCCGGCCCCACAGTGGTCCTGATCCACGGCGCCTTCGCCGACAGTTCCAGCTGGAACGGCGTCGTCGAACGGCTCCAGGACGCCGGAGTACCCGTGCAGGCCGTCAGCAATCCGCTGCGCGGCATCGCACACGACTCGGCGTACGCCGCCAGCGCCATCCAGCAGATCCCCGGACCTGTGCTCGCCGTCGGGCACTCCTATGGCGGGGCGGTGATCACCAATGCGTCCCCCCAGACCGACAACGTTGTTGGGCTGGTCTTCGTCGCGGCCTTCGCGCCCGACGAGGGTGAGACCCTAGAAGGAATTGAGAACGGCTCCACCGACAGCGTCCTCAACACGGCACTGATCCCCACTCAGTATCCCGTAGGGCAGGACTCCGAGACGGCCGTCGAGCTTACGGTTGACCCCGCCAAGTTCCATGACGCCTTTGCCTCCGATGTGTCCGTGAAGGAGGCAGCGGTGATGGCCGCCACGCAGCGCCCCGTCGCCGCCGCTGCCTTCGGCGAACCGACTGGAACGCCCGCCTGGAAGACCCTGCCGTCGTGGGCCGTCGTGCCGACCGGAGACAAGGCCGCCGGCAGCGACGTGCTGCGCTCCATGGCGCAACGAGCTCAAGCGGCGATCACCGAGACCGAGGGCTCGCACGTCATCATGGTGTCCCAGCCCCAGATCGTCACCGATGTCATCCTGCAGGCGCTGGAGGGCGTCCGATAATCCAGGCCCAGCGGGGCACCGCGAAATCCAGACGCAATGGGGCCTCCGGCGTGTCCGTACTGCGGGGGTATCGCTCCTCAGGCGGTGAGCCATCAGACTGTCCTCATGGAGTGGAAGCGTGCGAAGGACTGGCTGATCGGTGCTGTGGGGATGATTTTCGCCCTCGGTATTGCGCTCGTCATCCTCTGGTGGGCGGCAAGCGGCCCGGCCACCGGGGACGAGGCGGAGCCTGTGCCGTCGCCTACACAGGGCGCCGGGAGTCAAACGGGCGCCGTGCCACCGGACGGGTTGGGCGAGGACGAGGTGTGGCTCGCCGACTTTGACCTCGACGCCGGGACGGTGGTGACGGCGGGCTCGCTGCTCCACGACGTCCGCGCCGTTGGCCAGGACGTGGTCACGGGTCCCGACGGACTCGTTGCGGGCCGGCTCGCCGTGGACGCGACGGTGCCGTTCGAGGTCGTTGCCCGGGAGCTCGGCGGCGGGTCGGTGGTCCGCGCTGCCGACGGCGGCCAGGCCTCGGTGGTCCGCACAGTCGAGACCCTGGGCCGCGAACTGCGAGTCACCGCGACCGGCACCGTCAAGGTTGAGGACGGCCGGCTGGTCGTCGAACCGCGGTCGATCGACGTCGGCGGGCCGGACTTCCTCTCCGATGCCACCGCCGCCGTCGTGCGCAGGTTCGTGACCATCGAGCACGACATTGAGGGCCTGCCGGAGGGCCTCGTCCTCCGGGACGTCGCCGTCCGGGGCGACGGGTTCCGCGCCACCTTCCGGGGCGAGGGAGTTGAGCTCAACTCCTGAGGGAACGCGCCCTGTCCTGCCGGATGAAGGGAGTGCCTTGTCCTGAAATATTCTTCCAAGATCCTTCGCGATTCGGGACAATGGTCGCCCGGGCCACCCTGCAGGGCGGCTCCCGCCCGGCTCCCGGAAACCATCAGCGACCAGCGTTTGGGAAGGACCACCAATGGACGTGTCGACACTGACCTCACTTCTCCATGAGGCCGAGGAACACCACGGCAAGTATGAAGCGAACTCGGCTCCGCATGCATGGCCGGACTGGTATGCCGCGTTCATCGTCGCGCGTGAGCAGGGCCGCACCCCGGAACAGGCGTACGACGACGCCGTCCAGCACCTCGAGGGAGGGAAGTAACTACCCCGGCCTCCCTGATGTCATGAGGTCTGTGCTTCGCCGCTCTGCTCCCGTGCGAGGTACAAGGCGTACCACTGCGCCCAGTCCGGATCCTCCTGGGTATTGCGCTTCTCCAGGTCCTGATACGCGGCGGCGGCTCGCTCGAGTGCCTGTGCGAGGTCGGCGGGCGAGCCATACGCGGTGCCGCCTTGGACGCGGCCCGGGAACCGCTGGGTGATCTCCTGCAGGATCCAGCTGTTTCCGTCCGGATCACTGAACGAGACGAATGACCCGTACGTACCGCGGTCGGGGTGGGGGCCGGGAACAGGCTCGTCATTGCCGGGGAACCTGCACGCGTAGCCGGACCGGCAGTGGAAGACCTCGCTGGCATCGACACCGCGGGAGACGAGGTCGCGGCGCGCTGCTTCGATATCGGTGACGATCAGGTGCGTACCCTGGGCCGACCCCGGCTCGGCTTGGGTGACCTGCCTGCCGAACTGGACCGAGCAGCCGGAGCCGGGGGGCGTGTATTGCATGCTGCGGAAGTTCCCGTCGACGCGTTCGCCGTCGAGCCTCCAGCCCAGGCTGTCGTAAAACTGTTTGGCGCGATCGACGTCGGACACCGGTAGGACGATCACCTCCAGCTTCATGTCTACCGGGGCGCTCGGCGCCGCGGTCCCGGCGCTGGTCTCGGGCTCTGTCGGGTTCACGTTGGCCTCCCTTGTCGTACCCTCTCAGGTCAGGTTCAGGGTGGCACCGTGATGTACCCGGCGCAAGGTTGCGCTGCTGGTGTTACGTGCCGAGCCGGGTCTCCCAGTAGGCGTGAAGTACCGCGTGGATGCGGTCGCTCCTGGTCGGCGGGAAGTTGCCCGGCCGCGTGGGCACCGGTGAGGGCCCACCTGGGACGCTAACTGACGCTCTGGTCCTGTTCGGCAATGTCGAGCGTGGTGCAGATGTTCGGGAGGTCGTTTACCGTGCAGAGCCGATATGGTCCGGGTCGGATGCTGTCCGGGATGGTGAGGTTGTCCGGGCCGGGTCCGGCGATTGCAACGGCCGGCCAAGCCTTGTTCTCGGCGTCATCGGCGGACCACCACGTTGGGGAACGGGAGCCGGCGTAGCCGGCATTGGTGGCACTCAGGTAGTAGCGGACCTGCCACGTCTCGCCGTCCTGTTCTTCCAGGACCCAGCCGATGCCACGCTCAGTTCCCTCCGGGAAACGTACGTGGACGGTCTGTCCCGGGGTTACCGGGGAAGCCGAGACTACAAGCAGTTCGGGGCGCATTTGCGCCTCGGGATCTTGTGCCCCCGGTTCCCGGGCGCCGGCTGCACCACACCCGGCCAACAGCGCACCGAAGAGAACCACGGCAGCCCAGGAGATTGTCAGCTCCGATCCTGGTGTGCCAGGGTATCCGTTCACGGCACCGACCTCCTTGGTGCGCATCCTAGCCGCACCGAAGACTGCCGTCACTGTTTCCGGATTCGGCCGCGGCGTGTGGCCTCAGGTGTCCGGCACCGGAGTCAACCGTCGGCGAGGAGGGCGTCGGCCCGGCGGGGCGCAAGACGGTGAAGGAGAAGGAAAGCCCTGGCCTTTCCCACGTGGATTTCCGACCGGTCAGCGCGCAGGCCGGCGAGGATTTCGTGGGCGGCCTGCTCGACGCTGATCTTGCCGGCGCCGCGGCCGGCAGTCATGGGGGTATCGACCAGGGGCAGGACGACGTCGACGGCGCTGATGCCGGGAGCGTCCACGGCGAGCTGGTAGCGCAGCGCCTTCGTAAAGGTGCGCAGCCCGGCCTTGGCTGCTCCGTACACCGCTGCGCTGCGCTTGGGGGAAACGGCGAGGCCTGAACCGATGTTCACGACGGCGGCATGCGGTTCCCTCATCAGGTGGGGCAGGCTTAGTGCGGTGAGCTGAATCGGAGCGATCAGGTCGGTGCGCAGCTCGAGGTCGACGTCGGCGAGCACCTGGGCCACCGGCCGGGTGGCAAGGTGATAATTGAGTTGAATTCCGGCATTGTTCACCAGCAGCGAGAGTCCGCCCAGCTGCGAGAGCGCGGCGTCGACCATCCGCGGCAGATCCTCCGCGCGGGCAAGGTCAGCCGCCAGCGTCCGGAGCCCGGGAATCTGCGTCGCAGCCGCATCGAGGCGTCCCTCGTCCCGGCCGGTGATGAGCACATCACTGCCTGCGGCGACTAGCTGGCGGGCCAGTTCCAGCCCCACGCCCGAGCCGCCGCCCGTGAGAAGTACCTTGAGTCCCTGGAGCTCCATGAGGAATCCGTTCTGTCCCGCGGACGATGATGATCTTTGACCCGGTAGAGCCCAATTTCGTGTGCCACTCCACGTCCCAGGCCATTGTGCCACCCGAGGGGGGAACCCCGACCACCGTGCGGCAGGATCTGGGGCATGCCCGGGCGCGACTGGGATAGGCTCGATCTGGACCGGATCGTGCATCGATCCCTACGGTAAGGGCAGGGAAAATACCTTGGATCTATTGGGTGGCGTAAGCCACGACGTACTCCGCATCCTGCCGTGGGTTGCAGCCATTGTCTTCGGGCTCCTGGCCGGCCTGTGGCGTCCGCGCAAATTCCACTGGACGGCGCTTGCCGCTGTCCTGCTCTTCGCGGCCCTCAATGCGGGTGCCGCGATCTACGTCCTCAACCATTTCGACGATCCGCGCTGGTCTTCCGGGGAGGATCCGTCGCTGAGCGCCCCCTCTTTATCCGACACGCCCATCGTTGGTGAGTATCTGGGCCCCCTGGATTCCGCTCTGGATGACGTGGTCGGCGGGGTGAACGAGTTCCTCGCGTTCAAGCAGGCGCTTCCCGTCGCGCTGGAGTTCCTTGCGGCGTCCGGCTGGGCCCTGCTGGCGTCGTTCCCGCTTGCCATTCTCGCCGCCGGCGTCGGTTTCACCATGGCCCGGCGTCGAACGGCGGCCTTCGATAAATACCGTGCCGACGTCGACCTGCTCAAGGAAGAGCTCGAGCAGCTCAAGCGGCAGATCGCGTCGGGTCATTCCGGCTCCACCGCACTGCCTTCGGGGCACGCGGACAGCGAGGTACTGCCCAGACGCACGCGGAGCTGAGCATTCAGGTGGGCGGCTGACCGGGACTTTGCGGACCGCGCGGCCTTGGCCGCGCCGACGGGCAGGAAGGGCGCTACCGGGCGTCCCCGCCGGCCCAGGCCTCCGTATAGAACAGCGGGGAACGCGACTCAAGCAACTCACCATAGGCGTCCGGCTGCATCACCTGGGCCGAACCTTCCGGAACCGCCGAGGCGAAGGCGGAGACGCCCAGCCCGGCCTCCTGATCCTTCAGGGTCAGCCCGGCGGCTTCGAGGATCGTGGGGTACATATTCAACTGGTCGATGCGGGGGCGCAGCGCGCCGTCCCTGCTCCCGCCCGGAATCCAGACCCGGTTGAAGATGGTGCGGTTTGGGTGGTTGTCCAGCTGCTCGTGGAAGGCATCGTTGGCGCCCATGTGCTTGAGGTGGTCCCCCATGATCACCACGGCGGTGTCGTCGAGGTAGCCCTTCTCCTTCATATGCTCAACGAATCCGGCCACCTGGGTCATGGAGCAGGAGAACACGGAGGTGACCACTTCCTGGGTATCCACGTCGCAGTAGTCGAAGATGTACGCCGGCTCGTGGGTGTCCAGCGTCAGCACCGTGAGGTTGAACGGCTCACCGGTCCTTTCCGCTTCGGCGTGCAGCCCGTCGATCTCGTCCTTGGCGTAGGCCATCAGGCGTTCATCGCTCAGGCCCCAGTCGCTGCGGAAGTTCTTCTCCGGTTCGCCGGCGGCGCGCCAGTCGGAGAGATCCTTGTACTCGGAGTAGCCATGGCTCCTCAGGAAGGTGCCCTTCGCGGCGAACGCGGCGTTGGCGCCGCCCAGGAACACGTTGGTGTAGCCGTGGTCCTGAAGGACATCCCCCATGCAGGTGAGCCCTCCCAAGTAGGTCTCGAGACCGCCGCCGAGGTCGTTGCCCGCGGCGGAACCGACGCCCTTCAACGGAACGCCGCACTGCGTCGAGACCAGACCGGACATGGTCCAGCCTCCGCCCGTGTACTGCTGGAAATCGTCAACGCTCTGCCAGCCGTCGGAGGCCTTGGTCGCCTCCTTCAGAGGCGCGAACGCGTCCTTCTCGAACAGTCGGTCGTTGGCGAGCGTGGCCTCGCCGGACTCGAGGTAGATCACCACCAGGTTGCGCTTGGCGGCGTCGCTTGTGACGGTGGGCTTCACGTAATAGTCGCCGATGTCGTATTTGGAGTTCGCCGCCCGGATGTAGTCCCCCAGGCCCACCGTGGTGGCGAAGGCGGTGCTGCCGCCGACCACGACCGCGGCCACCAGAGCGGTGGAGACCGTGTGCATGATCCACTGGCGGCGGCGAGGGAGCACGCCTTCGCCGCTGCGGCGGCGCCTGCGGCGGCGGAGGGACTGCCACATCGCGACCCCGACGGTGATGAGCAGGGGCACGACGCCGATTCCTAGGATGCCGGTCCATACGATGGGTCCGCCCCCACCGTCGGTTTCCACGGAGACGAGGTTCAGAAGCATCTGACCGACGGAGATTTCGCCCCAGTACATCCGGATGCCGGCGGAGGCGATGAGCAGCGCGAGCCCGGCCCAGATCAGGACGTAGACCACGATGCGTCCCGCGACCACGCCGACCCGTCGGGTCACGTGAAAAATCCGCTTCGACATCGCTCCACCTCGCTCTCCTGCTGCCCTGGCGTTCATGAAAATAACTCCGACATCGACCCCTGTCTCGGGCCGATCGAAGCCTCGTGCCGCTACCCTACCCGTTCAACAGGAGTTCACCCGTCGGCAACGAGGCGTACACCGCAGCACGTGTGCTTCAACGCCCGGGTGCCGGGAATCGTTCGGCGGCAGTGCGGGCCAGCAGTGGGATTGCCGCGGTGCATAATGGGTCGAGCTGAATTCAGCTGGCTGTCGCCGTGAGATAGATCCGGAAGGTCGTGAGGTTGTGGGGGATTTGTCTGGTCCGGATGTTGGGTCGGGCCGTCATGCCCTGCCCGCGCAGAGCAGCTTGAATGTGGCTTGGTGATTCTTTGAGCTTCGTCGATCTCCACCACGGCCCCTCACCGCTCATTCTTCCCAACGCCTGGGATGTCGGCTCCGCCCTTGTGTTCCGGGAGGAGGGTTTCCCCGCGGTCGGCACCACGAGCCTCGGACTCGCGGCGCGCGACGGGCACGCCGATGCCCGGCGTTCCGTCCAGCACAGCACTGAACGTCTGGTCCATCAGCTTCTGGGCCTGGGCTGCTACGTTTCGGCGGATATTGAGGATGGATTCTCCGATTCGCCAGCCGACGTCGCCGAATACGTCCACAGACTGAAGGCGCACGGGATCAATATCGAGGACAGCACCGGGGGAAGCCTCATCGATCCCGACCTGCACGGAGCGAAAATCTCGTCGATTAAGGAGACAAACCCGGGTGTTTTCGTCAATGCACGGGTAGACACCTACTGGCTCGGTGAACAAGCGACAGTCGAGTTCACCCTGGAACGGGCGCACCGGTACGTTGAGGCAGGCGCGGATGGCATCTTCATTCCGGGCGTTCTCGAGCCCGCTGAGATTCGGGCGTTCACCACGGCGATCCCTGCCCCACTGAATGTATTGGCAAGTACCGTCCACACCTCGACTGAGCTGGGCGGGATGGGTGTGCGGCGGATCAGTACGGGCTCCCTGCCGTACCGGGCGGCCCTGGATGCGGCTTTGCGCGTCGCCACGGACGCGAGGGACGGAAGACCGGCAACGCGGGCGACACCCTATGACGCTGTTCAGAGGATGCTCGAGGGGTTTGAGCGGACGACCGGCGAGACACCGCGGTAGCCGATGATGCGTCCAGCAACCCACCCGGCTATATACTCTCAGTCGACAGCAGCCGAGCACCAGGGGGAAGCAATGGCTTTGAACGGGTTTGGGGTTCTTATCGTTCCAGTTGTGTGGCTGGTCGTGGGACTCATGGCGTACGGAATTATCCGCTTTGGCGTGAAGCATGGACTGCGGTCCTACTACGCTGAGGTGTCCCGGAATAAGGACTCGTCCGACTAGAAGAAGTTCGAACGCCGTCGGGGCGACAGTCAGGGTCCTCAAATAGGCATTTCACGACGTGATGCTACGCCCCGGTGCCTGCCTTCCTGCGGCCTAGACTGGCCCGATGGGCACCACGGGGAAAGTCCAATTCTGGGACGACGAAGAAGGCTGGGGAGTGATCGACTCGAGTGAGACCCCGGGCGGATGCTGGGCTCACTTCAGCGTCATCTCGATGGACGGCTACCGAACCCTCACCGCCGGTCAAGCGGTCGATTTTGACTGGGAACAGGGCGAGCAGGATGGCTACTCCTACAGTGCAGCGGAAGTCCGGCTGACAATCACCTGACCCTCCGCTGAGGTCGCGCTGTGCGATGGAGACACGCTCCTCTCATCTGTCTCGCACGACGCGTGACGGACAGAGCAGTGCGTTTCGCGGGGGCCCGGTACACCGAGGCGACGTAGGGCCATCAACAGCCTCGGGCGCTGCGAAGCATCTACGGTGTGAGTTTTGTGGCCACGACACACCGCGCGGACGCCGGTGGAAGGTGCCTCCGTTTTGCCGGAGCCACGCTGTACATTCGAGGTCGACAGTCCGGCAATGGTGCCCGGCTGCAGGTCTCAGGGGGATGTATGAAGTTTTTCCAGCGGTTCGCGCCGGCTCGTTCCGGCGATCCGGTCAACGATTTCTGGGCGTGGTGGCAGGCCCGGGGTGAGAACGACTTCACCAAGGCCGTCGGTACCGGAAACTTCGGGCCGCTGATGGAGCCGATGACGCAGCGGGTCAAGGCCATCCACCCCGACCTTGTGTGGGAAGCCCGCCAGGGTTCGACCGCCCAGCACCTGCTCTGTGTCACCGCCGGTGGTATTCCTGCAGCCAGGGAACACAGTGAGCGCTGGTACCGCGCCTCCCCCGAGCGTGGCCGCGTCTGGGAGTTTTCGCCCGTCATACCGACGCCTGACGCCGCCGACCTCACCTTCGGAGGCGTAGGCGGAGAGGAGATCGCGCTAGGTCAGCTGCGGTTCTCCGTGGGCGTCCGCGACGCCAAACTCGATGTGACGGTACGCCACGCGATCTTCGCACAGGTCGATACCGACTCAGCCATGCAGTTGGCCTTCATGGCACTCGATTCCCTGCTCGGCGAGGATTCCGTGATGCGCTGGATCGGCGTCGTCGAGACCGCCGCGGAAGCGGTCCCCGACTCCGTGGAGCCAAGCCAGCTCCAATCGATTGCCGGCGCCTTCGCTCGCCGCACCTTTGAGTCGTGGCAGGTGCTTCAACAGGAGGTTCCCGACCACAGCCCGCGCATCCTGCGCATCCGTGCAGCGCAGTGGCTGGACCGGCCCGCCCTCGAACTTCACTGCACCCTGGCACTCCCCTATCAAAGCGGTGACGCCCGGGGCCTTCCGGCCCCTGACGAGCTGCCCCGGTTGGATGCCATTGAGGAGAGCCTGGAGGACACATCCGAGCAGAACAGGGTGCTGGTTGCGATCGAGTCCGGCCAGGGCCGGCGCGTCCTTCATTACTATGCGAACCCCGCCGACAACACCAGCCTGGCAGCGCTCGAACGCTACGCCGAAGCCCATCCCGACGCCGACCTCAGGACCGCATCCGATCCATTCTGGGAGAACCTCCGGACCCTGCGACGGGCCGACCCGCTGAAGTAACACCAAGGAGGTGTCAAGGATCGCTGTCAGCTGCGACCACCGCAGTGCGAGAATGGCCGGATGCCGCATGAAGGAACACCAGTGGGAAGGATCCAGGCGTTGTACCGGTATCCGGTGAAGTCAACGTCGGGCCAGTCCCTGCGCGGCGCTGATGTCACGGAGCAGGGCCTTCGGAATGATCGCCGGTGGGCGGTTTACACCCGCGATGGTGGTATCGCCAGTGGAAAACGGACCTACCGCTTCCGCCCCGTGGCCGGGCTGATGAACTGGTCCTCCACCGCCGAGGATGACGGCGGCATACCGGTCCTCAGCAGCCCGGAGGGTGTTCTGTACCGTGCGGACGATCCCGCTGCGTCCGAGGCACTCAGTGCGGCCTTCGGCCAGGAGCTGAGCGTGCGCCCGGAAAGCACCGTTCAACATCATGATGAGTCACCGCTTCATGTGCTCACCACGTCCTCACTCGCGGCCCTATCCGATCTGGCCGGTGCCGCGGTCGATCACCGCCGCTTCCGTGCCAACATCATCCTGGACACCGGTGCCGAGCCGGAATTCCTTGAAACCGGATGGTTGGACGCGGAACTGACCCTTTGAAGCGACGTGATCCTCCACCTTGGGGCCGGCATGCCGCGCTGCACCATGGTCGACCAGGACCAGGCTGGTGTGGCGGTCGGCTCGAAGGTACTCAAGACCCTTGGCACCCACCATGGAACGATCTTCGGCCTGCAGGCCCACGCCCGTCGCCCGGGAAGACTTCAGGTGGGAGACCTCGTCACCCTGCACCGCCCTACCCTCTAGCCTGCCGAGGACAGGAGGCAGGATCCGCTCGGCGAATGGCGTGTTTACTATTGCACCAACACAACGACGGGTGGGGGTCCACATGCGGGACGGGGGTGCGGGGGCAGAGGCCCGTTGGACGAAGGCTGCGGCAAGAGCAGAGGGCGTGACCGACCTGGGCATCGGAGCTGCCGTGCAACACTACTTCCTGGTAGTTTTCCCTTCGACGGTTGGGGTTGCATTAGTACTTGGCTTCGCACTTGCGGCCGTTTGGCCGGAGCCGGAGCAAGATTTCCTTCGGTCCGGGATGTACCTCGGCCTGCTGCTGGCCGGAATCGCCACGCTGATCATCGGCGTCCTCTACGGGATCAAGAAGGTCGGCCCTTCAGTCCAGCCGCGGCGAATGGGCGTCACAGTAGGTCTGTCGACTGATGAGGCGAAGTACGTCCGCCGTCAGGTCCTGGCTGGTAAGCCCTCAGATCTTGAGAAGCTGTCGGTGCTCCGTGGCGCCGCTGTCCAAATCCGGGAGGGTCTGGCCAGACAACTGCTCACGGCGCCCGGTTTACTCGCGTTACTGAGCGGGCAAGCAGTGTCCCGCGGAATCACCTCCGCCGTTGATGTGGTGATGATCCTGCTCCTGTTGGCCATGGTGGTCCTCATTGGCTTTGTCGCCCGCCAATTCCTGCGAACGGGTACCTTCCTGAACTCAACTCGATCCTGATCAATGCGTCAGTGCCCGGTCGATGTAGCGGGTCGGGTGTCGAAACGGCTCCTGTAATCCGTCGGTGAGGTCGAGAACGCGGCCGCGAAATTTTGACGGAGTGTGGCAGCGTTACCGAACCCGCAGTCCGCAGCAACCTGCTCGATCGTCAGGTCCGTGGTTTCCAGCAGGCGCCGGGCCGCATCGAGCCGGCGGGACCGAATCCAGGCCGACGGAGTGGTTCCGGTGGCCGAGCGGAAGGCGCGGATGAAAGTACGGCGGCTCATGTGCGCCTGCTCCGCCAGACGGTCGACGCTCAGCGGCTCGCGGAGGTTGCCCAGCGCCCACTCGAGAACCCGCGTTATCGGGTCATCGGTACGTCCCCGTGGTCGATATACAGGACCGAGCGGTCGAGGAGGATGTCCGGGTGCCGGTCGCTGAGGGTGGAGAAGGCCTGCCAGTGCGTGACGGCCTGACGACCGGCAAGCAGGCCCGCGTCCGCCACCGGGATCGCACCGAGGCACAGGCCCAGGACAGTCACGTCCTGCCAGTGCGCCTCCTGCAGTACGGTCCGCAGAGCGTCACTTGGAACGCGTCCGTCGTCGAACCAGGAGGGCACCACCACGACGTCGGCCGCCGCCGCCGCGTCGGGGCCTTCAACGTCGGCCAGCTGGTAGCCCTCGGCCGTCCGGATCGCCCCGGGGCGGTCGGAGAACAGGACCGTCGTCCAGTCCCCGAGCCCTTGCCGGGCTACCTCGTCGAAGACCATTCGCGGCACAGCGAGATGGAACATCGTCACACCGTCGAACGCGTACACCGCAATACGCATGACTCTCCTGTTTGGCCCGATTCCATCGGACATAGGCATGCGTGCCACTGTTATGCCGCCGCCGCACCGTGAAGGATGGAATCACGCCACCAGGCGGTCACCATCCTCCCCTACCCCGGACAATCCCCCATGAGCACCCCCCGTCGCGCCCTCGTCCTTGTCGATGTGCAGCAGCAGTACTTCAGCGGTCTTCTCGAGGTCCAGTACCCGCCGCACGAGCAGTCCCTCCCGCAGACCACGGCAGCCATCGACGCAGCCACTGACGCCGGCGTCCCGATCGTGGTCGTTCAACACTCCGCCGGAGAAGGGTGCTCCTGTGTTTTCCCCTGGCACGCCCGAATACGACCTCCACCCGGAGATTGAGCGGCGCCGCACCGAAGCGTGGAAGCGCATCGTGAAGCAATACGGCTCGATCTACGCCGGCACCGACCTCACCGAGTGGCTGCGCGGTCAGGTGGTCGACACCGTCACCCTCGTGGGCTACATGACAAACAACTGCATCCTTGGCTCAGCCGTCGAGGCCGAAGCCCTCGGTTTCGCCACGGAAGTTCTCTCCGACGCCACCGGTGCGATCAACATTGCGAATAAGGCCGGCTTCGCCGACGCCAGGACCGTGCACACGACCCTGCTCGCACTGTTGAACTCCAACTGGGCCGCCGTCGGCACCACCGATGCCTGGGCCGCCGCCCTGAACTCGCACGAGGCACTTCCCGGCAGCGACTTGGGCACTTCCGCGCCCACAGGAGCGGAGCGCGCCACCCTGGTCTGACCTCTCCCGTTCCCTCGGGCTGCCGGACGCTCCGCCCGAATCAACCGCGGGGACTCCTTCGCAGGTCAAGCAGCAGGCCCGCGAAGGACCGCACTAAGAAACAGTGAACCCCTCAGTCAGCAGCGACGGGGGCTACTTCGCCCTGTCCAACGCACTGACCAACGCATCAGCGTCATCCACGTCGTAGAACGCGACGACCTGGCCCTGGCCAAGACTGAACAGATCCAGACCCGTGTTCTGGTAGGAGGCCTGGCGCGGAGTACCGAAGACAACATTGACGTGGCGGCCGTTCCGGGACCGGTTGACCCGCATCGATGCATCCTTGATCGGTGTTTCGTCAAAAGACCGTTCACTAGATGAAACGATCGCCCGTGAATTAGTAAGACCGTAAACGGTCCTCAGTTTGCGCCTTCTCTTGACGTAGAAGCGTCCAGCAATGAGGTAAAGGCCAATCAAGACGAACGGGACACCCCACAGGATGAAGAAGATAGGTGCGCCCTTCAGGATTGCCTGGGTTTCCCAGACCAGCGCGAACCCTCCCCACATAAGGCTGAACGGCACCAGAAGGGCATCAGCCGAAGTGAAATGGATCCTCGGGTCTGGTTGTCCAACCCAGTAAATCTGCTCTCCGGGGCGAAGTATTGGACGAAGCCGGTTCCACGCATCATTCATGCCACGAATTCTTACATGAAATCCAACTCGAGTCGGGGCACTTATATTCAGTCATCCAGCGACGACCCGCCGCGGTGAACAATTGGATGAGAACATCTTTCTCCGCCGTGACCCTGCCCGCTGATTAGGGTGGTGTTTGCCCGATATTCCGGCAGCAGTCGGGTCAGCACCGTGTGCCCGTCCGACCATTGGAAATGCTCCATTTATGATGGTGTTATTTACGGGTCAGGAGAGGTTATTTTGTTTATGGCTGGGGAACGCCCACGCAGAGGCCGACAATCCCAACAGGGAGCAAACGCCCGGTGGGTGAGGAGCTTTGCCCTTCCGCTGATAGTTGTTCTGGCCGCGGTGGGACTGAGCGCAGTGGACATCGTCAAGGAACTCGATGCCCGGGCGCAAAAGCAGAACGAATCGGCCGGGAAGGGAACCCCGGTTACGACGGCCTGCGCGGTTCCGGACGGAGCGCAGCTGGTTCCGGATCAGGGGGCGCTGTTCGGTGTGAACCTGGATCTCGACAGCAAGGCGCTCGGGGAGTACGCCCGGGACCTGGGCCGCGGGCCCGCCGTGAGCGTCTCATTCACCGGTTTCCCCTACACCGCCCAGGAGAAGACCGACCTGCAGCGGGCAGTTTCGCAGATTCGCGTCGATGGGCAGATGATGCTGCTGACTCTGGAGCCCATGAAGGGTCTGGACGCTGTTACCTCTGAGGCCGCCGAAGCCCTCGCGGAGGACCTGGCGGCGTTCAACGCCGACGGGGTGCCGGTCATAGTGAGGTTCGCCCACGAAATGAACGGCTCCTGGTACCCGTGGTCCCAGCAGCCGGCCCGCTACATCACTGCGTTCCAAACCGTCGCGGCGGCGGTCCACGCCCACGCACCGGGGTCGGCCATGATGTGGGCGCCGAACTACGGCGGCGGCTACCCCTTCGCCGGGGGCCGATTCGAAGCCGAGCCCGGATCGGTGGACTTCACTGCGCTGGACACCGATGCCGACGGCGCCCTGACCCTGAGCGATGACCCGTACGCACCCTACTATCCCGGCGATACTGCCGTGGACTGGGTGGGGATGTCCCTCTACCACTGGGGATCGGCGCACCCCTGGGGTGAGAACGAGTTGCCCGAGGCCGGTAAGTTCGCGGACCAGCTCACGGGCAATTATTCCGGGGCCAACGGGGACGAGAGCCGGCTGCCGGACTTCTACCAGGTCTACGGCGGCCGGCACGGCAAACCGATCGCGATCCCGGAGACTGCCGCTTTTTTCGCGCCGGCGACCGGCGGGGAGACGGAATTGGCGATCAAGCAGGCCTGGTGGGAACAGCTTTTCAGCCCGGAGACCGCGGCGCAATTCCCGCAGGTGAAGATGATCAACTGGTTTGAATGGGACAAAAACGAGACCGAAGTCGGTGGAAGGGTCAACTGGACCGTCACTGACACCCCACAGGTACGCGAAGCCTTCACCGCCGCGCTGCCGGATTGGATCCACTTCGCTTCTTCCGGCGCCTGCGCATCTCGGAGCTCGTAATACACCTGCCGGAGGATGATCGGGTGCTCCCCTGCCCGGTGCTGCTCATCCGGTTCGGGTGAGATTGTGGTCACCGTTCTTGCGGTTCTTCGCCGAGGGCAGCCATCTCACCGGCGTTGGTGGGCGCCGCCGTCGAGCGGATGGCTAGGCTGGGTGGATGGCAACAGTTATTCTCGTGCGGCACGGCCGCACCACCGCCAATGCCACCGGCCTGCTGGCCGGCCGGGCACTCGGCGTCGGGCTTGATCAAATGGGGCGCGAGCAGGCGGCCAGCACCGCTGACCGCCTCGCGGCCGTGCCCGTTGTGGGAGTGGTGTCAAGCCCGCTTGAGCGATGCCAGCAGACCGCCCGGTTCATCCTCGACCGCCAGGCCGGCACTCCGCACGCGCCGGGCAATATCCGACTGGATTCCGACCTCACCGAATGCGACTACGGCCAGTGGCAGGGCCGCTTGCTCAGTGAACTGGCAACCGAGGACCTGTGGTCCGTGGTGCAGTCGCAACCGTCCGCCGTCACCTTCCCCGGCGGCGAATCCATGGCCGCGATGCAGGCCCGGTCGGTGGCTGCGATTCGACGCCGCGATGCAGCCTTCGAGGCCGAGCACGGGCCAGGGGCTGTATGGGTGGCGGTGAGTCACGGCGACATCATCAAGTCGGTCCTCGCGGACGCGCTCGGCATGCACCTCGACCTGTTCCAGCGCATCACCGTGGGCCCGGCCTCGGTCTCGATCGTGCGCTACGGCACGAGCCGGCCGAACGTCTACGCCACCAATACCGACGCCGGAGATCTGTCGTGGCTGGCGAACAGCGTCCCCGCCGGCGATGCGCCGGTGGGCGGTGGCGCAGGGCACAGGGCGCCGCCGGCTTCCTGAGCCTAAAATAGTTCTATGCCTACAATCGTTCACGAGTTCCCCTGGCCTGACCGGGTAGTCATCGGCACCATCGGCGCTCCGGGGGAACGAACGTTCTACCTGCAGGCGCGCACCGGGAAGCAGATGGTGAGTATCGCCCTGGAGAAGCAGCAGTCCGCACAGCTCGCCGAGAAAATCGACGAAATCCTGGATCAACTCATCACCCTTGAGGGCAACCCGTTCAGCGTTCCCACAAGCACCCCCATCGAACTTGTCGACAATGACCAGCTCGACACCGTTGAGGAGCAGTTCCGGACTGGTGCGATGAGCCTGGGGTGGGACCCGACGACGGCGCAGATCGTCATTGAGGCCTACCCTCTTGCCGATTTCGAAGCCGATGACGATGCCGAAATCCTTGACGACGACGCTGACGGCTCCGAAGTGCTGCGGGTGCGGATGCCGGTCGGCACGGCCCGCGCGTTCGCCAAGCGCACCCGCGAGGTCGTGGGCGCCGGACGTCCGATCTGCCCGCTCTGCGGCTACCCGATGGACGCCGACGGGCATACCTGCACATTCCCCGAGGACTGATGCCGGCACCCGACCTGGTGACCGCCGAGCTGACGCTCACCGGTCGCATCACGACGGCGTCCAATGCCACCTTTCTGGCCAGCATCGGCGGCGTAGCGGTCGTCTATAAGCCGATAGCAGGCGAGAGCCCGTTGTGGGATTTCCCCGACGGCACCCTGGCTCAGCGGGAGGTGGCCGCCTACCTCGTCTCCCAGGTGCTCGGCTGGAACGTCGTGCCACAGACCTGGCTGCGCGACGGTCCGCTGGGCGAAGGAATGGTGCAGCTCTGGCAGGAACAGGACCCCGCCCAAAACGCCGTCGACCTGGTCGCGACGGACAAGGTGCCCGAGACCGGCTGGAAACCCGTTCTCGAGGGCCAGGATGAAGACGGACGGATGGTCACCCTCGTTCACGAAGACTCGCCGGCGTTGCGACGCATGGCCGTGTTCGACGTCGTCGTCAACAACGCCGACCGCAAGGGCGCCCACATCCTCGCCATGCCCGACGGGCACCGGCACGGCGTGGACCACGGACTCACCTTTCACAGCGACCACAAGCTGCGCACCGTGCTGTGGGGGTGGCTGGGAGATGCGCTGACCGCCGAAGAGCTGGACGGCATCAATCGGGTCGGCGAAGGACTGAACGGTGACCTGGGCCGCAGCCTGGCAGACCTTCTCGCCGCAGAAGAAATTGCTGCACTCGCCGCGCGCTGCGCCCGGCTGCTCCGGGCAGCGCGGTTTCCGGCTCCGACCGGAGGCATGCCGGCGGTTCCCTGGCCGCTGTTCTAGTTCTTCGTTTCCACTGTCTGCTGGACCGGGGCCGCCCAGCTGGCGAGGAGCTGCAGTCGCTCTTCGTGGGTTGTGCCCGGTTCCGCGGTGTAGACGCTGAGGCTGTGGACCGCCCGCGGAAGGGTGGGCAGGGTCAGGGACTGATAGGTCAGTTCCAGCTCCCCTGCCATGGGGTGCCGCAGCCGCTTAACCCCCTCGTGGCGGAAGCGGATATCGTGCGAGGCCCACAGGGTGCGGAACTCGGGGCTGAGGGTGGACAGTTCTCCCACCAGCTCGCGCAGGGACCTGTTGTTGGGGTCCCGGCCGGCTTCGGCGCGAAGCAGTGCTGCGGTGGCCGCGGCCCCGGCCTCCCAGTCGACGACGAACTCCCGGGCCGCCGGCTCCAAAAAGTGGAAACGCGCGAAGTTCGCCTGCCCGTTGAGGGTGGTGGATGCGCTGGCGAACATCGGGGAGTGAAGCGCCCGGCCCAGGGGGTTGCTGGCGACGACGTCGAGCCGGCCGTTGGAGACAAATGCGGCCGAGAGCGTCATCGAGTCCAGCAGCCATTGCACCGAGGGCGCCACCCCGACTTCCGCCCGGCGGGGTGCCCGGCGCGTGGGCCGGGCGGCCCGCGCCAGCTCGAAGAGGTAAAGGCACTCCTCTTCACCCAACTGCAGCGCGCGGGAGACGGCCTTGAGGACGTCGTCGGACACGCCGCTGGTGTTGCCCTTCTCCAGCCGCGCGTACCACTCGGTGCTCACACCGGCGAGAACCGCGACCTCCTCGCGGCGCAGTCCCGGAACGCGCCGCCGGCTGCCGGCCGGCAGGCCGACCTGCTCGGGGCGGAGTTTCGCGCGGCGGCTGGCCAGGAAGTCCCGGATGTCGGCGCGGTTGTCGGGCTGCTTGTCCATGAATCCACGATAACCCTGCGTTCTGCAGGGTGAGGGGCAGAACCTGTCCCCCCGATAAAGGCAACCTTCTTCGCGCGGAGGAAACAGGGTCGAATTGATGGGAACGGCATCGAGGGAACGCCGATGCGCCCTCGGGACGGCGCCGTTCACGCCCAGCTTCCTTAGGAGAAACCATGCTTTCCGTTACTGCTTATGCTGCGCCCTCAGCGACCGAGGGCCTGATCCCCACCACCATCGAGCGCCGCGACGTCGGCCCGCACGACGTGCTCATCGAGATCAAGTTTGCCGGTATCTGCCACTCCGACATCCACACCGTCCGCGGCGAGTGGGGTCCGCAGCAGTACCCGCTGGCCCCCGGTCACGAGATCGCCGGAATCGTCACCGAAGTGGGCCCGGAGGTCACCAAGCACGCCGTCGGCGACCGGGTGGGTGTCGGCTGCATGGTGAACTCGTGCCGGGACTGCGTGAACTGCCGGAAGGGCGAGGAACAGTACTGCCTTGCCGGGTCCATCGGCACCTACGGCACGGTGGACCGCGACGGGACCATCACCCAGGGCGGCTACTCCACGCACGTCGTGGTGACCGAGGACTTCGTCGTCAGCATCCCCGAAGGGATCAGCCTTGACGCTGCCGCCCCGCTGCTGTGTGCGGGAATCACCACCTACTCGCCGCTGCGGCACTGGGGCGCCGGCCCCGGCCGGAAGGTCGCCGTCGTCGGGCTCGGCGGCCTCGGCCACATGGCGGTGAAGCTTGCCTCCGCCATGGGGGCGGAGGTCACCGTGCTTTCCCAGTCGCTGAAGAAGCAGGAGGATGGTCTGAAACTGGGCGCCGACCACTACTACGCGACCAGCGATGAGAACACCTTCACGGAGCTGGCCGGCTCCTTCGACCTGATCATCAATACGGTCAGCGCCCCCCTCGATATCAGTGCCTACCTCCAGTTGCTGGCCCTCGACGGCGCCCTGGTGAACGTCGGAGCCCCGGCCGAACCACTCCCCGTCAACGCGTTCTCCCTCATCATGGGCCGCCGTTCCTTCGCCGGCTCGATGATCGGTGGTATCCGTGAGACCCAGGAAATGCTCGACTTCTGTGCCGAGCACGGACTCGGTGCGGAGATCGAGGTCATCCCGGCGAGCAGGATCAATGACGCCTACGAACGCGTCCTGGCCTCCGACGTGCGGTACCGGTTCGTCATCGACACATCGACCCTGGGCTAGCAGGAACACGCGGCGGCGACGCGTGCCCCGCCCCGCCATCGCGGGCCGGCTCCGGCTTCTTCGCAGCGCTAACGGGGTGGCCGGTCCCCCGACCGGGACCGATCGAGCACACTGATGGCTGCGGCCCCGACGGTCGCCGCCGAGGCAAGGCCCAGCGGGACCCAGGAACCGAAGGTGACGACGGCACCTGCGGCTGCGGTCCCGGCCGAGCCCGCAGCGATCTTGAGTGCGCCGACCCAGATGAAAACCTGGCCGCGGGCGGCCTGCGGGGCGTATTCGCTGCGGCCGGCGAGCGTTGCGGCGAAGAACAGCGCATTCGCGGTCCCGGTGAGACCGAACGCCGCGAGGGAGGCGCTGAAACCGGGGGTGAGCAGAGTGAGGGTGAGCATCACCGCCACGAGGAGGGCCAGGGAGCTCATGAGGCGGTCCGCATCCCTGCGAAGCGGGCGGATCATGAGGGCCGCAGATCCCAGGAGGTTCCCTATTCCGTATGCCGCGACCAGGGCGCCGGCGGCCGGGGGCGTGTCGAGCGTGGCAGCGGCCGCGCTGATGGGCAGCGCCGCCACGGAGAAGGCTACGGTGACGGTGAGCAGGAGGGTACGGCGCAGCGGACCGGAACGCACCATCAGGCGGAGGGTCCGCACGGGTCCCGGTACGTCGACCCCCCGTACGGGTGGCTCCTGCCTTGGCAGGGCGAGGATGCCTCCCGCTCCGAGGACTGCGGCCGAGGCGAGGAGGAGGGTGGCGGTAAGCGGGTCGGCCGCTGCTGCGATCCAGGCGACGGCGGCGGGGCCGAGGGTTCCTGCCAGCCCATAACTTGCCACGTCCCAGCTCTGCGCCCTGCGTTGGCTCCTCTGCGCGGGACCTGCGATGGCGGGCAGGCGGCTGCTGATTCCACCGGTGAGCATTGGTCCGAAGAGGCCCGAGGCGAAAAGCAACAGGGCCGGCCAGAGCGGCCAGGTCACCGGAAGGAGCAGGGCTGCTGCGCCGAGCAGCACCCCGTGGAGGACCGCGGACAGCGCGATGAGCTTCCTGCCGTCGTCAGCGGTGTCGAGGCGCCTGGCGATGAATGGACCGAGCAGGTGCGGTGCGGTGATCGACGCACCGAGGACGCCTGCCAGCCAGCCCGGCAGCCCGCAGTCGAGAGCGAGGAGCACGATGGCGACGACGGCACCGCCGTCGGCGCTGCGCACGAGGGTCGCGGCGACGACGTAGCGGGCCAACGCCGCGGCCCGGCGATCCCTGAGGCGCCCGGATCCGGTGCCGATTCGTCCTCCGTGGTGGCCGCCGGGGCCGGAGGCGGTGCCGGGTTCAGCCGTCGAGTCGGAGGTCACGGATCACCCCGGCCACGCGCGCCCGCTGCTGGTCGTTCAGCCCTTGGAGAGGCAGCGGAAGGCAGTTCTCCGACGTCAGCCCCAGCTCTTCCGCGATGGCGGCCACAACGCGGATGCTTCCGCCGTATTCGCCGAAGAGCTGCCACAGCGGGGCCAGGCGCTCGGATTCGGCGGCGGCGTCGTCGCTCCGTCCTTCCTGGGCGGCCCGGGTCAGGCGCAGGGCCGGGGCGGGCAGCGTGCCGCCGATGACCGAGTACCAGGCATCGCATCCGGCGGCCAGCCCCACAGCCGCTGCGGCGTCCCCTGACACCCCGATCGTCACCTGGGCAGGGATGGCCGACCGGATCTCCCGAACGCGCGCCCGGGCAGACTCCGGATCCGATGGTAGGGCCGGGATCTTGATCGAGGCAATCCCCGGCAGCTGGGCAATGCGTCCATAGAGTCCGGTTGAGAAGGTGAAGCGGGTGGTGCCGGGGTTGTCGTAGACGATGACGGGCAGCGGCGAGTGCTCGGTCACCGCCCGGTAGAGGCCGAACACCTCGTCCTCGGTGAGGGGCTGGTAGGTCATAGGCGCCAGCAGGAGGGCGGATGCTCCGGCCTGTTCGGCCCGGTCGGCGTGCTCAAGAACCTGCGAGGTCCGCAGCGCCCCGATCCCGACAAAGACCGGGACCGGCCCGGCATGCTCCACCGCCAGGCGGGCGACGCGGGCGCGCTCGTCGGTGGTGAGGTAGGCGTAGGACCCGGTGGAACCGAGCGCAGTGATGGAGTCGGCCCGTGCTTCCCGAAGCCGTGCCACGAGGTGGACAAAGGCGGCTTCGTCCACGGCGCCATGGGCGAGCGGGGTGAGCGGAAAGGCACTGAGGCCTGTGAACATTTTCGGTGCTCCGTTTCTGGGAGGGCCGGGCTGCCTGCGCCTGCCGGGAACGCGGTGGCTGCCTGGAGTGCGTGCCGGTCAGCCGGGGAAGTCGGCGGGGCGGGCGGTTGGTGAGTGCTGGGTGGAGCGGCGGCTTCCCCGCTGCGCCGCGGCACCGGCGACGACGACGAGAAGGATGCCCAGCAGCTGGACAGGCGAGGGCTGCTGGCGGAGGACGATCAACCCGAGGAACAGCCCGATCGCAGGTTCAAGCGCCATCAGCGTACCGAAGGCGGTCGCCGTCATGCGCCGAAGCGCGAGCATTTCGAGTGCGAACGGCAGCACAGGGAGCAGGAGGGCCAGTCCCGCGGCCGCGGCGATAACCTCGAGGCTCAGGTGCCCTGCCGCCTGTGGAATCCCGACGACGGCAGCAGTCACGGCGGCGATGGGGATGGTGAGTGAGAGGGACGAAATGCCGCTGAAACGGTCTCCGACGCGTTGGCTGAGCACGATGTAGAGCGCCCATCCGATGGCGGCGAGTCCTGCGAAGAGGATGCCCACGGGATTCACCTCACCTCGCCAGGGTTCGGTCAACAGCACGACGCCGCCCAGGGCGACGATCGGCCAGATCAGGGCCCGGGAGGAGCGGCTGCGCACGGCGGCGACGGTCAATGGGCCGAGGAACTCGATGGCAACCGCGGTGCCCAGGGGAATGTATTCGAGCGCGGCGAGGAATCCGACCGTCATGAGCCCCGTCATGATGCCCAGCCCGAGCAGTACCGGGACATCTCGGCGGCGCACCCGGCGCAGGGGCGGACGGGCAAGGAGCATAAAGATCAAGGCCCCCATGCTGAGCCTGAGCCACGCGGTGCCGGCTGGCCCGATGGACCCGATCAGGCCAACCGACAGCGCCGACCCGAGCTGGACCGACATCATCGCCGCCACGGCCAGCCCCCACGGTGGAACGGGGCCCCGTGCGCGGGAGCTCATGACCACCTGCTCAGCCATTCGGGGCTTCCGGCATGTGCCCCGACCCGACGCCTGGCTCGAAGACCGCCAGGGTGAATCGGGCCGCCTGCCCGCCGGGGTTGGTGTAGGAATGGTCGACGTCTCCGGGGAACGTCATGGCGTCACCATCGGCGAGGACGACTGTCTGGTCGGCGACCGAAATAGTAACTGCCCCCTGCCGGACCTGGAGGAGCTCCTTCGTGCCGGACGAGTGCGCCTCGCTACGGTGAGACTCTCCGGGCTCCAGCGTCCAATCCCACAGTTCGACCACATCGGGTTTTTCGGTCCCCGCTACAAGCACCCCGCGACCACCTGAGGCACCTGTCCAGAGGGCGGCGCCGTCCCCGTTGCGGGTTATTTTCACCGGTTTCGCCCGGGGCGGCTCCACCAGCGCCGGCAGCCCGACGCCGAGCGCATCGCTGATCCGCAGCAGGGTGCCCACGCTGGGGTTAACGAGCCCCTGCTCCACGTTGACCACCATCCGGCGGCTTACTCCGGCCGCCTCCGCGAGCTGGTCAAGTGTCAGGCGCCGTGTCTGCCGCTCGCTTCGAACGCGCTCACCGATCGCAGATGCCAGCGACGTCGTACTTTCATCCATAAGTGCACGATAATGCACCTTGAGTGCATTGAGAAGGGTTCTTTCCCCTAGGTTCTCGGTCGCGCTGTTTCGGAGCAGGTGCTGTGCGCCTGCATGGACCGTCACGATGTCGCCGGCACCGGCGCAGCTGCTCGCGGGTGGTAGGGGTGGTCCCGTTAGCCTGCTCTCCTTACTCGCCGGCGGAGGCCTTCGGGAGCGCCGCTTCCAAGTAGTTCCAGAATTGTCCGAGTAGTTCCCGGATTCTCCGAGTACCGGGCACCACTATCGCGCTCCAGTCCGCTTCTGTAGATTGCTCCTATTGAGTCTGCAAATTCCAATTAAAAAGTAGCCTCTTATTCGGAGGGAAACCATGGCGGAGAATCGGCATAATGTACCGGCCAGCATCCTCGTCGTGAGCATTGTTTTGTCATCTTTGGCGTACAGCCTGCTGTATGTTGTTGCCGGTTCGGATCCGAGTAAAGGTTCTGCAGCGGAGCCAACAAACTCCCACCACCCGGCTTCCGTTTCCGCGACACCGCCGCCGGAGACCAAGGAAGTGAATGCTCTCCCGTCGGAAACCAAGGAAGCCAATGCTCCCTCTCCAGAGGCCATGCCGGTCGGTGACCTCCCTGGTTGGAAACAGGTCTTCACCGAGGACTTCACCGACGGAGACGTCGCCATCGGTGGTTTCCCAGGCCAGATCTACAGCGCGAAATGGAGCGAGAACTATTTCGACGGCACACCAGACACGGCCGGCAAGCGTGGAAAAAATTCCGGATATTACCCATCAAAGGTCCTGAGCGTCCACGATGGTCTCCTGGACTTCTATCTTCACACCGAAAACGGCGTTTCCATGGGTGCCGCCCCGTCCCCCAAGTTCGCGCCATCCAGTGAGCGGCCCTTCAACAGCCAGACCTACGGTCGGTACGCCGTGCGTTTCAAGTCCGACGCCCTGAAGGGATTTAAGTTGGCGTGGCTGTTGTGGCCCGACAGCAAGCAGTGGCCGCAGGACGGAGAGCTCAACTTCCCCGAGGGGGACCTATCGACCTACATTTACGCAGCCATGCATGGAACTGGCGCGAAGGACAATAGGGTGGACCTGTTCCGCACCGAGACGCCGTTCACCGGGTGGCATACAGCCGTGATGGAGTGGAGCCCCGGCCGCGTGGAGTATTTCCTCGATGGGCAGTCGATCGGCGTCAGTATGTCGGATACGCCCAACAAGCCAATGCACTACATCCTCCAAACCGAGTCCTGCGTGAAGGTGTGTCCGGCGCCCGGGGCGAGCGCCCACGTCTACGTCGACTGGGTGGCCATCTGGGAACGGAGCCCGGCGAGCAGCCTTCCCGTCGGATGACACCAGGCGCCTCCGGCTCCTCAAGCGCTGACCCATCAGGGGGCGTTCAACTCGTCCACTCCCCGGATCTCGTCGTCGGGCCGTTGGTCCGTGCGCTCGCCTCCCGTTCGGGCCACCATCGCCCGCAGACGCCACCCCGCAATTAGTGCGGCCGTCACCTGAGCACCGAGCCACAGCACGGTCAATCCGGGCAGTGCGAAATTTTGGATCACAGCTGCTGCGGGCACCACCGCTATGGCGGCCGCGAGGACTGCGACCCCAGTGGCGGCAGCCGAGTGGCCATCGGCCCGGCAGACGGCGTAGTAGATCTGGGTCACGCAGGTCAGGATCAGTGCCGGGATCAGGAGCGGCAAAAGCACCCAGTAGGGCGCGTACTGCGGGCCGAGCGCCCGCAGGACAAACGGCCCCACTCCCAGCAGTGTCCCCCCGGCCGCGACAGTGACTAGCAGACTCATCTTCAGTGCCTGCCCAATGATCGAATGACACGGGCCGGGCGCAGCGAGCTTCGCCTGGAGAGAGAAACCGGCCGATTGTGGAACGAAAGAGACTGCCGTTCCCAGCATCCAGACCATATACCAGGCGGCCGTTGCGGAGGTGCTCAGCGTCGCGGCGACGATAAGAGGCAGGAGATAGCCCGGTGCCCGATCGGCGAGCATGAGCGGGTAGTTGCGGAGTGCCGGACGCAGCAACCCGGACACTTCCCGAAACTGGATGCCTTCCTTCCACGGGGCACCGAGACCGGCTCGGTGGATCTGGCGCACCCCGAGCCCAACGCTCGCCACCGCGCCGAGGGCGACGGCGCCGACAACCGCGATCACACTCCGGTACCCGGCGGTGAGGCAAACGATCAGGACCGCCAGCTGAATGAATGACTGGAGGACGCTGCGTGCCAGGGCCAGATCGGCCCGTGACAAAGCCACGTTGACGTGGTCGAGCTGATAAGCGGTACTGGCAAAGAAGGCGGCAGCCAGGAACGCCAGCGTAACCGCGGGGTCATCCCAGGCCTGACCAACCCCGGGGCCGACGGCCCGCGTGATGTTGAGCACCACAATAGCCGCGACCAGCGAGGAGAGCCCTACTGTGAGCAGGCTAGTGGCTATCAGCCGGCGGCGCCCATCGTCCTGCGCAGGCAACAGCGATAGCGTGGCCTGGCCCACGCCCAGCATCCCGATTTGGACCGTCAGCAACGCCGCCGCGACGATCGCGGAACTCAAACCAAGCTGTGCTGGAACCAACAGTAGTGCCGCCAGAATCCAGAACAGGAAACCCGCAGCCATGGGCGCGATTCTCGCCGCGGTCAACCACAGTGCATTGGTCCCGAGGGAAAGTCCACCGGCCGCAGGATTGAAAAGTTCCTTGAACATGCCGTGGGAGTTATAGAAGAGAAGCCCGGCCCAATAGGGCAGGTAGCGGGGAGCTCCAAGCGCACGGCACGTCCTTCAGGAACATGGCTGGCCGGGCCGGCGCCCCCGACGCCGTCCTGTCCCCGAGAACTCGCTTGGTGCGGAACAGATGCGGGTAAACCGCCCGATGGCGGGGCTCGATCAACACCGGTGCGGCGCCGCAACGCCCAGTCTCATCGGTGCCTAAAAACCCCCAGTCTTCAGCCATAAATCCTGCTCCCCAGCAGCCGGGTAGCGGGCACCTCGCCCAGCAAGACAGGAGCTACCACTACGGCGTACTTCGAAGGGTACGGCCTGCCGCCATAACTGGTCTAGGGGGCACACTACTCGAAGCAGCGGAGAGAACCCTTACATCCGGGAGCCTCAAGACGTGCCACCCCTGGGGTTCCGTACGTTCCGGCGGCAGGAGCTGCCCTCTTCCGTGTTCGGATTGGCAGCGTCTCCCTTCGACCCTTGACCGGTCAGGCCCTCAACGGGATGCGTTTAAACACCGGGGGGGGTCAATGATTCTTCCGACTATTCGGAATGGGCGATTCAAGGCCGTCGGGTTGGATGGTGAATTCCGCGTCATTCCTGGAGATGCGGTCGTATGCAGTGACGCGCCCGGCCACGGTCGCTTGGTGAAGCGTTTGAGCCAGAATCCGCTTTGTCCAAGTATCGATAAAAAATATCGGGTAGCGCCTCCAAAACAATTTAGGTAGCCGGTTTTGACGAAACTGCGAAGATCAAGCCCTAGTGTGGGCTTAAGTGTTAGTACCTCCGGTTGTGATGGGAATTGTCCCTGACACGGACCAGCCACAATCGTTCGCATTCGAAGTGGTGAAATTTTGTCCATCCCGTACGCACGCTCCAATCCGCTGTACAATCGCAACGCCCCGTCCCCGCTCGCCTCGGTAAGCGTTGTGATCCCCACCCTGACCGAGACGATGAACCTGCCGGAATCGGGCAG
This sequence comes from Arthrobacter crusticola, assembly GCF_004357995.1. Classification (GTDB taxonomy): domain Bacteria; phylum Actinomycetota; class Actinomycetes; order Actinomycetales; family Micrococcaceae; genus Arthrobacter_D; species Arthrobacter_D crusticola. The sequence continues at coordinate 214,862 of NZ_SMTK01000005.1, forward strand.
CGGGAAGATCGTCCTCGATCTGGCGCCCGCCATGGAGAGCACCGTCCCTCCGGACTGGTCAGGCGCGCGATGGATCGGCCTGGTCGACCTGACCGTACTTGCCGGCGTCGGCAGCCTCAGGCTGAAGAACGCCGATGGATACCAACGGGCGCGGTTGCTCATACGGCAGGGGCGTTCGGTGCGCGGGTTCGTAGACGTGGAGACCTTGGGCGGTGTCCTCGATCGAAACGTGCTCGACGAGGCACTCGACTCCCTACCGACCGCGGAGCCGTCCGCGCCCGGATCGTCCGCTCGATCCATTACTGTCATTGTCTGCACGCGAGACCGGGCTTCCATGCTGCGTCCTGCCCTTCGTGCGATCCTTGCGCTTGATTATCCAAACTTTGACGTGATCGTCGTCGACAATGCCGCAAGGACCGATGAGACCCGCGAACTGGTGCGCTCGGAGTTCGACGACCCGCGCCTGCGTCTGGTCTCCGAACCGGTGCCGGGTCTCTCACATGCCCGTAATACGGGGCTTCGCCACGCCAAAGGGGACATCGTCGCGTTCACGGATGATGACGTCGTCGTAGATCGGCATTGGTTGTCGGAAATTGCCGAGGGCTTTGAACGGTCGCCGCGTGTCGCCTGTGTGACCGGACTGGTTGCTTCCGGTGAGGCCCGTTCCCCGACCCAGGCATATTTCGAGAACCGGGTCAGCTGGTCCAAAAACGTCGTTCCGAGGGTGTTTTCCCTTGCTGAACCACCCGAGGACCTTCCGACGTTCCCTTTCTGCATCGGGCGATTTGGCACAGGGGCAAACTTCGCCCTCGATCGACGGCACGCCGTGGCCCTCGGGGAGTTCGACACTGCGTTGGGTGCCGGCACGCGAACGTGCGGTGGCGAGGATGTCGACATGTTCACCAGGGTTATCTTTGGAGGCTATTCACTTGTAGTGCAGCCTTCGGCGATCGTCTGGCACCGCCACCGCGACGGTCTTGAGGACCTGCAGGCGCAGGCACGCGGCTACGGCATCGGCCTCGGCGCATGGATACTGAAAATCTTCCTGAACCCCCGCACGGCCTGGCGGGCCCTCATCAAGAGCCCACGGGCCGTCCGGAATCTCCTGAAAAATTCACGGCCACTCCCCCACGGCGCAGGTGCTCCGGGCGGAAGGATCGCCGACCAGTGGGATGTGGAGATGGCAAAGATGGGCCGCTTGGAACTGTTTTCGGTGGCCCGGGGTCCCTTCAACTACCTGGTTCAGTGCTGGTCGGACCGGAGGCGCACCCCGTGAGCCTTCTGAAAAGTCCGACATACCCCAAGCAACTGTCCCATCCCTGGAACGGACCCTGTGGACCGATCACCGGCTGATACCCCGCGTCAGCGCATCGAGCCTGGCCGTAACCGGTATGCCGGCCCGCCCCACGAACGCGCGGGCGACTGGAAGGATGATCAGGAACGCCTGTTGCCGCTGGACCTTCAGCTCTGGAGGCTGCTTGACTGGCGGTTCCTGCTGCCGGTCCTTGAGCCGCGCAGCATTGGCTATGCGGTGCCATAGAGGAGGACACCGAGGCGGCGCTCCAGCTGCTCAATGCCCAGGCTTCACACCTTCTGACGCGCGGGGAAGGCGCCCCGGCGAGGAGTTTCCACGTTGTCCTGGTTTCCTCCCCGGACCGGCAGTTGCTCAAGGCGGCGGCTGCAGCCGTGGAACATGAGGGGTGGATCTGTGTGCAGGCCCGGCGGTCCCTTCCCACCCGCTCCCGCCCCGCAACACTGGAAGGTATCGGCCGCGCCTTGGTCCGCGAGGGATTCCGTGAGGTGAAGATCCATTGGCACGCATCCAGCCTCACGCGGCCGTCCCGCATTGTCGGTGTTGCCTCACCAACCGCGGTCCGAAACACCCTTTCCCGCCACTCCACGGTCCGCTTCGGCCGGGTAAAGGCACTCATCGGCGGGCTCGCCCTGTCCCTGGGTTTGTTCGGTGCCGTGATTCCCGAAGGCACCGTCACTGGCTTCCGCCCGGAGACCGGAGACACGCCATGACGTTCATGGATACGATCCTGCGTGAACACCTCGACGTCAGTGATCGGGAGCGTTATGGCATTGGGCGCAGGTGCTACGGTGCTGCTCACCCCTCAATTCGTCCTTTCCAGGCATGTGGTGGCATTGGTTTTCGCCGTCGGGTCAACCCGGCCCGTGCTGGTGATGAAGGTTCCGCGGTGTCCCGGCGACAATGAGGGGGTGCGCCGCGAAACGGACATGCTGCGCCGGCTGGGCGCAGCGGGGGCGTAAGCGGCCACGGGATTTTCCGGGGTCATCGCAGCATTTGATGTAGGTTCTTACGCCGTGCTCATTGAGACGGTTATGACCGGGGCGCCGCTTGACCCCGAACGTGTGGTTGCTGATCCGGCCCGGGCGGTGCGCGCCGGAGAGCGCTTCATCGCCCGGCTGCCCCTCACCCGTCCGGCAGCGGAAAACGCCGGCTGGAACGAGCGGACGATCGGGAGCCCGATGTGCCGCCTGGCGGGCCTGCTGCCCAAAGACGATGGATTGGCCCTGCTCGTTGAGCGCACCCACGCGCTGCTGAAACCCCTGGCCGAAGCTGACCTTCCCGCCACCTTTGCGTACCGGTTGGAAGGCGATGGCGAGCGGCGCCAGGGAGCGGACTCCCTTCGGGCCGCGCTTACCGGAAACCGGGTTTTTGGTTGTGGCGCCACCTGGTCGATTCCAGCTGGCCTCAGCGGGACGACCCGGCCGTGCCGGTCCCGGTCAGCGCCGCAGGACGAGCCGTACGAGCTCGTCGTGCAGGGAGGTGAAGATCATTCGGAGTAGCAGGTAGACCGTCCCCAGACCGGCCGCGATGACGACAGCCAGGTGGGGTATGCCGTCTCCGAGCGGCAGCGCAGACACCGAGATGCCCACCACGGACACCGCCAGGCCGCAGACCAGGCCGGGGATAACGGCCCGGAGCAGCAGCATCGCCCTCATCCGCAGCACCCGCGCCGCCACTACCTGCATCCCGAGGGCGAACACGAGTGCGGAGGCACACTGCGCGACGGCCACACCCGCGATTCCCCACCGGGCGGCATATATCAGGAGCGGCACCAGCAGGACAAGCCGGACAAGGGAAATGCCGACCGACAGTCCTGGCCGCCCGAGCGCCTTGTAGATATCGGTCGCACCGGCACCCAGGGCACGGACCGCGGCGTACATCGAGAGGAAGACGAGCGGCAGCACTGCCTGCCCCCATCGATCCCCGAACACCACTGGAACCAGCATGTGAGCGACGACCGCCAGGCCGACGCCAGCGGTGACACCGTAAAGGGACTGGATCTGGACAATCTTGAGGTAACCGCCCCGAAGCCGCTCGAGGTCGCTGCGCGCCCGCGAATAGAGCGGGAAGACCACCGTCGACAGCAGATAGAACACATTCATGATCAGCTGCTCGGGCAGGCGGAAGGCGAGGGTGTAGTGGCCAAGCGCCTGGGCGCCCAGCAGCAAAGCGATGATGACGTAGTCGACGTCGAAGATCAGCCGGACCAGCAAGTTGCTTCCGGCGGCCGGGGCGCCGAACGCGAGGTTTGCGCGGAGGGCTGCCCTGCGTGCCCGCCAGATCTTCCAAGGGACACCGCCCGGCAGCAGGAGCCAGCAGCTGACGGCGTACGCAATGGTCCCGGCGACTGTTCCCACAGCAAGGGAGAGCGCCCCGTAGTCAGCGAAGGCAAGGCCCAGCGCGAGCGACCCCGTGACCACCGAACGGATGATCGCCGCCACCGTCAGGCGGGGGAACAGCAGGTCCCGGCGAAGGAGCGCCTCGGGGACCGCAGCCAGAGCGGAACCCAGAAGGGAAATGGCCAGCACCTGCACAAGGACCTCCACTTCCGGCCGATCGAAGACGGCGGCGATCACCGGAGCGGCGACGACAGCGCCGACTGTGAGCGAGCCCCCCACCACGGCGGCGATCAGCAGAGCCGCCCGTGAGTTCTCCGGTGAAGGCTTCAGGTAGACCAACGCCTGGTTGACACCGGCATCGGCGATCATCTCCGCATATGCCATCAGCACCAGGGCCAACGCCACAAGGCCGTACTCTTCCGGGGACAGCAGTCTCGCCAATACGACGATCGTGACAAGCACGATCGCTCTCCCAATGGAGTGGGCCAACGCCTGCCACATGGCCCCCTTCGCACCGGCCCGTGCCAGCGTTCCGGGGCTATCCTGCGACAAAGAAGCGGCTTCGGGGCTCGAGGCAGTCGGAACAATTCCCTGGCATGCGGTCGTGGCCGCGCTTGTTGGCCGGTCCAGCGATGTCATTGGCGCGGACATCCCACAACGTTCCCGCGATCATGCGTACCGTCCCTCCTGTTGCAGCTTGCCGGAGGTTTCGTGGAGCGCGTAATTCCGTTCCCGAAGATGGTCTTGGGCAACATCGCCCCAGCGCCGGAGCGGAGCGCCATTCCCCTCAAGTCCGGCCGCCCTCCGGTCCACTGTCAGTCGGTTCACCACCTCCGCAACGAAACGTTTTATGTCCCCCTCGACCGTGAGCAGGGGGTGGGCCAACTTGGCCTCCGGAACCTCCCTCCAGACCATAGGTGCAAACCTTTGAATCAGAATCTCCACGCTGGAGATGTTGAGGCCGTAGTTGAGGCTGCCGATGAAACAGACGACTGGACGCTCCCGCTGCTGGACGGTCCTGGTGTGGGCTACGACGCCATTGGGGATGCTACACACCTCCCGATCAAGGCGCTCCGCCCATTGCGCCGCATCCTGCGGTGCCACGCTGAGGAGCCGGGCCCGCGGGGGGATCCGGCGCTCCGCCACCAACAGCAAGCGGCTTTTCACCGCTCGATACCAGGTCCTCCAGCCCCGGGTCATGACGCTTTCCATCCCTACCCGAACCGACCACGGGTCGACGGTCTCGAGAGCCACCGGCCCCTGCAAATGCCGGGCGAGGAACATCGCGTGGGGCCCGTGGACGAGCGACACTTTGCTCTGCGAGAAGAGTTGGGCAGCGGTGGCAGCCGCGGCCCGGGTGGACCGTTCAAGCGTCCCGACGTCGTACAGGCTGAGCACCGATAAGATCACCGCCAGCAGATGCCGCCGGGTGGGCAGGACGTGCACGGCTTCACACCGCTGCCGCAATTCATCAGTCACATCGACCGGGCCCCCGAATGTAAGGAGCGTCACTGAAACTTCAGCATGCAGGATTCGGATCACTTCCCATGAAATTATCGAACTGCCGTCACCGTGTTCAGGATTCCACGTGGGTACGCTCTCCGTCACGTACAGAAGCCTCATTGCACGAGTGTAGGGCTCCGCCCGGCCGGCAGATAGGCCTGCGGTCTTCCGGAAGAAGTTTCGGCACCTGGGGGAATGTGGCGTCTCGTTGAAATGACAAGCGAATTTCCCCTCCCCCACCCGCGGATACCCTCCGCCGGGAAAATGAGTTCTCGTCGCAGCAGCGGGTGATTGATCCACTCACCCGGACTTATGCTGCACGGAATCCTTTTTCTTGCCCTTCGGCGCTTTTTCCGACTTTTCGATCTCGTAGCGCTGGGGCACGAAGCGCTGGCGGTCCAACGGCGGCCGCTCGTAGGCCCGGTTCTGGCGCTCGGGCAACTCGATGTCCGGCAACTCCGGCTGCTCGTACGGCAACATCGACAGCAGGTGGGCCATCAGGTTGAGCCGGGCTTCTTTCTTGTTGTCGGCGTCCACCACCCACCACGGACTGCGCTCGGTGTCACTGAACTCGAACATCTTGTCCTTGGCCTCGGCGTAGTCGACCCAGCGGGCCTGCGCCTCCAGGTCCATGGGGCTCAGCTTCCAACGCTTGGCCGGGTTATCGATGCGGCTCTGAAATCGACGGCGCTGCTCGGAATCGGAAAGACTCAGCCAGTACTTCACCAGGACGATCCCGTCGGAAATCAGTGCTTCCTCGAGCATGGGCACCGTGTCGGCGAATTGGGCATACTGTTCGTCGGTGCAGAAGCCCATCACGCGCTCCACCCCGGCCCGGTTGTACCAGGACCGGTCGAACAGCACCATTTCCCCGGCCGCCGGCAGATGGGCAATGTAGCGCTGAAAGTACCACTGCGACCGTTCGCGCTCCGTCGGCGCCGGGAGTGCAACAACTCGGCAGGAGCGCGGGTTGAGCGCACCGCTGATGCGTTGGATCGTTCCACCCTTACCGGCCGTGTCGCGTCCTTCGAAAATAACGACCAGCCGCGTCCCGGTCTTGCGCACCCACTCCTGGAAGGCGACCAGTTCCTCCTGCAACCGCAGCAGTTCCTTTTCGTAGTCCTTCTTGGACAGGACCTGGGAGCGTGCCTCTTCGGGCATCTTCTTGATCACACCTCGTATCCTGCCCCAGACCCGAGAGTTTAGGGAGGTGCTTCCATTGTTCGGACCGCAGAACCACGAGAATTGACATTCTCCGAGAACCCTCCGCGCAGATTCTCGAAGCTTCATATGACGCCTTTGCAGAAACCGGCCAGGCGCTGACGGAAGCCAGCGTTTCCTCATCTGAGTTCGAGGGCCGAAGGGATCGGCTTATGGGCAGAGTTTCCACCGGTTCCACACCCGCTAATGTTCGAGGATAGGATCCAAGTTCTGTCCTTCCCCATCGCTTCCCGGCGGCCTTCTACTCAGCAGGCGTGAAAGCTCGTGGGGTTGGTTCATGGAATGTGACGCATGGGGGATGAACGATGAAGGCTGACCGGGCTGTAACCGCAGGGTTCCTGGTAGCGGCGGCGCTGTTGATGAGCGCCTGCAGTGTTGGAGTTGGAGCCTCCATGGGCGCCGCCGCAGGGCCGGCCGTCTCGCAGGAGCCGGCCGTTGGAGGCTACGAAGGGTGGTGGAACAGCACCCCCGTCTCGGGCGATATCTCCGGCCTGCCCAAGGAAACGGTGGCCGTCCGCACCGACACCGGCGAAATCGTGGATGCCTCAGCCCGGGACGAGAACGGGCAGGCCGCGGCCGTCGATCCGGATGACGTCGAGTACTCGGTGGTGGTGAACCCTGCATGGCCCGAACAGTCGGTGGTCATCATCGACACCGAGACCGATGAAGTCATTGAGAGCTTCCGGGTCGATGCATCCGGCACACCCCTTCGCTAGAAAGCGGCGTGCGCACATCGGCGCAGGTCCCAGAGCGGGCCCCGGCTCCCGGCCACCATGCATCCGTGCACACATCGTCAGTGCGATTGTCATCCTCCTCGGCGCGGTGGTGTGCCTGCTACCCGCCTCGGGGTTGGGAATGTATTTGGGAGTGCACCGGTACCGCATGGTCTGTACCTCGGAAACCGGGTACGGCTCCGGCTGCTACGAGGGCGAACTGATGATCGTCTCGGTCCTGTTCGGAGCCTTTTTCCTTATGCATGCGACGTTCTCCTCGATAATCACCGAGGCGTACGGGTACAACCTTTCCACCCGGCGGAAATGGTGGCCCGTCACGGTGTCCTGCGTCCCCGTCCTGATGACTGTCGCAGTGGTGGCATTCAATTTCGCTATCGGCCCCGGGCAATACCCCTGAACAACGGCCGGGAATCCAGTTCTCCGCGGCAGCGCATCCGCTGCAACTGCTCCACCGCGTTGTTCTTGCGCCAATCGAAAGCTCGTCCCGTCGAGTCGCGTATCTCAGTGCAATACGGCCGCCTGATGTCACGGAGACCGCCCGAAATTGCGGCGCCTCGGTGGACGAAAAAGCGCACCTGGTTGGATGACTTCCAACCAGGTGCGCCACATCTTTCAACTAGGCCCTCATTCTTTCAATCGGGCCTGCATACCCGACCAGTGTAGATGGACGGGCTACTTGGGCCCGAGGGCCGTTCCCCTCCCCCGCGCTGACGCCGCGGCATGATTCCGGCCGGGTCTTACCGTGGTCAAACTAGTTGGTCCTTTTTCACCAGGCTCGCCCGTTCGCCGCCTATACACGGCTTCTCGGCCGCGATGGACATGCAGCGCCTCCGGCGGGCCCACCCTATGGGTGATGTGTCGCTTCCGGAGCCAAGCCACTTACTCCCGCCAAACGCTGAGGACGCTCACCCTAGCTATTACTCCTGTTTAGGGTGATGAACTTGCGCCAGCGTGCCAGGGTCGATCGGATCGGGCTCGGCGTGGCGTCGTCACCCTAGAGTTCCTCGCCCCGCTCGCTGTCGCCATCCGGGACTCGCGGCGCCTTCCCAACCTTGCCGGCGCTGTCCTGACCGACATCGACACGGAGGTGTCTGGCTCCGGAACGCGATTCGGGCCACTCTTCTTGTGCCTTAAAGGTGCTGACGAAAGAGGCACCATGGCTTACTACCACGGCCGTTAGGATAGCCGCCATGGACCTAACTCGAAGGAAAAGCTACATGTTCGCGGCCGGCGCCTTCGCAGTGGCCGCAATCCTCTTCCTCTTCGACGGGGACGCCGAGCGGCTTGTGTCGGCATGCCTTCTCTTAGCGATGGCCAACTCGTATCTCTGGGGGCGGGCGACACAATTGCACAAGGATGCCCACACAAAACCGAGTTCATAGTCGTGGAGCGAAAAGGGGGTTCACCCGTTGTCTACCGTGCTGATTGCTATTGGCTGCCTGTGCGGGCTCCTCGCCATTGGCGTGGCCGTGCGCATGTTCCTTCAACGTTCAAAGGCCATCCACGCAAACCAGCCTACCGAACCGTCCAGTCGACAGTACGGTCTCATGATGGTCCTCGCACTTGTCGGATAGCAAGCTTGTTCTGGTCAACCGATTGGTAGCTTGAGGACACCTTCACCGGTGAGGAGGTGCTTTGAATGAGCGACTCCTCACCACAAGAACCACCAGGAGGATTGATGGAGGATTTCTTTCTGTGGTGCGGCTACGGGCTGGCAATGTGCTTCCTGCTGGTGCTCTGCTTCGCATTACGAAGGAGGGTCCGCACGGGGGCCCTTCTATCTCGGAACGAGCTTCTCGGGATCGTGGCGATCCTGGTACTAATCCTCGCGTGCTTCTTCGCCTGGACTTTGGTGTGAGCCTCCGGACTGCGCGGTGCACAACTTCGGTGTGGATTCAGCATGGGGAGGTGTTGTGATGAGGTACCGGCGTCGAGTAGCACTGGTTATCGCTCTACTGTCCCTGGCTGCCCTCGCCATGGTCGTGCTGCCCGACCTGATAACAGGAGCGCAGGGCCGTGAAGCCCGACCTCGCTTTGGATCTTTGGGCATGCTCACGATGTGCTTCGTCTTCGCCTATTTGATCGCTTCCAGGCGATCGCTGATATTCACACGGACTGAGAAGAAGTGGAAAAGGATTGCCACCTGGGGCCTGCCGGTCCTGGCCCTCGGCATTCTTCTGTTTACTGGGTTCTCCGTCGAATGGATAGGATCCGTCCTTACCCTCGTCACATTTTCTCTGTGCTACCTGTGGCTTGACTCAGACGTCGCTAACCCAGAGCCGGAAACCGACTCTTAGGAGGTCCACGCGTGTCTGCTCAATCGCGGAAGTCCCCTAACTTCGTGATCTACGCATGCCTGAGTGTTCTTTGGCTGGTGATCGCGTTCGCCAATGGCCCTTCAGCCGAGCTGTTTGTTCTTCAAATCGGCGTCGCAACGGCGCTTCTCATCGCTGCCCTAGTCGCACTTCTTCGATGGAGACGCTCCGGTGAACGCCACCAGTGATGACGGCGCAATACCGGGCCAGCACCGGTCGCACGGGATCCTGCCGGGGTTCTTCAGCCTGATCCTCCTGACCATCATCTTCTCCACGCTGTTAGTGGGGCTCATCTACCTCGGGCGGTCGGCCCTACCCTTGGCTCTACCCATGATCTTGCTCCTGCTCTGGACTGTGCTCGACTTTGCCTGGCGCACCGTGACCCGCATCCGGACCCTGCAGCTGGTCAGACGCGGGCGCCTCGTCATCGTCAAGACGGTATCGACGACCGAGGCATGGTTTCCTCCCGGCCCAGGCGGTCGGGACCCGGACGCAGTGCTGCGCCTGGCAGCAAGGTCGGGGCGGTATTTCAACACCCGGATCGACGGCGGCGTGATCAGGTCGCTTTGGAGGGTGCGATCGCGCGAGGCAGAGGTGTCCGTCTCACGGGACGCAGCCGGGTCCACGCATGTGAAATACACTGGCACGATCTGGGCTGACGCCCGCATCGAGAGGGAGATCCACTGCCTGGAGCGCTCCTTCGCCGGCTCCCTCTTGGAGCATCCAGGAGATGAGCTGGCAGTGCCGCTGTCGGCGCCTTGAAAGAGATCCGCGGTGCAGGCCGAGCAGGCGTCCATGGCGTGGTTGGTCTCGTCGTTGTCATCGTCGACGGCGATCATGTCGCGGCCGCACCGGACGCACGCGATGAGGACGAAGCCGTGCTCTTCTCCGATCCGGCGGCGCAGCTCGTCGATGCGGGTGTGCAGGCCGGCGCAGGGATGGTCCGACTCAGCTGAAGCCAGGGCGGCCCGGAGGCGTTCGGTCTGGCGACCTCGTCCTTACCAAGGATGCGCTCCATCACGAAGCTAGTCGGGCGGCGCCCGGGCCGGATTCAAAGCGACGAACAACGGTTTAGAGAACCGATGATTGAATCCAACGCCCACAACATAACCGACATTATCGTGTGTCTTCTGGCCGCTTCACAGCTCGGATGAACAACCACACACACAGCACGAAGAAAGCCAGGTTCATGGCCTGCGTGATCCAGTAGCACCCAGTGGCGGTGCGCCCCTCGGCCAGTACGGAATACGCATTGCTGGCCATCCAGAACAACGCCAAACGCCACCAGTCAAAGCCTGGCCTTTGGTCGGCCATCTCCTACGCTTGACACCCATGCTCCGAGCCTAATGGCGCCGCCAACAGTGCGCCCTGTGGGTCGGACGGCTGACAGTCGCACACCAGTTGTGATCGCGCTCGGTAACCGGCCCGATCACTCGCCGAAGCGCACTGCGCACCTCACGATGCCGTACGGCTGATCTTCCGCGCGCTGCCTCGCGAAGCCGCTAGCGTACTCGCACTGCCCTCGGTCTTGAACCCGGATATGACGTGCGCCCGGCAACCCATGCCAGCGCTCGACATGCGGACAATGGTGGCCCCAGCCAGTCGACGCACCGCGATCACCTTGTCTGCTCATCTCGATCGCTTTCTGCGGCTTCTGCCGCCGGCTCCTCAGGTGAGGGCGAGGTGCCGATGTCGTCTTCATCGTCGTAGTAGTAGGTCGTCTGAACGGGTTGCTTGCCGACCAGTGCTTCCCGGTGACGCTCTGTCTCCTCGGAGTAGCGGTAACTCCAGTCGCTGAGCCGGTTCCCAAGGAGGTCGACAGCGAGAACGGACGCTAGCCCTAATCCGATGCCGACCAGGATGTCCCAATTGTCCAGCAGTGCACTGGTGATGGCTGCCGCGGCGAGCAGACCGGCGGAGACGTAGAGGTAGATCCTCATCATTGTGTTCTCCTCACTGATGCATCAGTGCGTGGTCTTGCCCGATCGCCGCTGGAGCTCACGGTAGACGGTCGTACGCGAGATGCTGAAGAGCTCTGCCAGTTCGGCTTGGGTGTGCTCGCCTTTATCGTGGAACTCGAGCAGGTGCCGGCGCTGGGAACCGGAGAGTTTCGGCGCCTTACCCCGCAGAGGCGGCCCTTGGCCTTTGCGACAGCCATACCCTCACGGGTTCTCATGCGGATGAGGCCGGCTTCGAATTCAGCGACCATGCCCAGGACGTTGAACAACAGCCGTCCGATGGGATCGGCTGGATCGTAGACACTCGCGCCATGGTTGAGAGCGACGCCCTTGCGCGTCAGCTCGTCGGCTATGTCACGTGCATCAGGGAGGGAGCGGGCGAGGCGATCAAGTTTCGTGACCACCAGAGTGTCACCGGATCGAACGGCCGCCATTGCTTCCCGCAGTCCTGGTCGAGAGCGGTTTGTTCCGGTGAGGCCGTGGTCGACGTACATGTTTTCGGCCTCGACCCCGAGGGCCGCAATGCCGTCCAGCTGAGCGGTGAGGTTCTGCTCAATGGTCGAGACCCGCGCATAACCGATCTTCACCCGAGCAGTGTTGCACATGAGGGAGGATCGCCGTGCATATCATCGTACGGGTCTTACGTACATGTGTTCGTTCAGTAAATGTATTGCACCTCCGCTATGGACTGGTGCGCACGGTGAGGGAACGTGAAAAGACACGCTTTCTAAGATCTCCGGTGACCTGGTCATCGGCCAGCGGGAGTCTGTCACGTAATGCTATGACCTGCCGTGGATCTATCAACGGAATCTAGGACATCGTCAGTTCAATGAACTGGTTGTCTCGTCAGCGCAATACGCGAGTGATTTGCCTTTCCGCTTGTCCTGGATGATTTGAGGGAATCCCACCTCTAAACGCTGGCTCGGGGGCGTTTTCCTCTCCGGCTATAGCCGCGGGTGGGCAGCTGTGGTGCAATCAAGCGAAGGAAACGGAAAGGACCTCGGGAACATCATGACTACTCCAGGCCGGAATCAACGGGGGCACGGTTTTTCCTCAACCCAGATGGTGCAGGGCATCGCGGTAACGGCGGTCTTCGCTGCGGGTCTCTGGGCGCTGTGGATCTTCAACGCCATCGACGGCTCCTCCAGATTTCCCGTAGGCCCTGTTCTTATGACTGGGGTGTTAATCTACGGTCTCTTTCGATGGAGAGCGGCAAAAAAGCGGGAGAAAGAGCAATGAGGATTGCCGTGATGAAGTCAGCCACGTGTACCGCCTCCTCGAGGAACGCGGCAGGAGGTGAGTTCGGTCAATAACTATTTAACTGACCCTGCCGAGGAGGCGGAGAAAGCCCGAAACACAGCACTCTTCAGTGGTGTCTTCGGCTTGTTCATCGCTGGAATTATTGCTGGTCCGATTGCCATATTTCAGGCGCGGAAAGCCGAACGGCTGGGAAGATCAGCTCGAGCCGGGAAAATTCTCGGCTGGATAAGCACGATACTTGGTGTCGTTCAGCTGATTGTTCTAATTTTCAGGCTGACCGGCATGTAGGTGGGACCTGAACCTGACAGTTGCGGTTCTTCGCCTCTTGAGGTGATCGCCGCTGGCCCAGCCACTAGCTGGTGCGGGAGGGAATCACGCGTCAATGGCTACTCGATGATTTCTAGGAGCTACGTAACTCAGAGCCTGGCAGCGAGACCACTTAAAGCGGATCTGCCGCGGTGGATCCGCCCAAGCTAGCGCCCGCTGAGGGATTACCTTACGGGCGCCGATTTGTGAATGCGTACTTATGCCGAAGCTCCCGCCATCGATGCCGAGCCGCTTATTGCATCTTCGGGTGCAAATGGATTCAAATGAGACTCGACAATCCGTACTCATTTTCGGTCAGCCCAAATCTTTTGATACGAGCAAGACCGATGACAAAAGGGAGAGCACCATGACTTACCAGCCGACCAACCACGCCCCTGACGGAGTCTCACCCGAGGCCAGAGAAGCCAACACCACATCTCTGGTCCTCGGCATCGTCGGCCTCATCCTCGTCGTTCTCGGATTCCTCGGTTAGGGCCCGGAGCCGTGATGCTGCCGAAAGCCCCGTGGCTCATCCTGTCGCTGATACTGGGCGTTTTGTGCATCGGCGGAGCCATCTTCGTTTTCATTGCTGGGTCAGATGATGGCATCGTCTTCGAGATGGTTCTACTGCTCGTGGGCATTTTCAGTCTCCTGTTGGGTGCCATGATCTCCAGACAGAATCGCTAGGCCCGCCGAACGTAGCCCTGGAGGGAACGCGCACCTGCACGGTCATGGATCGACTATTGAGATGCGGAAGGGATTCTCGATGCCCGCTCCTTCCTATCCTCCTTCGCTCAGCTCGGGCAGACTTTCGATGACGAACTCCCCGATGACTGTTTCGCCGTCGGATTCGTAAACCGGCACGGAGAAGCTCTTGCCCCGCCGCGCATCCTGCCAGGCGAGAGCCTCGGCCGGGCTGGTGAACTCAGCGCTCGTACCGTTCGCCTTGTTCAGCTCTTCGGTATAGGCGTAACCGACCTTCCCCTTGGTGGCGAAGACGGACATCAGGTCCGGGGCACCCTGCTCGTTTTCGACCCCGTAGGTATCCCCGTTCTCATTGACCGCCCATTTGGTGGGAGTCTGGTTCACATACGTGGCCTTCAGCCGGAAGCGGACCTCTGGGGCGCTGGTGCGGATCTCGGTCGAGTGCTGCCCGGGCTTCAGCGGCATCGTGTACAGGGCCGGCCACGACTCGATGTGATCCGCGCCGCATCCCATGGAGGCGCCGTCCTCCCAGTACAGGGTGCCGGCACTCAGGCACGTCAACTCGGTGGAGATATGGGTCGCCCCCTCCGGTGCCGGTCCCAGGTCGATGGTCTGCGTTCCGGTATGGACTCCCTCGGACGCAGCGGCGACCTGGGTAACAATGTCCGCTCCGGGCTCCGTGAAGAACCCGGCTGCCGCCGCACCCACTCCCCCGATCAACCCCACGCCGGCGAAGATTCCGGTTCCGACCCACCAGCGGTGCCGCCGCCGACGGGCCGGTGAGGCTTCATTCACCTGGCTAACCAGGACGCTTCGCAGTCCCTTGCCGAAGGTGTCGTCCATTCGTTCGAGGTTCATGATTGACCCTCCTCCAGTAGCGTGGTCGGTCGTGTGGCGGCAGGCTCGGGCAGGTCCTGACGCAGTCGGTGCCGGGCCCGATGCAGCCTGGTTTTCGCCGCCTCCGGTGTCAGCTGCAGGACCGCAGCGGCCGCGGCAATGTCGTAGCCCTCGAGCGCCAGAGTGATCAGCTGCAGGTCCACGGGTTTGAGCCCCCGCAATGCCACGGCGAGATAAGCGTCCACCCCGTGCAGGGGATTCTGCTGCAGGTAGGTCTCCTCCGGGTCCGCGGCCAACGGGCCGCGCGGGAGAGATTTCAGCAGACTCTCGTACCGCCGGGTGGAGCGGCGGAGGTTCAATGCGCAGTTCGTTGTCGCGACCAACAGCCACGGCAGCACCGAGCACTCCACCAGCCTGACCTTCGTCCGCAGGCGCCACAGCTCAAGAACGCTGCGGCGCTCACATCCTCGGCGTCGGCCCGGTTCGGTGCCAGCCGGTAGGCGTGCCGGTACACCCGGTCCCGATGCCGGTCGAACAGCACACCAAAGGCATCACCATCGCCGGCCAGGCTGCGCGACCACAGGCCGCCGTCGTCAGGATTGTTTTCCCCCATACCCTGTAGTGTCCGCCAAGCCCCGGAAAGTTACACCCACCCCAATAATCTTTTCGTGACGACAAGTTCAACCCACGAAGCCGTGCACGCGCTTGAGCAGGGAACCTTCGAATGACTTGTGGCCAAGACCGCAGCGCTTGGGCATGGAGCAGACAAGAGAGCAGATGAAGTTCGAGCGTCGATCGGGCGGCCGCCGAGGGTCGCGACGGTGTCTGAGCTGGACCGCGAGGCGCTCATCGACGCTCTCACCGGACCTCGGAACGCCCTGGTGAAGCCCGGCTCGTGCTGTCCGCCGAATCGATAGTAGAAGCCCACCTCCGCCGAGAAGTTTTAGGCACGTCGGAGGGGCCCCGACCGTTCGATCGAAGCTAAGGACGGCGCCGCTGCCTACCGGAGCGGACCCCAGAACCCACTGGCAACTCCAACAGCTTCGCCCTTCGACCGGATCCCGGCGCCTGCCGCTCATCTTGGCCAACTAAGTTGTCTGTTGGCCAAGATGATTGTCAGTTGGCCAACTAACTCGTCAATTGGCCAACTAACTTGTCAACTCACAGTCAACTCACAACTGAGCATTGCTCGGATAGGAAGGTCCTTTTGCTCAGATACCGCGAGATTGCTCAGTTAGGTCGGGATCTCACACCAGACTAGAAGTCCCAGTCGTCGTCCTCGGTGTTGACTGCCTTGCCGATCACGTAGGACGAACCCGAACCGGAGAAGAAGTCGTGGTTCTCGTCCGCGTTCGGTGAGAGCGCCGACAGGATCGCCGGGTTCACATCGGTCACGGTGGACGGGAACATCGCCTCGTAGCCCAGGTTCATCAGCGCCTTGTTGGCGTTGTAGTGAAGGAACTTCTTGACGTCCTCGGCCAGGCCGACGGAGTCGTAGAGGTCATGCGTGTACTGGACCTCGTTCTCGTACAGCTCGAACAGCAGCTCGTAGGTGTAGTCCTTGATCTCCTGCTTGCGCTCCTCCGACTGGCCCTCGAGGCCCTTCTGGAACTTGTACCCGATGTAGTAGCCGTGCACGGCCTCGTCGCGGATGATCAGGCGGATCAGGTCGGCCGTGTTCGTCAGCTTCGCCCGTGAGGACCAGTACATGGGCAGGTAGAACCCGGAGTAGAACAGGAAGCTCTCCAGCAGGGTGGAGGCCACCTTGCGCTTCAGCGGATCGTCGCCCTGGTAATAGTCCATGACGATCTGCGCCTTCTTCTGAAGGTTCACATTCTCGGTGGACCAGCGGAAGGCCTCGTCGATCTCCTTGGTGGAGGCCAGCGTGGAGAAGATCGAGGAGTAGCTCTTGGCATGCACAGACTCCATGAACGCGATGTTGGTGTACACCGCCTCTTCCTGCTGCGTGATGGCGTCGGGGATCAGGCTGACGGCGCCGACGGTGGCCTGCACCGTGTCGAGCAGGGTCAGGCCGGTGAACACGCGCATGGTCAGCTGCTGCTCGTCCGGGGTCAGCGTGGCCCAGGACTGGACGTCGTTGGACAGGGGCACCTTCTCCGGCAGCCAGAAGTTGTTGACGAGGCGGTTCCAGACCTCCACGTCCTTTTCGTCCCGGATGCGGTTCCAGTTGATCGCCTCAACATGGCTGAGAAGCTTCAGTTTTTCGGTCATGACTCCGACTCGCTTTCTGAGGTCAAACTTGGTTCGGCTGAGTCTTCGATGCAATACCTGCAGTCGGCTTTCTCAATGCCTTCGTTGTGGGATGTCTGGTGGGTGGGTCATCCCTTGCGGAACGACCCACCCATTTTAGATGCCTAGAGCATGCAGCTGACGCAGCCGTCCACCTCAGTCCCTTCCAGCGCGAGCTGGCGGAGACGGATGTAGTAGATGGTCTTGATGCCCTTGCGCCATGCGTAGATCTGCGCCTTGTTGATGTCGCGGGTGGTAGCGGTGTCCTTGAAGAACAGCGTCAGGGACAGGCCCTGGTCCACGTGCTGCGTCGCCGCGGCGTACGTGTCGATGATCTTCTCGTAACCGATCTCGTACGCGTCCTCGTAGTACTCGAGGTTGTCGTTCGTCAGGTACGGAGCCGGGTAGTACACACGGCCCAGCTTGCCTTCCTTGCGGATCTCGATCTTCGAGGCCACCGGGTGGATCGAGGAGGTCGAGTTGTTGATGTAGCTGATCGAACCGGTCGGCGGCACGGCCTGCAGGTTCTGGTTGAAGATGCCGTGCTCCATGACCGAGGCCTTCAGCGCACGCCAGTCCTCCTGCGTGGGGATGTGCACGTCCTTGAACAGCTCCGCCACGCGCGGGGTCTGCGGAACCCACGTCTGGTCGGTGTACTTGTCGAAGAACTCGCCCGAGGCGTACTTGGACTTCTCGAAACCGCCGAAGGTCCGGCCGGTCTCGATCGCCAGCAGGTTCGAGGCCCGGATGGCGTGGTAGACCACGGTGTAGAAGTAGATGTTCGTGAAGTCCAGGCCCTCTTCGGAACCGTAGTGGACCCGCTCGCGGGCCAGGTAGCCGTGCAGGTTCATCTGGCCCAGGCCGATGGCGTGTGACTGCTCGTTGCCCTTGGCGATCGAGGGAACCGAGGTGATGTTGGACATCACGGAGACAGCCGAGAGGGCGCGGATGGCCGTCTCGATGGTCCGCCCGAAGTCCGGCGAGTCCATCGTCTTGGCGATGTTCAGCGAGCCCAGGTTGCACGAGATGTCCTTGCCGGTCTCGGCGTAGGACAGGTCGTCGTGGTACGTGGTGGGCTCCGAAACCTGCAGGATCTCCGAGCACAGGTTGCTCATGATGATCTTGCCCTCGATCGGGTTCGCCCGGTTCACCGTGTCCTCGAACATGATGTACGGGTAGCCGGACTCGAACTGGATCTCCGCGAGGGTCTGGAAGAACTCGCGCGCCTTGATCTTGGTCTTCTTGATCCGCGCGTCGTCGACCATCTCGTAGTACTTCTCGGTGACGTTCACATCGGAGAACGGCATGCCATAGACCTTCTCGACGTCGTACGGGGAGAACAGGTACATGTCCTCGTCGCGCTTGGCGAGCTCGAAGGTGATGTCGGGAACGACGACGCCGAGCGACAGGGTCTTGATGCGGATCTTCTCGTCGGCGTTCTCGCGCTTGGTGTCGAGGAACCGGTTGATGTCCGGGTGGTGGGCGTGAAGGTACACCGCGCCGGCTCCCTGGCGCGCACCGAGCTGGTTGGCGTAGGAGAAGCTGTCTTCGAGGAGCTTCATCACGGGGATGACGCCGGAGGACTGGTTTTCGATCTGCTTGATCGGAGCGCCGACCTCACGGATGTTCGTCAGGGCGAAGGCCACGCCGCCGCCGCGCTTGGACAGCTGCAGGGCGGAGTTGATGGAGCGCCCGATCGACTCCATATTGTCCTCGATGCGCAGCAGGAAGCAGGAGACGAGCTCGCCACGCTGGGCCTTGCCGGCGTTGAGGAAGGTGGGGGTGGCCGGCTGGAAGCGGCCCTCGATGATCTCGTCGACGAGCTGGGTCGCGAGGGTCTCGTCGCCGGCGGCCAGGTGCAGGGCCACCATGCAGACGCGGTCCTCGTAGCGCTCCAGGAAGCGCTTTCCGTCGAACGTCTTGAGCGTGTAGGAGGTGTAGAACTTGAAGGCGCCGAGGAAGGTCTCGAAGCGGAACTTCTTGCTGTAGGCGCGCTTGTAGAGGTCCCGGATGAAGTTCATCGTGTACTGGTCGAGGGTCTCCCGCTCGTAGTACTCGTTCTTCACCAGGTAGTCGAGTTTCTCCTCGAGGTCGTGGAAGAAGACGGTGTTGTTGTTGACGTGCTGCAGGAAGTACTGGTGCGCGGCTTCCTTGTCGGCCTCGAACTGGATCTCTCCGTCCGGCCCGTAGAGGTTAAGCATCGCGTTGAGCTCGTGGTAGCCCAGATCCTTGTACCGTGCGGGAATGCTGGGCTTTGTCGCCCCAGCCGTGTCCGTCTCAGCAACACTCATGTCCAAAACTCTTCCAATCCTTGATGTACCCGGTCTACGTCCTCGGACGTCCCCATAAGTTCAAACCGATATAGGACGGGGACCCTGCACTTGGCGGCGACGATGTCGGCCGCCAGGCAGTAGGTTTCCCCGAAATTCGTATTGCCCGCTCCAATGACTCCCCGGAGGAGCGAGCGGTTTCCTTCATTGTTCAAAAACTTGATGACCTGCCGCGGCACCGCTCCCCTGCCGGACTCTCCCCCGTAGGTTGGCAGGACCAGCACGTACGGCCGGAGCGCCTTGAGGGTGGGATCCTTCGTGAGCAGCGGGAGCCGGGCCGAGTGCATGCCCAGCTTGGTGACGAACCGGTGCGTGTTGTCCGAGACCGACGAGAAGTAGATCAGCGGCGCATCGGTAACCCCGCCCGAAGCGGTCTGCTCCAGGCGGGGTGTCTCGGTATCCACGGTGGTTGTCATGATCGGCGGTAACAGCCGGCCCGGTCCTGCGAAGGCAGGAAAATCAGGCGACGGAGGTGACGGACAGCTCGGCCAGCTCGTTGATCTTGTCGGGGCGGAAACCGGACCAGTGGTCCTTGTCCGTGATGACGACCGGGGCCTGCATGTAGCCCATCGAACGGAGGCGCTCCAGTGCGGCCGGATCCTGTGAAATATCGACGCTCTGGTAGGTGATTCCCTTCTTGTCCAGAGCCCGGTAGGTGGCGTTGCACTGTACGCATGCTGGCTTGGTGTAAACCGTTACGGTCATGTCCCTGTCCCCTTCTTGATGCTGCTGTATTGCCGTGTCCGTGGGTGGTGGTGGAGCGTCCCGAGAAGGGGGAAATTCCTGGGAATTTCCGGCCCTGCGGTCTCTGCCCGGCCAGCGGTTGATTCGATATCTAGATACTACATCTAGTGCGGGCTGCCGATACAGACCCCAACATGATGTATTACAAGTATGTCATTCACCCGGTCCTGAGTCCACATGAAATCCACAGGCGGGGCCCTCTCGGACCCGCGGATTTGCGCCGATTTGCACCCTCGGATGCACACCCTGTGGAGTACTTGCACACAGCAAAAAATTGCCTGTGTCGTCCTTTTCTCGGCGTGTCGCGGTGGCCTTCCGCGGAGTGTCCGGGGGCACACACCGCGGGCGCTGCGGGCCCCTACCGCCGGCGGTCGAAGAGGAACTGCTGCACGTCGAGGTACCCGGCCTGGAAGCCTGCCCTTGAGTAGCAGAGGTAGAAGCGCCACATGCGTTCAAACGTCTCATCGAAACCGAGCGCAGCCACCTCGTCATGCCGGGAAGAGAACCGTTCCTCCCACAGCCGCAGCGTGGAGGCGTAGCTGTCGCCCAGGGCGAACCGTTCCCGGACCCGCAGGCCCGTGTCCCGCGCGGTGATGTCCTCGATTGCCCGGACCGAGGGGATGAACCCGCCCGGGAAGATGTACTTGTGGATCCAGGTGTAGGAGCGCCGGGAGGCGAGCATGCGTTCGTGCGGAAGGGTAATGGCCTGAATGGCTGCCCGGCCGCCGGGGGCGAGCAGTCTGTCGATCGTCTGGAAGTACACCGGCCAGTATTCGTAGCCGACTGCCTCGATCATCTCCACCGAGACGACGGCGTCATACTCCCCCTTCACCGCGCGGTAGTCCTTCAGCTCCACCCGCACCCTATCGGCGAATCCGGCCGCGGCCACCCGCTCCTCCGCGAGCCGCTTCTGCTCGGTGGAGAGCGTCACCGACACCACGTCCGCTCCCCGGGCGGCCGCCCGCAGGGCCAGCTCGCCCCAGCCGGTGCCGATCTCCAGCAGCCGGGTTCCCTCCCCCACCTGCGCCCGGTCCAGCAGCCGGTCGATCTTGCGCCGCTGCGCGGCCGCGAGGTCGTCCCAGCCCACCGCCGGCAGCCCGGCCGCCGGGGCGTCGAAGAGGGCGCTGGAGTAGGACATCGTCTCGTCGAGGAACAGGGCGAACAGGTCGTTGGAGAGGTCGTAGTGGTGGGAGACATTGGCGCGGGCGTTGGTCCGGTCGTTGCGTTCGCGCCCCGGGCGCCGCGGCAGGTGCAGGCCGCTGAATTTCCCGAGCGGCCCGGAGCCGAGGTGGGCGGCGTGTTCGGCGAAGACCTGCAGCACGGCGGTGAGGTCCTCCGCCGTCCAGTCCTCGGCCAGGTAGGACTCGCCGAAGCCGATCAGCCACCCGCGACCGAGCCGGGCGTGGAAGTCGGCGGGGCGGTGGATGCGCATCTCGGGTGCACCGGCGGCCCCCGGGGCGCCATGGACGGTGCCGTCGTCGTACACCACCCGCAGGGGCAGGCCCCTCACCGCCGAGGTGAAGATCCGCTCGGCCACCGCGGCGGCGGCCCGGGTGCGCATGCCGGCCGGAACGACGGCGACGTCGGGCCAGGCGGCCGCGTCGACGCGGGCCTCCGAGGGAACAACCGGTGTGCTCATTGTGCCTCCTCCTGTGCAGGATCCTAGTCCCAGTCTTACCCCCGGACCGGCAACCCGCACCCCGTTCGAGTCCCGACCGGCCCGGCCGCGCAGGCCACGACACATTCCGCGAGGAGCACCGCGGGCTCGACGCCGCGGGTACCGGCTCGGCTAAAGTTCGGAGTCCCCCCACCTGGAGATCGCTCCGCGGCCCCGCGCACCGGAGCATCGCGCCACCGTTTGCCGGAAAGGACCGCCCATGGTCAATCCCGTCCACCTGAGGACGCTGCTCGAGGTGATCCGCCACGGATCCTTCGCCGGAGCCGCCACCACCCTCGGTTACACCGCCTCCGCGGTGTCCCAGCAGATGTCGGCGCTGGAGAAGGACACCGGGGCCACCCTTTTCCAACGCAGTGCCCGCAGCGCCGTGCCCACGGAGGCCGCCGTCGTCATGTCCCGGCACGCTGCGAAGGTGCTCACCGACATCGACGCGCTGCTCGCCTCCACCGCCCGCGCCCAGGCCGAGACGTCCCAGGAGCTCAGGCTGGGCCTGTTCCCCTCCCTGGCGACCTATGCGCTGCCCCGGCTGCTCAGCACCCAGCAGTGGAAGGCCCTTGGAATCCATCTGAAGGTGTACGTCGCCGAACCCGCCCAGACCATCCAGGGCCTGCGCACCGGCGGGGAGCTCGACCTCGCCCTCGTGTACCAGGTGGGCCAGGCGGGCCTGGCCTGGCCCTCAAGCGTCAGCCGGCAGTGGATCGGCGACGACGACTTCCGGGTGGTCCTGCCCGAGGCCTGGGGCATCCGGGCCGGCTCAACGGTGAGCGCCGACCAGCTGGCCGACATGCCCTGGATCCTCCACCATCCCGGCACGGCCGACGCCACGGTGATCGAGCGCCTGTTCGCCGGGTGCAACCTCCACCCCCGGGTGGTGGCGTACTGCGACGACTTCAACGCCAGCCTCGAAATGGCCGCCGCCGGGCTCGGCGCCGCACTGGTTCCGGATCTGGCGATGCTGAACCGCCCCCCGGGCATCGTTGCCCTGGACGTCCCGGAGATCCGGCTCGCCCGGAGCATCTTCGCCCTGCAGACCGGGGACCGCCAGAACGTTAGGGTGCGCCTGTTCATGGACCAGCTCGCCGACATTCTTCGTCAGCGGAGCATCGAACCGAAACACATTTCCTGACGATCCGCACTCCCTCCCCGACCGCCGGAAAAGCGTTGTCGGGCACTCCGGGCCTCGGTAGCCTCGGAGCGGGTGGGCGGCCCCCAGCCGCCCACCCGCTCCACCGGCGGCGACGGGGTTCATACCGCTATTGATGCCGCAATCATGCCGAAGGTAGGGAGAATCCAGTGGGCAAGAAGCAGCCAGTCGTCGTGATCACGGGTGCATCGAGCGGGATCGGCCGCGCGACGGCCCTCCACTTCGCACGCAGGGGTGCCGACCTCGTCCTGGCCGCCCGTCGGGAGGAAGCCCTCGAGGGGCTGATCGAGGAGTGTGAGGCCTATGGGTCCCGGGCCTTTTCGGTTCCCACCGACACCAGTGACCCGGAGGCCGTCCAGGAAGTGGCCGCGCGGGCCGTGGAGGCCTACGACCGCATCGACGTGTGGGTCAACAACGCCGCTGTCTCCTTCTTCGCACCCTTCCTCGAGGTCCCGCTAAAGGACTTCAACCGGGTGATCGACGTCAATGTCATGGGCTACGTGTACGGCGCCCGGGTGGCGCTGCAGCACATGCGGAGCCAGGGCTCGGGAGTGCTCATCAATGTGGCCTCGATCGTGGGCGTCGTCCCCCAGCCGTACACCTCCGCCTATTCGATGTCCAAGGCCGCGGTCCGCGCCCTCGGGGTGAGCCTGCGCTCGGAACTGCTGCTCGCCAAGGCCCGCAAGGTCCATGTCTGCACGGTGCTGCCGGCCACCATCGACACTCCCTTCTTCAACCAGGCCGCCAATTACACCGGCCGCCGGGCGCAGGCGATGCCGCCGGTGTACAGCCCGCAGAAGGTGGCCGCCACCATCTACAAACTCGTCGACTCGCCGCGCGGCGAAGTGGTCGTCGGCCGGATCGGCCGCTCGATGGTGCGCCAGCACCGGTTCGCCCCCGCCAAGGTGGAGGCCGCGATGGCCCACCAGGTGGACAAGACCCACCTGTCAAAGAAGCAGTCTGCCGAGGCCACCAGCGGCAACCTGTACGAGCCCTCGGCGGACCGGCGCGACACCGCCGTGACCGGCGGGTGGAGCGGCAGGCGCCGGTCGGTGCAGCGTTCCCTGCTCGGCACCGCCGCGCTGGCGACGGCAGGCGGCGTCGTCCTCCGGCGCCTGCGCGGCTGACCACCGGGCGCAGGATTCAGGACAGGGGCGACGCGTGAACGCCGAGCGGGCAGTGAACATGGATCCCACGGGGCCACCCTCGGTGCTGAGGGATCTGGTCCTGAACAGCACCGATGTGAAGGACTATCTCTACGACCTCGCCAACCTTGCGGTCCACCGGCTCTCCACCCCCGACCGCGAGGTCTTCTGTGGAATCACCCTGCTGCGGCCGCGGACCGCCGCGACGGTGGTCAGCAGCAGCAGGCACGCACGGAATCTCGACGAGATCCAGTACGCCTTCCGCGACGGCCCCTGCCTGACCGCCGCCCGCACCTCCTCCACCGTCCTGGTGGAGGACACCCGGTATGACGGCCGCTGGCCGGAGTATCAGGAGGCGGCCCGGACCCAGAAGGTGCGGTCCATCCTGGCCGTGCCCATTCCCATCGACGGGGAGGCCCAGTGCGGGCTCAACCTGTACTCGCTGGGGCCGTCGGCCTTCGACCCGGACGCCGTCCACACCGCGGAGGTCTTCGCCCGGGAAGCCTCTCGGTCGCTGCGCCTCGCGGTCCGGATTGCGCGCCTGACGGACGCCGGCGAGAACCTGCGCGCCGCCATGGCATCGCGTACCACGATCGACCTCGCGGTCGGGATCATCATGGCCCGGAACGGGTGCAGCCAGGAGGCCGCCATGATCATCCTGAAGGCCGCGTCGAGCGCCCGGAACATCAAACTCCGCGACAGCGCCGCGAGGGTCGTCGCCTCGGCCGGACAAGGCGCCGGGGAGGCCTGAGCGGCACCGCCACCGCTCCCCCGGCCGAGCCGCGGCCCGGCCCCGGCGCGACCCGCATTGCAATACTGGAGAGATGGCTTCACCCAATCCCCCCATCCCCCGCCCGCTGCCACGACGCCTCGGCGCCTACCTCCGGCACGGGCGCGTCCTGCTGGCCCTGAAGGCGGCCATCGCCGCCGGCATCGCCTGGTGGGTGGCCCTGCTGGTTCCCGGAGTCGCCTCGAACTACCCGTATTATGCGCCGCTCGGAGCCCTCGTATGCATGTATCCCACGGTGGCCGGCTCGGCGCGGACGGCCCTGCAGACCCTCATCGGGCTCGGGGCCGGAATCCTGCTGGCCTTCCCGGTGATCCTGCTGGGCAATCCCACCAGCCTGGCGGTCGGACTGGTCGTCGGGCTCGGCGTGCTGCTGGCCGGGCTGCCCCGCCTTGGTGCAGGACGGGACTGGATACCGATGGCGGCGCTCTTCGTGCTGCTGCTGGGCGGCGACCACGCCGACACCTACTCGCTGGGATACTCGATCCAGATGCTCGTCGGGGTCGCCGTGGGACTTACGGTCAATGCCCTGGTCTTCCCGCCGCTGCACCTCAACGGCGTCATCCAAAGCCTCGAGGAACTACGCTCCGCCCTGGCGCTCCAGCTCAGCGACATGGGGGCGGCCCTCGAGGAACGCTGGCCTCCCGAGCACGAGGACTGGGCCTCCCGGCAGGACCGGCTCGGCCGCCTTAGCCGGGACGCACGCGCCGCGGTGCAGCTGGCCGATACGAGCCGCCGGGGAAACCTCCGCCGCTACCGCAACGGCCGGGACTTCGAGGCCGACTACCACGCCCTGCGGTCCCTTGAACGGATCGCTTTCTACGTCGAGGACATCACCGAGGTGCTCTCCGGGGCCATCTGGCGCTCGGAGACCGCAGCACCGCTGCCCGCCGGCCTGGGCGTCCCCCTGGCCGAGGCGAGCCGGCTGACCTCGGAGGCCATCGGCGCCTGGGATCCTGAGGCCCCAGCCCAAGCCGCCGCGGAGGACGCGGTGGAGGCCCTCATGCGCGAGGTTCACACCAGCGCCGTCACCGAACGGATCGATGCCGCGGCGACCTTCGGCATGGGGCTCCGGCGGATCCTGCTGACGATCCGCCTCGACCCGGTCCCCGCCCGCTAACTGTCCTCGCGGTGCGGGTAGGGCTCCGGCACCGGGTCCGGGTCGGGATCCGGAGCGATGATGCCAAGCTTCTCCAACTGCTTGGACATCCCGGCACCATCCGGGGCGTATACCCAGTCGATGCCCGGCGTCAGCGCGGCGGCATTCGTCTTGGACCGCCCACCGGCCAGCACCGCCTCGCTGGCCGAGAGCTGCCGGATGGCGATGGCACGCACCCGGTCGGGATGCCGCTGGGCAAACTCGGCGTAGATGGCCTCGTCGTGCTGCCCGTCATCGCCCACCAGGAGCCACTTCACCGAGGGGAACTCCTCGGCCAGGCGCTCGAGGGAGGTGCGCTTGTGGTCCTGGCCGCTGCGGAACCAGCGGTCCCGGGTCGGGCCCCAGTCGGTGAGCAGTTTCGGGCCGGCCGGGTAGAGGTTGCGTGAGAGGAACCGGGTCAGGGCCGGCGCGACGTTCCACGCCCCCGTCGAGAGGTACAGCACCGGCGCGGACGGCATGCTGCGGGTGATCCGTTCGTACAGCACGGCCATGCCGGGGGTCGGCGTCCGGGCGTGTTCGTCCACCACGAACGTGTTCCAGGCGGCCAGGAAGGGCCGCGGAAGGGCGGTGACCATGACCGTGTCGTCGATGTCGGAGACCACCCCGAAGTCCACTGAGTCGTCAACCACCCGCATGGGCGCGTCGGCGAGCCGCGAGTCGCCGGACTTCAGCCGGACCGTGTGCCAGCCGGGGGTCAGTTCCACGTCGATCCGGGCATCGATCACTCCGCCGTGGTCGGCCTTGACGGTGTGCGTGCTTCCATTGATCTGAACCTGCACGACGGCGTCGCGCACGGGGGCGCTGGTGAAGTTCCGCCATCCGCGGATTCCCTCCTTGAGGGGCTTGAGCGGGCCGCTGTCCTCCACCGGACCGCTGTCGCGGGGATCGGTCAGCACCACCCGGGCCAGCACCCGAACCCATTTGGTCGTCCCGTAACCGGTGTAGGGAATGACGGTCTGCACGTGCCCGCGGCGGAGGGCGAGCCGGCGCTGGAACCCCAGCCAGGCGTCGTCGATTTTCATGCCCAGATGGGTGCGTTCCTTCACCTCCACGCCCGGCACCTTCGCCGCCGGCACCTCCGTGGCCGGGGTGCTCTCGATGATTTCGGCCGATTCGGCCGGACGGTCTGTTGGCTGTTCAGCAGGAGTCGTCATGGGTTCAGTGTGCCACGAGTACGCTCCGGAAACCCTCCCTTCTTGCCCTCCGGAGCACCGCAGGCGCAAGAGCCGCCGCACAGCGGGAAGCCCGTGGCCCTCCGGCGCCGGGCAGCACCATAATGGCTCATGACCCAGAGGAAAGAAGCGCCCGCGGCCCGCCGGTATGTCGTCGACGCCGACGCCGTCCTGCCGGAACTGCCAGGCGGCCCGGGTGCACCACCTCCGGGCGGAACGGCAGATCTTCGGCGGGTGCACTGGGATCTGGACGACTCTGAGCTGGCGCATGCCGGGATCACCGTGGCCGTCACCGGTGAGGGGACGGCGGCCCGCTGGGACCTGACCTTTCCCGCGGCGCTGAGCCAGCTGGATTTCTCGGTTACGTCCCCGGAGACCCTCGTCCCGCCGGAGGTTCTCGAGCGGGTCCGGGTCCATGTCCGGGACAGGGACCTGCGGCCGGTGGCGCACCTGGCCCTCCGGCGCCGGGAGGTCACCCTCCCGGGACCCGACGGCATGGGGCTGCGGGTGGTGGACGACGCGGTTGAGCCCGTTGAATCCGGTGATTCCGGTGAATCTACCGCCGGCGGCGGCTGGCGTGAGTGGACGGTGGAGGTGCGCCTTGACCCGGCGGCGGACGGCGGGTCTGGGGACGACGGCGAGGGCAACGGCAATAGGGCCGGAGAACTGCTTGACACCATCGACGCTCTGCTGGTCGCGGCGGGCGCCTCCCCCGGCGCGCCCGCGGAGCGGCTTGCGCCGCTCGTGGAGGGCCGCATCACCGGCCTGGAGGCTGCAGCGGACGCCGGCACGCCGATCGGCGCGGTCCTCACCCCGGTGTTTCGGGCACTTGCGGCCGAACTCAAAACCTGGGACCTCCGCACACGGGTCGACGAGGAGGACGCCGTCCACCAGCTGCGGGTACGCTCCCGCACCCTGCGGAGCGTGCTCAAGACGTATGGGAAGCTGCTCGACGAAGCTGCCGCCCGGGACCTCGGGGACCGGCTGCAGCGGCTGGGGCGGGCCCTTGCCGCCGCCCGCGATGCCGACGTGATCCGCGGCTGGGTGCCTGGGAGCGTGAAGGCCCTTCCGGACGGATCACTTCCCGCCCACGTTGTCCGCCGGCTTCAGAGGACGGCCGCGGCGCAGTACCGGGAGGCCTACGGGGAACTGCTCGAGGAACTGAACTCCCCCGACTATTTCCGGCTCCTTGCCGTGCTCGACGGATTTGCCGCCCGGCCGCCGCTGCGGGCCGACCCGGACGGCCGGAACGCACGGAAGGCCATCCGGCGGGCCGTCAAGCGTCAACAGCGCAAGATGCTCGAGCTCGTTGACGCTGCCGCCGGGGAGGAGGACACCGCGGCGCGGATGCATCTCCTTCACGAGGTGCGGAAGCGGTCCAAGCGGCTTCGATACGCCATCCGATCGGTCTCCGCCGTTACCGGATTCGACTTCGGCAGCAAACTCGATGCCGTCCTGGCGACCGCCGAGGACATCCAGGACGCCCTCGGCGTCCACCGCGACAGCAACATGTTCCAGGAATTTGTGGCCACCACCGCCCGCGAGGCCCACCGTTCCGGGGCGAACACCTTCGCCTACGGCGCGCTCCACCAGGCCGAGGCCGCCCGTCAGGAGGCAGCGGCTGCGGCGTACCGGGAGGCGGCGGAGCGCCTGCGGCAGGGCTGAGACGTGAACTATTCGATGCTGCCGCCGGTGAATCTCTCGATGATGGCGGACCAGCGGGTCTCGGCAGGCAGGACCACCAGCGTCCACTCCCCCGGATCCACCCGCTGGGTATGCGTTCCCGAGCCCGCCTCGAGCCTGGAGATCAGCGGTTCCTCGTCCTCGGGCACCCCGTGAGCCCCCTCCTCCAGCAGGTAGATGAAACCCGGCCCGTCGAGGGTGTACTTGATCCGCGCCGCGCCTCCGGCGAGGGTGAACGGTTCGGGCACCGGCCGTCCCGGCCCACCGGCGAGCGCAGCCACCTCAGTCCACCGCGGCGTGGGCTCCCGGGTCGGGAGCACGGAGCTGAGGGCGGTCATCGCCGACCCGGCACCGGCTCGCAAAAGGGTCAGCGCCGGACCTGAGGCGAGGGTGAAGGCGGCCAGGATCACCATCAGCGAAACCCCAAGGGCCGCGGCACGGTGGCCGCGGCGCCCCGCCAGGGGGTGGCCGCCGCCGTCGACAGCCGATCCCAGCGCCATCGCCAGTACATCGGCGGCCCACCAAATGCCGGCGCCGCCCAGGGTGAGCAGCTTGACGAGCCCCGACACCGGGCGCCGAAGGTAGAACCGGTCTGCGCCCAGGAACCCTCCCAGCAGGGACAGCACCCAGGGTCTGCGGAAGTCGATCAGGCGCAGCTCGGGAACCGGGTCGGTCCAGGCGTTTCCGGCAGAGCGCGCCCGGGCGGCGGCGGTCAAACGGTCGGACCACCGCTTCTCTGCAGGACCGCCCTCCGCGTCCATGGCTGAACACTATGCCTGCGGTGGCGGCCGGGGTAGGGCGGACGCCGCCTTGCGTAATACGCCGGCATCGATGCGGCGTGGCCCACCGTGTACTAAGCATGCTTGGTATATGGTGGGGAGCCTCAGAACATAAGTGCATTAGGCACCCCGGAACATCTCCACTGCGGAAAAGAGACATCATGATCACCCAGGAACAGATGAAGGAGCTCATCAGCGGCGGCGGCAACGTCCTGAGCACGGACGGGCAGGTCCTCGGTCCGCTGGGGCGCCTGTATGTCGACGACGCGACGGGCCGCCCCACCTGGGTCACCGTAGACACGGGGGTCTCCGCCGCCGAGTCCTTCGTGCCGCTTGACGGTGCCACCGCCTTGGGCGGCGATGTCCAGGTCGCCTACCCCCGCGAAACGGTGTTGGCGGCCCCGGGCATGTCCCAGGACGGACACCTCAGCCAGGCGGAGGAGAAGCACCTGCTGCGCCACTACGGGCTCCTCCCCGGCGTCGACGAGGTCTCCGATGACCGGTCCAATGAGCACTCCACGTCCCGGCTGGAGAGCGACCACGTGATGATCCGCTCCGAGGAGCAGCTCCGCGCGGGCACCGAAATCCGGGAGACCGAGCGGGTGCGCCTGGTGAAAAGGATTGTCACCGAGGAGGTCACCATCACGGTGCCGGTTCGGCGTGAAGAACTTTCCATTGAGCGCGTGCCCCTCGACGACGTGCCGGGCCACCGCAACGGCAACGGCAACGGGCACACCAACGGGGCGGCCTCCGGCGGGTCGTACACCTACGTGGAACGCGACGAGGATACCGCGGTGGACCGGGACGACCTGTATGCCGCCGTCGGGTCCGCCTTCAGCGGGGATGAGGTCACCATCGTGCTCTACCAGGAGCGCCCCGTGGTGCACACCGAGATCGTCGCCGTCGAGCGGATCCACGTGCTCAAGGAAATCATTACGCACGAGGAAACCCTTAGCGGAGTAGTCCGCAAGGAGGTCATCGAGGCCGAATCGTACGATGCTCCCGGCAGGGCCGAAGCGGCACCGCGCAGGGCCGGCGGCTGACCCCGTCCCCACCGGGTGACCGCGGGGGGCACCGCCTTGGCGGTGTGGGAGGACAGGAAAACACAGTGTTGATACGCCGCGCCGAACCGGCGGACGCTCCCGAGGCGATCCGAGTCTTCCGGAGCTCCCGCACGGCCGCCGCCGCCTACCTGCCCTCGGCCGCCCACACTGCGGCGGAGGACGAAGAGTTCGTCCGCGGGGTGCTGATCGCCGAACGGCAGACCTGGCTTGCCGTGGACGGCGACGGCCCGGCCGCTGGCCTGCTGAGCCTGAGCCCGGGGTGGATTGACCAGCTCTACGTCGCCCCTGAATATTGGGGGCGCGGGGTGGGCACGCTTCTCCTCGGCCACGCCAAGGCGCTGCAGCCCTCGGGGCTTCAGCTGTGGACCTTCGAGTCAAACCTCGGCGCCCGGCGGTTCTACGAGAGGCACAGGTTTGTCGCCGTCGAACGCACGGACGGCGCGGGGAATGAGGAGCGGGCACCGGACGTCCGGTATGCCTGGTCGGGCTCCTGACCGGGCGGGAAACCACCAGCTGAACCGGCAGCGTCTGCCCAGGCCGGGCCCTGCCGTGGCGTCAGTACGACTTGGGGATGACGATCCACAGGATGATGTAGGCGATCTCCCCGGCCCCGACCAATCCGAAGATCACGAACAGCAGCCGCACGAGGGTCTTCGAAATGCCGAAGCGGGCGGCGAGGGCCGCGCATACCCCCGCGATCACCTTGCCGTTGCGCGGACGTACAAGTTGAGATGCCATGCCCGTACCCTACCAATGCGGGCGCACGGGTGGACAGGACCAAAAACCACGGGCTCCGGGAAAGGCCTTGTGTGCGGTGGACCGAGCGCGCACCATTGCTGCATCAGCTGAAACCACCCGAGGAGCTGATGTGTTCGGAAACGCGGACAAACCGCCGCAGGTTCACTTCCACCCCTGGCCCAGCGGCCTGACGTCCCGGCATTTTTCCCTCCTGAGGAGGAGCGCGTTCGTCGTCCTCGTCACGGTGTTGATCTTCGGCGCCTACAGCACCGAACTGACCCTGATGCGTGTCATCACCAACTGCCTCGTGGTGTACGTGGTGGTGATCTGGTCGCGGCGCTGGCTGTCCGAAAACCGAGACGGACCGGGCCAGCCGGGACCCGCCCGGTAGCGCTTCTCCGCCCCGCCGGACGGCCCCGCCGATCCGGGCGACGGCCTACCCCGCCGGGCGCAGGGAGGTGATCATGGTGCGGATCATCCCGAACTCCTCCGTCTCGGCGTACACCTGCGGCGTATCGGCATGCGGCGGGTTGCCGTGGGTTGTATCGAAGGGGTCGTAGACGCCCCCAAAGGCCGCACCGCTGGGAGGCCAGGTGAAGAAGTGCGCAATGGGGCACGCCGTAGGACCCGTCGGCTCAGGCCCCGAGGTGATGCCATAGGCGCCGCTGAAACCCTTCTGCGGGTCCGCCTGCGACGGGTCGCTGCGGATCTCAAAGACGAAGCGGGGCGTGCTGTCGGCCTGAGCCAGGGCGGGCAGCGGCCGTGACTCGATGACCCCGTAGGGACTCTTCTGTTCGCACTCGGCACCCGTGACAAGGTTGGTGCGCAGCGTCGCGATCGGCTTTCCGGTGTCGCTGACCACCTCGACGGAGACCCCGCCGTGCACTGCGCCGTCGGCGGCGCGGATCGTCCAGTTTTCGGGATAGTCGAAGGCGAGGTCGCCGTCGAGGGTCGTGTAGGTGTTCCAGCCGGGTGATGTGGGCGGTTCGGCCGGCGGTGCGGTGTCGGCGGGGGCCGTGGCGCCTGGTGGCGGGCTTGGCGCCGTGGTTCCCGCCGGCGTCAGGGGTGGCGCTGAAGACGCAGTGGTGCTGTTCGAGGTCGACGGAGTCGTCCCGGGGACCGGCTCCGAGGCGGCCGGAGCGCAGGCCCCGAGCAGGACTGCGAGGCCGATGGCCCCACCGAAGGACAGAACGGATGTGCGCCTCGTGTTCATGTGGACCTCCCGGACGGCCGCTGATCGGTCCATTGTGCGGCCCCCCTGCGCGTCCGTGGAGAGGGACGCAGGAATCGTCACCGAACTGTTGCAGGTTCCGCTTCGCACCCCCGCCGCCCCACGGGCACAAAAAAGCCGCCAGGATCCGGGAGCGATTCCCGGAACCTGGCGGCAGATTGGTGGAGCTGAGGGGACTCGAACCCCTGACCCCCTGCATGCCATGCAGGTGCGCTACCAGCTGCGCCACAGCCCCAATCCGTTGTTCCCCTCCGGCTAACCGGCTGAAGCAACTCGTTCAGTTTAGTAAAGTTTTCCGCTCCTGCAAAATCGGCCGGAACCGGGCCCCGCTAGCCCTCGATCGGCTCCGCCGGGAAGGAACCGAGACCCACGTTGTGCTCCCGCAGCTGCCAGGAAAAGAGTGCCTCCGGGGTGTGAACCTGCTCGTCTAAAAGTGACCAGTGGCAGTTGGACACTCCGGCCAGCGCACCCCAGGTGGTTGAGGGCAGGCCCATCAGGGCTGCCAGTCCGGCGCGGATCGCTCCGCCGTGACTGACCACCACAAGGGTCTGTCCGGGGATGAGGTCTTCCACCGCTTCGAGGGTGGCCTCGCTCATCCGGCGGCCGACCTCCTCGCGGTTCTCCGCCCCGCCGGCCCGGACCAAGGGGTCGCCCCCGCGCCAGGCGGCGTTGTCCTCGGGGAACCGCTCATCGATTTCGGCGAAGGTGAGCCCCTGCCACGCACCGGCTGCCGTCTCGCGGAAGCGCTTGTCCAGCCGCACCTTCAGCCCGGTGATCGCGGCCAGGGCGTGGGCGGTGTCGGCGGCCCGGCTGAGGTCGGAGGACACGATGCGCACCGGGTGGCGCTGGGCGAGGAGCCCGGCGGACCGGGAGGCCTGGCGGCGGCCGGTGGCATCGAGCGGTATGTCCTCCTGGCCCTGGAACATTCCGCCGTGGTTCCAGGCCGTTCTCCCGTGCCGCCAGAAGATCACCCTGCGGGCGGCAGGGTCATTGTGCCGGTGTCCCGTCACTCCGCTTCGGTGCCGACGGCGCTGGGCGCATCGGGGTTCTGCGGTGAGCTCTGCAGGGAGCCCTCAAGCTGCAGGTCCACCGACGGGCAGTCGTTCCACAGCCGCTCCAGG
Source organism: Arthrobacter crusticola (assembly GCF_004357995.1). Lineage (GTDB taxonomy): Bacteria > Actinomycetota > Actinomycetes > Actinomycetales > Micrococcaceae > Arthrobacter_D > Arthrobacter_D crusticola. The sequence continues at coordinate 248,380 of NZ_SMTK01000005.1, forward strand.
GCGTAGAAGACTCGGTCTTCCTCATGCTGGACGTGGATGACCACCTCGGCATAGTCGAGCAGCACCCAGCGGCCTTCGCTGCGGCCCTCACGCCGGACGGGCTTCAGGCCCTGCTTTGACAGTTCCTCCTCGATGCCGTCGACGATGGCATTGACCTGGCGTTCGCTCGGCGCCGATGCGATGAGGAAAACATCGGTGATCGCCAGGCGCTCGCTTACATCGATGGCAACAATGTCCTGGGCAATCTTGTCCACTGCGGCGTGTGCCGCGGTGCGGGCAATCCCGATGGACGATTCGGTAGCGCTCACTGATCTCCTTGTGTGTGGTCAGCCGCCGAAGCCGCTGACAATCATTAGAATTCCGGCCAGGAGTGCAAGCACGCCCAACCCGAGTATTGAAAACTGCAGGTACCTCATCCGCCGGACCCGGGCCAGGCCCGCGGTCATCGCGTCGAGGGGGTCGAGCCCGTGGGCGCTCTGGGCGCGCACGGGTGTGGCACCGTCGTCCGTGGTCCGGCCGTGGCTGCGGGCGAGGGTTTCGGCCTGCGCCAGCACCTGGGACCGCCGCTCGGGATCCTTGCCCGCGGGTGCCGGAGCCGGAACCTGGACCGAAGGCTTCGACGGAGGCGTGCGGCGGACGACCGGAACGTGAGAGGTTGTCGGGGCCTTCAGGACCGGTCCGCCCACCCCGGGCACCTGAACGTATTCGGGCGGCGCGACGATCGAGAGGTTGTGAGCGGTGGTCGGATCGCTTGACTGCGGACGCCTCTGAGAGTTCTCCTCAGAGAGCTGCTGGATTTTCTGCGCCCGGCTGTTCAGGACGGCGGCGCGTTCGGCCAGGGCCTTCTGCTTCGCCAGGATGGCGGGGTCGACGGCGAACGGGTCGGTGCCCTGCGCCGCCTCGATCATGGCGACCTGGTCCCGTGCCTGCGCCGCGATGACCTCGCGGGCCGCGAGGGCCTGCTCGACGCTGAGGTCTCCCCCGGCGGCACCCTGAGCGGCAGTGGGAGCGGCGCCGGTAGCCTGCGGCTCACCAGCCGCGCCCTCTCCCTCGCGGCCGGTGCGGCGGCGGCGGTCGCGGCGGCCTTCGAGCGGCACCTGGGCGACCCGCCGCTCGATGGGGGTTCCATCGGGATCCAGGGGGCGGCCTTCCGCCTGCCGCGCGGACGTATCCGGTGCCGTCCCCCCGCGGGCGGCGGCCACGCTGGCGGAGCCCTGCGCCGGGCTGGCGGCGCTTGAATCGCCGGGGGTCGAAGCAGCGGAGGCCGACGGAGCCGGGGTGGAACTGTCCGGACCTGTGCCGGCCGGAGGGGCCGCAGGAGCCTCCGCCCGGGCCGCCTGCGCTTCCTGCTGCTGCAGGCGCAGCTGACGCCGGGTCGGCATCGCGTCGTACGACATGGCGACCGTGGGCACCGAGTGTTCGGCCAGGGCACGGTAGGTGCGCAGAGCTTCGCGGTCCCTCGCCCGCGCCAGGGACACCCTCTCCGGGGTGCGGGCCTCCGCGTCGACCGGCGCGTCGGCGGCGCGTCGGCTCCGCCGCGGCTCCCCGCCCGCGGTTCCGGTTCCGATTACAGCGGAAGACCCGCGGCCGGAAGCGGCGGGTCGTGGGTCATGCTCGTCGTTAGCCTTGCTCATTGCTTTCTCATCCGGTCGTCTGCGGAAGCGCGGTGGGGTTGACGCCGCGGGGCGGCGTCCCGGCCCCGGCGCCGTCGTCTGCCCCCTGCGCGGCGGGAGCGTCGGTCCTTGCGTAGAGCCCGTACTTGGCGATGTACTGCACCACCCCGTCCGGCACCAGGTACCACACCGGGTTACCCGATTCGACCCGGCGGCGGCAGTCGGTCGAGGAAATGGCCATGGCCGGGACCTCAAGCAGGCTCACGTCGTGCCCGCCGCCGTCGAGCTCGTGCCCGGGGCGGGTCACACCGATGAAGTGTGCCAGGGTCCACAGTTCGTCGACATTCTTCCACGAGAGGATCTGCGCCATCGCATCGGCCCCGGTGATGAAGAACAGCTCGGCCTCGGGCCGGGCGGCCTTGAGGTCGCGCAGCGTGTCGATGGTGAAGGTCGGGCCCGGCCGGTCGATGTCGACCCTGCTCACCGTGAAGTCCGGGTTCGAGGCCGTGGCGATCACCGTCATCAGGTACCGGTGCTCGGCCGACGTCACGCGGGTGTCGGCCTTCTGCCACGGCTGACCGGTGGGGACAAAGACCACCTCGTCAAGGCCGAACACGGCGGCGACTTCGCTCGCCGCCACGAGGTGCCCGTGGTGGATCGGGTCGAAGGTGCCGCCCATGACGCCGAGCCGCCAGGGCCCGCCGTCGCGGCGCCGGTGCGGTGCGGTGTCCCCGGCGCCCGGCCCGCCGGCCTTCGTCGAATCGCCCAAGGGAATTAGCGCCGGGTGGCTTCGCCGTGGTCGTGCTTGTTGGGGTGCTGCTTGTGCGGGTCGAGGTGCTCGCGCGTGGCCTGGTGCCGGTGGCCGAGGTTGGAGAACGAGACGGTGACGATCATGAGCAGGAGCAGGAAGCCCCCGACGATCAGCGGGTACACGATCGCCGGAAGCGGCAGCTCGTTGTGCACCGCCGCCTCGCCTGCGAGCACCGCTGCGTCGGCGTAGAAATTCAGCATGTAGTTCCCCTTGGAATGTATTGGCGGACCGCCGGAGCGCCCGGGCCGGCGTGCAGGTTCGATACCATATTACGCGCTGCTCGTTCGGAGCCGCACACGTCCGTCACTGCCGCACCTGCCCTTCGCCCTGGATGATCCACTTCGTGGTTGTCAGTTCCGCAAGGCCCATGGGTCCGCGGGCGTGCATCTTCTGGGTGGAGATTCCGACCTCGGCCCCAAGGCCCAGCTCCCCGCCGTCAACGAACCGGGTGGAGGCGTTCACCAAGACCGCCGCCGAATCGACGCCGGCGATGAACCGCTCCGAGTTGGCCAGGTCGTTGGTGATGATGGCTTCGCTGTGCCCGGTGCTCCAGCGGCGGATGTGGTCCAGCGCCTCGTCCACCGAATCGACAACGCCGACGGCGAGGTCGAGGGCCATGTACTCGCGTGCCCAGTCGTCGTCGGTGGCCGGCTCGGACGCCGTCCCCTCGGGCAGCAGGGCCTTGGCGCGTTCGTCGACGTGGAGGCGGACGCCGGCCCCGGCGAGGCGGTCGAGCACCGCGGGTGCGGCGGCGGCACCGCTGTGGATCAGCAGGGTCTCGACGGTGTTGCAGACGCTGGGCCGCTGGATCTTGGCGTTGAGCAGGATGTCGGTGGCCATCTCCGCATCGGCGCTTTCGTCGAGGAAGATGTGGACGTTGCCCTCGCCGGTCTCGATCACCGGCACCGAGGATTCACGGACGACCGTCTGGATCAGATCCCGCCCGCCGCGCGGGATCAGGACGTCGACCCGGCCGCGTGCGCCCATCAGGGCGGCCGCCCCGGCCCGGCCGTACTGGTCAACGCTGAGCACGGCGTCGGCCGGCAGTCCGCTCTCTTCGAGCGCCGCGCCGATGATCTCCACGAGCGCGGCGTTGGTGTGCGCCGCGGCGGATCCGCCGCGCAGGAGCACCGCATTGCCACTTTTCAGGGCCAGGCCCGCGATGTCGATGGTGACATTGGGCCGGGCCTCGTAGATGGCGGCGACCACGCCGAGGGGCACCCGCACCTGGCGCAGCCGGATCCCGTTGGGCAGGGTCTGCCCGCGCACCGTCGACCCGACCGGGTCGGGAAGCGCGGCGAGCTCCTCAAGGGCCCGGGCCAGGCCGGCGACCCGGGTGGGGTCGAGGTTGAGCCGGTCAAGGAGGTAGGCCGACGTGCCGTTGACGCGGCCCACCTCGACGTCCAGCGCATTGGCGGCGAGGACGGCGTCCTGTCGTTCGGTGAGCGCGGCGGCCACGGCGCGCAGCGCCCGGTCCTTCACGGCGCGGGTGGCCGAGGCAAGAAGGCGGGAGGCGGCGCGGGAACGGTCGGTGAGGGCGTATACGGCCTGCGTCACGTCCGGTTCACCGGTGGTCGGTTCACCGGCGGTCGGTTCCGCGGCGGTCGGTTCACCGGACGCGGCCTGGACGGCGGCGTCCTCGGACTCGGCGGGGGTGCGCCCGTCCTGCAGCGTCTGGGGTGGAATCATGAGCACAGTCTACCGAGAGGCGCCGGGTGCCGTGGTTCCGGCTCCCCTGGCCGGAGCGGGGCGGTTTGGCTCAGAGCACCACCAGGTCGTTGACGTGGACCACCGAGCGTTCGTATTCGTGCCCGAGTTCCTCGGCGAGGTCCCGCGTGGAGCGACCGAGCATGGGCGGCAGTTCGGCGGAACTGTAGTTAACGAGGCCGCGCGCCACGGCGCGGCCGGAGGTGTCGACCATCTCCACCGGATCGCCGGGCTCGAAGTCCCCATTCACCGCGAGGATGCCCGCCGGGAGCAGGGAGCGCCGCCGCTCCCCCACGGCCTTCACGGCGCCGTCGTCGAGAACGAGGGTGCCCTGGATGCGTGCCAGGTGGGCCAGCCACAGCAGCCGGATGGGCTGGCGGCGGCCGCCGGCGGAGAACCAGGTGCCGACGTCGGCCCCGTTGAGGGCCGCTGCGGCGTTCGCCGTGGAGGTCACGAGCGCGGGGATGCCCGAGGCCGCCGCGATTCCGGCTGCCTCCACCTTCGTGGCCATGCCGCCGGTGCCGACGCCGGCCGCGCCGGCGCGCCCGACGGTGACGCCCTCGAGGTCGGCCGCGGAGTGCACGTCGGTAATCCGCCGCGCGCCGTCCTTCGGGGGGCCGTCGTACAGGGCGTCGACGTCGGAGAGCAGCACCAGGGCGTCGGCCTTCACCAGGTGGGCCACCAACGCCGCGAGGCGGTCATTGTCGCCGAAGCGGATCTCATGGCTTGCCACGGTGTCGTTCTCGTTGACGATCGGCACGACACCGAAGTTCAGCAGCCGCTCCATGGCCCGGTGCGCATTGGCGTAGTGGGAGCGCCGGATCAGGTCGTCTGCGGTGAGCAGCACCTGGCTCACCGTCACCCCGTGGGCGCCGAAGGCCTGCGTGTAGCGGGCCATCAGCAGTCCCTGCCCCACGCTCGCCGCGGCCTGCTGGGAGGAAAGCTGCGACGGACGGCGCGCGAGCCCCAGCGGGGCCAGGCCCGCAGCGATCGCCCCGGAGGACACCAGGATCAGCTCGGTGCCGGCAAGGCGCCGCGCGGCGAGGATGTCGACGAGGCCCACGAGGGCCTCGGTGGAGATCCCGCCCGAGACCGAGGTCAGGGAGGAGGACCCCACCTTGACGACGACCCTCCGGGCCCCGGGCAGCCCGGAGCGGTCCGTCAGGGGAGAGTGTGCTGCCATCGCGTCCCTACGCCTGGTCGCCCGCGTTGTCTGCGGGGGCGGCGGCGCGCTTGGCCTTGTTGTTCACAGACTCGGTCCAGATGCCCGCCTTGCGGTCGGCCTCGAGCTCGGCGCGCGCGGCGGCCTTGGCGTCCTTGCGCTCCTGGTATTCCTCACGCTTCTGCTCGCGGGTGGGGCGCACGTATTCGGCCAGGCGCAGGTCGGTGCCGCGCGGTCCGGCCAGCAGTTCCGCACCGCCCATCATGGTGGGCTCCCAGTCGAACACGACGCCGTCGCCCTCGCCGATGACGACGGTGTCGCCCGGCTTGGCTCCGGCCTTGAACAGCTGCTCTTCGACGCCGAGCTTCGCCAGGCGGTCGGCGAGGTAGCCGACGGCCTCGTCATTGGTGAAGTCGGTCTGCTTGACCCAGCGCTCGGGCTTCTCGCCGAGCACGCGGAACAGGGGCAGGGCGTCCTTTTCCTCGTTGCGGATGCGGAACCCGGCGGAGTTGACGGCGCGGGGGCGCAGCACGGGAGGCGCGACCTTCGGCGGGGCGGCCTTCACGGCGTCGCGGGCGGCCTGGACGATCTCGGCCATGGCGAAGCCAAGCTGGCGCAGGCCCTCGTGGCTTGAGGCGGAGACCTCGAACACGCGGTAGCCGCGCGCCTCGAGCTCGGGGCGTACCATGGCGGCCATGTCGCGGCCGTCGGGCACGTCCACCTTGTTCAGCACCACCAGGCGCGGACGCTCGTTCAGGGGAACGACCTCACCGTCGGAGCCGGCGAAGCTCATGTCGACGGCGTACTTGTCGAGTTCGCGTTCGATCACGGCGAGGTCGCCCAGCGGGTCGCGGTCGGTCTCGAGGGCCGCAGTGTCAAGCACGTGCACCAGGGCGGCGCAGCGTTCGACGTGGCGCAGGAAGTGGTGGCCCAGGCCCTTGCCTTCGCTGGCGCCCTCGATCAGTCCCGGGACGTCGGCGATGGTGAAGCGGGTGCTGCCCGCCTCGACGACGCCGAGGTTGGGCACCAGCGTGGTGAAGGGGTAGTCGGCAATCTTGGGCCGTGCGGCTGACATCGCGGCGATCAGGCTCGACTTGCCCGCCGAGGGGAAGCCGACCAGGGCGATGTCGGCGATCGACTTGAGCTCCAGGACGACGTCGCGCTCGTCGCCGGGGATGCCCAGCAGGGCGAAGCCGGGGGCCTTGCGCTTCTGGGAGGACAGCGAGGAGTTGCCCAGCCCGCCCTGGCCGCCGGCGGCGGCGACGAACTCGGCGCCCTCACCCACGAGATCGGCCAGCACGGTGCCGTCCTTGGCCTTGACGACGGTGCCGTCGGGCACCGGAAGGATGAGCGTCTCGCCGTTCTTTCCGCCGCGCCAGTCGCCCATGCCGTTGCCGCCATTGGTGGCGTGCCGGTGCGGGGCGTGGTGATAGTCGAGCAGCGTGGTGGTCTGCGGGTCGACGCGCAGGATCACGTCGCCGCCGTCGCCGCCGTTGCCGCCGTCGGGCCCGCCCAGGGGCTTGAACTTCTCGCGCTTGACGGACACGCAGCCGTGGCCGCCTGTGCCGCCGGAAACGTGCAGGACTACTCGGTCAACGAAGCTGGCCACGTTGATCTCCTTCTGAAATGCTTCACTGTGCCGGGTTGAACCGGCTTAAAAGAAGGCGGGGTGAGCCGTGTCGGCCCACCCCACCTCAATGCTTGGAGCATCGTGCGTTGAAAGCGGCAGATTACTCCGCGGCTGCTCCAACGATGTTCACGACGCGGCGCCCACGGCGGGTACCGAACTCAACGGCACCTGCTTCGAGGGCGAACAGCGTGTCATCCCCGCCGCGGCCAACGTTGGCACCGGGGTGGAAGTGGGTGCCGCGCTGGCGGACGATGATTTCGCCGGCCTTGACGACCTGGCCGCCGAAGCGCTTTACGCCGAGGTACTGCGCGTTGGAGTCGCGACCGTTGCGAGTGGAGCTCGCGCCCTTCTTATGTGCCATGAGTTATGCCTGCCTTCGCTGAAGATACTGTTTGACCGACCGAGCAACCGCAGAGGGTTACTTGATACCTGTGATTTTGACGCGGGTCAGCTCTGAACGGTGACCCTGGCGCTTCTTGTAGCCGGTCTTGTTCTTGAACTTCTGGATGACAATCTTCGGGCCGCGAAGATTCTCAACGATCTCGGCAGTGACGGTGACCTTCGCGAGGTCCTTCGCTGCTGAGGTGACCTTGTCGCCGTCTACCAGAAGGAGGGCAGGCAGCGCAAAGGTGCTTCCTGCCTGACCGGTGACGCGGTCAAGGGTAACGAGGTCTCCAACGGAAACCTTTTCTTGGCGGCCGCCTGCGCGGACAATCGCGTACACCACTTGGGAACTCACTTCTCTCGACAATCTTGACTTCTGATGTGAAAAACTGGTTGCGCACTGCGGCTGGCATCCGGGAAGGACACTTCAAAGAGCCATATCTGCGCCGTGCGTCTACGCCCCGGATACACCGGTTAGAAGGCGAACGCACCGAAGATCAAGGTTACGTCAGTGGGGCAGCTTCCCGCAAATTACGCCGCCTCCCCGGTGCTGCCCGGTGCGGCGCCGGACCCGGTTCCCAACGCCCGGTTCCCATCGACAGTGCAGTAATGGCGGCCCAATGGGCCGGCTGGGCGTCGGTTCCGCATCCTCGACGTCGTTCTGCCATATCGACGTTTCGCATCCTCGGAGCCCCCGGGTGTTCGGCCCGCCGAAAACTTCTCCGGACAGCGAAGGAGCCGGACCCCGCGGTGCGGGATCCGGCTCCTGTGCGCGCAGGGAAGCTGCGGTCGTGCCTACAGGTCGGAGGCGGGCACGCCGACGCCGAGGATCATCGGCTCGTCTCCCCCGGTCTCCTCCCGCGGTGCGGGCTTCCCGGCCCGGGCGACATGCTGCGCACCGGGCTGAGCTTCGCCGGCGCCCGAGGCCGTCACCGTCTCGATGGAGGCGTTGGAACCCTGGGCGCTGGCGGCCCGGCGCCGCGGGCGGCGGCGGGTTCCCTGGGTGGCCGGTGCCGACTGGGCGGGCGCCTGGGTTTCCGCCTGCTGGGCCGTGTCCCGCGCCGGGGCCCCCGCACCCCGTGCATCGGCCGGCTTCTTGTCGAAAGCCTCGGCGAGGCTGTCGAGCGTCAGCCGCGGGCCCTCGGGAGCGGCGGCGGCCGCAGCCGCGTCCGCCCGGGGCAGCGTGACGGTCTCACCGTTGATGGTGAGGACCGCCGCGGCTGCCTCGTCCCGGGACCTCTCGGGGGCGGGTGCCTTCTCCGGGGCGGGTGCCTTCTCCGCCGTTCCAGCCGGTGCGTCCTCCCCGTGGGCGGCATGGTGGGTGGCCGCGGCGATGCTGGCGAGGGCGGCGCGTGCAGCCTCCGCCTTCGCTGCCCGCTCCGGGTTCTCGGCGCGGGGCTCGGGAGCCGCCTGCTGCTCCTCGATTGGCTCGGAGGTGCGTCCGCGGCTCCGCTTGCGCTCACTGCGGGACATCTTCTCCTGGCGGAGGTGCTGCTGGTGGTTCTCGGTGGAAACGGCGTGGCGGCGGTGTTCGACCGGCTCGTCATGGGTCACCACGCCGCGGCCGGCGCAATGCTCGCAGACCTCGCCGAAGACTTCGAGCAGCCCGGTGCCCATGCGCTTCCGGGTCATCTGGACGAGCCCGAGGGAGGTCACCTCCGCCACCTGGTGCTTGGTGCGGTCCCGGCCGAGGCACTCAACGAGCCGGCGCAGGACGAGGTCGCGGTTGGCCTCGAGGACCATGTCGATGAAGTCGATGACGATGATGCCGCCGATGTCGCGCAGGCGCAGCTGGCGCACCACCTCCTCGGCCGCCTCGAGGTTGTTCTTGGTGACCGTTTCCTCGAGGTTGCCGCCGCTGCCGGTGAACTTGCCGGTGTTGACGTCGACGACGGTCATCGCCTCGGTGCGGTCGATCACCAGCGAACCGCCGGAGGGAAGGTAGACCTTCCGATCCAGGGCCTTCTGAATCTGCTCGTCAATGCGGCTCGCGGTGAAGATGTCCTCCTCCGAGGTCCACTTTTCCAGGCGGCCCACCAGGTCCGGCGCCACGTACATGACGTAGGCCTCGATGGTGTCCCAGGCCTCCTCGCCGGAGACGAGGAGCTTGGAGAAGTCCTCGTTGAAGACGTCGCGGACCACCTTGATGGTGAGGTCCGGCTCACCGTAGAGCAGCTCCGGGGCGAGCGTCTTGGTCGAGGAGGACTTGCGTTCGATCTCCTCCCACTGGGCGCGCAAGCGGTTGATGTCGTGGGTCAGCTCTTCCTCACTGGCGCCTTCGGCCGCGGTGCGCACGATGACGCCGGCGTTCTCGGGCAGGCGGTCCTTGAGGATGCGCTTGAGCCGGTTGCGCTCGACGTCGGGCAGCTTGCGGGAGATGCCGGTCATGGAGCCGCCCGGCACGTACACGAGGTACCGGCCCGGCAGGGAGATCTGGCTGGTCAGGCGGGCGCCCTTGTGGCCCACGGGGTCCTTGGTGACCTGCACGAGCACCGGGTCGCCGGACTTCAGCGCCAGCTCGATGCGGCGCGGCTGCCCGTCGAGGCCCGCGGCGTCCCAGTTGACCTCGCCGGCGTAGAGCACGGCGTTGCGGCCGCGTCCAATGTCGACGAAGGCGGCCTCCATGCTCGGCAGGACGTTCTGGACCTTCCCGAGGTACACGTTGCCGATCAGCGAGTCCTGCTGGGTCTTGGAGACGAAGTGCTCGGCGAGGATCCCGTCCTCGAGCACGCCGATCTGGATCCTGTCGTCGCGCTGGCGCACCACCATCTGGCGGTCGACGGATTCGCGGCGCGCAAGGAACTCGGCCTCGGTGATGACCTGGCGGCGGCGGCCGGAATCGCGGGACTCCCGGCGGCGCTGCTTCTTCGCTTCGAGGCGGGTGGAGCCCTTGACGCTGGTCACCCGGTCGGAGGGTGCCTCGCTGCTCTGTCGGGGGGCGCGGACCCGGGTCACGGTGTTGGGCGGATCGTCGTCCTCCCCGCCGGTCAGTTCGAGATCCTGGTCGCCGCGGCGGCGACGGCGGCGGCGGCGGGAGGTGACGGCATCCCCGGTCTCGGAGGAGGGTCCGTTGGACTGTCCCTCCCCGGAGTCACCGTTCTCGTCGTCCTGGGCGTCGCCGGTGCCGCTGTCGCTGCGGTTCCTGCCCCGGCGGCGGCTGCGCCGACGGCGCGGTCCGGCGTCGTCGGAGTCGTCGTCCTCGTCGTCCTCAAGCGCCGGTTCGGTGACCTTGACGGTCTGGACCGCGGCACTGAGGTCGGGGGCGTGGAAGAGCAGCGACAGGGGTGAATCCGGGATGGCGAAGGGGTCGACGTACGAGGGTTCGGCGCTCTTCGGTGCCGGCTCGGCGGCGGTCTCCGCGGTGGAGGCGTCGGTCTGCGCGCCCTGGGTGGCGGCGGGCTGCTGTGCGGCTGGCGCGGGGGCCTTGGTTCCGGGGCCGTCGGCCGAGCCGGCGGACACCTGCCCTGCTTCTTCGCCGTCCACGGGGACGCCCGCGGCCTCAACGGCGTCGCTCTTCGTGCGGCGGGTGCGTACGGTCCGGCGGGCCCGGACCGGGTTCTCGGCGGCCGGCGCGTCCTCCCCGGACGCAGCCGGCGCGGCCTCGGCGGAGTCACCGGCGACGGCGGCCGCGGCTACGGCGGCCTCTGCTGCGGCGGGCTCTCCTGCAGGAACCTCGGGTGCGGGCGCTGCGGGTGCTGCCGGTCCCGCTTCGGCCGTGGCCGCCCTGCGGCGGGTGCGGGTGGCCTTCGCCTTGGGTGCCGGCCCGGCGGCGGGCACGTCGGCGTCTGCCGTGTCAGTGCCGCTCGTGTCGGTGCCGGCCGGGTCGGTGACTGCATCCAGCGGCGCATCTGCCGGGGACTCCGGCGCGGCGGCCTTGCGGGCCCGGGTGGCGCGGCGGCGGGGTGCTTCGGTGGCCGTGTCGGCCGACCCGGTCGCGGCATCCGGCGCGGCGGAGGACGCTACCGGTGCGGGGGTCTCCCCGGCGGTGTCGCCTGCCGGGACCTTAGTCGGCGCTCCGGCGGGCGAGCTTGCCGCCCTGCGGGCCCGCGGGGCCTTCTTTGCAGGCGCTGCGGGAGGCTGCGCCCCTGCTGCTGCGCCCTGCTCGTTGTTCTGCGTTTCGAACTGATCCATATGTATAGGCTCCAGCCCCTGCGGCGCCGGCCACATTCCAGCGCCCTTCAGGGCAGTATGTCGGCCGTCCGCGGACCCTACGCCCTAGCGGCGACCGGAAGTCGTCATTGTGTCGTTTGAGGTCGCACCGGCTGGAGGGTGCGGCATCACTCAAAGACCAGCGGCGCTTTTCCAACTCATCCGTCGTTATCACGGTGGCCTGCGAGGCGGATTCCGGAACCGCCCACCAGGATTGATGGGCTCGGTGTGCCGGAAGCATCGCCCGCAGAGCGGAAGCCTGTCGCTGGACCGGAACGGAAATGTGGTTCCCGAACCAGCCACGGCAATTGTCTCACACCAGCATGCGAATCAGCCGTTCCGGCGGCTAGAGTGGCGGAACCATCGGCGCACGGGATGCCGGCGCCCACCGCCCACCCGAGGACGACGACAACCCCATGGCACACCCCGCGCACGCTGCTCCCTCCGGTACGAATGCGGAGGTGGGAGCCGGAACCGGGCCGTCACGGCGGTTCGCTTCACTCCTGGTCGCCGTCGGCGGCATCGGCTGGCTGGCCTCCGGACAGCTGGTCCTTGAACGGCTCGCCCTCTATGCGGACCCGGACTACGTCACCAGCTGCGACGTGAACCCGTGGATCTCCTGCGGCGAGGTGTTCCGGACTGAGCAGGCCGCGGTGTTCGGCTTCCCCAACCCACTGATCGGCCTCGTGGCCTTCGCCGTCGTGATCACCACAGGTATGGCGCTGCTCGCGGGGGCGCAGTTGCGCCGCTGGTACTGGCTTGGCCTGCAGGCCGGGACGGTCCTCGGCGCGGCATTCACGCTCTGGTTGTGGTTCCAGGCGCTGTTCGTAATCTCCATCCTCTGCATCTACTGCATGGTGGTGTGGGTCGTGATGATCGTCCTCACGGTGCAGCTCACAGCGCGTAATGCCGCCTCCGGGGTGCTGCCGGTTCCTCCACGGACCGCACGGCTGCTGACCGATTGGTCATGGGTCCTGGTGGCGCTGCTGGTCGTGGCGGGCGCGGCGTCGGTGTTCCTGCGCTTCGCCGGGGCCCTGCTGGGCTGAGGCACCCCACACCGCCGCCTACACCATCCAGGACGCAGTAGTTCCGGGGACACTGCGGTCCACCGGTCATTCCTGCATCCTCGACGCAGGACGGGAGTCTAAAGGGTCGGAAACTGCCCCGTGGTCGCATCCTGGCCGGAAGTGGACTCCCGGCCTGAAGTGGAGTCATGGCCGGGCAGGGGCCGGGCCACCGGGACCTTCGTTCCCAGGACCTGCGCCACGATGTCGTGGGTGACCTTCTGCGCGGTCAGGCCCACGCGCGCGAGCACCTCGCTGCGCGAGCCGTGGTCGAGGAACTCCACGGGGAGGCCGACCTCGTTCAGTGCGGTGTCGACGCCCGCAGCCCGCATCTCCTGCCGGATCCTCGACCCGACGCCGCCGGCACGCACGCCGTCCTCGATCACAATGACGATGCGGTGCTCCGCGGCCAGGTCGATCACCGACGGACAGACGGGCAGCACCCAGCGGGGGTCGATGACCGTCGAGCTGATGCCCTGGGCACCGAGGCGGTTTGAGACATCGAGCGCGAGTTCGCTCATGGCGCCGACGCTGACGATCAGCACGTCATTGGTCGTCGACCCGGAGGGGCGCCGGGCGAGCACGTCGACGCCGTCGCCCAGGCGCTCGATGGCCTCGACCTCCGCACCGACCGAGCCCTTGGAGTAGCGCACGACGCTCGGGGCGTCGGGAATGGAGACGGCCTCACGCAGTTCCTCGCGCAGCCGGGTGGCATCGCGGGGGGCGGCAAGGTGCAGCCCGGGCACTGTCTGCAGCATGGAGAGGTCCCACATGCCGTGGTGGCTGGCGCCGTCGGGCCCGGTGACCCCCGAGCGGTCAAGGACGATGGTGACCCCGGCCTTGTGCAGCGCCACGTCCATCAGGAGCTGGTCGAAGGCCCGGTTCAGGAAGGTGGCGTACAGCGCGACGACGGGGTGCAGCCCCCCGTAGGCCATGCCCGCCGCGCTGGTGAGCGCGTGCTGTTCGGCGATGCCGACGTCGAACACGCGGTCGGGGTGGCGGGCGGCGAAGCGGTGCAGCCCGACCGGGATGAGCATGGCGCCGGTGATGCCGACGATGTCGGGGCGCTCGTCGGCGATATCGGCGATCTCATTGGCGAAGACCGAGGTCCACGACTGGGAGGCGCCGGACTCGACCGGCTCCCCCGTGCCCGGGTCGATGATGCCCACAGCGTGGAACTGGTCGGCCTCGTGGGCGCGTGCCGGGGCGTAGCCGTGCCCCTTCTCCGTGATCGCGTGGACGATCACCGGGCCTTCGTAGTTGCGGGCCAGGTGGAGAGCCTGCTCGACGGCGCCGAGGTCGTGGCCGTCGACCGGGCCGACGTACTTCATGCCGAGGTCTTCGAAGAGGCCCTGCGGCGCCCACCAGTCCTTCACGCCCTTCTTGGTGGCGTGGAGGCTCTTGTAGGCGAAGCGGCCCGCGGGCCCGCCGGCCTGCAGCCGGCCGGTGAACCACTCAAGGGTCCGCTCATACACCTTATGGGTGCGGACCGAGTCGAGCGCCGGGCGGAGGGAGGCGAGGTAGTCCGCGACGCCGCCGATCGTCGGAGCATAGGAGCGTCCATTGTCGTTCACCACGATCACCACGCGGCGTCGCTTGTCGGCGGCGATATTGTTGATCGCCTCCCAGGCCATGCCGCCGGTGAGGGCGCCGTCGCCGACGAGGACGACGGTGTACCGGTCGCCCTCCCCGTTCAGGACGCGGGCGCGGGAGATTCCGTCGGCCCAGGACAGCGACGACGACGCGTGGGAGCTTTCGACGATGTCGTGGACGGACTCGGCGCGGGAGGGGTATCCGGAGAGGCCGCCCTGCTGGCGCAGGGTGTCGAAGTTCTGCCGGCCGGTGACGAGCTTGTGGACGTAGGACTGGTGCCCGGTGTCGAAGATGACGCTGTCGCGCGGGGAGTCGAACACGCGGTGGACGCCCAGGGTCAGTTCCACAACGCCGAGGTTCGGTCCGAGGTGCCCGCCGGTGCGGGAGACGTTGGTGACGAGGAAGGCGCGGATCTCCCGGGCGAGGGCGTCGAGTTGGGATTCGGTAAGCCGGCTCAGGTCCTGCGGGCTGCGAATTGTCTCAAGAAGTCCCATCGGCGCCTCCTCAGGTCGTTTGCTGCGGCGAAGACTTCGCCAGGGCAATTTCCGTTAACTCTAACGTCACAGCTGCCCCGGAGGTGCCCGATCTCCCTGCGCCCGACGCCCGGCGGGTGGACCCCGGCGAGGATCTCCCCCCGGAGGACCCGGAAGATCGCCTCGCCGTCAACTTTCGCTGACATGTCCGTGGACTCGGTCACGGGGCCGGGTCAGCCCACCAGCTGCCGGAGGACGTACTGCAGGATGCCCCCGTTGCGGTAGTAGTCGGCCTCGCCCGGGGTGTCGATGCGCAGGACCGCGTCGAAGGAAACCGGCTCGCCGTCCTCCTCCGGGACGGCCGTGACACGGACGGTGTCGGGGATGCTGCCCCCGTTGAGCGCCGTGATGCCCTCCACCGAGAACGTTTCGGTGCCGCTCAATCCAAGAGCTGCGGCGTTCTCGCCCTGGCGGAACTGGAGCGGGAGCACCCCCATGCCGATGAGGTTGGAGCGGTGGATCCGCTCGTAGCTCTCGGCGATGACCGCCCGAACGCCCAGCAGCGCGGTGCCCTTGGCCGCCCAGTCGCGGGAGGACCCCGAACCGTACTCCCTGCCGGCGAGGACCACCAGCGGCGTGCCTGCGATGGCGTAGTTCCTCGCCGCGTCGTAGATGTAGGTCTGGGGGCCGCCGGTCTGGGTGAAATCCCGGGTGAAGCCGCCCTCGACGCCGTCGAGCAGGCGGTTGCGCAGCCGGATGTTGGCGAAGGTGCCGCGGATCATCACCTCGTGGTTGCCGCGGCGCGAGCCGTAGGAGTTGAAGTCCCTGCGCTGCACGCCGTGCTCGAGCAGGTAGCGTCCGGCCGGGGTGTCGGACTTGAAGGAGCCCGCCGGGCTGATGTGGTCGGTGGTGACCGAGTCTCCGAGCATCACGAGCACCCGGGCCCCGGCAATGTCTCCCACGGGTTCCGGCACCGCGGTGATGCCCTCGAAATACGGGGGTCTGCGCACATAGGTCGAGGCGGGGTCCCAGGCGAAGGTGTCGCCGGCGGGCGTCGGCAGGGCCCGCCAGCGCTCGTCGCCCTCGAAGATCGACCCATAGCTCGAGGTGAACATCTCCTGATCGATCGAGGAATCGATCACTGCCTGCACCTCGGCCGGACTCGGCCAGATATCGCGGAGGAAGATGCCGTTACCTTCGGCATCGAGCCCCAGCGGGTCGTGCTCGAAGTCGAAGTCCAGAGTGCCGGCCAGGGCGTAGGCGACGACCAGCGGCGGGGAGGCCAGGTAGTTCATCTTCACGTCCGGGTTGATCCGGCCCTCGAAGTTCCGGTTGCCGGAGAGGACGGCGGCGACCGTGAGGTCATGCGCCGAGATGGCCGACGAGATCTCGTCCTCGAGCGGCCCGGAGTTGCCGATGCAGGTGGCGCAGCCGTAGCCGACGATGAAGAAGCCGAGCTTCTCGAGATACGGGGTGAGACCGGAGCGGTCGTAGTAGTCGGTGACGACCTTGGAGCCCGGGGCGACGGAGGTCTTCACCCACGGCTTGGAGCTCAGGCCCTGCTCCACGGCGTTGCGTGCCAGCAGTGCGGCGGCGAGCATGACCGAGGGGTTGGAGGTGTTCGTGCACGAGGTGATGGAGGCGATCGTCACCGCCCCGTGGTCGAGCTCGAACTCCCGCCCGTCGGTCATTGAGACGGGCACGGCCCGGGAGGGACGCCCGCGGCCCGGGGAGGCGGCGGAGGCGACCAGGGGCGCGGTCATCGCCGGGACGTCGGAGGCGGGGAAAGTCTCGTCGAGGGCCTCATCGAGGGCATCGTCGTCGACCGCGTGCACATAGTTCGCCAGGTCCTTCCGGAACTGCTCCTTCGCATGCGTCAGGGCGACGCGGTCCTGGGGGCGTTTGGGTCCGGCGATGGAGGGCACCACGGTGGACAGGTCCAGCTCGAGGTATTCGGAGAAGCGGATCTCCGTGGACGGGTCGTGCCACAGGCCCTGTTCCTTGGCGTAGGCCTCCACCAGGGCCACGTTCTCCGCCGGGCGCCCGGTCAGGCGCAGATACTCAAGGGTCACCTCATCGATGGGGAACATCGCCGCGGTCGAACCGAACTCCGGGCTCATATTCCCGATCGTGGCCCGGTTCGCCAACGGCACCTCGGCCACACCCTCACCGTAGAACTCCACGAACTTCCCCACCACCCCGTGCCGGCGCAGCATCTCGGTGATGGTCAGCACCACATCGGTGGCCGTGGCCCCGGCCGGAATCGAGCCCGACAGCCGGAACCCCACCACCCGCGGGATCAGCATCGACACCGGCTGGCCCAGCATCGCCGCCTCGGCCTCGATCCCGCCGACCCCCCAGCCCAGCACCCCGAGCCCGTTGACCATGGTGGTGTGCGAATCGGTGCCCACACAGGTATCCGGATACGCCCGCACCACCTTCTGCCCGTCGGCCCCGGTCACCTCCCGGGTCATCACCGTGCGGGCCAGGTACTCAAGGTTCACCTGGTGCACAATGCCCATCCCCGGGGGCACCACCTTGAAATCATCGAACGCCGTCTGGCCCCAGCGCAGGAACTGATACCGCTCCCCATTGCGCTGGTACTCGATCTCCATGTTCCGCTCCAGCGCCCCGGCATTGCCGAACACATCGATCTGCACCGAATGATCGATCACCATCTCCGCCGGCGCCAGCGGATTCACCCGCTTCGGATCCCCGCCCAGCTCGGCCACCGCCTCACGCATCGTCGCCAGGTCCACCACGCACGGAACCCCGGTGAAGTCCTGCATGATCACCCTCGCCGGAGTGAACTGGATCTCCGTATCCGGCTCGGCCTCCGGATTCCACCCGGCCAGGGCCCGGACATGATCGGCGGTGATATTGGCCCCGTCCTCGGTCCGCAGAAGATTCTCCAACAACACCTTCAGGCTGAACGGCAGCTTCTGGGCCCCCTCCACCGCCCCCAACCGGAAAATCTCATACGACGTACCGGCGACATCCAGCACACCCCTTGAACCGAAGCTGTTGGCAGTGACCATGGCCGAGTCCTTCCACCGCTGGAGGAGTCCGGGGCGGGGTCCGCGTCCGGAACCGATGCCTCAGATTCTAGCCGCGGGTGCTCACGCCGCACCCCGTGGCGGGGAAAGCAGTGCGAAGGATTCCATGTGGTGCGTATGCGGGTACAGGTCGAAGACCCGCAGCGTGTCGAGGGTCCATCCACGGGCCTGGAAGAGGCCGAGGTCGCGGGCGAATGAGGCGGGGTCGCAGGAAACGTAGCCGATCCGCCGCGGCGCGGCGTCGATGATCTGGCCGACGACCTTCTTGCCGGCTCCGGCCCGCGGCGGGTCGAGGAGGACGACGTCGAGCGGCCGGTCGTGGGAGGCGAGCACCTTGTCCACCCGGCCCTGGACGATGCTCACCTGGTCCTGGCCGTGGAGGTTGCGGCGGGCGTCCCGGCTGGTGCCGGCCGAACCTTCGACGGACAGCACCGACCCCTTGGCGCCGACGGCGGAGGCGAGCGGCACGGTGAAGAGCCCGGCTCCGGCGTAGAGGTCGGCGGCGTGCTCGCCCTCGGCGACCTGCAGCCCCTCAAGCACGGCGCCGGTCAGCACCTCGGGCCCCCGGCGGTGGATCTGCCAGAATCCGGCCCCGGTGACGCGGTAGGCGTGCGGACCGACCTGCTCCTGCAGCCAGGTCCGGCCCTTGAGCCGGTGCACGTCGCCGGCTGCGGCGTCGAGGACCGCCACGGAGGCCCCGGCGATCTGGGCCGCGATGGCCCCGGCCCGGCGCGGTGCGGTGCCTTCGGCGGGGATGAGCAGCACGAGGGGATCCCCGCCTCCGGACCCGACGGCGACGTCGACCCGCTGCATGCCCGAAAAGTCCAGGTCCCACAGCCGCAGGGCGTTCACCGCGTCGACGGCCAGCGGCATGTCCGTGACCGGAACGAGCGCGTCCGAGCGGTGCACGTGCATGGCCAGGCGTCCGTTGCCGGTGACGGCGAAGGCCGCCCGGGTGCGCCAGCCCAGCCCGTCGGGGGTTTCCCCGGGCGCGGCCTCGACGGTGACGTCCCGCTCGGTGCGGGCGATCCGGGTCAGCTGTTCGGCGAAGATCTGCGCCTTGACCCGGCGCTGCTCCTCGAGCGCGATGTGGCCGAATTCGGCGCCGCCGACCGGCGCGGCGCCCTGTGCGGCGGCGGTCAGCGCGTCGGCCTGCGGCCACGGGTGGGTCACCCGGTGGGGTGAGGCCTCGAGGACCTCCACTGTGTCGCCGCGCCAGAAGCTCGCGTCCTGCTCCTGCTCGGTGAGGCGGACCCGCACCCTCTCCCCCTGCAGGGCGTGCCGCACGAACACGACCCGCCCTTCGTGCCGGGCGACGGTATGCCCGCCGTGGGCCGGGCGCTCGATGGTCAGCTCGACGACTGCCGGTTCGTTGATCACTTGCTCACTTCAGATCTTGGTTTCTTGGTCGGCCTTGGCGGATGCCAGCTGCCAGGGGACGCTGGCCACCATCACTCCGGGAACGAAGTGGAGGCGGGCCTTGATGCGCAGGGCTGTCTGGTTGTGCACGAGCTGCTCCCACCACTTCCCCACCACATATTCAGGGATGTACACCACGATCAGGTCACGGGGCGATTCGCTGCGGATGGTGGCGATGTAGTCAAGGATCGGCGTGATGGTGTCCCGGTACGGCGCGGCGAGGACGGTGATTGGAACGGGCAGCTCGAGTCTTTCCCAGTCCTCAAGCGTACGCCGGGTCTGCTCGGCGTCCACATCGACGATGACGGCCTCGAGCCGTGAGGGCCGCGACGCGCGGGCGAAGGCCAGCGCCCGCAGCGCCGGCTTGCGCACGTGCGAGACGAGCAGGACGGCGTGGACCCGCGCCGGCAGGGCGCGCAGGTTGTCGGCGTCGTCGATGGCCAGCTCGGACGCCACGCTGTCGTAGTGGCTCTTGATGCTGCGCATGATCGCGAAGAGCACCGCCATAGCGAGGACAGCGATCCAGGCGCCGTACTCGAACTTGGTCACCAGGATCACCACGAGCACCGCCGCGGTCAGGATGAACCCGGCGGTGTTGATCGCCCGGGACTTGCGCATCCGCCACCGGGCCTGCCGGTCGGCGGTGCTGCGCAGCTGCCGGGTCCAGTGCGTAATCAGCCCGAGCTGGCTGGCGGTGAAGGAGACGAACACCCCGACGATGTAGAGCTGGACGAGCTGGGTGACGTCGGCGCCGAAGAGCAGGATCAGCGCGGCCGCCCCGAGGCCCAGCGCGAGGATGCCGTTGCTGTAGGTCAGCCGGTCCCCGCGGGTCCTCAGCTGGCGCGGCAGGTACCCGTCGCCGGCCAGCCGGGAGGCGAGCAGGGGGAACCCGTTGAAGGCGGCATGCCCGGCCAGCAGGAGCACCAGGACGGTCGCGCCCACGACAAGGAAGAACGGGAGGGTCGCATCATTGAAGACCACCGCCGCTAGCTGGCTGAGCACCGGACTCTGGAGGTAATCCTCCCCCACCGGGCGGCCGTCGATGAGCAGCTGGTTTTCGGGGTCAAGCACCACGCGGACCTTGGCGGCGTTGGCCAGGTAGATCACTCCGGCCATCATCAGGGACGCCACGGCCGCCAGGACCCCCAGGGTGGCGGCGGCATTGCGCGCCCGGGGCGCCTCGAAGCTGGGCACGTTGGCGGCCGGGGCCTCGATGCCGGTCAGCGCCG
The DNA here is from genome assembly GCF_004357995.1 of Arthrobacter crusticola. GTDB lineage: Bacteria > Actinomycetota > Actinomycetes > Actinomycetales > Micrococcaceae > Arthrobacter_D > Arthrobacter_D crusticola. Next base: position 268,670 of record NZ_SMTK01000005.1, read on the forward strand.
CCGCGCCGGCGGAGAACGCCCGCAGGATCAGCAGCGCGCCCCCAAGCCCCACCAGCCCGGCGTCGAAGGCTGCATCGGGCACGATTCCGAAGCCCGCGCTCGGGGCCTCGCGGAGGGTCCCGGCGGCGCTCTGGATGACTCCAACAGCGCACATCCCGAGCACCACCGCCGTGAACAGGTAGGTGGGAATGCCGGTGAGGCGTGCCCCGCGGGTGACGCCGCGCAGGTTCAGCAGGACGAGCCCCGCCACCCCGGCGACGGCGATGCCGGTGCGCATCGGCGCCGCGCCGGGTGCCAGTTCGACGGCGTACTGGGCCGCCGCGGACACCGACACCGCCACGGTCAGCACATAATCGATCATCAGGGCCGAGGCGACCAGGGCACCGGCCTGCCCGCCGAAGTTCCGGCGGGCGATCTCATAGTCGCCGCCACCGGTCGGATAGGCTCGCAGGGCCTGGCGGTACGAGGCGATGACCACAAGCAGGACGGCGATCACGGCAAGGCCCACCCAGGGGGCGAGCACGACGGCGGCCACTCCGGCGAGGGCCAGCGTCAGGATGATCTCATCGGGAGCGTAGGCCACCGAGGACAACGCGTTGGCTGAAAAGGTGGGCATGGCCCACCGCTGAGGCAGGGTCTGGCGCCTGCGCCTGTCACTGCGGAAAGGCTTGCCCACCAGCACCCGCTTGGCGGCCCCGAAAAAAGTCAGCACGGCCCCCAGACTAGCGCGTTTATGCCCCGCCGAAGCCATTAGGCTGGAGACCTACGGCAGCCGGCGCTGCGGTCTGCGGCTGTGCAAGCCGCCGCCTCAGCACCGGCCGCCGAGCGCCTCCGGACGAGATCCGGACAACGACCGGATTGAGCCGGTAAGCAGCCCGGAATGCCACCGGGCGCAGCAGGAGACAGGGGTGCCCTCGATGGCTCATTTTGTGATCATGGGATGCGGCCGAGTGGGGGTCAGCCTCGCCCACACCCTCGACGAATCGGGCCACAGCGTGGCCATCATCGACCAGGACGACCGGGCGTTCCGGCGCCTGCGGTCCTCCTTCGGCGGCCGGAAGGTCACCGGGGTCGGGTTCGACCGGGACACCCTCAAGCACGCCGACATCGAGAACGCCTACGCCTTCGCGGCGGTCTCCAGCGGAGACAACTCGAACATCCTGGCGACCCGGGTGGCCCGCGAAACCTTCCACGTCCGCCATGTGGTGGCCCGGATCTACGACCCGGGACGGGCCGAGATCTACCAGCGGCTGGGCATCCCCACGGTGGCGGCCGTGCGCTGGAGCGCCGACCAGGTGCTGCGCCGGATCCTGCCGGAGCAGAGCATCGACGGGGATTACCGGGAAACCTCGGGGCGCCTGATCCTGGGCGAACTCTCCCTCAACGACGCCTGGCTGGGCCGTCCGCTCAAAGACATCGAGGCCGCCGGCGGGGTGCGCATCGCCTACCTGACGCGGTTCGGCGAGGGAGTGCTGCCCACGGATGAGACCAGCTACCAGCAGGGCGACATCGTGCACGCCATGATGAAGACAACCGCGACCGATGAAATAGGGCGGATTCTCGCGAGTCCACCCAAGGAGAATGCCGAATGAGAGTTGTCATTGCCGGAGCAGGGAGCGTCGGGTCCTCGATCGCGCGCGAACTGCTGTCAAACAACCATGAGATCCTCCTCATCGACGAAAAGCCCGAGGTGATCGGGCGCAGCGGACTCAAGGGCGCCAAATGGCTCATCGGGGACGCCTGCGAGCTGACGACCCTCAAGGACGCGCGACTCGACGAGGCCGACGTCGTCGTCTCCGCCACCGGGGACGACAAGGTCAACCTCGTGGTGTCGCTGCTGGCCAAGAGCGAATTCGGGGTGGGCCGCACCGTGGGCCGGGTGAACAACCCGAAGAACGACTGGATGTTCGACGATTCCTGGGGCGTTGACGTCGCAGTGAACACGCCGCGCCTGATGACCGCGCTCGTCGAGGAGGCGGTGGAGATCGGCGACCTGGTGCGCCTGCTCACGCTGCAGACCGGGGTCTCCTCGATCCTCGAGTTCACGGTGCCCCAGGATTCCCCCCTGATCGGGCAGCCCCTGAGCTCGGTCGAGCTCCCGCTCGACTGCGCGGTGGTGGCGATCCTGCGCGACGACGTGCCCGTCACCCCGAGCCCCGACGACACCGTTGAGGAGGGCGACGAACTGTTCTTCCTGGCGGCGGTGGCGGCGGAGAACGACCTGCGGAGCGCCCTGGCGGCGCGCAGCCGGCCGGAGGCGGATCAGGCCTCGGCCTGACGGGCGGCACCGGCTCGCGACGTGGGGCGTCCGGGCCTCCCGGCGGCGGTCGACCGGCCGCGGGCCGGGTCCGCCTAGCGGGCGGGGCCGGGCTGCGGGGCGGGGGTGTTCGGTGCGGCCGGCCGGGACACCAGCCACGCCAGCCACAGCCCCAGCGCGTACAGCGGCAGCCCCATCGCGACGCGCAGCGTGCCGAGGGCGGCCACATTGCCGGCCAGGTAGAGCGGCAGCTGGACGGCCAGGCGCAGCGCCAGCACTGAGATGATGATCCAGGTCGCCAGCGAGTAGGCCCTCACGCGCAGCGGGTCCTTCCGCCATTCGGTGCCCTCGGAGCGGATAAAGCCGAACAGGACGCCCGCGATCGGCCAGCGCACGGCGATGGAGAGGGCCATGGCGGCGATGTACGCGGCGTTGATGTAGAAGCCGGGCAGGAAGAAGTCTTCGGCGTTGCCGGTCCGCAGTGCGACGAGGGCGCAGAACGCCACCCCGATGAGCCCCGAGAGGGCCTGGGTGAGGGGCCGGCGGGAGACGAGCCGGACCACCGAGAAGACCGCGGCGGCGGCGAGGGCTGCCACCAGGGACACCATCAGGTCCCGCGTGACCGTGAACAGCACGGTGAACACCAGCCCCGGCACGATGCTCTCGGAGAGTCCCTGCACCCCGCCGACGGAGGACAGAACGTCGATGCTGCCGTGGGCCGTACGCTTCACGCCGGCGCGTGCCGCGTACTGGGAGGCAAGGTCCTCGGGCCGGGGCCGGTCTTGGGCGTCGCCGTGCGGGTTCTGCTTTGGGTTCTGGTTCACTCAGGGCTCCTCGGGCCGTCCAATGATTTCATAGCGCGGGTTGTACACGGTCAGCATGCCCTCGACCTGGCTCGCCATGCCCTCGAAGGCCAGTTCGACACCGGCTTCGATGCCGCGCACTTCCCGCTGGCCCATCCACACGAGGCGCACCCGGGTTCCGGGCAGGGGCCCGGCGTCGACCCTCACGATGGCGGAAAAACGCGGCGGCGCGTTCTTCGGCTGGTAGGTGACGGAATCGATCAGCCCGCGCCCGTGCAACCGCCCGCGGGATCCGCGGGCGTGCCCGCCCGAGGGGGGCAGGGAGCGGCCGGTGTCAGCCAATCTCGGTGATCTCGGGGCCGCGCTCGGGCGCGGTGAGCCCGGGCCGGGCCGGCGTCGGGGGGTTGGGGGTGGGCGACGCGTCCTTGGGCAGGCGCAGCGGCAGGAGTTCGCGCGGGGGAAGCGGGTGGTCCCCGCGGACGACGACGACGTTGCGGAAGAGGGCCTCCACCGGTGCGGCCGCGGCCGCGTTGAGCGCCGCCGGTCCGCCGAAGACGCCGCGCAGGAACCAGCGCGGCCCGTCGACGCCCACGAACCGGGCCACGCGCACGCCGGAGGTTCCGTCGGGCAGCGGGGCGGGCAGCTGGGCGATCAGTTCGGTGCCGAAGGTGCCCTGTCGTTCCTGTACCGTGCCGCCCTGGGAGCCCACCGAGAGGCCGATCTGCTGGCGGATTTCGTCCCAGACGCCCTCGGAACGGGGTGCGGCGAAGGCTTGGAGCTGCAGGGTTGAGCCGCCGAGGTCGAGGGTGACGGCGATGACCCGCTTGGTGCGCTCCTCCACCTCGAGGCGCAGCTGCAGTCCTTCGGCGGCACCGATCTTGAGCGCCCCGAGATCGATGTAGCCCTCGGTTGAGTCCTTTTCGGCCGAATCGAAGGGACCGGATTCACGCCGCTGTGCCTCCGGGGTCGTTTCTGCCGGCTCCTGGGTTTCGGCGGCTTCGGTCTCGGTGCCGCCGGTGTCCGCGGCGTCGGTGCCCTGGGGCTCCGTCGAGCCATCGTCCTGCTTCTTCTTCTTCAGGCGCCCAAAAACCATTTGTGGGTTCCTCTCCTCGATCTGTCGACGTGGTGTTCGGTTCCGGACGGCGAAGCGCCCGGTCTGCTGGTGGGGCGGCTCAGCCGCCGGTGGCGGGGTTGTGTGCCTCCGGCACCGGGGTGAAGCCGCCGGTCGAGCCGAAGCCGCCGGCGCCGCGCACCGATTCGGGCAGTTCCCGGACCTGCACGAAGGACGCCTGCTCGACCCGCTGGATTACGAGCTGCGCCACCCGGTCGCCGCGCGCCAGGTGCACCGTTTCGGACCGGTCGGTATTCAGCAGGATTACCTGGACCTCGCCACGGTAACCGGCATCGATGGTGCCGGGTGCGTTGACGACGGACAGCCCGTGCCGGGCCGCCAGGCCGGAGCGGGGGTGGACGAAGCCGGCGTAGCCGGCGGGCAGGGCGATGGACACCCCGGTGGGCACCAGCCGGCGCTCCCCCGGCGCGAGCGATACGTCGATGCGGCTGCGCAGGTCGGCGCCGGCGTCCCCCGGCCGGGCGTAGGCGGGCGGTTCGAGGGCGTCGTCGAGCATCACGATCTGCACCTGCAGGTCCTGCTGCGGGTCTGGCACGGGCTTCTCCAACCTCTGGTGTGCACCGGTGCCGGCAGCGCCGGCAGCGGTGGGGACGTTCGGTGATCCTCGGCGTTCACTGATTCTGGACTAAGGGTGATTCTTGACTGAATGGTGTTTCTGGCGCTGCGGTGGTCCTGACGGGGGCGCCGCGGGTGGACTCCGCGGCGGGCGGGGCTGGCCGCCACCGTCGGGCTGATCCTCCGCCGCTGCTGCTGCCCCAGCACACCACTTTAGCGCCTCGGGCACGCGGTGAAGGCCCGCCGCCGGGATGAAACCTCTATGCAAAAGGTGTAAGTGTTAGAGCATGTCGAAAGCCGCAGAAGGGTCCGTGCAGGACACCGTCATCTATTCCGAGCGGCTGTGGCCCTCACCCTGGGTCTGGCTGCTGGTGCTCGGCGCCGCCGCGGCGTCGATCGTGACTTTCGCCCCCATCGATGTGCTCGTCGGGTTCGCGGCGGCTGCGGTGATCGCCGTTGTGCTCGTGGTCCTGCTTGTCCTGTCGACCCCGCGGATCGTGGTGACGCCCACGACCCTCACGGTGGGCCGGGCGACGATCGAGCGCCGCTACCTGGGCGCGGTGTCGGCCTACACCGGCGACGAGGCCACCGAGCAGCGGGGAACCGCCCTCAACGGCCTGGCGTACCTGTGCATCCGGGGATGGATCTCCCCCGTGGTCCGGATTGAAGTCACCGACCCAGAGGACCGCACCCCGTACTGGCTCGCGTCCACCCGCAGGCCCGAGCAGTTCGCCGCGGCCCTCGCCCACTGAGCCGGCTCAGCCTTCGCACTCGCTGCAGAACAGCAGACCGTTCTTCTCGCGCGCGATCTGGGAGCGGTGGCGGACCAGGAAGCATGAGGAACAGGTGAATTCGTCGGCCTGCGCGGGCAGGATCTGGACGGTGAGCTCTTCCCCGGAGAGGTCGGCCCCGGGAAGCTCGAAGGAATCGGCGGCTTCGGTCTCGTCCTCGTCGACTACCGGCGACTGCACAGCGGCGGCCGTGGTGCGCAGCTCCTCGATCGGCTCGGCGGCTGTTACATCATCGGTGGTGCTCGACGCGTCGTAGTCGGTCGCCATGGTGGTTCCTTTGCGCTCCGGTCATAGGGGACAGCAGCCGGGCCGGGCCGGAAAGTCCCGGCCCGGACCCGGTGTGTGGGACTTTTCACAGTGCATTCTGCCTCATGGGGGCGGTTCCGGGGCCGCTGCCCGGCGCCCGCCGTGTCGGACGGGGCGAACCGGCGGGTGGGGCGCCGGCGTCCGCATCCTGCCTGCCGCAGGCCAAGAAACTGCGCCACACCACGGGGTGTAGTAGGAATGACGGGCATTCAGTGGCAGAGTTTCGACTAGTAATTACTGTCGGCTGGAGGATTTTAATGCAGGAGCTGCGCCTGGTTGGTGTGGATGGCGATCATCTGCTGTTAAGCGGCGACGGAGGAGCCACGTTTCGTCTGCCGATCGACGAAGCCCTTCGAGCGGCAGCGTCCCGTCAGTCGACGCGGGTCGCTCCTGCCGCCCCGCCCTCACCGACCGGCCGGACCGGCCCATCGACCCACCTGACGCCGCGGGACATCCAGGCCCGCATCCGCAGCGGTGCGACGGCCCAGGGGATCGCCGATGAGTCGGGGCTCGAGCTCTCCCACATCCTGCGGTACGAGGGTCCCGTGCGCGCCGAGCGCGACTACATGGCGTACCTCGCCCAGCGCGTCGAGGTGGCAGCGCCCCTTCCCTCCCACGACGGCTACCGTTCCGCCTTCGGCGACAACCCGGCCCAGCTCGGAGAGATGGTCGCGTTCCGGCTCGAGGCCTACGGGGTCGAAGCCGCAAACATCGAATGGGACTCCTGGCGGCGAACCGACGGCGCCTGGACCGTCGTGGCCCGGTTCGAGCTCCCCGAAAGCTCCGCAGTGAACGTCGGAGAGGAACCGCCCGCGCAGTGGACGTTCAACCCCTCCCGCAAGACGGTGGTGAACGCCAACCGGTGGGCGCAGCTGCTGAGCGAACTGGAGCCGCTCGACGGGCCGCTCCCCAACCGCCGGCTCAGCGCCGTCGCGGACCGCGTGTTCGACTTCGAGGCCGAGAAGGCCGACGAGCCCCCCGCCGAGGCGCACGACGATGCCGACGGCCTGCTCGATGTCCTGCGCTCGCGCCGCGGCCAGCGGCTCGGTGCCGACGAGGACAGCGATGACAACCTTGCCGAGCTGTTGACCAAGGGAAGCATTCCCGCGGCGCATCCCCGCGACAGCTTCGAAGCCGAGGACGGCTCGCTGCCCCCGGGGCTGAGCCTTGCTCCCCCGCCGCGGGAGGGAGAAGAGGACCCCGATCTCCACGCCGACGGCTCGCCCCGGCTCTACCACGGGGTCAGCACCGAGACCCGGGAAATCAGCATTTTTGCCGTGCCGGTCCGCGCCGCCGACGAGGAGGGCGCAGCACCCGCAGACGCTCCCCGGGGCAGGGACACCTCCGGCGCGTCCGGGACGCCCGCCGAGGCAGGCCCGGGCGACCGCCGGGAGCAGTCCGGCGATAAAGGCAGGGACGGCGGTGCCGCGGCCAAGGCCGAGGAACCGGCGGACCGGCGCATCAAGCCCAAGCGATCAAGCGTGCCCAGCTGGGACCAGATCGTCTTCGGCACCAAGGGCGACTGACCGGACCCGACCCGCGCGTACCGGCGGGCGGCAGGGGCTTAAGGGTTCCAGGACCGGGTTCCCACCCGAACCCCTCCGGCTCCGGAGCGCCCGGCAATCCCCGACACCGCTCCGATGCCTTAGAGCGTCGCCGGCTCCGTCTCCGGGGCCGGTTCGAACGGCAGCGGCAGTTCGTTGCCCACCAAGGCGTTCGAGGCGCGTGAGGTCTGCCGGCGCATGTGGTGCCTGCGGCACAACGTCTCGTACTCGGTGACCGGCTCCGCCGCACCGGCGGACCGGGGCATTTCCACCGCGGTATCGGGATCGGCCGCCGCCTCGACGTCGCCGACGACCATCTGGTCCCCCTCGACGACCATGGTGCCGTCCACGATGCGCGCGTTATGGGTTGCTCGCTTCCCGCACCAGCACAGGGCCTCGACCTGGAGTACCTGGATGCGGTCCGCGAGCTCCACGAGCCGCTGGGAACCAGGGAAGAGCCTCGTCTTGAAATCCGAGGTGATGCCGAAGGCGAAGACGTCGATGTCCATGTCGTCGGCGATGCGCGCCAGCTGGTCGATCTGGCCCGCGGTGTAGAACTGGGCTTCGTCGCAGATGAGGTAGTCCACCCGCCCACCCTGCGTGAGCCGGCCGGTCACCTCGCTCCAGAAGTCGGTGTCGGGGTGCACCTCGACGGCGCGCGTCCTCAGCCCGAGGCGGCTGGAGATCATCGACTCGCCGGCCCGGTCATGGGAGCTGAACAGCACGCCCTTCCGGCCGCGGGCGCGGTGATTGTGCTCCATCTGCAGGGCAAGGGTCGACTTTCCGGAGTCCATCGTGCCGCAGAAAAACAGAAGTTCAGCCATGGTTCGGCCTTTCGGGGGTGGGCTTCGCCCCGCGCCGGGCGGGGGCCTTCCGGACGGGTTCAGGCCGGCGCAGCGTGAGCAGCGGCACCTCGCGCTCGGCGCGGGTCATTGACCCGTGCTGGCCGATCACTTCGAGGGCGGAGGCGGAGGTGCGCCGGGTGTCGAAGAGGGCGATCGGCTCGCGGGCGGCCACCAGCAGATCTCCGATCCGTGGCAGCACCGAGGCGTCGACCGTGGGCCCGAACAGGCCGGCCGCCACCGCCTCCCCGCGGGTCAGGATCCAGGCCTGGCGCCCGAAGGCCTCCTGCCAGGCCGCCCGCAGCCGCTCCGGGCCGGCGGCGTCCAGGCCCGGTTCGAAGTAGAGGTGGACCATCCGCGGCTCGCCGGCGGTGTGGGCAATGCCGTCGACGAGGGCGGGCCGGGCGGAGTAGTCGAAGCGCTGGCCCTCGGCGACGTCGACCATCCCGTGGTCGGCGGTCAGCAGCAGCAGGGTGTCCGCCGGCATCTGCCGGGCCAGGGACTTCATGGCCGAGTCGAGGTCCTCAAGCCGGTCCGTCCAGTCCGTTGAGGCGCAGCCGTGGCGGTGTCCGGCCTTGTCCAGGTCGTTGAGGTAGAAGTACATGAGCATGGTGTCGGCGCCGGCGAGCTGCTCGGCGGCGCCACGCACCCGCGCCTGCAGCGTGCCGGCGCCGAGGAAGCTCCCGCCCCGCAGCGCCGCGCGGGTCATGGCGGAATCGGCGAAGCGGGGCTGGCTGACCGTAACGACCGGGACGTCGCGGGCGGCGCGTTCGAACACCGTGGGGTGGGGCTGCCAGGTGACCGGGTCGACGCCGTCGTCCCAGTTGCCGAGCATGTTGACCACCTTGTCCTGCGCGGGGTCGAGCACGTCGTACCCGACCATGCCGTGCAGCCCCGGCGGCAGGCCGGTGCCCAGGCTCGCCAGGGAGGCAGCGGTGGTCGAGGGGAACGCCGACCCGAGGGTGCGCGCGCCCTCAAGGTGCGACCGGAGGAACGGGGCGTGTCCTCCGCGTTTTTTCAGCTGCGACAGCCCGAGTCCGTCGACCATCACCACGCAGACCCGCCGGGAGGGCGGCAGTCCGAGGGCGTTGCCGAACCCCCCGAGCCCGAGGCACGCGGCGGCGCTGGTCAGGACTTCCCCTACGGTGCCGGCGCCGTAGGCCGGCGGCGCAGGGAGAGGTTCGAGGTGCGTCGAAAGGCTCGTCACGGACCCTCTACCGCCCGTGGGGTGCCCGCGTGAACCGTCCGGCGAAGCCGGACTGGCGGCGTCCGGTGCCGTCGGAGGTCAGGACGGCGCCGCTTCCCACGGAGCTGGCGGTGTTCACCTTGCGCAGCGCGCGGGCGAAGGACTTCGCGTTCTGGACCGCCTGCACGCCGTCGGCCTCGGCGCTGACGCGCAGCACGATGTCCTCCTGGGCGATCGTGCCGGTGTAGCCGTGGTCGGCGTCGCACTGCGGGTCCCCGCAGGAGGCCGGGCCCATGTCGAGGCGCTGCCCGCCGGACCAGGCGATTGCCAGGGTCATCTCCCGTGCCGGGTCGGAGGGCTTGTAGTCCTGGGGCTGGGCGTAGAGGTAGCTGAGGACGACGGAGCGGATCTGGCTCACGGGAACCGATTCGGTGGAGATCTGGGCGGTGACCTGCTCACCGGCGTCGTCGAGCTGCTGATCGTCGACGTGCGTGATGACCAGCATGTCCTCGGTGAGGACCAGCACGGTGATGTGGCGGTGCACCTCGGTGCGCTCGAAGTGGGTCTCAAGGTGCACCACATGGGAGAGCGGCTCCCGTCCGTCGAGGGCATCGTGCACCACGTCGGCGACCAGCCGCGGGTAGAAGCCGGCGCGCTCAAGGGACGAATCGAGGTTCCGACGCTGCGGGGAGAGCGAAAGGGTCATGCTCCCAGTTTCCCCTACCCGCCTCCGCTCTGCCTAACCGCCGGAGGTCGGCGGATGAGTCCGGTCAGTCCCGCATCGCCCGGCGGGCGCTGTCGGTGCGCTGCCGCGGGTTGCCGACGTCGATGGTGGCGCTGAGGATCGCCAGGCCCGAGGTGGCCACCAGCACGGGGTTGAATTCGAGCAGGGCGATCTCGGGATGGTTGTCCTTGAGCAGGGCCACCCTCGCCAGGAGGTCCTCGACGGCTGCGGTGTCCGCCGGCGGCAGGCCCTGGTAGCCGAAGAGCCTCCGCGACGCCCGCGGCGCACGGACCAGGTCGGCCACATCGACGGTGGTCAGGGGCGGAACACCGTGCGCCCAGTCGTCGAGCACGTTCACGGCGTCCCCGGCCAGCCCGAAGGACAGCACCGGGCCCAGGAGCGGATCCTCGATTGCGCGCAGGGTGCACGCCTGCCCCGAGGGCGCCATCGGCTGCACCTCCATGCCGAAGCTGCCGAACGGGGCGAGCGCCTTCTCCATCGAGACGATGTTGGCCCGCAGTGCCTCCGCGTCCTCGATACCCAGGCGCACCCCGCCGAGGTCGAGGCGGTGCCTCAGGTGCTCGTCGGTGGTCTTCAACGCCACCGGCCAGCCGAGCCGGTCGGCGGCCTTCACGGCCTCGTCGGCGGAGTCGAACGAAGCCGAGGGCAGCACCGCGATCCCGTAGTGGCCGAGGAGGGCCGCACTCTCCTCGGCGCTCAGCCGCGTCAGGCCGACGCCGCTGACCCGACCGAGGATTCCCTCGAGCTGCTCGGCGGCCGCGTCATCGTCCGTCCCGGGAAGCTCGGCGAACTCACCGTGATCCCGGGCGCGCCAGCGGGTGTAGGCGACGACGGCGCCCAGGGCCGCCACCGCTGCCCCCGGGCTGGCGAAGGCCGGAAGCCCGCGCTGCAGCCCTGCTCCCGCCCGTGCCTCATCCGCCGCCGGAAACGCCGCAACCGCCGGGTCCGCCGGGTCCGCCGGGGAGGCCCCCACGAGGCCGTCGAGCTGCTGCTGCGGGTCGAGCACGCCGGCGAAGGAGGCGACCACGGGCTTGCCCGCGGCCTCCCCGCAGGCCTGAAGGACCGCGGCGATGGTTTCAGCGGGCAGGCCCAGGGCCGGAAGCGTGGTGACGATCGCCGCGTGCACGTCCTCACGCGCCAGCGCCCCGGCCACCGCGGCCTCAAGGGCCAGCAGGGCGGCCGACTGGCCCGCGTCGAGGTCGAGGTCCGCCACGACGGCGGCCACCGCCATCCCCTGGGCGGCCACGGCGTCGGCGAGCACCTTGCCCAGGGCGGCGGAATTCGAGAAGACGGCGATGCCGGGCCCGGCCGGCAGCGGCTGGGAGGCGACGATCGAGGCGACGTCCATCAGCTGCTCGGTGGTTTCCACCCGGATCACCCCCGACTGGCGCAGCATCGCGTCGAGGGCGGCCGGCGGGGCCTGCGTGGTGCGCACCGCGTGCCCGGGCGGCAGCTGCAGGCCCGTCACGGGTGACTTTGCCACGATCACCGGCTTGGTCTGCGCGAGCCGCCGGGCGATGCGGGAGAACTTGCGCGGATTGCCGATCGTCTCAAGGTAGAGCGCCACGGCCGAGGTGGCGCCGTCGTCCTCCCAGTACTGCATGGCGTCATTGCCGGAGACGTCGGCCCGGTTGCCTGCGGAGATGATCGAGGACACCCCGAGCCCCCGGCGGGCCGCGGCCGAGTACAGCAGCACCCCGAGCCCGGCGGACTGGCTGAACAGGGCGAGGCCCCCGCGCCGGGGCAGGGCCGGGGCCATCGAGGCGTTCAGGCGCACCTCGGGGTCGGTGTTGACGATCCCAAGCGAGGCCGGGCCCACCACCCGCATGCCCTGTGCCCGGGCCCGGGCCACGAGGGCACGCTGCCGGGCCAGGCCCTCCGCGCCGTCCTCGGCGTACCCGGAGGTGACCACCAGCAGGCCGCGGACGCCGGCGGCGGCACATTCATCCACCACTCGATCCACCTGGTCCTTCGGCACGGCGATGACGGCCAGGTCCACCGGGCCGGGGACCTCGCGCACCGAGGCATAGGAGACTCCGCCGCCGAGCTCGAAGGCCTCGGGGTTGACCGCGTACACCGTGCCGGCGAACCCACCGTCGGTGATGTGCTCAAGGAGGGCGTGGCCGACGCTCCCCCACCGGCGGCTGGCGCCGATCACCGCGACCGAAGCGGGGCTCATCAGCCCCGCCACGCTGCGGGCCTCCGCCCGGTGTTCACGGGCCTCCATCACCGCGCGGGACTTCCGCGTCGCGTCGATGTCGAAGCGGAGCTCGACGACGCCGTCGTCGAAGTGGCGCTCGACCTCGTAGCCGGCCTCGGCGAAAACGGTGATCATCTTGCGGTTCTCCGGGAGCACCTCGGCGGAGAAGCGCCGGATGCCGTTCTCCCGGGCGGCCGCGGCGAGGTGCTCGAGCAGGATCGAGCCGACCCCGCGGCCCTGGTAGGCGTCTGAAACGTTGAACGCGACCTCCGCCTCGGTGGGGTCGTCCAGCCGGTCGTAGCGGCCGATCCCGATGATGTCCTCGCCCCGGGTGATGACGAACGCCACCCGGTCGTGGTGGTCGACCTCGGTGAAGCGCTTGAGCTCCTTGGCGCTCAGCGTGGCCTTGTAGGTGAAGAACCTCAGGTAGATCGAGTTCTCCGACTGCCGGCCGTGGAAGGCCTGGACGGCGTCCGCATCCGAGGGCGCGATCGGCCGCAGATGGCCCGTCCCGCCGTCGCGCAGCACGACATCGGCTTCCCAATATTCGGGGTAATGTCCGTCGGCCACCATAGACTCAGCGTAGTGGGCAACGTCGGCGCGCGTCTGTAGCGCGTCCGGGCCCGCCAACGAAATGCCCGCAGATCCAAGTTGAGGAACCCCCACCGCTATGGCCAGGCGCCAAAAAACAGCTCCGCCCGAAGACTTCACCGAAAACATCATCGACATCGATGTCGAGTCCGAAATGCAGGACTCGTTCCTCGAGTACGCCTATTCGGTGATCTACTCGCGCGCGCTCCCCGACGCCCGCGACGGCCTGAAGCCTGTGCAGCGGCGCATCCTGTACATGATGACCGACATGGGCCTGCGACCCGACCGCGGCCATGTGAAGTCCGCCCGCGTCGTCGGGGAGGTCATGGGCAAGCTGCACCCGCACGGTGACGCCGCCATCTACGACGCGATGGTCCGCATGGCCCAGGACTTCTCCCTGCGCCTGCCCCTGATCGACGGTCACGGCAACTTCGGCTCCCTCGACGACGGCCCGGCCGCCCCCCGGTACACCGAGGCCCGGCTCGCCGCTCCGGCCCTGAGCCTCACGGACCACCTCGACGAGGACGTCGTCGACTTCGTGCCGAACTACGACAACCAGCTGATGCAGCCCGAAGTCCTGCCGGCGGCGTTCCCGAACCTGCTCGTCAACGGCGCCAGCGGCATCGCCGTCGGCATGGCCACCAACATGGCCCCGCACAACCTCGGCGAGGTCATTGCCGCCGCCCGGCATCTGATCGCCCACCCCGACGCCGGGCTCGAGGACCTGATGCGCTTCATCCCCGGGCCCGACCTGCCCAGCGGGGGCAAGATCGTGGGCCTGGCCGGGGTCCGCGATGCGTACGCCACCGGACGCGGGTCCTTCAAGACGCGGGCGAAGGTGGAAATCGAGCAGCTTTCGGCCCGCCGCACCGGGCTGGTTGTCACCGAGCTGCCCTACACCGTGGGCCCGGAGAAGGTCATCGAGCGGATCAAGGACGCGGTGACCTCCAAGAAGCTCCAGGGCATCTCGGACATCGTCGACCTGACCGACCGCATGCACGGGCTGCGCCTGGTCATCGAGCTCAAGAACGGCTTCAACCCCAACGCCGTCCTCGCCCAGCTCTACCGGCACACCCCGATGGAGGATTCCTTCGGCATCAACAATGTCGCCCTGGTGGACGGCCAGCCCCGCACCCTCGGGCTGCTTGAGCTCCTCCAGGTGTACGTCGACCACCGCATCCTCGTGGTGCGCCGGCGCACCGCCTACCGGCTGGGCCGCAAGAAGGACCGCCTGCACCTGGTCGAGGGCCTGCTGATCGCGATCGTCGACATCGACGAGGTCATCCAGATCATCCGTTCCTCCGACGAGGCGGCCGCCGCGCGGGAGCGGCTGATGTCGATCTACGACCTCTCCGAGATCCAGGCCAACCACATCCTCGAGCTGCGGCTGCGCCAGCTCACCAAGTACTCGCGCATCGAGCTGGAGAAGGAGCAGGACCAGCTGCGCCGCGAGATCGAGGAGCTCGAGCGGATCCTTGCCTCCGAGGAGCTCCTGCGCACCCTCGTGTCGGACGAGCTCGGCGCCATCTCCGAAAAGTTCGCCACGCCGCGCCGCACCGTGCTGCTGGAGTCGGAGGCCGCGGCACCGCTGAAGGGCTCGGCCCTGCCCCAGGCCACCGGCAAGGGTGCCAAGGCGGTGCTGCCGCTGGAAATCTCCGACGACCCGGTCTGGGCGGTGCTCTCGGCCTCGGGCCAGATCGCGCGGACCGCCGACCGTGAACCGCTCATGGACGGGCAGCGGATCAAGCACGACGCCTTCCGCTCCATCGTGCCCACCACGGCACGGGCCGAGATCGCCGCGGTGACCTCCAGCGGACGCATGATCCGCCTGCAGGTCATGGACATGCCGGCCCTTCCACCCAGCGCCGGGGTGCCCAACCTTGCCGGTGGGGTGCCCGCGAAGGAATTCATCACCCTGGAGCGCGGGGAGACACTCGTCGGCCTGGCGCCGCTGAACACTGTGCTGGCGCTCGGCACGGCCCAGGGTGTCGTGAAGCGGGTGACCCCCGAGTACCCGCTGAACCGGGACGACTGGGAAATCATCGCACTGAAGCCGAAGGACACCGTGGTAGGCGTTGCCCCCGCCGGCGAGGACGACGCCCTGGTCTTCATCACCCGGCAGGCCCAGCTGCTGCGCTTCGCGGGCTCGGCGGTGCGCCCGCAGGGCAGGACGGCCGGAGGCATGAGCGGCATCAAGCTCGCCGCGGGTGACTCGGTGCTGTCCTTCAGCGTGGTCGCTGCGGCGGACCCGACCGCCGTCGTCGTCACCGTCGCCACCTCCAGTGGTGCCCTCCCCGGCACCTCCCCGGGGTCGGTGAAGGTCACCGACTTCGCCGAGTACCCCGCGAAGGGCCGGTCGACCGGCGGCGTGCGGGCCCACCGCTTCCTCAGCGGCGAGGACGGCCTGGCGCTGGCGTGGGCCGGGCACGGACCGGCGAAGGCGGCGTCTTCCACGGGTGTGGCGCGGGCCCTGCCGACCGAACACGGCCGGCGCGACGGGTCCGGGATCGCCCTGACCCAGCAGATCGACGTCATCGGTCCGGCACTGTCCTGGCCGGCGGCGGAGGACGGCGGGCCGGCGGCTCCGGCGTAGCCCTTCCCGGCGCCGGCCAGCGGCCGGGCTGCTCCTGAAGCGGCCGGCGCACCCGATGGCGATGATCCCCCGTCAAGACGTCCGCTGCGTCCGAAAGCGACATCCGGGCCCGAAATATCAGGCGCGACCGTCGTATTCGGGGGCGTCGGTCGTATTCGGCTGCGTAGACCTCTTCCGGGTCCGGCACCATAACGGAGCCTTCGGTGGCGTGGACGCGGCCAGCATCGGCTGCGAGCGAACCGGAATGCGACCAGCGCACCCGAAAGCGACCTCCGAACGGGAAATAACGGGTACACCCGTCGTTTTCGGGCGCGGCTGTCGTTTTCGGGCGCGCGGGGCGCTATCGGGCGCGGCCTCTGCCCCGCCGCCCGTCAGGTCACGGTGAGGTCGAACGCCAGCGAGCGCTGCGTCGGCACATACCCCATCCGCTCGTACAGGCCCAGGGCGCCCGAGGGGTTTTCCGTATCGACGCCCAGCCCGGCGCTGTCCATGCCGCCCGCACGGAAGCGCCGCATGGCCTCCGCCAGCAGCGCCGGGGCCAGACCGCGGCCCCGCCAGGCGCGGCGGACCCCCAGAAGGTCGGTGTAGCCTTCGGCCCGGCCGAGGAGTTCCCGGGAGCCGGGATCGAAGCTGGCCATCTGGTAGGCGGCCACCGATCGGGTCTGCCTCTCCACGAGCGCCAGGCTCCAGTCGGCCCGGAACTCGGGATGGGCGGTGACAAAGCCCCAGGACTCCTCGTCGCGCGGCTCGCTGCCCCAGTGGTCCGCGAAGGCGTCGTTGTGCGCGAGCCGGACTTCGTCCGAAATCGCCTCATCGAAGGTCACGAGGTCCAGCTCCGCCGGGAAGGCGAGCTCGGGGATCGGCTCCGTGAGCGGGCGGGTCATTTCGGTGAAGTAGCGCACGACAGTGCTCCCGGTGAGTTCGAGCAGCGCCACATGGGAGGGGTTCCGCTCCTCGACGTACGTCCGCAGCACCCCGCCCTCGACGCCGGCACCGGCCAGGCGCTCCCGTGCCCGGCGCTCCTGCCAGGCGAAGACCGCCCGCCCGATTCCGCGCCGCCGCCAGGCCGGGTCGACGCCGCCGGCGCTGTGGGCCTTCACCGATCCAGGGTTCATCATGATCCGGCCGAAGGCACGGGCGGTACCGTCGGCGTCGAGGCCGAGCAGGGTGTCTTTGCGCGGATCGTTCTTCGACGACGCCAGCGCCTGCTCAAGGTCGGCCCGGTCCTCGATCCAGTCGGGTTTGTCCTCGGCCGCCATCCTCAGGATCAGCTCGTGCCACTGAGCGATGTCCTCCATCGTGATGGGACGCCAGGTGAGGGAATCGGGCAGGGCGGAACGCTCAAACGGGCTCATAGGCCCAGCGTAGGTCACCCCCGCCGGGGAGAACATCCCGGCCGGCGTGCCGCCCGATCAGCACCTCCTCCTCACAAAGCTCCGCCTCCTGGGCGTCGTGGGTAACCAGCAGCACGGCCTTGTCCGTCAGTCCCCGGCGCAGATCGCGCAGGAGGTCATGGGCGCCGGCCTGGTCGAGGTGTGCGGTGGGTTCATCGAGCAGCAGGACGTCGGCCTCGGTCAGCAGGGCCCGTGCGACGGCGAGCCGCTGCCGCTGGCCTCCACTGAGTCGGGTACCGCCCGCGCCGACGCGAGCGTCCAGACCCTCCTCGAGCCCGTCGAGGAAGGGGCCGAGGCCGACGGCGTGCAGGACCCGGGTGAGTTCCGCTTCGGGGATGGGCGTGCCGTCGTTGCGGGCGAGCTGAAGGTTGGCCCGGAGTGTCGAGTTGAACAGGTGGCTCTCCTGGGGGCACCAGGCGATCCTGCGCAGTGAGGGATCGCCGGCGGCCGCTCCGCTGCCGTTCACCAGGAGGCTTCCGGACCTCAGCGGCAGGAATCCGAGCAGGGCGCCGATCAGGGTCGACTTGCCGCTGCCCGAGGGCCCCGTCAGCGCCGTCCAGCGGCCCGGCTCCAGGGTGAGTGAGACGCCGGAGACCACCGGTTCGCCCTGACCGTAAGCGACCGCCGCGTCCTGCAACGCCAGGGACCGGATGGGTCCCGCGGGTCCCGCGGCGGCGGTCTGCCCGGGGTCGGGCGCGCCGGCAGCGCGGCGGGCTCCGGTGGAACCCCGCCGGCCCCGGACCGCAGCGTTCCTTCCGGCGCGGCCCGGCCGGGTTCCGGAGAATGCGGGGCCGTCCTGCCCTGCGGGGTCCGGTGCGAGGACCGGATGGAGCCGAGCGGCGACGGCGCGCAGCGGCCCCCAGTGTTGCACGGCGGCGGCACCGGCCCCGAAGGGTTCGATCAGCGCCAGCTGCATCAGGGCGATGACGGCCGTGGTTTCGGCCGGAATGCCGGCGGACACCGTCAACACGCCGATCGCGCCGGCGGTGCATGCGAGCACGACGAGGCCCTGCCCGGTGCCGGCCGCCCACGCCACGCGGCGCAGCCCCCGGGCGGCACCGCGGTCCAGCGCCTTCCAGCGGTTCAGCGCCCTGCCGGCGACATCATTCACCGCGAGGTCAGGGGCCGCACGCAGCAGGCGCGCCGTGTGCGCCAGCGACTCGGCCCGGCGCACCACATTGGCTGCACCGGCGGCCCGGTCGGCCAGGACCGCCGCCGCCGGTGCCGCCACCAGCGCCGCGGCGGTGACCGCCAGCTGCCAGCCGAGCGCCGCGGGGAGCAGCAGGGCCGTCGTCAGGATGGCCGCGGCCCCGGTCAGGAGCGCCGTCAAAGGTGGAAGGACCGCCCGGGGGGTCAGGTCGCGCAATTCGTCAACATCCCCGACCAGGGTTTCGATGCCGCCGGAGCCGCGGGCGAGCGTCCGCCAGGATTCGGACCGGCCCAGCAGCCCCTCCCATACCCGCAGGCGCACCCGGTCGGCCCGGGCGAAGACGGCGCGGTGCAGGGCGAGGCGCTCGCAGTAGCGCAGCAGGGAGCGTCCGATGCCGAAGAACCTCACCCCCACAATGGCCGTGAGCAGGTACAGGATGGGGGGCTGCTCGGCCGCCCGCACAATCAGCCATCCGGAGACGGCGGTCAGGGCGACGGCGAAGAGGGAGGAACCCAGGCCGAGGCCGGCGGCGCCGAGGAACCGCGGCTCCCACGGCCGGACCAGGGTCAGCACCGCCCGCAGGCCCACGGCGGGAACCTCCGGGGCGGTGGCCTGCCCGGCAGTGGTGCCCGAGACGCGACGCCCGACACCGGAACGGCCGGCGCCGGAGGAACCGGCGTCGTCGACCGTCGTGTCCGTCGCTGTGCCGCCCGGGTGGGCGACCGCCCCTGTGCCGCCCGGGTGGGTACCGCCCGGTTGCACAACGGCGAACGGCTGCATGGAGGCGGCCGGTTCCGCAGCAGCGGCCACTGCACCGGGCCCGGCCACGGCGTGGACCAGTGCAGTGGAGGGGACGCTGCCCGCGACGGAGGCGGGCCCGCCGAGGACGATCGTGGCATCGGCGAGCGCGGCGGTCTGCCCGTCGTGGGCGATCAGCAGCACCGTGAGGCTTCCGCGGAGCCGGCGCAGGACGCCGCGGATGGCTTCGGTGGAGGCCGCATCGACGTGCGCCGTCGGTTCATCGAGCAGCAGCAGGCGCACCCCGGGCTGGTGGCGGGCGCGCAGCAGGGCGCGGGCGACGGCGACCCGGCGCGCCTCGCCGGGGCTCAATTCGCCGGTCCGACGGCCGAGCAGTTCCCGCCCGCCGACCGCTGCGAGCCCGTCGGCGAGCGCCGGATCGCCGGCGGGCAGCCCGGCGTACAGGGCGAGTTCCTCCCTGACGGTGTCGGAGAGGAACTCCGGGTGTTGGGGCACCCAGGCCACCGAGCCGGGCGCCGCACCGGACACGGTGCCCGTTATCTCAAGCCCGGGCACGGCCGGCGTGCCCGCAAGCATGGCCATCAGGGTGGACTTGCCGCTGCCGCTCGGCCCGGTCAGGGCCGTGATGCGTCCCTCGGCGAGGCTGAAGGTGAGCCCGGTGAACAGCGGGCGGCCGGCCCCCGCGAACCGCGCGGTGAGGTCGGAGACAGCGACGGCGGCCCGGTCCGTCCGCGTCCCTCGGACGGACTGTGGAGCCTCAAGGATGGGCCGCGGAGCCTCAAGGATGGCGCGGACGCGCCCGCCGGCCTCCCTGCCGTCCTCGCTGGCGTGGTGGGCGGCCCCCACCTCGCGCAGGGGCGTGTAGCACTCGGGGGCCAGCATCAGGGCGAGGAGAGCGGTTTCCAGCCCGAGGTCGCCGTGGATCAGGCGCACCCCGGCGAAGACGGCCACGACGGCGACCGAGATGGTGCTGATGAGTTCGAGGGCCAGGGAGGACAGGAACGCGGTGCGGAGGGTGGCCATGGTGCGCGCAGAGGAGCGGTCGGCGATGTCCGCCAGGGCCCGGGTCTGCTGCGCCGCCCGGCCCAGGCCCACGAGCACCGGCAGGCCCCGGGCCAGTTCCACCAGGTGGTCGGAAAGCCGCGCGAGGGCAGTCGCGGCGTCCCGGGTGCGCTCCTCGGTGTGGAGTCCGATCAGGATCATGAACACCGGCACCAGCGGGACGGTCAGCAGGATCACCACGGCACTGATCCAATCCGCTGCGAGGATCCTCACCCCGACAAGCAGCGGCACGACGGCGCAGGTGACCAGCGCGGGCAGGTACTGGGTGTAGTACTTGTCGAGCCCGTCGAGGCCGCGGGTCAGCAGCACGCTCAGCGCCCCGGTCCCGGCGGCCACCGGGGTGCCGGGACCGGTGTCCCCGCCCGCACCCGCCGGCAGGACGGCGCTGCCGCCGTCCCCGACGACGCGTGCCAGGGCGGCGGAGCGCACCCGTTCCTTCACTCCGACGACAAGCCGCGCGGCGGTGACGTCCTGGCCCCAGGCCGCCAGGGTGCGCAGCACGACGCCGGCGGCACCCTGGGCCAGCAGCGGCCCCGGCTCGAGCCCTCCGTCCGCGAGGGAGGCGATCCCCGCGGCAAGGGCCGAGGCCACGAGCACCAGGCCGGCGGCCTTCGCGGCGGCCAGGATCCCAAGCAGGTACACGGCGGGCGTGGAGCCAACCGGACCGGCCGGCGACTCCGGACCCCGGCGGCGTCGTTCCGTGGCGTGCCCTCCGGCGGCGCTCACAGCGGGGTCACGGCATGGGCCGCAGGGATGCTCCGCTCGGAGATCCGGCGCCGGAAGACCCAGTAGGTCCAGCCCTGGTAGGCCAGGATGAGCGGCAGCCCGAACGCCGCCACAATGCTCATCAGGCCCAGCGTGTACGGGGAGGAGGACGCGCTGTCCAACGTCAGGTCGAACAGCGGGTCCAGGGTCGACGGAAGCACCACGGGGAAGGCGGCGGCGAAGATCGCGCCCACCATCAGCACCATCGCCGCCCCCAGCGCTGCGAAGGCGCGGCCGTCGCGGTTCCCGCGTGCCGAGCGCCAGGACGCGGCGGCACAGCCGGCGGCAAGGACCAGCGCAAGGGCCGTGAGCATCGTTCCGCCGCGGATTTGCACGGTGAGTGCCCAGGCGAGCATCGGCAGCAGCGCGAAGGGCAGGAACCGCCGCACCACCCGCAGCGCCGTGCCGCGCACGCCGCCCTCCGTCTTCAGCGCCAGGAACGCGGCGGCATGGACCAGGCAGAAGAGCACCACGGCCGCGGCGCCGAGCAGCGCGTAGCCGTTGAACCACGCGAAGGGGCCGCCTTCACGGTCGCCGTTGGCGTTGATCGGCAGGCCGGTGGTGGTCAGGGCCAGCGCCGCGCCGATGCCGGCGGCGGCCGTCAGGGACCCCAGGGCGATGGCCCAGTCCCAGCGGTTCCGCCACGCGGGGCTGTCGACCTTGCCGCGCCACTCGAAGGCCACGGCCCGGAAGATCAGGCCGAGCAGGACGGCGGTGAAGGGCAGGTAGAGCGATGACAGCAGGGACGCATACCACGCGGGGAACGCGGCGAAGGTGGCGCCGATGGCGGTGATCAGCCACACCTCGTTGCCGTCCCAGACCGGCCCCACGGTGTTCAGCAGCACCCGGCGCTGGGAGTCGGTGCGGTAGACGAGCTTCATCAGCATGCCCACTCCAAGGTCGAAGCCCTCGAGAAAGAGGTAGCCGACCCAGAGGACGGCGATGAGGACGAACCAGAGGGTGGGAAGAGCCTCGGACATGCAGGGTACCTTTTTCTGTCTCGGCCGCGGAGAGCGGCGCTTAGTACGCGAAGGAGAGGACGTCGGCGTCGTCGGCCCGGTGACCGGACCCGCCGTCGG
This sequence comes from Arthrobacter crusticola, assembly GCF_004357995.1. Lineage (GTDB taxonomy): Bacteria > Actinomycetota > Actinomycetes > Actinomycetales > Micrococcaceae > Arthrobacter_D > Arthrobacter_D crusticola. The sequence goes on from NZ_SMTK01000005.1 coordinate 290,424, forward strand.
GGTCAGCCGGGGTGTGAGCAAGCTCGGGCATGGCCGAGGCCACTCCGCCGCGGACGTACGTGAAGAGCAGGCGGACCTCGATGACCAGCAGCACCGCGTACACCGAGGCGAGGGCCACCAGGGAGGTGAGCAATTCGGCCACGGTGACCCCCGGGGAGACGGCGGCGGCGGTGAACATGAACACGCTGTCGACGCCGGCGAAGTCGGGGTTCGGTGCGACGACGAAGGGCTGGCGGCCCATCTCAGTGAAGATCCAGCCTGCGGCGTTCGCACCGAAGGGGGCGAGAATGCCGAAGACCGCAAGGCGCATGAGCCAGCGCGACTCGGGGACGGTGCCCCTGCGCAGCACCCAGAAGGCGATGCCGGCGGCGAGGGCGGCGATGGCGCCGAAGCCGATCATGATGCGGAAGCCCCAGTAGGTGACCTCGAGGACGGGCAGGTAGTCGATCTCGGCGCCGGCGCGGTCGCCGTAGATGGGGTTGTCGGGCAGGTGGGTCCCGTACTTCTCCTGGTATTCGGGGACCAGGGTGTTCACGCCCTTGACCTCGGTGGTGAAGTCGCCGTTGGCCAGGAAGGAGAGGACGCCGGGGACCTCGATGAGGGCCACGATGTCGTCGCAGCTCTGGGAGCCGAGGTTGCCGACGGAGAGCACGGAGAATCCGGTGCCGTCGTGGCAGGCGGCCTCCGCAGCCGCCATCTTGATGGGCTGCTGCTCGAACATGAGCTTGCCCTGGAGGTCGCCGGAGACGGCGGTGCCGGCGAACGCGATCATGGCGACGACGGCGCCGAGCCGGGCCGAGCGCAGCCAGACCCGGTGGTCGGTGGCGTCCCGTGACGGAGCGGCCGCAGTGCCGATCTGGACCCGGCCGGACGCGTCGACGGTGTCGATCCCGTCGTGGCGGCGCTTCCAGAGGTGGTACCAGCTGATGCCGAGCAGGAACGCCCCGGCGACGGCCAGGGCACCGAAGACCGTGTGGGGGAAGGCCACCAGCGCGGTGTTGTTGGTCAGCACCGCCCAGATGTCGTTCAGGACGGGTCGGCCGTCGACGAGTTCGTACCCGACCGGGTGCTGCATCCAGGAGTTGGCCACGAGGATGAAGTAGGCGGAGAGGACCGAGGCGAGGACCGCGGCCCACAGGGAGAGCAGGTGGACCAGCCTGGGCAGGCGCTGCCAGCCGAAGATCCACAGGCCAAGGAAGGTCGACTCCACGAAGAACGCCAGCAGGGCCTCAAGCGCCAGAGGTGCGCCGAAGATGTCACCGACGAACCGGCTGTATTCGCTCCAGGCCAGGCCGAACTGGAACTCCTGCACCAGCCCGGTGGCCACGCCCATAATAAAGTTGATCAGGAAGAGCTTGCCCCAGAAGCGCGTCATCCGCAGATACGACGCCTCGCCCGTGCGGTACCAAAGGGTTTGCATCACCGCGACCAGCAGGCCGAGGCCGATGGTCAGCGGGACCATCAGGAAGTGGTAGACGGTGGTGATTCCAAACTGCCACCGGGCAATTTCCAAGGCTTCCATGAAACCCTTTCGCGTACACCGCGGGCTGCGCGGCCGTTGTTCTACGTCGTGTAGAAAAGTTCTTCTACATAGCGTAGAACAAATTTCGGCAGGCTTCTACATGGCGTAGAAACCGGCGGCCAAAAGCGGTATCCTTTAATCTGTAGAGCTGTATCCTGTACCTGCCTCACTGGCGAGTACGCACCACAAGCACCATCGGATTTCGCAGAAGGAAGATCATGGCAACCCTCGGAGACCTCGAACGCACAGTGATGGACCTGCTGTGGTCAACATCCGGGGCACTTACGGCCAACGAGCTGCGCGATTCGATCGCCGTCGTCCCGGCCGGCGCCGAGACCGGGCGCGAGCTCGCCGTGACCACTGTGCTGACCGTTCTGTCCCGCCTGGAGAAGAAGGGCCTGGTCCAGCGCGAGCGCGACAGCCGGCCGCACCGGTATAAGGCGGTCACCAGCCGCGCCGACCACACCGCCGAGCTGATGCACGAAGTGTTCGCCAAGGCGCCCGACCGGGAGGCGGTGCTTGCGCGTTTCATCGGCAGCGTCTCCGAGTCAGAGGCGCAGACCCTGCGCAGGCTGCTCGGCGCCTAGGCCCCAGTGGTCTGGGCGTCATACTTTCTGGCGGCCCTCGCGGTGTTCCTCGCGTGGCCGGCGCCCATTGCGCTCTCCCGCGCCCGCTGGCCGGCGCGCTCCCCCTTCACGGCCATGGTCCTGTGGCAGTCGATCGCCCTCGCCGGCGGGCTCTCGATGATCGGAGCCATGCTCGTCTGGGGGCTGGCCCCGCTGGGCGATAACCTCGTGTCGGCTTCCATCGGGCTGTGGAACGTGCTGATGGAGCAGAAGCCGGCAGAGACCCTCGGAATCATCCACGTCTTTGCCCTGAGCGCGGCGAGCCTGCTGGGCGTCCACCTCGTCTTCACGCTGATGCTGACCTTCATCCGCATCCAGCGCCAGCGCCGACGCCACCGCAGCATGCTGCGGCTGCTCAGTTCGCCGGTGAAGGACTCCCCCGCGACCCTGGTGATCAATCACCCCACGCCCGTGGCCTACTGCCTTCCCGGCGGGGCACGCTCGGTGACCGTTCTGTCCGACGGACTCCTTGAGATGCTCAGCCAGGAGGAACTCAACGCCGTCCTGACCCACGAAAACGCCCACCTCCAGCAGCGCCACCACCTGCTCCTGTGGGCGTTCGCCGCCTGGCGTTCCGCGCTGCCATGGCTGCCCACCTCGCAGCTGGCGCAGGTCGCCGTGACGGAGCTGATCGAGATGCTGGCCGATGACCAGGCCCTCAAGCACGTCGACGAAGGCACCCTCGTGCGGGCCATCGCGATCGTCGCCGCCGGGTCGCCGGCCGTGGCGGACACCGCCCCGTCGGCGGAGACCCGGCTGGAGCTGCCTGCACCGGACCGCGGGACCATGGCCGAGGACTGGAGCACCTCGGTCCAGCGCCTGCGCCGGCTGCTGACCCCCCTGCGGCCCCTGACGGCCCTACAGCGCGCCGTCGCCCTGGGCTCGGCCGGCCTGCTGCTGGTCTTCCCTCCCCTGCTGCTGATCGCCCCCGCACTGCCCGGGTGAGGCCGCCCTGGGCATCCTGGACGTGCCCGTCACGACACACTTGTCCGAAAGCGACACCCGTACCGGAAATATGCGGCTCAGTTGTCGCTTTCGGGCGCGGGCGTCGCTTTCGGGCGCGTCGATTGGGCGCTAGGCGTCGATTCGGTCCCGGTCCAGAGTCGCAGCGCCGGCGACGATGAAGTCCTTCCGGGGTGCGACATCGCTGCCCATCAGCAGGTCGAAGACCCGCTCGGCGGACTCGGCCTCGGAGATCCGCACCCGGCGCAGCGTCCGGTGACGCGGATCCATGGTCGTCTCGGCGAGCTGGGCGGCGTCCATCTCCCCCAGGCCCTTGTAGCGCTGGATCGGTTCTTTAAAGCGCTTGCCGGACTTCTCCATTGCGGCCAGCAGCCGGTGCAGCTCGTTCTCCGAGTACGTGTACACCATCTCGTTCGGCTTGGACCCGGGATTGATGACCTCCACCCGGTGCAGCGGCGGCACCGCGGCGTACACCCGGCCGGCCTCCACGAGCGGGCGCATGTACCTGAAGAACAGGGTCAGCAGCAGGGTGCGGATGTGGGCGCCGTCGACGTCGGCGTCCGTCATGAGGATCACCTTGCCGTAGCGCCGGGCATCGAGCTGGAAACTGCGCCCGGAGCCGGCCCCGACCACCTGGATCAGCGCCGCGCATTCGGCGTTGGAGAGCATGTCGCCCACCGAGGCCTTCTGCACGTTGAGGATCTTGCCCCGGATGGGCAGCAGCGCCTGGTAGTCCGAGGACCGGGCGAGCTTGGCCGTGCCGAGCGCGCTGTCACCCTCGACGATGAACAGTTCGGACCGTTCGGGGTCGTCGATGCGGCAGTCGGCGAGCTTGCTCGGCATGGAGGAGGTCTCGAGGGCGTTCTTGCGGCGCTGGGTCTCCTTGTGCACGCGGGCCGAGATGCGCGACTTCATCTCCGCGACGACCTTCTCCAGCAGCAGCGCGGACTGGGCCTTGTCGGCGCGTGCGGTGGAGTTCAGCCGGGCGGTGATCTCCTTCTCCACGACCTTCGCCACGATGGCCTTCACCGCGGAGGTGCCGAGGATCTCCTTGGTCTGGCCCTCGAACTGCGGTTCGGCCAGGCGGACGGTGAGGACGGCGGTGAGGCCGGCGAACACATCGTCCTTCTCGATCTTGTCGTTGCCGGCCTTGAGCTTGCGGGCGTTGGCCTCGATCACCTTGCGGAAGGTCTTCAGCAGGGCCTGCTCAAACCCGCTCTGGTGCGTGCCGCCCTTGGGGGTGGCAATGATGTTGACGTAGCTGCGCATGGTGGTCTCGTAGCCGATGCCCCAGCGCAGCGCGATGTCGACCTCGCAGTCCCGTTCGACCTCCGCCATCTGGCTGTGGCCGCGCTCGTCCAGGACGGGAACGGATTCCTTGAACCGGCCCGAACCGTGGATGCGCCAGACGTCGGTCACGGCGGCGTCGACGGCGAGGAACTCGGCGAACTCGGAGATGCCGCCGTCGTGCTGGAAGACCTGTTCGACCGGGCCGGCCTCGCCGGGGGTGCCGGGGATGCGGCGCTCGTCGCGCAGGGTGATCCGCAGGCCCGGGACCAGGAAGGAGGTCTGCCGGGCGCGGGTCTCGAGCTCCTCGTAGGAGAACTTCGCGTCCGGGGTGAAGATCTGCCGGTCGGCCCAGTAGCGGATCCGGGTGCCGGTGACACCGCGCTTGGTGGTGCCGACGACGTCGAGCCGGGAGCTGTCGAGGAAAGGCTCGAACTCGGCGGTGGGCGAGATCGTCTTCCCATCGAGGAAGCGGCCGGGCTCGCCGCGGCGGAAGGACATCTTGTAGGTCTTGCTGCCGCGGTCAACGTACACGTCGAGCCGGGCCGACAGCGCGTTGACCACGCTGGCGCCGACGCCGTGGAGGCCGCCGGAGGCGGTGTAGGAGCCGCCGCCGAACTTTCCGCCGGCGTGGAGCTTGGTGAAGACCACCTCGACGCCGCTGAGCCCGGTCTTCGGTTCGGCGTCCACCGGGATGCCGCGGCCGTCGTCGTGGATCTCGACCGACCCGTCGGCGTGGAGGATCACGGTGATGCTCTGGCCGAACCCGGCCAGGGCCTCGTCGACCGAGTTGTCGATGATTTCCCACAGGCAGTGCATCAGCCCGCGGGAGTCCGTCGAGCCGATGTACATCCCCGGCCGCTTGCGGACGGCCTCAAGGCCCTCGAGGACCGAGAGATGGCGTGCGGTGTAGTCGGAACTGAGTGGGGTCACGTTGGGGTGATCTCCTTGACGCGTGGCTGGAGTGAGGAACCCAACGCCCGGAATCGGCCGCTGGACACCAGGGTCAAGCTTATTACCCGGCACCGACATCGCTGTGCAGGCCCGGCCGGGCCTGCGGCTCCGGCTGTGATCCCGGGCACCTCCAGCAGTGTCAAGACGGGCCCTTCGTACGCCGGGAGCGAAAGAAAACCCACCCTGCGAAGAAACGGCAACGAATAATGGTTATATGAATACACGATCCACATGAGGAGGCATTCATGAGTACTGCAGTAGCAACCCGAGAACTTACCGCCCAGCACCGCTGCGACCGCTGCGGAGCCCAGGCCTACGTGCGCGCAGTCCTTTCAACCTCCGGTGGAGAGCTTCTCTTCTGCGGCCACCATGCACGGTCCGTCGAAGCGAACCTGCGGCCGCTCACTTCCGAGTGGCAGGACGAGACCGAGCGGCTCCGCGAGAAGCCGGTCGTTTCCGAAGACTGAGGTGCCCGCGGCCCGTCCGCCGCGTGCAGCGTGGCCGGTACGCCGGTCACCCGTCTCAATAAGTACAGTCTCGAAAAACACATAGGAAAGGCCCCCTCTCCGGAGGGGGCCTTTCCTATGTCTGCTCTTACGTCTGGCAGGCGGCGGGCCGGAGACGGCCCGCCGCCTGGGTGCTAGTCGAGGTAGTCCCGCAGCACCTGTGAGCGCGACGGGTGGCGCAGCTTGGACATCGTCTTCGATTCGATCTGACGGATCCGCTCGCGGGTCACACCGTAGACCTTGCCGATTTCGTCTAAAGTCTTCGGCTGCCCGTCGGTGAGGCCGAACCGCATGGCGACAACGCCGGCCTCGCGCTCGGAGAGCGTATCGAGTACGGAGTGGAGCTGCTCCTGGAGCAGCGTGAAGCTGACGGCGTCGGCGGGGACCACGGCCTCGGAGTCCTCGATGAGGTCGCCGAACTCCGAGTCACCATCCTCGCCCAGCGGGGTGTGAAGCGAGATGGGCTCGCGGCCGTACTTCTGGACCTCGACGACCTTCTCAGGGGTCATATCGAGCTCGAGTGCCAGCTCCTCGGGGGTCGGCTCGCGGCCCAGGTCCTGGAGCATCTGGCGCTGCACGCGGGCGAGCTTGTTGATGACCTCGACCATGTGGACCGGAATACGGATGGTGCGGGCCTGGTCGGCCATGGCGCGGGTGATCGCCTGGCGGATCCACCAGGTGGCGTAGGTGGAGAACTTGAAGCCCTTGGTGTAGTCGAACTTCTCGACGGCACGGATCAGGCCCAGGTTTCCTTCCTGGATGAGGTCGAGGAAGAGCATTCCGCGGCCCGTGTAGCGCTTGGCCAGGGAGACGACGAGCCGGAGGTTGGCCTCGAGCAGGTGGTTCTTGGCGCGCTTTCCGTCGTGAATGACCCATTCGAGTTCACGGCGCAGCTTCGGATCCATGTCCGGGTCCGCGGCGATCTTCTCTTCGGCGAACAGTCCGGCCTCGATCCGCAGCGCGAGGTCAACTTCCTGCTCGGCATTGAGCAGGGCGACCTTGCCGATCTGCTTGAGGTAGTCCTTGACCGGGTCCGCAGTCGCGCCGGCGGACACGACCTGCTGGGCAGGTGCGTCGTCGTCGTCGGCGTCGGAGTAGACGAAACCGGTGCTCGTTCCGACCTCCGCCTCGGCGGGGTCGGGCTTGATTTCGTCGGCGTCCGGTTCCACCGCGGCATCCACGATGGACTCCACGGGCTCGTCGATCGGGTCGACGGCCACCGCGGCATCCGTTGAAGCTTTCGCCGGAGTCTTGGCTGCTGCAGCCTTTGAGGCAGCCTTTTTGGGTGCGGCTCTGCGCTTGGTGGTGGTGGTACCGGCTTCCGCTGAAACCGGGGCTGCTGTCTTCTTAACCGACACAGAGAACCTTTCATACGCGGTTTGCGGTGCCATCAAGGGGACAACACCACTATGACCCTGTCAAGTCCGCGCCTTGGTTCAGACGAAGACCGAGGATCAGTTCCTAACAGGAACTTCCTCCGGGTGCGGGACTATTCCGGACCTGCCCTGTTCGGCAGGCACCGGAGCGCCGCAGGCCTCCATGTGATGCGCGGACCCCACCGGGTCTCATCGTTTATTGTCTCACGCTTTGGGGTAGGCGTGAATTTTAGGGCCCTGCGGGCGGTGTCCGATCACCCCAGCCGCCCGCGCCAGCCACTCCACGCCGTACCCGCGCTGCACGCCCATTCTGGGAGTCCGCCGCGGAGGATGAGTTCCTTGAGGAGCCCTGCCAGCCGGTAGCCGGGGCAGGCGCGTTCGGCGCGCTCAAAATACGCACAGGCGAGGGATCCACGGCCGCGGGCGAACTCGATCCATCCAAGCATTGAATGCACCGCCGCCTGGGACTCGCCCGCGGAGACGGCTGCGAGGCGGAGGAGGAGATCATACGCGGCGTCAAGGGTGTCCCACCGCGGCGCCTCGGATGAGCGCCCCACCAGGAAGTCGGTGTAGCGTCGGCAGGTTCCGACCCGCTCCCCGACCGGAGGCGGACCACCGCTGATGAAACCGATCGATTCACGGTTCGGGGCAGCGTACGGGCCGTCGCCCCGACGAGCGCGCCGGGCGCCGCCCGGGCTGCCACCCGGCTCGCGTCCCCGGGGTGCCTCCAGCGCCAGGCTTCGTTCGGCGGCGGCACGGGGCACCACCGGCGCCATCTCCGGAAGGCCCGGATCGGCCACCACCCCGCAGGCGCGTGCTCCCTGTTCGGCTGCCTCCAGGCCGCATCCCGCAAGCACCAGCACCGAATCGCGGATGGCCTTGCACGAGAGGCCCGCCAGCAGGAAGGCCGCCGTCTCGTGCTCCTGCCGGCCCAGTGGTGGCCTCCGGCCGCTCAGCAGATGATCCCAGACGAGCAGGGTGGCACGGAACTGGGAGGCGGTGGTCCAGGTGCGTGCACACCGGCGGCGGTAGGAGGCCGCAATCGCCTCGACGGACGGCTCCCCCGCCACCGCCGATCCCGGCGGCAGCGCCGCGGCCGTCTCCACCGATGGCAAGAAGGAACTTCCCCGCAGCACCAGTTCGGCGCTGGCTGTGCTGTCGCTGATCTCCGCAAGCGGCCGCCCCGGCCAGGGGCAGCATCGGGTGTCGGCACAGAAATATTCACGCCACGCGCTTCCAGAAACCAGCCAGCCGTCCCGCAGCGGGGTTCCCGCCGCGCGCAGCGTCCGTTCGAGCGCGCGCACCGTCCGGCGGTACGGCGGCCGCCCCGGTTCGGACCACCGGGCATCCGTGTAGAGGATCACCACCGCACCGTCGGCCGCTGTGTCGGACGCCAGGATGGCACCCACCTCCCGGGCATAGCTGTCGGCTTCGGCGCCGGCGACCGGCAGGCCGACCCTCAGTGTGGCACCGACCCGGCCACCTGACAGCATCAGCACCACCAGGCTCTCCGCCGGAAGGAATCCAAGGGCATGCGGGATGTAGGACAGGAGGTCGGCTGCGGTGCCGAGGTGCAGCCGTTCCGGGTCACTGGTCATGGTGCCAGCCTGCGCCGCCCCCTTGCTGACGGTCCGCGCCGGTGTGGTTAAGTGGACAACTTTTGAGCGGTTTCCGCCCGGCCCTGCGCGGCCCGGGCCCCTTCATGTCCCGGTGGGAAAAACCGTGGCCTATTCACCTGAGGGAAAGGGGTGGTCCGGTGGTATTACTGGGTGGGTGAACAGGAAGCTCCCCCAGCGGGGACCACGTCGTCCGGGGTCCGCCGGCACCGCGGCGAAGACGGCAGGCGGCACCACCAACACGGAGCAGGCAGGCGGCAAGGATGCCCGCGACCAGCGCCGGGTGGTGCAGGTGCTGGCCGGCGCCCAGGTTCTCGGCGGCATCGGCATGGGCGCCACCCTGTCCCTCGGTGCGCTGCTGGCCGCCGAGCTCTCCGGGTCGAGCTCCTGGTCCGGGATGGCAGCGACCATGAGCACCCTCGGCGCGGCGGTCCTCGCCGTTCCCCTGGCCCGGCTGGCCCAGCGGTCCGGCCGCAGGATCTCCCTGTCGACCGGTGCCCTGATCGCGGGGGCCGGAGCGGTACTGGCCATCACCGCAGCGGCGGTATCCCAGTTCCCCCTGCTCTTGCTCGCCCTGCTGTTGCTCGGCGCTGGATCCGCAACGAACCTCCAGGCGCGGTTCGCCGCGACGGACCTCGCCTCCGATGCCACCCGCGGCCGCGACCTCTCCCTCGTCGTCTGGTTCACCACCATCGGCGCGGTGCTGGGCCCCAACCTGTTCGAACCCGGCGAAGCGCTCGGCGCCCTCCTCGGCCTGCCTCCGCTCTCCGGAGCCTTCGTGTTCTCGGCGGTCGCCCAAGCGGCCGCCGCCGCAGTCTACGCGGTCTGCCTCCGCCCGGACCCGCTGCTGAGCTCCCTCGCCCTGCGCCGCACGACGCCGGGTCCCGTGCGCCGCAGGGGTGGCGTTGCCGCCCTCCGCGGCAACCCCCTGGCCCGCTACGCCGTCCTCGCCATCGCCTGCAGCCACGCCGCAATGGTGGCCCTGATGTCAATGACCCCGGTGCACCTGCGCGACCACGGTGCGAGCCTTGCCGTCGTGGGGCTGACCATCAGCCTCCATGTCGCGGGGATGTTTGCCTTCTCTCCAGCGTTCGGCTGGCTGGCCGACCGCGCCGGCAGGATCGCCGGAATCCTTGTGGGCCAGGCCCTGCTGCTCGGAGCCCTGATCCTCGCCTGGACCGGCGCCGAGTCCGCGGCAGCGGTCACTGTGAGCCTCATCCTGCTCGGCCTGGGCTGGTCGGCCGCCGTGGTCTCGGGGTCGGCCCTTGTTGCCGAGTCGGTGATCGTCCCGGACCGGCCCGCCGTCCAGGGGGTCTCGGATCTTTCGATGAATGCGGCCGGCGCGCTGGGCGGGGCGCTCGCGGGCCCCCTCCTGACCGCGCTCGGCTATTCCGGCCTCGGGCTGACCGTGACCGGGCTGGTGGGCGTGGTGGTCGTCTGGACCGGCGTCCGGGCATTGAAGGGGAGAACCCTGACGGGGCGGACGCCGGCGGGGAGCGCCCTCGAATCGGCCGACGCGCCGCGGGCCGGCGGGTCCTGACGCGGCGGAGTCGCCCCGCGCCCAACAATCAGCCGAACAATCATCCGTCGGCACCATCGAGCACCACGGGCAGCTCGAGGAACCGCGAGTAGCGGTCCGCCGCAGCCCGCAGGGCCGCTGCCCCGTGCGCGCCGGGGAGGGCTTCCCCAGGGAATGTCGCAACCCTGAGGCGCACGGAGCCGCCGCGGTTCTCCTGCTCCCAGGTTCCGCGGATCCTGCCCGACACCGCCAGCGCCGGGCGGAACAGCCCGTTCACCGCCGGGCCGACCGCGCTGCGGTGGCGCTCCTCAAGCACGAGCGTCCGGTCTGCGTACCCGATGGTGTACTCATCAAAGCCGGGAAGCAGGTGCGCCGTCGCCGGCCCTCCGGACCGGGCGTCGAGCACCTCCGGGTCGGCATAGGACGGCTCCCCATCGGCAGGCAGGACCGCCAGGGCCGGTGCGGCGAGGTGGAGGGCGAGCCGGGAGTCAGCAAGGGTCAGTCCGCTCCACCAGGCGAGGTCGCGCGCCGTGGCGGGCCCGTGGCCGGAAATGTAGCGGAACGCCAGCCGGGCCAGCGCCTCCTCCCGCCCGGGCGGCTCCACCGCCGGGATCCGGTCCCGGAACGACGCGAAGGTCTGGGTGCGGCCCTGCGGCGGACCGATGATGACCACCTGCGTCTCGGCAAGGTAGCGCAGGATGTGCGAACCGCGCTGGCCGCCGGTCGGAATGCCGGCATCCTCGAGCAGGCGCAGGACGGTGTTACGCGGCAGCGCCGTTCCCTCGAGCGCCGTACCGAGCACGTCCGCGGCCTTCTCGAACACCGCCCCGGTGAGGCCTGCGTCCCGCCAGAGCTTCCCCCGGCCGCTCCAGGCGCGCGGACCGAGCAGGGACAACAGCCAGGGCGCGTCCGCCGGTGCGGTGAGGTGGAGGGTCCCGCGCATCGTCCAGGTCTGCACGATCGTCCCCGCGCGGAGGGCGTCGGCGAGCGCCGCGTCGGTAAGGCCCGGGGTGCGCAGGCCCAGGCTCCACCGGGCCCCAGCGAGGTTCTGTGCCTGGACGGCGAGCATCCGGCGCACCGTCTCGGCAGGACCCCGCGAAGGGCTTTCCCCGAGCCGGTGCGAGCGCAACCGGAGCTGCCGCAGGTCATGCACCGCCAGGGCCGCCACGGACGTTCCCGTCAGGCGTGCTGGACCAGGCGCTGGCGCACGGCCATGTCCCGGTACAGCGCGCTGCTCTGCACGAGCGTCGCGTGGGTGCCCGAGGCCACCACCCGCCCGCGGTCCATCACCAGAATCCGGTCGAAGTCGGCGATGGTCGAGAGGCGGTGGGCGACGACGACGACGGTCCGGCTCCGCGCGGCCTCGCTGAGGGTCCGCTGCAGCAGCTGCTCCGTGCGTGAGTCGACGGCGGAGGTGGGTTCATCCATCAGCAGCACCGGCCGGTCCGCCAGGAGCACCCTCGCCCAGGCCAGGCGCTGGCGCTGTCCGCCGGAGAGCCGGACGCCGTCCTCGCCGAGGTTGAGCCCCAGGCCCGTCTCCGAGCGCTCCACCAGGTCGCCCAGCCCCACCGACTCCAGCGCGGAAACCATCCGGGCCGGGGTGGCGTCGGGGGCACTGATCCGCAGGTTGTCGGCGAGCGTCCCGCTGAGCACGGGCGCCTCCTGTTCGACGAGGCCGAGGCGGGAGCGCAGCTCCCTGCGCGGGATGGCAGTCAGGGGCACGCCGTCATAGGTGATCGTCCCCCCGGCGGGCTCGTAGAAGCGCTCGAGGAGCCCGAGCACCGTCGATTTTCCGGCGCCCGAGGGTCCGACGATCGCGGTCCGGCTGCCGGCGGGGACCGAGAAGCTGAGGTCCGCGAGCACCGGTTCGCCGCCATCGTCGTACCCGAAGGACACCCCGTCGAACCGAACCTCCGGCGCCGCGGATGCGGTGCGTCCGGGCGTGAGGCCGTCCTCATCACCGGCTTCGGGCTCCAGCCGGGCCACCTCCTGGATCCGGTCGAGCGCCGCCAGGCCCGCCTGGATCTGGACGAAGGCCCCCAGGGCGGACCCGATGGGCAGCACCAGCAGGAACAGGTAGAGGATGAACGCCAGGAGATCACCGAGCGCCAGGGACCCGTCGGCCACCCGGACCCCGCCTACCGTGAGGACCACGATGAACGCGCCCTGGATGCAGATCGACATGATGGGCTCGACGACGGCCTGCAGTTTTGCCGCCGCCACCCCGGCACGGTAGGCGCCTACGGCCTCCCGGTCGATCAGGGCCGCTTCGCGGTCCTCGGCCACCGCCGCCTTGATGGTGCGGATGCCGGAGAGCCCGCGCTCCACGGCGGCCGCCATGGCGCCGACCGCTTCCTGCACCTGACGGCTCCGCCTGCGGATCAGCGATCCCAGCAGCACGACGCAGGCAGCGCCGCCGAGCACTGCGCTGACGGTGATGCTAAAGAGCAGAGGGTCGAGAAGGATCATCAGCACCACCGCGGCGGCGAACATGAGCACCGAGGAGACGATCTCGAAGAGGCCGGAGGTGATAACGCTGCGCAGGAGCGTTGTGTCCGACCCGACCCGGGACATCAGGTCCCCCACGCGCCGTGCGTCGAACTCACGCACCGGCAGGCGCAGCAGCTGGCCGACGAGGGAGCGGCGGACGCCGAGCACGACGGATTCGGCGGTTCGCTGCAGGAGGTAGGACTGGCCGGCGCTGAAGACCGCCTGCCCGAGGGTGATCGCCACGAGCAGCCACAGGAAGGGAGTCCAGTCGGTACCGGCGCCGACGGCGTTGATGAGCTGCTGGACCATGAGCGGCTGCAGCAGGGCAAGGGCGGTGGCGACCAGGGAAACCGCTCCGGCGGTCACGAGCAGGCCCACGTGTCCGCGCAGGTAGGGCAGGAACTCGGCGAAGGAGGCCCGCCGCTCCGGGACTTCGGTACTCACTGCCGGCGTCCCAGCAGCCCCCGCCCGCCGTACTTGCGGTGCACGGCCTGCCGGGTCACGCCGAGGGGGCCGGCGATCTGTTCCCAGGTCAGCCCGCGGGCCCGGGCGCGCCGGACCTGGACCGCCTCGACGCGTTCAAGTTCCTGCCGAAGCCTTGCCGCGGCCGCGAGGCCCGATCGCGGATCATCATCCGCCGCGGCGGTCCTTACAAGGTCCATCATGTCCTCCACTCTCATGGTGTCAACATAAATTGACTCAGAGCATCGTGTCAAGAGATGTTGACACGCGAAGGAAGAGCCGAAGGGAGAGCGGAGCCGCAGGGATCAGGATCGTCCGGCGGCCGCGGTCCACGAGGCGTAGGTGGAGCCGAGCACCAGCGGGTCGGACGGAATGTTGATCCCCTGCCGGAAGGCCTTGCCCGCGGCCCCGGGCAGCGGCAGCGGGAGCGCCAGGCCCCGGCGGCCGGGAACCCGCAGATAGTCCCCGGCATACTCGCGGGCCGTGCGGACCTCGGGCCCGGCCACCTCACGCGCGTGTCCGGTGGTATCCGCCGGGACGAGTTCAACGAGCCGGCGGGCGACGGCGTCGGGATCGATGGTCTGGAAGCGGGCACCGGAGAAGTACGGACAGAGCCCCACCCGCCGCAGGGAGGAGTGGAGGGCCTCGACGAAGGTGTGGAACTGGGTAGCCCGCAAAATGCAGGTGTCCAGTCCCGCGCCGAGGTAGGCCTTTTCCTGGGCGAGCTTGGCCTGATAGTAGGCCAGGGGCGACTTCTCGATCCCGACGATCGACAGCAGGACCGCCCGGCCCACCCCTTCGGCGGCGGCGGCCTCAAGCAGTCTCGCCGCGCCGCCGACGAAGGTTCCCTGCTGGGCGGCGCGGAGCTTCGCGTTCGTCACGTCGATCAGCGCCTCGGACCCGCGCAGCGCCTCCCGCAGGCCCTCCCCCGTCGACACATCGGCCCGGCGGTACTGCGGCCCCTCCGGAGAGTCCGGCCGCCTGCCCGAGCGGGAGAGCACCACCACCTCGTGCCCTTCCTCGAGCAGGTGCCGCGCCACCAGGGACCCGACGGCTCCCGTTCCACCCACAACCGCTACCCTGCGCACCGCGCCCCCTTGCCGCTTGGAAATCCTGGCCCTGCGGCCGGATGACGCCACTCTAGACGCCGGCGCGGTCAGAACACAGGACCCGGGCACAGCGTTGCCTCAGCGGAGAGTTAACCCAGAGGGCGCCGGGTCCTTTCCGGACCCGGCGCCCTCGATTCTGTACTTGATGGGCGACGCTGTGGTCGATGTCCTGCCCGGCCGGTCAGCGCTTACCGAAGGGATCGGAGGCATCCCCCTGATCCTCGTCGCGGTCCAGCGTGCCGCCGAGCAGCAGGCTTGACTCCTCTTCGGCCTGCGGGCTGGCCAGGTAGGCCTCGACCTCAGCGCCGAGCTCGTCGGCACTTGCCAGCTCGCTGTTCTCCTTCACCAGCAGTGAGCGCCGCTCGACGCTGGCGGTGCGCTCGTCGTAATTCTCCTCGAGGGAGCTCACCACCGACTGGACCTCGGCCGACCCGCTCACCTGGCGGGCGATCTGCCGCTCAACGACCCGGCCCGTCTCCCGCAGCCGGTCGGTCGGGAGCATGAGCTCGGCCGTGGCGCCCAGGTGTTCGAGGGCGGCGACGGCAGCGGGCGGGTATTCGGCCTCGGCAAGGTAGTGCGGCACGTGCACCACGAGCCCGACGACGTCGACGCCGGCTTCCATCAGCCGCATTTCCATCAGGGAGCCCACCGAGGCATCGACCTGCACCGTGGGGCGCCAGGCATTCATCCCCGCGGTCAGGTCCGGACGGTTTCCGTGGGCGGTCACGCCGATGGGCCGGGTGTGGGGCACCGCCATGGGTGCGGAGTGGATCCAGGCAACGAGCGAGACATCAAAGTCCTCGATCAGGAGCCGCACGGCGCTGACGAAGCGTTCCCACTGCAGGTCCGGCTCGAGTCCCGCCAGCAGCAGGAACGGCTCGCCGAGCCCGTCATGAAGCAGGTGCAGCTCAAGCCGCGGCGCCTGGTAGTCGGTGAAGTGGTCCTCCTCGAAGAGGATCCGGGGACGCCGGCTGCGGTAGTCGATGAGCTGGTCTGTGTCGAACACGGCGACGAGCTCCGAATCGAGGGTCTCCAGCAGCTCCTCGCTGACCTGCGAGATGACCTGGCCGGCGTCGAGGAAGCCGCTCAGGCCCGCCAGCAGGGGCAGCCCGTGCAGCCGCTCGGGGTCGACGGTGGTACTGAGGCTGAACAGTGTCCGTGGATCAAGCATCATTTCCTCCTGCATTTCCCGAGGCAGCCGGCGCGGGCGCGCCATCGGGGTTCCAACTACTCTGCTGATTCTCTCAACACCGTGGGCGCATCCAACATTCCGCACCGCCGACACCGGGAAATCCGGCGGGCCCTGGTGAAGACCCGGGGCCCCGGCCGGCGGGAGGTCCGGCGGCGCGGCCGGCGCGACGGCGGGCAGCGGCCAGCCCGGTCCGGGTGGGCGGGTGCCAAGGAGATACGATCGAACAACGGACACCGGCCTGCCCGCGGCCCGGCGCCGGGTGCTGCACAGGCGGCCCGGAGCCCGATTCCCCATTTCGGAAAGAGGAAACACCTTAGTGATGAAGCCAAGCGAGCCCACTCTGACAGCGGTTGCCAAAGATCTCAAGAGAATCCCAAGTGACGCCCTGGTCATTGGGGTGGGCAAGGGCCAGGACGGCCCGGTCCTGCTCGACAGTCCCCTGCCGGCGAAGGCCGCCCGCGCCCTGGGCGATTCGCTCCAGGTCCTCGGCGTGACCGGCGCCGCCGACGACGTCCGCCGGCTGGCAGCACTGCCGGACACCGGCTCGGAGTCCCTCGTGCTGGTCGGCGTGGGCCCGGTCACCCCCGGAAACGCGCTGCCGGCCGAGACCCTGCGGCGCGCCGCCGGAGCAGCGGTCCGCCAGCTCAAGGGCCTCGAGACCGTGGTGCTCGCCCTGCCGGCACCGGGCATAGCCGAAGCCACGGCGGTCGCCGAGGGGGCCGCCCTGGGTGCCTACGCCTACGACGGATACCGTTCGGGGCTCGGCGCCGACGGCAGGCCCGCCCCGCGCAAGGATGACGGACCGGTGCGCACCATCCTCGTGCACACCGACGCCGCACAGAACGCCGCGCTGACGGCCGGGCTGGCCCGCGCCGCCGTCCTGGCGAAGAACGTGAACGCCACCCGCACCCTGGTCAACCAGCCGCCGAGCCACCTCTACCCCGAGAGCTTCGCGCAGGCAGCGCGGGACCTCTCGAAGGGCCTGCCCGTCAAGGTGACGGTGATGGATGAGAAGAAGCTCGAACGCGACGGCTACGGCGGCATCCTCGGGGTCGGCAAGGGCTCCTCCCGGCCGCCGCGCCTGGTGAAGGTCGAGTACGCCCCCGCCCGGTCGAAGGTCCACCTTGCCCTCGTCGGCAAGGGCATCACCTTCGATTCAGGCGGACTGTCCCTGAAGCCCGCCGCTGGCATGCAGACGATGAAGCTGGACATGGCCGGTGCCGCCGTCGTGCTCAACACGGTCCTGGCCGTGGCCGAACTGGGCCTGGCCGCCAAGGTGACCGCCTGGCTGTGCCTCGCCGAGAACATGCCCTCGGGCACCGCCCAGCGCCCCGAGGACGTCCTGACCACCTACGGCGGACGCACCGTCGAGGTCCTCAACACCGACGCCGAGGGCCGCCTGGTCCTCGCCGACGGCCTCGCCGCCGCCAGCGAGGAAAACCCCGACGCCATCATCGACATCGCCACCCTCACCGGCGCCCAGATGATCGCCCTGGGCAACCGCACCTCCGGCGTGATGGGCGACGACGGCGTGCGGGACGCGGTCAAGGCCGCAGCCGACCGCGCCGGCGAGTCGTTCTGGCCCATGCCCCTGCCCGAGGAACTGCGCCCGAGCCTAGACTCCCAGGTGGCCGACATCGCCAACATCGGCGAGCGGTTCGGCGGCATGATGACGGCGGCCGTCTTCCTGCGGGAGTTCGTCGGCTCGACCGACGGAGAGAAGATCCCGTGGGCGCACCTCGACATCGCCGGACCGGCCTTCAACGAAGGCTCCGCCTACGGGTACACGCCCAAGGCGGGCACCGGCGTCGGCCTCCGCACGCTCCTGGCCTACGTCGAGGACGTGCTCGAGCGGGCCTCCTAGGCCAGCATGAAGGCCCGCCCGGCATACCGCCCGGCGGGCCTTCGTGAGACTGCCCACACGTGCCCTGAATGGGCGGTTCCCATGTGGCCGCGGGCAGCATCTGGCGATAGGGTAAAGCCTGATCACCAAGCAATTTGGCACAATCAATCACCGACGCGTCCCGGCGCGTCATTGCTTACGCGAGGGAGCGTCAAAGTGGCCGATACGGCAGCTGCGCAAGAATTCGACATCCTGATCCTCGGCGCGGGAAGCGGTGGCTATGCTGCCGCCCTCCGGGCCGTTCAGCTGGGTTTGACCGTAGGTCTCGTGGAGAAGGGCAAGCTGGGCGGCACCTGCCTCCACAACGGCTGCATCCCCACCAAGGCGCTCCTGCACACCGCGGAGGTCGCGGACAGCGCCCGCTCGGCAGGCAAGTACGGCGTGAACGCCACCTTCGAGTCGATCGACATGGGCGCGGTCAACGCCTACAAGGAAGGCATCGTCGCCAGCAAGTTCAAGGGGCTGACGGGCCTGATCAAGTCCCGCGGCATCACCGTGATCGAAGGCGCCGGCCGGCTGACCTCCTCGAACACCGTCGAGGTCGACGGGACCAGCTACACCGGCAAGAACATCGTCCTGGCCACCGGTTCCTACTCGCGGACCCTGCCCGGCCTTGAAATCGGCGGCAAGGTCATCACCTCCGACCAGGCCCTGCAGATGGACAGCGTCCCCAAGAGCGCCATCATCCTCGGCGGCGGCGTCATCGGCTGCGAGTTCGCCTCCGTCTGGGAGTCCTTCGGCGTCGACGTCACCATCATCGAAGCCCTCCCTTCGCTGGTGCCCAACGAGGACGCCACCATCGTGAAAGCCTTCGAGCGTGCGTTCAAGAAGCGCGGCATCAAGTTCAACACCGGCACCCGCTTCCAGAGCGTCGAGCAGAACGACGACGGCGTCACCGCCACCCTCGAGGACGGCAAGACCTTCAAGGCCGACCTCATGCTCGTGGCCGTGGGTCGCGGACCGGCCACCGCGGACCTCGGCTTCGAAGAGGCGGGCGTCACCATGGACCGCGGCTTCGTCATCACCAACGAGCGCCTCCACACCGGCGTCGGCAATATCTACGCCGTCGGCGACATCGTCCCCGGCCTGCAGCTGGCCCACCGCGGCTTCCAGCAGGGCATCTTCGTCGCCGAGGAGATCGCCGGCCTCAAGCCCGTCGTCGTCGAGGACCTCAACATCCCAAAGGTCACCTACAGCGAGCCCGAGATCGCCTCGGTCGGCTACACCGAGAAGGCCGCCAAGGAGAAGCTGGGCGAGGACAAGGTCCTGACCCAGGAGTACAACCTGGCGGGCAACGGCAAGAGCTCCATCATCGGCACCGGCGGGCTGGTGAAGCTCGTCCGGGAGAAGGACGGCCCCATCATCGGTGTCCACATGATCGGCAGCCGCATGGGCGAGCAGATCGGTGAGGCGCAGCTGATCGTCAACTGGGAGGCGTACCCCGAGGACGTCGCCCAGCTGGTTCACGCCCACCCGACGCAGAACGAAGCCCTCGGCGAGGCAGCCCTGGCTTTCGCGGGCAAGCCCCTGCACAGCTGAGCTCCGCCCGCACCCCCACTGCGGGCCCGGTGCACCCCAAACGGGGTGCACTAAGCTCGCAATAAGCCATCCAAGCATTTCCGGCTAACCCCGCACCACCGGGGGCCCAGCCGCCAGGAACGAACCAACAAGGAGAAACGGGGACACTATGTCTGAATCCGTGAACTTACCCGCTCTCGGTGAAAGCGTCACCGAGGGCACCGTCACCCGCTGGCTGAAGCAGGTAGGCGACCGTGTCGAAGTTGACGAGCCGCTCCTTGAGGTCTCGACCGATAAGGTCGACACCGAGATTCCCTCGCCGATCGCGGGCGTAATCGAAGAGATCCTCGTCGCCGAGGACGAGACGGCCGACGTCGGCGCCCCCCTGGTGCGCATCGGCGACGGCTCGGGAGGCGGCTCGGCCGACTCCAACGGCAGCGCGGCTCCCGCCACCGAAGCCGCCCCGGAAGCCGCAGCCGAAGAAGCACCCGAACCGGCCCAGGAAGCCGCCCCCGAGCCCGCTCCCGAGGAGGCTGCCGCGCCGGCCGCATCCGCCGGATCGGACAGTGGTTCGGACAGTGGGTCCGGCGAAGGCACGGAGGTGACCCTGCCCGCCCTCGGCGAGAGCGTCACCGAAGGCACCGTCACCCGCTGGCTCAAGGCCGTCGGTGACGAGGTCGCCGTCGACGAACCGCTCCTCGAGGTCTCCACCGACAAGGTCGATACCGAAATCCCCTCCCCCGTGGCCGGAACCCTCCAGGAGATCCGCGTCAACGAGGACGAAACGGCCGAGGTCGGCTCCGTCCTTGCTGTCATTGGAACCGGCGCAGGTGCACCGGCCAAGGCCGAAGCACCGCAGGGTGAACCGCTCGCCGCCGGCGAAGCGGAGACCCGCGAAGCCCCGGTCGCGGCACCCAAGGCCGAAGAGGCTCCGAAGCCCGCCGAGAAAACCTCGGAGCCCGAGCAGGAAGCAGCGCCCGCCCCGCAGGCGGCACCCGCTGCTCCGCAGGAAGCGCCCGCCGCCAAGGCGGACGCCCCGGCGGAATCCCAGCCGGCCGGGGACGCCTACGTGACCCCGCTGGTGCGCCGCCTGGCCAACCAGAACGGCGTCGACCTCGCCTCCCTCCGGGGCACCGGCGTCGGTGGCCGGATCCGCAAGCAGGACGTCCTTGAGGCAGCGGAGGCGGCCAAGGCCGCGGCCGCCGCTCCGGCTCCCGCCGCGGCACCGGCGTCCACGCCGGCCCGCGCCGCCGCTCCCGCCGTGGAGCCCTCGAAACTGCGCGGCACGGTCGAGAAGGCCCCTCGGATCCGCCAGACCATCGCGAAGCGGATGCGTGAGTCCCTCCAGGTCTCCGCCCAGCTCACCCAGGTCATCGAGGTGGACATGAGCCGCATCGCGCGGCTGCGGAACACGGCGAAGAACAGCTTCCAGGCCCAGAACGGCGCCAAGCTGACCTTCCTGCCCTTCATCTCGAAGGCCGTGATCGAAGCGCTGAAGCAGCACCCGAAGCTCAACGCGTCCTTTGACGAGGAAAAGAAGGAAATCACCTACCACGACGCCGAGCACCTGGCGATCGCGGTGGACACCGAGAAGGGCCTGCTGGTACCGGTCATCCGTGATGCGGGCAACCTGAACCTGGGCGGCCTGGCGAAGAAGATCGCCGACGTCGGATCGCGGACGAAGAACAACAAGATCGGACCGGACGAGCTCGCCGGCGGAACGTTCACGATCACGAACTTCGGCTCGGTCGGGGCCCTGTTCGACACCCCGATCATCAACCAGCCCCAGGTGGCCATCCTCGGCACCGGGACGATCGTCAAGCGCCCGATCGTCGTCACAGACGCCGACGGCGAAGACACTATCGCCATCCGTTCGATGATGTACCTGAGCCTGACCTACGATCACCGCCTGGTCGACGGCGCGGATGCCGGACGGTTCCTGCAGACCCTCAAGGCACGCCTTGAGGATGGAGCCTTCGAAGCCGAGCTCGGCCTCTAGGCTCTCCGCTTTCCAGCAAAGGGCGGCGTTCCCCACGGGGAACGCCGCCCTTTGCTATGGGCTGCCGGTCCCGTCGGTCCTCGACGCCCCCGCCGGCGGCCGCCTGCGCCGCACGAACAGGGACAGGGCGGGCACGGAGCGCGGCGGGTCGGCCCGGATGCCGGCCCGCCGCGACCGATCAGCCCGGACCGGTCAGCTGGGGCCGGTCAGCTGCCCGGGCGTGCCGGCAACGGCGCGGGGCGCAGCGAACGGTAACCCTCCCGCGCCGGCGGGAGGTCGGTGGGCAGCTCGGTGAGCATTTCCTTGAGGGTGGCCACCCCGTGCTCGAGCTGCGGGTCCTCCCCTGCGGCGTAGGCGTGCGGCGGGAAGGGCACGTCGATGTCGGGATCGACGCCGTAGTTCTCAACGCCCCAGCCGGGCCCGCCGGTCATCCAGAAGGAATACCTCGGCTGGGTGACGCCCGTCCCGTCGGCAAGGCGGAACCTTCCGTCAATTCCCACCACGCCGCCCCAGGTCCGCGACCCGATGACCGGGCCGATCCCGCGCAGCTTCGCGACCTGCGTGATGATGTCGCCGTCCGAGCCGGCGAACTCGTCGGCGAGGATGACCACGGGCCCGCGCGGTGCGTGCGCCGGGTAGGTTCCGGGCTGCTCGCCGCGGGGGAAGGCCCAGGCCGTAACCTTCCGCCCGATCAGCTCCGCCACCAGCTGCGAGGTGTGACCGCCGCGGTTGCGCCGCACGTCGACGATCAGGGCGTCGCGGCCGGTTTCGCGGTCGAGGTCGCGGTGCAGCTGGGCCCAGCCGTTCGCCACCATGTCCGGGATGTGAAGGTAGCCGAAGCGCCCGGCGGAGGCCGCGTGCACGATCGAACGGTTGGCGTTCACCCAGTTCTGGTAGCGCAGCCGTTCCTCACTGCGCAGGGGCACGACGGCCACACGCCGGGTGGTGGCCGCGCCGTCGCCGTCCCGGCGGGTCACGGTCAGCTCGACGGTCCGGCCGGCCGAACCGGTGAGCAGGACCGGCGGCCCGAAGCCGGCCGGGACGGGCACGCCGTCGACGGCGTCGATGGTGTCCCCCTCGGCGACGGCCACCCCGGGGGCGCTCAGCGGGGAGGAGGCCTGCGGGTCGGAGGATTCGCCGGCGAAGATCCGCTTCACCGTCCAGCCGGCCTCCGTCGGCTCAAGCTCGGCGCCCAGGAAGCCCTGCGCCCCGCTCGGCTCCGCATTCAGGGCCGGAGTGACGTAGGCGTGGGAGGTTCCCAGCTCGCCGTGGAGCTCCCAAAGGACGTCGATCAGGTCATCGTGCGAGCCGATCCGGTCGAGGAGCGGACGGTACTTCGCGCCGACCGCCTCCCAGTCAATGCCGCCGAGGTCGGGGGTCCAGAAGAAGTCGCGCTGGAGCCGCCAGGTCTCCTGGTAGGCCTGCTTCCAGACGGCGACCGGGTCGAGCAGTACCCGAACGCGCTCGAGCCCCACCTCGATCCGCTCGGGTGACTCCGGCTCGACCTTGCCTGAGGTGGGGACCGCGGTGACGGTGCCCTGGCGGACGACCACGGCGGTCGAACCGTCCCCGCTGACCCGGTACGAGTCCGCCTCGGCGACGAGGACCTCGACGGTGCGCCGCTGCAGGTCGAACCGTTCCAGCCGGCGCGCCGGCTCCTGGTCGGAGGGAGTGGCCCTGCCGTCACCGGTCAGTCCCCCGGCCTCCCCCGCCGTCCACAACAGAGCGCCCTCGACCGCGGAGAGGGATTCGTAGCGGCCCTGGGCGACGGGTACGGCGATGATCCGTTCCCCGATGCGGTCGGCGTCAACGCTGACCGCATCGGGCGCGTCTTCAGCGCCGCCGTCGTCCTTCCCCGCGCCGTCCGGGCGGGCGGAATGCGCGGCCGGGCCGAAGGGCGAGGGTGTATCGGCGGCGAGCGCCACCAGGAAGGGCTTGGTCGAGGCGGGGAAGCTGAGGTCGAAGCGGTGGGTGTCGTACACCGGATCGAAGCTGCGGTCCGAAAGGAAGGCCAGGTACCTGCCGTCGCGGGTGAAGACGGGCGTTGAGTCGCGGAAACGCCCGTCGGTGAGGTCGTGGACCTCGGCCCCTTTCTCCGCCCGGGCGATGCGGATCCGGGTCCGGGCACCCTCGGTCGTCACCGGCTCCGCCCAGGTGACCCAGCGCGAGTCGCCCGAGAAGGCGACATCGTTGATGGCGCCGTGCTCGGGCGCGGCAAGCGGGAAGAACGTCCCCGAGGCCACCTCGAGCACCAGCAGCCCGCCGAGTTCACCGGAGACGGCAACACGTGCCCCATCCGGGCTCACCGCGAGTTCGCTTGCGCGGAACGGGCCGTCGAAGGCGAAGGTGCGCAGCAGCCGGGCCTCCGGTGCGTCCTGGGCGGCGAGCGCGGTGGAGCCCGGGTCGCCGGACCCTCCGTCGTCTCCGGCCGGCGCCTGTACCGCAGGTGCTCCCTGAACCGCCGGCACGGGGGCCGGCAGGGCGGGGCCAGCGCTGTTCCGCTCCGGGACTTGGGCGGTGCCCGGCTGCAGTGCGGTGCCGGCCGGACGGGCGGCACCGAAGACATCGCGGATGTAGAGGGATTCCTCGCCGCCGTGGTCGGCGACGTAGACGACGCCGTCGGCCCCTAGGGGCCGTCCCAGCCGGGCCCGCACGCCGGCGGTGCCCTCGATCACACGCGAGGGGCCGTCCCGGTGGGTCAGCCAGTGGAGGGTTCCGTGGGTTTCGACGACGCTGGCATCGCCTGCCGGAACCGGGACGGCGGCGGCGAGGTGGCGGGCCGCGTCGAGCAGAATCGGCCGCCGCGAGGTTGAGGCCGACCCGAGCTCGATGTCCAGCCGTTCCGGCGCCGTCTCCGGTTCGAGCGAGCCCAGCAGCCATAACTGTCCGGCCGAT
This sequence comes from Arthrobacter crusticola, assembly GCF_004357995.1. Lineage (GTDB taxonomy): Bacteria > Actinomycetota > Actinomycetes > Actinomycetales > Micrococcaceae > Arthrobacter_D > Arthrobacter_D crusticola. Next base: position 314,361 of record NZ_SMTK01000005.1, read on the forward strand.
TCATAGACGATCCGCTCCCCGTCGGTGGAGGCGTGGCGCACGTAGAAGTCTTCATTGTCGGTGTGCCGGCGCAGGTCCGAGCCCTGCCGGTCCACGGAGTACAGGTTGCCGTAGCCCTCGTGGTCCGAAAGGAACGCCACGCGCCCTCCCACCCACATGGGATCCGTGAGGTTTCCGTCGAGCTCGGGCACGAACCGGGAGAAGCTTCCGCCGCCGTCGGCGTCGATCCACAGCTTTCCGGCCGTTCCGCCGCGGTAGCGCTTCCACCACGCCTGCTCGCGCGTCATCACGCTGCCGATGATCACCGGGCGCTCGTCGCCGAGCGCTTCCCCGTGCACAATGGTGTCAACCGGCCCGTACGGGAGCACCGTCTGGGCGGAACCGTCCAGTGGCACCCGGTAGGCCCAGGCCAGCCGGGGGTCCTCATGCCGGTAGGCGCTGGTGGCGATGACGTCGCCCTCTTCGGTGAACCCCTTGACCCGGGTGTTCTGGTGCCCCCAGAAGGTCAGGCGCCGGTAGCCGCCGCCGTCGGCGTTCGCCGCCACCACCTCGGGCGCACCCGCCTGCACAACGGTCCAGGCGATTACCTTTCCGTCCGGGGAGAACCGGGGGTTGCGGGCGGGCAGCTGCATCGCCGAAATGCGCCACGCCCTTCCTCCCGAAACCGGCGCCACCCAGACGTCGTTTTCGGCGACGAACGTGACGGAATCTCCGGAGAGATGCGGATAGCGTAAGTAGTCTGAGGATCCCATTGCCCGATTCTAGCCACAGCCTCCGCCGCAGCCGCTGAGGCCGCCGTGTTCCCCCCGGACGTCGTGGATGGTTCGATGGGGGCATGCATATTCTCATCGCCGGCGCTTCCGGCCTGATCGGCAAGGCTCTCCAGAACCGGCTGCGGGACAACCACACGATCACCCGGCTAGTCCGGCGAGCTCCCGCAGGCCCGGACGAGGTGGCGTGGGATCCGGCCCGGGGCGACCTCGAGCCGTCGGTGATGGACCGGGCCGACGCCGTCATCAACCTTTCGGGCACGTCCATCGCCGGCGGCCTGTGGACCCGCAGCCACAAGGAATCCCTCTACTCCTCGCGCATCCGCTCCACCCGCACCCTGGTCGAGGCGATGCGGCGGGCCGGCAGCCCGCCGGCCGTGTTCCTCAGCCAGTCCGCCTCCGGCTACTACGGGAATCGGGGCGATGAGGTGCTCACCGAGGCCTCAGGCTCCGGGAACCTCTTCCTGTCCGATGTGTGCCGCCGGTGGGAGGCCGAGGCGGTGAGGGCCCCCGAGGGCGTGCGCACCGTGCTAACCCGCACGGGCATCGTCATGAGCCGGAAGGGGGGCGCCCTGCCGAAGCTGCTCCTACCGATGCGTCTTTACGCCGGCGGCCCCCTGGGAAGCGGACAGCAGTGGTGGCCGTGGATCACCATGACCGACGAGGTCCGTGCCATGGAACACCTGCTCACCGCGGAGGTGGAAGGGCCGGTGAACCTCAACGCGCCGCAGCCGGAGAGGCTGCAGACACTCCTGACGGAGCTGGGCAGGGCGCTGCACCGCCCCACCCGCTTCCGCGTCCCGCAGAAGGTCCTGACCGTGGCGATGGGCCAGCTCGCGGACGAGCTCCTGCTGGTGAGCGCACGGATGGACCCGAAGGTCCTCACCGCCTCGGGCTTCCGGTTCGACGCCATGACCGCCGCCGATCTCGCCGAGCAGGTCCGGGACCGGCGGGTCTGACTCAGGGGCCCGGCACGGCCGCATAGACCGAGTGGATCTTCCAGCCGTCCTCCTCCCGTAGGACGAAGACGAGTTCCTGCCGGCGCGGGGGGACCTCTGCCGAGACGGCGGCTCCCGCGCTGTCGAGTTCGGTGTGGGCCGAGACCTCCATGGTGGCGGTGACCACTGCGGTCCGGGACGCGCCGCCGTCGGCGGGCGCGTTCGACCCCCGGGGTATCGCGGCCGGGGGTTTTGCGGCCGGGGATTCGACGATCTGCGCCTCGATCACGGTCAGCCGCAGCCCGGTCAGGCGCCGGCCGGCTTCCGCAAGAGCAGTGACTTCCCGAAGGTCCGATGCCATCGCCGGCGACCCCCGCGTGTTGACCTCGTCGAGCACGGCCGGGTCCGCCCGGGCAAAAGCGGCGGCGCGCTGTTGCGAGAGCTGAGGCAGTGCCTTGAGCGGGTCAACCGCTGGGTCCGGCTCGGGCGCCGGAGGCCTCGACGGCTTCGGGTTGTCCGGCGCCGGTTGTGTTTTCGGAGTGGCCGGGGTGACCGATGGACGATGTGCCTCCGCCCGGTCTGGTGCGCCAAGGGACTCGAGGGCCTCCGGTGGCCGCTCGGGCAGCCGGAGGCGCCCGCCCTCCCCCTGCGCCCAGACCGCGCCGACCGCAAGCAGTACCGCGAGAACTCCCGCCGCGATCCACCGTGGAATCGAGCGTGGAATTGAGCTTGGTACCGGGCCGGGTCCCGTCCGTGCGGCCGACCGTCGGCCCGTCCCGGCTGCAGCAGCGCGGCGGCGCGGTTCCGCGGGCCGGGAATCCGTCCTGCTGCCCGGGGCCCGGGCCCGCGATCGCGATCTCCCCTTCCTGCTCCCGAACGCTGTTCTCGCACCGGACCTGCCGGACCTGCGCCCGCCCGAACCGATACGGCCCAGGGGACCCCAAGGCCTGGCGTTCGGTGCCGCGTCGCGCCGCGTAAGGAGGCGCGGGCGGACATCCTCCTCCACCGCCTCGACGAGCCCGACCGGCACCGCCGTACCCGCCCTCAGGCTCCCCCGCGCGAAGGAGACGGCATCGGGGCGCTGCATCGGGTCCTCGGACAACGCCTCCTCGATCAGGGCAAGGAACCGGGGCGGAATCTCGGGTACCAGCATCGACAGGGGTGGGCGCTGCGCGGACTGCCCGGGGACCCGGCCGGTCAGGGTGAACCACGCCACCGCGCCGAGGGCGAAGACGTCGGCCTCGGTGCCGAGGCACCCCGGCTCGGATGGGCGGGGATCCCTGAAGCCAGGCGTTCCGGCCGTGCGCCGCAGCCCCTCGCCGAGACGCCGCCCCAGTTCGAAGTCGCTCAACAGCGGCTTGCCTTCCTCGGTGAAGAGGATGTTCGAGGGAGTGACGTCACCGTGGGACACACCCTGCCCGTGGAGGTAGGCCAGAGCCTGTGCAACGGGCACCAGGACCGTGACCGCCTCGCAGATCGGCAGCGGGCCCCGCACCGCCACCAGGTTCTGGAGGGAACCTCCGGGGGCGTAGTCCATGAGCGCACCGGGGCCGCGGTCCGTCGCCACAATCCCGAGGATGGTCACGAGGTGTTCGTGGCACAGCCCGCCCATCACGTCCGCCTCCCGGTGGACCAATCCTTCCGCCAAGCCCGGATCCGTTCCGTCCGAATCCGCGCCGGAAAGTCCCCCGAAGCCGACCTTCAGCGCGAACACACCGCCGCCGTCGTGCGCCGTGACGAGCCAGACGGAGGAACTGCCACCCCTTCCGAGCAGGCGTCCCGTCTCGAACCCCTGAACCGAGGGCGGAGGCCCGGCATCACCATATCCACCGTCCGGCACAGGGGCAGCGCCGGGGTCGGTGAAACCGTGTCCATCGCTGGCGGAGATGTCCATCCTTAAGTTGTAGTCTCCGAAATACCACCCGAGACCCTTATCCACAGGACAGAGGTACCTCTTTCCGGTGCAGATTTTCCGGGCCTTTTTGCAGGTGGCGGGCATTACCCTTAACCCATGACTCTCGAGTTCGCCAGGATCGGCCTCCATCCCGACTACGTCGACTACACGAGGGCCTGGGACCTCCAGCGCAGCCTGCATGACGCAGTCGCCGAGGGACGCTCGCCGAGCACCGTGCTCCTGCTTGAGCACGAGGCCGTCTATACGGCAGGAAAACGCACCGAGGACCACGAGCGGCCCTTCGACGGCACGCCGGTGGTGGCGGTGGACCGCGGCGGGAAACTCACCTGGCACGGCCCCGGCCAACTCGTCGGGTACCCGATCCTCGCCCTGCCCGAACCCACTCGGGTGACCGACTACGTAGGGATCCTTGAGGACGTCATCATCGCCGTGCTGAAGGACTACGACCTCCAGGGCATCCGCATCGACGGGCGGTCGGGGGTGTGGATTGCCGCCGGAGGAGGACTGCCGGACCGGAAGATCGCCGCCATCGGAATCCGCATCAACCGGCGGGTGACCATGCACGGATTCGCGGTGAACTGCAGCAACAGCCTCGCACCCTTCGAGCAGATCGTTCCCTGCGGCATCACCGACGCGGGCGTCACCAGCATCTCCACCGAGACCGGCCGCACGGTTCCACCATCGGACATCGTGTCGCGCATCGAGGAAGAACTGCGCAAGAATGAGTCAGCATTGGTACTCGACGACGCGGCTCCAACGCTTCCCGACGGACCGACCGACGACGCTGGCGCCGACCAGCCCAAAGGAGCTTTACTGTGAGCCTGGCCCCCGAAGGACGCCGCATGCTGCGCATCGAAGCGCGCAACGCCGAGACGCCCGTGGAGCGCAAGCCGGATTGGATGAAGGCCAAGGTCAATATCGGCCCCGAGTTCGTCTCCATGAAGAACCTGGTCAAGAAGGAAGGCCTTCACACGGTCTGCGAGGAGGCGGGCTGCCCCAATATCTTCGAATGCTGGGAGGACCGCGAGGCCACCTTCCTCATCGGCGGATCCGAATGCACCCGCCGCTGCGACTTCTGCCAGATCGACACCGGCAAGCCCCAGCCCCTGGACCGCAGCGAGCCCTTCAAGGTGGCCCAGTCGGTCAAGTCAATGAACCTCCGCTACGCCACCGTGACCGGCGTCGCCCGCGATGACCTGCCCGATGAGGGTGTCTGGCTATACGCCGAAACGATCCGCCAGATCCACAGCATGAACCCGGGCACCGGCGTCGAAATACTCATCCCCGACTTTTCCGGGCGGCCCGAACACATCGCGGCCATCTGCGACGCGGCTCCCGAGGTGTTCGCCCATAACGTCGAAACCGTCCCGCGGATCTTCAAGCGGATCCGGCCCGCCTTCCGGTATGAGCGGTCCCTCGACGTGATCTCCCAGGGCCGGGCGCGCGGCATGGTGACCAAGTCAAACCTGATCCTCGGGATGGGCGAGACGCGGGAGGAAATCTCCGAAGCGCTCCGGGACCTTCACTCCGCCGGGTGCGACCTGATCACCATCACCCAGTACCTCCGGCCGAGTGAACGGCACCTGCCGGTGGACCGATGGGTCAAGCCCGGCGAGTTCGTCGAGCTCCGCGAGGAGGCCGAGGACATCGGGTTCCTCGGGGTCATGAGCGGACCGCTGGTGCGCTCCTCCTATCGGGCCGGCCGGCTGTGGGCGCGGGCCATGCGGCGGAAGGGGCTCGAGCTTCCGCCGGAGCTTGCACACCTGGATGACTCCGGCCCCTCACTCCGGGAAGCCTCCGATCTGAAGGCCGGTTAACGGCCCGCAGGCACCTCAGCACTTCCGGCTTCAATCGGCCGCTTCGGCGCGGCCTGAGCGCGGCCGCCATCACGTAGAATTGAGCCACTATGTCGCACAGCATCAATCCTGAGGGATCCCCCACGCCCAAACGGCGCCTTTTCTCCCGCAAGCCCAAGGCTGCCAAGCCGGCGAAGAAGACCGGCAGGACCAAGCAGATCCTCGAAGTCTTCAAGATGACGAGGCGCAACGACCCGAACGTGGTCTGGCTGATGCTCCTTGCCTTCCTGGGCATCATTGCTGTGGGGCTGATTATCGGCCTGCTCATCCAGAACGTCGTGACGCTGATGCTGATCTCGGTGCCGCTGGCCTTCCTGGCTGCGGTATTCATCCTGTCGCGCCGTGCCGAACGTGCTGCCTTCTCGCAGATCGAGGGCAAGCCGGGCGCCGCCGGCGCCGCGCTGAGTGTGCTGCGCAGGGGCTGGATCCTCGAGGAGCAGCCTGTGGCCATGAACCCGCGCTCCCAGGACGCCGTCTTCCGCGCCATCGGCCGCCCCGGCATCGTGCTCGTCACCGAAGGCCCGTCCGGGCGCGTGAAGCGCCTCGTCGACGACGAGCGACGGAAGATGGCCCGCATCGTACCGAACGTGCCCGTCCACGTGATCCAGGCCGGCCGCGGCGAGGGCCAGGTGCCCCTGGCCAAGGTGGCCAAGACCGCCCAGAAGCTCAAGAAGTCCCTGACCAAGCAGGAGGTGCACGCCGTCGACAAGCGGCTGCGCGCACTTGGTACCCGCCTGCCGATCCCCAAGGGTGTCGATCCGTACAAGGCCCGCCCGGACCGCAAGGCCATGAAGGGCCGCTAGGCCTGCAGACTCCTCTGTGGCAGGAAGCTCCCGGTGTTCCGGAGTTTCCTGCCACAGTTCGTTAAGGGCCAGTGCGTTGGAGGGCCAGTGCGTTGGGGACCGGTGTCGCGGGTCCGGGGCCCCGGGTCTGAGCGCCCGGGTCTGAGCGCCCCGGGTCTGGGCTTCGGCGGCCGGACTAGATCCGGACGAGGACGGTGCCGCGGGCACGGTCGTGGAGGCCGCGCTGGTCGGGGTCGAAGATGAGTGCCGGGATCACCAGGCAGATCAGCACGGAGCGGATGGCGGCGGTGAGGAACCCGGCCGGACGTCCGTCGAGGGTCTGCACCTGCATCCTCAGCACCCGGTGGCCGATGCTGTAGCCGAAGAAGCCGACGAAGAGGATCTGTTCCAGCAGGAACAGGTACGTCGTGGCGAACCCGTCCCAGCCGAAGAAGGCCTGCGAGATGAGGGTGCACAGCCCCCAGTCGATCAACAACGCCACCACCCGGGGCCCAACCCGCGCGATGGAACCGGGGCCGCTCTTCGGACGTCCCAGCCGCTGTCCGGGCCAGTCCTGCGCTCCGGAGGGAGGAGGTCCGTTGAGCCAGGATCCGACGTCGTTTCGATTCACCACAGGCCCAGTTTACCGGCGGACGCCCGCCGGTTTTTCCCGCCCGGCGGGGGCCGCCGCCCCGGCTGACGACGCCGGCACGGCCCGTCGGTCCCCCGCAGGCACGCTAGGCTGAAAGCACTGCCCATTAAGTAACGTGCCGGAAACAATGGTGACACCCGAGGGAAACTGCGCGCTTCTACAGTTGTAACTTGTCGGCTGCAGCAAGGCACTGCCCGTGTGTCCGCTTTCTGTTGACGCGGACACCCGATGACGCCGGGCCGTTACCCAAGCTATGCGTAAGGAGCATCAATCCATGTTCAAGAATGCGGACGAAGTCCTCAAGTACATTGCTGACGAAGGGGTGAAGTTCGTCGACGTCCGGTTTACCGACCTGCCCGGAGTGCAGCAGCACTTCAATGTGCCGGCGAAATCGGTGGACGCCGACTTCTTCATCCACGGCCAGCTGTTCGACGGCTCGTCCATCCGCGGCTTCCAGGGCATCGCGGAATCGGACATGCAGCTGATCCCCGACGTCACCACCGCCTTCATCGACCCCTTCCGGGTCGAAAAGACGCTGGCGCTGAACTTCTCGATCGTGAACCCCCGCACGGGTGACCCGTACCACCGCGACCCGCGCGGCGTCGCCGAGCGCGCCGAGGCCTACCTTGCCTCCACCGGCATCGCCGACACTGCGTTTTTCGCCCCCGAGGCCGAGTTCTTCATCTTCGACAACGTGCAGTACGAATCTTCCCCGCAGGGAAGCTTCTACAAGGTCGACTCCATCGAGGCCCCGTGGAACAGCGGCCGCGAAGAGGTCGGGGGCAACCTCGGCAACAAGACCCCCTTCAAGGGCGGCTATTTCCCCGTCTCTCCTGTCGACAAGCAGGCCGATCTCCGCGACGCCATCTGCGTCGAGCTGGACCGGGCCGGCCTCGAGGTCGAGCGGTCCCACCACGAGGTCGGCGGCGCCGGCCAGGCGGAAATCAACTACAAGTTCACGACGATGACCCACGCCGCGGACGACCTGCAGAAGTTCAAGTACATCGTGAAGAACGTCGCCAACGCCTGGGGCAAGTCGGCAACCTTCATGCCCAAGCCGGTCTTCAATGACAACGGCTCGGGCATGCACTGCCACCAGTCGCTGTGGAACGGCAGCGAGCCGCTGTTCTACGACGAGCGCGGCTACGCCGGGTTGTCCGACACCGCCCGCTGGTACATCGGCGGCCTGCTCAAGCACGCCTCCGCCGTCCTGGCGTTCACCAACCCGACGGTGAACTCCTACCGCCGCCTGGTGAAGGGCTTCGAGGCCCCGGTCAACATGGTCTACTCGCAGGGCAACCGCTCGGCCGGCATCCGGATCCCCATCACGGGTTCCAACCCCAAGGCCAAGCGCATCGAGTTCCGCGCGCCGGACCCCTCGTCCAACCCCTACCTGGCGTTTGCCGCACAGCTGATGGCGGGCCTCGACGGGATCAAGAACCGGATCGAACCGGCCGACCCGATCGACAAGGACCTCTACGAGCTGCCCGCCGAAGAGGCCAAGGACATCCAGAAGGCCCCCGGCTCCCTTGAAGAGGCGCTGCTGGCCCTCGAGGCGGACAACGAGTTCCTGCAGGCCGGCGGGGTCTTCACCCAGGACCTTATCGAGACCTGGATCGCGTACAAGCGCGAGGTGGAGATCTTCCCGCTGTCGCTGCGCCCGAACCCCTACGAGTTCGAGCTCTACTACGGCGTCTAGCTAGATGGCAGGGCTAAACGGGGTTTAGTCCGCCGAGAGTCCGCACGAGCAGCCAGCACTACCGCAACGGCTGCTCGTGCGGACTCATCTTTATCCAGCCAGATGTGCCCGTATGTATCCAGCGTCGTCCTGGCGGAGGAGTGCCGGAGGCGCGTCCGCACCACCTTCAGGTCACGCCCTGATGCGATCAGGAGCGGCTCGAAGTAGCGCCGAAGATCATGGAACCGGAAGCCCTCACGCAGACCGTCGACCGTGGCGCGGGCCCGGCGGAAGTGGGCGGATTACGGTCGGTGATCCTGTGTGGATTGGACGCAGAGCGATCATCATGGGCGGGTCCACCCTCGGCTCCGGATCAGTGACTGGGTACGGGAACCTCGTGAAGGGGCCAATCCCCACTAACTGCGTCGCCGCCGGCGCCCGGCACGCATCCCGCGAAGGGACACCGCGAGCGAAAGGTGGTGGGAAGCATGAGCGGCCCGCACCGTTCCTGACCGGGGATTCCTCCGTCTGCGGATGAATTTGTCCCGCCCGATGAGGTTTCACCCGCCCACGTCGGGCATGCCCCGGACGACTGAGCGGGCACCGGGGAAATAAGGTCTCCGCTTCAAATACAAGACGGACGACTCGCCACCGAAAGACAGGCTACGGGTTCCGCACCACTATCCCGCGATTATCAAGGACACAGGTGTGCCCGCCTGTGGCGGTGCCGTCGAGGGTGGAAAACCATCCCGCGTCGACATAAACCCACTGCCCTTGCTCCGCCCGCCAGAAATGGTTGTAAACCCGGATCGTGACCGGCCCCTCCCCGGGGGAGATTCCCGCCACGATCGAGTAGTGAGTGTTGTCCCCGTTGGCATCGGTCCACGGGCCGGCGGTGACATAGACCCGGTCTGCTGTGTTGGTGTAGTAGGGGCTTCTGAAGCGGATCTCCCATTGGCTCGTGGCCGTGTTGTAAGTCTGGATCTCGGCTTGCCACAGGACGGCACCAACGACGGGCACGCTGGTCGGTGCATCGATGATGACCGAACCCGCAACACACGTCATGGCATTCGGCCTGTCATATGGTGGGGCCGCCAAGGCGCTGGACGGAGAGAACATTGAAGCAGTAAAGGCGAGTGCAATCGCAGCGGCGGCGAGCACTCCCCTCAAGAAAGCGTTCATAGTCGTGAACTTTCCAACTAGCTGAGGTTGGGGATCCGTAATGGATCCCTCTTCTACGTGCTAGTGGTCACTTGCCTTCCGAAGGAAGGGCTCGCACCTCAGAACGGAAGAAAGCGACTACCTGGGTGAATCCCGGCACGGTGTCGATCCGGATGGTGTGGCTACCGCTGACATCATCACCGACGTCTATTCGCACTTGCGGTGTGCAGAACGAACTACACGATGCATCACAGGCCCTTCGCGGGCCGCATGACGGCAGCGTAGGCGCCCACGTCACATCCCGCAAGACTGTGCATTCGAAGACGGGCGCTGGACGTGAGAAGGTGCGTAAACGTCAGGCATCGCTCTGACGACGCCAGAATCATGAAGGAGGCCGCTGTGTGGTTCAGTGCCCATGCGGCGTCACCGCGTTCCGCCCAGCCCAGCCCTCTTTCCCGGTCTGAATAGCGGGCTTGAGGAACCGGATCCTCACGGCTTTGCTGTGCAAGCAAGGGCATGTGCTCCAGGTTGGACGGCTTTCGTTCTGCCCCACAGCACGCCGCACCTCATCCCGGCATCCCCCTAGGATTGAAGTAGTACACACGTTCGGCCAACGAGGTCGCCAAAAGAGCAATTTTGCGTCCCCTTGTGGACGCCCAGAGGCCGGCGAAAGATCACCAGTACCCGGCGCCTCTGCCGATCTGGAAAGCCACGAGGAGTGTCGCGAGACCGCTCAGGGCCGCCATCGTGACCGACCAAGTACTGAAGCGACCTCTCCTTCGTCCCCTTCGTCTCGCCCGATCGGACCTTCGCGGTTCACTCATATCCGTAATCACCACTTCAAGAAGCTCGGGCGCAGGTCCCGACCGAGTATTGGAGGCCATTTTAGGCCGCCGAGGTGAGAAAACTGACTGCAGTCGTGCTGATGTCCGGAAGGCACGTTCGCCCCGCCGAAACTGCACATCACCACGCTTCACTGCGTGCAAAGGGTGGTGAGCTGCAGTTTGGACGGAGGAGATTGGGCGGATGGAGCCGACCGGGTGCATGAAGGTATAGCCGAACCTGTTCAAACCGGCGGTTCGGCGCAACAATCGACCATGGAGAAAACATACGAGGTCGAAGTTGAGCTGGATGCCGGCGCTGAGGTTGAAGACAGTAAGGTCTTCGCGGTGGGCGCGGCGCAGATCCAGACCCTTGCCGCTGCCGACGGCCACACGCTGACCGACGAGGAGGTCTTGCAGGGCCTCCATGCGGAGCGCGTCGCACCCGGCAGCAATAAATGCCGGGTCTCCAAGACCATCCAGTTCTGACCCCGTAGCCCCGCCGCCGCCCCTCATGAAATGGAAGGCGGCTGTGGGATCGATGCCGCCGCCCACCCCGAAAACGGGGGCGCCAGGCCCCCCCGGCACGCTCAAAGAGGCGTGCGGACCGTCAGATGCGACGTGGCACTCTGACACAGCACAGCCGGGATTTCCACTGAAAACTGCTGCGACACCGCGCGGGCCGCCAATGAAAGGATTGACCCACGCGATGGCGGCTGGACGGCAGCGGGTCCGGCGCCGCCGAATTGGCTGAAAAGCACAGCACCCTTAGAATTTTCCGAACGCCGCAAAACCGTTCGACGGATGGAGGGGTCGGTTAATGAGCAACGCCGTGCGCACGATGGCGCCCCCACGCCGCGCCACTACGCCGGCCAAAGAGGTCCGCAAGGATGTGCAGGGCCTCCGGGCCATTGCAGTGCTGCTGGTGGTGATCGCCCACCTCTGGCCGGCACTTCTGCCCGGCGGGTATGTCGGAGTCGACGTGTTCTTCGTCATCTCCGGCTTCCTGATGACCAAGCACCTGCTCTCAGAACTCGGGCGCACCGGTGGCGTCCGGCTTGGCGCCTTCTACCTCCGCCGCATCAGGCGGCTGCTGCCCGCCGCGCTCACGGTTGCACTTGTCTCTCTGGCGGCGGCGTGGGTTTTCCTGCCGTTCCCGAGATGGGCCGCCCTCGCCTGGGAGACCATCGCCGCCACCGTCTATATCGAAAACTGGGTCCTTGCGGATAAGTCCCTTGACTACTCGGCGGACAACGCGGCACCGTCGACGGTCCAGCACTACTGGTCGCTGTCGGTGGAGGAACAGTTCTACCTCGTCTGGCCGCTGTTCCTGCTGGGCCTGTTCCTGTTCGCCGGCCGGTCGAGGCTCCCCTCCGTCCAGGTGGTCCGCGGGGGTCTGGCCGCCGCCGGCGTGCTCTCCCTGATCGCCTGCATCCACCTGACCTACACCAGTCCCAGCGAAGCGTACTTCGTGACGCACACCAGGGTCTGGGAATTTGCCGCCGGCGGACTCGTGGCGACCGTCCTCACGCTCCCCCGCACAGGGGCAGGGCTGCTGGTGCGCGGAGCCGCACAGTGGGCCGGACTCGGCCTGATCCTGTTCGCCGCGGTCAGCTTCAATGACGAAACGCTTTTCCCCGGCGCCGCCGCGCTCGTGCCCGTGGCCGGCACCCTGCTCGTCCTGGCGTCGGGTCCGCTCCACCCCGGGTGGTCCCCGAATGCTCTCCTGGCGGCGCCGCCGGCCCAGTTCATCGGGGACATCTCGTACTCCCTCTACCTGTGGCACTGGCCGCTGATCGTCCTGGCTCCCAGCATCCTTGACCGCGACCCTGCTCTCGGCGACGAGGTGCTGCTGCTCGCTGTCGCGGTGGCCCTGGCCGCACTCACCAAGTCCCTGGTTGAGGATCCCGGCCGCACCGTGCTGCTTGCCGGTGCGCCCCTGGGCCGGGTCCTCGGCGCAACGGCCGCCTCAATGGCCGTGGTCTCCGTGGTGGCCGCGGCAATGGTCGTCAGCGTCGACAGCGCCGAGCGTGACCACCGCGCCGTCCTCAAGGATGCCTCGCGGAGCGCCTGCTTCGGGGCCGGCAGCCTCCAGCCCGACCGGCTCTGCCCGGATCCCCTCGGGCCGCCCGCCACCGAGGTGGTGACCGCCGCCGAATCCTATGAGGCGACTCCTCCCGAATGCGGGCGGGCCGCCGATCCCCTCTGGATCAAGAAGGCGAACCGGCTGATTGAATGCGACTTCGGCGGCGGCGCCGATCCGGCTGCCACCGTATGGCTGGTGGGAGATTCCCACGCCGAGCAGTGGCAGGCGGCAATCTTCGAACTTGCCCGGCAGAACCGCTGGATGGTCAAGAAGAGCGTCGTGGACGGCTGTCCGGTCGTCGATGTGCCCCGGGTGGCATTCAAGGGCAAGCCGACCACCAGCGAGGCGTACCGGAAGAAGTGCCTGAAGTGGAGCGGCGCCGTCTCAGAGCGAATCACCGCTGAAAAGCCCGAACTCGTTTTCGTATCGTCCTTCGGCGTGGTGGAGAAGATCGACGACGGAAGCGGCCGCCCGCAGCCCGAGCAGTACCGTGACGGATTCGCGCGCCGGGCCCTGCCCTGGGCCGAGGCAGGCAGCGAGGTGTTCGTCCTTCGCGACACCCCGTTGACCCGGAACCGCGCCACGGCCGAGTGCTTGGCGCAGAACCCCACCGCTCCGCGTGCCTGCTCCAACGACGGCGCCGACGCGCTTCCCGCCGATCCCCTCGCCGAAGCCGCGAAAGCCGCAGGTTCGGACCGGATCAAGGTCCTTGACCTGTCGGATCAGTTCTGCCCCGACGGGCGGTGCTACGCCTCCATCGGTGGAGCCCACGTCTACTACGACGACAACCATGTGACCTCCACTTTCATGCGATCACTTGCCCCCGCTCTGGCCGCCGACCTCGAGGCCAGCCGCGCCGGCTGAGATTCCCACGCCGGGATGCGGCGGACATGAGCTCGCCGCTGGGAGGAGCCCGCTGCCCGCACGAAAAAGCTGCCGCCCACCGAGGGGGTGGGCGGCAGCCTTGGATATCCCGGCCGGATTTAGCAGCGGTTGCGGCGCTGTTCGGCGGTCGATGGATTCTTGAAGCAGGATTCACCGGTGGTGCGGGTGTTCGTGGTGACGATCGGCGCTCCGGGAGCCTCGGTCTCGACGACGAGCGGGGCGATGTCCTCGCGGGTCAGCTTGATGACGGACGCGGCGGGCGCAGTCGCCGTTGTGACATCCTGCCTCGTGTCCCCGTCGCTCGTGGTGATCACCGGAGCGGCCGGCGTGCAGACAACGTCCGATTGCTCGGGCCCGGGCCGGGTTCCTGCCGTGACAACCGGGGTACCCGCGACCTCCGCCGTGGTAACGATTGGATCACCGGCAGCTGGGGAAGTCGCGACGGTCGGCGTGCCGGTGAGAATGGTGGGTCGGTCCATTTCGTCGAATCGGAACGTCGAGGTCGTCGAGGTCGTGGTGCGTGTCGTCGGCTGCGAGGTCGTCGCGGTCCGCGTCGTCTGCTGTGTGCTCGCGGTCGCGATTACTGTCTGGAAGGTCGTTGTGGTGCACGACTCCCGCGGCTGCGTGGTGGTGAATACCTCGGTGACCGGCGTTGTCGTGGTGATCAGCGTCTCGCGGGGCTGGGTCGTCGTGGTGACCCGCTCCTGCGGAGTGGTCGTCGTGGTGACAACGGTTGTCGGCGTCGTCGTGGTGGTGAGGACGGCCCGGTCGCACTTTTCGACAGGCTTGGCCGCCCGGTCGTTGTTGACCCTGCGGCAGTTGGTCGTTGTCGCCTGGTCGGTGCTGGTCGGTGTGCCCCGCTCGGTGCGGGTGGTGGAGGTCGGTGTGCCGGCGACGATGACGTCCTCACTGGTGGCCTCGCCGGCGTCACGGTCCTCCTCGGTGACGACGGGGGTGCCGCGGCGCTCGGTTTCGACGACGGCCGCCTCGCCCGCATTGCGTTCCTCGGTCGTTACCGCGGGGTTGGGCTGGCGGACCGGCTCCGATGTGTCGACCGTGACCGGCGGACCGACGGGGCGGTCCGGGCCGAACGTGGTCGTCGCTGCGCCGGAGGGGAGGGCGGGACCGACAACGGTGGTCGTGATGGTGCAGGTCTGGCTGTTCGTGCTGGTCGTGCCGCCGACCGCGGTGCAGTTGGCCCGCCGTTCGGCGGGACCGGCGAAGCCCGGGACGGCTGGTGCCAGTGCGACGACGAGCCCGAGCGTCGTCGCGGCTACCAATGAAGAAAAACGCATAATTAACTCTCTGTTCAGGGGTGAACCCGCGAGCGGGATGCCCTGACCGTAAGGCTGCTGATCAATCCGCGGCAACGAAACCGGACCCCATTTGGAGGGGTCGGGTAGCATACGGGCGATAAACAGGTAATTGCCCAGAGCATCGAGTGCTGTTGACGCCAACTGATCTGGTGCGACACGTCTCAGGAATCCCTTCTTTCACAGGAGGATCGCCTAGACTCGTTCAGTCGCAAGAGGGCTTGTGCCCGTCCTTCCATTGAGGGCGGTGGTGGGGATTCGCCTTGACGCGATGCCCGACATCCACCCGGAATTTCCGCCGGTTTCTTTTGCGTCGTGCGAACCCGCCGGATGATGGAGCTACTGGATGATCGACAACGCCATGCAGACGCAGAGGCGTCCGCGCAGGTCCGGCTCGACCAAGGGAGCCCGGCGGGACATCCAGGCGCTAAGGGCCGTCGCCGTTGGTCTTGTGGTCCTCAACCACCTCTGGCCCTCCTCGCTGCCGGGCGGGTATGTCGGCGTCGACGTGTTCTTCGTGATCTCGGGGTTCCTTATATCCAAGCATCTGCTGGGCGAGCTCGACCGCACGGGAACAGTGCGCCTTGGCGCCTTCTACGCCCGCCGCATCAAGCGGCTGCTGCCCGCGGCGCTTACCGTCTCGGTCGTATCTCTTACCGCGGCCTGGGTGTTTCTGCCGTTTCCGCGATGGGAGTCAATTGCGCAGGAAACCGTCGCCGCCACCCTCTACGTGGAGAATTGGTTCCTCGCTGCCAGATCGGTCGATTACTCGGCGGCGAATGCGGCCGCCTCGACGGCCCAGCATTACTGGTCGCTTTCCGTCGAGGAACAGTTCTACCTCGTGTGGCCGGTGTTCCTGCTCGGTCTCTTCCTCCTGGCCGCCCGATTGCGGCTGAGGCGTCAGCCGACCGTCAGGCTCGGACTCGCCGCGGTCGGGATTCTCTCCCTGGTTTTCTGTATTTTCATCACCTATACCAGCCGCAGCGAAGCCTATTTTGTGACACCCGCCCGGGTGTGGGAATTCGCCGCCGGCGGACTGTTGGGCACGCTCGCAGCAGCCAACATACCCTCCTACCGTCTCGGTGGCAGGCTGCGCCTGAGTGGGATGGCTCAGTGGCTTGGATGCGCCCTGATTCTCCTCTCGGCATTGACTTTCGACGAGTCGACGTTCTTCCCCGGCAGTGCTGCCCTGGTGCCGGTGGCCGGGACGATGCTGGTTCTCTGGTCCGGCCCGCATCATCCGCGATGGTCCCCCAACGTGCTGCTAGCGGTCAAACCCGTTCAGTTCATCGGTGATATCTCCTACTCCCTCTACCTTTGGCATTGGCCGCTGATTGTCATCGCCCCGGGCGTCCTCGACAGGGACCTTTCGAACTGGGACAGAGCGGCGCTGCTTGGGGCCTCCGTGGTGCTTGCTGTGCTCACCAAGTACCTCATCGAAGATCCGGGCCGGACCCGGCTGTTCAAGGGTTTTTCGCCCCGCCGCATCTTCACGCTCACCCTCGTGGCCATGGCTGTGGTCACCGTGACTGCCGGAGCCATGGTGTTCACCGCCAGTAGTCTGCAACGCGAGCAGAGTGCCGCCTTGGACGCAGCCTCCGGGGGGCCGTGTTTCGGGGCCAAGAGCCTCACCGCCGGTCGCCATTGCGCAGATCCGTTCGGACCGCCCGCGGTTGCGGAAGTCAGCGCGGACGATGCGCCGTGGAAATCCGCCAAGGAGTGCACGAAGGCCGACAACCCAATTGTTGTCGACGGCAAAGTGCGCCTCACCGAGTGCAACTTCGCGAATGGCACGGCAGCAGCGGTGACCGTCTGGCTGGTTGGGGATTCGCACGCTGAGCACTGGCAGTCAGCCGTCACCGAGCTTGCCCGCCAGAACAACTGGGTGCTAAGAAAGAGCCTCTTCCCCGGTTGCCCCATCGTTGACGTGGAAAGGGTCGCCTTCAAGGGTAAGCCCGTGAGAGACCCGGGTTTCGACTCCTCGTGCCGGGGGTGGAGCAGCTCGGTGTCGCAACGCATCAACGAGGAGAGGCCAGATATCATCTTCGTCTCCTCCTTCGGCGCCGGCGAAACAATCGAGGATGGCACCGGCCGTCCTCAGCTTGAGCAGTACCGTGACGGCTTCGCGGAGCGGATCACCCCTTGGGCAAACCATGGCGCCGAGGTGTACGTCCTGCGCGATACCCCCCTCACGCTCGGCCGGACCACGGCCGACTGCCTCACCAAGAACCGGGATGCACCAGTGGAGTGTTCGACCGATGGTTCGGAGGCCCTTGCCGTGGACCCCCTCGCCGAGGCGGCGCAGGCTGAGCAATCGAGCAGAATCAAGGTGCTCGACTTCTCCGACCAGTTCTGCCCCGGAGGGCGCTGCTATGCGGCAATTGGGGGCGTCCATGTTTACTTTGATGATGACCACGTGACCGGCACCTATATGCGTTCGCTCATCCCTGAATTTGCCAAACGCTTCAACGCGAGCCGTTCGGGCTGAAACCGCCCTGTCTCGCGACTACACACGTCAGGTCCCGTAGAAGTTGCGTTCGAAGATGGCCCGGCTCCGACGGGTCAGGCGCAGGTAGTCCTCCTCCAGCTCGGCACCCTTTCCAGGCCCGTAGCCGCACCAGCGGGCCACCGCCTCAAGGTCGCGGCGGGAGGAGGGCAAAACGTCGGAGCTGCGCCCGCTCCAGATCACGTTGGCCGCACGCAGCCTGCTGGTGAGCAGCCAGCTGCGCCGCAGGGTCTCCACTTCGCGTGCCGGCAGCAGCCCGGCAGCCTCCACGGCGTCCATCGCCTCGAGCGTGGAGGCGGTCCGGAGTTCGGGCACCCGGGCGGCGTGGCGGAGCTGCAGCAGCTGGATCAGCCATTCGACGTCGCTGAGGGCGCCCCGGCCCAGCTTGAGGTGCCGGGAGGGGTCGGCTCCGCGCGGAAGGCGTTCGGCCTCCATCCGCGCCTTGATCCGCCGAATTTCCCGCTCGTCGGTCTCCAACAGGGACGACGGGTAGCGGATCGGGTCGATGAGCTCGAGGAAGTCGGCCGCCAGCGCATCGCTGCCCGCCATCGGCCGCGCCCTCAGCAGCGCCTGGGCCTCCCAGATCAGCGACCACCGCTTGTAGTACTCACGGAATGAGTCGAGGGAGCGCACCATTGGCCCCTGCCGGCCCTCCGGACGCAGGGCTGCGTCGATTTCGAGGACCCGCTCCGCCAGGACCGGCGGCTTGGACGGCTGGGTGAGGTTGGCGGCGAGCTGCGCCACCACCTTCTCCGCCTGCCGCTGGGCGGCGGCCGAATCGGCTCCCGGCAGCGGCCGGTGGACGTAGAGTACATCGGCGTCGGAGCCGTAGGTGATCTCCCGGCCGCCCTGGCGTCCCATCGCGATGACGACGACGTCGGTGATGCGCGGCTCGGACGTGTGGATGGTATTTTCCGCGACGTGGAGGGCTCCAAGCACGGCGGCCCGGTCGGCGTCCGCGAGCGCGTTGCCCACCGCGGCCTGCGTGAGGAGCCCGGCGCTGTCGGCGATGGCGATACGGAGCAGTTCCCGACGGCGGATAAGGCGGATCAGCCGCATCGCGTCCTGCGGCTGCGGGTGGCGCGACATTTTCGACCGGATTTCCTGCCACTGCGACTCGAAGGTGTCGGGGACCAGCTCGGGGTCCGAGCCCAGCCACTTCGTCGACTCCGGGGACACCTCGAGCAGATCGGTGATGAACCTGCTCGAGGACAGCACATTGCACAGCCGCTCCGCCGCGGCCTTCGAGTCCCGCAGCATCCCGAGGTACCAGTGGCTCTCCCCCAGCGATTCGCTGAGGCGGCGGAAGCCCAGCAGCCCGGCGTCGGGATCCACTCCATCGGCGAACCACGCCAGCAGGATCGGAAGGAGCTGGCGCTGCAGCACGGCCCGGCGCCGGATCCCGCCGGTAAGGGCTTCGATGTGGCGCATTGCCCCTTTGGGGTCGGAGTAGCCAAGGGCGGCCAGCCGCGCCTGGGCGGCCTCCGGGGTGAGCTTGGCGTCTTCGAGGCTGAGGTTCGCCGCGGTGTTGAGCAGCGGCCGGTAGAAGATGGTCTCGTGGAGGCGCTCCACCAGCCGGCGGGTCCGCTGCCATTTCTCGACCATGCTCCGCGCGGTGGGGCGCACGCTGACCAGCGCGCCTTCGGTGGAGCGCGCCAGCGCGTGCCGGGCCGCGTCGCCGTCGGGCATCAGGTGGGTGCGGCGCAGCTGCGTGAGCTGGATGCGGTGCTCAAGGAGGCGCAGGTATCGGTAGGCGTTGTCGAGGTCCGCTGCGTCGGCCCGCCCGATGTACCCGGCGGCGCTGAGGGCTGTGATCGCAGTGACGGTGTCCCTGACCCTCAGGCTTTCGTCGGCCCGGCCGTGCACCAGCTGCAGCAGCTGAACGGTGAATTCGACGTCGCGCAGGCCGCCGCTGCCGAGCTTGAGCTGTTTTGGCCCCTCGTGCCGGGGGATGTTCTCGGTGACCCGCCGGCGCATCGCCCGGACGGACTCCACGAAGCCCTCCCGCTCCGACGAGGTCCACACCAGCGGCGCCACCGCTTCCTCGTAGCGGCGCCCCAGCTCCGGGTCTCCGGCCACCGCCCGCGCCTTGAGCAGCGCCTGGAACTCCCAGGTGGAGGCCCACCGGGAGTAGTAGGTCAGGTGCGATTCGAGGGTCCGCACCAGCGGACCGTCGCGGCCCTCCGGCCGGAGGTTGGCGTCGACCTCCCAGAGCGCCGGTTCAGGCCCCGGGGAGTAGACCCCGCGGGAGATGCCGGTGGCCAGGGCGGTGCCGATGCGGCTGGCGAGGGCCTCGTCGAGGCTCGGGGCGTCGATCACGTAGATCACGTCGACGTCTGAGATGTAGTTCAGTTCCCTTGCCCCGCACTTGCCCATCCCGATGACGGCGAGCCGGACGGCGGCGATGTCGTCGGCGGGGTAGCTTCCGGCGAGGTCCGCACGGGCCACGGCGAGGGAGGCCTCGAGTGCGGCGGCGGCCAGGTCGGCCAGCTCGCGGGCCGCGGTGGGCAGGTAGTCGACGGGAGAGGGATGGGAGAGGTCGCGCACCGCCAGCTCGGTCAGGTGGCGGCGGTAGGCCGCGCGCAGGCACTGGTGGGCGCCCGTCCCGGTCTTCCCGGCGACGGGGTTCTCCACCGCCGGATCGGCGTCCACCGCGGCCAGCAGGGAGGCCCGGAGCTGCTCGGGTGCCACCGCGGGTTCCGCCCGCGCCGGGGGCCGGACCGCCTCGAGGTGCCCGGGGTGGCGCATGAGGAACTCCCCCAGGGCCTCGGAGGCCCCCAGCAGCCGGAAGAGCGCCGTGGCCCGGTCCGGCTCCCGGGTAAACAGGTCCGCCACCGCGGGTTCGACGGCCAGCAGGCGCACGTAGGACTGGAGGGCGAGGTCCGGGCTGGCGGCGTGGCCCAGCGCGGCGAAGAGCAGCTCCGCGTCGATGCCCGCCAGTTCCGGAGCCTCAAGGAACCGGGTGCTCTTCTCAAGGTCGGTGAAACCGGCGCTGATGAGCCTTCCGGCCAGGCTCATCGGGCACCAGCGGCCCGGCGGGTGCCGTTACAGGATGCCCAGGTTGCGGCGCAGCTCATAGGGGGTGACCTCGATACGGTAGTCGTGCCATTCGGCGCGCTTGTTGCGCAGGAAGTTCTCAAAGACCTGCTCGCCGAGGATCTCGGCCACGAGTTCGGAGTCCTCCATGGCGCGCACCGCATCGTGCAGGCTCGCCGGGAGCGGATCGTGGCCCATCGCACGCCGCTCGGCGGCGGTGAGGCTCCAGACGTCGTCCTCGGCGCCCAGGGGCAGTTCGTAGCCCTCCTCGATGCCCTTCAGCCCGGCGCCGAGCAGGACGGCGTAGGCGAGGTAGGGGTTTGCGGCGGAGTCGATGCCCCGGTACTCGATCCGGGCGGACTGGCCCTTGTTCGGCTTGTACAGGGGGATGCGCACCAGCGCGGAGCGGTTGTTGTGACCCCAGGAGATGTAACTGGGCGCCTCACCCCCGCCCCAGAGCCGCTTGTAGGAGTTCACGAACTGGTTGGTCACCGCGGTGAACTCGGGGGCGTGCCGCAGGATGCCGGCGATGAACTGGCGGGCGGTCTTGGAGAGCTGGAATTCGGCGCCCGCCTCGAAGAACGCATTCGAGTCACCCTCGAAAAGCGAGAAGTGGGTGTGCATGCCGGAGCCGGGGTGGTCGGAGAACGGCTTGGGCATGAAGGTCGCGTAGCTGTCCTGGGTGAGCGCCACCTCCTTGATGACCGTCCGGAAGGTCATGATGTTGTCGGCGGTCTGCAGCGCGTCGGCGTAGCGAAGGTCGATCTCGTTCTGCCCGGGCCCGCCCTCGTGGTGGCTGAACTCGACGCTGATGCCCACCGACTCGAGCATGGCGACGGCGGTCCGCCGGAAGTCCTGGGCGACGCCGCCGGGCACGTGGTCGAAATAGCCGGCCTGGTCCACGGGGATGGGGCGGCCGTCGGCGCCGAGCTCGGCGGACTTCAGCAGGTAGAACTCGATTTCGGGGTGCGTGTAGCAGGTGAAGCCCATGTCGGCGGCCTTGGCGAGGGTCCGCTTCAGCACGCTGCGCGGATCGGCGGCGGAGGGCTGGCCGTCGGGGGTGAGGATGTCGCAGAACATCCGCGAGGTCTGCTCCTTGTCCCCGCGCCAGGGCAGGATCTGGAACGTGGACGGGTCGGGCTGGGCGAGCATGTCGGATTCGAAGACCCGGGCCAGGCCCTCGATGGAGGAGCCGTCGAACCCGAGGCCCTCCTCGAAGGCCCCCTCGACCTCGGCCGGGGCCAGGGCGACGGACTTAAGCGAGCCGACGACGTCGGTGAACCACAGCCGGACGAAGCGGACGTCACGCTCCTCGATCGTCCGCAGTACGAATTCCTGCTGCCGGTTCATTCCTACCCTCTTTCCTGCCGCGTCTGCGCTGCGCCGAGCCGTTCCCTGCCGGCGCCGGTTGGCCGGCCGAGCCGGAATCTCTCCATACTCTACTGACCCGGACGCCCGAACCGCGTCCGCCGGTGTCCGGGTCAGTATGGCGCGGCGATGTTACAGGCCGGTTACCGGGCGGCGGGGGCGCGGCTCCGGGAAGCCCGTGGCCGTGAAGTAGGCTCGGATCCATGACTTCCGCCGAAATGCCCGCCCCGTACGGCACCGGAGCTTCCACCCCCGAAGAGCCCCGTCAGGTCCCGCGCCCGGCTCGAATCCGGACCCACCACCTGCAGCAGGCCAAGGCGGAGGGCCGGCGCTTCGCCATGCTGACGGCCTACGACCAGTACACTGCGCAGATCTTCGACGAGGCAGGCATCGAGGTGCTCCTGGTCGGCGACTCCGCCGCCAACAACGTGCTCGGACACGCCACCACCCTGCCGATCACGCTCAATGAGATGGTGCTGTTCACCCGTGCCGTGAGCAGCGCGGCGCGCCGTCCGCTCATTGTGGCCGATCTGCCCTTCGGCAGCTACGAGGTTTCGACCGCCCGGGCCGTTGAGTCCTCGGTGCGCCTGCTGAAGGAGGGCGGGGCGCATGCGGTGAAGCTCGAAGGCGGCGCACAGTTCGCCGACACGGTGCGCGCGCTCGTGCGGGCAGGCATCCCGGTGATGGCGCATGTCGGCTTCACCCCCCAGAGCGAACACGCCCTCGGCGGCTACCGGGTCCAGGGCCGTGGAGACACCGGCCGGAGGGTCATCGACGACGCCCTTGCCCTCGAGGCGGCCGGTGCGTTCTGCGTCCTCATGGAGATGGTGCCGGCCGAGGTCGCGGCCAAGGTGGATGCCGCGGTGCAGGTGCCGACCATCGGCATCGGCGCAGGCGCCTCGACGACGGGCCAGGTGCTCGTCTGGCAGGACATGGCGGGCCTGCGCGGCGGGAAGCAGCCGAAGTTCGTCAAGCAGTTTGCCGAGGTCCGCTCCGTGCTGGCCGATGCCGCCACCCGCTACGCCGAGGAGGTGCGCAGCGGAAGCTTCCCCGGCCCGGAGCACTCCTTCTAGCCGGGTTGCCGGCGTTCAGTCCTCGTCCTCGGCGTCCCACGCCTTATTGCGCTGCTGAACCTTTTCAAGGGCCCGCTCGGCCTCCGCGCGGGTCTCGTAGGGACCGATGAGCTGCTTCCAGTCGGACTGCGCATCCACCTCGACCTCATGGGTCCGGACATTGAACCAGTACTGCGGCATCGTCTTCTCCTCCTGCGTCGTCGATGGCGGCCGCCGCCGGTGCCGGCCTTCCGGCAGCCGCCCGCGGCCTTCTCGGCGGCGCTTTCAGCTCTGAACCCCGCCGCCTATAAGATCAAGGGTATGCCCCACAATCCTGGCACCGCACCCGTTGGAACGCTCCAGCGCGGCATGGTCAGTCCCCGGCTCCCCGTCCCGTCCGGAATCGTCCGCCCAGAGTACGTCGGCCGCAAGGCCCCGGCGCCCTTCACCGGCTCGGAGGTGAAGACCGCCGAAACCATCGAGAAGATCCGCAAGGCCGGCAGGCTCGCCGCCCAGGCCGTCGAGGAGGTGGGGCGCCACGCCCAGCCCGGCGTCACGACCGACGCCCTCGACCGGATCGGCCACGAGTTCATCATCGACCACGGCGCCTACCCGTCGACGCTCGGCTACCGCGGCTTCCCCAAATCGATCTGCTCCTCGATCAATGAGGTGATCTGCCACGGCATCCCGGACAGCACCGTCCTCCAGGACGGGGACATCCTCAACATCGACATCACCGCCTACCTCGACGGCGTCCACGGCGACACGAACTCCACCTTCCTCATCGGCGACGTCGACGAGGAATCCCGGCTGCTCGTGGAACGGACGAAGGAGGCGCTGAACCGTGCGATCCGGGCCGTCGCCCCGGGCCGGGAGATCAATGTGATCGGCCGCGCCATCGAGTCATACGCACGCCGTTTCGGCTACGGCGTGGTGCGCGACTTCACCGGCCACGGCGTGGGCGAGGCGTTCCACACCGGCCTGATCATCCCGCACTACGACGCCGCACCGGCCTACAACCGGGTGATTGAAACCGGAATGGTCTTCACCATCGAACCGATGCTGACCCTTGGCACCATCGAGTGGGACATGTGGGCTGACGACTGGACCGTGGTGACCCGCGACGCCAAACGCACCGCGCAGTTCGAACACACCCTGGTCGTCACCGACACCGGCGCTGAGATCCTCACCCTGCCCTGACCCGCCGCCCGGCGGTTCGAGCACACCGACCAATCCACGAAACGGCCCGGGACGGGCGAACCGCCCGCCCGGCCACGAATATCACCTGGAGAATCATGCCCAAGGACATCGACAAGAAGAAGCCCGGCCGGAAGCTGCCCGCCACCGTCATCGGTGTCGATATCGGCGGCACCGGGATCAAGGGCGGCATTGTCGACCTCGCCAAGGGCGAAATCGTCGGTGAGCGCTACCGGATTCCGACCCCCCAGCCGGCCACCCCGGAGGCTGTTGCCGGCGTCGTGGCCGAGATCGTGACCGAGCTCTCCTCTCGTCCGGGCGGTCCGGCCGCCGATGTCCCGGTGGGTGTGACCTTCCCGGCCATCATCCAGCACGGCGTCGCCCGCTCGGCGGCGAATGTCGATAAGAGCTGGGTCGACACCGACGTCGACGCCCTCTTCACGCGGGTCCTCGGCCGGAGCGTCCACGTCATCAACGACGCCGACGCCGCCGGCCTTGCCGAGGTGCGCTACGGCGCCGGCAAGGGCGTGGCCGGGACAGTCCTGGTGATCACCCTGGGCACCGGCATCGGTTCCGCGTTCATCTTCAACGGGCAGCTGGTGCCCAACGCCGAACTGGGGCACCTCGAGATCGACGGGCACGACGCCGAGTCCAAGGCGTCAGCCGTGGCCCGGGAGCGGGACGGGATCGACTGGGACGAGTACGCGGTGCGGCTCCAGCGGTACTTCTCCCACGTCGAGTTCCTCTTCTCCCCCGAGCTGTTCATCGTCGGCGGCGGGATCTCCAAGCGCAGCGCCGAATACCTTCCCTCGCTGGACCTGCGCACCCGCATCGTTCCGGCCCAGCTGAAGAACCAGGCGGGCATCGTCGGCGGGGCGCTGCAGGCGGCGCTTCTGCTGTCCCCCTCAAGCACCAAGTAGCCCGCGCGCCGACCCAGCACGGGGCAGCAGTGTACGAAAAGGCCCGGACGAAAAGACCCGCACGAAAAGACCCGTGCCGACCGGCATCACCGGAAGGCACGGGTCTTTTGTGCGTCGGACGAGGGCGGGCCCCGGTCGGGACGTCCGGTCAGGCGGGACGTGGTGCCGGTGGTGGCGCCGGCTTCCCCTCCGCCGCCACCACCGGGGTCTCAAGGCGCACCTAGTGCGCGGTCAGGGGCCGCTGCGCCCCCGAGGGAACCTTCGCGTTTTCGGAGGACTGGAGCCGCAGGGTGGCTATGGCCTCTTCGAAATCCTCAAGGGATTCAAAGCCCTGGTACACGCTGGCGAAACGCAGGTAGGCGATCTGGTCGAGCTTCCGCAGGGGGCCCAGGATCGCCAGTCCCACCTCGTGGGCATCGATCTCGGCGACGCCGCTGGCACGCACGGATTCTTCGACTTCCTGGGCCAGGAGAGCGAGGTCGTCCTCGGTGACCGGCCGGCCCTGACAGGCCTTCCGCACGCCGTTGATCACCTTGCCGCGGCTGAAGGGCTCGCCGGCACCCGAGCGCTTGATGACGCTGAGGCTTGTCGTCTCCACCGTGGTGAATCTGCGCCCGCAGGCGTGGCACTGCCGGCGCCGGCGGATCGCCGAACCGTCGTCGGCCAGCCGGCTGTCAACGACCCGGGAGTCGGAGTTGCGGCAGTAAGGGCAGTGCACTGCGTACTCCTGTCTCCGCTCGGGCCGGATGGGCGGGTGCCGGACCGCTGGGCGCTCCGGATGGTTCAAGTGTAGAACCAGATGTGGGGAAACTACAAGCGTGCAATTACCACATCTAGTGGTTATTGCCGGGGAAGCGCGCCCGCACGGCGTCGCCGTGGGCGGGCAGGTTCTCGGCCTCGGACAGCGCCAGGATGGGGGCGCTGACGTCCTGAAGCGCACTCCGTGAGTACTCCACCACCTGCTGCGCCCGCAGGAAGGTCGTCGTGTTGAGCCCGGAGGCGAAGGAGGCGGTCCCCCCGGTGGGCAGGACGTGGTTGGAGCCGGCGCAGTAGTCGCCGAGGCTGACGGGGCTGTACGGTCCGACGAAGACCGCGCCCGCGTTGCGGACCCGGGCTGCGGCGGCCGCGGCGTCGGCGGTGTGGATTTCGAGGTGCTCGGCGGCGTAGGCGTTGCAGACTTCAAGGCCGGCGTCGAGGTGGTCGACCAGGATCACCCCCGACTGCGGACCGGACAAGGCCGTGAGCACCCGTTCGCGGTGCCGGGTGGCGTCCGCCTGGCGGCCGAGCTCGATGCGCACCGCATCGGCGAGGGCCGGCGAATCCGTGACGAGCACCGAGGCTGCCTGCGGGTCGTGTTCGGCCTGGCTGACGAGGTCCGCCGCGACGAGGACGGGGTCGGCGCCGGCGTCGGCCAGCACCGCGATCTCGGTGGTACCCGCCTCCGAGTCGATGCCGACGACGCCGCGGACGAGCCGCTTGGCCGTGGCCACGAAGACGTTGCCGGGCCCGGTGACGACGTCGACCGGCTCGAGGGGAGGGTGGCCGTCGGCCTCCTCGAGGCCGTACGCGAAGGCAGCCACCGCTTGGGCACCGCCGATCGCATACACCTCGGTGATTCCGAGCAGGGCCGCCGCCGCCAGGATGACCGGGTGCGGCCAGCCGCCCCATTCCTTCTGCGGCGGGGAGGCGAGGGCGATCGAGGGCACGCCGGCCGCCTGCGCGGGAACGACGTTCATCACCACCGACGAGGGGTAGACCGCCAGGCCGCCGGGCACGTAGAGGCCCACCCGGTCAACAGGAACCCACCGGGACACGAGCCGTGCCCCCGGGGCCGGGCTGACCTCCACCTCGGCCGGCACCTGCGCCGCGGCGAACAGGCGGGCGCGGGTGATCGCCTCATCCAGGGCCGCACGGACCTGCGGATCGAGGTTTTCCAGGGCGCTGCGCAGGACATCGGCGGGCACCCGCGGGTGGTCCTGCTCCACGCCGTCGAAGCGGCGGGCGAGCTCCCTCAGGGCCGGCAGGCCACGGCTCCGGACGTCCTCGAGGATTCGGCCGACCGCCTCTTCGGGGGGATGGTCCCCCACCAGCGGTCGTGGCAGCGCGCGCTTCAACTCACGCCGGCTGAGGGAGAGACCTCGCAGGTCGATGGTTCGGAAGCCCTCGCGGGCCGGGGCGGCTGCTGCATTTTCCACTCGGCCAGTCTACCGGCGCCCGGGACGCCGGCCGGATGTCAGGGGCGGTCGCGCTGCAGCCAGTCGAACAGGGCGGCAAGGAACACGATGAGGGCGGCGGCCGCCGGCCAGATGGCGGCGGCACCCGGTGAGTGGAGCCCGAAGCCCGACCCTGGGATCTCCGGGCTGCCGTGCGGACCGATCCAGGCCCCGAGCGCGGTGCCGATCAGGACGGCGAGCACGGACCCCAGCACTGAGCCGCCGACAGCGGCAAGAAGACGCCGCAGCCCGCCGGGCCGCCCGAGGCGCCGGGCCAGCACCGTTCCCACGGCTACGCCCGCAACAACTTCAAGCCCCGCAAGGGTCAGGTCGCGCAGCAGCCAGGTGCCCGGGAGCCGTCCATCGCCGTAAAGGATCCCGCCGGGGGCGCCGAGCCACCAGACCACGCCCAGGACGATGCCGAGCACCGCCGTCGAACCGGCCCACCACAGCAGTCCCACGGGAGGGGCAGCGGCGCGGTTCGGGGCCGGAGCGTACACCGGGGGCGGGTAGGAGCCGGCGTCGAGCGGGCGGGAGGGGTGCATGACTTCTACATTAACAAAAGCACGCCCCCGCCGCCCGGCTCGCCTAGGGTTGAGGGATTGCCGGAGCCGCCGGCGGCCGCCCCGCACGCGGGTGCGGATCGCGATTGTTGAAGGAGGAGCCATGGAAGGAAACCTGGTGAAGGACAGTCCTGCCGCCGCCGATCCGGGCCCGGGGTCGGCATTCCGCGGGGTTTTCCGCCGCCATGCGGCCGGGGTCGCCATCATTACCGCGTCCTACCACGGACAGCCCTTCGGGTTCACCGCCACCTCCGTGGCGTCCCTGTCGGCCGACCCTGCCCGATTCACATTCAATATGGCGCGGGGGTCCTCGTCCTGGCCGGCGGTCGCCAACACCAGCTTTGTCGGCGTCCATATGCTGGGCCTCGACAACCAGGCCCTCGCGGACCGGTTCGCCCGCACCTCGGACCGCTTCGGCGGGGACCACTGGAGCCCGGGCTCCCATGGGGTCCCGCTGCTGCACGGGGTGGCCGGCTGGCTGATCGGGTGCATCACCATGAGGCTGTCCTTCGAGAACAACGCGGTGGTCGTCGCCGAGGTGATCGAGGGAGGCACCGGGGCCGACGGTGCGCCGCTGCTGTACCACGGGGGCGGCTATGCCGCGCCCACCGACTACATCATCTGAGGCGGAATCGGCCCCGGCGTGCGGCCCGGCGGCCGGATCAGGCAGCCGGCAGCCTCAAGCGGCCGGCAGGCTCAAGCGTCGAGGCAGGCGGGGCCGAGCAGCACCTTCAGGTCCCCGAACAGTGACGGGGTGGGGTTCACCCGCAGGTCCACTCCGAGCTTCATCACCTCGACCTTGCGGTTGCCGTTAAGCCGGATCTGCACCTCGCTGGTGCCCGGATGGGTGCGCAGCACCTCGCCGAGGGCCGTCACCGCCGCCTCGGTGGCCTTGTGCTGGGCCATCGAGATGACGACGGGCCCGGAGTGGCCCTCGCTGAGGTCGGGCACAGTGAGTTCCTGTGCGTTCAGCATCACCGCGCCGTCGTCCCGCCGCTGCAGCCGGCCGCGCACCACGACGATGAGGTCCTCGGCGAGCACGCCCGAGATCGGCCCGTACACCTGGCCGAAGAACATGACCTCCATCGACCCGGCGAGGTCCTCGATCTCCGCCCGCGCGTAGGCGTTGCCGCTGTTCTTGGCGATCCGCCGCTGCAGGGAGGTGATCATGCCCGCGATGGTGACAATGGCGCCGTCGGCCGGGCCCTCGTCGCTGATCACCGAGGGAATCGTCAGGTCGGCGTGCTGGCTGAGGATCCCCTCGAGGCCCTGCAGCGGGTGGTCCGAGACGTAGAGGCCGAGCATGTCGCGTTCGAAGGAGAGCTTGTCCTTCTTCTCCCATTCAGGCAGGTCCGGCACCTCAACGGACAGGCTGCTGCCGGCGCCGGGGTCGTCGAAGGCGCTGAACAGGTCGAACTGGTTCGCGGCCTCGTTGCGCTTGAGCACGATGACCGAGTCGACGGCCTCCTCGTGGATCATCGCCAGCGCCCGGCGGGGGTGTTTGAGCGAGTCGAAGGCCCCGGCCTTGATGAGGGATTCGATGGTGCGTTTATTGCAGACGACGGCGGGGACCTTCTGCAGGAAGTCGCTGAAGGAGGTGAAGTCGCCCTTCTCCTCGCGGGCGGTGACCATCGCCCCGACGACGTTCGCGCCGACGTTGCGGATGGCGCCCATGCCGAAGCGGATGTCGTTGCCGACCGGGGTGAAGTTAACGCTCGACTCGTTGACGTCCGGCGGGAGGACCGTGATGCCCATCCTGCGGCACTCGTTGAGGTAGATGGCCAGCTTGTCCTTGTCGTCGCCGACGCTGGTGAGCAGGGCGGCCATGTATTCGGCCGGGTAGTGCGCCTTGAGGTAGGCCGTCCAGTAGGAGATCAGCCCGTACGCGGCGGTGTGGGCCTTGTTGAACGCGTAGTCCGAGAAGGATTCGAGGACGGTCCACAGCTTGTCCATGGCGGCCTGGGAGTAGCCGTTTTCCTTCATGCCGGCGAAGAAGTCGGCCTGCTGCTTGTCCAGCTCCGACTTCTTCTTCTTGCCCATGGCGCGCCGGAGCATGTCCGCCTGGCCGAGGGTGAAGTTCGCGAGCTTCTGGGCCGCGGACATCACCTGCTCCTGGTAGACGATCAGGCCGTAGGTGCCGCCCAGGATCTCCTCGAGCGGGCCTTCGAGCTCGGGGTGGATCGGCTCGATCTCCTGAAGCCCGTTCTTGCGCAGGGCGTAGTTCGTGTGGGAGTTCACGCCCATCGGTCCTGGGCGGTAGAGCGCGAGCACCGCGGAGATGTCTTCGAAGTTGTCGGGGCGCATGAGCTTGAGCAGCGAACGCATGGGCCCGCCGTCGAGCTGGAACACGCCCAGGGTGTCGCCCCGGGCCAGCAGCTCGTAGGAGGCCTTGTCGTCGAGCTCGAGGTCCTCGAGCACCAGGTCGGTGCCCTTGTTCGCCGTGATGTTCTCCACGGCGTCGGTGATGATCGTGAGGTTGCGCAGCCCCAGGAAGTCCATCTTGATCAGTCCGAGCCCCTCGCAGGTGGGGTAGTCGAACTGGGTGATGATCTGGCCGTCCTGGTCCCGGCGCATAATCGGGATGATGTCGATCAGCGGGTCCGAGGACATGATGACGCCGGCGGCGTGGACGCCCCACTGGCGCTTCAGCCCCTCGAGGCCCAGCGCCGTCTCGAACACCTTGGCCGAGTCGGGGTCGGTCTTGAGCAGTTCGCGCAGCTCGTCGGCCTCGGAGTAGCGCTTGGCGTCCTTGTTGTGCACGTCGGCCAGGGCCAGGCCCTTGCCCATGACGTCCGGCGGCATGGCCTTGGTGAGCCGCTCCCCCGTGGAGAACGGGTAGCCCATGACGCGCGAGGAGTCCTTCAGTGCCTGCTTGGCCTTGATGGTGCCGTAGGTGACGATCATGGCGACGCGCTCGTCGCCGTACTTCTCGGTGACGTAGCGGATCACCTCGGAGCGGCGCCGATCATCGAAGTCGACGTCGAAGTCGGGCATGGAGACGCGCTCGGGATTCAGGAAGCGCTCGAAGATCAGCCCGTGCTTGAGCGGGTCGAGGTCGGTGATGCGCATGGCGTAGGCCACCATGGAGCCGGCGCCGGAGCCGCGGCCCGGGCCCACCCGGATGCCGTTGTTCTTGGCCCAGTTGATGAAGTCGGCCACCACGAGGAAGTACCCGGGGAAGCCCATCTGGGTGATGACGCCGACCTCGAACTCGGCCTGCTTGCGTACGTCGTCGGGTACGCCGTCGGGGTAGCGGTAGGCCAGGCCGGTCTCGACCTCCTTGACGAACCAGGACTGCTCGTTCTCCCCTTCGGGCACCGGGAACCGGGGCATGTAGTTGGCCTTGGTGTTGAATTCGACGTCGCAGCGCTCGGCAATGAGCAGCGTGTTGTCGCAGGCCTCGGGGTAGTCGCGGAAGATGGCGCGCATCTCGGCGGGCGATTTGAGGTAGAACTCGTCGGCGTCGAACTTGAAGCGCTTGGGGTCGGCCAGGGTCGAGCCCGACTGGACGCACAGCAGGGCCGCGTGGGCCTTGGAGTCCTCGGCGTGGGTGTAGTGAAGGTCGTTGGTGGCGACCAGCGGCAGGCCCAGTTCGCGGGCCAGCTTGATCAGGTCGGCCTGGACGTTGCGTTCGATGTCGAGCCCGTGGTCCATCAGCTCGCAAAAGTAGTTTTCGGCGCCGAAGATGTCGCGGAAGTCCGAGGCCGCCTGCTTTGCCTCCTGGTAGAGCCCCAGCCGCAGCTTGGTCTGCACCTCGCCCGAGGGGCAGCCGGTGCTGGCGATCAGGCCCTTGCCGTAGGTCTGCAGCAGGTCCCGGTCCATGCGGGGCTTGTAGAGGTAGCCCTCGAGGGAGGCCAGCGAGGACATCCGGAACAGGTTGTGCATGCCCTCGGTGGACTCCGACCAGAGGGTCATGTGGGTGTAGGCGCCGGCGCCGGAGACGTCGTCGCGGCCTCCCCCGCCCCACTGGACGCGGGTGCGGTCCGAGCGGGCGGTGCCGGGGGTCAGGTACGCCTCCACCCCGATGATCGGTTTGATGCCGGCGCTGCGGGCCTTGCTCCAGAAGTCGAAGGCCCCGAACACGAACCCGTGGTCGGTGGTGGCCAGCGCGTTCATGCCGAGCTCTTCGGTGTGGCTGAAGAGGTCGGTCAGCTTCGCGGCCCCGTCGAGCATGGAGTACTCGGTGTGATTGTGAAGGTGGACGAAGGACTCGCGGGACGCTGCTGTTGAAACCACTCGACCATTCTAGGCCCGCCCCTGCGTCCCCGGGCCCCACCCCCGCACCCGCAGGCGTGTTAGGCGCGGTCCCCGGACAGGGCGCCCAGGGCGTACTCGAGGTCCAGCGGATAGGGACTCACGGCTCGAACCGGCTCGCCGGTGCGCGGATTCTCGAAGCCCAGGCGGTGGGCGTGCAGCCACTGCCGGGTCAGGCCCAGCTCCGCCGCGAGCCGCGGGTCGGCGCCGTAGGTGAGATCGCCCACGCAAGGGTGGCGCAGCGCCGAGAAGTGGACGCGGATCTGGTGGGTGCGGCCGGTCTCGAGGTGCACCTCGACGAGGCTGGCCCGGCCGAAGGCCTCGAGGACCTCGTAGTGGGTGACCGAGGGCCGCCCGTCCTCAAGCACGGCGAACCGCCAGTCGTGGGCCGGGTGGCGCCCGATGGGCGCGTCGATGGTTCCCTCGAGCGGGTCGGGCAGGCCCTGCACGACGGCGTGGTACACCTTATCGACCGTGCGCTCCTTGAAGGCCCGCTTCAGGGCCGTGTAGGCCCGTTCCGTCTTGGCGACGACCATGGCCCCGGAGGTGCCGACGTCGAGCCGGTGCACGATGCCGGCCCGTTCGGGGGCTCCGGAGGTGGAGATCCGGTAGCCGGCCGCGGCCAGGGCGCCCACCACGGTGGGGCCCACCCAGCCCGGGGAGGGGTGGGCGGCGACGCCGACGGGCTTGTCGATGACCACGAAGTCCTCGTCGTCGATGAGGATGCCCATGCCTTCGACGGCCTCGGGGATCACCCGCAGCGGGTCGGCGGCATCGGGGACCACCACGAGCAGGTCGGTGCCGGCCTGCACGCGGTCGGCCTTGGCCAGGACCGTGCCGCCGCGGCTGACCCTGCCGTCGGCGCACCAGGCGGCGGCCACCGACCGGGAGACCCCGGCCAGCTGCGCCAGGGCGGCGTCGGTGCGGGACCCGCCGAGGTCCTCGGGCACGGTGAAGGCGGTGGGGGTGCCCACGTCGGAGGTCCCGCTCACGAGGGGTTGCCGTCCGGCCGGGGCGTGTCAGGGCCGGTTCCGGCGGCGCTTTCCCCGGCACCGCCGTCGCTGCTGCGCCGCCCATCCATGCCGATGCCGCGCAGGGTCATCAGGCACACCAGGATGACGCCGCTGACGACGGCGGAGTCGGCGATGTTGAAGATCGCGAAGTTGGGCAGGGCGATGAAGTCGACGACGTGCCCCTGCCCGAAGGACGGTTCACGGAAGAGACGGTCGGTGAGGTTGCCCAGCGCCCCGCCGAGCACGAGCCCCAGGGCGGCGGCCCAGCCCCACGAGGCGACCTTGCGGATCTGGGTCAGGATGGCCAGGGAGACAAGGGCCTGGACGATGGTGAAGATCCAGGTGACGTTGGTGCCGATCGAGAAGGCCGCGCCGGGGTTCCGGATGAAGTGCCAGTTCAGCAGCGGGGGCAGCACCGGTGTGATCGAGCCTTCGGTCATGGTGGAGACCACCCAGGCCTTGGTGACCTGGTCAAAAACGTAGGCGGCGAGCGTGCAGACCAGAAGCAGGACGGCGTACCGGGCCCGGACGCGCTTGCTGTGGCCGGGGCCGTCGGTCCGTTTCGTTTCCGCGGGGGTTCGCTCTGCCGGTGGATTCTCGCTCATAACGCTTTCGTGCCGGGTGCATACGCTTCCGCACAACGGCAGAGGTATGGAACTGGTGGATCGGACTGTCGTGGGACGACTCCTCAAGGGTACGGCAAAGGCCGGCCCCTTTTCCGGGGCCGGCCTCAATCCGGTACTGCGCTGCGGTGCCCTGCCGGCACCTCCGCGCGGCGCGCCCGAAGGGCTTAGGCGTCGGCCGTCTCCGAGGCCACCGATCCGCGGGAGTCGAGGTCGCGCAGCTGGCCCTCGATGTAGGCCTTGAGGCGTGAACGGTAGTCGCGCTCGAAGCTGCGGAGCTGCTCGACCTTGCGTTCCAGCACGCTCTTCTGCTGCTCGAGGGCGCCGAGGACCTTGCGGCTCTTGTCCTGGGCGTCGTTGACGAGGCTGCTGGCCTCGATCTGGGCTTCGGCGATGATCTTGTCGCGCTGCTCGACGCCTGCGTTGACGTACTCGTCGTGAAGCTTCTGGGCCATGGCGAGGACGCCGGCGGCGGACTCGGCGCTGGCAGCCGCGGGAACGGCGGCGGGCGAGGCGGTCTCGACGCGGGGCTCCGGCTTTGCTGGCTCGGGCCGCTTCTCCTCCTCGCGGACCTCTTCGGTCTTGGTGCTGGCGGCAACCGGGGCGGGGACCGTCCCGGTCGAGGCGGTGCCGGCGGGAGCGTCGGAGAGCCGGCGGCGCAGCTCCTCGTTCTCCTGGTTCAGACGGCGCAGTTCGACGACGATCTCGTCGAGGAAGTCATCCACCTCGTCCTGGTCGTAGCCCTCGCGGAACTTCGTCGGCTGGAACCTCTTATTGACAACATCTTCTGGCGTCAGGGCCATCTGGTCACCTCGTAGTGTTAAAGACCTGCCTGCCCGGGGGCGGACCTGCCTGCGGTACCGAATTGTGGACGTGAATAACTGAATTCACATCAGAGTGGAATTCAGCTTATATCTATTGGGACTCGAAAACTAAACCGGGTCTATGCCGTGGCGAAACCCTGGGACACACCCATCAGGATCACCACGGCGAAAAACAACACAAGAAAAGCCAGGTCAAGGGAAACTCCCCCAATTCGCAGCGGCGGAATCACGCGACGCAAAGCTTTGATCGGCGGATCGGTCACTGCATAAATACCGGAGGCAACGACCAGCGCGATTTTCTGGGGACGCCAGCTTCGGGCGAAAATCTGGACGGCGTCGTAAATAATCCTGATGATCAGCGCAAGCTGGAACAACATCAGAACGAGGTAAATCAGGGCAAATACCAAACTCACGGAGCGGTTCCAGTCCTTAGGGCCTTATCGGGGTCGGCAGGCACGGACAGCCGGCCGGCTTCAGCTCTGGTTGAAGAAGCTGGTCTGAGCTTCGCTGGCCTTCTGGTCCTCACCCAGAACTTCAATATACGACGGCGAGAGCAGGAACACCTTATTGGTGACCCTTTCGATGCTTCCGTGCAGTCCGAAGACCAGTCCCGCGGAGAAGTCGACGAGGCGCTTGGCATCGGATTCGCCCATGTCGGTGACGTTCATGATGACGGGGATGCCGTCGCGGAAACTCTCGCCGATCAGCTTCGCATCGTTGTAGGAGCGGGGGTGGACGGTGGTGATCTGCCGCAGGGCGGAGTCGTCACGGGTCGACTGCACGCGCTTGATCGGTGTCACCGGGGCCCGGTACTCCTCGCTGGGGACGCTTCGTGGGACGGGTGCGGGTTCGGGACGGCGTTCGTCACGGTCATAATCCACTGCGTAATCCTCGTTCCTGCTGTGGGCGCTCTTCGCCTCGGGCTCGTAGTGCTCGTCACCATCGGCGAGCCCAAGGTAAATCATTGTCTTGCGCAGTGCGCCAGCCATGGTAACTCCTGTCATTGAGAGAGTGGATACTTCGCTTCGTCCCGGTGCCGAAACCGCGCCCTGCGGGTCTCACTGCCGTCCCGGTGCAGACGCTACCGCACCGGCGGGCGGGGACCGAGCACATCTGAGCCAACCCGGAGGTGTGTCGCGCCCGCCTGGATGGCGGCCTCCAGGTCCCCGCTCATGCCGGCCGAGATGGCCGAGGCGCCGGGGTGGTCCGCCCGCAGGTCCGCGGAGATGCCGGCCAGGCGCTGGAAGGCCGGCAGCGGGTCGGCGCCCAGCGGTGCCACCGCCATGACGCCCTCGAGGTGCAGCCCCTGCACCCCTGCGAGCCGGGCGGCGATCTCGGGGACCTCCGATGGCGCGGCCCCTCCCCGTCCGCCGGCGCGGGCATCAGGGTCGAGGCTGACCTGGATGAAGCAGAGCAGCGCGGACCTCTGGGGAAGGCCGGCGCCGGAGCGGCGTTCGGCCTCGGTGCCCGCGGCCTTCGCCAGGGCCTCCGCCACCGAGGGCCGGTCCACGGAGTGCACCGCGGCGGCATAGCGGAGCACCGAGCGGGCCTTGTTGCTTTGCAGCTGACCGATGAAGTGCCAGCGCAGGTCAAGGTCGGCGGTCTCGGCGGCCTTTGCGGCGGCCTCCTGGTCCCGGTTCTCGCCCACGTCCCGCACACCGAGGCCGGAGAGCAGCCGCACGTCCGCGGCCGGGAAGAACTTCGTCACCACAATCAGCCCCGGCGCGTCGGTCCGTCCCGCGGCGGCGCAGGCCGCCGAGATCCGCGCCCGTACCGCGCCCAGCCGCACGGCAAGTTCCTGCCGGCGCGCGCCCGCGTCCGCCGCCCCGTCCGTGCCGCTCACGTGCGCCAGACCAGGCCGGCGAGCCGGCCGGCACCGGGTTCCCTGCGGTGGGAGAACAGCCGGGGGTTCTCGAGCGTGCACGCCGAGGATCCCGACGGCACCGCCGCCACGTCGACGCCCGCCTCGCGCAGCTGCTGCCGCACCGCGGCCGGCAGGTCGAGCGCCGGGGTGCCCTGCCGCGTCTGGGCGTAGGAGGCCGGGACGGCGGCGGCAACTTCGTCCCTCATCTCGGCCGGCACCTCGTAGCACCGCCCGCACACCGACGGACCGATCCAGGCGGTGAGCTCCCGGGCACCGTGGGCGCGCAGGCCCGCCACGGCGTTGGGCACGATGCCGGTCAGCACGCCCCTGCGTCCGGCATGGACGACGGCGGTCGCCGGGCCGGAGCGGTCGGCCAGGACAATGGGAACGCAGTCCGCCACGAGGACTGCCAGCGCCTGGCTCCCGTCCGGACTGAGCAGGGCGTCGGCCTCCGGCGGGCTCCAATCGGCGGAGCCGGCCGGCACCTCGGCCACAGTACTCGAGTGCACCTGGGTCATGAACCGCAGGGAACCGGGTGCCACGCCCATCGCCGCCTCCACCCGTGCCCGGTTACCGGCCGCCGCCGAGGGCCGCCCGAGGTTGAGTGCGAGGTTGCCGGCAGCGGAATCGGTGAAGGCGGCGTGCAGCCCGGGCTGCACGCCGCCTTGCCAGAAGAACATCCGCAGGAGATCCCGGTTACTTCAGGAAGTCGGGCACGTCGAGGTCGTCCGAGCGGCCCGAGGAGAGGTCAGGCTCCACCACGGCGGGCAGGTCGACGTCGAAGCCGGCATCGGCGGGCACCGCGTTGGACTGGGCGAAGCGCTGCTGGGACCACGCGCCCAGGCCCGCGGAGGCCGGCGCGGCGGCACGGGCGGTGTCGCCGCCGACCGTGGGGGCCGCAGCGGGCTTGACCGCAGGTACTGCAGGCTGCGAGGTCGCATCGACCTGGTCGAAGCCGGCGGCGATCACGGTGACGCGGGCCTCGTCGCCGAGGGCGTCGTCGATCACCGCACCGAAGATGATATTGGCCTCCGGGTGGGCGACCTCCTGCACCAGCCGGGCCGCCTCGTTGATCTCGAAGAGGCCGAGGTCGGAGCCGCCCTGGATGGACAGCAGCACGCCGTGCGCGCCGTCGATCGAGGCCTCAAGCAGCGGCGAGGCGATCGCGAGTTCGGCGGCCTTCACGGCACGGTCCTCGCCGCGCGCGGAGCCGATGCCCATGAGGGCCGAGCCCGCACCCTGCATGACCGACTTGACGTCGGCGAAGTCGAGGTT
Organism: Arthrobacter crusticola; assembly: GCF_004357995.1. GTDB lineage: Bacteria > Actinomycetota > Actinomycetes > Actinomycetales > Micrococcaceae > Arthrobacter_D > Arthrobacter_D crusticola. Next base: position 351,926 of record NZ_SMTK01000005.1, read on the forward strand.
GATCAGGCCGGGGGTGGTGATCAGGTCGGTGATGCCCTGCACACCGGAAAGGAGCACCTGGTCGGCGGAACGGAACGCATCGAGCATCGACACATTGCGGTCGCTGATCGAGAGCAGGCGGTCGTTCGGAATGACGATGAGGGTGTCGACCTCGTCGCGCAGGGTGTCGATACCCGACTCGGCCTGGTTGGACCGGCGGCGGCCCTCGAAGGTGAACGGCCGGGTGACGACGCCGATGGTCAGCGCGCCGAGCGACCGGGCGATGCGGGCCACGACGGGCGCACCGCCGGTGCCCGTGCCACCGCCCTCACCGGCGGTGACGAAGACCATGTCGGCCCCGCGCAGCACCTCTTCGATCTCCTCGGAGTGGTCCTCGGCCGCCCTGCGGCCGACCTCCGGGTCCGCGCCGGCGCCGAGCCCGCGCGTCAGTTCCCGTCCGACGTCGAGCTTCACGTCGGCGTCGCTCATCAGCAGCGCCTGCGCGTCGGTGTTGATGGCGATGAACTCCACCCCACGGAGTCCCACCTCGATCATCCGGTTGATGGCGTTTACGCCGCCCCCGCCGATGCCGACGACCTTGATGACGGCCAAGTAATTCTGCGGTGCTGCCACGTCCTGTGTCCCTTGTTCGAATCTGTGCGCTGTTGTCTGGGGTTACACCCGGCCGGAACCGGCTTCAACCTTCACTCGGCATAACGTTAACTCTCAGGTTGAGGGTTAATGTTATGTCAAGTAACTTCTATCTGAGACGCTATGGGCACCGGGAGTGTTCTGCAATGACCGGTGCCGCGTGTCGCCTTGTTTCTTTCAAATCCCGCTCACCGGGTCACCGGACGGTCGGGGGTGCTGACGTCGAATTCCTTCACCGGTGGATCCGATGCCGGGACCTTCAGCAGGGCCGAGAGGACCTTCGCCTTCGCGGTGTTGCGTTCCGCGCTCCCCCAAAAGATCTTCTGGTTGCCGGTCAGCGAAAGCGAAACCGAGTCCACGCTTCGGGCGGAGGCGTGGTTGAGGCGGGACAGGATGTCGGGGGGCAGGTCGGCCAGCACCGCGGTGATCGAGCGGAAGACCTCCGAATTGACCGCCTCCGTGCCGCCGTCGATCAGCGGAAGCTTCACCGCCGCCCGGTCCGCCACGGTCTTCAGCTGCCGGCCCTCCGAGTCGATCAGGATGAACTGCTTGTCCTTCTGCACGATGGCCACCGGCACCCGTTCGCGGATGGTGACCACGAGGGTTGATGGCGGCTCGGCCGCCACGCGCACCTCCTCGATGGGCGCCTTGTCCCGCAGGAGGCCTTCGACCTTCCCGTCCGGGAGCCGGGTGAGCGAGGTGCCCTTGAGCGGCTCGAGCGCCGCGGTCACCTCCTCGGTGGAGACCAGCGTGTTGCCCTCGACCCGCAGGTGCTTCAGCGCCAGGGCCGGAGAGAAGATCAGATACGCGAGCAGGCCGCCCACCACCAGGACTCCGGCCAGGAGGCTCCACAGCAGCACCCGCCGCCGGCGCCGGGCCGGGGGTTCCGGAAATTCAAGGACTGTCGCTCCGACCGGCTCCGCGTCCTCCCGGGGCAGCACGGAGACCTTGCCCGAGTTGGCCCGCGCACCGCCGGCGGCACCGGTTCCAGCGACGGCCGGACCTGTTGGCTTCTTAGGCGTCATCGTCCGCCGTTCCGGTGCCTTCCCGGGCGCGGAGGGCCTCGACCAGCCCGGAGGCCAGGTGCGTGACGTCTCCGGCGCCGACGGTGAGGATGATGTCGCCGGCGGAGGCGCGGGCGGCCACCTCGCGGACGGCGGCCTGCTGATCCTGGATGTATCCCCCGGGCCGGGTGAGCTTCCCGGCGATCAGGTCGCTGGTGATCCCCGGGATCGGGTCCTCGCGGGCGGGGTAGATGGGCAGCAGCGTCGCCGAGTCCGCCGTGTCCAGGGCGGCGGCGAACCCGTCGGCGAACTCGCGCGTGCGGGAGAAAAGGTGGGGCTGGAACAGCACGTGCACCGCATGCCCGGCGGCGACGGTACGGGCGGCGGCCAGGGCCGCGGCAACCTCCGTGGGGTGGTGGGCGTAGTCGTCGAAGACCCTCACCCCCGCGCCCCCGCCGCGGGCCTCGAAGCGCCGGGCCGCCCCGGAGAACGAGGCGAGGCCCTCCGCGGCGACCGCGGGGTCCACGCCGAGCTCGAGGCCGACGGCGAACGCCGCCGCGGCGTTGAGGATGTTGTGGGTCCCCGGCACGCTCAGCTGGAGCTCCTGCTGGGCGTCGAGGCCGTCGACGGCGAAGGAGAGCACACTGTTGGAGGTGCTGCCCAGCGCACGGGTGGAGCCCAACTGAATGTCGGCGGTCGGCGAGTACCCGTACGTGCGCACCCGGCGGGTCGCGGCGGCAGCGGCGGCCAGGGCGGCCGCTCCGGGATCGTCGGCGCAGGCAATGAGCACGCCGTCCTCGGGCAGGAGGCCGACGAACTGTTCGAAGACCGCCGTGACGGCGGCCGCCGTGCCGTAGTGGTCGAGGTGGTCCGCTTCGACGTTGGTCACCACGGCGATCTGCGGGCTGTAGTTCAGGAACGAGCCATCCGATTCGTCGGCTTCCGCAACGAACACGTCCCCGCCGGACCAGCGGGCGTTGACGCCCAGGGCCGCGACGTCGCCGCCGATGGCGAAGGAGGGCTCGCGCCCGGCCGCCTGCAGCAGGACGGTGATCATCGCCGTCGTCGTGGTCTTTCCGTGGGTTCCGGCGACGGCGATGACCCGCTGGCCGGCCATGGCCGCAGCGAGGGCCTCGGAGCGGTGCTGGATGGTGATGCCGCGGTGGCGGGCCTCGAGCAGTTCGGGGTTGTCGGGCCGGATGGCCGAGGAGATGACCACCTGGCTGGCGCCGGCGACGTTCTCGGCCCGGTGGCCGACGTGGACCTCGGCGCCGAGGGCGGCCAGGGACCTCAGGGACTTGGAGTCCGCTGCGTCCGAGCCGGAGACGGGGATGCCCTGGCCGAGCAGGACCCGGGCGACGGCCGACATGCCGGCGCCGCCGAGGCCGATGAAGTGGACACGCCCGGCGGTGGGGCCGGCCGGCCGCCGCTCCGGGACGGATTCCTGGGTGATGCCGGTCATGATGAGGCTCCTGCCGCGTCGAGGACGAGCCGGGCCATGGTCCGGTCAGCATCGCGAATACCCTGCGCCGCGGCGGCACGGGCCATCCGGTCAAGGGCCGCGGGTTCCTTCAGGAGGGTGAGGACCTCCGAGCTCAGCCGCGCCGGTGTGAGGTCGGCATCGGAAATCAGCACCGCTCCCCCGTCGGCGGTGAGGGCTGCGGCGTTCAGGGCCTGCTCGCCGTTGCCGTGGGCGAGGGGAACGAGGATCGAGGGCAGCCCCACGGCGCTGATCTCGCAGACGGTGGCGGCACCTGCCCGGGCCACGAGCAGGTCGGCGGCGGCGTACACGGCCTCCATGTCGTCGACGTACTCGAGCTGGTGGTAGCCCGGCAGCGTGAGCGGGGAGCCGTCTGAGGCGGTGATCGTCTTGCCGCGGCCAGTGATGTGGAGGATCTGGATCCCCTCGGCGCACAGGCCGGGGGCGGCCGCGGCGGCGGCGCGGTTGATGCTCAGGGCCCCGGAGGAGCCGCCGGTGATGATGAGCGTCGGGCGTGCCGGGTCGAGCCCCAGTGCCCGCCGGGCGGACTCGCGTGCGGTTGCCCGGTCCAGTCCGGCGATGGCGCGGCGCATGGGCATGCCCACCCACTGGGCCTTGGGCAGCCGGGTGTCCCGGAACGCCACGGCGACGGTCCCGGCGATGCGGGCGCCCAGCCGGTTGGCGATGCCCGGGCGGGCATTGGCCTCGTGGATCACCAGCGGCACGCGCCGCAGGAATGCCGCCAGGTACAGCGGCGCGGCGACGTAGCCGCCAACCCCGACGACCACCGAGGGCCGGACCGTGTCGAGGATGCGCAGCGCCTGCCGGATGGCCCCGGCCAGGCGGTAGGGCAGCTTGAGCAGGTCGGTGGAGGGCCGTCTTGGCAGCGGCACCCGATCGATGGTCTCCAGGTCGTAGCCGGCGGCCGGCACGAGCCGGGTCTCCATGCCGGACTCGGTCCCGACGGCGGTGATCCGGGTACCGGGGGCGAGGTCGGTGATGGCGTCGGCGATGGCCAGCAGGGGGCTGATGTGGCCGGCGGTGCCGCCGCCGGCCAGGACGACGGACACGGGTGTCGGGGGGGTCATGACGCTGCGGTTTCGCTTTCGGTCTTGATGAAGGTCGCGGGCATCCGCCGGGCGAAGGAGAGCAGGACGCCCACCGCGGCGAGGGTGAAGGTCAGCGCCGACCCGCCGTAGGAGATGAAGGGCAGGGGGACGCCGATCACCGGCAGCAGGCCGGTCACCATGCCGACGTTGACGAAGGCCTGGCCGATCAGCCACACCAGGATGGACCCCATCAGGATACGCACGAACGGGTCGCTGTAGCGCATGGCGACCTGGATGGTGGCCACCGCGAGGATTCCGAACAGGGCCACGACGACGATGGCGCCGACGAGGCCGAACTCCTCACCGATGATGGCGAAGATGAAGTCGTTGTGCGCCTCGGGGATCCAGTTCCATTTCTGGCGGCTCTGGCCGATGCCCACCCCGAACCATCCGCCCGAGGCCATGGCGAACAGGCCGTTGTCGGACTGCAGGCACAGGTCCGCGCCGTCCTCGCAGTTCAGCCGCAGCCAGGCGCTGATGCGCCCGCCGCGGTTGGCACTGGTGGCCACCATGAGAGTTCCGACGAGCGCTGCGCCGACGCCGGCGAGGAGGAACATCTTCAGCGGTGCCCCGGCGAAGAACAGGGCCGCGGCGGCGATCATCATGAGGATCATCCCGGTGCCGAGGTCGCCGCCTAGCAGCACCAGGCCGATGGGCAGCCCGCCCAGGGGCAGGGCGGGAATCAGGGCGTGCTTCCAGTCCCGGATCAGTCCCTTCTTGCGCTCGAGGACCGTGGCGAACCACAGGGCCAGCGCAAGTTTGGCCGGCTCGGAGGGCTGGAAGGACTGGTTGCCGATCATGATCCAGTTCTTATTGCCGTTGATGCTGACCCCGATGACCAGCACGAGGATCAGCAGCACCACCGCCACGCCCAGCCCGGGCCAGGCCAGGGCCTTGTAGAGCCGCGGTCCGACGCGGGAGAGGATGAACATCAGCACCACGCCGGCACCGGCCCACACCGCCTGCTTCAGGAAGAGGTCGAATTCCTCCTTGCCCTCGGAGATCGCCTCGACAGAGGACGCCGAGAGCACCATGAGCAAGCCGATGGCCGTCAGGGCGAGGGCAGCGCCGAGAATCAGGTAGTAGCTGGAGCCGCTGGGCCTGCGGTCGGTTCCCTCGAGGAAGCGCCAGCCCCGTGCCGCTGCTGCCCTGATGCCGCGGCGCGGTGCCGGAGGCGCGGGGACGGCGGGGGTGGTGGCCCTGGGCGCACCGGCGGCACGCCCGGCCGCTGCGCCGGCGGTGCGGGCAGCCGCAGGCCTGCGCCCGGGGTGCCGGGTGGGGGTGGTAACCATCTAGAGCTCCTTCGCGGTTGGTGCCTGCCCCTCCACCAGCGCTCGAACCGCCGTGGCAAAGGCATCACCCCGGTGGGCGTATGAGGAGAACTGATCCATTGAGGCGGCGGCCGGTGCGAGCAGAACGGTGTCGCCCTCCCCGGCGAGGCGGGCCGCCTCGGAGACCGCCCATTCCATCACCTGTGCACCCTCTCCCCCGCCCTCAGGGTGTCCGTTTCCAGTGTGACTGGTGTGCCAGCTGATGATGGGCACATCGGGAGCGTGTCGGTGCAGTGCCTCCTGCAGTGCCGTGCTGCCGGTCCCGATCAGGACCACGGCCCGCAGGCGGGCGGCGTGGGTGCGGACGAGGTCGTCGTAGGCGACGCCCTTGGAGAGGCCCCCGGCGATCCAGACCACCGAGGTGAAGGCGGCCAGGGAGGCCGAGGCTGCGTGCGGATTGGTGGCCTTGGAGTCGTTGATCCAGAGCACGCCCCCGGCGGAGGCGATGGCCTCGATGCGGTGCGCACCCGGGGAGTAGGTGCGGATCCCCTCCCGGACGGCTGCCGGAGAGATGCCCGCGGCCCGCACCAGGGCGGCGGCCGCCAGCGCGTTCGCCACAAGGTGGCGCGGCACGACGTCCCCGAGTTCACGGACCGACGCCAGTTCGGCGGCCGAGTCCCTGCGCTGTTCGATGAAGGCCCGGTCAACGAGGAGGTCCTCGACGACGCCCATCATGCTCACCGCGGGCGTGCCGGTGGTGAAGCCGACCGCCCGGCAGCCTTCGATCACCTCGGCTTCCTCGACCATCACCTCGGTCTCGTGCTGTTCGGCGTTGTAAATGCAGGCGATCCGGGTGCGATCGTAGATCTTGGCCTTCGCCGCGGCGTAGGCCTCGTAGCTGCCGTGCCAGTCGACGTGGTCCTCGGCGATATTGAGGCACACGCTGGCCAGCGCCGAGATCGACTCGCTCCAGTGGAGCTGAAAGCTGGAGAGCTCCACGGCGAGGAAGTCGAACCCCTGCGGGTCGCGGATCACATCGAGGATGGGTGTGCCCACGTTCCCGGCGGCCACGGCGCGCTTGCCGGCGGCCAGCAGCATTGACTCGGTCAGCCCGACCGTGGTCGTCTTGCCGTTCGTGCCGGTGATGGTGAGCCATTCGGCCGTTGGCCGGCCCTCGCGGATGCGCACCCGCCAGGCCAGCTCGACGTCGCCCCAGATGGGGATACCGGCGTCGGCCGCGGCGGCCAGCAGGGGCTGGGCCGGGCTCCATCCGGGCGAGGCGATGATCAGCTCGGGCGCCTGCCCGTCGACCGGCGGGATGCCGGTGGTGGAGTCGGCGCCGAGGAGGACCTCGCGGACGCCGACGATCCGCAGCGTGTCGGCCTTGGCCCGGTTGTCCTCCGAGTCGGAGCCGTCGACGACGACGACGGCCGCGCCGAGCTCCACGAGGGTGTCGGCGGCGGAGAAACCCGAGGCGCCGATGCCGGCGACGACGACCCGCAGCCCCCGCCAGTCGGCGTCCCAGCTCGTCAGCCCCGCCAGCCGTCCGGCCGTGCCCGATTCTGAAATGTCCGTCAACCCACTACCCAATCCGCGTAGAAAATACCGAGCGCCACGGCCACGAAGAGGCCGCCGAGGATCCAGAACCGGACCACGACTGTGACCTCCTGCCAGCCCTTCAGCTCGAAGTGGTGCTGCAGCGGCGCCATCTTGAAGACGCGCTTTCCGCCGGTCGCCTTGAAGTAGCCGACCTGGATGATCACCGAGAGGGTGATCATCACGAACAGGCCCGCCATGACCACCAGCAGGAGCTGGGTCCGGGAGAGGATCGCGAAGCCGGCGATCGCGCCGCCGATCGCCAGGGAGCCGGTGTCACCCATGAAGATCTTCGCCGGCGAGGTGTTCCACCATAGGAAGCCCACCAGCGCGCCGGCCATCGATCCGGCGATGAGCGCCAGGTCCAGCGGGTCGCGCACCTCGTAGCAGACGTTCACCGGGACCTGCAGGGAGCCGCAGCTCTGGTTGGACTGCCAGATGCCCATCAGCATGTACGCGGCGAAGACGAGGATGGAAGCGCCCGCGGCGAGCCCGTCGAGCCCGTCGGCAAGGTTCACCCCGTTGGTGGCGGCGGTCATGATCAGGTTCGACCACAGGACGAACAGGATCGCCCCGACCAGCGTGCCCGCGAAGGCAAGGTCCACCGACGTGTCCCGCAGGAAGGAGATGGCCGTCGAAGCCGGCGTGCGGCCCTGCTCGTCCGGGAACTGGAGGGCCAGCACCGCGAAGAGGATGCCGACGAAACTCTGCCCGGCGATTTTCGCGCCGGCGCTGAGCCCGAGGCTGCGCTGCTTGGAGATCTTGATGTAGTCGTCGAAGAAACCGACGGCGCCCATCCCGGCCGTCACCAGCAGCAGGAGCAGTCCCGAGACACTCGGCCCGGTCGAGGCGCCGAGCAGCGCCATCACGCCGTGGGTGAGGAAGTAGGCGAGCAGCACCGAGCCGACGATCACCGCGCCGCCCATGGTGGGGGTGCCGCGCTTGGTGTGGTGCGCCGTCGGGCCGTCGTCGCGGATGAACTGGCCGTAGCTCTTCCGGACCAGGAGTTTTATGAAAAGTGGAGTGCCGACAAGTGCGAAGAACAGCGCCGACGCCGAACCGATCAGGAGGGCGATCACGGCTGGGGGCTCCTTCGGGGGGCAGTGCCGTCCGGGCTGGCGGCTGGAGGCTGGATGGGGTGCGGTGGCACTGGATCCGGCGAGCCGGCAGCATCAGGGAGCAATGCTATCCGATCCCCCAGGAACCTCAGGCCCGCCCCGTTGGAGGACTTGAACAGCACGATGTCACCGGGCCGCAGCTCGGCCCGCAGCAGCGCCTCGGCCGCCTCCGCATCGGGCACCTGCTGGATCTCGTCGCCCCAGGAGCCTTCGAGCAGGGCGCCGTTGAACAGGGCGCGGACGTTGTCGCCGCCGACGACGACGAGCTTGGAGATGTTCAGCCGCACGACGACCCGGCCGAGGAGATCGTGCTCCTCGATGGAGGACTCCCCCAGTTCAAGCATTTCGCCCAGTACGGCCCAGGTGCGGCGCCGGCCGGCTCCGAGTTCGGCAAGGGTGCGCAGGGCCGCCCGCATCGACTCCGGGTTGGCGTTGTAGGCATCGTTGATGACGGTGACCCCGTCGGCCCGTTCGGTGAGTTCCATCCGCCAGCGGCTCTTCGCGGCCTGGGTGCGGAGCGCGGAGGCGATGCGCTCCCCGGGCACGCCGAGGGCCCAGCCCACGGAGGCGGCCGCGAGCAGGTTGGCCGTATGGTGGAGGCCCAGCAGCGGGGACACCACCGGGTGGGAGGTGCCGTCGGGGAGCACGAGGTCGAAGGCGGGGTGGCCCTCGGGCGTCGTGGTGCTCCCGGCCGCGGCGAGGATGTCACCGTCGGCGGCCTCGAAGTCCCCGGAGGAGGTGAAGTAGACGCGCCGGGCGCTGGTGCGCGAACGCATGGCCAGCACCCGCTCGTCGTCGGCGTTGATCACGGCCGTCGCTCCGGGGCCCAGGGCGGCGAACAGCTCGCCCTTGGCGCGGGCAATGGCCTCCACCCCGCCGAACTCCCCCACGTGGGCGGAGCCGACGCCGAGCACGACGCCGATGTCCGGCTGGACCATGTCCGCAAGGTAGGTGATGTTGCCGGCCTTCGTGGCACCCATCTCGATGATGAGGTAGCGCGTTCCGTAGTCGGCGCGGAACACCGTCAGCGGGACCCCGACCTCGCCGTTATAGGAACCGGTGGGTGCCACGGTGGGGCCTTCGGCGTCCAACAGGCCGGCCAGGAGGTCCTTGGTGGTGGTCTTCCCGGCCGACCCGGTGATGCCCACGACGGTCAGCGGTCCGCTGGCGCGGAGCCGGCGCACGGACTCGGCGGCGAGGACCCCCATGGCGAGCACGGCGTCGGGCACGATCACGGCGGGCAGGTCGGATCCATCGGCTCCGCTGACCGGGCGCTCGGCGAGGGCCAGGACGGCGCCCGCGGCGAAGGCCTGGACGGCGTAGTCGTGGCCGTCGGTCACCTCGCCGGGTTTGGCGATGAACAGGCCCCCCGGGAGGACCTCGCGCGAGTCGGTGGCCGCGGAGGTGACGGTGAGGGTGGGGTTTCGGCTGGCACCCTGTGAAAGGTGGCCGCCGGTGAGTGCCGCGATGTCGGCTGCGCTGAATTCAATCATGACGGTCTAGGACTCTATCGCCACAGGCGTGCGCACAGAGAATCCGTGCCTTGTCAACGAGGCGGCGAGCTCCACGCGGTCGTCGAGGGCGTGGTTGACGCCCTTGATCTCCTGCCAGACCTCGTGGCCCCGGCCCGCGACCAGGACGGTGTCCCGCTCCCCCGCCATCGCCACGGCCGCCTCGATGGCCTCCGCCCGGGGGAACACCTCGAGCACCTCGCAGGCAAGGTTTTCGGCCCGCACCGCCTCCCGTGCGCCGGCGAGGACACCGCGCCGGATCTGTTCCTCGTCCTCGTCGTGCGGGTCGTCGTCGGTGACGATGACCACGTCGGCGAGGCGCGCCGCGGCCGCTCCCATGATGGGCCGCTTGGTCTCATCGCGCTGTCCGGTGGCGCCGAACACGATGATGACCCGGGAGCCGGGATCGGGGCGGCGCACCGCGGCGAGGGTGCGCACCAGGGCGTCGGGGTTGTGGGCGAAGTCCACGATGCCCGTCGGAGCGTCGCTGATGAGCTGCATCCGCCCGGGCACCTGCACGGTGAAGGGATCGTGTGCGGCGGCGGCGCGCTGCAGATCCTCCGGGTCCACCCCGGAGGCGAGCACCATCACCGCGGCAAGGGCCGCGTTGGAGACGTTGAACGTGCCCGGAAGGCCCGTCGACAGCGCCAGGGCCGTCCCGCCGGGCCCGCGCAGGGTGAACCGGTGGCCCAGGCCAGCCGGTTCGATCGCCTCGACCGTCCAGTCCGCGGACGCACCGGCCGGCGCGTCCGGGTCGGTGCGCAGGGTCACCACCGGCCCGGTGGCGGCCGCGGCCATCCGCGCGCCCCATTCGTCGTCGACGGTGACCACGCCGACGCGGGAGCGTCCGGCGCCGAAGAGGGAGGCCTTGACGGCGAAGTAGGACTCCATGTCGCCGTGCAGGTCGAGGTGGTCCTGGGTGAGGTTGGTGAAGCCGGCGACGTCGAACACCACGCCGTCCACCCGGCCGTATTCGAGGGCGTGGGAGGAGACCTCCATGGCGGCCGCGCCGAGTCCGCGTTCGCGCATCAGGGCAAGGAGGGAGTGGACCTGCGGTGATTCGGGAGTGGTGAGGGTGCTTGGGATGGCCTCGGCTCCGGCGAGGATCTCGATGGTGCCGATGAGCCCGGTGGTGCGGCCCAGGGCCCGCAGGAGGGCGTTGATGAAGTAGGTGGTGGTGGTTTTGCCGTTGGTGCCCGTGACCCCGAAAAGCACCGGCCGCGCGGCGTCGGCGGGCTGGCTGGCGAACACGGCGGCTGACAGCGGGCCGACGAGCAGCCGGGGCCGCTCCGCCACGAGGACCGGGAGCGCGGAGGCGGCGGGCCCCGCCCCGACCAGGGCGGCCCCTTCGGCGTCAGTCAGCACGGCGACGGCCCCGCCGGCAACTGCCTGCGCGGTGAACTCGGCCCCGTGGCGCTGCGCGCCGGGCACGGCGATGTAGAGGTCGCCGGGAGCGGCGGCCCGGGAGTCAACGGCCACCCCGGTCAGCTGCAGGGAGCCCACCGGCGAATCCCGCACCGGCGCCCCGTCCACGGTGATGGTGGGCAGGGCGGCGTCGAGCCCGCCCAGGGCAGCGGCAAGGGACACCGGTTGGACATGCCGGGGCCTCATTCCAAGGCCTGCGGCGCTTGGAGGGGTGTTGATTGACACGGAGCTTTTACTTTCGGATCAGTATTCGACGGGGTAGGCCTCGGGCTTACCCGCCGACGGTGGAACGTTCGATGCGTTGAGGACCTGCTTCATCACCTTTTGGAACGATTCGCCCGGCACAAGGTAATAGAGGTCGCCCTGCGGACGCTGCAGGGTCACCACCACAACGTATTCAGGGTCCTCGATCGGGGCGATCCCGGCATAGGACAGAGTGTAGCCGTCGTATCCGCCGTTGGGCCCGGGCGCTTCGGCGGTGCCGGTCTTCGAACCGACCCGGTACTGTTCGAGCGCGCCGGACTTGCCTGAGCCTTCGACGGTGACCGTCTCGAGGAGCTTCTGCAGCTTCTTGGCCGTCGGTTCCGAGACGACCTCGGTGCCCTCGCCCTGGGGCACCTTGTGTTCGGTGCCGTCCGGATCGATGTAGGCGTCGATCAGCCGGGGCGGGAGCCGGACGCCGTCATTGGCGACCGTCTGGAACACCATGGCGGTGTGGAGGGCGGTCTGGGCCAGGCCCTGCCCGAAGAGGACCGTGTACTGCTGGCGGTCGTCCCAGGTTTCGGGCTTTGGCAGGAGGCCGCGGGTTTCGCCGTTGAGCCCCGTGTTCAGCTCCTCGCCGATTCCGAACTTCTTCAACCAGTCGTAGCGCTGCTGCTTGGTGAGCTGCTCGCCAATCTTGACGGTGCCCGTGTTGAGCGACTTGGCGAAGATGCCGGCCACGGTGCGGCGCTCCTCGCCGTGCGCGTAGGCGTCCTTGAACGTCTGGTTCCCCACGGTGTAGAGCGGGGGGATCTCGAACCGGGTGGTCGGCTCGATGATCCCTTCCTCAAGCCCGGCGGCAAGGGTGATCAGCTTGGTGGTCGAGCCGGGCTCGAAGGCCGCGGTCACCGACAGCGGGCTGCGGAACTCGGGCGGGGTGGCCCCCGGGTTGTTGGGGTCCGGCGTCGTCGATTCGGCGAGAGCCCGAATGGCTCCGGTCTTGGCTTCGACGACGACGATATTGCCCCACTCGGCGTTGTAGTCCTTTACCTGCGAGGCGATGGTCTGCTGCGCGAACCACTGGAGGTCCTGGTCAATGGTGAGCTTCACGGACTGGCCGTCCTTGGCGGGCACGTCCTCGTTGGTGGCGTAGGGGATGCGGATCCCGTCGCCGCCGATCTCATAGGTCTTACTGCCCGCCTTGCCGGTGAGCTTGTCGGTCAGGGACAGCTCAAGGCCCTCGCGGGGCTCCCCGTCCGGGCCGACGTAGCCAATGATCGACCCGGCCACCGAACCCGCCGGGTAGGTGCGCACACTCGTCTTGTCCGCGTACACGCCCGGCAGGCCGACGGCCAGGGCGCGGTTCTTGACCTCGGGGGTGACGGTGCGGGCCACGTAGTTGAAGCTCTTGTCCCCCTGGATGGAGGCGCGCAGGGTTTCGGCGTCGATGCCGAGCACTGCTGAAAGCTCATCGAAACCCTGCTCGATCGGCAGGTCGAGTTCCCGTTCGCCCAGCTCCTCGTTGTACCGGTCAAAGGTTTCACCGCCGCTGAGCCGCTGGTCGACGACGATGTCGAAGCGTTCGACGCTGCGGGCGAAGTACTTCCCGTTGGTGTCGACGATGGATCCGCGCACCGGCTGCACCGCGGTGGTGGTGAGCCGCTTCGACAGACCGGCCTGGGCCAGCCCGTTCAGGTCGAGGGCCTGCAGCTGGAACAAGCGGACGCCGAGTACCAGCAGCAGGACCAGGACGAAGGCAAGCCCTATGCGCAAGCGCCGAGATCCGAGCGCTACGCGTAGGGCGTCCTGGCTGCCGGCTTTGGGGTGTGCCACGTGGGGTCCTTGATGATCGCGGGGAGTTTCTTGGCGGGGAACGGGCGGCCCGGCGGGCCGGGTTCCTAGCGGGAGCTGGGGAACTGGGCGGGACCGGGGATGGTGCCGCCGGCCGCGCCGGTGGGGTGCTCGGGGGCAGCGCCCTGCCCGGGTACCGCGCTGCGTGCCTGCTCCGGCAGTTCGACCGCGGGAGCCTCAGCCGCGGGAGCCTCCGCGGCCTGCCCTTCGGCGGCGTCGGCCGGCGCCGGGACGGGCGCGGCCTCGGCGGGCGCCGGAGCGGGCTCCGGTTCCGCGGCGGCCTCCGGTGCCGCGGGCGGGGCGGGAACGGGTGCGCCCTGGGCCGTGACGACCTCGGGCGCGGCAATGAGCGCTTCGGGGGTGCTGCCTTCCTTGGCGGGCTCGGGGGTGCCTGTGACCTTTCCAATCTCAAGGTCAATGGAGCCGAACGTCGGGGAGGACACCATGCCGAGCTTGGTTGCGGCGGCTGCCAGGTTCTGGGGCGCGCCGCGGTCTTCGAGCCGCTGGACGAGGGCTTCGTTCTCCTGGCTCAGCGCCACCTGCTGGCCGCGGAGCTGGACCAGTTCGTACTGGGTGCTCGAGACGGAGATGTTAAGGATCAGCACGGCCACGAGCGCGGCGACCAGCAGCGCGCAGCTGAACACCGCGAAGGGCACCCGGCGGCGCGAGGGGCGCGCCGGAACCACCGAGAGCGGTGTCCGGGGGCGTTGGGGCGTTCCGGGCGAGGGCCTTCCGCGGCGGACGGGATGAGAGGCAAGGGCGCTGCTGCCGGAAGTCGCGGGTGGCCGGGTGTGCGCACTCAATGCCTGGCTCATGTTGTTTTCCTGTCCTTGGGACCTCGTGTGATTTTTTCGACAGCCCTGAGCTTCGCCGACGCCGCCCTGGGGTTTTCCTGTATCTCCTGCTCCGTCGGAGCCTCGGTGCCCCGGGTGAGAAGCCGCAGATATGGCTTGTGCTCCTCGAGTTCCACCGGGAACCCGACCGGAGCCGAAGACTTGCTTCCGGCCGCGAAGGCGCTCTTCACGATCCGGTCCTCGAGGGAGTGGTAGGACAGCGCGACGATCCGGCCACCGACACTCAGGGCGTCGATGGCGGCCGGCACGGCCCGCTGGAGCACGGTCAGCTCTTCGTTGACCTCGATCCGCAGCGCCTGGAAGGTGCGCTTGGCGGGGTGGCCGCCGGTGCGGGCGGCCGAGGCTGGCACGACCGAGCGGATGACTTCGACGAGCCGGCCCGTGGTCGTGATGGGAGCGGCGGCGCGTGCCTCGACGATGGCGGAGGAGATCCGTCCGGCGAACTTCTCCTCGCCCCAGGAGCGGATGATCCGCAGGAGGTCCTCGCGGGAGTAGGTGTTGACGATCGTGGCGGCGGTGGCCCCGCGGCTGGTGTCCATCCGCATGTCGAGCGGCGCGTCGTAGGAGTAGGCGAATCCCCGCTCGCGTTCGTCGAGCTGCAGCGAGGAGACCCCAAGGTCGAAGAGGACGGCGTCGACGCCGGGAATCCCGAGATCGGCGAGGGCCTCGCCGATCTCGTCGTAGACGGCGTGGACGAGGTCAAGCCGGTCATCGAACCGGCTGAGACGGGCACCGGCGAGGCTCAGGGCCTGGGGGTCGCGGTCGATCCCCACGAGGTGCGCCGTGGGGAAGGCCTCGAGCATGGTTTCGGAGTGTCCGCCCATCCCGAGGGTCGCATCGACAATGACGGGACGGCGGTCTGCCGCGGCGGCGGCCTCGACGGCGGGAGCCAGGAGCATGACGGAGCGTTCGCGCAGAACCGGGATGTGCCGATCGCCGGTCGGGCGCTCATCGCTCATGCACTGACTCCTTCCTGAGTGTGGCTGTCCACCCGCACCACCTAAGCGGTGTTGGTGCGGTCGGTTGGTACGAATGGTCCACGCGTCGGGAGGTGTCCTTGAATCAGATCCCCATCCGGCCGGCCGTCCGTCCGCCTGGCTCCGGGGAAGTGAAGCCAGGTGAATCAGGGCGTCCGGCGGCTGGAGATCTCATCCAAGAAATTCACGCCGCGTCGTTTTTGTGCAGTTGTTCCGGACCGGGCGGTCTGGTCTTTTCGGTGGTTCCGGCCGGGGAGCCGGTGCCGCCTAGAAGATTCCCGGCAGTCCCTCATCATCCGTTTCGGAGAACGCTGTTTCCTTCTCCTCCAGATAGCTGTTCCAGGCTTCCGCATCCCAGATCTCGGCCCGGCTTCCCGCGCCGATCACTGCGAGCTCCCGATCCAATCCGGCATACGAGCGAAGCGCGGGCGGAATAGTTATCCGGCCCTGCTTATCCGGCACTTCATCCGAAGCCCCGGAGAGGAAAACCCGAATGTAATCCCGTGCCTGACGGGAAGAAATCGGAGCCGACCTCATTTGCTCGTGAACCTTTTCGAATTCGCTCTGGCTAAAAACGTAAATGCAACGTTCCTGCCCTCTGGTCAGCACCAAACCGGACGAGAGTTCCTCCCGGAACTTCGCCGGCAGGATCAACCTGCCCTTCTCATCGAGACGGGGGGTATGGGTCCCGAGGAACATCCCCCACCGCCTGTTCTGACTCGGGCGAAGGCCGGTTCGTTACCGATTCGCTCTTATATTCCCCACTTTACTCCACAACGCTCCACAGTCAATCCACCGACACCACCGGTCCCTCCACTTTTGTTTCGGGCGCGTTGGAAGCACTTTTGGTACGCATGTGAAAGCGCCGCAGCACCCTGGCGGAGACGTGCGGAAGGTCGGAAAGCTCCCGGGATGCGCCCGGAAGGCGCGCGCCGGCAGGGGCCTTAAATGACGAAAGACCCGCGGGTGCGGGTCTTTCGGAAAGGTCAGTCCGGGGCCGGTTTGCTTACCGGTGACGGGCCGTCAAGGGCGGGATCAGGGTTGATCCCGCTTCCGCTCCTCCCACTTGTCTTCGAGGCTGCTCATGAAGCCGCTCCTGCCGGCGGAGGCAGGCTTGGACGGGAGCCCCGCGGTGTGCCCTGTCTCGACGGTCTTGGCTTTCGTCGTCGCGAAGTAGACGCCGGCGCCCATCACGATGAAGCCGGCCACCCCCACCACGATGAGCTGGGATCCGATGCCCGCAAGGAGGACCAGGATTCCCGCAATGGTGACAAGCGAGCCGATGACGAGCCTTCGGGTCGACATCGACCGCCGTGTACTTGACGCCATCGAGTGTGCGAATTTCGGATCGTCGGCGTGAAGCTGCTGTTCGAGCTGATCGAGCAACCTCTGCTCGTGTTCCGAGAGTGCCATCACGGCCTCCTTGATGTAAGTGCCAACGTTCCTTCATCCAACCAACGAGTCCGGCCCCGGGATGGTTCCCGGCGGGGCCCGCCGTTCCGGTCCGCGCCGCGCGGCCGTGGGGCTGCGCAGCGCGGATGCCGGAGATCGATTGACCTACACCAAGAGTAGTTCTCACCACGGTAACTTGAAAGTCACAATGTAGCGTTACCGGGCGGATTTCCGCGCCGGGCCGCGCGCGGCGCCGGAGGGCCCAGCAGACCCGCCGGCCGCACCCCGGCGGCGCCGAATTTCCGGTTCACCGCATCGAGGGCAACCTCCGCCGTCCGCCAGTTGTCATCCTGCCTGTCGATCGTCATCTGGTGGGCCCCCGCTCCCCCGGATCCAAGCTGTTCGGCCCGCAGCCCGATCAGCCGCACGGCCAGGGGACGCTCCCCGAGCGCACTCAGCAGGGCCGTCGCTGCGCCGTAGAGCGCGTGGGCGCTGTCGACGGGCTCGGCAAGCTTCTTCGAACGGGTCAGGGTGGAGAAGTCGGCATAGCGGAGCTTGAGGGAGACGCCCTGCGCCGAGAGGCCCGCGGCGCGCAGCCGGGTGGCGGTCCGGTGGGCGAGCCGCAGGAGTTCCCGGTGCAGGACGGCGGTATCGGTCACATCCTGCGCGAAAGTCTCCTCCGCCCCGATGCTCTTCTCGGCACGGGAGACGACGACCTTGCGTGGGTCCCTGCCCCAGGCCAGTTCGTGGACGTGCCGGCCGGAGGTGCCCAGGAGCTTGGTGAGCGCCGAGACCGGGGTGGAGGCGAGGTCCTCCACGGTCCGGATGCCCAGACGGGCGAGGGTCTCCTGGGTCTTGGCGCCCACTCCCCACAGCACGGAGACCGGCTGGGCGTGGAGGAAGGAGACCGTGTCGCTTCCGGGCACCAGCAGGAGTCCATTGGGTTTGGCCTGGGTCGAGGCGATCTTCGCGACGAATTTGGTGGTGGCAGCGCCCACGCTGGCCGTGATGCCGAGGCTCCTGCTGATTTCCGCGCGGATCTGCTCCCCGATCTCCCGGGGGTGTCCCAGCCGGCGCGTGGCTCCGGCGACGTCGAGGAAGGCCTCATCGACGCTGAGCTGTTCGACCAGCGGGGTGACCGATCGGAAGATCTCCATCACCGCCGCCGACACCTCCGCATAGCGGTCGTGATGGGGCTCGAGGACCACGGCCGACGGGCAGCGCCGCATCGCCACGGCCATCGGCATGGCGGAGCGGACGCCGAACCGGCGGGCTTCGTAGGAGGCGGACAGGACGACCGAGCGGCCCGACGGGCTGCCGACAATAACCGGAACGCCCCGGAGTTCGGGCCGGCTCATCAGTTCGACCGAGACATAGAAAGCGTCCATGTCGATGTGCAGGATGGTGCACTCTGCGCCGGCCGGCAGCTGGTCCCGAGTCCCGTTCACCACGGAGCCATCGTATCCGAGGTCCCCGACACCGGCGGCCGGGGCCCGGGCCCGGCTGGGGGCCCCGGCCGAGGGGGTTTAGAGTTGGATCCGTTCACGCCTGCCTAGCCGTACGGGGAATCCATGCAGTCCGCCACCCGACCCGCCGACCCGGACAACCGCCTCACGGACTCGGTCCGCCGTCACCAGGGCGCCTTCCTCTCGTCCATGTCCGAGGAAACCGGCGCGTTCCTCGCAGCGCAGGAGGAACTCCTCACCGAGATCTCCCCCGAGTCACTGTCGCTGCTGTCCGCCATCCGCGGGCTGACCTCCGGGGGAAAACGGATCCGCGCCCTTCTCTGCTTCTGGGGCTGGCGTGCCGCCGGCGGGACGGGTGACCTGCAGCCGGTGGCACGGGCGGGAGCAGCGCTCGAGTTTTTCCAGGCCGCGGCCCTGATGCACGATGACGTCATCGACCGGTCGGAGACGCGCCGCGGGGCACCCAGCATCCACCGGCAGTTCCGGCAGCAGCACCTGGGCGCCGGGTGGCACCTCGACGCCGACCGTTTCGGTACGTCGTCGGCCATCCTCGCCGGAGATCTGTGCCTTGCCTTCAGCGAAGAGCTGTTCACCGGGGCGTGCGTCGGGGCCGGGGCGACCTCCGCGCGGGCCATCTTCAACCGGATGCGCACCGAGGTGATGGCCGGCCAGTACCTCGACCTCCTCGAGGAGGCAGTGGGCCCGGACCTGCCGCCGGCCACCGCGGCCGATCGGGCCCTCAACATCCTTCGGTACAAGTCGGCGAAGTATTCGATCGAGCGCCCGGTGATGCTCGGCGGGGCGCTGGCCGGGGCGGACGCCGCCACCCTGGCGCGGTTTTCCGCGTTTGCGCTGCCGCTCGGCGAGGCCTTCCAGCTGCGCGACGACGTCCTCGGGGTCTTCGGCGACCCGGCGGTGACCGGGAAGCCTGCCGGAGACGACCTCCGGGAAGGCAAGCGGACCTACCTCGTGGCCCGCGCCCTGGCCGGGAGCGGCCCGCGTGATCAGGGCGTGCTCAACTCGCTGCTGGGCGATCCGGCCCTGGACGACGAAGGGGTCTCCCGGCTGCGCGGGCTCATCACAGCCAGTGGGGCGCTGCGGGATACCGAGCAGCTGATCCAGGACCGTTCGGCCGAGGCCTTTGCCGCCCTTGGCGTCCTTGAGACCGATGAGGTCTCGGCGGCAGCCCTGGGGCTCCTTGCGGAAGCGGCAGTGACCCGGACCTTCTAACCGTCCGGCACCGCCGGACCGTGCGCCGGGCGGACCCTCAGGCGCACGGGGGACGCACCGGCCGGCGCCCGGAGGACGGCTGTCTACCCGACGCCGTCCGTCCCGCGCCGTCTACCCGGAGCTGCGTAGGGGGCTCCGTCTACCAGGCCGCGGCCTGGGCCCGGCGCCGAATCTCGGTCTTGCGGCCTTCGCGGAGGGCGTCGATGGGACGGCCCGGCAGCGAGTCGTCCTCGGTATAGAGCCAGCGGATGATCTCCTCATCCTCGAACCCGGAGTCCGAGAGCACCACAACGGTGCCTTTGAGGCTGTCGAGGACGGCCCCGTCGACAAAGAATTCCTCGGGGACGCTCCGGATCTTCCGGTCGGTGATCCTCAGGGCGACCAGGGCGCGCTCGTCGAGCAGCGCATGGACCTTCGTGATGGGGACGCCAAGCAGTTCGGCGACCTCCGGGAGATTTCTCCAGTGGGGCACAAGTTCTTCGATTTCAGTCACCTTCTAAGGGTGCCACGACCCGGCACGCACCCTCTACTCACGGCCCGCAGGGAACCGACACGCCGTACGGGCTCCTGATGTGGACTTCCCACCTGTTGTGATACGCCCGTCATCGTGTACATTCACTACAGTCACATATGTAACTGGAGTCACAGAAGACCCATTGCCTAACATTTGCACCTTGGCTTGCCGGGACAGGAGAACGATTGCTCCCGGCGGTCCGACGACCGTGCGGCTCCGGCCGCCTCTAGATGAGGAAATGCCCATGACTGCCCAGCCACCGTCTACACCCCTGAGCGGAGCCTCCCGGCGCGCCGCAGGCACCTCCTCCTCCCGGCGGCGGAACCTGGCCGTGTCCACGGCCGCCATCCCGGCCGTCATCCTTTCCTCGGTGGCGCTGGCGGAATCCGCAGCGGCCCACCAGCCCGCCCCCGCCACCTCGGTGCGGCTACAGGTCCCCACCGTGCAGGCCTCCCCGGCCCGCGCCCTCATTCCGGCGGCCGAGGTTGCCGCCCGGGTTCCCGCCCTGAAGGTTCCTGCCGTGACAACGCCGGCGGCGTATACGATCAAGGCCGGCGACACCATGGGCGCCATCGCCCGCAAACACGGAATCGAGCTCGGCGCCCTGCTCAAGCTCAACCGGATGAGCCCCACCACGGTGATCTACCCGGGACAGAAGATCCGGCTGGTGACTGGATCCACCCCTGCGCCCGCGGCTCCTGCGGCGGTCCGCGCCCAGACCACCGGCAGCTACGTCGTCAAGCCCGGTGACACCCTTGGCGCCATCGCCTCACGCCACGGCGTGAGCCTCGACAGCCTGCTCAAGGCCAACAACCTCTCCATGACCTCGATCATCCACCCGGGCCAGAAGATCGTCGTGGGCGGAAAAACGGCCGTCAAGCCGTCGGCCCCGGCTCCGGCCAAGCCCGCTCCCGCCGCCCCGGCCGCCAGCTACGTCGTCAAGCCCGGTGACACCCTCGGGGCGATCGCCTCACGCCACGGCGTGAGCCTCGACAGCCTGCTCAAGGCCAACAACCTCTCCATGACCTCGGTCATCCACCCGGGCCAGAAACTGGTTCTCAGTGGAAAGCCCGCCGCCCCGGCCCCGGCCGCGCCCACCGCGCCCACGGCCCCGGCGGGCAGCTACACCATCAAGGCCGGAGACACCCTGGGCGCCATCGCGGCCCGCCACGGGGTGAGCCTCGCCGCGCTGCTGCAGGCGAACAACCTGCAGGCGTCAACGGTGATCTACCCGGGCAAGAAGCTCACGATCCCCACCGGCAACGGCGGCTCCCCCACGGCGCCGCCCCCAACGAACCTCGTCCCCTCGACCTTCCTCGGGGTCACCTACCCGCAGGCCGTGGTCGCGGACGCGAACCGCAACAAGCAGATCCTCAACTCGCTGCCGGCCCCGAGCCCCGCCCAGATGCGCACGATCGTAGCGAACACCGCCCGGTCAATGGGCGTCGACCCCAGCCTCGCCATGGCCTTCGCCTTCCAGGAATCGGGCTTCAACCAGCGCGCGGTCTCCCCCGCCAACGCCATCGGCACCATGCAGGTCATCCCGATGTCCGGGCAGTGGGCCAGCGACCTCGTCGGGCGCAAGCTCAACCTCCTCAATCCGCAGGACAACGTGACGGCCGGCGTGGCGATCATCCGCTCGCTGCTCGCCACGAGCCCGTCCCAGGACATCGCGATCGCGTCCTACTACCAGGGCCAGTACTCCGTGAAGACCCACGGAATGTTCAGCGACACCAAGAACTACGTCGCCGCCATCAAGGCCCACCAGAAGAACTTCCGGTAGGAACGGTGGAGGGCGGGGTCGGGTGTTGATCCTGCCCTCCACCGCAGCCAGGACTTAGTATCAATAGGTGCACCAACGGCTGAACGACCCCCTGATCGGCGAACTTGTCGATGGGCGCTACCTCGTGGAGTCGCGCATCGCGCGCGGCGGAATGTCCACGGTCTACCTCGCCCTCGACCGCAGGCTTGACCGCAGGGTTGCGTTGAAGGTCCTGTTCACGCACCTCGCCGAAGACCGCACCTTCCTGGACCGGTTCGAGCAGGAAGCGAAGTCGGCCGCCCGTCTCTCCCACCCGCACGTTGTGGGAGTCCTTGACCAGGGCGTCGACGAGACAGCCGAACGCAGCACCGCCTATCTCGTGATGGAGTACGTTCCCGGACGCACGCTGCGGGATCTGATCCGCGAACGCGGACGGCTCACCCCGAGGCTGGCCCTTGCCCTGATCGACCCAGTCATCGAGGGCCTCGCCGCCGCCCACGAGGCGGGGCTGGTGCACCGTGACGTCAAGCCGGAAAATGTTCTCCTCTCCAGCAGCGGGCAGATCAAGATCGCCGACTTCGGGCTCGCGCGCGCCGTCAGCGCGAGCACCGGCACCGCGACGCTCGTCGGCACCGCGGCCTACCTCCCGCCCGAACTTGTCACCGGCTCGCCGGCCGACGCCCGCAGCGACGTCTACTCCGCGGGCATCATGCTCTTTGAACTCCTGACGGGACGGCAGCCCTTCACCGGCGACGCTCCGGTCCAGATCGCCTTCCAGCACGCCTACGAGCACGTACCGGCGGCATCGGAGTTCCTGCCGGGGCTGGCCGAGGACATCGACGAGCTGGTGCAGTGGTGTACCTCCCGGGATCCCGAGGACCGGCCCGTCGACGGCACCGCCCTGCTCGGCGAGCTCCGCCATGTCCGCACGACGCTCACGGGCGCCGACCTCGACTACTGCCCACCGTCGCCGGTTCGGCGCGTCGACCGCGGAGCCGGATACGCCGGCTCACCGGCGACCGGCGGGATGCCGGATGGCGGCGGAACGACCGTTGTGCTTGGCGCCCCCGCAGGAAGCCCCACCAGTGGAATAGGCACAGGCAACCCCACCGAAGTAATCGGCACAGGCAGCCCCACCGGTGGAATCGGCGTCGGCAGCCCCACCGAAGTGATCAGCACGGGCACCCACGCCGGCAGTCCCACCGAAGTAATCGGTGAGGGGCGCTCCGGGGCGACTGCGGTTCCGCCCGGACCGGCGAACTCTCCAACGGTGGTCCTGCCCACCTCTCCGGGCAACCGGAACGCCACCACCCGGATTTTTCCGCCGGAGCCCCAGGTGCGGCCGGCCGGCCCGGGCGGCGGCGACAACGCCACCCGCGTCCTCGGTGGGGTGCACCGGCCGAGCGCCGCTCCGCCTCCTGCCGTCCAGCCGCGCGCCCACCCTCATCCCGCGCAGGTCCATCCGCCGCAGTCCCAGCCTCCTCAGCGGCATCCCGAGCAGGTCCGTCGGCCGCAGCCCGCCTCCAAGGTGGGCCGATCCCAGCAGCGCAGTCAGGCGCGCGCCGCGCAGCGGCCGGTGAAGCGGCTGCGCACCCGGCGCGCGGCCCAGTGGCAGGCCGTGCTGGTTCTGCTGCTGGTCCTGCTGGCCTTCCTGGCCGCGGCCGCGGGCTGGCTGCTGGGGATCAGCCAGCCCGGTGGCGGCGTTCCCGTGGGGCTGTCCAGCCCCGCGGCGTCCGGCTGCGAAGCGGGTCAGTTCTTGGAGAGTGCTCCGGCGACGAGGAAGGCCATCTCGAGCGACTGCATGTGATTCAGCCGCGGGTCACACACGGATTCGTAGCGCTCGAGGAAGGATTCCTGGTCCACCGGGTCGGCCCCGCCGAGGCACTCGGCGACGTCGTCGCCGGTCATCTCGACATGCAGCCCACCGGGGAACGTCCCGAGGGCCTTGTGGACCTCGAAGAATCCGCGGACCTCGTCCATGACGTCGTCGAAGTTCCGGGTCTTGTACCCGTTCGGCGAGGTCACCGTGTTCCCGTGCATCGGGTCGGTCACCCACAGAACCTGCGCGCCGGAGGCCGTGACCTTCTCAACGAGCTGGGGCAGCTTCTCGCGGATGTTGCGGGCACCCATCCGGGTGATGAATGTCAGGCGGCCGGGCTCGCGGTTGGGATCGAGCTTGTCGATGAGGGCGAGCGCGTCGTCACCGGAGGTGGTGGGGCCAAGCTTCACCCCGATGGGATTGCGGACCCGGGAGAGGAAGTCGACATGGGCGCCGTCGAGGTCGCGCGTGCGCTCCCCGATCCAGAGGAAGTGCGCCGAGGTGTCGTAGGGCAGGTTGGTGCGTGAGTCGATGCGGGTGAGCGCCCGCTCGTAGTCCAGCAGCAGCGCCTCGTGGCTGGCGAAGAACTCGACGCGCTTCAGCGCTTCGAAGTCGGCACCGCAGGCGTCCATGAAGCGCACCGCCCTGTCGATCTCGCGGGCGAGTGACTCATAGCGCGAGTGCGCCGGATTGGCGGTGAAGCCCTTGTTCCAGTGGTGCACCAGGCGCAGGTCGGCGAACCCGCCCTGGGTGAACGCCCGGATCAGGTTCAGGGTGGAGGCGGAGGTGTGGTACGCCCTGACCATGCGGGAGGCGTCGTGGCCGCGGCTTTCGGGGGTGAAGTCGTAGCCGTTGACCATGTCGCCGCGGTACGCGGGCAGGGTGACGCCGTCGCGGGTCTCGTCGTTCGAGGAACGGGGCTTGGCGAACTGGCCTGCCATCCGGCCCATCTTGATCACCGGCAGGGACGCACCATAGGTGAGGACCACGGCCATCTGGAGGATCGTCTTGACCCGGGCGCTGATCCGGTCGGCGGTCGCGCCCTCGAAGGTTTCGGCGCAGTCGCCGCCCTGGAGCAGGAATGCCTTGCCCTGGGCCGCCGCGGCCAGCCGTTCCCTCAGGACATCCACTTCACCGGCGAACACCAGCGGGGGCAGCGACGAAAGTTCCTTGATGGAGGAGGTGTGGACCGCAGGGTCCTGCCACTGTGGCTGCTGCGAGATGGGAAGGCTCCGCCAGTGGTCGAGCCCTGCTGTACCGGCGGCGGGGAGCGGAAAGGGAGGCAATAACGCTGAGGCTGCAGTATCGGTCACCCCTCAAGCCTAATGGCTTCGACGCCGCGGTTCGTCGCCGCCCGTCACGTTGCCGCCCGGCCGTGTCACATAGGCCACTCGCGGCCCACTGCCCCGCCGACGGGCGGGAAAAGCACCTCAGGCGGTGTCCTTCTTCCGCCCCTTGGGCGGCTGGGTCTTGCCCACTTGGGTCACGGCGCCGGGCGCCGGTGCCTGCGGAGCCTCCGGCGGCGGCATCCGCACTGCGGCCCGGCGGGTGTCGGCGCCAGGTCGGTGGTGCTTCCTGCCTGCCGCCTTCTCCGCGGCCAGCTTTTCCTTGACGCTGCTCGCGTAGGCGTCGACGTACTCCTGACCCGAGAGGCGCATCAGTTCGTACATGATCTCGTCGGTGACCGAGCGCTGGATAAACCGGTCATCGGCCATGCCCTGGTACCGGCTGAAGTCGAGGGGCTCCCCCACGATGATGCCGACCCTGCGGATGTTTGGGATCCGCCGCCCGATGGGCTGGACCTTGTCGGTGCCGATCATGGCGACGGGAATGACGGGAACCCCGGTGGCCAGCACCAGCTTGGCGACGCCGGTCTTGCCGCGGTAGAGGCGGCCGTCGGGGCTGCGGGTGCCCTCGGGGTAGATGCCCAGGAGGCCTCCGTCGTTGAGGATGTCCATGCCGGCGGTCAGCGAGGAGGAGGAGGCTGCGCCGCCGGAGCGGTCCATCGGCAGCTGGTTCGAGAGCCGGAAGAACATGGCGGTCAGCCGGCCCTTGAGGCCCTTGCCGTTGAAGTACTCCGATTTCGCCAGGAACACCACGGGCCGGGGCACCGCCACGGGGAGGAAGATGGAGTCCGAAAAGGAAAGGTGGTTGCTGACGAGGACGGCCGGCCCTTCCGCGGGAATGTTGTCAAGGCCCTTGACCCAGGGCCGGAAGAGCACTCTCAGAATCGGACCGACGATGATCCTCTTCATGACCCAATAGAACACGCTGCCAGCCTTCCCTGCAGGGACCGTCCGGCTCCCGCCGGACGGCACGCTTTTTCCTTTTGTGACATTACTCTAAGGATCCCGCCGGCTGGTACGGCGCGGTGAACGGGTGCGACCATTGACCCATGACATCGATTCCCGCGGCGGTTGCCTATTCCCAGGACGGCATCGGCACGGCGGGCCGGACCGGAGTGCTGCTCAGCCATGGATTCACCGGTTCGCCGGTGAGCGTCCGGGCGTGGGCGGAACACCTTGCGGGGCAGGGCTTTTCGGTCCGGCTGCCGCTGCTGCCCGGGCACGGCACCTCCTGGGAGGAACTGGCACGCACGCCCTGGCGGGCCTGGTACGGCGAGTACGAACAGGCCTATGAGGACCTGGCTCGACGCACTGACAGGATTGTCGCCGCAGGGCTCTCCATGGGAGGTGCGCTGGCGCTTCGCCTGGCCGCCCAGCACGACGTCGCGGGGGTGGTCGTCGTCAATCCCGGGCTGACCTTCGCGGATCCGCGCGCCCGGTACGCCGGGCTCCTCAAGTACGTGATGCGGTCGGTTCCGGCGATCGGCAACAGCATCCGGCTCGAAGGCCAGGACGAGGGCGCCTACCTGCGGACCCCGGTCGCCGCCGTGCACCAGCTGGCCGGGCTGTTCCGCGATACGACGGCCCTGCTGCCGCGGGTCACGGCACCGACCCTCGTCTTCCGGTCGAACATCGACCCGGTGGTTCCCGAAACCAGCATCGAGGTGCTGCGGCAGCACCTGGGCAGCGCCGACCTTGAGATTATCCGGTTGACGAACAGCTACCATGTGGCCACGATGGACCATGATGCACCCTTCATCTTTGACCGGTCCGCGGACTTCATCAGGCACGTGAGCGCAGGTACCAGCGTATGACCCCCCGAGAGCCGAATGAGTCCACCGACGACGCCGTCTGGCGGGACCTCGTGGCACGGTTGGAAAGCACCCCCGGTAACCCGGAGACCGAAGAATTCGACGACCCGGAGCCCAGCGACCGCGACCGCGTCGAGGCGATTTTCAGGAACCAGCCGCTGCGGCCTGCCGGCCCGAGGGACTACGAGGAACCCGAGGACGACGAGGGCTCCGACGGCGGGGCTGGATACGAGCCCCCGGAGCCTCCTCCGCTCGGCATGGGAGACCCCCTGGTGGTGCTGGCCTGGCTCGGCGCCGCGGGCGGTCCGGTCCTGCTGCTGCTCTTTGCCATGTTCTGGCGGGACGCGCCGACGGCGGTGACCCTGGGCGTGCTCGCAGGGTTCCTGGCCGGCGTGGTGTTCCTGGTGCTGCGGCTGCCGCGCCAGCGCGACTACGACGACGACGGCGCGGAAGTCTGATCCTGCTCCGCCCGGCGCGGGAGGCTTCCTAGCGGCCGCGCGGCATTGAGCGTGAGAGGTCCGCGGCCCCGATCAGGCCGGCCGATGGGCCCAGCGCGGCGGCCTCGATCGCGGCAGCGGGCCGAAAACCCCGCCCGGTGAGGTTACGGGCGAAGGCACGGCGGGCCGGTTCAAGGAGGAGCCCACCGGCATCGCTGAGTCCGCCGCCGATGACGAAGGTGCCCGGGTCCAGGGCCGCCGCGAGATTGGCAAGTCCCAGCCCCAGCCACTGCCCCACCTCCTCGACCAGCTCCTGGCAGGCAGGATCCCCGTCGAGGGCAAGCCGCGTCACCAGCGCCCCGGTGATCATCTGGACATCCCCGTCGGCGGCTGCCAGGAGCGACTGCGCCACGGGCGAGTTCGCCGCCGCCAGTTCCCGTGCCTCCCGGCCCAGCGCGTTGCCCGAGGCGTACTGCTCCCAGCAGCCCCGGTTGCCGCACTCGCAGCGGTGGCCGCCCGGCACAAGAACCTGGTGCCCGAACTCCCCGGCCACGCCGTGGCGGCCGCGCTCCACCTGCCCGTCCCGGATCATGGCCCCACCGATGCCGGTCCCCAGGGTCACGCACACCAGCCGGGGCTCGCCTCGGCCGGCGCCGAACCGCCACTCGGCCCAGGCGGCGGCGTCGGCGTCGTTGACGACGGTCACGCGCCGCCGGAGCAGCTTCTCGAGGTTGCTGCGCAGCGGCTCGTTCCGCCATGCCAGGTGGGGGCTGAAAAGCACGGTCCCGTTCGAGAGGTCCATCCAGCCGGCGGCGCCGATGCCGATGGAGCGGATCCGGCGCCCCCGGCCCAGTTCAGCGACGAGGTCGACGATGACGGCCTCGACCCCGCGGGCATCGCTGCCCGGGGTGGACCGGCGGGCCTGCGCGAGGAGGCGGCCGGAACCGTCGACGACGCCCGCGGCGACCTTGGTTCCGCCGACGTCAATGCCGATGGCCAGTCCGCGCCGGGCCGCGGGAAGTCCGGCGCGTCCGGCACGGCCGGGCAGCGCGGCCCGCCGGGCCGTCCGGGGCTGCCCTGCTGCCCAGACCGGTGCGGCGCGGCGACGCGGGTACGCCGAAGCCGACTCCGCTCCAGCTGCCATTCGTCCTCCTTCAGGATCCCGCGGCGGGAGCCGGTGCGCATTTTCCTTCACCGTTATCAATTCGTACATTACTGGACAGTAACGAGGGCCGCGGCACCCTATAGTCTATGAAAATGCCTGTAGTCGTCGGCGATACCAAAGGAGCTATTGTGCGCGAAATCAGCGTTCCCGTCCTAGTGGACGTCCCCCGCAACAGCAACACTACCGACCTCGTGGTACGGCAGGCGGAAAAGGCGTCAAACCCGGCCCTGTTCTCCGTCCAGGACGCAGCAGGCCAGTGGCGGGACATCCGCGCCACCGAGTTCCGCAAGCAGGTCGAGGCCGTCGCCAAGGGCCTGATCGCCTCGAACGTCAACCCGGGCGACCGGGTGGCCATCATGGCCCGCACCCGCTACGAGTGGGCCCTTGCCGATTTCGCCATCTGGTTCGCCGGCGCCGTTCCGGTTCCGGTCTACGAGACCTCCTCGCCGGCGCAGGTCGCGTGGATCCTCGCCGACTCCGGCGCCGTGGCCGCCTTCGTCGAGTCAGCCCGGCACGAGAACGTCGTCCGTGAAGCCGCCGCCTCCGAGAGCACGTCCGCCCTGACCCACGTGTGGCAGTTCGACGGCAACGGACTCGAAACCCTCCGGACCGCGGGGACCCTCGTCGACGACTCGACCCTCGCCGACCGCCGGTCGCTGGCGAACCTCGACGACATCGCGACCATCATTTACACCTCCGGCACCACGGGGCGCCCCAAGGGGTGCGAGCTCACCCACGCGAACTTTGTGGAGCTCTCCGAAAACGCCGCCGCGGCACTGTCCGAGGTCGCCCACGAGGGTGCGCGCACCATCATGTTCCTGCCGCTGGCGCACGTTTTCGCCCGGTTCATCTCGGTGCTGTGCGTCGCATCCGGAGCGACGGTCGCCCACACGGCGGACGTCAAGAACCTGCTGCCGGACCTGCAGAGCTATTCGCCAAGCTTCATCCTGGCCGTGCCCCGGGTGTTCGAGAAGGTGTACAACAACTCGATGCTCAAGGCCGAGGACGGCGGCAAGGGCAAGATCTTCCACGCCGGCGCCGACGTCGCCATCGCCTGGTCGAAGGCCGACCAGGCCGGGAAGGTCCCCTTGGCCCTGCGCGCCAAGCACGCCCTGTTCGACCGGCTGCTCTACCGCAAGATCCGCGCCGCCATGGGCGGGAAGGTCGAGTACGCGGTCTCGGGCGGGGCGCCGCTGGGCGACCGGCTGGGCCACTTCTTCCACGGCATCGGCCTGCTGGTCCTCGAGGGCTACGGGCTCACCGAGACCACGGCGCCGCTCACGGTGAACACCCCGCGCAAGGTCAAGATCGGCACGGTCGGCGCCCCGCTGCCGGGCAACGCCGTCAAGATCGCCGACGACGGCGAGATCCTCGCGAAGGGAGTCGCGGTGCTGCGTGGCTACTTCAACCGGCCGGACCTCACGGCGGAAAACTTCATCGACGGCTGGTTCCGCACCGGTGACATCGGCGAGCTCGACGCCGACGGGTACCTGCGCATCACGGGCCGGAAGAAGGAAATCATCGTCACGGCCGGCGGCAAGAACGTGGTGCCCGCGATGCTTGAGGACACCATCCGCGCCAACGCCATCGTGTCGCAGTGCGTGGTGGTCGGCGACCAGCGTCCGTTCATCTCGGCCCTGATCACCCTCGACGAGGAGGCCCTGCCGGGCTGGCTCGAGCGCCACCAGCTGCCGGCCGGCACCACCATGGCGGAGGCCGTCAGCCACCCGGCCGTGCTGGCGGAGATCCAGACCATCGTCGACGAAGCGAACAAGACGGTCTCCCAGGCCGAAGCCATCAAGGTGTTCCGCATCGTCCCCTCCGACTTCACGGAGACCAGCGGCCACCTCACGCCGTCCCTGAAGATCAAGCGTGCCCAGGTCCTCACCGACTACTCCGACATTGTCGAGGGGATTTACGCCACCCCCCGCGTGGAGGGAGCCGGGCGCGCCTGAAAGCGACCGGCGCACCTCAAAACGACGAACGCACCCGGATTACCGGGTGCGTTCGTCGTTTTCGGGTGCGTGCGTCGTTATCCGGTGCGGCGGCCTCAGTCGTGCAGTTCGTCCACGACGAGCGCGGCCAGCTCGATCACCGCGTTGCGGGTGGCCGGCTGCAGTTTCGCCAGGTCGATGCGTGAGCCTTCGGCCAGGTGCCGGTCGTACGGGATGCGCACCACGGTGCCGACCCGGGAAAGGAAGTGCTCCTCGATCTCCCCGACCCTGACTTGGGTTCCATTGCCCGAGGACAGGTTGATGACGACGATGGCCTTGGCCACCAGGTCATGCCGGCCGTGGGCCTCGAGCCAGGACAGGGTCTCCGAGGCAAGCCTCGCCTCGTCGACGCTGCCGCCGGAGACGAGCACCACGGTGTCCGCCTTCTCAAGGGTTCCCTTCATCACCGAGTGCACCATGCCCGTGCCGGAATCGGTGAGCACGATGGAGTAGTACCGGCCGAGGATGTCGGTGACGGCCCGGTAGTCGGCATCGTCGAAGGCCTGCGCCACCGCCGGATCGGTGTCCGAGGCCAGGACGTGCAGCCGGGAGCCGTCGCGGGTGACGTAGTGGGCCAGCTGGGCGAAGGAGTCGACCATGAACCGGTTCTGCACCAGCTGGCGGGCGGTGAAGTCGGCGCGCCCCGGGGACCGGTCGGACAGCGTTCCACGGTCGGGGTTGGCGTCCATGGCGATGATGCGGTCCTCGCGCATGTCGGCGAGCGCCATGCCGAGGAGCGTGGTGACAGTGGTCTTGCCGACGCCGCCTTTCCGGGAGAGGACCGGCACATAGCGGGTGTGCCCGCCGAGGCGGACGGCGATCCGGTGTTCGGTCGCCCTGCGGATCCGCACTGCATCCGAGTCGCCGAGGTTCACGTAGCCCAGCGTCGCCGCGTAGAGCCAGCGCCGCCAGCCGCCGGAGGGCGGCCGCTCGGTCCCGGTCAGGAGGCGGTCGGCGGTCAGGGCAGACGCCGGTTCCGGTCCGGTCTCGCGCACGCGGCGGGCGCTGGGCGGCTCCTCGACGGCGGCATCTCCGGCCCCGGGCGCGGTACTGCCGGCCGGTTCCCCCGCGGAGGGCACGGCGGACCCGCTCGGGCGCCACCCCGTGGGCTCGGCGGCCACCGGGATGGAGAGGAGGTTGGGTGCGGGGGTGGCGCCGATGTCCGGGATGAGCGTGGGCGGCAGGGGCGCCTGGATGACCGGGACCGGCCCGACCTGCACCCCGCCGTTCCACAGGCCTGCGGTCGACGGCTCCGGAACGGCCGACGGCGCGTCCGTTCCACTTCCGGGCCCGGCGCCGGGGCCGATGTCCTGCCCGGACTCGACCGGGAGGGCCGAGGACTGCGGCGGCGCGGCCGCGGTGCCGCCCGGGGAGGACGCTCCGACGGCGGCCGAGGTCTGGCTCGAGGCAGAGGCGTTGTCATGGGAGGGCATCCCGACCGGCGCCGGTGCCGCGCCCGCTGCGGGTACCGTGGCGGAAGTGGCGTCCCCGCCGGCAGCGGACACCGCGCCGGAAGTCGACACCGTGTGCGGTCCCTTCGCCGCGTCCGAGGCCTTCGCCTTGCCCGAAGTCTTGCCGGCCGGGGCCGGACCGGTGGCCGCCCGGGCAGCGGTCCCGGATTCCGCTGCCTCCCCTGCGCCCTCCCCTGCCGGACCGCCGGCCGGTACCGGCCCGGGTTCTGCGGCCGCGCCCGGTTGTGCCGGCTCGGGTTGTGCGGAGTTGGAGGGGGATTTCGAGACCATGGTTCCTCACGGGGTTGGGTACGGGCCGGGCGCCGGACGGCGCGGGGCATCAACGATGAACTCTAGCGCAGCGCCTCCGGAGGACCGGGACGGGCCGCTTGCCGGTCCGGAGGCCGCAGGCTCAGGCGGGGCTGATGACGACGAGCAGGTCGCCGCCCTGGACCTGCTGGGCGCCGTCCGCAGGGATGCGCTGCACGGTGCCGGCCGTCGGGGTGGTGATGTTCGCTTCCATCTTCATCGCCTCGATGGTGGCGACGGTGTCGCCGGCGCTCACCGTGGCGCCCTCCGCAACGGTCACCGTGACCGCGCCCGCGAAGGGTGCCGCAATGTGGCCGGCATTGGACGGGTCGGCTTTTTCCGCGGCCTTGACGTCGCTTTGGATGCTGCGGTCGCGCACCGACACAGGCCTCATCTGGCCGTTGAGGGTGCACATCACCGTGCGCAGTCCCTTCTCATCGGCGTCCGAGACGGCCTCGAGGGTCGCGATCAGCCTCACGCCCTTCTCGAGTTCGATGACGTGCTCCCCGCCCTGCTGCAGTCCGTACAGGTAGTCGGAGGTGTTCAGCACGGAGACGTCGCCGTAGGTCTCCCGCGTGCGGGTGAAGTCCGTGGCCGGCCCGGGGAACAGCAGGCGGTTCAGGGTGGTCCGCCGCTGGGCGGAATCCCCGGCCAGGGCCTGCTCGTCGGCTGGCTCGAGGTCAACAATGCGCGGTTTCACGGCCCGGCCCTGCAGCGCCTTGGAGCGGAAAGGTTCCGGCCAGCCCCCCGGCGGGTCGCCGAGTTCGCCGTTGAGGAACCCGATCACGGAGTCGGGGATGTCGTAGTTCTGCGGATTCTCCTGGAAGTCGGCCGGGTCGGCGTTTGCGCCGACGAGCTGGAGCGCCAGGTCGCCGACCACCTTGGAGGACGGGGTGACCTTGACCAGCCGGCCGAGGATCCGGTCCGCCGCGGTGTACATGTCCTCGATCGCCTCGAAGCGCTCGCCGAGGCCCAGGGCAATGGCCTGCTGCTTGAGGTTCGACAGCTGTCCGCCCGGGATCTCGTGCCGATACACCCGTCCGGTCGGGCCCGGCAGCCCGGACTCAAACGGCGAGTACGTCCGCCGTACGGCCTCCCAGTAGGGTTCGAGGGAGCTGACCGCGTCAAGGTCGATCCCCGTATCCCTCGGGGTGTGGGCGAGCGCTGCCACGAGGGCTGACGCCGAGGGCTGGCTGGTGGTGCCGGCCAACGGGGCGCTGGCGGTGTCGACGGCGTCCACCCCGGCGTCAACGGCGGCAAGGAGCGTCGCGAGCTGTCCGCCGGCGGTGTCGTGGGTGTGGAGGTGGACCGGCAGGTCGAAACGCTCGCGGAGCGCGGTGACGAGCCGGGCCGCCGCGGCGGGACGGAGCAGCCCTGCCATGTCCTTGATGGCAAGGATGTGGGCACCCGCGGCGACCATCCGCTCGGCCAGCCCCAGATAGTACTCGAGGGTGTAGAGGGTTTCCTTCGGGTCGAGCATGTCCGCGGTGTAGCACAGGGCCACCTCGGCCACGGCCGTGCCGGTGGCGCGGACGGCACGGATTGCCGGTTCCATCTGGGACACGTCGTTGAGCGCGTCGAAGATTCGAAAGATGTCGATGCCCGAAGCGGCGGCCTCCTTCACGAAGGCCTCGGTCACGGCCTCCGGGTACGGGGTGTAGCCGACGGTGTTGCGCCCGCGCAGGAGCATCTGCAGGCAGATATTGGGGATTTCGCGCCGCAGCGTATCGAGCCGGTCCCACGGGTCTTCGCCGAGGAAGCGCAGGCCGACGTCGTAGGTGGCTCCGCCCCAGGCCTCGACCGACAGCAGCTGCGGGGTCAGGCGTGAGACGGACCCGCCGGCGGCCGCGAGGTCGCGTGTGCGCACCCGGGTGGCGAGCAGGGACTGGTGGGCGTCCCGGAAGGTGGTGTCGGTGACGGCGACGGCCTCCTGGGCGCGCAGCCGGGCGGCGAAGCCCTCAGGCCCGAGCTCCTGCAGCAGCTGACGGGACCCGGACGGCAGGTCCTGCCCGCCCTGCGGCGCCGCGGGGAGCTTCTCCCGCGGGTCAAGGTGGGCCGGGCGGTCCCCGTTGGGCTTGTTGACGGTGACATCGGCCAGCCAGGTCAGCAGCTTGGTCCCCCGGTCCGCCGGGACCCTCGCGGTGAGCAGCTCGGGGCGCTCGTCGATGAAGGAGGTGGCAACGTTCCCGGCGATGAAGTCGGGGTCGTCGAGCACGGCCTGCAGGAAGGAGATGTTCGTTGAGACCCCGCGCACCCGGAACTCCGCGAGGGCCCGCCGGGCACGCGTGACAGCCATGGGGTAGTCCCTGCCCCGGCAGGTCAGCTTCACGAGCATGGAGTCGAAGTGCGGGCTGATCTCGGCGCCCGCGTACACGGTGCCGCCGTCGAGGCGCACCCCGGCGCCGCCGGCCGAACGGTAGGCGGTGATTTTTCCGACGTCGGGGCGGAACCCGTTGGCCGGGTCCTCGGTGGTGATCCGGCTCTGCAGGGCAGCCCCGCGCAGCTGGACCGTCTCCTGGCTCAGGCCGAGGTCGGCCAGGGTCTCCCCTGCCGCGATCCGCAGCTGGGACTGGACAAGGTCGACGTCGGTGACCTCCTCGGTCACCGTGTGTTCGACCTGGATGCGCGGATTCATTTCGATGAACACGTGCTGGCCGGCGCGCTCGCCCACGGTGTCGACGAGGAACTCGACGGTGCCGGCGTTGACGTACTTCAGGGCCTTGGCGAAGGCGACGGCGTCGCGGTACAGCGCCTGGCGGATGGAGTCGTCGAGGTTCGGCGCCGGTGCGATCTCAATGACCTTCTGGTGGCGGCGCTGCAGCGAACAGTCGCGCTCGAAGAGGTGCATCACATTGCCCTCGGCGTCGGCCAGGATCTGCACCTCGATGTGGCGGGGGCGCAGCACCGCCTGCTCGAGGAACATTGTCGGGTCGCCGAAGGCCGATTCAGCCTCGCGCATGGCCGCCTCAAGCGCCCCCGGAAGCGCCTCGCGGGTGTCGACCCGGCGCATCCCGCGTCCCCCGCCGCCGGCGACGGCCTTGGCGAACACCGGGAAACCGATCTCCTCCGCCGCCGCGATCAGCTCGTCCAGGTCCGAGCTCGGCCTCGAGGACTTCAGTACCGGGATGCCGGCCTGCCGGGCGGCGTCAAGGGCCTTGACCTTGTTGCCCGCGAGTTCGAGCACATCGGCGGGCGGCCCGACGAACGTGATGCCCGCCTCGGCCGCGGCCCGCGCCAGGTCCGGGTTCTCGGAGAGGAAGCCGTACCCGGGGTAGATCGCGTCGCATCCGGATTCCTTTGCGACGCGGACCACCTCCGCGACGTCGAGGTAGGCGCGCACCGGATGACCCTGCTCCCCGATCAGGTAGGCCTCATCGGCCTTCTGCCGGTGGATGGAGTTGCGGTCCTCATATGGGAACACAGCCACGGTCTTGGCTCCCGCCTCGTGCCCTGCACGGAAGGCCCTGATGGCGATTTCGCCGCGGTTTGCTACAAGAATCTTGGAGAACATGCCGCTCCTGCTTATTTACGGTGAATATGCTGGGGAATGTGCCGATAATTCGGTGGTACGCCGTGCGGCGAAGGATTGCGTGGTTTCAGCACGAGCCTACAGTCGGTTGACCACGCCTGCTCAAATTACGTCCGAATACTGGCCGGGGGACGCCGTGCGGCATGCCGGACGGAATTACCTCCCGCGGGACCATACAATGGGGAAGCGCATCAGTGCCGCCGTGCCCGCAGCCGGAATTCCCGCGATTTAAGGTAGAGGTCCAACCAGTGCAAGTAGTGAGTATCAGCAGCCTCAAAGGCGGCGTGGGGAAAACCTCCGTGACCCTGGGGCTGGCATCGGCGGCACTCGCAGCTGGAATCCCGACGCTCGTGGTCGACCTCGACCCGCATGCCGACGCGACCACGGGCCTTGGCGTCCGGGCCGGCGGACAGCTGGACATCGGCCGGCTGCTGAAGAACGCCCGCCGCGCCGATCTCGCGGCCAACACCGTGCCCAGTGGATGGGTCGAGACGGCGATCGAGCAGAACCTTGCAGGCTCCGGCGCGAAGCCGGTCCTCGACGTCGCCATGGGCTCGGCCTTTTCGGGCATCTACGACCGCCCGGATCTTGGGCGCCGCGACCTGCGCCGCCTCTCCATGCTGCTCTCCCGGGTGACCGGGTACGGCCTGGTCCTCATCGACTGCCCGCCCTCGCTCAACGGACTCACCCGGATGGCCTGGACGGCGAGCAACAGGGTGCTGCTGGTGGCAGAGCCGGGGCTGTTCTCGGTGGCGGGCACCGAACGCACCATGCGCGCGATCGAACTGTTCAAGGCCGAATACGCACCGGGCCTGCAGACCGCCGGGATCGTGGCGAACCGGGTGCGTTCCTCCTCGAACGAGCACACCTTCCGCCTGGCGGAGATGAAGCAGATGTTCAACGAACTGCTGCTGAGCCCCACCATTGCCGAACAGGCCAACTGGCAGCAGATCCAGGGCGCCGCGCACGCGGTCCATCACTGGCCCGGTGAATCGGCCCGGCAGGCCTCCGAATACTTCGACGAACTGCTGCGCTCCCTGGTGGGCGCGGGCCGGCTGCGCAGCCGCGTCGCCCGCCGCTGACCAACCCCGCTGAGCAGCCCGGGCCGCGGTGCCGGTGGGTCGGGCACGTCCTAGCCGCCGCAACGAGTGCGGCCGGCAATGGGTTAACGCCGGCGGATAGCGATGCCTGGCGATGCGCCGGACATTGTGCGGAGCAGCTCTGCTTGTAACGGCCGATCCCACATAACTCCGCTGAACAAGGCGACGCCTGGCGCCTAATGTGGGCGGAACGGGCAAAGGGCGCCGCCGATGCGGGCCCACCGACGCGCGGGCCGAAAGCCTAATGAGGATGCAATCCGGCGAGGGCCGGGAGGTTCGTGCAAGGCCCCGAGAGGGCCGGAGCGTGGACCTAGCCGATCCGGCGGGCCGTTCGACGCTTGCTGAGCTCGTCGTCGGGGAAGTCCTGGTCGGCCGCGTGCTCGCTGGGGAGCGCGGCGAGGCTGCCTTCGACCTCCCGCCAGACCCGGCCGACGGCGATGCCGAAGACGCCCTGCCCGCCCTGGACCAGGTCGATGACCTCGTCCGCGGAGGTGCACTCGTAGACGCTGGCGCCGTCGCTCATGAGCGTGATCTGGGCGAGGTCCTCAACGCCGCGTTCGCGCAGGTGTTCGACGGCGGTGCGGATCTGCTGGAGCGAAACGCCGGTGTCGAGGAGCCGCTTGACGACCTTGAGGACGAGGATGTCGCGGAAACCGTAGAGCCGCTGCGTGCCCGATCCTGAGGCTCCTCGCACGGCCGGTTCGACGAGCCCGGTGCGGGCCCAGTAGTCGAGCTGGCGGTAGGTGATTCCGGCGGCTTTGCACGCGGTGGGGCCGCGGTAACCGGCGTCTTCGTCGAGCACGGGGAGGTCCTCGGTGAACAGGAGGCCCTGGGCGCTGGAGGGTATGCCAGTGCCCGCCGCTGCCGGGCTTTTCAGCTTGCCGGCGTCACCCTTCGGACTCACGCGTGCCTCCTCATTGGGTTCCCGGGGAAGTAGCCTCTGGAGGCCGGATCTCAGGGCTCTGTTACAGTGTGCCCCGAGTTCCTCTCCGTTGCAATGGGAACCGTATGCTTTGACGTTAGATCGCCCCGGACACAAGGTCAAAGATGCGGGCCTCGAAGATTTGCGTGTCGGCCGTCAGGGCTCGAAATCCTCGGGCTCGACGTCGGCGAGGAATTCGCGGAACTGCTTGAGTTCCTTTTCGGCCGTTTCCTGGTCGCCGGCTTCCTCGTCGTCGGCCTCGGGGTCGGCGATCTCGACGCCGGCGGCGTCGAGGACCTGCTCCGCGCAGTAGATGCTGCAGGGGACGCGCAGGGCCACGGCCAGGGCGTCGGAGGCACGGGAGCTGACCCGCGTACCGTCGTCGAGCACGAGTTCCGCGTGGAAGACGGTGTCCTGCACCGCGACAATCCGGACCTCGGTGATGGCGCGCCCCGCTGCGGCGACAACGCTGACGAGCAGGTCGTGGGTCATCGGGCGGGGCGGGACGATGCCCTGCTGGACGAACGCAATGGCACTGGCCTCCGGTGCCCCGATCCAGATGGGAATGTGCCGCTCCCCCGCCAGTTCCTTCAACAGCACAAGGGGCTGGTTGGAGGGCAGCTCAATTCGAACCCCGACAACTTCGACTTCGATCATGGCCGGCCTAACTGTCCATTCTGGCTATCTGAGAGTAAACCAGGGCGCTGTGAAGGTTAAGGCACAATTCACTGATCTCGCGGGCGGTCTCTGCTGCCCGGGCCTTCGAGGCCACGTCGCGGCGGGAGGCCACCGGGGCCACGACGCGTTCCACCAGCCCGAGCTCGCGGTCGGCGGCGGCGCGGAAGGGGCGCAGGTGGCGGGGTTCGATGCCGTGGCTCTCAAGCTGGACGCAGGCTTGGGTGACCTTCAGGGCATGCTCGTCGAACCGGCCCTCCACCGGGGCGATCAGCCCGAAGCTGATCAGGTCGTCGACCAGGCGGCGGGGGGCTTTGGCCTCGGCCGCGAGGGTCTCCGCGGTGAGCCTGCGGGCATGGGAGCTGAGCTCGCGGGCCAGCTGGTCGGAGACCATCCGCGGTGACAGGCTCATCCCGCCGGGCAGCGACTCGGGCCGCTCGCCGCGGTCGATGGCGTCAACGTAGTCCTTGATCACCTTCAGCGGCAGGTACTGATCGCGCTGAAGGGCAAGGACGAACCGCAGGCGCTCGACGTCGGTCGGAGCGTACTTGCGGTACCCCGCGCGGGTGCGCTGCGGGCTGATCAGCCCCTTTTCCTCAAGGAACCGGATCTTCGACGCCGTGACCTGCGGAAACTCCGCCGCCAGCTCCCGCAGCACTTCCCCGATATTGAGGACTCCGGGGCTGGGATGGGCCGGGGCGAGGCCGACGCTGCGCCGGCTGGGCTGGGGTGTCGGCATGAAGCGGATCAGGCCTGTGCCGCGGGCTGGGAGGGGGTCTGGCCGGCCGTGGTGGCGCGGGCGGCGTAGAAGGTGAGCCGGAACTTGCCGATCTGGACCTCGTTGCCGCTGCGCAGCACCACACTGTCGACGCGGTCGTTGTTTACGTAGGTGCCGTTGAGGCTCCGGGTGTCGACAATCATGAACCCGTTGGGGGTGCGGCGGAACTCCGCGTGCTGCCGGGAGACGGTGACGTCGTCGAGGAAGATGTCGGCGTTGGGGTGGCGTCCGGCCTTGGTGACGTCCTCGTCCAGGAGGAACCGCGCTCCGGCATTGGGCCCGGAATGGGCCACAAGGAGGGCGGAGCCTGCGGGCAGCGCTGCCACCGAGGCCTGTTCCTCCTTGGTGAGGTGCCGCTCGACCTCCGCAAAGGCTGCCTGCGGAGGCAGGCCGATCGTCGTAGTTTCCGGAGACTCCACGTGGTGCCCTCCTTCGTTTACGGCTGCGCTTTCGTCGCCAACCATTGGTGTTTCCTCCCACATTAGGCGGCCAACCGGACAATGCCGGTTGGCCGTGAAGTACTGCCAGAGCCGGTGTGTCTAGCCTACCTGCTGTGAGTATTCCGTTGAACTCAGCAGGTCTTCGACAACCGATGCGCTCTCGACCTTGATCTCCATCAGCCAGCCCTCGCCGTAGGGATCGGAGTTGATCAGCGCGGGATCGTCATCGAGCCCCTCATTGCGTGAAACAACCTCGCCGGTGACGGGAGCGTAGATGTCGCTGACACTCTTCGTCGACTCGACCTCTCCCACAACGTCCGCACCGGTCACCGAAGTACCGACCTCGGGCATCTGGACGTACACCACGTCGCCCAGGGCGTCCTGGGCGAAGTCGGTAATGCCCACCCGGACGATTCCGGCGGCATTGGGCTCGGTCACCCACTCGTGCTCGGCGGTGTAGTAGAGCCCTTCGGGGACGTTGCTCATGATTGCCTTTCGTCGTTCTTTCCAGGGGGAGGCGAGGGACAGCACTGCCCGAGCCGATCCTGATCGAGTATAGGCATAAATCATCGGCGGGTAGCGTGCCGGCCGGTTCTTATGAAGGCCTTATACGCCCCCCGGCGGACCTGTGGAAGTTATCCGTGCATCACCGGATTTATTGCCCGTGCGATTTCTCCCTGCCTAGGGTTAATCGCGCGATCAGGGCGGGAGGTGATCAAAATGATCTCCACAAAATTGAAGACTCTCCCGGCGGCGCTCGGCATGAGTGCGCTGCTTCTTGTCGGTTGTGGTGGGACCGGCGGTCCCGGTCCGGAGAACCCCGTCGAGGAGGTGACGCAGGACCCCACTGTGCCGGCCGCTGAATCCGCGACGGCTGAGGCGTCCTGCGA
Source organism: Arthrobacter crusticola (assembly GCF_004357995.1). GTDB lineage: Bacteria > Actinomycetota > Actinomycetes > Actinomycetales > Micrococcaceae > Arthrobacter_D > Arthrobacter_D crusticola. The sequence goes on from NZ_SMTK01000005.1 coordinate 391,983, forward strand.
GCCGCGCGGCGGCGAAGGAGGAGGGACCGGTGGAACCGGGACAGAAACCGAAGGTACCGGGGCCACGGATTCCGAGAGCGTTCAACCGTCGATCGGAGCCACCGGCCCCGGTGGAACTGAGACCGACGCAGCCGGCGGCGGTGAGACCGGAGCTACCGGCACCGGAGCCACCGGCACTGCGGCCACGGGCACCGATGGCACCGAAACCGGGGGCACGGACACCGGCGGTACCGGCACCGAAACCGAGGCGGCCGGTGGAACCGGCACGGGCCGGGGTACCGACGACTGTGAGCCGACGGCCGGGGCGACGGACGCCGGCGCAACCGGGACCGACAACACCGGCGGCGGGGGCACCGGAACCGAAGGCGAAGGGACCGGGCCGGAAACCGCGGGACCCGATGGCGAGGAGGAAGGCACCGGCGGCGGTTAGCCGCGGCGCGGATTCCCGGCGGAGGTCAGTGCCGCTCGTAAGGGGCGGCGAGGCGTCAGCACGCCACTGAACGCGCCGTCTAACGCAGCAGGGGCCGTTTCCGGTTGTTCCGGAAACGGCCCCTGGCCTGTGTTTTCTCTGTCGGGATGACAGGATTTGAACCTGCGACCCCTTGACCCCCAGTCAAGTGCGCTACCAAGCTGCGCCACATCCCGATCGGTTCAACCAGCCGGTCAAACCACCTCAATTACTGTACAGCATTTTCCGGGTGGCTCCGGACAACGCTCAGCGTTTGCGTCCCCGCTTTTCCCTCACGCGCATGCTGACCTCGATGGGTGTCCCCTCGAAACCAAAGGTTTCCCGCAGGCGGCGGGTGATGAAGCGGCGGTACCCCGGGTCCAGGAACCCTGTGGTGAAGAGCACGAACTTGGGCGGACGGCTCGAGGCCTGCGTGCCGAAGAGGATGCGCGGCTGCTTGCCTCCGCGCACCGGGTGCGGGTGGGCGGCCACGAGCTCGCCGAGGAACGCGTTGAGCCGTCCTGTGGGGATGCGGCGGTCCCAGGACTCCAGGGCGGTGTCGAGTGCCGGTACAAGACGGTCCTTGTGCCAGCCGGTCAGTGCGGAGATGTTCACCCGCGGAGCCCAGTCGACGTGCGCGAGGTCCTGCTCGATCTCGCGCTCGAGGTACCGGCGGCGCTCGTCGTCGAGCAGGTCCCACTTGTTGAACGCGAGCACCAGGGCCCGGCCGGATTCGATCGCCATGTTCAGGACGCGGACGTCCTGCTCGCTGAGGACCTCGTCGACGGCCAGCAGCACGACGGCGACCTCGGCCTTCTCCAGCGCCGACTGCGTGCGCAGGGAGGCGTAAAAGTCAGCGCCCTGCTGCATGTGCACGCGGCGCCGGATACCGGCGGTGTCGACGAAGCGCCAGGTGCGCCCGCCGAGTTCGATCATCTCATCGACCGGGTCGCGGGTGGTGCCGGCCAGCGGGTCGACGACGACGCGGTCCGAGCCGGCGAGCTTGTTCAGGAGGGATGACTTGCCGACATTGGGCCGGCCGATCAGGGCCACCCTGCGGGGGCCGCCGGTGCGTTCGATGCCGCCGTGTTCGGAGAATTCGGGCAGGATCTCGATGACCTGGTCGAGCATGTCGGCCGTGCCCCTGCCGTGCAGGGCCGAGACCGGCCACGGCTGGCCGAAGCCGAGCCCCCACAGGAAGGAGGCGTCCGCCTCGTTCTGGATGTCGTCGACCTTGTTGGCGACGAGGATGACCGGCTTCTTCTTCCGGCGGAGCATCTTCACGACCGCCTCGTCGGTGGCTGTGGCACCCACGGTGGCGTCAACGACCAGCAGCACGGCGTCGGCCATGTCGACGGCAATCTCGGCCTGGTCGGCGACGCGCGCCGCGATGCCCTTGGCGTCGACCTCCCACCCGCCGGTGTCGACGAGGGTGAAGTTCCGCCCGTTCCACTGGGCCGGGTAGGACACCCGGTCGCGGGTCACCCCGGGGGTGTCCTCAACGACCGCCTCCCGGCGGCCGAGGATGCGGTTGACCAGCGTGGACTTGCCGACGTTGGGCCGGCCGACGATCGCGAGCACCGGGTTGAGGCGCTGTTCGGCGTCGTCGTCGTACTCCTCGTCCCCCTGGGCGAGCAGCGCGGCGTCCTCGTCGTCGAGCTCATAGTCGGCCAGCCCGGCGCGCAGCGAGGCCGCGCGCACCTCGGCTTCGGCGTCATCGAGCGCCTCGAGGTGTTCGGCGATCTGGTCGTCGCCGGTCGGTTCGAAATCGGTGTCGGGCCCGGTGGGGTCCTGGGGCGAGAGGTTCCCGCTCATGAGTGTTTTCCTTAATTCAGTCGAAACTGCTAGTGGGCGACGGTGTGGACGACGTCCAGGACGGCTTCGACCGTCTGCTCGAAGTCGAGCTCGGACGAGTCGACGGTAACGACCCCGTCGGCGGCCTGCTGGAAATTGACGACCGTCGAATCCTTGGCGTCCCGTTCGAGCACCTGCTGCTGCAGCTGCGACGAGGACTGGGTTCCGCCGAGCTGGTCACCGCGCCGCCGCAGGCGCGCCGATTCGCTGGCGGTGAGCAGGATCCGGACCTCGGCGTCGGGAGCGACGACGGTGGTGATGTCCCTGCCCTCGGCGACGATCCGGTGCCCGGCACCGGCGATCAGCGCCCGCTGGCGCCGGATCAGTTCGGCCCGGGCGCCGAGGGTCGTCGCCACGGCGCTGACGGCCTCGGAGACCCGGGGTTCACGGATCGCCGTGGTGACATCGACGCCGGCCAGGGTGACCAGCTCGCGGTCCGGGCTGGTGCTGATGTACAGCTCGATGGCCCGTGCGGCGTGCTCGACGGCGGCGGCGTCCTTGAGGTCGATCCCGGTGGACAGGCAGTGGAGCGTCACCGCGCGGTACATGGCTCCGGTGTCGAGGTAGGCGGCGTGGAGCCGGCGTGCTGCCTCACGGCTGACGCTTGACTTGCCGGAACCGGACGGTCCGTCGATGGCCACCACCAGCGACTTCCCCAGCCGGAAGTGGGAGTGGATCGTGGATTCGCTCATTGGACGACCTTCCAGCCGCGGCCGGTCAGTGACTCCGCCAGCTCGTTTCGACGGCCGGGGACAACCCAGACCTCTGCCATGCCGACCTGGCGGCCGGGTGAGTGTTCAAGGCGCAGGTCCTCGACGTTGACGCCGATGTCGCCGATTTCGGTGAGGAGGCGGGCGATCTGGCCCGGCACGTCCTCGACGAGCACCGTGAGCCGGGCGAAGGAGCCCGGCGGCGTGCCGTGCTTGCCCGGGATGCGTGCCTGGCCGGCGTTGCCCTCGGCCATCAGCTGCGCCATGTCGAGGCGCGCGCCGGCGGCGACCGGATTTTCGAGGGTGCCGATCAACCGGTTGAGGTCCTCCCGCACGCCATACAGGATCCGCACAAGCTTCTCGGCGTTCGCCGAGAGGATCTGCACCCACAGGCGGGGGTCGCTGGCGGCGATGCGCGTCACGTCGCGGAGCCCGTTGCCGGCGAGGGCGAGGGAGTGTGCGGGGGTGTCAGCGAGCCGGCTGGCGACGAGGGAGGAGAGCACCTGCGGAAGGTGGGAGATCAGTGCGACCGTCTCGTCGTGCTCCTCCGGGGACATGCGCGCCGGCACGGCTCCGAGGTCCACGGCGAGGGCTTCCGCGCAGCGCACCGCGGCGGGCGAACTGGTTGGACCCGGGCACAGGACCCAGGGCATTCCGGTGAACAGCTCGGCGGTGGCAGCCACGGGGCCGGACCGTTCCCGGCCGGCCATGGGATGGGTGCCGACGTAGCGCTCAAGGAACACCGGTTCGCTCACCGCTGCCTCGACCCCCTGCAGGACGGCCGACTTGACGCTCGCAATGTCGACCACGACGGCGCCGGGATAGTCGGCGAGGGCCGAGGCGGCGAGCACCGCGGCCACGTCGGGCGGGGCGGCCACGACGACAAGTTCGGGCGCGAACCCGGAGGCATCCCCGAGGGGACGCCCGGCGCCGATATCAACGGCGACCGCCTGTGTCGATGGCGAGATGTCCGAGAGTGCGACCTCGACTCCGCGTGCGCGGAGTCCCAGGCCGATGCTCGCCCCGAGCAGCCCCGTGCCGATCACCAGCACCGGACCGGCAAGATGCGTTCCGTTGTCCCTTGCAGGTTCCATCCGCTAGAGGCCTACCGATGCGAGGAGGTGGCCGACCTCCTGGCGGCCCAGGACGCGGATGCTTCCCTGCCGCTGGTCGTTCAGGCGGATCGGGCCGATCTGGGTACGGACCAGACGCTCCACGGGGTGCCCGACGGCGTCGAACAGGCGGCGTACCACGCGGTTCTTCCCCGAGTGCAGCACCACCTCGACGAGGATGTGTCCGGGCGTGGAGTCGATGAGCTTGAAGGAGTCGACCTTGGAGATGCCGTCCTCGAGCTCGATGCCTTCCTTCATCTGGGCGCCGATGCCCGGGCCCATCGGGCCGCGGACCTGCACGTAGTACGTTTTGGGCACTTCGTAGGACGGGTGGGTGAGCCGGTTGGTGAGTTCGCCGTCGTTGGTAAGGAGCAGGAGTCCCTCGGTTTCGGCATCGAGCCGGCCGACGTGGAACAACCGCTCGTTCTTGTTCTTGTTCTTGAGGAAGTTCCCGATGCTCGGACGGCCCTCGGGGTCCTCCATCGTGGAAATGACGCCGCGCGGCTTGTTGAAGACGTAGTACTTCAGGTCCTCGTTGAGCTGCAGGCGCATGCCGTCGACATGGATTGACACCTCGGACGGGACCACCCGGACACCGAGTTCGCGCACGATGGTGCCGTCCACCTCGACCCTGCCGTCGAGGATCATTTCCTCGCAGACGCGGCGCGAGGCCACCCCGGCCGAGGCCATGACCTTCTGGAGCCGCACGCCGTCGGGGTTGTGCATGTCGAGTTCGTCGGCGGGACGGGTGGTGCGGGCGGCCTTGGGACGGCGCACCGGACCCAGGTCTTTGCCGAAGCGCTCTCCACCGAAGGCGCGGGGGCCCGATGGCTTCTGCCGAGGCTTTCCGGCCGCTGACTTCTTGGCCGCGTACCGGTCGGCGGCGGGGTTTCCGGTGCCCCGGTAGCCCGAGTCGCGCCGCGCCTCCCCCGGCCGGCCCGCACCGCGTGCGTCACCGGACGGACGGCCCGACCGCTCACCCGTCGGACGGCCCGCACCGCGTGCGTCACCGGACGGACGGCCCGACCGCTCGCCCGTCGGACGGCCCGCACCGCGTGCGTCACCGGACGGACGGCCCGACCGCTCACCCGTCGGACGGCCCTGGGCGGGACGCCCAGCGGCGTGGCGGCCCTCGGTGGAACGTCCGCGCCCGGCTCCCGTTCCCGCGCGCTGGGGACGGTCATCACGCTGGGGGCGCTCGTCGCGCTGGGGACGGTCATCACGCTGGGGGCGCTCGTCGCGCTGGGGGCGGCCGGCGCCTCCGGAGCGCTCGTAGCCGCCGCCGGTGCGTCCGCGGCCCGTACCGCCTGAAGGCCTACCAGTGGACCTGCCGCCACGTCGAGCGTCGTTCCGTCCGGAGCCGGATCCTGGCGCCTGTGTCATTAAGAGTCCTTCTGGTCAGCGTTTTCAGTAAGTTGTGTCTTCATAGTCCCCAAGGTTTTCGAGGCCGGGCAGGTGGGGCGAAAGCCGCGGCAGCTCGGCTACGCTGCCGAGTCCTAATCTTTCCAGAAAATGCGGGGTGGTCCCATAAAGGACCGCCCCGGTCTCCGGGTCGGTTCCGACGGCGGCGATCAACGCCCGCTGGGTCAACGTGCGCACCACCGAATCGACGTTCACCGCACGGATTGCCGAAACCCGTGCCCGTGATACGGGCTGGCGGTAGGCAATGACCGCCAGGGTCTCCAGCGCGGCCTGGGAAAGCCGTGATGACTGGCCGCCCAGAACGAAGGCCGAAACCACCGGAGCGAACCAGCTCCGGGAGTAGATGCGCCACCCGCCGCCGACGTTGCGCAGCTCAAAACCACGGGGTTGGGGATCATCGGCACTCTTCGGGCCCTTCCCAGTATAACCGTCGTACTCCTGCTGGAGGTTCACGAGCATCGCCCCGACCTCCTCGACGTCCACGGCGAGTGCCTGCGCGAGTTCCTGCTCCGTCACGGGATTCTCAACGACCATGAGCACCGCCTCAAGGGCGGCCTTCAGGCCACCGGGCTGTTCGGCCGCGGAAAAGGCCTCGGCCACAGCCGTCCCTGCTTCGGTGGGGGCGGCCTCGTCGAGATCAGTACCGGTCACTGGATGTCCTTTCGTGTTGTGCTCTCCCCCGCGTCAGCCGGCGGTGGAACCGCGCCGGGCGCCGGGTCCGACGGCGGCACCAACTCCCGGCCGAGGGGCTCCCTGGCTGGCGACTCCGGGCCCAAGGGCCTCTGGCCGCCGGCGGGCGCCTGGCTCACTGCAGAGTCGAATCCACGGTACCGGGCCCCACTGACTCGGACCCGCCGTCCGCACCGTAGTCAGGGCCGTAGTCAGCCCCGACGCTCTCAATTGCGAAGGGCTCATCGCCGCCGGTCCAGCGGATGCGCAGCTCCCCGAGCGGCTCGTCCTGGTCGAAGGAAACCGCCCCGTCGCGGAACATCTCCAGGAGGGCGAGGAACCGCACGACGACCACCAGGGTCTCCGCGGCGTCGGCGGTGAGCTCCCCGAAGGACAGTGATCCGGCGTTCCGCAGGTGGGCCTCGAGCAGGCCTGCCTGCTCCCGGATGGTGACGACCGAGCCGTGGAGGTGGTCAACCCGCACGCCCTCCGGAACGGCCTCGCGGGGCTGCAGCGCCGCGGCAGCCAGCGCGGCGAGATCCTGCGCGGTGGTGGTCCAGATCAGCTCGGGAAGCAGCGCGGTGAAGGCGGGCTCCAGCGGTGTGTCCCGGGGGTACCTTTCCCCTTCGACCTCGAACCGTTCAGCGAGCTGGCGCGAAATTTCCTTGAACGCCCGGTACTGGAGCAGGCGCGCGAACAGCAGGTCGCGGGCTTCGAGCAGCGCGATGTCCTCGTCGTCCTCCACCTCGCCGCGCGGCAGGAGCCGTGCCGCCTTGAGGTCGAGGAGGGTCGCGGCGATGACGAGGAACTCGCTTGCCTCGTCGAGCGCCCAGGACCCGTGCTCGGCCTGCATCCTGCGGATATGCGAGATGAATTCGTCGGTGACCTCGGCGAGGGCGATCTCCGTAATGTCGAGCTCCCGCTTGCTGATCAGGCCCAGCAGGAGGTCGAAGGGACCGGAGAAGTTGGTCAAGCGGACCTCGAAGACCGCCTTCCCTGCCGCTGGCGGATTCAGCTCCGCCGTCAGCGGCGGAGGGTGCACGCCCTCAGCCGTGCTGCCCATGGCGGGGGATCATCAGGGCGCGCCGCCCCTGGCGATCAGTTCCTTGGCGAGCCTGCGGTAGGCGTCCGCCCCCGGGTGGTTGCCCGCGTAGGTGGTGATCGGTTCGGCGGCCACCGTGGCATCGGCGAACTTGATGGTGCGCTTGATCACCGTCTCGAAGACCTTCTCGCCGAAGGCCTCGACGAGCCGCGCGATGACCTCGCGGCTGTGGAGGGTCCGCGCGTCGTACATGGTTGCGAGCACGCCATCGACCTGCAGCCGCGGGTTGAGCCGGTCCTGGACCTTCTCGATGGTCTCAACGAGCAGTGCGACAGCGCGCAGGGCGAAGAACTCGCAGATCAGCGGAATGATGACGCCGTGGGCGGCGGTCAGCGCGTTGACAGTGAGCAGCCCGAGCGAGGGCTGGCAGTCGATCAGGATGACGTCGTAATCGTCGGAGACCTTGCGCAGGGCCCGGTCGAGGACCTGTTCGCGGGCGACTTCATTGACCAGCTGGACCTCGGCCGCGGAGAGGTCGATGTTCGCCGGCAGCAGGTCGACATTGTCGAAGGCGGTCGCGTGGATGGCGTCCCGGATGTCGACCTTGCGGTCCATGAGGACGTTGTACACCGTGACGTCGAGTTCGTGCGGATTGGTGCCGAGCCCTGCGGACAGCGCGCCCTGCGGGTCGAAGTCGACGAGGAGCACACGCCGGCCGGCCTCGGCGAGCGCGGCACCGAGGTTGATGGTGGACGTCGTCTTGCCGACACCGCCCTTCTGGTTCACCATGGCGATGATGCGGGCCGGGCCGTGGGAATCGAGGACCGCCGGCTCGGGAAATAAGGTCACCGGACGTCCGGTCGGCCCTAGTTCAGGGGTGGCGTTCTGCAGAGTTGTGGAACCCTGTTCGCTACTCACGTATTTCTCCACGCTTCCGTTTGTATCTCTACGTTTGCTTTTGAGCTAATCCTTTGGTCAACGTTACAACCGGCCGGCACGCCCCCGGTGCACGAGGACCCCGGCGGGGCGCGAGCCTTGAGGTTCAACCTGAGGTCGAAAGTTCTAGGTGCTGGACCTCCTCCCGGCAGCAGGCAGGCCCGCCCCGGAGGGACGGGCCTGCCTGCGGTGGGACAACGCCTGATCGGCCGGCGGTCGGCGCGCTGGTACGGCCCGGTGTTGCGTGCCGGCCCTACCGGCCGGTGTGGGCTGCCTGGGAGCCGGCGGCCGCCTGGGCGGTCACGGCTGCCACGCCGTCCTCGACATCGTCCCCCTCATCGAACGCGTGGGGGTTCGCGTTCATCGTCGCCTCGTCGAAGGGCAGCCGCTTCTCGAGCACCTCATCGACCCGGGCGCGGTTGATCTCCCTGGTCCAGGTCCCAATAAGCACTGTGGCCACAGCATTGCCGGTGAAGTTCGTGAGGGCGCGCGCCTCCGACATGAAGCGGTCGATTCCGACGATGAGGCCGACGCCGTCGACCAGCTGGGGTGCGTGCGACTGGAGCCCACCGGCGAGGGTCGCGAGGCCCGCGCCGGTGACGCCGGCGGCGCCCTTGGAGGCGATGATCATGAAGATCAGCAGGGAGATCTGCTCACCCAGGGCAAGGGGCATGCCGAGGGCCTCGGCGACGAAAAGTGACGCCATGGTGAGGTAGATCGCGGTGCCGTCGAGGTTGAAGGAGTAGCCGGTCGGCACGGTGACGCCGACGACGGGCCTGGACACGCCGAGGTGTTCCATCTTGGCGATCAGGCGGGGCAGGGCGGCCTCGGAGGACGAGGTCGAGAAGATCAGCAGGTACTCGCGGCCGAGGTAGCGCATGAGCTTGAAGATGTTCACCCCGGTGGCCACCTTGAGCAGGCCGCCGAGGATGATGACGATGAACAGGATGCAGGTGATGTAGAAGGCGATCATCAGGGTGAACATGCTGACGATCGCCTGCACGCCGGTCTCGCCGACGACCGCCGCGATGGCGCCGAACGCCCCGATCGGAGCGAGCCACATGATCATGATGAGGATACGGAACACCAGGGCCTGGATGTGGCCGATGCCCCGCAGCACCGGCTTGCCGGCGGCGCCCATCTTCTGCAGGGCGAAGCCCACGAGGAGCGCGACGAACAGGGTCTGCAGGATGCTTTCGCCGGTGAGGGAGGCAAGCAGCGTCGGGGGGATGATGCCCAGCAGGAAGCCAACGGTTCCGGAGTCTTCCTCCGCCGCCGGTGCGCCCTCATAGGAGGCGCCGGAGAGGTCGAGCCCGTCGCCCGGATCGATGAGGTTGCCCACAACCAGGCCGATGGCCAGGGCGAAGGTCGACATCAGCAGGAAGTACCCGAGCGCCAGGCCGCCCACCTTGCCGACAGTGGCTGCCTTGGCGATGGAGCCGATGCCCAGCACGATGGTGCAGAAAATGATCGGGGCGATCATCATCTTGATCAGCGCAATGAAGCCGGTGCCCAGGGGCTTCAGCTTCACCGCGAGCTCGGGGGCCGCGAGGCCGACGATCGCGCCAAGGACCACCGCCGCGATGACCGCGATGTAGAGGAAATGCGTCTTATCGACCGGTTTGCGCGGCGCCGCTGATTCGCCGCTGGTACTGGATGTCGCCGTTGCCATGATGTGCTCCTGGTTCGGTTCCGGCGCCCCGCCGCTGCCGTCCGCGGAGGCCATTCTCCAACGTCGGGTGGGCCAGGTGGCCGTCCATGGAATCTGTCCACCCCAGCCTGAGCCATGACGTGACAGACGTCACTGTTGCGTTCATACTGGTCGCGGCCGTCGGCACTAGACTCGGACGGGTGCCTGGAAGGAGTCTGGTTCCGCAGTGAAGCGATGGAGTCTCGCCCGGCAGCTTTTCGTCGGCCAGCTTGTGTTTATCGCAATCCTGACGACGTGCCTGTCGTTCGTGCTCTACATGGATGCCGCTCGCGATGCCCACGACTCGGCGGCGGAGCGCATGCTGGCCGTGGCCTCGACCCTCGCCAACGACCCGGCAGTGCTCGACGGCGTCGGCCGGCCGGATCCCACCGCGGTCCTCCAGCCGTATGCCGTCTCGCTCATGGATGAGCTGCGCATCGACTTCATCACCATCATGGCGCCGGACCGCACCCGGTTCACCCACCGGAACCCCGCACAGATCGGTCAGAGCTACATCGGGTCGGTGGACCAGGCGCTGGCGGGCCGCAGCCATACCGAAACCTCGACGGGAACGCTGGGCCCCTCCGTGCGGGCCATCGCCCCGGTCCAGGACCCCGGCGGCACGGTGGTGGCGATGGTCGCAGCGGGAGTCAGCGTCGACCGGGTGGCGATCGCCCGGAACGCCCAGCTTCCGCTGGTCGGGCTGATCGCGCTCGCCTCGCTCCTCTTCGGCTCCGGAGTGTCCTATCTGCTCAGCCGCCGGCTCCGGACGGCGACTCTGGGGCTGGGCACCGACGAGCTCGCACGGATGTTCGTGTTTTACGACTCGGTGCTCCACTCGGTGCGTGAGGGGCTGCTGCTCACCGACCGCAGGGGCCGGCTCGTGCTCTACAACGACCAGGCCGCGCACCTGCTGCACCTTCCCGAACCCCGACCGCAGGCACCGGTGCCGGCGGCGCAGCTTGGGGTGCCCGGATCCCTGCGCGACCTGCTGGCCAGCGGCCGGCAGGCCATCGACGAGGTCCACGTCACCGACAACAGGGTGCTTGTGGTCAACCAGGAGCCTGCGGTGCCGCCCACCAGCAGGGACACTGCGGGAACCGCACCGCTGGGCACTGTCACCACACTGCGCGACCACACCGAGATCGAGTCCCTGACCGGTGAACTGCAGACAATGCGCACGCTGACCGACGCCCTGCGGGCCCAGACCCACGAGCACTCCAATCGGCTGCACACCATCGTGTCCCTCATCGAACTCGACCGGCAGGCGGAGGCCCTCGAGTTCGCCACCCGCGACCTCCAGCAGTCCCAGCAGCTCACCGATTCCGTCGTCGGGGCGGTCGACGAGCCGTTCATCGCCGCCCTCCTCGTCGGCAAGGCGGCGCAGGCCAATGAGCGCGGCGTGGAACTGAGCCTGAGTGTCGACGGGCCCGTGGACACTCAGGGCATTGACCCGGGAGACCTGATCACGATCATCGGGAACCTGCTCGACAATGCGTTCGATGCAGCCGCGCCCTCCGAACGCCGCCGTGTCCGCCTCACCCTCAGCCACCCCGGAGCGGGCCGCGCCGGCGTCGGGATCGTCGTCCAGGACAGCGGCCCGGGCCTGACCGACGCCGAGCGCTCCCGCATCTTCGATCTGGGCTTCAGCACCAAGGACCCGGCAGCCCGAAGCCGCGGCATCGGCCTGGCCCTGGTACGCCAGGCCGTGCTGCGCCTCGGCGGAACCCTTGAGGTGGACAACGACGTGGCCAACGACGGCGGGGCCCGGTTCTCGGTCTTCCTCCCGGCCGTCCCGCCCTGGGACTCCGCTTCCGCTGACCAGGCCGGCACCTGATGGAACCGATCCGCGTCCTCGTGGTGGAGGATGACCCCATTGCCGCCGACGCCCACGCCGAATATGTCCGGCGCCTCGACGGCTTCGACCTGGCCGGCGTGGCCCGTTCGGGCGCCGAAGCCATGGCGCTGCTCTCCACCGCCTCGGCCGGAGGCACCGGGGCCCAGGAGAGCCCGCCGGGCATCGACCTGATCCTTCTCGACATGAACCTGCCCGATGCCCATGGGCTTGACCTCCTCCGCCGCGTGCGCGGGCTGGGCCTGCCCACCGACGTCATCGCGATCACCGCGGTGCGGGAGCTGCACGTGGTCCGCTCGGCCATCTCGGCGGGGATCGTCCAATACCTCATCAAACCGTTCACCTACTCGGCGTTCCACGACAAGCTCGGGGCCTACCGCGAGTTCCGCCTCAACCTCACCGGCCAGGCAGCCTCCACCACCCAGTCGGAGGTCGACCAGGCCTTCGCTTCCCTGCGCCCGGCGGCCCCGGCCAGCCTGCCCAAGGGCCTCTCGGAGGACACCCTGCGGGCCATTATCGGGCAGCTGAAAACGCTCGAGGAACCGGTCTCCGCCGCCGAGGTGGCATCCACCCTTGATCTATCCAGGGTGACGGCCCGCCGGTACCTGGAGTACCTCGCCGACGGTCAGTCCGTCCGGCGCAGCTCCCGGTACGGCACCCGGGGGCGGCCCGAATTCGAATACCGGTGGGCCCGATAAGCGGACTTCTGTATACAAAGCAGCCTGAATGGCTGGGGCTGCGCCTGTGTTCTTGCGGATCACCTCCTCGGCTGTATACATTGGCCGGAGGGCTGCGACCAGCACCCAAGCCTTATGGGAGGACTCCGATGCGCGCAAGTGACAGGGCATACGGGTCGCTGCGCGCGGACATCCTCGAGTGGCGCCTTCCCCCGGGTACCCTGCTGGCCGAGGTTGAACAGGCCCGCCGGCTGGGCATCTCACGCACTCCGCTCCGTGAGGCCCTCTCTCGGCTCGTAGCCGAAGGGCTGGCGGCCGCACATACCGGGCGGGGCGTGGTCGTCACCGGGGTGTCCCTGGCCGGTGTTGCCGACCTCTTCGAGGTCCGCCTGCCCCTCGAATGTGCAGCGGCCCGCCTCGCCGCGGCCCGGCGCGACCCTGCGGCGTTCGATGCCCTGGCCGAACGCTTCGAGGCCGCGGGCGCCCTGATCTCCTCCGGCGGTTCGGACCAGCACGCTTACTACGCCCTGGTCGCCGAGCTCGACGCCGCCATCGATGAAGCCGCCGCCAACCCGTACCTGGTGCAGGCCCAGCGCCAGCTCCGAACCCACCTCGTGCGCGCCCGCCGCCTGGCCCGCGACAACCCGGACCGGCTGCTCGCCTCAGCCGGCGAACACCGCCAGATCGCCCAGGCGGTCGCCCGGGGGAACCCCGAGCTCGCCGCGGCCGCCGTGACCATCCACCTTTCCAACAGCCTTCACCACCTCCAGGCCTCGGTCCCCGGACCGCTCGACGCCTGAACCCCGAAAGGAAGCACCATGGAGCTCCACCCCGTTCGAGTCCACCGCAGCGAGGAAAACCTGCCCCGGAAGGACCAGCTCGCCTACCGGATCGCGCAGGTAGCGGCCGATCCGGTCGCCGTCACTCCTGAGGCCGCCGACATGGTGATCAACCGGATCATCGACAACGCCTCGGTGGCACTTGCCGCCCTCACGCGGGCACCGGTGAGCGCTGCCCGTGCGCAGGCGGCGAGCCACAGCGCCCCCGCCTCGGGCCGCGGGGCCTCGGTGTTCGGGGTCGATTCCCTCACCTCCCCCGAATGGGCCGCCTGGGCCAACGGGGTGGCGGTGCGTGAGCTCGACTACCACGACACGTTCCTTGCCGCCGACTACTCCCACCCCGGCGACAACATCCCTCCCCTGCTGGCCGCGGCCCAGCACACCGGCGCCTCCGGGGAGGCGCTCCTGCGCGGCATCGTGACCGGCTACGAGATCCAGGTCGACCTCGTGAAGGCCATCAGCCTGCACCGGCACAAGATCGACCACGTGGCCCACCTTGGCCCCTCGGCCGCCGCGGGGCTCGGCACCCTGCTCGGCCTCGACCCGAACACCATCTTCCACGCCGTCGGGCAGGCCCTTCACACCACCACCGCCACCCGGCAGTCCCGCAAGGGCGAGATCTCAACCTGGAAGGCCTACGCGCCGGCCTTCGCCGGGAAGATGGCCATCGAAGCCGTGGACCGGGCCATGCGCGGCCAGACCTCACCCACCCCCATCTACGAAGGTGAGGACGGCGTGATCGCGTGGCTCCTCGACGGGCCCGAGGCCCGCTACGAGGTGCCCCTGCCCGCCCCGGGCGAGCCGAAGCGGGCCATCCTCGACACCTACACGAAGGAACATTCGGCCGAATACCAGGCGCAGGCCTGGATCGACCTCGCACGGCGCCTCCACGCGGCCCACCCGGAACTTCGGGACCCCGCGAACGTGCGTGGAATTGTGCTCTCCACCTCCCACCACACCCACTACGTCATCGGCTCGGGGGCCAACGACCCGCAGAAGTACGACCCCTCGGCCTCCCGGGAGACGCTCGATCACTCCATCCCGTACATCTTCGCCGTGGCCCTTCAGGACGGCGCCTGGCACCATGAGCGCTCCTACGCCCCGGAGCGCGCCAACCGCCCCGACACCGTGGAGCTGTGGCGGAAGGTGGAGACGACCGAAGACCCCGAGTGGACCCGCCGCTACCACTCCCTCGACATCACGGAGAAGGCCTTCGGCGGACGCGTCGACATCACCCTGGCCGACGGGCGGGTGATCACCGACGAGATCGCCGTCGCCGACGCCCACCCGCTCGGGGCCCGCCCGTTCGGCCGGGACCAGTACGTCGAGAAGTTCCGCACCCTGGCGGCCGGAGTCGCCGAGGACTCCGAGGTCGAGCGGTTCCTGGACGTCGTCGGGCGCCTGCCCGAGCTTCCCGCCGGCTCCCTTCACTCACTGAACCTTCGGGCCCGCCCCTGCCTGATCGACACCGCCGCAGCCCGCGGCGGCCTGTTCTAGGAAGGACGCCATGCTGTATTCAGCCACCACCTCCGAGTCGAAGCGGGCCGCGCTGCGTGCGGGGCTCGCCTCCGGCACCCTGCAGCAGTTCCCCGGTGCCTTCAACCCGCTCTCGGCCCGCCTGATCGAGGACAAAGGATTCGACGGCGTCTATATCTCCGGGGCGGTGCTCGCCGCCGACCTTGGCCTGCCCGATATCGGCCTCACCACCCTCACCGAGGTGGCCCAGCGGGCCGGGCAGATCGCCCGGATGACCGACCTCCCCTCGATCGTCGACGCCGACACCGGCTTCGGGGAGCCGATGAATGTCGCACGCACGGTGCAGGAACTCGAGAACGCCGGCCTGGCCGGCTGCCACATCGAAGACCAGTTCAACCCGAAGCGGTGCGGGCACCTCGACGGAAAGCAGGTCGTGGATCTCGACACCGCCGCGAAGCGGATCCGTGCGGCGGTCGACGCGCGCCGCGACCCGAACTTCCTGATCATGGCCCGCACCGACATCCGCGGCACCGACTCGCTGCGCGCCGCCCAGGACCGTGCGCGGGCGCTCGTCGACGCCGGCGCCGACGCGATCTTCCCGGAGGCCATGCGCGACCTCGAGGAGTTTCGGGCCATCCGGGCGGCCGTGGACGTGCCGATCCTGGCCAACATGACCGAGTTCGGCAAGAGCGAGCTGTTCACCACCGGCCAGCTCCACGACGCCGGGGTCAATATTGTTATCTATCCGGTCACCTTGCTGCGCAGTGCCATGGGTGCCGCGGAGCGTACGCTGGACTCCATCCAGGCCAACGGCACCCAGCAGCAGGCGGTCCCGGAGATGCAGACCCGGGCCCGCCTGTACGAGCTGGTGGACTACGAGGGCTACAACAGGTTTGATACGTCAGTCTTCAATTTCCAGGTTCCCGACGGGCGCTAGCGGACCTTCCGCCGGCACCGTGTTTCCACCGAAGGAGTTCGATTTGACCAGCACCCAGCCAGCTCCCCCGGCCGCACCCGAGATCCACAAGGGCCTGGCGGGGGTGACTGTCGACTACACCTCCGTCTCAAAGGTGAACCCGGAGACCAACTCCCTGCTGTACCGGGGATACCCGGTCCAGGAGCTCGCCGCCCGGTGCTCCTTTGAGGAGGTGGCGTGGCTGCTGTGGCACGGCGAGCTGCCCGGCGGGCAGGAACTGGCCGAATTCACGGCGAGTGAGCGCGCCGGCCGGGCCCTGCCCGGAAACGTCCGTCAGGTCATCGACCTGCTGCCCCGAACGAGCCACCCGATGGATGTCGGACGGACCGCGGTGTCGGTGCTCGGCGCCGGACACCCGCTGGCCGGGGACAACTCCCGCCAGGCGAACCTCGAGAAGGCGGCCGCACTATTCGCCGCCTTCCCCGCCGTCGTCGCCTATGACCAGCGGCGCCGCCGCGGCCTGGACGTGGTGGAACCGCGGGAGGATCTCGGGTATGCCGCGAACTTCCTGTGGATGACCTTCGGCGAGGAGGCACCGCCGGAGGTCGTCGAGGCCTTCAACATCTCGATGGTGCTCTACGCCGAGCACTCCTTCAACGCCTCGACGTTCACGGCCCGGGTGATCACCTCAACCCTGTCCGACCTGCACTCCGCGGTCACCGGGGCGATCGGCGCCCTCAAGGGCCCGCTGCACGGCGGCGCGAACGAGGCGGTCATGCACACCTTCGAGGAAATCGGGATCCGCAAGGACGAGCCGGCCGAGGACGCCGCGGCCCGGGCCAAGGCCTGGATGGAGGACGCCCTGGCGCAGAAGAAGAAGGTCATGGGCTTCGGACACCGGGTCTACAAGAACGGTGACTCACGCGTCCCCACCATGAAGGCGGCGCTGGATGCCATGATCCGCTACTACGGCCGGGACGAGATCCTGGGCCTCTACAGCGGGCTTGAGACCGCCATGGAAGAGGCCAAGGGGATCAAGCCGAACCTCGACTACCCGGCCGGGCCCACCTACCACCTGATGGGTTTCGACACCGAAATGTTCACTCCCCTGTTCATCGCCGCCCGTATCACCGGGTGGACGGCCCACATCATGGAGCAGCTCGAGTCCAACTCACTGATCCGGCCGCTGAGCGCCTACAACGGGCCGGAGGAACGTCACGTCCCCTGAGCGAGCGGCCGCTCCGGCGTCCCGTCGGTCCCGCCCCCCGGGGCAGGACTGACGGACGCGGGGCTGGCGGACGCGGGGCTGGCGGACGCGGGTCGAACGGACGCGGGTCGAACGGACGCGGACGCCACTCCGACGCTGTGTGCGTCAAGCACGATGTCGGCGCTGAAGGGCTCACGGGCGAGCACCCGCGGCAGCCAGTAGGCGGCGTCCTCCCACATGCCGTCCCAGGGCGGCGCCGTCACCGGGAACCACTCCGGGGTAATTTCGTCGCTGGGGCCGGCATCCCCGGTGAAACGGTCGGCCGCGAAAACCCAGGCCCTCATGTTCCAGGCCGGGTTGGACGGAAAGTCCCAGGTCACTTCGCCGAGGAACCCCAGGTCGGGCTCCTCCACGAGTAGCCCGGACTCCTCGGCCACCTCGCGCACGGCGGCCTGGGCGGGGGTCTCCCCCGGTTCGAGCTTCCCGCCGAGGGCGACGATCCGCCCGGTGCCGAAGCCCTGGTGCTTGAGGCCCAGCAGCACCTCCCCGCGACCCGCCACGGAACGGAACAGGAAACACAGCACCACCGGACGGAACCCTCCGGCGGGCAGGGCCTCACCGGGCACCGGCACCTCGGGGACAGACGCTGCTGGCAGGTGGCCGGACGGCACGCTGTCGGGTGGCAGGGCGGCGGAGCCGCCGTTCGAAGGCATCGGCTGCCCGCTCAGCCGAAGGCCCGGGGATGGGAGGCCGCATACACTTCGCGCAGCGTCTCGGCCGTCACCAGCGTGTAGACCTGCGTGGTGGTCACCGAGGCGTGCCCGAGCAGTTCCTGGACGACGCGGACGTCCGCGCCGCCTTCGAGCAGGTGGGTGGCAAAGGAGTGCCTCAGGGTGTGCGGAGAGACCTCCCGGGTGACCTGCGCCTTCTCGGCCGCGGCCTTCAGGATAGTCCAGGCGCTCTGGCGGCTCAGCCGACCGCCGCGCATGTTGAGGAACAGGCCCGGCCCGCCCTTGCCCTTGCCGGAGAGGGCCGGCCGGCCGCGCACCAGGTAGGAGTCGATGGCCTTCGCGGCGTACGAGCCCAGTGGCACGAGCCGTTCCTTGGAGCCCTTGCCGAACAGCCGGACGACGGCGGGGCCGCTGAGTGCCTCGTCGACCGACACGTCGTCAACGTCGAGCCCGACGGCCTCGCTGATCCGCGCCCCGGTTGAGTAGAGGAATTCGAGCAGGGCGCGGTCCCGCTGGCCGGAGGGAGTCGAGGTGTCGACGGCTTCGAGGATACGGAAGACCTCGTCGACAGAGATCGCCTTGGGCAGGCGCTGCCCGGCGGCAGGCGGATGGACGTCCCGCGCCGGGTCGGCCTCGCTCATCCCCTCAAGCGCCCAGAAGCGGTGAAGTCCGCGCACGGCCACGACGGTGCGGGCCGCGGAGCGCGGGCTCAGCGGCGACTGCCCGTCCGAGCCGGTCGCGACGGCCTGTGCGAAGCCGGTCACGTCGCGGCGGGTGATCCTTGAAATGTCGTCGATGCCGCTGGCCTGCAGGAAGCGGTGGTAGCGCAGCAGGTCGCGCCGGTAGGCGGCAAGCGTGTTGGCCGACAGGCCCCGTTCCACGGCCATGTGCTGGAGGTATTCATTGATCAGCCGACCCGGCCGGGTGGCCTGAAACTCGTCCCCTGCGGTTTTCTCCGCTGCTGCCGGCACTGTCAGTCCCGCAGGACCGCGCCGTGCGGCCAGGTGCCGTGCTGGCTTGGGTGTTCGGGCCAGGGCGCGTCCGCGGGGCGAAGGCGCGCGTAGCCGTCGGCGCGGGCGGCATGAACGGCGAGGACGGCTGCCGCGGCCGACGGGCTGTGCATCCGGCCCTCGAGGACCGCCGCGACGGCCTCATCCAGGGGCACCCACAGCAGTTCGATCTCCGCCTCCTCGTGGGTGCGGGTGTGCAGGTCGGCCTCGGGCACCGATCCGATGCCGCGGGCCAGGTAGATCCGCAGGGCCTCGCTGGAGGACCCCGGGGAGAGGAACAGGTCGGCCAGGACGTTCCATTCCCCCGCGGTCAGGTCGGCTTCCTCGGCCAGTTCGCGGGCGGCCGCCTCCACGAAGTCCTCGCCGGGCTCGTCGAGCAGGCCGGCCGGGATCTCCCAGAGCACCATCCGGGCCGGGTGCCGGTACTGGCGGATGAGCAGGATCCGATCCTGCTCATCCATCGCCAGCACTGCCACCGCGCCTGGGTGGTCGATGTACTCCCGGGTGATTTCCTCCCCGCCCTCGTTCAGGCTGAAGGTCTCCTCGACGACGTCCCACACGTACCCGCGATGGATCACGGCGGAGCGGTGGAGCCTGCGCGGGCTCTGTTCATCGGAGAAGCGGTCGGCCGCGGGAGTCTCGCTCATCTCAGGCCTTGGCGCCCCTGAGATCAAGGGCGGCCTTCACGAGTCCCGCGAAGAGCGGGTGCGGCCGCGTGGGCCGCGAACTCAGTTCGGGATGGGCCTGGGTGGAGACGTAGTACGGGTGGACATCCCGAGGGAGCTCTGCGAACTCCACCAACTTGCCGTCCGGGGAGGTGCCCGAGAAGACGAGCCCGGCCTCGGCGATCTGGGCGCGGTACTCGTTGTTCACCTCGTAGCGGTGGCGGTGGCGCTCGGTGACGGTGGTCTTGCCGTAGGTGCCGGCGACAACGGAGCCTTCGTCAAGGCGCGCCTCCCACAGGCCAAGGCGCATGGTGCCGCCCATGTCGCCCTCCCCGGCGACGATGGAAAGCTGCTCGGCCATCGTGGCGATTACGGGGAACTTGGTGTCGGGTTCGAATTCGCTTGAGGACGCGTTCTCGAGGCCGACAACATTCCGTGCGTATTCGATGACCATGCACTGCAGTCCGAGGCACAGGCCCAGGGTGGGGATCTTGTTCTCGCGGGCGAACAGCAGGGCGCCCAGCTTGCCTTCGAGGCCGCGGATGCCGAAGCCGCCCGGAACGCAGATGGCGTCAACGCCTGCGAGTGCCTTACGGGCACCCTCCGGGGTGTCGCATTCGTCCGAGGGCACCCAGCGGATGTTGACCTTGGCCTTATTGGCGAAACCGCCGGCACGAAGCGCCTCGGTGACGGAGAGGTAGGCGTCGGGCAGGTCGATGTACTTACCGACCAGGGCCACCTCGACCTGGTGCTTCGGGTTGTGCACCGCGTCGAGGAGCTTGTTCCACTTGGTCCAGTTGACGTCCTTGAACTTCAGGTCGAGGGACTGGACGATGTACGCATCGAGGCCCTGCTTGTGAAGGGTCTTGGGGATGTCGTAGATGCTGGGGGCGTCGGCCGCATTGACGACGGCGTCGATGTCGACGTCGCACATGCGTCCGATCTTCTCCCGCATCGCCAGGGGGACCTCGCGGTCGGAGCGGATCACGATGGCGTCGGGCTGGATGCCGATGGAGCGGAGCATCGCGACCGAGTGCTGCGTCGGCTTGGTCTTCAGTTCCTGGGAGGGACCGATGTAGGGCACCAGCGACACGTGGAGAAAGAAGACGTTGTTGCGGCCGATGTCCTGGCGGACCTGGCGGGCCGACTCGAGGAACGGCTGGGACTCGATGTCGCCGACGGTTCCACCGATTTCGGTGATGATGACGTCGGGGACCTTCTTCAGGGCCACCGGCTCGGCCGGCAGGCGCATGCGCCGCTTGATCTCGTCGGTGATGTGCGGGATGACCTGGACGGTGTCGCCGAGGTACTCTCCGCGGCGCTCCTTGGCGATGACGGTCGAGTACACCTGACCGGTGGTCACGTTCGCCGAGCCGTCGAGGTTCTCGTCGAGGAACCGCTCGTAGTGGCCGATGTCGAGGTCTGTTTCGGCGCCGTCCTCGGTGACGAAGACCTCACCGTGCTGGAACGGGTTCATCGTGCCGGGATCGACATTGAGGTAGGGATCAAGCTTCTGCATGGTGACCGAGAGTCCCCGTGCCCGAAGCAGGTGACCGAGGCTTGACGCCGTCAATCCCTTGCCGAGGGAGGAGGCTACGCCACCAGTCACGAAGATGTGCTTGGTCGTCTTTGCGGACTTTGGGAACCGGGAGTTTGTTTGCTGCACCACGGAGTTCGAGCCTATCATCTGGAAGTGGTCCGCGCCGCATCCGCGAGGAGTTCCTCGGCATGGGCGCGGGCGGAGGCTGAGTCCTCCTGGCCCGCAAGCATCCGGGCAAGTTCGCGCACGCGCTCCGCTTCGGGGAGCACCTGCACATCACTGGCTGTGAATCCGCTGTCTTCCCCGTCTCCACCGGCCGAGCGCACGTTCTTTGTGACGCGGACATGGCGTGCCGCGAAGGCCGCGACCTGCGGCAGGTGGGTCACCACGATCACCTGGACGTGCTGGGCGAGCATGGCCAGCCGCCGGCCGATCTCGACGGCGGCCTTTCCGCCCACCCCGGCGTCCACTTCGTCGAAGACGAACGTGGGAACCGGGTCGACGGCGGCGAGCACCACCTCGATGGCGAGCATCACCCGGGAGAGTTCGCCGCCGGAGGCGCCCTTCCCGAGCGGCCGGGGTGCCGACCCGGGGTGCGGGCGCAGGTTGAAGGTGATGTCGTCGCCGCCGTGGGCCGCGAGGGCTTCCGCGGGGGTGACCTCGATGAGCAGCGTGGCGTCGGGCATGGCGAGGGCACTCAGCTCGTCGCTGACCCGCTCGGCGAGGTGCCGGGCGGCCTCCTGCCGCAGGGCCGACACCGCGGCCGCACCGGCGCGCACCACGGCGTCGAGCTCCTCGATCTCCGCTTCGAGCTCCTCGACGCGGGAGGAGTCCCCGGTGAGCTCCTCAAGGCGCAGGGCGCTTTCCTCGCGCCACTGCAGGACCTCGTCGATGCTCGGGGCGTACTTGCGCACCAGCACCGCAAGCGCGGCACGCCGGGCCTCGACCTCGGCCAGGCGGCCGGGGCCTTCGCCCTCAAGGGCCGTCCCGTACGCGGCGAGCTCTCCGGAGATGTCGGCGAGCAGGTAGCCGACCTCGGCCAGCCGGCCGGCGAGCGTCTCGAGCTCCTGGTCGTGCTCGGCCACACCCTCGAGCTGCCGCTTGGCCTCGTCGACGAGGGAGACGGCGTCGACGGCGGCACCGAAGTCCTCGGACACCAGTGCCGAATGGGCAGTCAGGGCGGCAGTCCGCAGTTCTTCGACGTTGCCGAGGCGCATCGAGTCGGCCTTCAGCGTGACGTCCTCGCCCGGCTGGGGGTCGACCTCGTCGATCTCCGCGAGGGCGGCCGTCAGGCTTTCGGCCTCCCGCGCCCGCTCCCTCGCCTCGCTCTGGAGCCGGTTGCGTTCGGCGATCGCGCCGCGCCACCGCTGGTAGTTGGCGGCGTAGGCCTCCAATTCGGCCGCGAGCTTCGGCCCGCCGAACTTGTCGAGGGCCCCGCGCTGGGCGGCGGCGCCCTTGAGCCGGAGCTGGTCCGACTGCCCGTGCACGACGACGAGGTGTTCGCCGAGTTCCGAGAGCACCCCCACGGGCGCCGTCCTGCCGCCCACATAGGCCCTGCTGCGGCCCTCGCTGGTGACGGTGCGCGCCAGGATCAGTTCGGCCGTTCCGTCGAACTCCTCGAGGACCGCTCCGGCCTCCACGGCGCGCTCGGCGACGGCGCTGCCGTGCTCGAGGCGCACGATGGCCTCCGCAGAGGCCGACTTCGCCCCAAGGCGGACCGAACCGGCGTCCGACCGCGCGCCGAGCAGGAGGCCGAGGGCGGTGATGACCATTGTCTTTCCCGCGCCGGTCTCGCCGGTGACGACGGTCAGGCCCGGGCCCAGGGTGAGCGTGGCGTCGCTGATGACGCCGAGGTCTCGGATCCGCATCTCCTCGATCATCGGAGGTGCCTTCCGCTGTGGGCGACCGGTCCGCGCCAGCCCTGGACGGGAAGCTGGAACTTCTGGACGAGGCGCTCGGAGAAGGGGGTCTGGCGGGTCCGGGCCAACCGGACCGGCTTGTCGGAACGCCGGACCTCCACCCGGGCGCCGGGCGGGAGGTCAATGCTGCGGCGCCCATCACACCACAGCACGCCCCAGGCGTCGGTGCGGGTGAGGATCTCCACGGCCAGAACGGAGGTCGGAGCCACAACGAGCGGTTTGGCGAAGAGCGCATGGGCGCTGATGGGAGTCATCAGCAGGGCTTCCACCTCCGGCCACACGATGGGGCCGCCGGAGGAAAAGGCGTAGGCGGTGGACCCGGTGGGGGTGGCAAGCACGATGCCGTCGCATCCAAAGGAGCTGACGGGCAGGCCGTCGACCTCGATGACCACTTCGATCATGCGTTCCCGGTTGGCCTTTTCGATGGCCGCCTCGTTGAGTGCCCACGTTTCCCCGAGCAGGGTATCGCCCTGCCAGGCGGAGACCTCGATGGTCATCCGTTCCTCGACGCTGTAGTCGCGTTCGGCGACCCACCGGACCGCCTCGTCGAGGTCGGCGCGTTCGCTTTCGGCGAGGAAGCCGACGTGGCCGAGGTTCACCCCGAGAAGCGGAATCTCCCGGCTGCGCACCAGCTCCGCCGCACGGAGGATAGTGCCGTCACCGCCGAGGACCATGACCAGTTCGATGCCGTCGAGGGAAACCTCCTCCCCCAGCGTTTCGGTCGGTGCCGCGGCGGTGCCGTACGCCGCCTGGAGCCCGGAGGCCTCCTCCGGCCGCATGACGGGCGTGAGCCCGAGGGCGGAGAGCCGCGTGCACGCCTGCTGGGCAGCCGCGATCGCGTCCTGCCTGCCGGTATGCGCAAGCACCAGAATTTTCCTAGTCATTCAGCTCCGTCGTTGTCTTTCGCCCGACCGCCGAATGCGGCGCTCGTGGAGAGCAGCCCGTCGGCCAGGCGGTCCAGGTCCTCTTCGATCCTAGGGTCCATTGTCCGATGCGGCACCCTCACCCACAGGAAGTACTCAAGATTTCCGTCCTGGCCGGGCAGGGAGCTCTGCTCCAGGCCCAGCACGTTCAGCCCAGCCGCGAGTGCCTCCCGCACCACTCCATGCACACCCCGCCTGCGGGCGGCCCCGGAGGTCACGACGCCCTGGCCGTTCAGGGCACCGCGTCCCACTTCGAACTGCGGTTTGATCATCAGCACGAGGTTCCCGCCCGGCACCGTGGCCGCGGCGAGGGACCGGATCACGAGCTTTAGGGAGATGAAGGACAGGTCGGCCACGGTCAGCTCGGCGGGTCCGCCGATCTCCCCCGGGTCGAGATAACGGACGTTGAGTCCCTCGAAGACGTGCACGCGCGGGTCCTCGCGCAGCACCTGCACCAGCTGTCCGTGGCCCACGTCGACCGCGGCCACCTCTCGGGCGCCGGCCCGCAGCAGGACATCGGTGAAGCCGCCGGTGGAGGCTCCGGCGTCAAGGCAGCGCCGTCCGGCGACCGCGACGCCGGGGAAGGCGGAGAGCGCACCGGCGAGCTTGTGCCCGGCCCGGCTCACGAACTCGGGCCCGGCATCGGCGACTGTCAGCTCCTGGTCGCTGCTGACCGGTGCGGAGGCCTTGAGCATCACCTCACCGGCGCGGAACACCCGCCGGGCCGCGATGAGCTGGGCCGCATGGGAGCGTGAGCGTGCCAAGCCACGGGAGACCAGTTCCTGGTCCAGGCGCGCCATCGGTCAGCCCTCCGCGTTGAGTTCGGTGAGCAGCGCGTCGTGGAGTGCCACGTAGAACTCCGCGTGCTCACCCACCGGATGCCCGCCGAGGTCCGCGAGGCTCCCGAGGACGGCATCGACCGAGGACTCCCCGGTGGGCGGCACCTCGTCAGGCCGGAAGGACTCCGCGGCGACGCCGGATTCCCCGTCGGGGTCCGGGACGCCGCCATCCCGGGCAGCCTCCGATGCGTCAGCGGGAACGCCGCCGTCGTCGTCGCGCATCTTCTCCCCCTTTGTCGGTTCTGACAGTGTCACAGCGTCCCCGGATTCAGGCTGCTGCGCCGGTGAAGCGGAGCTCCGGCATCCGGGCCGCCTCCAGCCCGGGCGCAGCCGCCCACCAGGCAGCGCAGGCCGCCCGCCAGGCGTTGAGGCTGCTTTCACTGCCTTCCACCCAAACGGCTCCTGCCTCGACCCGGGCCGAGTCGGTTCCGCAGCGGTATGCGCCGTCGGCGGCAGTCACCGGTGGGTAGGGCTCGTACAGAGCCCCCAGGTCCGGGAGCAGGTAGGTGGGACGCTCGGCGGCCACCGCCGCCAGTGCGGTGCGCACCGTGTCGACCCCGGTCAGGATCAGCGCGGTATCCATGCCGGCCCGGTTTCCGCCGAGGATATCGGTATCGAGGCGGTCGCCGACGACAAGCGGGCGTTCCGAGGCCAGGTGGCGTGCCGCAGTGGTGAACAGCGGGGCCTCCGGCTTCCCGGCGACGACCGGGCGGGTCCCGGTGGCGGCCGCGACGGCCGCCACGAGCGACCCGTTGCCCGGGGCGATCCCGCGTGCCTGCGGGATCGACATGTCGGTGTTCGTGGCCACCCAGACCGCTCCGGCCGCAATCGCATAGGCCGCCTCGGCGAGGTCCTTCCAGCCGAGCTCGGGTGAGAAACCCTGGATGACCGCGTCGGGGCCGTCCTCGGCCGAGTCAACCGGGACCAACCCCTGGCTGTGGACCGCGTCGGCCAGGGTCCTGCTTCCGGTCACCAGCACCTTGGAGCCCACCGGAACCAACCCGGCCAGGAGCTCGGCACCTGCGAGGGCGGACCCGAAGACCTGATCCCCCCGGGCCGGCGCGCCAAGGCTCCTCAGGTGCGCCGCGACCTCATCGGCCGAACGCGACGCATTGTTCGTGATGTAGGCCAGCTTCACGCCCACTTCAGCGAGCTTCATCAGCGCCTCGACCGCCCCCTCAAGGGCATGCGGGCCGGCATAGACGACGCCGTCAAGGTCCGAGAGGACTGCGTCATAGGAGCCGATCAAGGCCCCCTCAGCCTCCAACGGAATCCTCGGCCGCCTTGATGGGAGCCGCGCCGCCGGCAGCGGTCCCGGGAAGGGTTTTCCCTTCCCCTGCGCCGGCGGCGCTGTCCGCGTCGCTATCCGTGTCGCTATCCGTGTCGCTATCCGTGTCGTTGTCCGCAGCCGGAAGGGCCGTTCCGTCGACGCTGTCCGTTCCGGCGCCGCTCTCCACATCAGCGATCTCGACATCAGCGCCCCCACCGTCGGTGATCGCACCATCGGTGCCGGTCCCGGCGGCCTTGTAACCGTCAGGACCACCGTCGGCGTCGGGAACGAAGTCAGGGGCCTCGGCCGTCTCGCCCGCAGCGGCGTCCTTCGTCGGCCCGCCCAGGACCTCGGCCACTGTCGGTACCGGACGCGCCGCGCCTTCGTCATCGTCGCCCAGGAGGTCGATGATGTCGGGCTCCGCGGGGTCCTCGACCCCCAGGGCGGATTCGGCCACCTTCGCCTGCTTGCGCCACTTCTCCGATTCGCCGGTGCGTCCGGCGGCGTCGAGTGCATCCGCGTACGCCCGGAACAGCCGGGGGCTGAAGGAGAAGGCACGGTGCAGATCCAACTGCGGGATCTCAAGGGCGGCCACGGCTGCCTCAAGCTGGCCGAGGTCGGCCCGTGCGCCGGAAACGACCATGGCGAGTTCGGCCTTGCCTGCAGCATCGAGGGTCTCGGCCTCCTCGCTGCGGGCGAGGTCGAGCGCCCGGTCCGGCCGCCCCAGTCCGCGTTCGCAGTCGGCCATGACCGGCAGGTGCGCATTGGAGCCACTGATCCGCCGGAACGTCCTGAACTCCCGCAGGGCCTCACCGTAATGGCCGGCGGCATACGCCGTCAGGCCCACCGCTTCACGGACGGCAGCGAGTCGTCCGCCGCGCCTGCTCGCGGCGAGGGCATGCTGGAACGCGAGCTCCGGATCGTCCTCGAGGAGGCGCCCGGCCATCACGAGGTGACGGGAAACCCACAGTGCGCTGCGCTCCTCGAGGTTCCGGATCTGGGCTCGGGTGACCCGGTCCAGCTCGTCGCCCTTCACGTCCTCGTCGATCTCCGGCGACCGTTCCCGGTCCGGGCGGTTGGAGCTGCGCAGGTCACGCGCGTTGTGCTGACGCGGCGCGGCCGGCGGGCCACTCCGGGGGCCGTCCCCGGCCCCGAAGCTGCGCCGAGGCGCGGCGCCCCGCTCCCCGGCGCCCCGGCCACCGGCGCGGGGGCTCCCGCCGCGTTCGTCACGGCGGCCATCGCGCCGGTCATCGAATCTGGAGCCGGTCCGGCCCTCACCGCGTGGGTGCTCCCCTGATCCGCCGGGACGCCGGTCGGCGCCCTGATCCGGGCGCTTGGCCCAGGCTGGCCGGTCGGCCGGGCCGCCGCTGCGACCTCCGACGGCGCCGCCGCCGGAGCGGGGCCGGTCGGAAGCGTTACCCGAGAACGAGCCGCCCCTCGAGGCGGAGCCCCTCAGCTGGGCGCCACGGGAATCGCCGCCCCGGTAGCCCCCGCCGGAGCGCTGATCGCCTGCGCCGCGCCCCCCTGCACTGCGGCCGGAAGAAGTGCGATCCTCATTGCCGCGCCCCTCACCGGCGCGGTCCGGGCGAAGCCCCGGGCGAAGCCCCGGGCGGTCCGCATAGCGACCACCAGCCGGCGGGGCACCGGCATCCCGGCCGGCACCGGATCCACCCCGGCCCTGGTACCCGCCGCGCCCGTCGGAACTACGCTGACCACCACGGGCATCTTCGCGGCCCCGCGGGGCGCCGCCGAAACGGTTGCCTGATGTACCTGAAGAGGAGACCGGCCCCCGCCGCTGCGGCGCAGCATCGCGGGCGCCCCCCGTCTCTCCGTCACGGCCGCCGGATGCTGCGGCTGGCCTCGGCGCCGCCCCCTTCGATCCCCACGAGTGCCGCTTCCCGGCGGCCTGGGGTCGATCCGAGTTTCCTCCGCCTGCCGGCTTTCCATTGTCCGGGGAGTCCCCGTGCGTACGTTCCTGCTCAGCCATGGCGGCGAAGTTCCTCTCATTTACAGCAGCCGCATCTCGCGTTCCGCTGTTCTCTATTGTTCTATAAGACGTTTGCATCAATGCAATCACGTCCTGCCCCGGCTGCGCGATCCGTTGCGGGGCGGCGCCTGCCCGCTACGCCGGGCAGCGCGGCCGGATGGGCGTGGATGGAGCGCGCCAAACCCTTGCCGTCCTACTGCGGCCTACCGTCGCTTCGGGTGCGATCCGCGGCTGCCGGTGCGCGCCAGGTGGTGGCCAGGCGGGCCGGCTGGGTGACGGCCCCTGCGCCGGGTGGTGGCCGGCGGGCCGGTGGTGGTGCCGGCCGGTGATCGGCCCTGGGGGTCCGGTGCGGGCGTATCCGGGGCCCGTCCGGTGGCCAGGCGCCTGTCTGCGGCGGGGGGGCCTGTCCGGTGGCCGGTGGCCGGTGGGCCTGGGGGTGGGTGGTGGGCCTGGGGGTGGGTGGTGGGCCTGGGGTGGGTGGCGGGGTTGGGTGGTTAAAGGGGTGCAGGCCCCACCGGTGGTGGGGCCTGCAGCCTAAGGGGTGTCCGGCGGTGTCCTACTCTCCCACACTCTCTCGGGTGCAGTACCATCGGCGCTGTGGGTCTTAGCTTCCGG
>NZ_SMTK01000006.1 GCF_004357995.1 Arthrobacter crusticola
AGCCGGTGACCTCGGCGATGACCTCCACCGGCACGTCCTGGGGCAGCACCCCCAGCCCGCCGCGCCGGGCCATGGTCTCGACCATCCGCCGCCCGGTCACCGCGGTCATGTTCGCCACCACCAACGGGATCGTGGAACCGGTCCCGTCGGCGCTGGAGAGATCCACGTCAAAACGCGAGACCACCTCCGAGGCCGAGGGCACCAGGAACACATCGGCATAGGTCAGGTCGGTGGACGGATCATTGATAAATCGCATTATTTCTCCCGCAATCGAGTACCTACCGAGTTTAGTCGCCCGCCGGGACACCACCGGTTCGGGCGCCGGTCAGTGATTCGCCTGTTCCTTGTTCGTGTTACTAGACTGGAAGAAGGTCTAACCACCGTCCAGGATGTCCGCACAGATGGACTGTCCCGCGCTCAGGGCTACTTACGGAAGAGGCGTATACCAAGTGCCAGAACAAACCAGCCACCGTCTACCTGAAGAGTTCGGCGGAAACGAGTGGCTTGTTGATGAACTTTACGAACAGTTTCAGAAAGACCGGAACTCGGTCGACCCGAAGTGGTGGGATCTCTTCGACTCATTCGATGCGGAAAATCAGCCAAAAGAGAACGGCCAGGGCAATGGTGCCGCTGCCGCAGAAACCAAGGCACCCGCCGCAACCGCGGCGCCCGCCACCAGCGAAGCGCCGGTCGTGAAGACCGAAGCCGCCGCGCCCAAGGCCTCGGGCGAATCGCCCGCCTCGACACAGCAGTCGGGAAAGCCTCCCGTGGCCAAGGAGCCGGCGAAGGAGCCGGCCCCCAAGCCCGCAGCGGAGAAGAAGCCCGAACCCGCCAAGCCAGCCGGCCCGCCTATCCCTGCCCAGCTGCCCGAGACGGCGCGGAACACCCAGATGGACGAGGACACGGTCAGTGTCCTGCGCGGACCGGCGAAGGCCATCGCGACGAACATGGACGCGAGCCTCTCGGTTCCCACCGCCACGAGCGTGCGCACCATCCCAGCGAAGCTTCTGATTGATAACCGCGTCGTGATCAACAACCACCTCGCCCGCGCCCGTGGCGGGAAGGTGTCGTTCACCCACATCATCGGCTACGCCATCGTGCGCGCCCTGGCGCAGTTCCCCTCCCAGAACGTCTACTACGACATCATCGACGGCAAGCCCTCGGCGGTGCAGCCGGCACACGTGAACTTCGGCCTCGCGATCGACATGCCCAAGCCCGACGGCACGCGGCTGCTTGTAGTGCCGAACATCAAGAAGGCCGAGAACATGAACTTCTCGGAGTTCTGGCGCGCCTACGAGGACCTCGTCAAGAAGGCCCGCGGCGGCAAGCTCGGCGCCGACGACTACGCCGGAACCACCGTGTCGCTCACGAACCCCGGAGGCATCGGCACCGTCCACTCCGTGCCGCGCCTCTCCAAGGGCCAGGCGTGCATCATCGGTGCCGGCGCGCTCGAGTACCCGGCCGCGTTCCAGGGCGCCAGCGAGAAGACCCTGGCCCAGCATGCGATTTCCAAGACCATCACGCTGACCTCCACCTACGACCACCGGGTCATCCAGGGTGCCGGCAGCGGCGAGTTCCTGCGCATCATCCACCAGCTCCTGCTGGGCGAGCAGGGCTTCTACGACGAGATCTTCGAGTCCCTGCGCATCCCGTACGAGCCGGTGCGCTGGAGCGCCGACATCCAGGTCGACCCGATGGACGAGATCAACAAGGTCGCCCGCATCCAGCAGCTCATCCACGCCTACCGCGTGCGCGGCCACCTCATGGCCGATACCAACCCGCTGGAATACGTCCAGCGCAAGCACGCCGACCTCGATGTGCGCACCCACGGCCTGACCCTGTGGGACCTCGACCGCGAATGGCCCACGGGCGGCTTCGGCGGCAAGCCGATGCTGAAGTTCCGGGACATGCTCGGTGTGCTCCGCGACGCGTACTGCCGCACCACCGGCATCGAATACATGCACATCCAGGACCCGGAAGAGCGCCAGTGGTTCCAGGACGAGCTTGAGCACCCCTACTCCAAGCCGAGCCGCGAGGAACAGCTGCGCATCCTGCACAAGCTGAACTCCGCCGAGGCCTTTGAGACCTTCCTGCAGACGAAGTTCGTCGGCCAGAAGCGCTTCTCCCTCGAGGGCGGTGAATCCCTCATCCCGCTGCTCGACGCGATCATCTCCGGGGCCGCCGACGACGGACTCGACGAGGTCGCCGTCGGCATGGCGCACCGCGGCCGGCTGAACGTGCTGACGAACATCGCCGGCAAGACCTACGCCCAGGTGTTCCGCGAGTTCGAAGGAACCCAGGACCCGCGTTCGGTTCAGGGCTCCGGCGACGTGAAGTACCACCTCGGCACCGAAGGGACCTTCACCTCCGACGCCGGCAACACCACCCGCGTGTACCTTGCGGCGAACCCCTCCCACCTCGAGGCGGTCGACCCGGTGCTCGAGGGCATCGTCAGGGCCAAGCAGGACCGGCTGGACCAGGGCGGGGCGTTCCCCGTGCTGCCGATCCTGATCCACGGCGACGCGGCCTTCGCCGGCCAGGGCGTCGTGGCGGAGACGCTGAACCTCTCGCAGCTGCGCGGCTACCGCACCGGCGGCACCATCCACGTCATCGTGAACAACCAGGTCGGCTTCACCACCTCCCCGACGTCGTCTCGGTCCTCGGTGTACTCCACCGACGTCGCCAAGATGGTCCAGGCGCCGATCTTCCACGTCAACGGCGACGACCCCGAGGCCGTGGTGCGGGTGGCGCAGCTCGCCTACCAGTTCCGCCAGCGGTTCAACAAGGACGTCGTGATCGACATGGTCTGCTACCGCCGCCGCGGACACAACGAGGGCGACGACCCGTCGATGACCCAGCCGATGATGTACAACCTGATCGAGGCCAAGCGTTCGGTCCGCAAGCTGTACACGGAAGCGCTCATCGGCCGCGGCGACATCACCGAGGAAGAGGCCGAGCAGGCGCTGCGCGACTACCAGGAACGCCTCGAGCGGGTGTTCGCTGAGACCCACGCCGCCCAGACCTCCCCCATGCCGCTGGTCTCCGAGGATCCCGCCGCGGTCTCGAACCTCGAGCGCCCCTCCGCCCAGCAGTCCGACGGTGAAGAGGCCGGGCCCAAGGCGACCGCCATCTCGGCCGAGGTCCTCGCCGCCATCGGCAAGGCCCACACCAACGTGCCGGAGGGCTTCACCGTCCACCCCAAGCTCAAGGCGCTCCTGGAGCGCCGCGAGCAGATGTCCCGCGAAGGCGGCATCGACTGGGGCTTCGGCGAGATGGCCGCCCTCGGCTCGCTGCTGATGGAGGGCGTCCCCGTCCGCCTCGCCGGGCAGGACACCCGCCGCGGCACCTTCGTGCAGCGCCACGCGGTGTTCCACGACCGGGCCAACGGCACCGAGTGGCTGCCGCTGGAGCGCCTCAGCGAGGACCAGGCGAAGCTGTGGATCTACGATTCACTGCTCTCGGAATACGCCGCCATGGGCTTCGAATACGGCTACTCCGTGGAACGGCCGGACGCGCTGGTGATCTGGGAGGCGCAGTTCGGTGACTTCGTCAACGGCGCGCAGACGATCATCGACGAGTTCATCAGCTCGGCCGAGCAGAAGTGGGGCCAGCGCTCCTCGCTCGTGCTCATGCTGCCGCATGGCTACGAGGGACAGGGCCCCGACCACTCCTCCGCGCGGATCGAACGGTTCCTCCAGATGTGCGCCGAGGAGAACATGTTCGTGGCCAACCCGAGCAGCGCGGCCTCGCACTTCCACCTGCTGCGCCAGCACGCCTACCGCCGTCCGCGCAAGCCGCTGATCATCTTCACGCCGAAGCAGCTGCTGCGCCTGAAGGCCGCGGCGAGCTCGGTCGAGGACTTCACCTCCGGCAGCTTCCAGCCGGTCATCCCCGACACCCTCGAGACTCCGGGTGCCGAGGTCGAGCGGGTCATCCTGGTCTCCGGCCGGCTCTACTACGACCTGCTGTCTGCCCGGCAGAAGGCCGACGACAAGAAGACCGCCATCGTGCGTGTCGAGCAGCTCTACCCGCTGCCGCTCGACGAGATCAAGGAGGCGCTGTCGGCGTACCCCAACGCCGACGTCGTCTGGGCGCAGGACGAACCGGCCAACCAGGGTCCGTGGCCGTTCATCGGGCTGCACCTGCCCCAGCACATCGAGGGCGGCATCGAGCTCGCCTCGCGGCCGGCCTCGGCTGCGACCGCCACGGGCTCCGCCAAGCACCACGCAGTGGAGCAGGAAATCCTCGTGCGCAAGGCCTTCGGAAGAAAGTAACGGGCCGATCAGTATGATGTTGGGTGGGGACCTGTGCCCCACCCAACGCATTTAAGGCATGACTCCAGTTCCGCACGGCGCAATCCGTGCGTGCACCGACACCAATCAGTAACCGAGGGATCCAGTGGAACAACGCAGAATCCGGCTAGCCGCAGTGGGCGACGAACTTCTCGCAGGACTCGGAGATCCGCGCGCGCTGGGCTGGCTTGGACGCGTCATGGCCCGCACCGCCCCCGACGGCGTGCAGGTCGAGGCCTATCCCCTGGCCGCTCCCCGCGAAGGCACCGAGTCTCTGGCCAACCGGTGGCTGCAGGAGACCGGGCGCCGGTTCGACGACGGTTTCGAGAACCGCCTCGTTATCGGCCTCTCGGACCGGGACCTCGACCTCGAGCTCTCCACGGCCCGCAGCCGGCTGAACCTCGCGAACATCCTCGACGGCGCCGCCCAGATGAGCGTCAAGGTCCTCGTCGTCGGGCCTCCCCCGGGGCTCGACCCCGAGCGCAACCGCCGGCTGGGGGAGCTCTCGGCGGCCTTCGCCGACGTCACCACCCGCCGCAAGCACGTCTACATCGACACCTTCACCCCGCTGGTGGCCCACGAGCAGTGGCGCAATGACCTCGCGGCGAACGGCGGAACCCCCGGCCAGGCGGGCTACGGGCTGATGGCCTGGCTGGTGCTTCACCGCGGCTGGTTCCAGTGGCTTGAGATTCCTGCCTCCTAGCGGCCCCCAGCCCGCCGAAACAGCACAAAACCACCCTTTCACGCCGTGGAAGGGTGGTTTTCTGCTGTTTCGGCGTGTGAAGGCTGTGACCCGGCGCTGTTGAATCTGTGAAACCGGATTTCTTCACATGTCCGCAAGATAACGAATGGGTTATTACTTATTTACTGGGTGTCCGAGGCAACAAACCTTGGCTATGCTGACGGAAGTGTGATCGCTGTCACTGGAGCTATCCACTTGAACGGGACTGACCAACCGGTCCCGTGCGCCTCTAGCACAGTAAGGATGACGAATGCGTAATAAGCGCACAGCCACGCTCGCGGCTCTTTCCATCGGGGTGCTTCTGCTCAGCGCCTGTGGATCGGCCGGCGGGACGGCGCAGCAGCCCTCCGAGGCTGCAGAGGAAGACCTCGCCACGACCATCAATGTGGCCATCAGCCAGACCCCGGACGCGTACAACAGCTACACCGCCAACGCCAACAGCGTCTACAACACCTACGTGAACAACGTCGTTCACAGTACGTTCGTCGCCTTCAACGCCGACGGCGAGCTGGAGCGCAACGAGGATTTCGGCACCTTCGAAAAGACCAGCGACGACCCGCTGACCGTCAAGTACACCATCAATGAGGATGCCGTGTGGTCCGACGGGACGCCGATCGACTTCGACGACGTCCTCCTGCAGTGGGCCGCCGCCTCCGGCAAGCACCCGAGCGGCGAAAAGGATCCCGATACCGGCGCCGAGACCGATCTGTTCCAGGCCGCCTCGACCAACGGCTTCGGCCAGATCGAGCTACCCGATGGCGAGGCCGGCGACAAGGAGTTCGAGTTCGTCTACGCCGAGCCCTACGCCGACTGGGAGTCGCTCCTCTCCGAACCCATGATGCCCGCCCACATCGCGGCGGAGCAGGGCGGAATGTCCCCCGAAGGCGACGGAGCCGAACTCATTGAAGCGATCAAGGGCACCGACATCGAGGCGCTCAAGCCCGTCGCCGAGTTCTGGAACACCGGCTGGAACTACGAGGCCGACCTGCCCAAGCTGCCCGACGCCGCCCTGATTCCCTCCTCCGGCCCCTACAAGCTGGACAACGCGGTCGACGGCACGCTGACCCTGGTCAAGAACGACAAGTACTGGGGCAAGGAGCGCGGAGCAAAGACCGAAACCCTCGTCTACAAGACGGTCGTCGACGAAGAGGCCGTCCAGGCCCTGCAGAACGGCGACGTCGACGTCATCGATCCCTCGAGCCCCACGGTGGACACCAAGTCGGCTCTCGAGCAGATCGGCGAAACCGTCACCGTCGAAACCGGTGAAACCCTCACCTTCTCCCACGTCGACCTCGCCCAGCGGCCCGGTGACGTCTTCGAGGACCTGAAGGTGCGTCAGGCCTTCGCCAAGTGCATGCCGCGCGAGGACATGGTCGAGAAGTTCGTCAAGCCCATCGAGCCCGAGGGCCAGGTGATGGACCTGCGCGAATACCAGCCGGCCCAGCCCGACTACAAGACCGTGCTTGACGGTGCCCCCGCGGCCACCGAGAACGCCGAGCTCGACATCGAGGGCGCCAAGGCCCTGCTCGCCGAGGCCGGCAAGACCGAGCCGGTCAAGGTGAGCCTGATGTATGCATCCACCAGCCAGCTGCGCGCCGACATGGTGGCCCTGATGAAGGCCTCCTGCGACGAGGCCGGCTTCGAGATCATCCCCCAGCCCGAGGAGGAGTGGGCCGCAATGCTCGCCCAGCCCGGGTCCTGGGACGCGGTGCTCTTCGGCTGGGCCGGATCCGGCCTCGTGGCCTCCGCCGAGTCGATCTACGTCTCCGACGGCGAGCAGAACTTCGGCGGCTACAAGGACGAGAAGGTCGACAGCATCTGGAAGGAAATCGTCACGAACACCGACCCCGAAAAGGTCGTCGAGATGAAGACCGAACTCGAGCAGCGGCTCGCCGAAACGCAGTACAACGTGGTGCTCTACGCCAACCCGGGCATCAACGCCTGGAACTCCAAGGTCGAGGGCGTCCAGCCCAACCCGACGCAGACGGGCCTGACCTGGAACGCCTACGAGTGGACGAAGAAGAAATAACCCGCTGACGCGGGGCTGTGCAGAAGGGCGGGCAGATCCTTGGGTCTGCCCGCCCTTCTGACGGCACCCGGCTCATCTGCAGACCGTCCCTAGGAGCCCCCCTTTGTTGTTTTTCATTGCCAAACGTCTAGTCATCTCCTTTTTCATCATGGCGGCGGCCACCACGCTCATGTTCTTCCTCGTCATCTCGTCGGGTGATCCCCTCAGCGACCTCGGTGAAGCCTCCGGCTCGGCCAAGAAGGCAACGATCGCCGCACGCACCGAGGCAATGAACCTCGACCAGCCCCCGCTCATGCGCTACTTCCTGTGGCTCCAGGACCTGGGCCACTGCCTGGTCCCGGGTGGGGTCGACTGCACCCTGGGCACCGACCGCTCGGGGAACCCCGTCCTCCCCCAGCTCGAAAGTGCCATCGGCTCGACCTTCCGCCTCGTCCTGGTGGCCACGGTGATCGCCCTGGTCCTCGGGGTGATCGTAGGAATCGTCACGGCGATCCGCCAGTACACGACGTTCGACTACTCGATCACTTTCATCTCCTTCGTCCTGTTCTCGCTGCCGCTGTTCTGGCTTTCGACCCTGCTCAAGCAGTACCTGGCGATCGACCTCAATACATGGCTTGCCAATCCGCAGTTCCCCTACGTGTCCATCCTGCTCGTGGGGGTGGTCGCCGGCATCATCTGGGCCGTCGTCGTCGGCGGCGACAGGAAGCGCAGGCTCGCCGTTTTCGGCATCGCCGCCGCCGCAACCGCAGTCGCCCTGTGGCTGCTGCTGGTGACCGGCTGGTTCATGACCCCGGGTCTCGGCCCGGTCGGCATGTTGATCTCGGCCGGAGCCGTCGCCCTGCTCTGGACCGCCCTGCTTGCCGGCTTCCGTCGCCGGCGCATCCTCTACGCCGCCCTGACGGCGGCCGGGGTGGGCTATGCCGGGTACCTCCTGTCCATTCCGCTGCTGGCTGATCCGACCTGGCTCACCGTCCTTGCGCTCCTCGGGCTGACCGTGGCCGCGGCCTACGCCGCCGGCGGGTTCGTCGGCGGCCCCTACCGGGCACGCACGGCACGGATCTCCGCGGTGATCGCCTTCAGCATCGGACTGCTGATCTTCCTCGACCGGCTCCTGCAGGCCTACCCCGAACTCTCGGCGCGGGCCGGCGGCCGCCCCATCCCCACCACCGGCTCGGCGTCCCCGAACCTCTCCGGGGGCTTTTGGGAGACCAACCTCGATTACGCACTTCACCTGATCCTGCCCACCATCGCCATCACCCTGATCTCCTTCGCCACCTACACCCGGTACACGCGGGCGAGCCAGCTCGATGTCATGAACCAGGACTACATCCGGACGGCGCGGGCCAAGGGGCTCAGCGAGCGGACGGTGCTGGTGAAGCATGCCTTCCGCAACGCGATGATCCCGATCACCACGCTGATGGCGTTCGACTTCGCCGGCGTGCTGGGCGGGGCCGTGATCACCGAGACGGTCTTCGGCTGGAACGGCATGGGCAAGATGTTCGTCGACGGCGTCCATACCGTCGATCCCGGACCCGTTATGGCCTTCTTCCTCGTCGTGGGAACGGCGGCGGTGCTCTTCAACATGCTCGCCGACATCGCCTACGCCTTCCTCGACCCGCGCATCACCCTGAGCTAGGAGCCGAATCATGAGCAGATCCGACATCGAGCCGGCAGATTCCCGGCCGCAGGTCGAACTATCCGAAATGACGCTCGCGAGCCAGGACACCGACATCGCCCGCGGCGCTCCCACCCGCCAGCAGACCGAGCGCATCCGCACCACCGAAGCCAAGAGCCAGGGCCGCCTGGTGCGCGAGCGCTTCTTCCGCCACAAGGGCGCCCTCGCCGGCATGGGCCTGCTGGCCCTTATCGTCCTGCTGTCCTTCAGCTCCATCGGGGTGGCGGGCATCCCCGGCTGGTGGAACAAGGACTACGACGTCCTGGCCGCCCGCTTCAACGAGGGCAGGCCGACACTGACCCTCTGGCCGTTCCGCCTCGGCGAGCACCCCTTCGGGCAGGACGTGCTGGGCCGTGACTACTTCGCGCTCACCATGCGCGGAATCCAGACCTCGCTGATCATCGCCCTGACCGTCGGCCTGGTCGCCACGCTCGTCGGCACCGCCGTCGGGGCCATCGCCGGATACTTCCGGGGCTGGACCGAGGCCGTCCTGATGCGCATCACGGACGTCGTGATCACCATCCCCACGGTGGTCATCGCCGCGGTCATGGCCGGCGTCGTCGCACGCTTCGGCATCCTTCCCTTCGGCGTCTTCCTCGGCCTGGTCACCTGGACCGGCCTGGCCCGGATCGTGCGCGGCGAGTTCCTCTCGCTGCGGGAGAAGGAATTCGTCGAGTCGGCGAAGTCGGTGGGCGCGAGCTCGGCGCGGATCATCTTCCGGCACATCCTTCCCAATACGGTCGGGGTGATCATCGTCTTCGCGACCCTCGCGATCTCCGGGGCGATCCTGCTCGAGACCGCCCTGAGCTACCTCGGGCTCGGCGTCGTCGCGCCCGACACCTCGCTGGGCAAGGCGATCAACGACAACCGCTCGGCGCTGACGGTACGGCCCTGGCTGTTCCTCTGGCCCGGCGCCTTCATCGTCGGCATCGCCCTCGCCGTGAACTTCATCGGAGACGGCCTGCGCGACGCCTTCGATCCCAAGCAGACAAGGATCAAGCAATGACAGCTGAGCACACCGGGACTCTCTCCGACGACGCCGTGTCCCCGGCCGACGGCCCCATCCTCTCGGTGCGCGGACTCGGCGTCGACTTCAACGTTGACAATGAATGGGTGATGGCCGCCGAGGACGTCTCCTACGACATCCACCCGGGCGAGATCCTGGCCATCGTGGGCGAGTCCGGCTCCGGCAAGAGCATGTCCTCGATGGCGCTGCTGGGGCTGCTGCCCCGCAACGGCCGGTCCAAGGGCAGCGCCCGGCTGATGGGCAAAGAGCTGATCGGCGCTCCGCAGAAGACCCTGCGCCGGATCCGCGGCAACGACGTCGCCATGATCTTCCAGGAACCGATGACTGCGCTCAACCCGGTGCTGACCGTGGGTGAGCAGATCCGCGAGGCGGTCGAGCAGCATACCGAGGCCTCCCCCGCCGCCGCCAAGGAGCGGGCGATCGAACTGCTGCGGATGGTGGAGATCCCCGAGCCGGAACGGCGTTACGACTCCTATCCGCACCAGTTCTCCGGCGGGCAGCGCCAACGGGCGATGATCGCCATCGCCCTGGCCAACGACCCGATGCTGCTCATTGCCGACGAGCCGACGACGGCGCTCGACGTCACCGTGCAGGCGGAGGTCCTCGAACTGCTGCGCCGGCTCAACAAGCGCCTGCGCAGCGCCATCCTCCTGATCACCCACGACATGGGGGTGGTGGCCGACCTCGCGGACCACATCGTGGTGATGGAGCGCGGCCGGATCGTTGAGTCCGCCCCCTCGAAGCAGCTCTTCCTCGCCCCGAAGGAGCCCTACACCCGCCAACTGCTCGACGCGGTACCGTATTTGGGCTCGAAGGTCGGAGGGGTCCTCACCGACGTCGAGGTCATCGACGGCAGCATCCGGATCCACGAGGACTACGCCGCACGCGCCCTGGCGCACCGGGAGGAGCACACCGCAGCCGGCACTGTGCCCGCGTTGGAGCTGGCGGGCGTGGACATCGAGTATCCGGGCCGTTTCCGGCAGCCGCCCTTCAAGGCGGTCCACGACGTGTCCTTCACCATCCTGCCCGGGGAGGTCATGGGGCTGGTCGGCGAGTCGGGCTCGGGCAAGTCGACGATCGCCAGGGCGGTCACCGGGCTGATCCGGACCACCGCGGGCAGCGTGCGGATCGCGGGGACGGACATCACCTCGCTCTCGGCCCGGCAGATCCTGCCGCTGCGCAAGAAGTTCGCCATCGTCTTCCAGGACCCGGCCGCCTCGCTGAATCCGCGTCTCTCAATCGGGGACAGCATCGGCGAACCGCTGTACCTCCACGAGAAGCTCTCCCGGGCCGACCTCGACCGGCGGGTGCAGGGACTGCTTGAGGACGTGCAGCTGCCGGTCTCCTTCCGCAACCGGTACCCGCACGAGCTCTCCGGGGGCCAGCGCCAGCGGGTCGGCATCGCCCGGGCCCTGTCGCTCCGGCCGTCCCTCCTCGTCGCCGACGAGCCGACGTCGGCCCTCGACGTGTCGGTGCAGGCCGCGGTGCTGAAGCTGCTGCAGGACCTGCAGCGCGAGCGGGGCTTCGCCTGCCTGTTCGTCAGCCACGACCTTGCCGTCGTCGAGCTGCTCGCCAGCCACATCGCGGTGCTCAGCAAGGGCCGTCTGGTGGAGCAGGGCACCACCGAGCAGGTGCTGAAGTATCCGCGGGATCCGTACACCCGCCGGCTCCTGGCGGCGGCGCCGGTGCCCGATCCCACGGAGCAGGCCGTGCGGCGCGAACAGCGCAACGCGATCCTCGCCGCAGGTGCCCCCGGATAGCTCCGCCCCTCGGCCGTCCGGGTCCGCCGCATCCCCGCGGACCCGGACGGCGGTGTGGCCCGCGGCGCGGTGCCACGTATGCTGAGCGCACCATCCTATTCGTGAGCGGAGTACACGTGGTCAAGGGGCCTACCGTCTATGACGTTGCGGAGCTGGCCGGAGTGTCGATCGCCACGGTGTCCTTCACCTTCCGCCAGCCGCACCGGGTGCGCCAGTCGACCCGGGAGGCCGTCCTGGCCGCGGCGCAGGCCCTGAATTATCTACCCAGCGGCAACGCGCGCGGGCTGGCCCGGGGCCGCACCGGGGCCCTGGGCATCTACTCGTTCGACTTCTACTTCCTTGACGACCCGGCGAGCGCCGGTGGCGCAGGGACCCGCGCCGCCGCGCCGGCGGGCTCGGATCCGAACGCTGACTACCGCGTCTTCCCCCTGTACGTTGACGAGGTGCAGCGCGGGGTGGCCCTTGAATGCTGGCGGCGCGGTTACACGCTGATGGTCGGCGGCGGCAACCGGACGACCGGCCGGACGGCGATCGCGGACATTGCGGGGCAGGTCGACGGCCTTGCGGTCTTCCCGCGGACGGTCCCCGTCGAGGTGCTCTCGCTGATCTCCCGGCGCATCCCGGTGGTCGAGCTCTCCGAGCCGTCCCACGACGACAGCCTTCACCATGTGACAGTCGATAACGCAGCTGGCATGCACGCCCTCACGACGCACCTGATCACCGCGCACGGACTGCGCGACCTGCAGTTCGCTGCCCCGCGTGATCCGTGGTCGGACTTCCAGCTCCGCTTCCGCGGTTTCCAGGCCGCCCTGGCGGAGGCCGGCCTGCCGGTTCCGGAACGACCGGTCACGGAGGGCGACGGCGCGCCGCAGTCGGCAGAGGCCCTCGCCGCGGCCCTTCTGGCGGGCGGGCGGCTCCCCGACGGGATCGTCTGCGCCCACGACGAGTACGCCCTGCCGCTCATCGACGCCCTTCTCCGGAGGGGCGTCGATGTCCCCGGCCGGGTGGCGGTCACCGGATTCGACGGCATTGTTGCAGGACGCCTTCAACGCCCGCAGCTGACCACCGTGCGCCAGCCGATGGAACAGATGGGGCGCACCGCGGCCGCGATCCTCATCGACGGGTTCGAAGATCGGACGCTGCCACCGCAGAGCCGGCAGCTGCCGGTCGAGGTGGTCCTGCGCGAGAGCTGCGGGTGCCCCCCGGCGTAGGCCGCCGCCGACCAGTCCCCAGGGCGCACCGGCGTCTGTGGGGCTCGTCCCGCCGGAGTATCTCGCCGGGCCTCCCCCTCCCGGCCTTCCCGGGGTAAAGAGCGCCGACGGGACCTCTTGCCATTCCACTTTCTATGCGCTTAGCTGAGGGCTGCGGATGTTTTCTAAGCGCATAGAAATCTCCGGACATTTCGCGAGTTCAAGCTATGGGGGCATGTTCTTTTCCTGCCGCCGGCCGATATTGGGCGGACGAAACAATTCATGAAAGGAACAATGATGATCCAAGTGAATGTTCGAAAAGCGGCGGCCGTCGGGGTTGCGGCCGCCTTGCTGCTGACCGGCTGCGGCCGGGACGGCGACGCCTCCGAATCCGGCCAGGCGGCCGGACTCTCCGACGGTCCCGCCAAGGGGACTCTCACGGTCTGGGCCCAGGCCGCCGAGGCCGAGGCGCTGCCGGAGCTGCTGAAGGAGTTTGAAGCCGCCAACCCCGACGTCGAGGTCGAGGTCACGGCGCTGCCCTGGGATGCGGCACACAACAAGTACCA
This sequence comes from Arthrobacter crusticola, assembly GCF_004357995.1. Lineage (GTDB taxonomy): Bacteria > Actinomycetota > Actinomycetes > Actinomycetales > Micrococcaceae > Arthrobacter_D > Arthrobacter_D crusticola. Next base: position 13,282 of record NZ_SMTK01000006.1, read on the forward strand.
GACGGCCATTGCCGGCGGCAGTGCCCCCGACATCGCACACATGGGCACCACCTGGATGGGCGACTTCGCGTACGCCTTCGACGCCGCCCCCAAAGAAATTGACACTGACGCCTTCTTCCCCGGTTCGGTCCAGTCCACGGAGGTCGACGGAGAGAAGTACGGCGTCCCGTGGTACGTGGACACCCGGATGGTCTACTACCGCACGGACCTGGCCGAAAAGGCAGGCTACAAAGAGTTCCCCGAGACCTGGGAGGACTTCAAGGCCCTGGCCAAGGCTCTGCAGGACAAGGCCGGAGCGGAGTACGGAGTCGGCCTGCCGGCCGGCGGAGCCGACGCGTTCCAGTCAATGCTGCTCTTCCCCTGGTCCAACGGCGCCGAACTGATGAACGAGGACAACACCGAATGGACCTTCGACACCCCGGAGATGGTTGAGGCACTGGAGTACTACCAGAGTTTCTTCGACGAGGGCCTCGCCGACGAGAACGCGGCCACCGATGCCGGCGCAGCCGAGGCGGCCTTCGTCAACGGCAGCACCCCGATGCTCTTCGCGGGCCCCTCGATGATCGGCCAGCTTGAGGCGGTGGGCGGCAAGGAATTCGCCGAGAAGTACGCCGTCGCAACGGTTCCGGCGAAGAAGAGCTCAACCTCGTTCTCCGGCGGCGGCAACCTGGTGGTGTTCAAGGACACCGACAACCGCGACGCGGCGTGGAAGCTCGTCCAGTGGCTCACCGAGCAGGAGACCCAGGTGAAGTGGAACCGCGCGACCGGAGACCTGCCCTCGGCGGCCGAGGCGTGGGACGCCCCCGAGCTTGCCGATGACCCGAAGCTCGCCGAGTTCGGCACGCAGCTCAAGGACACCAACTCCCCGCCCGCCGTGGCGAGCTGGACCAAGGTCTCGGCCGCCGCCGACACCGAGCTCGAGCAGATCGTCAAGGCAGGAAAGGACCCGGCGGAGGCCATGAAGGCCCTCCAGGCCACCGCCGACTCACTCGGAACAGGCGACTGACAGTGGCCGCTGCCCCGCTCCTGCTGGCCGGCACCCCACGGGGTTCCGGCCAGCGGGCCCGCGAGCGCCGGAACGGTGTGGTCGCGTGGGCCTTCGCCCTGCCGTTCGTGCTCGTCTTCGCGGCGTTCATGCTGATGCCGCTCGTGTCCTCCTTTGTTCTGTCCTTCACCGACTTCACCAGCCGCGACGTCCAGGACCCGCTGACCGTGGAGTTCGTCGGCCTCGAGCAGTACGCCGCCCTTTTCGAGGATCCCCGGTTCCGGCGCTCAATGATCAACACCGGCTACTTCGTGGTGGTGGGCATCCCGCTGACCATGGTCGTGGCCCTCGCCCTGGCCGTCGCCCTCAACAGCGGGATCGGGCGCCTGCGCACCCTGTTCCGCACCGCCTTCTTCACCCCGGTCGTGACGAGCATCGTGGCCGTCGCCGTGCTGTGGAGGTTCATCCTCCAGCCGGACGGGCTGCTGAACACGATGCTGGAATCGTTCGGTGCGGCCGCGCCCGACTGGCTGAACAGCACCACCTGGGCGATGCCCTCGATGATCCTCATGGCCGTGTGGCGCAACATGGGCACGCTGATGATTATCTTCCTCGCCGGTCTGCAGACCATCCCGCGGGAGATGCTCGAGGCCGCCGAGGTCGACGGCGCCAACGCCGTCCAGCGCTTTTTCTCCATCACGGTGCCGATGCTGCGGCCGACCCTGCTGTTGGGCGCGGTGCTGCTCTCCGTCGGCTATCTGCAGTTCTTCGAAGAGCCCTTCGTCATGACCAATGGAGGCCCCCTCGATTCGACGTACTCCGTCAGCTATTACACCTACAACCAATTCGGCTTCGGGCAGTACGGGCTTGCCTCCGCGGCGAGCTACGTGCTCTTTCTTGCGATAGTGCTCCTGAGCATTGTGCAGTTCCGTGCCCTGCGATCCAAGGACTGACAGGTTTCCCGCATGACAATGCTCAAGAACGCCCCCGCGGAGGCGGTGCCGCACACCGGCCCGCCGATCCGCCGCCGCGCCCGCGGCCGCGGCCTGCGGGCCCTGACCTACGCCGGACTCGTCGCAGCGGCCGCGGCGACGCTGCTCCCCTTCATCTGGATGCTGCTTGGCTCCTTCAAAACCCAGGGGGAGCTGCTCCGCCGGCCCCTCACCTGGTGGCCGAAGGATCCGATCCTCAGCAACTACACCACCTGGTTCACCGACCACGGCATCGGGCAGTTCTTCGTGAACAGCCTCGTCGTCGCCGTCGTCACGGTGCTGGGCAATCTGCTCTTCTGCTCCATGGTCGGTTACGCGCTGGCCAAGATGGAGTTTCCGGGCAAGCGGCTGCTGTTCCTCGTAGTGATGCTGACCCTGATGGTGCCCGGGGTCGTGACCTTCGTTCCCCTGTTCGTCATGGTCAGCAAGCTCGACCTGGTGAACACCTATCCCGGACTGATCCTGCCGTTCCTCGTCTCCCCGCTGGGGGTCTTCCTCATGCGCCAGTTCATGCTGGGGATCCCGCAGTCGCTGCTTGAGGCGGCACGCATCGACGGCGCCGGGGAGTTCCGTACGTTCACCCGGATCGTGATGCCGCTGTGCGGGCCACCCCTCGCCACCCTGGGCATCCTGACCTTCCTCAGCTCCTGGAACAACTTCCTCTGGCCGCTCGTCGCCGCCCAGAGCGAGGAGAAATACACACTGCCGGTCGCCCTGGCACTGTTCTCCACGGGCCAGCACGCCACCGACTACGGCCTGCTGCTGGCCGGAGCGGTGCTGATCATCACGCCCATCATCGCCCTGTTCGTCGCACTCCAGCGCTACTTCATCCAGGGCGTAGCGGGAACCGGCATCAAGTAGGCGCACCCGCCCCGTGCCGGCCGAAGCGCCCTCCTCCAATCCCTTCGTGAAAGGACACGCAATGCGTACCTCAGTCCAGCTCTACACCGTCCGGGACGCCCTCGAGGCGGATCTTCCGGGCACGATCGCCAGGGTGGCCCACGCCGGGTTCGGCCACGTCGAACCCTATGACTTTGTTGCCCGTGCCGGGGAGCTCGGGCGGGCGCTGGAGGAGCATTCCCTCACCGCCCCGTCGGGGCATGCGCCGCTGCTGAGCGCGGACCAGGACGAGATCTTCGCCGCCGCCGCGCGCCTCGGCATTGGAACGGTCATCGAGCCCCTCGTCCCGGCCGAGCGCTGGCAGGAGGCCGCGGACATCGAAGCCACCGCGGAGAAGCTCAATGCCGCCGCGGCCAGGGGTGCCGCTTCCGGGATCCGGGTGGGTTACCACAACCACGCCTGGGAGCTGGAGTCGTTGATCGATGGAACCACGGCCCTTGAATACCTCGCGGCCCGGCTGGACCCCGGGGTCCTCCTCGAGGTCGACGCCTACTGGGCGGCGGTCGGCGGGCAGGACCCGGCGCAGCTGGTGCGCCGCCTCGGCGACAGGGTCCGTTTCCTCCACATCAAGGACGGACCGGCCACGACGGACACGATGGCGCAGGTCCCGGCCGGGCAGGGCAGCATTCCGGTGCGCGCGGTCCTGTCCGCGGCGGGTTCCCTCGAAGTGGGTGTCGTGGAGTTCGACGACTACGCCGGCGACATCTTCGAGGGCATCGCCCAGAGCCTTGCGTTCCTCCGCCGGGGAGCGGTGCACGCATGAGCCGCACGGGCCCGGTCGGCGTCGGCATCATCGGCGCGGGGAACATCAGCACCCAGTACCTGGACAGCCTCACCGCGTTTCCCGACATCGAGGTGCACGTTGTCGCCGACCTCTCGGAGGCGGCGGCCGCATCGCGCGCCGCCGAGTACCGCATCGATGCCTGGGGCGGCGTCGATGCCGCGCTGAACCATCCGGACGTCGAGATCATCGTCAACCTCACGACGCCGGCCGCCCACGTCGAGGTGGCGACGGCAGCGGTGCGCGCGGGCAAGCACGTCTGGAGCGAGAAGCCGTTCTCACTGGACCGGGAGAGCGGGCTGGCGCTGCTGCGCACGGCCGAAGCGGCGGGCCTGCGGCTTGGCTGCGCCCCCGACACCTTCCTCGGCGCCGGGCTGCAGTCGGCCCGGCGGGCCATTGACCACGGCGACATCGGCGTTCCCCTGACCGGCCAGACCGTGATGCAGTACGCGGGGCCCGACGCCTGGCACCCGAACCCCGGCTTCCTCTTCGGAGAGGGCGCCGGCCCCCTGTTCGACATGGGCCCGTACTACCTCACCGCCCTGATCCAGACCTTCGGCCCGGTGGCCAAGGTGGCGGCGGTGGGATCACGGGCCCGGGAGGTCCGCACGGTCGGCTCGGGCACCAGGGCCGGCGAGCAGTTCCCCGTCACGGTGCCCACCCACGTCAGCGCCCTGGCCCAGTTCCGCAACGGCACCTCCTCACACAGCGTGTTCAGCTTCGATTCACCGCTGACCCGGACTGGCTTCTTCGAGATTACGGGCACCGAGGCGACCCTGGCGATTCCCGACCCGAACGTCTTTGACGGTCAACTGCGCATCCTGCCCCGGGGCTCCGAGGACTGGAAGACACTGCCGGTGACCGGCTCCGCGGCCGGCCGGGGCGTCGGGGTGCTGGAGATGGCGCGGGCCCTGCGCTCCGGCGTCCCGCACCGGGCGCAGGGCGAACTCGCGTACCACGTGCTCGACACCATGGTCTCCATCAGCGAGTCGATTGACACCGGGGCCTTCGTCGGCGTCGACAGCTCCGCCGCGCCGGCTCCGGCCCTGCCCGAGGACTGGGACCCCGCCGAGGCGACCCTGGGCTGACCGCAGCCCGCCCGCGCGGGCCGTGCTGTACCCGCCGGCACCGCCGGCGGGTACAGCACTAGTGCCGGAAGACGATCTTGCCGAACACGTCACCGGCGGCCATCCGGGCGAAGCCGTCCGCCGCCTCCTCGAGGCCGAGTACCGAATCGATCGGCGGGCGGACGCCCGTGGCCGCCAGAAGACGGGTCAGCCGGAGCAGCTCGTCCCGGGTGCCCATGGTGGAGCCGAGGACCCGCAACTGGAGGAAGAACACCCGGTTCAGCTCCGCCGAGGGCGCGGACCCGCTGGTGGCGCCGCAGGTCACCACCGCTCCCCCGGGCCGCAGCGCCTTGAGCGAGTGGGACCAGGTCGCCTCGCCGACGGAGTCGAACACGACGTCGACCCGCTCCGGCAGGCGGGCACCGGCCTCGAAGGCGTCCGCGGCCCCCAGGGCGCGGGCACGGTCGAGCTTCTCGGCGTTCCTGCCCGTGACCCAGACGCGGAAGCCGGCGGCCGCCGCGAGGCTGATCAGGGCCGTGGAAACGCCGCCGCCCGACCCCTGGACCAGGATCGTCGAACCGGGGGCCGCGGGCGAGACGGTGAACAGCATCCGGTAGGCGGTCAGCCACGCGGTAGGAAGGCAGGCGGCCTCCTCGAAGGAAAGATCCTCGGGCTTGGGCACCAGGTTGCGTTCGGGCACCCACACATAGTCCGCCATGGTGCCCGGGTGGCGTTCGGAGAGCAGGGAGCGTCGCGGGTCCAAGGTCTCATCGCCCTCCCATCCCGGCGAGGCCAGCACCGAGTGCACAATCACGCTGCGCCCGTCGTCGTCGACCCCCGCCGCATCGCACCCGAGGACCATGGGGAGGCGCTCATCCGGCAGGCCCACCCCCTGGAGGGAGAACAGGTCATGGCGGTTCAGCGCGGAGGCCACCACCCTCACCCGGCGGAACCCGTCCGGCGGCGCGGGCGGCTCGAACTCCCCCACCCGCAGGGCCCCGAGCGGGTTGTCCTTCGATGTCGCTTCGACGTAGGCGGCGCGCATTGGAAATCTCCTCCGGTAGGTGCTGTGCCCCCATCCTAGGGCGGGCCTGCGCGCCGGGCGCCCGAGGCGCAGGGCGTTTAGGAGGCACCCGCCGGATGTGGGAGACTTGAATGCAGTTCTGTAGGCATATCTAAGGAGGCCAGCCATGAGCAAGCGAGCACGCAAGCGCCGCGACCGTAAGCGCGGAGGCGCTAACCACGGTAAGCGTCCCAACACCTGATCGTTGGAACACAGCAAAAGACCCCCGGCCTTCCGGCACGGGGGTCTTTTTCTGTCTGCGGCCGGGCCTAGTGCCCGGCGGTCTTCAGCTGGCCGATCCGCTCGAGGATATTGTCCTTCAGCGAGGTCGGTGCCGTCTCCCTGCAGGAGCGCTTCACGACCTCCCGGATGACGCACTCGAGGTCGTACTCCTTGGCGCACTCGGCGCAGCTGTCGAGGTGCGCCTTGATCTCTACGAGGTCCTTGTGCGAGAGCTCGCCGTCAAGGTAGTCGTACAGCTTCTCGATCCGCGCATCGGGGCAGTCCCCCAACTCTTCGCAATCCTTCATTTCGCACTCTCCTGTTTCGTGCCCTTGACACCCTCCACCGCGGCCGGGGTGCCGAGCCCCCGCTCCAGCGCGTACTCCGACAGGAGGTCGCGCAGCAGCTTTCGCCCGCGGTGCAACCGGGACATCACCGTCCCGATGGGCGTATTCATGATTTCTGAGATTTCCTTGTACGCAAAGCCTTCGACGTCCGAGAAGTACACCGCGAGGCGGAACTCCTCCGGGATCGACTGGAGCGCGTTCTTAATGTCCGAGTCCGGCAGGTGGTCCAGCGCCTCGGCCTCGGCCGACCGCAGACCCGAGGAGGTGTGTTCTGCCGCCTTGGCCAGCTGCCAGTCCTCGATCGTGTCCGAATGCGACTGCAGCGGCTCCCGCTGGCGCTTCCGGTAGAGATTGATATAGGTGTTCGTCAGGATCCGGTACAGCCAGGCCTTGAGGTTCGTTCCCGGCTTGTACTGGTGGAACGCCGAGAACGCCTTGGTATAGGCCTCCTGCACCAGGTCCTCGGCGTCGCTGGGGTTGCGGGCCATGCGCATGGCCGCCGAGTACAACTGGTCGACGTACTGCATGGCGTCCCGCTCGAAGCGGGCCTTGCGGTCTGCGTCCGATTCCGTGGATACGTCCAACTGGTCATTTTCGGTCGAGCTGCTGCCCGCCGGAGCTGTTGTATTCATTGGGGGAAAGTCTACGCGCCCGTTGCTGGGCGCCGCCGAGCGGCGCCGCTGCTCCAGCGTAACGTTCAGCTGGAATCCCGGCGCGAGCTGTTCCGAAACACTTGCAGGTGTACCCAATGTGCCCCCGTCCGTCGATTTCGCTTACTCAGATGGAACCCCGGCAGGCGCCGCCTTATTCCACCGGCTCCCCCGGCACTGTGAGGGAACACCGCGGAGCACATTTTTCCGGCGGGATCACCCCCTGCCGGTACGGCGGCGGGCGGATCGCCTCGCACGTCCAAAAGTGCAAAACTAGACGCAGCGTGCTTCGTAAGTTCCGAATCATCATGAACACCGGCGCCGGTGCGCCGGCAACCAGGAGGCTCTTGTGACCCTTGTCCGCGTTATCGCCCGACCACTGACCGCCAGCAGCTTCGCCTTCTCGGGGGTGGACCGGCTGCGGAGCGCAGGAAAAAGCGCCGAGCAGCTCCAACCCGTCCTGACCCGGCTGGGCAAGGCCGTCCCCTCCCTGGCCCCGGTGACCGCTGACGCCAAGCGGGTCGCCCAGGTCCTGGGCGGCGTGCAGCTCGGCGCGGGCATCCTGCTCGGTCTCGGACGGTTCTCCCGGGTCGCCGGCACGCTGCTCGCGGTCTCCGCCGCGGCCAACACGCTTGTCGATTTCAAGTCGGCCGACTCCTCGACTCCGGCAGCCCGCAAGGAACGCCGCGGCCAACTGCTGCGCAACCTCTCCCTCGTGGGGGCGGCGCTGCTGGCCTCCGTTGACACCAACGGCCGCCCCGGCCTGGCCTGGCGCGCGGAGCACTTCGCCTCGGGTGCCAAGAAGAACGCGGTGGGGATCAGCAAGGACGCCCGCAAGCAGCTGAAGAAGGCCGACCTCGCCGTCCGCCGCACCGCCGCCGACGTTGTGGGTTCCTAACCTCCATGACCCATCCTTCTGCCGGGACCGCCGAGCCTCAGCTATCTCACGACGCCTGGCCGGCCCCCCGGCCCGCCGCGCCCGTCGACGCCGTCATTGAGGTTCCGGGCTCCAAGTCCCTGACCAACCGCTACCTCGTACTGGCGGCCCTGGCCGACGGGCCGTCGACCCTGCGCAACCCCCTCCACTCCCGCGATTCGGCGCTCATGATCGACGCCCTGCGTGCGCTCGGCGCAACGGTCACCGAGATCGGGGGGACCGGGCGGTTCGGGCCGGACCTGCACGTGGTCCCCTTTCCGCGGGAGCGCCGGGAGCGGCGGATCGACTGCGGACTGGCCGGAACGGTGATGCGCTTCGTGCCGGTGCTGGCGGCGCTGCAGGAGGGCGCCACCGCGTTCGACGGCGATCCGCACGCCCGCCGGCGCCCCATGGGTGCCACCATCGGTGCCCTGCGCGGCCTGGGGGTCTCCGTCGAGGACGGCGGCGCCGGCGCCCTTCCCTTCACCGTCGACGGCCGCGGCGCCGTCGAGGGCGGGCACCTGGCGATCGACGCCGGTGCGTCCTCGCAGTTTGTCTCCGCACTGCTGCTGGCCGGGGCGGCGTTTACCCGGGGGCTCCACCTCGAGCACGCCGGCGGCAGGCTGCCCAGCCTCGAGCACATCGCGATGACGGTGAAGGTGCTCCGGAGTGTCGGCGTCGACGTCGATGACAGCGTCCCGATGTCCTGGCGGATCAGCCCCGGCCCGATCCGCGCCTTCGACATCGCCATCGAACCGGACCTTTCCAATGCCGGGCCGTTCCTCGCCGCCGCGGTGGTCACCGGCGGCAGGGTGACCATCCCGAACTGGCCGGCGGAGACCACCCAGGTGGGCGACGCGTGGCGGCAGATCCTTCCCCGCCTGGGCGCCTCGGTGGAGCTGGCCGGCGGCGCCCTGACGGTCACCGGCGGCCCGCGCATCACCGGCGGGGATTTCGCCGACACCAGCGAACTGGCGCCGACGGTGGCCGCGCTGTGCGCCCTCGCCGAGACCCCTTCGACCCTGAGCGGCATCGCCCACCTGCGGGGTCACGAGACGGACCGGCTGGCGGCCCTGGTGCGGGAGATCAACGCCCTGGGCGGGGACGCCGAGGAAACCGCGGACGGCCTCCTCATCCGGCCCGCTTCCCTTCACGGCGGTGTGTTTTCCACCTACGACGACCACCGCATGGCCACGGCCGGCGCGGTGATCGGCCTCGCCGTCGACGGGGTCCTCGTCGAGAACATCGCCACCACGGCCAAGACGCTGCCGCAGTTCCCCGACCTGTGGGCGCAGCTCGTGGCCACGGCGCGCACCGGGGACTCCCCGGGTGACTGAGGCCGGCAACCGGAGGGGCTCCCGGGCCTGGGACGAGTCCGACGTGCGGATCCGCCCCAACAAGAAGGGGTCCCGCCCCCGCACCAAGAACCGCCCGGCCTACGAGGACGCCGTCACCGGCAGGATCGTCACCGTCGACCGCGGCCGCTACACCGCCGTCGTCGACGAGGACACCCCCGACGAGCGGCTCATCGTCGCCGCGCGGGCCCGCGAACTGCGCCGCAGTGCCGTCGTCGCCGGCGACCTGGTGGCGCTCGTCGGAGATCTCTCCGGCGGCCCTGACTCCCTGGCGCGTCTGGTGCGCGTCGAGGAGCGGCGCACCGTGCTGCGCCGCAGCGCGGACGACACCGACCCGGTGGAGCGTGTCGTGGTCGCCAACGCCGACCAGCTGGTCATCGTCGTCGCCGCCGCCAACCCGGAACCGCGCACCGGATTCATCGACCGCGCGCTGGTCGCCGCCTACGACGCCGGCATCCGCCCCCTGCTGTGCGTCACAAAGGCTGACCTGGTAGACCCTGCGCCCCTGCTTGCGAACTACGAGCACCTCGACCTGCGGGTGGTGATCAGCAGGACCGCCGCCGACACCGGCGGCATCGAGGCCACCTCCGACGACGGCGCCTCGGCCCGGCTCTCCGGCGGTGCCATCAGCACCCTACGGGAGGAACTCGACGGGCAGGTCAGCGTGCTGCTGGGCCACTCGGGGGTCGGCAAGTCCACCCTGGTCAACGCCCTCACGGGCTCCACGCGCGCCACCGGAGGGGTCAACGCCGTCACGGGCCGCGGCCGCCACACCTCGTCCTCGGCCGTTGCGCTCAAGGCCGCCGGGTCCGCCCCCGGCACCTGGATCATCGACACTCCCGGCATCCGGTCCTTCGGACTGGCCCACGTCGACCCCGACCGGATCCTCCAGGCCTTCCCCGACCTTGAACCGGGCACCGTCGACTGCGAACGCGGCTGCCTGCACGACTCCAACGCCGTGAACTGCGGCCTCGACGGGTGGGTGGCCAGCGGCGCCGCCGGCGAATCAGGGCCGGTGCGCCTTGCCTCCCTGCGGCGCCTGCTCGGCGCCGGGTCCACGGACTCCCGCCAGGCGGCCCAGGAGGCGAAGGAACTGGGAAGCCAGTGAAGCCTGTTAGACTTGACGAAGTTGTTGTGTTGCGCATTGAATTTCTGGCCTTGAATCCTCCTTTCGGAGTTCGAAAGCTGTTTTGATAAGCGAAAACGAACACCACGACGAGCGCACCGGATTACGGGGCGTCTCTCACAAGGTAAGGATCCAAAAATGGCTACAGGTACAGTGAAATGGTTCAACGCTGAAAAGGGCTTTGGTTTCATCGCTCCCGAAGACGGCGGCGCCGACGTGTTCGCACACTTCTCCGCAATCAATTCGAACGGCTTCCGTTCACTCGAAGAAAACCAGAAGGTCAACTTCGAGACCACCCAGGGACCCAAGGGCCCCCAGGCTGAGAACATCACCGTTCTCTAAGGTTCCCTTCCTCCGGGATTGCAACCTCCGGCCGCGCTAAGCGGCCGAACCAAGGGTCACCGCTGCGGCATCCGCCGCCGGTGGCCCTTGGCCGTTAATGGCTCCCGGTGGAGGCCGGGGGCTCTCCTACGTGTTGTTCGACCGCGGCGCGCCCATGCCGGCGTTCACCCGGTGCGGGCCGGCCGCCGAGGGACGCACATCGAAGTCGAAGATCGCCGTCGGAATGTAGACCGTCGAACACGAGTTGGGAATGTCCACCACGCCTGACAGCCTGCCCTCGATCGGCGCCGATCCCAGCAGCAGGTAGGCCTGCTCGGGGCTGTAGCCGAACTTCGTCAGGTAGTCGATGGCGTGAAGGCACGCACGCTGGTAGGACAGGTGCGAGTCGAGATAGTGCTGCTTGCCGTCCAGGGTCACCGACGTGCCCGAAAACGCGATCCACTCGCTGTACCGGGGGTCCACGATGCCCGGCATAAAAATTGCGTTCTCGCTCACGCCGTAGGTTTCCATGCCTCCCTTGATGACATCGACCCGAAGGTCAACGAAGCCGCCCATCTCGATCGCACCGCAGAAGGTGATCTCGCCGTCGCCCTGGGAGAAGTGGAGATCGCCCAGCGAGAGGTTCGCGCCGTCGACGAACACCGGATAGAAGATCCGGGTGCCCTTCGAGAGGTTCTTGATGTCCTGGTTGCCGCCGTTCTCCCGGGGCGGTGCCGTGCGCGCGGCCTCCCCCGCCACCCTCTCGAACTCCGACGCCGGCAGGCTGCCGAGCACCGCCTCCCGCGGTTCCGGCGGCAGCGCGAGCGGCGGCACGCGGTTGGGGTCCGTGGCGATCAGGTCGCCTTCGCGCTGGTTCCACTTCGCCAGCAGCTGCGCCGAGGGCGCTGTGCCCATCAGGCCGGGGTGGATGAGCCCTACATAGGACACCTCCGGCACATGCCGCGAGGTTGCCACCTGGCCCGTGAAGTCCCAGATCGCCTTGTAGGCGTCAGGGAACTGGTCGGTCAGGAACCCGCCGCCGTTGTTCCGGGCGAAAATGCCGGTGTAGCCCCACCCCTGCCCGGCCAGCGGCCCGGAGTCCTCCTGCGGAATCGGTCCGACATCGAGAATGTCGACGACGAGGAGGTCTCCCGGCCTCGCTCCTTCGACGGCGAAGGGCCCGCTGAGCTTGTGGACGGTAAGGAGCGGGGCGTTGAGGATGTCGTCGGCGGAGTCGTCGTTGACAATGGCGCCGTCGAACCACTCACGGCAGTGGACCCTGAACGAATCACCGCGCCTCACCGTGGCGACCGGCGGAATTTCCGGATGCCACCGGTTGTGTCCGACCTTCTCCTGGTCTTCGAATTTTCGCGTCGAATCGAGCGGGAATATAACGTCAGGCATTTGAACTCCTCCGATATCTGGATCTGGCCGCACCCCGGAAACTAGGGCCGCGGCAGTTTCTGGTGAAGCGGATGGGACGAATAGGACGGGGTCCTGCGTGAATTCGCCGACGGCAGCGTCCCGGTCACCACCTGCGGTTCCGACGCACTGCGGTGGGTTGAATCGATCAGTGAAAAGGCCGCCGTGCCGGTCCTTGAAAGGTGGGGCGCGCTGATCTTCCGCCGCGCCTCCGAACCGCAGGTGGGGCAGGCCTGGGCGTCCGCTGCTGCTTCCATAGGACGGATCACTTCGAATGCTGCGCACTGCGGACAGGAATACTCATAGATGGGCATAGGGCACACCTTTCTTTTGGGTGATCGACACTCAGGCCGGCGACACAGCCGCCCCCTCCTCCGACCTCTTTCCGCGCGGGATGCCTTTCCGCCCGAGGAAGAGGCCTGCCGCCAGGGCGGCAACCGCCGCAACCGTCACCAGCAGGGCAAGCCCCGCGTTCGTCTCGTACCTGCCCACCAGCAGGAAGAACGCCGGAACCGTCCCGGTGATGTGGGCGACGAAGATCGTGAACCAGCCGGTGGCATAGGTCAGGGATTCCCGCCCGAGGGCCAACAGGAGGAAGAACAGGAACCAGAGAACGGCCCACGTCAGCCAGATGACACCGAAGACGGGGTCCCCAACGAGGGTGAACTGGAGTGCGCCGATCACAACGGCACAGGCGGCAACGAAAAGCGAGAACCAGCCAAGGCCCTCACCGCTGACCCCCGTGACCTGGAGTATCCCAACGTAGAGGTAGGTAAAGCCGAAGAGATACAGACCGGCAGCCCCGAAAATGGTGGGCAGGTCATTATTGGCCTGAATGAGGATGATGGTTGGAAAGACAACCTGCATCGTCCCGACAAAGAAATTGAGAATGGCCGCGGATTTACCGGGGACTACCCCGATAAGCATTAGCCCGTTGATGAAGAGAACCGCGCCCACGTATAGCAAACCAACGCTGCTCATGGCGCTCCGTCGCGATACCAGGAGTGGACAGAGATACAAGGCGACTATTCCCGGCCGCCTCGGCGGGGATCCGGAAACAGCGGACGACATCAGAAGAATTACGTTGTGACGGCGAGCCTAGTCCTGCCCCCCAGGAGTGTCGACACCGGCCCGGCGGCCGCGCCCGGCGTGGACCGCCGGATAGGCGGCGGATATAATATGCAGCCCGCCTGTGCGCCGATTTGGGGAATGGAGAACGCGGGGCGCCTCCCGGACAGGCAGGCTGAAATCATTCCCGGCCATCCGGGCAGAGCCGGGCCCCGGCGCCTTTCCGGGTAATGGCCCCGGAAGCGATAAGTTGAAGGCATGAACCTCGTCCAGAGCTACAACGATGACCTGCGCCTTGCCCACGTGATGGCGGACTCGGTCGATGACCAGACCATGTCCCGGTTCCGGGCGCAGGACCTCCGCGTAGAGACCAAGCCCGACCTCACCCCGGTCACCGACGCCGACCGGGCGGCGGAGGAATCCATCCGCAGTCAGCTCTCGCGCGTGCGCCCGCGCGACGCCGTGCTGGGCGAGGAGTTCGGGAGCACCGGGTCGGGGTCGCGGCGCTGGATCATCGATCCGATCGACGGAACCAAAAACTTCGTGCGCGGCGTGCCCGTCTGGGGCACGCTGATCGCCCTCGTGGACGAAGGACGGCCGGTTGTGGGCCTGGTGAGCGCCCCGGCGCTGGGCAAGCGGTGGTGGGCAGCCGAAGGCACCGGTGCGTTCATGGGCAAGTCCCTGGCGGCCGCAACCCGCCTGCGGGTCTCGAACGTGTCCCGCCTCGAGGACGCCTCGCTTTCCTATTCGAGCCTCTCTGGGTGGAAGGCGCGTTCGGCCCTGCCGGAGTTCGTCAACCTCACCGAGCGGGTCTGGCGCACCCGCGCCTACGGGGACTTCTGGTCGTACTGCCTGGTGGCCGAGGGCGCCGTCGACATCGCCTGCGAACCCGAACTAAACCTTCACGACATGGCGGCCCTGGTGCCGATCGTCACCGAGGCCGGCGGACGGTTCACCTCCCTCGACGGCACCGACGGCCCCTACGGCGGCAACGCACTGGCCACCAACGGCACGCTCCACAGCGAGGTGCTCCGGATGCTCAACCCGCAGATGGACGATCTTCTCTGACGGGCGCACCCCAGGGGCCACCGGCCGGTCCGCGCAGGCCCGCCCCGGCGCGCAGCGGACCCCGAATGGACCCGGGCCGCCGGCGCTCGCTAGCTGCCGGGTACCTCACCGGCGCCGGCCGCTACGACCGCGTCCGCCCGTCCTACCCCGAGCAGATCCTGGAGTGGCTGATCCCGCCGGGCGCCGCCTCCGCCGCCGACCTCGGTGCCGGCACCGGGATCTTCACCCGGATGCTGCTCGACCACGGGCTCACCGTGACCGCCGTCGACCCCTCGGCCGACATGCTCTCCGTGCTCGCTTCCCGCCTGCCCGGTGCGGCCGTGCTCACCGGGACCGCCGAGACCACGGGGCTGCCCGGCGCCTCGGTGGACCTGGTCACCCTCGCCCAGGCCTGGCACTGGGTCGACCCCGCGGCGGCCGCGGCAGAGGCCGCCCGCATCCTCGCGCCGGGAGGCACGCTCGGGGTCCTGTGGAACCAGCTCGACGTCGGCCTGCCCTGGGTCCACCGCCTCTCGCGCATCATGCACGCCGGTGACGTCTACTCCCCCGGGTACCGGCCCGGCTTCGGGCCGCTCTTCACCCGGCCCGAACCCATGAGGGTGCGCTGGACCCAGGAGCTGGACCCCGCCGGCGTGGTCGACCTGGCGAAGTCCCGCAGCTATTACCAGCGCGCCTCCGAAGCCACCCGGGCCCGGCTCGAGGCCAACCTCCGGTGGTACCTCCACGACTATCTCGCGTTTGAACCCGACGCGGTCATCTCGCTGCCCTACTTCACCTACGCCTGGCGGGCCAGGGCTCACGCGACCTCCCCATAGCGTTACGGGTCGCCGAAGCCCTATATTTAGGTATGCCGAAATTCCTCGCTGGCCTGCTGCTGTGCGGAGGGCTCACCCTCGCCGGCTGCGCGGGTGCGCCGGTGCCGGAGCCCGCCGCCGCCTCGGACGACCGGCCCGTCGTCCTGACCACCTTCACCGTGCTCGCCGACCTCGTCGACGAGGTCGGCGGCGGGCATGTCCGGGTGGAGTCGGTCACCAAGGTCGGCGCCGAGATCCACGGCTACGAGCCGACCCCGTCGGACCTCATCCGCGCCCAGGACGCCGACCTCATCCTCGACAACGGGCTCGGTCTCGAGCGCTGGTTCGAGCGTTTCCTGCTCTCGGTCGACGCCCCCCACGTGGTGCTCTCCGACGGCGTCGACCCCGTGGATATCCGCTCCGGGGACTATCGCGGCCTCGCGAACCCGCACGCGTGGATGTCACCGCTCGCAGCCCAGGCCTACGTCGACAACACCGTCCGGGCTCTCTCGGACCTCAGCCCGCAGCACGCAGCGGCCTTCGAGGCCAACGGTGCGGCCCTCAAGGCCGAGCTGCAGGCCCTGCTGGAGACCCTGCGGGCCGGTGCCCGCAGCACCGAGGGTGCCGCCCTGGTGACCTGCGAGGGCGCCTTCTCCTACCTCGCCCGCGACGCCGGACTTCAGGAGGCGTTCATCTGGCCGGTGAACGCCGACGCCGAGGGCACGCCCCGGCAGATCCGCGCGGTCATCGACTTCGTCTCCCGCCACGAGGTCCCCGCCGTCTTCTGCGAGTCGACGGTCAACCCCTCCGCCCAGGAGCAGGTCGCCGCCGCCACCGGCGTGAGGCTCGAGGGACCCCTGTATGTCGATTCCCTCTCCGGCCCGGACGGCCCGGTTCCGACCTTCCTGGACCTGCTGCGTTACGACATCTCCCTGATCACCGAAGGACTTTCCCGATGAGCACCCCTATTGCCAGCCCCGCCCCGCCCGCGCTGCTGGCCCGGAACCTCACCGTGAGCTACAACGACGTGCGGGCCCTCGACGCGGTTGGCGTGAGCGTGGGCACCGGCAGCATCTGCGGCCTGATCGGGGTCAACGGGTCGGGCAAGTCGACGCTCTTCAAGGCCCTCATGGGCCTGCTCGTGCCGGCAGCGGGCACCGTTGAGCTGTACGGGCGTTCGAGCCGGGAGGCCCGCCAGCGCGGCCTCGTCGCGTACGTGCCCCAGGCCGAGGATGTCGACTGGGACTTCCCGGTCTCCGTCGCCGACGTCGTCGCCATGGGACGGTACGGGCTGATGGGTCCCTCCCGGCGCGCCTCGGCCGCCGACCGGGCCGCCGTCGACGCCGCCCTGGAGCGGGTGGGTCTGTCCGGTCTCCGCCGCCGGCAGATCGGCGAACTCTCCGGCGGGCAGCGCAAGCGGGCGTTCGTCGCCCGCAGCATCGCACAGGACGCGAAGCTGCTGCTGCTCGATGAACCCTTCGCCGGGGTTGACCGCTCCAGCGAGACGACCCTGACCGCGCTCCTGCAGGAACTGCGCGACGAGGGCCGGTCGGTGCTGATGTCGACCCACGACCTCGCCGGGGTGTCCCAGCTGTGCGACTCGGCCGTCCTGCTGCACAACCGGGTCCTCGCCCGGGGCCGCCCGGAGGACGTGCTCACCCCCAGCAACCTCGCGCTTGCCTTCGGCGGCGCCCTCGAAATCCGGGAGCCCTGAGATGGACCTTCTGACCTGGCTCACCGAGCCCCTGCAGTACGGGTTCCTGACCCGCGCCCTGGTCGTGACCATCGCGGCGGCCGTGGTGTCCGCCGTCCTGTCCTGCTGGCTGATCCTGATGGGCTGGTCGCTGATGGGCGATGCCGTCTCGCACGCCGTCCTGCCCGGGGTGGCCCTGGCCTACATCGTCGGGCTGCCGTTCTCCATCGGCGCGTTCGTCTTCGGGGCCGGCGCCGTCGCCCTGATCGGGGTGGTGCGCTCAACGACGAAGCTCAAACCCGACACGGTGATCGGCGTGGTGTTCACTGCCTTGTTCGCCGCGGGGCTGGCCATCGTCTCCAGCACCCCCTCGCAGATCGACCTCCTTCACATCCTGTTCGGCAACGTGCTCGGGGTGACGGACGGTGAACTGTGGCAGGTGCTCATCCTCGGCGCCGTGACCCTCGCGGTGGTGCTGTTCAAGCGCCGCGACCTGACCCTGCTGGCCTTCGACCGCACCCATGCCCACGTGATCGGGCTGAACACGAAATTCCTCTCGGCGCTGCTGCTGGGCCTGCTCGCGCTCAGCGTGGTGGTCGGGCTGCAGGCGGTGGGCATCATCCTCGTGGTCGCCATGCTCATCACCCCGGGCGCCACGGCGTTCCTCCTGACCCGCAGCTTCGACCGCATGCTGGTCCTGGCCGTCGGCATTACGGTCGCCGCCTCCCTGGCCGGAATCTACGCCAGCTACTACCTCGACATCTCCACCGGCGCCGCCGTCGTCCTCGCCCAGTCCCTCGTCTTCACCGTCGTCTATCTGGTGGCCCGGCCCAACGGCGTGCTCTGGCAGCGCCTCCGCGTGCGCCGCAGCCGCAGGGGCCCGTCCGCTCGGGCGCACGTGGGGGACGAACCTGCCGGGGCGGTGTCCTGAATGGGGCCGAGGAACACTCCGGCCCTGAGCGTCGGTTCGGCCAGCGTCCAGGATTACGTCAAGACCGTCTACGCCTTCACCGAGTGGCAGGACAAGCCGATCACGGCGTCGCAGCTGGCCGGGCGGCTGTCCATCGCGGCGTCCTCGGTGACCGAGATGGTCGGCAAGCTCGTCGACCTGGGCCTGGCGGAGCGGGAAAAATACGGGCCCATCCGGCTCACCCCGGAGGGACGCCGACTGGCCCTGGCCATGGTGCGCCGCCACCGGCTTCTTGAAGCGTTCCTTGTGCAGGAGCTCGGCTACCGCTGGGACGAGGTGCACGACGAGGCGGAGGTGCTCGAGCACACGGTGTCGGACGCCTTCATCCAACGCCTCGATGCCAAGCTCGGGCACCCGCACCGGGACCCGCACGGCGATCCGATCCCGACGGCCGATGGGCGTATCCGCCTTCCAGCGGCCTTTCCCATCGCCACGCTCGACGACGGGCACCGCGCCCGTTTGGCCCGGGTGAGCGACGACGACCCGGAGGTGCTGCGCTACCTCAGCGGCAGGTCCGTGGGCCTTGACGTGCCGCTGACGGTCACCGGCCGCCGGCCGTTCGGCGGGGCCCTGGCCGTGGTGTTCGACACCGCGGCGGGCCCGGCCGCGGTGGAGGTCAGCGACGCGCTGGCGCAGGCTCTGTGGGTCGAGACCCTTGAACCCCACCCGGGCTGTGTCATGCCAGCCACGGCGGGCTGACCGGTCCGGTTTCGGCCTGCGTTTCCGGATGGTGTGTCCGGTGTCCTTAGACTGGTCAGGAAATGCCGCGTCACGTCCGCACCCCACGACCCCGGAGCCGCCCCATGACCACTCTTGGCCTTGAAGAGGAGTACCTGCTGGTGGACCCGGCCTCGGGCCTGCCCGTCCACCGCGCCACGGAGATCCAGGAGCGGCTCGAGCTGACCCCGGAGATCGACCCGGACGACATCCAGCGGGAGCTGCTCAGCTGCCAGATTGAAACCGCGACGCCGGTGTGCAGCACCCTGACCGAGGCCGAGGAGTCCCTGCTGAACTTCCGGCGCCAGCTCGACGCGGCGGCACGCAGGTTCGGGGTGCTCGCCGCGGCGACGGCCACCGCCCCGCGCATCGAGCAGGAGTACCCCCAGCTGACCGACAAGCAGCGCTACCACGAACTGAAGGCCAGCGCGCCCGGGATCGTCGGCGACCAGTTCGTCAACGGACTGCACGTCCACGTCGGCATCCCCGACAAGGAGACCGGGGTCCAGGCCCTGAACCGGATCCGCCCGTGGCTCCCCATTGTCACCGCCCTGAGCACGAACTCCCCGTTCTGGCTCGACCGGGACAGCGGCTTCGGCAGCTGGCGGCTCGTCCACTACCGCCGGTGGCCGGTCCAAGGCGTGCCGCCGGTGTTCGAGGATGCCGCCGACTACGAGCGGCGCATCAAGCGGCTCGTGGCCACCGGGGCGATCATCGACCGCGGGGTGCTGACCTGGGTGGCGCGCCTCTCCGACCGCTACCCGACCCTCGAGGTCCGCGCCGGGGACGTCCAGCTTGAGGCGCAGGACTCGGTGCTTCTCGGTGCGCTCATCCGCGCCCTGGTGACCACCGCCGTCGCCGACGTCGACGCCGACACCCGCTTCCTCGACCCCCATCCCGAACTGCTTGACGCGGCCCTGTGGCAGGCCGCCCGGGACGGACTCACCGGCGACTCGGTGGACCTGCGCACCGGCACGCTCACCCCGGCCCGGGCCCAGATGGAACGCCTGCTCGATTACGTGGGCCCCGCCCTCGACGCCGCCGGGGACACCGCCTGGGTGCAGGCGGGCCTGGCGACGGTCTGGGAGCAGGGTACCGGCGCCGAGCGCCAGCGCCGGGCCATGAAGGAAGGCGGCATGCCGGCCCTGCTTGAGCTTTACTCCTCCACCCTCATCAACGAGCGGTAGGGGCGTCCGTCAGGACACCTCGAGGATGCGCACCTCCCAGGGTCGCAGGGTGTCCTGCTCCATCACCGAGGCCCGCCCGGTCGCCCCCTGACCCGCGGTGCCCCGGGCGGTGCCGGCGTCGCCCGGGGCACCGTAGTTGCCCAGCAGCAGCGTGCCGCCGCCGAGGCCGGGCGGAAGCCCGAGGGGCTCCCCCGAGACGTTCCCGAGCACCCGGAGCACGGCGCCGTCCAGCGTGCGGGTGAAAGCATAGAGCACCGGGTGGTCGGCCTGCTCGAGGCCGAAGCGTCCGAGCTGCACCACCGCGCTCCCGTGCCGCAGGGCGATCAGGCGCTGGTAGAACCGGTAGACCGAGCGCGGGGAGGAGCGGTCGAGTTCGGCGTTGACCGTCGGATAGTTCGGGTTCACGGCAATCCAGGGGGTGCCGGTGGTGAACCCGGCGTTGGCCCCGCCCGTCCATTGGACGGGCGTGCGCGCGTTGTCCCGGCTCATCCTGCGCAGGGCGGCCAGGACCTCCTGCGGGTCACGGCCGAGCTTCATCGTCGCCTCGTCGTACCAGTTGAGGGATTCGATGTCCCGGAAGTCCTCGATCGAGGTGAAGGGCACGTTCGTCATGCCCAGTTCCTCGCCCTGGTAGATGTACGGGGTGCCGCGGTGAAGGTGCAGCAGGGCCGCCCACAGGGTCGCTGATTCGTAGCGGTAGGCGCCGTCGTCGCCGAAGCGCGAGACCAGGCGGGGCTGATCGTGGTTGTCGAGGTAGAGGCTGTTCCAGCCCGTCTCCGCCAGGCCCTTCTGCCACCGGTTCCACGAGGTCTTTAGGTCGCGCAGATCCAGCCCCCGGTAGTCCCACTTGCCGCCGGGGCCCTGGTCGAGGCTGACATGCTCAAACTGGAAGACCATGTCCACCTCGGCGCGGGCCGGGTTAGTGAACAGCCTCGCCTCCTCCACGGTGACCCCCGGCATCTCCGCCACCGTGATCAGCTCGGCCTGCCGGCCGGCGAAGACCTCCCGGTGCATCTCAGCGAGGAATTCGTGGATCCGCGGACCGGACATGAACTGGGGTCCGCCGTCGCCCCACAGGTGCCCGGGCGGGACGGCGCCGTCGGCCAGCGGGAGGGTCTTGGATAGGAAGTTGACGACGTCCATCCGGAAACCGTCGACCCCGCGGTCGAGCCACCAGGTCATCATGTCGTACACGGCGGCGCGGACCTCGGGATTTTCCCAGTTGAGGTCGGGCTGCTCCCGGGCGAAAAGGTGGAGGTAGTACTGCCCGCTGGCCGGATCGAGCGTCCAGGTGGGGCCGCTGAAGAAGGACCCCCAGTTGGTGGGCTCGGCGCCGGGCTCCCCCGGCGCGAAGCCCTTCCTGGGGTCCCTCCACCAGTACCAGTCCCGCTTGGGGCTCTGCGGGGAGGACGCCGACTCAAGGAACCAAGGGTGCTCGTTGGAGGTGTGGTTCACCACCAGGTCCATCACCAGCTTCATGCCGCGGGCATGGAGCCCCTCCACGAGCGCGTCGAAGTCGGCGAAGGTCCCGAAGACCGGGTCGATGCGTTGATAGTCACTGATGTCGTAGCCGTTGTCCTTTTGGGGCGAGGCGTAGATCGGTGAGAGCCAGAGAATGTCGACGCCGAGCTCCGCCAGATAGTCGAGCTTGCCGAGGATTCCGGCGAGGTCGCCGATGCCGTCCCCGTCGGCGTCGGCGAAACTGCGGGGGTAGACCTGGTACACGACGGCGCGGGTCCACCAGGGCCCGGAGGTTTCGGTCATGGGCGGCTCGCTTTCGGTAGGGGCATGGCGGTGCCGGCGGGCACCGGGCCGCTACCGGCCCTCATTGCGCCGTAGCAGTCCGACGATGAGGCAGAGCAGGCCCAGGGCCAGTGGAACCAGGGTGTAGAGGGTGTGGGTTCCGCCCAGGTAGCTCATCACGAAAATGTAGATGAAGCTTCCTCCAACGAGCAGCCAGCCCAGGATGATCAGCACGCGCCCGCGGTTCGGCGGGGGCAGCGGTGGAAGCCATGACGGCCGATCGGTCGAACTCATGGCGCCAGTCTAGTGTTGCGGCGACTGCCGCCGGTGCTTCTCCGCGTGCGGCCGGCACCGCGCACCGCAAGCGGCGTAAGGGGTTAAACTGCTGGATCCTGGGCAGCCTGCTGCAACACGCATTGAACCACACCCCACCTGGAGGGGCGATCACCGCGCACACGGCCGCAGCCCGCCGGTTGACCCGGTGTGCCGGACCCGGATAAGGATCTCGACGTTGGTCCGGACGTGCCCGGTCGGTCCGCTTCGGGCTGCAGGAGTACACCTTTTGCGGGGTGCCCATGACGGTTACTTGCGCATGGTTCCTCCGGAGCCACCGACCACCAGCCGGCGGGTGCCTTTCACAGCGGCGGCGACCACCCGCTCCAAGGGCCCCTGTCTTAGGGCTCTTTGCCAGGCCACCGCGAATAGGACAGCTGCGACAACATTGATCGTGAACCACAGGTAGGGCTGGTCATAGTGGAGCTCACGGGACAGCCCCACCAGGTGCGCCGTGTACAAGGTCAGGGTCATCGTACCCATTGCCGACAACGGCAGCAGCCACGGCCCGGCCTTCGAGCCCACCAGCAGGAAGACACCCACAATGATCAGACCAACACCCAGGCTGGTCGCGATCGCCAGCGGGGTGTTGGTGTGCGGAGTGGTAATCACCAGCCACCACCCCGTTGGATCCGACATCTCATCCGGTCCCCAGATCAGCGCTTCCCGCAGGTCGCGCTCGCTCAGCGAGGAGGCATTAAGCAACCGCTCGAAGCCACCGAAGGCGTAGAGCAAGAGATATGAGGCGGTCTGGGCGCAAATCGCCAGGCCGGCACCAACGACGAGGATCCGGATCTGCACCCCGGTCCTGCCCAGATCCAGCCGCCCGATCCCCAGTCCGACGAACACGTAGGTCAGGTAGGCCAGGGCCGGGTAGGTGCCGGTCAGCATCAGCTGGGCAGTTACCGCCCCCGGCTCGGTTACCAGATCGCTGAACGTGGGGTTTTGGGACACGAAGTCGGGCAGCACTTCCCCTAACCGTAAGGCCAGGATCGGGGCCAGGATCCCGAAGCCCGCCGCGGAGGCGAACAACGCCTTGGGCCCCAGGTGCAGAAACGGGACGGCCAGAAGGAAGAACGCCCCGTAGTAGATCAGGATGTTGTCCGTTGGCGCGTCCTCGGGCATCACGGTCCCGATACACAATCCCACAGCGGCGATCAGCACGGCCCGCACCACCAGGCCCACTCGATCAGCGGTCATCGCCCTGCCCTCGTGCCGGCGACGGCCGCCGGAGGCCAGCGCCAGCCCCACACCTGCCAGCAGGGCGAACAGCGCCGCCGATTTTCCTGAAAACAGGATCCACGCCCAACTGGGCTCCCCCGCCTCCTCGCTGCCGTCCGGCAGCAGGTGAATGGCCATCAGCCCGATAATTGCCAGCCCCCGGGCCGCGTCAACGCCGACCAGCCGACGAGCCGACCGCGCCGATGCCTCACCCGGTTCGGTTCGGGCGGATTTCCCCGTCCATGGCATTCCACCCATAGCTTCTCCTGATCGTGCCGGCACCGTCCGGGGATCTCCTCACAGCGTGCGGCTGACGGCCGCGCCCGAGGTCCCGGAAGCCGGACCCTGCTGCCTCCAAGTTCTGGACCGCATACAACGCCCATGTGAGGGTTCCTCAGGATTCCATGAAAAGTGCGCGGCCGTCACCTGCAGCCCGCGGTGCAGCTCCGGGTTCCGTGTCGGGCGGATGAGGGCTCCACCCCCCCCGTGTTAGATCGTGCCACTCATGCCGGGCGCCATCTGGTAGCGGGATGGTCGTGCCCCGAGGCACGATCGATGACACCACTTTCCAAGAGCTGCGTTAACCGAAGAGGCCTCTCAGATCTGAGAGGCCTCCTACTACGGTACGGGTCAGGCATGCATTACACGAAACCATAAGTGGCTCGCGGATGAGACACAATCTTGGGCTCCATGATTGACTGGAAGTCATGAGGCACGAAGCAGATTGCACATGTGGCACTAACTGTCAGAAAGGCCACTGTCTTCCCGCTTCGCATCTTCCCTCTTCGTTCGCCAGGTGGCTACTTGGTGTCTTCCAACACTTACGTCCTGACAAGAGCAGCGATAACACTTTGGTTCACATCATGCTGTCGGCCGGAGGTGGCGCAGGGTGAATGATCCTTAAGCCTCGCCGTCGGTCCCAGGTGCCTCTGGTGCATCTAACCGGTCCAGAATGCGGGCAGCGAGCTCGATCGGCTCGTCGCAAAGCCCCATCCGGGCCAACTCCACCGCTGCAGCTGGGATTTGTAAAGTTGGGTCGGGGAAATTGCTTTCAGCAGCGACTGCCTTTGCACGTCTGATACCATCGAGGATTTCCGAATCACTGGAGGACAGTCCGAAACCAATCAACGCCACCAAAGCTAAGAGTTTCGCGCTTGTTTCGGGATGTGTTGAGAGCCTACCGATACCAGTCATAGCCGATAGCTGCCAGTCCGAGAGGCTTCCTGGCCTAGCTTCACGGACCCGACTGTAGAGCTTCAGCAGTATCTCAAGAGGATTCATCTGCCACACCCACCAAGCTGCCCGTGTTAGAACCGCTGAAGCAGCGCGAGGAAGCCAAGCGTCTCTCTCGGCCAAATTCAGGAGGTCCTCATCAGCCAAGACCAGGTCCACAAGGAAGTCTTGGGCTAGCAGGAGGTTTGCGGATGTCGCAGTAAGGATGGCATCGTCATCTGTGTCTTTTGCAGACGACAGCTCAAGCGAGCGATCGCGGACGGCGTCAACCAGGGCTGGGGTTCCGAAGCTTGGGAGGTCAAGTGCACGTGCCAGCCGTCGGAGACCTAGGTCATCGGACCACAGGGCGAGAGCCTCATCATGTGCGAGTTGGATCGAGTGCGACCACGGGGAATGTTCCGCTTCATTTCCAACCTCATTGAGAAGAGTTACCTCGGCCTCATTTCCGACCTCCTCAAAAACGCTTACCTCGGTCACAACTCGGACATGCAGCTTTTGAGCGAAACCTTCCAAGGCTTCAGCCCGGCGCAACTGACGAACAAACTCTGCTTCAGGCAAATCTCTGAAAACAAGGGCAGATTGGTCCGGGTCCCAAGTCAAGGTTCCGGGGCTTCCGGCTCGGCCTCGAATTTCGGAAACCCCTCGATGAACGTCGCCCATTGTTGCAGCCGTAACCTGAAGGGAAGCGAAGTGACCGCTGAGCCCGCGTACAGAAGCGTGGCCTGACAGTGTCAGGAGGGCTGCTGCATCCACAACGATCGATTGGCCTAATGCTGCGCGTGCGGCGGCGACCTCATGGGCGTGCTCGTCGTCGTCCGCTGATCCTGCAACCAGCACTCCAAAAGCTCGCTCTACTAGGATTGCGGCGTAGCTGTGATTGCGTAAACCGGCGAAGAGGCCAATAGGCACCGTGGCATTTCGGACGGCCCTGATTAGATCTCGAAGGTGACCTTCTTCTGCCGCGCGCTCCTTGAGGATTTCTGTAAGCTGACCGATAGCTTCTTCTGGCATACCTTGGAGCACCGTTACCCCAGTCTCGTCCCCGAATTCAGAAACGAGTTCCTGCATAGCCGCGAAAGCTTGTCGGTGCAGTTCCCCGGGGACGGCACCTTGCCCTAGACGGCGGCGAGTATCCAACGCATGGGCCTCGGATGCTGCCGGGTCCAGATTCTGGTCGACTGCGTAAGTGTTGCTGATAAGTTGTCCCAAGAGAGCGATGGAAAGCTTAGGGTCTGGGAAGCGACGGGCTAGCGCCAGCGCTTCTGAAGCCTTCGACTCATCCCACATTACTGTCGCGTTCGCGCGTGCCCATAGTGTTGCCTCTTCCTTTGTGCGGGCAACGGGCCGGTATTTGGCAATCAACTCGGCCGCCTGCGCTGCTTTGCCTTGGTTAAGTTGCGAAACGACGACACGCCATACTTCCGCGGGGCCAGGGGAACCGAATAGCTTTAGAGCTTCGACCAGATGTGTCTCCGCCACATCCCAGTTACCGCGGCCACCTTCTCTCTCAGCCAAGAATGTCAGGAGGCGCGCGCGTTCCACAGGGTGGGCCTCGCCCGTATTGGCCGCAAGACTAGCAGCGGCTTCGGCGTTCTCGTCCCCGGCGTCAACCAGGCACGAAGCTCTCCGGATTAGGAACCAGGGATTGCCAGCAGCCGAGTAGAGCGCCTGGCAAGTTTCCGCCGCCTCAAGGAAGCGACGCGCTTCGCGCAGCTTCATGATCAGGTGTTCCCCAACCATGGGGTCCTCCAAAGCCAGCATCCGCAGAGCTGGCAATGCTCTATCCAAGTCGGCATAAGCGATGTGCGCCGCCTTAACAAAGTCCACCAACCACGAGGGCATGATGGATTGGGCTACATAGGAGTCCAAGCTGCTGCTCTTATCCACGCCGAGGTCAGCTAGAGCAATACCAGCAATCACGATCTGTCGATAGTCCGCAGTATCCACTGCTCTGTCGAACTCCGCTGACCACAACTCCCTTGCCTCCTCTGGCGATGGGTCTAAGAGCCCCACCCTCATCTTGAGGATTCGGTCACTGACCGTTTCACCTAGGCGTTGGGCTAGTTCAACCACCAAGTTTTGTCGTCCAAGAAAATAAGCCGCGTTCAGAGCGAAACGTAGCATTCTGGGATCTTCGGACTCCTCATGAGTGGCAGACCCTATCGGCCCAGGCAAACAAATCTGCAATACCGTCTCGAACCGTCCCTGCAACATATAACACTGGGATAATGCTTCTAGAAGATCGGTGGTCGGACCCGCCCATCTGCGGCGCTGGGAAATAGCTGATTCCAAGTGTGTCGCTGCCTCGGACAGGTCATCCGTAGCAGGGCTGGAGCTTCCACGTCGGCGGAGAATTTCAGAACCCAATCGCAGTGAATGCGTGTTCCCAGAGTCGGACTGCAACTGCAGACGCCAGTGGCGAACAGCACCTTCCATGTCGCCTCTTCGCATGGCCTGTTCCGCGAGGAATGCCTGAACAGGAGAAGCTTTTCGGACTTCGTCGGAGTCTGCCAACAGGATGGGATCTATCGGCAGTGGGCCAGCGTTTTCGTCGGGATTAGCGAGTAGTGCTCGTCCAACGGCCACTAGCAGGGGTGCATCACCGGTTGCCGCAGCCTCGTCGAGGAGATCGCCGGATCGCTTACGGTCAAATGCCATTATGTTCAAGGCCGCTGCCGCTAAGTTGCTCCCACAGTCTTGTACGGAAGCTCGGCCGGCCCGTTCAAATGCTTCAGCACTCACATCGTATTCTTCGTGTTGTGCAGCATAAGTAGCCACCACTGCCCATGCCCATGAGCCATTGCGTTCGATCCAGAGAGGCGACGCCGCCAGAAGTGACTGAGCGGTGCCACGCGGGTTTGCACGACCCTCGGCCAGATGGGAAGCCAATAGCGCTGCGTCTTGTCGTTCAGCAGGCGGGCGAGCCTGCAGCGCGCTGCAAACGGGCGGCGGCAGCTGCGTTAAGGCGTGCTCGAAACGCGCCTCGGCCAGAGTCTCAAGACCACTGGCGATGTGTCTCCATTCTTTACCTGCCGCTGACATCGGTTGCGATGAAGGCACCTCGACCTTGTAACCCTTGCCAGTCGATAGCACGGTCGTGCTGGAAATTCGCTGCCAATACACAGCGTTGTTCTTGAGATCGACGAGGACAACAACCACCGGCAGTGCGTGCCCCAGCCATAGCTTCGCCTTTTTCGCACTGAACGGGAACCACCAACCATTTGCTGACGGTTTCCTGAAGTAGGAGGGCCCACCCTTGATCTGGATGGCAATCAACCGACCTGTTCCAACCTCGACTGTCGGTTTGCCCTCCTCTTCGCTGAGTCGGACCTCCTCGACGTGAGCATCAATACCTTGGTCGCTTATGTCCTGGGGTCGGAAGAACCATCCGATCTGCAGAGCCAACTTTTCAACGGCATTGACCGCTTTGCGATTCGTGAACTCGCTCATCCATCCCCCAAATCAAGGAAGCCAGCATCCAATCTGACTGCAAACATCTAGAAGCTTATAGCGGATCATGCGAATGCCAGCCCTGCGTCTTGTCGGGCTCCGTCTAGCTGAGGGTGGTTCCCGATCGCCTTTGGGAAGCTCCTGAGTCATGGCAGTTGATGCCAGCAAGCCTGCCGATTCATTGACTTGCTGTTGTTACTGTTGGCAAGCATGTCCCTGTGGTTTCGTGGGATGGGACGCAAAGAGTGAACGGGAGGCAGAGTGGCAGCATATTCGTGGGTTTGCATCGGCGAGGATCAGACTGTCCCAGTTTCGGGATTCGTCCGAGAAGGTTACAGCCTCCAGCACGCTGCGTTGTTTTTGGACAACGAACGGGTTAGTGAGGGCCTCTACTTGTCGAGTGCCAAGACAATCCGCGACCGCCTGCAACTGCTTGGATTCGGTCGAGCCCGCGCGGACGCAGTGGTTCTCCAAGGATGGGCAACACGGCACCACGTCGAGAATAAGAACCTGGCTGATGATCCGGAGAAGCTCATAGCCGACTTCGTCATTGATCTTGAATCGGAAGGAGGGGCTCCTTCAGTTTACGAAAATCCATCGAAACAACGCCTTCGCAGCTCTTGGGGCTACATATGGGGCGAGGAACGCAGTCAACTTCGTTACTTGGTTGACAGATTGCCGGACGAGCACCCGGTCGCCTTCGACCTTAGAGAAGTTATCGGGAGAGGACACGCTGCCGCCTCTGAAACGCTGTGTGCGGATGCGCGGGCTGAGGAAATCACCGAGGCCTCCGGCACCATGCCGACCATCACGCTGACGGAGGGGTCTTCGGATGCCAGCATATTGGAAAAGGCCCTCGAGATACTACGACCTGATCTGGTTGGATTCTTGACGTTCATGGATTACTCGCACAAACCTGACGGCGGCGTGGGAGCCGTCACGAATGGGCTAAAGGCGTTCTCTGCCGCTGGAGTCGGCAACAGAATAATAGGGCTCTACGACAACGACACAGCCGGCCGTCAGGGGCTCCTATCGCTTCGGAAGTCGCCGTTACGACCGCATATGCGGGGTACTGTTCTTCCTGAACTCGAGCTCGCCCGTAGCTACCCCACTTATGGACCTGACGGCCTGAGCTGTACTGACATCAATGGGCGAGCAGTATCGGTGGAACTCTTCCTCGGACGAGATGTTCTGACTATTGACGGTGAACTTTCGCCCGTACAGTGGACTCAGTACGTCAAGCCCATGAATTCCTACCAAGGCGAGATTTCGCAGAAGGGCCTCATCCAAGAGCGCTTTTACGAAAAGGTAAAGACGTTCAGCGCTGCAAGTAGACATGAAAAGTCGGACGACTGGCAGGACCTTGAACATCTCATCGACTACATCGTCCAACTCATGAGCACTGAGGATAACAGCCAGAAGGAGCCTCAGAATTGACGCAAGCCCCACTCATTGTGCGGTTCTGTTACCGGCTATGTTGCAGGATTAGCTAGATCATTGCTTGCGTAGCAACGGCATGGGGACCGTGAGCAGATGGCGAGAAAGCACTGGTGGGCCAGCCAGAGCAAAAACAATAAAGCAGCAAACCAAGCTGGGACACTTTGGACAGGGCCACGGCAGAATCCCGGAGGATGATCATGGATCTGCAACGGGACGACATCGTGTTGCGCCACCATGAGGCCCATCTGCTGGCCGTCAGCAGGGTGACCGCTTCTTGAACGCCCTCGCGTCGTCCGCCCGATAACCCGAAAATGGCACCCGGAGGAACCTGATGAGGGGTGGTTGGTCACAATCGAACCCGTTCGGACCGGAGTGGATTTGCACTGTAAAGACGTAGCAAAGCTGCTGAGAACTGGACCGGACAAGCCAATTAATAGCGGCAGAGTGCCTAAACCGTGCCCGGTTTCTGTCCACCCTCTCTGAAGAAGAGGGGCTTGCCCTTCTTGCAGCGTTCGACCTGCCGTTGTCGAAGGCATCCGAGGAAGGGCTTTATGGTCGCCCGGACGACGGGGACGGCGGAGACACAGACGAAGTTTCACCTGGATCAGTCCGACGAGAGCAGACGGACCTGCGCCGCCATCTGCTGAAAGGCCGGGCAACGGCCCCTGCGACATACGCAGCGAGGAGCGTCCGGCCAGACTCGTGGTCGCCGGGCATATTAAGCTACGCAGCCTGTGCACGGAGGAGGAACGCAAAGGCTTCCGCTCAGTGGCCATGCTTGTCTACAGCTTGGGCTGCGACGCCTTGTTCAGGTGGGGTTACGTCTTTGTGAGCCCTGGACGCAAGGTGTGTCGCGGTAATGACGCGAAACCCATGACGTCCAGAACGCCGTTGATCTGCTAATCGGCAAGATATGCGCCGCCCCAAATGACGCACACTCCCCCCGTTTCGCTACCCATGCGGAACTTCACCTCGGGTGGGCTTGATAGAGACGGCTCACCCAGACAGGACCGGAGGTCGTTCGCCAGCCGGTGAACAACCGGTGGCGCTTGTCGTGTGAAAACCGTATCTGACCTCTGCCGCTATCCCAGCGCCTCACATAGGGGGAGCAGATCTTGGAGCCGCTCCACTATCCGTTTCTGCTCCGCCAGGGGCGGGACCGGAATAAGGTAGTCCTTCAAGAACGACGCTCCCACCCGTTGTTGTCCCGCTGTCCCTGTCATTGCCCTGACGCCATCGCGGATGAAGTCCGCCGTTTTGAAGAAGAACAGCAGGTACCTCATGTCGATTGTTTGGTCAATCCCACGAAGGACGTGAAATTCCGTTGTCCCCGCGCCGAGGCCCGATTCAAGGCCGTTGAGGACAGCAGACTTACGGTTCTGGAAACAGGGCGTGATCTTCGCGAGGACTAGGTCTCCGTCTTGGAAGTGCGTATATCCCGAGCGAACCTCACCCCATCGTCGGATCTCGAACTCGTATTCACTGCCATAACCGTCCTGCAGGCGGGCCATGGGCAAAAAACCGACCTTGACGTCGTCCGAAGCAGTGTTGCGGGGACTCAGGATACAGATCTGGCCAACTCGGGCCCACGCCCAACTCTTCGGAACCTGAAACGGGATCTCGCTCTCGAGGATTGGTGGCAACGGCTTCTCTTGCTTGAGCTGCCCTGCAGCAACCATCTGCGCTTTCTTTACATCGATTTGCGCCAACAGCTCGCCCGCATCGCCATCAGGAGGCAGTTGCTGGGTCAAACGGCCCGAAACTGCGTCTTGCAGTATTGCGTTCCGCATATCATCCGGAAAACGCTTCCTAAGGGCATCAAGCTCAATTTCGTTGGAGGCGAGCTCATTTACTTGCGGCAGAAGCTGCTCGAGCCGTTCAACAATACGCTCCTGCTCCGCAAGGGGCGGCAACGGCATCATTCTGGGCATCATATTCGTCATTGACACGTGCACCATCGTGCTTCCAGTCGTCGAATTACGGATGGAATCTACGTCGCGCATCAGCATGTAGTAAACAAACTTTTTCACCAGCGGGCCGTACTTAACGTTCCAAATATGATAGTGAAAAATAGCCCGTCCAGCATCCCACAAGTGCGGGCCGAACGACGCGGACCAGCAGTAGAGTAAGTCACCAGAGTCGCAGTATTTCTCGTCCTCAAGCTCCAGGTCCGAGTAATACCAGTGCGCGTTTGTGAAGAGGTTCCCGACGCGGAGCACTTTGTACTTTCCGTCCGACAGCAACTCGTCCTGCTTATATGCGCGACCATTGATGAACCGTAGGACGTCACCAAACCGCACCCATACCCAGTTGGCCGGGATGTCGAACGGAATCTCCTCCTCAGAGATTGGAGGCAGCAGCTTGTCTTTCTTGCGCTCTCCCGACGCAACCAGCGCTGCTCTCTCCGCACGAATGCGCGCGAGTAGTTCCCGGGCATCCCCATCCGAAGGCAGTTGATTCGTCAACAGGCCTGACATTGCATCCTGCAGTATTGACTTGCGCAGCTTGTCGGCGATCACTTGCCCGCCCCAAGCATTTGCTCGATGAGCATCAGTCGCTCGTCAATTCGCACGTTGAGCTCGTCCCGGCGGCGCTTGTACTGGTCGATGGTCTCTTCGGGCGAGAGCACCTCCTCCTCATCGCGCGGATACCCACACAGGTCCAGGTTGTAACTGCGCTCGGCGAGCTCGGCCGCGGTGAACGACTGCGCCGTGAACGAACCGGTCTTGGGGTTTGTGAGCTCAACTCGGTCGTCCCACCAACTCATGCAACCTTCAAAGTGTTCAAGCAGCATCGGCTTCGTCTTCGAGAAGTGTTTGTACCCGTCAGGCTTGTCGACGCGATAGAACCAAGTGCGCTCGGTTGGGCCCGTATTGTCGAAGAACAAAATGTTCGTTGCGATCGATGTGTAAGGTGCAAACACACTCATTGGCATCCGGACAATAGTGTGCAGGTTGAACTCCTCGACGAGCTTGCGTTTGATCGCACGCTTCGGCCCATCAGCGCCGAATAGGAATCCGTCAGGTAGGATAAGCGCTGCCCGCCCGTCGCGTTTAAGGCGGTACATCGCCAGCACGACGAACAGATCCGCAGTCTCGCCGCTGCGCAGCTCAGCTGGGAAGTTCATTTTCAGATTTTCCTGCTCAGTGCCGCCATAGGGCGGATTCATAAGCACGACTTCGAATCGGTCCTGGTCCTTGAACTGGCGGACGTTCCGCTCGAGTGAGTTGCCATGAAACAGCTGCGGGCTATCAACGTCGTGGATCAAGAGATTCGTCACAGCAAGCAGGTACGGGAACTGCTTCTTCTCG
Source organism: Arthrobacter crusticola (assembly GCF_004357995.1). Classification (GTDB taxonomy): domain Bacteria; phylum Actinomycetota; class Actinomycetes; order Actinomycetales; family Micrococcaceae; genus Arthrobacter_D; species Arthrobacter_D crusticola. The sequence continues at coordinate 45,657 of NZ_SMTK01000006.1, forward strand.
ATGCCGAACACGCTCTTTGCGTAAAGCTCGCGGTCTCCAACAGAGCTCACCTGAGGCTCGAGGTAGTTGAGTGAAGATGTAAGGAACCCGCCTGTGCCTGCTGCGAAGTCTGCGATACGCTCACCGAGCTGCGGCGCGAGCATCTGAGCCATGAAGTCGGTCACCGCACGTGGCGTGTAGAACTCGCCGGCGTTGCCCGCCCCCTGCAGGCTCCGCAGGATCGTTTCGTATATCTCTCCGAACGCGTGCCGCTCCTTATAGTCGTCGAACTGGATCGCGTCGATCTCATTGATAATTTGACGCAGAAGCACGCCGTCTTTCATGTACTGGTTGCTGTCCTCGAATACTGCCCGGACAATGCTCTGCCGCAAAGGCGTACGCGAGTCGAGCTGAAGGTTCTTCAACTTCGGAAACAGAGTGACGTTGACGAAGTCGAGTAGCCCCTGGCCCGTGAGCGCAGCACCATCCTTCGTGTCCACAGCCCAGTTCCGCCAGCGGAGCGGCTCAGGGATGATCGAGTGGAACGTTTCGTCGTGGAACTCCCAGTCCTCCTCCTTGACGTCATAGACCTTGAGGAAGAGGATCCACACCATCTGCTCAATACGCTGGGCATCACCGTTGATGCCGCTATCGCCGCGCATGATGTTTTGGATCTTTTTGACGAATCCGCCGATTACCACTCGTACTCCTGTCGACTATGCGGCGAGGCCATAAATCGCACGTTCGAGCTCGCGCACCGCCTCAAGATACTCCTGCTTGCCGCCGAACATCCGGGCGATCCGGGCAGGGCTACCTAGTCTATCGAACGGCGCGTTGCCGAGGATGCGAGTATCCTTGAGGTCCGTGATCCCCTCGTTCATGTACTTGTCGAGGAGTCCCTCAAGCACGGCACGACATACATCTGAGTACTTGTAGAGGTACCCCTGCTTTTTCACGCGGTCGATTCGCTCCCGCTTCGTGACAGGTTTTTGGTCATACGCAATGTGAAGTATCAGGTCGAAGGGATCGAGCTCAGCACTTGCTTTCCCCGCGTCGTCTCGAAGCGCATCAAGGAGTACACCTTGCTCCTCAAGCGCACTGATGATTGCCTGCTTTTTCTCGGCGTCGCGCCAGGCGGAAATGAAGTGCTCAAGCGTTGCGAACTCTCCGAGGATGTTTCGGCGGCTGTAATCGACGATGCTCTCAACCGTGAGCCTGCCGTCCTGGTCATAGTACTGGACCCGCTCGTTGAGGATAGTGACCTCCACTCCATTGACGAACACCTTCGTTCGCTTGTCGCGCGAGTCATCGAGGCTGTCCTGCGCCTCATTCGAACTCGACCCGCGCCGATTTGCTTCCGGCGGGGTCTCGTCATCTTCCTCGTATACGACGATTGGATCCCCGTCAAACGCAGGATCGGCAAATAACCGCGAGACTCCGCGGAAGTCCATGACTGTGAAGTACATCTTCCCGGCATCTGGATACAGACGGGTCCCTCGGCCGATGATTTGCTTAAACTCGGTCATCGAGTTGATGTTCGCATCTAGCACGATGAGCTGCACCGTCTTCGTGTCTACACCTGTCGTCATTAGCTTCGAGGTAGTCACGACGGTTGGATACGACTCATTAACATCAATGAAGTTGTCGAGCTGATTCTTGCCTTCTTGGTTGTCACCGGTGATGCGCATCACGTAGCGAGGGTTTTGGGCCGTTAGATCTCTGTTTGCGTTCACCATGGCCTGTCGCATTCGCTCAGCGTGCTCGATGTCCACACAGAAGATGATGGTCTTGCTCAGCCGCCCGTGATGGTTGAGCCAGGCCGTCACTCGCTCGGCCACTCGCTGAGTCCGTTCGTCGATAACGAGGGTCTTGTCGAAATCGAGTGAGTTGTATTCGCGGTCCTCAATCTCATTCCCATCGATGTCGGTCTGGCCTCGCTCAGGGCGCCAGCCTTCGAGGTCCTTATCAAGACCAACGCGGAATACTTTGTATGGCGCAAGGAATCCGTCGTCGATACCCTGTTTCAGGCTGTAGGTGTAGATAGGATCTCCAAAATAGCTTGAGTTGCTTATGTCTTGGTTCTCCTTGGGTGTGGCCGTCATACCGATGTGCACCGCCCCTGTGAAGTAATCGAGCACACGGCGCCACCGCGAGTTAGCCTTTGCACTCCCCCGGTGGCACTCGTCGACGATGATCAGGTCGAAGAACTCCGGCTTGAAGTCGCGGAACGGCTCTGTGCCCTCGTCGCCGACAAGCTGGTGGTAGAGGCTCATATAGATCTCGTAGGAACTATCCAGTTCCTGACTGCGAACCTTAGTCATCACCTTCTCGAACGGTTTAAAGTCTTGCTGCATAGTCTGATCGATGAGGATATTCCGGTCTGCCAGATACAGCACCCTTTTGAATTGGCCGGCGCCCTTCATTAGTCGCCAGATTATCTGGAACGCTGTGTAGGTCTTCCCGGTGCCTGTCGCCATAACGAGCAGTGCTCGACTTTCTCCCTTCGAGATCGATTCGACGGTGCGGTCAATGGCTACGCGCTGATAGTACCGTGGCGCCTTCCCTGAGAAAGGGTCGAAATAGTAAGGTTCTGTAATTGTCTCCTGTTGTTCCGGACTTAGACCCTTGCCGGCAATGTAGCGTTGCCAAAGTTCATCATTTGTTGGAAATTCGTGCATTGCAAGCATTCGCTCAGTGCCAGTGAAGAAGTCGTGTTCAAGAAAACCATGGCCATTCGACGAGTATGCAAAAGGCACATCGAGCGCGACCGCATACTCGATCGCTTGCTGCATGCCGTCGCCGACGCTATGACGCTCATCCTTCGCCTCCACGACCGCGAGCGGCTGTTGGGCCTCGTGGTGCACCAGCAAGTAATCGGCCATTTTTCGCGCCCCGCGCTTCACCGTCTCACCGCGCACGATGACCCGGCCGTCGGTGAAGGTATGTTCCATAAAGATTTGGCCCTGACCCCAACCTGCCTGCTCCATAATCGCAGGCGTGATCAGACGCAGCTTGGTCGTTTCCTCGTTAAGTGCCACTACCGCCTGCTTCCCCATTGGCAACGGTTTCTATTGCAACAGTTTATGGGAGCAAGCCGGCTGCCTGCCTCGCGACTCGGCTGTTCGCGATGGAGCGAGCCGGACACCTGGGCTCAGGTGAAATAGTCAAAGCCCCACGTATTGGGGAGCGCCTGAGGCCGGCCCTTCAGCGTTAGCCAGGAGGGACTGGACACCATGGAGAAAACTTGCCGGGTAGTCTGGCGCAGGGTGCTCATCCATCAATCAGGCCGGGGCATGTCGAAGCACGGGCCAGTGGTTGCACAAGACATTTTCACCTGTTCTATGTTTACCTGCTCAGCCGTCTTTAAGCACCCTCATGGCTGTGCCCGGCTCCTACGTCACCTCGGCTTCCTGTCGGGCGATTCCTTGGAGGTAAGGAGTCTCGCCGTGATGCGCTGGTCCAGCCCGGGCGGCCTCCGTCAGTCGTTGAGCAGGATCGGACCCACACGGCACGCCCCAATTTCCGCTTCGAAATGCATGCAAATGGATGGTTCATCATTTCCCCTCCTTGACGTCGGTCAGGTCATTCATCGGCGGAAGGCTAAGTCGTGTCAGCGCCGGAATACGGGACGAGTACCCAATCCACGATCTTTTTGATTTCATCGGGGCTGGACAAAAACCATTCGGCGCCAGGGGCATCAACTAGCTGCTGGCCTCTGCAGTGAAGGATGGCATGCAGGCCCTGTTCGAGCCGGCGGGGCGTGTCCGTCCGGCGCACATAGGCGACCACCGGAGCCTCAGGCATGGCCGTGCCCTGCTGATTGAACACCCGGATGCAGGAATTGCCGGTGGCGGTCATTCCTACTTTCACCGGCCAGCGTGCCTCCTGCTTTCGGACGGCCAGCTCCTTGTAGGTCGGGAAATAGTAGACATAAATGCACCCAGACCCCCGGCCCTCACTGGCTCCCTGCGGGGCCACTTCAAATTCCCCTGCTGCCAGAACACCTGCGCCGAACTGCTGCTCGGCCGGGATGTTTGCGCCTGCCCGCCAGCGCCACCAACCGGGTTTGCCCGCAGGCTCAAGCAACCCCGTACGCGCCAGTATGAGCACAGCTTTCTTGATTAGGGTCCGAATGTCCGTCTCGGTCGGCGCCCCGCCCATTGCCAGGTGGTACTCCTGTATCTTTCCAAGCACGGAACGCCGGAACACCGGCTCCTGCACAAGGTTCCTCGCAAGGTCTGCCATTATTGATGGTGTTAATCGCCTGCCCTCGTGTCTGTATCTCAGCGGCCCGTCACCCACGATTGCAGCCTGCTCCCTGACTCACCACATATCCTTCCACTTGCTCCGCACCGGCCACGGCGACCGATGCAGCCATGCATCGCCGTAGTCGACTTCCAGCGCGACGAGAAATGGCTCGGGCAGGGCACCAGTCAGTTGTTCGTACGCTGTGGCGACCACATCGACCACTTCGTGGACATGGCGTGCCCGGGTGACCAGACCTGGGACCTCCGTCACCTCGACGGCCCACGAGTCACCAGCTCTCCACACCCGAGCGATCAGTTCCATAGCTGTCTCATGCCCCGTCAAGCCGTTCGATCGAAACGACCGGGGTGGTGCTGCGGACCGTGGGAATACCATCCCGGCGCACATCGAGGAGCAGGGCTGCGGGTTGGCCGAGCTGCAGCTGCCCTACAGCCAGCAGGGGCAGGGTTTCCCCGTCCCGCCGGAGGCCGGCTACCTCGATCCGGGCGTAGTCTCCCTTCGGCTTCTCCCGGCCAGGCAGGCGGGTCAGGGTGCGCTGGCCCGGGCCCAGGTCCAGGAGATACACCGTGCCCGAGGCGGTGATGACCTGCCAGAGCCCCTCGTCGCGGTCGGTGAGGCGGTCTGTCAGCTCGACCATATGAAGCAGGACCTCACGGGCTGCCGGATCGCGCAAGCCGTCGAGGTCCCCAATCCCATCCACCCCGACAGTGGCTCCTGGTACGATCCGCTCCACGGCCTCACTGAACCAGGGCACCGTCTTCAGGGACACCGTGCGGCCGAGGCCCACCCGCACGATCAGGTACAGCTCCACCCGACCAGCAAAGCGCCCCATGGCAGTGTCTGCGGCCATCCACACCCGATCGAAGGCGATCTCCCGACCCACCTGCAGGATTTCCACCAGCTGTTTAACGCTGAGTTGAACCACCGCCGGTCCTCTTCCTGGTGATGCCATGGCCTGAGGGGCTAGTTGTCCGGCAGCCGGTCGGGTTATACGTTCCATTGGTCGCGACACGCTGTGGGACGAACGTCACGTCCACTGCAGAAAAAACCTTATCTATAGGGTCGATTGTATTAGGCCATATTGACATGTTCAATGCATGCCTTGGACGAAACAACACGCGCTCCAACTTGGACTGCGGATCCGAGAGCTGCGGCTGCTAAACGGTCTGACGCAGGAAACCTTGGCCTACCGTGCAGGGATCACCAAGAATCAGATCCAACTTATCGAGGCAGGCCGGGGATCACCTGGGGATCCCCTGCCCGGCTCCAACCCGAAGGCATCAACTCTCGTCGGGATTGCCGAAGTGCTTAGCGTCAAGCCGGGAGATCTTCTCAATGAAGCGGTAACACCACCTGCGTAAGTCACAGCACTTTCGGATGGTCGCAGCTTCTCTCTCCTGGGCGATAGTCAGGTCTCGTAGCGGAAGCTGTTGTACGGCATGGCTCACGGGACGTTGGGTCGGCGGCGGGCGAGGTAGAAACAGATCAGCCCGGGCCGCGGATTGAGGCGGGAAACATTCGCTAGGGTCCGGTCAGTCTCTGTCCCTGAGGCCGTACCCACATCACCTCAACTGTATAGAGGACGTGGCACTAACGGTTCCGGAGTCCTTCGTGGCGTCCTCGTTTGGGCCCCGGCCAGTCCAGCCCGAAGTCACCCACATGCAGGATCGTAGTAGCTCCTTCGCGGGCTGCCGACCGGCTCGCGGTGATCGCCCAGCCCAGATCGCCGTGCCAGTCGCCGGCCACCACAAAGGGCGGTCCGTGGTGTTCCCGTGGTACTCGACGCAACACTTTCGAGGATGGACTGACGCACGCGCTGTATGACGTGGTGGTCAGCCTCAGAACAAGGCAGAGTACGTATATGGCTTTGAACTGGGATGTGGAGAAGTTTCCCCGCCGGCAGGGTGATTGGGAGAGATTTGTGGTCGCCCTTGCGGATCAGCAGCAGTCCGAGCCGCCTTTCGAGGACTTCTGGCTGGAACAAAAGTCCCAGATCGAACCGTTACGGAGCCCTGGCATTGGAAAAATTGCTAAGTGCTTGATCGGGATGGCCAACAGACTGCCTGAGGTAGCCGATCGTGCCATGGGAGGGCACGGATTGATGGTGTGCGGATTGGAAGATGGACACCGCATTGGTGTTGCTCGGACTGAGGATCACCAGCTCGAAAACGCGTTACGCCTGTTTCTGGGTGATGAAGGCCCTGTCTGGTCTGCACGTCGCCTTCCAGCTGACCAGAATGACCGCGAAGTTCTCATCCTTATCGTTGATGCTCCTGTTGCGGGCGATCCGATTCATGTGTCCTATAGGGCGAGTGAGGGCATTCAGGATGGGGGCGTATATGTGCGAAACCGGACTGAGACCAGAAGCGCCCGCGGCAACGAGCACCGGGCGCTCGTACAGCGCCTACAGGCTGGTGGTGGACCGCCGGATCTCGACTTGACCGTAGAACTTGTGAGCCCTCTCTACGGGGCCCGATGGGAGCGGACGTTTTTGGAGCGGTATACAACTACAACCAAAGAGTCTCTGCTGTCTCCTGCACGTCCGGCCACAAGCTCAGGGTCAGGGTCAGGGTCAGGAGGATCGTCTCCTTTCGGTATTCTTGGCAACCCCTTCCAAAAGCCCGAGACGCGCACCCGAGTCCGATTCGAACACGAGGTGGAGGAATGGGCTGCAATCGGCCTCGAGCTGGCCGACGAGATAGCTGAGCAGTACCTCGCACGCGCTCTGCCAGGGGCAGTTTTCCGGGTCGTGAACAACTCGGACATATACCTCAAAAACGTTCAGTTGGCTGTCCACCTCGAACAAGTGAAACACATTGAGCACCAAGACACCGACGAACTCGACCTGTCTGACATCCTTCCTCAGCCACGGCCCTACGGGCCCTATGACGATCCCTTCACTGGAATCCCCAGTCACCCGAGCCTGGCGAGCATGATCCCTGGCACATGGCAGTCCGCTTTTCGAAGCGACGGTTCAGCCGACGCTGTTTTCGAGGAGCCTGCCCTTCGGCCGCGAGGATCATTCGACACTGACCGCGAGGACTCTGTGCTGTACGTGCCTGGTGGAAAGGAGGGGGATCAGGTTAAAGGCACTTGGACTCTCACCGCCGAAGGACTTGATCGGCGATACGAGGGATCTCTGACCATTTCAGTCGCAACGGGACTCGTACTCGGTGACGGGCTCATCAGGAACGAACGCGTAGTCGTGAGGCAGGACGTGAGGAACCCCTAGCGCGAGGTGTTGGAACCTGTCAGGAAGCAGGTTCAATGAGCTGAGGTCCATTGTTACGCACTGATGCAACGGCAAAAGCGACATTGCGAAACCTCCTTATCGCGCGCACATCAGGATGGTGGCTAGTCTGCGGACGAGATATGCAGACGGAGTGCTGCTTCAGTTCTGTAATACATTTCAGTGCCTTTGCTGTCGGTGTCGACGAATGGAGACGGCTCTGCTCGCTTCGGCGCTCGGGTTGTCTGCCAGATAGACCGCAAAAAGTGTCATTGCGTATCGGTCGAGCTGACGGTTAAGTTCGCTGACCTGTTGCTTGAGCTCGACAATTTTTTGCTTGTCTTGATACTTTTCTTCGGCGGCGGGGCTCCGCCGGCTGGTGCCAAGTGGCGCGATCAGTCGGTTGAGTTTCTCGTTTAGCCGGTGCGGATTGTCCGATTCGGCGGCGTCTTGCCTGAACGCCCGAGCCACAGCGTCATGGCCAAGCCCGCTGAGGATTTCAATCTGCCGCTTTGTCCGCGGCGCGCTTTGGTCGGCAGCAAGGGCATCAATGGCTTTCGAAACACGGGTCATCACGTCGTCGGAAACGCGCTTTCGACTTGCGGGCATTACTCCTCCATCGGGTTGGACGAGGACGGGCCTTGACCTAGGTCACGGAGCGCTCGAGAGAGGTTGGTTCGGTTGCGCTGCATCTGCTCCCGCATGTCCGGGTTTCCCTTTTCCCGGTCAAGGTAGGCGTCAATACGGGCGATACCATCCCGTAGGACAGGAGCATGGGCTTGCGTGAGCAGTGCGTTAGAGCAGTCCAATCCGATGCAGATGTGATCGCTCAGGTGAGGTCGATCCGTTCCGCAGCCACTGGTGGCCGCATTCCACATGCAGTCATTGGTGAGACCGAAGTGGAGGCGATCGGCGATGGTGTCAGCGATGCGGTCTGCACGAGACGAATCGGCGACAACCTGGGCGCGGAAAGAAGTGATATGCCGTGCTGCCGGTCCGGCGACGGGGGTTGGGTCCGCAATGAGTGCGGCGGCCTGCTCGCGCAGGATCCCTTTCCGGACAGAGTCAAGGTGTTGAACAGCCTGCTGTTGGCCGTCACTGAAATAACCGCTGGTCATGCGCCATGCCGAATGGCCCAATTGAATTCCCAGACCAAGTTCTGCTCCGGGTTTGGTCGTGGAGTAAACCGCGAACGAGCGGCGCAGGGTGACGGCGTTGATGCTGTCAGAATCTGTTGTGTCGATCGGTCGGAGGCCAAGACCGGAGCCGCGCCCGGGCCGTGTGATCGGATCACCGTTAACGAACGATATGAGGCGAGGGAGGTCCCGGTCGCCACTGTAGGGGCCAGCGTTGGTCGCCATACGCGCAAAGAGGTAGTCGGAGTGTTGACTAACTTCAGCGAGTACCTCGCATGCGCGAATCACCGGTTGCGGGGCCCACCACGATCGTGCTTCTCCCTCCAGTCTGTCATTGCCTTTGTGCTGAATGCTCGCCAGAGCGGGTAAACCGTCGCGCGTGGTGACTGAGTCCCGCCGCAGCTCTTGGATCTCCCCGTCCCGCATACCACTCAGACAGGCGATGACGACGTAGCAGGCGGCACGCAGCACACCAACGAAACGCTCGGTCTCACCAAGGCCGATTTCGCCAACCCACGGGGTCCGGGTACCGTCTCTTTGGGTAACGAGAACTGAAGGCTCAATCAGCCCACCAAAGAGCCTGCGGGCCGGGTCCGCTGCCGCGGCAGCCAAAAGGTCCACTGCCTCCTGACAATAGTTGTGGTTGGACCGCCTCAGAATGGTGTCGCTGATTGGCAACAGCCGGCACAACAGCCTCGTGTTAGGTTCACCCCGCGTACCGGGGCTGCGGCCGAAGCCGGTATGCAGCGGTATTTTACCGCTAGCCGCATCCCATTCCCTGATGATTTTCAGGGCATTCGCGCCCCCTGGCCCGACCGGGTCAGGCGGCAAATCACGTCGGGCGCGGAAGGCCGTAATGATGTCCGGCGACCACTGATCGACGATGGCCCACGAGGCTGCGAGAAGCGGCGCCCATAGACTCCATATCAGCGGAGCGGCCTCGACCTCGGTGCGCCACCCATCCTGACCGGCAATCTCCGCAGCGGAACGGGCACCCCAAGGCTGAAAAGATAACCCCTCGGACAAGACGGCTTGAAAGTCGCGGAGCAGCTTGAGTACCTCCATGTAACCGCGGACCGTGCCAGGGGCTAAGCCCCGGCCGTTTTCGCGGTGTTGTCCAGCTTGGAGGTCGACCAAGAAACCGTCGCAGTCCCGCTGCTCCCAAATCCCGAATGACGGCAGGGACCGGGCGGTGGCCCATCGTGCGAGAGTACGCAATTTTAGGTAGGTGCCGTACACAGCTGACGTTGGCGCGGGCCCGTCTCGACGGATGACTCCGGCGTTGATGACGGCCGGATGGTCGGGTTGTGCGAGTACCATCATCAGGCCCGCGGCGTCAGAGCGGTAGCCGTCGGGAATTTCGGCTAAGTCGATCCTGCGCTCGGCTTGAGACTTCCGTGTAATGAGTGGGCCCATGTCCCAAACGGTTTGGCCGTAACGCGGTCCGTCCGGCTCAGACGCCCAGACCGGTTCGTCGGGGGCGAAGATGCCGAGATTTGGGGAACGTGCGGGGTTAGGCATCGTCATGAATACCCCGCATGTCGTTGCGTATGCCGAGATCGAGCGGCACCGATGCGATCTGCTGGCGGGCTGCGCTGACGGTATCGGGAGGGAACGCGGGCAGAATTATCCGGGTGATGATCTCGTAGATCGGCTTCCAGTGGGAAGCCCACACCTGCGGATCGGCGGCACGGGCCGGGTCGGCGACTTCGGCAATAGCCAGCGCGGCCGGCAGGTGGCGCTGGGTGATAAGGGCGTTGCCGCAACCAAAACAGGTTCCGGTCATTGATCTGGTGCAAATGGTGTCGGGGGCGTCGAATGGACTGTTCTTGGGATCGCGGCACGCGGTCTGGGGCCCGTCAAGGTCCCCCTGCAGCAGGGCCCTCGCGGTGGCCGCGTCGAGTCCGGAGGTTTCTTGGCCATTGGCGAGAATCTGCTCTGTCTGGGGGGTCACCACGGTGGGTCCGGTCAAAGCGGCCTCGAACATGGCGTCGGTACTCTCGATCAGATGGCGTCCCGCTTCAGCTCGAAGAGTTCCACTGTTGGTGTAGTGCCGGAAGAATACTTCAGCCCCGTGCCTCCGCCCACTGTCGAGGTAGCGGCGGGGGTTGGCCAGCACCTCGTCGGCCACGACGGTTTTCCGGAACCGTGCCCAAACCTGGGGTTCGCTGACCTTCACGCCCGTCCCATCAATCCAACGGCGAAGGCCCAAAGGTTTGGTGTTCCACGTAGGCTCGGTGATCCGACCGTTCACCTGCTCTCGCTGCCAAAGAGCGGGCAGGCCACTGCGCTCACGCGTCCCCGTGGTAAGCCGGATGATTGCTGTCAGCGCCCGGTGAACTGCGTGGTCGTGCCGTGTGTAGACGTCTTGGTAGGTTTCCCTCGCTCGGTTCTTGGTCCACGTGATCCCGTACTGTTCCACCAGATTCCGTTCGGCGAGCCAGGCGAGCCTGGCAGCGGGCGTCATGCCCTCCACTGCCGGGTCATGCTCAGCCGAGGCTGTAGCCTTGATGTCGTCCACCTGAAGGGCACGGATGACCTCCGGTGGCTCTCCGGTGGCCAGACTCAGCAGAACGTGGGCAGCGACTAGGACCGGCGGAGGCGGGGCAGGCCCCGGTTTCCCATCTGCCCAGAGGCGGAGGTGGGAATAAACAAGACGGTGGGCGTGTGACCGCATCCCGCGGGCCTCACCCGGGGAGAAGGCGGGCAGTCCCTCGCCGCGACGCTGGCGGAGCCTCGTCCCGCGCTCGAGCCGGCGCACGACTTCCGGGTGCAGCACGTGAGGGGTGTCGTCGCGGATGCGTCTCAAGAGGGCGAAGAAGTAGAGTGCGTGCCGGTAGTAGGTGTCGGTCTTTGACTCCTGGTGCGCGGCGAGGAGGGACATTTCCCATCCGTCGAGGTGCCGGCGGCGCAGATCGCCGAGTGCAAAGGACTCAGAGCCTGCCGCATGAAGCTGCTCGCCGACATGGGTGAGGAATCTGCGTACTGATACCAGCAATTGCCCCATCTCGCATCCGTTCTCCTGCGCCACCTCTAGCCACTTGTCACCGAGTTCCGCAGCGAGCACGGGCAGGAGGAAGTCCGCCGGGATGAGGGACAACCTGACGGTGCGCCCATAGTCACGCCGCGTATAGATGCGGGAGTCCTCGACCGAGAGGGCGGGTGCCGAAGGCACACCGGAGGGGCTTTCCGGGGTGCTGTATGAGCCTCGCGTCATGCCTCTTCCTCAACATAGCGGTGCTGCACGCTTGGGTGGGGGTCCTGTGTCGTGTGTCCAACAAGTCCGGCAGCGAGGGATCGCAAAGCGCGCGGCACTTCACCTTGCCAGGTTTCAGCGGCATAAAGGTAGTGGTATGTGGCGGCGATGCTGTGGTGCCCCAGTAGTTCCTTGACAGTTAGCACCGGGTTGGCGAGCAGGAGGTAGGGATCACCGGCGCGATGCTGACCTTCTTGCATCAGCCCGGCCAGCATCGTCACGGCAAAGGTGTGCCGAAGAGTGTGCGGGGTGACGGAGATGTGTGCGGGGGGCCGGTTCGGACCGCCAAGTTCGAATACCCGGTCCCGGGCATCGGAGAACAATTCGTTCCAGTAAGCCAGCACCGGCGGCAGGCCCCTCGCCACGAACAAGCCGAGCGGTTCAATGCAGCCATCCTCCAAAATCCGGACTGCTCGAGCGCGATCTTCGTCGGTCATAGCGAGCGTGGGACGGGCGTGCCCGTTCATGATGACGGCCGGCTGACCCCGCAGCCGCGTGAGTCCATCGACAACGAGGAGTCGGCCTTGGCGGCGATGATTGCGCAGGGAGGACTGGTGGCGCCGGACGAGAGCGATTCGTTCGGTTTGTCGATAGAGATCGATGGCCTTAGCAACCTCGGCGGTCACGTAGATGGATCGGGTGAAACCCATCTTGCCAGTACGGTCGAAGACGTGCACTCCGTCGTGAGGAATTCCAGCCAATGGCGGGATTTCGTTATCGAGAAGGAGCGCACCCTCTTCTCTCCGGAGGCCGGTTGCCGCCAACAGCAGCCCGTACGCGTAATCCCTTTCCGAGGCGGCGGGACGGGACGCTGTATCGGATCCATCACCCCGAAGACCGGCAGCTAAGAAGTGGGCGGTCTGATCGGCAGTCAGGAACCGGGCCTGCCGGACCTTCCGTTTACCGGACATGAGCGTATTCCGGTTTCCCCAGCGGGGAAATGGATTGGTCGAAATCCACCCCATGGTCACGGCATAGCGGAAAAATGAGGACAGACAACTCATCTCGGTATCGAGGGTGGTGAACTCGACGGCACCCTGCCGGCCGTCGCGATAGCCGATGAGATCCTGGCGGGTCGTCTGGGTTAGATCGATCCTTGGCTCTCCATTGACTGACATCCAGTCCTCGAGCGACTGACCTGCCAACTCGGCCAAGCATTGGGCCCGCTGGCGTCGGACGAAGCGGAGGAGCCTCGCAAGGTGATAAACGTGAAAACGGCGAATATTGACCAAGTCGAAGGCTCGCTGCTCGTTAGCGTCGAGCAAGTACTGGTTCAGGTATCGACAGCCACTGACGCCGCCGTCGTCATCCACGACGAACGGGAACCCGTCAGGCAATCCCCTGTCATCGAAGATCGTGCGAACCCCTGAAACGTCGAAGGCCTGCCCCTCGGGGAGGGGCAGGCCTTCAGTAGCCAGCTGATGCCGGTTGATAAGTACGGTTCTCACTGCCGTCTCCCCCCGAAAACCATGGTGGACAACCATGGTGGTTCGCGTTTAGAAGACGGTAGCAGACCGCTTGCGATTCTCGAAGTAAGAAGACACTTCATGAATCTGTCCGGTGGAGATGGCGGGAATTGAACCCGCGTCCGATGCAGTGTTGTCAGGGCTTCTCCGGGCGCAGTTTGCGTCGGTTTTTCTCAGCTCCAGCCATCGTGCAAACAAGTGGCTGCCGAGCTCAGTTGTATAAGAGTCCCCCTGGTTCCTACAACAAAAACCAGGAGCAGTGGCCCTCTAAATGACGCCAGGATCCGGGGCGAGAGCAAACCCGGTCTGACGGACTAGCTAGGCTGCTTAGGCAGCGAGAGCGAAGTCAGTGCGCTTAGATTCGGCACTTATTGTTTTACAGAGAGCGTTAACGAGATAACCCTGTATCCTCGGCCCGCTTCCCCTGTCGCGACTAACATCGTCGAAACCTGTCATCCCCGTATTGAGTTACCAATGTCCGGAACCTGCCGTGAGGCGTGTCCCAGACGTCCAGTGTAACGCATGGGCCGCCGCGGTGATTCCCTGCCCCCGGGCCTTGACGGGCCGCCGTCAGAAGCGGATGCCGAGGATAACCACCTGGGCCTGCCACAGGGCGACGACGACGAAGGACACCGTGACGAAGGCGACCCCCAGGGCAGCCAGGGCCGTCGTGGCTGCCTGCTTGCGCCGGAAGCTCCACCAGAACACCGCGGCATTGAGCAGCAGGAGCACCGGAGAGATCCACACCAGCACCTGGGCGAGGTAGATGTAGATCAGGAAGAAGAAGGGGATCAGGGAAAGGATCCCCACCGGAACGATGGCGAACAGGAGGAGCAGGTCGACGGCGGCGCCCAGGGTGACCCACCACGGGCGCTTGTAGCGCAGCTCCGACTCGTCGGGATGCTCGGACTCCTCCTGCGCCTCCCAGAAGACATTGCTCATCAGGCGCCGAGGTTCTTCTCGCGCATCGCGCGCAGCGCCTCGCGGTTGTCCTGCTTTTCGCGCAGCGTCTGGCGCTTGTCGTAGTCCCGCTTGCCGCGGGCAACGGCGAGTTCGACCTTGGCCCGGCCGTTGAGGAAGTACAGCTGCAGCGGCACCAGGGTGAAGCCGGACTCGCGGATCTTCTGGGAGATCTTCGTCAGTTCCTCGCGGTGCAGCAGCAGCTTCCGGCGGCGGCGGGCAGCGTGGTTGGTCCAGCTCCCCTGCGTGTACTCCGGAATGTGGATCGCCTCGAGCCACAGCTCGTCGTTGTAGAACACGGCGAAACCGTCAACGAGGGAGGCCCTCCCGGCGCGCAGTGATTTTACCTCGGTGCCCATCAAGGCGATGCCGGCCTCGTAGGTGTCGAGGATTTCGTAGTCGTGCCGGGCCTTTCGATTGGTGGCCACTACCTTCCGGCCACTTTCCTTGGGCACGGCAAACTCCTTCGACAGCGGGGGGCGGGCCGGAGCCCGCGTGGAAACAGTGGGTCCTATTCTACGGCTACAGGAGACCGGAGGGATCCACGAGGCTGCCGTTGAGCACCGTCTCGAAGTGAAGATGGCAGCCGGTGGAGTTGCCGGTGGTCCCGGTGTAGCCGATGAGCTGGCCGGCGCTGACCCGCTGTCCCGGATACACGTTGAAGCTGGCCAGGTGGTAGTAGTTGGTCGCCAGGGCGTTGCCGGCCCGCACCCCGTGGTTGAGCACAATCCGGTTTCCGGCGCCCTGCAGGGCATCGGAGTCGGCGTACCAGACCTCGCCCGACGCCGGGGCGTACAGCGGCGTGCCGCAGCCGACCCCGTAGTCGAGCCCGGTGTGGGTGTAGCCGCCGGTGCCGTTGAAGTCGATGCTGCCGATCGGGGTGGGGCGCCAGCCGAAACCGGAGCTGACCGGGCCGTTGACCGGCGCAAGGAGCTTGAAGGCGGACGGGTTCCCCTGGGCCGGCGGCTGAATGACCGGCGCGACCGGGGCGGGTGCCACCGGCGCCACCGGGACGGGGGCCGGACGGTTCTGGGCGGCGGCCTCGGCGGCGCGGCGCTCGTTCTCGATGCGGGCGGCTTCGGCAGCGGCAGCGGCACGGCGCTCGTTTTCGACCCGCGCACGTTCCTCGGCCTCGGCCTTCAGCCGGGCCTCCTCGGCCTTGCGCGCTTCCTCGAGAAGGCGGCGCTGGCGTTCGGCGATGTCGGCCGTCACCTTCTCATGGGCCTTTTCAACGCTGGCAAGCTGCGCTTCGATGATGGGCTTCTGCTTCTGGAGCTTCGCCGAGAGGGCCGAGGTGTCGGCAATGAGCGTGTCGACCTTCGCCTTTTCGGTGGCGGCGGCGTCGCGCGCCGCCTGTTCGGCCTGAAGGGCGGCCTCGGCCTGGGACTTCAGGTCCTTGATCTCCGCCTCGACGGCGGTGAGGCGGGCCTGGCTGTTGGCGTTCGTCGCGCTCTGCTGGGAGAGCCGGTCCATCGCCGCGTTCTGTCCGCGCAGCGCCTGGTCGACCATGTCCATGGAGTTGGTGAGGCTCTCGGCGCCGTCGGCGCCGAGCATGAGGGAGACGTCCGAGGGGACGCCGCCGTTCTTGTAGGCCTGCGTGGCGATCTGTCCGATCACCTTGCGCGTGTCTTCGATGGCCGCCTTGTCCTTGGCGAGCTGGTCGGAAATCTTCGTCTTCGTTTCCTCGGCGAGTTGGACACGCATGGCCAGCGCGCTGACCTCGTTAGCCGCGGATTCTACGCGTCCCTGCGCATCGGCGAGGGCCTGCTGGGCCGCCGGGAGCTGCCCCTGGTACACCTTCAGCTGTGCGATGGTTTCGGTGATGTCCTCATCGAGGTACTCGATGGACTGCTGCACTTCGCTGATTTCCGATTCGAGCGCCGACTTGCGGTCCTCGAGGTCGTCGGCGAAGACGGGCGTGCCGAAGCCCAGGGCAAGGGCGGCCGCAAGCGCGATCGAGACCCCAGCCGTCGTACGGATGAAAAAGGGCCGTGGGCCCCGATGCACCGAGCGTAAATCCATGAACTGTACCTGTCCCCTAGTACTGCCGACCCGGCCCTAGACCTTCACGTAGCGCCGCAGGGTCAGGAGTGATGAGACCCCAGCCAGCAGCGCGCCCAGAAGGATGAGCGCCGGAACCAGCAGGACAACCTGCTGATCCGAAATGAACGCCGTCTCCGGATACTCACGGGCGAGCCAGCCGCCGATGACGAAGCGGGACATTCCCCACAACGCACCGGAGGCCAAGAGAGCTCCGACAACAGCGGCGATTACCCCTTCCAGGATGAAGGGCAGCTGAATCACTGCCTTCGAGGCTCCGACCAGCCTCATAATCCCGGTTTCCCGCCGTCGGCTGAATGCCGACAGCCGGATGGTAGTCGCTATGAGGAGTATTGCACACACTGTCATCACCCCCGCAACCAATAAAGCCCCTAGTGAGGCCCGGTTCATGACGGAAAAGACCTTTTCGAGGAGTTCGCGCTGGTCGCTGACGACGTCGACGCCGGGCAGGGAGGAGAACGCCTCGTTGATGACCTCATACTTCTCCGGGTCAACGAGGTTCACCCGGAAGGACTCGGGGAGCTGATCCGCGGTGACCGAATCGACGATCGGGGAATTGGCGAACTGGTCCTTGAAGTGTCCCAGCGCCTCGTCCTGGGATTCGTATTCGACCGACGCGACGTAGGGGGTGAAGGCCTCCGATTCGAGCATGCCGCGGATGGTGTCCCGCTGCTCCTCGGTGACCGGGCCGGCGGCGCAGCTCGGCGAGGTCGAGTTTTCGACGCACAGGAACACGGCCACCTGCACGCGGTCGTACCAGTAGCCCTTCATCTGGTTGATCTGCAGCTGCAGCAGGCCGGCCGCACCGACGAAGGTCAGGGAGATGAAAGTGACCAGGATGACGGAGATGACCATCGAGAGGTTTCGACGGAGCCCTGAGCCGATTTCGGAAAGGATGAACGCGAGCCTCATTCGGCCACCGCCTCCGTCTCGCCGATGTAGATGCCCTGGGCGTCATCGCGCACCACCGCGCCGTTGCGCAGCTCGACGACCCGCTTGCGCATGGTGTTTACGATGTCGTCGTCGTGGGTGGCCATGACCACGGTGGTGCCGTTGGAGTTGATGCGGTCGAGCACCTTCATGATGCCCATCGAGGTGGTGGGGTCGAGGTTTCCAGTCGGCTCGTCCGCGAGGAGGATACCGGGGCGGTTCACGATGGCGCGGGCGATCGCCACGCGCTGCTGCTCACCGCCGGAGAGTTCGTGCGGCATGCGGTTGTTTTTACCTTCGAGGCCCACGGTCTTGAGCACCTCGGGGACGGTCTCGCGAATGACCGCCCGGCTCTTGCCGATGACCTGCATGGCGAAGGCGACGTTGGCGAAGACCGTCTTGTTGGGCAGCAGGCGGAAGTCCTGGAAGACGACCCCGATGCCGCGCCGGAGCCGGGGCACGCGCCAGCTCGGAATATTGGCCACGTTCTGGCCTGCGACGTAGACGGCGCCGCGGGAGGCGCTGTCCTCCTTGAGCACGAGGCGGATGAAGGTCGACTTGCCCGAGCCCGAGGCTCCGACAAGGAACACAAACTCGGACCGGTCTACCTCGAGGGAGACTGAATCGAGCGCGGGGCGCGACGTGGCGTCGTACACCTTGGTGACGTTTTCGAATCGGATCATGACTACTCTGCGCCCATAGTGTCCAGCCGGTTCACGGGCATTTGCTGGAGGAAGGAAGCACCGGCTCCTCGACTATAGCCACGCCTCTTTGCCTTCCGGGACTACCGCACCGTGTGTCGGAAGTGAAAGTTGTTGCTTGAACACCACCCGGAACGGGACTGCCGCACCCCGCAAAGCAGCGTTCATGCTGCCTAATATAGGGCACCGCATGCCCGCCCGTTGAGGAAAGTGGCGCCCCGGGCGGGAAAGAAGCGCAGGAAACCGGCCAGAGGCGCCGCAGCATCCTGTGGACCCGGCATGCCGCGTGCCGGCGCCTACTGGGCGTCGGCGTTGCGGTTGTTCGTGCGCCAGCGGATGCCGGCGTCAATGAAATCGTCGATTTCGCCGTCGAACACCGCCGAGGTGTTGCCCACCTCGTGCTCGGTCCGGAGGTCCTTGACCATCTGGTACGGGTTCAGCACATAGGAGCGCATCTGGTCGCCCCATGAGGCCTTGACGTCGCCGGCGAAGGCTTTCTTCTCGGCGTCCTCCTGCTCCTTCTTGAGCAGCAGCAGCCGCGACTGGAGCACGCGCATGGCGGCGGCGCGGTTCTGGATCTGGGACTTCTCGTTCTGCATGGACACGACGAGCCCGGTGGGAAGGTGGGTCAAGCGCACCGCGGAGTCGGTGGTGTTGACGGACTGGCCGCCGGGCCCGGAGGAGCGGAAAACGTCGACGCGGATGTCGTTGTCGGGCACCTCGATGACGTCGGTCTGCTCGATGAGCGGGATGACCTCGACGGCGGCGAAGGAGGTCTGGCGGCGGCCCTGGTTGTCGAAGGGGCTGATCCTCACCAGGCGGTGCGTGCCGGCCTCCACCGAAAGCGTGCCGAAGGCGTAGGGGGCCTTGACCTCGAAGGTCGCGGACTTCAGCCCGGCCTCCTCGGCGTAGGAGGTGTCGAGGACCTGGGTGGGGTAACCGTGGCGTTCGGCCCAGCGCAGGTACATGCGCAGCAGCATCTCGGCGAAGTCGGCGGCATCGACTCCCCCGGCGCCCGAGCGGATGGTGACCACGGCTTCACGCTCGTCCCACTCACCGGCGAGCAGCGTGACGATCTCGAGCTGATCCAGGGCCTTCCCCAGCGAAACGAGTTCCTTCTCGGCCTCGGCCAGCGTGTCCTCGTCGTCCTCGGCCTGCCCGAGTTCGACCATGATCTCAAGATCGTCGATCCGGGTCTGGAGCGTTTCGAGGCGCTCGAGGGCCGACTGCCGGTGGGAGAGCTTGGAGGTGATCTTCTGCGCCGCGGCCGGGTCGTCCCACAGGTCCGGGGCGCCGGCTTCCTCGCTGAGCTCCGCAATGTCCTTGCGGATCCCTTCGACGTCGGAAACCTGTTCGATCGAGGTGTACTTGGCGCGCAGTGCGCGGATCTCTGCGGAAAAATCGGTGGCTGCCATGGTGAGTCCAGCCTACGTCATCCGCACCGGAGGATCCCGTCTGGGTGAGGCTGGCCCGGATCCGGAACGGGCCGGTGGCGCTCCCGCGGGCGGGCCCGCCTCCCAGGGCCGGAAAGCCGGATACCCTCCCTTTAATTGGGTAGGGGCGTGGCCCCGGCTCCCATTGACAGCGCGAAATTCGCGGGCATAGGTTTGCCGCATTGTGCGCCCGGACTGACGGACTTGGACACCTTTTCCCTCAGCGGACCTGTCGCCGCTTCGGCATCCAATGCATATCCAGGCAGGACGCGCTCTCACTGCTCTCCTGCAACGCCCAGGAGCCCGAAAATGAAAACCTCGACAAAGGTGTGCCTTCCGCTTCTCACCACGCTCTGCCTCCTCGCCGGATCGGCGTCCGCCACCGCCCAGGAGGAAGAACCCGCCCCCTGGCCGCCTGCAGACACCGGCGGTGAGTATCTTCCCGTACCCAAGGACTACTACGAGCCTTCCAGCGTCAAGGCGTGCGGCAGCACAGTAAGGGTGGCAGCCGGCGACGTCCGGGAGGTCCACTACAAGTCCCGGGTGAAGGATGACGGAAGAATCAAGCTGAAATACCGCGGAGATGCCACAGTGGACCTGACCCGGGCCTCGGACGGCGCGTTCATTGACGAACTCGACATCTCCGGACCGGTCACCCAGCGGGTTTCCGCCGATGGGTTGACCATTGAGGACTCGCTGAAAGGGGCCTCGCTCATCTTCCCCCTGGGTGACCGGGACGCCCAGGCGCTGGGAGCGGCAGGCTTCCCCGAATTCTTCTACTACGAGCGCGGGACGCTGACCATCGAAGCCCAGTTGTCCGAGGACCCGGCCGCCGTCGAACCCCTTTCGGTGAGGGTCTCGACGAACACCACCACGCTCGTGCGCGATGTGTGCGACATGCTCGACGAGGCGGCCGGAAAGTAGCGGTATTCCTCGGCGGGGCCGGTCTGTCCGCCGGCCCTGCCACCTTCAGGCCCAGCGCCCTGCGGGACTCAGGGGCAGGTTGTCTGCGGTACCGCCCCGGGCCGGGCGGGCAGCCACAGCGCGGAGATCAGGCGGACCCGCCGGAGGATTCCGGCAGGTGCCGGGCGCCCGGGCAGGGGATCTGCGGTGCCTGCCCTCCTGCGGGCGGCGTTCCGGCGATGTTCGGCCTTGGCGAGGAGCCGGGATTGGTCCTCCGCGTGGAGCCGAAGGAAGTATTCGGCTGGTTGGTTCAGCATGTTCGATCCTTCGGGTCGTTCCGACGGGTAGGGGTATCAGGCGCCCAGGTCGCGGGCGCCGGCGTAGGGAACGCTGGGCAGCGTGCCGGCCCGCCAGGCGGCGTGGCCGGCAGGCGGTGCAACGGAGTGGAAGCCGTCGGACCGGATCAGCCGCAGCAGGCCGAGCCCGGAAAGACCGACGACGGCGGCGGCAATGGCTGGAAAAGTGAGAAGAAAGTCCATGCCTTGAGTCTGCAAGTCGGGGACCCCAAAAAATAGTGGCAGAAACGCCACTTTCCATCGATTTTCTGCCATACTGTGACCATGCTCACTTCAGTGGCCCTGATCGTCCTTCCCGGCGTCACGCCCTTCGAGTTCGGGGTGATCTGCGAGGTCTTCGGCGTCGACCGTTCGAACCTCGACGTAGGCCTCCCGGTCTTCGATTTCCGCATCTGCACCCCGGTGCCGGGAACCGTGGAGACCGAAACCGGCTTCTCCATCGTCGTCGAGCGCGACCTGTCCGCCACCGACGATGCGGACCTCGTCGTCATGATCCCCTCCCACTCCGGGGATCCCCTTCCCGACGCCGTCGCCGATGCGCTGCGGGCCGCCGACCGCCGCGGCGCGCACCTTTTCTCGGTGTGTTCCGGAGCCTTCGCCCTGGCCGAGGCCGGGCTGCTCGACGGCAGGCGCGCCACGACCCACTGGTCCCATGCCCGGCAGCTCGCGGAGCAGTACCCGGCGGTGACGGTCGACGAGAACGTGCTGTACGTCCAGGACGGCAACATTCTGACCAGCGCCGGCACCGCCTCCGGGATCGACGCGAGCCTCCACCTCATCCGCCAGGAGTTTGGGGCTCGGGCCGCCGCCGCCGTCGCCCGCGGCATGGTGGTGCCTCCGCACCGGGACGGCGGGCAGGCCCAGTACATCGAGCGGCCCATCCCCGCTTCGGGCGGGGACCCGATCGAGGAGCTCCTGGTGTGGCTCAGCGCCAACCTCGAGGAGGAGCTCTCCGTGCCGGTTCTCGCGCGGCGGGTGCACATGTCGGAGCGGACCTTCGCACGGCGGTTCCGGGCAGTCACCGGGGCCACCCCGGCGGCATGGATCACCGCGCAGCGGGTGCAGCGGGCCCAGCTGCTGCTCGAGGAAACCCACCTGGGCATCGACTCCATCGCCCGCAGGAGCGGCTTCGGCCAGGCCGTGCTGCTGCGCCAGCACTTCCACAAGGTGCTCGGCGTCAGCCCCGCCGCCTACCGCCGCACCTTCCACGGACCGCCCGAGACCTGCTGCAGCCTCGTGGCCTCCGACGCGGCCGGGCAGCCGGCATGAGCGCCGGTGGGGAGGGCGCCTCCCTGCTGACCTGCGCCTGGTCCGCGCTCGGGGAGGATCCCGCGGCACTGAAGCGCGTCCCGCCCGGCGGCGAGCCGGCCCTCACCTCGGCCCTGAACGTGCCGCGGCTGGCCCGGGACGCCGTCGCCGCCGCCTCCCTCGCCGCCGCCCTCTGGACCGACTCCCTCCTCCCCCGCGGCCGCCCCCGGGCCGTCCACCTCGACGCCGGCAGGATCGCTACGGCGTTCACCAGCGAGCGCCACCTGCGGCTCCGGGGTGTTAGCCCCGATCTCTGGGCGCCGCTGTCGGGGTTCTGGGAGGCCGCCGACGGGTGGGTGCGGACCCACGCGAATTACCCGCATCACCGCGGCCGCCTCCTCGCCGCACTTGAGCTGGCGACCGGCGCCGGGCCGGACGAGCTCGCGGCCCGCATCCGCTCCGCCGCGGCCCGGGACATTGAGCACCGGGTGTATGCCGCGGGCGGGATCGCCGCCGCTGTCCGGCCCGCCGGGCAGGGCCTGGCCGACTGGGGCGGCCCCCCCGATGCGCCGCCGCTGGCGCTGACCCGGCTGGGCCCGGCGCCGGCCCGCTTCCCCGGCTCCCCTGACGCCACCGCAGCGGCTCCACTCAGAGGACTGCGGGTTCTGGACCTCACCAGGGTGATCGCCGGGCCCGTCGCCACCCGGACCCTCGCCCTGCTGGGGGCCGATGTCCTTCGGATCGACAGCCCGGCCCTTCCCGAGATGCCCGTTCAGCACCTCGACACCGGAGCGGGGAAGCGCACCGCCCTGCTCGATCTCTCCCTGCCGGCCGATGAACGCACCTTCCGGCGCCTGCTCGACGGCGCGCATGTCGTCGTCACCGGCTACCGGCCGGGCGCCCTCGACCGGTTCGGGCTCGAGCCTGCGGCCCTGGCCGGCGGGCGCCCGGGCATCATCCTCGCCCGGCTAAGCGCCTGGGGGAACACCGGCCCGTGGGCGCAGCGGCGCGGTTTCGACAGCATTGTGCAGGCGGTCAGCGGCATCGCGATGCGCGAATCCCCCGACGGCGTCCGCCCCGGCGTCCTGCCGGCGCAGGCACTTGACCACGCAGCCGGATACCTCCTGGCCGCCGGTGTGCTCTCCGCCCTGCGGCGCCAGCAGGACGAGGGCAGCACCTGGCTCCTGGAGTCCTCCCTGGCCGGAATCGCGGCCGGGCTGCTGCAGGACCCGCGGCCGCTGCTGCCCCCTTTGAAGCCCGGCCCGCCGACGGTTGTGGTAAGCCCGGACGGTATCACCACCGCCCTGCCCGCGCTGGCCTACGACGAGGGACCGGAGGACTGGCCGTTTCCGGCGCGGCCGTGGGGCGCCGACCCGCCCGACTGGGTCCTAGAACCTGCCGCTCAGCCGTAGCCGACCGCGGCCCGGGACGTCCCGGAGGTGCGCAGGCAGGAAAGCAGGACGCCCACCAGGGCCAGCAGCGCAATGATCGACGAGCCGCCGTAGGAAATGAAGGGAAGAGGAATCCCCACGACCGGAACCAGGCCCGTGACGACGGCGATGTTCGCCACCGCCTGGCCCAGCACCCAGATCAGCGCCGAGCCGCAGACGCAGATGGCGTACGCGCTGCCCGCCAGCCGCGCGATCCGGACGATCGCGACGGCCAGCGTGGCGAAGAGGATCAGGACCAGGGCGGCGCCGGCCAGGCCGAGTTCCTCCCCGAGGACGGCAAAGATGAAGTCATTATGGGCCTCGGGAATCCAGTGGACCTTCTGTCGGCTCTGCCCGAGGCCCACCCCGAAGACCCCGCCGCCGGCGAGCGCGTAGACGGCGTGGGTGCCCTGGTAGCCCAGTCCCTCGGCGGCCCCGGCACCGGAGGGGTCGAGCCAGACGAGGATCCGCTTCAGGCGGTTCGGGCTCGAGAGGACCGCAATGATGACCGCGAAAAAGACGACGCCTGCACCGAGCATCAGCGAGCGGAGCCGGGCACCGGTGAAGTAGAAGAGGGCGCCAACCACCGGGGCGAGGATCAGCGCAGTGCCGAGGTCCCGACCAGCGAGGACCAGTCCCAGTGCGGCCAGCGACGCGAGGAGGACAGGAATCACGCGGTGGCGGGGCTCGCGCGAGAGGTTCGGACGGTCGGTCAGCATCCCCGCGCCCCAGAGGATCAGGCTGAGTTTGAGGAACTCCGAGGGCTGGATGGTCATTGACCCAAGGGAAAGCCAGTTCCGGTTGCCGTTCACCTCCACGCCCAACGGCGTGAAAACGAGTACGGCCAGCACGAATGATCCCACCAGGGCCACCCGGGAAAGCCTGCGGTACAGGTGCAGGGGGGTCCGCGCGCAGACCACGAGGGCGATGAGCCCGAGGGCGCACCAGAGGCCCTGCCGCAGGAACGTACTGTAGGGTGACTGCCCTTGGGAGGCCAGGGCGAAGGACGAGGCAGACAGGACCATGACCAGTCCGATTGCCATCAGGGAAAGGGTCGTGCCCAGCAGCAGGGTTGCAGCGCTTCGAGCGGAGCCGGGCCCCTGCGGGTTGAGGATCCGGACCAGCCGGGAGACGAGCGGCGCGAGGCGGCTGCGGCGCGGCGCGCGGGCTGAGGTGGGAGGGGTGGTGGGCGTTGGTGCTGGTCGAACTGCTGTCATAGCGTCCTGCCATTTCGGGTCGACAGATCCGGGTGCGGCGGCGCCTTTTCTGTTCCGAGAACCCCCATTGAACCGCGCCGTTCCGGCGACGGTACTTCACGCCTTTTGCAGCGCCCGGCTCAAATTCGGTGTCGTTCCTACTTGAATCCCTCGCGCCACTACTCGGTTTTCAGGAGTCCTTCCCAGTAGTTACCCCGCCGCTCGACGCCGGGAAAGCGTGACGTTCAATCTCCGGACGGTGGATTCCAGTTCGAGCAGCGGCGTTTCGGATGCGTCCAACGGTGTCGGATGCGTCTAACGGTGGCCGTCCGGATATAAGCGCAGGCCCAGATTGCTTTCTGGGCCCTCCGTGTGCCGGCAGGTCATCCAGGCGGCGGGATTGTGCGCGCCCTTGTAGGGCGGATTCAACGCGCCTACCGTTGAGGGACAGTCCACGTCGTCAGGGGCACAGTCATGGCAGAACTACGCATCGAACAATGGTGGGTCCTTCTGGACGTCATGCCGAAGGAATGGTTCCGAGAGAACCTTCGGGCGTCGGTGATCGACCCGGACGCCGCCCGTGCCGTGAGTGCGGTGGGCGGCCCCGACCTTAGCGGAACAACTCTGTCCTCCGGCGATTGGGACTTCATCGAGACCCAGTCGGAATTCGTGGACTGAGGCGCGCACAACCCTTCCCGGTACTCATCGGTGCTGCCGGGCTGGGCTGCGGAGGTCCGGCGCGCCGGGCGTCCGTCCCCGCCAGAAAAGGGCCGTTGTGGAAACCGGCTAGTCAGTATAGTGAGGGGCGTCACATCGTTTGCGGCCGACAATGACGCCGGCCGGCCGGACAGCGGAGGCGCACGATGAGTTCCACAGCGACTGGAAAAGATGCTCAAGGCACGCCGTCGGGTGAGGGGAAGGGACTCGCAGCCGGGACCTTGGGCGTGTGGGGGTCGGTGGTTATCGGGCTTGCGTCGACGGCTCCGGCCTACTCGCTGGCGGCGTCACTCGGCTTCGTGGTCCTCGCGGTCGGAGCGCAGGCCCCGATTGCGTTCATTCTGGCGTTCATCCCCATGCTCTTCATCGCCTTCGCCTATCGGGAGCTCAACCGAGACGTCCCCGACTGCGGCACTTCCTTCACCTGGGCCACCAAGGCGTTCGGCCCGTGGGTGGGCTGGATGGCCGGCTGGGGGGTGGCGGTCGCCGGCATCATCGTGCTCGCCAACCTCGCCCAGATCGCCGGGCTCTACCTGTGGCTGCTCGTGGGCGACGGGACGCTCGCCGAAAACTCCTTTCTGGTCACCGCCACCGGGGTCTTCTTCATCGCACTGATGACCCTGGTCAGCTACCGCGGCGTCGAAATCGGTGCCAAGCTGCAGAACGTCCTCCTGGCCGTCCAGTACCTGGCATTGGCGCTCTTCGTGGTGTTCGCCCTCGTCGGAGTGGCCAACGGCACCGCCGAAAACGCCACGGCGCCGTCGCTGGAGTGGTTCAACCCCTTCGCCTTCGACAGCGCCGCAGGGTTCACCGAGGCCATCCTGCTGGCCCTGTTCATCTACTGGGGCTGGGACACATGCCTTGCGCTGAACGAGGAGACCCGAGACTCCCGCCGCATCCCGGGCCTGGCCGCGCTGATCACCACGGTGCTGCTGCTCATCACCTACGTCGGGGTCACCGTTGCGGCGATGATGTACGCCGGGGTAGGCGAGGAAGGGACCGGGCTGGGCAACGAGGTCAATGCCGAGGATGTGTTCTTCGCCCTGAAGGACGCCGTGCTGGGCCCGGCCGCCTGGCTGCTGGTGGTGGCGGTGCTCGTCTCGGCGGTCTCCTCCACCCAGACCACCATCCTGCCGACCGCCCGGGGCACCCTCTCGATGGCCGTCTATCGGGCGCTCCCCCGCCGGTTCAGCACGGTGCACGACCGCTTCCGGACACCCTCCTTCTCCACCCTGGTGATGGGGATCTCCGCCGTCGCCTTTTACGTGGTGATGACTCTCGTCAGCGAGAACATCCTGGCCGACTCGATCCTGTCCCTGGGCCTGGCCATCGCCTTCTACTACGCCATCACCGGGTATGCCTGTGTCTGGTACTTCCGCCGCGACCTCTTCACCTCCCGGCACAACTTCGTCTTCCGGTTCCTGCTCCCCCTGCTGGGTGCGCTGATGCTGACCGCGGCGTTCATTCGGTCGGCGGTCGACATGGCCGATATCGACTACGGGTACAGCGTGCTCTTCGGGATCGGCGGCACCTTCGTCGTCGGCATCGGGTCCCTCGCCCTGGGGCTGGTGCTCATGCTCGCCTGGCGGACCCGGAAGGGGTCCGAGCCGTTCTTCCGCGGGGAGAGCCTGAACGCCGATACGCCCGTCCTGGTGCCCGACTCCCCCGATACCTACCGGCGCTCGGTCGACGGCGGCCTGGCCTGATGCGCATCCTCATCGTCGGCGCCGGCGGCGTGGGATCAGCTGCGGTGCGGATCGCCGTCCGGCGCACGTTCTTCGACCTGCTGGTGGTGGCCGACTACGATCCCGCCCGGCCGCAGGCCCTGGTGGAATTGTTCGACGACGGCCGTTTGGTGGCCGCGCAGGTGGACGCGTCGTCGGCGGAGGCGGTCGCCGCTCTGGTGCGGGACCACGGCATCACCCACGTGCTCAATGCCGTGGATCCCCGGTTCGTGATGCCCATTTTCAACGGCTGCTTCGCTGCGGGTGCCACGTATCTGGACATGGCGATGAGCCTGTCGGTCCGACACCCGGAGGAGCCGTACGCGAAGACCGGGGTGATGCTTGGCGACGAGCAGTTCGCGCTGGCCCAGCAGTGGGAGGTCGCCGGCCGGCTGGCCCTGGTCGGAATGGGGGTGGAGCCGGGGCTGTCGGACGTCTTCGCCCGCTACGCGGAGGACGAACTCTTCTCCTCGATCGATGAACTGGCGGTGCGCGACGGCGCCAACCTTATCGTCGCCGGGCCCGATGGGGAGCCGGTGTTCGCTCCGTCCTTCTCCATCTGGACCACCATCGAGGAGTGCCTGAACCCGCCGGTGATCTTCGAGCGCGGCCTCGGCTGGTACACCACCGAGCCGTTCAGCGAGCCGGAGGTCTTCAGGTTTCCCGAGGGCATCGGGGAGGTGGAGTGCGTCAACGTTGAGCACGAGGAGGTCATCCTCATGCCGCGCTGGACCAAGGCCCGCAGGGTGACCTTCAAGTACGGCCTGGGTGACGAATTCATCGGCGTACTCAAGACCCTGCACAAACTGGGCCTCGACTCCACCGAGCCGCTGATGGTCAAGGGCGTCACGGTGGCACCGCGCGACGTCGTCGCCGCGGCGCTGCCCGATCCGGCGACCCTCGGCGAGCGCATGACGGGCAAGACCTGCGCCGGCGTCTACGTGACGGGGATCGGACGGGACGGCGCGCCGCGGGCCGTTTACCTCTACCACGTGGTGGACAACGAGTGGTCGATGGCGGAGTACGCATCACAGGCAGTGGTGTGGCAGACCGCCGTGAACCCGGTAATTGCGCTGGAACTGCTGGCGAACGGCACGTGGCAGGGAACCGGTGTGCTCGGGCCCGAGGCCTTTGACGCCCGGCCGTTCCTTGAGCTGCTGGCAGCCGATGCGCCGGCCGGCTACGGGTCGCCGTGGGGGCTCGAGGAGCGCTGAGACCCGCTGGCCCGAAGGGGTCTTCAGCTGACGGACCTGGGCGGTTGGCAGCGCGGGCACCACCAGGTGCGACGGCGGCCCGGATCGCCCGCCACTTCGGCCCGAACGAGGATCGTCGTCCCGCAGCGCAGGCACGGCCTGCCGGCCCGTCCCGCCACCCAGTGCTTCTCACCCCGTCGCAGACTGCCGGTGGTGACCTGGTGGGCCTGCGTGGCGGAGAAGCGCAGGCAGCGAGCTCCGAGGTCGACCATGGCCGGGACGTCGGCGTCGCCCACCGGGGTGTCCGGGTGGACGCCGCGCAGGAAGCAGAGCTCGTTCGCCCAGAGGTTGCCGAACCCGGCGATGTTTCGCTGGTCGAGGAGGGCAGCGGCGACGCGTCGCTCCGGATCCTGGCGAACCCGCCGGACCGCTTCCTGCGCGGACCAGTCATTTCTCAAAGGGTCAGGGCCAAGGTGCCCGACAACGTCGCCCTCTGCACCCGTGGGGAGGAGATGGACGACCGGCAGGTGCATACCGTACGCCGTCGGACCGCCGTCGACCTCGAGGATCACGCGCGCGTCCGGAAGCAGTGTGCGGGGAAGCTTTCGTCCCGGCGCGGTGACGGTCCACGACCCCTGCATCCGCAGGTGGGTGTGCAGCGTGAGGCCGCCTTCGAACCGGGTCAGCAGGTGCTTGCCGTGCGTCACATGCTCTTTCACCTGGGCGCCGTCCAAGGTATCCGTGGCGTGTGCGGGGACACGGAGTTCCCCGCGCTTCAGCGTGCGGCCGTCGAGCGACTTCCTTAACCGCGCCGCGAGCCGGAAGACACTGTCTCCTTCGGGCATACGGCCTCCCTACTCTCCCGTCGCCCCCCGGTCCCGACAGACCGCACGCGGCACCTTCCTCCCTGATGGTAGAGGTTTGGGCCGGAGGTGGGTCCGCTCAATTCCCACCGGCTCCGGAGGGTGCTGTTCTGATGGCGGCTCGGCACACGCCGCGGCACGCCTTCACCGGCTTACCGATTCCGCAGGTGAGTCTGGAATGGTCTTCAGCGGTGGCGATGAGGGTCTTCTGGCCCGCTGAATTGCCGCCGGCTAGGAGTTTGCTCCCTCGCTTGCTTGCTGCCCGGTGATGCGCTGCTTGCGGATGGTGGCGCTGATGACTGCTGCGATGGTGCACATGGCTGCCGCCCCGAACCAGGCGTAGGTGTACTGGCCCGTGGCGTCCCTGATGGCACCAGCGCCCAGTGCTGCCGCGGCCGCTCCAAGCTGGTGGGCCGCGAACACCCAGCCGAACACCACACTGCCGTCCGCACCGAAGGTTTCCCGGCAGATGGCCGCCGTAGGGGGCACCGTGGCCACCCAGTCGAGACCATAAATCACCACGAAGACGATCATGCTGGGCTGGACCTCGGCGCCCAGGAGTAGGGGAAGCGCCAACAGGCCGATCCCGCGGAATTGGTAGTAGACGGCGAGCAGGATCCTCGGGTTGAACCGGTCCGTCAGCCAGCCGGAAGCAATAGTGCCCACGATGTCGAAGATGCCGACCACGGCGAGCAGGCCGGCGGCCGTGGTTTCCGGCATGCCATGATCATGCGCGGAGGGAATGAAATGGGTGCCGATCAGGCCATTCGTGGTGGCGCCGCAGATCGCGAATCCTGCCACCAAGGCCCAGAAAGTCCGAACACGGCTGGCCCTCCTGAGCACCTGCAGGGCGCGAACCGCGGCGTTCCTCCGGGGACCGGTCTTCGGCGCTGGGGCCTCCGGCAGCATTCCGTCGGCGGGGGCGGTCTCGCCGTATGGCAGCACGCCGGCGTCGGCCGGGGAGTTCTTGAGGAACTTCAACACCAGCGGGACCACAGCCAAGGCGCCGGCGGCGATCAGCAGGGACGCCTGCCGCCAGCCCGGATCCTGGGCGAGCAAAGCGATGAACGGCAGGAAGACCAGTTGACCGGCAGCACTTCCCGCTGTCAGGATGCCAATCACCAGCCCCCGGTTCTTGACGAACCACGTGTTGGCGATGGTGGCGGCGAAGACCAGCGCCATGGACCCGGTGCCAAGCCCGATCAGCAGGCCCCAGGTCAGCAGGATCTGCCATGCCTGGTCCACCAGCACGGTGAGGGCGCTTCCCGCACCGATCAGCACCAGCGCGGTCGCCGTCACCGCCCGGATACCGAACCGCTCCATCAGGGCAGCTGCGAACGGTGCCGTGAGTCCAAAGAGGACGAGGTTGATGCTGACGGCCGCCGACAATACGGTGGTGGACCAGCCGAATTCCTCCTGAAGCGGCACCATCAGGACCCCCGGTGCCGCTCGGAAGCCGGCTGCGCCCACCAGCGCGAGGAAGGCCACCCCGGCGACAATCCAGGCGGGGTGGAAGCGGCGGGGACGGGATGGTGCGGGGGCGCCGGACGCCGCGCCGTCGGTTCCGCCGGCCGAGCCACGGCCGGCTTCCGCGGCCGTTCCCTTGACCTCTACGGCGCGATTCGGCCTCATGCGACTTCCTCCTTCTTCGTCGCAGAGGAGGGCGCCGTGGCGGTGGCCAGTTCTACCGGCGCATCGGTCCTCGTCTGGCTGTGCCACTTCGTGGTGGCGGCAGTCAACCGTTCGCCGCACCCGGAGCAGGTGTCGGCGGAGCCGGTGCGCTGCCCGCAGACGGCGTGGATGACGTACATATGTGCCTGCTCCGAAGGTGCAGGGAGGTGTTTCTCGGACCAGATCGTGACCGCGTTCAGGACCGGAAGGGCGTCCTCTCCCTTTGGGGTGAGAATGTACTCGCTTCTGGTGCGGCCGCCGTCGTTGTACGCCCTCTTGGTAAGCAGCCCGGACTGCATGAGGTCTGCAAGACGCCTGGTGAGCACGGAATCGGACACTTCCAGCTGGACCTTCATGGCATCGAAGCGCCCATTCCCAAAGAAGACCTCCCGAAGCACCAGGAGGATCCAGGGATCGCCAAGGACATCAATGCCGCGGGCCATACTGCAGTTGCGTTCGGACCAGTCTGATCGGAGTGCCATACCGGTACCCTAGCTGACTTTCTTGAAGATAGGCAGGCCAGTGCCGATTAATAAGCGGCAACGCCCGGTCTCCGGCTCAGCCGCCCGGTCCCGCCCTGGGCGCAGCTGATTCGGGGACCATGTGCCCTAGGCACAAAGGGGCGGCCGGGTTTATACCTTTTGGCAGTAGCCCAGTGCATGGGCGGCCCTTCCGCAGCGGGCACCATCAGCTGCATTTCATCCCCATCCGAGGAGGTGAAAATCACCAAAGAGCAGTCACCGGAACCTAAACAATGAGCAGTTTCATCCACAGGAGGTCAAGATGCCAGGGCTAGTTCGAAAAAGCCTCGATTCCCCCGAGGAGACGCGCCCCTTCGAGGGCGGTACGGGCCAGCTTCAACTCGTCAACCTGGAGCAGGGCGCCGTGGGCCGCGCCACGTTCAATCCGGGATGGCGCTGGTCCGAGCACGTCAAGCCGATCGCCAAAACGGACAGCTGTCAGGCCGCCCACATGGGCTATTTCGTGTCCGGCCGGATGAAGGTCGTAATGAACGACGGCGAAGAGATGGAGTACGGGCCGGGCGACTTCGCCACCATGGCGCCCGGGCACGACGCCTGGGTGCTGGGAGACGAACCCTGCGTAATCATTGACTGGCAGGGTTTCGCGGACTACGCCAAACCCTGAAGTCACGGGCACAGCCCGCCGTTAATGAGAAGTCCGGGTCTGCTCAGGCTCGGGCTTCTCACCGACCGCAGGCAGCAGTCGCGGCCGTGAAGAATAGCCGGAACGCAGTCAAGGCTGCCGGGGTGACCACCGGTTAGTCCGTTCGACCTGTGTTGAAGCTCAGAAGATCGAGTTGAGCCCGCTCCACCCGCTGCCTACCTGCACTCGGGGCAACCAGCCGGCTGACCCATTGCCCCGGTACAGCCACAGGTTGCCCTGACGATCCCGTCCCACCACGTCGGCGGTGCGGTCGCCATTGAAATCCCCTGGGCTCATCACCGCGCTGAGCGAATTCCAGCCAGTGCCCACCCGTACCCTCGGCAACCATCCACCGGTACCGTTTCCCGGATACAGCCACAGGTATCCCGTCGCTGCTTCGCGCGCCAAGAGGTCCACCTGCCCGTCACCGTTGAAATCGCCCGGCCCCACAATGGAGTTGAACCCGTTCCAGCCCGTTCCCACCCGTACCCTCGGAAACCATCCGCCGGTGCCGTTTCCCCGGTACAGCCACAGGTACCCGGTCGACCGCTCCCGCGCCAGAACATCGACAAACTGGTCACCATTGAAATCGCCCGGCCCCACAATGGAATTGAACCCGTTCCAGCCCTGGCCAACGCGGATCCGTGGCAGCCAACCGCCAACGCCGTTCCCTCGGTAAAGCCACAAATACCCGGTGGCCGCTTCACGAGCCAGCACGTCGGCTTTTCCGTCACCGTTGAAGTCTCCTGGTGTCTCGAGCGCGTTCAGCGGAGCCCAGCCTGCTCCGATGCGTGCACCAGCCCATACCGTGCCGTTCCCCTTCCCCCGATACAGCCGGAGATCTGCGGTCGCCGTCACCCGGGCCAGCAGGTCGTTGTTCCAGTCACCGTCGAAGTCGGCGGTGGACCGCGAGAGGGTCGATGCCGGGACGGCTATGGGCGTGAAGGCGTAGGGTTCGCACGTCAGATCGTAATCCCGTGTGTCGTCGTACCACTGGGAGAGGTACACGCGGCCGCCGGAGAAGCTGGGCTGCTTGCACCGATCCAGCGCTTCGCCCGGATAGTCGAGCCTCCCGGCGGTGGCCCACACCGGCACCCCGGGCAACCGCCACGACCCCGTGATGTCAGCCCAACCCGCCGCATAGGAGTACAGCCCGTAGGAGAATCCCGCGTCACGGAGGCCGCGCATCAACCCCTCGATGATGAGCCGATTGTCTCGCTTCTGAGCGGCGGTGCTCGTCGGCCAGGGTTGAGCCGGACGCGGCTCGACGTCGATCCATACGACCGGCGGACGGAAACCGACTCTGCTCATGCTGGCGACGGCGAACTTTGCCTCGGCGTAGCCCACGTTGGACAATTTTCCGGCCCTGGTGGTGGCGGACCACGGTCCACGGGCACCGTACGTATTCAACTGCGTTGCAGTGGGAAACGCAGCCATTGCGTAGCCATGGGTCTTCTTGTTGTTGGTTTTGGCCCAGTTGACCTGGCTTGCCAGACAAGGATTCTCGGTAAAGGGCAAACCCTTCGTCAGCCCGATAATGACGAACTGGGTGGAGACCGGAGGCATAGGCAAACCAAATCCGCCGACGGAGGACGGACACTGAGGCCAGGATACATCGTGGCCATAGAGGGGCGCGGCGTGAACCGGCGGTGCGACGGTTACGAACCCAAACAGGAGGGCAAGCGATGTTCCAAGAGCTAGAACCGTTCGACGGAGCGAGCCAACCACCATGCCAACCACCTCATCCAAGGTGAATATTTTATCGCCGACCGCGGGTCTTGATCGGTTGGAAGCTCATCACGATTGAGGGTGTAATTGGGGCCGGAAGCCGCTCAAGCCCGGGAGACATCGAGCGATATGGCTGGAGAGATCTCGAGACGCAGGGCCGAGCTGCGGAGGGCACCTAGGGGTGTCCCCCTACCCCTCAGCGGGTGAGTTCGGAGCGGGCGTCGGCGGTGGCCGTGATGGGGATCCCGTCGGGCACCAGGACGGTGACCAGAGGCGGGTGGACCACGGCAGTGAGCACCACCTGCGCCGTCCGGCCATCCGGTGTGCCGGTGGCCGGGTCCACGGCCAGGGAGGGAAACCGCTGCCCGGCGGCCGTGCGCTGCAGATACCCCTCCGCCGTGGACCGCACGGTGCCGGGGTCAAGCACCGGCTGCGGACCGGCGCCCGCTGCGGAGTCGATGGTGAAGGTGTCCGCAGCGGCCAGGGCGGCGCCGTCGGCCGCCGACAATAGGCGGGAGTGGCCGAGGTAGACCGCCGATGCGGCAAGCACCACCGCCAGGACCAGCAGAAGCAGCAGGAGGTAGCCGATGATCAGCACCCCCACCTGACCGTCCTCGCCCTCCCAGTTGATTCCCCGGCCGCGGCCGGACCCTCCCCCGGCCCTGATGCCGTCCTTCATGCCGGCCTCATCCGAACCGCTCCACCGACTGGGTGGCACTCGAATCCACCATGACCGCCGAGTCGTTCACCCCGGGCATGATGGGGATCAGCGGCAGCGGCACCGCCAGACGGACCTCGACCGTGACGGTCGATCCCGGGGACAGACAGACCCCGTCGCAGGACATCTCGATCTGGGCCTGCTCCGGGGAGAAACCGAAGTTTTCCACCGCCACCAGGGCCGCCAGCCGCGCCCGGGCCTGGCCCTGCTCCGGAGTGTCGGCCTCCACGAAGACCTTGGCCGCGTGGTCGGCCGCCCCCACCGCGGCGAACGAGCCGCCCTGCAGCTGCCCCGCTGACAGGATCAGATACACCACCGGGACCAGCAGGATCAGGCCCAGGAACGTGAACTCCAGCACCGCGCTGCCGGCCTCCTCCCGAGCCCGGAAGCGTGCACTGCGGACCAGCCCGGACCGGGTGGGCCTATGACGGAAGGACCGCACGACCCGAAACCTCCAACACCCCGGCCGGACCGAGCAGGCCCACCACCGGAAGCGGAGCCCGAACCACCACCTCCACGAACTGCGCGCCCGCGGCCCGTGAGCGTTGGACCGTGACATCCGAAGCGAAGTCCTCCCCCACCCCCGCGGTGATCAGCTCGGCGGTGCGCTGCCCGGCATCCCCGGGTGCCCGGTCGGCGAGGGTGCCGTACCGGGCACCCGAGGCCGCCGCGTCGATCAGGGTGTTGCGCACGTGCAGCACCAGCATCAGCTGGACCACCGCCAAAAAAATCACGGTGAGCAGCCCGCCGATCAAGGCGAAATCGACGACCGCCGACCCCGCCTCACTGCGCAGGCTCCGGCGCGCCCTGGGCCGGATCACCTACGGGGACACCTGATTCATCGCCGCCTCGAACAGGCCCTGCAGCGCAGGCCCCGCCAGGGCCAGCAGCCCTGCAACAAGGACCGCCGACATCAGCGTGATCATCACCCAGCCGGGCACGTCCCCGCGCTCGGCGTCGGGGCCGGAGACCACCCGCCGATAGACGGCGGCGAGGGCCAGCCAGGTGCGGGCGCCATTTTGATCTCTTGCCATTCTCGTCTCCATTCTCTAAGCGGTCGGCTTTCCGGTCGTGCGGTTCAGAATCCGAGGTTGATCAGCGCAATGCCCGGGTACACGGCGAAGAGGACGGTCAGGGGAAGCACACCGAAGACCAGCGGAATCATCATGGCGATCTCCTTCTTTCCGGCCGATTCCATCAGTTCGCGTTTGGACATGTCGCGCACGTCCTGCGCCTGGGCCCGCAGCACCTCGGCCAACGGGGTGCCGCGCTGGACTGCGACGGTCAGCCCATCGACGAACCGGGCAAGCGGCGCCAGCTGGGTGCGGCGGGAGAACTCCTGGAACGCCTCGACGACGGGGGTTCCGGCCCGGGTTTCGGCGAGCACCCGCCCGAACTCCCCGGCCAGCTCGCCGCGGGCCGTCCTGCATACCCGTTCCAGGGCGCCGGTCGCACTCTCTCCGGCGCTGACGGCCAGCGCCATGAGTTCGGCAAGGCTGGGAAATTCGGCGAGCATCCGGGCCTCCCGGTGCGCGATCTGCCGGCTCAGGAGATAGTCGCGGAACAGGTACCCTCCGGCGGTGCAGGCGGGAACCAGGACCGCTGCGAAGACGATGTTGGACCGTCCGGTGCCTGCGGCCAGGACCACGAGTGCGGTGGACGTGCCGAGTCCGAGCGCCGCCCAGAGGATCTGCCGGGCACGGAAATCGGTGGTGCTCAGTCCGCCGCCGGCCTGCACCAGGCGGCGGTCAAGCAGGGACGAGGCGGGATTGAACCGGTCGAGCCTACGCACCACATCGCGCAGGACTGGCTGCAGGATGTGGCCCAGGGGCCCAAATGGCGCCGGGCGGCCGGCATCCGTACCGAGCAGGCGGGACCGGACGTCGACCACCTTCAACTGCGGGCTGATCCGGTCCACGAAACGGACGCTCCGCGCCGACGGCAGCCCCGCGAGCACCATCCACACGCCCAGCCCGAGCGCGCCACCGGCGAGGAGGGACATAGCCACCACCGGCCCGGTCACCGGAGCACCCTCTCGTCCTCGGGCAGGGCGCCAATGCGCAGCATCATGCGGTAGCAGACGACCGACACCACTAGGCCTCCGGCCAGGACCAGTGCGCCGGCACCGGTGTTGTAGGCGCGGACGGCTTCGGGCCGGGTTGCCAACAGCAGCAGCACGAACCACGGTGCGGCCACGGCGAGCCGGGCAGCGTTGACCGTCCAGGACTGGCGCGCCTCGAGTTCATTGCGGGTGCGTGCGCTGTCGCGGAGGAACTCCGACAGGGTGCCCAGCAGCCGGCCGAGGTCGGACCCGCCCACCTCGCGGGTCATCCGCAGGGCCTCGACGATGCGGTCGGCCACCGGGTCGGCGAGCCGGTCCTTGAGCCTGCTCAGCGAATCATCGAACTGCCCACCCGCCCGGTAATCCGCCCCGAACTCCCGAAACGCACCGCGCAGTTCGGCCGGCCCTTTGTCGGCGAGCTGCATGAGCGCCTCGGGAAGCGAGAGACCGGCGCGGATCGCGGAGCGCAGGTGATCGACGACGTCCGGCCAGAGCTCCCGCAGCGACGCCGTCCGCTTCGCGGCCCGCCACCGCACCAGGGCATACGGGGTCCAGGCGCCAAACAGGGCGAAACAGACAGCGATGGGCACGGAGCGGACCAGGACAACAGCAACCAGGAGAACGAGGAGCCCGCTGACTCCGCAGGCGCCCAGCAGGCCCCGCACCGAGACCGAGCCGGTCCCGGACCGCACGAGCAGCTCCCGCAGCCGGGGCGTCCGCCGCGGGCGGGCGGACACCTGGGGTGACGGACCCCAGCACGCCCACCAGGTCAGAAACAGGCCGGTCCCGAGCATCACGCCCAGGAGCGCGCTCACCGGGCCTCCTCGAGGAGCGCCGCGATATTGAAGCCGGCCGCGGCAAACTTCTCCTCCGCGGGCATCGCCGTGGCACAGAGCCGCAGGGCACCCTCGAGCCGCCGAAAGACGGGCGAGGACTCAATGACGCCGTTTTCCACCCGGGCGCCCACCGCCATGATCTCCGTGACCTGCCGCTGGCCGTTGCCGGCCCGCGCACAGTGCACCACGAGGTCGAGGCAGGAAGCCACGGTGGGCACCACGAACTCACTCGAGATATTCTTGCCCGCCAGCAGCGGCAGGGTGCAGATCTTGGTCAGGGCGTCACGAGCGCTGTTTGCATGGACGCTGCACATCCCGGGCAAGCCGCTGTTGAGTGCGATGAGCATGTCCAGGCTTTCCGCCTCCCGGACCTCCCCGACAATGAGCCGGTCCGGGCGCATTCGCAGGGCCTCCTTCACCAGGTGCCGGAGCGGGATCTCCCCGGTGCCCTCGAGGTTCGGTTGCCGGCACTGGAGCCCGACGACGTCGCGCAGCGGCAGCTTCAGTTCGAAGATTTCCTCGACCGTGATCACCCGCTCCCGCGGCGGGATCGAGGCACCCAGGCAGTTGAGCAGCGTGGTCTTTCCGGCCTGGGTGGCGCCGGAGACGAGGATGTTCAGCCCGGCCCCGACGGCGGCCCCCAGGAACCGGGCCGCCTGCGGCGTCACCGTGCCCAGCTCGATGAGGTGCTCCAGGCGGGTGGCCCGGGCGATGAAACGGCGGATATTCACCGCCCAGTGCCGGCGGGTGACATCCGGGATCACCACGTGCAGCCGCGAACCGTCGGGCAGGGAGGCATCGACGAAGGGCGAGGAGAGATCAAGGCGCCGCCCCGAGGACTTCAGCATCCGCTCCACGAGATCCCGGACCTGCTGGGCGGTCAGGGTCAGGGAGGTCAGCTCGGATTCCCCGCCGCGGGCGACGTAGATCTCCGAGGGGGCGTTGATCCACAGCTCCTCGACCGTCGGATCATCAAGGAAGGGCTGCAGCACCCCAAAGC
Organism: Arthrobacter crusticola; assembly: GCF_004357995.1. GTDB lineage: Bacteria > Actinomycetota > Actinomycetes > Actinomycetales > Micrococcaceae > Arthrobacter_D > Arthrobacter_D crusticola. The sequence goes on from NZ_SMTK01000006.1 coordinate 83,883, forward strand.
CCGCGACGGCGTCATACACCTGCCGGCGCGCGCTCTCCAGGTGGCCCAGCGGGGGCAGCGAGCCTCGAACCGACCGCTCGTCGTAGTCATTCACCGCGTCCTCCACCAGCCTCAGGATCTCCGGAGCCTGCTCAGCAGGGTCAAGGCCGCGGCGGCGGATCAGTTCGCGCACTTCCTCCTCGACCACGCGCACAGCATCCATAAAACCCCCGAAGGATTGGCGGGTATCGGTGCAGGCGGAGCGTGTTTCCGCCCGGGACTCGCTGTTTCACGGTCAAGCGTAGGCGACCCACCCGGTGCCGGACAGGGAAGCAGCGCGGGTGTGGAAAAAGCCGTTTCTACGGCGCCCGGGCTACCCCTGTTTCGTCCCAGAACCACCTGTTTGCCGACATGTGGCGCGTACCACAAAATTTTCTGGTAGTGCCTCTTGTCACGCCACGACACGCACTCGAAATGAACATGACACGCACTGGCGACGCTTATTCTTCGCCGACCACAAGGGAAACACTCGTCACATCCGTCACATCCGTGTAGTCTTCAGGAAATTCACCCGCCTGGCTGACGCCCGGATTCTGCTGGAGAAACCCGTGACATTTGCCACACCCCTGAGGTTGCTGTGTGCCGCTGCCGTCTCAAGCGCGCTTCTGACAACTTCACTCCCTGCATTCGCCGCCGAACAGCCGGCTCCTGCGCCCGCGCCAACCTCGGCCCCGGCCGTCGTTGAGCCGGAACCCGCCCCCGCTCCCGCAGAATCCCCGGCGGCCCCTGCAGCTCCGGCTGAGGAACCTGCCGCACCCGCCGAAGAGCCCGCCGCGCCAGCGGAAGAGACGTCCGCGCCGTCTCCGTCACCCTCAGTCGACTCTTCGGCCACGGTGACATCCGAGGACGAAGTCACCTCCTTCGTGCCGCCCGTTGACTGGGATCCTCGAAAGAACACGACGGCTCCGCCCCGGCTCGGGGAGGAATTCCTTGAGGACCACTCTGCGGGCGCAGAGTCGGAGGCCGGCGGCGACGGTTTCCATGCAGCGGCCACCGCCCCGCGGAGCGGAACGTTCAAGGTCACCCTTGTCACGGTGCAACTCCTGGGCAAGACCAAAGCCGACACCGATGCCATCAACATGACGGCGGCGCGCAACTCGATCATCTCCGCCCACTCCTACTGGAGGGGCGCATCGAGTGGCAGGCTCGCGATCAGCAAGGTGAATGAGTACCGCCATGTCTCCAAGACCGCGCGCATCACGGACTCCTACAACGTCATCATGGACAAGGTGACAAAGGAACTCGGCTGGGGGTATCGACCATACGAGTCGCTCGTCATTTTCGTCCCCCACAAGGATCTGAACTACAACGGTTCGTGGGGCATTCTTGGCGGCGGGTTCACCGACAGCGACACCAGCGGCCGTGTCATCATGCCCTACCCGTCCCTGTTGACCAACAACGTCGTCACCCACGAATTCGGGCACGTCCTCGGTCTCCACCACGCCAACTCGCTGGCCTGCAATAACGGGCGCCCCGATGTTGCCCGGGGTTCAGCCGGCTGGGCCGACCCGGCCTGCTGGTCCTCCGAGTACGGGGACACCACGGACCTGATGGGTTTCGCCCAGCCGAGCTCCCCTGTAATCGACGCCTTCCTGTGGGAGTACGGTCGATTCGGCAACGGTAATGAAATCCTCAATGCGGGAATCGCAACCGGATCCAAGCAGTACACCTTGCGCCCGTGGGCCGGCACGGCGGTCAACCGTGCGGTGAAGTTCATTGATCCAGTCAGCAAGGAAACCTATTACCTGGAACTGCGGCTTCCCGTCGGATACGACACGGCGACGGCGGTGAATGGCAACAGGGGCGTCAAGATCACCAAGAAGGATGTCCTTGGGTGGAGCGGCAACGCTTCGATCGCGCTCACCCCCAACAGCCTTCGCTGGGGCTGGGGCAACTCGAACCTCACCTGGCAGGCCGGCCAGACATTCACCACTCATGCCGGCACGCGGGTGACGATCAACTCGATCACTTCCAGCAGCGCAGTAGTCACAGTCGCGGCGAAGTCAACGGTTGTTCCGGTGGTGTTGGATAAGTCGTTGATGGTGGTCAATGCCGGGGATTTCAACGGCAGTGGCACCGATGACCTGGTCTCCCGACGCACCGATGGCACGCTGTGGTTCCATGACGGCACCGGCACCGGTTCGTTCCGGGCCCCGGTGAGGATCGGTTCTGGCTGGGGCATCTACAGCCAGCTCATCGGCGGCCAGGACTTCAACGGCGACGGACGACCGGACCTGGTCGGGCGCAAGACCGACGGCACGCTGTGGTTCTACGCCGGCACCGGCGCCGTCTCGGCCACCGCCGAGGGCTACAGGGGCGCGGTCAAGAGCGGTGCGGGCTGGAACGCCTTTGACATCATGGTCTCCCCCGGGGACTTCACCGGGGACCGCCGGGCGGACCTGATCGCCCGCAAACCCGATGGCACCCTCTGGCTCTACCGCGGCACCGGCACCGGACCGGGCATCGTGACCGGCGCGGTGCGCATCGGCACCGGCGGCTGGACCGGGTTCAACATGATCACCGGCGCCGGGGACTACACCGGCGACGGCCGGGCGGATCTACTGGCCCGCAAACCCGACGGCACGCTCTGGCTCTACCAGGGCACCGGAAACGTGAGCACCACCAGCAACGGCTACCTGCCCGGCCGGGCCATCGCCACCGGCTGGTCCGGCTACGCCGACGTGGTAGGGGCCAGTGACTTCAACCGCGACGGCAAAACCGACCTGGTGGGTTTTAAAGCCGATATGAGCCTGTGGTTCTTCGCCGGCACCGCCATGACGGACAACGGCTACAAACCGGCCGTCCGTACCGCCACCAGCGGCTGGCAGGACTACACCGCCCTCGTCTCCCCCGGAGACTTCAACGCCAACGGCACCCGGGACCTCATCGGCCGCAAGAAAGACGGAACCCTTTGGTTCCTCAACGGTAACGGCAGCGGGGGTTATGGGACGGCACTGAAAATCGGTGCACGCGGGTGGAATTCCTTCGCCCAGATCCTGGCCCCGGGCGACTTCAACGCCGATGGCAGGGCCGACCTCCTCGCCCGCCACACCGACGGCAGCCTCTGGTTCTACGCCGGCACCGGAACCGTGAACACCACCAACGAAGGCTACAAACCAGGCCGCAAAATCGCAGCAACAGGGTGGCAGAACTTCGACCAGGTCATCACCCCCGGAGACTACAACGGCGACGCCAAACCCGACCTGCTCGGCCGCCGGGCCGATGGAACCCTCTGGTTCTGGCCCGGCACCGGCACCGTCTCGGCCACCAGCCGAGGCTACGGAACAGCCGTGAGAATCGGCACCGGGGGCTGGCAGAACTTCAACCACGTCCTGAGCCCCGGGGACTTCAACGGCGACAAACGCAACGACCTCATCGCCCGCAAACCCGACGGCACCCTCTGGTTCTACCCCGGCACCGGCACCATCAACACCACCAACCCCGGCTACAAACCCGCCACCAAAATCGGCGCCTCCGGCTGGAACACCTACACCCACATCCTCAGCCCCGGCGACATCACCCGCGACACCAAACCCGACCTCCTGGCCACCCGCACCGACGGATCCCTCTGGCGGTACACCGGAACCGGAATGCCCACCAACCCCGGCTACACCACCGCAACCACCGCCGGAAAACTCTAACCACCCCGCACCGCAGAGGCCCGCCGGCCCACCCGGACCGGCGGGCCTCCCTGCCTTTATCGGCATGCAACGCACTATCTGGAGATCCACCCGTGAAAACCTACAGTCCAGCCACCCTCCTGGCCGTAACCCTTCTCACCGCGGCACTGGTGGGAGCCACCACTCCAGTCGCCGCCCTGGCCACCTCACCAGAGGACAAACCGCTCTCCACCGCGACCGCTGAACCTGCACCATCTGAACCGGCTGCTCCCGGTGTTCCCGCCCCTGCTGCTCCGGATACCGCGCCGGCCCCCACCTCTCCTCCGTCAGCGGTCACCCCGCCGGAGAATGCCCCTGCCCACCCGGTCCCCGCCGAGACCGGCACGTCCGCCGAAGGCGCCGCCGACCCAGAGAACACCGAATCCCCTGTCCTTTCCCCCGCGGAATACGCGCGCAATGCTGCGGCGCTGGCCAAACTCATCGGCCCCCATGGAGCAAGTCTTGGCCAGGGCGTGGAGCGCCTTGCCGAGACCGGCGACCCACAGGTGCCCACAGACGAGGAACTCGCCCGGATCGCCGAAGACGGGTCCGGCTCCCCCGGCAACGAGCTGACGCTGCCCCATGCACCCTCCGTTCAGGGAGCCGACAAGACGGGCATCACGGATTCGCCCCAGCAGGGAGATTTCCCGATGGCCCAACCGACCTTCCAGGCGACGATCAACTACTGGAGGCCTGCAGGGATTCTCGGAGTGGACGTCAGCAGCTGGCAAGGCAACGTCGACTGGGCGGCGGCCTGGCGGCAGGGTTCGCGGTTTGCCTACACAAAGGCAACCCAGGCGCTCAACTACACAAACCCCTACTTCCGTGGTCAATACAGCGGCGCCGAGGCGGTAGGCATGGACCGCGGCGCCTACCACTTCGCCATCCCGAACGTCTCGAGCGGTGCTGCGCAGGCCGATTTCTTTCTGAGAAACGGTGGTGGATGGACCGCCGACGGCAAGACTCTCCCGCCGTTGCTGGATGTCGAGTACAACCCGTATCCGGAACTGGGCAACAGGTGCTACAACATGAGTCCGACCCAGATGGTGAACTGGATCCGCGACTTCTCCAACACCATGCTGCGCCGCACCGGCCGACTCCCCATGATCTACTCGACCACCGATTGGTGGAACGGGTGCACCGGCAACAGCACCGCCTTCGCGAACCACCCCCTACACATCGCCGCCTACAACAACTGCTGCACCGGCCCCCTCCCGGCAGGTTGGCGTACCTACAGCCTGTGGCAGTACACCCATGAGGGCCCCGTCGTTGGGGACTGGAACCAATGGAACGGCAGCGCCGCCGGCCTGGATCGCTTCGTACGCAACACCACCAGTTCAACCCCTGCCCCGGCTCCTGCTCCGGTGTTGGATAAGTCGTTGATGGTGGTCAATGCCGGGGATTTCAACGGCAGTGGCACCGATGACCTGGTCTCCCGACGCACCGATGGCACGCTGTGGTTCCATGACGGCACCGGCACCGGTTCGTTCCGGGCCCCGGTGAGGATCGGTTCTGGCTGGGGCATCTACAGCCAGCTCATCGGCGGCCAGGACTTCAACGGCGACGGACGACCGGACCTGGTCGGGCGCAAGACCGACGGCACGCTGTGGTTCTACGCCGGCACCGGCGCCGTCTCGGCCACCGCCGAGGGCTACAGGGGCGCGGTCAAGAGCGGTGCGGGCTGGAACGCCTTTGACATCATGGTCTCCCCCGGGGACTTCACCGGGGACCGCCGGGCGGACCTGATCGCCCGCAAACCCGATGGCACCCTCTGGCTCTACCGCGGCACCGGCACCGGACCGGGCATCGTGACCGGCGCGGTGCGCATCGGCACCGGCGGCTGGACCGGGTTCAACATGATCACCGGCGCCGGGGACTACACCGGCGACGGCCGGGCGGATCTACTGGCCCGCAAACCCGACGGCACGCTCTGGCTCTACCAGGGCACCGGAAACGTGAGCACCACCAGCAACGGCTACCTGCCCGGCCGGGCCATCGCCACCGGCTGGTCCGGCTACGCCGACGTGGTAGGGGCCAGTGACTTCAACCGCGACGGCAAAACCGACCTGGTGGGTTTTAAAGCCGATATGAGCCTGTGGTTCTTCGCCGGCACCGCCATGACGGACAACGGCTACAAACCGGCCGTCCGTACCGCCACCAGCGGCTGGCAGGACTACACCGCCCTCGTCTCCCCCGGAGACTTCAACGCCAACGGCACCCGGGACCTCATCGGCCGCAAGAAAGACGGAACCCTTTGGTTCCTCAACGGTAACGGCAGCGGGGGTTATGGGACGGCACTGAAAATCGGTGCACGCGGGTGGAATTCCTTCGCCCAGATCCTGGCCCCGGGCGACTTCAACGCCGATGGCAGGGCCGACCTCCTCGCCCGCCACACCGACGGCAGCCTCTGGTTCTACGCCGGCACCGGAACCGTGAACACCACCAACGAAGGCTACAAACCAGGCCGCAAAATCGCAGCAACAGGGTGGCAGAACTTCGACCAGGTCATCACCCCCGGAGACTACAACGGCGACGCCAAACCCGACCTGCTCGGCCGCCGGGCCGATGGAACCCTCTGGTTCTGGCCCGGCACCGGCACCGTCTCGGCCACCAGCCGAGGCTACGGAACAGCCGTGAGAATCGGCACCGGGGGCTGGCAGAACTTCAACCACGTCCTGAGCCCCGGGGACTTCAACGGCGACAAACGCAACGACCTCATCGCCCGCAAACCCGACGGCACCCTCTGGTTCTACCCCGGCACCGGCACCATCAACACCACCAACCCCGGCTACAAACCCGCCACCAAAATCGGCGCCTCCGGCTGGAACACCTACACCCACATCCTCAGCCCCGGCGACATCACCCGCGACACCAAACCCGACCTCCTGGCCACCCGCACCGACGGATCCCTCTGGCGGTACACCGGAACCGGAATGCCCACCAACCCCGGCTACACCACCGCAACCACCGCCGGAAAACTCTAACCACAAATGAAAAGGCGGGGCCTCCCGAAAGGGGCCCCGCCTTCATTGTTTATTCGACCCGCCTAGGAGTGCTCAGCCGGCAGCGCCAGCACGGCGTTTCCCACTGGAAATCAGGGAGGAGTACAACCTGGTCAGGCGTTCAACCCCGACCCTAGCGTCATGTTCCTTCGCGACAAATCCGGGTCCGTCCTGCCGCTGTGAGGTGGCCCTCGGCTCCTCGAGCGCGCGGATCACGTCCCCGGCAACCGCCTGGATGCTCGTACCGCCGAGGTGGGTGAGCATCGGATAGAAGGACGGATCGGCGGTGCTCACCACCGGCACTCCGATCGCCAGCGCTTCGAGCTCGCTCACCGAAAGGATGCGTGTCATTTGACCGACAACCACGGATCCGGAGGCGAGCCACTCTTGGAAATGCCCGGGCGCCATCTTGGGAACCAGAGCAATTCCGGCTTCCGCTGCCTCAGCAGCCTGCTCCCCCCAGTCCAGCCCCACGAGTTCGACGTCGGGCCGCGCCTCCCGCACGCGCCGGGCAACCTCGATCTGCTGAGACGCACCCTTGACGTCGTCCCACCGGGAGGCGAACACGACGCGGTCCGGACGCGGCTGCCATGCAGGGAGTCGATCGGTCCGAATGGTGACAGGGAAGTACTGCCCCCTGTCGGTGAGGTTTTGGACGTGGGGAGCAAGATCGGGTGTAGAAAAGAGGATTGCATCGGCGTGTGCAACTCCATACTGCAGCTTGGGAGCCCAACCGTCATACTGGCGCGACCTCACATCAGTGCCGTGGAAGTGAAGCACCCACGGAGTCCGCAGCCAGCGGGCGTGCGGGGAAAGACCGCCCGTGTGGAAGTGGACGACATCGGCCCGCGCGCTCTTCAGGGCAAGGGTCCCGTCCCACAGCACGGGCCGAGTTCGCAGAGCCGGATGCTTGAGGATGCCTGTCCAGTCGCGCCGGTAGTACCAGGGGATGCCGGTCATTGACCACGGCTGGCCCATCTCGTTGGCTGTGGTTACGAGGTTGCGCCCCAGATTAGCCGCGTCGTGGACGTGGAGGGCCTTGACGGAATCCATGCTTGTGTCGTCAGGCGACCCGCGTCAAGCGCTGCACGGCGTCGAGCCATGGCTGCGTGACCGCTTCCGCACTAAGTGTCTTCGCGGCGGTGTGTGACGCGTTCTTCATCTCCGCCACTTCTTCGGGAGTCAACTTCAGAAGCAAGTCAGCCGCTGATGCCGCGTCGAACCCGTCGGTGACAAGACCAAATTGATGTTCTGTTACAATGCGCTGCATTTCCGGCGAGGGGCCGATCACCACCGCGAGCCGTGCCTGAACAAATTCGAACAATTTGTTCGGCAGGGCATGCCGCATGTTGAAGTTGTTCGGTGGGCAGAGGTAAAACCCGATGTCATACCCATGAAGCAACGGGACAATCTGATCAAAAGCGACCGGGGGAATAACCTTCACAGCATTTCCAGGGATACCCTTTGCTTTCCTGGTCAGCTCATCAATGTAGCTCTGATCGCCGGGCACGAGCACTACATCGAACGTTGCGGCGCCGGGCCGAACTTCGTTTGCCTTGGCCACGGCATCCATCATAATTTCGATGCGACGCCCGCGGCCTGCCGCACCGGCATGGACGATTCGGAGTGGACTTGCCACTTGAGTAGGTTCAAAACGTGGGTCATACGCCGAAGCGTTGGGCACCACGGCCGGCTCCGCTATGCCGTATACACGCGCATACTCCTCGGCTATCCCCTTCGCAACTGTGGAAACAGAATTCGCTCTCGTCACATATTTGCGGCACGCCCACTTCATGAGTGGACCGACCAGCAATCGCCACTGAAGCTGATCCTCCCCCTGCCGCGGCGCATACTCATGCAGATCCGCGTGCACTCCCCGTGTGGGACGCAAGGCAAGTGCAAGTGGAACTGCAATGACATCGTTCGCCATGACCACATCTATGCTGCCTACCGGTATGCGATCCCTGACGAACTTCACCCTGTCTGAATCAAAGTAGAGGCGCTCATGAAAACGAGCTGCCAGCAGAGCTGCGACTTTTTTGTGATCGGAACGCCAAGGTTTCAGGGCGGCCGGGATGCGGATGTGTTCGACAACGCCATCCGGGGCCTCGCCGTAACCGCAGGAGATGATGTCTGCAGAGGGCTTCAGCAAGCTGATCTGCCGCAGAACCCTTGGATCCCTGATGATGGGTGAGAAGGAAAGCACAAGAATCCTCGGCCGACTTGGCTGAACACCTTCGTTGCTTTCCGCTTCAACGACTACATCACTCATATTTCCTTCGCTTTCGGTTAGCTAGGTTCTTGTGGGCGAGCTGGATTGCTTCAGGCGAGTCCGGCCAAAGCAGCCTGCTTAGCAAAATCGGGCATTTGTGCAATTACCTCTTCGAAGGTCCCCTGGCCAGCCAGACGGCCATCGGCGAAAAAGAACACGACGTCGCTGTCCTTGATGGTGGACAACCGGTGCGCCACTGTGATGGTTGTGACGCTTCCCGCCAGGTTTCGGATCGCATCGGTCACTGCTGCCTCTGTGGAGGTATCCAGCGCACTGGTTGCCTCGTCCAAGACCAGTACAGCGGGATCCGCATAAAGGCCGCGGGCGATTCCGAGCCGTTGACGCTGACCACCGGACAACGCCATTCCGCGCTCCCCAACATCACCATAGATGCCGTCCGGACGGGCTTCTACGGCGTCGAGCATCTGCGCTCGTTTTAGGGCGCGTCGAACGCGGTCCGGGTCCACCTCGTCCGGATCCCAGGTGAGCGCAACATTCTGGGCTACAGAGGCGTCGAAGAGTGACACTTCCTGGGGCACATAACCCACCCGCGACCGCCACGAGTGCAAGACCTCACGCATGGGCACACCGCCGATGAGCACCTCACCTGAGCTTGGCAGCAGCAATCCAAGCAGCAGATCAATGAGCGTTGACTTGCCCGCGCCCGATGACCCGACGACGGCCACGCGCGAACCTGCAGGGATGGTCATCGTGACGTCTACGAGTGCCGGCGCCGCGGTGCCGGGATAATTGAACGTGACGTTCTTCAGCACTACATCCGGAACCCCTGGAGGAAGCTCTGCCTGATCGGGCGATTCCTCATCCTTGGCCCTAGCCTCTGCTTCCTTGATGTCGGCAAGAACCTGCTCGGCGAACGGAGTCCCGGAATGAACGGTCGAAAGAATCGACTGGAAGCGCGTGAGGGAGGGAACAATACGGAAGCCGGCCACACCGAATAGCGCAATCGCTGCCAGCGTATTCGTCACCGGGTCAATTCCCTCGGGGGTACTGATCCATCCAATAGCACCAACCAGCAGAAACCCGCCGATCAAGGCCGATTCGAGAACAAAACGCGGAACCTGACCAAGGAAAAGGGCCATTGAGCGGGCTTTGGAAGACTGCACACGGTTCGCGTGTACTGCTCGCTCAACATCAGCTGTCGCTCCCTTCAGTGTCACTTCCTTGAGTGCGCCCATCGCCTCGGTGATAAGACGCACTGTCCGCAGCGAGAACTGCCGGTTGCGTCGGCCGTTTGCCACGGCTCGCTTGGAGATGCCACGTGAAAGGAAAAGAGCTACCAGGCCCAGATAGAAAATCGCTGTGACGGCGGTGATCCAGTTGGCGACCAGCAAGACCGTTACCACCGCGAGCACCGATACGATTTCACCGGCAAGCCCCATGGACGGCATCAGCACACCTGAGACTGTGATTGAGACTCCCGAATCTACCGATCGAATCAGTTCCGAGGAGTTCCGCTTGAGCCGATCAACCCACGGGGCACGCATGTAGGCGGCGAGGAGTCGATCACCGATCGCCACCTCGTGGGCTGCAAATCGTGACGTGGCGAGCCGCAGGAGGAGCACGTTCATCGCGCTCTTGATGATGACCAGGGCACAGAAGATCACGAGGACGATCGCATAGTCACCCACCTCCTCGATGACGATGGGCCCTACGCGGATGGACTTGTCGGCGATGATGCTCGACATGGTGATTGCCAACAGCCCTAGGGCGACCACATCGATGAGTGCCAACGAGGAGGAGAGCACCGCATACCGGATCAGGAACCTGCGGGCGGAGTCAGGCAGAACTCCCAGAAGTCGACGGTTGATGCCAATGAGCGCTTTCATTTCTTTTCCGACACTGTCTTAGCGCGAAAGCGAAAATCGTCAGGCCCGGCAACTCGCTCGTCTGGCGCAAGAACGGCTTCCCAGGGTTTTACTGCCTCGTCGAGGGCGATCCGGCGGGAGAGCTTTGTCAGCGTGGTCTCCATTTGGCGGAAGCGCTGGTGTGTAGTGGACATATACACAAGGAAGGAAACGATGAAGGCATAGAGCATCAGGTCCGTTCCACGACCCACACCCACCATGCTGGCGAGCTGCGTCAAGATGGTCGGGAAGAAAATTGAAAAAACGGCCGCGATAGCGAAGAGCAACACCATGATCCGGCGAATCGCCATGTGTTTTGCATTCGAGCCGCCGCGGATGAGCACGAGGGAGAAGATGACTACAACGACGAGGAGAACGATCTGAACGACTATGAGCATATGGTTTACCTAAAGAGCAGGTCCGCCAGAATATTGACGGAATTGAGGAGGGACTGTCCCTTGGATTTCGAGTAATCGGTATAGACGATCTCTACGGGATGCTCCGTCCAGCGTGGCTTAAGGGTGGAGAGCACATGGATCAGTTCAGAGGCGTGGGCCATCCTGTTTTGGGTGAGATGGAGATTGGACGTGACCTGCCGGTTGAAGGCACGAAGACCGTTGTGCGCATCGGTGAGGGGCATGCCGGTGCTCCATCGGATCTGGAGGGCGGCCGTGCGCAGCACAATCCGCTTCATCGGGCCGAGCCTTGTCCTGCCATCCAGGAACCGTGATCCGAGCACCACCTCCGCCTCGCCGGACTGAATGCGCTGCACCATGGCCTCTGCATCGGCCACCCGGTGCTGCCCGTCGGCATCAAAGGTGACAACACAGCTGGCCTCGGGATCCTGCAGCACATACTCGAACCCTGTCTGGAGAGCGGCGCCCTGACCCAGGTTCACCGGGTGCTGTACGACAACCGCGCCAGCCGCGCGTGCGGCTTCCGCTGAAGTGTCTGTGCTTCCGTCGTCCACGCAAACGATGTGGGGAAATACCGGAAGAAGGTCCTTGATGACGGAGCCGATGATGGGAGCCTCGTTGAAGAGGGGGATCACAATCCAGGTACGACTCACTATGCCAGTATCGCATAGGGGACTGTTCCTCCCCGATTCGAGCTTCTGCGCACTCACTGGTCAGACACCTCGAAACAGTTCCCGAGCTTGAATAGTTTGGCCGCGCCGACCTGGTCAACAAGGGTGTACTTCGAATCGCCCGCATCATCGAATGCCGGGTAGAGGAAGGCGTTATCGAAATCGAGGAGGTAATCGGAGCCAAAGTCCAAGACATAATCGATACCCAGCTCCCGGGCACGTACGCACACCGCGGAGCCTGCATTCGCCTCGTCGGCGGATTGAGCTACGAGGGCAAGCACCTTGTCAGGATCCGTCATATGGTACTGGCTGACCTTGATCCCGGTATACGAGTAGGCCAAAGCGCCACCGTTCCAGGGATTGACGCCGATGACGCTTCCCTTCCCCACGAGGTCGGGCAGCCGGGCGATAAGCGTCCTTTCGTCGAGCGTCAGGATGTCTGTGTACTTCGGGTCAAAGCTGAACGCTTTAGAGACTTTTTGGGTGGACGCCTCCATCCCATCTGAGAAGGCACTTGGAATCAGAACACCCACCACCGCTGCGCCGACGACCACTGAAGCGACTTTTCCGAGCCAAGCCGGCGTACCCCGGAGCGCACCTACGAGCGCCGCCGACCGATCAACCAACCAGACCAGGCCCGCCACGGCGACCATCACACTCACCAGTGGAAGGAGAGCCGCGAGCCGCGGGGCGTCCTGGTACCAGGCGCCAGTCAGGGTCATACGGACCGGACCCCTCGGTTCCGAAGCCACCACAACGTAGAGCGCCGCCGCGACGGCGAAGCACCCGAGGATCCAGGCCCACCTCGGCTGGCGGATCAAGACCACCACACCAATCAGGATTGCGGCAGCGAGCATCCAAGTGGTCTCCGTGCTGCTCGCTGTTCCCGTAAGCGCCTCCCCCAATGCGGCGCCCCCTGTTGTGAAGGGGTCCCTGTCGTCATAGCCGAGGAGCAGCGCGTACCAGGCCAGAACGATTGCACCGGCTGATCCGATGAGCACGGCGACCTGGGTCAGTATCGATCTCTTCGTGCGAGACCCGCTCTGTCCTTTGAACCATCGGATCCATGCCCACAGCCCCATCGGAATGAAGAACGCCATGAGTGCCACCAACCCATTGGGCTGTGCCGTGCCCAACGCGGCACAACCACCGACCAGTCCGATGGCCAGCCCCCCGACGCTCATGCCGGTCGGTTGACTCAGCCGGCAAAGAGCGGCAACGTACCCTATCGCCACAGGGAGGGCCGCGTAGGACAGCAGATTAGGGAAGAGCGGGCCCCAGTCGAAAAGTGCGAGCGGAAAAGCCGCAAAACAGGTCGAAAGGACCCCCGTCACCGCGAGCGGGAACCACCGCGCTCCGAAGACGACGGAAGAGAGGAACATACATGAAAGCGGCCAGACGACGGCGGCTACTGCGATGTTCATCACGTTGGACGCGACCGGTATCTCCAGCCCGGCACCATCCGTAATGAGGGCGACAATCGAGTGCCATGCTGACGGATAAATGGCGACGGTGTTGGTTGGGAGGAGCATCCGGCCAAGAGTAAGCGTGGAGGCATTATCGCTCTCGAGGATGTAGCGGACCGCGTTCAGGTGGAAGACGTTGTCATACCGCTGCGCGATGTGATCCGGTCGGTCGATTGCGAACTTCAGCTGCTGCCCAATAACGGCGGCGGCGAAGACCGCTCCGGAAATGAGCCCTATCAGCCCCGGCCATTGCGAGACGAAACGCTGCCGCGGTCCACGGGGGCCGACGTAGCGCCCGAACACCCAGGACAGGAGAATCACCACGACGGCGCAGACTCCGACCCACCACAGCGTCCAACGGATTCCGAGGAGTCCTCCAGCGATTCCGGAGAGCCCGACGAGTCCCACGCCGAGCGCGGGGGCAGCCGCGATCACAGACGCCCCGCGGGCACCCGCGGCCAGCGCTATCAGGGCCCCGGGCAGCAGGAGAATCGAAATGACCAGCACAAACGCCGGTGCAGTGTCCCACCATGACATGAATGCAGTCCTAGTCTTCGCCGCGGAGGCGGCGCACCGCTTCATGGACAGGCGCGTCGAGAATGATGCGGCCGTGTTCCAAGAGGACCCCCCGCTTGCAGATCGTCGAAACCAAATCCAGGTCATGGCTCACGACAACGAGGGTCTTTCCGGCGTCGGCGAGATCCTTGATCTTGGCGATGCACTTTCGTTGGAACGGTTCGTCTCCAACGGCAAGAATCTCGTCGACGAGGAACACTTCGGGGTTCGTGTGAACGGCAACCGAGAACGCCAGCCGAAGGTACATGCCGGAGGAATAAAACTTGACCTCGGTATCGATGAAGTCCCCGATCTCGGAGAACTCGAGGATGTCATCGAAGCGCTCACTGATCTGGGCTTCCGACATGCCCAGGATGGCCCCGTTCAAATAGACATTGTCCCGCCCGCTCAGATCCGGGTGGAAGCCGGCTCCGACCTCGATCAGCCCTGCGACCCTCCCCCGTGTCCGCACCGTTCCGGTGTCCGGCAGCATCACGCCCGAGATGTGCTTCAGGAGTGTCGATTTCCCGGAACCGTTGAGGCCGAGCAACGCGACGGTTTCGCCCTGCTCTATTTCGAGACTCACATCATGCAACGCGTGGAACTTCTTTGACAGGTCTCCCTTGCGGCCCTTCATGACCCAGACGAACGCCTCTTTAATGGAGCGCGTGTGGCGCAGGACGAACTGCTTGGAAATGCCTCGGACTTCAATTGCTGTTGCCACTGCTAGAGCTCCTGCGCGAAGCGGCCTTCAAGCCGCCGAAAGGTGAATTGACCGGCGACGATCACGAGAATAGCGGTGACCAGGGCGATCGGCGTCCATACGAAGATCAGATCCGGCGGAACGACAGAGGCCGGATCCGTAGCGGAAGAGGTAGTGGGAGCCCAAAACGCATAGTGGAACAACTCGACGGCGATGGTGAGGGGGTTGAACTGGTAAATCGTCAGGAGAACCTGGCCGGCTGACGCGCCAAAAGCGTCCCGCAGCCCGTCGCGCACCAATGTCCAGGGGTACAGGACCGGCGACGCCCAGGTTGCGATCATCAGGAGCATATCGACGAAGTTTTCCGAGTCCCGGAAGTACACGTTGACCGATCCAAAGAAAAGGCCGAGCCCGATGGCGAGCATCGCCACGATGGAGAACGCGACGACGGCGGCGATGAGCTCTGGAATACCGGGCCGCCACCCCGTGAAGAGGCAGGCGGCAACCAACACGACGAGCTGCGGGAAGAAGTGCACCGCCGACACCCAGACGGAGGCGACAGGGAACAGTTCCCGAGGCAGATAGATCTTCTTGATGAGCCCGCCGTTGATCACGATCGACCGTGACGCATTGCTCAGCGCCTCGGTGAAAAAGTTAACCAAGACGATCCCGGAGAACAGATAGATGGGATAGTTCTCGGTGTTCTTGTTCAGCCCCAGAAAGATTCCCAGGGCGAACCAGAACACAAAAAACTGGACTCCCGGCTTCACGTACGACCACAACAGACCGAGAACCGAACCCCGGTACCGGACCTTCAGCTCCTTCGACACGAGGAGCTTCAGAAGATACCTCGACCGGAGCACATCTCTGAGACCACCTCCCAAGCCGGGGGTGGCCAGCGCTTCCGAGGTCAAATCAATTACCTTCATCCGAATGCGAGTCGAACGTCCTCTTCCATGCATCGAACGAGGTAATTTCCGCCGCTGCCGCGCGGTACTGGTCCCTCAGCTGGGGCCACTTACGCAGGATCTCAGCGTTGAGCCGGCCTGCCTCGGTCAGGAGGCTGCGCAGTTCCCTCGGGTCACGGCGGTACCAGGACGCCCCGGTCCCCTCCGCGTTGGAAACAATCGCACTGTCGTACTGCGACATGCGCCACCACTTGTTGTCCTGATGGGGGATGAAGGCCTGGGGCCGTTCCGAGCTGAGGGGCGCGACCGGCTTGCTGAGCTGCCGCGCGATGGTCTTCAAAGCCCACGGCACGAGGGTCGTGTAGGAGGGAGCCGCGAATCCCCGGCCGTGGCGCGGCGGCTTGTCCATTTTAGGCGAAGGGAACGCGTCAGGACCTTCCTTGAACTGGGCATCCGGGTGATCGGCGGCCATCGCCCTGATCTCGGGAAGCTTGGTCGCAAGAATCGAGTGAAGCTGGTCCGGCCCCTTCAGAATGTCACGCATCGCCATCACACGGCCGCGCGCTGTGTAGTACTGCATGGAAACCAGATGTTTGATATCGGAGTATCCAGATTCCTTGACCACCCTGCCCCCGCGCTCATAGGGGCTGTGAAGCAGCGCCGCAATCATCCGGTTGCGGGTGTGGAAGTACGCCTGCCAGCCCACCATGTCGTCCTTGTCGACCCAGGACACGTGCCAGACCGCCGCCCCGGGCATGGACACCGTTGGATAACCGGCAGTCTTGGCCCTCAGACCGTATTCCGCGTCGTCCCACTTAATAAAGATCGGCAGCGAGAGCCCAATTTCCCGGATGATTCTGGTCGGGATGAGGCACATCCACCAACCGTTGTAGTCGACGTCGATTCTGCGGTGCAGCCACGGGGTGTGGCGCAGGTTGGACCGGGCGAAGTCGTGTCCAAGCTTCTGGTCCGCGACCGGCTGATCGGGCTGGAAGCGGTAGGGGTTCACGATCTCGCCGTAGGTGTGCAGGACGGTCCGGTTATACAGATCGAACATGTGCCCGCCCACAATGGTGGGCGCCTTGCAGTGGTCGGCGAAACCCAGGAGACGGGAAATACTTTCAGGCTCCATCACGACGTCGTCGTCAAGCAGCAGGGCATAGTCGCTGCCGTTCTCAACGGCCTCGTACATCCCCCGGGCGAAACCTCCCGACCCGCCAAGGTTCGCCTGATCGATGATGCGCAGCTTTCCGTCAAGGCGGGCAGCCACCGCATCGAAGCCGGGTTCGCTGGCGACCTTCTGCGTGCCCTGGTCGACAATAAGCACTTCCCGAATGTTGGTCAGCGCCTCAGGATGGTCTGCGAGGATCGAAAGGTTGTTAAGGCAAAAGTCTGGCTTGTTCAGGGTGGTGATTTCCAGCGTGATCGATCCGGACTCCGGAGCTTTGCCGGGGGCGAGCCAATTCGCCTCCTCGAGGACGAAGGAGTCCGCACCTGCCACGAGGTCGAACCAGTACCACCCACCGTCCCCGAAGGGGTTCAGGGACAAGTCGAAGGTGCTTGTCGCTTTCCCTTCCACCCGCTTGGTGCTGACGTGCTGCAACGAGCCCCGTGCGTTCGATTTATAGACGCTTACCCCACCCACGCCCCGGGTGCGCACGCTGAGGCGCACCTCCCTGACGTTGGTCCAACGACGCCAGTAGCTGGCCGGGAACGCATTGAAGTAAGTGCCGAACGAGATGCGCTCCCCGGTCCGGATCGAGGTAGAACGCCGGGACAGGAAGTCCTCCACGTGTACTTCCCGGGACAGATCCGACACTTCGGAAGCCTTCGACGTGTCCTGAGTGCTGCCGCCCACCGTATTGAGCTGCATTCCCATGGCACTGCCCTGGTCAATATAGAGCGCCGCCGTGTCGATCTGGCTTTGAGCCGGCAGGATCACCCGCTGAATGGTGTGCCAGGCCGAAGCATCGGCGTCCCGGTCCACCGACAGTTCGGTTGCCGCAGTTGCACTCATGCGTCCACTCCTCCGCTTTCAAGCTTTTCCCCGCCGCTGAAGTGGGGCTTGATCCTGTTATCGAACATGGTGAGGGCCGAACCGATGGCCATGTGCATGTCGAGGTACTTGTAGGTGCCAAGGCGCCCGCCAAACAGCACCGAGTCCTCGGCCTTGGCCAAATCCCGGTAGGCAAGCATCTTCAGCCGGTCGTCCGCCGTGTTAACCGGGTAGTACGGCTCGTCCCCGGACTCGGCGAACCGGGAGAACTCGCGCATGATCAGAGTCTTCTCGGTCTGGTAGTCCCGCTCCGGGTGGAAGTGGCGCGGTTCGATGATGCGGGTGAAGGGGGTGTCGGCGTCGTTGTAGTTGACGACCGAGGTTCCCTGGAAGTCTCCCGTATCTAGCACCTCCTGCTCAAAGTCGATCGTGCGCCATGACAGCTCGCCTTCGGCGTAGTCGAAGTATCTGTCCACCGGCCCGGTGTAAATCACGGGAACTGTGCCGACGACGGCCTTCTTATTCAGCGGCTGGGACTCGTCGAAGAAGTCGGTGTTGAGCTTCACCGTGATGTTCGGATGGTCCGCCATTCGCTTTATCCAGGCCGTGTATCCGTCGGTAGGAAGACCCTCGTACTTGTCGTTGAAGTACCGGTTGTCATAGTTGTAGCGCACCGGCAGCCGGGAAATGATTCCGGCGGGCAGGTCCTTCGGGTCGGTTTGCCACTGCTTGCCGGTGTAGTGCTTGATGAACGCCTCGTAAAGGGGCCTACCAATCAGCTGGATTCCCTTGTCATTGAGGTTCTGGGGGTCCGACCCCGCCAGCTCCCCGGCCTGCTCCTGGATCAGCGCCCGCGCCTCGTCGGGCGTGAAGTTAGCCCTGAAGAACTGGTTGATCGTCGCCAGGTTGATCGGAAGGGAAAACACCTCGCCGTTGTGGACTCCGTAAACCTTGTGCACGTAGTTGGTGAAGGTAGTGAACCTGTTGACGTACTCCCAGACGCGCTCATTGGAGGTGTGGAAGAGGTGCGCTCCGTACTTGTGGACCTCGATACCGGTTTCGGCGTCGCGCTCGCTGTAGGCATTCCCGCCGATGTGGCTGCGACGGTCGATGACCAGTACCTTGAGGCCAAGGTCCGTGGCGGCCCGCTCCGCGATTGTCAGGCCAAAAAAGCCCGAGCCTACGACGACGAGGTCAGCGTTCACAAAGTCTCCTGGTTTGAGGTGGCGCGGCAGGGTGGGCCCATGCCCGCGGGGTCAAGAATACCTGACCATCGAAGGGGATCCCTCACTCGCCGTCCCACCCCGCGGGCCATTTGGCCGTTCCCTAAGGCCTTCCTGCGGCGTCCACCGCTCAAACCGGAACCGAGCCGGCACGGAGCACCCTAAAGTTGGAGCATGCGCCCAAGAATCCTCTGCATCTCCTTTTCCGACATTCAGGCGGACGCCCGCGTGCTGCGCCAACTCGACGTTCTCGCCGAATTTGGTGAAGTGATAACACTCGGTTACGGTGCAAAACCGGCCGCCGCAGCCGAACACCTGGAACTGGACGCTGCGCTGCCGTCCCTGCCGCAGACGCCTTTCGGCGTCGCCCTCCTTGCCCTGCGCGCCTACCGGCGGGTTGAGCTGGCGGCTCCCGCGGTGCGGGCGGCGCTGAAGCTTGCGGCCGGGCGATCCTTTGACCTAGTGGTTGCAAACGAGGCACGCGCCCTTCCACTGGCGCATGCGATCGCGGACGGCGCCCCAGTGTGGGGTGACATGCACGAGTGGGCACCTGAGGAGCGGGTCCATGTGCTGTCGTGGAGGTTGCTCATCAAACCGTTCATGACCGCCGTCTGTGCCAAGTACCTGCCTCGCACCCATGCCGTCACCGTGGTCAACGACTCGATCGCCCGCCTCTATGAGGAACAGTTTGGCAGTGCGACGGTGACTGTGCGCAACGCCCGGCCCTTTGTCGACCTGCGGCCCAGCGAGCAGGTGCCGGGAGTCATCCGCCTGGTGCACAGCGGCGCCGCAGTACCGGGGCGCAATCTTGAGGGCATGATCGAAGCGGCCGGGCTGCTCGGTCCGCGTTACAGCCTTGACCTCTTTCTCGTGGCAGCCCGTGACGGTGGCAAATACCTGCGGGTCCTTGAATCGCTCGCCGCTAGGGCGAACAACGTCACGGTACACCCGCCCGTCGCCCCTGAGGAGCTGCCCCGGGTCCTCAATCACTATGACGTGGGTATCTTCAGCCTCCCACCGCAAACCCGCAATCACGCCCTGATGCTGCCGAACAAGTTTTTCGACTTCGTTCAGGCACGCTTGGCGATCGTGTTCAGCCCCTCCCCTGAGACTTCCCGCCTGATCGAACATCACCACCTGGGCGCCGTCACGAAGGACTTTTCCACCGAGGCCCTCGCTGAAGCGGTGCGGCGCATGAGCATGCAGGACGTCGCCCGGTATAAGAGCCACACCCATACGGCTGCCCGGGCCCTAAGCTCCGAAGCCGACGAAGAGGCGCAGCGCGGCGTCCTCCGACGCCTGCTGCAGGAGGTGTCTCCGGATTCAGCGGTCGGACCCTGAGACGGTAAGTTGAATAAATGCGTATCTTGAGCGTCGTCGGCGCCCGCCCCCAGTTCGTGAAGCTAGCGCCCATCGCGCACGCGATGAAGGGCAGGGCCGAACATCTGATTGTTCACACCGGACAGCACTATGACGAGCTGATGTCCGATGTGTTTTTCAAGGACTTGGGTATTCCCGCCCCCGACTTCAACCTCGGAGTCGGCTCAGGTAAGCACGGGAAGCAAACCGGGGCGATGCTCGCGGGCCTTGAGGAGATTTTCGAAGAGGTCCGTCCTGACTGGGTCCTCGTCTACGGCGACACCAACTCGACGCTCGCCGCCGCCGTGGCCGCCGTCAAAATGCACATCCCGCTGGCCCATCTTGAGGCGGGCCTGCGCTCATTCAACCGGCGGATGCCTGAGGAACACAACCGGGTCCTTACCGACCATTCATCGGATCTCCTGCTCGCGCCCACCGAGGTTGCGATGGGGCACCTGGCGAATGAGGGGCTGGCCGAGCGGAGCGTTCTTGTGGGTGACGTGATGACCGACGTCCTGTTCGGCACGAAAGCGCTGCTTGAGTCCCGGAGCGAGCCGCTCCCGCTGGGCATGGAAGCCGGCAGCTACTACATCAGCACAATTCATCGGCCCGACAACACCGACGAGCCGGTCCGCCTGAAGCAGATCATCGACTCCCTCGCTTCCCTCGACAAGCCCGTGGTGCTGCTGGCGCACCCCCGCTTGGTGGGTCTTGCGGCCCGGTATGGGCTCGACCTCGAAGCAGGAGCTATTCGGGTCGCCTCGCCGCTGGCTTATCCGCAGCTGATCAATGCCGTCATGAACAGCGCAGGCGTGATCACCGACTCCGGTGGACTGCAGAAGGAGGCTTTCCTGCTGCGGGTGCCGTGCACCACCATCCGGCCGGAGACCGAATGGGTTGAGACGGTGGAGCTGGGCTGGAACATTCTCGTCTCCGACGATCTCGGTTCCCTTGCCTCGGTGGTGCAGCGTCCGGCGCCCCGCTCAACTTCCGCGACGCCTTACGGCACCGGGGAAGCGGCGAAGGCCGTCGTCAGCGCCCTTCTCGACCAGCCCTGAGACCTCCACTGCGGCTTGTGGTCTGGTGAGCCAATGCAGGAGGGCGGTCGTCTTATTTACAACCCAGCCACTGCGTCCGCCAGAGATCATTAAGGACAGCGCATCCTGCGTGAACACGTTTGCGGGGCAGGCGACCATTCACCCCTAGAAATCCAGGGCGAACGGATGTGCAGGACTGACGGTGGGGCGTGGAGTCTACGAACCGGTGTTGTGTCCAATCCTGGCAACAACAGCGGCTGCGTTAGCCCCCACCCTCGCGAGTGAGTGATTGCGCTGGACCCACCCCGCCAATCTCCGTCGTTCACTGTCCGAAGTTTGGGCTGACAGGGAAGCCCGCATTGCATTTGCTACTTGCTCGATATCCCAGTCAACACTGCGCCCGAGGCGCTCGCTCGAAACGACATCTCTCAAGGGGCCCACACCGGCATAAATGACTGGGGTTCCACAGCTAAGGCTCACCAAGGCTTTCGTGGCGAACGCGAAATCATATCCCTTGGAGGGCCTGACAGAAGCCAGCCCTGCAACAGCGCCCCGGAGAATTCTTGACAGGATCTCACTACCGACCGTGCCGGGAAACTCGACTCGCTCTGTGGAGGCTGCCCGGACCCGAAGTTCCTCCTTCTCGACACCGTCGCCATACATCAGCAGCCGCACGTCCGGAAATTCGGATGCGATCCTCAAGAAGGCATCAACAAATATGCCTGCCCCTTGGATTTCCGACATGGTGCCGGCGTAGACGAAG
This sequence comes from Arthrobacter crusticola, assembly GCF_004357995.1. Lineage (GTDB taxonomy): Bacteria > Actinomycetota > Actinomycetes > Actinomycetales > Micrococcaceae > Arthrobacter_D > Arthrobacter_D crusticola. Next base: position 105,817 of record NZ_SMTK01000006.1, read on the forward strand.
TACCGGCCGCCCTCTTCGGTCCGTTCTCCATCGAGCGAGAATTTTTTTGTGTCGACACCGGTCCCTACATTCACCACCTTTTCCGGACGGTGGGTGAGATCGACTACTGCCTGGGACACCCCGGACGAGACTGTCAGGACGAAACGAGCGGCCGAAAGGACCGTTCGTTCCATCGCGCGAAGAACGCTAACCACCGGCTTAGCGACACCAATTCCAGCTGCGGCTACCGAACTGACGTCCGCCGCGAAGTAGATGAATGGCCGTCGACGTATTGCGGCCGCCAACATCACAATCAGCCCTGTAGTGGGAGGGGGCTCTACAATCGCAACGTCAAATGCTTTTCCGAAGAGCAAGCGAAAAAACAGCGGAATATCAAAGCTAGCGTACTGGAGATATCCACGAACCGCCCCTGCCCGGTCCCTTAGGACCGGCCACCGCCGAACCCCCATGGTAGAGCGCGTTGCGTTGGGCGCACGGCTTGTGTAGACGGTGACCTTATTTCCACGCTTCTCAAGCTCGCTTACCATTGCAGCCAGCCTGTAGGCCGCCGCACCAGCCTCGGGCTCGTATATCCGTGTTGCTACTGCTATACGAAGGACCAATTTTAAAGGTCCCGAACCACTCCGCGTCGTGCGGAGTCAAGCATGGCCTCGGCCACCCGGAGCGTATTGAGCCCCTCGCGCATGGTCACCGTGTTGTTCGAAAGTCCCAGCACCGCGTCGCGGAACGCCTCGTGCTCGACTCGCAGCGGCTCGCGCTTCGTCAGCGCCAGACGCGTGATGTTGCCTTCTGACACGCCGCGGAAGTTCGAAACGGCCTCCCACTCGGTGGTGAAGGTGCCGTTTTCGTAGAAGGTGAGGTCGGCGGTGAGGGTGTCGGCGACGAAGGCGCCCTTCTCCCCCGTGACCACGGTGAGACGTTCCTTCATCGGGGAAAGCCAGTTCACGAGGTGGCTAGTGATGACACCGTTGGCCAGCTGGCCAGAAGCGGTGACCATGTCCTCGTGCGGCCGTCCGGAGCGGGTGCTGGTCCTCGCCGACACGGAGGTGAAGGGCGACTGCGCCAGCCACGAGGTGAGGTCGATGTCGTGGGTCCCGAGGTCTTTGACAACGCCGACGTCGGCAATGCGCGCAGGGAAGGGACCCTGCCTCCGGGTGGCGATCTGGTAGACCTCCCCCAGGTCGCCCGCCTCGATCCGTGCCCGGAGCGACTGCAGGGCAGGGTTGAACCGCTCGATGTGCCCGACGGCTCCAATCAGGCCCGCGCTTTCGAACGCATCGACCAGGCGCTGGCCGGCTTCGACTGTGTCGGCGATGGGCTTTTCGACGAGGGTGTGGACGCCGGCGCCGGCCAGGGCCAGCCCGACCTTCTCGTGCAGGCCGGTCGGCACGGCGCACACCGCCATGTCGATTCCCTCGGCGATCAGTTCGTCCACCGAGGCGCAGACCGGCAGCTTCCCTGCCACCCCGTGTGGATCCCCGTAGGCGTCGGCGACGGCGACGAGCTCGAGGCCCTCAACCTCCCGAATGACGCGGGCGTGGTGGCGCCCCATCATCCCCAGCCCGATCAGGCCAACCCGCAGATCCGCCATACTAGGCACCCGCCTTCGCCAGCGCGTTGACCGCCGTGACAATGCGGTCAAGGTCCTCGGCGTCGAGCGAGGGGTGGACCGGCAACGAGAGCACCTCACGGGCGGCGGTCTCCGTGTTGGGCAGGTCCTCCGTGCGCTGGAACGAGGGCAGGCGGTGGTTCGGAATCGGATAGTACACACCCGAACCGATGTTGTATTCGTCCTTGAGGGCCGCGGCGAAGCCGTCCCGGTCCCCCTCGACCCGCACTGTGTACTGGTGGTAGACGTGAACGGCACCGTCGGCCACCACCGGCGTCGTGATGCCCTCGATGTTGTCAGTGAGGAAGGCGGCATTCGCCTGGCGCTGAGCGGTCCAGCCGCCGACCTTGGTGAGCTGAACGCGTCCGATCGCGGCGTGCAGGTTCGTCATCCGCGCGTTGAAACCGACCAGCTCGTTCTCGTACTGGCGCTCCATGCCCTGGTTCCGAAGCAGACGGAGCCGGCGTTCGATCTCAGGGTTGCCCGTCGAGACCATTCCGCCCTCGCCGGAGGTCATGTTCTTCGTCGGGTAGAGCGAGAACATGGCGAAGTCACCGAAGGTGCCCACCTGGCGCCCACCGAGGGAGGCCCCGTGCGCCTGGGCGGCGTCCTCGAAGAGGGAGATACCGTGTTCATCCGCGAGCGTCCGGTACGCCGCAATGTCGGCCGGGTGCCCGTAGAGGTGGACCGGCATGATCCCCTTGGTCTTCCCGGTGATCAGGGATGCCACGTGGTCGATGTCGAGGCAGTAGTGGTCGAGCTCGATGTCGGCGAAGACGGGCGTTGCGCCGGTGAGCGCGACGGAGTTGGCCGTTGCAGCGAAGGTGAAGGAAGGGACGATCACCTCATCGCCGGGGCCGATGCCCGCGGCAAGAAGCCCCAGGTGGAGCCCTGCCGTCCCGGAGTTCACGGCAACGGCCGCGCGGCCGTCGAGGAGGACCTCGGAGAATTCCTTCTCGAACGCGGAAACCTCGGAACCCTGTGCAAGCATCCCCGAAAGGAGGACGGCGTCGACGGCCGCGCGCTCTTCGTCTCCGACGATCGGTTTCGCTGCTGGAATGAAGTCCTTGCTCATGCCTCTACCCCTACTGGTTTCAGTGTGTCGTTCGTTTCCTCGTACCGCTCCCCGGTCTCCGGACAGACCCAGAGGGAACCTTCAGCCTTCAGCGGGTGTCCCGCCCTGCCCACCCAGCCGAGGCGTTTGGCCGGAACTCCGGCCACCAGGGCGTAGGGCGGGACGTCCTTCGTGACCACGGCACCCGCGGCAACCGTCGCCCAGGCACCGATGGTCACGGGGGCTACACAGACTGCGCGTGCGCCGATGGCCGCACCCTTCTCGATGGTCACTCCGACGGGCACCCAGTCGTGGGCGCTCTTGAGGCTTCCATCCGGAGAAATGGACCGCGGATAGGTGTCGTTCGTGAGCACGACGGCCGGACCGATGAACACGCCCTCCCCGAGAACCGCGGGCTCGTACACCAGCGCGTAGTTCTGGATTTTGGTGTTGGCGCCGATCTCGACGCCCGTTCCGACATAGGCGCCCCGGCCCACGATGCAGTTCTCCCCCAGCCGGGCATTTTCGCGGACCTGGGCAAGGTGCCAGATCTTCGACCCCTGCCCAATGACGGCGTCGGGCGAGACATCAGCAGTTTCGGCGATATAGCTCAAGACATACCTTCTCTTATCGATAGGAACTGCGGAGCGCCCGGGCGTTGGCCGTCGCCTTGAACACCGGGGCCCCAGTAAATCAGGCCTTGCCGATGACCCGGTAGACGACGCCGTCCCACTGTTCGGCGCTGCTGACCCGGCGGCCGTCAATGAACGCCTTCACACCGGGAAGGTCGGAGGGGCTCAGCGAGGCGTATTCGGCGTGGTTGGCCTGGACGACGGCGGCGTCGATGGGCTGCCCGAAGTGGTAGGGCGTGAACCCAAGCTTCTCGAGTTCCTCGTCCGTGTACATCGGGTCGTTGACGAAGGCGGTGGCACCGCGGGCCTGCAGGGCCTCAACGGCGGCGAAAACCCCCGAGAAGGCCGTTTCCTTGACTCCGCCGCGGTACGCGGCGCCGAGGACGACCACCTGCGCTCCCTCGAGGGAGCCATAGGCGCCCTCGAGCAGGCCGATGGTGTAATCGGGCATACCGGCGTTGGCTTCCCGTGCCGCACGCACCACGGTGGCGGCGGGGTCGTTCCACAGATACAGCCGGGGGTACACGGGGATGCAGTGGCCGCCCACCGCGATGCCGGGCTGATGGATGTGGCTGTAGGGCTGGGAGTTTGAGGCCTCGATGACCTGGTAGATGTCGATGCCCACCGTTGAGGCATACCGTGCGAACTGGTTGGCAAGCCCGATATTGACGTCGCGGTAGGTCGTCTCCGCGAGCTTGGCCAGCTCGGATGCCTCGGCGGAACCGAGGTCCCAGACGCCGTTGCCACGCTGCAGGTCGGGCCGCTCATCGAAGTCCAGGACGGCCTCGTAGAACTCCACGGCGGCCTTCGCCCCTTCGGGAGAGAGCCCGCCGACAAGCTTGGGGTACTTCCGGAGGTCTTCGAAGACCCGGCCGGTCAGCACGCGCTCCGGGGAGAAGACGAGGTGGAAGTCCTTCCCTTCGACCAGGCCGGAACCCGACTCAAGTGCAGGCTTCCAGCGGCTGCGGGTGGTTCCCACCGGCAGCGTCGTCTCGTAGGAAACGAGGGTTCCCGGTGTGAGGTGCTTGGCGAGCTCGGCGGTGGCCCCGTCCATCCAGCCGAAGTCGGGGTTGGCGTCCGCATCGACGAAGAGCGGCACCACCAGCACGACGGCGTCCGCCCCGGGGACGGCGTCGGCGTAGTCGGTGGTCGCCCTCAGGCGGCCGGCCGGTACGAGCTCGGCCAGTTTTTCCTGCAGGTGGGCTTCGCCGGGGAATGGCTCCCGGCCGCTGTTGATCAGATCGACAACTGCGGCGTTGACGTCGACGCCAACAACGTCGTGGCCTTTGGACGCGAATTGGACCGCCAGGGGCAGTCCGATCTTTCCGAGCGCGATTACAGCAATCTTCACAGCAGCATGACCTTTTTCTGGGATCGTGAGGGCTCAGCCTTCGAGGGCATCGAAGGCAAGCCTATAGGTTGTGCCCGGAATTAACCGCCTTGGCGGCATCGGGCGCGCCACTGCACCATCTCCGTCCGGATTCCCCTGACCCCGGTTGGCCCGAGGGACCCGGGACCGTCCGGCCGCGTTGTCCACAATCTCCGCCGACCGCATTCCTCCCGTCCGGATGGTGCATATCCTCACCGCAGAATCCTTCATCTTCGGAGCGGGTATGCACCTTCATCTCTCCGTGGTCGCGGGCCCCGGCGCCCCTGCCGCCACCGCGTCACGCCTGCCCTCCGAGCTGGTTGTCGATCTGCGGCGGCCCATGTCCGGACGGGACCTGGCGGAGCACCTCACCTCACGCCTCGGCAGCGCCTGCCTCTCGGTCGCGGGAATCCCCCTCGCCGCGCTCGAACCGGGCGTCCCTCCCCTGGGCAACGGGGCCGTCCTCGTCGCCGGAAGCGGCAGTGCCGGCCCTGGGCCATGGCCGGCGCGTTCGATCCTCGTGCTTGTCGTGCATTCCGGGCCGGATGCCGGCTGCGTCTTCCCCCTGGTGCGGGGGTCGTACTCGATCGGCCGGTGGGGCTGCGATATTTCGCTGCGTGATCCGGCGCTGTCCCGGTGCCACGCGACGCTGGCCGTCGGGGAAGACCGCGTCCTGCTGCGCGATGCGGGCTCGGCGAACGGCACGTGGGTGGATGGACACAGGATCACCGAGGCCCCGGTCACTTCCTCCTCGTCGTTGCTGGTGGGCGGCTCGCGCTGTGCCCTCGCCCTCACCGGAGCCCACCGTCCGCAATTTCGCCCAGGGGACCTCGGGGAACCCCTGGACATCACCACCGAGCCCGTGTCGGAGCGTGAGCGCTTCCTCGCCCCGACGGTCCTGCTGCCGGTGGTGGGCGGGGCGGTTCTCGCCCTGGCCCTGCAGATGTGGCTCCTGCTTGCTTTCGCCGCAGTCGCCTCTTTGACCGGGTTGCTGTCGATCTGGGCCGCGCGTCGACGCCGGCGGCGGTTCGAGGCCGCCGTCCGGAGCGCCGCCGACGCCGATGCACAGCGGCGTCGTGCGGCGGTGATGGATGCCGGGTCGGTCGCCCTCCATGCATACGGGCGCGGCCCGGAAGACCAGTGGGCGGACCCGGGCATGGCCTCCCCGCCCGCGGTCGATGATGTCTCCCGGACCGCGAATATCCGTCTGGGTGAGGCCGACCAGCAGGCGAACCTCCGACTCAACCGCCGGGTACCGGAGTGGACGCCGCCCCTCCTCAAGCGGATGCCCCTGGTTCTCCCGTTCCGGCCTGCGTCCGAACGGGTCTTCCCCTCGCGGATCCGCCTGCACGGCCCCCCGGAGGACGTGCTGGGGATGGGACGGCTCATCCTGCTCCAGTTCTCCGCGGTTCTCGGACACAACGCGGGAGTGGTCTGCCGCGGCCTGCCGTCCGAACTGCCCACCGCGGGGCGGTTCCTGCCTGGGGTCCGCCTCGTGTCCACCCCGGCCGCGCTTGAGGGAGTGATCCGTGAAATGCCCGGCGCGGTCCTGATTGAATTCTCGGCGGCACCCGGACCCGTTCCGGCAGTGGAGTGGGCCGAGACCGTTCACATCGCGGTAAGTCCAGGCCGGGCCACCCTGGTCCGTGTCTCCGGCCGCGTCGGGTTCGTTCCGGATCTGGTGGGTGCCCAGGCCTTCGAAGCCTGTGCCCGTGCCCTGGGCACAGCGTCGTCCCGGACCCCACCGGGCCGGCGACGGGCGAACACTTCCCCCTCTTGGGACGGTCCGCAGCTTCCGGACCCGCCCTCCGTCAAGGGACTGGCCGAGCGGTGGGCCGACGGCGCCGGGCAGGACAGCCTGGAAGCGCCGATTGGTGACGCGCCGGGCGGGCCTCAGGTTTTCGACCTGGTCAGGCAGGGGCCCCACCTCCTGGTTGCCGGCACAACGGGTTCCGGAAAATCACAGCTGCTGCGCTCCCTGGTCCTCGGCATCGCGGCCCGCTATCCACCTCCGCGGGTCAACTTCCTCCTCCTCGACTTCAAGGGAGGATCGGGTCTCGGCCCGTTGAGCGGGCTGCCCCACTGCGTCGGATTCCTGACGGACCTGTCGACGGAGTCAGTGGAACGGGCGCTTCGGTCGCTCCGGGCCGAGCTGCGCCGACGGGAAGAACTGTTCGCCGCCCACTCAGTCCAGGACATCGCCGACCTGTCGGGGTCGATGACGGCTTCCCTCCCGCGGCTCGTGGTGGTGGTCGATGAATTCCGCAGGCTGAGTGATGACGTGCCCGGGGCGGCCGACGACCTGATGAAGTGTGCGGCGCTGGGCCGGTCACTGGGAGTCCACCTGGTCCTGGCGACCCAGCGGCCCACCGGCGCCGTCACAGCCGATATCCGGGCGAATGTCACCACGTCGATTGCGTTGCGGGTGCAGAACGACATGGAGTCCATGGACCTCATCGGCTCGACACAGGCCGCCGCCATTGCGGTGGACCTGCCGGGCCGGGGTTTCCTGAAGGTCGGTTCCGCGGGTCCCCGGGAGTTCCAGGTGGCATCAGCGGCCGGGCCGCCCCCGGGGGCCGGCCCCGTCCGTGAGCTGGACGAGTGGCTTCAGGGGACGCGCACGGACACGCCGGATTCAGCGCAGGAGGAGGACCCGCACACGGTTCGGTTCCTCGTTGAAAGGATCGCGGAAGCGGCCCGGCTGATCCGCACTCCCGATCAGTACCGCCCGGTCCTCCCGCCGCTGCCGTCGGAACTCCCTCCCGCGGGCCCCGAGGCGTCGGTACCGGAGGCGCTCACCCTGGGCTTGCTCGACCTTCCCGACCGGCAGTCCCAGCCTCTCCTGCGCTGGGCACCCGGCGGCTCCCATCTTGCCTTCATCGGCTCGGCTTCCGCCGGAGCCGCCGGGGCGCTCCGGCACACCCTTACGGAGTGCCTGCTGGTCCTGCCGGACACCCACCTCTATATCCTCGACGGCGACTTCACCCTCGCCTTCGCCTCCGACGCGCTCCAGACCGGAGCCTATGCCGCAGCCCACGAACCGGTCCGGGCGGAACGGATCCTCTTCCGCATCGCGGCCGTGGTCCTCGAACGGCTCTCTGCCCCCGCCGCACCCGGCACTCCGCCGATTCTCCTCGCGGTCTCGGGCTGGGGCCGGTGGGCGGGCACCTTCCGGTCCCGCCGGTTCTCCACCGCCGAGGACCTGCTTTCGGAGATCGTCCGCGACGGTCCTGCCGCCGGGGTGTCGCTGGTGATCACCGGTGAAAGGGAGCTGACGGCGGCCCGCTTCGCCGGACACGTATCGAACCGGATTTACCTGCCCCTGGGAACGGCCCCGGAGGTGACCGCCGGCTGGCCCCGGCTGCCGCAGGTTGAACCGGTGCCAGGACGGGGCGTAGCTTTTGGCCGGTTCGGCTCCGTCCTGCTCGGGGGCCCCACTCCCGCGCAGCTGACCATCCGGCCCCGGGCATGGGCCGCGGCCCCGCGGCGCCCGCAGCGGCGCCCTTTCCGGGTCGACCCGCTGCCGCTCCAGGTGCGGCCAACGGACCTCGCGCCCGCCGCCGCGGCCGGCGGTGCCTGCAGAATTCCGATCGGGATCGGCGGCGACGAACCGGAGACGGTCTTCCTTGAGCTTCCGGCAGGGAGCCTCTGGCCCGTGGTGGGACCGCCGGCCTCGGGCAGGTCGACCTTCCTCGCCCTGCTCGAGAATCAGGCCCCGCCCTCGCTGCACCCCCTGCGGCTCCGGCCCCAGGACGATCCGGCGGCCTACTGGCGGGCCGCCGGGAGCCGCCCTCCCCTGGCGACGGACCCGCCGCGGTGCCTGTTGCTGATCGACGACGCGGAGACCCTGCCGGAGGGCCTCCACCCGATCCTCGAAGCGTTCCTCGCGTCCGGGGCCCGGGCCGTGCTGGCGGCGGGCCCACGGTTCGTGCTCGGCCAGCGGCCACTCGCCCGGCTCGCCCGGGCCGCGGGCCACGCGGTCATCCTGGCGCCGCGGTCCGAAACCGACGCCGAGGTCTTCGGGGTCCGGCTTGAGCCTCCGGACGGCATCGGCCCACCCGGACGCGCAGTGGTGCTGGACCCGGGCCGGCAGCTGCCGGTGCAGCTCGCTCAGGTTCCCGGGTGCAGTCCCTGATGTCCTACAGGGTGCGGGTTTCCCCGGTGGCCCGGGACGTGAAGTCAAGGACGGGGCGGGTGAAGAGCGCGATCAGGACAACCGCTCCGGGCACCAGCATGGCGAGGCCGATCGCCACCGACCCGCTGGAGAAGAACGACACCGAAAGAATGACGAGGAAGAGCTGAATCACCAGGGCGGCCGAACGCGGCCAGCGGAAACCCCGCCACAGCGCACGGGCCAGCACCACCAGCCAGATGGCAAGAAGGATCAGGAACACCGCCAGGAAGACCGTTCCCCCGACGGAGACCAGGTCGCCCATGGCCAGGCTGCTGAGGAAGAGGCCTCCGACCCCCAGGAAGCCCAGGGCTTCGAGCAGGAGGATTCCGCCGATCACGGCGACGCCCGCCGGGCGGAGGTGGGGGACTGGCTCGGTGGGTCTTGACACACTGGCACCCTACCGGAGATAGTTCCAGTACGGCCAAGACCGGACCCCTCCCGCACCCTCTTGTGACCTAAACCTCATCCGTCTGTGCAACTCTCGGTGTATTAGCTCTTGTTTACCGTGACGTAACGTGACAGCCTTGATTTGAGATAAAAGCGGGGGCCGCATACGGCCCCTTTACTATGAGGGCCCTCGTGAATGTTTTCACAAGGATGAGGGCTAAAGGAGAAAGTGGTCAGCATGGATTGGCGTAGCCGCGCTGCGTGTCTGGACAAGGACCCGGAGTTGTTTTTCCCGGTCGGAAATACCGGGCCGGCGCTTCTTCAGATCGAAGAGGCCAAGAGCGTCTGCCGTCGCTGCCCCGTCATCGACACCTGCCTTCAGTGGGCGATCGAATCCGGACAGGACGCAGGCGTCTGGGGCGGAATGAGTGAGGACGAGCGCCGTGCGCTCAAGCGCCGGGCAGCTCGCGCCCGCCGCGCCTCGTAACAAGCTGCGGGCGGTTGACAGGCCGCAGCCAACACATGCAGGAGGGCCGCCCATGGGCGGCCCTCCTGCATTTAAGTGGGGTCCTGCCAGTTACGCTTCCGGGAGATCACCGGCAGCGGCCCGAAACGGCCACGCATCCGACCGACATGTCCGACCGCTTAGGCACACCGGTCATTGTGCAGGCCCATCTCAAGGTGGACCGCCGTGCCGCCGCCCTCCCGGGCACTCCACTCGATGGTCCCCCCGAGCTCGCTGTTCACCAGCGTCCGGACGATCTGCAGGCCGAGGCCCTGGGGAAAGTCCTCGGCGGGCAGGCCCACTCCGTCGTCGGCGATTGTGACGTCAAGGAGCTCCTCGCCGTCGCGGTCGGTGCGCCGGTTCGCCTCGAGCCACACGGTGCCGCTGCGGTCGGCCAGTCCGTGCTCGACGGCGTTGGTCACCAGCTCATTGATGACAAGGGCCAGCGGTGTCGCGAAGTCGCTGGGCAGCTCGCCGAAGCAGCCGCTGCGTTCGGTGCGCACCGCATGGGACGGCGAGGCGACCTCCGCCGAGAGCCGGAACTGCCGCGCGATAAGCTCATCGAAGTCGACACTCTGCGCAAGCCCCTGGGACAGGGTCTCGTGCACCAGGGCGATCGTGGAAACCCGCCGCATCGCCTGCTCGAGGCCCTGTTTGCCCTCTTCGCTGACCATCCGCCGCGACTGCATCCGCAGCAGGGCGGCAACGGTCTGCAGATTGTTTTTCACCCGGTGGTGGATCTCCCGGATGGTGGCGTCCTTGGAGACGAGTTCCATCTCCCGCCGGCGCAGTTCCGAGACGTCCCGCACCAGTACCAGCGCCCCGAAGCGGTCCGCCTCGTCCCGCAGCGGAATCGCCCGCAGGGACAGGCTGACGCCGCGGGAGCTGATTTCGGACCGCCAGGGCATGCGCCCGGTCACCACGAGCGGCAGGGTCTCATCGACCATCCGCCGGTCCTTCAGCAGCGGGGTCGTGATCTCGGCCAGCGACCGTCCCTCGAGGGTTTCCACGTCCCCGAGCCGCCGGAACGCCGAGACACCGTTGGGGCTGGCATATTCGACGATCCCGTCAACGTCGAGGCGGATCAGGCCGTCACCGACGCGGGGCGCACCCCGCCGCGAGCCCGTCGGCGTCGCGAAGTCCGGCCACAGGCCCAGGGTGCCCATCCGCAACAGATCCTGCGCACACTGCCGGTAGGTGAGCTCCAGCCGCGAGGGCATGCGCGGGGTGGACATATCCATATGCGTCGTCACGATGGCCAGGGTCCGGCCGTTGCGCACCATGGGGACCGCCTCGACGCGCATGGCGGTCTCTACGCACTGTTCGTCCGGCGTGGATTCGATGCGCTGGCTTTCCCAGGCCCGGTTCACCAACGGAAGCAGGTCCGCCCGGATCCGCTCCCCCACGAAGTCGCTGTGGAAGACCGTATGCGAGGTCGAGGGCCGGGCGTGCGCCAACGCGACGTACCCCCCGTCATCAAGCGGGAACCACAGGGCGAGGTCGGCGAACGCGAGGTCCGCCACCATCTGCCAGTCCCCCACCAGGAGGTGCAGCCACTCCGCGTCCCCCGGCGCGAACCCCTGATAGTCCCGGATCGGGTCGGTGAAGATAGCCATAAGTTCCTGTCAATCAGCGGACGATGGAGCGCAGCAGGCGCAGCGCCACCGAGAGCGAAGAGATATCGTCCTGTTCGAGGCGGTTGACCTCGTCGAACATGTTCCTGGCCCGTGCCAGCTGGTCGGCGTGCTGCGCCTCCCACTCATGCAGGCGGGCCATCGGCTCGCCTCCGGGGAGCCTGTCCGAGGCCTTGAGCACCGCGACGGTGATATCAGCGACGGTGGAGTAGAGGTCATCGCGCAGCGCCGCCCGGGCCAGCGCCTGCCACCTGTCCTTCCGGGGAAGGTGGGTGATGCGCTCCAGGAGATTGTCCACGTCGAAGTAGTCGTAGACGGCGTAGTACACGCGGGCGATATCCTCGACCGGTTCGTCGACCCGCCGGGTGCTGAAGGCGATGTCGAGGAGGGCGAAGGATTCGAACTGTTCGGCCCAGGTGGTGACGATGGACTCGGGCAACCCCCGCTCCTGCGCCACCGCCGTCCACTTCCGGACCCGCTCGAGGTCCCCGCCGCGCACGAAGGATGAGAGCCGGGACCGCAGCGGGTCCATGAGGGGTTTGAACGCCGCGATGCTTTCCTCGACCGGGGTGCCGGCTTCGACATGGTTCACGAACCAGCGGACGGCCCGGTCCAGCAGGCGCCGCAGATCCAGGTGGACCTCGCACCAGTGCTCGGTCGGGAAGTCGGCGGGCAGCGCCTCGAGCGCGGTGACGATCGAGTCGAGCTCGTAGATCTCGCGCAGCGCAACGAAGGCCCGGGCGACCGCGGATTCGGACACGGAGGTCTCCTCCATGACGCGGAAGGCGAAGGTGATTCCGCCCATGTTGACCATGTCGTTGGCGACGGTCGTTGCGATGATCTCCCGGCGCAGCGGGTGGGTGTCAAGCAGGTCGCCGAAGCGCTCCACCAGCTGGTGCGGGAAGTACCGGCGCAGGGTGCCGGCGAACCAGGGGTCGTCGGGCAGGTCGCTGCGGGTGAGCGCCTTGGCCAGTTCGATCTTCGCGTAGGCCGCAAGGACCGACAGCTCCGGGGAAGTCAGGCCCTTCCCGGTCTCAATCCGGGCCCGCAGCGCCTTGGTGGTGGGCAGGGCCTCGAGGCCCCGGTCCAGGTCCGCGTGCGCCTCAAGCCAGTCCATCAACCGCTCGAAGCTGGGACTCCACTCGATGATCCGCTGCCGGTCGTTGAGCAGCAGCACGTTCTGGTCGATGTTGTCGCGCAGCACGAGCTCGCTGACCTCATCGGTCATGGCGTGGAGGAACCCGGGGCGTTCCTCCGGCGTCATCCGGCCCAGCTTGACCATCCGGTCGACGAAGATCTTGATGTTGACCTCGTGGTCGGAGCAGTCGACGCCGGCGGAGTTGTCGATCGCGTCGGTGTTGAGCACCACGCCGTGCAGCGCGGCCTCGATCCGTCCGCGCTGGGTCATGCCGAGGTTCCCGCCCTCCCCGACGACCTTGACCCGCAGGTCGCTGCCGTTGATCCGGATCGCGTCGTTGGCGCGGTCCCCGACCTCGGCGTTGGTTTCGGCCGAGGACTTCACATAGGTGCCGATGCCGCCGTTGTAGAGCAGGTCGACCGGTGCGCTGAGGATGGCCTTCAGGAGTTCGGGCGGGCTGAGGGTGGTCACGGAGTCTTCGAGGCCCAGAACGGCCCGGACCTGCGCCGAGACCGGAATCGACTTGGACTGCCGGGGGTAGATTCCGCCGCCCTCGCTGAGCAGGGAGGCGTTGTAGTCCTCCCAGCTGGAGCGCGGCAGCTCGAACAGCCGCCGGCGCTCGGCGTGGGAGGCCGCCGGGTCCGGGTTGGGGTCGAGGAAGATGTGCCGGTGGTCGAAGGCGGCCACGAGCTTGATGTGTTCGGAGAGCAGCATGCCGTTGCCGAACACGTCCCCGCTCATGTCGCCGACACCCACGACCGTGAAGTCCTGGGTCTGCGTGTCCAGGTCGAACTCGCTGAAGTGCCGCTTGACGGACTCCCAGGCACCGCGGGCGGTGATGCCCATCGCCTTGTGGTCGTAGCCCACCGAGCCGCCCGATGCGAAGGCGTCGCCGAGCCAGAAGCCGTATTCCGCCGACAGCCCGTTGGCGATGTCGGAGAAGGACGCGGTGCCCTTGTCCGCCGCGACGACCAGGTAGGAGTCGTCGCCGTCATGGCGCACCACCCGTTCGGGCGTGACTACCGTTTCCCGTCCGTCGACGGTGACCAGGTTGTCGGTGATGTCCAGCAGGGCGCGGATGAAGGTGCGGTAGCTCTCCGTGCCCTCGGACAGCCACGCCGCCCTGTCTACCGTGGGATCGGGAAGCTGCTTGGGGAAGAACCCGCCCTTGGCCCCGGTGGGCACGATGACGGCGTTTTTGACGGTCTGAGCCTTCACCAGGCCCAGCACCTCGGTGCGGAAGTCCTCGCGGCGGTCCGACCAGCGCAGCCCGCCGCGGGCGATCTCGCCGAAGCGCAGGTGGACACCCTCGACCTGGGGCGAGTACACCCAGATCTCGAACTTGGGCCGCGGGAACGGCGCCCCCTCGATCGAGGGGGTGTCGAGCTTGAAGCTGACGTGCCGCTTGTTCTGGAAGTAGTTCGTGCGCAGGGTCGCGTCGATGAGGTTGGCGTAGGAGCGCAGCACGCGGTCGGCGTCGAGGGTCACGACCCGTTCCAGTCCCGCGGCGAGGTCGGCGCGGGCGGCCTCGGCCGCGGTCTCCCGGTCGGAGGCCAGGTCGGGGTCGAACCGTGCCTCGAACAGCGCGACGAGCGCCCGGGCCACGCCGGCGTTGCGCAGCAGCGTATCGGCGACGAAGCCGTACGAGTTCGCATTGCCGATCTGGCGCATGTACTTGGCATAGCTGCGCAGGATCAGCACCTGGCGCCAGCTGAAGTGCTCGCGCACCACCAGGCGGTCGAAGGTGTCCGACTCGCTGGCACCGACGACGGCGGCGGCGAACGCCTCCTTGAGCAGGTCGGCCGCTTCAAGCGGGCTGATGCCGGCCGGATACCTCAGGCCCAGGTCGTACAGGAAGTACTGCTGGCCGTCGGCGCGTTCGATTTCGAACGGCCGCTCGTCGAGGACCTCGAGGCCGAGGTTGTGCAGGAACGGCAGAATCTGTGTGAGGCTCTTCGGCTCCATCAGGTAGAGCTTGAGCCTTGCGTCCTCCTCGGCGCCGGGGCGCTGCGGGACGTAAACGTGCATGCCCGGCGCACCGGTGGAGCCATCGAGGGCCTCGAAGCGGCTGACGTCCTCGAGGGCATCCTCAACCTCGTAGTCGACCCGGTATCCCGCCGGGAATGCCTCCCCCCAAAGCTCGGACAGGCGCTCGGCTTCCTCCCGGTCGAAGCGGTCCCGCGCGACCTCGGCAATGCCTTCGGCCCAGGATCGGGCCGCCCGGACGAGCCGCTCCTCCAGCTCGGCGCTGTCGACCTGCTGAACCTCTCCGCCGCGGGCAAGCCGGATCCGGAAGAACAGCCTCGCCAGGGCCGATTCGCTCACGCGGGCCTCGAAGTCGATCGAGTCGGCGTGGAAGGTGGTGCGCAGCTCCTCCTCAATCCGCAGCCGGACGCTGGTGGTGTAGCGGTCGCGGGGGAGGTAGACCAGCGCCGACATGAACCGCCCGTAGATGTCGGGGCGGAGGAACAGGCGGGTGCGGCGGCGCTCCTGGAGGCGCAGGATGCCCATAGCCGTGTTGACCAGGTCCTCGACTTCGATCTGGAACAGCTCGTCCCGCGGATAGGTTTCGGCGATCGAGAGCAAATCCTTGCCCGAGTGCGAGTCGGAGGGGAATCCGCAGAGCTGGAGCATCTCGGTGACCTTGTCCCGGACGATCGGCACGTTGCGCACGGAGCCCGTGTAGGCGCTGGTCGCGAACAGCCCGATGAAACGCCGTTCCCCGTTGACGTTGCCCTGCGCGTCAAAGCTCTTGATCCCGATGTAGTCGAGGTACGCGGCGCGGTGGACGGTGGAGCGTGAGTTTGCCTTGGTGATCACCAGGGCCCGCTTCTCACGGGCCTTAGCGCGGCCCGCCGAGGTGAGGTGCTGGATCCGCCGGTCCTCGTCGGTGTCGCGGAGCAGGCCGAGGCCGCTGCCCCGGCGGACGCAGAGGGCATCGAGGCCATCCTCAACGACGAGGTCGTATTCCTTGTAGCCGAGGAAGGTGAAATTCCCGTCATCGAGCCACCTCAGCAGTTCCTGTGCCTGGCGGAGGTCGGGGATGGAGGAGCCGCCCACGACCCCGTTCAGGGATTCGGCGATGCTCTGGACCTGGGCGCGCATGGCGGGCCAGTCGTGCACCGCGGCCCGCACGTCGGCCAGGACCTTGTAAAGGCCGTCGATCAGGGCGCCGCGTGCCACCTCGTCGGAAATCCGGCTGATTTCGATGGACATCCACGATTCGATCGAGGAGGCCCCGGGGATCAGGTGGGAGATATCGGGAAGCGCGGCCGTGTCTCCGCTTGAGGAGCCGGCGCTGGAGGGGACCCGCTGAAGGCCGTTGAGGACGTGGGACGCATCGTCGCGTGCCGCCACGAAGGTGGGATGGACCACCAGACGGATGGCGCAGTCCTGCCGGACCAGTTCCGCGGTGACCGAATCGACAAGGAAGGGCATGTCATCGGTGACAATGGCGACGACGCTCACCTCGCCCTGGTCGAAGACATCGACCACCGGCTCTCCGGCCGCGCGCACCTCGGCAAGCCGGCGGTGGGTCAGCGCGCGGTCACGCAGCACTGAACCGCTGTAGGCTTCGGCGTCCTCCCCTGCGAGGTGTTCATAGTAGTGCTCAATGAAGTCCTCAAGCGACGTGTCTGAACTGGACTGATCCGTGACGCTGGATCCAGACGACATGAAAAACGCCTCCGTAACGAGATGAAAGACCGCTCCCTTGCGGCCCCTTACCTTGGAAGCCTAACGGGCATCCACGAAAACTTCACTTCGTTGGAGCTCCATCCAATGCGGCGGCGCTGACGTTGTTCAACCGTCACATCGACGAGACCTGCGATCGCCCTGCGCAGGGCCGAGGACGGGGCTGCTTCGGCGAGCACCGAGCCCGCCAGCAGTGCCTCGTCCGCCGCCGGGAAGTCGGCGGGAAGGAAGTCCGAAATGGCCGTCCCTGGTCCGAACCGCTCCCAGGCTTCCCTCAGCTGGTCCTCCGGCGAGCGCCCGACGGAAGCGGCACGGACCTTGTTGAGCACCACCCTCGGCTCGGCCGAGGGCACCGCCTCGGCGAGGACGGTCAGCGAGCGCACGAGGCGCGGGACGCCGACGGCGTCGGCGGCACCGACCGCAATGACGGAGTCGGCCAGTTCAAGGCAGCGCAGCGCCGCCCCGTTGCGGCGGGGAGCGGCGGTGTCGAAGCTGAGCTCCTCATCGGCTTCGAGGCAGAACCCGCAGTCGACGATGGTCACGGCAGCGCACGCGCGGGCGCACTCGAGGACCCGGGCGAGGGCAGCGGGCCGCACCTCGGGCCACCGGTCTGGGCGGGTCAGGCCGGTGAGGACCCCCAGCCTGCCGCCGCCGACGGCGACGGTTGAGGCCACCCGGCGGAGCCCGGCCGGGTCGAGAGTCCCCTGGTCGGCCAGCCGGCAGGCCTGGGCGAGTCCGGCGGCCTCGTCAAGCAGGCCGAGGAACGCCGCCACGCTGGCCCCGTAGGTGTCGGCATCCACCAGCAGGACCGGAGACCCGGCAGCGGCCAGTTCCGCCGCCATGTTCACGGCCACCGTGGTGCGCCCCGGCGCACCGGTCGGCCCCCACACCGCGGTGATGGTGCCGCCGCCGCGCCCGCCGGGAGGCGGCTCCGCGGCGTCTTCGAGGGGCGGCAGGGCGGCAGCCGGGTCGGCGTAGGCGCTGGTGCCCGCACGGGAGCCCGGACTCCGTTCGGCCCCGGCCAGGCTTTCCACGGCCGCCGCGACGAGTTCGGCCAGGGGGCCGGCCGCGATTCCGGGAGGGGCCCGGCGTACCCCGGGTACCCCGGCCCCGGCGGCCGAGTCGTCCTCTCCTGCCAGCAGCACGACGGCGATCCCGGTGTCCCGCAGTCGCTCCAGGAGTGATACCGTCAGCCCGCCGGTTCCGGGTGAGAGGATGGCCGCGCGGGCCAGTCCGGCCTGGCCGGCCGCCAGCAGTTCGGGCATGCCCTCGCAGCGGCGCACGACGGTTACCGGGCCGTGGAGCTTTTCCAGGCCGGGAACGTACTCCCCCGCGGCCGGCCCCACGGTGACCACGGGGATGACCGGGCCGCTCACGGACCACCCCGCGGGTTCAGCACCACGGCGATCTTCGCGTCATTCGACAGGGCGTTGAGCAGGGCCGGCATTGTCTCGTCGGCCACCAGCACGTAGACCCGGGACCGGGAGTCCGTTCCCAGGGCCGATTCCCTGACCGTGATCTCGGAGACCTCGGCGCCCTCAAGCAGGAGCCGGGGCTGCTCGAACCGGGTGCCCTGCCCGGTGGCCGCCTCCGGCAGCGCGACCCAGACATCAACCCTCACCCCGGGTTCAGTGCCGGCGGGGAGGGGGTCCTCAATGGGCAGCCCCACCGGCTTCCGGTCCAGCTCGTCCGGGCGGCCGACGGCGGCGGCCGGAACAAGTTCTCCCGGACGGACGAGGCGGGTCACCACCGCGTCCTCCGGCAGACCGGAGGAGGCCCGCAGATACTTCTTCTCCGAGCCGCCCAGCCGGACGGCGACCTTGGTGAGGTCACCGGACTCCAGGCGCGCACCGACGGGCAGCTCTGTGCGGGCGGCAAGGACATCGGTGGTCCGGTCGAGGCTGCCGACCAGGGCAGTGACTCCTGCGGTGGAGGCCAGTACGAGCAGCAGCCCGATGATGAGCCTTGGATCCCGCCAGGACGGCCTGCCGATCCGCGGCGCGGTGGGGTTCCGGTCCGTCCGGCTCGCGTTACCGCTCATGGAGCTTCCTCCGCACGCTTCGGAACACTCTTCGGCACCCGTGGATGGACACCGGCACTCCTGCCATTGTTGTGCAGGTGGCACACAAAATAAACAGAAGGTTTTGTGCGTGCCCGAATCTGTGGACAACGGGCACCCCCGCGGCCGGGGAGTGACAGAATTGAGGCACGTCCAGCCGGGTGCTTACGGGTGGCACCAAGCGTTCGTGGAGCAAAGCCACGGCTGAGGAAGAGGTGTTCGTGTGGCTGAGAAGCGGTTCCTGACCCTCGCCGATGTTGCGGAGGTGCTCAATATCAGCTCCTCCCAGACCTACGCCCTGGTTCGATCAGGGGAGCTTCCTGCGATCCAGGTCGGGGGACGCGGTCAATGGCGGGTTGAGGCACGGGTCCTCGAGGACTACATCGCCGATGCCTACCGTAGGTCCGCGGCCTCCCTGCGCGGAAGCGCCGACCCGGTCAACAACGCCTGAGCGTCAACGGCGTCAGGGGTGGGAGGCCACCGCGGCGACCGCGGCGAAGGGCAGCGCCACCACTGCCCGGACATTGGCCGCCCTGCGGTACTCGCCCGGGGGGACGAGGGCCACCTCGAGGAAGTCGGCCCCGACCCGGTCCAGCGTGCCCTCTGAAACCGTCGCCGGTGACCCCGCGTAAACGCTGACGTGGACCCGGTCCCGGGCCAGCGCCCGGTAGGCCGAGGCGAGGCCCAGTCGGGCGTGGATCCCTGCCGGGCGCGGGCCCACGGCGCGTCCAAGGCCTTCGATGCTCAGGATCGCGGCAAAGGGCACCAGGACGGACCGCTGCCCCTCCGTGAGCACAAGCCACTCGGCGCCGACGTAGGCCAGCCTGCCGGAAAAACCCTGCCCGTTCCCGGTCCGGACCTTCAGTGCCTGCGCTAAGGAGCCGGCCAGCCGGTCCACGAGGGCCACCCGCGCCTGCTCCACCCTGAGGAGGTCCGTCGCCGCCGCTTCGTCCGAGGCCGCCCGCGCAGCCGCCAGCTGGGCCTCGAGATCACCAAACAGGGCTTCCCACCGCATGGTCCAACGGTAGGGAAGCGGGTAGAGGGGGTCAACCAATTCGAGTAGTACCAAACGTGGACAAATGGAATTAAACGCGCTCAAACTTGTTCAAACGCAAGGGAGCGCAGCATGGAAAGGTGTTCGGCGGTTCTCTACCCGGCGGTCCTCCTCGGCCTCGGGACAGTTCTCGTCCTCTCGGGCGTGGGACTCACCTCCGGCGGCTGGCGCGCACCGGAGGCCGGTATCGGCGCCGCGGTAGCCGTCGCCGGCCTGGTTGTCCTGCTTTGGTGGACGGGAACCCTGGCGCTCGCGCTCGGCGCGGAGATCCTCGAACGCAGCGGCCGCGCCGCCGCCTCCTCCGGAATGGCGGCCCTCGTCCCGGCCTTCATGCGCCGGCTGGCCGCTGCGCTGCTCGGGGCGACTCTCCTGGCCGCACCCTGCGCAGCCTCGGCACCGCCGGCAGCGCCGGTACCTGCCGCGGCCGCGGTGCCGGCGGTTGCGGCTCCGGCAGTCACGGCTCCGGCAGTCAGGCTGCCCGCGGTGTCAGCCGACCGCCGTGAGGACCCTCAGCCCGGGCAGTCCCACCCTTCCGGCCGGGAACCGCGGGTCAGCCCGCACTGGAAACCTCTGCCGCTCCCCTGCGATCCCGGTCTGCTGGCCCGGCCGCCGCGCCAGCAGGGCCCGGCTCAGGTTGAAGATCCGCCCGGGGTGGTTGTCCACAGTGGTGACTCGCTGTGGTCGATCGCCGCGGCGCGGCTGGGTCCCCTCGCTACGGACGCCGAGATCGCGGCAAGCTGGCCGCGCTGGTACGCGAGGAACGCCTCCCTGATCGGCCAGGACCCCGACCTGCTGACGCCGGGCCAGACACTTGCTCCACCGGATCCGCCCTGAGAGTCCCAGCCTGCAGCAGGACCGAACCTCCGACCCAGAGAAAGGAACGCCATGCCCATCCTCACCCAGCACCGACATCAGGAACACCCGCCCCGTACCGCCGCACCGGGGGTTCTCCCGTCCTGTGCGGACCCGCCGGGGCAGCCGCCGGCGGAGGCGCTGGGGCCGGAAGCGGAGGAACGCGTCGGCGGGATCGCGCGTGCCGTGGCGCAGGGAGCCGTTGAGGTCCTCGACGGCAGCCGCCCCGCCCAGCAGATGTCCCGCTGGCTCGACCCGGCCAGCTACGAGAAGCTGCACCTGCGCGCCTGCCTTCTGCAGAAGGTCGCGGCCTCCGAGGCCTCCGGCCCCTGCCCGGGCGGCACTCTGGTGGACCGGCGGGCCTACCGCTGCGTTACGGTACGCAGCGCGCGGCTCTGCCGCGTCTCGGCCACCGCTTTCGAGGCCGCGCTGGTCGTCCTGGACCGCAGGCGCGCCCGCGCCGTCGCCCTGCGGGTCGAACACCGCCGCGGCGACTGGAAGGTCACCGCCCTGGAGATCGGCTGAGCTGCCTGTTGACTACTTCTTGGGCCGCTTGGCGCCGTTCCGCTCCGCCCGGGCCTTCGTCTCGGCCACGGCAGTCTTGAGCCGCTCCACGTGTGTCTCGACCTCGCCCTGCGCGTTCGGCGCGGAGAAGTTGAGGCTGGCCGGGCGCTGCGGCGCCTCGAGGCCCGCCGCCCGGATCGAGGGAACCTGAACCAGCCCGCGGCCGTCCTGGACGCCCAGACCGTTCGACGCCGGCGCCGCGGGGGCGGCCACCTCGACCTCGAGGTTGAAGAGGTACCCGATGGTCTCCTCGCGGATTGCCTCCATCATGGCCTGGAAGAGGATGAAGCCCTCGCGCTGGTACTCCACCAGGGGGTCGCGCTGGGCCATGGCCCGCAGTCCGATGCCCTCCTTGAGGTAGTCCATCTCGTAGAGGTGCTCCTGCCACTTCCGGCCGATCACCGACAGGACCACGCGGCGCTCGAGTTCGCGCATCGTCTGCTCACCGAGGGCATCCTCCCGCGCCTGGTAGGCGAGCTTGGCGTCGGAGAGAATCTCCGCATGGAGGAAGTCACGGGTGATCTTCGACTTCCCGCCGGCTTCCTCGATGACCTCATCGATCGTGAGGGTGATCGGGTAGAGCGTCTTGAGGTTGGTCCACAGCAGCTCGTAGTCCCAATCGTCGCCGTGGCCCTGGGCGGTGGCCTCATCGACCATGGCCGTCACCACGTCCTCAAGGAAGTAGCCGACCTTTTCCTTCAGGTCGCCTCCTTCGAGGATGCGCCGGCGGTCGCCGTAAATGGCCTCGCGCTGGCGGTTCAGGACGTCGTCGTACTTCAGCACGTTCTTGCGCTGTTCGGCGTTGCGCCCCTCGACCTGGCCCTGGGCGTTCTCGATCGCCTTTGAGACGAGCCGCGACTCGAGGGCGACGTCGTCGGGCATGCTCGAACTGTTCATGATGCGCTCGGCGCCGCCGGAGTTGAACAGCCGCATGAGGTCGTCGGTCAGCGAGAGGTAGAACCGCGAGCGGCCCGGGTCGCCCTGACGGCCGGAGCGGCCGCGCAGCTGGTTGTCGATCCGGCGCGATTCGTGGCGCTCGGTACCCAGCACATAGAGCCCGCCGAGTTCGCGGACCTCCTCCTGCTCGGCCTCCACAGCCTTCTTGGCCGCCTCAAGGGCCGCAGGCCACTGCGCCTCGTACTCCTCGGGATTCTTCGCCGGGTCAAGACCGCGCTTCTCAAGCTCGGCGACGGCATTGAACTCCGCGTTGCCGCCGAGCATGATGTCGGTGCCGCGGCCTGCCATGTTGGTGGCCACCGTGACGGCGCCCTTGCGTCCGGCCTGGGCGACGATGGCGGCTTCGCGGGCGTGGTTCTTGGCGTTGAGGACCTCATGGCGGACCCCGGCCTTGGCGAGCTGCTTGGAGAGGTATTCGCTCTTCTCGACGCTGGTGGTGCCGACCAGGACCGGCTGGCCGGTCTCGTGGCGTTCGACGATGTCCTTCACGACGGCGTCGAACTTCGCCACCTCGTTCTTGTAGATCAGGTCGGCGAGGTCCTTGCGGGCCATCTCCTTGTTGGTGGGGATGGGCACCACGCCGAGCTTGTAGGTCGACATGAACTCCGCGGCCTCGGTCTCGGCGGTGCCGGTCATGCCGGAGAGCTTTTCGTAGAGCCGGAAGTAGTTCTGCAGGGTGACCGTGGCCAGCGTCTGGTTCTCCGCCTTGATCTCGACGCCTTCCTTGGCCTCGATCGCCTGGTGCATGCCCTCGTTGTACCGGCGCCCGGCGAGGATGCGGCCGGTGTGCTCGTCGACGATCATCACCTCGCCGTTCAGTACGACGTAGTCCTTGTCGCGCTTGAACAGTTCCTTGGCCTTGATGGCGTTGTTGAGGAAGCCGATCAGCGGGGTGTTCGCGGACTCGTAGAGGTTGGAGATGCCGAGGTAGTCCTCGACCTTCTCGATGCCGGACTCGAGCACCCCGACGGTGCGCTTCTTCTCGTCGACCTCGTAGTCGGCGTCGACGGAGAGCTTCTTCACGACCTTCGCGAACTCGTTGTACCAGCGGTTGACGTCGCCGGAGGCCTGCCCGGAGATGATCAGCGGGGTCCGGGCCTCGTCAATGAGGATGGAGTCGACCTCGTCGACGATGGCGAAGTTGTGCCCGCGCTGGACGAGCTCGGAGGCGCTCCAAGCCATATTGTCGCGCAGGTAGTCGAAGCCGAATTCGTTGTTCGTTCCGTAGGTGATGTCCGCGGCGTACTGTTCGCGGCGCGTCGCCGGGTCCTGCTTGGACAGGATGCACCCGCTGGTCATGCCCAGGAACCGAAACACGCGGCCCATGAGGTCCGACTGGTACTCGGCGAGGTAGTCGTTGACCGTGACGATGTGGACGCCCTTGCCGCTGAGCGCGTTGAGGTAGGCAGGGGCCGTGGCCACGAGGGTCTTGCCCTCGCCGGTCTTCATCTCGGCAATATTGCCAAGGTGCAGCGCGGCCCCGCCCATGAGCTGGACGTCGAAGTGGCGCAGGCCCAGGGTGCGGCGGGAGGCCTCCCGCACCGCGGCGAAGGCCTCGGGCAGGAGGTCGTCAAGGCTCTCGCCGTCCGCGTGGCGCTTCTTCAGCTTGTCGGTCTCCCCGCGCAGCTCAGCGTCGGACATCGCACGGAAGTCGTCCTCGATGATGTTGATCGCATCGGCGTAGTTCCGGAGTTTCTTCAGTGTCTTCTTATCGCCGGTGCGGAGAACTCGTTCAAGAAGTGATGGCACTGGTATCTGCTCCCAATCTAAGGCTGCCGAAAGATGGCGTGATCAGTCTACGGGAAGACGCCTGGTCTCCCGCTTTAGTTCCCGAACGGCTCAACGCCGCCCCAGCGCCGCGGAAAGCGGTGCCGCGAGGTCTCCCACGGGTTCGACGACGACCTGCTGCAGGCCGAGCCATCCGGCCATGGTACCCAGTTCAGCTGCGAGTTCGTCGGCGGTGCCCGCGGGCGCGCCCGGTTCGGCATAGCTTCCGCGCACCAGCAGGCGCCCGGTGGTCCGGTCGGCCTTGAGGTCCACCCGGGCCGCCATCGTCTCTCCGAGCAGGAAGGGCAGGACGTAATACCCGTAGCGGCGTGCCGCCGCCGGAGTGTAGATCTCGAGCCGGTAGTGGAAGCCGAAAAGCTCCTCGAGCCGCGGGCGGTCGAAGACGAGGGAGTCGAAGGGGCTCAGCAGCGCCCGCCCGGCGGCGCGGCGCGGGATCGTGGCATCGCGGTGGAGGTAGGCCGGCCGGTTCCAGGAGCCCACCTGGGCACTGGTGAGCACCCCCCTCCCCTCGAGGATCCGCACCGCCTCCGCGGTGTCGCGGACCGGGGTGCGGAAGTAGTCGGCGAAACTGCGCACCGTACCGATGCCCAACGCGGCGGCGGCGCGTTCGGTCAGGACGAGGATCGCCTCGCGCGGGTCGGCCTCCTGGGCTGCAAGGTCGGAGGTGGGCAGCACCCGGGCCGAGGGGGCGTACCGGCGTTCGAAGGAGGAGGTCCGGCCTGCCGAGCTGATTTCCCCGCGGGCGAAGAGGTCCTCAAGAACCCGTTTGACGGCGCTCCAGTTCCATCCCCAGTGATCGGTGCTGCGCTGCTCCGAGTGGCCGAGGCGTTCCTGCACCTGTCCTGCGGTCAGCGCCCGGCTTGAGGCAAGGAGCGTGAGGATTCGTTCCTCGAGGGATGAGCGGAGGACCGGGTCCATCCCCGATGCTCCGCTCCAGGTGCGCCGCTGCCAGGGGCGCAGGTGCGGGAACAGGGCAGGGTCGATGAAGCTGGCCTCGTGCGCCCAGTACTCGGTCAGCCGGCGCGGATGCCTGGCGGCGAACCGGTCGAGAACCGCCGGGTCGTAGGCCCCGAGCCGCGAGAAAACCGGAAGGTAGTGCGAGCGCACCAGGACGTTGACCGAATCGATCTGGAGCAGCTGGAGCTTATCGAGGATCCGGCCCACGGCCCGCGCGGTAGGCGGGGCCGTGGGCCGGGTCTTGGCGAGTCCCTGGGCCAGCAGGGCCGCCCTGCGGGCCTGGGACAGGGTGAGGTGAACGGTCATGGCCCTGCCGGGGGCAGGGCGCGGGCCGACGACGGGGCCCCGGACGCGCCCTCACTGGCGCGTGTCCGGGGCCCGGAAACGGGAAGGGATGTCACTGGGTTGCGGCGGCTTCCTTCGCCCGGTACGCCAGGAGCTCCTCCTGGGGGTCCTGCGTCCCCTCGGCGCACTTCGAATCGAGGGTGATGACGCCGTAGGTCCAGCCCTGGCGCCGGTAGACGACAGAGGGGGCACCGGTGGCCGAGTCGACGAAGAGGTAGAAGTCGTGGCCGACCAGTTCCATGTTATCGACGGCGTCATCGAGGGTGATCGGCTCTCCGGAGAAGACTTTCCGCCGGATGAGGACCGGTGAGTCCCCTGCCGGGACATCGTCCGGTGACTCGTAGGGGTCGGTCGAGGCGGCGGGCGCCGTGGTTCCGTCCGAGGAATTGTCCGCGAGAGCGGCGTAGATCGGCTGGGAGGTGCTGACCGGTTCGAGCCCGGCGGTGGCGGCGCCGACCGCGACGGGGGTGTGCCGTCCGTGGTGGACCTTGCGGCGGTCCCGCGCCCGGCGGAGGCGCTCGAGGAGCTTGTTGTAGGCGAGGTCGAAGGCGGCGAATTTGTCCCCCGCCGACGCCTCCGCACGGATGACCGGCCCCTTGCAGAGGACCGTGAGTTCGACAGTCAGCGCCGTATCGGCGTCCCTGGCACTTGTTTCCTTGGTGATCTTGGCATCCACCCGCTGGACCTTATCGCCGAGCTGTTCGATCTTGTCGACCTTCTCTGCGGCGTACTCGCGGAACCGGTCCGATACTGCAAGGTTCCGGCCGTTAATCACAAATTCCATGGTGCCCTCCAAATCGCTAAGGTGACACAACAGCGGCCGGTCAGGCTGCCCCGGGCCGCTGCCGATGGGTGTTTGTCTGCTTTCTAACACCCATACCTCACGGTAGATCACGGCACCCCGTAATTCATCCCTCCCCGCGCCGATTTCTCCGGAATTCGCTGTAAGCCGACTCAGTGCCGGACGGCGGCGGCGTGGCCGCTAGGACGACAGCGCAGGCCACCGCGGCGCCCTCTGCCCGCAGCGTCCGGACGACCTCCGCGAGGGTCGCTCCGGTGGTCAGGACGTCGTCCACGACGAGGCACTGCACCCCTCCCAGACGGCCGCGGTACCGCCGCCGGATCCGCATCGATCCGGCGACGTTTTCCTGCCGGCCGCGCCGCCCCAGCCCCTTCTGCCCGCCCCGCCGCGCCGAGGAAAACCATGGCATGAGGGCGGGCCGGACGCCCGTGCGTACGCCCGGATGCCGGTGCGCGACGGGCCGTGCAAGCCGGGACCCGGCGGGGAGCTCCCCGCGCCTGCGGAGCCCGTCCAGCAGCAGGCCCAACGGGTCGTACCCGCGCCGGCGCAGGGACCGGCCGCGGGTGGGGACGGGCACCAGCAGGCAGGGATCGGCCGGCAGGCCGGCGCGGGCAGCGAGCAGGGCACCGCCCAGGGCCGCCGCGAGGGGGCGGGCCAGGTCGGTGTGGCCTGCGTTCTTGAATGCCAACAGGGCCCGGGCCACAACTCCCCCGTAGATTCCCGCGGCGACCACCGGCAGGGGCTCAAACCCGCCGTCGGCGTCGTCCGCGCCCGGTGGAGCGCCGGTTTGCGGTGCGGCGGGATCGCGCAGCGGGAGGGAACCGGCGCCGGCCTCGGCCCGGAAGGGACGCACCGTGGCACGCCGGAAGGCCCGGCGGCACGGCCGGCACAGGGAGGAGTCATGACGGCCGCATCCCACGCAGGAGGTCGGCAGGATCAGTGCCCAGAACCCGCGCAGGGCACGGCCGGCCGCGGCCGGGACGCCTCCGTTCCTGCCGCCGGCGTCGGGGAGTGCGCGGAACGGGTGGGCCATGCCTTCAGGATGGCGCGGAGGCAGGAGATTCCGGGGCGACCGGGTGCTGTGTGGATAAGCCCCGGCGGGCGGCGCATCCCGTCCCGCGCGAGGCGGCACGCA
This sequence comes from Arthrobacter crusticola, assembly GCF_004357995.1. GTDB lineage: Bacteria > Actinomycetota > Actinomycetes > Actinomycetales > Micrococcaceae > Arthrobacter_D > Arthrobacter_D crusticola. The sequence continues at coordinate 132,525 of NZ_SMTK01000006.1, forward strand.
GTGGCGCGCGACGGCGGGAATGCCGCTCCGGCATCAGCCGGGGAAGGCCGGGTCCCGCACCCCTTCGACGCTCCGGATCCAGCTCAGTCCCACTCGAGCGAAGAGGGCCTCGGCGGTCTGGATGTAGAAGTCCTCCTGCGGATCGCTTCCGGCGCTGATGTTCAGCACGCCCTTGTGCGGCTTGAGGGCCTCGGTCTCCCCGCTGAGTTGGACGATCAGGGGCGTGACCTCGGCCGTCCCGGAGACCGGGGAGGCGACGATGGTGCTCTCGCCCGCCCACTTGGCGGTGCCGATGTCCGCGCCTGCGTTGAGGGCGATCGGATTTCCCAGGCTCTGCGGAATGCCCTGGGCGCTGCGCGTGATGCCGGCGAGCAGCACCTCGGAGGTCCCGGCCTCATCGACGACGAGCAGGGCGCGGGCGCCGTCCCGGGAGATCTGGAGCTCCCTGACCGTGCGGTCGGCGAGCCACGACGCGGAGACGACGACGGCGTTGCGCGTCATCCCGCCCGGAGGCACCGCGACCACCTCGGTGCCGCGGCCGCTCGGGCCGCCCTCGACGCTGCGTGCGGTCCACACCCAGTTGCTGGTGTCGAAGCTGGGGGCAGTGAGGCCCGCCCCTTCGACGGCGGTGCGGACCTCGCTGCCCGGGGCGGTGGCAAGCAGCGCCGTGGAACGGCCGTTGAGGAAAGCGAAGCTGCTCCCCTCGAGGGACCGCGCCGGGTCCTTGGGATTGTAGGCGGCCACCGAGGGCAGCCCCTCGACCGGGAGCACATCGAGGTTCCTGACGGTGCGCACCTCGTTGTCCGCGATGACCACCTGCTCATTGCCCACCGGGGGGTTGAAGTCGGGAATCACGAGAGCCGGGTCGGGGCTGCCGAGGTCGATCGGCTGGCCTGCGCTCATCTCCACGGAGGTGACGTCGTTGAGCGTGGTGAGGTTCACCCGCAGCTGCTGCTCCATCTGCTGGAGGCGGAGGTCCGTCGCGTCCTGGAGGACATCGGCCGACAGCTCGACGGAGGCCACCCCCGAGGCGATCGGCACCGATTCCTGTGCGAGGGTGACCCCCTCGGGGAAGGCGCTGGTGACAGCACCCTGGAGGTAGGGGGCGGGGCCCGCGAGCAGGGCCTGCACCACCCGGGCGGCGATGCCGGGGCGGCGGACGAACCAGCGGACGTCGGGCACCCAGTACCGGTAGCCGCTGCTGTAGAAGTAGAGGTGGTGCGCGGTGGCCAGCAGGGAGGCATTGCTCTCGGTGACCATGATGCCGTTGGGGATTTCACTGATGCGCCACTGCCCGTTGATCTTCACCATTTCGGCGCGGACGCTTTCGGTGGTCGGGGTCGGCGGGTCGGTGCGGATGCCCCGGGCGTCGATGATCCCGGTGATCTCGAGCTGCACCTGCAGCGCGCCCTCGGCCTCCCGCTGGATGATCCTCGGGTCGGCCCGGAAGATCACGATCCGTTCCTCGGGCTGCCACGTCCGCGCCAGCTCCGGGGTCAGGAATTCCCGGGCCACGTTATACCCGTCGGCGGCGCCGGTGCCCGCCGTGATGAACTCCTGGAGCAGCACCTCGGGAGGCGCGCCCGGCTGCGGACCCTCCGGCGAGAAGACCTGGGACACGGTGTCCTCCTCGACCGCGGGCGCGGGAATGGTGGCCACCGGTCCGCTCCGGGGAATCGAGGAGCAGCCGGAGAGGATCAGGAGCAGGGCAACGACCGCGGCGATGAAGGAGCCCCGCGTTCCGGCGGGCCTACTGGATTTCACTTTTCTCCTTCAGCTGCGGGTCGGGGGCGCCGCCCCCGGCGGCGGGCACGGCGCCCGTAGGGCCGGCGGCGGGCGGGCCGTCGGCGGGTGGCACATCGGCGGGCGCGGCGCCGGCGGGCCCCGCGGCGGGCGGCAGGGGCAGCCGGCCGCGCGGCGGCAGGGGCAGCGGGGAGACCTTCGGCTCGCCGCCGCGCTGCTTGGGCAGGGTGAGTCGGAAGCAGGATCCGTTCCCCGGCTCGCCCCAGGCCTGGAGCCAGGCCGAGTGCAGGCGTGCGTCCTCGACGGCGATGGACAGCCCCAGCCCGCTTCCGCCCGTGGTGCGGGCCCGGGCGGGGTCCGCCCGCCAGAAGCGGTCGAAGACCCTTGAGGCCTCGTCCTCGGTCATGCCGATGCCGTAGTCGCGCACGGCGACCGCGACGGCGTCGGGGTTGGAGGCGATATAGATGTGGACGGGTTTTCCCTTGCCGTGCTCGAGCGCATTGACCACCAGGTTGCGCAGGATCCGCCCGATCCGGCGGGGGTCGGCGTCGACGATACAGCTGCTCTCGGACGAGACGATGCGCAGGTCCGAGCCGAAGTTGTCGGCCAGCGGCTGGGCCCCGTCGACGACGTGCTTCACCACCTGGAAGAGGTCGGTGGGCTCGGACTCGAGCACCGCCGCGCCGGCGTCGAAGCGGGAAATTTCGAGAAGGTCCGCCAGCAGTGACTGGAACCGTTCCACCTGGTCGTAGAGGATCTCCGCGGAACGCTTGTTCACGGGGTCGAAGTCGGTCCGTGCCTCGTGCAGCACCTCGGCGGCCATCCGGACCGTCGTCAGCGGGGTCCGCAGTTCGTGGGAGACGTCGGAGACGAACCGCTGCTGCATCTGCGACAGCTGCGCCAGCTGGGTGATCTGGTCCTGGAGGCTGGTGGCCATGTGGTTGAAGGACGCCCCGAGCCGGGCCACCTCATCCTCGCCGCGGACCTCCATCCGTTCCTGCAGCTCGCCGGCGGCCAGCTTCTCCGAGACGAGGGCGGCATGGCTGACCGGCCGAACGACGCTGCGCGTCACGAACCAGGCGATCGCCCCGATGATCCCCAGCAGCACCGTCCCGGCGAGCCACAGCACGCGGTGGATGTAGTCGAGGGTCAGCTGCATGGAGGAGAGGTCGTAGATGATGTAGACGGCGTAGGTGGTGCTGTCCGGGGGCAGGGTGACCTTGGTGGCGAAGGCGACACCCGGCGCCTGCAGGCCGCCGGTCGCTTCGGAGCGGGGGATCGTGATCGGGGCCCAGTACTGGTCGTCGCCCTCGGCGACGGCGGCGCTGAGCTCGGGCGGGATAAGTGCGGACTCCGTCATCGCCTTGTGGCTGGCCAGCGCCGGAACCCAGTAGCCCTGCTGCCCGGGCAGCGGGCTGAGCAGCCACTGCCGCGGAGCGTCGGCACCGGGGGCCCCGAGCCGGTCGAGGGTGTCACGGGCCAGCCGGTCCGTTGAGTCCCGGTCGGCGGCGGTGGTGTCCCGAAAGACTTCCTTGATGACGCGCAGGCCGTTGCTCGCCTCGCTCTGGAACTGCCCGAACCGCTCCTTGTACAGGCCGTTGGCGATCTGGTTGGACAGGAAGCCGCCCACCGCCACGAGGGCGAGGGAGGTCAGCAGCAGCGTCGCGACGACCGTGCGGAACTGCAGGGAACGGCGCCAGCGGCCGGCGATGAAGGACGCCGCCCGGCGGGCCTGCCGCAGCCCCCGTCCGGCGCCCCGGATCGCCGATTCGACGGCGCGGGCTGCCCGGGTGTTCACCTCAGCCTTGACCTGCCTTATATCCGACGCCGCGGACCGTCAGGATGATCTCGGGTGCCTCGGGGTCGCGTTCGATCTTCGAGCGCAGCCGCTGCACATGGACATTGACCAGCCGGGTGTCCGCGGCGTGGCGGTAGCCCCAGACCTGCTCGAGGAGCAGTTCCCGGGTGAAGACCTGCCACGGCTTGCGGGCCAGGGCCACGAGCAGGTCGAATTCGAGCGGAGTCAGGGAGACCTTGACGTTGCCGCGGGTCACGGAGTGTCCGGCGACGTCGATGGAGACCTCGCCGATCCTCAGCGTCTCCGGCGCCCGCGTGTCACCGGGCCGCAGCCGGGCGCGCACCCGCGCTACGAGTTCGGCCGGCTTGAAGGGCTTGGGTACGTAGTCGTCGGCACCGGATTCGAGGCCGCGCACGACATCGGAGGTATCGGACTTGGCGGTCAGCATGACGATGGGCACATCGGATTCGGCCCGGATCTGCCGGCACACCTCGATGCCGTCGAGGCCCGGCAGCATGAGGTCGAGCAGCACGAGGTCCGGCTGGGCCGACCGGAACACCCCGAGCGCCGCGGCGCCGTCCGCGCAGAACACCGGGTCGAACCCGTCGTTGCGCAGCACAATGCCGATCATCTCGGAAAGGGCTTCGTCGTCGTCGATCACCAGGATGCGTGCCTTCATGCCTCAATAGTCTCCCATCCGGTCTCCAATGTCCCATTGGGCACTTCCTCCGCGTGCCGCAGCGGATCGGTCGGCGCCGGCGGGACGGGCAGCGGGACGTTTCGTGCCCCGCCGGCGCCTGGGGAAAACACCAGCGTGTCCGCCTACTGCCCTCGGAAGGCACCGGTGATTATAGTTCAACGTGAACAGACCGCACCGGCGCCCGCTTCGAGAAGGACAGCATGAGCAACGATCCATCCGACGGGTCCCGCCGGGACCCCGCCTGGCATCCTCCCGCCGGGCCCGCGCCCGAGCAGTACCCCGCCTATCCTCAGCCCTCCGGCGCCGCGCCGGACCAGCCGTTCCGCGCGCCGGGCCGGCAAGACCCCGGTTTTGCCGCGCCCGGCCCCGGCCAGGACAGCTGGGGTCAGAACTGGGCCGGCGGGTACGGGCCCGGCACGGCCGCCCCCGACCCGCAGGCTCCCCCGGGCTGGGGGTCATTGCCACCGCAGGCCTACGCCGCTCCCCCCAAGCCGGGGGTGATTCCGCTGCGCCCGCTGGGCCTTGGTGAAATCCTCGACGGCGCCTTCCAGGCCTGCCGCCGGAACCCGCTGGCCACCTTCGGCACGGCCATCCTGTTCCAGACCGTCGTCGCCCTGGTGACCGTCCTGATGGCGGCCGGGCTGCTCAGCAGCCTCGACCAGTTGGTGATGGGCACCGTCTCCCCCGACCAGCTGGGCGGCACCCTGGCCTCGGTGGTCTCCCTCGCCTCGGTCGTGACCATCATTTCGGGCGGGGCACTGCTCATCCTCCAGGGTGTGCTTGTGATTCCGGTGGCCCGCGCGGTGCTCAACCAGAGGACCGGCTTCGCCCAGCTCTGGAAGCTCTCCGCCCCCCGCATCCTCCCCCTGCTGGGGTTGGGGCTGATGCTCACCCTGGCGGTGGTCGTGGGCCTTGGCCTGTTCGTGCTGATCGCCATCGGGCTGGCCGCGGCGCTGGAGGAAACCTCACTGTTCATCATCATCCCGCTGATCTTCGCCGTCTTTGCGGTCCTCACCTGGATCAGCATCAAACTGGTCCTCGCACCGGCGGCCCTCATGCTCGAAGGGACCGGGCCCGTGGCCTCGGCGCGCCGGTCCTGGGGGCTGACCGGGCGCAACTGGTGGCGGACCTTCGGCATTGTCCTGCTGACGAGCCTCATGGTCTCGATCATCACCTCGGTGGTGGCCACCCCCATCAGTTTTCTGGTGACGGCGCTGTTCAGCTTCTCCGACGCCCCGGCGGCCGGCACGGCGGATGCGCTCGACTCCCTCCCCGTGCTGTTCCTGACCCAGATCATCTCCTCCTTCTTCGCGGCCATCGGCTACGCCTTCCAGTCCGGCGTCACCTCCCTGCTGTACATCGACCTGCGCATCCGCAGGGAGGGCTTCGACGTGGTCCTCCTCGCCGAGGCCGAACGGGCCGCGGGCCAGGCCGGCCCGGGGTACAGGCCGGGACCGCTGGAGGGCCCGCGGTGACGTCCTCGGGCCCGGCGCCCTGTCCCCGGGCGTTCTCCCGGTGACGGGGGACACCCCGGTCGACCGTGACGAGGCCCGGAAGCTGCTTCAGGACGAGCTGGCCAAACCGGTCTACCAGGAGGCCCAGCCCTCCCTGCTTGACCGCGCGGTCCAGGCCGCCCTCGACTGGATCGTGGAGGCGCTGTCGGGCATCCGGTCGGTGGGGGCCGGACCGGGCACGCTCCTGCTGGCCGCCGGAGCCGTGCTCATCATCGTCGTGGCCGTCCTGCTGATCCGGCCCCGCCTCAACGCCCGGGCGGACCGCACCGGGCGGGCGGTGTTCTCCACCGGAGCCGCCCTTCCGGCCGCCGAGCACCGCCGCCGGGCGGCGGCCGCCGCCGGAGCGGGCCGCTGGAATGAGGCCCTGGCCGAACGCCTGCGCGCGGTCGTCCGGGACGCCGAGGAACGCGGAATCCTCGAGGAGCGGCCCAGCCGCACCGCCACGGAGGCGGCCGCCGGCCTTGCACCGGCCTTCCCGGGCTCCGCCGGGGAGATCCGCTGGCTTGCGGAGAGGTTCAATGAGGTCCAGTACGGCCGGGGCGCCGCCTCGGAGGCCGATGAAGCCGACGCGGTGCGGGCCGCAGCGCTCGACGCCGCCCTGGCCGGGGGCGTCCCGGCGGGCGAGGGCGCCCCCGGGGCCGCCCGATGAGCCGGCACGCCGCTCCGCGGCGGGCCTCGACGCCACCGCCGTCCGCCCTGCCCGCCGACCTGCCCGCCGCCCTGACGGCGGCCGGCCCGGCACCAGCGGACACGTCCGCCGCCCGGGCCGCGGCGGCCCAGGCGATCACCGGCGACGGCGGGAGCGTCGCCGCGACCGGCCGGCGGCGGCTGCGGCGGGCGCTGCCGGGGCTGCTGCTGGCCTTCGTCATCGCCGCCGTCGTGGTCCTCGGGCTGCTCACCCGCACCGACGCCGATACCACTCCGCTCTCACCGGGCAATGGCACCCCGACCGGTGCCCGCGCCGTGGCGCAGGTCCTCGAGGACGAGGGAGTCGAGGTGGTCCACGCGCGCACCCTGGCCGACGCGGAAGCCGCCCGCGCCCGCCTCGGCGGGGCGACCCTTTTCTTCTCCGACCCCAACGGGTGGCTCAATGAGGAACAGCTGTCGTCGCTGAACCGCTCATTCCCCAGCAGAGTCCTCGCCGCACCCTCCGAGCCCCAGCTGCTGGTGCTGGCCCCGGAGATCCTGCCGGCAGGACCCGCCGAGGACGCGCGCGGCACGGTGCGCGCCGGCTGCACCCGGGAGGAAGCCCGGGCCGCCGGGGAGATCACCGGCGGCGGCCAGCTCTACTCGGCGCCCGTCGAATGCTTCAACTCCCCCGCCGCCGACGGCGGGACGGGCGCCTCGTACGCCGCCGTCGGCGGGACGGTCGTCCTCGGCAACCCGGGAATCCTCACCAACGGCACCATCGAGGAGGCCGGCAACGCCTCACTCGCGCTGTCGACCCTGGGCGCGGCAGAATCCCTCATCTGGTACCAGCCGACCACCGCGGACCTCGCCGGTGCCACGGGCCCGCCCGCCAACCCGCTGCAACTGCTTCCGGACTGGGTCAACACCCTGATGCTCTGGCTGCTCGGGTGCGCCCTCCTGGCCATGCTGTGGAGGGGCCGGCGGCTGGGCCCGCTCGCCGTCGAACCCCTCCCGGTTCTCGTCAGCGCCGCCGAGACCGCAGAAGGCCGGGCACGCCTCTACCAGGGCTCCCGGGCCGTGCGGCACGCGGCGGCGAACCTGCGGGCAGCCACCCTGAGCCGGGCCGCGGCGCGGCTGCGCCTGCCGCCGTCAAGCGCCCGGGCCGCCGTCGTGCAGGCCGTGGCTCAAAAGACCGGCCGCCGCCCCGAGGACGTCCACTCGCTCCTCGACGGCCCACCTCCCTCCACGGAGAAGGACCTCGCGCGCTGGGCACAACAACTTCTGGACCTCGAAAAGGAGATCAACAACTCATGAACCGTCAGAGTGGATGGCAGCAGGACGGCACCGGGGCGCACGCGGCGCACCAGGGGGTGGACACCGTGACGGAGCAGGTTCCTGCAGGGCGGCCCGTGGATGACTCCCCCCGCCGCGCACTCCTCGACGTGCGTGCCGAGGTCGGCAAGGCGGTCGTGGGGCAGGACGCGGCGGTCACCGGGCTGCTCATCGCCCTGCTCGCCAACGGGCACGTGCTCCTGGAGGGTGTGCCCGGAGTCGCCAAGACCCTGCTGATACGCACCCTGTCGGCGGCGCTCAGCCTGGACACCAAGCGGGTCCAGTTCACCCCGGACCTGATGCCAGGCGACGTCACCGGTTCGCTCATCTACGAATCACGCACCTCCGAGTTCACCTTCCGTGAGGGCCCCGTCTTCACCAATATCCTGCTCGCCGACGAGATCAACCGGACCCCGCCGAAGACCCAGGCCTCGCTGCTGGAGGCGATGGAGGAGCGCCAGGTCTCGGTGGACGGGGTCTCCCGCCCCCTTCCCGACCCGTTCATCGTGGCGGCCACCCAAAACCCGGTCGAGTACGAGGGCACCTACCCGCTGCCGGAGGCCCAGCTCGACCGCTTCCTGCTCAAGCTCGTCCTGCCGCTGCCCGGACGGGACGACGAGATCGAGGTGATCCGCCGGCACAGCGAGGGCTTCGACCCGCGGAACCTCGGCGGTGCAGGGGTCCGCGCCGTTGCCGGGGCCTCCGACCTCGCCGCGGCGCGCCGCGCGGTGGGCAGGGTGTCGATCGCCCCGGAAGTGATCGCCTACATCGTCGACCTGGTCCGCGCGACCCGGGCGGCGCCGTCGTTCCAGCTGGGCGTCTCCCCGCGCGGGGCGACCGCGCTGCTGACGACGGCGCGGGCCTGGGCGTGGCTGTCCGGACGCAACTTCGTCACCCCGGACGACGTGAAGACCCTCGCCATGCCCGCCCTGCGGCACCGCGTCGCGATGCGGCCGGAGGCCCAGATGGACGGCGTCGGCGTCGATGAGGTCATTGGCGGGATCCTCGCCGTCGTTCCGGTTCCCCGATGAACCGCCCCCGCACCGCACCGCACCGCGCGTCCGGCGTGGTCCCCGGAGGGGAGGCCCCGGGTGGCGGTTAGCGGACGCCTGGTGCTGTTGGCACTGCTCGGCGCGCTGCCCATCGTGCTGTTCCCCGGCGCGCTTCCCGCGGTGATCTGGGCCGGGCTGCTTGCCGCAGGTGTCGCCGTCGACCTGCTGCTTGCCGCCTCTCCCCGCCGGGTCGGGGTGCGCAGGGACCTTCCCGCCACCGTGCGCCTGGGCGAGGGCTGTACGGGCACGCTCCTGCTCACCAATGACACCGGCCGCACGCTCCGGGCGACCGTCCGTGACCCCTGGCAGCCCTCGGCCGGGGCCGCCAATTCCGAACAGCGCGTGCGCGTGGCCGCCGGCCGGGTGCACCGCATGGAGGTGTCCCTGCTGCCGGCCCGCCGGGGGATCCTCACCTCGGACTCGGTGACTCTGCGCAGCCACGGACCGCTCGGCCTCGCGGCGCGCCAGGTGACCCTCCCGGCAGCGGCGGAACTGCGTGTGCTCCCGCCCTTCCTTTCCAAACGCCACCTTCCCTCGAAGCTGCGCCGGCTCAGGGAGCTCGACGGGCGGGCCGCCGTGCAGATCCGGGGCGCCGGGACGGAGTTCGATTCGCTGCGCGACTATGTGCGCGGCGACGACGTGCGCTCCATCGACTGGCGGGCCAGCGCTCGGCGGCGGGACACCGTGGTGCGAACCTGGCGGCCGGAACGGGACCGCCGCGTGGTGATCGTCCTTGACACCTCGCGGACCTCAGCGGCGCGGATTGCCGACGAGCCGCGGCTCGACACCGGCATCGAAGCGGCCCTGCTGCTGGCCGTGCTCGCCCAGCACGGCGGCGACAAGGTGGACTTCCTCGCGTTCGACCGCCGCCTCCGCGCGCGGGTCGATTCCGGGGCCAAGGCGAACCTCCTGAACGCCCTGGTGCGGGCGATGGCACCCCTGGAACCGGAACTGATCGAGGCGGACTTCTCCCGGATCCCGGCGCAGATCCGCTCGGTCTCACCCCACCGGTCGCTGGTGGTGCTGTTGACCTCCCTCGATTCCGGAGCCGTGGAAGAGGGCCTGCTGCCGGTGCTTCCCGGCCTCACCGCGCAGCACCTGGTGGTGATCGCCTCGGTGCGCGATCCGCGGCTCGAGGAACTCCGGGCCGTACGGGGCACAGCCGCCGACGCGTACCGGGCCGCCGCCGCGGAGCGGGCGCTGCTGGACCGGGAGGCGGTCACGGCGCAGCTGAAGCAGCTGGGGGCCGAGGTGGTCGATGAGCATCCGCTGGAGCTTCCGCCCCGGCTCGCCGACACCTACATCCGGCTCAAGGCGGCGGGCCGGCTGTGACCCCCGAGACCGCCGTCGGCAGTCCCCGCGGGCGGGACACCGCCCGCGGATCAGAGCGCAAGCAGGGAGGAACATCGCGGTGAAATCGATTTACCAGGAGGTTCTGGGCCGGGACTTCGACCGGCTGCAGCCGGAACTGCGCGAGTACTTCGGACTCCACGCGGGCAGCGGACAGTCCGGGGTGGGAACCGGCCGGTTCGACGTCGCCGGCTGCCCGGCCCGGTTCGCCCGGCCGGCGTTTCGGCTGACGGCACTCGACAACGCCTTCTTCCCCGAATACGAGACGTCGGTGCCGTTCACGATCGCCAACTACCCCCATACCGACCCGTTCGGCCGGCCGGCGCTCACCGCGCGGCGCGAGATCAGGTTCAGCACGGCGGTCCGGGTGTTCGAGGACACCACGTCGCTGCAGGGCGGGCGGCTGACAGACTACCTGGGTTCGCGGCGGCGCATGGCGACGGCGTTGACCTGCTCCGTCACGGACGCCGGGCGCATGCGCATGGTGTCCACGGCAACCCGCCTCTTCGCGGGGATCCGGATCGCCCTGCCCGACGCCGTCGGCGCCAGCGCCACCATGGAGCAGTGGTGGGACGGGCAGCGCTTCCGCATCACGACCCGGGTGGTGCACCGCCAGCTCGGCACGCTGCTCGTGTACGCCGGCAGTTTCGACTACGAGCTCCAGGGGTTCGACGGGGTGCTGCCCGGGCCGGCCCAGCCGCGGCGGTGGGAGGAGCGGACCTAGGCCTCCGCGGCGAGCTGGGTCAGGGCCTCCGCCGCTCCAACCAGCCGCGTCAGGCACAGCCGGGCGGTGGCGGGAGTGAGCCCGGCCAGCCCCTCCACGGACTTCACTGTCAGGCCGGCCAGTGCCGCGTCCGGGAGGCCGACCCTGCGCCAGGGGTTCACGACGGCGGCCACGAGGGCGGAGACCTGCGGCACCGTTGCGCCCGGGACCAGGACCCCGGCCCACAGCCGGCGCCCCGATTCCACCGCCTCGGCCAGCCGCTCCCACTGGGCGTCGGTTACTGCACCGAAGGGCAGCCCGAGCGCGTCGGCGGGACTCGAGAGGGCGGCGTCGAGCACGTCGTCGCCGCCGGGCACGCGGAGCACCAGCCGTTCCGCGCCGGCGGCCTGGACGGCCCGGTGCAGGCCCGCCCAGGCGTCGGTGGCCTCCTGGCGCGGCACGGCACGCAGCGTCCGGTAGCCGCTGGCGGTCGGAATCAGCCCGGCGAGCACGGCATCGGCCTCGGGCTCATCGAGCTGCACCTCGACGGCGGCGCCGCGGGCCACCGCCGCGGTCCGGCGGACCAGATCCGCGGCGCCCGCCGCCAGTGAGGCGTAGATTTCCCGGCGGGCGCCGGCGTCGAGCAGGGCCCGCTCCCCGGAGTGAAGGTGGACGTTGGCTGCCACCGAGAGGGGGCCGCGCAGGTGCACCTTCACCCGTGCGGCGGGCGCCTCCTCGGCTCCGGCGATGTCCCCCAGCGCATTGAGGTCCGACGACAGCGCCGACTCCGCCCTGCGCTGGTCCTTCCCCGGGCGCGCCACAAGGCGCCAGCCGTGGGGCTGAAGGTCGAAGGGGAGCTCAACGAGCATCCCGAGCGTGCGGCCGACGGCGTCGCTGCCGGGCCCGCGCTGCGGCAGGGAGGCTAGGAACGGCAGGTGCGGGCCGCCGAGTTCGCCGCGCACCGCCCGGTGCGCCTCCAGCGGGTCGGTGCCGGGCCAGTCGCCGGGGGCCGTCGCGGCGGCCTGCACGGCCCCGGTGTCGGCCGGCGCGTCGGAAGTTCCGGCCCGGGGCGCGGCGGAGGGGTCAGGCGCCACCGGTGCCCTCCGGTGCGCGTCCGGCCGCTTCCCCGTTGCGGGTCTCCGAAATCGCCTGGTGGTGGCGGATCACCTCGGAGATGATGAAATTCAGGAACTTCTCGGCGAAGGCCGGGTCCAGGTGCGCCTCCGCCGCCAGGGCGCGTAGGCGCGCGATCTGGGCCGCCTCGCGGGCCGGATCGCCGGCGGGGAGCCGGTGCTCGGCCTTCAGGTGGCCCACCCGCTGGGTGGCCTTGAAGCGTTCGGCCAGCAGGTACACGAGCGTCGCGTCGATATTGTCGATGCTGCTGCGCACCGACAGGAGCTCGGCCATCACCTCGGGCTGAACGGATCCCGCGAGGGAACTCGCCTCGGGGTCAAAACCACGTGTCTCTTCGCTCATGGAACCAGTCAATCAGACTTCCGGGGACACCCTTAACTGTGTCTGCGGTGCCGTGGGAGCCTCAGCCGGCGGCACCGGCCGGTTCGGGGCGGAGGGCGGACCGGGCCGAATCGATGGTCGCCTGTCCCAGCACGCGGCTGCCCTGATACAGCACCACGGTCTGCCCGGGGGCCACCCCGCGCATCGGTTCGATCAGGCGCACGACGAGCTCGGGGCGTCCGTCGGCACCGGCTTCGACGCGGGCGCGGGCGTCGACGGGGTCGCCGTGCGCACGCACCTGGGCCATGCAGTCGAACTCCTCACCGGTCCCCACCTCGGGAATGGGCCGGCCGGCCCAGGAGACCTTGATGCCGCGCATCTCATCGATGGCGAGCAGCTGCTCCGGGCCGACCACCACGGTGTTCTCCTTGGGCCGGATCTCCAGGACGAAGCGCGGCTTGCCGTCGGGCGCGGGCCGACCAAGCTTCAGGCCCTTGCGCTGGCCCACGGTGAACGCGTTGGCGCCGGGGTGGGTGCCGAGCTTCGTTCCGTCGACGTCAAGGATGTCGCCCTCGGTAAGTTCGATGCGCTCCTCGAGCCAGCCGCGGGTGTCGCCGTCGGGGATGAAGCAGATGTCGTGGCTGTCCGGCTTATTGGCCACCGACAGCCCGCGGCGCTCGGCCTCGGCGCGCACCTCGGCCTTCGATGGAGTCTCCGCAAGGGGGAACATCGAGTGCTTGAGCTGCTCGTGGGTGAGCACGCCGAGCACGTAGGACTGGTCCTTCGCCCAGTCCGCGGCGCGGTGGAGCTCCCGGTTGCCGTCGGCGTCCTCAATGACCTTGGCGTAGTGCCCGGTGCAGACGGCGTCGAAGCCCAGCGCCAGGGCCTTTTCGAGCAGGGCGGCGAACTTGATCCGCTCGTTGCAGCGCATGCACGGGTTAGGGGTGCGCCCGGCGGCGTACTCGGCGATGAAGTCGTCGACCACGTCCTCCTTGAAGCGCTCCGAGAAGTCCCAGACGTAGTAGGGGATGCCGAGGATGTCGCAGGCGCGCCAGGCGTCCCGCGAGTCCTCGATGGTGCAGCAGCCCCGGCTGCCGGTACGCAGGGTCCCGGGCATCCGCGACAGCGCAAGGTGCACCCCGACGACGTCGTGCCCGGCCTCCACCGCGCGGGCTGCGGCGACGGCCGAATCGACCCCGCCGCTCATAGCTGCAAGTACCTTCATAGGGAAAAACCTGTTCCTGCCGTTTGGATTGATGATGCATGGCCGGCCATGCCCGCTCTGCGCGCACGGGCGTAGGCCTCGGGGAGGGCCGCGAGGAGGGCCTCGACATCCTCCGTGGTGGAGGTGTGGCCCAGGGTGAAGCGTTGGGCGCCTCGGGCTTCGTCCTCGCTCAGCCCCATGGCCAGGAGTACATGGGAGGGCCGGGGCACCCCCGCGGTGCACGCGGCGCCGGTTGAGGATTCGATCCCGGCCAGGTCGAGCAGGAACAGCAGCGAGTCCCCCTCGCAGCCGGGGAAGGTGAAGTGGGCGTTTCCGGGCAGCCGTGCTCCGGCGGGCGCCGGGTGCGCGACGCCGCGCAGGACGGCCTGGGGCACCGCCCGCTGCACGCCCTCGATGAGGCGGTCCCGCAGGGCGGTGAGCCGCGCCGATTCCTCGGCCAGGTGCCCCACGGCCGTGTCAGCGGCGGCGGCGAATGCCGCGATCCCCGGCGCGTCGAGGGTGCCCGAGCGGATATCGCGTTCCTGGCCGCCTCCGTGCTGGATCGGGGTCAGTTTCACGGACCGGCCCACGAAGAGCGCGCCCACGCCCACAGGACCGCCGATCTTGTGGGCGCTGACGGCCATGGTGGCCAGCCCCGAGGCGGCGAAGGAGACCGGAAGGGAGCCGAAGGCCTGGACGGCGTCGGAGTGCACCGGCACCCCATGGGCCGCGGCCAGGGCGGTGATCCCCGCGATGGGCTGGACGGTGCCCACCTCGTTGTTGGCCCACATGACCGTGACCAGGGCCGTGGCGTCGGCGTGGGCCTCGAGTTCGCTGCGCAGCGCCTCGACCGAGACGACGCCGGCGCCATCGACGGGCAGCCACGTCACCTGCGCCCCCTCATGCCGCTCAAGCCATTCGATGGTGTCCTGCACGGCGTGGTGCTCGACGGGCGAGGCGATGATGCGGGTGCGGCGGGGGTCCTCGGCCGTGCGGGCCCAGTAGAGGCCCTTGACCGCCAGGTTGTCCGCCTCGGTCCCGCCCGAGGTGAAGATCACTTCTGAGGGGTGGGCGCCGGCGGCGCGGGCGAGGCTTTCGCGGGCGTCCTCCACCCCCCGGCGGGCACGCCGACCGGAGCCGTGCAGCGAGGAGGGGTTGCCGCTGCGGCTGAGTTCGAAGGTCAATGCGGCGAGCGCTGGCGCCGAAAGGGGCGTAGTCGCCGCGTGATCGAGGTACACGGGCATACACCGATTCTAGCGGCGGAGCCGGTATCCGCCGATTCGACGGCGGGGCGCCCTGCCCGGCGGCTCAGTACCGGATGGCGTCGATCACCTTGACCCGCACCGCGACGAGGGCCGGGATCAGGCCGGCGAGCGCGCCCACGGCGATGGCTGATCCGACCCCCAGGAGGGCCGCCCCGATCGGGAAGGGCGGCAGGTCCGTGGCACCGGCCGCGAGCATCGGCTGGACCCGCGGGTGGCTGACGACGGCGACGGCGAGCATCACCCCCGCCACCCCGGCCACGGAGGTGGCGACGACCGACTCCATCATCACTCCGAAGAAGATCCGGCCCGAGGTCGCGCCGAAGCTCCGCCGGATGCCGATCTCCCGGACCCTGTACTTCACGGTCACCATCGAAATATTGAGCAGCCCCACGGCCCCGAGCAGCAGTACGAGACCTGCGACTCCGCCGATGACCAGGGTGAGGCCGCCGTACGGGTCGCCCTGCGCAGCGTAGTCCTGGCGGTACACCGAGACGTCGGGACCGAACTGGGCCTTCAGGTCGGCGGTGATCCGGGCGGTGAGCTCATCGGCCAGCCCGGCGGGCACCCATGCCTCAAGCGTCGGTGGGGCGCCCTGGACCCCCGCGAGCTCCCACCGGTCGGTCTGGTCCTTCAGGAGGTAGGCCTGCGGCTGCGCCCCGGAGTAGTCGTCGGCGAGGATGCCGACGATCACGGCCTTCACGTCCCGCTCCCCGAGCAGCTCAACGCCCGGGTCGGTGGTGATGTCCGGTGAGCCCATCAGCGTGTGGAAGGCTTCATTGACGATCATCACGGGGGCCAGGCGCTCAGTGTCGCCGTCGGTGAACCATCGCCCGTCGACCACGTTCATGCGCCGCATCGTGCCGTAGTCCGGTTCGATGAGCAGGCCCATGGCGTCGATGCGGCCGGCTGGAGTGCGGATTCCGAGGAAGGTGTCGACCCGCAGGGAGCTGTACTCGATGCTGTACCGGTCGACAACCTCCGCGTAGGCCGCCACGACCGCCGCCTGGTCGGACCCGGCCGAGGGGGTGGAGACCCCCAGGGTCGCGGCCCGCCCGCCCATGCGTTCGGAGGTCTGCACCATGCCGGCCGAGGCCATATTGCCCAGGGCGACGACCGAGGTGAGCGCCGCGACCGAGAGCATCACCCCGAGCAGGGCCAGCAGGACGCGCGTCTTGTGGATGCGCAGTTCCGAGAACGCCTCGATCACCGCGCCGATGAGCGCGGTCATGCCGCCGCCGCCTCGGGCCGCAGCACGCCGGCGTCGAGGCGGTAGTGAGTGCGCGCCCGCACCGCCACGTTGGCGTCGTGGGTGATGGTCACCAGCGCGGCCCCTGTCTCCGCGGCGACCTCGTCGAGCAGTTCCATCACGATGGCTCCGGTCTCGATATCGAGGGCGCCGGTCGGTTCGTCGGCAAGGATCAGTTCGGGGGTGCGGACCAGCGCCCGGGCGATCGCCACGCGCTGCTGTTCACCTCCGGAGAGGTTCGAGGGGAACTCGCGCATCCGATCGCCCAGGCCAACCCGGTCGAGCATGGCGGAGGCGAGCTTCTCGCGCTTCCAGAACTGCCGGCCCTCGGCGTAGAGCAGCGGAGTCATCACGTTTTCAAGGGCGGTCCGTCCCGGCAGCAGGTTGAACTGCTGGAAGATGAAGCCGATGGCGCCCCCGCGCAGCCGGGCCCGGGCGTCGCCCCCGAGGGCGCGGACGTCCATGCCCCGGAAGGACAGGGTGCCCTCGGTGGGGAGGTCGAGGAGCCCGAGCAGGTTCAGGAGCGTCGACTTTCCCGACCCCGACCGGCCGACGATGGACAGGGAATCGGTGGGGTGGATATCGAGGTCGATGCCGCGCAGGACATGGAGTTCCTCAAGATCGACGATGCGCACAGTGCGGGTCACCTGGCGGAGTGAGACCAGCGGGGGCCAGTCCGTGCCGGCCGCCGGGACGGTTTCGGGTGCCGTCATCCCCGGCCGCCCATTTCGGCCGGCTGCATGCCGGGCTGGACCGGAAGGTCGACGCCCGGAACGAACTCGAGGACGTTCTCGCCCTCGGTGAGCCCCGAGAGGATTTCGACGGTTGATCCGTCATTGAGTCCGAGCTCAACCTCGCGCTCCTCCTGCGCCCCTTCGGCGCCGAGCACCCAGACGATACCCGTGGCGATCGAGCCCTGGACGGCCGTCGTCGGCACGGTCATCACGTTCTCGGCCACCCCCGCGCTGAGCTTGATGGCTGCGGAGAGCCCCGCGAAGGAGGGGACCTCCGAGGGGATCCCGCAGGTCAGCTCCCCCGCCGGCGCGGATCCGTCGTCGCCGGCCGCCGGAGGGCCCTCCCCTCCGATCGGCCCGGCCATGGCCGTGCGCTCCGAAGCCGGCGGCGTGCCGCCGGCGGCCGGTTCCGGATCCCCGATCTGCGGGTCCTTGCACGTGAAGGGGGCAGATCCGCCGGCGATGGTGATGACGGCCGAGGAGGGCCGGTCGAGCAGCCGGAACTGCTGCGCGGCGGTGAGCGTGCCGGTGACGTGGTAGGTGCCCGGGCTGACCGACCCGAGGGACTGCCCGATGGAGACGCCCTCCCCGATCAGGGGCGGGAAGGAGGTCAGGGTGCCCGAGGCCGGGGCGGTGATGTCGAAGTACTCATAGACGGGCTCCGGTGCCGGGACCGGAATACCGGAGGCCTCGTCCTCCCCCTCCGCTTGGAGGTCCGCGGGGGGCTGGGGCTGGACTTCGGCAGGGGTGCGGACCTGGAACAGCCGGTCGCCCAGGGACACCTCCTGCCCCTCCTCGACGAACAGGTACACGACCTCGCCGGCCGCGGTCGACCGGATCGGAACCCCCTCATCGGCGGCCACCGTGCCGGTGAGCTCGACGGTGTTGGCGACGGTCCCTCGGGTGACGGGGACCGTGGGGGTCAGCACCTCCGCGGCGGGAGACCCGCTGGAGGGCGGCGGTGCGGCCGCCGAAAAGAAGGCCATCTTGACGAGCGCCGCGGCGATGATCAGGAAGACGAGAAGCCAGGCGGCCGGAAAAACCGCGCGACGAAGTACAGCCATTTGTTTCCCCCATTACAGATGCGAATTCGTCGGGCCGCGCACGCGGGCCCGAATTCCGCCAAGCCTAGACGGGAGCGGAAGGACTCCCCGCAGGGACACATCGGAAGCCGGGTGCCGATTCGGTGACGATTCGGCAACGGAGCGGCGCCACCAGCAGGGCTCCGCCCGGCCGAAGGCGGGTCTGGTAGAAATAGCTCGTGGACGAAACAGCTGTGGCCCCGGAGCCACCGGGCATCTTCGTGCCGGCCTTCCGGCACCCCGTCCACGCCTTCGGGCCCCGGACCCTGGATTTCGACCGGCAGGTGGCCCTCATGGCCATCATCAACCGGACCCCCGACTCGTTCTACGACTCGGGCCGGACCTTCGCCCTGGAGGCCGCCACGAAGGCCTCACTGGCCGCGGTGGCCGAGGGAGCCGACTGGATCGACATCGGCGGCGCGCCCTTCGCCCCCGGAGAACCCATCCCGGAGGCCGAAGAGGCCGAACGCATCGTTCCCGTGATCGCCGCCGTGCGGGCGGCGGGCGACGTCATCATCTCCGCCGACACCTTCCACCCCTCGGTGGCGGCCGCGGCGCTCGCGGCGGGCGCCAACGTCGTCAACGACACCACGGGCCTGCGGAACCCGGACCTTGCCGCGGTGGTGGCGGACGCGGGAGCCCACGTGATCATCACGCACAGCCTCGCCGAGCCGCGCAGGGCGTACCCCCGGCCCCGCTACGACGACGTGGCCCGGGAAGTCGCCGACTTCCTGCTGCGCCGGGTCGACCTCGCGGTCTCACTGGGCGTCCCCGAGGAGCGCATCCTGCTCGATCCCGGGCACGACCTCAACAAAAACACCCTGCAGTCGCTGGAGCTCACCCGGCGCTTCGCCGAGATCGCCGGGCTCGGCTTTCCAACCCTCGCCGCCGTCTCGAACAAGGACTTCATCGGTGAGACCCTCGACGTCCCCAAGGAGTCGCGGACCGAAGGTTCCCTGGCGGCGGCGGTCATCTGCATCCTGGGCGGGGCGAGGATCGTGAGGATGCACAATGTTGCGGCGGCCCGTTCGGCACTGCGCCTGACCGAGGCCGTCCTGGGCTTCCGGCCTCCGGCCTACCTCCGGCACAACATGGGCGAACGGAACGGCTCCAACGGGCCATGATCACCTCCCTTCTCCCCGGCGCGCCCGGTCCGCTCACCGAGGCGGACCTGCTGGCCGAATACGCCTATCCGCCCACACCGGGACCCTTCGTCCGGTTCAACTTCATCGCGTCGGCCGACGGCGCCGCGGCCGTCGCCGGCCGCTCCGGCGGGCTGGGCAACGACGGGGACCGGCTGATCTTCGCCCTCCTGAGGCGGCTCGCGGACGTGATTCTCGTGGGCGCCGGCACAGTCCGCGCCGAGGGCTACGAAGGCGAGCTCATCGATCCGCACGCCCAGGCCGCGCGCCGCGCGTCGGGCCGGGCGGGCCACCCCGCCGTCGCCGTCATCTCCGGGTCGCTCGATCTCGACCCCGACGCGGGCCTTTTCGCCGCACCGCCGGTGCGTCCCCTGATCTTTACCGCTACCGCTGCCGACCCCGGCCGGCGCCGCGCACTGGAGCGGGTTGCCGACGTCGTCGACTGCGGTGCCTCCGTGGTGGACCCTGCCCAGGTGGTGCGCCACCTGGCCGGGCGCGGCCTGGGGCGCGTGCTGTGCGAGGGCGGACCGGCCGTCCTGGACTCCTTCACGGCCGCCGGCCTTATGGACGAGCTGTGCCTTTCGCTGAGCCCGCTCCTCGTCGGCGGGAAGGAACCCCGCATCTCCCACGGCACGGGCCCGCAGCAGCCGGTGCCGCTGCGGCTCGCATCCCTGCTGCATGAGGAATCGGCGCTCTATGCGCGGTACGTTCGACGCTGAGGTTCCCTCCGGTGCCCGCCGGGCGCCGAGGGCGGCACCGGGCGGGGCCCGGCCCGGTTCAGATGTGCAAAGTTCCGAAGTTTCCCCAATGAAAGGCGTGCGATGCCCGAGCGGTCGGACCCGTCCTACTACGACATCCTGGGCATAGCGCCGGGTGCCACGCCGAAGCAGGTCAAGGACGCCTACCGCCGTGCCGCGCGGAAGGCCCACCCCGACCTCGGGGGCAGCGAAGAACTGTTCCACTCCGTGGCGGTCGCCTACGAGACCCTCTCCGATCCGGCGCGGCGCGAACAGTACGACAGGCGCGAACGGTTCGGCGGACGGCGCGACGAGGCCGCCGCCGGCTCCCGCAGTTTCGGCGGCGGCGCGCGTCCCGCCGGGAACTCCGGCTCGGGAGCCACGGACGACGGCGTCTTCGCCCGTCCGCCCGTGTACCTCCCGCCCTTCTCCCCGGAGCAGCCCCCCGTGCTGCCCCTGGTGCTCGCAGGCCGGCAGTCGCACGGCGCCGCGCGCCAGCCCGGGCTGATCGCGCGCCTCGGCGCCGAGGCGAGATCCCGGCTTGACGGGGAACTGCGCACCACGGCCCTGGTGGAGGCCACCGTGCTGGAAGGGTACCCGGCGGCACGGCTCGTCAACGGCCTCGTGTTCCCCAACCGGGCCCGGACGGCCGCCGGCCACGTCGTGCTCGCCGGGTACCGGATCGCCGTCATCGATTCGTTCACGGCATCGCCCGGGAACTTCAGCTGGGACGGGCGTTCCCTGCGCCACCAGGGGCGCCCGGTGGCGCTGCGCATGCCCGCGACGGTGAGGGAGGTCCAGGAACTCTTCCCCGAATGCAACGTCACCGGTTGGGTCCTGATCCACGGGGCCCGCAACAACCCGTTCGACCCCGTCATCGACACTCCCCCGGGGTTCGACCGCTCGGCGCCCGCCCTGGTGCAGGTGGTCAACGCCGGGACCGCGGCCCGCACCCTCAAGACGTTCCTGGCCGCCGGACCCCAGCCCAATACGGTGCAGCTTCCCGTGCTGGGGCGGCTGCTTTCGGCGGCCGGGAGCTAGGATGGAGCGGTGTTCCGTATCCTCTTCCACTCCCCCGAAATTCCGGGCAACACCGGCAATGCGATCCGCCTTGCAGCGGTAGCCGGAGCCGAACTCCACCTGGTGGAGCCCCTCGGGTTCAGCCTCGAGGATTCGAAGCTGCGCCGGGCAGGCCTGGACTACCACGACCTGGCGGTCCTGCGCGTCCACGCCGACCTCGAATCCGCCTGGCGGGCGCTCGCCCCCGAGAGGGTCTACGCGTTCACCGCCGAGGGGGACGTTTCCTACACCGACATCAGCTACCGGCCTTCGGATGTGCTCCTGTTCGGCCCGGAATCGGTGGGCCTGCCCGAGGAGGTCAAGCAGGATCCCCACGTCACGGCGAGGGTCCGCCTGCCGATGCTCCCCTCGCGGCGCTCGCTCAACCTGGCCAATACCGCCTCGATCGCCCTCTACGAGGCCTGGCGCCAGCATGGCTTCGCCGGCGCCGACCGCTGACCCACCCTAGGAGCCCGCAGATGACCCCACGCCACGCCTCAGCCCTCCCGGACCAGGGGGCCGAGGACTTCGAACTGCTGGCTCCCGCCCTGTGGAACCCGATCGCCAATGCGGTGGTCGCCGCCGCCGACGTGCATCTGGGTGAGCTGGTGCTCGACGCCTGGGCCGGCACCGGCGCCGGCACCATTCCCGCGGCCCAGCTCTGCGGGCCGGACGGGACCGTCGACGCCGTCGACCCGTCAGCGGCGATGCTCGATATGGCGCGGGCCAAGGCCGAGGCACTGAACCTTGAGAACATCCGTTTCAGCGTCGGCGACCCCGCACACTGGAGCGCCGGTCCCTACGATGCCGTCCTCTGCTGCTACGGGCTCTTCCTCGTCCCGGACATGGCAGCGACGACCACCCGGATGGCCTCCCTCCTTCGCCCCGGCGGACGCCTTGCCCTGAGCACCTGGAACGAGGGCGCACTCGAGGGGTTCGAGGCGATCCTCCTCGAGGCCTGCGGCGCAGAGCGGGCCCCGGCGGTTTACCAGGCCCGCCCGGACTTCACCGCCAACTGGGAAAAGCTCGCCTCCGAGGAGAAGCTGGTGGACTGGCTGGCCGCCCACGGATTCCGGGAAGCGGAGGTTCAGGCGGTGTCGCTGTCGGTTCCCCTCGAACCCGGAATGGCCTGGTCGCTGGTGCTCGGCAGCGGCTACCGCACGGTGCTCCCTGAAGCACCGGATCTGCGCGGACGGATCCGCGACCGGTTCACCGCGCTGCTCGGCGAGGACTTCGTGCTGAACGCCGATTCCCTCGTTGCCACGGCCCGGGTCGGAGAACCCGGGCAGACCCCGGGCTGACGCACGCACCCCCCGGCCCGCTGTTCGGGCCGAGCCGGCCCCCGGACCGGCCCATCCGGAACCGGCTCGGCTCCGAATCCGTTGCATGGACGCCCCGGGCCGCAGTGGACGGCGGCCCGGGGCACCACCTGCGCAAACGGCGTGGGCGCAGCTGACAGAGTTTCCGGAGCACATTAAGGGCGGTGAAGTGGGTGAATCGGGTCTCGGAAAGGCTGCATGCCGTGCTCCTCCCCTCTTCAAGGGATGTTCGGCACCGGGCGGTTGGCGCTCTATGCTTGGACCCTATGGACACGCCACGAGTAAGCCGGGCCACAGCCGGGAGAACCCCAGCGGGTGGGCTGGCCGATGATGCTGCCGGCACCGCCGGCGAGCCCACGCTGACCGACCTCCTGCTGCGGATCGCCGGGCAGGACCAGGAGGCCTTTGCCGCGTTCTACGCCCAGACCTCCCGGCGTGTCTACGGGCTGGCCCGGCGGGTCCTGATCGACCCGGAACTGAGCGAGGACGCAACCCAGGAGGTCTACCTCCAGGTGTGGAACAGCGCCGGGCGGTTCGATCCGGCCGCCGGCAGCCCGATGGCCTGGCTGATGACCCTGGCCCACCGGCGGGCCGTCGATAAGGTCCGGTCCGAGCAGAGCTCGACCGACCGGGAAGCACGGTATGGCGCTGCCACCCAGACCATCGACCACGACGACGTCGTTGACACGGTGACCCAGCGGCTTGAGGCCGAGACCGTGGTGAAGTGCCTCGACACCCTCACAGACACCCAACAGGAATCTGTCAGGCTCGCCTACTACGGTGGACTGACCTACCGTGAAGTCGCAGAGAAGCTCGGGGTTGCGGTACCCACCATCAAGTCGAGGATCCGGGACGGCTTGATCCGCCTCAAGGCATGCCTGGGGGTGAGCTGATTGCAGGACAAGGACATGAACAGACAATTCGCAGAAGACCTTCAGCAGGACCTCCAACGCGGGCATGTGCTCGAGTGGGCCGAGATGTATGCCCTGGACGCCGTGACCGACGACGAGCGCACCGCGATCGAGGAGTTCCTGGCCCACGATGAGGGCCTCCGGCAGGCCTTCAACGATCGGGTCCGCTCGAACCGCGAGACGATCACCACGGCCTATGCCATCCAGGAGGAAGAGCCTCCGGCCGGGCTGCTCGAGAAAATCCTGAGCCAGATTCCCGCCTCCGCACCGGCCGGCACCGGCGGCACAAGCGGCGGCACTGAAGCGCCGGCAGGGGACCCGGCCGGCGCCACTGCTGCGCGACCGGCCGCCACCGCTGGAGGCGGCGCTTCCGCGGCCGGCGACGAACTCGCCCGCAGGCGGCGGACGAAAGGGATGTGGGCCTCCCCCGCCACCCGCTGGCTGACCGCGGCAGCGGCGGCGGTGCTGGTTGCTGTCGGAGGTGTCACCGTGGCGCAGAACCTCGGGCAGACCTCCATTGAGCAGGAAGTCCTCCAGGCCTCCGACGTCGTCACCGGCTCCTACGTGATTCCCGCCGGCGGCACCGCGGGCCTGGCTTTGTCCGAGGAGGAGGACGCCGCGGTGGTGACGCTGAAGGGCGTCCCCGCCCCGCCCGAAGGCTCCGTGTACCAGATGTGGCGGCTGCCCGCGGACGGGTCGGCGCCCGTCTCGGTCAGCACGATGGACGCCGAAGACGTCGCCGGCACGAAGGTCACCGAGGTCGAGGGGATCAGTTCCTTCAGGGGCATCGCCATTACCGTCGAGCCCGACGGCGGGTCACCGGTTCCCACCACGCCCGTCATCGCAGAGATCCCCTTCCGCACCTAAGCGGCGGGCGGGGGCAGGCGGCTCTGACAGGAAACGTAAAGGGGCCCGGTCGATACCGGGCCCCTTCGCTTGTGCTGTCAGCCTGCGCTGTTCCGCCTGTGCCGGGCTAGAAGCCGGCGATGGTCTGCTCGGTATTCACGCCCACGACGTGGAACCCCTCGGCGCTGCGCCCGCCCGGCAGCCCCCCGCGGACGGCATTGCCTAGGAGCATGCTGCGGACCGCGGCATCCATCTTCTCGACATCGGGATGCTGGCTGATGTGGGTACGGATGGCCTGGAGCTTCACGTCCTCGAAGCCGGTGACGTCGACGAAGTGGTTTTCCTTCTCCTCGGGCCCGCCGTAGAACCACAGCCAGGGCACCCGGTAGGCCTCAAGCCCGGCCGCCGCCAGCTCAGGGAAGGCGAACGGGTTCTCCACCGCCGGGTACACCGCCCGCGTGACGGCCTCTCCGCAGGCGAGGTGGTCGGGGTGGCTCTTCTGCAGCCGGTCCCAGTTCCGTTCCGGGTGGGAGGAGACAACGATATCGGGGCGCACCTCTCGGATGCGGGCCACGATGCCGCGGATCACTGCCTCGGTGGGGCTCAGGTAACCGTCCCGTTCGCCGAGGAAGCTCACGTCCTCGACGCCAACGAGGCGCGCCGCCCGGCGCTGCTCCTCGTGGCGCGTTTCGACGATGGTGTTCCGGTGCTCCTCGGAAAAGCCCCCGGCGTCACCGTCGGTCAGGATGCAGTAGCTCACCTGGATCCCGGCCGTGGTCCAGGCGGCCACGGTGCCGGCCGCCCCGAAGTCGAGGTCGTCGGGGTGGGCGGCGAAGCACAGGACGCGGCGGATGGTGTTGCGTTCGGGTTCCACCTCAGGCCCTGCGCTTCCGGATCTCCTCGGCCGCCTGCGGCAGGACGGTGAACAGGTCGCCCACCACGCCGAAGTCGGCGATCTCGAAGACGGGTGAATCGGGATCCTTATTGATCGCCACGATCACCTGGGAGGTCTGCATCCCGGCCTTCTGCTGCACGGCCCCGGAGATGCCCGCCGAGATGTACAGCTGGGGGGACACCGTCTTGCCGGTCTGGCCGATTTGTGCCGAGTGCTCGATCCACCCGGCGTCGGTCGCCGCCCGGGAAGCGCCAACGGCCCCGCCGAGGAGGTCGGCGAGTTCCTCGAGCGGGGCGAAGTTACCGTCCACGCCGCGCCCTCCGGCGACGATCACGCGGGCCTCCGCGAGGTCCGGCCGGCCGGTGGCGGGCTTGTCGACCCGGCCGGTGATGACCGCGGCGGCGGCCGGGACCGGAACCTCGACCCGGACGGTCTCCGGCGTGGCCGGCTGCCCGGCCTCGGCGGCCTCGATGCTGTTGGGCTTCACCGCGAGAATCGGGATGCCGGTGGTGACCCGGCACTGTGAGGTGTAGGACCCGGCGAAGACGGATTTCGTCGCGGTCAGGTCATCAGCCACCGCGACGACATCGGTGATGACGCCAGATTCCAGCCTGACTCCCGCACGGGCGGCGATTTCCTTCGCCTCGTAGGCGTTGCCGAGCAGCACCACCGACGCACCGGAGGCCCGCACCGCCTCGGCCAGGAAGGCGGCCTTGCCCGCGACCAGGGACTTTCCCACCGACGGATCGGCGGGCAGGTAGCAGGTGGACACCCCGTAGGAGCCCAGTCCGTCGAGCAGGGGGTCGCCGGCGTCGCCGGCCACCGCTGCGACGGGATCGCCGAGGGTCCCTGCCAGGGTGAGCAGTTCCCGGTCATTCTTGGCGAGTACCGCGCCGGGGTCGTGGAGGAAGACAAGTACCGTAGGCATGCTGCGGTCTCCTTTTCGAAGGAAGTGGTGGGCGGCGGGCTAGAGGAGCTTTTGTCCCGCGAGGAAGTCGACGAGCCGCAGGCCCGCGTCGCCTTCGTCCGTGATCACGATGCCCTGGCTGCGGGGAGGCCGCGGTTCGGCGGCCTCGACGGCCGTCCAGGAGCCGGCGAACCCGACCTCGTCGGCGGCCAGTCCGATGTCGGAGAGGGACAGCGTGCGCAGCGGCTTCTTCTTCGCCGCCATGATGCCCTTGAAGTTGGGGTAGCGCGGCTCATTGATCTGGTCCGTGACCGACACCAGGGCGGGCAGCTGACAGGTGATGGTCTCGGAGTAGGCATCGCCGTCGCGGCGGGCCGTGAGCGTCCACCCCGGTTCCGCGGCCTCAAGCTCGAGGGCCGCGGCGAAGGTCACCTGGGGCAGGTCGAGGCGTTCAGCCAGCTGGGCCGGAACCAGGGAGGTCTCCCCGTCCGTTGAGGCCATGCCCGTGAGGATCAGGTCGAAGGGGCCGAGGTGGGAAATCAGTGCGGCGAGCGCGCGGGACGTCGCGGAGGCATCCGATCCGGCCAGAGCGTCGTCGGTGAGGTGGACACCCTCGGCCGCACCCATCTGCAGGGCCTTCTTCACGGCGCTGACGGCCGGACCCGGGCCCATAGTGACAGCCGTGACCCGGTGCCCGGCCGCATCGCCGCCGTGCTGCTCGATGAGCTGGAGGGCCGCTTCGAGGGCGTACTCGTCGAGTTCGGAGAGGATGCTCTCGGAGCGTTCGGTGGTGTGGCGGGGGCCGTTGAGGTGGCGGTCGAACTGCGCGTCGGGCACGTGCTTGACCAGTACGGCGATATTCAGTCCCGGAGTCGGGGCCTCGTCCATGAGAAACCTTCCTAAGGTGGCAGTCTGTCCCGCGCTCTAGCTAACCATAAAGTTGTCCGGACCTTCGCCGGCGGGGCGCCCCTGCCGGGGCACCCCGGGAATCAGGCGGCGGGAGCCTCGGCGAGGGTCACGTCGATGGTGACGGTTTCCCCGCCGCGGCGCACCTCGACCGGAACGGTCTCCCCGACCGGCTGCATGCGCACCGCCGCGGTGAGCGACTGGGGGTCCCCGATGGGTGAACCCCCCACCTTGGTGATGATGTCGCCTTCGCGGATCTCGGCGTCGTCGGCCGGTGATCCGGCCTCCACCCCGGCCACCTGGGCGCCAACGGAGAAGGTGGACCCGGAGGAGGCGTTCTCCCCGGCCGCAGGCTCAACGGTCACGCCGAGGAACCCGTGGGTGGCCTTGCCGTCCTCGATGATGTCGTTGGCCACCCGCTCGGCGTAGGAGATCGGGATGGAGAAGCCGACGCCGATGTTCCCGGCGCTTTCATCGCTTCCGCTGGAGGCGATGGCGACGTTGACGCCGATCACCCGCCCCTGCGCATCGACGAGGGCACCGCCGGAGTTGCCCTGGTTGATGGCGGCGTCGGTCTGGATGACGTTGAGGTAGATGGAGCCCTGGGACTGCGGCTGGGGCTTCTGTGAGCCGTCGGGCGGCAGGAAGTTGAAGCCGTCGCCCTCCTGCTGCTCGGGGGCGTCCGACTGCTCCTCCGGCACCGCCGAGGACGCCACGCTGATGGTGCGGTTGAGCGTCGAGATGATGCCGTCGGTCACCGTGCCGCTCAGGCCCAGGGGCGCGCCGATGGCGATGGCGGTGTCGCCGACGTTCAGTTCCTCCGAGTTTCCGAGCGCAGCCGGCGTCAGGTCGGGTGCGTCGATCTTAATGACGGCGAGGTCGGACAGCGGGTCGGTTCCGACAATGTCGGCGCGGAAGACCCGGCCGTCGTTGGTCTTGACCTCGACGGCGGCGTCGGCGACCTGCCCTCCAAGGGTGACAACGTGGGTGTTCGTGAGGATGTGCCCTTCCTCGTCGAGGATGATCCCCGAGCCCGACCCGCCCGAACCGTTCCCGCTGACCGCGATGGTGACGACACTGGGCGACGCCTTCACGGCGGCGGCGGTGATTTCGTTGACGCTGTCGGAGTTATTGACGATCACCGACTCGCTGCGCCCGCCGCCCGACCCTGATCCGGCGGTGCCCCCGCCATCGAAAAGCCCGTCGGCCCCTGCCGCGATGCCGCCGCCGAGCAGGCCGGCCGCGAGGACGCCGGCGAGGAAGGCGGGAACCCCGATGCGTTTCTTTTCCCGGACCCGAACGGACGCGTGCTGCCCGGAGGACTGGAGCCAGGGCTGGGAGGGGGGCTGGGCGGGAGGTACCGGCTGGCCGAAGGTTCCCTGCCGGAAGGAGTTCTGCCCGTAGGAATTCTGCCCGTAAGAATTCTGCCCGTAGGAGTTCTGTCCATAGGAGCGATGTCCGTGGGAATTCTGGGGGGAAGCGTCGGAGGCTCCCTGGCGGTAGGTTGCCGGCCCGGCGGTGGGAAGGGCCGCCGTCTCGCCGCCGGTGCGGCCCTCGGAGGCACTGCCGGAGTCCGCAACCTGCGCCTGCTCTGCCGTTGGAGGGTTGGCCGGTCGGGGCGGGATCGGGCGGTCAGGACCGGCAGGTCCCCCAAACTGGTCAGCCATTCGAATTCCTTTCATCGCGGTTGTCTCCACTATGGCGACGAAGACTGAACCTTGAGGGAGCATTTGCTGGAGGTCTGCTGGGAAGCAGCCGGAAAGCATAGGGCCCCCCTGCCCATTATTCCCCCTCCGAGCGGCAGCTTCATCTCCGCGGCCGCGCGCGGACCCGTGCCTCCGCCGGGAACCGGAATCGGTTCACCAAGTTTCGCTTGAGGCTTAGGTCTGCGCCCGCCGTGCCGGTGGACGGCCCCAACCACCGGCCATAGAATCAAAATTCAGGGAGCCCCGGCGTCCGTCGCCTTTCTTCCCGACGGGCGTGGCCGGGGAACATGCTGAAGGGTACTGAATGCAACGGATGACCAGGCGGACCGGCGCCGCCGCGGGACTCAGCGCCCTGATTGCGCTGACATTGGTGCCGGGTGCGGCCTATGCCGCCGACCCCATCGACATCCCGGACGGGGAGACGGTGGTCGACCAGGCCGGGGTCCTCACCCCGGGCGACATCAGCGACGTCGAGGCCGCGATCACCAGCCTCCAGGACGAGTACGGCTACACCGTCCAGGTCGTCTACGTCGACACCTTCACCAGCCCCTCCGACTCGCTGGCCTGGGCCGTTGAAACGGCCCAGGCGAGCAACCTCGGAGCCGATGACGCGCTGCTCGCGGTGGCCGTCGAGTCGGGCCAGGCCCGGTTTGTCGCAGGCAACGGCACCGAGGTCTCGGGAAACACGAATGACATCTTCAACCGGCAGATCGACCCCCAGCTCGACGGGCAGAACTACGCGGAGGCGGGGATCGCCGCCGTTGAGGGGACCGAAGCGGTCCTGGCCGACCCCGGCGGGGGCCCAGGTGCAGGGGCGGCGGGCGACGGCGGCGGTGGCGGTGCAGGGTTCCTCATCGGCCTCGTGGCCCTCGCCGGTGCCGGCAGCTACTTCTTCATGCGTTCGCGCCGGCGGCGGCAGGCCGCGCCCAAGGAGATCACCTACGGGCCGGGGCAGGCATCCGACGGCGCCGTCGTCGACCCGCTGGCCTCCCTCAGCGTCGAGGACCTGCGCAAACGCGCCGGAAGCCTGCTCATCGCCGCCGACGACGCGATCAAGTCGAGCGAACAGGAGCTCGGCTTCGCCGAGGCCTCCTACGGCGAGGCTGCGGTCAAGCCCTTCGCCGCCGACATCGCCGCCGCCAAGGTGCACATGAGCGAGTCGTTCAAGCTGCAGCAGCAGCTCGATGACCACATCCCCGACACGGAGGAGCAACAGCGCGCCTGGCTGGGAGACATCATCCGCCGCTGCGAGGCGGTCAACGAGTCCCTGCAGGCGCACAAGGCCGACTTCGACTCGCTGCGCGAGCTCGAGCGGAACGCCCCGCGGGCCCTCGAGGCCGCCCGCCACGCGGCCAACGCGGCCGGCACCCGCTTCGTCGCCGCGGAGGAGCGCCTGACCGCCCTGAGGCGCCGGTACGCCGGCACGGCCACCTCCCAAGTGCAGGACAACGTCGACCAGGCCCGCGAGCGCCTCGCCTTCGTGGAGAGTGCCGCAGCCGAGGCCCGGAGCCGGATGGACGCCGGCGAGACCGGGCCCGCCGTCGTCGCCGTGCGCGCCGCCGAGGAGTCCGTCAGCCAGGCCAACCTGCTGCTCGATGCCATCGACAAGCGGGCCGCGGAACTCGAGGCGGCCCAGCAGGAGCTCGACCGGGCCGTCACGGACACCGTGCAGGACCTCGCCCAGGCGACCGCCATGGTCCGCACCGGGCGCCACGACGACCTCGTCGGGCCGGTCGCCGCGGCCGAGTCGGCGCTCCAGACCGTGCGGTCGCAGCGCCAGGCCGGTCCCATCGACCCCATTGCCCTGCTGGAACGCGTGGAGGGCGCCCACCGCCAGCTCGACGCCGCGATCGGCGGGGTACGTGACCAGAGCGAGCAGGCCCGGCGGGCCCGCGAATCCCTGCAGCACACCCTCCTGGCGGCGCACTCGCGCATCTCGGGGACCGAGGACTATATCCGGGCACGCCGCGGCGGCGTCGGCAGCGAGGCCCGCACACGGCTCGCCGAAGCCGGACGCAACCTCGACTATGCCGTCAGCATCCAAAACTCCGACCCCGTCACCGCCCTGTCCCATGCCGAGCAGGCGGTGATGCTCGCCGAACAGGCGGCGCAGCTCGCCGAACAGGACGTCTCCGGCTTCGGAGGACGGGGGTACGGCGGCTACGGCGGGTACGGAGCCCGCCGTGGCGGCGGTGACGGGATGGGAGGTGCCCTGCTCGGCGGCATCCTGCTCGGCGGGCTGCTCAACGGCGGCGGCGGATTCTTCGGCGGCGGAGGCGACGGCGGCGGGGATGTCTTCGGCGGCGGAGGCTTCGGCGGTTTCGACGGCGGGGGCGGAGGCTTCGGCGGCTTCGACGGAGGTGGAGGCGACTTCTAATCCCGCGGCGGCAGCTCCGGCGCCACCGCACCAGTACTCACGAGAAACATTCACAGATCGAGAGGAAACCTCATGGTAAAGCAGTCAATTTTCGGCCGGATCGCGCAACTGGCAAAGGCAAACATCAACTCCGTGCTCGACCAGGCGGAGGATCCGCAGAAAATGTTGGACCAGATGGTCCGCGACTACACCAACAGCATCGCCGAGGCGGAGAGCGCCGTCGCCCAGACCATCGGGAACCTCCGCATGATCCAGGACGACTACAACGAGGACATGGAGAACGCCCGAAGCTGGGGCAATAAGGCGCTGGCCGCGTCGAAGCGGGCGGACGAGTACCGCAGCTCCGGCGACACCGTCGACGCCGAGAAGTTCGACAACCTCGCCAAGGTCGCCATCCAGCGGCAAATCGCAGCGGAGAACGAGGCCAAGGGCGCAGAGCCGACGATCGCTTCGCAGACGGAGATCGTCGACAAGCTGAAGACCGGCCTGAACCAGATGAAGGGCAAGCTCAGCGAGCTCACCACCAAGCGGGACCAGCTCATCGCCCGCGCCCGCACCGCGCAGGCCCAGCAGCAGGTCCACGACGCCGTCAAGAGCATCGACTTCCTTGACCCCACCAGCGAGGTGGGACGGTTCGAGGAGAAGATCCGGCGCGAAGAGGCCAAGGTGCGCGGACAGCAGGAGCTCGCCAGCTCGAGCCTCGACGCGCAGTTCGAAAGCCTTGAGGACCTCGGCGAGCAGACCGAAATCGAGGCACGGCTCGCCGCCCTGAAATCCGGTGCCCCGGCCCAGCCACAGTCGGCCATCAGCCAGGGCACCGAGACGACCGCTCCGTAACGCCCGCTCCGGAACGCAATCCGGCAAAGAGAGCCGCAGCGCCCGCGCTGCGGCTCTCTTTGCATTAAGGCGCCCGGGTTCACGAGCGCGGCGGCCGGGCCGCAGCCGGTGTGTCGGGGTCAGAGCCTCCGCGTAGCCGGGTGGCCGGGCCGGGTTTGGCGGCTCCCGGTCGGCCGCCCGAATGTACCTGCCTGCAGAATCCGGCTGGCAGGTACATTGGGGACCATGGCCGTTACCCTTGTGTGGCTCCGCGATGACCTCCGACTCGCCGACAATCCCGCGCTCCACGAGGCGGCGTCCCGCGGCGGTGAGGTCGTCGTCGTGTACATCTTCGATGAGGAGACCCCCGGCATCCGCCCCCCGGGCGGTGCCTCCCGGTGGTGGCTGCACCATTCCCTGGCCGCGCTCGCTGAGTCCCTCGAATCCGTCGGGGTCCCCCTGGTGCTCCGCCGCGGTCCCGCCGGGACCGTCCTGCCGGCCCTGATCGCGGAAACCGGCGCCGAAGCGGTGCTGTGGAACCGGCGCTACGGGCTCGCCGAACGTGAACTGGACGCCTCCCTGAAGGCGGAGTGCGCGGAGTCGGGCGTCGCGGCCTCGAGCTTCCAGGCGAACCTGCTCTTCGAGCCCTGGCAGGTGCGCACCGGCGCCGGAGAGCCCTTCCGGGTGTTCTCCCCCTTCTGGCGTGCCTGCCTGCGGGAGCCCGAGCCGCGGCAGCCGCTGCCCGCGCCGGAGCGGCTCACCGGCCCGGTGGTGCGCTCGGACGCCCTGGCGGACTGGGGGCTCCTTCCCACCCCGGACTGGGCGCAGGGCCTGCGCGAGACCTGGGTTCCCGGGGAGGCGGGGGCCACCGCCCGGCTTGCGGACTTCTTCGACTCCCTCGTGGAGGGCTACGCCACCAACCGTGACCTGCCGGCCGTCGACGGCACCAGCCGCCTCTCACCGTACCTGCGCCATGGCGAAATCAGCCCCTTCACCGTCTGGCACGCTGCGCAGGCACGCAGGTCCGGCCCGCTCGCCGAAGACATCCGCTCCTACCTCTCGGAGATCGGCTGGCGTGAGTTCTGCTGGCAGCTCCTCTACTTCAACCCGGAGCTCGCAACGGTGAACTACCGGCCGGAGTTCAATGCCTTCGCATGGGAGAGCGATACCGGCGCCGAGCTGAAGGCCTGGCAGCGCGGCCGCACCGGCTACCCCCTGATCGACGCCGGAATGCGGCAGATGTGGCAGATCGGCTGGATGCACAACCGGGTGCGGATGGCGACGGGGTCCTTCTTGATCAAGAACCTCCTGATCGACTGGCGGGTCGGCGAGCAGTTCTTCTGGGACGCGCTCGTGGACGCCGACGCTGCGAGCAACGCCGCGAACTGGCAGTGGGTGGCGGGCTCCGGCGCCGACGCCAGCCCCTACTTCCGGATCTTCAACCCCGTCACCCAGGCGAAGAAATTCGACCCCGACGGCGACTATGTGCTGCGCTACGTACCCGAGCTGGCCGACGCGGAAAACCTCCATGAACCCTGGAAGGGCGCCGCGCCGGGGTACCCGCCGCCGGTGGTCGACCTGGCCGAATCCAGGCAGCGCGCCCTGGCCGCCTTTCAGGCCCTTGGCGACGCCTGAGCCGACTCAGGTGACAAGGGAACCCGCGGCCCTTGGGGACACCGCCTCCGGCCCCAGGATGCCGGCACTATCGCACGGGACTCATTGAACCGGTCCGGTTAAACGCAGAAGGTCCCTGCCAGAAACCTGGCCGGGACCTTCTTTTCGTTGCGGGGACAGGATTTGAACCTGTGACCTCTGGGTTATGAGCCCAGCGAGCTACCGAACTGCTCCACCCCGCGGCGCGGTTTCAACTCTACCGGCCGCGGGATGGGGAGGCAAATCGGGGGTCCCGCCCGGGCGCCTACCCGTTGTCTCCTTCGGCCGGCGCCTCGGACGCCTCGCCGTCAGCCGGCGCTTCGCCCTCGGCCGGCGCTTCACCGTCGGCCGGTGGGACGACCGTGCCGGTGATCTCGCCTTCCGCGTCCAGCGCGCGCTGCAGCGCGGCATTCAGCTTGTCCTGCGCAGCGCCGTAGGCGGCGAAGTCGCCCTCGGCCAGCGCCGTCCGGCCTTCCTCGATGGCCTCGTTCGCCTCCGCAAGGGCATCGCGGAGGGCCTGCTGGGCCGTCGGGTCCTCGGTCGGAGCCGGCGGCGTCCCGGGGGTCGTAGGCGTCTCCCCAGCGTTCTCGGAGTCCCCTGCGCTTGCGCCGGAATCACCGCCGAACACCTGGTCGAGGGCCTCATCGAGGGTCGGGGCGAAGCCGACCTTCTCACCGAAGCTGGCCAGAACCCGCTGGAGCGTCGGATAGGAGGACGCCCCGGAGGACTGGACGTAGACCGGCTGCACGTACAGCAGGCCACCGCCCACGGGCAGGCTCAGCAGGTTTCCGTTGATCACCTCGGAGGCACCCTGACGCAGCAGGTTCAACGCGTTGGAGACTGTCGGGTCGGAGTTGAAGCGGTTCTGCGCCTGCCCGGGCCCGGGCACCGAGGTCGAGCGCGGCAGCTCGAGCAGCCGCAGCTTGCCGTAGTCCTCCGACTTCACCCCGGCCTCGCTGCCGGCGTCGCCGACGGCCGAAAGGAACCCATAGAGCACGTTGCGTGCTTCCCCGCCCGGCTCGACGAAGGGAATGAACGGGGTGGTGAGGGAGAAGGCCGCCTCATCCTGGCCCGGCACCTTCAGGGACAGGTAGAACGGAGGCTGCTTTACGTCGGCGCTCTCACCCTCGGTGGGATCGTCGGGAACGCTCCACGCGTCGCTGTTGGCGAAGAACACGTCGACATTGGTGACGTGGTAGCGGGCCAGCAGTTCACGCTGCACCTTGAACTGGTCCTCGGGGTAGCGGACGTGCGCCATCAGCTCGGCGGACATCTCCGTGTAGGGCTTGATGGTGGTGGGGAACACCTTGCTCCAGGCCTTCAGGACCGGGTCCTGGTCGTCCCAGGCGTACAGCTCGACCGAGCCGTCGTAGGCGTCGACGGTCGCCTTCACGGCGTTGCGGATGTAGTTGACCTGGTCGGCCGGCAGCGGGGTGGACAGGTTGTCCGCTGTCTGGGAGTCGATCGTCGCCGATTCGAGCTCCTGCTGCGTGGAGTACGGGAAGAACTCGTTCGTCGTGTACCCGTCGACAATCCACTTGACCCGTCCATCGACGATGGCCGGGTAGGAGTTGCCATCGACGGTGAGGTACGGCGCGAGCTTCTCGACCCGCTCGCGCGGGGTGCGGTCGTAGAGGATCTGCGATTCGCCGTTCACCGCATCCGAAAGCATCAGGTCGGTTGACTGGAACTTGATCGCGTACACGAGTTTGTTGAAGAAGTTCCCCACGCTCGGTCCGCCCTCACCGGCGAAGGTGTTCTTTGACTCCTCGTCGGAATCATCGCTCTGCGGGCGGTCGATCTCGCGCGGCTCGGCGCCCTCGGGCGCACCGACGATCGAGTATTCGGGGGACGCTTCGCCGAAGTAGATCCGCGGCTCATAGGTTTCATCGCTGCCGAGCGCCCCGGCGGAGGGGATGCCGGAGAGCGTGAAGGAGGGCTTGCCGTCGGCTTCGACGACCGAGCCGCGGGCGGCGACGACGCCGTAGCCGTGGGTGTAGAGCACG
Source organism: Arthrobacter crusticola (assembly GCF_004357995.1). Lineage (GTDB taxonomy): Bacteria > Actinomycetota > Actinomycetes > Actinomycetales > Micrococcaceae > Arthrobacter_D > Arthrobacter_D crusticola. Next base: position 167,613 of record NZ_SMTK01000006.1, read on the forward strand.
TGCTCATTGACCCACCCGGCCGGAACGCCCTCGGGGTTGAGCTCGCGCGCGGCGATCACGGTGTCCTGGACCTCGCCGTCGACCGTGTAGCGGTCGACGTTCAGGGTGGGCGGGAACTGGTAGTACTGCCGGAACTGCTCAAGCTGGCTGAAGGCATCGGACACGAGGTTCGGGTCGAGCAGGCGGATGTTCGCCGTGGTCTCCGCGTCCTCACGCAGCGCGCCGGGCTCGGCGGTCGTGGTGGCGTTGTAGGGAATGGCCTCGACCTTGTCGAGCCCGTAGGCAACCCTGGTCAGGTCGATATTGCGCTGGATGTACTCCCGCTCGAGGGTCAGTTCCGACGGAGTGACCTGGAACCGCTGGACCACCCAGGGGTAGACCCCGCCGGCGAGGATCGCGGTGATGATGAGCATCGCCGTCCCGATGATGGGCAGCCGCCAGCGGCCGATGACCGCGGCGACGATGAACAGGACCGCCACCAGGATGGCGGCGACGGCGAGGATGGCCTTGGTGGGGATCACCGCGTTGACGTCGGTGTACAGGGCGCCGGTCCAACGTCCGCCGGTGTTCTGCAGGGTGGCGTACCGGTCGAGCCAGTAGTTCACCCCCTGCAGGAGGAGGAACAGGGCCGCGATGACGGCGATCTGGACCCGGGCCGCTTTGGTGGTGAACAGGCCCTTTTCCTCGAGCCGGATGCCGCCGTAGAGGTAGTGGGTGAGGACCGCAGCGATCGCGCTGATGATCGCGACGCTGGTGAGAAAGCCGATGAGGAAGCCGAAGAACGGCAGCGAGAACATGTAGAAGGAGTAGTCCAGGCCGAACTCCGGGTCGGTGTCGCCGAAGGGCTCCTGGTTGATGAACAGCAGGACCTGCTGCCACTGGGAGGCCGCGGCCGTTCCGGCGAAGGCGCCCAGGACAATCGGGATGCCGAGCATGAGCAGCTTGCGGATCGGCTCAAGCTGCGCCTGGTACCGGTTGAGGTTGTCCTGCATCACGCTGTCCGGCGCGTAGATGGGCCGGCTGCCATAGGCGATGCGCAGGCTCGCGTACACCGCGCTGGCCATGATCACGAAGGCGGCGACGAACAGGGCGATCCGGGAAAGATTCTCGGTGAGGAACACGCCGAGGAAGCCCAGCTGGTTGTACCAGAGGATGTCGGCGTACACCTGCGAGAGATATACGAAGGCGATGACTAGGATCGCGAGCACGATGACTGTGGGAATCAGGGGGCTGCGTCGTCGGGCGGATGCGGTCGCGGTGGAACTCGAAGGGCTCGGTCTGCCGAAGGGCCGGTCTGGTCCGGATGTCACATTTACCTCATCGTTGGCGGCTGTGGGTCACGACGACGAGCACAAAACGGTCTGCCGCAGGCCCCGCGGGCCGGAAACATGGCGCAGTCTCTGCCTTCGTGGTCTCCATTCTGCCCTGTTCGCGCGCGGGCGGTACAACTCAGCGCCCGATTACGCCGCTTCGCCGCGAATCGTTCCGCAATCGTGTCCTGGCACGGGCTTCCGGGTGCCCGGGAATCCGGTCAGCTGCAGGTGGGCAGGCCGCCGCCGTCCCCGCCCGAACCCAGCACCTCGACAGCGTTGACGGCCTCCTCGAGGGTGCTGACCTTGACCACCTTCAGCCCGTCCGGCACGTGGCCGACGACCTCAGCGCAGTTCTCGGCCGGGGCGAGGAAGAACTCCGCGCCGTTCTCGTGCGCGCCCACCAGTTTCTGCTGGATGCCGCCGATCCGTCCGATCGCCCCGGTGGAGTCGATGGTGCCGGTCCCCGCGAAGTGGCGGCCGCCGGTGAGGTCGCCCTCGGTGAGCATGTCGATGATGCCGAGGGCGAACATGGACCCGGCGGAGGGGCCGCCAACATTGTCGAGGGCGATGGTGACGTCGAAGGGGAAGTTGAACTCCGAGGTCAGCAGGACCCCCAGCTGGTAATTCCCCTCAGGGGACCGCTTTGGGGTCACCGACAGCTCCTCCGCCGATCCCCCACGCAGCACTTCGAGGTCCACCCCGGCACCCGCGGCGTCCGTCAGGGCGGTGCGGAGGGTGTCGATGTTCCGCACCGGGGCGCCGTCGATGGAGGTGATGGTGTCCCCGGGTTCGAGGACGCCCGCGGACGCCGACGCTTCGGCCAGCTCCACGACGGTCAGCGACTCCTCGTAGGGGATGTCCAGGTGCCCCAGTGCCGCGGCGATCGCAGACTCCTGGGAGGAGATCATGGAGACGGTGTTGCGCTCCTCAATGTCCGAGCGGGTGGTGCCGGGAGCATAGACGAGCTCCTCCGGGCTCACGGTCTGATCCGGGTCGATCCACGCCCGGAAAGCGTCGAAGATGCTGACGTCGCCGTTGGGACCACCGCTGACGTACACCGTCGTAAGGTCCAGTTCCCCCTCGGGGTCGAAGGTCTCCCGGCCGGAGATCTTGATCAGCGGCTGCGAGCGGGCTTCACCGATGGTGTTGAACGTCGGACCGGGCGCCTCGAGGACGTACGGGGCCGGCAGCAGCACCGCTGCGGCGCCCAGCATCAGGGCGAGCGCACCGGAGGTCACCATGGCCCGGACGCGGGGGTCCCGGGGGCGTTCCGGCTCCACGGGTTCATAGGTTCCGGTGCGGACGGGCTGTGACACGATGGGGTTTCCTTTTCCCTGGCGCGGGCCGTTCGGCCCGCCCAGCGCGGGACGGGAGGACGAAGTGATCTCCTCTACAACCCTAAACGGTTCGTGTGCCGGCACCGTCCCGGGCCGCGTCTTTGCCCTCAGCGAACTCCCGCGGGGGTTCTAGGACAAGCCCGCTCCCCTGCCGGTAACGTTGGCTCAACAGCTGCGCGGACCGGTGCCACGGCACGCAGGACCGGCAGGCCTTTTCAGCGACTTCCAGGACCGGTGGTATTTGTGACCAACCCATCCAACCCCTCCAACGGCGACGACTCCCCCAAGGATCCGCTGTCGGAAATGATCGCGAGGCTGCTCGGCGGCGACGCGGAGGGATTCGATCCCCGGGAGATCGCCAAGGCGGCCGGGCTGCCGTCGGACCCCCAGGCCATGGCGATGATGATGCAGCAGGTCCAGGCCATGTTCTCCGCCCCCAGCAGCGGTCCGGTGAACTGGCAGCTCGCGCACGAGCATGCCCGCCGGGTGGCCGCTTCGGACAACGACCCCTCGGTCACCTCCCTGCAGCGCCGTGCCGTCGATGAGGCCCTGCGCGTCGCCGAGATGTGGATCGACCCCTTCACCGCGTTCCCTCCCACCGGGCAGCTCGGCCGGGCCTGGTCGAAGGCCGAGTGGATCGAAGCGACGATGGGCACCTGGCGCCGGTTGACCGAGCCGGTGGCGGTGAGCATCGCCAAGGCGCTCTCGGACACGCTCTCGGAGCAGCTGCCCGATGAGATGAAATCGATCCTCGGCATGGCGGGCGGCGGCGCCTCGATGTTCCAGAACATGGGCGGGGCGATGTTCGGGATGCAGCTCGGCCAGGCCGTGGGCGCGCTCTCCAAGGAGGTGCTCGGCTCGACCGACATCGGCGTCCCCCTCGCCGACGGCCAGATGGCCCTGCTGCCCGCCAATGTGCGCTCCTTCGGTGAGGGCCTGGACATTCCCGAACAGGAGGTCACGCTCTTCCTGGCCGTCCGGGAGGCAGCGCATGTGCGCCTCTTCACGCAGGTGCCGTGGCTGGCAGGCCACCTCATGGGCACCATTGAGCGGTATGCCCGCGGGATCCACATCGACATGACCAAGATCGAGGACGCCGCCCGCGAGATCGACCCCACGAACCCGGAATCCATGCAGGCCGCCCTGTCCCAGGGCGTGTTCATGCCCGAACGGACGGCGGAGCAGGAGGCCGCGCTGTCCCGGCTCGAGACGGTGCTTGCCCTGGTCGAGGGGTGGGTCGACGAGATCACCGCCGCGGCCGCGGTCAACCTTCCCTCGGCGGCCGCGCTGCGCGAGACCGTGCGGCGGCGCCGGGCCAGCGGCGGCCCGGCCGAGCATGCCTTCGCCTCCCTGGTCGGGCTCGAACTGCGCCCGCGCCGGCTGCGGGACGCCGCCGCGCTGTGGGCCCACCTCACCGAGGAGCGCGGGCTCGAGGGCCGCGACGCGATCTGGGAGCACCCCGACCTGCTGCCCACCGCCGAGGACCTCGATGACCCGACGGGCTTCACCGCCCGCCGCCGGCTGATCGAATCCGCAGGGTCCGACGTCGACGCCGCACTGGAGCGTCTGCTCGCGGGCGGTTTCGAGACGCCGGACGCCCCGCAGGACGGGACCGACGGCGGGGACGGCACGCAGGACGGTCCCGACGGCGGGCCTGACCGCGGGGGCGCGCCCGGGTCCGAGGACCGCGGCCCGGACGGACGCACTCCATAACTACATAACGACGCACGCACCCGTTAACGACGAATGCACCGGTTATTGCCGGTGCATTTGTCGTTAAGTGCTGCCTTTGTCGCTAAGTGCTGCGTTTGTCGCTCGTGGTGTGCGGCGCGGGTGCGGGTGCTGCTAGCGGCCGCTCAGCCCGTGGTCGGCTGCGAAGGCCGCCCCGGCAAGGAAGGCCTTGGCCTTCTCGGTGTCCGGATAGGACTCAAGCAGGCGCCAGAAGACGCGGTTGTGGGAGGGCTCGATCAGGTGCGCCATCTCGTGGAGGATGACGTAGTCGACAACCCAGTCGGGCATGCCCCGGAGCTTGTGCGAGAGCCGGATGGACCGGTGCGCCGGGGTGGCCGAACCCCACCGGGAGTTCTGGTTGGTGACCCACCCGATGGTCCCGGGGACGCCCCTGCCTCCGAGGTAGCGCCCGGCAAGGTCCGCTGCGCGGTGTGCCAGGGCGCGGTCGGCGGCCGCGGGGTCGGCGGTCCCGGCACTCCGGCCCTGGAGCTTCGAGACCATCCGGGCCACCCATTCCTCCTCCTGCGCCCGGGTGAAGGAGGCGGGGATGGAGACGATCATGGTCCCGTTGCGCACGTCCGCGCTCACGGTGCGCCGCCGCCGCGCCGACCGGCGCACCTCGACCGGCATCGGCTCAGCCGCGGCGGAGCTGCCGTCGTGCGGTGCGGACTCAGTCATTCCGGCTGATGATGTCGATGACCGCTTCCCCGTAACGCTCGAGCTTGGCGGAGCCGACCCCGGCCAGCTCGCCGAGCTCCTCGAGGGTCTGCGGCTTGGCCTCGGCGATCGCGATCAGGGTGGCGTCGGTGAACACGACGAAGGCCGGGACGTCCTTGTCGCGTGCCTCCTCCAAGCGCCACCCCCGCAGCGCCTCGAACGTCTCCTCGCGGTAGGTGGCAGGGCAGTCGCCGCAGCGGCCCATCTTGCGTTCGGAGCCCGTGCCGAGCGCCTTCCCGCAGACGCGGCACACCGCAGGCGCGGCGGCCTTGCGGGCTTTGCGCGCCGTCGGCTGCCGGAACGGACGCCCGCCGGTCCCGGCCGGACGCAGGGCGTCGAGGAACCTCGAGGGCTTGCGGGTGGCCCGGCCCCCCGGCGAGCGGGAGATCGACCAGGACAGCGCGAGGTGGGCCCGTGCGCGGGTGATGCCCACGTAGAGGAGCCGGCGTTCCTCGTCGATTGCCTCCTGCGTGTCGGCGAAGGAGATCGGCATCAGCCCCTCGCTCAGGCCCACGAGGAACACCGCATCCCACTCCAGGCCCTTGGCGGAGTGGAGGGATGCGAGGGTGACGCCCTGAACGGTCGGGGCGTGCTGGGCGGCCGCCCGTTCCTCAAGCTCGGCGACGAACATCCGAAGAGAGAACGATTCGCGGGTCCGGGAGAGCTCGTCGGCCAGGCCCACGAGTGCGGCCAGGGATTCCCACTTTTCCCGCACGGCCCCGGAGGTCTGCGGGGCGGTGGAGGTGTATCCGAGGGAGGAAAGGACGTCGCGTACCTGCTGCGGGACGTCGTCTTCGCCTTCGGCGCGGGCCGCCGCCCGGAGCTGAAGCAGGGCGTCCCGAACCTCGCGGCGGGCGAAGAAGCGTTCTCCGCCGCGCAGCTGGTAGCCGATGCCGGCGCTGGCGAGCGCCTGCTCGTACGCTTCGGACTGCCCGTTGGTCCTGAAGAGAATGGCGATCTCGCTCGCCGGTACGCCCGAGGCCAGCAGCTCACCGATGCGCCGTGCCACCTCGGCGGCCTCGGCCTCGTCGTCGGTGCACTCGGTGAAGACCGGTTCGGGCCCTGCCGGGCGCTGCGCGACCAGTTCGAGCGGAGCCGACCAGGAGGTGGCCCCGGCCCGCCGGTCCACCTCGCTGCTGCGCGCGGCAAGGAGCGTGTTGGCCAGCCGGACGACCTGGGGGGTGGACCTGTAGTCCCGGACGAGCCGCACTACCTGGGCGCCCTCGTAGCGGCTGGTGAAGTTCAGCAGGTGCCTCGAGGTCGCACCGGTGAAGGAGTAGATGGTCTGGCTGGCATCACCGACCACGCACAGCTCCCGCCGGTCGCCCAGCCACAGATCGAGGAGGCGCTGCTGCAGGGGCGAGACGTCCTGGTACTCGTCGACGACGAAGTGCCGGTACTGGCTGCGGACGGTCGCGGCGACCTTCTCGTCCTCCTGCAGGATCCCGACGGTGGTCAGCAGGACGTCCTCGAAGTCGATCAGGTTCCGGTCGATCTTGAGGTCCTCGTAGGCCGAAAAGATCCGGGCGACGGTCGTGAGGTCCATGCCCGCGGGTTCCGCCCGACCGGCGGCGGCCGCGACGTAGCTGTCGGGCATCAGCATCGACACCTTGGCCCACTCGATCTCCGCGGCGACGTCCCGGATGGCCGCGCGGTCGGTGGACAGGCGCAGGCGCCGCGCGGCTTCGGCGATGAGCTGGGCCTTGTGGTCGACGAGCGCCGGCAGGGGCCCGCCGACCGCCGAGGGCCAGAAGTACTGGAGCTGCCTCAGCGCGGCGGCGTGAAAGGTGCGCGCCTGGACCCCGCCCGCTCCGAGGTCGCGCAGCCGGGTGCGCATTTCGGCGGCGGCCCGGGCGGTGAAGGTGACGGCGAGGACCTGCTGGGGCTTGTACACCCCGGTGTGGACTCCGTACGCGATGCGGTGCGTGATGGCGCGGGTCTTGCCCGTTCCGGCGCCGGCCAGGACGCACAGAGGGCCGGCCAGTGTCGTGGCCACAGCGCGCTGTTCGTTGTCGAGGCCCTCGAGGATGCGTTCTTCAAACGGCTGATCGCTCACGGAAGGCGGGCTCCGTCCGGATCGCCCTCGAGCGGTCCGCCGTACCAGCGCTCGATCAGGGCGCGGGCGATGGAGATCTCCCCCGCCACGGTGATCCGGCCGTCGCGGACCTCCTCGTGCAGTTCCCGGCGGGTGAACCACCTCAGGGTCTCGATTTCGACGCCGTCGGGCGTCAGGTCCGTTCCTGCCGCCACGGCCGTGTAGCCGAGCATGAGGGAGGCGGGGAACGGCCACGGCTGGGACCCGAGGTACTGCGGGGAATGCACGTCGACCCCGGACTCCTCGGCCACTTCGCGGATCACGGCCGACTCAAGTGACTCCCCGGGCTCCACGAAGCCGGCAAGGGTAGAGAACCGGTTGGCGGGCCAGGACACCGCCGAGCCGAGCAGGATCCGGTCCTCGGCGTCGATCACCGAGACGATGATGGCGGGGTCGGTGCGCGGATAATGAAGCGAATCGTCCACCGGGCAGCGGCGCACCCAGCCGCCGTCCTCGGGCACGGTGGGGCTGCCGCAGCGCGGACAGTGGGTGTGGGTGGCATGCCAGTGCCCCAGCGCCGCGGCCTCAACGAACAGGCCGACGTCGCGGGCGTCGAGGGAAGCGGCAACCTCGCGCAGCCCGAGCCAGTCCGCGCCGGGGGCGAGCGCTTCGTCGATGTCGTCGCGCATCACCAGCACCACGTGGGCGCCGGCGGCCCGCGCACCGGGCAGGATCCGGCCCAGATAGACCGGGTTCTCCGGGCGCGGCACCTCGTCCGTCCCGAACAGCCGCAGCGCACCGCCGGCCAGCGGGGTGCGCCCCTGGGCCAGGACCAGCACCTGCGTGTCGGAGGACTCCCACAGCCTGGCGAACAGGTCGGGGGTGAGCCGGAAATCCGCTCCGCGGTCGGCGTGGGAGCGGGAGAGCGGAAGGGAAACGAGCGGCGGCTGGAGGAGGGTGCGCAAGGGATCGCTCATCCTTCTACGGTACTGACTTGGTCCCCCAAAAGACATTTGAGGGCCGGAGCTGTGGAGGAGAAGCCGCGGAATTTCAAGGCATTCGACGACTCGCCGCCGCTGAATTGTCCCGAGGTGCACCGATGCGCCTACCGTTGACAGTGTGAAACGGACTCCCATGGAACTTGCTGCCATCGCCAGCGCCGCTGTGCCTGGGCTCGCACCCACCGGTGTTACCGGTGCCCCGGACGACAGCGCGGATTTCGACGCCGCCCTGCTCGTGGACGCCGCCGGCAAGCAGTGGAGGGTCCGTTCCCCCCGCCACCCGGAGGCCAGCATGCGCCTCGAAACGGAACTGCAGGCCCTGAGGGCCTTCACGCCGGCCGTCCGCGCCGAGCTTCCCTTCCTCATCCCGCACATCGCCGGGAGCGTCCGTCAGGGCAACCTGAGCACGTTCGTCTACTCCCATCTCGAGGGCAGCACCCGGGACCTCGAGACCCTCGCCGCCGGCGGGCGCGGCATGGCAGCCGAGATCGGGCGGTCGCTGGCGGCCATCCACGAACTGCCCAAGGCGCTCGTGCAGCAGGCGAACCTTCCTAGTTACGAGGCTAACGAGTTTCGGACACGCAAGCTCAACGAGCTTGACCAGGCGGCGACGACGGGCCGGATTCCTTCGGTCCTGCTGCGCCGGTGGGAGCACGCCCTTGAGGATGTGACCCTGTGGCGGTTCAGCCCCACGGTGGTCCACGGGGACCTGCACGAGGACCACCTCCTGATCTCGGGCAGCCGCATCTCGGCCGTCACCGGATGGACCGATCTGCGGATCGGTGACCCCGCCGACGATTTTGCCTGGCTTGCGGCGGTCGCCGATGCCTCCTTCGTGGATTCGGTTTATGCCGCCTACGCCAAGGCGCGCGGCGCGGCGGACCAGCACCTTGCCCGGCGGGCTGCGCTGGCCGCTGAGTTCGCCCTGGCCCAGTGGATGGTGCGCGGCCTGGCCATGGAGGACCCCCAGATGATCGCCGAGGCGCACGACATGATGGCCTCCCTCGAGGCCGATGTCGTGGCCTTCGACCTTGCCTCCCCGGGCGAGGGCGGACCCGCCGGAACCCCGGGGACGGCGGGCCCCGGAACCGCAGGTTCCGGAACCACGATGCTCAGCAGCACGACGGTGACCGCCACGACGGCGGGCTCCACGAAGCTGAACGGCACGGCGGCCGGTGGCGAACGTCCCGAGGCCACGCCCGGCACCGCCGGAGAACCGAAGCCGACAGTGGTGACCCCGACCGTAATGACCCCGGCAGTGATCGCCCCGACCATGATCGCCCCCGCGGTGCTTGCGCCGGTGGCGGTTCCGTCGACGGACCCGGCGCCGTCACCGGATCTCCCGGCCGCGGAGACCGGGCAGCAGGGGCAGGGACCCGCGGAGGATGCCTCGCGTCCCTCATCCAGCGAACCGACCGAGCCTGCCGCCGAGACTGCAGGGCAACCCCAGGAAATGCCTGCCGGGAAGGCAGCAGCCGACCGGTTGGGACCATCCGTCCCCGCGCCCTCGACCCTTCCCGCGGTCCAGCGGGCCGGCGGCCGGGCGGCTGCCGCCGGCCACGATATGCACGCCGACGGCACTAAGGAAACCCTCCCGGCGGTAACGCTGCTCCGCCCGGCGGGTACAGCGTCGACACCGGCCGGCGGGTCGACCGACCACCTAGCCACCACGGCGATGCCGATCATCTCCTCCCACCGCTAGGAGCCGCGCGCCGGGCCGGGACGGTTGGTCCGGCCTGCGCGCCGCCGTGCTGCATGTTCGGTCCGCGATGTCCGCCCCGGGCGCCCGGCAGCGGGCCTACCCGCCGAGCTCGACGGCGGCGGCGATGATCCGTTCGAGTTCTGTTTCCCCTGCGAGGTCGTGCGGGCGGATCAGGGCGTTGTCCGCCACGTAGAAGAAGGCCGCGCGGACCGATTCCAGCGGCACCTCCTTGAGTCGGGCCCAGGCGAGCCGGTAGAGGGCAAGCTGGACCGATTTGGCGGCCCGATTCGCCTCGCTGGGCGGCCGGCCGGTCTTCCAGTCGATGAGGTCCCACCCGCCGTCGGCGTCCCGGAACACCGCATCGATGCGCCCGCGCACGATGACTCCGCCGACCTTCGTCTCAATGGGCACCTCGATCCCGGCGGGGGTCCGTGCGGCCCAGGACGAGTTCCGGAAGATCTCGGCCATGTCGTCAAGGCCTAGTGCTTCGTCGACATGGGCGTCGGCTGCTCCCGGGTACTCCCCCAGGTCCAGCATGCCGCTGGTGCCGTAGAACTCCTCGATCCAGGCGTGGAAGGCCGTTCCCTTGCGGGCGGCGGACCCTGGCTGGCGCGGCACCGGCCGGCGCAGCTGCGCCAACACGGCGGCAGGGTCTTCGCCCAGTTCGACGAGCGTCGACGCCGAGATGTGGGCCGGCAGGGTCACCGGGAGTTTCTCCTCGTCCTGGGCGCGCCGGGCGAGGGCGAGCTCGACCTCCCGGCTCCACCGGCCCGCCGGTGGCGCCCATGCCTCCCGCGCGGCCGGCCCGGCGGCGGCGAAGGCCTGCGCCGCTCCCGCGACGGCACCGGCTGCCTCGCTCAGGGCCGGACGCCGGGGGCCGAGTGGATCGATGGGCCACGTTGCGCGCTGCGGTACGGCAGCGGCGGGGTTCTCGTCGCCCTCGTCCTCGGCGGCCAGCCAGTGCAGCACGGTGAAACCGTCCTCCCCCTGTTCGGCCAGCGTGAGCAGGTCGAACAGGTAACCCGAGGCGGGCGTGGGCCGCGTGCGTCCGCCGCCCCAGGCCGAGGAGGTGCAGACGAGGACGTGCTTGGCCCGGGTGAAGGCCACATAGGCGAGCCGGCGTTCCTCCCGTTCGGCATGGGCCCGCGCCTCCTCGGCATACCGCTTCTCGCTCTCCAGCCACTCCTTCGCATCGGGCTGATCCCAGTCCCACTGGGGCAGCTCGGGCGCGTCGCCGCGCAGGGTCCAGGGAATGGCCGAATCGCCGCTGCTCCACCGGGACGCCGTCCCGCTGGGGAAGGATCCCTCGTTCAGCCCTGGAACGAGAACCACATCCCATTCGAGGCCCTTGGAGGCGTGAACAGTGAGCAGCTGGACCGCCTCGCGGCTTGCCTCGAGCTGGGTGACCGGGAGCCCGTCCTCCTCGGCGTCGGCCGCCTCAAGCCACGCGAGGAACGCGGGAAGGTCGACCCTTTCGGCCGTTGAAGTGAACCCGGCGACGGCCTCGGAGAAGGCATCGAGGTTCCGGCGGGCGTCGTGGATGCCGACGCCGGGCTTGGCCGCCACCTCGATGTCGAGGAGGATGCTCCGCTCCACCTCGCCGATGATGGTGCCGAGGTCATCCCCCACGTAGTCGCGCAGCCGCCTCAGCTCATCTCGCAGACGTCCAAGCCGTTCCCTTCCCTCACTGGTCAGGCTGCGGCCGGCGCCGGACTCCCAGCCTTCGGGCGGGAGGTGATCAACGGCCTCGACCAGGCTGCCGCTCTCGGCCGCGTCCGGGGCGATGACGGCGTCGTCGTCCCCCTGCGCTTCGCCGGTACGCGCCGAACGTCCGACCGCCGCTTCCCGCGCCCGGGCCAGCTGGCGGGACCAGTCGCCGAGCGCCATGAGGTCCGCGGGCCCGATGCGCCAGCGGGCGCCGGCCAGGAGCCGGAGCATCGAGTCGGAGCGGTCCGGGTCGCCAAGGACCCGCAGCACGGCGAGCATCTCCACGATCTCGGGGGTGCGCAGCAGCCCGCCGAGGCCGACGATCTGCACCGGGATACCATTGCGCTCAAGCTCACGGCGGATCGGCTCGAACTGTTTCCGGCCACGGCACAGCACGGCGATGGTCGGGCGCAGGCGGTCGCCCGAGTCGTCGCGCTCAAAGGTGCGCCGGGAGTGGAACATTACCTCGGCCGCCACGGCCTCGGCCTCGGTGACCGGCCGGGGCACGCCTGGACCGGCCGGCCCGGCTGCCTCCGCCTGCTGCACACCGGCCGGGGCATCCGCGAGGAACCGTCCGATCCTCACCTCCCCCAGCGGTGCACCGGGCCGGGGGCTCAGGCCTGGGACCGTCAGCGACGGGGCAGAACGGAGCCAGGGGGCGGGCACGTTGAGCGCGGCGGAGACGGTGTTGGCGGCGGCCAGGATTGCCGTCGAGTTCCGCCAGGCGACCGAGAGGTTCGAGACCGGCGACGGCGCCAGGGACCCGCCCGGCGCCCCGACTGGAAAGGCCGTGCGGAAGGTTCCAAGCTGGCCCGCAGAGGCTCCCCGGAAACCGTAGATTGACTGGTGCGGATCACCGACGGCCGTCACGGCCCTGCCGTCGGCGAAAAGGCGGGAGAACAGGACCATCTGGGCGTGGGAGGTGTCCTGGAACTCATCGAGCAGGACAACCTCATACTTCTGCCGTTCCATCGCGGTCGCCTCGGGAATCTCCTGGGCGATCCGGGCCGCGAGGGCCACCAGATCGCCGAAGTCGAGTTGCCGCCGGGCCAGCTTCGCCGCCGCATACTGGTCGACCAGTTCGGTGACGCTCACCCGTGTGCGCAGCTTGTCCAGCAGGTTCGCGACCGCCTGGGTCGGTTTGCGCGCCGAAGTCAGCGAATACTGAAGGCCTTCAACAGCCTCGATGTGCTCCCGCAGGGCGGCCCGCACCACCGAGGGGGACGTGAGGTGTTCGGCGCATTCCCCGGCCATGCCCAGCACGGCGCTCACGAGGGTCGACTTGGCGGCGGTGAAGTGGCTCCACTCCCCGCTGTACGCCTCGACGACCGATACCGCCAGCTGCCATGCCTGCGCGGTTCCGAGCATCACCGAATCGCGTTCCACCCCGATGCGGAGCCCGTAGTCCTGGACGATTCCGTTGGCGAAGGAATGGTAGGTCGACACCGTTGGGTCGAGCCGGTCCTGCCCCGGGGCATCCTCGCCGTCGAGGGCGCGGTACAGGGCCGCCAGGCGCTGCCGGATCCGGGTGCCGAGCTCGCCGGCGGCCTTGCGGGTGAAGGTCACCCCGAGGATCTGCTCCGGGCGGACCAGTTCGTTGGCGACGAGCCACACCACCCGGTCCGCCATGGTCTTGGTCTTGCCCGAGCCGGCTCCGGCGACCACCAGCAGCGGCTCCAGCGGCGCCTCAATGACGCGCGCCTGGTCGGCGGTGGGGTACTGAACCGGCGAGGCCGGGTCGGTGTGGAGCAGCTCGGCCAGCGCCCGGGCCGAAAAGCGCATGCAGGCAGCCCCGGTGGGCCGGGCGGCGGGCCGGTCCGAAACGTCCCGGGTCACTCGGTTACCTGCTTTCCCTCGGCGCACAGCGGGCAGATCTCCGGAAGCCGGCACCCGCTGCCGCCGAACCCGGACCGGCCCGGGTCGTGCACCGAATCGAACTCGGCGGCGGCCATCAGCAGCGCCGCCTGGCCGATCATGTCCTTCGCCCAGGTGTCCCCGGGTTCGAGGGGAGCCTGTTCCTGCACCGAGGCGCCCTTCGCCGTCGTCCCGAGCTGCACCAACGCGGCACCGCCCGGGGTGTCCGACCCGGCGGCCTCGAGCAGGCCGCCTTCACCCACGGCCGCCTGGTAGGCGGCGAGCTGGGGGTGCTGTCCGAGCTCGGCCTTGGCCGGCGCGGACTTTCCAGTCTTCAGGTCCACCACCACGAGGCGGCCGGCGGGGTCGATTTCGAGCCTGTCGATCTGGCCCTTGAGCCGCGCCGTGCGCTCGGCGTCACCGGCCGGCACCGGAATGTCGACGGTGAAGTCGACCTCGGTCGCGACGAGGGACCTGCCGGCCTGGCGGGCGTCGACAATGTAGGCGGCGAGCTTGCGCACCATGGTTTCGGCCCGCCGGTAGTCGAGTTTGCCCTCCCAGTTTTCCTTCATGCCCAGAGCGGGCCAGCGGCGCTGCAGTTCCGCGACGTACTCCCCGCCGCTGGCGTGCGGGAGGTCCTGGGCGATCTGGTGCACCAGGGTCCCAAGCGAGCGGGCGAAGTCGGTGGCCAGTTCCCCGCCGGCGGCCGAGACGAACCAGTTCAGCGGGGAGCGGAGGACCGATTCGACCTTGGAGGGCGACACCGGGATGGCCGCGTCGGGCGGGACCACCGGGCCGTCGGAACTCAGCGGCAGCAGACCCCACCACTGGGAGGGGTGGGCCCCGGGCACCGGCGGTGAGACCCCGGCCATGCGGCCCAGGTGCAGGGCGGCTTCCGCGGCCAGGGCCGGGCTCCGTGCCGGTTCCTGGACGAACTTGCGCAGTTCGGCCACCAGGGCCCGCAGCGTGAGGGGACGCTGCACCTCGGTGCGGGTCCGCTCGTCCACTCCCGGAGGCAGCGGGTCGACGAGGTCGAGGAACTGCGAGGGCTGCTCGTCCGGGGAGGACACCCCGATGCACAGCAGCTGCTCCGTGGCGCGCGAGACGGCCGTGGAGAAGGTCCTCAGCTCATCGAAGCGGATGTCCTGAAGCAGGCTCAGCGGGTCCCGGTGCTGGCGGAAGGAGGCTCCGTGATCGAGCAGGGCCCGCAGCTCGCCCGATCCGAGCAGTTCCCCGCGCAGCCTCAGGTTGGGCCACACCCCCTCCTGAAGGCCGGCGACGATCACCATGGGCCAGTGCCGCCCGGCGGCGCTGGCCGGGGTCAGGACCGAAACCGACGCCCTCCGGTGAGCCCGGGGGGCGAGGGTGTCCATCGGAAGTTCCTGGCTCAGGAGATATTCGAGGAAGAGCCCCGCAGGGGCCCCGGGCATCTGGTCGACGAACCGCTCGGCGGCCTGGAACAGGGCAAGGACGGCGTCAAGGTCGCGGTCGGCCCGGGCGGAGGACGGGCCTTCGGCAACCGCCGCGGCGGACCAGGTGGTTGAGAGGCCCGAGGCCGACCACAGGGCCCACACCACCGACTCCGGATCGCCGGCCGCGGCGAGCGCGTCCCGGCCCGCCTCGATCATCCGGGCGATGCGCTGCACCGGGCGTGCTTCCCGCGGCAGGGTGCCCGCCGGCACGGGTGCCGACAGCAGTTCAACGAGGAGCTCATCGCTGGTGCGCCCGCCGCCCTCGGTGAGCTCCTCACGGCGCAGCACCTGTCGCAGGCGCCTCAGCTCAAGCGGGCTGGCGCCGCCGATGCGTGAGGTGAGCAGCGAAACGCACAGCTCGGGGGTGATCTCGGTGGCACCCACGACCACCGAAAAGATGTCAAGGAGGGGCCGGACGGCCGGTTCATCGCGGATCGCCGTCTCGGCGGCCGGCACATTGACCGCGAGCCCCTGGGCGGTCAGGAACCGCTGGACCGCCTGGACCTGTCCGCCGTTGCGCACGATCACGGCGATGTCATCGAAGCTGCGGCCGTCGTAAAGGTGCGCCTCGAGGATCCGCTGGGTGAGGTAGCGCTGTTCGTGGAACACGGAGTCGACGAGGTGGACCTCCACTCCCGGGGTTCCGCCGGCCGGGGCGGGTCCGGCGTCCGACAGGGTGGGACCGTGGGTGGGACCGGGCCCTGCAGCGGGGCCCTGTCCGGTCTGTTCCGGTGCCGGCCGCCCCGCCAGCTGGCGGTAGGCGCTGCCGGCGCCGGCCGTGGCGATGCGGGAGGCGACGTTCCGCCACGCCCCCAAAAGGTGCTCGTGCAGGGTGAAGGAGGTGGGAAGCACAACGGTGCGCAGGCCCTGGCCGGCGTCGAGCAGCTCCTCGAGCCGCCCGGTAAGTTCTGGGCGGGCTCCGCGGAAGCCCTGGACGGCGGTGTCGGGGCAGGAGGTGATGACCGCCTCGCTGCCCTGGGCCAGGAGCCCCAGCAGGGCATGGATGGCCGGGTTTGCCTCCTGATAGTCGTCGACGAGGATCAGTTTCAACCGCGCCCGTTCCTCGTCGAGGAACTCCGGATCCTGCTCCAGCAGCTGGCGTGCCCCGGTGAGGATGCCGGCCGGGTCGAACGCCTCGGGCATCCTCAGGTCGAGGACGTCGCGGTACTCCTGGTAGAGGGCGGCGGCCGCGCTCCAGTCCGGCCGGTCGAAGCGCAGGCCCCATGCGTGGAGTTCCTCGGCGGAAGCTCCGTACTCGCTGACCCGGTCGAAGAGCTCGCGGATTTCCTGCCGGAAGCCCCGCGTGCCCAGGGCCAGGGCCAGGCTGGCCGGCCAGGCTGGGGCCGGAGCGCCCTCGCCGCCGTGGCCCGCGAGGAGCTCCTTGATGATGAGGTCCTGCTCGGCGCCCGAGAGCAGCCGGGGAGGCCGGCTCAGGTGGGGCATCCGACCCTCGATCTTGGCGCGGCGGATCAGGTCGAAGGCGTAGGAGCCCCAGGTGCGGGCCGGGGCAGTGCTGAGGCTGCGGTCGAGGCTGCTCGTGAGCTGATCGCGCAACCGTGCCGCTGCCGCGCGGGTGGGCGCCAGGAGCAGGAGCCCCGAGGGCTCAAGCAGGCCCGAGTTGATGCGGTGGACCGCCAGGTCGACGAGCAGCCTCGACTTCCCCGCCCCCGGACCGCCGAGCACGAGCGTCCCCCCGGGGGCCGGCGGAGCGTTCACCACCGACGCGGCGTCCGCAAATCCGCGCGGGCGGCCGGAAGCCCCCGGGTCGGGGAACGCACCAGAGGTGTCGGCGTCGGTCCCGGGGCCGGAAAGGGTGGTGGTCATTCCTTAAGCCCATCACGAGGTACCGACAATTCAGGCGAGGGTTGGCGCTGTGTCGGTCTCGGACGGCCCGCGCAGCCGCTCCCGGATCCGCGTCAGCTCCCCCAGTTCCTCCGCAGAGGGCGCCCACCGGGCGGAGCGAAGGTCGACGGCGTAGTCGCCGTCCTGTCCCCGGCCGCTTCCGGAAGCCCGCAGCGGAGTGCCCTCGGCAGCGTAGTGGGGGTGGGCCTCCCCTGCGAGCCCGCGGGGAGGCAAGCCGCCCGCCCGGATCACCCGCCACCATGGCGCAGCCGATCCGCTTCGGCTCATCGCCGCTCCGACCTGCCGCGGCCCGCCGCATTCGAGCAGCTCGGCGATATCCCCATAGGTCAGCACGAAGGCCGGCGGGATGAGCCGGGCCACGTCAAGCACCGACTCCTGGTAGTCGGCAGCGCTCCTCATGGTTTCCAGCGTAGCCGGAGCGTCGCCGCCGGAAACGTCGGCGGGTGCCGTTAGCGTGGAATCCATGACCACCTGGAACTCCCTCCCCCGGGCAGGGTTCGACCTCGAAACCACCGGGCGCGATCCGTTGGACGCCCGTATCGTCACGGCCTCCATCCTTGTCGTGGACGGCGGGGGATCCATCGTTGAGCAGCATGAGTGGCTTGCGGATCCGGCCGTGGACATTCCGGAGGAAGCAGCGGCGATCCACGGCATCAGCACCGCCTACGCGCGGGCCCACGGCCAGCCGGCCGGCACCGTGGTGGCGGAGGTGGCAGCGGTGCTGCGGCGGCTGTTCTCCTCCGGCGTGCCCGTGCTGGCGTTCAATGCCCGGTACGACTTCACGGTCCTGGCCCGCGAGAGCGCCCGGTACGGCATTGACGCGCCCACGCCGTCGCCGGTGCTTGACCCGTATGTGATGGACAAGCAGGTCGACCGCTACCGGCGGGGCAAGCGGACCCTGACGGCCCTGTGCGGGCACTTCGGCATCGAGTTCGAAAACGCCCACACCTCCGCCGCGGACGTGCTGGCCACCCTGCGCGTCGCCGAATGTCTCGCGGCCCGCCATCCGAGCCTCGCCCGCCCCGCCGGAGACCTGCACGAGGCGCAGGTGGTGTGGGCCGACCGTCAGGCCGCGAGCCTCGAGGAGTACCTGCGGCGCGCCGATCCGGAAGTGGTGGTGGAGCGCGCCTGGCCCGTGATTCCCGCCCCGGCGGAGGAGAACCTCCTCGTCGGCTGAGCCGGCCCCGGGCACTGAACGGCCCGGACAGAGTTCCGGGAGCACCCGAAAGAGGTTGCGGAAGGGCCCCGGAGTGGCCGGAGCAGGGCCCGCGCAGAGGCGGGCTCCAACTTTTTTACGGTGCATGACGCGCACCGGTGTGATCCCGCACACACAATTTCGCCGGCCCTTTGGTCCATGCGACCATCGAAGAGCTATCTAAGTGCCGCAGCGCCGCGCCGAATCCATTTCCAGCCAAGCCATGAGGACCCATGATTACGGTTACTGAGCTGCGCAAGTCCTACCGCCAGGGCGGCCGCACCATCGACGCCCTCGACGGCGTCAGCCTCGAGGTTCCGCGCGGAACGATTCACGGCGTCATCGGCCATTCCGGAGCCGGCAAGTCGACACTGGTCCGCTGCCTGACCCTGCTCGACCGCCCCACCTCCGGCTCGGTCTCCATCGACGGCCGGGACCTCACCTCCGTCAAGGACTCCGAGGTGCGTTCGGCGCGCCGCCGGATCGGCATGGTCTTCCAGCACGCCAACCTCCTTGACTCGCGCACCGCCGCGGGCAACGTCGCCCTGCCCCTGGAACTCGTGAGGCTCCCCAAGAGCGAAAAAGACGCGAAGGTCGCCCGCCTCCTTGGCCTTGTGGGCCTTGCGGAATTCGCGGACGCCTACCCTTCCCAGCTCTCCGGCGGCCAGCGGCAGCGGGTGGGCATTGCAAGGGCCCTCGCCGCGGATCCGACGGTGCTGCTGTGCGACGAGCCGACCTCGGCGCTCGACCCGGCCACGACCAATGAGATCCTCGACCTGATCCGTGAGCTGGCGGACACCCTCGGCCTGACCGTCCTGATCATCACCCACGAGATGAACGTCGTGAAGCGGATCTGCGACTCCGTCTCGCTGCTGGAGAAGGGCCGCGTTGTCGAACAGGGCCCCCTGCGCGAGGTGGCCGGTTCCCTCAACGGACGGCTGGTCCAGGCGCTGCTGCCGCTGCCGCCCCATAACTCGTCCGGCACCGGCCCTGTCCTCGACCTGCTCACGGCGGGCGGCTCCGGCTCGGGCCCGGTGCTCTCCGAACTCGCCCGCCGCTTCTCCCTCGACGTGACCCTCCTTGCCGGAAGCGTGGAAACCCTCGCCGGCGAGCAGTTCTCGAGGATGCGCGTGGGGCTGGCCCCGGCCTCGGAGGACACCGCTCCGGCCGAGCCCCTTGAATTGAACGAGGTTGTGTCCCATCTTCGGGCCCGCGGCGTCACAGTGGAGGTAGCGGCATGAATTTCCTTGAGGAGATCGCAAACAATCCCGGGCTGACCGAGGCGCTGCCCAAGGAGTTCGGCGCAACGCTCCAGATGATCAGCATCTCCGGTTTCTTCACGGTGCTCATCGGACTACCCCTCGGGGTGTTCCTCATCGCGAGTGCGCCGGGCGGGCTCCGCCCCATGCCGGTCACTCAGCGCATCCTCTCGGATGTCGTGGTGAACATCACGCGCTCGGTCCCGTTCGCGATCCTGATGGTCTCCCTCATCCCGCTGGCGCGCCTGATCACCGGCACCTCCATCGGCCCGGTCGCGGCCTCGGTGTCGCTGAGCATCGGCAGCATTCCATTCTTCGCCCGGATCGTCGAGACGAGCCTGCGCGACGTCGCCGCCGGCAAGATCGACGCGGCGCTCGTGATGGGATCCACCCGCATGCAAGTGATCCGCAAGGTGCTCCTCCCCGAAGCCCTGCCCGGGCTCATCGCCGGTTTCACCTCCACCCTCGTCGCCCTCGTCGGATACTCGGCGATGGCCGGCATCATCGGCGGCGGGGGCCTGGGCCGGCTCGCCTACAACTACGGGCTCCAGCGCTTCGACACCACCGTGATGGTGGTGATCATCGTGATCATCGTCGCGATCGTCCAGCTGATCCAGCTGGCCGGGGACCGGGCGATGGCCCGGGTGGACCACCGCAACGCCGCCACTGCGGGGGCGGGACGGCGCCGCCGGCGCGTCCCCGCCGTCGAGGTCTCCGCCTAGGCGGATCCCGCACTCCACCGGGTTTCGACCTCCGAGGGTCGACCGATGCAGGTTTCCGCATGCCGGACCACCATCCGGCCGCTGCGGTTCGGCAGCCAGTAGCCGCTAGCTGCCCCGTTTCCGGCCCTTGGGCGCCGGACCTCCGAAAGGAAACGCACCCGTGCGTAAACTGCTCTCCCTTGCCGCCACCGGCCTCGCAGCCACCCTCACGCTCTCCGCCTGCGGCGCCTCCGCTGCCGAAAGCGAAACCGTCGAATCCCTGGATCCGGCGAACCCTGTCACCGTGACCGTCGGGGCCAGCCCGCTGCCCCACGCCCGCATCCTCGAATTCGTCGACGAGAACCTCGCCGAGGAAAGCGGCATCGACCTCGAGATCGTCGAGTTCGACGACTACACCACCCCGAACATCGCCCTGAAGGACGGCGACCTTGACGCCAACTACTTCCAGCACCTTCCCTACTTCGAGCAGCAGGTGGAGGGCCAGGGGTACGAGTTCTCCCACGGGGAGGGCGTCCACATCGAGCCGTACGCCGCCTTCTCGGAGAAGCACGACGACGTCTCGAAGCTTCCCGAGGGCGCCCGGATCGCCATCACCAACGACCCCTCGAACCAGGCCCGTGCGCTGACCCTGCTGCAGGAGGCCGGGCTGCTGACAGGCATCGAGGAGGACGCCTCGGTCCTCGCGCTCACCGAGGCGCAGAACCCGAACGGCTACGAGTTCGTCGAGAACCAGCCGGAGCTGCTGCTCAACGACGTCAAGGACCCGTCGGTGGACCTGGCGATCATCAACGGCAACTACATCCTCGACGCCGGGCTTAACACCGAGGACGCCCTGATCGTGGAGTCGACGGAGGAGAACCCGTACGCGAACTTCCTGGCCTGGAACACCTCTTCCGAGGGGGACGCCCGGATCGAGAAGCTCGACGAGCTGCTCCACTCCGACGAGGTCCGTGCCTTCATCGAGGAGCAGTGGCCCAGCGGAGACGTCACCCCCGCGTTCTAGGACGTACTCTTCCGCATAGACAGCCACTGCTTATACATCCACTGCTTCAACATCCACTGCGCAGTAAGGCCGGACCCCGCGG
The DNA here is from genome assembly GCF_004357995.1 of Arthrobacter crusticola. Lineage (GTDB taxonomy): Bacteria > Actinomycetota > Actinomycetes > Actinomycetales > Micrococcaceae > Arthrobacter_D > Arthrobacter_D crusticola. The sequence goes on from NZ_SMTK01000006.1 coordinate 188,606, forward strand.
GGTTTATCCGGTACTTACTGCGCAGTGGATGCGTTTAAGCGTCCCTAGGCCGGCTGTGCGGCCGCCGCGGCCTTGGCCGCCGCCGGCAGCGCCGCGAAGATCTCCTCCATGGCGGCGTCGTCGTGCGCCGCGGAGAGGAACCACGCCTCGAACACCGACGGCGGCAGGTACACCCCGGAGTCGAGCATCGAGTGGAAGAACGGCCCGTAGCGGAAGGCCTCCTGGGCCTGGGCGTCGGCGTAGTTGCTCACGCCCCGCTCGGCGGTGCCGAAAGCGACGCTGAAGAGGTTCCCGGCGCGCTGGATCGAGTGGTCCACCCCGGCACGGTTCAGCTCCTCCGAGAGCGCGGTGGAAAGTTCAAGGGACCGGGCGTCGACGTGCCGGTAGACGTCGTCGGTCGCGGCCGTCAGCGTGGCGACGCCGGCGGCCATGGCCAGCGGGTTCCCCGAAAGCGTCCCGGCCTGGTAGACCGGCCCGATCGGCGCCAGGTGGTTCATCACGTCGGCGCGGCCACCCAGGGCCGCCGCGGGGATGCCGCCGCCGATCACCTTGCCGAAGGTCAGCAGGTCCGGCGTCCACGGCTCGGCGGCGTCGGGCGCTCCGCCCGTCAATTTCCAGTACCCGCCGGGGTGGGTCCGGAACCCGGTCATCACCTCGTCGACGATGAACAGGGCGCCGTGTTCGGTGGTGATGCGGGACAGGAAAGCGTTGAACCCCGCACCCGGGGTCACCACGCCCATGTTCGCCGGCGCCGCCTCGGTGATCACGGCGGCGATGCGCTCCCCGTGTTCGCGGAACGCCTCCTCGACGGCGGCGGTGTCGTTGTAGGGAAGCACCAGGGTCTCGGCGGTCGTCGCCTCCGTCACCCCGGCCGAGCCGGGCAGCGCGAGGGTGGCCACCCCGGAACCGGCCGCGGCGAGCAGGCTGTCGACATGGCCGTGGTAGCAGCCGGCGAACTTGACGATCAGGCTGCGGCCGGTGAAGCCACGGGCCAGGCGCACCGCCGTCATGGTGGCCTCGGTGCCGGTGGAGACCATGCGCAGCAGCTCGACCGCGGGGACGCGCTCCTTCACGAGCTCGGCGAGGTCGGCCTCGGCCGGGGTGGAGGCCCCGAAGGTGAGCCCGTGGTCGACGGCGCGGTGCACGGCCTCGATCACCGCGGGGTGGGAGTGTCCGAGCAGCGCCGGGCCCCAGGAGCCGACGAGGTCGACGTAGGTCTTTCCGTCGGCGTCGGTGACGCGGGCGCCGTGGGCGTCGACGAGGAAGCGGGGGGTCCCGCCGACCGAGCCGAAGGCCCGCACGGGCGAGTTGACGCCGCCGGGCATGAGGGCACGGGCGCGGTCGTACAGTTCTTCGGAGGTGCTCATTGTCTCTTCCTTCAGCTGCGGGTTTCGTTGAGCCAGAGCGCCAGCTCCGAGGCCCAGTAGGTCAGGATCATGTCGGCTCCGGCCCGGCGGATGCCGAGGACGGACTCCTCGATGGCGCGGCGCCGGTCGATCCAGCCGTTGGCGGCGGCCGCTTCGATCATGGCGTACTCCCCCGAGACCTGGTAGGCGGCCACCGGGACCGGGGACATCGCGGCGACGTCGGCCAGGATGTCGAGGTAGCTCATGGCGGGCTTGACCATGACCATGTCGGCGCCTTCCTCGAGGTCCAATTCGACCTCGATCAACGCCTCGCGCCGGTTCGCAGCGTCCATCTGGTAGGTGCGCCGGTCGCCCTTGAGCTGGGAGTCGACGGCCTCCCGGAAGGGGCCGTAGAAGGCCGAGGCGTACTTCGCCGAGTACGCCAGCACGCCAGTGGTGGCGTGTCCGGCGGCGTCGAGGGCCTGCCGGATCACGGCGACCTGCCCGTCCATCATGCCCGAGGGGCCGAGCACGTGCGCCCCGGCGTTGGCCTGCTCCACGGCCATCTGCGCGTAAACGGCCAGGGTGGCGTCATTGTCGACCGACCCGTCCGGGGCGAGAACGCCGCAGTGCCCGTGGTCGGTGAATTCGTCGAGGCACACGTCGCTCATGACCACGAGGTCGTCGCCCACCTCGGCGCGCACGTCGGCGATGGCGCGGTTCAGGACGCCGTCGGGGTCGATCCCGGCGCTGCCGGTGGCGTCCCGGCGGGCCGGGATGCCGAAGAGCATGATCCCCCCGACGCCGAGGCTCACGGCCTCGGCGGCGGCCCGCCGGAGGGTGTCGGTGGTGTGCTGGACGACGCCGGGCATCGAGGAGATGGGCGCGGGCTGGGTCAGGCCCTCGCGGATGAAGGCCGGGAGGATGAGGTCGGCGGGGCTGAGCCGGTGTTCAGCGGTCAGCCGGCGCATCGCCGGGGTGGTGCGCAGCCGGCGCGGCCGGTGCTGGGGGAAGCTCATGGGGTGACTCCGTTCGTCGACGATGGTGGTGGCGGGGCGACGGCGCCGGCGACGGCGTCGGCGACGCCGCGGGGGGTCGGTGCGTTGGCGGTGGCGGCAAGCCGAAGCCCCAGTCGGGCGGCCTCGGCCGCCGTGCTGGGTCCGATGGCGACAGCGGCCAGACCGGTGGAGGGTGCGCCCTCCAGCAGCGTGAAGAACCGGCGTGCCGTGCTCGGGGAGGTGAGCACCACGGCGTGGACGCCGGCGGCCGCCAGCAGCCGGTAGGCGGCGGCGTCGAGCACGGCCGGCGCGGACGGCGGCGGCGGCTCGGGCTCCGAGAGGCGGAGCGCGGGATCGGCCGGGTAGTCCACGGTGCGGTAGGCCTCGATCCGGTCCACCCGCCACGCCCTGCCGGCGAGGCCGGCGTCCAGCACGTCGTCGGCCAGGGACGCCTGCGGCAGCAGCAGCGCCCCGGGTCCGGGGGGAAGTTCGGCGAGCAGGCCCTGCGCGGAGCTGTTCAGGGCGGTCAGCGACACCGGAACCCCGGCGCGGGACAGGGCGGCCGCGGTGGCCTCCCCGACCGCGGCGGTCCGGGTGCCGGCGGGCACGGCGCCGGCCAGCGTTGAGCCGGTGCGCCGGGCGCAGGCTTCGAGGGCCATGACCGTGGTGGCGCTGGTGACCACGAGCCAGTCGTACCCGCCCGCAGCCAGCCGCTCCAGGCCCCGTTCGAGCGGGGCGGGGTCGGCGGGCCGCTCAAAGTCGATCAGCGGCAGGCAGAACGGGAGCGCCCCGCGCCGGGCGAGTTCCTCCCCAAAGTCCACCGACCGGCCCGGAGTGCGCAGCAGGACCACCCGGAGGCCGTCGAGGTCCTGGCTGTCGGGCAACTGCATGGTCCTCAGGCGCTGAGGGGCGCGATCCGGGCAGCCCCCGCCTCGAGAAGTTCCTCGGCGAGGGACACTCCGAGCCGGGCGGCGCCCTCGGGGCCCTCGTTGGGGGCGGAACGGCTGCGCCGGAGCAGGTGGCGCCCATCGAGGCTGGCCACCACCGCCTCAAGGGTCAGCGTGTCACCCTGCACCGATCCGAGCGCCCCGATCGGGGCTGAACATCCGGCTTCGAGCCGCAGCAGCACCGCGCGCTCGGCGGTGACGGCTGCCCGGGTCTCGGCGTGGTCGTAGGCGGCCAGGGCGGCGCGGAGGCCGTCTTCCTCGTCACCGGTCCGGAACTCCACGGCCAGGGCGCCCTGCCCGGGAGCGGGAAGCATGACCGCCGGATCGATGTACTCGGTGATGGCGGCGTCCCGGCCCAGCCGGTGCAGGCCCGCGGCGGCGAGGACCACGGCGTCCAGGTCTCCGGGACCCGTCTCGGCGCCGGCAACGCGGCCCAGCCGGGTGTCGACGTTGCCGCGGATGTCAACGACCTCGAGACCGGGACGGGCGGCCCGGAGCTGGGCGGCCCGGCGCGGCGAGCCGGTGCCCACCCGGGCACCGTCGGGCAGGGTGGCAAGGGTCAGGCCGTCGCGCGCGCACAGGGCGTCGCGGGTATCGGCCCGCTCGGGCACGGCGGCGACCCGCAGCCCCGGGGCGGGGGTGGTGGGGAGGTCCTTCAGCGAGTGCACGGCGAGGTCGCACCGGCCGTCGAGCAGCGCCTCGCGCAGGGCCACGACGAAGACCCCGGTGCCGCCCATCTGGGACAGCGGCCCCTTGAGGACGTCGCCCTCGGTGCGGATCCGCACCAGTTCATAGTCCCGCCCCGCCAGTTCGGCGACCCGCTCGGCGACCGTCGTGGTCTGGGTGAGGGCCAGGGCGCTGCCCCGCGTCCCGACCCGGATTCCGGAAGACATCAGGATCCGGGATTGGGAAGGGGCGTTCCCACGGTCGAATCCACTGCGGCGATCGTCGGCTTCTCACCCCGCCGGTTGGCGCAGCAGTTCGGCCGGCAGACATCGAACCAGGGGCCCAGCGCGGTGGCCGCGGGCCGGTCGGCGATGTTGTTCTCGATGGTGCGCTCGGAGACGAGGTCGATCAGCCCGGCGACGAACTTTTCGTGGGTGGCGGGGGTGGGCACCCGGTCCGCGACCAGATCCAGCTCGCGGCAGGTCTCCAGAGCCTCCGTGTCGAGGTCCCAGGCCACTTCCATGTGGTCGCTGACGAAGCCCAGCGGCACGATCACGACCCCGCGGACGCCGGCGTCGGCGCGTTCGCGCAGCGCGTCGTTCACGTCGGGTTCGAGCCAGGGGATGTGTGGGGCGCCGGAACGGGACTGGTAGACCAGCGACCAGTTCACCCCTTCGGCTTCGGGGATGCGGTCGAGGACCGCCTGGGCGGTGGCGAGGTGCTGGGCGACGTACGCGCCGTCCTCGTAGGCGGGGCCGCCGTCGGCGGCGCGGGGGCCGGAGGCCTCGGCGTCGCCGGTGGGGATCGAGTGGGTGGCGAACATGATGTGCACGGGCGCATCCGCCTCGCCGCGCCCGGCCAGGGAAGCGCGGACCTTCCGGAGGCCTTCGGTCACGCCTTCGACGAAGGGCTCGACGAAGCCGGGGTGGTCGAAATACTGCCGGGTCTTGTCCACTTCGAGCAGGCCTTCGAGCCCGGTCTCCACCAGGGCCATGCCGAGGTCCTCGCGGTACTGGCGGCAGCTCGAGTAGGAGGAGTAGGCGCTGGTCGTGACGGCCAGAATGCGCCGGTGGCCGGCGTCGTAGGCCTCACGCAGCGTGTCGGCGATGAACGGGGCCCAGTTACGGTTGCCCCAGTACACGGGAAGGTCGATGCCGCGCCGGCGGAGCTCGGCCTCCATGGCCGCCCGCAGCGCGCGGTTCTGTCCGTTGATCGGGCTGATCCCGCCGAACGCGCGGTAGTGGTGGGAGACTTCCTCGAGGCGCTCGTCGGGGATGCCGCGCCCGCGGGTGACGTTACGCAGGAAGGGGAGCACGTCGTCCTGGCCCTCCGGCCCGCCGAAGGAGGCGAGGACGATCGCGTCGTAGTTCTTCGGGACCATCCGGCCGGCTTCGTCGACGCCGTCGAGCGGGTTGAAGGTCTGGGTCACTGGAGAACCTCTGCGATCTCTTCGGGGGTGATGCGCCGGCCGGTGTAGAACGGGACTTCCTCCCGCACGTGGCGGCGCGCTTCGGTTTCGCGCAGGTGGCGCATCAGGTCGACCAGGTCAACCAGTTCGGGGGCCTCGAGGGCGAGGATCCACTCCCAGTCCCCCAGCGCGAAGGAGGAGACGGTGTTGGAGATGACCTGCGGGTACTGCCGGCCCTTCATGCCGTGGTCGTAGAGCATTTCACGGCGTTCCTCGGTGGGGAGGATGTACCAGTCGTAGGAGCGGACGAAGGGGTAAACACAGACCCACTCCGCCGGCTCGACGCCCCGGGCGAACGCCGGGACATGGCTCTTGGAGAACTCGGCGTCCCGGTGGACACCCATGGCCGACCACGCGATGGAGGTGCCGGCAAAGGGTTCCGACCGGCGGATCCGCCGGACCGCGGCCTGCAGGTCCTCGGGGCGCGGACCGTGCAGCCACACCATTACGTCGGCGTCCTCGCGCATGGCCGATACATCGTAGAAACCGCGCACCGTGACCCCGTTGCCGAGGGTGCCCAGGACCTCCGTCAGCGGCAGGCCCGCGGCGCCGGAGCTTGAGCCGGCCCGCCGGAAGACCGTCCACAGGGTGAAGAACTGCGGCGTCTGCGGCTCGTCACCGGCGCTTTCTGAGGGTTCGGAGGAGGTGGTTGGGGAGACCCGGTCGCCGGTTAGCTCGCTCATGCTACTAGTCTGCCCCCTGCGCTGGAGCAAAGAAAATCTCGATGTTCTACAAGACGTAGAAAGTAATGAAGATCACAGTGGATCGCCCTGCGGCCCTTCGGGGAGGCCCAGTTCGGCTGCGAGCGCCCGCGCCCGGGCGGTGGCGTCATCGATGACCGACACCAGTCCGGTGCCGGCGAGCCAGCCGCCGGTGACCTCGAGTGCCTCGAGCGGGCCCACCGCCGCCCGAAGCCTGGCCACGCGGTCACGGTGCCCGACGGCGGCGTGCGGAAGGGCACCGGCCCAGCGTACGACGTCCCAGGCGAGGACGTCGGCGGCCTCGAGGCGGACCCCGAGCAGCGCCGAGGCGTCGGCGAGGGCCTGCCGGAACAGGTCCTCGTCTCCTGTTGAGGCACCGGAATCCGCCGGGTTGTCCCCGGCCCGGCCGTAGGAGACCCGCAGGATGTGCGACCCCGGGCCCGCCTGCTCACGCAGCCATTTCCATTTGGCGGTCGAGTGGGTCAGGGCCTTGGCCTGGACGCCCGCCACGCCGCGGGCCACCAGGACGCCGGTGCCGCGGGGGCTCGCGTCGAGTTCGGGCTGGTCGACGATCAGGGTGACCAGCGCGACGCCGGGCACGGGGTCGGGGCGTTCCACAGCGGCCTGCGGCAGCACCCCGGCGAGCAGGTCGACGGCGCCGGGCCCGTCGGCGGCCAGCACGACGGCGGAGGCGCTGACGCTGCGCTGGAGGGTCGAATGTTCGGTGGACACGGTCCACCCGCCTCCGGGTGCGCGCCGAAGGGCTCGGACGGTTTCGGAGGTGCGCAGGTCGGCCCCACCCTCCCGCAGGGAGGCGACGAGGGCATCGCGCAGCCGGACCATGCCGCCGCGCAGCCCGGCGACCGCGGAGCCGGCGGGTGCCGCCTGCCGCAGGGCGCCGGCGGCCGCACCCAGGGAGCCGAGCCGTGCCATGGCCGGCCGCAGCCCCGGGGCGACGGAGTCGACGTCGAGCGTGTCGGGGTCGGCGGAGAAGACTCCCCCGGCGACGGGGGCCACCAGTCGGTTCAGGACCTCCTCGCCCATCCGGGCACGCACGAGTTCGCCGAGGCTCACGCCCGGGCGGGTGGCAAGGGCGCCCGGCGGCAGCACCTTGTCGAGGGCGGCGCGCAGCGCTCCGGTCCGCCCGATCAACGCGGCGGTACCCGGGTCGGTGGGGTCCGCCGGAATGCCGAGGACGCCCGAGGCGGGCAGGGGGTGGGCGCCGGCCGGGAGGTCCCGCGCCGGCAGCTGCACCCACGCCCCGGGGGCGTCCGGGGTCACGATGAGGTCCTCGAGGCCGAGTTCGGCCGCTAAGGCGGGCACCGTGTCGGAGCGGGTGGAGAAGGACTCGGCGCCGCTGTCGAGGACGAATCCGCCGAGTTCGCGGCCGCCGAGGTTGCCCCCGAACCCGTCCGAGCGCTCAAGCACGGTGACCTGCGCCCCGCGCTGCATCAGCACGCGCGCCGCGACCAGGCCGGCGACGCCACCGCCGACGACGACGACTGCCGGACGCGCGCTGCCCTCAGCCATGGTCAGGGCTCCACCGAGTGGATCAGCTTCACCACGCGTGTCAGCACGTCCGGGTCGGTCTCCGGCGGCACGCCGTGGCCGAGGTTCACCACGTGCCCGGGCGCGGCCGCCCCGGCCTCGAGCACGGCCCGGACGTGCTGTTCGAGCACCGGCCAGGGGGCGCCGAGCAGGGCCGGGTCGATGTTGCCCTGAAGCGGGACGGTGCCGCCCAACCTCCGGCTGGCCTCCGCCAGATCCAGCCGGTAGTCGACGCCTATCACGTCGACGCCGACGTCGTGCATGGCTCCGAGCAGCTCGGAGGTTCCGGTGCCGAAGTGGATCAGCGGGGCCCCCAGCCCGCGGACGGCATCGAGGGCCCGGGCCGAGGCGGGCGCCGCGTACGTCCGGTAGTCGGCCAGTCCGAGGGAGCCTGCCCATGAGTCGAAGAGCTGGGCAGCGCTCGCGCCCGCCTCGAGCTGGGCCCGCAGGAACCGCCCGGAGGCATCCGCCGCCCACTCGGCCAGCGCCTGCCAGGTCTCGGGGTCGGAATGCATCATGGTGCGCGGACCCAGGTGGTCGCGGGAGGGCTTGCCCTCGACCATGTAGGCGGCCAGGGTGAAGGGCGCCCCGGCGAAGCCGATCAGGGGGGTGCTGCCCAGTTCGGCGACCGTCAGGGCGACCGCGGCGCGGATCGGATCGAGGGCCTCGTCGGTGAGGACGGGAAGGGCGGCGACGTCGGCGGCCGTGCGGACCGGGGAGCCGAGGACCGGGCCGACCCCCGGGACGATGTCGACGTCGACCCCGGCGAGCTTGAGCGGAATCACGATGTCGGAGAAGAAGATCGCGGCGTCCACGTCATGGCGGCGGACCGGCTGGAGGGTGATCTCGGCGGCCATCCCCGGGTCGAGGCAGGCCTCGAGCATCGCGGTTCCCTCGCGCAGCGCCCGGTACTCCGGCAGGGACCGTCCGGCCTGGCGCATGAACCAGACGGGACGGCGGGACGGTTTCCGCCCGCGGTAGGCCGCGATCAGCGGGGAATCTGCGGTGCGGCCGTCCACCAGCGGGTGGGATGCTCCAAGGGTCATACCCTGATTCTGCCCAAGATCCCGGGCGATGGTTAACCGGTGGGCGTTCCGGTGGGCACCCGGGTGGCGAAAATCACGTACACCCCGCCCCGTGGAATTCCGCGGAAGTCCAGTGAAATCAAGCCCGCACTTAGGGTTTCCTATTACCATCCGCAACCATCGGCTCGCTATGCTTGGAGAGCTGTGGTTCTACTTTCTCTCGTTGCGACTCACTCGAATGTGGACCTGGAAACCGTTGCCCGCCTGAGCGTGGGGGCGCCCCAGGTTCCTTCAGCCGTGCTCGCGGACGACCGCCCCGTGTCCGGCGCCGTGGTGCTCTCCACCTGCAACCGCTTCGAAATCTACTTCGAGGCCCCGTCCGAAGAGGACGTCGAGGCCGCCCGCTCCGCCATCATCTCCACCATCAGCAGCTACTCCGGCATCCCCGAGCCCTCCGTGTCCTCCGCCTTCGTCACCAAGAAGGGCGGCTCGGTCGCCAAGCATCTCTTCGCGGTGGGGGCCGGCCTCGATTCCGCCGTCGTCGGTGAGCGCGAAATCGCCGGCCAGGTCCGCCGCGCCCTGATCGAGGCGCAGGCCTCGGGGGCGGCAAGCAAGGGCCTCGTGCGCCTCTTCCAGGCCGCCTCCCGCACGGCCAAGGACGTCGGGGCCCGCACCGTCCTCGGCAGCGACGGGCGCTCCATCGTCTCGGTGGCGCTCGAACTCGCCGGGGATATCTCCGGCAGCGCCGACTGGTCGCAGAAGTCGGTCGTCCTCTTCGGGACCGGCGCCTACGCCGGCGCGACCATGGCCCTGCTCAACGAGAAGAAGGCCGGCGAGGTCGCCGTGTTCTCCTCCTCCGGACGCGCCGAGACGTTCGTCGCCTCCCGCGGCGGCCGCGCCCTCGATTCGGACAGCCTCACCGGGGCGATCCGGGAGGCCGATGTAATCATCGGCTGCAGCGGCAGCGACGCCCGCATCGAGGCCACGGACCTCGCATCGATCCGGGAGGGCTCCTCGAGCCCCCTCGTGGTCATCGACCTGGCGCTGAGCCATGACTTCGATCCCGCCGTCGCCAATCTCGACAATGTCGAGCTGATCACCCTGGAGTCCGTCCGGCTCGCCGCGCCCGAGGAGCAGGCCGAGACCCTGCGCCAGGCCGGTGAGCTGGTGCAGCAGGCGGCCGACGACTTCGAGGAGCAGCAGAACACGAGGGCCATGGACGCCGCGATCGTCGCCCTGCGCAAACACACCCAGCAGGTGCTCGACGCGGAGATGAAGCGGGTGCGCTCACAGCACGGGTGCACCGCCGCCGCCGAGGAGGTCGAACTCGCGCTGCGCCGGATGGTGCGCCAGCTGCTCCACACCCCCACCGTGCGCGCCCGCGAACTCGCCGCGGAGGGACGCCAGGACGACTACACCGCGGCGCTCGAGGCCCTCTACGGCATCGACCTGCGTCCCGCCGCCGAAGCTGAGGCCCCCGCGGCGCCGTCCCGCCCCGCGCTGCACCCGGCCGGCGTGCCGCACCCGGCCGGCAGCGGCGACCCCGCGCAGTGTCCGGTCAGCCACGAACCGCCCGCTGCCGCCTCCGCCTGACCGCGCGGCGCGGTGCGTGCTCCCTGTGGCGCCCGGCCCGCACCCCTGGTGTGAGCCCCCTGAGCCCCCGGTGGGATCCGCCTGGCGTGAACCCTGGCGCGGGAACCGCGTGGAGGCCGGCCACGCCGGTCAGTAGACGGGCTGGCCCGGTTCGATCGCCGACACCCAGGCCAGGATGCCGCCGTCAACGTTGAAGACCTGCCGGTGCCCCTGGCTGCGCAGGTGGCGCACCACCTCGGCCGAACGCTTGCCGGACTTGCAGTGGACATAGACCGGCCGTGACGGTTCCGGGGTGTATCCGCCGGCCAGCACCCGGTCCTTCGGAATCAGCTGCGCGCCCTCGATCCGGACGATGTTGTACTCCCCGGGTTCCCGAACATCGATCAGGTCGAACGTCTCCTCGCCGCGTTCCCTGCCGCCGAGCAGCTCCGCGAGCTCCCGCACCCCGATCGACGGCACCTCCTCCTCGGCGGTCGGCGCCAGTCCGCAGAACGCCTCGTAGTCCATCAGGGCCGTCACCGGAGCGGCCGTGGGATCCTTGCGCACTGTGATCTCCTGCCAGGACATGTCGAGGGCGTTGAAGATCAGCACCCGGCCCAGCAGGGTCCTGCCCACCCCGGTGATGAGTTTGACCGCCTCGGTCCCCATGAGGGAGCCGATTGAGGCGCACAGGACGCCGAGGACCCCGCCCTCGGCGCAGGAGGGGACGGACCCGGGCGGCGGGGCCTCCGGGTACAGGTCCCGGTAGCCGGGGCCGTGCTTCTCCCAGAACACGCTCACCTGCCCGTCGAAGCGCAGGATCGACCCCCACACGTAGGGCTTGCCGAGCAGCGCGGCGGCGTCGTTGACGAGGTAGCGGGTGGCGAAATTGTCGGTGCCGTCCACCGCGAGGTCGTACCCACCCAGCAGCTCGAGGGCGTTGCGGGAGGTCAGGCGTTCGGGATGCAGGACCACCTCGACGAGCGGGTTGATCTCGGCCAGGCTGCGCTGCGCGGAGGCGGCCTTGAGGTCCCCCAGGTCGCCCACCCCGTGGATCACCTGCCGCTGCAGGTTTGAGATTTCGACGGTGTCGTCGTCGACGATGCCCAGCGTGCCCACGCCGGCGGCGGCGAGGTACTGCAGGACGGGCGAGCCGAGCCCCCCGGCCCCGATCACCAGCACCCTGGCGTTCTTGAGCCGCCGCTGCGCCTCCAGGCCGAACTCGGGGATCAGCAGGTGGCGCGAGTAGCGGACCATCTCCTCGGCGGTGAGTCCGGGGTGCGGATCGACCAGCGGCGGCATCGGAGGAAGCCCCGGTCTGCCGGTGGCCCGGCGGTGTGCGCTCATGCCTTCAATGTATGCCCGCACCGCCTGCGCTGCCAGCCGAATCGGTCCCCGGGAGCGCCGTAGGTAAACTGAACCGAACGGAACTCCAGAACGAAGGTTGCAGGTTGTGAGCGCAGAGGCTTCACCGAATGGAAAAGCGCTGCGGCTGCCGCGCGACGAGCGCCGCCGCCAGCTCCTGAATGCCGCGCACGAGGTCTTCGTGGCCCACGGTTTCCACGGCGCCGCGATGGACGACATCGCCGAGGCCGCGAAGGTCAGCAAGCCGGTGCTGTACCAGCACTTTCCCGGCAAGCGGGAGCTCTACCTGGCGCTGCTGGAGAACCACCTCGCAGAACTCACCAATCTGCTCATGGAGGCGCTCCGCTCCACCGGGGACAACAAGGTCCGGGTGCAGGCCACCATGCGCGCCTATTTTTCCTTCATCGCCCGTGACAGCAAGGCCCACCGGTTGGTGTTCGAGTCCGATGTCAGCAACGACCCCGAGGTCAGCGCCCGCCTTGAGGCGTTCAACGCCCACTTCGCCAATGCCATCGCCGAAGTCATCGCCGAGGACACCCAGCTGTCGATGGTGGAGGCCACCCTGCTCGGACGCGGACTGGCCGGCATGGCGCAGATCAGCGCCCGGTTCTGGCTCGAAACCCACGGGACCCTCGACATCGAGACGGCCAGTGAGCTGATCTACCGTTTAGCTTGGCGCGGAATTAGTCGGTTCCCCAAGGAAATCTAGAGTAGGTTTCCAAGGGCTAAAGATTCACTACACAGGAGGCACCCGCCGTGGAAATTAAGATCGGTATTCAGAACGTCAACAGGGAGATTGTTCTGGAGTCCTCCGAAACCGCCGAAGCGATTGCGGAGGTGGTCGCCTCGGCGATGAACGGCGGCTCCGAACTCCGGCTCACCGATTCGAAGGGCCGCACGGTGATCGTCCCGTCGACGGTCCTGGGGTACGTCGAAATCGGCGCCGAAGAGCAGCGCCGCGTCGGCTTCGGGGCTCTCTAGGGCCACCTCCCGCCCCGGCCCGCCACCGGCGGGCCGGGCCCTCAGGCCGTCAGGCCCAGGGCGCTCATCCGGCGCGAATGGTTCCGTGTGAGCTGGGCAAACAGCGCCGTCGTATGGGCGGCCGGGTCGGCCGTGTCGGCGAACAGCAGCCCGCCGAGGAATTCACGCTCAATGCCGATCCGCTGGGCCTGGGTCAGGGCCTCCCCCACCAGCCGGCGTCCCCACAGGGCCAGCCGCGAGGCGAGCCGGGGATCGTCGGCGAGCGCCTCCTTGAGGAGCCGCCCGAGCAGCGCGGTGTCGTCGTCGGCGTCGATCCTGCCGATCAGCCCCCGGGTCTCCGTATCCAGCCGGTCTGCAAGGGCCCGGTAGAAATCGCCGGACATCGCATCGATCACGTACGCCTTCATCAGGGACTCGAACCAGTCAGCGGGCCGGGTCCGCTCGTGGAAGGCATCCACTGAAGCCACGAACGGCGCCATCGCCTGCTCCACGTCGATCCCCCGGGCTGCGAGGTGGCTGCTGACCAGCTCGAAGTGCGCGAACTCCTGCACCGCCAGGCGCCCGATCCCGGCCCGGTCGGCGAGGGTCGGGGAGAACCTCGCATCCGAGGAAAGCCGTTCGAATCCGGATAGCTCCCCATAGGCGATGACCCCCAGCAGATCCGCGATGAAGCGGGCGTAGCGGGGGTTCTGGACCCGGTCCGGGTCGGCTGCTGCGGAGGAGGTTTCGGCTCCGTCGGGGCCGGGCTGAACGCCTTCGTTCGTGCGGTTGTTCATTCTCCTAACACTACAGAAGGCCCGCACCTGCCGGGCCTCCCTCCCCGCGCCGCCCGGTGAAGCGGCGCCGCACCCTCCGAGCCGTCCCCTCCCGGCGCCGCAGTGCGTGTATTACGGTGAGCGTGTGCCGTATTTGCATCCGGGTCTCGGGGACAGCGCCTCACAGCAGCACCTCGCCGTTGCCCTGAAGGCGCTGCGGGACGAGCTTGAGCTGCGGACCGTCTTCCCTCCGGAGGTCCTTGCGGAGGCGGAGGCCGCGGTCGCGGCCTACGAGTTCCCGGCCGAGGACCTCACCGGCCTGGACTTCATCACCATCGATCCCCCCGGCTCGATTGACCTCGACCAGGCCGTGCACCTGCAGCGCCGGGGTGCCGGCTACCGCGTCTGGTACGCCATCGCCGACGTCCCGGGCTTCGTCCGGCCGGGCGGGGCCGTCGATACGGAGGCCCGGCTCCGCGGCCAGACCGTTTATGCCCCCGACGGGCGGATCTCCCTCCATCCCGAGGTGATCGCCGAGGACGCGGCCAGCCTCCTGCCAGGGGTGGTCCGCGGTGCATACGTCTGGGAGTTCGACCTCGATTCCTACGCCGCGGTGACCACGGCGTCCGTGCGCCGCGCCTCCGTCCGCAGCCGCACGCAGCTGACCTATGCGGAGGTCGAGGAACACCTGCGCTCGGGCGGAGCGCCGGAGAACCTGGTGCTGCTGCGCGAAATCGGCCTCAAGCGCATCGACCTCGAACTTCAGCGCGGCGGAGCCAGCCTGAACCTGCCCGCCCAGGAGATCGGCTTCGAGCGGGGCCGCTACTTCCTCATGACCGCACCGGCACTGCCCTCGGAGGACTGGAACGCCCAGATCTCACTGATGACCGGGATGGAGGCCGCCAGGATCATGATCGAGGGACGCATCGGCATCCTGCGCACCATGCCGGCACCCGACGAGGCGGCGCTGGCCAAGTTCCGCAGCCAGGCGGCGGCCTGCGGCAGGGCGTGGCCGGAGGGGATGGCCTACGGGGGCTTCCTGCGGAGCCTTGACACCGACCGGCCCGAGCAGCTGGCCCTGATGCATGCCGCCGCATCGCTGTTCCGCGGCGCCGGGTACACCGCCTTCGATGGCGAGGTGCCCGACGCGGTGGTGCAGGCCGCGATCGCCGCCCCCTACGCGCACACCACCGCACCTCTGCGCCGCCTGGTCGACCGGTTCGTGCTGGTGATCTGCGAAGCCCTGTGCGCGGGGCGGCCGGTGCCCCGGTGGGCCCGGGAGGCCCTGCCCGATCTGAATTCCCTGATGGCCACGGCGAATCAGGTCTCGGCCCGGATGGAATCCGGGGCCATGGACGCCCTGGCGGCGGCCCTGCTGAGCGACGACGTGGGCAAGGACTTCACCGCCGTGGTGCTGGCCGGTTCGCGGCACAGCAACGGGGACGCCGGGCCCCGCACCCGCCCCTCCGGCACGGTGCAGCTGATCGATCCGGCGATCGAGGCGAAGTGCTACGGGGAGCTGACGGCGGGCACCCTGGTCACGGTGCGGCTCGTCGAGGCCGATACCGCCCGCCGCGTCGTGCGTTTCGAGCTGGCCGCACCCGCCGCCGCGGGCGGCCTGCCCGTTTCCGCCGCGCCCTCGGGGTAGACTGGCCTCGTAGTAATGGATGCCCGGTCGTTATCGACATACCCCGATGACCCGCAGTACCTACTCGGTCCCGAGTTTTTCCCAGCCGGCGCTGGCGCTTCAACCGCCAGCCGGCACGCAGTTGCAAGCCCGCGATCGGCTTCCACTGGACGCCCTGCGCCTCCGATACGCTCCGAGCTGGATGCCAACCCCAGCTACCCGTCGAGCCTCGGTGGCCGCTCGGCCTTAATGAACGGTATGTAATTGAACACTGAGAACAGCCCGGTTGCGGATTCGCACCACCTCCTTGCCGATAACAGCGACGACGCCATCGACGTCGAGGACACGCTCGTCACCACCGAGGAGCCCCACAAGGAGGTCCCCGAGACCTTCGCCGACTTCAACGTCCGCCCCGACATCGTGGAGTCGTTGGCCGATGCCGGAATCCTCCACCCCTTCCCCATCCAGGCGATGACCCTGTCGATCGCCCTGGGCGGCCATGACATCATCGGCCAGGCCAAGACCGGAACCGGCAAGACGCTTGGTTTCGGCATCCCCGCCCTGCAGCGTGTCGTCGGCCCCGACGACGCCGGCTACGACAAGCTGCCCGTTCCGGGCGCACCCCAGGCCCTCGTCGTCGTGCCGACCCGCGAACTCGCCGTCCAGGTCGCCGGCGACCTCACCACCGCGGCGAAGAAGCGCAACGCGCGCATCGTCACCATCTACGGCGGCCGGGCCTACGAGCCGCAGATCGAGGCGCTGCAGCGCGGCGTCGAGATTGTCGTCGGCACCCCGGGCCGGCTGATCGACCTGCACCGCCAGAAGCTCCTGGTGCTCAAGAACGTCAAGATCGTGGTGCTCGACGAGGCCGACGAGATGCTCGACCTCGGCTTCCTGCCCGACGTGGAGACGCTGATCGCCGCCACGCCCCCGGTGCGCCAGACGCTGCTGTTCTCCGCCACCATGCCTGGCCCCGTCGTCGCCATGGCGCGCCGCTACATGACCCAGCCCACGCATATCCGCGCCGCGGATCCCGAGGACGAGGGCATCACCAAGAAGGACATCCGCCAGGTCATCTACCGCGCCCACAACCTCGACAAGGCTGAGG
Source organism: Arthrobacter crusticola (assembly GCF_004357995.1). Taxonomy (GTDB): domain Bacteria; phylum Actinomycetota; class Actinomycetes; order Actinomycetales; family Micrococcaceae; genus Arthrobacter_D; species Arthrobacter_D crusticola. The sequence continues at coordinate 204,713 of NZ_SMTK01000006.1, forward strand.
TCGTCGCCCGGATCCTGCAGGCGCGCGGCCGCGGCCGGACGATCATCTTCACCAAGACCAAGCGCACCGCCGCGAAGCTCTCCGAGGAACTCATTGACCGCGGCTTCGCCGCCGGCGCGATCCACGGCGACCTCGGCCAGGGCGCGCGCGAGCAGGCCCTGCGCGCCTTCCGCGGTGACAAGATCGACGTCCTGGTCGCCACCGAGGTCGCGGCCCGCGGCATCGACGTCGAAGACATCACGCACGTGATCAACTACCAGTGCCCCGAGGACGAAAAGGCGTACCTGCACCGCGTGGGCCGCACCGGCCGCGCCGGCAAGAAGGGCACGGCCGTCACGTTCGTCGACTGGGACGACGTGCCCCGCTGGGGTCTGATCAACAAGGCCCTCGGGCTGGACTCGCCCGAGCCGATCGAGACGTACTCCTCCTCGCCCCACCTGTTCACGGACCTCGACATTCCGGAGGGGACGAAGGGGCGGCTGCCGCGCGGTGCCCGCAAGCTGGCCGGCATCGACGCCGAGGTGCTCGAGGACCTCGGCGAGACCGGCAAGAAGGGCCGCACCGGCGGCGCGCCGACCGGCCGCGGAGACGGTCAGCGCCGTGACGGCGCCCGCGGCGACGGCCAGCGCAGCGAGGGCGGGCGGAGCCGTTCGCGCTCCCGCTCCGGCGGCCGGGGTTCAGGTTCCGCCGACGAGGGCAGCGAGGCGCAGGGCACCCGCCGGCGCCGTTCACCGGCTGCCGGGGAGGGCACCGCCGACGCGGCCGCCCCGTCGGCCGCCGCCCCCGAGCGTCCCCGCCGCACCCGTACCCGCCGGCGCAACGGCGAGGTCGTCGCCCAGCCCACCCGCGGCTCGGAGGAGTAGCACCCGATGACGGAACCTGCCTGGACCCCGGGCGGCAGCAACCTCGTGGTCCACGCAGACAACGCCGCCTACCTCCCGACCCTGCCCGACGGCGCCTTCACCATGATCTACGTCGACCCGCCCTTCAACACGGGTCGGGCCCAGCGGCGTCAGCAGCTGAGCATGGTCCGCAATGCCGACGGCACCGGGGACCGGGTCGGGTTCAAGGGGATGAGCTACTCCACGGTCAAGGGGATGCTCGCCAGCTACGACGACGCGTTCGAGGACTACTGGGACTTCCTCGCGCCGCGGCTGGCCGAGGCGTGGCGCCTCCTCGCCGAGGACGGCACGCTGTACCTCCACCTTGACTACCGCGAGGTGCACTACGCCAAGGTGATGCTCGATTCACTGTTCGGCCGCGAGTGCTTCCTCAACGAAATCATCTGGGCCTACGACTACGGGGCCCGCGCCAAGCGGAAGTGGCCGGCGAAGCACGACAACATCCTCGTCTACGTCAAGGACCCGGCCCGGTACCACTTCAACAGCGCCGAGGTGGACCGGGAACCCTACATGGCGCCGGGGCTGGTGACCGCGGAGAAGGCCGCACTCGGCAAGCTGCCCACCGATGTCTGGTGGCACACCATCGTCTCGCCAACCGGGCGCGAGAAGACCGGTTATCCGACGCAGAAGCCAGAGGGCCTGCTGCGCCGGGCGGTCGCCGCGAGCAGCCGCGAGGGCGACTGGGTCCTCGACTTCTTCGCCGGATCCGGAACCCTGGGCGCCGTCGCCGGAAAGCTGGGACGCCGGTTCGTGTGCGTCGATCAGAACCCGCAGGCCGTGGAGATCATGCGCAGGCGCCTGGCTCCCTACTGCGAACCGGCCGGACGCAGCAGCGCGTAGCCGCCGGCGCCTGCCCTAGCGGACGCGGTGGCCGCCGGCGTGCTCGATGATGCGGTCGAGGGTCTCGGGCGCCGTCACGTTCTCCCCGAGCAGATTCGGCTTGCCCGCACCGTGGTAATCGCTCGAGCCGGTGATCAGCAGGTCGTGCTGGGCCGCGGTGCGCCGGAGCGCTGCCCGCGCGTCCTCGGGGTTGTCGCGGTGGTCGATCTCCAGGCCGAGCAGCCCCGCATCGATCATCTCGTTCAGGACCGCGCTGCCGATCACCCGGCCCCGGGCGAAGGCCGACGGGTGGGCGAAGACCGGCACGCCGCCGGCGCTGCGGATCAGTTCGACCGCCACCGCCGGATGTGGTGCATAGTGCCCCACCCAGTACTTGGAGCGCACGGTGAGGATCCGCTCGAACGCCTCGGAGCGGTCGGCGACGATCTTCAGGGCGACGAGCGCGTCCGCGATGTGGGGGCGCCCCACTGTGGCCCCGTCGGCCACATGGTCCTCGACCAGGTCCCAGCTGATGGGGAAATCCTCGGACAGCCGCTCGACCATGCGCCGCGCGCGGCTGAGGCGCGCCGCCCGCGATTTTTCGATCTCCGCGAGCAGGCCGGCGTGGGTGGGGTCGTGCAGGTAGGACAGCACGTGCACGCTGATGCCGGTGTCGCTCTGGCACGAGACCTCCATTCCCGGGATGAAGCGGATCCCTTCCGCCGAGGCCGCCTCCGCGGCCTCCGCCCAGCCCGCCGTGGAATCGTGGTCGGTCAGCGCGACGGCGTCGAGCCCGGCACGCCGCGCCGAACGAATCAGCACCGCGGGGCTTTCCGTGCCGTCGGAGATGTTGGAGTGCGTGTGCAGGTCGATTCTCACCAACCCAATCTACGCCAGCAGACGTGGATTCCCCCTTCCTTGAAGGGGCGGCCCGCACTTCAACACGCGCACGCCCCGGCGCCATGTTTGGCCGCCCGCGGGACCGGTGGGACCATGGACCAGTGAGTACAGCAGAGAATCCTCAAGCGTCCCAGCCCGAGCCCGGGGCCACCCCGGTCACCCCCGAAGACCAGCCGCTGTCGAGCCGCAACGAGAACCGGTCCCAGCGTCCGGACTCCGAGGCGTTCAAGGCCTTCATGGCCGGCAGCTGGGCACCCACCGACACCGCCCTGCCGGAGAAGGCTCCCGTGGCGGACTTCGCCGCGCAGCGCCGGCGCGCAATTTCGGAGCAGTTCCCGGGTGAGCGCCTCGTCATTCCGGCCGGGCCGCTGAAGGTCCGCTCGAATGACACGGACTACCGTTTCCGCCCGCACTCCGGCTTCGCCCACCTGACCGGCCTCGGCCTGGACCACGAGCCCGACGCGGTGCTGGTGATGGAACCGGTCGGCGAAGGAACCGGTGACGACGGCGGCCACCACACCGCCACCCTGTACTTCCGCGAACTGGCCGGCCGGGACAGCTCGGAATTCTATGCCAACGCGCGCTACGGCGAGTTCTGGATCGGCCCGCGCCTGTCCCGCGCCCAGGTGTCATCCCTGCTGGCCCTCGAGACGGCCGACCTCGACGGCCTCGAGACGGCCGTGACCAAGGACGCCGGCGTGCCGCAGATCGGCGGCATCAGCATTCGGCTCCTCCGCGAGGTCGACCTCAATGCCGATGCGCTCGTGGACACCTCCCGCATCAACACCGGGGTGGACCTGGAGAAGGCGGACGCCCTCGACGCGAAGCTCGCCGAGGCGCTCTCGGAGCTGCGCCTGATCAAGGACTCCTGGGAGATCGAGCAGCTCCAGGCCGCCGTTGATGCCACCGTCAACGGCTTCCATGAAGTGGTTCGCCAGCTCCCCCGGGCCATCTCCCACCCCCGTGGCGAGCGCGTGGTGGAGGGTGCGTTCTTCACCCGGGCCCGGGAAGAAGGCAACGACCTCGGCTACGACACGATCGCGGCCTCGGGCAACAACGCGACGGTGCTTCACTGGATCCGGAACAACGGCCGGGTGTCGGCCGGGGACCTCCTCCTGCTCGACGCCGGCGTTGAAGCCGAGAGCCTTTACACCGCCGACGTCACCCGGACCCTGCCGGTGAACGGCACCTACTCCGAGGTGCAGCGCCGGATCTACTCGGCGGTCCTCGAGGCCGCCGACGCCGCCTTCGCCGCGGCCCGGCCCGGAGGCAAGTTCCGCGACATCCACACCGCGGCCGTCACCGTCCTCGCCGAGCGCCTCAACGACTGGGGCCTGCTCCCGGTGCCGCTCGAGGAGGTTCTCGCCCCAGAGGGCCAGCAGCACCGGCGGTGGATGCCCCACGGCACCAGCCACCACCTCGGAATGGACGTGCACGACTGCGCCCAGGCGCGCCGGGAACTCTACCTCGACGGGGTGCTCACCGAGGGAATGGTGTTCACTATCGAGCCCGGGCTGTACTTCAAGAACGAGGACCTCTCGGTGCCCGAGGAATACCGGGGCATCGGCGTCCGGATCGAAGACGACATCCTCATGACCAAAGACGGTCCGGTGAACCTCAGCGGCGCCCTGCCCCGCGATCCCGAGGACGTTGAGGCCTGGATGGCCGGCATCTACAGCCCGACCGGCGAGTAGGCGCGCCGGCGGCGACAAAGCGTCCGGGAATGCGACAGAGCCCGGCACCCATGGGGTGCCGGGCTCTCTCGCGTGCCGGGTGCTGCTCGTGCCGGCTCTCCACCGGCGGCTGGGCCGAGGCGCTCCGCCGGGAGCTACCGGCCGTCGCGGGGAGGCTCAACCCTCGTCGAGCCATGCTGGCCCGCCTCCCCGGCCGGCCCGTCCGAAACCGGTCCCTCCGGCTCCGCGGCCGGAGGCTGCACGCCGGCCGGACCCTCGGCGCGGGGGACCTCCTCCTGGACGGGGGTGTCGACCCGGATTCCGTACTGGGGCCTTCCATCGGGCAGATCGGGATACTTGCCGCGCCGGGGTCCTGCCGGATCTCCGGGCGCACCGCCGGGGCCGGCCGGTGCGGGTGTGCCGGCGTCGGGCCCGGCCGGGCCGGGCGTTACCTCGGGACCGGGGACGCCGCCCAGCGGGGCGGGAGGCTGATAACCTCCTGCGGGCCGGTCCCAGCCGCCGGCCGGACCGCCGGGATGCAGCGCCTGGCCGTTCATGGGAAGCTGCTGGAGCCGGCGGCGCGCCTCCCCGGCGACCGAGGGGTCGACGATCACGTCGTAGCTTGTGGCGATGACCTGGTTCGTGGAGGTGAAGTCCCGCTTCCCCCGCTGGAACGCGTAGGTGATGACCCCGAAGAGAAGCCAGAACATCGCACCGAGCGCCATCGAGGAGAGGACGCTGGTGAAGGGTTCGCTGCCTCCGAAGAGGGTGAGGATCAGCCCGACGAAGAAGCCGAACCAGGCGCCGGTGGCCGCACTGGCCAGGGCCACCCGCGGGTAGCTGAGCCGTCCGGTGACCCGCTCCACCGTCTTCAGGTCGTTGCCGATGATGGAGACGCGTTCCACCGGGAACTTGTTGTCGGCGAGGTAGTCCACCGCCTTCTGCGCTTCGAGGTAGGCCGTGTAGCGGCCCACCGTTTCACCGCGCGGCAGAGCGCGGCCTTCGTCACGGGAAGGGGTGCGTCCAAGTACATTCGCCATGGGCCCATTGTTCACCACATCCGGACGCCCGGGATGGAGTATCGCTTGCAGTGAACTCGCGCCTCGGCCGCCGACGAGCCGCAGGCGGTGGTGGGATGCCCCGGCGGGCCGGGACGGTGCTTCCGCCCGGGCCTCATGCGCGCTACGCGGCGTGCGCTAAGACCCGGTCGGAGGGGCCGGACTTTTCGCCGGCGGTCAGCGGAGTCAGAAGGAGTGAGGTCTGCTCCTCGGTGAGCAGCTCCGGACAGCTGAGCGCCAGGTGGGCCATCGCGAGTGCGGCAACCATCCAGTAGGTCCCCTCGACCCGCCCCATCGTTCGCGTGACCAGTGCCCGCAGAGACGGCATGTCGACACGGTCCGTTCGGGAGGCGAGGCGTACCACGGTGCTGTTGAACGAGGTGTGGGACTGGACCATTTCATAGCTTGCGGCCGCGGCCTGAAGACGCTCCGGCGTCCACTCGATTCCGAAGATCCTCTCCAGCGGTGTTGGTGACTTCTCCATGATTCGCCTCCCATACAGCATGATCCTTTGCTAGGATCGAAAAATCTTATTTCCATACCAACCCGTGCGGTTGCGATATAATTCCTGCATGGCACAGAGAACTTATGACGACTCGTGCGGAGCGGCCCTTGCGATGGACGCAGTCGGCGAGCGGTGGTCGATGCTGGTGGTTCGTGAGCTGCTGCTCGGACCCAAGCGCTTCAGCGACCTGCGCGCCGGCCTGCCGAACGCCAGCCCTAATGTCCTGAGCCAGCGACTGAAGGAACTTGAGGCCTCGGGCCTGCTTCGGCATGTGAAGCTCGGGCCCCCGGCAAGCGTCTCGGCCTATAAACTCACCGACAGCGGGCGCCAGCTCGAACCGATCCTCCTTGAGCTCTCGCGGTGGGGCTCGAGGATTTCGCACCGGCCGGAGAAGGGCATGAGCACCGACGCTTTCATGCTGATGCTCAAGGCCCTCTACTTTCCACCCGAAGGATCCCGGTTCGACGCAAGGATCCGGATCCGGGTCAACGGGGACCAGTTCACCGTGGTGGTGACCCCGCAGGCCATCGACGTCAGCCGGTCCGGCGCGGGAACCGTGGACGTGGAGGTGACCGGGGATGTCCTCGCCCTCTGGGACCTGATCTTCAGCGGCGAGACCGTGCCCGAGTCGCTTGCGTCCGAACGGATCACCGTGGAGGGGGACGCCGGGCTGGCTGCGGAGTTCTTCACCCTGTTTTCCGTCGCCCCGCCCGCGGTGCTCTCACCCGTGCCGGTGGGCGGCTGACGAAGGGACCTCCCCATCGACGGGGCACTGCCCCGCACGCCGGGCCGAACCTTCAGAACCGGCGGTGCGTGCCGGAAAGCCCCGGGACGGTCCCCGCGCCGATGAAACTGTCACCAAGTACACCGGATCCCGCTCCGCGAAGTAGCCTTGCCTTGTGAGTACCAATCCAACCCGCGTCTTTGTGGCCCGCCTTCTCGGCCTCGACGTTTTCGACCCCCTGGGCGACCGCCTGGGCCGGCTGCGCGACGTCGTGGTGCTCGACCGCGGCGCCCTGAAGGAGCCGCAGGTTGTGGGCATCGTCATCGAGGTTCCGGGCAAGAAGCGCATCTTCGTGCCCATGACCCGGGTCACCTCGATGGACACCTCGCAGATCATCTGCACGGGCCTGGTCAACCTGCGCCGCTTCGAACAGCGGGGGGCGGAACTGCTCGTGGTCGGCGAGCTGTTCGACCGGAGGGTCACCCTGCAGGACGGCTCCGGGGACGCCGTCATCGAAGACATCGCCATGGAGAAGAACCGTGCCGGGGACTGGCATGTCTCCCAGCTGTTCATTCGGCGCGGCGGGCCGAGCTCGCCCCTGCGGAGCCTGCGCAGGAGCGGCGAGCGCCTGATCATTAACTGGCTCGACGCCTACCACGGGGCCACGAACGAACCTCAGGGGGCCTCCCAGTTCGTCGCCCAGCACGAGGACCTCAAGGCTGCCGACTTCGCCGAGGCCCTCCACGAGATGAGCAACAAGCGCCGCCTAGAGGTGGCCGGCGAGCTTCAGGATGACCGGCTCGCCGACATCCTCCAGGAGCTGCCCGACGACGACCAGGTCCAGATCCTCTCATCGCTCAACCGCGAACGGGCCGCCGACATCCTCGAGGAGATGGACCCCGACGACGCCGCGGACCTGCTCAACGAGCTCCCCGAGGCCCAGAAGGAGGAACTGCTCCAGCTGATGGAGCCGGAGGACGCCGACGACGTGCGCCGCCTGCTCGAGTACGAGGAGGACACCGCCGGTTCGCTCATGACCACGGTGCCGGTCATCCTCCCACCCGAAGCCACGGTGGCCGAGGCGCTGGCCCACGTCCGGCGCGAAGAACTCACCCCGGCGCTCGCCTCGTCGATCTTCGTGTGCCGCCCGCCCCTGGAAACCCCGACCGGGCGTTACCTGGGCGTGGTGCACATCCAGCAGCTGCTGCGTTTCCCTCCGCCCGAGCAGCTGGGCAACATCCTCGATGCGGACCTCGAACCGGTCAGCGACCAGGCCAACGTCAGCGAGGTCTCCCGCATCCTCGCGACCTACAACCTCAACTCGCTGCCGATCATCAACAAGGAGGGCCGCCTGGTGGGCGCGGTGACGGTGGACGACGTGCTCGATCACCTGCTGCCGGACGACTGGCGGGCCCAGGACGACGCGCGGGCACTTCGTCGGGGAGGAACACATGGCTGAAAGAATCCGCTCGACCTCGACCGGTCTTGACACCCCAAGGGAGAGCCGCAAACGGGTGTTCCCGCGGCTGCGCCCCAACCCGGACCGTTTCGGCAGCGCCACCGAGAACTTCGCCCGTTTCATGGGAACGCCCCAGTTCCTCTTCTATATGACGGTATTCTGTGTGCTCTGGCTGGTCTGGAACACCTGGGGACCCGAGAACGCACGGTGGGACAGCGCGGCGCTGGGCTTCACCGCCCTGACGCTGATGCTGTCCCTTCAGGCCTCCTACGCTGCTCCCCTGCTGCTGCTGGCGCAGAACCGGCAGGACGACCGCGACCGGGTGTCGCTGCGCGAGGACCGGCACCGGGCTGAACGGAACCTGTCCGACACCGAATACCTGACCCGTGAGATCGCCGAGTTGCGTATCGCCATCCGCGAGGTCGCCACCCGCGACTATGTGCGCTCGGAGCTCCGCTCGGCGCTCGAGGAACTGTTGGAGGCGGCTGATGGTCAGGAGCTGACCCTTTCGAAGAAACCGCGGAGGAAACCGTCGGATAACACCATGAGCCTGCCCCGGGTCGCTCCGCCGGTCAGAAGCGACAGCCAGTGATCTCTGAGGCAGCCGTGCTCACGGCGCTCGGTTCGGTCCTCGACCCCGAACTCCGCCGGCCCATCACCGACCTCGGGATGGTCGAGGGCGTCCAGGCCTCCGGCGACGGCAGCGTGACCGTTCGGGTCCTGCTGACAATCGCCGGGTGCCCCCTATCCACCACCATCACCTCGGACGTCGAGGCGGCCCTGGCAGGCCTGTCCGGCGTCGAGCGCGTGCGCGTGGAACTGGGCGTGATGAACCAGGACCAGCGCGATGAGCTGAAGGCGAAGCTCCGCGGTCCGGGCGGCGCCCGGGGCATCCCCTTCAATGAGGAAGGGTCCCTGACCCGGGTCTACGCCGTCGCCAGCGGCAAGGGCGGGGTCGGTAAGTCGACCGTCACCGTCAACCTCGCGGCCGCCATGGCCGCGCAGGGGCTGCGGGTGGGCATCATCGATGCCGACGTCTACGGATTCTCGGTGCCCGCGTTGATGGGAATCACCCAGCAGCCGACGAAGGTCGATGAAATGATCCTGCCGCCGGTGGCCCACGGGGTGAAGGTGATTTCGATCGGCATGTTCGTCAGCGGCAACCAGCCGGTGGCCTGGCGCGGACCGATGCTTCACCGGGCCCTTGAGCAGTTCCTGACGGACGTCTACTTCGGCGACCTCGACGCGCTCTTCCTCGACCTGCCCCCGGGCACCGGGGACATCGCCATCTCGGTGGCCCAGCTGCTGCCGCGCTCCGAACTGCTCGTGGTCACCACCCCGCAGAGTGCCGCGGCGGATGTGGCGGAACGGGCCGGGGCGATGGCCGCGCAGACAGGCCAGAAGGTGGCCGGGGTGATCGAGAACATGTCCTGGCTCGAACTGCCCGACGGCGGGCGGCTTGAGCTGTTCGGCGCCGGAGGCGGCGCCACCCTCGCCTCCCGGCTCACCGACACCCTTGGCACCGACATCGGACTGCTGGGCTCGGTGCCCGTCGAGGTCGCCCTGCGGGAGGGTGGCGACGCCGGCCTCCCCATCGTCCTGTCCGGGGAGGACTCCCCGGCGGCCCTGGAACTGAGGAAGGTCGCGGATGGACTCGCGCACCGCCCGCGGGGGCTCTCGGGGACCAAGCTGACGCTCTCGCCGCGCTGAGCCTGGTCCGTTTCACCCGTTCGACGGCGGGTCCGGTCAAAGCCGTCTCGGTCGGGGTCGCCTCGGCCTGGATTGCCTAGGTCGCCTCGGCGTCATAGGGGGCCGACTGCCCGGCGGACAGCCTGACGGTCTGGGGCGCACTGCGGATTCCGGCAGGGGGGACGGGGGCGGGAGCGCCGCTGCTGACGGGCTTGAGGACGTCGTCGAAATCCTCGAGGAGCGCTTCGCGGATGATCCGCCGGGGGTCGTACTGACGGGGATCGAGTTTGCGCCAGTCAACCTCATCCAGCTCGGGGCCCACTTCCTCCCGCAGCTGCTCACGGGCGCCGGTGGCCATCCTCCGGAGTCCCTTGACGAGCCGGGCGAGCTGGGAGGCGTACTCGGGGAGGCGCTCCGGGCCGAGGATCACAACGGCAAGCAGCGCCAGGACGACAAACTCGAGACCGTTGATTCCCAACACGAGAAAAGACTACCTTCCTGGGCAGCACCCGGACCATTTGGTCCGCCGCACGGGCCTAGCCGACGCCGGCGATGCGCGGGATCGACAGGGCCGGCCTGCGCGGAGCCCGGTGGGCCAGCTTCTCCCGGAGCATGGTGCGCCCGCGGTGGATGCGCGAGCGCACGGTTCCCAGCTTGACCCCGAGCACCGCAGCCACCTCGTCGTAGGCCAGCCCCTCAAGGTCGCAGAGCACGACGGCGGCCCGGAAGTCCGGGGGCAGTTCCTCAAGTGCGGACTGGACGTCGATGTCGAGGTTGTTGAACTCGTAGCTGCGTTCGGGTCCGGGATGGCCGCTGGGGAGCCGGCTTTCGGCTTCCTCGGTGAGCCCGTCGAACCGGATGCGGGTCTTGCGCCGCGCCTGGTCGAGGAAGAGGTTCGTGGTGATGCGGTGCAGCCAGCCGTCCAGGGTTCCGGGCTTGAAGTTCGCCAGCGATCGGAAGACCCGGACAAACACTTCCTGCGTGAGGTCCTCGGCGTCGTACTTGTTGCCGGTGAGGCGGTAGGCGAGCCGGTACACCTTGGGTGAGTAGTTGGTGACGACTTCCTCCCAGGACGGCGCAACCCACTCACTGTCGCCCGTGCCGGTTTCAGCCGGCGGGATCGCCGGCCCTGCGGCCGTTGCCGCCCGTACTGTAGACATCAGTTTCCTCTTCCCGCCGTCGATCTGTTCCCGCTCCGGGCTGCTGCGAGATGAAGATGCAGCCAGAAGGAGTTCGACGCCGTACGTGCGTTGGATGTCCCGGAAAGAAAATACTTTCGCATCAAGCTGGGAGCACGCTGATAAAAGCAGGTGCGTTGGATGGACGCCGGTGCGCGCCCTGCGGGGCATTAACAGTAGGGTTGAAGCGGGGTGGGGGCCCGAACCAGAGAATCACCGACAGAACGGACACCGATGGCCGCGGATAAGCAGAGCAGCTGGTCCTACACCGAAGGGCTTCCCGAGGAGGACGACGTCCTCCTGCGTGCCCGGGACCGATCCCACGAGCTCGGAGTGACCCCCGTGTCGCCCGGTGTGGGAGCAGCGCTGACGGTGCTTGCCGCGGGGTCCAAGGCACAGACGGCCGTGGAGGTCGGTGCGGGCGCCGGGGTCTCGGGCGTGTGCCTGCTGCGCGGGCTTGGCCGCAGCGCGGTGCTCACCACCATCGACTCCGACGTTGATCATCTGCGCACCGCCCGTGAGGCCTACGCGGAGGCGGGAATCCCCGCCAACCGCACACGCACCATCTCGGGGCGCGCCGCCGATGTGCTCCCCCGGCTGACCGACGCCGCCTACGACCTTGTGTTCATCGACGCCGACAAGCCGAATCTGCCCCTCTACGTTGACCAGGCCATCCGGCTGCTGAAGCCCGGCGGAATGCTCATCGTCAATGACGCCCTCGACGCCGACCGTGTGGCCGAACCGGCGGTACGGGAAGCTTCGACCAATACGCTGCGCCAGGTCGGCAGGACCGTGCGGGAGCACGAGAAGCTCCTGTCGGCGCTGCTGCCGACGGGCTCGGGGCTGCTGCTCGCCGTGAAACGCCAGGCCTGACGCGGCTGAACGCCCGGCTCGAGACTTTTGAAAGCCGAGCCTGACGCGACGGGACGCCCGGCCTGACGTGACGCGGCGCGGCGGGCTCAGCCGGTGACGGTGAGCAGGCAGTCCTTAAGCTTTCCGGCTTCCTCCGCATTGAGCTCGACAACGAGCCGTCCCCCACCGTCGATCGGGACCCGCATGATGAGGCTGCGCCCCTCCTTGGTGACTTCCATCGGTCCGTCGCCGGTTCGCGGTTTCATGGCAGCCATAAGGAGTGTCCCTTTCAACAGTGCGCTGCCGGATGAGGGCCGCGCGTCGGTAAGCGGTGTGCGCGGAACGCACCCCCTAAGAGAGAAGCGCGCCGATACACGTCATCACCAAACATTATCCAGCACAATCGCGCGCAGGGACTAATTCAGTGCGGTGCGGATCACAGTGTCGCGCTCTCAGGGGGGAAAGTCGCTGCTGCCCCCGGAGGGGTTCCACATCCACAGCAGGGCGATCCAGACGGCCTGCAGCAGCACCGACACCCCCAGGATGGCGCACCGCGCCGGCGTGGATCGAACCACGAAGACGGCGGCCAGCGCGAGGGGGAACAGCGGCAGCAGGATGCGGTAGGTGCTGGTCTGCGGGTTCCAGAACGCGGCCAGGTACAGCAGGTAGGAGGCGCACCACCAGACGGGCACCCGTCCGAGGCTCCGCACCGGCTCCAGCCGCAGGAGCAGGACGCACCCGGCCGCGGCGGCCAGAACCGCCACCGGCCCACCGACGGGCCCGAGCAGGTTCATTCCGGCCTGCAGCCAGGGCAGGAAGGGTGCCAGATGGGATCCGCGCCAGGCAGTTTCGGTCTGGAGGTAGGCGTCGTACTGGCCGGTCACGGCCCACGCGGTGGCGGGCCAGGCGAGGGCGGCCGCCGCCGCGGCGAGGGTGAGCACCGCAAGCCGCTGCAGGGCGGAGTCCGAGGCGCCGTCCCGGGGCGGGCCCGACCGCTCCCGCCAGGCACCGAGCGCCTTCCGCACGAACAGGGCGAAGACGAGCACCGCGAAGGGAACCCCGGCCGGCCGGGCGAAGCCCATCAGCAGGACCACCGGGACAGCACCAAGGTAGCGTCCTGTCGCGACAAGGTGGAGCGCCAGGGCCAGCATGAGCAGGTGGAGCGACTCGGCGTACGGGATCTGGAGGATGGGCGAGACCGGCAGCACCGCCACGAACGCCACACCCCACAGCGCCTCGCGCGGAGCGGCGGCGAGGAGGAACAGCCGGTAGAGCACCAGTGCGGCGGCGAACCCGCAGACGGTGGCGACGGCCGGGGCGAGAACGTTCCAGCCGACTCCGGTCAGGAGGTGAAGGGCCCGGACCAGGCCCGGGAAGAGCGGATAGAAGGCCCACTGGTTCTGCAGGACCGTTCCGTCCTCAGCACGCGGCAGCACCTCGGGGTACCCCTCGTCGTAGATCCGCCGGTACCAGCCGCTGTCCCAGAATTCGAGGAAGGACAGGTAATCGGGGGAAGACGGAGCCCACGGATTGGCCCCTTGGCGGGAGGCCGCGGCCAGGAGCAGGGCCGTCGAGACGGCACGGGCCGCCGCGAAGACGAGCAGCACCTGCAGCGGCCAGGGCCACCGGAGCAGTGCCCCGCGCGTGCCTCCCTGCAGTCCCGGGCGCGTCACGGCACCGGTGCCGCCGCACCGTCCGGCCCACCGGCGGCGGTCTCCGCCCGCACCCAGCAGGAGGCGAGATGGTCGTTCACATAGCCGGTGGCCTGCATCATGGCGTAGGCCGTGGTGGGCCCGACGAACCGGAACCCGTGGCCGCGGAGGGCCTTCGCGAGCGCCGTCGACTCGGCGGTGACGGCGGGAACGTCCTGCAGCTCCACCGGCGCCGGGCGCGGGGCCGGCCGGTGGGCTTCGAGCAGTCCGGCGAGGCTCACCCCCGGGGGCAGGGCCGCCAGCGCCCGGGCGTTGGCAATGGTGGCCAGGATCTTGGCCCGGTTGCGCACGATCCGGGCGTCGGCGAGCAGCCGGGCGATGTCCTCCTCGGTGAAGGCCGCGACACGGGACGGCTCGAAGCCGGCGAAGGCCTCACGGAAGGCGGGACGCTTGCGCAGGATGGTGATCCAGCTGAGCCCGGACTGGAACGCCTCGAGGCTGAGGCGTTCGAACAGGGCGCCCTCCCCGTGGACGGGCCGGCCCCACTCCTCGTCGTGGTAGCGCTCGTACTCGGCGCTGGAGACCGACCACCCGCAACGCAGTTTGCCGTCGGACCCCGCGGCGGCCGGCGTCACGGCTGTGCTCCGCCGCGACCGCCGGGACCTTGGGCGCTCCGGCGCAGCGCCTCGATCTGGGCATCCCGCGCCGCGAGCGCCCCGGCGAGGGAGTTCAGGACCTCATGCACCTGGTCGGTGCGGTAGCCCCGCAGGGCCCGCCCGAACCGGATCGCGGTGACGTCCTCGGCGGCCGGAGGGTCCGGCAGCAGGATCGGCGGCAGCGCGGGGAGCTGCCCGGCAAGGCCCGGAAGCACCCAGGCGGGGCGGGCGGACCGGCGCAGCGCGGTGCGCGGCTGCGGAAGCCGCCAGGCCGCGGCGGCGGTGCCGGCCAGCAGGGCCACCGCGACGAGAACGAGGAAGAGAGTCACAGTGCCATCGTGCCAGAAAGCCCTCCGGCACCGGCAGCGGTTCCGGGCGGCCCTACGGCGCGGTGTGTGTCTTGGTGTCGGCAATGACGAAATTGACGGCTTCCTCGGCGGTGTCGACGAGGTGCACCAGGCCCAGATCCGCTTCGGCGATCATGCCCTCGGCGAGCAGGGTGTTCTTCACCCAGTCCCACAGCGGGGTCCAGTAGTCGATACCGATCAGCACAATTGGGAACGAGGTGACCTTGCGGGTCTGCACGAGGGTCATGGCTTCGAAGAGCTCGTCGAGGGTGCCGAAACCGCCGGGCAGCACCACGAAGCCCCGCGCGTACTTCACGAACATGGTCTTGCGGGCGAAGAAGTACCGGAAGTTGATGCCGAGGTCGACCCACTCGTTCATTCCCTGTTCGAAGGGAAGCTCGATGCCCAGCCCCACCGACATGCCGCCGGCCTCGCAGGCGCCCTTATTGGCGGCCTCCATGGCACCCGGACCGCCACCGGTGATCACGGCGTAGCCGGCACCGACGAGCCGCCGGCCTACCTCCTCGCCCACGGCGTAGAAGCGAGAGCCCCGCGGTGTCCGCGCCGACCCGAAGACGCTGATGGCGGGGCCGAGTTCGGAGAGGGTACCGAAGCCTTCGACGAATTCGCTCTGGATCCGCAGCACCCGCCACGGATCCGTTTTGGTGAACATCGGTTCTTCGTCGGCGTCCAGGAGGAAGCTGTCGGACTGCGGCTCGGCCGCCTGCCCCCGGCGCAGCTCGACCGAGCCGCGGCGTCGGGGCTCTCCCCCGTTGGCTCTTGAAGGCACCGGGCGGGAGGGGGTGCTGGCGTCGGAATCGGAGTCGCGGTTCAGGTGAGGCATGCTCCTAGGCTAACCGTCCGGCCCGCCGTTGGGGCTTTGGTTGCTCTTGAATCACAATTCCCCCTTTTGGGCGCGCTTGTATTGCCAGAGGGCATTCGTTCGCTAGATTCTTCTCCATGACAAGCGAACCGCAGCCGTCCACGTCCGCGTCTTCTGCGCACCCCCTGGTCTCCCTGAAGAAGGTCAACAAGCACTACGGTCCCCTGCACGTTCTCAAGGACATTGACTTGGAGGTGGCCCGCGGCGAGGTCGTCGTCGTGATCGGCCCGTCCGGTTCCGGAAAGTCGACCCTGTGCCGGGCCATCAACCGGCTGGAGACCATCGACGACGGCGAGATCCGGGTCGACGGCAAGGTCCTGCCCGCCGAGGGGAAGGCGCTGGCACGGCTCCGCGCCGACGTCGGGATGGTCTTCCAGTCCTTCAACCTCTTCGCGCACAAGTCCATCCTTGAAAATGTGACCCTTGGGCCGGTCAAGGTCAAGGGCATGAAGGGCGGCGAAGCGAAGGAGCTTGCCCTGTCGCTGCTCAAGCGCGTGGGCGTCGACAACCAGGCCGACAAGCTGCCTGCCCAGCTCTCCGGCGGCCAGCAGCAGCGCGTGGCGATCGCCCGGGCGCTGGCGATGAAGCCCAAAGTGATGCTGTTCGACGAACCGACCTCGGCCCTGGACCCCGAAATGATCAACGAGGTCCTCGACGCGATGGTCGCCCTCGCCAAGGAGGGCATGACGATGATCGTTGTGACCCACGAGATGGGCTTCGCCCGCAAGGCCGCCGACCGGGTCGTATTTATGGCCGACGGGCAGATTGTCGAGCAGGCCACACCCGAGGAGTTCTTCACCAATCCCAGGAGCGAGCGGGCCAAGGACTTCCTTGGCAAGATCCTCGCCCACTGAGTTTCACGACCTACACGTACCGCACCTCAAGGCCTCACAAGGGCCGCAACGCAAGGAGAAATCATGCGAAAGACCCGATATGCAGCCGCTATGGCAGCGGCAGCAGCACTCACCCTCACCGCCTGTGGCGGAGGAGGCGGCAATGAAGGCGGCGGCGGAGGCGGCGGCGGCGAGGAAGGCGGCGGCGAAACCATCACGATCGGCATCAAGTTCGACCAGCCGGGCCTGGGCTTCGACGAGGGTGGCTCCTACTCGGGCTTCGACGTCGACGTCGCCAAGTACGTCGCGAATGAACTCGGCTTCTCGGAAGACCAGATCGAGTGGAAGGAAGCCCCGTCGGCCAACCGCGAGAACCTGCTCGCGAACAATGACGTCGACATGATCTTCGCGACCTACTCCATCACCGACGAGCGCAAGCAGACCGTGTCCTTCGCCGGACCGTACTTCGTCGCCGGCCAGGACCTCCTGGTGCCCAAGGACAGCGACATCGCCGGCCCCGAGGACCTCGAGGGCAAGAACCTGTGCTCGGTCACCGGCTCGACCTCCGCACAGAAGATCAAGGACCAGTACCCGGGCGTGAACCTGGTCGAGCAGCCCGGTTACGCCGAGTGCGTCAGCGTGATGGGCGGCGGCCAGATCGACGCCGTCACCACCGACGACATCATCCTGGCCGGCCTCGCCGCCCAGGAGGCCAACGCCGGCCAGTTCAAGGTCGTCGGCAACCCCTTCTCCGAAGAGCGCTACGGCGTCGGCCTGCCCAAGGACAGCGACCGCTGTGAGGACATCAACGCGGCGATCACCAAGATGATCGAGGAAGGCGCCTGGGAAGAGGCGATCACCAAGAACACCGAGGGTGCGGACTACAGTTTCAATGAGGAACTGAACCCGCCGGAGCCCGAGCCCTGCGCCTAATCACCTCCTGTCTTGGTGGGGCGGCCGATCCCGGCCGTCCCACCAATGCATGTCCCCCAAAGAATGAGGTGAACCGTGGATAACTTCCTGACGCTCTTCGAGACCTACAACGTCCCGGCGGCCTTCTGGGTGAACATCCAGCTGACCTTCTGGGCCGCCGTATGGTCCCTGGTGCTCGGCACCCTGCTGGCGCTCATGAGAATCTCCCCGATCCCCAGCCTTCAGTGGCTGGGCGCTGCGTACGTCAACATCTTCCGCAACACCCCGCTGACGATCATTATCGCCTTCGGGGTGCTCGGGCTCTTCGGGCAGCTCCAGGTGTCCCTGACGGACGACTTCAACCTTAACTTCTTCCGCCTGGCCATCCTCGGGCTGACGATCTACCACGCGGCCTTCGTCTGCGAGGCGATCCGCAGCGGCGTGAACACCGTGCCGCTGGGCCAGGCCGAAGCCGCCCGGGCGATCGGGCTCAGCTTCCTCCCGGCGGCCCGCCTGATCATCCTGCCGCAGGCCTTCCGCGGCGCCATCGCCCCGCTGGGCAACGTCCTGATCGCCCTGATCAAGAACTCGACAGTCGCGGCGGCCGGCTCGGTCGCGGCCGAGGCCTCAAGCCTGATGAAGACCATGATCGAGTTCCGCGGCGACCTGGTCATCCCGATCTTCTTCACGTTCGCCATCGGCTTCGTCATCCTGGTGATCCCGGTCGGGCTCCTCACAACCTGGGCCTCCAGGAGATTGGCGGTGGCCCGATGAGCGCCCAGAACGTTCTGTTCGACGCCCCCGGCCCCAAGGCGCGGCGCACCATCCTCATCGGAAACATCATCGGGGCCCTGCTCATCGCCGGCCTGATCGCCTATGTGGTGTTCCTGCTCGGCGGCAAGGGACAGCTCGCGGCAGACAAGTGGACGCCCTTCCTCGAGGGACGCACCTGGGAGTTCTTCCTGCTTCCCGGCCTGCTGAGCACCCTGCGGGCGGCCGCCATCGCCGTGGTGACCTCGGTCCTGTTCGGGCTGATCTTCGGCCTCGGCCGGCTCTCCCATGTGAAGCCCATCCGCTGGTTCGCCGGGCTCGTCGTCGAGTTCTTCCGGGCCGTGCCGGTCCTGCTCATGATGATCTTCCTGTGGCTGGCGCTGGGACGCTCCAACCTCGTCGAGGACGCGCCCTTCTGGGCCGTCGTCATCGCCCTGACCCTATACAACGGCTCGGTCATCGCGGAGCTGATCCGCTCCGGCGTGCAGGGCCTGCCCAAGGGCCAGCGCGAGGCGGGACTGGCGATCGGCATGACCCAGATGCAGTCCCTGCGCACCATCGAGGTGCCCCAGGCGCTCATCGCCATGCTGCCGGCGCTGGTGAGCCAGTTCGTCGTCATCCTGAAGGACTCGGCCCTGGGCTACATCATCGGGTTCCCCGAGCTGCTGCAGAACGCCCGGCGCCTTGGGGTCGGTGAGGGCAACCTCCTGCAGTCCCTCCTCATCGCCGCCGTGATCTTCATTGTCATCAACTTCGCGCTTTCATCCCTCGCCACAAAGCTCTCCAAGCTGCTGAGCTTTCGGAGCAAGGGCAGGGCGCGCGACGAAACACTCGATGGGATCGCCGCAGCGGAGCCCGAGGGCACCCTCTCCCGCTGAGTCGCACCGGGCTTCTGCCCGGAGGACGTCGGCACCTTCCCTAAAGGGCCCCGGTCAGCTCGGCTGACCGGGGCCCTTTGTTGTCACTCGTTGTTGTCAGTCGGAGAGCCAGGTGGTCAACACCCGCAGGCACTCACGCACCTCGCCGGCATGCACGTGCTCGTCGTCGCTGTGGGCCAGCAGGGCATCGCCGGGCCCGAAATTGACCGCCGGGATGCCCAGTTCGCTGAAGCGCGCAACGTCCGTCCACCCGTACTTGGGCTTCGGCTCGGCACCCACCGCCGCCACGAAGCTCGCCGCGGCGGGGTGTTGCAGCCCCGGCCGCGCACCGGCCGCAGCATCAGTCCGCTCGATCTCGAACCCCTCGAGCACCCCGCGGACATACTGTTCGGCCTCGTCCGGGCTCTTATCCGGGGCGAAGCGGTAGTTCACCTCGATGACGGCGCGGTCGGGGATGACGTTGCCCGCGGTGCCGCCGCTGATCAGCACCGCGTTGAGGCTCTCGCGGTAGTTCAGCCCGTCCACCGGCACCGTCGCAGGCTGGTGCTCCCGCAGCCGCACCAGCACCTCGGCGGCCTTGTGGATGGCGTTCTCGCCGCGCCAGGCGCGGGCGGAGTGGGCGGCCTTGCCCGTGGTGATGACATTGAAACGGGCCGTGCCGTTGCATCCGCCCTCCACGGTGCCCGCAGTGGGTTCGAGGAGCACCGCGAAATCGGCGCTCAGCCACTCGGGGTAGTGCTCGGCCAGCCGGCCCAGGCCGCTGAGCGAGGCCTCGACCTCCTCGTGGTCGTAGAAGACATAGGTGACGTCGCGCACCGGGTCCGTCAGCGCGGCTGCCAGTGCCAGCTGGACAGCGACGCCGCCCTTCATGTCGGTTGTCCCGCGGCCGTAGAGCACCTCGCCGTCCCACTCGCCCGGGACCGTCGCCCGCGCGCCCGCAGCGGTGGGCAGGGGCACCGTGTCGAGGTGCCCGGCCAGGATCACCCGCTCGCTGCGGCCCAGGGAGGTGCGCGCGATCAACGCGTCGCCGTCCCGCACCACCTCAAGGTGGGCAAGGCCCCGCAGGGCCTCCTCGAGCGCGTCGGCGATGGCGCGTTCCTCGCCGGAGACGCTGTAGATGTCAACGAGATCTGCTGTCAATTGGGCAACATCGACGCCGAGATCGAGGCGCCGCAGGCTGGGCTGAGTCATTTTCCCACCCTATCCCTCGGTAGACTTCTGCCCATGACCCAAAGCGCAGATCATCCCTCCACGCCCGCGCCCGGCGCGCGGACCGCTTTCGGCCTTGGCCTCGCCACCCTCGCCGCTGACGACAGCGTGCTTGAGGTGTGGTTCCCGGCCCCCCGGCTCGGGGCGGCCGAGGAGCAGGAATCCGACCGGGCCCTGCGGAGCGAACTCGAGGCCCTAGCCGGGGCGGGCGCCGATCCGGTGCGCCGGACGACCAGCGCGCTGGTCTCCCCCTCGATCGACCTCGACGCCCCGCCCGCCGACGCCGTCGACGCGTACCTGCGCCTGCACCTGCTCTCGCACCGGCTGGTCACCCCGAACAGCATCAACCTCGAGGGCATCTTCGGACTCTTGGCGAACGTCGTGTGGACGAACCACGGGCCCTGCGCCGCCGCGGACTTCGAGGGCGTGCGAGTGGCCCTGCGGGCGCGCGGGCCGGTGACCGTACTGTCCGTCGACAAGTTCCCGCGCATGGTCGACTACGTGGTGCCCCAGGGCGTGCGCATCGCCGACGCGGACCGGGTGCGGCTCGGAGCCTACCTCGCGGAGGGCACGACGGTCATGCACGAGGGCTTCGTGAACTTCAATGCGGGCACCCTCGGCACCTCGATGGTTGAAGGCCGCATCTCCGCAGGCGTCGTCGTCGGCAACGGCTCCGACATCGGCGGTGGAGCCTCCATCATGGGGACGCTCTCCGGCGGCGGCACCCAGAGAATCACCATCGGCGAGCGCTGCCTGCTCGGCGCCCAGGCCGGGGTGGGCATTTCGCTGGGCGACGATTGCGTGGTGGAGGCCGGGCTCTACCTGACGGCCGGCACCAAAGTGACCCTGGTGGACGGCTCGATCGTCAAGGCAGCGACCCTATCCGGCGTATCCGGGGTCCTCTACCTTCGCAACTCATCCACCGGCGTCGTGGAAGCCCGCCCCCGCCGCGGCGAGGGCATCGCCCTCAACGCCGCGCTGCACGCCAACTAGCCGAGCATGCCTGCCACCGGCCCCTCGCGGGCAGTTCTCCGGCGCCGGAGGATCGGAGCCGTCGTCCTGCTCGCCGTCGCCGGCGGAGGAGTGTGGGCGGCTGCCGCGCAGCTTGAGCCCCCGGAGGTGCTCCGCACCGAACGGTGCACCGCCACCGTGGGCTCCGACAGCTACGACCTCACCCCGGTGCAGGCGCAGAACGCCGCCCTGATCGCCGGGGTCGCCGTGGTCCGAGGACTGCCGGCACGGGCGGCCTCCATTGCGATTGCCACCGCCGTGCAGGAGTCCCGGCTTGAGAACATCAACTACGGCGACGATGCAGGACCCGACTCGCGCGGGCTGTTCCAGCAGCGGCCCTCACAGGGCTGGGGCACCGAGGCGCAGGTGATGGATCCCCTGTACGCGGCGGGCGCGTTCTATGACGCGCTGGTGCGCATACCGGGCTACGAGACGCTGCCCATCACCGACGCCGCCCAGCGCGTCCAGCGCAGCGCCTACCCCACCGCCTACGCCGACCACGAACCGGAGGGACGGGCCTTCGCCTCCGCGCTGACCGGACAGTCCCCGGCAGCCCTGACCTGCGTGCTGCGCAAGGCCTCCGCCCCGGGCGATCCCGCCGCGGTGGCCGCGGCGGCCGAGCGGATCTTCGGTCCCCTCGGCGGTGTGGCCGAGGGCAAAGCCCTGGTGGTGCCCGCCACCGAGCCCGGGGGCTGGACCACCGCCTCCTGGGCGGTGGCGACGGCCGACGCCCTGTCCATCACGGAGGTCTCCTTCGCCGGGCAGGAGTGGACCCGCGCGTCGGGCGAGTGGAGCCCCGCCCCCACCGAAGCGGGAAACCTGACCATCACCGTCGCGGGCGATCCTGCCCCCTGAGCGGACCCCCGAACCGGCGCCTCGAACCCTCGCCCGGGTCTCGAACACAAGCTTCAGGCGAGCATCTTGATGACCGGTTCGACATAGCTGCGCAGGGCCCCTTCGTCCTCGCACAGGTCCTGGCACATCAGCAGCCGGTCCGGCTCCACCCACCACGCCCGCTGCGCACCCAGCGGGAGCTCGACGACGTCGAGGGTGAAGCGCCGGGCGCTGCGTCCCAGTTCGAGTTCGCGCTCCTGCACGAGGATCTCCAGCAGCGCTTCGAGCCGGCCCCCGCGGGCGCCGGCGTGCAGGGCGTACTCCGCACGGCGTTCCTCCGCCCACTCTATGGCGGAGCCGAAGTGTGCCTGCGCCACCCGCTGCAGGGCCGCCATGCCGTCGAGCTCTTCAAACTCGGGCGGAATCGGCAGTGACGCACCGGCAAGGTCCCCGCTGACCAGGCGGTGCCACCACGCCTCCCACTCGACGCGCAGCGTCTCGGTGCCACCGGCATCCTCGACCGGCCGGCCCAGCGTTGAAGCACGGACGGCGGGGCGGACCGGCGGGAGGCAGGGCTGGCCGATCCCGCGCAATCCGGAGCAGTCGCGGAGGTACAGTGCAACGAGCAGGACCTCCGAGGTATCGACGCTGAAGCGTCCGCCGCGCCGGGACGGCTGGTGCGTCATGGGCCTCCTTCGACCGATGTGCTGCTCCAAGAGTAGACCTGACTTCCCCGCCGCTCCAGAGCCTGCAGCCCCACCGGGCACCCCGCTTTCCTGCTTCGGCCCGCGGGCAAACTAGAGTGGAGGCATGAAGATTCTCGTTACCGGTGGAAGCGGTTATATCGGCTCACACACCGTCCTTGCCCTGCTCGAGGCCGGCCATGAGGTTGTTGTGATCGACAACCTCTCGAACTCGACGGAGACGTCCCTGCAGCGCGTCCAGAAGCTGGCCGGGCGCCCCCTGCGGTTCCACAAAGTGGACCTGCTCGACGAGCCGGCCCTGCGGTCGGTTTTCGCGGAGGAAGCGGTCGAGGCGGTGATTCACTTCGCCGGGCTGAAGGCCGTCGGAGAGTCGGTGGAGAAGCCGCTGACGTACTACCACAACAATGTGGGCGGCACCCTGAACCTCCTGCGGGTCATGGACTCCTACGACGTGCGGACGCTGGTCTTCAGTTCCTCGGCCACCGTCTACGGCGCATCCGAGCAGGTCCCCCTGATCGAGAAGATGGCCCTGGACGCAGTGAACCCGTACGGGCGGACCAAGGAGCAGATCGAGGACATCCTTTCCGACCTCGGCGCCGCCGACGGCCGCTGGAACATTGCCCTGCTCCGCTACTTCAACCCGGTGGGCGCGCACGAGTCGGGGCTGATCGGCGAGGACCCCACCGGGATCCCCAACAACCTGCTGCCGTTCGTGGCGCAGGTGGCGGTGGGCCGGCGGGAGAAGGTGCGGGTGTTCGGCAACGACTACCCCACGCCCGACGGCACCGGGGTGCGGGATTACATCCACGTCGTCGACCTCGCGGCAGGGCACCTTGCCGCCCTGAAGTACCTGACCGAACACCGCGGGGTGTACCGGTGGAACCTGGGTACCGGGAAGGGCTCCTCGGTCCTCGAGGTGCTCGACGCCTTCTCGAAGGCCTCGGGGCGCGAAATCCCCTACGAGTTCGCCCCGCGCCGGCCCGGAGACGCCGCGGTGAGCTACGCCGACCCGTCGGCAGCGATGGCCGACCTCGGCTGGTCGGCGCACCGGAACCTCGACACCATGTGCGAGGACCACTGGCGCTGGCAGAAGAACAACCCACAGGGCTACAACGGCTGACCAGCCCATCAAAACCGAATCAAGAACAGACGAAGGCGGCCACCCACCAGCAGGTGGGTGGCCGCCTTCGTTCTGAGCGGTCCGGCCGTGCGGGCCGCGCGGCTAGCGCACGGGGTAGTTGCGCTCCGGGGAGCCCGTGTACAGCTGGCGGGGCCGGCCGATCTTCGTCTGCGGGTCCTGCATCATCTCGCGCCACTGGGCAATCCAGCCCGGGAGGCGTCCGATGGCGAAGAGCACGGTGAACATCTTCTCCGGGAAGCCCATGGCCTTGTAGATCAGGCCCGTGTAGAAGTCCACGTTCGGGTAGAGCTTGCGCTCGATGAAGTAGTCGTCGGCCAGGGCCTTCTCTTCAAGGCGCATCGCGATGTCGAGCAGCTCGTCGTTGCCGCCGAGCTTGGAGAGGATGTCGTGGGCGGTGGCCTTGACGATCTTCGCGCGCGGATCGTAGTTTTTGTAGACGCGGTGCCCGAAGCCCATGAGCTTCACGCCGTCTTCCTTGTTCTTGACCTTCTCCATGAAGTCTTCGGGCTGCATGCCCTTGGCCTTGATGTCGCGCAGCATGTTCAGCACGGCCTCGTTCGCGCCGCCGTGCAGCGGACCGAACAGGGCGTTGATGCCGGCCGAGACGGAAGCGAACATGTTGGCGTTGGAGCTTCCCACCAGGCGCACCGTGGAGGTCGAGCAGTTCTGCTCGTGGTCGGCGTGCAGGATCAGGAGCAGGTCGAGGGCCTTGGCCACCATCGGGTCGACGTCATACGGCTCGGCCGGCAGCCCGAAGGAAAGGCGAAGGAAGTTCTCGACGAGGTTCATCGAGTTGTCGGGGTACAGCATGGGCTGGCCGATTGACTTCTTGTGGGCGTAGGCCGCGATCACCGGGAGCTTCGCCATCAGGCGGAAGGTCGAGAGTTCGACCTGCTCGTCGTCGAAGGGGTCAAGCGAGTCCTGGTAGAAGGTCGACAGCGCCGACACGGCCGAGGAGAGGACGGGCATCGGGTGGGCGTCGCGGGGGAAGCCGCCGAAGAAGCCCTTGAGCTCCTCGTGCAGCAGCGTGTGGCGGCGGATCCGGCCGTCGAACGCGGAGAGCTCCTCCGGGGTGGGCAGGTTGCCGTAGATCAGCAGGTAGGACACTTCGAGGAAGGTCGAGTTCTCGGCCAGCTGCTCGATCGGGTAGCCGCGGTAGCGCAGAATGCCTGCATCGCCGTCGATGTAGGTGATCGCCGACGTTGTGGCGGCGGTGTTCATGAAGCCCGGGTCGAAGGTGACGTGCCCGGTCTGCTTCAGCAGCTTCGAAATGTCGAAGCCGTGGTTGCCCTCAGCCGCAGCCATCGTGGGCAGGCTGAGTTCACTGCCGTTGAAGTGCAGCGAGGCACCGTTCTGCTCGGTCATTGACTCTCCTTCAGGAGCTGGGGTGGAACCATCACAACGAAGGAGGGAAAAATCCACACCGCGTTGGCCTATTCAGTCTGAAACGGTACCGGTATGACCGCCCTCTGCACTAATCCTCCATCGCGTGGTGTGACGGTGGCAACAGGGGTTCGGCTTTACACTGCGCCGCGCAGCCTTTCGACGGCGGCGTCGATCCGCTCGTCGGTGCCGGTGAGCGCCACCCGCACGAATCCATGGCCCGCCTCCCCGTAGAAGGTGCCCGGCCCGACGACGATGCCCCGCTCCGCGAACCGGGTGAGCGCCTCCCAGGTATCCGTTCCGTCGCTGGCCCACAGGTACAGGCCCGCCTCGGAGCCGGACACCGTGAAGCCGAAGGACTCGAGCGCCGGCAGGAGCCGGGCCCGGCGGGAGCGGTAGAGGTCCTTCTGCTGCTGGACATGCGCGTCGTCGCCCAGGGCCGCCCGCATCGCCTCCTGCACGGGGAACGGGACGATCATGCCGGCGTGCTTGCGCGAGTTGATGAGGCTCGCCACAATCTTGCCGTCGCCGGCCACGAAGGCGGCCCGGTAGCCGGCGAGGTTCGACTGCTTGGACAGCGAGTAGACGGCGAGCAGCAGGTCGTTGCTGCCCCCGGAGACGCGCGGATCCAAGACGCTCGGCACGGCGCGGCCGCCCCGGGCGCTGTCCCAGTCGCCCCAGCCAAGCTCGGCGTAGCACTCGTCGGAGGCGGTGACGGCGCCCAGGGAGCGGGCCTCGTCGACCATGTCCTTCAGCCCCTCGACGGGCAGCACCGATCCGGTGGGATTGCCGGGGCTGTTCACCCAGACCAGCCGGACCCGGCGGCGGACCTCCGCGGGCAGTGCGGCGAGCGAATCCGCGGCCACGGGCGTGGCTCCGGCGAGCAGCGCTCCGACGTCGTAGGTGGGGTACGCCACCGTGGGCCGCACGACGACGTCGCCCGGGCCCAGCCCCAGCAGCGTCGGCAGCCACGCCACGAGCTCCTTCGAACCGACGGTCGGCATAATGTCCGCCGGATCCAGGCCGGGGACGCCGCGCCGCCGGTCGAACCAGGCGCTGATCGCCTCCCGCAGCGCCGCCGTCCCGTGGGTGGTGGGGTATCCGGGGGCGTCCGCGGCACGGGCGAGGGCGGTGCGGATCAGCTCGGGCGTCGGGTCGACCGGGGTGCCAATGGAGAGATTAACCACACCTCCGGGATGCGTCGACGCCGTCTGGATATAGGGGGCCAGGGCCTCCCAGGGGTAGTCGGGAAGGCTCAGCCCGAAGGCGCGCGTCGGCCCCCCAGCGGTCATGCGGGCTGGTTCTGTGGAGGGAGGGCGGCGATGATCGGGTGGTCCTTGCCGGTGTTCCCGACCTTGGCGGCACCGCCCGGGGAGCCGAGGTCGTCGAAGAACTCGACGTTGGCCTTGTAGTACTCGGCCCACTGCTCCGGGGTGTCGTCCTCGTAGTAGATGGCCTCGACCGGGCACACCGGCTCGCACGCGCCGCAGTCGACGCACTCGTCCGGGTGGATGTAGAGGGAGCGTTCACCTTCGTAAATACAGTCCACCGGGCATTCTTCAATGCAGGCCTTGTCCTTGACATCCACGCATGGCTGCGCGATTACGTAGGTCACTTCCCACGCCTTTCCTTGAGACTGTTTAGTGCGGGCACACCCTTGGTGCTTCCTCCAGCTTACCCAGTCCGGGGCGACCGGGAGTGCCCGGCTTCGGTAGGCGGCCCGCCACTGGATGACGCGCCGCCTGCACTCCTCCCCCGGCGCTCTCCAGTCCTCCGCTGTCCGCCTCCCCTGCGCTCCCCGGCTCCATGTGCGCCTCCCCTGCTCCGCTCGTTGGTGCCAACCGGTCCGGATACGCTGAAGACATGACAGCTCCGGTCCGCCTGCTCCAGTCCCTCCCCCAGGGAACCCGGGTGGTTGTCCGGTACCGGATCGGCGGGCAGCTGACCGACGCACTGGGCGATCTGATCGCGCTGGATACTGATTCGTGCACCGTCCGCACCCGGCGCGGCGACACCGTCGTGCCACTGACCGACGTGACCGCTGCCAAACCTGTTCCGCCTGCGCCGCCCCGAAGGGCGCCCCGGGCCCTCTGAGCCCCACGGGCCTTCGCTGGATCGTGCCCCATTCGCGCCCACCGACCGGCTCCGACCAGTGGGCATATCCGGACATGCCCACCCGCCAGGCTCGGTCAGCGGGCAGAACCTCCCCCCGAGGGCCTCCCGAGCACTCCTGCCCATCAAACGGCCTCCCGAGCGGACAGAATCACACTCCCAATCCGAACCGCTAGCGGGTGGAAGCGGAGGCGAGTGCCTGACGGATCAGGGCCAGGAACTGCTCGGGATGATGAACGACCATGCAGCTCCTGCAGACTCACCCTGTCCGTGGCCACAGCACATTCCACGATGCACAGGGCATCGAGTTTGGGCAGGGCATCGAGTTTGGGAAGACACCGCAGCGACTGGACGCAGATATCGGCCAGGCCGGGGGGTTTCCGGGAACCGGTGTACCGGCCCCAATGTGGACAACTGCCCATCCCGCCCCGTGCCGGAGGCTCGCTCCCGGACGTCCGGCAAGTTGGCATTGGTATTCACCAATGGCACGCCCGCGCTACCGTATGATTTCCCTCATGCACACTGACGAGGATATTCAGGCGCGGGCCCGCGCCCTGAGTTCGCCCCTCCGCCTGCGGATCCTGCGCCTCTGCCTGCACAAGGCACGGACGAACAAGGAGATCGCGGGCATCCTCAAGGTGAACCCGGCCACCGCGCTGCACCATGTGCGGACGCTCCTGGCCACCGGATTCCTGCGCGCCGAGGAACCCCGGACGGGCAACCGGGGCGCACGCGAGATCCCGTATCGGGCGACGGGCCTATCCTGGGGAACCCAGCTGCCCAATGCGGCGCCGGTGCTGGTTGAGACCTTCCTCCAGGAAATTGAGGGACTCGCCCCGTCGGAGATCGATGTCTGGCGGCTCGGAATCCGCCTGAACGCGGAGAACCGTGCGGAGATGATGGGCCGGCTGCGCGAGATTTTCGAGGAGTACGCGGCCCGCGGAGCCGATCCCGACGGCACGGCGACCTCGATCCTGCTCGCCCACCACCTGGACCGCGCAGCGGACTAGCTCCCGGTCGGAGCGCTTCCCCCCGAGCGGTGTCCGCGCAGCGCCGCTCCGCACACCGCAATGCCGGCGATGGTGGCCACCGCCAGTCCGAACATCCAGATGTTTCCCGCCAGGACGGCGGTCGGTTCCGGGCCCGGTCCCTCGATCCCGGTGAGGATCAGGGTTTCGGTACTCAGTGAGACCAGCGCGACGACGACATACGCCGTTCCACCGCTGAGCGCTGCGATGAGGATACTTCGGGCCCACAGCCCGCACCAGGTGATGACGCTTCCGGCCAGGACCAGCGCGGCGGCCGCCCCCACTGGCAGCGCCAGCTCACCGATCCTCAGCACCTGCGCGTGGAGCGCGGTCCCGAGCAGCGCCGCCAAAATTCCCCCCAGCAGCGCGCCGGCCACCGCCCGCCAGCGCGCCAACGCCGGGCCGGAGGGTCCGGCGGGGTTAAACGCCGGACGCCGGCCCTTCCGTGGAACGGAAGGGCCGGCGTCGACGTCGTAAGGCATGATCCGGGAAGACCCTTACCTAGGCGCGGGCACGCGAGCGGGAGGCACGCATGCGCTCATTGGCATCAAGGATCACCTTGCGGATGCGGATGGCCTCGGGGGTCACCTCGACGCACTCGTCCTCGCGGGCGAATTCGAGGGACTCCTCGAGGGTGAGGTTGCGCGGCGGGGTCAGGTTCTCGAAGGTGTCCGAGGAAGCCGCACGCATGTTGGTGAGCTTCTTCTCCTTCGTGATGTTGACCTCCATGTCGTCGGCCCGGGAGTTCTCGCCGACGATCATTCCCTCGTACACCTCGGAGGTGGGCTGCACGAAGAACGAGCCGCGCTCCTGAAGGTTGATCATGGCGAACGGCGTCACGACGCCGGCGCGGTCGGCGATCATCGAACCGTTGGTGCGGTACTCGATGTCACCGGCCCAGGGCTCGTAGCCCTCGGAGATCGACGCCGCGATGCCGGCGCCACGGGTGTCGGTCAGGAAGCGGGTACGGAAGCCGATGAGGCCGCGGGCCGGAACAATGAATTCCATCCGGACCCAGCCGGTGCCGTGGTTGGCCATGTTGGTCATGCGCCCCTTGCGGGCGGCCATGAGCTGGGTGACGCCGCCGAGGTATTCCTCGGGCACGTCGATGGTCATGTGTTCCATCGGCTCGTGGATCTTGCCGTCGATGGTCTTCGTGACAACCTGCGGCTTGCCGACGGTAAGCTCGAAGCCCTCGCGGCGCATCTGCTCGACCAGGATGGCCAGGGCGAGCTCGCCGCGGCCCTGGACCTCCCACGCGTCGGGGCGCGCGGTGGGCAGGACGCGCAGCGACACGTTGCCGATGAGCTCCTTGTCGAGGCGGTCCTTGACCTGGCGGGCCGTGACCTTGGCGCCCTTGACCTTGCCGGCCAGCGGCGAGGTGTTGATACCGATGGTCACGGAGATGGCGGGGTCGTCGACGGTGATCAGCGGCAGCGGCTGCGGGTTGTCGACGTCGGTGAGTGTCTCACCGATGGTGATGCCCTCGATGCCGGCGACGGCGACGATCTCGCCGGGCCCTGCGGACTCGGTCGGCACGCGGTCCAGCGCCTTGGTGGCGAGCAGCTCGGTGATCTTGACGGTCTTCAGTTCGCCGTTCTGGCGGGCCCAGGCGACCTGCTGGCCCTTGCGGAGGGTCCCGTTGAAGATGCGCAGCAGGGCGAGGCGGCCCAGGAAGGGCGAGGCGTCAAGGTTGGTGACGTGCGCCTGGAGGACGCCGTCAGGGTTGTACGACGGGGCGGGGATGTGCTCGATGATGGTCTGGAACAGGGGCTCCAGGTTGTCATTCGAGGGGGTGGTGCCATCGGCGGGCTGCTCGAGCGAGGCGGCACCGGCGCGCGCGGCTGCGTAGACCACGGGCACGTTGAGGATCGAGTCGAGGTCCAGGTCGGGGACCTCGTCGGCGAGGTCGGAGGCCAGGCCCAGCAGCAGGTCCATCGACTCGCTGACGACCTCTTCGATGCGGGAGTCGGGGCGGTCGGTCTTGTTGACCAGCAGGATCACGGGGAGCTTCGCGGCCAGGGCCTTGCGCAGCACGAAGCGGGTCTGGGGCAACGGGCCCTCGGACGCATCGACGAGGAGGACGACGCCGTCGACCATCGACAGGCCGCGCTCAACCTCGCCGCCGAAGTCGGCGTGACCGGGGGTGTCGATGACGTTGATGGTGATGGTCTCGCCCTTGGCGGCCGGGCCGTTGTAGAACACCGTGGTGTTCTTCGCGAGGATGGTGATTCCCTTTTCGCGCTCGAGGTCGCCGGAGTCCATGACGCGGTCGGCGACGTCGCCGTGGGAGGCGAAGGAGTTGGTCTGCTTCAGCATGGCATCGACCAGCGTGGTTTTTCCGTGGTCAACGTGGGCCACGATGGCTACGTTGCGGAGATCGCTGCGGACAGCGGTGTTGCCTGTGGTTTCAGACATGCTTAATGACTCAATTCAGTATCTAAAGCGGGGAAATGTCGGCGGCAGCAATGCGCGCCCTGCGTCAAGTCTACGGGTTTGACAAAACCAGACCTAATGCGCGGGCACCCGCGGGGGCCCTCCAACGACGAACGACGCCGGCGCTGCCCCGCATTCGGGGAGCACCGGCGTCGTTTCGGCCCTTAGCGAAGCGCGGTCAGATCCGCACCGTCAGGCGGCTTCCGGAGGAAGCACCAGACCCGCACCCGGGATCGCCGCGAGCAGCGACTGGGTGTAGGCGGTCTTCGGGCTGTCGAAGACCTCGTCGGTGGAGCCCTGCTCGACGAGCTTGCCCTTCTCCATCACGGCCACGTGGTCCGCAATCTGCCGCACGACCGCGAGGTCGTGGGTGATGAAGAGGTAGCTCAGGCCCAGCTCGGCCTGAAGATCGGCCAGCAGGTTCAGGATCTGCGCCTGCACCAGCACATCGAGCGCCGAGACGGCCTCGTCGCAGATGACGACCTCGGGGTCCAGGGCCAGGGCCCGGGCGATGGCCACGCGCTGGCGCTGCCCGCCCGAGAGCTCGTTGGGGAAGCGCTGCATCATCGAGGACGGCAGTGCCACCTGGTCGAGGAGCTCACGCACCTTCTTCTCGCGGCTCTTGGCGTTGCCGATCCCGTGCACCCGGAGGGGTTCCTCGATGGTGCGGTAGATGTTGTACATCGGGTCGAGCGAACCGTAGGGGTCCTGGAAGATCGGCTGCACCCGGCGGCGGAAGTTGAACAGTTCCTTCCGGCCCAGGGTGGTGATGTCCACCCCGTCGAACCGGATGTTCCCCGCCGTCGCCGTCTCCAGGCCCAGCACCATGCGGGCGACCGTCGACTTGCCGGAGCCGGACTCCCCCACCACGGCGGTGGTGGTGCCCCGGGCGATCGAGAACGACACATTGTCGACCGCCGTGAAGTCGGTCGACTTGCCCCAGCTGCCGCGGATCTTGAAGACCTTGGTGAGGTCCTCGACCTCGATCACCTTGTCCTTGGCGTCGGCCCTGGCGGTGTCCGGCGCGAGCAGGTCGTGGGTTTCCACGCCGAGCTTCTTGGCCGATTCGATGCGCCGCGAGGCGATCGAGGGTGCCGAGGCGACCAGCTTCTGAGTGTACGGATGGCGCGGATTGGTCAGCAGTTCAAGTGCGGGACCGGCCTCGACGACCTGGCCCTTGTACATGACGATGACCTTGTGCGCGCGCTCGGCGGCGAGACCGAGGTCGTGCGTGATCAGCAACACCGCAGTGCCCAGTTCATCGGTCATCCGGTCGAGGTGGTCGAGGATCTGGCGCTGCACCGTCACGTCCAGGGCGGAGGTGGGTTCGTCGGCGATCAGCAGGCGCGGCCTGCATGAGAGCCCGATGGCGATGAGCGCGCGCTGGCGCATGCCGCCCGAGAATTCATGCGGGTACTGGTTGGCGCGCGACTCCGCGTCGGGAAGGCCGGCCTCGGACAGCACCTTCGCCACATCCTGCGGAGCGTACGGCAGGCCGTTGGCCCGCAGGGTCTCCTTGACCTGGAAACCGATCTTCCAGACCGGGTTCAGGTTCGACATCGGGTCCTGGGGGACCATGCCGATCGAGGACCCGCGGAGTTCGACGATGCGCTTTTCACTGGCGTTCGTGATGTCCTCGCCGTCGAAAAGAATCGATCCGCCCGAGACCCTGCCGTTGCCGGGCAGCAGCCCGATCGCGGCGAGGGCCGTGGTCGACTTGCCGGAACCGGACTCTCCCACGATGGCCACGGTCTCGCCGGGCATCACGGTCAGGTGCGCGTTGCGCACTGCCGGGACCTCCCCGTTCGCGGTGTTGAACGTGATCGCCAGGTCCCTCAGTTCGAGCAGGGGCCGCACTTCCGGCGGGGCCGGACGGGTCTCGGTGATGCCGTCGTTTCCAATGATTGAGCTCATCGCTTTCGCGCCTTCGGATCGAGAGCGTCCCGCAGGGCATCGCCCAGCATGATGAAGCTCAGAACAGTCAAGGACAGGGCCAGGCCCGGCCAGAAGATGGCACTGGGGTTGGACCGGAGGGATGACTTCGCGGAGAAGATGTCATTGCCCCAGGACATGACGTCCGGCGGCAGCCCGATGCCCAGGAAGGACAAGGTGGACTCGGCCACGATGAACGTGCCCAGGGAGATGGTCGCGATGACGATGACCGGGGCCAGAGCGTTGGGGATGACGTGCTTGACCAGCGCCGACATCGGGGAAACACCCAGGGAGCGGGCGGCCATGACGAAGTCCGCGTTGCGGACCTCGATGACGGCGGCGCGGGTAATGCGGGCGATCTGCGGCCACCCGAACGAAACCAGGATCACCACGAGCGTCCAGACGTTGCGGTTCTGCTGGAAGAAGGGCAGCTGCACGACGACGATGGCGCCGAGGATCAGCGGCAGGGCGAAGAAGATGTCGCCGACGCGGGCCAGGACTGCATCGACCCAGCCGCCGAAGAATCCGGCGAGGGCGCCGATCAGGCCGCCGATGACCAGCACGCCGAGGGTGGCGAACAGCCCAACGGTGAGGGAGGACTGGGTGCCGTGCACGACGCGCGAGAGGATGTCGCAGCCCTGCTGGGTGAAGCCTAGCGGGTGCCCCGGTGCGGGGCCGCCGTCGGAGTTGGCCAGCAGGCAGTTCGAGTTCGGCGGCTCGTTCGTGAACAGGCCGGGGAACAGCGCCACGACGAGGATGGCCAGAATGAGGACCGCGCTGATGAGGAAGAGCGGCTGCCGGCGCAGGCTGCGCCAGGCCTCGCGCCACAGGCTCGATGGAGCCCCCTCGGCGGTGGCGCTGTCGGTCGCCCGGACAGGGGTTTCCTCGATATCGGCGACGAAGTGCTCGATCGGGTAGGCGGAGGTTTTCACCCTTCCCGCCGTCTTCAGGTTGTTCTCAAGCTCAGGCATATCGAATCCTTGGGTCAAGCCACGCGTACAGGAGGTCCACCAGCAGGTTCGCGAGGCAGAAGATGAGGATCAGGAAGGTGACGATCGAAACGACGGTCGGCCCGTCCCCGTTCAGAACGGCGCGGTACAGCGTGAGGCCGACACCGTTGACGTTGAAGATTCCTTCGGTGACGATGGCCCCGCCCATGAGGGTGCCGAGGTCGGCGCCCAGGAACGTGACGACGGGGATCATGGAGTTGCGCAGAATGTGCACGACGACGACGCGCTTGCGGCTGAGCCCCTTGGCGGTGGCGGTGCGGACGTAGTCGGCCTTGACGTTCTCAAGGATGCTGGTGCGCGTCAGGCGCAGCACGTAGGCGAAGGACACCAGGCCCAGCACGACGGCCGGCAGGATCAGCTCGGAGACGGTGGCGTCGCCGCTGACGGTCGGGTTGGTCCACCCGAGCTTGACGCCGATCAGGAACTGCATCAGGAAGCCGAGGACGAAGATCGGCACGGCGATGACGACGAGGGAGAGCACCAGGACGGTGGAGTCGAAGAGCTTGCCCTTGCGCAGGCCCGCGATGAGGCCGAAGACGATGCCGAAGATGGCCTCGAAGACGAGGGCCATGACGGCGAGCTTGGCGGTGGTGGGGAAGACCTCGGCGATGATGACGGCGATGGGGCGACCCGAGAAGTTGGTGCCCAGATCGAAGGTCAGAACGCCCTTGAGGTAGAGCAGGTACTGGATCCAGAACGGCTCGTCCAGGTTGTACTGCTCGCGCAGCGCGGTGACGACGGCGGGGGTACACCCGCGCTCACCACAGATGGCTGCGGTGGCGTCGCCGGGAAGGCTGAAGACCAGGAAATAGACGAGGAGCGTAGCTCCGAGGAAGACCGGAATCAGCTGCAGGAAGCGCCGGGAAACATACCAGGTCATTAGTGCGCACCTCCCGGCGCGTCAGGCGTTCGGACGGAACGCTCGTGGGGGTTGCTCATGTTAGGGATAAACCTTTTCGTTGGAGCGCGGAAAATGGGGGCCTGCCAGAGGCAGGCCCCCATTCCGTGTCGGATTACTTGCCGGTGATGGCGTGGTACTGGGGTACGCCGTCCCAGCCGAATTCAACATTATCCACGTTGTTGCTCCAGCCGCCCTGAGCGACCTGGTACCACAGCGGGATGGCGGGAAGGTCCTCGAGGAGGGTCTCCTGCGCCTTGTTCATTGCCTCGTTGCCCTCTTCGACGGACTCCGCGGCAAGGCCTTCCTTCAGGGCCTTGTCGAACTCGGGGTTGGAGTACACCGAGTCGTTCGAGCCTGCGCCGGTGGCGTAGATCGGTCCGAGGAAGTTGTACAGCGAGGGGTAGTCGGCCTGCCAGCCCGACCGGATCGCGCCGGTGAGGGTCTGCTCGGTCGCCTCGGTGCGGGCTTCCTTGAAGGTGGCGTACGGCTTGCCGGTGATCTCGATGCCCAGGGTGTTCTTGACGCTGTTGACCAGTGCCTCAACCCAGGTCTTGTGATCGCCCTTGTCGGCGTTGTAGCCGATGGTCAGGGGCTCGGAGGCGTCGTAAGGCTCGATCTTCTCCGCCTCGGCCCACAGTTCCTTGGCCTTTTCCGGGTTGTACTCAAGGTTTTCGCTGCCGGGCAGGTCTTCCTTGAAGCCGGGGAGGACGGGGGCGGTGAAGTCCTTCGCGGGCTCGCGGCCGTTGTTGAAGATTACCTTGGTGATCTCGTCACGGTTGATGGCCATGGACAGGGCCTGGCGGCGCAGCTTGCCTGCCTCGCCGTCCCAGTTCTTCAGGTAGTACGGCACGGCGATGGTCTGGTTGCCGGCGTAGGGGGACTCGATCGAGCGCTCACCAAGGTCATTCTTGAAGTTCTTGATGTCGGACGTCGGGATGGTCTTCAGCACATCGAGGTTGTCCGAGATCAGGTCCTGGTAGGCCGTCGTGTCGTTCTGGTAGATCTTGAAGGTGATGCCGCCGTTCTTGGGCTCCTGCGGACCTTCGTAATCCTCGTTCGGCACAAGCTCGATCTGCTCGTTGTGCTTCCAGGCACCTTCGGAGGCGAACTTGTACGGGCCGTTGCCGACCGGGTTCTCGCCGAACTTCTTGGGGTCCTTCAGGGCGTCGGCGGGCAGCGGGTAGAACGCGCTGTAGCCGAGGCGCTGGGGCCAGTCCGATTCGGGCTGCGACAGGGCGACGGTGAAGGTCTTGTCGTCGACAACCTTCAGGCCGCTCATCTCCGTCACGGTCGAGCCTTCGGCGCTGGCCTCGGCGTAGCCTTCGATGCTCTCGAAGAAGTAGCTGCTCAGCTGGGCGTTCTTTGCTGCGGCGCCGTAGTTCCACGCGTCAACGAAGGAGCTGGCCGTGACCGGATCGCCATTGGTAAAGGTCATGCCCTCCTTCAGGGTGATCGTGTAGTTCTGGGCATCCTCGGTCTCGATGGACTCGGCGACCTCGTTCTGGGTCTTGCCATCGGCGTCGTAGCTGACAAGCCCGGCGAAGATCAGGTCGAGGACTGCTCCGCCGCCGACTTCGTTGGTGCTGGTCGGGATCAGCGGGTTCTGGGGTTCAGAGCCGTCGACCACGATGACGGCATCGGTGTTGCCGCCGGTAGCTGCTTCGTCGGTGCTTCCGCCGCTGCCGCCGCCGCATGCGCTCAGCGCGAAGACAGCGACAGCTGCCACGCTGAGAATTCTGGAATTGCGCGTGAAACGCATTCCGCCTCCTAGTTGTTAGGTTTCACCCGGCGCTGTTACGGCCGGGGCTGTTGGACTCGAATGGTACGCATGAGCCAACTCACACCGGGAAATCATATGCCCCACCGGTTTGCCCCAAGAAACGCAGGCATGACGGCAGCGGGTGAAAACATTCAGGGAAGACTCAGGAAACGGGCGGTGAACCGACGCTGCCGCAGGTGAGGAGGACAGCGGCCGGAAAGGTCACGATTTGGTAACGTCCGCGCCTCGAACGGCCCGCGGGGGCGTTTTTGGTACAACCCTGTATCCCCCGCCACAGCCCCGGCGGCACTCCGCCGGCAGGCGGCGGAGCACCGACGGGCGGCTGGTTTGCCTACTCGGCGGCCATCAGCTGGGCGCGCAGTTCGCGCCGCTCGCGCTGCTTCTGCGGGTCCGGAAGGGGGACTGCGGCGAGCAGCCGCTGGGTATAGGGATCCTGGGGACTGCGCAGGATCTGATCGCGGGTCCCCTGCTCCACTATCCGGCCGCGCTGCATCACGCAGATGTGGTCCGCGAGGACGTCGACCACGGCCAGGTCGTGGGTGACGAACAGGCAGGCAAAGCCCAGCTCCCGCTGCAGGTTCTGGAACAGTTCGAGCACCCGGGCCTGGACCGAGACGTCCAGGGCCGAAGTCGGCTCGTCGGCCACCATGAGCTTCGGGCGCAGCGAGAGCGCCCGCGCGATGCCGACCCGCTGCTTCTGGCCGCCGGAGAGCTCATGCGGGTAGCGGTTCCGGTAGCTCCGCGGCAGCTCCACCTGGTCGAGGAGTGCCTCGATGCGTTTCTGCAGTTCCGCACCCTTGGCCTCGCCGGCCAGGTACATCGGTTCGCCGATGCTCTCTCCAATCGGCAGCCGCGGGTTCAAGGACGACGACGGGTCCTGGAAGACCATTCCCACATGGCGGCGCACCGCTGCCAGCTCCTTGGAGGCGGGCCGGAAGCCGGAGATGTCGGTCCCTACGACGGACAGCGTCCCCTCGGCCACCGGAAGCAGTCCGACCGCGGCCCGGCCGATGGTGGTCTTGCCCGAGCCGGACTCCCCCACCAGGCCGATCACCTGGCCGGGATAGACCACGAGGTTCGCCCCCTCGACCGCACGGAAGGCCGGTACCCGGCCCTGCTTGGGGTACTCGATCGCGACGTCCTTCAACTCGAGGACCGGATCGGCCTGGGGCACTGACTCCTCCTGCAGGCCGGCCAGCACCTCCCGCTCGCGGCGTTCCAGCTCGTCACGGTCGACGCCGGCGAGTTCCGAGTGGGTTGCGGCGGCGAGCGCGGCCGTGATGTCGACGTCGTCGTCCCCCATCCCCTGGCCGAGGTGCGGCACCGCCGCGAGCAGGGCACGCGTGTACTCGTGCTGCGGGTTCCCGAAGATCTGCTCGGCGGTTCCCGTCTCGACGATCTCGCCCTTGCGCATGACCGCGATACGGTCGGCGAGGTCTGCCACGACGCCCATGTCGTGGGTGATGAGGACGATGGCGCTGTCGAGCTTGGTGCGCAGGTTGCGCATCAGATCGAGGATTTCCGCCTGCACCGTCACGTCAAGCGCCGTCGTCGGCTCGTCCGCGATCAGCAGCTTCGGGTCGCAGGAGAGGGACTGGGCGATCATGGCACGCTGGCGCTGCCCGCCGGAGAGCTGGTGCGGGTAGGACCGGAACGCCTTGTCCGGGTCGGGAAGCTCGACCATGTCCAACAGGGCAAGGGCCCGCTGCTTCGCCGCGTCCGGGGACATCTCATTGTGGAGGCGGAGGGTTTCGACGATCTGGAAGCCAACGGTGTAGACGGGATTGAGTGCCGTCATCGGCTCCTGGAAGATCACCGCCACCTCGCTGCCGCGTACCTCGCGCAGCTGTCCCGGCGACATGGTGAGGACCGACCTGCCGTTGAGGAGCACCTCCCCGGTGACCCGGCTGTTCGAGGGCAGCAGCCCCAGGAGGGACATGGAGCTTGCGCTCTTGCCCGAACCGGACTCCCCCACTATCGCCAGGACCTCACCCGCGTTGACGTAGTAGTTCAGGTCGATCGCCGCCGGCACCCACTTCTTCTCGACGCCGAAGTCGACGCTGAGGTTCCGCACCTCCAGCACCGGTCCACGCCGGTCCCGCGGGTCGATTCCATCGGGGCTGCCAATAACGTCGCTGGTCATGTTGCGCTGTCCTTCCGCCCGGCACCCGGGAGTGGTGTATCCGCGGTTTGGTCTCCGGTTGACCCACCGGAGGAAATAGCTGGAATTATGGAGCGATGAGCAGCGCCACGGGCGGACCCGCCACCA
This sequence comes from Arthrobacter crusticola, assembly GCF_004357995.1. Taxonomy (GTDB): domain Bacteria; phylum Actinomycetota; class Actinomycetes; order Actinomycetales; family Micrococcaceae; genus Arthrobacter_D; species Arthrobacter_D crusticola. Next base: position 243,154 of record NZ_SMTK01000006.1, read on the forward strand.
CAGTGTTCCGACCGCGCACCAGCAAAATCTTCACGGCGGTGGCCTTCGCCCTGACCGCGGTGGGCCTGGTGTCCGTGGTGGTGTCGGAGGGCGTCGCCGGGCTGCTCGCGGGCTGGCCGCTCCTCGCCTTTGCCTTTGCCGCGTGGTGGCTGTTCTGGTACCCGTCCGTCCAGGTGGATTCGGACGCCGTGACCCTGCGGAACCCGCTGACCACCGTCTCGGTGCCGTGGGCCGCGCTGGTGCACGTCGATACGAAGTTCGCGCTGAAGCTCATCACACCCCGGGGCTCCTACACGGCCTGGGCCGCGCCCGCCCCCGGAGTCTGGGGCACCCATGCAGGAAAGCCCGAGCACCTGGCCAACCTTCCCGGAAGCAGTTACGGGCCCGGGCGTTCCGTGCGCCCGGGCGACCTCACGCACACAGACTCCGGCTACGCCGCGTTCCTTGTGCGCAGCCGGTGGGAGAAACTGATCGGCAGCGGTTCCCTCGATGTCGACCTCACCGACTCGGCGGTGGTGGCCAGGAGCGTGAACTGGCTGCCGATTGGCGTGGCCGCGGCGCTCGTGGCGGCGTCCTTCGCCTCCTCCGCGCTGGCCTGAACCGCCGCCCCTCACGCGCGCACCGGTCGATCCGCTTCCTTCGCCTTGCGCGGGTTGAACTTCTTCTGGCGCGGGTCAAAGGCGTCGCGGAGGCCGTCACCGATGAAGTTGATCGTCAGGCAGATCAGCACGATGAAAAGGCCCGGGAACCAGAACAGCCAAGGACGGGTCTGGAAGGCCTCCTGGTTCTGGCTGATGATCAGGCCCAGGGAGACATCGGGGGCCCGGACGCCGAAGCCCAAATAGCTCAGGCCCGTTTCCAGCAGGATTGCGGCCGACATCAGGAGCGTGGTGTTGACGATGATGACGCCGACCGCGTTGGGCAGGATGTGCTTGAAGATGATGCGGGCGTTCGAAGCCCCTGCGATCTTCGCGGCGTCAACAAATTCCCGCTCCCGCAGCGAGAGGAATTCACCGCGCACCAGCCGGGCCATGCCGGTCCAGGCGAGCAGGCCGAGGACGACGCCGAGGAAGAAGACGGCCGCGCCGGCGCCGAGGGATGTACCGACGGTCCGCCCAAGGACCGCGGCGAGGACGATCAGCGGAATGATGATGACAATGTCCGTGATGCGCATCAGCACGGCTTCGGTCCAGCCGCGGAAGTATCCCGAGCAGGCGCCGACGACGACGCCGACGATGCCCGAGATGGCCCCGATGAGGAGCATGATGATGATCGAGTTCTGCGCTCCCCGCATGGTGAGGGCGAAGTAGTCCCGACCGATCGAGTCTTGGCCGAAGGGGTGGTCTCCCCAGCTGAACGGGCCGGTGATGGTGGGCGCTCCCCCGTCGACCACCGGCAGGAACTGCGTGTGGTTGTACTTCCACCAGCCGGGAATGCCGGCGAAGCCCAGCGAGGTGAAGGCCAGCAGGAAGATGACCGCGAAGACCACGAGGCTGATGATGGCGGCCGTGTTGTCGAAGAAGCGCCGGCGAACAATCTGGCCCTGTGACATGCCCTTCGTCTCGGGTTCGGCGACGGGCCCCACCTCGCGGGGGGACGGGCCGATTTCTCCCCTGGGTGTCTCGGAGGAATCCTGGATGGTCATGCTTTCACCCTTACGCGTGGGTCGAGGACCGAATAGACAAGGTCGGCGATGAGGTTGAAGACGAGGGCCAGAATCCCGACCACGAGGAAGAAGCCCATGATGGGGTTCGGGTCCGTCCGGAGCAGGGCCTGCACGAACAGTTGGCCCATTCCGGAGAAGGCGAAGACCTGCTCGGTGATGACGGCACCGCCGATCAGTGCGCCGATGTCGAAGGCCACGAGGGTGGCCAGGGGGATCAGGGCGTTCCGGAAGGCGTGCCGCATGACGACGGTCCGCTCGGACAGCCCCTTGGCCCGGGCCGTCCGGATGTAGTCCATGTTCATGATCTCAAGCATCGAGGCCCGGGAGTACCGGCTGTAGCTTGCCAGGGAGGCGAGCAGCAGCGCCAGGGTTGGCAGCAGGAGGTGGGTGAAGTTGTCGAGCCCCTGGATCCAGAAGTCTCCTTCGAGCCCCGGTGTCGACGCCCCGATCGTGGCGATCGGTCTGCCGCGGATGCGGGAGTTCGAGACGTAGGACGGCCAGGTCACCATGAACCGGTCGAGGACGATCAGTCCGGCCATGAGGAACCCGGTCAGGGCGGCGGTGCGCATGCTCTGCGCCCGGTCGTACCCGCCGAGCAGGAATCCCACGCCCATGCCTACGCCCACCGTGACCACGGCAAGGAACAGCAAGAGCCAGATCGTCGCCGCGCCGAGGAACGGATTGACGACGTAGTACGCGACCAGGCCGAGTGCCACCATGATCAGGGCCGAATACAGGGCCTTGCGGTTCTTCAGCCCGGCGGTCAGCAGGGTGATGCCGTAGGCAATGGCTACCCCGAAGACGAGGATGACGATCGGGCCAAGGCCGGGGCGGGTGAACCAGTCGATGAGGTTGAGCAGGTAGAGGAGGCCCCCCGCAGCCACCGCGCCGATCAGGAAGGCGAGCGCTTTCCGTTTCACGGTGCCGCCGGCGAGGATCGTGAAGATCACCCCGCTGACCAGGGCGACGACCAGGATGCTCGACAGTGGGATGTCCGGGTCGGTTAGGAAGTTGTTGAAGCCGATGGCGCCGAATTCCTTGAGGAGCACCGCCAGCCAGAAGATCGGCAGGGAGAAAAAGAGGAAGGACATGAAGGTCACGCCGTAGTCCAGCCCGCTGTACTGGCGCAGCGCCGTGATGATGCCCAGCGAGATCCCGATGATGATGGCCAGCACGGTAGCCGCCGTTACGAGCATGATCGTGTTGCCCACGGCCCGCGTGAGCGCATCGGTGACGGCCTCACCCTGGATGCTTCGCCCGAGGTCGCAGTTACCCACGAAGGGCACGGCGCACTGCACCGCGCCGGACAGCCAGCCGAAGTACCGAAGTGGCGCCGGGGTGTTCAGGTCCAGCAGCTCGACACGGGCCTGGATGAGCTGTTCCCGGTTAGGTGCGTTGCTGGCGCGCAATTCGGCGAGGGGATCACCGGAGGCCGCAGTCAGCAGGTAGACGATGAACGAGGCGCCGAACAGGATTAGGACCGCTGTTACAAGTCGCCGAACGATGTAGGTCACCATGCTTGCGAGGCCTCAATGTCTGGTAGCGGGTTTGCTGTGACTCTGGTCGCATTCTAATCCACCCCCTCCGGGGCGGCCCGCACGTGACACGGCGGGCCGCCGCGGAACGCAGGAAGGTGCCGGAACCCGGATGGACACGGTCCCGGCACCTCCCGTGGTGCGGTTAGAACTGCACTGGTGGTGCTACTGGACGACTTCCCAGTCCCAGAAGTTCCACCAGATACCGGTCTGGTTCGGCATGTATTCCATGCCCGCGACCTGATCGGTGTGGGCGTTCAGGCCGGGCAGCTGGAACAGCGGCAGCCCGTACTTGGAGTCCCAGATCAGCTTGTCGATCTGAACCTGCAGGTCTTCCTGCGCGGCCGGATCGGTTTCGCGGATGAGCTCGTCCATCAGCTTGTCAGCTTCAGGGTCGGAGAAACCGTTGAAGTTCGAGCCTGCATCGCTTTTGAAGATCTGCGGCACGCCGGCAACGCCAACCCCCGAGTTGATCCAGCCGAAGATGGTCGCGTCGTAGGTTCCGTTGCCCAGGGCGGCGCCCCAGTCGGAGGCGCCCAGACCGCCGTCGACGATCTTGAATCCTGCCTGCGAGGCGGACTCCGCGATCAGGGTGTAGGCGTCGAGACGGTTGGGGTTGTCGCGGTTGTACATGATGCGCACCTCGGGGGTTGCGCCGGCAAGAAGCTCGCGTGCGCCCTCGATGTCGGCTTCCGCGTATTCCTCGGACCCGTTGTTCTCCTTTGCTTCCTCGTAGCGTTCCTGATCGGCAAGGAACAGCTGGGAATCCAGCGGAGCGGCGTCGGGGTTCAGCTTCTTGATGATCGTGTCGACAATCTGCTGGCGCGGCACGGTCTTCATGAAGGCCTCACGCACATTCTCCTCGGCGAAGACGCCGGAGAAGTTGAGGTCGAGGTGGTCATAGGACAGCTCGTTGCCGCGGAGCACCTTGATGCCCTCGAGGCCCTCGAGCTGCTCGGCGGTGTCTGCGGAGGCCTGCGGCGCGATGACGTCGACCTCGCCGTTCTGCAGGGCCTGTACCTGTGCCGGAGCCTCACCGATGTAGCGGATGGTGACCTCGTCGATCTTCGGCTCGGGGCCCCAGTTGTAGTCCTCGTTGCGTACCAGGGTCATGCTCTGGTCCGGGGTCATGTCCGAGACGATGAAGGGGCCATTCGAAAGGAAGAGCGAGGTGTCGGTGGGCAGGGACTTGGTATCGAAGCCGGTGTTCCAGAAGTCGGCAACGGCCTGCAGCTCGGGGCGATCCACGGGCTTCTCGGGATCGCCCTCGGGTGCGGTCTGGATGAGCTCGATGAGCGCGTCCTCGTCGGCGAGGCCCGCCTTCTCCGCAACGACGTGGGCCGGCATGCCGATGCCGCCCTCGGTCATGGTGCCGAATGCGACTTCGTAGTCGGCGTAGGGCTCGGAGTAGTTGAGGGTGATGGAGCGTCCGTCGTCGCTGATCTCCGGAACGTCGGTCAGCCCGAGTCCGCTGGTGTCGCCGGCGTAGTCGAAGTAGCTCGACCCGGAGGTCACCTCGCCGGCCTCGTCGGTAGTGGCGTCGTTGAAGTGCCCCGACTGGACGGCCCACGCCAGCAACATGTCGCCGGCGTCGACGGGCTCGCCGTCAGACCAGGCGACCTCTTCGTTCACCGTGTACTTGACGCTGAGCGGGTCCTCGGAGACCACTTCGTAGGTGCCGAAGTCCTCGTTGGGGACCACCTCAAGGTCGTTGTTGATGTAGTTGAAGCCGGAATGGGTGAGATACGCAACGGTTCCGTTGATGTCCACGTTCCCCTCGGCGGTGCCGGAGTTGAACGAACTGAACGCATTGACCTCAACTACCCGGATCTCGCCGCCCGTTGCTTCGCCCTCGGCGCCCTCATCGGTTTCAGTACCGGTGTTGGCGGCGCAGGCGCTGAGTGCGAGCGCAGCTGCCGCCGCGACCCCCACAGCTTTGGAAGTACGTCCGAAACGCATTCCGCCTCCTATTTCTTGGTGTGGAATCAGCCCCATCTGATGCTGCATGACGACCCGCGAGCCCTAAAGGTGGCGTGCCTCACATGTCCAGAAGCCTAGTGGTGGAGTGTAACCAGACGGTCTCGATTCCCTCAGCAGGCATAGGTTGTTACCGAGATGCAATCAAAGTCGGCCTCGCGGCGTCGTTCGGCACGCTAGTCCAAATTGTCATATCGGTTCCCGCCGGGCGCCCTCCGCGTTGTCCAACCGGGATGTGGAGGCTAGTGTGGTCTCCGGCCGCCATATAGGTCTCGCAACGCTCATGGCGGTGGTGTTAAGGCCCGTCCGGTCGGGGTACCGGACGGGCCCACAACCGCCGACCCCGGCTGAAGCGACGCAGGGAACGGTTCCCTCGATGGCCCGCCGATCCGACGGACCCCTCCCTTCCGGACATGAGAAAACCCCCGGCCAGTCTCGCTTGGCCAGGGGTTTCGCAGCGGTTGATCGCCGCCTCAGGCAGGTGCCGACCGGAATCGTGGGGGGATATTCTGTCGGCAACCTAGCCATCAGCAAGCTTCCCTTTTTCTGCCGCACTAGTCAATTCCGCAGAAGCGGCCCCCGGAGGCTCACCGCACCACGAGGCCCTGCACGCCGCGAGCCAGGAGTCGCCGCGCATCACCGCCGAGCTCAACGGGCGGTACCACTCCCCCGGAGAGGTGCCGGCGCTGATCAGCGAGCTGACCGGGAGCGAGGCCCCCGAGTCCTTCCAGCCCTTCCCGCCGTTCAGCGCCGACTTCGGCAAGAACATCCGCTTCGGCGCGGAGGTGTTCGTCAACAGCGGCTGCCGGTTCCAGGACCAGGGCGGCATCGAAATCGGCGGGTGATCATCGGCGATGGGGTTGTCGTGGGCGCGGGTGCGGTCGTCACGAAGCACCTTTCCGCGGGCGCAGAGGTCGTTGGTGTGCCGGCAAAGCAGGTCGGCACGGTGCCGGAAGGATAATTCCCTGGCCGGCAAGTGGGAGACCCGCTCGGCGAAGAATGAAGACACCACGGCCACGACGGTCGCTATTGGTTCCTTGCCCGGATTCCATACACCAGCTCGACCAGACCCTGGTCGTACGGTGTTGCGCTTTGAAGGGTCAGCAGGTTCGGGTCCTGCCCAGGCGGAAAGACGCCCCGGCCGGCGCCTAAGGCGATCGGCATCACCACGAGCCTCACCGAGTCCACGACGCCCGCGGCCAGAAACGTCTGTGCCAGGGTGAGGCTTCCCCAAACCACGATGTCCCCACCGGTCTCGGCCTTGATCCGCCTGATCGCTTCGATAGGGTCACCTGATTCGATGGCCGCCTCCACCAGATCTCCCCACGGGGCGTTCGTCAGGTGGTGGGAGAAAACCACGCGGTGCAGCGAATTCAAGGATGGCGCGATGATCTCGTCCTTGGATGCCGGTGTTGGCCAGTACTCGACAAACATGCGATAGGTGTTTGCCCCTAGGACCATCGTGTCAACGGTCTCCAACCACTTCACCTGACTGCGGTCAAACTCCGCGGTGCCCCCGTCAAGGAGCTCATAGAAGGTGAACTCGTTGTTGGCGTCGGCCGCGAAACCGTCGGCGCTGACAAAGTCCTGAACGATCAGTTGCCCCACGACCAGCTCCTCGCTCCCACGTCGTCGAGGACTCTACGCCGAGGCCTCTTCCCCATCAACCCCTCCGCAGGGCGGGTCGAGCCAGCCCCCTAATGAGCAGTTTGACCAGATGGCCGGCGTCGTACCCTGGATCCTTGCCGTCGCCTGCGCATAGATTGCCGACCCCGCGCATGAGTTGATAGGCGCTGATGCTCGGGTCGATCTCTCCTGCTGCCACGGCGGCCTGGAGCAGATCCGCGCACACCGGCACCAGCCGATCAACGAAGTAGGTGTGCAGGGCGTCAAAACCATCCCTGTCGTTTTGCAGTGCAGCGGCCAGTCCGTGCTTGGTGACGAGGAACTCGACGAATAGGTCAATCCACTGGCCAAGGGCGGAATGCGGCGATTTCGTGTCGGCCAGCAGGGCCGGACCGGCCTCGGCGCATGCCTCCACCTGGTGCCGGTACACGGCGATGATGAGATCCGCGCGCGTCGGAAAGTGACGATAGATCGTGCCGACCCCCACCCCGGCCTTGCCCGCAATCTCGCGTACCGGCGCGTCCACGCCGGAGGCGACAAAGACAGCGGCGGCAGCGGCAAGGAGCACCTGTTCATTGCGTACGGAATCCGCGCGCTTCCGCTGCGTCCCCTGCCCTGCTCCCCCGGCATCCAGACTCATATCCCTAATCCTTTTCTGTCCTCATTGCTAAACGGAACGACGTTCCGTATAGTCAAACGGAGCAACGTTCCATTTAGAAAGTATGTCAGACCAGCTGCGCGGCACCATCAGCGGTGTCACTCGCGGCACTGGACGAAGACCGCACTCCGCCGGCCGCATCGACAGCAAATAACCTCTTACACCCAATCCGCCCGCACTCAACGGAAAAGGACCTCCGCATGCAGTACCACACCCTCGGCCGCACCGGCCTGCAGGTCAGCTCTCTCGCACTGGGCGCCATGAACTTCGGAAAAATCGGGGGGACGACACAGGCCGAAGCAACCGCCGTCGTGGATGCCGCCCTCGAGGCCGGCATCAACCTGATCGACACCGCCGATGTATACAGCGGCGGCCAGTCCGAGGAAATGGTCGGCAAAGCCATCACCGGCCGCCGGGACGACATCATCCTCGCCACCAAAGCAGGCCTTTCCATGGATAACGGGCGCAACCACCAGGGCAGCTCCCGGCGCTGGCTGATCACGGAGCTGGAGGCGAGCCTGCGCCGGCTCAACGTCGAGCACATCGACCTCTACCAGATCCACCGCTGGGACCCCCGGACCAGCGACGAGGAAACCCTCTCTGCCCTGACCGATCTGCAGCGGGCCGGCAAGATCCGCCACTTCGGCTCCTCAACCTTCCCGGCATACCGCATCGTCCAGGCCCAGTGGGCCGCCAGCACCCACCGCCTCACCCGTTACGTCACGGAGCAGCCCGGCTACTCGATCCTGCAGCGCGGCATCGAAACCCAGGTGCTCCCCGCCGCCCAGGAATACGGCATGGGTGTCCTGGCGTGGAGCCCCCTGGCCTCGGGATGGCTCTCCGGCGCCATCCGCGAGGGCCGGGAGATCAGCACCAACCGCTCGGGCTTCATGCAGCATCGATTCGATGTCGCCATCCCCGTCAACCGGGCGAAGCTTGACGCCGTTGAACAGCTGGCAAGGGTGGCCGACGGCGCCGGCCTTTCCATGATTCAGCTTGCGCTCGGCTTTGTCACAGCGCATCCGGCAGTCACCAGCGCACTGATCGGACCGCGCACCATGGATCACCTGCACTCCCAGATCGCCGCCGCCGACACCGTCCTGTCCTCGGACATCCTCGACGCGATCGATGCCATCGTGCCGCCCGGCACCGACCTCGCACCGCAGGAGAAGAACGACGCCCCGCCGGCTCTGCTCGACCCGTCCCTGCGCCGCCGCGGCTGACACCTGGCTCCCCCCGCAACGACTTCACTTCGCCGACCACCATCTGGTCGCGCTTCGCGGTCTTGACAACGTTGGCTAATTTATTTAGCTTTAAGCTATTCCCATTAGCCATTTGGAGGCTGTCATGACCGAGCACCTGAGCACCCCTGAGGGGACCATCGCCTATGAGCTGAGCGGCGAGGGTCCCCTCGTGGTCCTCGCCCACGGCATAGGCGACAGCCGGCACTCCTACCGCTTTGTCGCCCCGGCCCTGGTGGCCGCCGGCTACCGGGTCGCCAACGTCGATATCCGAGGCTGCGGCGAATCCAGCGCCGGATGGAAGGGCTACAGCCGCACCGACATCGCTGGCGACCTTGTCGCCCTTGTGCGTGCGCTCGGCGGCCCGGCGGTCGTTGTGGGCCACTCGATCAGCGGCGGCGCGGCCACCATCGCCGCCGCCGCGGAACCCGGGCTGATTGCCGGCGTCGTGGAACTTGCCCCCTTCACCCGCAAACAGTCGGTCAACCTCGGCGGCCTGTTCCGCCGGAAGAACTACCGGATCGGCACGGTCCGGCTTGCGAAGGTGCTGCTCAGCGGGAGCGTGAAGGCCTGGCTGGATTACCTCGACCTGGCGGTCCCGGCCAAACCCACCGACTGGGACCACGAGTCCGCCCGCATCCGGGCCACCGTGAGCCAGCCCGAGCGGATGGCGGTCCTGCGCGCCATGATGAAGTCGTCTCCGGCCGATGCCGGCGTCCAGCTGCCCAATGTCCGGCGGCCGGTCCTGGTCGTCGAGGGCAGCGCCGACCCCGACTGGACCGACCCCCGCGCCGAAGGTGAACGTATCATCGCCGACCTTCCCGATGGGGTCGGTGAACTTGCCGTCATCGAAGGCGCCGGGCATTACCCGCACACCCAGACCCCGGACGAGCTGCTCTCCCTGTTGCTGCCGTTCCTGGGCAGGACGCTGACATCCACGGCGGGCATGGACCATGCCTAGGGCCGGATTGGATGCCGGGGCCGTCACCGAAGCCGGCGCGGCCCTCGCCGACGAGGCTGGCTTCGCCCAGCTCAGCATGAGCCTCGTTGCGGAACGTCTCGGCGTGCGGACTCCTTCGCTGTATAAGCACGTCGACGGGCTTGGCGACCTCGCCCGCCGCATCTGCGTCCTCGCTGTCACCGAGATGGGCGCGGCAGTGCGTGATGCCACGCAGGGCAGGGCACGTCGGGATGCCCTCGAGGGGGCGGCCCAAGCGCTGCGCGGATATGTAAAGGACCATCCCGGCCGCTACGCCGCGACCGTCGGGGTCCGGCCCACGGGCCCGGACGATCCCCTCGCCGCGGCGCTGGAACGGGCGCTCACCCCCCTTTCGGCCGTGCTGCTCGGCTACCGCCTTGATCCTGCGGAGGAAACCCACGCGGTGCGGATGCTGCGCAGCATGCTTCACGGTTTCGCGGCGCTCGAGATCTCGGACGGTTTCCAGATGAGCACCAACGTCAACTCCAGCTTCACCTGGATGATCGACTTCATCGATCAGGGCTTGCGCGCGGCAGCGGCCGATGTCGGGCACGGGCGTGAGGTGTCCTCCCAGATCCCGCCGCTGTGATCGACAGTCGACCGACAGCATGAAAACCGGACCTGCAGGACCCGGTACCCGGGCGCCCGGCCACGGTCCCGTCGCCGGCGGCCTGCGCTTCACGGCCGAGCTCATCGCCTGGGTCGGATCTGCCTGGGCGCTGTGGCCGCACTCGATTCCACTGGCCATCGGGGCCGTGGTGCCGCAGCAACGCTGACCGCCTGGACACTGGCCGGATGGATCGCCGCCGCAGGGACTGCGCTCTGTCTTCTCGCGCCCCTAACCGACCAGCCCCGTTGGCGCGCGCTCACCGGCACCGCACAGGGGTAACCACGAGGGATGCAGGGCGTGTTGGCACCCGCCTCGGTCGTGGCGGGCCAAGACAGGAAGGATGACGCCGTGCCTGCCTCAGTGCTCACGTCCCGGATCCTGGAGTTGCGGGCTGCGGAGGCCGGCACTACAACGGCGCGGCGCGCAAAGAACCCGGTGCAATCTGAGTTGTCCGGGGGAATGCGGGTACGTCGAGCTCTAACTATCACAGCGTACTAGTACGCTGTGATAGCATGAAGCAAGATGTCACCAGCGTCGCCGAGGGCCTCCTGTAGGGCCAATGCAGTACCAGTGCGCACCAGGCTTCCACCCTGCTCCCGGGGTGGAACCTGTCCGTGCGCGCATTCCACTTGACCCTGTTGTATGAACACGGTTTCTAATCATTGGCGGTCCCCGAAACGCCATGATCCCTTGCCGTTTCCGAAAACCTGACGACCCAGCCTGCTCACGTGTGCGAGGACGACGATTTGACGAGCGGCCCTGCAGATGGGGATACGCGGCGCCCAGACATGCAGAAAAAGACATTCACTCCTACATCGACGAGAAGGACTGGCCCATGATTGAAGCTCAAACCCTGACAAAGCGCTATGGCGCGAAGACGGCGGTGGATTCCGTGTCGTTCACCGTCCGGCCGGGAAGGGTGACCGGATTCCTGGGCCCGAACGGTGCGGGGAAGTCCACGACGATGCGCATGATCATGGGACTGGATAATCCCAGCGGCGGGCAGGTGACCATCAATGGCCGGCCCTACGCCAAGCACAAGGCCCCGCTGCATGAGGTCGGGGCGCTGCTCGATGCCAAGGCAGTCCACACCAAGCGCTCGGCGTATAACCACCTTCGGGCGATGGCCGCCACCCATGGCATTCCGAACTCCCGGGTCAACGAGGTCATCGAGCTCACCGGACTGGGCGCGGTCGCGAAGAAGCGTGTGGGCGGGTTCTCCCTGGGCATGGGCCAACGCCTGGGCATCGCGGTGGCCCTGCTGGGGGATCCCCAGACGGTCATCCTGGACGAACCCGTCAACGGCCTCGATCCCGAGGGCGTGCAGTGGGTCCGCCACCTCGCCAGGGATCTGGCCGCCGAGGGCCGCACGGTGTTCCTGTCCTCGCACCTGATGTCCGAGATGGCCCTGACCGCCGACCACCTGATCGTGATCGGGCGCGGACGGATCATCGCCGACGCCCCGATCCAGGACATCATCGACGGTCAAAGCAAGGCCCGGGTCCGGGTCCGCGCAGACCGGCCGCAGGACCTGCTGAATCCCCTCGCCGGCGACGGCGTCAGCTCACAGATCCTGGAACCGGAACTGATCGAGATCACCGGCGTCGACCCGCGCCGGATCGCCGAGACCGCCCAGCGGACCGGCGTCCTGGTCTACGAACTGACTCCCCTGCAGCTGTCCCTGGAGGACGCCTACATGCAGCTCACCCAGGCCGAGGTCGAATACCAGTCCCACAGCCTCTCCCCCACCACCCCGGAGGCCACCCAGATCACCATCCCCGTGGAAGGACGCCGACCATGAGCGCACACACAACCACATCACCCTCACCAACCAAGAACGCCCCCGGGCCACGGGCCGGGTCCGGCATCACCTTCTCCCGGGTGCTTCGATCCGAGTGGATCAAGGTCACCACGGTCCGCTCGACCGTGATCCTGATCGCCTCGACCGTTTTGGTCATGGTGGGTCTTGCCGTGCTGGCCGCCTGGGGATACGCCCAGCTCGCACAGTCGATCAATGACGGCAGTCTGCCCGCCGATCTCCAGGCGCAGGGCCCCGGCAGCCCCGCCGTTGATGCGCTCACCACACCCTCGTCCGGATTGATCTTCGGCCAGCTGCTCATCGCCTCCCTGGCGGTGGTCCTGATCGCCTCCGAGTGGGCCACGGGAATGATCCGCTCCACCATGGTCGCGGTCCCCGGGCGCACCCCGGCGCTGTTGGCGAAGACTGTCGTCGCCGCGGCCGTCGCCTTCCTCGTGGGTCTGCTCAGCGCGATGGTGTCCTACCTGATCGCCCAGCCCATCCTTGGAAGCCAGGACCTTGATTTCGCCCTCACCGAAGAGGGCGTCCTGGCGAGCATCATCAACACCGGCACGTTCCTGGCCCTCGTAGCGGTTATCTCAATGTCCCTGGGAACACTGCTGCGCAACACCGCCGGCGGCGTGGTCACGGCGGTCGGGATCTTCTTCGTCCTGCCGGTCATTCTGCAGCTGCTTTCGGGTCTGGCCGCCTGGATCCCCGACGCTGCACGTTTCCTGCCCGGGGAGGCAGGCAACAAAATGGCCGCCGTGACCGCGGCCGAGGACGCCCTCACCCAACTCCAGGGCGGACTCGTCATGGGCGCCTGGGCCCTGGCATTCCTCGTTGCTGCCCTCATCGCCACCAAGAAGCGCGACGTCTAGAGAACCACCCCTACCCCTGGCCCATGCCAGGGCCACAAATTCTCGGTGGGGGAACCGCAGAGCGAACGCTGTGGAACCCTCACCGAGCCCGCGGCACCCTCCCGGCACGCCGACGGCCCGATGTGGCGGTTGCTGTAGGGACGACGCTGGCCGCACGGAGCTAGGGGGCGCTCCCGGCGTCGCCGGCAAATTGGCCGGTTGACGCACTCGTGGTTTCTGGCCTTTCACCGGTACGGCCGGTTCCGAGCACCGCATCTGCGGCGAGGTAGAGCGTGGTGGTTTCGGCTTGAAGCAGCGATTCACTCGACGGAAGGGCCCGCTCGTAGGAGAGTCCGTTGAGCACGGTGAGGAGAAACCGCGCCTGCGGCGTGAGATCGGCCCGCGGGAGGGCGCCCTCGTCGGCCATAATCGAAAGCCAGTAGGTGACGCGACGCAGAGATTCCCGCTCGATCCCCGCGTAGGTTGAGCGGAGGTCCGCGGTCTGTTCTGGCTCGATGAAGGCCTTATATACCGTTTCCCAGGCTTTGCGGGCTTCGGCCCCCACCCCGGTGGGAGCGAGGATTTGCCGCAGGCACGCCACCAGACGGTCCCGTGCGGACAGCGCAGGATCGCGGATCGGGTCCTCAGGGAAGAAGTGGTCGTAAATCCGCGTCAGCAGGGCGCCCTGGAGGGCGTCCTGGGTGGGGAAATGAAACCTGAGTGATCCGACACTCACCCCGGCGCGCGCCGCGACCGCGCGCACGCTGAGGTTCGCCGCGGGGTTCTCGGCCATCATCGCTGCTGCGGCAGCAAGGACCTTTTCGCGTGAGCTGACGTTCCGGCCGTCGTGTGTCTCCATAGATGCCTCCGGCTCCATGTTATCGATACATCGTGCTAGCCCGCGCCGCCAATGCACGCACCAAAGGATGAACCGAAGGAGACCTATCGGGCAGCCGTCCAACCCCCGACTAGCACACCGTACTAGTACGGCGTGCTAGTCTCGTTTATTGACGTTATTCGATGAGAACACAGCGTTTGGTTGAAGCACTTTTGGCATGCGGTTTGACGAGGTCAGCCGCCACTATCTTGAGAGGAACACATGATGGTCAGACCGATGGACCACCTTCTGGTCGGGGATTCCGGCTCTGCTCTGAGCCAGAGGTTGCAAAGTGGTCGTTTGGGCGGATGCCGCCCTGCGGCGCCGCGCGCAGGTACGGCGGGGTCGGTGGTCCTATGAGCAGCGGCGCATTCCCTCAGGACCGGTCACAGTCCCTGCAGGAGCAGGGCGGCAAGAAGGCCTCGGCTCCGATCTCCGCCCGGCCCTTCGGCGTGCATATCCGGATGCAGCGATGGAAGTCCCTGATCGTCCTCATCGCGGTGCCCGTGATCTTGCTCGTCGCGCAGATCGTGATTTTTCAGTTTGTGACGCTGATCGAAGGTCCTGCTGATCCCCTGAAACCCGCACTTACTCCGCTGACGATCCTTGCGGTCGGCCTGAGCACCGGCCTCGCCGCGTTGATCATAACGGCGCTCACGGCCCGGTTGGCGAATGTCCCGTGGCAAAGCCTGTTCCGCCATAACCGGCCCTTCGATTGGCGCCGCCTGCGCGTTTATCTCCTCGGTGCAGCCGTGCTGGTCGCGATCGGAGGCACTGTCACCCGACTGGTCGCACCTGAGTCCACCGGCACGGGTGCCATCGAAATTGGGACCACGACCCTCCTCATCATTCTCCTGACTCTGGTAGCGATACCGTTGCAGTCCGCAGGCGAGGAGGTGTTGTTCCGGGGAGCGGTCGTCCCGGCAGCCGGGTCGTGGTTCCGTGGCGTGCGCTCTGCAATTGCTTTCGGCATGATCGTCTCTGGGGTGCTGTTCGCCCTGGTTCACGTGTCAGTGCAGCCGTGGTTTGTCAGTTATCTTCTTGTCTTCTCCGCCTGCACGGTGGTCATGGGGCTCATCAGCGGAGGGCTCGAAGCGGCGATCGCGTTCCATGTCGCCAATAACGTCCTCGCAGGTATCGCCAACGCCGTGTACTCCGGCAATGGCGCGGACGTGCTCGAGCGGGGCGTTGATTCCGGTCCCGGGCCGGCCATGATCATTCTGATGCTCATGAACGTCGCAGTGGTGATCATGGTATGGCTGATCGAACGTGCTAAACGTTCCCCGAAACGATCCGACCCCCCTGCCGGCGGGTCAGATCACCAGGCCGCTCAATGACTGGACTGACTTCACGAGTGCCCTGACCTTCAGCGATGGTCGCTCCGCCCTTATGAGCTAGGTCCACCGCGCTTCGGGTCAGATTTCCAGCGGTCATTGCCACCCATCAAAAGCCCTGGCCGTCCAGGGCCGCGAGGAAGACCTGCGGATTCCAGTACTCGCGGTAGGTCGCGATCTCACCGTCGCGGAACGTCACGAAGGTCGCGTAGCGCATGGCGTAGGGGTTGCCGGTCCTCACGACCGTTCCTGCGACGCTCCACTCCATGACAACAAGGTCGGGGTCGCCGGTCGCGTACATCGTCGTGGTGGGGAGCTCGCGAACGTCAATCGTCTCGGGGTAGCCACGCAGGTACTCGTAAAGCGCCGCCCTGCCCTCGATGACCGACGGGCTGCCCTCGGGTGCAAAGGGAAACTCGGCGACGACGTCCTCCGCGCACAGGTCGGTCCAGCCCTTCATGTCCTTCGACAGGAAGAGTTCGAGGCCGCGCTGCAAACGCTGCACGTTGGTCAGCTCGTCACTCATGGCTTTGCTCCGCTCGGTCTTATCTCCTACAGGTGCTCGGAACGATACCGTTCCAAGCACCTGTAGGAGGCAACATGTCGACCATGCGTCCCGCGCGTGAAGTGGCCAGGAGTCACCACGGCTACCCCTGGCCAAAGATATGGAGGGCTACGCCGCGCATTGGCCGACGATGGAGTTTTCGAGCTTCCCTTCGCCGCTCCGTGCCAGGACAGGCCGGCTGCCGTCGTCGACGGTGATGCGGTGGCGCCGACCCTCACGGGTGGAGCGGGCCGGCGCAGTCTAGGACACTGCGATGCGCTAGGACAGCGGCGTGGGTTCACCCGTTTCGATTACTCCTCCGGCATCTCTGAATGACGAGTGCGGCAGCCCCAATTTCCTGCTGGCGAGGCGGGTGGGCACACAGCGGGACTTCAGATCTGCGGCAACACGGCCGCCCGGGAACCGCGCGCCTCCATCCGGACCCGCGTCAGTGGGCGTCCGTGGCCCGGCTGGTCCGCTGGCGGCTGGCATGCGCGCGGGCTTTCAATCGGTTCCCGCACGTGCTCATGGAACACCACCTACCAGTTCCCGGTCGACTGCGATCGATGAAGAACAGGTTGCAGTCGCTGTTCGCGCACGCCTTGAGCCGACCCGGTGTCGACTCAGCGAAGCGGGACCACGCCAGGGCCGCACGAGCTGCGAGTCGTTTCGGCGGATCCGCTTCCAGCCGCCACTGGATGCCTGCCGGAGACGGCTCCGGCACGAGAGAGATATCGGAGAGCAACTCGGTCAGGCGCTCGGTCGTCCCTTCGGCCCCCCGGATGACGTCCTGCAGCACCTGCCTCATGAGCCGCAGATGCTGCAGCTCGGCATCGGAGCCGGTCCCGCCGAACCTCACCGCAAATTCTCCGGCTGCTCCTGCATGGAGCTCCTCCGTGATCCGGCCGCCGACGGCGGGGGCGCTGTTCAGCACGGCCAAGAGAAGGTCTTCGTCCTCGCCCACGCTCTGCGAAACCATGCTCACCCTTTCGCGTCGCTCACCCGTGGAGGATGTCAACGTTTGTGCTACATTCCCACTAACCAGTATAAACCATTTTAGGAGTTAGTCATGGCTACTGTTCATCATCGCGTCACCACAGTCAACGGTCTCAGCATGTTCTACCGGGAAGCCGGGCCGGTGGGTGCCCCCGTGCTGCTTCTCCTGCATGGATACCCGACCAGTTCCCACATGTTCCGGCACCTCATCCCCGCCCTGGCGGACGAGTATCACGTCATCGCGCCCGACCACATCGGCTTTGGACGCTCTTCGGCGCCGTCGGTGGATGAGTTTGACTACACCTTCGACTCGCTGGCGGACATGACGGCAGGGCTGTTGGCGGGCCTTGGCGTCACAAAGTACACCGTGTACACCCAGGACTACGGAGCGCCGATCACATGGCGGCTCGCGTTGGCCAACCCGGGGTCGATTGAGGGTGTCATCTCCCAGAACGGCAACGCCTATGAGGAAGGCTTCGTGCCGGATTTCTGGGCTCCCATCTGGGCGTATGGCGCCGACCCGTCCCCCGCGAATGAGCTCGCTCTGCGGCCGGCGCTGGAACGGCAAGCCGTGGAATGGCAGTACAAGCACGGAGTTCCCGACGTGACTACGATCGATCCGGACGCATGGGAGCATGACCTCGCCCTTCTGGACCGGGCAGGGATGGACCGGGTGCAGCTGGCCCTGTTCGGTGATTACCACACGAACCGTACGCTGTACCCGGCAATTCATCAGTGGCTGCGTGAATCGCAGATTCCTGTCCTAGCAGTATGGGGCAGGCACGACGAGATCTTCGGCCCGGACGGTGCCAAGGCGTTTCTCAAGGACGCCCCCCACGCCCAAGTGCAGTTGCTTGACGGAGGGCACTTCCTGCTGGAATCGAACCTCGACGAGGTCGCGCGGCTCATCCGCGACTGGCGCGCTGGATTCTAGCGGCGCACAACCGACCGCAGGCCGGTTTCCCGGACATGGCCGCAGTGGGGCGTGACAGAGACATACCGTGGCGGGCTCCGCGGTACCGCTCCGCTCCCTCATCGATCCGTTCATCTGCGCTGCGCGGGGTGATTATAGCGCAGCGGCTCTCGGATTCCGTCGCCGGTCGCCGCTCCTGCAACGTGGGTTTGGTCACATCCCCTTGACTGTGTTGTTGGAACAGGGTCTTCAATGACGAGTGCATAGCATTCAGGGCCTTCGCATGACGGCCCGACCAAGACGGCGGCGAGGGAACTCCCGACGGGAAAATTAAGGAAGATAAGCATGACTAGTCGATTTGAAGGCCTCCAGGACTTCGTGAATCAGGTGCCGGACGCCCTGCAGCCGCTGGGTGTGGCTCTTGTTGGGATGATTCCCTATGTCGAAGGCGAGGGCTCGGCAGCCCTGGGCATCATCGCGGGAG
This sequence comes from Arthrobacter crusticola, assembly GCF_004357995.1. GTDB lineage: Bacteria > Actinomycetota > Actinomycetes > Actinomycetales > Micrococcaceae > Arthrobacter_D > Arthrobacter_D crusticola. The sequence continues at coordinate 261,252 of NZ_SMTK01000006.1, forward strand.
TCGACCCAGTTGTTGCAGGGTTCGCGGGCGCCGTGGGCAATTTCCTGAGCGTACTGGTTGTGGTGCTGCTGAGCTCGCGTGTCCGCGAGAGGGTTGTCGCGTGGCGGGCAGGTGGCGGCGAATTCGACGGCAGTACCGTCCGGACGCTCGAGACTGAGACCTCCGAATCAACCGGCCGGCCGACCCGGCGGGCCAAGGGTCAGCGCCGCCTGCGGGGATGGCTTTCCAGGTTTGGTGTGCCGGGGGCAAGCATGCTGGCGCCGCTGGCCCTTCCCACGCAACTGACTGCAGCGTTCTTCGTCGCCTCAGGGGTAAGCAAGCAACGGGTGCTGCTGTGGCAGGCAATCGCAATCGTCGTGTGGACCGCCGCCGTCGCCGCGGCCGCGACCGGAGTACTGGGCCTGCTGGGCTGGTGAGGCGTTCCGACAGCGGCAGTCGATATCAATTTCAGGGAGTGAGCCTGTGAAAGTCTTCATCATTGGTATCAGCGGTGCCGTGGGTGGGCTCCTTACGGAACGTCTGCTTGAGAGAGGCAGCCAGGTATCCGGGCTGGTGCGCACCGAAGACCAGCAACGCCGATTGGACGTATGCGGCGCCTCCACATATATCGGTGACCTGGCTGCCATGGACGCGGCGGCGTTGGCACCCCTCCTGGACGGCATGGATGTGCTGGTGTTCGCCGCGGGTTCGAATGGCGGCAGGAAGGAAGAGACGGACGCTATCGACAGTGCCGCGGTCGACAACAGTCTGGCGGCGGCGCAGCGTGCCGGCGTTCGACGATTCGTTCTCGTTTCGGTATTTCCGGAAGCCTGGCGTGAGCGTGACCTCAGCGACGACGAGGAATACTACTTCGCGGTGAAGAAGCTCGTGGACATCAAAGTCAGCCGAAGCAGCCTCGACTGGCTGATCCTCCGGCCATCCCTCCTGCAGGACCGCCCGGGCCAAGGGACGGTCTTCCTTGGACCCGCGGCCATGCATGAGGATATTTCGCGCGGGGATGTGGCAGAGGTTCTGACCGAAATCCTTCTTCAGCCGGCGGTGACCCGGCAAATCCTGGAAGTCACCAGCGGCCGGACCCCGATTGTCGATGCGGTCCGATTAGTCGTGACGAATCGGTCAACGTGAGGGAAACCCTCGCTTGAGCACCCGGTGAAATCATGGTGTTCAATCGATCGGAGGCCGGATGACGAACCCCCGGTGGCGCGCATCGACATCTAACTGCCGAAAATGATTCAGAAAGTAGGGACAGGGATGGGTTGGAGCACACGGGAAATCGCCGATCTAGCGGGGACGACCGTGAATACCGTGCGTCACTATCACCAGATCGGTCTTCTCGAGCAGCCGGACCGGATGTCCAATGGCTACAAGCAGTACCAGGTCAGACACCTCGTTCGCCTCCTGAGGATCAGGCGCCTGCGCGACCTCGGCGTCCCGCTCGACCAGATCGATCAGGTAGCCGTCGATGGCGACTCGTCTGCGGAGGCACTTCGCGCGATCGACAGTGACCTGCGGGTGAGCATCGAACGACTGCAGCGCGCCAGGGCCGAGATCCAGGCAATCCTTCACGGATCGTCGCTGACGGACGTTCCCCCCGGATTCGAGGACGTTGGAGCCCAAATGTCGGAGGCGGACCGATCCCTGGTGTTGATCTACTCCCAGCTCTACAACGAAGAGGCGATGAGTGACCTGCGGGACATGCAGGAGGCGGAGGGGGAACTGAGCGCAGACCTCGATGCGCTGGCGCCCGACGCGGACGAGAGTGTGCGCCAGGAACTTGCTGAACGGTACGCGCCCACGATAGCCAAGGCCCTCAAGGACTATTCCTGGCTGAGCGACCCGAAAGGGCACGTGACCAAAAGCGCTGAAGTGACCCGGGACACCGTTGTCGAGGCAATCCAGGCACTCTACAATCCCGCCCAGCGTGACGTTATTGCCCGTGCCAGCATCATCGCCAACGGCCTTCTGCTCGGCGCAGATCCCCCTGCAGAAGGCGAAGGACCCACGCCCTAAGACCGAAACGCATATCTACGAACGACGGGAACCAGGATGCACAACGACATGACGACACCTATGCTGCACACTGATGAGGCGGGTCCTGCGACGAGTTCCACGGCCGAGGGATGGCCTGCGCTGCGGGTGGCCGAATGGCAGAACACCCAGTCCACGCTGCACATGTGGCTGCAGGTCGTCGGCAAGATCCGGATGGCGCATGCGCCGCTCGTCAACCACTGGTGGCAGGTGCCGCTGTACGTGACGCCACGGGGCCTCGGCACGTCGTCGATACCGTACGGCAACGGCATGTTCGACATCGAGTTCGACGTCGTCGCGCACCGCCTGCTGATCCGCACCAGCTCCGGTGAGGACCGCAGCGTGCCCCTCGAGCCGCAGTCCGTCGCGCAGTTCCACGAGCGGACCATGGCGGCGCTGGCAGAGCTGGGGATCGAGGCGCCGATCCGGCCCGTCCCTACCGAGGTGGATCCTGCCGTCCCGTTCGCCGAAGACCACGCCAACACCTCCTACGACGCGCAGGCCGTCACCACCTACTGGCGCCAGCTGATCCAGGCCGAGCGCGTCATCACCCGTTTCAGGACCGAGTTCCTCGGGAAGGTCAGCCCGGTGCACTACTTCTGGGTCGCTATGGACCTGGCCTGCACGCGCTTCTCGGGCAGGCCCGCCCCTACGCACCCGGGCGGTGCTCCGAACTGCCCCGACTGGGTCATGGAGGAGGGGTACTCCCACGAACTCTCGAGCTGCGGCTTCTGGGCCGGCGGCGGCGAGGAAGGAGCCTTCTACTCCTACGCCTATCCCGAGCCGGAGGGTTACCGGGATACACGCATCGGCGTCGAAGGGGCGTTCTACAGTGAGGAATTCCGCCAGTTCCTGCTGCCCTACGAGGCTGTTCGGACCGCGGCGGACCCCGACGCCACCCTGCTCGAGTTCCTGCGCGCCACCTACCGTGCCGCGGCGACCACCGGATCCTGGGACGAGGAACTCCTTGTCAATCCGCACCGACTCGACAGGCACACCCGATAGGAAAGAAGTCCCAGCAGAACATCGATTCCGTATCCAACAGGGGGGAAGTTCCTCCTGGATACCCTCGTTAGCCTCCGCTCGCGGTCGAGCGCGGTGCCTGCCGTGCCCCCGTACTCATCGAAGCTGTAGGTGGCCGGCGGCGAGGAGGGCGTGCGATTCGCCGACGGCTGCGGCGGGGCTCTGGCCGTGGACAGTTCAGGGCTGACGGTGACGGCACTCCAGATCACGCCCGGGTGCACCCTGCGCGCCAGCGTCAGGAACTTCACCGACCTGCAGTCACCGGGCTTCAGCATCAGCTCGCGCGAGAACTCCGACTAACGTCACGGGCACGATACCGTTGGGGCATGGTTGAAATTGAAGGCCTCGACGTGCTGCTGACCGCACTGAACGCCGGGGAGACGATCCCCGGAGGCTCACCGCACCACGAGGCCATGCACGCCGCGAGCCAGGAGTCGCTGCGCATCACCGCCGAGCTCAACGGGCGGTACCACTCCCCCGGAGAGGTGCGGGCCCTGATCAGCGAGCTGACCGGGAGCGAGGTCCCCGAGTCCTTCCAGCTCTTCCCGCCGTTCAGCGCCGACTTCGGCAAGAACATCCGCTTCGGCGCGGATGTATTCGTCAACAGCGGCTGCCGGTTCCAGGACCAGGGCGGCATCGACATCGGCGCTGGGTCCCTCATCGGCCACAACGCCGTTATCACGACCTTGAACCACGACATGGTGCCGAGCCGACGGGCCGACATGCACCCGGCCCGCGTCGTGATCGGCAGGGGCGTGTGGTTCGGGGCCAATGTGACCGTGTTGCCGGGGGTGATCATCGGCGATGGAGCCGTCGTGGGCGCCGGTGCGGTCGTCACCAAGGACGTTTCCGCGGGCGCAGTGGTCGTTGGTGTGCCGGCAAAGCAGGTCGGCACGGTGCCGGAAGGGTAATTCCCTGGTCGGGAAGTGAACCGACAACCCGTTGTGGAACAGAGGCATTACGCTGGTGAACTTACTGGCCGACCGTCACGAGATCCGGATTTTAGACGGCTCGTGGCAGACGCTGTGGTCCACCGGTTCTTTGAGGATTGATTTTCCCTACCGCCTCAGCGAGCGGCCAATCTGCCGAATGGCGGCATCGTAGGCCGCATCCCAGGTCCAGCCAGCCGCCGGCGCGCCGGCCAGCTCCAGGGACACCAGCCCGTGGACTTGGCCCCACACAACGCCGACCATCGAGGCGATCTCATCATCCGCTGCTCCGGGCAGCGCTGCGGCGACCGCGCCGAAGAGCGGCGCGAACGATGGCTCAGCGGCTCCCGGCGTCGGCTGGCACGGCACCTGGCCGGCCACTGAACCGCCAAACATCAGGCCGTAGAGGATCGGATGCTCCAGCGCCCAGGTTCGGTAGGCCCGGCCCAATGATTCGAGGCCGGCAGCGGCGGCCTCTTGTTGGGAAGCGGCAAAGGAAGCGAAGCCGTCGTCGAGCACGGCAGTCAACAGGCCCGCCTTGCCCCCGAAGAGCGAATATACCGCCGTCGTCGACGTCCCAGCGGTGGCGGCAATAGTGCGCAGCGATACGGAGCCGGCACCGTCGCGGGCGATTAGGAAGGCCGCAGTGTCGAACAGCCTGCGACGCAGGGTCTCATCATGGACTATGGGTCTTGCCATATGATCAGTATTCCATAACACTGTTTTGAAACAACGTTATGAAGAGGAGAAGCGCATGTCGAAGCAAGTCCGCGCGGGACGTTTCACTGCCGATCCCGGGGGTGGCCCGGTGACGGTCTTCCTGATCGGGATGCGCGCCAACCGGTGGTGGAAGCTCGGGAGGGTGGCGCGCGTGGGGGCGGCCATGCCCAAGATGCTCGCCCACCTGGCCGAGACGCCGGAGGCCGGGTTGCTGAGCTACCAGCAATGGTTCGGGCGGACGACCATCATGGTCAGCTACTGGAAGAGCCCGGAGCATCTGCAGCGGTTCGCGGCCGACCGGTCGGCGCCGCACCTTGAGCCCTGGCGCCGGTTCATGCGTGAATCCGCCGGTACCGGCGACGTCGGCGTATGGCACGAAACTTACGAGACGATGCCGGGTGGCAGGGAAAGCATATATAGCGACATGCCGGTCTTCGGGCTCGCAGCGGCTACCGGCCACGTACCTGTGGGAGCCGGACTGAACACTGCACGCCAGCGTCTGGCGGCGGAGGACCTCAATCCGCATCTGCCCGGATGAGCCGTCTTGGCTAAGGTTCGCGGATCATCTCCCCCAGCACAGAAAACATCGTCTGGATCGTCGACTCGCACCCGCGTAAAGTGCTGACGTGTCTTACCCCCGCACGATCCCCCTCCTGCCTTGTGCCGACATCGACGACATCGAACCTTTCTTCGCCGCCCTGGGCTTCCGCACCACCTACCGCCAGGTTCGACCGAACCCGGCCCTCGGCCTCAACGGTCACGGGTTTGACCTGCAGTACTACGGACTGGACGGCCACACACCAGAGTCCTCGCACAGCTCCTGCCTCGTCATCGTCGACGACACGGGCCCGATCTGGGAGGAGTTCGCAGCAGGACTCCGCGGGACCTACGGAAAATTGCCGATCAAGGGCTTCCCGCGGATCACACGGCCGCGCGCCCGCAAGAACGCCGGCGGGCTGAGCGGATTCAGTCTCGTCGACCCGGCTGGCAACTGGCTTCGCTTCTTCCGCGACGGGAGCGCGGAGACCCCGCCTCCCGAACTTAGCCGGTTGGGCGAGGCGATTCAGAACGCGGTCGTGCTCGCAGACAGCAAGGGAGACATGGCTCAGGCGGCCAAGGTCCTTCAGGGTGCGATCAAGCGCGCATCCGATGATGATCCGGCGCAAGGCGATGCTCGAAGCTTCATGGACGAGCTGACCGAGCGCCTGTCGGGCGGCTGAGACGATCGGGGTCCTTGCCGCCCCGGAAGCTCCGAAGTCGATTGCCCAGTAGCATCAGGCCCGGTGGAACATCGTGTCGGTGCCCGTCGCCTCCCGGCACGGCCACGTGTTGGGGACGACAGTGGAGGCCAGCTCGCCTACTCGATGTTGACGGTTCCTGTGCGGATGCCCCAGAGGACAATCTGGAGGCGGTCGCGGGCGCCGGTTTTCTGGAGCAGATGGGCGAGATGGTATTTGATGGTGGATTGTTCCACGAAGAGTTGTTTAGCGATTTCAGCGTTTGAGAGGCCCTGCGCGAGGAGTTGCAGGACGTCGATTTCCCGGTCGGTGAGCGGCGAAGGAAGCGGCTTGCGCACCCCGGCCGGCGGTGTAGATGGGCGGCGCTGCACGAACTCTTGCAGGATTCGCCGTGTCAGCCGCTGGTCGAGGGTTCCATCGCCCTGTGCGACCGAGCGGATGGCGTTGAGCAGCGTGTCCTCGTCGGCGCCTTTGAGGAGGAAGCCCGCGGCCCCTGCTTCGAGAGCGGCGAAAATGTCATCGTCGATGTCGAAGGTGGTGAGGATCAGGATCTCGCTACTCAAGCTGGCATCGGCGGAGATGATGCGCGTCGCGGCGACGCCGTCCATGACGGGCATCCGGATGTCCATACACACGACGTCGGGGCGAAGCTCCGTGGTCAGCCGGATAGCTTCCCGACCGTTTTCGGCTTCCCCGACGACGGTGATATCGGCGGCCGAGTCGAGCAGGATCGATAGTCCGGCTCGAACGATGACCTGGTCGTCGGCGATCAGGACACGGATCATTGTGGTGCTCCTTGTACGAGGTTCGGGATTCGTAGCCGGTTACTCCAGCCGCCGGTTTCCGTACGCCCGGTGGTGAGTTCGGCTCCGATGAGCTTCGCCCGCTCGTGCATGCCGACGAGCCCGTATCCATGGTTTGTCCGGTCGTGAACCGGTGTCGGCTGAGCGTAGATGATATCCCGGTAGTGGATGCTCGACGTGTTTTCCACGGTCAAGACAGTGGCCTCGGGTAGGTACTCGATCGTCACCATGCACTTAGCGCCTGGAGCGTGGCGTGCGGCGTTGGCCAGCGATTCCTGCACCACGCGGTAGATGGTCGCCTGGGCGACCGGCCCGAGATGGGTTGCATCCCCTGTCGATTCGAAAGTGACGCTTTGACCGCGGCGCACGGCGGCATCGATCAGCTCCGGGAGATCACCCAGCCCCGGGGTGCCGATGGACGCCCGGATATCACCGGTGGCACCTTCCGTTTCTGGGTCCGGGCGGAGTAGACCGACAGTCCTGCGCAGATCGATCATCATCGCCCGGGCCTCTCCTTCGAGTTCACGGAGCATGGCCCGTGTGCGCAGCGGATCCTTCTCGATCAGTGTTCCTGCCGCCTGCGCGGTCACGATAATGCCGGAGAGGTGATGTCCTGAGATGTCGTGCAGCTCCCTGGCGAGGGCGGTCTGCTCGGCCCGCCGGCGCTGAGCCTCATCCCGTACCTGTTCACGGCGGATCATCTCGTCCCGCTCACGCGCAGCAGTGGCAAGGTACGCGCGGTTGCGGACGAGTTCAGCGACCACAGCCGGTGCCGCGTACTCGATGACCAGACGCCCGGCGACCAGGGCGAAGGCGAGCAGCGGGGGTTGGGTTCCGCCCAGTGCCACCCCAAGGACGACGACGTTGCTCGTGAGCGCAAGTGCCGCCAGGACGTACCACGCCCGGGGCCGTGGTGCCCACCGAATGAGGTAGAAGGCGGAAATCGTGACCGCCAGGCTCCCGAGCCCCAGGTCCGCCCCGCCGGTAACGAGGAGAACCGTCTCCAGCATCACGACAATCGCGAACACCGGCATTGGGGCACTGTAGCGAAAAAGGAGTGCAGCGGCCTGCCCGGCTACGAGAGCCGCCTGCAGCACCGTCAGAAGCAGTGGCTGAGGCGGCTCCAGGGGATCGATGCTTTCGATGATGATGGAGGCGACCGCGAAGGCGAGGACGACGGCGGGGAGGGCAACGACGCGTTGAAGTGAGCGTGGATGGCCGGACCCCGACGTTGTGCCGGCCGCGCTGTCTCTGGCCGTCCGCCGGGTTCGCATGGACTTCACGGGATAAGTCAACCACGAACGCACCGGCATACCCGGACGCCCCGTAAGGCCGGGGAAGGTCCCACCAACCGGACGGCTGCAGACTGTCCTTTTGGCTAGTGAAGGACTGGTCCTGGGGCTAGTGAAGGACTGGTCCTGGGGCTAGTGAAGGACTGGTCCTGGGGCTAGTGAAGGACTGGTCCTGGGGCTAGTGAAGGACTGGTCCTGGGGCTGGGGTGCGGAGGGTGCGCAGCTGGCATCTTCCGCGTCCCTCCTGACGCACGGCGGGGCGTCATGCTGCCGGTCACGGACACGCCAGCCGCCTGAAGCGCGAATGCCATTGCCAGAAGCGCTGAACCGGCTCAGCTCTCCTGATTGCGCAGGTACGTCAGCACAGCCGCAACCCGACGGTTCTGATCGTCGTTGGGCGGCAGGTCAAGCTTCATCATGACGTTACCGATATGCTTGACGACCGCTGCCTCAGAAACAAACAGACGCCGCGCGATAGCACCGTTGGAGTGGCCCTCGGCCATGACGGCCAGCACCTCCCGCTCACGGGGAGTAAGCCCGGCCAACGGATCGCGGTGCCGCCTGATCATCTGACTGATAACCGCCGGGTCAACCGCCGTACCGCCGGCATGAACGCGGCGCAGCGTGTCCACGAAGTCCGCGACGTCGCTGACCCTGTCCTTGAGCAGGTAACCAATTCCGGCCCCACCGGCGCTGTCGAGCAGTTCGGCGACGTAACTCTGCTCGACATACTGACTGAGGACCACCACCGGAAGGGAAGGGTTTTCTTCACGCAGGCGCACCGCCGCGACGAGCCCCTCAGAGCGGAACGTCGGCGGCATGCGCACATCGGTGACCACGAGGTCCGGCCCGGCGTCGCGTCCAGCGGCAATCAACTTCTCGCCCGTATCCACCGCCGCGGCGACGACGAACCCGTTACGTTCGAGCAGCACCTGCAGACCCTCGCGCAATAACGCGTTGTCCTCAGCGATGACCACCCGCACCGGTTCCAATGCGGCCGGGCCGGAGGCAGCGGAATCAGTCATTCGGGTAGCCCTTCCCAACTGCGGGGATGGGGATGGCGATCGTGATGGCCGTCGGTCCACCCAGAGGCGAGTCGATCTCCAGGTCTCCATCCAGGGCGGCGATGCGGTCGGAGATGCCGTTGAGTCCGCCGTTGTCCCAATGGGCAGCGCCTGCTCCACCGCCACCATCGTCTCGGACCCGGACCTCCACGAGTCCGGGCGCGGGCCGCTGGAGCTGGACCTGGGCCTGCCCGGCGTTGGAGTGCTTGACGACGTTGGAGAGGAGTTCGGTGACGCAAAAGTACAGGTTGGTCTCAATCTCCGTGGGCAAGCGGCCGGTCAGCCGGTCCTCGACAGCGATGGGGAGGATAAGTGTGTCGGCCAGTTCGCGGATCGCTGCGCCGAGGCCATGATCGGTGAGGACCTGGGGATGGATGTTCCGGACGAAGCTGCGCAAGGCACCCAGGGTCTGTTTGGCCTGGTCCTGGGCGCGGGCCACGTCAGAGCGGCCGGGGGCATCATCGGGCATGGCGGCCAGGGCGAGCCCGAGGGTCATGCTGACCGACAACAGCTGCGGCTGCACGCCGTCGTGCAGGTCCCGCTCGATGCGGCGGCGTTCGATGTCGAAGGCACGCACCAGGCGCGCCCGCGACTGCGCGGTCACCGTCAGGTCACGCTGGAGGCGCTGCTCCGGCCGGGTCAACATCTGGAGGACCACCAAGGCATGAGCCCTCGAGAAAGCCGGTGAGATGACAACGAGCCCGGTGAGCACAGCGGCTCCGATGACCGATGCCAACACCGACTGGGGTACGGTGCTCACCGTGAACAGCCCAATTACGATCGGCTCCCGGTCTCCCAGTGCCGTCAGCAGCGGGCTGATCAGGGCGACAAGGGATACCAAGACGACCAGCGCAGCGAATACCGCGATGGCTCCGCCGATCGTGAGCATCATCACGGTGTAGGCCAACGGGCGGATGAGGGTCCGCGGCTCACGGAGCCGGATACCCGGAGGCCCTCCCGCGGATCGGTCGAGCAGAGCGGTCGCTCCGCTCCAGTCGGCCCGGGCAAGAACGACCGAGATAAGCGGGAGTCCCACACCCAGCAGCGCCAGACCCGCGGTAATCAGGCCCGCAGCGGTATTGGTGCCGCGCACAGGGCCGCTGAGCGCAATCCCGATCGGTGCGCCCAGCAGCACGACAACGGAAATGAGCATCAGGGCCCGGATGCCGACGGCCGCAGAGTAGAGCACCGCTCTCCCGCGCCTTATGACCGGCAGAGCCTGATGTGTTGCCTCCGCATTGATCACCTGACCAGTGTAGAGACGAACCGGCCCGAAGAAGGTAGGGCCAGCCATACCCTGGATCGACGGGGTGGCCCCACTGCGCAGCCCGGGGGTCCTGCGGTGTGATGGATGTATGACCACAACCGACCCGCACAGCACAGTGCTGCAGCTCAACGATGTGACCCGCACCTACCCGTCAGGCAAATCGACTCTCACGGCGCTCGACCGGGTCACGATCGGGCTTCGTCGTGGTTCCTGGACAGCGATCATGGGGCCATCGGGGTCAGGCAAATCCACCCTCCTGAACTCTGCTGCCGGGCTGGACGCCCCTGACTCAGGACGGATCCTCCTTAACGGCGAAGATATCGCGAGCCTCAGCGATGACGTGCTGACCCGGATGCGGCGCACCGAGATCGGGTTCATCTTCCAGCAGTTCAACCTCGTCGCGGCCCTCAGCGCAGCGCAGAACGTCGCCCTGCCGCTGCGTCTGGCCGGACGTCGTGATGCCAACAGGGCCGCGGCCGAGGCCCTCAACTCCGTGGGCCTGGGCAAGCACACCGGCCATAAGCCACGGGAACTCTCCGGCGGGCAGCAACAACGTGTGGCCATCGCCCGCGCCCTGGCCACCCGGCCGAGCATCCTGTTCGCCGACGAGCCCACCGGAGCCCTGGACAGCGCCTCCGCCGCCACGGTGCTGGATCTCCTTCGCGCCCTGGTCGATGAGCAGGCCCAGACAATCCTGATGGTCACCCATGATCCGTCGGCCGCCGCCCGCGCCGACCAGGTGGCGTTCCTGCGCGATGGACGCCTCGTCACAACTCTGAACGGCGCCGACGCGAACCAGATCGCCGCCACCCTCGCCGAGCTCGAAACACTGGCCGGTACGGGAGTGCAGGGATGATCCGCCTGGCCCTGCGCACCTTCGCCGACCGCTGGCAGCTCTTCGTCGGCACCCTCCTGGCCGTGACCGCCGGGGTCGCTATCGTCCACGCAGGCCTGACGATCATCCTCGGCGTCGAGAACGCCGACGTGCCCACCGGTTTGACCCCCGAACAAGCAGAAGCATTCCGCCAGGCTGCCGCCAATGGCAGCGAGCTGACCGGGATAGCGTTGATGATCGGCATTTTCCTCACCATCTTCGTTGTCGGCTCGACCTTCGGTTTTGCCGTTGACCAGCGCCGGGGTGATCTTGCCATTCTCAGACTCGGCGGCGTTACCAGGCGCCAGATCCGCAGGCTCCTGCTCGGTGAAGCCTTCCTCGCCGCGCTGCTTGGCGCATTGGCCGGGGCCCTGCTCGGAACGGTACTGACCAGCGTGCAGCGATTCCTTCTGTCCCGGCTCGGCTTCTTCCCCGAAGACCTTGCCACCCCCATCCAACCCGCAGTCCTGGTGGTCGACCTGATCGCCGCCCTCACGGTCTGCCTCGCCGGCGCCCGGGGCGCAGCCAAGAGCGCCACCAAAGTCAGTCCCCTGGATGCGCTGCGTCGCAGCAGCGGTGAACGGCGCGTCATGACCCTTGGTCGATGGATCGTGGCCATCACTGCCTTGGCGCTGACCGCCCTCCAGGCCTACTTTTCCGCGACGGCCGGCGGATTGCTCGTCCCACTGCTGCTCGGCCTTGGCATCATCATGACCGGCTCGGTCGCGATGAGCCGGCTCTCACCCCTGCTCGTGCCCGCCGCGGCTCTGGCGCTCACGCCCTGGTCGCGCCGCTCACCGGTCGCGGGCCTGGCAGTGGCGAACCTGCGCGACGCTGTGCGCCGCACCGCCTCAGGCGCAGCGCCGATGATTGTGCTCGTCGGTCTCGTCATGGGCCTCCAAGGAATTGTGAACACCCAAACCGAATCCGGCGCCGCCACGCTGATCTTCGACGCCGACCTGATCGCTACCGGCGAGAACATCGACCTGAGCGCGCTGGAGAAAATCAACGGAATCTCCCTCGCCTCACCCGAGACGGTCGTGCCACTGTCCGTGCAGCTCACCACGGGCGGCGCCACCACCACCGGCCCCGGAACCGTCGTCGCCGTCGACCCCGATGCGTTCAACGCCACCCACCTGCAACAGGCGGACAGCGGTCGTGTGGCCGACTTTGGCCCCGACAGCCTCATTTTCGGTCCCGGCCTGGAATCCACCATCGATGGCGCATACGACCAGATCACCGTCGAGATTGACGGTCGGACCCTTGTCCTGAGCGAGGCCGCCAGGATGTCCGCAACCCCCTCCGGAACCGACGGCTACTACATCGACCGCTCGCTGCTGCCCACCGACCTGCTCCAGGGGCCCACCACCGTCCTGGTCCAGCTCGCTCCCGGCGTCGAGACGGCCGTGGTCGAATCCGCACTCACCGCCGCAGGCGCGTCCACGGTGCAGACACCGGCGGAGTTCACGGAAGAACAGAACAGAGCCAACGCCGCGGGAAACCGCGCCGTGATGGTCATGATAGTCGGGCTCGGCAGCCTCTACGCCCTCATCAGCGTTCTCAGCACGCTCGCCATCTCCATCAGCCAACGCCGCACCGAACTGGCGACACTGCGGCTCAGTGGCCTCACCCGGCGCCAGATCCAGCACAGCACCGTCATCGAAGCCCTGGCCGTCACCACCATCGGCCTCATCCTCGGCGCCGTCGCTGCAGTCCTCTCCCTCCTCGGACTGTGGGCATCGACCTACCGCCTCTACGGCGCGCCGGTCATCGCGATCCCCTGGACGCTCCTGGGCGCCATCACCCTTCTCGTTGCCACGCTCACCACCATCACTGCCCTTCTGGCAACACGAGCAGCCATGAAGGATCCGGCCATCCGGGCCCTCGGAGCACGCGAATGAGCCGGAATGTATCAGCCCGGCTCCGAACGTCGGTCCAGAAGACGCACCTGTTGTCCCTCAGGTCACCGCCTGATCCGAACTGACCCCACCCGGGACCCCTTCCTCCCGTTCCCCGGAATCACTCCGCTGCCAAGAATCTGACCGATCCGCTTCTCGAAGCCCCGCCCGGGGTAAGGCCGCCGCTCCATGCCCGCCACCCTCAAACGCCGCAGCCTCTAACCCACCAACCACCCCTCCAACCTGAATGGTTTTCGCATGACCACTCCTTGTCCGGGCGCACCGGCGCCGCAGGCGCGCAGCATCAGGAACAACCCGCTACACCGCATCGGAGCACTGACATGAAATACACCCCCACATTCGCGGTCATCACCACCGCACTGGCCGCTTC
>NZ_SMTK01000007.1 GCF_004357995.1 Arthrobacter crusticola
GTGCACAGCACACACCGGAAAAGCCTCAGAAATTTGTGTGGGTTTCGCCGCCCTCACCGGGGCAACTCCATAACTATACGACCCCCACCCCCCAAACACAAATCCCCCACCCACCCCCACAAAACCGGTGTACCGGTGCCCCGGCCCGGTCCCGAAACGCCCTGGCCGACCGGCTGCCAGGGCCGGTGCCGGCGCAGCGGGCTGCCCGCGCCGGCACCAGATTCCTCGACAGCAGGGCCGTGCCGCGGTATGCATGTCGGATGGCGATACTCGGATTCCATGCGTCCCACGAACAGATCAGCCCGTCGCGCCTGCTGGAGGACGTAGTGCTGGCCGAGCAGGCCGGCTTCGATGCAGCGATGTGCTCCGACCATATAGAACCGTGGTCGGAGCGGCAGGGCCATTCCGGGTTCGCCTGGTCCTGGCTGGGCTCTGCCCTTGCCCGGACCGAACTGCGTTTCGGTGTGGTAACTGCACCCGGGCAGCGGTACCATCCTGCGATCCTCGCACATGCCTCGGCAACACTCGCGGACATGTATCCCGGCCGGCTCTGGGTTGCCCTGGGCAGCGGCGAAAACATGAACGAGCACATCACCGGCGAGGCGTGGCCGCCCAAGGACGTCCGGCAGCGGCGTCTCGAGGAATGCGTGTCGGTCATCCGCCGGCTGCACAGCGGCGAGGAAGTGACCCACCGGGGGCTGGTCACTGTTGAACGGGCGCGGATCTGGGATGCACCGGCCACCCCGCCGCCGTTGATCGCCCCCGCCGTCACCATTGACACCGCCCGGCGTGCTGCGGTCTGGGCCGACGGCCTGGTGACGATTAACCAGCCGCATGAACACCTGCGGAACATGCTGTCGGCGTACCGGGATGCGGGCGGCACCGGCACGGCAACCCTGCAGGTGCACCTTTCCTGGGCGCCCACCGAATCGAAAGCCATTGGCATTGCCATGGATCAGTGGAAGAACAACACCTTCGCCCCACCCGTCCCGTGGGACCTTCCAACCGCCGCCTACTTCGATGCCGTTGGCCGCGACGTGGGTGAGGAGTCGGTGCGCACATCGGTCAATGTCTCGGCCAGCACCGGCGAACACGCTCAGTGGCTGCAGGAGTACCTCGAGCTCGGCTTCGACGAGATCTACCTCCACTTCGTGGGACAGGACCAGCAGCCCTTCATTGAGGCGTTCGCCGCCAAGGTCCTGCCCGAGCTTCGCTGAGCGGCAGGTCAATCCGCCCGTCGCTTGATACAGCCGTTTCACTACGAGGGGGAAGAATGAAGACCACGGAGACATCGGATCTTTGGTGGAAGAACGCCGTGGTGTACTGCCTGGACGTCGAGACCTTTTACGACTCCAACGGCGATGGCATTGGTGATTTCGCCGGCCTTGCGGAACGGGTGCCCTATCTGGCTGACCTCGGAGTGACCTGTATCTGGCTGATGCCGTTCTATCCCACCCCCGACCGCGACGACGGCTACGACATCACCGATTTCTTCGGCGTGGACAGCCGGCTCGGGACGCATGGTGACCTCGTCGAGTTCCTTCGGACGTCCAAGGATCAGGGCATCCGCGTCATCGCGGACCTCGTGGTCAATCACACCTCCGACCAGCATCCCTGGTTCCGCTCCGCCGTTGAGTCAAAGGACAGTCCTTTTCGCGACTTCTACGTTTGGCGCTCCGATGCCCCGCCGGACACCTCGGCCGAGGTGACGTTCCCTGACCAGGAGGACTCCATCTGGACCCGGTCCGAGCCGACGGGTGATTGGTACCAGCACCGTTTCTATCGACATCAGCCGGACCTGAATATCGCTAATCCGCGGGTTCGCGACGAGATCGCCAAGGCGGCAGGCTTCTGGCTCCAGCTGGGCATGGATGGGTTCCGGGTCGACGCCGTCCCCTTCTTCCTCGAGCTGACCGGGGCGCAGACGGATGAGCTGCCGGAGCCGCATGAGTTCCTCAAGGACCTCAGGCGATTCCTCGGCCGCCGGAGCCCCGGTGCGATCCTTTTGGGTGAAGTGAATCTTCCCTACGAGGCCCAACTGCGGTTCCTCGGCGGAGAGGCCGCCGACGAGCTCACCATGCTTTTCGATTTCATCGGAATGCAGAACCTCTACCTCGCCCTCGCCCGGCAGGAGGCCGCCCCTCTGGCCGCCGCCCTCGAGGGCCGGCCCAAGACGAACCCGGACAGCCAGTGGGCGACCTTCGTGCGCAACCACGACGAGCTGACCCTCGACAAGCTCACCGAATCGCAGCGGCAGGAAGTGTTCGCGGCCTTCGGCCCGGAGGAAAACATGCAGGTTTACGGGCGTGGGCTGAAGCGACGCCTGCCGCCGATGCTCGGCGGAGACCCGAGCCGCCTCCGGATGGTGTACTCCCTGCTCTTTTCACTACCCGGAACACCCGTCCTGTTCTATGGCGAGGAAATCGGTATGGGCGAGGACCTCGCCGCGGACGGGAGGCTGGCCGTCCGCACCCCCATGCAGTGGACGGACGGAAAGAACGGAGGCTTCTCGAGCGCTGAGGAGGACGACCTCGTTGCCCGCCCTGTTCAGGGCGAATTCGGCCCGGATGCCGTCAACGCCGCCCGGGCCCGGCAGGATCCGGAGTCGCTCCTTCACTTCCTGGCCGGACTCATCCGCCGCTACCGGCAGTGCCCGGAACTTGGCTGGGGAAGCTTCGAGGTCCTCCCGCAGGCCAGTCCTTCGATCCTGGCCCACCGCTGCACCTGGGAAGCCTCAAGCATGGTCCTCGTCCACAACCTCGCTCCGTCACCGGCCCCCGTGACGCTGGACGTCACCAGTCCCCGGCACAGCGCCGCCGACCTCGACGGAAAGACCCTGCTGGATCTGCTCGGCGGTACCGACCCGCGGATCTCACGAAAGGGAGCAGTCAACTTCGACATTGAACCCTACGGTTACCGGTGGCTGCGAATCCCCGACCCGAACGACCATCGGCTTCCGTGAGTCGTTTTCCTGCTGCGGCAGGAAATCACGCCCGGCCCGTCAGGATCAGCTTCCAATAGACCTGAGGGAGCACCCTCCGCTCCAGGAGCCACGTCAACCGTCGCTCCCGTGCCAGATTGTTCCACCCCGGCACCGACGGCTTTGGCCGGTACCGGTCATCGAACTCGGAGAAGACGACGGTCGAGCGGGACACGGTGAAGGGGCACGCCGAGTAGTTGTTGTATTTCTTGGCGGGTTTCCTGCCCTTGCGCACGGCTATGAGGTTTTTCGCCACAACGGTTGTCTGCTTCCGCAACGCGGCGCCTGACTTCGAGTTCCGCGTCGCCGCTGCATCACCGAGAGACCATATCGAGGGAAACCGCGCATGCCGCAGCGTCTTCGGATTTACCTCAACGAAACCGCCGGGGTCACCGTCGGCGGAAAGCGGGGAGGTTTTCAGCCAGTCAGGGGCGGACTGGGGCGGCACCGCGTGGAGGACATCGTAGGGAAGGCTCTCGCTGGTGCCGTCCGCAGTGTTGCGCACGACGACGCGCCGTCCCTCGGGGTCCACCTCGGCGAGTTCGCTGTCGCAGTGCAGTTCAATGCCGTACTCGGCAATCTTGCGGTTCAGCTCCTCGTCGATCAGTGGCATTCCAAACACGGTCGGCGTTGGAACGATCAGCACGACCCGGATGTCATCGAGCACCCCCTGTGCGCGCCAATAGTCGCAGGCGAGGTACATCGGCTTCTGGGCAGCACCGGCGCAGGTGGCGGGGCCGGGCGGCTGGCTGAAAACTGCAGTGCCGCTGCGAAGTTGACGCAGCAGGTCCCACGCCTTCGGCGCCAGCTCGAACTCGTAGTTGGACCCGCCATACGGCGATGCCATGGCCTGGGCGAGGCCCGGCACGGCGTCCCAGTCCTTCTGGATTCCGGGACACACGACCAGGTTGTCGTACCTCAGGCGCGATCCGGACGAAAGGGCGACGGTCTGGGCTTCCTGCTGCACGCTTGTGACCTCGCCCTGGACCCAGGCGACGCCGCGGGGCATGACCTGGGACTGAGGGCGCACTGCGTCGGCGGATTTCGCCGTGCCCCCGGCAATGTGCGAGAAGAGCGGCTGATAGAGGTGGTGGCTGCGCGGTTCGACAATGGCAATATCGCGGACGCCATAGCGCAGCAGCCGCGCCGCGAGGGAAATTCCGGCGTTTCCTCCCCCGACGACCAGTACCTCATAGTGTTCCTTCGAGCCGGGGACTGGTGCATCGGACGACGCCGAGCTCCATGTCCCCGGTTGTGGCATACCCGATCGGCGCAGGCGGTTCATCGAACCCACTGATACCTCATCTTCCTTCGAGGGTGCCTGCTCTTCAGGGCCGGCGGTCTCGAACCGAGTGGTGGCAGCAGGCGTTGGCAACCTGGGTCGACCCTACAACGGTTCATGTGCCGTCGGCAGTTCCTTTTGGGGCCTTGACCTGGCCCCTTCGGGCCTCAAGTAGCCTCTCCGGGTCCCCAATCGTCCCCGGTCGGGTCGACCATGGCGTTACCACCAGTTGAAATTCGTCTTCGTAGAGAACGGTGCCCGGGTCGTTCGAGAGGACCTCCCGCCACGGGACCGCATAGCGATCAAGGAGGGCCAAATATCCGGGGACCTGCTCCAAAAGGTGCGCGGCGGACACCTTGAACCATGCCTGTGCCTTCGGATTGAGGGCGCGGTCGTACACCGAAGCATCGACGAACTGGGGGTTGATGTAGGCCGCGTCGTACCAGAGGTTCGACGCAAGCCACCAGGAATAGTCGGTCTCACTCAGGCGGCCATCGCGGGCCAGCGCATTGGCAAGGCCGAAAATACCGGGGTGGATCCCCCGGGCATTGCGTTCGGACCCCTCATAACGCACGAAGGCGGCCTGCTGGGGTGCTTCGGGGTGGAACCGCATGCGTCGACTGTATCGGTGGGGGTGGTTAAAGGGGTGCAGGCCCCACCGGTGGTGGGGCCTGCAGCCTAAGGGGTGTCCGGCGGTGTCCTACTCTCCCACACTCTCTCGGGTGCAGTACCATCGGCGCTGTGGGTCTTAGCTTCCGG
>NZ_SMTK01000008.1 GCF_004357995.1 Arthrobacter crusticola
GAAGCGGCCAGTGCGGTGGTGATGACCGCGAATGTGGGGGTGTATTTCATGTCAGTGCTCCGATGCGGTGTAGCGGGTTGTTCCTGATGCTGCGCGCCTGCGGCGCCGGTGCGCCCGGACAAGGAGTACAGCGCAGCCAACGGTGATGACTCCGAAGGGGACGGAGAGCCCCGGGATGGAAACCACCGTGGTGGTGAGAACGTTGGCGGCCAGTGCTGCGACAAGTACTGCCCAGAGCACGATGGTGCGGCCGGGTTCATGTTTTTGGGCATGGGTGTGGTGAGTCATGCGGAAACCATTCAGGTTGGAGGATTGGTTGTGGGGTTGGGTGGTGGTTAGAGGCTGCGGCGTTTGAGGGTGAGGGCGGCGCCGGTCAGCAGGAGCGCGGTCAGGGCGGTGAGGGCTCCAAGAGCGGCTGCACCGGTGAGGGCGTTGGGTGCGCTGATCAGGGCGTGGGCCAGGGTGTTGGGCATCAGCTGGGCCCAGATCGGAAGGGTGCCGGTGGCGAGTTGGATGATTCCCAGGAGGATTGGTTCCAGGACAAGGACGGCGAGCATGACCAGGACCGCGGTGAGCTGGTTGCGCAGCAGCAGGCCGGCGGCGAGTCCGATCAGGCTCAGGAAGGTGATGGCCAGGACGCCGCGGCCGAGGGTTTCCAGGATCTCGGGCAGGGTCGCGGACAGGGCCGTTCCGTCGAGGATCAGTGCCAGGAGCAGGGCGATGACGGCTAGGGCGGCGAGGATGAGTCCTGTTGCCGCGCCGATCAGTGCGGTGGCCCCGGTCTTGGCCAGGACGGTGCGCTCACGGCGCGGTTGGGCCAGTGCCGTGCCGACCATGCCGCCGAAGCGGAAATCGCTGATCCCGGCCAGGATGCCCAGGAGGATGACGGCGATCAGGACGATCCCGATGGAACCGCTGCCTCCGAGGGGGTTCAGGGCTGCCAGCTGCTCGGAGGCTTTCGTCATATCGACGACCGGCAGTTCGCCGGCGACTTCCGGGTCAGTGCCTTCGCTGTTAACGAGGTAGGGGAACAGGACGGTGGAGGTGAGCTGGGTGGCCACCAGGCCGAGGGCCGCGATGAGGACCGCGATCTTTGTCGCGGGGATGGTGGTGAGTTTGAGGGTTTCAGCGCGCAGCATGGGTGGTCCGTTCGGAAGAGCTGATCATGGAGAGGTAGAAGTCCTCGAGGTCGCCCTCGGAGGCGGCGAGGGCTTCGGCGAGGGTGGTCGCTGAGCGGACCTGCCCATCGGCGACGGCCACGATGTCATCGGCGATCTGCTCCACATCGGCGAGGATGTGGGAGGACAGCAGGACACTGCCGCCATGGTCGGCGAAGGAGCGCAGGTACTGCTTGAGCCAGTAAATGCCGGCAGGATCCAGGCCGTTGGCCGGCTCGTCGAGCACGAGGATCTTCGGGTCGCCCAGGATCGCCGCAGCGATGGCAACACGCTGGCGCATGCCCAGGGAGTAATCCCGGATCCGGCGGTCCGCGTCGGCGCTCATGCCCACAATAGTGAGCACCTCCTCCACGCGGGCCGCCGCGTGGGAGCCCTGGGCGGCGGCGATCCGCAGGTGCTGGCGTGCGGTGCGCCCGGGGTGCAGGCCGCCTGCATCCAGGACCGCCCCGACGACCCGGGTGGGATCGGACAGGTTGCGGAACGGCTTCCCGAACACCAGCGCCTCTCCGGTATCGGCGGCGATCAAGCCCAGCAGCATACGGATCGTGGTCGTCTTACCGGCGCCATTGGGCCCAAGCAGACCCGTGATGCGGCCGGCGCCGACACTGAAGCTAACGTCCTCGACCCGGCGGACACCGCGGAAGGACTTCGAAAGGTGCTCCACCAGGAGGGGTTCAATCTCTTGCTTGGTCATACCTCCAAGATGCCAGCTGCGCACCCTCCGCACCCCAGCCCCAGGACCAGTCCTTCACTAGCCACAGGACCAGTCCTTCACTAGCCAAAAGGACAGTCGGAGACACGTCAGCGTCTGGAAATGACACCAGCTGAAGTGCGGGCACTGCTGAAGCTCACGGGGGCCGATAATGAGTCCGGGTCCGGCCCACTTCCGAAGGAACTGGTAGCCCTGCGTGCACGGCCGCCCTCCATCCGTAGGGTCCAACGGACAATCCTGATCATCGTCTGCTCCTGGTCATCGGGTGTTGCGGGAGAGTGCTGCTTGCATGGTTCGGAGCCTCGTGGATCGGTAGGGGCGGGTCCGAAAGAGGAAGCACACTCTTCGCGTCAGCGTCATGGGCTCTGTTGCTTCCGGTTTGTCTGCTTCCCACGAGTCGAACAATTCACGTGCGCCTGTCAGCTCCGGGTCATGGCGTATGGCAAACAGGTCAGCGCGCATCTTCCCTTCCCGACTCATCGCGCACGCCAAAAGCAACCAAACACCCAGGGTGACCAAGCCGATCACCAAGGTGACGACTCCACCAAACGAGCTGGCGTTGAAGTAGCCCGCGAGGACAGCCGCTAAAAAGCCCCCCAACATCAGCACTCCCGCGAGGGAGAAAACCGCTACGAGCACGCGGGTTCTTCTCACACACCACGCCGCATCCGCGAGATGCCCGAGCTCATGCGCGAGCAGGAAGGCCAGACCCTCGAGGGACAGCTCACTCATGGCGCGCTCAGTGACTTCGACAGTGGGTACGCCTTTGCGTGTTGCGAAGTGGGCGTCGGCCCGAAAGGGACCTGGCTCCACGGACTGAACGATGCTGACTGCTGGTACCTGCAGTCCCTCCTCACCACTGATACGCGCCACATGGATACGGGCGGCTTTTTGGAGCTCGTCGTATCCATCGATGACGTATCGATCACGAGACATATCCATCCTGGTCCTAACCGGTTCAGTGCCCGATACAGGGTGATCCGTTCGATGTTGATGCGTCGGGCCACTTCGATCGTGGGTAGGTCCTTGGACATGGGGATGGTGCGTCATGCGAAAACCATTCGGGTTGGAGGGTTGGTTCGAGGGTTGGTTGGTCGGATAGAGGCTGCGGCGTTTCAGGGCGAAGGACGCCATAATGGTCAGCTGAAACTCCGCGAACGGGTCCGCGCCAGGTGTGAAGGTCACCCGCTCGGCAAGAGACTCGACCGATACGCCTTTGTCCATCAGTTCCCCCCGAGCCAGGACGGGTGGCTTGTGGCGCGCATGTCGAACACAGTCCGTTGATCGCCGATGAAAGAAGGGCCTGTCACCTACGGTCGACAGGCCCTTCTCTTCGCCTTTGATGGTCACTTCCTGATTGCGTTGACCGCCCGGAGGACTCGACGAGGACTCCCAGAGCTGCACGATCGGCGGATACCGCTGGGCTGCGGATTCGGTGAACCGGTCCTTCACCGCGGCCTCGCGTGGAGCCGCGTGGCCGGGCTGAGGGCGTTGACGATCCCGCCGCGGTGCCTCGACCGGCGTAGCCAAACGGGCTGTGGATCAGGCGCACAACGCACTGCTGCATGAGCGTGCGCTACCAGGTGGTTGTGATCGCTTCCGGCAGGCCCTTGATGGAGCCCGTCGCGGACGGCGATGAACACGTCCTTGACGCCTCGATGATTTCTCCCGGTTGCAGGATCGATCATCTCCGCTGTTGCTTCCGTCGCGAAGCCGGTCGCGGCCCTCTGTTTCCGGATCAGGCCGGAGCCTCACCCATCTTTCTTCTTACCGTTCCGTCACCCACCTCATGGCCCGTCTCAACGGGCTGCCTGCTGTCAGGAGTCGGGCTGCGGTGCTGTGGTGGGTGTCGGATTATGGGGTGCCGAGGGCTTCGTCGAGGGCGTCGATGGACAAGCGGGCGAAATCGAGGAACTCTTCCGTCGGGCCGTCGAGGGGGCCGTCGTAGATGGCGTATGGCAGTGCCGTGAGGGTGATGGTGACGGCGGTGCCGTCCTCTGCGACTGTGTTGATCGTTTGGTAGCCGGGGATGTATCCGTTGTGGCCCCAGGCTGTGCCGGCGCTCAGTTCGCTGCTTTCAATCCCCAGCCCGTACGTGTTTCCGGGGATGATTTTGTCGCCGGTGGGGATGCCGGTGAGCATCTGATCCAGTTCGGCCGGTTCCAGGAGTTCGCCGTCGAGGACGGCTTTCATGAAGGTGTTGAGCTCAGCCGGTGTGGATACCATGGCTCCGGATGCCCACGCCGTGGAAGGATCGTACTCGGTGATGTCGCGCAGTTCTCCCTTGGCGTCGATGTGGTAGCCACGGGCGTGGTCACCGCGCAGCCCGGTCTCACCGGGTTCTGGCAGGTAGGTGTGTTTCAGGTCCAGGGGTGTAACGATCCGATCGTGGATCTGTTCGGCCAGGGGCCGTTGGGTGACGCGTTCGATGATCAGGCCCAGAGCGATGTAGTTGGTGTTGGTGTATTGATGGCGTTCCCCTGCGGGGAAGTCCGCGGGCTGTCCG
>NZ_SMTK01000009.1 GCF_004357995.1 Arthrobacter crusticola
GGGTGGTTAAAGGGGTGCAGGCCCCACCGGTGGTGGGGCCTGCAGCCTAAGGGGTGTCCGGCGGTGTCCTACTCTCCCACACTCTCTCGGGTGCAGTACCATCGGCGCTGTGGGTCTTAGCTTCCGGGTTCGGAATGGGACCGGGCGTTTCCCCCACGCTATGACCGCCGTAACTCGTTGTACCGTTCCTCCCGGTGGTTCCGTGCCGGCCCGTGGTGGGGTGGCTGGGTGTGGCGGGGGTGGTAAGTCTGTTACGTCTTCATTGTGCTGGACGTGTATTTTGTTGTGGTGCGGCCTCCCGGTCCCCTGGCGGGGTGGGGGTGGCCTGGTTCCTGTTGTTGGTTGGGAACCGCATAGTGGACGCGTAGCATGTGATCTTTCCACGCACCGCATGTGGTGGAACGGTTTTGAAGTGTCCGTTCCTGCGGTGGTGGGGTGGTGTAAGTTATCGGCTTATTAGTACCGGTCAGCTTCGCAGGTCGTTGGTCCCTGCTTCCACATCCGGCCTATCAACCCAGTGGTCTGGCTGGGGGCCTCTCACACGGTTAGGTGTATGGAAATCTCATCTTGAAGCGGGCTTCCCGCTTAGATGCTTTCAGCGGTTATCCCATCCGAACGTAGCTAATCAGCGGTGCACTTGGCAGTACAACTGACACACCAGAGGTTCGTCCGTCCCGGTCCTCTCGTACTAAGGACAGCCCTTCTCAAATTTCCTGCGCGCGCAGCGGATAGGGACCGAACTGTCTCACGACGTTCTAAACCCAGCTCGCGTACCGCTTTAATGGGCGAACAGCCCAACCCTTGGGACCTACTCCAGCCCCAGGATGCGACGAGCCGACATCGAGGTGCCAAACCATGCCGTCGATATGGACTCTTGGGCAAGATCAGCCTGTTATCCCCGAGGTACCTTTTATCCGTTGAGCGACGGCCATTCCACAATGTGCCGCCGGATCACTAGTCCCGACTTTCGTCCCTGCTTGAGATGTCTCTCTCACAGTCAAGCTCCCTTGTGCACTTACACTCGCCACCTGATTGCCAACCAGGCTGAGGGAACCTTTGGGCGCCTCCGTTACTTTTTAGGAGGCAACCGCCCCAGTTAAACTACCCATCAGGCACTGTCCCTGACCCGGATTACGGGCCGAAGTTAGATATCCAGAGTGACCAGAGTGGTATTTCAACGATGACTCCGCCCGAACTGGCGTCCGGGCCTCACAGTCTCCCACCTATCCTACACAAGCCACACCGAACACCAATACCAAACTATAGTGAAGGTCTCGGGGTCTTTCCGTCCTGCTGCGCGTAACGAGCATCTTTACTCGTACTGCAATTTCGCCGAGTTTATGGTTGAGACAGCGGGGAAGTCGTTACTCCATTCGTGCAGGTCGGAACTTACCCGACAAGGAATTTCGCTACCTTAGGATGGTTATAGTTACCACCGCCGTTTACTGGGGCTTAAATTCCCAGCTTCGCACCGCGCAAGCGCGGAACTAACCGGTCCTCTTAACCTTCCAGCACCGGGCAGGAGTCAGTCCGTATACATCGTCTTGCGACTTCGCACGGACCTGTGTTTTTAGTAAACAGTCGCTTCCCCCTGGTCTCTGCGGCCCCGATCCGCTCAGGCAAGCGCGTCGCCGTCACGGTTGGGGCCCCCCTTCTCCCGAAGTTACGGGGGCATTTTGCCGAGTTCCTTAACCATAATTCTCTCGATCGCCTTAGTATTCTCTACCTGATCACCTGTGTCGGTTTGGGGTACGGGCGGCTAAAACCTCGCGCCGATGCTTTTCTCGGCAGCATAGGATCACCAAATTCCCCCATACGGGGGTCCCATCAGATCTCAGGCGCGTGATTGAACACAAGGACGCGGATTTGCCTACGTCCTGCCCTACATCCTTAGACCGGGACAACCATCGCCCGGCTTGGCTACCTTCCTGCGTCACACCTGTTAATACGCTTACCTCCCAGGCTCAGGTCCCGCGCTCCACCAAAACCCTTCCACCACAAGGGCGGTCGGGCAGGTTTCGGGCGGTTAGTGTCCCCTGTTCGGTATGGGCGGTTTTTCGCCGGTACGGGAATATCAACCCGTTGTCCATCGACTACGCCTGTCGGCCTCGCCTTAGGTCCCGACTTACCCAGGGCAGATTAGCTTGACCCTGGAACCCTTGATCATCCGGCGGACGGGTTTCTCACCCGTCTTTCGCTACTCATGCCTGCATTCTCACTCGTGTGGGCTCCACCGCTGGTTTCCACCGCGGCTTCACTGCCCACACGACGCTCCCCTACCCATCCACACGCCTGAACTCAGGGGAACGGTGTCCCCGGCTTGGCTGATATGTGAATGCCACAACTTCGGCGGTGTACTTGAGCCCCGCTACATTGTCGGCGCGGAATCACTTGACCAGTGAGCTATTACGCACTCTTTCAAGGGTGGCTGCTTCTAAGCCAACCTCCTGGTTGTCTGGGCAACTCCACATCCTTTCCCACTTAGCACACGCTTAGGGGCCTTAGTTGGTGGTCTGGGCTGTTTCCCTCTCGACTATGAAGCTTATCCCCCACAGTCTCACTGCTGCGCTCTGACTTACCGGCATTCGGAGTTTGGCTGACGTCAGTAACCTTGTAGGGCCCATTAGCCATCCAGTAGCTCTACCTCCGGTAAGAAACACGCAACGCTGCACCTAAATGCATTTCGGGGAGAACCAGCTATCACGAAGTTTGATTGGCCTTTCACCCCTACCCACAGCTCATCCCCTCCATTTTCAACTGAAGTGGGTTCGGTCCTCCACGACGTCTTACCGTCGCTTCAACCTGGCCATGGGTAGATCACTTCGCTTCGGGTCTAGATCACGCCACTACGGTCGCCCTGTTCAGACTCGCTTTCGCTACGGCTTCCCCACACGGGTTAACCTCGCGACGTAACACTAACTCGCAGGCTCATTCTTCAAAAGGCACGCCGTCACAGCACCGTGATAAATCACGCACTGCTCCGACGGTTTGTAGGCACACGGTTTCAGGTACTGTTTCACTCCCCTCCCGGGGTACTTTTCACCTTTCCCTCACGGTACTGGTCCGCTATCGGTCATCAGGGAGTATTTAGGCTTACCAGGTGGTCCTGGCGGATTCGCACGGGATTTCTCGGGCCCCGTACTACTTGGGATACTCTCCAAACGGCAGCACGCATTACGGTTACGGGACTTACACCCTCTCCGGCCGGGCTTTCAAACCCGTTCACCTATACGCCTGCACACATTTCACCAGTCCGGCAGAACTGATACGGAAAGTCCCGCAACCCCAGTGATGCAACGCCCGCCGGCTATCACACACCACTGGTTTAGCCTCTTCCGCGTTCGCTCGCCACTACTAACGGAATCACTGTTGTTTTCTCTTCCTGTGGGTACTGAGATGTTTCACTTCCCCACGTTCCCTCCACGCACCCTATGTGTTCAGGTGCGGGTCACCGGATCACGCACAAGGCGCCCCCGGCGGGGTTTCCCCATTCGGACATCCTGGGATCACCGTTCGGTTATCAACTCCCCCAGGCTTATCGCAGATTCCCACGTCCTTCTTCGGCTCCTGATGCCAAGGCATCCACCGTGTGCCCTTAAAAACTTGACCACAAAAGATCAAAAAACATATCGAGAAAACCAGGCCCGGACACAGTCCGGAACCAGGTCTATCTTAGAAATTGCTTCTTTTTAAGATGCTCGCGTCCACTATGCAGTTCTCAACCAACAACCCCGTCACACCCGCACCCGAACCCCACCAAAGGGGACACCGGATGACGGCCTGCGCGGGAAACCCAGAAACAACACACCCCACCCCCGCACACCCGCACCCCCCGGCACCCCCCACAAGGAAGGACACCACGGACACGGCCACGCAGCAGCAGGGCCCTGTTATCTCAGGACCCAACAGTGTGCCAAACGCCTCAATCCCCTCCACCGGCCGGCCGGCCTTCCAGACGCACCCGCCGCGCACCGCACCCCCCGAAAGGACC
>NZ_SMTK01000010.1 GCF_004357995.1 Arthrobacter crusticola
CACAAAATTCGAAACCAGCCAAAAAAACCAGCCCACCACACGCAAATGCGGCAGACCAGCCAATTCAACCAATCAAAAAACAATCGGTATCAACAAACTTGGCACACTATTGAGTTCTCAAACAACAAACACGTGGGAATACTTTTCCGAGCCAGATCCGAAGTTTTCCTTCGAAATCCTCCAAAGCTCTTTATTTCTTCGCCGTGGTGTGTTACTAACTTATTTCATTCCCTTTCCCCTTGTCAAATCCGCTCTTTTCGGTGAAAACCGGAAAAGCATTCGACAAGAAGAATCAACCACAGCAAAATAAAGCATCATCCGGCTTTAGTGCTCAGCACACGCTGGACTAGCTTCAAGAATTTGGTGGGGTTGGCTGCCCTCAGCGGGGCAACTCAGAAAACATTACATGCCTCCGTGTGTCAGCGCAAACCAGCGGGGCGCGTTGTGATGAGCATCGCATGCCACTCGTCTCCTGCACTCCAGCGGCGCCCTGGCCGGCACATCCGCTGCCCAATAAGGCTCCCCGGTTCAGCTCGAGGGACGCACAGCCGACCAAGGACCTCGCTTCGGCGCAGCGACCGGGAGAGGTCTCGCAATGGACCTACCGGACCGGGAGCTACGGAGCTAGGGTTGCACCGTCATTGAGGAGGATCCGCCGTGATTACCGCGAGCACCGCAGCGTTGTTGATCGCTGTGTCCCTTCCGATCGCCCTTATCCCCGGGCCTTCGGTGGCCTTCATCCTGACCACGACGCTGCGCTCCGGGCGCGGTGGAGGCTTAGCCGCGGTCGCCGGAATCGAGTTGGGCTACGTTCTGCATGTGGCCGGTGCCGCCCTCGGCATCTCCGCTCTAGTAGCTGCAAGCGCAACGGCGTTCACAGTAGTCAAGGTCGTCGGCGTCCTTTACCTGCTCTGGTTGGCCTTCCGCGCGTTGGGCTCCCGCAGGGAGGGAACGTTGGAACAGCCCGCCGTCCAGGACGTGGAACCCACGGTGAGGCGCAGCCTTACACGAGGGTTCATGGTCGGTGCGCTGAATCCCAAGACCGCCATGTTCTTCGTGGCCTTCCTTCCCCAGTTCGTCTCACCCGGAGCTGGGCCCATCTGGCTGCAACTCACTCTGCTGGGGTTTCTTTTCATCCTCGTGATGACCGTTCCCGACACAGTCTGGGCGCTGGCAGGCGATGCACTCCGCCGCCATCTTCCCCGCCTGAAACTGCGCGCGCTCGATCGCGTCAGCGGCTGCGTATACCTCCTGATGGCCGCAGCCACAGCGACCGTCCGACGCGTCACCCCATAGGGTGCGCCCGGCGGGCAAAGGTGGCGCGGTCGACCGTTTCACGTCTACGGCACCCAAGCACCACTCTCTGGATGGCCATGCATCGGGAAGCCTCGAGGTTGTCTTTGTACCGGGTTTACCTTGCGCGCGGTCCTAGGCCGGCCCGAGGGGCCCTCCGGGGCGCGCATGGAAACGTTAACACGGAGCCGGTCTTGCAGCGCCCCGGCTAGGGCACCTGTACAAGCAGCTGTGCCCCTACGCCGTATGAAGATATGGCATGGAGGCCAAGCCCGGAGGCAGATGGTCTGGGCCGGGCTACCGAGATGTCACGCACGGCAACAAGGGAGAGCCAGCGGGCCAGTACCAGGCCTGCAGCCAGGATGGAGTGAGCTTCTGGGCCGAAGTGCCCACGCGCGGCCCCCTGATGTGCCCGTTTACCGCGGCAGCTCCCGAACGCGCGCCCGTTGGAGCTGGCGCGCCCGTTGGAGGTTGGCGCCGCGAATAGAGGTTGGCGCCGCGAATAGAGGTTGGCGCGGCGGACCGGGCGGAATCTGCGTGGGTCCGCCGGGGAGCGCTTATATCGCAACCTACGGACCAGCGAAGCTGGCTACATTCCCGAGACGGTGCGGACCGGCGCAGCGGGTTATGCACCGTGGGCGGTATGCGGGCCGACACAGCTGGCTACCTACCTGCTGGCGATGGGGGCGGCGTGTAGCCCGCCCGGGTGCGACCGCTGGCCGCCAGCGGAGGGCAGCCCCTGTGGCGGTCTGACGGGGTGCTGCCAGCTTCGGGCGGCGTGCTGGCCCTGGTTGCCAGGGCCAGCACTCCGGGCTGCCTGCTGCGCGGCCTGGCGGAGGTGTGGGGTGGTTAGGGGTGCGGGCCCATCAGAGGTGCGGCACCTGTGACGGCCGGGGGGTGCCGGCGCTGTACGCGGGCTGCCCGCAGTGGCCGGCGCGCGCCGGGTGGTGGCCGGCGGGCCGGTGGTGGTGCCGGCTGGTGATCGGCCCTGGGGGCCCGTCTGGTGCGGGCGTATCCGGTGACGGGTCCGGGGCCCGTCCGGTGGCCAGGCGCCTGTCTGCGGCGGGGGGGCCTGTCCGGTGGCCGGTGGCCGGTGGGCCTGGGGGTGGGTGGTGGGCCTGGGGGTGGGTGGTGGGCCTGGGGTGGGTGGCGG
>NZ_SMTK01000011.1 GCF_004357995.1 Arthrobacter crusticola
CGGCAGCACCAGGGCGCCGTACTAACGGCAACCGGGAAAAGAACCCAAACTATTCATTGATATTCCACCCATGAGCACCCACCGCGGAACAAACGCCCGCGCAATGGGCATACTCCTCGAAGCCGCACATCCAACACAGTGGAAGCACGCACGGACTCCAGGCGCTCCTTAGAAAGGAGGTGATCCAGCCGCACCTTCCGGTACGGCTACCTTGTTACGACTTAGTCCCAATCGCCGGTCCCACCTTCGACGGCTCCCTCCCACAAGGGGTTAGGCCACCGGCTTCGGGTGTTACCAACTTTCGTGACTTGACGGGCGGTGTGTACAAGGCCCGGGAACGTATTCACCGCAGCGTTGCTGATCTGCGATTACTAGCGACTCCAACTTCATGAGGTCGAGTTGCAGACCTCAATCCGAACTGAGACCGGCTTTTTGGGATTAGCTCCACCTCACAGTATCGCAACCCTTTGTACCGGCCATTGTAGCATGCGTGAAGCCCAAGACATAAGGGGCATGATGATTTGACGTCGTCCCCACCTTCCTCCGAGTTGACCCCGGCAGTCTCCCATGAGTCCCCGGCATAACCCGCTGGCAACATGGAACGAGGGTTGCGCTCGTTG
Source organism: Arthrobacter crusticola (assembly GCF_004357995.1). Lineage (GTDB taxonomy): Bacteria > Actinomycetota > Actinomycetes > Actinomycetales > Micrococcaceae > Arthrobacter_D > Arthrobacter_D crusticola. The sequence goes on from NZ_SMTK01000011.1 coordinate 621, forward strand.
CGGGACTTAACCCAACATCTCACGACACGAGCTGACGACAACCATGCACCACCTGTAAACCGGCCACAAGTGGCTGACACATCTCTGCGCCATTCCGGTTCATGTCAAGCCTTGGTAAGGTTCTTCGCGTTGCATCGAATTAATCCGCATGCTCCGCCGCTTGTGCGGGCCCCCGTCAATTCCTTTGAGTTTTAGCCTTGCGGCCGTACTCCCCAGGCGGGGCACTTAATGCGTTAGCTACGGCGCGGAAAACGTGGAATGTCCCCCACACCTAGTGCCCAACGTTTACGGCATGGACTACCAGGGTATCTAATCCTGTTCGCTCCCCATGCTTTCGCTCCTCAGCGTCAGTTACAGCCCAGAGACCTGCCTTCGCCATCGGTGTTCCTCCTGATATCTGCGCATTTCACCGCTACACCAGGAATTCCAGTCTCCCCTACTGCACTCTAGTCTGCCCGTACCCACCGCAGATCCGGAGTTAAGCCCCGGACTTTCACGGCAGACGCGACAAACCGCCTACGAGCTCTTTACGCCCAATAATTCCGGATAACGCTTGCGCCCTACGTATTACCGCGGCTGCTGGCACGTAGTTAGCCGGCGCTTCTTCTGCAGGTACCGTCACTTTCGCTTCTTCCCTACTGAAAGAGGTTTACAACCCGAAGGCCTTCATCCCTCACGCGGCGTCGCTGCATCAGGCTTGCGCCCATTGTGCAATATTCCCCACTGCTGCCTCCCGTAGGAGTCTGGGCCGTGTCTCAGTCCCAGTGTGGCCGGTCACCCTCTCAGGCCGGCTACCCGTCGTCGCCTTGGTGGGCCATTACCCCGCCAACAAGCTGATAGGCCGCGAGTCCATCCAAAACCGCAATAAAGCTTTCCACCACCAGGCCATGCGGCCGGCAGTCATATCCGGTATTAGACCCGGTTTCCCAGGCTTATCCCAGAGTCAAGGGCAGGTTACTCACGTGTTACTCACCCGTTCGCCACTAATCCACCAGCAAGCTGGCTTCATCGTTCGACTTGCATGTGTTAAGCACGCCGCCAGCGTTCATCCTGAGCCAGGATCAAACTCTCCGTAAATGCATTACAGACACAACAGAAACCCCCGGGAAAACGGGAACCCCTGCTGCACAAAATTCGAAACCAGCCAAAAAAACCAGCCCACCACACGCAAATGCGGCAGACCAGCCAATTCAACCAATCAAAAAACAATCGGTATCAACAAACTTGGCACACTATTGAGTTCTCAAACAACA
>NZ_SMTK01000012.1 GCF_004357995.1 Arthrobacter crusticola
GGCGTACCTTTGTCTCACGGGCAACCTGTGACGCCGACTGCGATATCGCGGATGAAGCAACGCGGTTAATGGCCATTGCGGCGGCACCAGGCACCGCCGTTTTGCTGATACGGCTGAGGTTTTCAACGGCCTGCTCAAGACCTTTTATGGCCATACATCCCCCTTTCAGCGGCGACGGTTAACGGCAGGCGGTACGCCCCGTCCAAGCCAGAGATGACAACTTCCGCCATCATCCGGCGAAACCCGATCTACCCAGAAATTTTCCTCACCGATGGTCAGCGTGTCTCCACGCCGCAGCTGCCGCACCTCATCAGTCCGGACAAACAGGGACGGGCTGGAGCCTTCAACGCGCACGCCCTGTCCGGCATAGCTGATATTTTCAGGGTCATCAAAAACACCACGTATCACCGCACCTGACTGCTCACCGGATGTAATGGTGGCTGACGTTCCCATGTACCCGCGTATCGTTTCATCGGCGCGGGCAATGGCAGCATCGAACAGGTTATCGAAATCAGCCACAGCGCCTCCCGTTATTGCATTCTGGCCAGGCCGCGCTCTGTCATTTCGGCTGCCACACCGGCAGAGACACGAAACGCCGTTCCCGGCAGCACAAATGCCACAGGTTCATCCCGCGTGGCGTGAAGTGCATCAGTATGCAGCTTCACCAGTGCCACGACCGTGACCAGTTCAGACGTATCCAGAATCACGGTATCCGGCTGCGCTGATCCCACCTCATTTTCATGTCCGGTCAGCACATTTTCCCGGCTGAGAGGGGTGTCCTGACCGGCAGTTTCATCCGTGTCATCAAGCTCCTCTTTCAGCTCTGCCACACGGAGCGCCAGTTCTTCTTTCGTCCCCGTCAGGCTGACATCACGGTTCAGTTGTTCACCCAGCGAGCGGAGACGGGCAATCAGTTCATCTTTCGTCATGGACTCCTCCACAGAGAAACAATGGCCCCGAAGGGCCATGATTACGCCAGTTGTACGGACACGAACTCATC
>NZ_SMTK01000013.1 GCF_004357995.1 Arthrobacter crusticola
CCACCGGGGCCCTGCGGGTGGCCGCCGCCGTGGGCATCAACGGCGACGTCGAGGCGAAGGCCGCGGCCCTGCTGGCGGCAGGGGTGGACACCCTGGTGGTGGACACGGCCCACGGGCACCAGCGCAAGATGCTCGATGCCCTCAAGATCGTCCGCTCCCTGGATCCGCAGGTGCCCATCGTGGCCGGTAACGTCGTCAGCGCCGACGGGGTGCGCGACCTGGTCGCGGCCGGGGCGGACATCGTCAAGGTCGGCGTCGGGCCCGGGGCGATGTGCACCACCCGGATGATGACCGCCGTGGGCCGCCCGCAGTTCTCCGCGGTCCACGAGGCCGCCACCGCCGCCCGGGAGCTCGGGGCGCACGTCTGGGCCGACGGCGGGGTCCGCTACCCCCGCGATGTGGCCCTGGCCCTGGCCGCCGGGGCCAGCCAGGTCATGATCGGGTCCTGGTTCGCCGGGACCTACGAGAGCCCCGGGGACCTGCACACCGACAGCGACGGGCGGCGCTACAAGGAAAGCTTCGGGATGGCCTCGGCGCGGGCGGTCCAGCACCGCACCCGCACCGAGGACGTCTTCGCCCGGGCCCGCAAGGGACTCTTCGAAGAGGGCATCTCCACCTCCAAAATGTACCTGGACCCCGCCCGGCCCGGCGTGGAGGACCTGCTGGATATGATCACCGCCGGCGTGCGCAGCTCCATGACCTACGCCGGAGCCCGCTCCCTGGCCGAATTCCGCGACCGCGCC
>NZ_SMTK01000014.1 GCF_004357995.1 Arthrobacter crusticola
CGACGAGGTCGGTGTACTCGGGCAGGCCGCTGGTGTGTTGGAGCAGCTGCCGGACGGTGATGGCCTTCGGGTCGATTCCCTCTCCCTTGATGAGGCCGGGGAGGTAGGTGTCGACGCTTCGGTCCAGCTCGAGGAGTCCTTCTTCCACCAGCTGCAGGGCCACCACCGCGGTGAATGTCTTGCTGGCGCTTCCAATGCGCACTTCTCCGTCAGCGGGGACCGGTGTATCGGTGGTGAGGTCGGCCGTGCCGGCGGTGGCGGTTTCAGCGGTGCCGTCCGGGGAGGTGCGGGTGATGATCGCGCCCGGGTAGCCTTCCTCGACGAGTCGTTCGGCGATGCTGGTCAGCACCTTCGGTGCTTCCTTGGGCGTGTCCTTGGTGGCGGTCGAGGAGGTGCAGGCGGTGAACGCGAGCGAAGCGGCCAGTGCGGTGGTGATGACCGCGAATGTGGGGGTGTATTTCATGTCAGTGCTCCGATGCGGTGTAGCGGGTTGTTCCTGATGCTGCGCGCCTGCGGCGCCGGTGCGCCCGGACAAGGAGT
>NZ_SMTK01000015.1 GCF_004357995.1 Arthrobacter crusticola
ATCAAGGGTCGGGGTGTAGATGGTCGAGCGCAGCGCCCCGGCCCGGGTGATGACCCCCTGCAGGACCCCCCCGCGGACCACCGGGGCCAGCGGGGCCCCGGAGGCCTCGAGCTCGGCGAAGACCGCCTGCAGCCCGGCCGCGGGGTCCCCCTCGAACCGGGCGGCCTCCACCGGCGCCGGACCGGCCCGCATCACGGACTCCAGCGAGGCGAAGCGGTCCACGCCCTCGCAGTCGGCGGCCCGCACCACCCCCACATACCGGTCATCCCCGTCCACGACCACCACCGCGCCGTGGGCGCGCTTATTGATCAGGTGCAGCGCGTCGATGACCGTATTGCCCGGACGCAGCTTCAGCGGCGTCTCAAAGACAGGATGCCTGCTCTTGACCCAGCCGGTGACCTCGGCGATGACCTCCACCGGCACGTCCTGGGGCAGCACCCCCAGCCCGCCGCGCCGGGCCATGGTCTCGACCATCCGCCGCCCGGTCACCGCGGTCATGTTCGCCACCACCAACGG